>NZ_JBBOPS010000001.1:0-2817500 GCF_038003725.1 Aeribacillus sp. FSL K6-1121
ATTAGTATCCGATATCTCACGATCAAAAATCATGGAAGCTTTAATACGACTGCAAACGCAGTCGTTTTTCATTTTTTGGAAAACCGGAAGAATCCGATAGAATTCGAAAAAATTTTGCACGAATTTTGCACGGCTATTTTGTATGGTAGAGCTCCTCCATTGCACGGGATTCTTTTTGCTCCATCTCGTCCAAAATGTGTGAATACGTCTGAAATGTTGTCACAATGTCCTTATGACCAAGATGTCGAGAAACGTATTTAATATTCACCCCTTTATATAGGAGCATTGATGCGTGAGTGTGGCGAAGGCCATAACAAGTAATTGGCTTAATCCCGATCGTACCGCCTTTGTTTTTTGTCATGTAGACACCTCATTTTTTAGTCTATTATTACTATAATAATCTGTGTCTGCTTTTAGTCTAACATTACTTGTTACCTATTCTCTTCATCATACTCCAAAAATAGGTCTTGTAAATCTCCATTAATTGGTTCATTATTATTGTTAATTGTCACTTTAAACTCAATATCCTCTTCTCCTATTGATACTACCCCATCTAACACCCCTAAAATATTAGATACAGCATCCACTTCTACTTGTTCGATTATTTTAAATAATATTTCTTTATTTTTATCTGATAGTTCTGAATAAAACATCAACGCTTCTTTCCAATAAGGGTCTGTAACTTCATTAATATCAGTATTATTGAATATATCTCGATAAAAATTACGATTTTCTTTTATAATTGACTGATGTAAAAGTTTAACAAACTCTTCTTTATTCATATATCTCATCTCCTTCTCATCTCTGGATACAATTGTTTATTTAATTCAATTAATTTTCGAAGTTGAGAATTAGGAATGTCTGGATATACTCTTCTTAACTCCATTATATCTCTTGCTAATAATTGTCTTACACTCTCAATTCCTTTTGAACTTCTCGAAACTATTCCCCTAGGACCTTCTTGTATGTCCAGCTTTTGGTATTAATATTGCTGGTGCATTATTTGGATCATAATTTCGAATGAATTTTTTCATAATTGCTTTTTGTCCAACATGATGTGCATCTAACCTCGGTACACCTTTTATTTCTTTATATAATCCTACATCATACTTACTAAATTTACCCGTACCCTTACCGTCCACCTCATCCCCAGTTTTGCCAATCATGTTAATCGCAGTTTCTTTTACTTCTTCCTTAGCCTTGCTCATCCATGCGCGGGACGCTGGACCAATTCCCGCCAAGGCTGGCTGCCATTGGACAGACGAAACGCTGGTAAGACGGTCATCCCATTGCTTCTTAAAATATCGCAGCGTTTTGGTAATCGGCGCTTTCACGACTTGGAGGTACGCCGCTTGAAGACAGACATCATTTTATCATAGCGGAGAACATATTTCATTTGCGGGACCAATTTCGAAACATCCGCTGCTATCCCGGCCGCTTTCGCTCCTTTGACCCCCGCTTTTCCAGCGATTCCTGCCCCTTTGGCTGGAGGAATGACGGACAACAATAACATTCCTCCCGCAACTAGGCGGTCCCATCCGGATATCCGTTCTCCAGTAATCGGGTCGTATTCTCCAAACAATCGATGCAAGTCATACCAGCCAAGAAGCTCCAGACCGAATTCTTTTATGTTGTCCGCGAGCGTTTGGTCTGCCTGTCTGATGGACGCGGCCGTCTGATACAGCAGTTCCTCCGCTTCATTCAGCTTTTCTCCATAGCGGTCGAGCCAATGAATCAGTTCGTCTGTAAGCTCGCGGATGGCGGCGGAACCGATGCCGGGAATCTCCATGGCTAAAAAGAGGGAATCTCCTAGGAAAGCAAGGTCCGCGCGCATTGTATAGGGCATTGCTCTATATAGTTTATTCGAAGCGCTCCTTGAGGAATAAACAATCCGCTTGAACTTTTTGTTCAAGCGGATTGTTTATTTATCGATGTATTAGGGAACCTTGCTTCACACACTATAACAAAATTACTTTACCGTAATACTAGGAGGATATATTGATAATATTTCAATTACATCATTAGAAGTTAAAAATACATAATGTTCTACCTCTCTTGACTCGTATATACCGCAACTTTCTTTATGAAACCATTTCAAGTATTCTGAGTTTTTAACTTTAAATAAAGACCAATCACTATAAAAATCTGTACCGTAATATTGATCTAAATAGTTTAGCGTTTCTAATAACGAACCTTCATCAGTATTTCTAAACGATAATACTCCTTCTTTAAAATTCACTACAACTTTTTTTTCACCATTTTCATCACTAAATTCTAAAATAACACCATCTTTACCATCCAAAAGCATATCATTATAAATTGTTGAAGGTATATCATCTAGCGGTATCCATCTTTCCCATTGTTCCATAAAACTTCCTCCATATTTGTTTTCTAGTAACGAAACTTTATTCTCTTCTTGCCATCTTGAATTTCAAGTGTAGGACGGCCATCACTACTTCTCTTTCTAACAATGACTGTTCTTCCATCCTTTAAAATACCGACTTTGAGGTCAGGCGTATCCTTAGTAATTTTGGGTCCCAACGAGTGAAAGTCATTCATTGCTTCACTAAATCCACCAGATAACTCATACTGAATAGTTCTTCCTTTTGTTGCTCTTCCAGGCTTAGCAACTTTAATTAAATCATCAACTGTTTTGCCAGTACCCTTAATGCTAAGTTCAACGCCATCGTTGCCTGCTTTACCTTCGCCTAGATTTAACCCCGTCTTCTCACTCAGATAAGCTCGAACTTTATTCTCCAATCCATTGGTGTTTTCGGGCGGAACTTTAACGTTCTCAATCCCTTCCATGGCAGATCCCATTTGCCGGTCAGGGATTGAATTTTTCAGATTGGTCAGGCTATGTCAATTGTTGGGGTGCACTGGATGTGAAATGCTTGATACAACTGTTGTAAGTTAGACCTTGCATTACTTTGCGACATCCACTTCTTAAAAACTTTTTACATAATAAGCTTTCTTTAATATGATTTTTTGTATTTACGAATTTAAGAAATAACCGGTGCAAAGTTAAACACCACCATTATCGAAAAAAATCCCCTCATAAGTAAACAGTAAATTGATGCATATTTACTGTCTCCTTATAGGGGGATGCTGTCAAAATTCGGCTACTTTTTCCTTTTCGTTCAAATAACCGGATAATAAAAGCCTTTGCAGCCATAATATATTTTGTCTATTATTGTTTTTCATCAACAGGCGTGACGGCGTCGTGCAGATATGTTTCTAATTCTTTGCGATAACGGTTTTGCTCCTCTTCTGTCCACTCCAAGTTTTTCGCCATATATTGAATAACGGATTCCTTCCATTGGTGAACTGAATGAATTTCAAAAAATAACGATCCCGTTCTCCGGATAAAGAAGTCCTCCGGTTTTACGACCATCTCTTCTTCCAAACCATATTGAAGCTGGGCTAAAACATCAATCGGTAATTGAAACTCATCTCTTACTTTCTTTAAATCAACTGCCAGTTCAAACACCCGGTCTACATTCGTTCCATATAATCGGACCAATCTTTCCGATTGTTTTCTGCTAAATCCCAATTTTTCTCCCTGTTCAACTTTTTTAGTTACGAACGATTCAAAATTTGTTGAACCTCCGAAATTTCCTCCCGAAATCGGCAGGTTTTTCGTTCTGCAAGGGGAAAATGCTTCGTTTTCTTCCTCTTTTAATAATTTGGCAACAAGATCAACGATCGTTTCTGCCATTTTACGGTATCCTGTTAATTTTCCGCCGGCAATGGTAATAATACCTGAATCAGACGTCCAAATTTCATCTTTGCGTGATATTTCAGAAGGACTTTTTCCTTCTTCATGGATTAATGGTCTGAGCCCGGCCCAGCTTGATTCAATATCTTCCACGGTGATATGGACCGTTGGGAACATATAATTAATGGCCTTAATAAGATAATCTCGATCTTCAACAGTCATTTTAGGATGTGCAATATCCCCATCATAGAAAGTATCTGTTGTGCCAACGTAAGTTTTTCCATCACGCGGAATGGCAAACACCATTCGTCCATCAGGTGTATCAAAATAGATCGCTTGTTTTAATGGGAATCGGCTTTGGTCAAAAACAAGGTGAATTCCTTTTGACAAAATCAAATGTTTTCCTTTTAAAGAGTGATCTTTTTCCCGTAACGTATCGACCCAAGGGCCTGTTGCATTTATAATTTTCTTTGCGAACACTTGATATGATTCTCCTGTTAATTGATCAACAACTTTTACACCTACGGCTTTGCCTTGTTCATAAATAAATTCGTCTACCTTTGCATAGTTAATCGCTTTTGCACCGCATTCGACTGCCTTTTTCATAACTTCAATCGTCAAGCGGGCATCGTCAGTTCGATATTCGACATAATATCCTCCGCCTAATAATCCATCTTGTTTTAATAAAGGTTCTTTATCAATAGTTTGCTTCGCATTCAACATCGCTCTTCGTTCGCTTTTCTTCACGTCAGCAAGGTAATCGTAAATTTTCAGTCCAATGGATGTGCTCCATTTACCGAATGTTCCTCCTTTATAAATCGGAAGAAGCATCCATTCAGGTGTAGTTACATGCGGGCCATTTTCATAGACGATAGCGCGTTCTTTCCCAACTTCAGCGACTAACTTCACTTCCAGCTGTTTTAAATAACGGAGGCCTCCGTGCACAAGCTTCGTGGAACGGCTTGAGGTTCCTGCTGCAAAATCCTGCATCTCAAATAAAACTGTTTTCATTCCACGTGTTGTTGCATCAAGTGCAATTCCTGCACCTGTAATACCACCGCCAATAATGATGACATCAAACTGTTTTCCATCGACGTCTTTTAATATTTCTTGTCTTTGATAAGCAAATACATTTTTGTTCATTTGTTATTCCTCCTGTGATCCGTCAAAAGTCCTAAAAAAAGAGACCACATACACACTACGCTCCTTCTACAGACGTAATGCTATGTGGTCTCTCCTTGTCTCCAACCGAATATTAACTTTGAATGTATTATAGCATATTCTTCATCTTCTGAAAATTCTTTTGTATGCGAATTTAAAATTCAAAGCTTTTCCCCATAATGAACTTTTCTTTATTCAGTTGATGAAGAATCAGTGTTTGAAGACGCTATTGACACCATCGCACAAGCCATTTTTTCTTCATTCAATTGATGAAGATGGCTTGCGTCTTTCATGCCTTCTACAGCGTTTCTGAAACTGAAAGTCTAAAACTGCCGCCAAAACCTAAAGCATCGAAAAATTGGGTAGGCATTCAAAATAAATTATGACTGTTCAAATTCTTTCCATAATTGCTTATTGGATGTTGTCACGGCTGCAGCACCAGCTTGTAAAGCATTGTTGACATCGTCAATACTGCGGATAAATCCACCAGCGAAGATCGGGATTTGAATTCGTTGATGAATTTCGGCAATAATGCTCGGCATGGCGCCAGGTAAAACCTCAATCACATCGGGCTTTGTTTTTTCTAATAAGGAATAGCTTTTTTCTAAAGCGTTTGAGTCAATGAGAAAAACTCGTTGAATGGCCAATACGCCTTTTTGTTTCGCTTTCAAAACGACACTTGCTTTTGTCGAAAGCAGTCCATAGGGCTTGAAGGACTGGCATAAATATTCGGTTGCGTATTCATCATTTTTAAGACCATGTATTAAATCAACATGCAATAACAAGTTTTTACAATGCTGCTTAGAAATATTGACGATATTTTTCAACTGGGCAATATGGACATCTAATAACACACCATATGCATAGGAACTCTGAAGAAAAATTTCAAAATCCTTCATATTGCGAATCGCTGGAATAATTTTTTGATCTTTATATTCCATTGTTCGTTCCACCTTTTTTATTATTGGCAAAAAATCAGTGTGAATTCAGCTTTCAAACTTAATTGAAACAGAGAAGAGGTCTTTGCTTCAAGTCTCTAGAAAAAAAGAAATCCACAACAAAACACCCCTTCATCCAAACGACTAAAGGGAATTGATGTGGATCTCCTTCTCTCCGCTACAATTTATTAACTTATTAATATTGTACCATAAACAAAAGCGCTGTCAAAGCAATGAGAACATCCACGCATGATCGTTTACAGGGTGAAAAAATTTTTTTAATCGTGAGATTCATAACTACTATCTTTTTCAAAAAATTTTCCAGTAATCCTGTTAACAAGTATATTAAAATGGAAAAAGGAGGGGATTTCATGTTCATTAAATTAACAGTTTACAAAAAGAACGGTCTTCATGTCCGGATGGCAGCAGCTTTTATTTCGCTGCTTCAAAATCTCATACAAAATAAAGAGATATTAAAAAAGACGTACGTTCTCTATCAGGATAAAAAAGTTCAAGTGAATAATCTATTATCTTTAGTGTCCTTAAAGATTGGACAAGGAGAGGAATTTATCCTGCATTTTGAAGAAAAAATAGACGATCAAATCGTCCAGCAGATAAAAGATTTTTTTGAACAAACGGATCTTGAAGATTCCCAGCAAGCAGAAACAGATCGACTTCTCATGGAAAATTCCATTACCCTTCATGAGGCCATATCTGCTTTACCGAATGGAATCGTCGTTGTGAATAGCGACAATATCATCACTTATGTCAATGCAGCTGCAGCAAAACTTTTGGAAAAAGATCCTCATGAGCTTATCAATCAACGTGCTGACGAAGTGATTCCCCATTCAAGATTGCATGAAGTACTGAAGACAGGAAAAATGGAATTATCCAAAAAGCAAGAAATCAACCATCATACATTGTTAACAACCCGTTCGCCAATTATTTTTAATGGAAAAACGATTGGGGCTGTTGCTATTTTTCAAGATATATCTACCATTGAGAAAATCAGTAAAGAATTGAATGAAGTAAAAGAGCTGCAGCAGCGACTAAATCTTGTTTTAAAGTCCGTCTCAGATTTAATCGGATTAACAGATAAAAATGGAAATTTTATATACAAAAATGATGAAATGGATGTTTTGTTAAAAAATTTAAACAGTGTCCCAAACATTCAATCAATAATCGGGCAACATGAATGGGAAAATATTAAAAGCACTCAAAATCAGATTATGAAACTAATTCAAGTAAACCAACAATCTAGTTATATTACAAAAATAAATCCTATTTTCGTTGACGATGAATTTCGCGGAACAGTTGCCACCATGACTCCATTCGATGATATTAAAAAGCTCCTCGAAAAAATTGATCTAATGGAGCAAAGAACGAAATATTTGGAAATGGAGCTGTCCAAACATCAAGGATTTGATGAAGCATTTCATAAGATCATAGGAAACAGCGAGACATTAAAAGATTCCTTAACAATCGCCGCAAAGGTTGCAAAAACAAATTCGACAGTGATTATTACAGGAGAAAGCGGAACAGGGAAAGAACTTGTTGCTAAGGCTATTCATGAAGCAAGCGACAGAAAGAATAACCTATTTATTCGAGTGAATTGTGCAGCCATCCCTCCTCAATTAATGGAGAGCGAATTATTTGGTTATGAAAAAGGAGCCTTTACAGGAGCGTATAAAACACATCGAGGAAAATTTGAACTCGCTAATAAAGGTACGATTTTTTTAGATGAAATCGGTGATTTAAGTTTGGATTTACAAGCAAAAATTTTACGTGTGCTGCAGGAAAGGGAAGTGGAAAGAATTGGCGGATATGCGCCCATTCAGCTTGATGTTAGGGTAATTGCCGCGACTCACCGTGATCTCAAAAAAATGGTAGATGAGGGCAGTTTTCGCGAGGATCTTTATTATCGGTTGAATGTTGTCCCAATTCATCTGCCGCCTTTAAGGGCAAGAAAAGAAGATATTCCGCTTTTGGTGGAGGCGTTTCGAAAACAATTGAATGCTAGATTGGGAAAAAATATCAAAGGGTATGAAAAAGGATTTATGGAAGCATTATGCAGTTACCATTGGCCAGGAAATATTAGAGAATTACAAAATGTGATTGAACGGTTATTTAATCTCGCAGATGAAGAAATTATGCGATGCAAGGATTTACCTTACTACATCTCGAACCCTCAATGTCAAGAAAATAAAAAAATAATGCAGAAACAGAGTATCAATTTTGGCAACGAAGTGCAGACGTTCAAAGAATATGAAAAACAAATTTTTTCCTTTGCTTGTCAATATTACCCAAGCTATAACCAATTAGCAAAAGCGCTTGGGATCACTCATAAAACGGCAGCTAAAAAAATAAGAGAATATGGATTAGAGCATTTAGTTGGGAAAAAGTATCAAATGGATTGATATTTTTTCCCAATGAACTCGCCATAAAAATATGAAAACGCATCCGTAAAGCGCTTTCGTTGTTGGCATCATTTTTGCATTAATAAAAAGTGCAAAGTTAAGAGGAGGTATGTCTATGAAAAAATTAATCAATGATCCTAATCAAGTAGTTGAAGACATGTTAGCAGGGATGGTGGCGGCTCATTCTAATCGAATGAAGAGATTGCCAAATACAAACGTAATCGTAAGAAAAGAAGCACCTATTCAAGGAAAAGTTGGCTTGGTTAGCGGCGGAGGAAGCGGTCATGAGCCTTCACATGCTGGTTATGTAGGTAAAGGAATGCTAGACGGAGCGGTATGTGGAGAAGTGTTCACTTCCCCAACCCCAGATCAAATTTTTGAGGCGATTCAAGCGGTTGATAGCGGAAATGGGGTGTTATTGATTATTAAAAATTACACTGGCGACATTATGAATTTTGAAATGGCTGCCGAAATGGCTGAAGCAGAAGGAATCAACGTAGCAAAAGTGGTTGTGAATGATGATGTAGCTGTGGAGGATAGTACATATACGACAGGCCGGCGGGGAATAGCAGGTACGGTTTTCGTTCATAAAATTGCCGGTGCATTAGCGGAAAAGGGTGCGACGCTAAAAGAAGTAGAAGCAGTAGCTAAGAAAGTTGTGGAAAATGTGCGGTCAATGGGAATGGCCTTAACTCCATGCACTGTTCCAGCAGCAGGAAAACCTGGATTCGAGCTCGGAGAAAATGAAATCGAAATTGGAATGGGGATTCACGGAGAACCTGGCATTGAAAAAACACAAATCCAGCCAGCGGATGAAATCGCACAAATACTTCTTGAAAAAATTTTAGATGACTTAAAACTTGAGGAAAACGACAAGGTTGCGGTCATGATCAACGGTCTAGGTGCAACACCATTAATGGAATTATATATTATGAACAAAAAAGTCTCTGAGGTCCTAAAGGAAAAGAACATTTATATACATGAAACGTTTGTTGGTGAATTTATGACATCGCTTGAAATGGCTGGCTGCTCTATTTCGTTATTAAAATTAGACGATCAACTCATTGAGTTGTTAGACGCACAAGCGGATACAATCGCATTCAAAAAATAGCAATCTTACTTTCTTACAGTCTGTCTATAGAAGGAATATGAGGAGAGATGATCAATGACATTTGACGTTGAACAGGCTAAAAAATGGATCATAACTTTTAACGATAAAATTCAGGAAAATAAGGAGTATTTAACGGAGCTGGATCAAGCAATTGGCGATGGAGACCATGGATTAAATATGGCACGGGGATTTCAGGAAACCGTCAAGAAAATTACAGAAGGCAAATATGATGATCTTGGTTCTTTGTTTAAAGATGTTGGCATGACTTTAATTGCTAAAGTAGGCGGAGCTTCAGGTCCGTTATATGGAACAGCTTTCATGAAAGCTTCTCTTGCTTTAAAGGGTAAAAAAGAAGTTGATATAAAGGCTTTAGTTGAGGCATTAGCAGCATCATTGGATGGGTTAAAAGTTAGGGGAAAGGCACAAGTAGGAGATAAAACGATGATCGATGTTTGGGAGCCTGTCATTGAGTATATGAAAAATCGTGAAACGCTTCATTCTAAAGAGCTTTCTGATTTATCTAAAGAGAAAATGGACGACACAAAAGAGCTTGAGGCAAAGAAAGGCCGTGCGGCTTATTTAGGAAAGCGTTCTATTGGTCATATTGATCCTGGGGCAGCTTCATCGTATTTATTGTTTGCTTCCTTAGCTGAATTGCTCGAAGAAGGAGAGGTGGCCCAATGAAATATGTAAGTCTTGTCTTAATTTCACATAGCTATGAAATTGTAAGCGGCCTAAAAAAGCTTCTGAATCAAGTTCAACCTGAAGTATCTGTAGCCATCGCTGGAGGGGTTGAAGGAGATATCGGAACAAATGCATTAGACATTAAGGAAGCAATTGAATCAGTCTATTCTGAGAAAGGCGTTGTCGTTTTGTTTGATTTAGGGAGTGCACTCATTAATGCTGAAATGGCTATTGAGATGCTAGAGAACAATGAAAACATTATAATAGCCGATGCTCCTCTCGTAGAAGGAGCTTATGCAGCGGTCGTTGAGGCTGGTTTGGGAAGCTCGATTGAAGAGGTCGTTCGAGCTGGCGAGAGTGCAAAGGAGCTTGTCAAAATCAATGACTAGCGAGAAAAATTAGGAGTGAACTTAATGATCGAAAAAGAGATTACAGTGACCATTGAAAATGGTCTGCATGCCAGACCAGCAGCAGATTTTGTGAAAAAAGTAAACCAGTATAAAAGCAAGGTTGAGTTAATGATCGGCGACAGAAGGATTAACGCGAAAAGTATTCTTCAGCTTATGAGCGTTGCCATAATGGAGGGACAGACGATCAAAGTGATGACTGATGGAGAAGATGAGAAAGACGCATTAGCGTTTATTGATTCTTTTCTCCAATCAGGTAAAGAATCGTAATCAAGCCTTTGCTTTTGAATTGTTGCAAAAATTCATATTAGGCTCATGGGTCCCATTTCCTTTAACTTACTTCAAAACAAATAATATCATAATTCAAAAAAAAAGTGATTGACAACGCTTTCTTTTTGTAATAATCTGAAATCAAGTTAATATTTGTGATGGAGAAATGGAGATCCACAGTAATTCCCTGTATGCAGCCTGCATACTAAGGGGGGAATTTGCTGCGGATCTTTTTTATTGACCAAAATTGTAGTCTTTTCGCAAGAGATAACAAATATATGAAAAGGGAGGAAACTTTGATGTCTGCATTTTTAGGTGAGCTAATTGGCACCATGATTTTGATTGTTTTTGGGGGTGGAGTTGTCGGCGGTGTTGTACTTAAAAAATCAAAAGCTGAAAATTCAGGCTGGATTGTTATTACGATGGGATGGGGTCTTGCCGTAGCGATGGCGGCATATGCTGTAGGTCAATTTAGCGGAGCCCATCTTAATCCGGCTGTAACCATCGGATTAGCTGCAATCGGTTCTTTCCCATGGAGTGATGTACCGACCTATATTATTGCCCAAATGATTGGCGCATTTATCGGTGCTGTGATCGTTTATTTGCACTATTTGCCCCACTGGAAAGCAACCGATGACCAAGGTGCAAAATTAGCCGTATTCTCAACAGATCCTGCAATCAAAAATCCTGCAGCGAATCTTTTAAGTGAAGTTATTGGTACATTCATTTTGTTGCTTGGATTGTTGGCACTTGGAGCGAATAAATTTGCAGAAGGAATGAACCCGTTCATTGTTGGATTTCTCATCGTTGCAATAGGTCTCTCCTTAGGCGGAACTACGGGTTACGCCATCAATCCTGCCCGTGATTTAGGTCCGAGAATTGCTCATTTTATTCTGCCGATTCCAGGTAAAGGAAGCTCTAACTGGGGTTATGCTTGGATTCCTGTTGTAGGGCCGATTATTGGAGGAACGTATGGAGCGTTATTTTATAAATGGGCTTTTGAAGGAGTCAGTACCTCTGCTTTTTGGATTTTCACAATTGTTGTAGCAGCTATCGTTGTGGCAGCGCTAGTAAGCAATAAAGAACAAAGCTTGAATGTCTATAAGAAAACGAAAGCAACACTTTAAGTTTATAATTTTAATAAAAAATGAGGTGAAGAAAATGGAAACATATGTTTTAGCTTTAGACCAAGGAACGACAAGTTCACGTGCTATCATTTTTAATAAAAAAGGGGAAATCGTTCATATTTCACAAAAAGAATTTGCGCAATATTTTCCTAAACCAGGCTGGGTTGAGCATAATGCCAATGAAATTTGGGGTTCCATCTTATCCGTCATCGCCACTTCCTTGTCTGAGTCAGGAATAAAACCTGAGCAAATTGCAGGCATCGGAATTACGAACCAACGCGAAACAACGGTTGTTTGGGATAAAAACACAGGTCAGCCGGTATATAATGCCATTGTTTGGCAATCACGGCAAACGGCAGATATTTGTGAGGAGTTAAAGGCGAAGGGATTAAATGATACATTTCGTGAAAAGACAGGTCTGTTAATTGATGCATACTTTTCAGGAACAAAAGTCAAATGGATATTAGATCATGTTGAAGGGGCTAGAGAAAAAGCGGAAAGAGGAGAGCTTTTATTCGGAACAATTGATACTTGGTTAATTTGGAAGCTCTCGGGTGGAAAGGCGCATGTGACGGATTATTCAAATGCTTCAAGAACATTAATGTTCAATATTCATGAGCTGAAATGGGATGATGAACTGTTAGAAATTTTAACCGTGCCTAAATCCATGCTTCCGGAAGTACGTCCATCTTCAGAAATTTATGCACATACAGTTCCGTATCATTTCTTTGGGCAAGAAGTTCCGATTTCTGGAGCGGCTGGTGATCAGCAAGCAGCACTATTCGGTCAGGCTTGTTTTGAAGAAGGCATGGCGAAAAATACGTACGGTACGGGCTGCTTTATGCTTATGAACACGGGCGAAAAAGCTGTTGCTTCTAACCACGGACTACTAACAACGATTGCTTGGGGATTAAACGGAAAAGTGGAATATGCTTTAGAAGGAAGTATTTTTGTTGCAGGATCTGCCATTCAATGGTTAAGAGATGGACTTCGTATGTTAAAAAATGCTGCTGATAGCGAACAATATGCAGAACGTGTAGAATCCACAGACGGTGTATATGTAGTACCGGCGTTTGTCGGATTAGGAACACCGTATTGGGACAGCGATGTTAGAGGAGCTATATTTGGTCTGACACGGGGAACGCAGAAAGAACACTTTGTTCGTGCAACTTTAGAGTCCCTTGCCTATCAAACAAAAGATGTGCTGACTGCTATGGAAGCGGATTCGGGCATTTCCTTGAAAACCTTGCGTGTAGATGGCGGGGCAGTAAAAAATAATTTTCTAATGCAATTTCAAAGCGATTTGTTAGGTGTTCCTGTTGAACGTCCTGTTGTCAATGAAACTACTGCTCTTGGAGCGGCTTATTTAGCCGGCTTGGCGGTTGGATATTGGAAAGATCAATCAGAGATCGCGACACAATGGAACATTGACCGTACATTCGAGCCATCTATGAATGAAGAAAAACGTAACAAATTATATGAAGGCTGGCAAAAAGCTGTAAAAGCTGCGATGGCTTTTAAATAAAGGTTCTCAGTCAATTGTTGGGGTGCACTTGATGTGAAGTGCATCTCTTTTATATGTATGGAAGGTAGATCAGTGAGCATATTCCTTATTTCTGAGACGATCAAAGTTGCGGAAAAACCATAAAAAATTTTTTCTCGGTATAAGTTATTCATCTCAAAGTGTATTCAGCTTACTCTAACTTTCGGATATAATTTTATATGAAGTATAGTATAGTTATTCTAAATTCTTTAGTATACTTCAATGAAAAAGGAATCCAAAGTTAGAAAGATGATATTTAATGTTCAAATTGGTAAGAATGCTAAAATTGCGAGATCTAGAATTGTTTCGTATAGATAATCAAGATAATGAAACTATCTGTATGCTGTTGATTTTAGATTACAGAAGACCAAGTGTTTTGGATGATTTTCCAATTTTAAAGGAAATAGAGGATGAAAATTCATTTGAAGGCGCGGAGAATTATATCCACACTGTAATAATTTCAGAGGAAAAATTAGAAGAAAATATTGTCGGTCGAATTATTGAAGTAATTGAAGGATTAGTGGAGCATAAGCCAAATTGTGACAATAACAATTCATTTTATATTAGTAAATTTCCTGATCATTTTGAGGCTGGTGCACATTTAATAGAATATATTAAACCTATTTTAAATAAGATGAATTTTGGAATTGATCTAACATATATCACTGATAAACATTTCAATTATTTAACTCAAGAATAATTTTTTCATAAAAAGTAAAAGCGGTATCAAAAATGGAGATCTACTTTCAACTTCTGCTGAACTCGGGGGAACGAAAGGAAGGAATCCGGAGAAGCTAAAGGCAGAGCGATAACCCCGCCTTCTTGTACTAAATTTAAGTTCGGCATTGGATGTATCAAGGATTCCTGCTGAATGTAGGAATCCCTTTTTGACAGATTCCGCACTAGAAAATCTGATTAAGTATTTCTCAAAGTATCCCTTGTGAAATAGTTGAACATGAGAAAATAAATTTGATGGCTAAAAAAGGATAAAATATGTGGTAAAATAGTGAAAATTAAAAATTAGAGGAGCGTTGTTTGTGATAAATTATAATGGCCGCAAGTTTGTTTCAATTGAAAATACAGATAATGGAGAAGTTTCTTCAGAAACGCTTTTTGAATATAAACAAGAAGGAAATATAATCTCAGCAACGTATAGCGGTGGAGAAATTATAAAAGGATTCTTAATTGGGATAGTAAAAGAAGATGGGTGCTTAGAGTTTAGGTATAACCATGTGAATATCAAAAACGAGATTAGGGGCGGAAAATGTACTTCTACTCCAAAAATCTTACCAGATGGGCGAATTAGACTGTATGAGAATTGGAAATGGCTCGATGATAAGGAAACGGAAGGAAATTCAATTATTGAAGAAGTTGTTGAAAATCATTGATATATAAACTTGAGTTGAAAAATAAAGATTGCTGCGCTGCTGGTAGTATAGTGATGAAAAAGAAAAAAAAGAATTTAAAGTAGGTGCAACAGCTTTAGTGGAGGAGCAATAATGATTAGCATACAAAAAGATTCGGATGCTGCAATTATCTTGTTCACGAAATTTATGGAATCAATCAACATATGAAACATGTTTGTCAATCATTATCTGAAATTCGACTTTGATGTCTTCTGTTCGAATATGTTAGAACAGGAAACTCCTTTTGATTATTCTCAAGAGGAAGATGCTTACTTTAATTTTATGGAGAACATAGGTTTTACAAACGCTTTGGTCATAATTAAAAGTTTATTATCGGAGATTAAGGATGGATATAAAAACATATTTGTCGCCGGATTCAGTGCAGGAGCAACCGTTGCATGGCTATGTAGTGAAGAACGACTTGTTGATGGAATTATTGGGTATTATGGTTCCGTATTAGAAATTATATTGGAAATATCGCCTCAATGCCCGGAATTGCTGTTCTTTCCAGAAGAAGAAAAATTGTTTAATGTTGATGAGTTAATTTTAGCTTTAGAAAACAAGCATAATGTTGAGGTTCATAAGTTGAATGGACAACATGGATTCAGCGATCCATTCTCTTTAAAATATAACGAAGCATCAGCAAAAAAAGCTTTTACCAGATGTTGTTTTTTCTTTTGGAAACATTTAGACGTATTAACTCCGATGGAAAAGCGGACTAACTTCTTTATCTGTGGTGAAGCTCCCTTCATGATTGACTAATTGGCAGGCTAGCTGGAGAAGGCAAGGTTTAGTTTCAAAACAATGACGATATTTTTTCTGGTATGAATTTTGAAACAAACGCAGTAATCACATCGCCCAAGTGTGAAAAAAGTCGTCGACCTCCAATCGTGTAAAAATCCCTGGAGATCGACGACAGCTGTTTTTTGAAGGAAACAGCAGAATAATGGGTCATTGCTAAATTTTTCTATGTTCGTTATAATTAAAACCAACATCCGCCATTATTTAGAAAACATACTAACATCAACGTTTTTTGGGGTTTTTATCTTAACTATAAGGAATTGAAACTCTGGATACACACCATCAACAACAGCTCCAGCTAAGTTTTTATCTTAACTATAAGGAATTGAAACCAATCTTTCCTAATGTCCCATTGAAAACACTCAGGTCTCCGTTTTTATCTTAACTATAAGGAATTGAAACGCCATATCTTGAAGCTTCAGTGCTCGCTTTTTGCGGTTTTTAAGTACAAGGAATCAAAACTGATCGAGCATTAGTTCACTTGAAAGCGGAAGCAGCTGCACCCGATCTGTGAGCAATAGTTTCTCAATTATAAAGATCAACGAATAAACATATGCAGTGCCATTTATTTTTGCCTCTTGCCTCTGTTGCATCACTTTTCTACCCTATTGATCTCTCAATGAATTTAGACATTTGATTTTATAATCGTATCTTATAAAAGGGAGAAGTCTTAAGACAGCCGATATCAATTCCTGTTTGCAGACCATGCGGACGTTTTTCAACTCAATTGCAAATTCCTTGTAAACACCCTTGCCTTTCATTCATTCACAAATAAAAACAGCTTTCCTAAATACATGATCCCTCCAAATTTGAAATACCTTTACTTCACGAAAATCAATCATATTCTTTAGCAGACAATAAATTTGCGAACGATGAATGGATAAGAGAAAAAGTTATTCAGAGAGATTTCAGGTGAAAGACAAAATAAAAGCTTGTAAGTATGAAAAGCAATGCCGTATGATAGCAATAAGTTAGGCAATTTTTTCAATTTTTGGAGGTATTCTATGAAAATTGCATTTATTCTTTTTGATCGAATGACAGCTCTTGATTTTGTAGGTTTTTATGATGCGGTAACACGCTTGAAAACAATGGGTTTTAATGAAGAATTAAGCTGGACCTTGTGTGGAATGAAAGATGAAATAAGTGATGATCGGGGAATTACAGTTAAGATTCAAGAAGTGGCTCCTAATTTATCTCAGTATGATTTGTTATTTGTCCCCGGGGGATTCGGTACTCGAGAATTATTGCATGATTCTGAATTTATCGAATGGTTAAAAACGGGCAGCAATGCGACGTATAAAGTGTCCGTTTGTACAGGTTCCATACTTTTTGGCGCTGCTGGTTTTCTTGATAGAAAGAAAGCGACGACCCATCCAAACGAGTATGATTTACTTCGATCTTATTGTTCAGAAGTTATAGAAGATCGAATTGTGAAGGACGGTTATGTTATTACTGGCGGCGGGGTCGCAACATCTGTGGATCTCGGTTTATTTATTTGTGAGCTGCTTGCAGGCAGAGAAGCTGTTCTTCGCATTCAAAAACAAATGGACTACCCATATTACAAAGTTAGGCAATATAATTTAGACTAAGCTCTTCTATAAGAAGCTTTCTTTTTTTGTTGTTATTTATTTTCAGAATTGTTATGATACTGCTTTCTCGTTTAATACATAAATGCTGCAAATTACGGATTATCACCGGTTTTGCTTAATCACTAATTAGGCGAAGAGTTTCGGAACGATGCCTGTTTAACAGGGGTGATTTTATAGGGATTAGTATAAAATTATTTCAAACGAAAGCGTCTCAATAAATTTAGACGGGGTTTGCACAAGCAAAAGCATAAACTAGACGAAAACCGCATGGAAATTCCGTAATTTTTGCACCAGATTGGAAGCAGATTACTCGGACTTATGCAAGATAAAACTTTCCGTACTTATGGAACTCTAAATACCGCCAACTGGATAAGCGTGGAAAAAATAAAATGAAAGCTCTCTGCTCCTCTTTGAGATTCACCTTTTCAAAGAGGAGTATTTGTTTTGATAGTATTCTTTCTTAACTAGCAGGTTGCTCTCTGATGTCAGTCTATATAGACACAATGAGCAGATAATTGTATAGTAAATCTATCGATCATGTCTATAATGAAATAGCAAAAGGTTTCTGCCAATGTGAAGATTTTTTACAAAGAATTTTTTAATCGTTGCGCTACATGTAAACACTGTACATGACTAACTTTGATCGTTT
Source organism: Aeribacillus sp. FSL K6-1121 (assembly GCF_038003725.1). NCBI lineage: Bacteria > Bacillati > Bacillota > Bacilli > Caryophanales > Bacillaceae > Aeribacillus > Aeribacillus sp. FSL K6-1121. The sequence goes on from NZ_JBBOPS010000001.1 coordinate 17,822, forward strand.
GGAAATGAATCGATGCTCTGGCAAAGCTTCAGCAATCGCAGCTCATATAGTTGAATGGAATCATGATTAAAATGCTAATTTTTGTTTTTTTCTAATGAGCTTTATATCGCTTATTATCATTACTACTCGACACTAAATTTAGGCCAATGATCCGAATTTTTTTATTTGCGGCTGATGAAAAGAAGTAATTTTAAGTTGACAATATAAACTGTAATCATTATTATTACACTTAGGAGGAAGGTTCAATATGAATAGCGATTTTTCGATTGCCGTTCACTGCGTTGCGTATCTGGCTGAAAAGCAAAATCAGCGAGTAACCAGTGAAGACATTTCTCAAAGTGTTTCTGTCCACCCAGTAAGATTAAGAAAAATTTTAAGCATATTAAGAAAAGAAAATATAATTGCTTCTAAAGAAGGGGCAAAGGGCGGATTTTCGTTAAACGCTCAGCCTGAACAAATTACGTTAGACAAAATTTTTAGAATCACTAGTGAGGAAACGCTTGTGCCGAAATGTCCCGATTCCAATGACAACTGTATAATAGGCAAACATCTGTCAGATGTACTCATTCGTATTTTTCATAATGCAGAAGAACATTTTTTAAACTATTTAAAAGGTGTGACGGTTCAAGATATCATTAATGAAATTCATAATAATAGCTCAAAAAGTTCGTTTCATGCCTGAAACAAAATAGTTTGTTGCGGCAAAAATTTTTTTTAAATAAAACTGTAATCAAAAACGTTTCAGTTTAAGGAGGTGAATGATGATGAAGAAAAAACGAGTAGTCGTCGGAATGTCTGGAGGAGTGGATTCCTCTGTAGCTGCTTACCTTCTTAAAAAAGAAGGGTACGACGTCATCGGGGTATTTATGAAAAACTGGGATGATACGAATGATGATGGTGTATGTACGGCAGCTGAGGATTATGAAGATGTTAAACGAGTTGCCAACCAACTCGGGATTCCTTACTATGGCGTCAACTTTGAAAAAGAATATTGGGATCGTGTATTTACGTATTTCATGGATGAGCTGAAGCGAGGCCGAACACCGAATCCAGATGTAATATGCAATACTGAAATTAAATTTAAAGCGTTTGTTGACTATGCTCTTTCACTTGATGCGGATTATATCGCAACGGGTCATTACGCAAGAATCAACAGAGAAAATGGCCAAATCACCTTGCTGCGTGGAAAAGATGCGAATAAAGATCAAACGTATTTTCTTAGCCAGCTAACGTCGGACCATTTGTCTAAAGTTCTGTTCCCGCTGGGTGAGTTAACGAAGGGTGAGGTGCGAAAAATCGCCCAAGAATTGAACCTTATTACCGCCAATAAAAAAGATAGTACCGGAATCTGTTTTATTGGAGAACGAAATTTCAAAAACTTTTTAAAGAATTTTTTGCCGGCACAGCCTGGAGAAATTCGTTCGCTTGATGGGGAAGTGCTCGGTACTCATGATGGTTTAATGTATTACACAATCGGCCAACGAAAAGGGCTTGGCATCGGCGGCAAAGGAACAGGAGAACCTTGGTATGTCGTCGATAAAGATTTAGACAACAATGTTTTACTTGTTGCTCAAGGCAAAGACCATCCGGCATTGTTCTCTACTGGACTGATTGCATCTAACCTGAACTTGATAAATGGGGATGTTCGTCTTAGTACGTTTGCATGTACAGCTAAATTCCGCTACCGTCAAGAGGATCAAAAGGTGCGTGTCCATATTCGTCCGGATGGAACGGTGTTTGTAGAATTTGAAAAACCAGTTAAGGCTGTGACACCAGGGCAAGTAGCGGTATTTTATGAAGGTGAGATTTGTCTTGGCAGCGCCATTATTGACAAAGTGATAAAAGACGATGCTGCTATTGCCGCGGCTGCATCATAAAAAGTTCGTTACAGATATAATATATGTTTTTGTACAAATTATAAATATTGTTCATATCTGTAAAACAAATTATTTTAAACAGGGCCTTTCCTTTATATACGGCCCACCTTTTCTTAAGGAGTGGTAAAAACAATGGAAAAATTTAAAAATCATAAAGGGTATTCACGCAATGTATCAAGAGAACAAACTGACTTTAGGGCTGTTCTTTCCGATTGAATCGTATATGGGAGACGTCCCTGAGATGAATATCGAAAAGCAAATGAAGCTGGCAAAACGAGCAGAAGAGCTGAATTTCGCTTCATTGTTTGTGAGAGATGTGCCGCTGCACGATCCAAATTTCGGAGATGTTGGACAAATGTATGATCCGTTTACGTATTTAGGGTATGTTGCGGCTCACACAGATAAGATTGCTTTAGCAACTGGAAGCATTATTTTAACGCTGCGTCACCCGCTTCATGTGGCAAAAGAGGCAGCTTCTGTAGACAGATTATCTGGTGAAAGACTCATTCTCGGCGTCGCAACTGGTGACCGTCCAATCGAGTTTCCAGCATTTTCCGTGAATCCAGAAGAACGGAGCGAATTATTCCGAGAATCAGTAGCTGCTATAAGAAAGGTTTGGCGTGACCATTTTCCGACGATTAACACGACACGAGTGCATATGACAAGTGGAGATATGCTGCCAAAACCAAAATTGTCAGATATACCATTAATGGTAACAGGTCACAGTGGACAATCTCCTGAATGGATTGCTGAACATAGTGATGGATGGATATACTATCCGCGTGGAATTAAGTTTCAAAAAGCATTAATCGATAATTGGCGTTCGCTAACAGAAGAATTTAAGCCATTTTCCCAATCTCTTTACATTAACTTAACGGAAGATCCAAATCATGTACCAATTCCGATACATCTTGGATTCCGTACGGGACGAAATTTCGTAATCGAATTTCTTGGAGCTTTACAGGATGCAGGTGTGAACCATGTCATCATCAACTTAAAATATGGACAGCGTCCAGTCGAAGAAGTGATTGAAGAATTAGGCGAGTATGTGCTTCCGCATTTCCCTGCTTTAACATGATAAGAAAATTTAAAAACCATCAATATGAGAAAGGATGGATATGATGAAAGTTTTGGTCATTGGAGCCAACGGGCAAGTAGGACAACAAGTAGTAAATATGCTTCATGCGCATGAACAGCATTCTGTTCGTGCAATGGTTCGAAAGCAAGAGCAATTGGAGGAATTTCAGAAAAAAGGAATTGAAGCGGTGCTCGCTGATTTGGAAGGCACTGTCGATGAAATTGCCGAAGCGGCCAAAGGCTGCGATGCGATCGTATTTTCAGCTGGTTCAGGGGGACACACAGGGGCTGATAAAACATTGCTGATAGATTTAGACGGCGCTGTAAAAGCCATGGAGGCTGCTGAAAAAATCGGAATTGAACGTTTTGTTATCGTGAGCTCATTCCAAGCCCATAATCGTCAGAACTGGCCGGAAAACCTTAAGCCATATTATGTCGCCAAACATTATGCCGACCGTGTGTTGATGAATAGCGGCCTAAATTATACGATTATTCGTCCTGGTTATCTAAAGAATGAAAAAGGTACAGGACTGGTTACCGCAGCTGAAAACTTACCTGTCGGTTACATTCCTCGCGAGGATGTAGCAAGAACGATTGTTCAAGCTCTTGATGAACCAAATACGTATAGAAAAGCATTCGATTTAATGTCAGGAGATAAAGAAATTAGCGAAGCGTTGAAATCACTGTAATGTACCGTTCAATGGAAAAGGAAGGGAGAAATTAGAAAATGGCTTACCCTTTTTACGCAATGGATTTTGCTTTCTATAATTCAATGGGTATTTATAGTTTTGAAGCTCGATGTGAAATGTTAAAGGAAATTGGCTATGACGCAACCCATTTATCCGTCTGGCACGGAGAGCGATGGAGAGATGTAGAAAAGCTCAAAAACGTTAAGGAGAAATATGGGCTGGACGTCGCAGGCGTGTACGTTGTGTTAGATCTTTCACTAGGCGAGGACCATCCAAGAAATGCAGGCATTTTAAAGATGCTGGAGATTATGGAAGGGTGCAGCACGGTTGAGCTGGCGATTCAATCTGTCGGAGAGATATCCGCCCTTCAGATCCAAAAGGGGACGACATCGCAGTAAAATGGCTGGAAAAAGCATTGAAGATTGCCGAACGAAGAAATATTAACATTTTGCTTTACACGCATCTATCCTTCTGGATTGAACGCCATGAAGATGCAGTGAGACTATGCAAACGCCTGAATCATTCTAATCTTGGAATTGTCTTTTGCGGCTACCATTGGTATGCGGCAGATGGAACAAATCTAAAAGGAACGATTCAAGCGGTAGCTCCTTACTTAAAACAAGTAAACATGTCCGGCAGCAGCCGCAATCCGCACGGTTTTGGGGGAGTGGCAACAATCGAGCCTTTGGATGTTGGGGAGTTAGATAATTTTGCGTTGCTTGGACAGTTAAAAAAGATCGGTTATAACGGAATGATCGGCTACTTAGGTTGGAGTGAAGGCGGCGACGCTTATAGTAAGCTGAGACGTTCACTCAATGCGTTCCGTGATATGGAGCGTAGAGTTGAGGCACACCCGCACTGGGCGGATTTAAAATTAACTCCATAATGAAAAATATTGAGGTGCTAGTCGAACAATAATAAGTTCAACTAGCACCTCGTGCATTCAGCCAATGTACTGCGGTATTCACCGAAGTACATTTTTTTATTGAAGCTTTTAAGATCCTTTATTTTTCAACAACTGCCTTTTCATTTACAGCCGTTTTTTTCACATACATCGTTACGCCGATGATGATAAGAATAAGAAGCAGCTGCGGCACTACTGTTTCAATCGTCGGATAGAAACCGATTGGTTCAATATAAGGAACATTCGGCAATGAATGTGTTGGCAGCGTGTTTGCTATCTGCATGGCATGAATACTGATTCCGAGCATTTTGAATGATAATACATAAATAAGCAGCGTTGCGCCCATAAAGAACGGCCGGACGGGAATCGCTGAACTAAAGCGGATGATAATAAACCCGAGGATCACTAAGATCGCCATGGCGATAGCGATTCCTAAAATTAACTGGCTGATTTCCATCGACGGAGCCATTCCGGCATAGAAAATAATTGTTTCGGCACCTTCGCGAAAAATTGAGAGAAAACTTAGCAAGGCCATGGAAAACAAGCTTCCTTTTGCCAATGCGTGTCCGAGATGCTCTTTAATATATTGATTCCAGTGGGCGATATTTGACTTTTTGTGAAGCCAAGCGCCAACCGTCAGCATCATTACAACAGCAGTGATGCCGACGATTCCTTCGATCGATTCGCGGCTTCCGGCAACAGTTATTTTGGAGAAAAACATGTTCATGACAACAGCTAGAATAGCACTAGAAATGATGCCGCACAAAACGCCGATCCAAATCCAACCTTGTTTGTCGGCATGATTCGTTTTCTTCAAAAATGAAAGCAAACCGGCGATGATTAAAAGAGCTTCAAAACCCTCACGCAGTAAAATAAGCATAGCATCTATATACGTATAGCTTGTTTTGGCTGCGATGAGCTGAAGGGAATCATACAATTCACTAATCATCGTTTGAGCTTTTTCTACGTTTTTATTGTCAGACTGCAATAAACTGATTGCGGAGGGAATTTCAGTTTCCATGCGATTGTATAGGGAGTAGTCTTTTGTCCGAACCTCCCCTTCAACTACCGGCCATATAAGCAATATTTTGTTTAAATGTTCTGATGCCTCGGATGGGTTATGATCTTTTAGCGACTGTACGCTTTTTTCCAATAAATCTGTTACATCACTTAATGTGTATTCATTTCCAGCGGATTTTCCCGCATTTTTCCCGCTTAAAAAATTTTCAACAGAAGCTGTCAGATCCTTGAGGCTCTTTAAAGCCTTCTCTCGATCAGGCGGAGTTTGCGTCAGTGAAATTCTTAACAAAGCAAGCTGTGTTTCAATTTCGCCATACGAAACAACGCTTTCGGTACGAACAATGTTCTCGTTTGCCGTCCAAGTGGAAAGTAATTGCTGATATTTCATGGCCGCCTGATCAAAATTATTGTTTTGAATCATTTTTTCGATTTCATCAATAAATTGATACATCTGTTTTAGCTTTTCTTTTTCTTTTTGCGGATCTGTCGGATTTTGTTCTTCTTCGTACGAAGTAAGCGCTTTTGATAAAGCGGACAAATTTTCACTTATTTTTGTTGCATCTTTTTCAGATTGAGCCAGGGCGTTTTTCGCATTTTTTAACTGTTTATCGACTTCAGCTGTTTTTTTGCTATCAACAGCTTTTACTTCGTTCCATTGCTGTGAGAATTGTTCCAAATTGTCCTGTACGACATCCCAGTTCGCTTCCTTTGTTTTCATGATGGCATCGCCTATCAAAACATATAAATCATCAAGGTTCTCTGCGGCTACGGCTTTATTTGAGAAAATACCCATTGTGAAAAGAATTGTGAAGGCAATAAGCCCTAATTTTTTATACATCAGCTTCAACTCCTATGAAAGAGAGAAAGGGATTATGAAAATAACGTTTCTCCAATATAGTGCACACAAAGAAAAAGGTGTGCACCAAAAAATAAATTATGAAAATAACGTTTCTCCAATATATCCGCCTTTTTTTACTCCAGGAAGACAGGCAAATACGGCACTTCCTCGATGGACGATATATTCGTTTAATTCATCCATTTGCGAAAGCCGCTTTTGAATTGGGATAAATTGCTTGCTTATGCTGCGCTGAAAGCTGATAAACAATAATCCGGCATCAAATGTTCCAGTTTTTGCATCTATTCCATCCGCATATGAATAAGAACGGCGCAAAATTTTCTGTTTTCCGTCACCGTGAGCGACTCGAACATGGGCGGTCATTGGAATGTAGTATTCTCCGTTTTCATCCTTCTTTTCAAAATCCGGTGGATCGAACTCATTTTTTTGCCCAAGGTATGCACCTGAATCCCGATATCTGCCAAATGTATTTTCTTGTTCCTTTAAAGTAGTCCGATCCCAAACTTCGATAAACATTTGAATCCGTCTTACTACTAAATACGTTCCGTTCACGAGCCAATCAGGTCCGTCACCGGGCTGCACCCAAACGTATTGATTCATTTCAGCAGAATTTTTCACATTTGGATTCACTGTTCCATCCTTAAAGCCAAATAAATTTCGCGGCGTTTCCTTTTTCGGACTCGCTTGCTTTGTACGCTGGAATCCGGCCTGTGCCCAACGAAGAACCGCTTTGCCGCGGGCAATTCTCGCTAAATTTCTAACCGCATGGAAGGCAACCTGCAAATCATCCGAGCATGCTTGAATACAAAGATCTCCGCCTGTCCATTGCTCTTCCAATGAATCAAGCGGAAACTTCGGCAGTTCTTTTAGTTCATCCGGCTGCTTTTTTTGCAAACCAAATCTATCCTTGTTGTTTTTTGTAAAAAGCGTCGGGCCGACGCCGAAAGTAATGGTTAAATTTGACGCATTAAGTCCTGCAGCTTCCCCCGTATCATCTGGAGGAAGGTATTTATTATTAGCTGGATCTCCAACCGATTTGCCTTCTGTCATAGCTGCGGCAGCCTTCGTCCATTCTTTAAAAAGCTGAATAAGCTCGTTTCTGCCTTCAGCCGTCACGTCAAATGCAGCAAAATAAATGTGGTTTTGCACTTCAGTTGCAATGCCTGCCTGATGTTTTCCGTAAAACGGAACAACCGCATTTGTATTTTCTTTTTTTTGAGAGGTCGGCAACACGTCAGCCAATGCTAGCGCTCCACCAATGCCGGATGCACCGATTAGCACGCCGACTCCTCCGATGCCCGCAGCCTTCAACACATCTCGTCTTGATACGTTCTTGTTAAAGACAGATGTCGTTTCTTTTTTATCAGGTTCAGACATTGGCTATCCCTCCAGTACAACCCCTAGTTTAGAAAGAGGCTCTGCCAGTTCATTGATCGATTGGCTCAATTCTTTTACTTGATCCTTGGTCAGCTCAGTATATGAAATATACCCGTCGCCTTTTTTATATTTGTCAAGAAGTGCATAAACTGCTTGAAACCGCTGTTCGATTTCCTTAGCGAGCGCCTCATCCTTTTCCTTAAGGGCAGGGCTCATTAATTCATAAATCTTTTCAGCACCCTCAACATTGGCAACAAAATCGTATAAATCTGTATGGGAATAACGATCCTCTTCCCCTGTAACTTTTGATGTTGAAACTTCATTTAAAAGGTCGACTGCGCCGGTGATCAAAAGATCGGGTGTCACATCAACAGTTTCAACTTTTGCGCGCAAAAGCTTCACATCTTTTATAAGCTGCTCAGCATATTTTTCATAGCCTTTCGTCGTATTTTCAACCCAGAGTCCCTTTTCAATCCGGTGATAACCTCCCCACTCTGCATCAGGGACATCACCTTCACGAGCGTCAATTTTCGGATCGAGTTCTGCAAATGCTTCAGCAATCGGTTCAGAACGCTCATAGTGCATGCGAGCCGGCGCATAAAGTTCTTTTGCTTTTTCCACATCCCCAGCGATCACTGCATTGGCAAACTCTTCTGTCTTTTTAACAAATTCATCTATTTCAGCGATCGCAAACGTGCGATAATCTGTAGATATTTGATTTAAATCAACTTGGGAGCTTTCTTTCGCTGTCTCTTTTTTTGCCGGTTCCGTTGTTGAACTTTCATTTGATTGGGAACAGCTAAACAACAAACTGCTTGATAAAAATAATATGACAGGCAATTTATAGCGTTTCATGCGATCAACAACCCCTCAAATTAATGATTTTCATTCTCAATTATATTGGGAATGAAAATCAACTTCAATAGTTTTCTTCCTGTTACTAGAACTTAAAGGTGAAAATTGTATGTCAATATTGCTCGCTAGATAAGCCTATACGTTTTACTGCATTATTGAATGACTAACATCCTCGAAATGCAAATGTTAAGATACTTCCAGAATTTCAGTCTTTCAGTTTCATATATTTGATTATGACGAAAAACCATTTAATCAATGTTTGGTCAACACAACGTTTCATTGTTTTCACCGCATCATAATAATCTGATTTTGACAATGAAAAGTTCCATGGCTGTCGCTTGGATCGTTTTCATTTTCACGATGACCTATGAAGCGTTTATCTAAAAAACTTTTCCAGACAAGTCGCTATCTAAAATAAAAAACTGTTCAGCAGTAAAAGCTTTAATTCAACGATTAGCGTATTTCAAAAGGAATTTTGCATAAAAAGTCGAATGTTCATATTGGTGGAAAATGTGGGAAGGAGGAGAAAAATGAGTATCGTTGATCCTTTGAAACACGAAATTTGGCGCCGTTTTGTTCGGGAGGGAGTATTGGATCATGGGAGGATGAATAAAAGAATTGAAGAGTCATGGTATATTTGCCGCCGACAAAATGTCGATCCTTACGATGGAAAAGGAAGGATTGTGCTCGATTCGCAGCTGTTGACGGAAAGAAGGAAAAAGAATCAAAGATTGCTTCAAATTGCTGCTCCGATATTAGAACATTTGGAAAAAGTGTTTCAAGAAACGAAATCAATTCTTCTTCTCGCTGATAGTAACGGATACGTTTTGTATATGAACGGCCATAAACAGGCCATGAACAAGGCAGAAACAATCAATTTTATTGAGGGGGTGAAGTGGACTGAAGATGAGGTGGGGACGAACGCAATTGGAACAACATTGAGGATTCGTGAACCTATTACGGTTACTGGGTTAGAGCATTACTCTCTTGCTTCTCAGCAGTGGGTATGTTCAGCCACGCCGATCTATGACGAAAAAAAAGAACTTGTCGGAATTATCGACTTATCTTACCCCATCGACTGCTCTCAATTTTCCAACCATGCCTTAGCCACTGTTGTCGCTGCAGCGTATACGATTGAACAACAATTTCACATGAGAAAAAAGGACGATATGTTGGAGTTGCTTAAATATTCATCGAAAGTGAAAAATCCTCATTTCCCTTCAATGATATGTGATGATCAAGGGAAGATTGTATGGATCAATCATTGTTTACGTTCTTTCTTCGCGAGCATGATGGATCAACCGCTTGAAGAAATTTGTGATAAAAATTGGCGAATCAAAACGAAGACTCCTATTTTTTCTTCCATTTACCATGATTTGATTGGCTATGAAGTTACCCTGCAGAAGACGAATTATCATGAAGCTTTTCCATTTCCTACAACAATTTATCACTTTGAAGGAGTAGTTGGAAAAAGCTTATCATTTCAAAATCTTTTAAAGATCTGTGAAAAAGTTGCAAAAACGGAGTCGACTGTTTGTATCATGGGAGAAACAGGAACAGGAAAAGAACTCATTGCTCGTTCGATTCATCAAAATAGTGTGAGAAAAAATAAGCCGTTTGTTGCAGTAAATTGCGGAGCTATTCCAAAGGAATTGATCGGCAGCGAGTTATTTGGTTACGTTGACGGAGCATTTACAGGAGCCAAACGGACGGGACATAAAGGGAAATTTGTTCAGGCTGACGGCGGAACCATTTTTCTTGATGAAATCGGTGAAATACCGTCGGAAATGCAAGTAGCGCTTTTAAGAGTGCTTCAGGAAAAAGAAGTTGTACCGATTGGCGGGGAAAAGCCCGTTCCTGTTGATATAAGAGTCATAACTGCAACACATCGCAATTTATACAAATTAGTAAAGGAAGGAAAGCTGCGTGAAGATTTATTTTACCGCATTTATGTATGCACGCTTAACGTTCCGCCATTAAGAGAGCGTAAAGAAGATATCCCATTCTTTATTGAGTATTATTGTCAAAAAAATGATTGGCTCATTTCTTTTCCAGATGATGTCATACAGTTGTTTTCAGCTTATCACTGGCCCGGAAATATAAGGGAGCTGTTTAACGTGCTCGAGCGTATACGAGTGGAATATGGAGACCGTATTCCATCCATTTCCCACTTGAAATCCATGCTGATTGCTTGGGAGCAAGAACAGGAAAATTCCGAAACATTCCATAAAGGTAATTTGTCGTATCGGGATCAGCTAGAAAGAGAACGCATTCTAAATATGTTGAAGAAAACAAATGGAAATATTGGTGAGGCGGCTGCTGCGTTAAATATCTCTCGAAGTACACTGTATCGCAAATTAAAAAAATATAAATTGAGCTAATTTGCGACAAAACGATAAAAATTAGGACAAAATGAGATGAAAAAAATATTTTTTATAAAGCGCTTACAAAGAATGTTGATTTGTAAGCATTTTTTTATTGGCATGATAGTTGCAAATGAAAAAAGTGAAGCCAATCAAATAGGAGGTTATCTTTATGACGATTGCCAAATCAACATCTACTCCCATTACACAAGAAAAAGCAAAATGGATATTTCAGAAAATGCATGAAATTCGCCAGTTTGAGGACAAGGTTCATGAAATTTTCAGCAAAGGAGTGCTGCCTGGCTTTGTCCATTTATATGCTGGCGAGGAAGCGGTCGCTGTAGGAATTTGCGCGCATTTAGATGACAAAGATTATATCACAAGTACGCATCGCGGACATGGACATTGCATTGCCAAAGGCTGTGATTTGAACGGAATGATGTCTGAAATTTACGGAAAGGCAACAGGATTGTGCAACGGAAAAGGAGGATCGATGCATATTGCCGATGTTGAAAAAGGAATGCTTGGGGCCAACGGAATTGTCGGCGGGGGGTTCCCGCTAGCTGTTGGGGCAGGCCTGACAGCAAAATTGAAGAAGTCGGGAGCGGTTGCAGTTTGTTTTTTCGGAGACGGCGCGAACAATCATGGAACATTTCATGAAGGTATTAATCTTGCAGCTATATGGAAATTGCCTGTTGTTTTTGTGGCGGAAAACAACGGATATGCAGAAGCGACCCCATTTGAATATGCATCCAGCTGTAAAAACATTGCGGATCGGGCTCAAGCCTATAATATCCCGGGAGAAGTGGTCGACGGCAAAGATGTGGTAGCTGTATATGAGGCGGCAGAAAGAGCAGTTGCACGAGCTCGAAATGGAGAGGGCCCGACATTAATTGAATGTAAGACATATCGGAATTACGGACATTTTGAAGGTGACGCCCAGACTTACAAATCTGCGGAAGAAAAACAAAAGCATTTACAGGAGAATGATGCAATTGCAAAATTCCGCCATTACATTCTTTCCAATCAATTAATATCCGAACAAGAATTATTAAATATCGAACAACAGGTAACAAAAGCGGTTGAGGAGGCGGTACATTTTGCTGAAAAAAGCCCGTTTCCGTCTGCTGAGGATCTTTTAAAGGACGTTTATGTATCTTATTAAATCAAAGGAGTTAGGAGGAACGAAAAATGGCAAGAAAAATTTCTTTTTCTGGTGCGGTCAATGAAGCTATGAAGCTGGCAATGCGCAAAGATCAAAATGTTATTTTACTTGGAGAAGACGTTGCAGGAGGAGCGAATGTGGATCATTTGCAGGACGATGAAGCTTGGGGAGGAGTAATGGGGGTTACGAAAGGTCTTGTTCAAGAGTTTGGAAGAGAAAGAGTGTTGGATACGCCTATTGCGGAGGCCGGCTATATTGGTGCAGCAGTTACCGCCGCAGCAACAGGACTAAGACCGATTGCCGAATTAATGTTTAACGATTTTATCGGCAGCTGCTTAGATGAAGTTATGAACCAAGCGGCAAAACTTCGTTATATGTTCGGAGGCAAGGCGAAGGTGCCTGTAACGATACGAACAATGCACGGTGCCGGCTTTCGAGCGGCGGCACAGCATTCCCAAAGCCTGTATGCCCTTTTTACCCATATACCCGGTTTAAAAGTCGTTGTTCCTTCTACACCGGCGGATGCGAAGGGACTGTTGCTTACCTCCATCTTTGACGATGATCCCGTTATCTTTTTTGAAGATAAAACACTTTATAACCTGAAAGGAGAAGTAGAGGAAGGATTTTATACGATCCCGTTTGGAAAAGCGGATATCAAACGGGAAGGCAGCGATTTGACCATCGTAGCGATAGGGAAGCAAGTGCACACGGCCTTGAAGGCTGCCGACATATTAAAAACGAGAGGAGTCGAAACGGAGGTAATTGATCCGAGAACACTGTCCCCGCTTGATGAAGAAACGATTTTATCTTCTGTATCGAAGACAGGCCGGTTAATTGTCATTGATGAGGCAAATCCTCGCTGCAGTGCAGCTGCTGACATTTCCGCTCTTGTAGCAGATAAAGGATTTGATTATCTGGATGGACCAATTAAGCTGATTACGGCTCCGCATTGTCCGGTTCCTTTTTCGCCTGCGCTGGAGGATCTTTACTTGCCGACACCGGAAAAAGTGCTTAAGGCAGCGGCTGAAATAATTGGAGACGAAGCGATCGTGACCGCATAAAAAAAGCTGTGCGTGTTGATGAATGGAGACATCAACACGCATAGCATTTCTAGTATTCATCAAAGGAGAGATGAAACATGACAGTTGAAATTATCATGCCAAAGCTGGGAATGAGCATGGAAGAAGGAACGGTAGTAGAGTGGTTAAAGAAAAAGGGCGATCCAGTAAAAAAAGGAGAACCAGTTGTGGTGATCAGCTCTGATAAGATTGAAAAGGATATCGAAGCACCGCAAGATGGTGTGTTATTAGAGATTGCTGCCGAGCAGGATGAAACAGTGGAAGTAGGAAAAGCCATTGGCTATATCGGTCAAGAAGGGGAGGTAATCAACAACATAACGAACGATGCTGCCCAAGAAGTGGCGACAACCATTTTGAAAGAAGAAAGCTTATCTTCTCAAACAACAATTCGCGTTTCACCTGCCGCCCGAAAACTAGCACGTGAAGCCGGGATTGATTTGAGCAGTATTTCGGGTTCAGGGCCAAAAGGAAGAATTACAAGAGCGGACGTTGAAAAAGCGATTCAATCGAAAAAAGCATCCCCCCATTTAGAACCTGAACAAGAAGTAGTAATCCCGACAAATAAGCCGGCGGAAGAGCAAGAAGATATTGCAGTAAAAACTGTCACTGGCATGCGTAAAGTGATTGCATCAAGGATGTTTACAAGTCTGCATCAGACAGCACAGCTGACGATTCATATGAAAGCCGATGTGACCTCTTTATTTGAGCTGCAAGAAAAGATTAAAAGCGAACTGCAGGATGAGCAGAATTTAAAATTGACTATTACTGACTTTGTAGCTAAGGCGGTCATTCTGTCGCTGCGAAATCAAAAGCAAATGAACAGTTTGTATGAAAATGGGCAGATTCAAACGTATGATTCAGTGCATTTAGGCATTGCAGTTGCATTGGAGAACGGGCTCGTTGTGCCGGTTTTGCGCCATGCCGACAAGCTTTCCTTAAGCGAAATTTCGAAAAATATCAAGGAACTAAGTAAGAAGGCAAGAGAAGGAAATTTAAGCAGCGAAGAAATGAGCGGCTCGACCTTTACGATCACCAGTTTAGGGGCTTACGGCGTTGAATTTTTCACCCCGATTTTGAATCCTCCGGAAGTGGGCATTCTCGGAGTAGGAACAGCTGCGGATACGGCAGTGTTTTCAGGAGATACCATTCAAAAGAGAAAAATCTTGCCGCTCAGCTTAACGTTTGACCATCAAGTAATTGATGGAGCTCCGGCAAGCCAATTTCTCGGGCTGGTGAAAAAATATTTAGAAAAACCGTATCAGCTTTTATGGCTGTGAGTTTTCTGCTTTCAAGCTTGCTTGATTTTTTCACAATCAAAGTAATGTGTTAATAAAACAAGCGGATCTTTCATGATCCGCTTGTTTTAGCTTACGGGCAGCATTTAATTCTCATTCACAATAATTTTTATTTATTAAGAAGTGCTTAATTTAAATTTTCCCTTTTTCATTAAGCAAATATCGTAGCTGCCGAGTTGTAATGTTTAGTGCTTCTGCTGTTTTTTTTCGATCTCCTGTATGTTTTTTTAGTGATTTGAGGACAAATGATCGGCCAATTTGTTTTTCTAATTCTTTAATGGAATCCAATACTTGTTCAAGGTCGATGTCATCTTGCTGCTTCCATAACGATAAAATATGTTTCGTCCAATTCGATAAATAAGCTTCTAAATCATCATGAACTGTGCTAGCTTTTGGAAATTTTGTTAGTTGGAAGCTGAAGCTGGTTTTTAATTTGTCGGGTAAATATTTTGGCGTAATTATGTTTGTCTCTCCATCTGCCAATGTTGCGGCTCTTTTGACAATGTTAAATAGCTCTCTTACATTTCCAGGCCAGTTATAGTTTTTCATTAGTTCAATGCTTTCATCAGAGAATGTTAGATGTGAAGCATTTATCTTTTTTAGAAAATAATCCAAAAACAGCGGGAGATCTTCTATTCTGTTTCGCAGAGGGGGAATTCTTAATTTCACTACGTCTAAACGATACAATAAATCTTCTCGAAACGTTTTTTCTTGGACAGCCTCGGCCAAATTTTTATTCGTGGCCGCAATGATCCGTGTATTCGTTTTACGGATCGATTCACCGCCTACTCTGAAATATTCCCCCGTCTCTAGTACTCTTAGCAGCTGTACTTGAATGGCCTGGCTTGCTTCACCAATTTCATCTAAAAACAATGTACCGTTATTGGCTATTTCAAATATTCCTTTTTTCTGTTTAATGGCTCCAGTAAAAGCACCTTTTTCATGCCCGAATAATTCACTCTCCAATAACGTTTCGGAAACAGCTCCGCAATTTATTCGGACAAATGGTTGATCGTATCTTAAGCTCATGTTGTGAATAAAATGGGCAAGCACCTCTTTGCCTGTTCCTGTTTCTCCTTCAATTAATACATTTATGTTTTTCTTGGCAATTTTTTCCGCCAGCTTGACTAATTCATTCATCTTTTTATTGTTGCCGATAATAAATCCAATCGTATCGGCCAGTTTGTCGGTGTTTGCTGGTGAAGAAAATTTCTCGCTATTTAATAAATCTTCTAATGTTTTCTCTAATTGGCTTATATCATCGAACGGTTTTTCAATATAATCATTTGCACCATTCTTAATGGCCTCTACAGCCGTTTTCACTGTGCTGTATCCTGTCATGATGATAGCTTTACAGGAAGGATGAGCTGCTTTTAATTGCTTAAGCAAATGAAGACCATCTGTACCAGGCAGCTTTACATCAATTAGTGCTAAATCAAAGGAATGGAGCGAAATTAAGTTGGAAAAATCTTCAGCATTCAAACCTACTTTTACATCATATCCTTTTTCTTCTAAAAGATGTCGAAAAAAGTTTCCTACTTCACGTTCGTCGTCTATTACTAGTACCTTTTTCATTGCAAATCATCTCCCTTTCTATTCGTGTCTAACTGGGAGCTTTAAAATAAATTCACTGCCTTCTCCGTATTTACTGTTCACGACAATTGTACCGCCGTGTGTTTCAGCGATCCCTAAACTAACGGACAACCCTAGTCCAGTGCCTTTTCCTGGACTTTTCGTGGTAAAAAAAGGATTAAATATTTCCTGCAAATGCTGGTTTTGAATTCCGATTCCATTATCTGTTATGGACACTGTGATCCATTTTTTGTTGTCTTCAATTATTTCTTTTGTTTCAATCTTGATGATCTTCTTCGGTATATTTTTTTCTTCCAAGGCATCCTTTGCATTAATTAATAAGTTTAAAATGATCTGTCCGATTTGCTGAATATTTCCTTTCACATGATCTATATGCTCAGCCAGTTCTTTTTGAATGATGATATTTTGTTGCTTAAACTGGTCGCTAAAAATTCCTAATACTTGTTCCACCGCTTCATTGATAGAGCATTCTTCGAACACATATTCATCTTGACGCGAAAAAGTAAGTAAATTTTGGATAATGGATTTACACCTTTTTCCACATAAATATATGTCTGATAAAAGTTTGTAGGAGCGGTCGTCCTGTTTGAATGATCTTAATAAAAGCTGAGAATTGCCAAGGATAGCTGTTAAAGGGCTGTTCAGTTCATGCGCGATTCCGGCTGCCATTTCTCCAATAGCCGCTAATTTTCCAGACTGAATTAGTTGAGCTTCCATCTTTCGTTTTTCTGTAATATCGATAATGTAGATGATATATGAATAAACCTCATGGCTCCTATTAAAGATCGGAAATGAGCGGAATTCAAAGACGTGATTTTTTAAATGAAACTCATCAATAATATTTTCTTTGACTGAGAGATATTTTTCCTGAGTAGCTTCCTTTTTATCAATTTCTAATAACTTGTGTATATTCTGTCCGATAAGATCGGTTTTAAAATATTCTTTTGCAGAATCATTCGATTTTAATATATTTCCTTCTAAATCTGTAATAAACATCATATCTGATACCGCACGAAACGTTTCTTCCCATTCTTTTTTGGCTGTTAAGACTTTATGATAAAGACGGACATTTTCGATGCAAACGGCAATCTGATCGGATAGCTGCTGAAAAAACGCAAGGTCCGATTCATCGAAATGATTGATTTTTTTGCTTCCAATGCTTAAAAGACCGATAGCAGCATCTTTGCTTATGAGGGGAATGACTAAGGCGCTTTGAATACCTAATGATTGGTACGCCTTTTTTTCAATGAAATAATGAAGATCATTATTCATTTGGTAAAAAATTTTTTCTGACGACTCAATTGCCTGCCAATATAAAGAATCTTTTTTTGGAAAAACAAATCCAATAGGAAAATATAAAGAATTGGGAGGATATACATTTGTTAGCGTCAGCTTATCATGTTCATATAAAGATAAACTGATTCGTTCAAGCGGAAAAAAAATTTTTAGCTTTTCAAATATATTTTTCAACATTTCATCTATTGACATATCGATATTGAAGCTTCTATTTACCTCATTTATCACCTCTAGCTGCATGTTTTTCTTTTTGAGCTCTTCAACCATGATTTTCAATTCATTATAGTAGCTTTTTTTAGAAGACTGGACACCAGTCAGCTTGCTGATCATTTCTTCCCGCTCTTTTAGCAACATTTCTACCAAGCCTTTCTGAAAAGTTCTTCAATGATTTCGACAGTGACATCCCTTGGATTTGTGATCATACATGCATCATTTAAAGCAGTTAGGCTCATTTGAGGAATTTCTTCTTTTTTTACATGAATTTCAGACAGCCTTTGCGGAGCTCCGACATCTTGAATTAATTCTTTCACAAGGTCAATCGCCTTTTTGGCAGCTTCCATTTTCGATATGTCGCAATCATTTAATCCAAGGAGATACGCAATATCTGCAAATTTTTGAGGATTTGCTAAATAATTAAATTCCATGACATGAGGCAATAAAATAGAATTCACATCGCCATGCAAAATAGGATATCTGCCACCAACTGCATGAGACATTGCATGAACGGCTCCTAAAATGGCATTGGAAAAAGCAATTCCAGCTTGTAAACTTGCCATTGCCATATTGGTTTTCGCCTCTTTATTTAATTTAGAGGCGACAGAAGGCCGTAAATATTTAGCGACAAGCGATATGGAATTTTTGGCATGAACATCAGTTAGTGGTGTTGCGGCCAAACTAATATACGATTCAATCCCATGTGTTAAAACGTCGATTCCTGTTGAAGCAGTTAAATGGGAACTTTTCGTCACGAGTGTTTCAGGGTCAATAATAGCAATATCAGGTATTAACGATTTTGAAATAATGGTCATCTTTTTCTGTTTTTCTGTATTTAAAATAATAGAAAATTGTGAAACCTCCGATCCCGAGCCGGCTGTAGTAGGGATCATGATTTGAGGCGGGAGGGGATGCTTAATTTTGTCGACGCCTTCATAATCATGAATGACTCCGCCATTTGTCGCTAACAGAGCAATAGCTTTGGCTGCATCAATAGCGCTGCCTCCGCCAATCCCTATCACCGAATCGCATCCATATTTAAGATATATATTTCGACCTTTATCCACTTCTGTATCCTTTGGGTTAATCGTAATATCAATGAATGTCTCATATTTTAAACCGGCTTTCACGCAGCTATCAATGACTACATCCAGCCAACCGACCTCCGAAATACCGCGATCACTGACGATGAGCACATTGGATGCGCCCAAACGTAAACAGCAGTTACCAACTTCAGAAATGGAACCGTTTCCAAATATTATCTCCGGCATGACAAATTTATGAATGTTCATTATGTCCCCCCCTTTAACATTGACAGTTTTTCCATAAATACATAATTCCATATAAAAATAAAAAAATCCTTTTAATATGTAAAAGGTAAACAAAATATGTAAGTGGCAAGCAACAATTCATTGCTTACCACAACATACTGAAAGTAGCCGGCATCCGCCAGCTACTTTCAGACAAAAATACGAAATCAAGTGGGGCTGTCCAAAAAGTCAGGGTAACTGACTTTTTGGAGCCCCTCATTTTTTCACTTTTTAAAAAAAATGCACAAAAAAATCGTCCTTTCTAGTAAAATGAAGTTACCACACAACATTACAGAAAGGACGATTTTTTATGAGCAATCAAATGATTACTCGTGAAAATTATAACACACAAATGACACTTCCTCTAGATGGAAAAGAAGAAAAAACTCCTGCCAAAAGAAATTTAGCCCCTACTTTCAAACCATATGACAACCGTCAAGTTCAAATGATTTATGATATTGAATCTCTTATACCCGAACATCACGTGGCACGTGTCGTGGACGAAATGGTGGAGGCGATACCAGATAAACAATTGTTTTCTCATTATAAAGGCGGCGGCAGAAGTTCCTATCATCCCAAAATGATGCTGAAAATCATTCTGTATGCTTATTCTCAAAAGGTTTATTCCTGCCGAGGAATCGAAAAACTCGTTAAAGAAAATATTCCTGCCATGTGGCTTTCAGCGATGCAACAACCAGATTTTCGCACCATTAATGAGTTCCGAGGGGAACGGATGAAAGCTTTCATGGATGAGCTCTTTGAAGTCATGATTCTCAAATTGATAAAAGAACATTACATCACGATGGAAAACTACTTTTTGGATGGCACTAAGATCGAAGCCAATGCCAATAAGTATTCTTTTGTGTGGAAAAAATCCACTTTGAAATTCGAAGAGAAATTAAAAGAAAAAATCCAAGAAACACTAAAGCACATTCATGAATTAACCCAATTAGAAGCCGGAACAGGGCAAAAGGAAAGCGATCAACATACAGAGATCACCGAACAAAACATGGAGGAAATCGCAAAAGAAATAGAAGAAAAAGTTGAAACGCTAACGGAAGAAATCGAAAAGGAGACCGATACATCCATTCGGAAAGAGAAGCGAAAAAAACGCAGTCAATTAAAGAAATCGGTGAAACAAATTCGTGAAGATTTCCTGCCCCGAATGGCAAGATACAAGGAACAAAAGGAAATGTTCGGTGACCGTAACAGCTACTCGAAAACAGACAAAGACGCAACCTTCATGCGCATGAAAGAAGACCATATGAAAAACGGTCAGCTCAAGCCCGGATACAACGTGCAAATGGGGACAGAGAATCAGTTTATCTTGTTTTATACCATTCATCAACGACCGACCGATACACGTTGCTTTATCCCACATATGGAGAAGCTAGCCTCCAGTTCATTACCGATGCCCAAAACGGTCATTGCGGATGCAGGCTATGGTAGTGAAGAAAACTATGTATATGCAGTTGGTGATGAGAAAGAGCCCCGTTTTGAGTTTCTAATTCCTTATGGGAGCTATGTAAAAGAACAAACACGTACATACAAAAAAGACATTAAAAATGCCAAAAACTGGACCTATTGTGAAGAGGATGATTGTTTTATTTGCCCGAATGGAAGGAGAGTAACGTTTAAAAAATACCAAAACAAAAAGAATCCATCTGGCTATGAACAAAGCTTCAAAATATACGAATGTGAAGATTGTACCGATTGCCCATTGAAAGCGAAATGCACAAAAGCGAAGGGAAATCGTCAAGTTCACTGGAATCCCATCTTCGAAGAAATGAAAGCAAAGGCCAAAACAGCCCTTGAATGTGAAGAGAAAGCCGCCATCTACGCTCGACGCAAAGTCGAGGCAGAAAGTGTGTTCGGTCACATCAAGGGCAATCGGTCGTTCCGCAGATTTTCTTTGCGGGGCCTCGACAAGGTACATGTTGAGTTTGGGATTGTGGCATTAGCCCACAACATACTGAAAGTAGCCGGCATCCGCCAGCTACTTTCAGATAAAAATCGAAAAAATATAAAAGCAAGTGGAGAGAAACGAATTGTTTTTCTCCACTTGCTTCATTTTAGGGACTTATCGGACAGCCCCTACTTGAATTATTTAGGGGCTTATTGAGCACTCCCCTATTTTGTTTAATTCTGGGCAATCCAAACGCTTTTCACTTCTGTATAGTTGTCTAATGCATAGGATCCCATTTCTCTTCCTATGCCGGATTCTTTATATCCGCCGAACGGACTTGCAGCGTCAAAGACGTTGTAACAGTTTACCCAAACTGTTCCAGCACGGAGCTTGTTAGCAATGTAATGAGCTTTTGTAACATCGCGCGTCCAAACCCCTGCTGCTAATCCATAATTTGTATCATTTGCACGTTCAATCAACTCGTCTATATCTTCATATGGCAAAGCGGCGATTACCGGTCCGAATATTTCTTCTTTTGAAATGGTCATAGAATCTTCAACGTTGGCAAAAATAGTCGGCTCTACAAAATACCCTTGTTCGGAAGGTTTTTGTCCTCCTGTTAAAAGTTCAGCACCTTCTTCCAGCCCTTTTTCAATATATCCAAGGACTCGGTTTTGCTGCTCGGAAGAAACAAGCGGTCCCATTTCTGTATCTGCTTTTAGTCCAAATCCTTGTTTAATAGATTTTGCATGGGATACCATATCAGCCACAACATTGTCATACTGTTTCTTCTGAATGAAGACGCGGCTGCCTGCACAACAAACTTGTCCTTGGTTGAACATGACGCCATTTAAAGCACCCGGAATTGCTTTTGAAAAATCAGCATCAGGCAAAATGATGTTCGGTGATTTACCGCCTAGTTCTAACGTAACGCGTTTAAGAGATTTCGAAGCGTTTGCCATAATTAATTTTCCGACTTCAGTTGAACCAGTGAAGGCAATTTTATCAACTTGTGGATGTTTGACTAATGCATCACCTGCTGTTTCACCAAATCCGGGAACAATATTGACAACACCAGCAGGAAAACCGGCTTCTTCAATAAGTTCAGCTAAATATAAAGCTGAAAGAGGTGTTTGTTCAGCTGGCTTTAATACAACTGTACAACCGGTTGCAAGCGCGGCGCCAAGCTTCCACATTGCCATGAGCAATGGAAAGTTCCAAGGAATAATTTGTCCTACGACGCCAACTGGTTCATGACGTGTATAGTTAAAATACGGTCCATTGACTGGAATTGTTTGTCCGACAATTTTCGTAGACCATCCAGCATAATAACGCATGTGTTCAATTGCCAACGGTACGTCGGCATTGATTGTTTCACGAATCGGTTTCCCATTATCCAATGTTTCTAGCTGAGCCAGTTCTTCTTTATTTTCCTCCATTAAATCCGCCAGTTTATACATGAGCCTGCTTCTTTCTGCTGCGCTCATTCTTGACCACGGTCCTCGGTCAAACGCTTCTCTGGCTGCCTTCACAGCGCGGTCGATATCTTCAGCATCTCCTTCATAAACTGTTGCCAATCTTTCTCCCGTTGCAGGGTTAGGAGTGTCAAATGTTTTTCCTGAAGCGCTTTCAACAAAGCTGCCGTTTATATACATTTTTTTCTTGCCGGATAAAAACTTTTCAACTTTTTCTTTTAATTTAGGGGCTGCAATTGAGCTCATCATCAATCCTCCTTCAATTTTAGTACGATACGACCGTTGATTTTTCCTTTTTCCATTCTTTCAAATACTTCATTTATTTCTTCTAATTCAGCGGTTTCAACAATTGGACGGACTTTTCCGCGAGCAGCAAAATCTAATGCTTCCTGCATGTCCTTTCTTGTACCGACGATGGAACCTTTAACGGAAACGCCGTTTAATACTGTATCGAAGATCGGAATAGGCAGATCAGCATTTGGCAGACCGACAACAACTAATGTGCCTCCCCGTTTCACTGATTGATAGGCCTGTTCAAATGCTTTTTTATTCACCGCTACACTAATAGCAGCATGAACTCCGCCAACTTGATCATGTATCGCTTTGACAGGATCTTCTTTTAAACCGTTGATTGCAATATCTGCACCTAAATCCTTGGCTAATTTTGATTTTTCATCACTGATATCAACAGCTACCACATTAAGTCCCATCGCTTTGGCGTATTGTAATGCAATATGACCAAGTCCTCCAATACCGTAAATGGCCACCCATTCACCTGGCCGAGCACCTGATACTTTCAACGCTTTATATGTCGTTACGCCTGCACATAAAATTGGCGCTACTTCAACTGGATCTAAGTTATCAGGAATTTTCGCCACATAATCTGCGGGAGCTTTACAGTATTCCGCATATCCGCCATCAACGGAATATCCGCCATTCAATTGATGCGGGCAAAGTGTTTCTTGACCAGTTAAACAATATTCACATTCACCACATGCAGAATATAACCATGGGATGCCGACGCGATCTCCCACTTTTATTGATTTAACTCCCTTTGCGACTTCTACAACAATTCCGACTCCTTCATGTCCCGGAATTAACGGCAATTTCGGTTTAACCGGCCAGTCACCATGGGCTGCATGTAAATCCGTATGGCACACACCGCATGCTTCGATCTTAACTAAAACTTCACCTTCCTCTAGTTTGGGTCTTTCCACCTCTTTAATTTCAAGTGCTTTTTTAAATTCGTTAACTACTGCTGCTTTCACTCAAATCAACCCCTTTCATTTTTTTCGACTTTATATCATGCAAGAACCGTACCAAAATTGAAAGCGCTTAATTTGCGGAATATTAGAAAAATACAAAATAGATTTTTGCCGAATTTTTGGCAGACTTGAACAAAATATTGGCAGAATTGTTGCATGAAAAGAAAAAGCAGGTTGTTCGAGTGGGAAACCTGCTAAAAATATAGTGTTCAGTTTTTGCTCAAGCATGAATGATCATATTGCTTTCGGCACTGACGATATGCTTCCATGCAGATATTTTTTGGGGCGACATGTTCGGATTAAAGAGATTTTAAATCCTTCATCCAACTTTTTTTCGTAATTCCGAAATAATTGTGTAATTGCTGATATATTTGAAATAATTTTTTATATTTTTCTACATGGCTGAGAATTGGTTTGTAAGTTTTCAAAATTGGTTGTTTCATCCTTTCAACAGCCTCTTCTACGCTATCATATCCTCCATTTTCCTTGCCAGCTGCAACAGAGCCAAGAATGGCAGCGCCAACTGCAGGGGTATAATCGCTGGCTGAAACAATAATCTCTTTATTTAAAACGTCTGCATATATTTGCATGAGTAAATCATTTTTTTGGGGCAAACCACCGCAAGCAAATATTTCATTAATTTTTAATCCTGCTTGTTCATAATTTGAAATAATGATTTTTGCGCCAAATGCTGTAGCTTCCATATATGCTCTATAGATATCCTCAGGTTTGGAAGCGAGGGTCAGTCCTACAATCATTCCTGAAAGATCTGCATCTGAAAGTATAGATCGGTTTCCATTATGCCAATCTAATGCAATGAGACCAGATTGACCAGGCTCTAGGTGAGATGCCTTTTTTTCCAGTAAATCAAATACTGAAATTCCTTGTTCTTTCGCTTCTTTCATCAATGATTCCGGAACTTGTTTTGCAAACCAGCCAAATAAATCGCCTACAGCGGATTGTCCGGCTTCGTATGCATATAATCTTGGGATAATAGAATTTTTTACTACTCCCGAAATACCCGGTATATGAATTTCTTTTTTGCTCAGCATAATATGGCAAGTGGACGTCCCCATTACCATTGTCAATTGATGCGGTTTGGATGAACCGACTCCTAATACTGCGGAATGAGCATCGATAATGGCAACGGCGACAGGCAGATTTTTCGGCAATCCTAAAAGACTTGACATTTCATCAGTGAGGACCCCAGCTTTTTCACCAATATATCCAATTTTACCTTTTAACTTTGAAGAAACAATGTTTTTAAATTCAGGATGGAGCTTTTCGAAAAATTGCACGGGAAAACCGCTGTTTTCATTCCAAAAAGCTTTGAAGCCTAACGAGCAATTGCTTCTGACAACTTTCCCTGTTAACTGTGAAACAATCCAATCTCCTGCTTCCAAAAATAAGCTGGCTTTTTCATACACTTCACGATCTTTGCAAAAAACTTCATAGCATTTTGGGATAAACCATTCTGTTGAAATGTTGTAGCCGTAATTTTTTAGCCAGCTTTCTTTATGTGAAGAAGCTAATTTGAACATTTCTTCTGTTTCTTTTTTTGGTCCATGATGCTTCCATAATTTTACCCACGCATGGGGATTGTTTTGAAATTCCTTGTGAAAACATAATGGTTTTCCTTTTTCATCTACTGCGACCATAGTAGATGAGGTGAAATCAATGCCAATACCTATAATTTGTGAAGAGCTGATATTTGCATCTTTTATAGCATGAGGAATTCCTTTCATAATGACTTCTAAATAGTCGCCCGGATGCTGAAGAGCATAATCTCTGGGTAATCTCGTCCCATCGTTCGTCGGAAGCATCTCTGTAATCACTCCATGCGCATATGGAATGACACATTGTCCTTTAATAGATCCATCGTCAATGTTTACTATTAAAACTCTCCCAGATTCAGTACCGAAATCAATTCCAATAGTATATTTTTCCATACCAACCACTCCATGAAAATGCTTTCATTGTACTGATTATATTAAACTAATAAAATAAAATTTACAAGCATAAAATTAATATAATCGAGCAAAAATAAACATATTTTTGTTCATTTATATTGACAATTTAAACAATATCGAATTATATTCATTATAAACAATCAAAAACAAGCAAGAAAGAACATAAATGAACATGGAGGATTAAGGATGACAGATGTGATTCATTCAAAGGCTTATAGGTTAATAGAGCCTGGAAAATTTAAAGAAACAATTATTGAACATAAAGTAAAGGAAGGTGAAGTTGTCGTCCAGCCTATTTTAGCCAGTATTTGTCATGCAGACTTAAGATACTATACCGGCAAAAGAAGAAAAGAAGCTCTTAACCAAAAGCTTCCGATGGCATTATTTCATGAAGGGATTGGAGAAGTAGTCATTTCAAAAGATGAGTTTATACAAGTTGGACAAAAGGTTGCAATTGTGCCAAGCATCCCTGGTTACAGATTAGAACAAAAGAAAAAAGAAGATTGTTGTGAATCCTGCAGGAGAAATGTCGCAGATAACTATTGTAAAACTGGAGTGTTTTTAGGAAGCGGATATGATGGCATTGGTCAGGAGTTTTTAGTATTGCCAAGCGAAAATGTTGTACCAATTCCAGAAAAGCTGAAAGATGAGATTGCTGTATTAGCAGAGTTATGCTCAGTTTCACTGCATGCACTGAATCATTTGAAAGAAGAAGATTTTCATAAAGGGAAAATTGCTGTGTTCGGCGATGGACCAGTAGGATATTTAACAGCCGCAATGCTATATCATTATTTTCATATTCCTAAAAGCCAGCTATTAGTGTTTGGAGCAGTGGAAGAAAAACTGAATCAGTTTGATTTTGCCACTGTACACTTAGTTAACGATTTTCCTTTTTTAGAAGCTAAAGGGGTGACAGTTGCAATTGAATGCACAGGTGGCAAGTTTAGCGAAAACGCTATCAACCAAGCGATTGATTTATTGGAGCCTGAAGGCAAATTGATTTTAATGGGGGTGACAGAGCAGTGTGTACCAATTAATACAAGAGATGTATTAGAAAAAGGGTTGCAGCTTTACGGAAGTTCCAGAAGTTCAAGTGAAGATTTTAAAATTTTGATGCAAGCATTTCTAAATGAGGATTATCAGAAAACTCTCTCTAAGTTGATACCGGAAAAAAGCATAGCAATCCGAAACGCAGAAGATTTAAAAAAGGCAATGGATGAAGCTGCTGAACATAAAGGGTGGAAAAAAACATATTTATCTTTTTCATGGAACTAAATAAAAGGGGTGTAAAATAATGACACAAGTAACTGGAGTGAAATGGACTGAAAAATTAGGTATACCTTCTTCGATTGCATGGGGTTATTTAGGGATTTTAATTTTCATGATGGGAGATGGACTGGAAATTGGCTGGCTAAGTCCTTGGTTAATTGATCAAGGATTTACAGTTCAGCAAACTAGCCTATTGTTTTCAGCTTATGGGGTGACAGTCGCTGTTTCCTCGTGGCTGTCCGGAGTATTAGTTGAAGCACTTGGTACAAAAAGAACGATGTGGCTAGGGGTGTTATTTTATATACTGGGGACAATTGGATTTTTGAGTTTTGGGCTGCCGAATTTGAATATTTGGTGGATGGTTCCGTTTTATGCATTAAGGGGCTTGGGATACCCGCTGTTTGCATACTCTTTCCTAGTATGGATTGCTTACCGTGCCGATCAGGAGCGTCTCGGAACAGCAGTCGGCTGGTTTTGGTTTGTATTTACAGGAGGTTTAAATGTTTTAGGGGCTTATTATTCCGTAGTTGCAATCAAATTATTTGGGCACTATACTACGTTGTGGTCATCAATCTTTTGGGTCGTATTAGGGGCGATAATCGCATTAATAATTAATAAAGACAAATTAGAACCAAATCAAGGAAGTTCTGTTAAAGAAAAATTATATGAGCTTATAAAAGGTGTCACAATTGTCAAGGAAGAGCCGAAAGTATTATTAGGCGGCATTGTTCGTGTCATTAATACTACTGCGCAGTTTGCATTTCCTGTTTTTTTGCCTACTTATCTTGCTGGACACGGAATTCCAACATCTACATGGTTGGCTATTTGGGGGACAATTTTTACAAGCAATATTTTATTTAATCTATTTTTTGGATATATAGGGGATAAAATTGGCTGGCGCAATACCATCATGTATTTTGGCGGTATTGGCTGCGGAGTTACTACTTTAGCTATATATTATTTTCCAGAGTGGTTTAATGGTAATATTTGGATCGTTGGCTTAGTAGCCATTTTATGGGGCGGATTGTTAGCGGGATATGTTCCGTTGTCTGCTTTAGTACCTTCGTTGGTGAAAGAGGACAAAGGAGCTGCAATGTCTGTTCTAAATTTAGGCGCTGGCTTGCCTGTTTTTGTTGGTCCTGCTATCGTTGGCCTGTTAATTGGTTCAATAGGAAATGTAGGAGTTATTTGGGTGCTGGCAATACTTTATTTTGTAAGCGCTATATTAACCAAATTTATTACATTGCCTGAAGAAACGAAATAACAAGATCTGAAAAAACATAGTCGATTGAATTCCTAATGAAAAGAGAATAATATAAGAATAGAAAAATTTAAATTGTTAGGAAGTTCGACTATGTTAGCTCTTGAAAGGCAAAAAAAAATAGTAGAATACGTAAAGGAAAAGAAAATTGCTACTGTGGCTGAATTGGCTGTATATTTTCATGTCCATGAGGCAACGATTCGAAGAGATTTGTCGCTATTAGAATCAGAGGGGAAATTGAGAAGGACTCATGGCGGCGTTGTCATTGAGGAAGATAAAGTAAAATCGGAGCCGTCTTTTCAGGATCGGGAAACCGTTCAGTTCGAGGAAAAACGAAGAATTGGCATGCGTGCTGCACAGTTTATACAAGATGGCGAAAATATTATACTAGACTCAGGAACAACGACCGTTCATATTGCTGAAGCGATATTAGATAGAAAAAACATAACAGTAATTACAAACGATATAAATGTTGCGGCAAAGTTGCGTTTTTCAAATGGGATTAAAGTTATTGTAACAGGTGGCACGCTATATCCGGAAAGCTATATGTTAAATGGACTCATTGCTGATGAAGTGTTAGGTAATCTCCATGTGGACAAAGCATTCATCGGAACGCCAGCCCTTCATCACAAATTTGGTCTTACTCATTTTGATGAACAGATTGCTGCAACGAAGCGTTCTATGATAAAAGCTGCGAAGAGCGTCTATGTTGTAACGGATCATACGAAAGTAGGAAGGATTGCATTGCATACTGTTGCCAGTCCAAATCAAATTGATGCAGTTATTATAGGCTCTGAATTAAGTGAGATTGAAATCAAAAAATGGGAAAATAGTGGCGTTAATCTTCATCTTGTATAAAGAAAAATTCAATATTTTACTCAAAATGCTTTCATTTTTTATTAACAATAATAATGAAAAAAGCAGATTGCACCGTACGGGCAGTCTGCTTTTAATTTACTAGCGGCAATTTTGCGAAATCAAGTACGAACAAAAAAACCTTTGAGTTTTGATTAGGAGCTGATCATGCTTTTTGTCCATTTAAAGCATTCGCAAATTCCTCTACTGCTGCGTCCAATCTTTGCACCAGCTCTTCAGACAAGCTGTATTGTTCATTTTCTTCTCTGGTTACCCAGGCATCAACGGCATAAACGCCTCCTAGAATATATCTGCTTCCCATTGTGGATAACACTGGTTTTAGCGCATAATCTATAGATAGAAGGTGAGCCAATGTGCCACCAATAAACAACGGAAGTATTGTTTTACCCAAAAGCCCTTTTTGCGGAAGTAGGTCAAGGTATGTTTTCAATACGCCTGTATAAGCTGCTTTATACACTGGGCTTGCGATGATAATTCCGTCAGCTTGTTCTACTTTTTGGTTGGCGTTCAGAATCGCCTCGCTGTCGAATTTTGCTTTGATTAAATCTTCCGCAGGCAGCTGTACTACTTGAATGTAATCAATCTCAATTCCTTTTTGCTGCAATTGCTGTTCAGCATATTGGATTAATCCATTTAATCTTGATGATGGAAACGGACTTCCATTGATAATTACAACTTTGCTCATTTACTACTATGCTCCTTTCTACGATTCTAAAAAAACATATAAATCTTATTGAAATAGTTCGCTTTATGCTATCATCATTTTTATATTCTGTCAATATATGGAGGCTCTTAGCTGTTATTCTAATAGCCTTCAATTTGAGCATAAATCAAGAGAAAATAAGAAGCAACTTTAAGCTCTTGGAGATTTAGCTTTTTCCAAAATTTTTTTGAGAAAGTTACATATTGTTCACTTTCTTTTAGATTCAACAATTCGCGAAGATATGAGACGCCTCTTTACGTGCTATTCTTTAATCCCGATGACGCGAATTCGCTTATAATCGGCAAACCAGATGCCATTTTTATATATGACGTTTTTCAAGTTGTTTTCCACGTTTGTGAAGATAAGATTTTTTGTTTCGTTTGTCAAACTGTTAAACAGGCTGCCAGCGAACATCTCTATCCAATTTTTTACCCCATTTTCCCCATGTAATGGCGTTGGGCGGTCAAAATGCTGGGCGAACACGACACGGAACCCCACTTCTTCCATCAACGATGAATATTCACCAATGCTCGGGAAATACCAAGGAAATTGGTCTGCTAATTCCTCCATGCCCAATTTATTGAATTCATTTCGGATGGCATCGGTAATCGTTTTGACATTGCCTTTGCCGCCGAATTCCGCTACAAAACGGCCGTTCTCCTTTAAGGCCTGGTATATATTGATTAACGCCTGTTTTGGCGGCTTGATCCAGTGAAGAACTGCATTGGAGAAAACGGCATCAAACTCGTTGCGGTATCCAAGATTTAGAACATCCTTCACCTCAAAGCTTAAACCGGGGTATTTTGCTTTAGCCTGATTAATCATATTTTCTGATTTATCAATTCCGACGACGTCAACTCCTAATTCGTAAAGCTTCCAGGCTAAATCTCCCGTACCGCAGCCGAGGTCAAGAATACGTTCACCTTTTTTTGGCTCCAACAGATCAAGCAAATGCTCTCCAAATTTGGAAACAAATGAATGTTTTGCATCATACAAAGCTGCATTCCAACTGTCTTTTTTCATGTGATAGAATCCCTTCTTTCATTTGTAGTAAAAATATGGGAGAATTTTGCAAAATGCATTTCAATGGAACATTCGCTTATTTTTGGCCATTTCTAAACGGTTCCAGTACTTCATCCACCCATTGACGAAATTTTTCATACGCTTCCTCATTTGTTTGAACATTTTCTATAAATACACCTTTAAATTTATCATAATAATGCTCTTTATTTGCAAATAATTGTTGAAATTCTTCCTCTTTTAAATCGTCAAAAAATAAATCCATTGTGCCATCAGTTCTTTCCCAGGCAATTCCTTCGATAAAAGGGGAAAATTCATCTTTAAAGTTGTCTACATGTAAATGATTCCCGGTGTAATTTTTCGAATGAAAGTAGTCATTCTTCTTCATGAATGTGTCCTCCAAATTGATTTTTACATAATTTGAATTTTTTGCTAAGTATCTCGTTAAGAAAGATTACACAATATAACAAGATGTTTCTTGTTTACCAATTTGAAAACTATTTTCGGAGCAGGTAACCTGCATCACGCTGCGCTTTTTAACTTCATTTTATATTTTAGAATATTTCAATTGTTTCTAGTAATGCTCTATTTCATAAAGATTTTAGTTTGGACAAAAGAAAAAGCTTTGAATCATTTAACCCGTTTATTTTTATATAAAACAAGGTGTCATTCCCTTATGATAAAATGGACGAGAAGAATGTTTATCCCTACAATCTGGCAAAGGCGGGTAAAAAAGATGAAAAAAATAATCCCTCATATTTATTTGCATAACTGTAAGGAAGCGTTGCAATATTATCAGCAAGTATTTGGAGGAGAACTCAAAAATGTAGAGACATCCGATGGAAAAGAAATGTTTAAAGGCCACGAAGGAAAATATATTCATGCCGAGCTGCATATTAACGAATCATGTGTACTTTATTTTGCCGATGTTTTCTCACCGGTGACGAAGGGGAACAATATATGGCTGACATTGGATTTGGAGTCAGAAGATGAAATAAATTCAATTTTTACAACATTAGCGAAAGACGGACAGGTCAAAATGGAATTGCAAGATACTTTTTGGAATTCAAAATATGGTGTGGTAATCGATAAATTCGGTGTAGTTTGGGAGCTAAACTATGCAAAATAATAAGCGGCAGAAATTCTAAAAATAAGTGTTTGATTTGAACATGTTTTGCTATAATTGAATAAAAGCTTAGAGGAGATGAGTAAGATGAGTCAGCAAACAGTTGAGAAGGGTTATTTTGGCCAATTTGGAGGAAGCTTTGTTCCAAAGGATTTGCAAAGAGCATTGGACATACTGGAAGAGAATTTCGAAAAATTTAAAAACGATTCAACGTTTAATGAAGAATTGGCATATTATTTAAGAGAATATGTTGGTAGAGAAAATCCGCTGACATATGCGAAAAATTTCACAGAAGCGCTCGGGGGCGCGAAAGTTTATTTAAAACGTGAAGATTTAAATCATACCGGAGCACATAAAATCAATAATGCAATTGGACAGATCTTGCTTGCCAAACGGATGGGGGCTACTAGAATCATTGCAGAAACAGGTGCTGGACAGCACGGTGTTGCAACAGCAACCGCGTGTGCGATGTTTGGAATGGAATGCACCATCTATATGGGCAAGCTCGATACAGAGCGGCAGGCATTAAATGTGTTTCGGATGGAGCTGCTTGGTGCAAAGGTAGTACCGGTTGAAAAAGGACAAGGACGTTTGAAGGATGCGGTGGATGCAGCTTTAGCTGATTATGTGGAAAATTACCAAAACACGTTTTACTTGCTTGGATCTGCTGTCGGCCCGCATCCGTATCCAACAATTGTCAAGCATTTTCAATCGGTTATTAGTGAAGAGTCGAAAAAGCAGATTCTTGAAAAAGAAGGGAAGCTTCCAACAGCAGTGATTGCTTGTGCAGGAGGAGGAAGCAATGCAATCGGAGCTTTTGCGCATTATCTGGACGAACCAAACGTAAGATTAATAGGAGTGGAGCCGGAAGAGGCACCAACGCTTACGAAAGGTGTTCCAGCTGTTATTCACGGATTTAAATGCTTAACTTTGCTTGACGAAAATAATGATCCAATGCCGACTTACTCTATTGCAGCAGGGCTTGATTATCCTGGAATTGGTCCAGAGCACAGCTATTTGAAGGAAACCGGACGGGCAGAATATGTTACGGTGTCTGGAAAAGAGGCTTTGGAAGCTTTTCAGCAATTATCTAAGTTGGAAGGAATCATCCCTGCCCTTGAAAGTTCACATGCTGTAGCATATGCGATGAAACTTGCCCCGCAGCTAAGCAAGGAGGATATTGTGATCGTTAATCTCTCTGGCAGAGGAGATAAGGATGTCGAGCAAGTGTTTGAAATGTTGAAAAAATAAGGTGAAAATCGGCGTTTTTGAACGTCGATTTTTTACTTTCTTTTAACGATTCATCAGCTGAATTTTTAGAAGAGCAAGTTGTTTATAGTAATATAAAAAAGGCAGATTTTTGATCCACCGGATAAGTGTATATTTATCTTTGAAAAAATTCTTGACAGCTCTGAAATGGGCAAGGTATGGGAGCTGTAGTCACGAAAGTGCTATAGAAAGTTAAAAGATATGGGATAAGTGCGCTCATCACATTTTTTCAATGAATCAAAATGGTGTAGTTTTTGAGGTATAGTTATCATTTGGTCTTAACTTTACTCTGATTTTATAGGAATCTTCTCAGCTCTTAGTATTTTATGTTGGTTGATAAATTTAGTTTGCGAAGGAATGACTGAGGGGTTCAATCTAACTGTTATCTAAGCTTGCCATGATTTCGGAGTTTACATTTAAACGCCGGACATTTACCACCAGCTTTGTAAATATATGAACAAAATAAGAAAAACTGTTGATTTAATGCTTTTTTCAGTGGTATAGGGTGTTAAATGGACAGCTTGGTATCTATTTTGTTCACAATTTCGACAAAAACATAAAAAAATGTCGTTTTTTTTACATTTTTCCGTTGCACCGTCATTTTCGCTTTGCTATAATAAAACCCGTCATTGCATTACGGCTACCACGAGCGATGCTTCGATGAATAAGCATCGAGTTGCCTCGACGCATCTCCTTCTTCGAATAAGCTGGAAGAGGAAGAGGCATGACAAATGCGTGTTTTTCGTCTTGATAGAAAAGAAATAATGTATGCGGGTGTAGTTTAGTGGTAAAACCTCAGCCACGAGCGATGCTTCAATGAATAAGCATCGAGTTGCCTCGACGCATCTCCTTCCTCGAATAAGCTGGAAGAGGAAGAGGCATGGCAAGTGCGTGTTTTTCGTCTTGATAGAAAAGAAATAATGTATGCGGGTGTAGTTTAGTGGTAAAACCTCAGCCACGAGCGATGCTTCGATGAATAAGCATCGAGTTGCCTCGACGCATCTACTTCCTCGAATAAGCTGGAAGAGGAAGAGGCATGACAAGTGCGTGTTTTTCATCTTAAATAGAAAAGAAATAATGTATGCGGGTGTAGTTTAGTGGTAAAACCTCAGCCTTCCAAGCTGATGTCGTGGGTTCGATTCCCATCACCCGCTCCATACATATCATTCATCAACGCAGTGTTTCGTTTTTATAAGCAAACGAAGCATTGCGTTTTTTCATTATAGAAATTTTGTATATGGCTGCCATGCCATTAAAAGAAAGAAAAGGGAGAGGCTTAAGCGAAAATTTGTTGGCGAGCATCTCCACCGTGAATTTGAACAAACATGTTTGCTATCGCTTCAAGTAATTTTTTTGCTTCTTCTGTCCGCATCGATGGCTTTAAATAAACGATATGTAAAGCGCTTGTTGTCGAAAGCTGTACTGCTGTTCGCTTAGAATCAACATAGGGGCTTCCGAAAGGTCCGTTTGCATCACAGGTTACTAGTTTATTTTCCAAATTCACTTGGCGGCCGTTGATGGCATCATATGAATCGCCATTTTTACCGATTTTTAACGTAATAGGTCCTTTTATTTTGTTTCGGTCGTAGATGCCTAACGGAATTTCATATTTCAAAGAGAAAAAATTATTTAAGTCAACTGCTGAATGGATAGACTGTAAGTATTGCTGTTTTTGAACGCGGCGAAAAAGAGCCTCATTGGATGGGCGGTATCGATTAGGATCAGTGCCAACACGCTTAAAGACTTCCCGCCATTCTCGAATGCCGTCTAATTCAACTGCATTTTTATTTTCTAGATCGAAAAAAATAGATTCTTGAAAGAAACGAAGTCTCCCTTTTAACATTTGGGGGGATTCGGATACTTGAATATGATCATACTCAATTAAGCCTATTTTAAAGTGAGGAATTCGTTGTTTGACCTCTTCAGCAATAAAAAATTCCATTGATTTCCCTCCTATTTTCAGCCATTTTATCTTAACATAGTTTATATATTTTTTGAAATAAAAACAAAGGGGGTGGAGCGGTGTGGATTTCACAGTTCTCAAACAAGAAATTATTGAATACAGCAAGCAAATTGGAATCGATAAAATCGGTTTTGCGAGTGCTGATGTTTTTGAAACATTGAAGGAGCGGCTAATTGTACAGCAGCAGTTAGGATATCAGTCAGGATTCGAGGAGCCTGATATCGAAAAGCGGACAAATCCTGAGCTGCTCCTTCCAAAAGCAAAATCGATTATCTCTATAGCGTTGGCATATCCTTCAAAAATGAAAAATGCTCCCAGAAGTACAAAAAAAGAGCGGCGCGGTTTATTTTGCAGGGCTTCATGGGGGACAGACTATCACGTGATTCTAAAAGATCGGTTAAAAAAGCTGGAAAGCTTTATTTTAGAAAAAGTGGACGGAGCACAGGTTAAATCGATGGTCGATACGGGGGAGCTGTCGGATCGGGCCGTAGCAGAGCGAGCCGGTATCGGATGGAGCGGAAAAAACTGCATGATTATTACACCGGAATTCGGCTCTTATGTATATTTAGGCGAAATGATTACAAATATTCCTTTTCCTTCCGACACCCCGATTGAAGACCGATGCGGATCCTGCAACATATGTGTCGATTCATGTCCGACTGGTGCGCTCGTGCAAGGCGGGCAGCTCAATTCAAAGAAATGTATTGCTTTTTTAACGCAAACAAAAGGGTTTCTGCCTGATGAATACCGTGGGAAAATCGGAAACAGGCTTTACGGCTGTGACACTTGTCAGCTTGTTTGTCCGGAAAATAAAGGAAAGGATTTCCATATCCATTCTGAAATGGAACCGGATCCTGAAATTGCAAAACCAAAATTAAAGCCGCTTCTTCATATTTCAAACCGCGAGTTTAAAGAAAAATTCGGCCATATAGCTGGTTCATGGAGAGGAAAAAAGCCGATTCAGCGAAATGCGATCATCGCTTTAGCCCATTATAAAGATAGAACGGCTTTGCCTGATTTAATTAAACTGATGCACGAAGATTCAAGACCGATTATTCGGGGAACCGCCGCATGGGCGATTGGAAGGATAGGAGATCAATCAGTGCTTTTTGAATTAGAAAAAGCTCTGGAAAAAGAACAAGATGAAGAAGTAAAGAATGAAATTGTCAAAGGAATTGAAATGTTGAAAGCATGATTTTAATTGTCACCATCATACGTATATAGAAGAAACGAAAATGGTGGTGACAAATGTGGACGTACAGGCTGTTTATCGAAAAATAAATGAAAAGCTGCAATTTTTAGTGAACAAATCTGTCAATCACAATCGGCAGCAATCTTCAGAGCTTGAATGGTGTGAAAAGAAAAAAGAGCTGGCAGCAAAACGAAAAGCGGAAATAGTGAAAGCGACTTGTCTCATAAAATGGCCGAAACAGATCGAAGATGAGGCAACCGTTTTAGATTATTTATGTGATTACAGGCTTCTTTATAAGCAAGGTGATTTTTTATATATAGAAGAAATTGGGGAAGAGCGGGTAGCGAAGTTTTCCAATAAAGGTCATTTAATATCTGATGAAGTTAAACTAAAAGACTGTTTTCATAAAGATGAAGAGGATGATTGGACAAACGAAAAATGGCAAGAAAAAGATGAACGGGTTTCTTTTCAATATGATCGGTTGAAAAGCGTCCAATATGCGGAACGGTGGTGGAACAGCAGAAATCCGAATTATCCTTATTTTGACGTAAATTGTACAAATTATGTTTCCCAATGTTTACGTGCCGGTGATGCGCCGATGAGAGGCTACCCGAACCGGTCATCAGGATGGTGGCTTGCGAATAATAATTGGAGCTACAGCTGGTCTGTAGCTCATGCGCTGATGCTGTATTTGTCCACATCGAAAACAGGACTTAGAGCGAAAGAAGTTTCGTCTCCTGAGCTGCTTAAGCCCGGGGATGTGATTTGTTATGATTTTCAAGGCGACGGCAGATTTG
Organism: Aeribacillus sp. FSL K6-1121; assembly: GCF_038003725.1. Classification (NCBI taxonomy): domain Bacteria; kingdom Bacillati; phylum Bacillota; class Bacilli; order Caryophanales; family Bacillaceae; genus Aeribacillus; species Aeribacillus sp. FSL K6-1121. The sequence goes on from NZ_JBBOPS010000001.1 coordinate 54,883, forward strand.
ACCATTCAACATTTGTTGTTGCAAAAGATAAAAGCGATATGCCGCTTGTCAATGCCCAAACATCCAACAGCCGAATGAGATATTGGTCGTACGAAGACTCAACTGCCTATACAGAAAACATTCAATATAAATTTTTTCATATCATTGATGATAATGAGGATTCTTAAAAATGTTATAATAGTTTTCGAGGTGAATCATTGTGGCATTACACGTTGTTTTATATCAACCAGAAATCCCTGCAAATACTGGAAATATTGCTAGAACTTGTGCGGCGACTAATACAGCCCTTCATTTAATTCGTCCTTTAGGTTTTTCAACGGATGATAAAATGCTTCGACGCGCAGGGCTTGATTATTGGGAATTTGTAAACATTCATTATTATGATTCTCTTGACCATTTTTTTCAGCAAAACCAGAACGGGGATTTCTACTATATAACTAAATTTGGAAAACGATATTATACGAGCTATGATTTTAGTGATCCTTCCAAAGAGATTTTCTTCATTTTTGGACGTGAAACAACAGGACTTCCAAAAGAATTGCTTGCAGAAAATGAAGATCGGTGTTTGCGCATTCCAATGACGGAAAACGTTCGGGCATTAAATTTGTCGAACACTGCCGCTATTTTAGTGTATGAGGCGCTAAGACAGCAAAGCTTTCATGGATTATCTTAAACACTTTTAGTTTTGGGCTTCTTTCGGATTGTAAATATACATTATTTTTGGCGGTTATTCTGTTCAAATATAAAGGAAGTATGAGAAGGAGCGGACTACCATAAGGTTAAAAAAGCAAATACAAAGGCCAGAGCTGTCAAAGCGCCTGGCCTTTTTTGCAGTCAACAAGGTATCCCATGAAGAAATGCCAATTCAAAACGTTATTTGCGGTGTTTTTCTTTATATGCTTTCGCATATTGATCAGCAGCAAAAATCGCATCTGCTACATCATCAGCTGTCACATTGAATGCATTATGGATTGTTTCCCCTTCTGCGGTTGCTGCTTTAGCGACTTTTAGTATATCTTCGCGTGAAGCATCTTTTAATTTAATGTCCTCCAACGTGACTGGCAAATCAAGGCTCAAATAAAGCTCGATATAGCGTTCAATTTCTTGTTGTGAATGTTCTTCGAGAGCGAGCTGGACAAGAGTACCAAATGCCACTTTCTCTCCGTGTGTCAAATGATGTATTTCGCCTTCTAACGCGGTAAATCCGTTATGAATAGCATGAGCCGCTGCCAAACCGCCGCTTTCAAAACCTAGTCCGCTAAGGAGCGTGTTTGCTTCGACGACCGCTTCTAACGCAGGGGTGACGACTTTTGCTTTTACTGATTCATAGGCAAGCTTCCCGTACTTGAATAAAGTTTGTTCACATTTTTCTGCAATTGCTTCAGCTGCAATTGTAGGGATGCCGCCCGCCATCGTTTTTCCTCCGGATTTTATAACACTGCGTGCTTCCACCCAAGTTGCAAGTGCATCAGCGATTCCAGAGGCAAGTAAACGTGGCGGAGCATTAGCGATAATTTTCGTATCGACAAGTACAAGATCTGGATTCTTTTTATAAAAACGGTAGCTTTCAAATACGCCGTCATCAGAATATATAACAGAAAGAGCACTAGTTGGAGCATCAGTTGAAGCAGCTGTCGGCACAATCACTATATAAGCATCTAATTCATCCGCTACCGCTTTTGCGGTATCTAACGTTTTTCCTCCACCAACGCCGATTACAATAGTAGCTTCTGCTTTTCTTGCAATATTCGCGATTCTTTCTACCTCGTTTCTCGAAGCTTCTCCGCTAAAAACTACTTCTTCGGCTGCAATATTTCCTTTTTTTAATTCGTTTACAATTGTATGCCCAGCAATTTTCCAAACTATTTCATCAGCTATCACGACTGTCTTGTTTCCAATTCCTTCAAGATAATTCGCGATTTTTGTAATGACATTTTTACCTTGAACATATTTTGCAGGGCTGATAAATACTCTTTCTGCCGCCATAATTAGCACCCCTTTTATGTTTTTGGAGTTATTTTCATGGAACTAAAACAAGCCGCAATTCCCTACCTGCTTTATCGCTTCACAAAATTATCGGGAGGACTACTTGTGAACAAATCATCAATATGCACAAAATTATTTTTTGTTGACACCAGGTTTATCGTTGTATCCTGCAGTGAAAATAGCAATTAAAAATGTGATGCAGACACCTAAAACTAAAGCAGTTTTCATGAAAAAGATCCCTCCTTCATATGTACAACGTAATCAAAAATTACTAGTTTTATTATACATTAACATTCCCAACGAGTGAAAGAATTTCCCTAAGGTTTGTCATTTTGTCAAAATTTTTTAACTCATTTTCAAATATTAAGCTAATCAAAAAGCATCTTTAAGGACATCCTCGCATAAATTGTATTAATCTGGTGCTCAAACCAACGATGGAGGAGGTCCCTGATGGATATTTTGAAAAAAATCGAAAAGCATAGAGAAATGGAAGAGCGCTTAAAATGGGAAGGCACCTTCGCTGAATATTTGGAAATATTAAAAGAAAAACCATGGATAGCCCAATCCGCCCATTCTCGCGTTTATAATATGATAAAAGATGCAGGGATTGAGGAGATTAATGGCCGAAAACGATATAAATTTTTCAACCAGGAAATTTTTGGACTGGACGAAGCATTGGAACGTCTTGTGGAAGAATATTTTCATCCCGCTGCTAAGCGGCTGGATGTAAGAAAAAGAATTCTGTTGTTAATGGGTCCTGTCAGCGGCGGAAAATCTACACTTGTCACTTTGTTAAAAAGGGGATTAGAAGAATATTCGAAAACCGATAGAGGTGCAGTTTATGCAATTAAAGGCTGCCCGATGCATGAAGATCCTTTGCACTTAATTCCGCACCATCTTCGCGACGACTTTTATAAAGAATACGGCATTCGAATTGAAGGCAATTTATCTCCGCTTAATATGATGCGCCTTGAAGAAGAATACGGCGGAAGAATTGAGGATGTTTTAGTTGAACGAATTTTTTTCTCAGAAGACAAACGGGTAGGAATCGGCACATTCAGTCCGTCTGATCCAAAATCGCAGGATATTGCCGATTTAACGGGAAGTATAGATTTTTCTACAATTGCTGAATACGGCTCAGAATCCGATCCGAGGGCTTATCGATTTGATGGAGAGCTTAACAAGGCAAACAGAGGAATGATGGAATTTCAAGAGATGTTGAAATGTGATGAAAAATTTTTATGGCATCTGCTATCTCTAACTCAGGAAGGAAATTTTAAAGCGGGCCGATTTGCGCTCATTTCAGCTGATGAGCTCATAGTCGCTCACACGAATGAAACAGAATATCGTTCATTTATTTCAAACAAAAAAAATGAGGCTCTCCATTCGCGAATTATCGTCATGCCGATCCCGTATAATTTAAAGGTCTCCGATGAAGAAAGAATTTACGAAAAAATGATTAAAGAAAGCGATGTATCCGATGTTCATATCGCTCCTCATACATTGAGAGTAGCGGCAATGTTTACTATTTTAACCCGTTTAAAGGAGCCGAAGAGATCGGATATCGATCTTGTGAAAAAGATGCGGCTTTACGACGGAGAATTGGTTGAAGGGTTTAATGCTGTAGATGTGGAAGAGCTAAAAAAAGAATATCCGGAAGAAGGAATGAGCGGCATCGATCCTCGTTACGTCATCAATCGGATTTCTTCTACCATTATTCGGAAAGAAGTGCCTTCTATCAATGCGTTAGATGTACTTCGTTCGTTAAAAGAAGGTTTATATCAGCATCCTTCGATTTCAGAAGAAGACCGTGAGCGTTATTTGAATTTCATTTCCATCGCGCGGAAAGAATACGATGAAATTGCGAAAAAAGAGGTTCAAAAGGCGTTTGTCTATTCATATGAAGAATCGGCAAAAACTTTAATGGACAACTATTTAGATAATGTTGAAGCGTATTGCAATAAAAGCAAAATCCGCGATCCGCTGACAGGCGAGGAAATGAATCCGGATGAAAAATTGATGCGTTCAATTGAGGAGCAAATCGGCATCTCAGAAAATGCAAAAAAAGCTTTCCGAGAAGAAATTTTGATTCGCATTTCAGCATATGCAAGAAAAGGGAAACGTTTTGACTACAATTCCCATGAGCGGTTGCGCGAAGCTATTCAGAAAAAATTGTTTGCTGATTTGAAGGACGTTGTGAAAATTACAACGTCAACTAAAACGCCTGACGAACAGCAATTAAAGAAAATTAACGAGGTTGTAGCGAGACTCATTGATGAATATGGATACAATTCAACATCTGCCAATGAACTTCTTCGCTATGTAGGCAGTTTACTAAATCGTTGACAATTGAAGCTGGTTTCGTTCATGATTCGCCCAATGGGCGCTATTTTTTTCAAAATTTCTAATCAAAAAAGGTGTGCAACAGCATGTCAATTTTGGAAGGTTCGAGCATATGATAGAATAATCTTTTATTTGTCCAAACGAACCCATTCGTTTGAATATAATAAAAGAATTGCCAAGTTTTTTAAGGGAGGGAAAAAAATGACATCCAAAGGGAACCATCACTTTGTTGTTTCTAGAGAGGATTGGTCCCTCCATCGTAAAGGCCATGATGACCAAGTTCGCCATCAAGAAAAAGTGCAAGAAGCGATTCGCAATAATCTCCCTGATCTTATTTCAGAAGAAAGCATCATCATGTCAAACGGAAAAAATGTAGTAAAAATTCCGATACGGTCGCTTGATGAATATAAAATTCGATATAACTATGACAAAAACAAACATGTCGGCCAAGGAAAGGGAGACAGTAAAATTGGCGATGTTGTTGCGAGGGATGGCAGCAATGATGCACAAGCAGCTGGGAAAGGCGAAGGCGCTGGAGATTTGCCTGGAGAGGACTATTATGAAGCTGAAGTGTCGATTATGGACTTGGAAAAAGCGTTCTTTCAGGAACTTGAACTTCCAGATTTACAGCAAAAAGAAATGGATGAGAATATTGCTGAAAAAATAGAATTTAACGATGTTCGCCGTACAGGCCTTATGGGAAACATTGATAAAAAACGGACAATGCTTTCGGCATTTAAACGAAATGCGATGGCAGGAAAACGAAGTTTTTATCCGATATATCCGGAAGATTTGAAATTTAAAACTTGGAACGAAGTGGAAAAACCAGAGTCAAAAGCTGTTGTGCTTGCAATGATGGATACGAGCGGTTCTATGGGAATATGGGAAAAATACATGGCAAGAAGTTTCTTCTTTTGGATGATTAGATTTTTAAGATCGAAATACGAAACGGTAGATATTGAATTTATTGCCCATCATACGGAGGCAAAGGTTGTCACTGAGGATGAATTTTTTTCAAAAGGTGAAAGCGGAGGCACCATTTGTTCTTCTGCCTATCGAAAAGCATTAGCACTTATTGAAGAAAAATACTCGCCTTCCCGGTACAATATTTATCCGTTCCATTTTTCCGATGGAGATAATTTAACTTCAGATAACAGCCGATGCGTGAAGCTTGTCGAAGAACTAATGAAAATTTGCAACATCTTTTGTTACGGCGAGGTCAACCAGTACAACAGATACTCCACCTTAATGTCAGCTTATAAAAACATCAACAATCCAAAATTCCGCTATTTTGTGTTAAAGCAAAAAGCAGATGTGTTTCATGCGATGAAAACTTTTTTTAAAAAACAAGAAAGTAAAACCGGCTAAGTGTGAAAAGGGAACCTGACATAGGTTCCTTCTTTTGTTTTGCAGTTTCTAGTAACAGCTGTTCAAAAAGATTTTTTGAAGGAAAATTTCAGCAGATTCATTTGCATGTTGGAGAGAAGATAAGCACGAAGATTTTCACAGTCCCCTTCAACCAAAAAAATTTCCTCCTGCGCTAGACAGGTGATTTTACTGTCTAACGCAAGAGGAAAGATCAATTCGCTAGTTTATTCATATTGTTCGCAAAAGGTATTTTTGTACGGCTACTGATTCTACTGTTCAGAGTTCTTGCCTTTTTCTTTTTCTATTGGTTTATAGTAGAGCTTTTGCGCAAGTAATGTTTGCAGAATAAGGAATGATCCGCTTACTGTCCAGTAAAGAGGCAAGGCAGCTGGTGAAGCAAAAGAAGCTGTTCCTATCATTAGCGGCGACAGCATTCCCATCATTTTCATCGGTCCTTGCAATTGATCTTCAGGTACCGTTCTAATGGAAACTTTAAATTGCACATAATAAATAGCTGCAGCACAAAGCGTCAAAATAAGGTCAGGTGTTCCGAGATTAAACCATAAAAATGAATGTGTTGCAATTTCTTTCGAACCGCGAATGGCATAATACAGCCCCATGATGATCGGCATTTGAATAATAATGGGAAGGCAGCCCATTTTCAATGGATTGATGTCGTGCTTTCGATAGAAATCCATCATTTCCTTTTGAATTTTTTGTTGTTCTGCTTGATCCTTCGCCTTTTTAAACCTTTCTTGCAGCTCCTTCATCTCCGGCATGACTTTCTCCATTTTCAATTTCATATTTTGCTGGTCTTTATATTGGCGAAGCATTAACGGCATAAGAATCAACCGAATCAAGACCGTAATTAAAATAATCGCGATTCCATAGCTGCCGTGAAACCAGTCCGCAAAAGTTTTAATAATAATTGAAAAAGGTTCAACGAATGTTTGATGGAAAAAGCCTGATTGATTTGAGCTGCCAGCGCTGCATCCAGTTAGTGCAACAAAAGTGATCATGACTACGATATACAAAATATTTCGCATCTTTTTCCTCCTTATAAATAAACAAAATGTGTCTCCAACAGGGAAGGAAAAAGATGATCCTCCATATCGTCCGGTCCCTCTTTCCGCTTTCTTTTCTTTATAAGAAATGAAAGAAAAAGGAAAGTGAAATACGGGATCTCTCTTGAAATGCTGTCAAAAAAGCTGTTTTTGAACTGTTCAAATTTCGCTTTGGCAGAAATTTGATAACCAGTACGGACATAACGATGAAAAAAGTTTAGCCCGATCTGTATGCAGATCTGCAGTGAAAGGGCGATGATTAATGTATCAAAAGTCAGCTCTAGTTCGGGCACAAGAGTCACCTCAATAGCAATTATAAAGATATTGTATCGTGAACAAGCCTAATTGTCATTTCTTTATGAAAAAACATTTTAATGTAAACTTAAATAAATTTTAGGTTTACAAAAATCGTTATTTCAACTATTATGTGATTATAAAATTTTTTCGAAAGGAGTTATTTATATGAAGTTATATGATATGGTATTAGTATCAATGTTCGCGGCTGTTGTTGCTGTGCTCGGCCTCATACCGCCGATTGCGCTTCCGTTCACGCCAGTGCCAATCACCGCTCAAACATTGGGTGTGATGCTGGCAGGGGCAATATTAGGATCCAAACGAGGATTTATCAGTTTATTGTTGTTTGTATTACTTGTAGGAGCCGGAGCACCGATTCTTGCTGGCGGAAGAGGCGGGCTGGCAGTATTATTTGGTCCGAGCGGTGGATATATTTTATCTTGGCCTTTTGCATCCTTTATAATCGGTTTTTTAGTTGAAAAGAATTTTGAAAAATTAGCATTTTGGAAAGTGTTAGTATTTAATATAATTGGAGGCATTTTATTTGTTTATTTATGCGGCATTTCCTATTTGTCTTGGATTGCCAATATGAATTGGATAAGTGCGAGCATATCGGCGTTGGCTTATATTCCAGGAGATTTAACAAAAGCGGTGATTTCAGCATTTTTGGCAGTAAGAATTCAAAAATCGTATCCATTGATTAAAGCTCGTAATAAACAGGCTGCTTAAGGGGTGAGCTGATGGGGATCGGGAGAAACATTAGTCAATTTGCATACGAACATCCTCAAAAACCGGCAATTAAACAAATAAATGGAGAGACAGTTACATATTATGAACTGTACGAAAATATAAAAAAAATACAAACAGCTTTCGTTCGAATGACAAACAAAAAAAATATAAAAGTTGGCATATTAATGGGAAACACTTCAGAATTTTTAGAAGTGTTTTTTGCCGTTATTACACTTGGCGGGATTGCTGTTCCTTTTGATCCAAAATGGAGAAAGCGCGATATCCGGCATGTATTGGAAAGCGGCCAGCTGGATGTATGCATTGGAAGCCGCGATTTTTTGGAGCGGACCGGAATAAAGCAGGAGAACGTCATGTTAATTGACGAAATAAAAAAAGATGTCCAAACGGATCATCACGAGAAGTGGGAAGAGTTTGATGAAGAATTGTTTTATCTCGGCTTTACTTCAGGTTCAACTGGAAAACCGAAAGGATATATGAGAAATCATAAATCCTGGCTGGAAAGCTTTAATGTCGGAGAACAAATTTTTGGATATGGAAAAAATGATGTCATCCTTGCTCCCGGTCCTTTATGTCATTCGTTGTCCCTGTTTGCGGCTGTTCACGCCTTACATATCGGGGCGACTTTTTATTTGCTCCCGGCTTTTTCTCAAAAGGAAACATTTAATATTTTGTTAAAGAGAGAGGCAACTGTATTTTATGGTGTTCCAACGATGATTCAAGCTTTGCTTCAAATGAAGAAAAATGAAGAGAAATGCATAATGAACAATGTAACAATCATTTCGTCTGGTGCAAAGCTTTCTTATGAAGCTAGAAAGCAGTTAAAAGAAATGTTTCCGAACGGACAGTTGTTTGAGTTTTATGGCGCATCAGAATTAAGCTTTGTCAGTTATGTCGATGATGAAATTTTTAAAAAAGCGCCAAAAAGTGTCGGCATTCCTTTTCCAGGTGTGGAAGTAGCAATCAGAAAAAAAGATGGATCGGAAGCATCCTTTAATGAAGTTGGGGAAGTAGTCGTACGTAGCAATTTATTATTTTCAGGGTATTTCAACAACCCGATTGAAACAAAAAATGTATTGAAGGATGACGGCGCATCAATTGGTGATTTAGGGTACTTAGACGAGAACGGTTTTCTAACGATCGTTGGGCGCGAGAAAAATATGTTCATCAGCGGCGGTTTAAATATTTATCCGGAAGAAATTGAAAAAGTTTTGAAGGAACGGGATGAGGTTGAGGAAGCGGTTGTCATTGGAGTAGAGGACGATTATTGGGGGCAAAAGCCGGTTGCATTTATTAAATGGAAAGAGAAAGCTCAGCATAGAAGCTTCAATGCATTAAAGCGCTATTGCCGATCTGAGCTCCCGTTATATAAATGCCCGCGAACGTTTTATGAAGTGGACGAGTTCCCTTATACATCCAGCGGAAAGATTGCGCGAAAAGAACTTGAATTCATTGTGAAAGGGGAAGAAAAATGACGATCCCTGTCATTGTTATGGCAAAAAGAACGCCTATTGGAAAAATGGGGGGAATGTTTAAAAACGTCCGCCCTGAACAACTGGCTGCTGCAGTCATCAAAGCGGTTGTAGACGAGAGCGGAATTGATCCGCAGGAAATTGATGAAGTTATTTTAGGAAATGCGGTCGGTCCAGGAGGAAATATCGCTAGACTCTCACTCCTTTTAGCGGGGCTTCCCGATCAAGTTCCGGGTATTACTGTTGATCGCCAATGCGGATCAGGATTGGAAGCGGTGAATCTCGCTTGCCGGCTTGTCCAATCAGGAGCCGGCGACATTTATATTGCCGGAGGAGTCGAAAGTACAAGCCTTGCCCCTTGGAAAATTGAAAAACCTTTATCTTTATATGAAATGAAGCCACCTAAGATCTATACGAGAGCACGGTTTTCGCCGGAGTCGTTCGGTGATCCTGAAATGGGGGAAGCGGCGGAAAATGTTGCGGAAGCGTTTCAAATTTCAAGGGAAGAGCAGGACTTGTTTGCATACAGCAGCCATCAAAAAGCGGTTCAAGCGATGGAGAATGACAGATTCAGCAGTGAAATTGTCCCTGTAAATGGCATGGATCGTGATGAATGTCCAAGGAAAAGGTTGAGCTTGGAAAGGCTTCGTGCCATGAAGCCGATATTTAAAGAAAATGGCACAGTGACTGTTGGAAATTCTTGTCCATTGAATGACGGGGCTTGTGCCGTCCTTGTCATGTCTGAAAAAAAATGCCGAGAGCTTGGGCTTCTGCCCGTTCTGAAATTTGTCGATTGTACAAGTGCAGGTGTCGATCCGAACCTTTTAGGCATTGGTCCTGTTCCAGCAGTGCAACAGCTGCTGAAACGAACCGGCTTCCAAATGGAGGATATCGATTTAATCGAATTTAATGAAGCTTTTGCCTCTCAAGTATTGGCTTCTGTTAAGCAATTAAACATCCCATTGGAAAAGCTGAATGTGGGAGGAGGGGCTATTGCCATCGGACATCCTTATGGTGCTTCAGGCGCTATTCTTGTTGCAAGGCTTTGCACAGAAATGAAAAGATTGAGAGGCAAACGGGCAATCGCAACATTAGGAATCGCAGGTGGTCTGGGCCTCGCTACATTGTTTGAATTGTATGACGCATAAAACAAATCATTGGAAAGCGCGTTTTCGAAGCAGCTTTCCAATATCCTTTCATTCGGCCAGACAAGTGGAAATAATCGCTTATCAGCGATGAATGGAATAGCTAAGCCTCAATCATCATTGCGAGCGGTATTTGTTTGATTGAGGCGAGCCAAAAGTATAAAAAACGCGCATATATTATTTTTCAGCGCTTCAGGCAAAGCGTTATGATTTGGAGCGTCGGAATCGAAAAAAATACCAAATGATGATTGCAGCAAATACAAGAACGGCGATCACAGCATAAATGATTTTCGAATAAATATCTATGTATTCGGTAATGAGAGGCCAAGCTTCTCCTAATCCCGCGCCAACCGATACGAGAAATATATTCCATACGAGAGAACCGATCGTAGTGAAAATCAAAAATAAAACGAAATTCATGTTGGACATTCCAGCAGGAATGGAAATTAAGCTTCGCAATAACGGAATAACTCGGCAAAATAACACAGTCCATATGCCGTAACGATCAAACCAATTGTCTGCTTTATGTATATCCTCTTTTGAAATTTTCAATATGTATCCCCAACGGTCAACAATTTTTTCCAACCTCTCAACATCCAGCAACAGACCGACGCCGTATAAAATGATTGCACCGACAACGGAGCCGCAAGTTGCCGCCAAAATAACTCCTGGAACTGTCAGGTTCGAATAAGTGGTCATAAAACCGCCAAAAGGAAGGACAATTTCGGACGGAATCGGTGGAAAAATGTTTTCTAGCGCAATAATTAAAAAAATCCCGAGGTAGCCATATTGTTCCATAAAATCTGTAATCCAGTTTTCCATTCAAGTTCCTCCTATAAAGAACAAATTCTCTATATATTATACTAAAGAAATTGTCCTAAATGATCAAAAATAAAAATCCAGCCAATTGACTGGATGTCCCTAAAGAAGTATATAAAGCTGATAAAGTACAAGTAGAACGGTGGACACAATGAAAATGTTTTTGGCTACTATTTGTTTTTTCTGTTTGTCAATGATTTTCAATTCTTTTTTATTTACTTTCGAGTGATTGGCTGTAATCCATTGTTTTACTTCCCTTTTGTTTTGACAGGTCGCTAAATACGTTTCTCCATTTTTTCCAGTTGCATGAATAATAAAACGGCAAGTTTTTTTTGTACTCAAATAGTATTCCCAACCTTTTAAAAAAGATTTAGATTACTGTTATTTTACCAAGTTCCAACTAACTTTCAACCTTATTTTAAGATTATTTTCCTTTTCAAAAATTATGAAAAATGAAAGGGGATTCATTATGTGCTGTCGTGCATGAAGATCAACAAGAACTTTCATACTAAAAGTAACATCGTCTGGAGGTAGTTTTATGAATACACTGATTATTTACGCCCATCCTAATCCCAACAGTTTTAATTATGCGATCTTGCAGACTACTGTACAAAAACTTCAGCAGAAACAGCATGAAATTAGAATTCGGGATTTGTATGAAATGAATTTTAATCCTGTCTTAAAAGAAGATTACTTTACAAAACAAAATCCAGCCGTATCCAAAGCGATACAAGAGGAACAAATGCATTTTTCGTGGGCAAAACAATTAATTTTTATTTATCCGACATGGTGGAACGGCATGCCCGCTATTTTAAAAGGATATATCGAAAAAATATTCACGAATGGCTTCGCTTTTACGTTTACGGATGAAGGGGCAAAAGGGCTTTTGCAAAATAAAAGAGCGATTATTTTTCAAACAACATCTCATCCGGAAAATTATTTAAAGCCATATCAGTTAATTGCATCAATGGAGACAATCGTTGATGTCGGTATTTTAAATTTTTGCGGGATTGAAACAATCACTCATAAGTTTTTTTATTCAGTTCCTTATGTCGATGAAAATACAAAAAAGGCGATGCTAAAGGAAGTAGAAGATATAGTTGAAATGATTTAATCTTTTCGAAATATTCACTTTTTGATAAGGATCATGCATAATAGAAATGATGCACCAAAACTAGAAAGGGAGTGGAGTTGGTTGGTCAAAAGCTTGCAAGATACGGTGACTTTACATAATGGTGTTAAAATGCCGTGGTTTGGTTTAGGCGTATATAAAGTCAATGAAGGGGAAGAAGTAATTCAAGCTGTAAAATCAGCAATTAAAGCGGGCTACCGCAGCATAGATACGGCGGCATATTATAAAAATGAAGAGGGAGTCGGAATTGCGATAAAAGAATCGGGAATACCGAGAGAAGAACTATTTATCACAACAAAAGTTTGGAATGACGATCAAGGCTACGACTCTACATTAAAAGCGTTTGATGACAGCCTAAATCGATTAGGATTAGACTATTTGGATCTATATTTAATCCACTGGCCAGTTTCAGGAAAATATAAAGAAACATGGAAGGCATTAGAACGGTTGTATAAAGACGGAAGAGTTCGGGCGATTGGAGTCTGCAACTTCCATGTTCACCATTTAGAGGATTTATTGCAAAGTGCGGAGATTAAACCGATGGTTAATCAGGTGGAATTTCATCCAAGATTAACACAGGAGGAACTTAGAAAATATTGCAAAGAGCAAAACATTCAATTTGAAGCTTGGTCCCCGCTTATGAGAGGTGGGCTTCTCGATAATGAAACTTTAGCCGAGATTGCTGAAAAATACAATAAAACGATCGCACAGGTGATTCTCCGTTGGGATCTTCAACATGAGGTCGTGACAATTCCAAAATCGACAAAAGAGCATCGAATTATTGAAAATGCTTCTATTTTCGATTTTGAACTATCTCAAGAAGATATGGAAAAAATCGATTCCCTCAATAAAAATGAGCGGATAGGTCCTGATCCTGATACTTTTTAAAAGGTAAGAAATAAGAAATCGGTAATACTACAAGCCTTTCCTATATGCTGTTCAGCAGCTTTTGAAAGGTGAAAAAATGCTTCAGCTTCAATGGAAATACATTTGTGAGCTTGAAGAAGAAATATGTTTGTAAATCTTTCCGGATAAATTGATTATTTTGCGATAGTGATTTGCAAATCATTCATCATTTTGCTGGAGCCAAGCGTATGAAGACGATTTATTGCAGTATGAACAAAATTTCTAAATATTGGAGCTACGGATATTCTGTCCGCTTTTCTTGTTAAGACTGACAAAATTTGATTATTCAAAAAGGGGCTGTCCGATAAGTCCCTAAAATGAAGCAAGTGGAGAAAAACAATTCGTTTCTCTCCACTTGCTTTTATATTTTTTCGATTTTTATCTGAAAGTAGCTGGCGGATGCCGGCTACTTTCAGTATGTTGTGGGCTAATGCCACAATCCCAAACTCAACATGTACCTTGTCGAGGCCCCGCAAAGAAAATCTGCGGAACGACCGATTGCCCTTGATGTGACCGAACACACTTTCTGCCTCGACTTTGCGTCGAGCGTAGATGGCGGCTTTCTCTTCACATTCAAGGGCTGTTTTGGCCTTTGCTTTCATTTCTTCGAAGATGGGATTCCAGTGAACTTGTCGGTTGCCTTTCGCTTTTGTGCATTTCGCTTTCAATGGGCAATCGGTACAATCTTCACATTCGTATATTTTGAAGCTTTGTTCATAGCCAGATGGATTCTTTTTGTTTTGGTATTTTTTAAACGTTACTCTCCTTCCATTCGGGCAAATAAAACAATCATCCTCTTCACAATAGGTCCAGTTTTTGGCATTTTTAATGTCTTTTTTGTATGTACGTGTTTGTTCTTTTACATAGCTCCCATAAGGAATTAGAAACTCAAAACGGGGCTCTTTCTCATCACCAACTGCATATACATAGTTTTCTTCACTACCATAGCCTGCATCCGCAATGACCGTTTTGGGCATCGGTAATGAACTGGAGGCTAGCTTCTCCATATGTGGGATAAAGCAACGTGTATCGGTCGGTCGTTGATGAATGGTATAAAACAAGATAAACTGATTCTCTGTCCCCATTTGCACGTTGTATCCGGGCTTGAGCTGACCGTTTTTCATATGGTCTTCTTTCATGCGCATGAAGGTTGCGTCTTTGTCTGTTTTCGAGTAGCTGTTACGGTCACCGAACATTTCCTTTTGTTCCTTGTATCTTGCCATTCGGGGCAGGAAATCTTCACGAATTTGTTTCACCGATTTCTTTAATTGACTGCGTTTTTTTCGCTTCTCTTTCCGAATGGATGTATCGGTCTCCTTTTCGATTTCTTCCGTTAGCGTTTCAACTTTTTCTTCTATTTCTTTTGCGATTTCCTCCAGGTTTTGTTCGGTGATCTCTGTATGTTGATCGCTTTCCTTTTGCCCTGTTCCGGCTTCTAATTGGGTTAATTCATGAATGTGCTTTAGTGTTTCTTGGATTTTTTCTTTTAATTTCTCTTCGAATTTCAAAGTGGATTTTTTCCACACAAAAGAATACTTATTGGCATCGGCTTCGATCTTAGTGCCATCCAAAAAGTAGTTTTCCATCGTGATGTAATGTTCTTTTATCAATTTGAGAATCATGACTTCAAAGAGCTCATCCATTAAAGCTTTCATCCGTTCCCCTCGGAACTCATTAATGGTGCGAAAATCTGGTTGTTGCATCGCTGAAAGCCACATGGCAGGAATATTTTCTTTAACGAGTTTTTCGATTCCTCGACAAGAATAAACCTTTTGAGAATAAGCATACAGAATGATTTTCAGCATCATTTTGGGATGATAGGAACTTCTGCCGCCGCCTTTATAATGAGAAAACAATTGTTTATCTGGTATCGCCTCCACCATTTCGTCCACGACACGTGCCACGTGATGTTCGGGTATAAGAGATTCAATATCATAAATCATTTGAACTTGACGGTTGTCATATGGTTTGAAAGTAGGGGCTAAATTTCTTTTGGCAGGAGTTTTTTCTTCTTTTCCATCTAGAGGAAGTGTCATTTGTGTGTTATAATTTTCACGAGTAATCATTTGATTGCTCATAAAAAATCGTCCTTTCTGTAATGTTGTGTGGTAACTTCATTTTACTAGAAAGGACGATTTTTTTGTGCATTTTTTTTAAAAAGTGAAAAAATGAGGGGCTCCAAAAAGTCAGTTACCCTGACTTTTTGGACAGCCCCTTTAACTTTCTAGTGCAAGTCTTTGTTTTTCTCCGCCAGACAATTGTTCCACATTGCCAAGCAGGCATTTACAGCTTCCATGCTTGTCATGAAAAGACAGGATTTCCTTATTCTGATTTTGTCCAATTTTCCAGCGCTTCCCGAAAAACGCTTTTTTCCTGTGAACCGACGATACGATCGGCTTCTTTTCCGTTTACATAATGGACAAGCGTTGGAGTTGCATCAATTTTATACTCGTCCCAGCCCTCTTCAAACTCAAGAAGGTTGTATTGGTAGATATCCACATTTAATTCTTTTGCCAAAGGCATTAAGATCGGTGTTGTGTTTTTACAGTGCGGGCAGGTAGAACTGAAAAAATAGACAATGACATCTTCTTGATTATTTAATTTTGTTTCTAGCTCATTCGGAAGTATGATGTTTTGATAATTTGGATCATCCAGCAGCTTGACGGTTTCAGGATGCAGGCTCGACTTTTTGTACGGATTTCCTTCCGCCTTTTGCTTATTTTGCAAATTTGTTACAATTGCCAGTGCCGCGAACAGTACAATAATGATTCCGCCGAATATAAGCAGTTTTTTCATATAATTTGGCGAGAAGACCCCGTAATTTTAAAAATTTTGGGGAAAGTATCGCCGTTATTCACTCCTTTCGTTCCTTTGCACTAAAAAATGTAAACCGATTTTCATAAATGACGGGAATGACGGCAACCGCAAAAAATAAATGTTTATCTTTCTAAGACCTCATGAACTTGCCGGATTGCGATTAAGTCTTAATATGGGTAAAAAAACATAATTGAAAGCTATAAATCCAAAGGTTTTGTTTGCTGGTCTATAGAATTTGCATCATTCGCCTCTTGAAAAATCTGAAAATAACGGAAACGTTATCCTTTCTGCCGTAAAATGAAAAAGCTTGTGAGGAAAATAATTGAAAAGCCAATTAAAGCCAAGAAAGGAATTGTAACGAATCCAAACCAATTAATGTAGTCGCTTGTACAAGGAACTCTTCCGCATGCGAGGCTATGTTCCCCCAAAAAAGGAATTTTTTGTATAGAATAATGGTAAATGGAAATCATGCCTCCCATAATGGACAAAGTTAAGGAATAGCTTGCAATTTTGTAATCCTTTTTTACTACAGCTATTCCAAGTATAACAACGAGCGGGTACATAAATATCCTTTGAAACCAGCACAATTTACATGGTTCGAAATGCATGATCTCAGAAAAATACAGGCTTCCTAAGGTAGAAATTAAAGAAGCGATCCAGCCTATCAACAGCAAATTGTCTTTTCGCTTATCATCCATCCAACTAACCTCTCTGTTTTCTTTCTAAAGGCATTATAATACATTTCCCCTGAATTAAAAATGATTTTGCGATGAAATCAATAAAACATCAGCTAAGAATTATTATCATTCATAAATTTTTACATATTGTTCAAACTATCAACGAAAGGAGTGAGACTATGGATAAAATTCGCGATATCATGTCTTCTAATGTCATTTCCGTTTCATCAAATCAAACTGTTCAGGAAGCTGCTCAGTTAATGAGACAGCATAATGTTGGTGCGATCCCTGTTGCAGATAATGGACAATTAAAAGGAATTATTACAGACCGTGATATTACGCTTCGCTCAACAGCTCAGGGCAAAAACGAAAGCACAACCGTTGCAGAAGTTATGTCGACAAACCCTGTATGCTGTAGTCCAGACGCGAGTCTGCAAGAAGCTGCCCAAATCATGGCACAAAATCAAATTCGCCGGTTGCCTGTAGTGGAAAATAATCAAGTTGTCGGCATGGTCGCATTAGGAGATTTAGCAACAAATAAGACTTCTGATGAAGCGGCAGGAGAAGCATTAACAAACATTTCTGAAAAAGATCTTCAATAACCCCTCTTGCAATCCCGGGATGGGAGTGCCTTGCTGAAAAAAGAGCGTCCGTTTGGCGCTCTTTTTTCCGTTCAGTGGCAAAGAGCTTTGTCGCTCGGTTTGTTTTTTTTCAAATGATACAAATAATACATAAATTTATAAATAACTGGAGAAATGGAAAGACGATCATTTGCGGAAAATATGTAAAAGCTGTTTCGAATAGTTCTAAAAATAGGGATGATCATCTCATTTCCATAAAATTTGTGATAAAATATTTCAGGAGAGAAAAAGAAGGGGAACTGGAGGGGTGTTAAGTTATGGCGAAATGGAAAGAAAATTATCAACGATGGATATCGAAAGAAGATATAGATCAAGAGCTAAAACAGCAATTACTAGAAAAAGCAGACAATGAACTCGAATTAGAGGACTGCTTTTATAAAAGCTTAGAGTTTGGTACAGGAGGAATGCGGGGAGAAATTGGCCCAGGCACAAATCGGATGAACATTTATACAATCCGCAAGGCTTCTGAGGGATTGGCAAGATATATTGAATCTTTTGGAGAAGAAGCCAAAAGACGCGGCGTGGTAATTGCTTACGATTCCCGCCACAAATCGCCGCAATTTGCTATGGAAGCGGCAAAAACTATCGCAACGCATGGTATTCAAACTTATGTATTTGATGAATTAAGGCCAACTCCTGAATTATCTTTTGCTGTCCGTTATTTAAACGCATTTTCAGGTGTTGTAATAACGGCAAGCCATAACCCGCCGGAATATAATGGATTTAAAGTTTACGGAGAGGATGGAGGTCAGATTCCTCCAAAAATAGCTGATGAAATCATCAAAAAAGTGAATGAAGTTGAAAATGAATTAGAAGTTGCTGTTGAAAATGAAGATATTTTAAAACAAAAAGGCTTGATTAAAATCATTGGAGCGGAAATAGACGAAGCATATAATGAAAAGATCAAAACGATTTCACTGAATCCTAATTTGGCAAAAGAAGTAGATGTAAAGGTCGTTTTTACGCCGCTTCATGGTACAGCCAATAAACCGGTTCGACGAGCTCTTCAATCATTAGGCTATCAAAATGTAACCGTCGTCAAAGAGCAGGAGCTTCCAGATCCAAATTTTTCGACAGTGGCTTCGCCGAATCCTGAGGAGCATGCAGCGTTTGAGCTAGCGATAAGAGAAGGGAAACGCATTGATGCTGATATTTTAATCGGAACTGACCCTGATGCTGACCGTTTAGGAGTTGCTGTCAAAAATGACAAAGGCGAATACATTGTGTTAACAGGAAACCAAACGGGTGCGATTTTGCTCAACTATATCCTTTCTGAGAAAAAGAAAAAAGGATTGCTGCCTGAAAATGGCGTTGTTCTAAAAACGATTGTTACATCGGAAATAGGACGCGCAATAGCGGAGGAATATGGACTAAAAACAATTGATACGCTTACCGGGTTTAAATTTATCGGGGAAAAAATTAAAGAATTTGAACAAACGAAACAATACAAATTTCAATTCGGTTATGAGGAAAGCTACGGATATTTAATTGGCGATTTTGCCAGAGACAAAGATGCCGTTCAAGCGGCCGTTTTAGCTGTTGAAGTATGTGCATTTTATAAGAAAAAAGGGCTCACACTTTATGACGGATTAATGGAAATTTTCAATCGATACGGGTATTACAGAGAAGGGTTAAAATCGTTAACCTTAAAAGGTAAGGACGGAGCAGAACAGATTAAGCGAATTTTAGAATCTTTCCGCCAAAATCCGCTTGCTGAAATTGCAGGTAAAACGGTTACGATTATCGAGGATTATTTAACAAGTGAACGTACATTGCTTCAATCGAACAAAAAGGAAACAATTGATTTGCCAAAATCAAATGTATTGAAATATTTCCTTGAAGACGGATCTTGGTTCTGTTTGCGGCCTTCGGGAACCGAGCCGAAAGTGAAATTTTATTTTGCTGTTCAGGCCGATTCACTGAATAATAGTGAAAAGGCATTGGAAGAATTAATAAATGCCGTAATGGAAAAAGTAAATGATATTCTGACAGTTAAAAAAGCTTAACTCCATTTCGATTGAGATCCCTTCAGTCTATCCAATAAGTCTTAAAAATAAGAGCGAGGGAGAAAAACAAGACGTTTTTCCACCCTCGCTTTTTCGTTTACGCTCTTGAAAAAGCGAGCTAAGTCCCGAGTTTTGGCAAAGTTGATAGCCGATTATAGCAGCGGATCAATAGCCATGAAAAAAGGCTCCTGAAAAAACGGGCTTTCGGCAAAAACGATCGCCGCTTTCAGCATTGAAGCAATAACTTAAACGACTAAAACAGAAAGAAAAAGCAACCCCATTTTTCAGAAATAACTTTTCTGAAAAAAGGTTGCTTAAACTATTGAGTCACCTTTCTGGAAACTATTTCAGCGCGATTTCCGGTTCAACCTCTGTTACGTTTTCTAATGCATGGTCAATATAACGAAGTAAAGCATATAGTTTATGCTCAATAATTTGATAATCGTGTTCAAAATTATAAGCGTGTAAAAAATGCTCAATTTTTTTGGAAAGAAAATCGTCGTTTGTGCGCACCATTAAAATAATCAAATTGTCCCATTGCGAACGGTGCGTGTAATATAATGCTTTGTCGTAATCCATTTTATTCATAATAAACATCCCTCCCTAAAAGGAGTTATGTTTATTGTATGAATAAATCGGTTTTTTGTACCGTTGCAAATGTTGGACATAACAACAGCCGTTTCTTTCAAAACAAATGTATAAATGCCTCATTCAAAAAACGAAAGACCATTTAAGGCTTTTTTCTACTTCACATTAAACAAATGCTTCAATTCGTTTTGATTTATGATTAAATCAGCGAGTGTGTACTGATCCAGCACTTGTAAATAAGCTTGCAAGGCTTGCTGGAAAACATGGCGCAGCCTGCAGGCGGATGTGATCACACATTCGCTGTTTTTTTCATTAAAACATTCGACAAGATGGAAATCTTCTTCAGTTTTTCTGACCACATCGCCAATATTTATTTCGGATGCAGGACGTGCTAAACGGAAACCGCCATTTCGTCCTCGAATCGTTTCAATATACCCGTTTTTCCCAAGCTGGTAAATGACCTTCATTAAATGGTTTTTTGAAATGCCGTACACATCCGCAATTTCTTTAATATTGGATAATTCCTCTCGGTTTTTCGTGCCAATGTAAATGAGCACACGGAGCGAATAGTCAGTATAGTTTGTAAGACGCATTGGCCTCCCTCTCTTTGTCCGTACTAGCTCCATTATACACTGATGGATAATTTAGGTTCAAAAATGTGACATCTTTTCAAAAGATGTATTTAAAATATTGCTTTTAAGACGAAGATCAACTATTTTAAAGATATATATAAAATACATCTTTTTTTAAAAAACAAAGGAGTGCAAATTTATGTTATCCGAACGTACTATTGAAATTATAAAGTCCACCGTGCCAGTTTTAGCTAAGCAAGGAACAGAAATCACAAGTCATTTTTATAAACGAATGCTTTCCAATCATCCGGAGTTATTAAATATTTTTAATCATACAAACCAACAGAAAGGAAGACAGCAAACAGCGCTAGCAACCACACTTTATGCTGCTGCCGAGCGCATTGATCAATTGGAGACGATTTTGCCAGCTGTGAAGCAAATTGCTCATAAACACAGAAGCTTAGGGGTTAAAAAAGAACACTATCCAATTGTCGGCGAAAATTTATTAGCAGCTATGAAAGAAGTGTTAGGCGATTTAGCAACAGATGAAATTATTTCTGCGTGGGAAGAAGCTTATAACGAAATTGCAAACGTATTTATCGAATTGGAGCAACGAATGTATGCTGACGCTGAAAATATGGAAGGTGGCTGGAAAGACTTTAAGCCGTTTGTTGTTGTAGATAAAGTAAAAGAAAGCTCTGTTATTACATCGTTTTACCTAAAACCGAAAGATAATGCTGTATTGCCATCATTCCTGCCCGGACAATATGTTACCGTAAAAGTAAAAATAGACGGCCATCAATATTTACTGAATCGTCAATACAGCTTATCAGACGCTCCTGGCAAAGAATATTTTCGAATTTCTGTTAAACGTGAGGCAGAACCGGATCAACCAAAAGGGGTCGTATCGAATTACCTGCACGATGATGTTCAAATTGGCGATGAGCTTAATATTAGCGTGCCTGCTGGCGATTTTACATTGGATGTCACGCAAAACTCGCCGGTTGTTTTCATCAGCGGCGGTGTTGGAGTAACGCCAATTATGAGCATGCTGAATACAATAGCAAAAGAAAATCCTTCTAGACCGGTTCGTTTTGTTCACTCTGCTAAAAATGAAGATGTTCATGCTTTTCGTTTGGAAGTAAAAGAGTTAATGAACAGGTTGCCAAATGGAACATCCTTTATTTGTTATACGGAGCCGTCACGTCAA
Organism: Aeribacillus sp. FSL K6-1121; assembly: GCF_038003725.1. NCBI lineage: Bacteria > Bacillati > Bacillota > Bacilli > Caryophanales > Bacillaceae > Aeribacillus > Aeribacillus sp. FSL K6-1121. The sequence continues at coordinate 76,670 of NZ_JBBOPS010000001.1, forward strand.
GAAAGCGCCAATCATACAGGTTATATGACTAAAGACATTCTTAAGCAATTCTTATCTGAAAATGCAGATTATTTTATTTGCGGCCCTGTACCATTTATGAAAGCAGTCATTAATTATTTAAAGGAGCTGGGGGTTGCTTCCGAAAATATTCATTACGAATTTTTTGGCCCAGCTTTACAAATTGCGCAGCCTGAAGGTTCGACCATTTAATGTAGTTTTTCCAAAAAAGTTTTTAATATTTGGTGCCGTGAGAAGGCACCATTTTTTTTATAAGATTGTGTATTTTTGAACAGGAATGTCTCCCTTTTTAGCTTTTCGTTTGGTGACAGGCAGTTCAAGATGTGAAATGGAAATAGTGCAATCTGACACAACGTTCAAAATGTTTTTCATCATCTCCCGTTTGTTTTCATAAATTGTTGTAAGGAAAAAGAAGGGGGATGAACAATGAACAAGGAGGATCATAAAGTTCTTCAATATGCAATTGAAGAAATAACAGAAATCGCAAAGGGGTTTGGTCTTGATTTTTATCCGATGAGATATGAAATTTGTCCAGCTGATATTATTTATACATTTGGTGCATATGGAATGCCGACTCGTTTCTCCCATTGGAGCTTTGGAAAGCAATTTTATAAAATGAAGCTCCATTATGATTTAGGTCTTAGTAAAATTTATGAACTGGTGATTAACTCAAATCCTTGTTATGCCTTTTTGCTTGATACTAATTCTCTTATTCAAAATAAACTAATTGTTGCACATGTCCTCGCGCATTGTGATTTTTTTAAAAACAATATTCGCTTTAGTAATACGAAACGGGATATGGTCGAAAGCATGGCGGCAACAGCGGAAAGAATCAAGAAATATGAACTTTTATATGGAAAAAGAGAAGTGGAAAAATTTTTAGACGCGGTTTTATCCATCCAAGAACATATTGATCCGTCTTTAGTTCGGACAAAACTTTCTTGGAGCTTGGATGATGTTGATGAGGAAGAAGAGCTTAAGACATACAAAACACCGTATGATGATCTCTGGTCTTTAGGAGAAAAAAAAGAAAAAAGTGAACAGACAATCAAGAAAAAGAAAAAATTCCCTCCCAAACCGGAGAAAGACGTGCTTTTGTTTATCGAAGAGTATAGCCGGGAGCTTGAAGACTGGCAGCGTGATATTTTAACAATGATGAGAGAGGAAATGCTTTACTTTTGGCCTCAGCTTGAAACAAAAATAATGAATGAAGGCTGGGCGACGTATTGGCACCAGCGGATCATGAGAGAGCTGGATTTGACCTCTGATGAAGCAATTGAATATGCTAAATTAAATGCGGGTGTCGTACAGCCGTCAAGAACGAGCATTAACCCTTATTATTTAGGTTTAAAAATATTTGAGGATATCGAAGAAAGGTATAACAATCCGACCGAGGAAATGAAAAAGCGGGGAATTCAACCCGGTTCGGGCAGGGAAAAGCTGTTTGAGGTGCGGGAAATTGAATCGGATATTTCATTTCTTCGCAACTATTTAACAAAAGATCTTGTTATGCGGGAAGACATGTACTTATTTCAAAAACAAGGCAAAGACTATAAAATTGTTGATAAAGATTGGGAAAAAGTGCGGGATCAGCTCGTAAGCATGCGGGTGAATGGCGGTTTTCCGTACATTACGGTAATGGATGGGGATTATATGAAAAACGGCGAACTATATTTAAAACATTGGTATGAAGGGATTGAACTTGATATTAAGTACCTTGAAAAGGTGCTTCCATACATTTATCAGCTTTGGGGGAGAGGTGTCCATTTAGAAACGATTATTGAGGATAAACCTGTTTTATTTAATTTTGACGGCCGGAATGTCCATCGAAAATATTTGTAATGATGGAGCTGTCCAGAAAGTCAAAATCCATTGAAAACGAAACATCATAAACATTGATATATCAACATTGCTAAAACATTAAAGGGACGTCTATAAGCCGGAAAATCGACTTATTAGACAGCCCCACGGAATTTGTTTTTAGGCTTTAGGAAAAACGGTATCAGCATCATTTTTTAAGATGCTTCTTCTTTTGCTTCCACAGGGGAAGCTTTTTTCTTTTTTAAATATCCGGCAAAAATAACGCCTGCAACAAGAATAATGGTTAAGCCCCATTTTAGAAGCGGGTTTTCTTCAAAGAAGCCTTTTAGAAATTTTTCATCTACGATCATTTTGGCTGCTGTAAAGGCAATAACGGCAGCCCCAATTGTCACGATAACTGGGAACCGTTCAATCCATTTGATGATGAGCGTGCTGCCCCACACAACGATTGGAATGGAAATTAACAATCCGATTATGACTAAAAGGAACGATCCGTGCGCGGCACCGGCAACCGCTAAAACATTATCAAGCCCCATTAAAGCGTCTGCTACAATGATCGTTTTCATAGCGGACCAAAAGCTATTCCCGGTATCGACGTTATGTTCTTTTTTATCGATGAGAAGTTTATAGGCGATCCAAAGGAGAAGAACTCCGCCGACTAATAGCAGTCCAGGGATTTTTAAAAGCCAAACAACCGCAAGCGTCGCAATTGCCCGGATAAAAATCGCTCCAAATGTCCCCCATATAATGACCTTTGTTTGTTGGTGTTTCGGCACATTTCTAGCTGCTAAACCGATTAGAATGGCATTATCACCAGCTAAAACAAGGTCAATGATAACAATCGAAAGTAATGCTGAAAAAAACTCAGGTGAGAATAGTTCCAATATTTATCACTCCTCAAATATTTTATACTCATTTCGATGTTTTTATCCTTTGTTATGCAAGACAATATTTTTCCTGTAATTCCTTCGGAGCCATTTTGATCATTTGCTGCATGATAAAAGTAAATATAACGACATCATCCACAATTCCAATTAAGGACAGGAAATCTGGTATTGCATCGAACGGCAACAGGAAATATCCAATTATAAAAGCGATCGAGAATAGCTTTTTTTTCCTATTCACCTCCTTCGATAAGAAAAATTCAAATATAAAAGGGAAAAATGAACGAAAGTTATAAATGAACCGAATTCTTTTCCATATTTTTCTCATCGTTTTCCCCTCCACTAGGTTTATTTTTTAAAATTTGTATTGTGTCATGATCCAGACTATCGATTCCTTCTTCAAACACTAATGTTGTTTTAAAACGGTATGTTAAACTGTCTGTTGTTGCGGGAAGATGCTTTGGTAAAACAAATTCAAAAGGAATTTTTGCGCAATCAGCTGGATCGATTATGTCAGGAGCGAATAACGTAATGGAGGCGATTGATTGCTGATCAGCCTGATTGTTTATTTTCATAAGATCACATTGCAGCTGCTTAATCTTTTGAGTTATAGTGCCTCCTTTAATGTAGAGCGTGCCTGTTACTTTTTCTCCTGGAGAATACGTTTCTTTATCCAGTACAAGATCGACTGTTGCAGAGCCTATTCCGATTTTGGACATATATTTTCTAAGCAGCAACTCAAATTATCCTCCCAAAAATTGTTTTAAGATGCAAAAAGACCTTTGCCATTTTTATGGCAAAGGTCTCGCTAACAACATCCAGTTGTTCAATAAAGCCGGTGGATTCCTCCACGAAATGACGACTTTATTGTTAAGCTACTCCCCTTTGGGAATTTTTATTCTTATTCCGTTTTTCTAATTTGATTATATTGGTCAAATTGCGATTTGTCTAGTATTTTTTTTACTGAAGTAAATGTGTTTTGCAAAATGTCGAACAAATAACAATTTATAAAAAAAATAAGGAATTTCAATAGTTCAAATGGAAAATCCACGATATAATAAGGATAACATGATGATTTTGAGTATAGAATAGATAGGAGAATGATGTATTGAAAATGAAAAAGTATCTTCCGCTTATCATCATTGGTATTGCCATTCTTATACTAATCCCGTTCAGCATCCCGATATTGCTTGCGCTGCTTACAGCTCTTGTACTTGAAAAGCCTATCAGCATTCTCCAAAATCGATTTAAAATAAAAAGACCGTATGCAGTTTTGCTCATTTTTGTTGTTTTTTTACTCTTATTATGTATTCTAGGCTTTGGTTTGATAAACTTTATATATACAAACTTTGTGAGTTTTATAGAAAATATCCCTTTATATGTTAGAAAATTCAATCATGATTTTATTAATCCTCTTCTTGATACGTGGGAAAATTATTCCGCTTCCCTTCCAGAAGGTGTCATGACGTCTATTGAAATTTCCATTAATAATTCTGTCAATGCAGTTGACGGTCTTGTGAAGCAATTGATGGAATCGCTCATATTATTTGTTTCCGGCATTCCTGGCTTTTTCATTGAAGCGCTGATTTATTTGATTGCTCTTTATTTAATCAGTTTAGATCTGCCGAAAATATGGGCTTCGCTCGAGACCATGCTGACAGAAAAAACGAGAAATAAAATAAAATATGTTGTGAATGATCTTTACAAAGCAGGCTTCGGCTTTATTAAAGCGCAAGTTATCTTAAGTTTGCTGACATTTATACTAGCTTATATTGGGTTGGTGCTGCTTCGTGTAGATTATAGCTTGATTTTGGCAATCATTATCGTGGTTGTTGACATCCTTCCAATATTGGGAACAGGATCGGTGCTGGTTCCTTGGGCTATTTATGCATTTAGCCAGGGGCAAACCAATCTCGGAATAGGATTAGTTGTCTTATTTCTTGTGATCACTGTCGTCAGACGTGCTGTCGAACCGAAAATTATGTCGACCAACATGGGAATAAGCCCTCTTGCCGCCTTGATCAGCATGTTCATTGGACTAAAGATGCTCGGTATATTAGGTTTATTTTTAGGTCCTGTTGTTGTGATTTTGTTTGAAACATTGCGAAGAGCAAACATTATAAAGCTTAACATAAAAATTTAAAAAGGTTTTCCTTAAATTTGAGCGGAAAATTTGGATTAGAAGCAATAGGAGGATTGAAAAAAATTGCTTAGAATATGTAAATACATGATATTCTAAATATTGGAACGAATGTTGCAAAATTGGATGCGGGAGGCAAGCATTTTGTTTAAATCAAAACTTCATTTTTGGACGTTAGAAATACTTTTGATCATTTTGATCTTATATTTCAGCACAAAAATATCTTTTCTTTTTGAGCCCATTGTGATCTTTATAACTACTTTGTTTTTTCCTATAATTATTTCCGGTTTTCTTTACTTTTTGTTTGCTCCGATTATTGGTTTTCTTGAAAAGCGAAAAATTCCAAGAGTGCTGGCCATTTTGATTTTGTATATCGTGTTTATCGGCGGAATTTCGATCGCCATCGGATTGGTAGGGCCTACGATTGTTAAGCAGTTTAATGATTTAATTCGAAACATTCCTTTTTATATAACAAAAACGAGAGAAATCATTGAAAACCTCTATCAAACAAGCTGGTTCCAATGGGTATTGACGCAAGATTATTTTTCCATTGAAAAAATTGAGAGCACCATTACGCAATATGCATCGAGAATTACAAATAATATTACGAATGGCGTTCAGTCCGTTTTCAGCGTTATCACAAATATAACACTCATTATTGTCACGGTGCCGTTCATTTTATTTTATATGATCAAGGACGGACATAAGCTGCCGCACCAGGTCGTAAAGTTTTTTCCGAGCGATTTCCGCGATGAAGTTATGATTATCTTAAAGGAAACAGGCGAAACCTTATCTACCTATATTCAAGGACAAATGCTTGTTTCCATGTTTGTCGGGCTCTTTACGTTTATCGGATACTTAATTATTGATCTGCCATATGCTTTGCTGCTTGGAATAACTGTGGCAATCACCAATATTATTCCGTATTTAGGTCCGTTTATTGGAGCTGCTCCAGCCGTTATTGTCGGCTTGCTTGATTCGCCTTTTAAAGCACTTCTTGCGATTATTGTCGTGACAATTGTTCAGCAAATTGATGGGAATGTGATTTCTCCGTTTATTATCGGCAAGAGGCTTGATACACATCCGTTGACCATTATTATTTTGTTGCTTGTTGCAGGAAATATCGCGGGAATTTTGGGGATGATTTTGGCTGTTCCAACATATGCTGTAACCAAAACGGTTGTGATTAACTTATATAAATTAATTAAACTGAGGAAAGGGATTAAAAAGACGTAATTCAAAATATAAGCCGCTTGAAAAAGCTCAAGCGGCGTTTTTGGTTTTAAATGATGATTTAGGAGGTTTACAGAGTCGGGATGACAGGATTCGAACCTGCGACCCCCAGCACCCCATGCTGGTGCTCTACCAAGCTGAGCTACATCCCGCTGGACAATCTGTATTATAAAGAAAAAATCAAACCATGACAATATGATTCAAATAAGTTTTTAAAATATAGCGCCTAGTTGGAAGCCGAGAAAGGCAAACAAAAGACCGAACGCATAGCTTGAAAGAAAATAGCAAATGGACACTGTTTTTTGTTTTTCTGTTAACAGCTGTTTATTTTCAAGCTGAAACGTAGAAAAGGTGGTAAAGGCTCCTAAACATCCTGTTCCAAATAACAGTAGATATGCTTCTGAAATATTCATGCCGATCAAAAGGCCGAGCAGGAAAGATCCGCTGACATTGATAATAAATGTCGCGACAGGGAACTTCATATTGCTTTTCTTTTTAATCCAATTGGTGACGATCAAGCGGGCATTAGCTCCTAAAAAACCTCCGATTCCTACAACGATAAAGTTGAAAAGCATTACTCTTCACTCCTATTCATGACCGGCCGTTCGTGCGTTGTGCTGGGAAAGCATTTTTCGGCCAAGATGATAACCAGATGAAACAAATAAATAACCGCCTATTAAGCTTGACAATGTATACATAATGGCTGTTTCCCATTTATCGGCAATCATCAATTGAATGTTCTCAAAACTAAAAGTTGAAAATGTTGTGAATGACCCGATTAAGCCAGTACCGATCGCTGTGGCAAAATGGGGAGGAAATCCTTTTATTTTAAATACATATTCAGTCAACCATCCTAAAAGAAAACTTCCAGCCAAATTGGCTAAAAGTGTCGCTGCTGGGAAAGATCCGGTCCAAAAGCTGGAAGTCCATAGGCCGACACTGTATCGAAGGCAGGCACCTGCTATCCCGCCCAAACCGACTAATAAATAAATCATTATATTCACCTCGCAATGGTGGAAAACAACATAGTTCTTTTTAGCCAATATCGTGAAAACTATATTTCTTTTTTTAGGGCATCGCCTTTGTAATTGCTTCTATAATGAACGCAATACAAGCTAAAAAGATGGTCAGTAAAGTTGAACATAACAATATGTTTCTGATGACGACAGCAGCTTTGTCGCATCTGCTGAAAGTTTGAAAAGAAAAATATACAAAGATGCCTAATAGAATCGAGGCAAACCAACTTATAAAGCCTGTTTTTGTAGCTAATTTTTGCCAATCAAACATCCAAAAATATAGAATAGCGAAATGAATTGTTACTAACAAAATTGACATTATGATCAAGGTTGATTTTAACATAGATCCCCTCCGCACATATTATACCATGGCATGGAAAAATGGGATGCTTAGGTTCCCAAAAAGATAAGCTCTTTTAAAAGAAAGTATTTGCTTATCGAAAAATTCATTCATAGCATTCCTTTTGGTTTGGCAGCAGATAAAAAAACGGGCAGTCTCTGCTGCCCGTTATCATGAGAACGTAAATTTTTACAGCTCATCAAAGCCGTTATCAATTGTGTTGACTTTTGTATATTGTCTCGATTTTTGTTCAAAGAAGTCTGATTTTCCTAAGTCCACTTCTTCGTAAGCCCGTATCCATTTCAAAGGATTTGTCCGATAGCCTTCAAAAGGACGTTCGAATCCCAGCTGATTGGCACGGAAATTCGCATAAAATTTAATATAGCTCTCCACATCTTTTAAATGCAGGCCTTCAATGTCATTGCCGATAATTACACCGGCCCATTCGATTTCCAGCTCGGCTGCTTTCAGAAATGTTTTCGAAACGAATTGTTTCAGTTCATCTGTATCATATTCAGGATATTGCTTCAGCACCGCTTTGAAAATTTTTTCAAACAAACCTACGTGTATTTGTTCATCACGGTTAATGTAGTTAATCATCGTGCTAGTGGCTACCATCTTTTGGTTTCTGGCTAAATTATAAAAGAATGCGAAACCGGAATAGAAAAATAAACCTTCCAGTATGACATCAAAGACGATCGATTTCAACAAATTCTCCACATTCGGATTTTCTGCAAATGCTTTATAACCGTTGGTGACAAATTCATTTCGCTTCCTTAAAACCGGTTCGTTCCGCCAATATTCAAATACTTCATCCTGTACGTTTTTAGGCACGATGCTTGAGAGAATATACGAATATGAATGGTTATGAATCACTTCCTGCTGGGCGAGCAAAATCATTAAGGCGTTTATGCTCGAGTCTGTAATATAATCGGCAACTTTTCCGGCATAATCGGTTTGAATGCTGTCTAATAAAGCTAAGAGGCCGATAATTTTTAAAAATGCGTCCTGTTCTCTTTCTGAAAGCTCAGGAAATTGCTTCACATCTTGAGCCATATTAATTTCAAAAGGTGTCCAAAAGTTTGCAAGCATCCGTTTATATTTTGGATATGCCCACGGGTAGGCGACATCATCCCAATTGAGCACGTTGGAACATTTTCCGTTCACTATTGCTGTTGAACGGTTTGGTGCATCAGGATCCATAATAATTCGTTTTGTTAATGTTTGCTCCATATTAATTCCTCCTTAACTTGCACATGATTCACATTCATAAATGTCGCTTGATGTCGAACGGACATAATACGTTGTTTTCAATCCGGATTTCCAAGCAGTCAAATGAAGCTCCAGCAATTCTTTCGCTTTGATCGTGTTTAGAACGTAAAAGTTGAACGAAATGGACTGGTCAATATGTTTTTGACGCACCGCATTTTGTTTAATGCTCCATGTTTGGTCGATCAAATAAGCGGATTTATAATACCAAGTCGTTTTTGCATTTAAGTCGGGAACGGTAACTGGAATTTTGTAGTCTTTCTTTTCCTCTGAATAAACTTTTTGGAAAATTGGATCGATGCTTGCTGTGCTTCCGGCTATAATGGAGGTCGATGCGTTCGGTGCGACCGCCATTAAATAGCTGTTGCGAATCCCAAAAGTCTGCACTTTTTCCTTTAATTCCTGCCATTTTTTTGACGTATAACCGCGGATTTCAAAATATCGCCCTGTATCCCACTCCGAGCCTTTAAAGAGAGGGTATGCGCCTTTTTCTTTTGCGAGCTCCATACTCGACTGAATGGTTAAATACGCAATTTTTTCATATAATTGGTCGACAAATTGGACTGCCTCGTCGCTTTCCCATGTAATTTCCTTTAGTGCAAATAAATGATGCATGCCAAACGTTCCAAGACCGATTGCACGGTATTTTTCATTTGTAAGCTTCGCCTGTAATACCGGAATGTTATTTAAATCGATAACGTTGTCCAGCATCCGCACTTGAATAGGGATTAAACGTTCCAGAACGTTGTCTGGGACAGCCCGTGCCAAGTTGATGGAAGAAAGGTTGCAGACGACGAAATCGCCGGGCTTTTTCACAATGACAATTTTTCCATCTTCAACATATTGTTCTTCAACAGTAGTAGCACTTTGATTTTGCGCAATCTCTGTGCATAAATTGCTGCAATAAATCATGCCGGCATGCTTGTTTGCGTTTTTTCGATTCACTTCATCCCGATAAAACATAAAAGGCGTTCCCGTTTCAAGCTGGCTGATCATAATCCGTTTCATTATTTCAATCGCAGGCACTTTTTCTTTAGATAAGGAAGGATGATTCACGCACTCAAAATATTTTTCCCGAAAGCTGCCGTTACCTTTTTCTTCATCATAATAATCTTCCAGACTGAATCCCATGACTTTGCGAACTTCGTGGGGATCGAACAAATACCAGTCCCCGCGCTTTTCAACTTGCTCCATAAATAGGTCAGGAATGCATACACCTGTAAATAAATCATGGGTGCGCAGCCGTTCATCTCCGTTATTTAATTTTGCATCAAGGAAGGCGAAAATATCTTTATGCCAAACATCCAAATAAACGGCAATTGCTCCTTTTCTTTGGCCGAGCTGGTCGACGCTCACCGCCGTATTATTTAATTGCTTCATCCAAGGAATGACACCTGATGAAACTCCTTTGAACCCCCGGATATCGCTTCCGCGGCTTCTGATTTTCCCTAAATAAACTCCAATGCCTCCGCCGCTTTTAGAAACATTGGCAATATCAGTGTTCGAATCATAAATGCCTTGAAGGCTGTCGTCTACCGTATCAATAAAGCAGCTTGAAAGCTGACCGACTGATTTTCCTGCATTAGCCAATGTCGGTGTTGCAACCGTCATATATAAATGGCTCAATGCCCAATACGCTTCCTTTACAAGATGCAAACGTTTGGATGGATGCTCTTTCATCATTAACGTCATAGCGATGATCATAAAACGTTCCTGTGGAAGCTCAAATGTTCGTTTATGAAAATCTTTAGCTAAATACCGGTCGTAAAGGGTCCTTAATCCGATGTATGTAAACAGCTTGTCCTTCTCAGGATCAATGGCATTTCCCAGCTCCATAATTTCCTCTTTTGAATAATGCTCTAGCAAAAGAGGGCTGTAGATTCCAAGATCGGTTAATGTTTCGATTAACAAATAAAAATCGCCGTAGCCCGGTTGGTTGTAATTTCTGTTTTGGCTCGCTTCATGGTAAATTTTTTCAAGAAATACGTGTGCAGCTAAAAAAGTCCAATCCGGCTCACTTTCCGAAATGTTTGCTAAAGCTTCAATAATCAGCAGGTTTGTAAATTTTTCAAGATCATCAATCTGCTGGTATTGTAAGGTTGTCAGCACTCTTTCGCTGTATTCATGAAAGGAAAGGGACGGAAACTTTTCTTCAAGCTGCCTTAGATAAAGCTCCAAATCGCTCCTGTTAAAATGATTTTGAAAAACCTCGTATAGATTTAATGCTTTCGTAATATTCATCAAACATCCTCCTTATCAAAATAAAAAATCGCTCAGGAAGCTGAGCGGATCAAACGATGATTAAAAAGGAGGCAGTTTACAAGGCGAAACTACTCCATTCAAACCATCGTTTCATCTTCCCAACCCCCGAAGAATTAGAAACGTTCGGACAAAGGCAGGTCTCCTGACTCGTGCTTCATCCTACTTTGAATCCTTCCCATACGAAACGTACAGTGGATTATTCATTTCGTAGCACTCACAGTTGCGGGGACAGTTCCGGATTCTCACCGGATTCCCTTTTAAGCTGAAAACAGCACCTTTGTCGTTAGGTTTTCAATATATAGTATTTAATTGTTTTTGATTACACAATATATAGATTTTTGATGTTATATATTCATCATAATCGTACTTGGCGAAAATTGCAATAAAAAAGTGAGGCTGATTGAAATTTTGCAACCTCACGAAACAATTAATGAAACTGAATATCAATTTTCTTTTTGTTGTTTTCGGTTTGTTTTGGAATACGGATTTCCAGAACGCCATTTTTATATGTCGCGCTCACTTCTTCTTCTTTTACATTTGCCGGCAATGCAACAGCACGGTGAAACCGCCCGATAAACCGTTCGCGTCTATGCATTTCTTCTTCCTTTACTTCTTTGCTTCTTTGAATTGTGCCACTGATCGTAAGAACGTTGCGATCAAGATGAATGTCAACGTCTTCCTTTTTTTCAAGGCCGGGCAAATCACACGTAACAATTACTTCATTAGCAGTTTCATGAATATCAAGCCGGGGGGTATTCATAGTCTCAAAGTTTTCAAAAAAATGCGGGAAGCCTTCAGAAAAAACGCGATTCATGTTTCGTCTAAATTGGTTGATCTCAGAAAAAGGATCGTAAGGAATGAGAGCCATATGATTGTTCCTCCTTTGATTTTTTTACAGAAAATATTATTTGTGTTGTAACCGAGAAATATTCACCAAGCAAAATTCCAATTATTGTTTTCAATGTCCGGTGTATCCAAAGTTATTTCGGAATAGAGCTCTTTCAGATTTTTACTATTTATAATCGCCTTTAAACATGTTTTTCGTCAACAGTAATCTTTAGTTTTATAGAAAATATTTCATTTTCGAATATTGAATGTAACGAATTTGAATAAATTTTAAAAATTAATTGAAAAAATTGTTGATCATCTATTTTTAATTGCCGATATATACAATGGACACTAATAATGAATTTTGAAGGGGAAATCAACCAATGTTTAAAAAAAGAAAACAAGTTCCATCACTTTTTGAAAAACAAGTAGATCTTCAACAAGTAAAACTTGAAGTGACTGATGAAAAATATCAAAGACAATTAGCGATGGTTGGCCTGACAAAGGATGATCTTATTTGTACTCTTATATTAAAAGATGCGATTGAAGAAAACATAAAGTTTATTATCGATGCATTTTATGATGCTCTCCATCAAGAACAATTTTTGATTGACATAATTAATAAATACAGCTCGATCGAAAAGCAGAAGGAAAGATTGAAAAAACATGTGCTGCTTATGTTTAGCGGATCCTTGACAGATGAAGATATAACAAGAATGAAGCGGATTGCTGTAGCCCACGTCCGCATTGGATTAGATACGATTTGGTACATGAGTTCATTCCAGCAATTACAGAAATCAATTTTTTCCGTTGTTGCGAAAGCGTGTCCATCGAAGGAAGATTATCATAAAGCGGTGGTCACCATTGCAAAAATGTTAAACTTTGAACAGCAAATTGTGTTGGAAGCATATAATGAAGAGTATTTAAAAAGACGGCAAAAAATCGAAAAGGAAAAACAGGAGCTTCATGAAAACATCGCCCAAACCTCCATTCGTCTTGCTGATCTTATTGAATCAGCCAATTCAGCTATACAAAAAATTAACGAACGATCCAAACAATTTGCCTTAATTGCAGTTGATCGTTTTGAAACAGCGGCATCAACCGAAGCAGAAGTCAGTTCAAGGAGAGAAGACTTGAATTTTCACTCCGGTTTAATGGTCAATATAAAAGAACGGACAGATGATATTGCTTTAAAAATAAAGTCGCTTGAACAAACTTCTGAAAAAATTAATCATGTCGTCTCGATTGTTACTTCTATTGCTGAACAAACTAACTTGCTGGCTCTAAATGCCGCAATTGAATCAGCGCGTGCAGGGGAATACGGGAAAGGATTCGCTGTTGTTGCTAGTGAAGTGAGAAAGCTGGCGGAAGAAACAAAAAATTCCGTGCTTGGCGTTTCCAATTTAATTGAGGAAATCAGAGCGAAAATTAACGATATCGCTTCATCTATTGTGGAAGTAACAGAGCTTACAGGCAATGGTTCGCAAAGAATGAAAGAGATGAACCAATTCTTCGACAATATTTTGTATGCCTTCGACAAAAATAAAGAACAAACTGAAAAGACGAAAAATGAACTCGAAAACTTTGCTGAAATCATTGATGATATAACAAATTTCATTGCGCAAATCAATGAGACTTCAGAACATTTAAAAAAGCTGGCCAATCATATATAAATTCTTTTTCAGACGCTTGAGCCCCATCATTCCGAACTTAGGAGAGATGGGGTTTTTATTGGTACTGAACCATAAAATAGATATATGAAAAGGAGGGCGGCCGGGAGATGTTTGCTTCATAAATCACCATACCGCCTGTACCGTCGGCAAATCCGCTTGTTGCAAATGTTTTTCCTTCTTTTTCTGGATGAATCACAAAAAGCTGAACAAGTACTTTGGTTCTGTACAAATTTAATAGTACGAGGATCTATAAAAATTGTTTGCGCAGTTCTAACATCGTTATCGTTTTGCTTGGAGATTAAAAAAATAAGGATATATGCTCGTATATTGAACATATATCCTCATATTCTTCCAAATGTTATGTGGTGTTTTTCTATACCCCAAGATATTTATGTTGTATTTCATTATTTTTCATTAATTCATCTGGGCTGCCCTGCCATACAATAGTACCTTTGTTCATAATTAAAATTTCATCTGCTACTTTGCATGCAAGTGATATATTTTGCTCAACCATTAAGATCGAGAGTCCTTCCTGCTTCAGTTTTACAACTATATCGCCGACCTGATCGATAATGACAGGGGCTAATCCTTCCGATGGTTCATCCATTAATAAAAAACTGGGATTTGTCATCAAAGCTCTTCCGATTGCAAGCATCTGCTGTTGTCCGCCTGATAGCTCAGTACCCATATTTTTTTCTCTTTCTTTTAAAACAGGAAATAATTCATATACCCTTTCCAAATCCCAATTATTATTTCGGTCTATTAAATTTTTACGGGCAGCCATTGTCAAGTTTTCACGAATGGTAAGAGAAGGGAAAATCCGCCTTCCTTGTGGAACGAATCCAATTCCAAGGCACGAAATTTGATGAGGCAACAGGTTATTCAGCTGCCGTTCCTTAAATTGAATTTTTCCCCTCCGCGGTTTAAGCAGCCCGGCAATCGTATGAATCGTTGTTGATTTACCTGCTCCATTTCTCCCAAGAAGAGCAACACATTTCTTGCTTGGAACTGAAAATGAAACGCCTTGAAGAATATGACTCGTTCCGTAGTAAGAATGGACATTTTGAAGCTCAAGCATGAGCTTTTGCACCTCCCCCAAAGTAAATTTTCCTTACTTCTTCATTGTTTCGAACTTCTTCGGGAGTGCCGCTTAATATCACTTCTCCGTGATGAAGAACAGTAATTCTGTCAGCAATGGAAAATACAACATCCATATCATGTTCAATAATTAGTATAGATACCGTCCGAGGAAGCTTTTGAATCATTTCAGCTGTCTGTGCAGTTTCTGCTGGAGACATTCCTGATGTCGGTTCATCCAAAAGCAAGATCTTCGGTTTAGACGCCATCGCTAGCAAAATCTCAAGAAGTCGCTGCTCTCCATAGGAAAGATTGTTCACCTTGACATTTCTGCGTGTAGAAATCTCCCATTGTGCAAGGATTTCATCTGTTTCTTTTTTGAGGTCGATATGCTTTGTCAACGCATGAAACATTTGGTAGCGATATCGTTTCGTTGCTGTTAAAGCAAGATGAAGATTTTCTTCGACTGTCAAATTTCCGAACAAGTTGTTTTTTTGAAACGTTCGCGACATTCCTAAATGAACCAATTTACTGGAAGGCATATTGCTTATTTCTTGCCCTTCCAAAAATATTTTTCCTGAGTCAATTGGCAGGACATTTGTAATACAATTAAAAAGAGTTGTTTTCCCCGCACCGTTAGGGCCGATGATAACATGGCGTTCTCCTGGCTGAACTTCCAATGACACGTTTTGAAGAACTTGTAATGTTTTGAATGATTTGTTTATATTTTCTACTTTTAATATACTCAATTGACTACCTCCTCTTTTTCAACATGCTGCGGAGCGTAATCATCGCTATTTTTTCGTTTTTTATAAAAAATCTTAGATTTCAATAAAGCAAACCAATGGATAATTCCACCTTTGCCAACCAGCACAAGAATCACTAACAGGGCTCCCATTATAATTGGCCACCGTTCTGTGTACGTGCTGATAAAGTTCTGTAAAAAAATGAATAGGCCAGCTCCGATTGCCGGACCAATCAGCGTACCAACTCCTCCAATTATTACCATCATCATAACTTGACCCGAAAACATCCAACTCGATACATCTGGGCTTACAAAAAGGTTGTAAAATCCGTATAAAGATCCTGCAAATCCTGCTAGGGCTCCGGAAAATGTATATGTTAAAAGCTTATAAATGCGTACATCGTACCCCAATGCACTCATTCGTGCTTCGTTTTCCATTATTCCTTTGACAATTTTACCGACTGGAGATTCAACAAAAAATCTAAGCAGTAAATAAACAATAATAAAAGCTGCTGCCATTACGGAATAAATCCCTATAGGACTGACAATTTCGCCAAAACCGAGATTCAAAGGAGCGGAAACTTTCATGCCGTCTGCTCCGCCAGTCCATTGCTTTAATTGCCAAGCCAGAGCAAACAGCAATTGTCCGAAAGCAAGAGTAATCATTAAAAAGTAAAATTTCGAAGTGCGTATAAATATCGCGCCAGTAACTAATGCAAGAAGACCAGATAAGCAGATAGAAAAAAATAGTAACAAGTAGGAATTTGGAATATGCGGTCCGAGAAGTGCCACGGTATAGGCTCCAATTCCGAAAAATCCTGCATGACCTAGTGAAACCATTCCTGCATACCCCATTATTAAACCAAGACTCATGGCAAAAATAGCCATAATGAAGATTTCGGAAACAAGATCTATCCCATACACACTTAAAACGAAGGGCAGAACGAAAGCAATAAGCAGAAATACAATGAAAATTAAAATATTCTTTTTCAACTATGCCACCTCCCTTCCAAATAGCCCTTGAGGACGGATAATTAATACTACAACCATGAGAAGAAATACGATTAGCATTGATAATGAAGGAAACCAAATCTTGCCGAAGGTCTCAATCAATCCGATGAGAATTGCACCAATGAAAGAGCCTTTCCACGAACCTAAGCCGCCGATCACTACAACAATTAATGATGTAACGAGAATGTCTGATTCCATACCTGTATACATCCCGATTAACGGTCCTCCTAATACTCCGCTCAACGCAGCTAGTCCTGCACCGAAAGCAAAAACTCCAGTAAATACGACCCCAACATTTATTCCAAGAGCTGAAACCATTGCCCTGTCATCCACACCTGCACGAATAATCGCGCCGATTCTAGTTTTGCTCTCAAAATACCAAAGAAGCAGCGCTAGCAGACAGCCAATTAAAACAACAAACAACCGATAAAAAGGGAAAACCATCGGTCCAATGGAGATCGACGAATCGAGCAAAGCAGGGACAGCCATCGTTTGAGGCTCTGTACCCCAAATCCACTTTGCGGTATCCGCAATAACGAAGGCTAAACCAAATGTGAGCAGCACCTGCTCAAGCTCTTTTCCATAAATTTGTCGAATAAATAATTTTTCAATAATAATCCCGATCACAGCCGTAACAGCAACTGATAACAATAAAGCAATCCAAAAACTGAATTGTTGATTCATAAAGGTAAAGGCCATATAGGATCCAAGTAAAAATAATGTACCGTGCGCCAAGTTAACAATATTCATAACTCCTAAAATAATCGTCAACCCTGCTGCTATCATAAAATACAGCATCCCATACGCTAATCCCGTTAATAGCTGTACAGAAAATATAGACAATGACAAAACGATCCCCCACTTTCTCAATTTATGAAACGACAAATTGGGACTGGAGAACTTTGCCCCAGATCCCAATCCGGTTACATGGACTAATTTGCAGGAGCTTTTTCAGGCATCGTTACTTTTTCGACTGTCTCCAGTACTTCAGGGACAATTTGATTATCCTTTTTTGTGTTCTTTGCGATGTAGAAATTCTGTATTGGGTTGTTCGTTTTTGGATCAATCGTAATTGGTCCGCGTGGGCTGTCAAAGGAAATCCCTTTAAGGACTTTTATTAAATCCTCTGCATTTGTGCTTCCTGCTTCTTTAATCGCTATATCTATGACTTTTGCGGAGTCATAGCCTCCCACTGAAAAAGTGTTTGGCAGCTTTCCGTATTTTTCCTGATATGCCTCTACAAACTTTTTGTTTTCATCATTTTCTAGCCAAGGCGAGTACAGGATGCCAGAAATGATTCCTTCTGCTGCTTCACCAGTAGGTTCGAGGATCAGTTGATCGCCAAATTCCATTGGACCTGACAGCGGAATTTTTCCCTTTAAGCCAAAATCATTGTATTGCTGAACAAACCGAATTCCATCGCTGCCTGCCATGAATGTAAAAACTAGTTCAGGCTTTACTTGGGCTACATCAGTAAGATACGTTGCGAAATCATTCGTTCCTAATTTAGGGTATATTTCTTTTACTACCTTACCGCCAGCAGCTTCAAAAGCTTCTTTAAAAGCGGAAACAACTTCCTTTCCTGCAGGGTAGTCGGGTGCAATCGCTACCGCTGTTTTTCCAACATTTTTTGCTAAATATTCTCCAGCACTGCTGCCATTTTGCCAGTTGGAAAATGACAGGCGGTAAATGTAATCGCTTTTTTTGCTCCAGGAAAGATCGTTTCCGGCAGCATTGGCATCAATTAATATAATTTTGTCTTTCTCCACCTCGTCTCTCAATGCGTAAGCGACTGCTGAAGAAATTGGTCCAACAAGTATATCTACTTTTTCATTCTTGACTAATTGGCGATATTTCCTTAAAGCAACTTGCGGGTTTGCTTCATCATCTTCAAATTTTATTTCCACCTTTTTTCCGCCCAACTTGTTATCATTTTCTTCAAGATAAAGGTTAAATCCGTTTTTAATGCTTTCCGCAAGCGGAGCGAATGTTCCAGTTGAAGAAAGGATGACGCCAATTTTGATTGTATCTTTTTCACCGCTGGAATTAGACTTGCTATTGCTTACAGCCGATCCTGAACAACCTGATAAAATCAACATTATAGTAATAAAAAGAACACTCAAAAATTTACCTTTTCCCACCATTTTATACCCCCCTAAAAGCATTAGTTAAACGCTTTCATTTTTTGGATTGCAAGGTTAAAAAGCTTTTCCCTCCCTTATTTATATTTTTAATATTCCAAATTTTTTTATTATTGTTTTTTATATTATTGCTTGCAGATTGTCTTCACAACATCGTTGTTTCAGAATGTGCAACGAATGAATAATTTTTATAATTTTAAAATAAACAGCTGTCCAGAAAGATGATTCTTATCGCACTTAGCAAATTTATAAATTCCTAATGTGACTATGACTGTTTCGGTTAAAGCAGAAGCTGTTTATTCGGATTAAAATTGTTTATATGAAAAACACGCGAAAAGAGCTATACATCCCAATTTTACTGAATTGCTCCTTAACAACTTATCTCCCTATATCGAAAATTAAATGGAAACAGCATTTCCTTTTTTTACTTTAGTGGGCGCAGTTTCTTTTATAAAACAAACAATGCCGAGACATACTATTAAGCCTCCAAGAGCAAGGAGAAGCGTTTTCTCGATGCCATAATTTTGCGCAATGAACCCGCTTAATGCCGGCATCACTCCGCCGCCAAAAATCTCGCCGATCCCAATAGGAATACCCGCTGCAGAAGCAGCAAGAGAAGGCGGCACTGACTCAACCGGTACAGGACCTGCCATTAAGCATAAACTTCCAAAGGCAAGCAATGCTAATATAAACAGAAGCATAAACAGTAAAACGGGTTGAGCGCCGATGTTCATGAAAATAAGGAGAACAATTATTGCTAAAATGAAAGCTGCAATCAAAGTTGTTTTTCTTCCGAGCAAGTCAGAAATCCCCGGAAGGATTAATTGCCCCAGGAATCCACCGAACCCAATTCCTGAAATCACAAAGCCCATTTGAGCAACAGAAAAATGTAAATAATCTGTAAAATAGTTAGGCAGCATCGCGCTTAAAACAAAAACACAGCACATGATTCCAATCAATCCGATCATAGATAAGTTGACATTGCGAGAACGAAAGATCTTGATCCAAGGCGTCCGTTCCGTTTTTCCCATTTCTGACAACTGGCTTTTGTCAAGACTGTTTGACATTACATGATCTGGTTCACGAATTGTGCGATGCAACAAATAAGCAACGATCAATCCGGGAACAGCTACAACAGCAAATACCCAGTGCCATGAAGGAACAATGCCTAACAATTGAGTAGCAATAATTGGGCCTAAACCTAGACCAAATAGAGCAAATGTACTTTGCTGAACCCCCATATTAAACCCTCTTCTTTTCGGATGAGAGGCTTCAGCTGTTGCCGCAACACTAACCGAACAAAATGCACCTTCAAAAACACCCATGGCAGCTCTTATAAACAGTAAACTCATCAATCCGGCAGCTAAGCCTGTAAAGCCAACTAATAACGAAAAAATAATCATAGCGGGTACTAAAATAACACGTCTTCCGACTTTGTCTGATACACCGCCCATAATAATGGAAAACAAACCCCAGAAAACTCCCGTGATCGCGACAATGATGCCTAAATCTTGATAGTTTAAATTTAGATCATTCATCATTACTGGGAATAGAGGACTAATGATCCATCTATCTAGTCCCACAAGTCCAAAACCAATGGCGAGAAGAGGAACAGACTTTTTTTCATATGACCGATCCCATTTATTCAACATGTTTTCTCGCATATTCACTCCAACTCCCTAAATGTATTAATTGATATCTAATTTTTTTCGATTTGTTGAATAAGCTCTTCTGTTGACATAACTCGTCCAAAAACTTTATCGATAACAGTTAATGTTGCCTGATGAGAAGCATCGTCAAATCCGCCGCAGGCATCCCCGACAAAGACTACTTTGAAATCACGCATAAAAGCGCTTCTAGCTGTACTTTCGCAGCAGACGTTCGTAACTGTTCCTGTAATAATGACAGTATCCACTATTCCTGCTCCTCGGATGTTCCGTATAATAGTTTCCAATTGTGTATTGTAAAAAGCGTCATATCTATGTTTTTGGATGGTTATTTCGCTTGGAAGCGGTTTCAATTCATCGACCACTTGTACACCTAGTGTACCGCTTCGCATTCCTTCTTTCTTTAGCCAAGGCTGGTAAGCAACTTCTAATGGAGATACTTCATATTCGTCGAAAAGCACATGTGTCGTGAAAATGACCGGTATATGATGTTGGCGGCATGAATCAAGAATTTTTTTCATATTCGGCAAATTGCGGCGTGCCATTGGAACTTCCATGATGGCGCCTTCTTTGACAAAATCATTTTGCATATCAATCACAAGAAGAACAGCTTTATTTTTATTGAAATTCCATGCAATAAAATTTTCCATAGAAATCCCTCCATAATATTTTTATTGTTTTGAATTTTAAATATTTAAAGATATCCTAGTTTAAAAAAAGAAGCATTCACCATTCTTTTTTTAATTTTGTGAATATTGCTATAATTTTTGATATAGTATAGCATGGATTGATTATATGATGGATATAGAAGTTTTTTATAGCCATTTTATTATTTATTTCATCACTGCAACATATTTGTTAAGAAAACGGTTTCGTTGGAGGAGGTTAGCATGGATTTTGAAAGCTTATATTCTTTTTTAATGGTTGCTCGAACGAAAAGTATTTCTAAAGCGGCGAAACAAATGCATGTGACACAACCTACACTTAGTGCGCGCATTCGAAAACTTGAAGAGGGTCTCGGTTTCTCTTTGATTGAACGAAACTGGGAAGGAGTAAGGTTAACTGAAAAAGGGAGATATTTTTTGCCTTATGTTGCTCAATTTTTGCAAGATTTTAGTAACGCTTTAACTGTGTGTCATGAATTTAAGGTATCCTATAAAGAGGTTATTGATATAAAAAAAATATATATTGGAATTGATTCCTGGCTTGTCCCTCTTTTTGTTCAACACATTTTGGCTGAATTTCAATATGATCCTGAGATCGAGTTTAAAATTTTGTCGTTGCCAACAGAGACCATTATTACACTAATTGAAAATGAAGCTGTAATGATCGGAATTTTTTATACTGAAGAGCAAAAAAGCGTTTTTAATAGTCTACCGCTAATCGAAGACGAGATGGTTCTTCTTTACTGTTCTAACAATAGTTTTAAGATCGAAAATGATTTATCGAACATTTCTTTATTAAAAAACAAACCGTTTTTGCTTTTTGATAATCCAGTACTTGTTTATCACAGCAACATTACGTCCCAAATCATTCAGCAGCTTGAGATCGCGAAGTTTCACATAATTGATGATATGAATGTTATGATCAATCTTGTCGCTGGCGATTATGGTTATACGATTATTCCAAAATCGAGCATAACTCAATTTTTTGATCAAATTCATCAGGGAAGGATTCCGGTTCGGCTGGTTGACATAGGTACTAATAAAATACCTAAGATCCACATTCAAATCGCATATTTGAAAGCGAACGGTGCCTCAATTCCTGTAGAAAAAATTTCTTATAATGTGTACAGGCGTGTTGTTGATTTTAAACAGACAATGAAGAAAAATGAATGAAGATGAAGTCTAGAAAGAAAGAGGAATCTGAATTGGAAGGGTTCAAGAACAAAATGGGAAATATCAGGAGAGTGAATGGTCCCCTCCTGATTTATAGCTGTTTAAATTGCGGCTCTTCGTTTTGAATGTAATTTAGCCTCGCTTTTAAATGGTCAAGCACTTCCTGTTGTTGTTTTGCAAGGTTTTGGTATAACTGCTTAGCTTGTTGATCTTCTGTTTCCAGTGCGAAGCTATGTAAGTTTGCAACCGCACTTTCACAGCTTGAAATAGTTTCCATCAATTTTGTACCAACTGTCATTTGAAAAACCTCCTTATTCTCAAATAAAAGGAGACACGGGTAGTGCCTCCATAGCCATGAATATAAATTTTTTAGTTATTGTTGTTGGAAACCGCCAATTTGTTGTTGAGCAAGTGCAACTAAACGCTTTGTGATTTCTCCACCAACAGATCCATTGGCACGGGAAGTTGTGTCTGGTCCGAGATTTACACCGAATTCTGTTGCGATTTCGTATTTCATTTGTTCAAGCGCTTGTTGTGCACCAGGAACTAAAAGTTGGTTAGAGTTGTTGCTTCGGTTTTGTTGAGCCATAATTTTCAACTCCTTGTGAATTTTTTTTTGGCTGGGTTAGCTGGAGTTGCACCAGCGTGAATCAAAAGATTCACTGCCAAACTCGGCTTAACCCACCGGGATGTATGCTGTTCATTAAGTAGTATGAGTAGGATGTAAAAATCTATTCGAAATGAGAAATGGTAATTTCTGTTTTGTGTCGTTACTCTGTAAATCAGACTAGAAAGGGAACATTATACATAAATCAACAACAAATAAAGGAGTTTTCATATGCGAGCTTGTCCGTTATGCAATGGATTTCAGCAACTTCATAAGTATTGTTCCAAATGCGGAGGCATTTTATTGGATGCAGGGAAAATTACTGACTATTTAGATGACTACAGTGCTTATATGGAAATGGACTTGATGAAGCTTTTAGATGGAAAAAGAGATTCACTAAAAAATTATCAATGCATACATCTTTTATATTGCAGCCAATGCCATGAAGGAGAGCATGCAATCATTCAGGAAACATAACGAAAGGGGCTTTTAAGCTTTAAGCTCTGAATTCTTTTACAGCTAAAATTTAAAAAGCCTGATGTGTTTTTCAAACATCAGGCTTACTTTCCGTTATTTTTCTCTATGTCAAAAGGCGGTTCTTCTTCCTCGAGGTCCCTTGCTTCTTCAATATTGGTCGCATTGTAACGGTAGTGAACAGATCCTCCTGAAAGACCTTCATTAATCATTCTGTCAATGTCCATAAACGATTGATCACGACCTTCATATAGCGAATCTTTTACTTCCTTATCCTTATCCATAACCGTATTACCCTCCTTATTCACTGGAATTATTCATTAGGTTGCTCAGGAAAAGGTAAAATTATAAAGAGAATGTATGATATCATGGATGATTACAAAAATTTGTGGCTTGTGCATCCGTTTTTATCAAGTTTTTTGGAATCGATTCGATTTTTTGCTAAATGATGGAACAATTTGCTTAGCTGGACAATTCCGTTTTGGAATATGTCTTTTTCATCGAACACCATCGGTTTCGAATTAACCTCATAAATAAAAATATTTCCTTTTGTATCAATTCCAGCATCAATAGAAAATTCCCCAATGAATTGAAAACATTGAGAGAGTGTGCTGCCAATTTCATGGCAAATAATTTCCAGTTTTTTTGTATCGACACGGTTTTTGACAAAGGAGAAGGGAAGGATAGTGCCTCCATGTACTACATGTGTTGTAATGTTTTTAGATGCGCGCACGCCAATTCCCGAAATAACATATTTGTTTTGACTGTAATGAACGAGAATGCGCAAGTCGTATTTCTGACTGTTAATCTGATCGGAAACGATCTCCTGCTGCATCATATACGGCTCGTTTAGAATGTGTTTTATTTCTTTCCAAATATTTTCCAATGAAGATTCATTTTTTATAGAATTTACCGTTTTGATAATGTAGTTATGTTTGGATTCGGCTGTTATTTTAATGATTCCTTTCCCTTGGCTTTGTCCAACAGGCTTTAAATAAACGGAGGGGTATTTTTCAAAAAATGTATAAAAATCTTGTTTCGATGTTACTAATTGCGATTCAGGTATGACAGGAAGAAGGTGCTTATTTTTTTGCAAACAAGTAATGACATCCCATTTATTAAAAAAATGTCTGTTGAAATATGGGATGTTTTTTTTGTTTAAAGAGCGGAAAACGAAATCTGTTTTTTGAACTGTATCGCGAAACGGATAGCGATTATAGACAACATCTGGATATAGAAACTTTTTTTTCAACCAGAGATTTTCGTTCGGTTCATATATATAGCCGACAATCGATTTTTCTTTCATGCCAGAAGGTGTAAAAACAAAGCTTGAACTGTTCTGCTCAGTCAAATGTCTTTGTATAGCTTTAAATAACGAAATGTTTCCATAAAAAGAACCGCTTCGATCGTTATCACCAGCTAAAATTCCGACGAGCATTTCATGGGGCATCATAGATCTCCTCAGTTGAAATTGTTTTTTTCATTAAATATTCGGCATATTGGAATGGAAAGCGCAATGTTAGCCGGTCTTCTTGCTGCAAATCTTTATGCATAAAAATGGAGCGGCCAGGCTTCGAGTTCGCTTCAAATAGCCATATGTTCCCGTTATTGTCGATGCCGAAATCAAAACCGATTTCTCCGATTTCACCGTCCATTTTGCGATCAATTGCCTTGCTAATAGAAAGGGCCGCGGTGGAAAGTGAACGGTAAATGTCCTCTTTATTCAACGGCAATGATAATTCATGCAAAGATTTTATTGTTCCTCCGTTTTTTACGTGTGTTGTAGGATTTCCCTTTCCCGCCAATTTCGCAGCGATTGCACTGACAAGCCAGATTCCGTTTTCGTTCTTGTTTGTGTGCACGCGGAAATCGACAGGATTTCCACTCGATTTAAGAAGAGAAATGCCTTGTTGAGCAATATATTGATCTAATGATCGCTGTGTAAAAAAATGCTGCAAAAAGCCTTCAATAGAAGAGAACAGCTTCAACTGGCCTTTTCCGTTCTCATCATAATAGCAGCAAAGAATTGATCCATTTTTCCGATTTTTCACCAGCTTAAATATTCCTAGGCCAAGGCTTCCGTTTTCAGGTTTTAAATAAATCGTTTGAAAGCGGTTAATCAGCTGTTCAATTGTCTTTATGGACGGAGCATGATATGTCTCCGGCAAGTAATGCCTTACTGTTTCATCTTTGGATAAAATATGATGGATATCCCATTTGTTGAAAAAGCCTGAGTTGAAAAGCGGAATTGAGCGCATAAATAAGTTTTTTTTCGCAGACTGAAAGTAGTCTGAGTTTTCTACCTTCCGATTTGGAAGACGATCATAAATGACATTTGGAAATGGAACGGTTATTTTTACCCATCCGGATTCATTGAATGTATAGCCTTCAATCATCTCTAAATCCCAATGAATTTGATGTATCCCAAATACAAAACAAAAAGTGCCTGTTGAGCAGCCGTTGACCACTAATTTTGAAAAAAATATCGATCTGTCGCCTAATGGGCGCAAAAGGGATTTATAAAAACCTGCTGTGAAAATGCCGACAACGGGGCCTAAAAATAGCGTTTCACTATGGACTAAAGCTTTGATCCTAATATTTTTAGGTAAAAGCAGAGATTCGGCAATATCTTTTGAAATATAAATGCTTTGGCTGTCTTCGTCATGGAGAATAGAACGGCACGCTATTTTCCGTTTGCCGAAAGAGATCGATTCGATCGTTACATGGGAAAAAGAGCTAGGAAGCAAAACGGTTTGGTTTAGGTGGTCTGCCTGTTTAATTTGATAAATCATTTATTTCCACCCCGGTTTGTAGAGAGTGTTGCAAGTAGCGGGCATAGCGGACAGGAGCTTCGTACAGAACTGTTTTTCTCGCAGGATCTGTTTTTAAAACGACATTTCTCCCTGGTTTAGAATTAATATCTAGAATCCATATCGTTTCATTTTGCAAATCAATGCCGATGTCCACACCAAGCTCAAATAAAGGAGCAAAATTTTTTTCAATTTTTTGCGGAAGATG
Organism: Aeribacillus sp. FSL K6-1121; assembly: GCF_038003725.1. NCBI lineage: Bacteria > Bacillati > Bacillota > Bacilli > Caryophanales > Bacillaceae > Aeribacillus > Aeribacillus sp. FSL K6-1121. Next base: position 102,732 of record NZ_JBBOPS010000001.1, read on the forward strand.
GTGAGCAAGCTGTTCGATTTGGTTATAAATATGGTTCAATCGCTGCCTTGGAATATCTTTTTCCCATTGTTCAAGGGAAACGACAGAACCGCCTTTTGACAAGTTGGATACATACGTATGTTTTTGACCGATTCGAATTCCTTTTCCTTGCATAATCCATTGACCGAACTCGTTTTTTTGAAATAAAATGCGCAAGTCAAATGGACGCTGCTGTTTGTCCTTTAAAGGGAGCAATCGTTGAAGAATGTATGAGTCAACTTGTCTCTTCGCAAGAAATGGTTTCAATTGATTGAAATGTTTCAAACGGACGATCCTTTGATTCGCTCCAATGAAAAAGTATAGAAATAGCGTCTCCTTTTCCTTTTTAATTACAAGCACTCCTTTTCCTGAACTGCCGTGAATTGGTTTTAAGATACATTCCTCATATGATTGCAAAAATGTATAAACTTGATCGGGATGTTGGAAATATTCTGTTTCAGGAAGATATTGATAAATGAATGGATCAGTTTTTAATGTTTTATATTGTTTCCATTTATCTGGGAATCCGTAGCCTAGAAAAGAAACATTTTGTTGTATTTTTAATTTTTGAACGGCTTTTTTGTTTTGAATGGAAGCAGCATCTTTGCCATAAAAACAGCGGTCATAAATATAATGTGGAAGCTGAAAAGTACTTCGCTCCCATTTATTAGATGTCAAATTGAATGTAAATCCCGTTAACGTACCATTTGCGAATTGTACGTCCAACGGGCGAAACATAATACATTTCATATTCAATTTTTTTGCCGCTTTTGAAATATTTTTAAAATAGGCTGCTTCATGAAAATATTTATTGACTAAAAATCCGAAAGACAAAAGAGGTTCTGCCACAAATATCCGCCTGCCTCCGTTTATCTATATTTACCCAATTATTATATGAATCGTTATGAAACATCATAACCGCTTATCAAGAAACAATAACGGATGATTGCTTTGGCAGACGGACGAATGGAAGGATTGAGAGAGTATTCAATATTTTTGGATGGCTTTGTATTGACTTCTAAAATCCATGGTTTCTGATCCTCACTTACAGCCATATCAATTCCAAATTCCCCGTATTCTCCCTCCACGTTCATTTCAACTGTTTTGGCGGCTTCCAGTGCTATTTCTGAAAGAATGCTGCAAAGATGTAAACAAGTGCTTTTGTCAAAAATGTCAGATAAGATTTTTTTTATTTTATACAGCTCTCCGCCTTTAGCTAAATTGCTAACAAATTGATCTTTAGCGGAAAGGCGGGCGACAGAAGAGGTTATTTTCCAGCCCTGATGATTGATTTTATGGCATAGAAACCTGAAATCAAGCGGTCGATTATCCAATTTGATTGTGTCGATTGTCTGCTGAATAATATGCGGTTCTCTTTTGAGATATGGAAAGAGATGTTTATACATTTCCTGAAAGGAATGAAAAATAATTGGCTGCTCGCTTTTACCGGGATGGGTAAAGTATATTTCGAAAAGATCGTTTTTATTTTTCAAGCGAATAATTCTTCTCCCTTGACTGCCGTTAATCGGTTTAATAAATACGTCTTGAAAATCATTTACAAACACTTGCAAATCTGATTTTTTTGTTAAAAGCATCGTTTTTGGAAGATAGGGAAGAAGATGCTGGTTGGACGCAAAAATTTTATGAATTTCCCATTTGTTTAAGTAGCGGTGGTTAAACACCGGTATATCGTTTGCAGCTGCAAATTGCAAAAACTTCAAATATTTTTGAGAATACTCTAATTTTCTTGATCGAATCCGATTATAAATCACGTCAGGACAAGGAATGGTTTCCTTTTTCCAATTTTGATGAGATAAATGAAACCCTTTCTTCTGATTTTGCTGCAGATCAGTTAATGTTGAAATACAAAAAAATGCGCCAATTTCCGCACAGTAATTCGCCATCTCTTTACAAAAATCATCAATATTTCCAAACAGGATTTTTTCATCGTCCTGAATAGAATCAATCAATACACAAATGACCGGTCCGAGTTTGAAGGTGTTGGTGAATTTATCATACTGAAGACGAAGCGTTAAAGATTTTATAGGAAGATGAAGAGCGTTGTAAATCTCTTCACTGGCATAAAGAACGATTTTTTCGTTTCGGATGAAGGAGGCTTTTGTTTTAACTGTTTCTTGGCCGCAATGTAAGGAAAACGTTTGGATCAGTGGAAGGGTCAAAGCTTTTTGCAAAGAATCGCTTATTTCCATATAGAAACCGTTTTTTTCTTCGAGTGGAAGCATCAAAATTTTTGTTTCTGCCATTTGAATTACCCCGTTTGCTTACAAATGTTAACCGATTTATAATATTAACTTAGGTAAATCATGCTATGATATCGTATGTCTGGCAGTTGATCTTGTGAATAAACAGTGAGGAAGATGCAAATGGAATTTATATTAACATCAGCTATGATGGTCGTAATTAGTGCATTTATTGGCGGTGTTACGAATTACATTGCCATTAAAATGCTTTTTCGCCCATATAGACCAATCTATTTGTTTGGAAAAAAGCTTCCCTTTACGCCAGGCCTTATTCCGAAACGCCGGGATGAGCTGGCTAGGCAGCTAGGAAAAATGGTGATCGAGCATTTAGTTACACCAGAAGGAATCAAAAAGAAAATGGAGGAGGTCTCCTTCCAGCAGAAAATACAATCATTCCTGCTTCAATCGATAGATGCTTGGCTTGCCAAACAAAAAACTTTAACGGAATTACTGGAAGAGTATGGAGTGTCCAACAGCAAGGAAATGATTACCACCCGACTTGAACGAGCGATTGAAAAAAGCATACTTCATTTTTTCAATACAGATCAAAAAGTCAGTCAGTTTTTGCCGCAAGAATGGAAGAAGAACATCGAATTGCAAATTCCTAATCTTGCAGAATGGATTGCAATGAAAGGCGTTCAATATGTTGAAAGTGATGAAGGGAAACAAGCGCTGCAAAGAATGATCGATGACTTTCTTCAACAAAAAGGAACGTTTGGCGGCATGATTCAAATGTTTTTAGGGAACTTGAATATCGCAGATAAAATTCAATTAGAAGCAGCAAAGTTTTTTCGTCATCAAGGAACGATTGATCTGATTGCTTCCATTCTTTTTAAAGAATGGAGCCGATTGCTTGATATGCCGGTTTCTGAGGTTACAAGCAGGATGGACAAAGACAAGACAAGCTTGTCCATTGCAAAACTTATTTCGGAAAAAATACGTATCTACGAAACATTGGATAAACCAATTTCAGAGCTTATCCAGCCGTATAAACAAGCAATTACGGAAAAAATGCTGCCAGCTGTCATTTCCAGCTCTGTTCTTTATTTGCAAAACAGTGTGGAACAGATTATGAAAGCTTTCGATATCGATGAAATTGTGACGGAACAGGTAGAATCCTTCTCGGTTGAACGTCTCGAAGAAGTTGTACTGACTATTTCCAAAAGGGAATTTAAAATGATTACCTACTTAGGCGCTCTCCTTGGTGGTATAATCGGGTTCGTACAATCGATTATCATTCTGTTTATTTAATCCCATGAAAACAGGCAAACCGCCTGCTTCATGGGATTTTTTACATATTAAAAGAACAATTGGGCACTTTACAAGTAAAAGGTTCAAAAACCGTTAGGGGGATTCGGCATGAGTTTTTTAAAATTTTTTAAGAAATCGATCGATAAAAAGTCATTTGAACAGCTATTAGCAGACAAGGAAAAGCAAGATAGCAGCGAGCAACCGCAAAGCAAAGAAACGATCAAACGCAGCTTGCATGAAAACTTAAAAAAAATTAGAGAAGCATTTGGCAACAGCAGCGACATTGTTACAAGGGAAATAAGAATAGGAAGACAAGGGGAAATCCGCGTCGGGATTATTTATACGGACGGTTTGATTAACAGTGAAGCGAATCATAATTTTGTTATGGAATCGTTAATGTTTGAATTGAGAAGAAATGAAGTGGATCTGAAAGATCTGGCAGGTTTGACGCTGCTCAATTATATAAAAGAAATGGTCTTGACCGTCGGTTCGATTGAAGATGTGCATGATTTCAACGTTATCACGAATGCTGTTCTGTCTGGAAAAGTTGTTTTATTATTCGATGGATACGAACAAGGCTTTGCCGTTGAAATGAAAGGCGGAAAGGAGAGGGGAGTCCAAGAGACAACAACTGAAACAACTATTCGCGGTCCTCGGGAAGGATTTACGGAAAATTTGCGTGTCAATACTTCCCTTATTCGCAGAAAGATAAAAGACCATCGTTTATGGATTGAATCAAAAAAAGTCGGAAAAGTAACAAAAACGGAAGTCAGCATTATGTATATTAAAGGGATTGTGAGAGAAGAAGTGGTGCAGGAGGTCAGAAGCAGAATTGAACAAATTGATATTGATGGAATATTAGAGAGCGGTTATATCGAAGAGCTGATTCAAGATGACTCATACACGCCATTTCCAACTATTTATAATACGGAACGTCCTGATATCGTGGCAGGACATCTTCTCGAAGGCCGCGTAGCCATTTTAGTGGACGGCACTCCTTTCGTTTTAACTGTACCGTCAATTTTTGTGCAATTTCTGCAATCCCCTGAAGATTATTATCAACGCGCAGATATAAGTTCATTAATTCGTTTTCTCCGTTTTTTCGGTTTTTTCACTTCGCTCCTTGCACCGTCTCTTTATGTTGCTATTACAACTTTTCATCAGGAAATGCTGCCGACACAGCTTTTGATCAGTCTTGCCGCCCAAAGGGAAGGCGTTCCGTTTCCCGCATTTATTGAAGCATTTCTAATGGAAATTATGCTTGAAATTTTAAGGGAAGCAGGACTTCGAATGCCAAGAGCTATCGGACAAGCCGTTTCAATTGTTGGAACATTAGTTGTCGGGACGGCAGCAGTAGACGCGGGAATTGTTTCCGCCGCAATGGTAATTGTTGTAGCATTTACAGCTATCTCAAGTTTTATGGTCAGCTCGTATGACCTAGCGATCACCGTGCGGATGTTACGATTTGTTTTTATGGGGCTTGCCGCATCTTTCGGTTTGTTCGGAATTATCCTTGGATTGGTGGCGCTTGTTCTTCATTTGAGCAGTCTTCGTTCATTTGGCGTCCCTTATTTAAGTCCAATGGCTCCGTTTACGCTGGCAGATCAAAAGGACGTTTTTATTCGTCTGCCCCGCCGTCTGCTTATTTTTCGACCACGAGTTTTTAGTTCACAGCAAAATACGAAAAGAGAGAAATCACTTTTTCAAAACGAAAATCAACGAAAGAAGAAATAGATTACCTAAAGGGGTATTAAATGAATGTGGAACATAATCGGCATTCTTTTCGTTTCTGCATGTATTTTTATAATCGAAGCTCTGCTGCTATTAAAACATAAGCTCTGGAAGGATTTTATTGTGTTTATCATTTTTCTTTTTTTAGGAACAGGATTAAGTATTGCCAGATGCATTAATTTTCCTATTCCAAATCCGATTGAATTGCTCACATGGATCTACCAGCCGCTAAGCGAAGCAGTGAACAAAATATTTCAATAAGAGGTTGGTGAAGGTATGTTAGACAACGGGAAAATAACAGCAAATCAATATAAAATGTTAGTTTTATTATTTACGATTGGAAGTTCAATTCTCGTTGCTCCTACTGCATTAGTGAATGATGCGAAACAGGATGCTTGGATAGCAATCATTTTTACGGTCATCATCTCCATTCTTTTAGTGCTTATGTACATTAAAATATATTCAATTTTTCCAAATATGACTCTTGTAGAAATATGCGAGCTTTTGCTCGGAAAATGGATTGGAAAATTCGCGGTTGCATTATTTCTCATGTATGCTTTTATTTTATCCGGTGAATTGCTCAGGGAAATCGGCGATTTTACAACTACTCAAATGATGCCTGATACACCGATCGATGCTATCCATATTGTTTTTATGGGAGTCGTTGTTATGGCAACCCTTTTAGGATTAGAAGTGATTGGACGTTCTTCAGAAATCATTTCATTATGGCTATTCATCCTTTTAGCAATCTATTTCATCGCGATTTTGCCTCAAATCAAAATAGGAAACCTGCAACCGATATTGGGAGAAGGAATGAAACCGATTTTATTTGGGTTTTATCATTTTATTAGTCTGCCGTATTTAGAATTAATCGTTTTTTTAATGATTGCTCCCTTTGTCAATCATCAAAAAGGAGCAGAAAAAGGATTTTTAGTAGGCGTTATAATTGGAGGAATCCTGCTTACATTTGTTGTCATGTTTTCTATTCTTGTTTTAGGTGTCGAAAATACAGCCAGACAAATATATCCGAGCTATGCCCTGGCAAGAAAAATTGAAATAGGAAAATTTTTTCAACGCGTAGAGGTTATTATGGCGGGAATTTGGTTTTTATCTATTTTTTATAAGCTAACCATCAGTTTTTATGCTTTTGTTTTAGGTCTCTCTCAACTATTTAAAATAAAAGATTATCGTTCGATTACTCTTCCTATTTCTATGATGCTGATTGTGTATGCGATCGCCTTCCATCCGAACATCGTTCACTTTTTTGAGTTTGTACATAATATTTGGCCTTTGTACTCTTTAACGATCGGGTTTCTTTTTCCTCTCATCCTGTTGGGTACAGCTCTAATGAAAAAACGTCAGCGTCATGTGAGGGGAAATAGATGAATAAGCGGTTGACAAGTCTTTTATTCATATTGGCGTCCATCATGTTGCTGGCAGGCTGCTGGGATCGGAGGGAGTTAAATGACATCGCAATCGTTTCAGCATTAGGAATAGACAAAGTAGATGATGAATTACTTGTAACGATACAAGTGATCAACCCGGGACAGGTAGCAACTGTAAAACAAGGGGGAATAACAAAAGCTCCTGTTAGAACATTCCAGTCGAAAGCGCGTACATTGTCTGAGGCGATGAGAAAAGTGACAACTTTCTCGCCAAGAGCCGTTTATTCAAGTCATCTCCGCATGTTGATTATTGGAGAGGATTTAGCAAAAGAAGGAATGGGGGAAATTATTGATTATGTAGTAAGGGGGAAAGAATTTCGGACAGATTTTTATCTCTCTATCGCTAAAAACACTAGAGCTGAAAACATTTTAAAAGTACTTAGCCAGCTGGAGACAATTCCCGCACATAAATTAAGTTCTTCATTAAAGTTATCTGAAAAATCATGGGGGCCTATCGAAACAATAGAAATCAATCAATTTGTCAACGAGTTAGTTTATAAAGGCATTGAACCTCATGTGATAGGTGTAGAAATAATAGGCAATCCTGAAGCTGGAGAAAAAATAGAAAATGTTGAAAAAACAAAAGCTGATGCGTATCTCAAATTTGGCAGTGTAGCTATCATGAGAAAAGATAAGTTAGTTGACTGGTTAACGGAGAAGGAAAGCAATGGTCTCCATTATGCATTAGGAAAAGTGCAAAGAGCAGTCATTAATGTGCCATGCAAAGAGAAGAAGGTGGCAATTGAAACGATCCGAACAAACAGCAAGATTCAAACAAAAGTTGACGGTCATCAGTTTAAAGGCACCGTTCAGCTGCATATAGATGGGGCGGTAGCCGAGGTTCAATGCGAACGAATGGATTTGGAGAAAATAGAAACGATAAACCTTTTGCAGAAAAAAGCTGAGGAAAAGGTTAAAAAAGATATTCTGACAGCTATTCAAGCTTCCCAGAAAAAATATGAAGTAGATATTTTTGGATTTGGAGAAGCCCTTCATCGCAGCCATCCGTCGATTTGGCATAAAGTTAAAAAAGATTGGCACTCTCATTTTAAAGATATACAGGTTCATGTGGATGTTGACGTAAAGCTAAGGAGAATCGGCACAATTAATAACTCTCCTCTTCATGAAATGAAACCGTAGCTTCCCGAACTTCTAAAAAATTCCTCAGGGTGTAAGGGAATTTTAAAACTTTTTTGACAGGCGGCCTTGTCATCCTTTATATTAGCTAAAAGGGCTCGCGGAGCGAGGAGGGATTAGGAGTGTCTAATATTTTATATAATTCCGCGTACGATTTGAAAAAAGCATTAGAACAAAGCAAGGAATATATTCAATTAAAAAAATTGTATGATGATGTCCAACACGATGAATCAGCGAAAAACATTTTCCACAACTTTCGCAGCACTCAATTAAACCTGCATGAAAAACAAGTAACCGGAAAAGAAATTACTGAAGAAGAAATTATTCATGCAGAAAAATGCGTTCAATTAGTACAGCAAAACGGCAAGATTGCTGCATTGTTGAAAGCAGAGGAAAGCATGAATATGCTTTTACAGAGGATAACCAGCATTATTTTGGAGCCGCTTGATGAGCTTTATAAAAAAAGTGAATAGTAAAAGAAAAGAATATCAAATCAAGGATTTTATTGAAAAAAGTAAAATATTTGGTAGTCTAGAGTGAGATGTACTTTTTGTGCATCTCTTTTTTCATTTTCAAAATTGGAGGGAACAGATCATGAATCAAAGACTCATTTTCCATTTTTTTATTAAAGAAAAAGGAGGTGGCATATTTTATGAGCCATAGTACGCTATCCAGCTTAAAAACGGCATTGCGAGAACAATTAACGCTTTTTCAGAAACAACAAAATGACAGAACTTCTCCAATCGGCCGATTTTATATGAATAATCAAAAAAAGTTTTTGCAATATGTAAGGGAATTGGAACAGCTTTTTAATCAAGAAGATGAAGATATTTTCACAAAAGTTTTTATTGGGGCGACAGTGAAAATTGTATATTTGGAAGAAGAGGATGAAGAAACATATACAATCTGTTTTCCTGAAGAAGCTGATCCTGACCAAGGGAAAATTTCATTTTTATCTCCCATCGGTAATCAGCTGCTGCTTGAAATGAGAGGAAATTCGATTGATTTAGACATACCTGGAGGAAAAACAGCTGTTAAAATTTCTGAAATCCATTATTTAGAAAAATAAATTATGAAACATGAAAGGGGAGAAATCCCCTTTCATACTCTCTTCATTTCCTCTTTCAGCATCGAGCTGTAGGAATTTCTAATAAAATATTACTTGCGAAAACCTTGATTCATTGAGATACTAAAATGTAAGGGTTTACATTACGAGCCTCTGTATATTTCGGGGTGGTTGTCATGAAAGATGAAAAAATTGTCGGCAGTTTCCAATTAATGAAATCATTGAATAAATCTTTAATTCTTAATACTCAACTTTCTCACAGTAAATTGGATTTCTAAGCCTTACGGTTAATGGGTTTGTTGGTTGTTTCGAATACTTCTTGACATAAAAATTTGCAAAAAAAAAACACCTCAACTTTTGGTATAGTTTAATTGTCCAGAAAAAACATTACCAAAAGCAGGTGAGGTGTCTCTTATTATGATAACGAATAACAGACTGAACAATCAACTACCAAAAGAAGTAAAAGCTATATTTGATGAACTTGAAATCTTAAAATATTTAAGGAAAGTGGGAATTAACAAGGGTTTCGGTTATTCCTGCGCCTATTTATTCCAGCTAGTTTTTAGTTTAGTTTTTGAAGGCAAAAATTTGTTTCGACTTCTTCAAAGTAAAAAAGCTAAAGATTTGCCGGAAAAAAACGCTATTTATCGCTTCTTAAATAACCCTCAATACAATTGGCGCAGGTTTTTACTTGTTTTGAGTACTTTCACCATTATGAAGGTAAGTAGTTTAACGAGACACGACCGTCCGAAAGTGCTGATCGTGGACGACTCATCTTATGAACGAAATCGCAGTAAAAAGGTTGAACTGCTTGCTCGCTGTTTCGATCATTCTTCTCAAAAAATGCGTTATTACAAAGGATTTCGTATGCTTACACTCGGCTGGTCAGATGGTGCTACATTTTTGCCTATTGATTTTGCTTTATTAAGCTCTACGAATTCCCAAATCAATGGGATTGATAACCGAATCGATAAGCGTACATCCGGTTATAAGCGGCGTGTCGAAGCTTTACAAAAAGCGCCGGAAGTTATTCCCAATATGATTAAACGGGCACTTTCTCAAGGAATCGATGCCTCATACGTTTTAATGGATACATGGTTTACCCAACAGCCTTTGATCAAGTCCATTGTGGATCAAGGGTTGGATGTTATTGGAATGGTGAAGGATACAAAACAAAGATATCAAGTGAACGGTGAATGGGTGAGCCTAAAAAAACTATACCAAACAGCTAAACCATCACAACATCAAAAGGGTATTTTGCGCTCTATTCACACAACGATGGCAAATGGCGTACCTGTTAAAGTGGTATTTGTCCGTAATCGTAATAAAAAGAGACAGTGGCTAGCTATTTTGAGTACAGACTGTACTTTATCGGATCAAGAAATCATTCGTATTTATGGGATACGTTGGGATATTGAAGTATTCTTCAAAACAGTCAAATCCTTATTGAAACTCCAAAAAGAGTTCCAAGGAAGATCTTATGATTCCATGATCAGCCATACCACTATTGTGTTTACAAGGTACATTGTTTTGTCTTGGCAAAACCGAGTAAGTACAGATTATCGAACATTAGGCGGCATTTTTTATGAACTTTGTGATGAAATCGATGAACTAGATTGGGCCTTTGCACTTCAACTACTCATTGAAATTCTTGAAGATGCACTTCAAAATGTAAATCAAAAGATTAAAAAATTCATCGAAAGTCAATTACGTAAATGGATTGTAGTTTTGCCTAATTATATCAAGGCTTATTTACCAAAATTGAGCTGCGAAAGTTGAGTTAATACAATTCGGACACACGGATCGATTTCAAGATCTGACATTGCGAAAGAAACAAAATTAACACCTCCGACAGTCACAAATATTGTAAATGAATTGTTGGAAGAAGGATTGGTAAAAGAGTGGCAGACCGGATCTTCCAGCGGGGGAAGAAAACCCATTTTGCTGAAAATCAACTCATCAAATTTTTATGTTTTCGGTATTGATATCAGCCCGAGGGAAATCCGATTTGCCATCACGGATTTAAACGCTCAAACACTTTTATATAAAACAATCACGATGAAAGAAGAGATGACGAGTTCACGTTTGTTCCAAATGATTGCTAAACAGCTTTACATTATGATGGATGAAGCTTGTATAGAATTAAAAAAATTTGTAGGAATTGGCATTGGTATTCATGGCAGGATTGACGCAGATGAATGTTCAAGCGGTTTTGCTCCCCAATTGCAGCATCGAAATGTACCGTTAAAAAAAGAGCTTGAAAAAGAATTTCGTCTTCCTGTCAAAATTGAAAATGATGTTCGTGCCATGGCAATAGGCGAAAACTGGTTTGGCAGCGGGGTGGGAATTAGCAATCTTGTATGCATTAAGATCAGTCATGGAGTTGGGGCAGGTTTGATTTTAAATAAGAAGCTGTTTCATGGAACGAACGGACTAGCGGGTGAAATCGGCCATATGTTTATAGAAAGCAGCGGTTTGAAATGTTCGTGTGGGAAAGACGGATGTTTAGAGGCGCTTGTTGGGTCTGAAGGGATAAAACAGCGTACATTAAACAAAATATCGCTTGGGTATAAAACGAAATTAATAGAACGGACAAACGGAATGATAGAAAATGTGAACGGAGAACTGATTTATGAGGCTGCATTAGAAGGAGACCTGCTTGCTAAAGACATTTTAGAGGAGACTGGCAGGTATTTAGGAATTGCCATCATGAACATTATCCATTTATTCAATCCAGAGCGGATTATTATTGGGGGCGGATTAGCAAAGGCAAAGAATTTTATTTTAACTCCGATTCAAGAAGTGGTTGAACAAAGAGCTTTGACAGAGCAAGCGAAAAAAACAGAAATTGTGTTGTCAAAGCTGGGAGATCAAGCGACGGTCATTGGCGCTGTTGCCCTAGTGCTAAATGAAATGTTTTCTGTTCAATATGAATCGGTGTCATAATGTTTCCCCTTCCTTTAGTACACAAAAGTTCTAATTTGTCTCACAAGGACATATTTTCATAATAGAATTTAACAACAAGAGAAGGGGGACAACACATGCTCTACCGCTTGCTTGCCTTAAATATCGACGGAACGCTCCTCCGTTCAAATGGACGCCTTCAGCATTCTACGAAGGATGCGATAGAATTTGTTCAAAAAAAGGATGTATATATTACTTTGGTGACGAACCGCCATTTTCAATCGGCAAAAAAAGTTGCAAAGGCGCTCAAAATAGACAGCCACTTAATTACTCATGGGGGAGCGTTCATCGGAAACCGTTTAGATGAACCTCTTTATGTGAAGCGAATTTCAGAAGAAAAAACATTTAATATTGTGCAAGTGCTCGAATATTTTAATTGTAATATTCGAATCATTCATGAGCGTTTTTCGATCGGCAACCGGAAAAAAATCTCTTCAAATCTTGTAAGCAAAATGCTATTGAATTCGTCAGATCCGCTTTTTTATCCAATTCAATTTGTAGAATCTCTTGCTGATGCGTTAATTGATGAGCCAGTAGCTGCCCCAAAAATTGATGTATATTTTGATACGAAGGAGGAATTGAAAGAGGCGGAAAAAACGATACTTGATTCTTTTTATGATGTAGATGTGATCGAGATTCATGACGGAAAAATTGAAATTGTTCCAAAGGGAATATCTAAACTGAATGGCTTGCAGGTACTTGGCAATCATTTAGGCATTAAGCTGGATGAAATGGTCGCAATCGGCGACGGCCTTGACGACTTGGATATGATCCAGCAGGCAGGTTTGGGGGTTGCGATGGGGAATGCTCCGTTTGAAGTAAAACGGGCAGCAGACTGGATCACGAGGTCGAATGATGAACAAGGCGTTTCATATATGGTAAAAGAGCATTTCCGAAAACAATACCCAATTAAATTTTTAAATAAAATTAAAAACAGATAAAAAACATCCGCTTCTTAGGATGTTTTTTTCGTATTGACTGAAAAAATCCCCTTTAGTACACTATAAGGAGTTTTATTCTATTCGACAAGGTGATCACATGCGCATTCAAATCAGCGGCATAAATGATGAACGTTTTATGCGGCCTCTTCAGTTAATATCTAATTTGTTTTTTGAAGAAGCCGAAATTTTTTTAAAACCTTCTGAACATGATATCGAAGCATTATTCAATTTCGAATTCAGACAAAGTGATTTTCGGTTGGCTTGCGAGCTAAAAGCAGAAGGAAAAACGTATGAAGCTTTTTTAGAAAAAAGCTTTACCGCAACAGATGAAAAAGAACAATTCAAACAAATGAAGCAGGCGGTATTGAATGTTTATGTAACAGCTCTTCAACAGTATACGGGAATTACGCAAAAATGGGGGATTTTAACAGGTGTCCGACCCACTAAGCTTTTTCATAAAAAGAAGCTTGAAGGAAGAAAAAATGAAGAAATTTATAAACAATTAAAAGAAGATTTGCTCGTATCAAATGAAAAAATTCGCATCATGGAACAAATTGTAGAAAAACAATTAACTGTTGTTCCTGATCTTTACAATTTGACAAAAGAAGTAAGCATTTATATCGGCATTCCTTTTTGCCCGACAAAATGTGCATATTGTACCTTTCCTGCCTATGCTATTGGCGGCAAGCAAGGAAAAGTTGATTCTTTTCTCGGCGGTCTGCATTATGAAATGAGAATGATCGGCGAATGGCTAAAAGAACGAGGCATCAATATTACGACCGTTTATTACGGCGGAGGGACACCGACAAGCATTACGGCAGAAGAAATGGATATGCTTTATGAAGAAATGTATACATCTTTTCCAAATGTTGATCGCATTCGGGAAATCACAGTAGAAGCCGGCAGGCCGGATACAATTACAAGAGAGAAGCTGAATGTTTTAAAAAAATGGAACATAGACAGAATCAGCATTAATCCTCAATCATATATACAGGAAACATTGAAAGCAATCGGAAGACATCATACAGTTGAGGAGACGATTGAAAAATTTCATTTAGCTAGGGAAATGGGCATCAACAACATCAACATGGATTTAATTATTGGACTGCCGGGGGAAGGGTTAAAAGAATTTGAGTTCACCCTTGAGGAGACAGCCAAATTGATGCCTGAATCATTGACTGTCCACACGCTTTCCTTTAAGCGGGCATCGGAAATGACAAAAAACAAAGAAAAATATAAAGTAGCTGAACGAAGCGAAGTAGAAAAAATGATGAATAAAGCGGTTGAATGGACAAAGGCAAATCATTATGAGCCTTATTATTTGTACCGTCAAAAAAATATTTTAGGAAATTTAGAAAATGTCGGATATTCCCGGAAGGGTTATGAGAGTATATACAATATAATCATCATGGAAGAAATGCAAACGATTATCGGATTAGGCTGCGGGGCATCAAGCAAATTGATCGACCCGGTTTCCCGGGAAATCACTCATTTCGCCAATCCGAAAGATCCGAAATCGTATAACGATGGCTTTAAACATTATACAAATGAAAAAATCAAATTGCTAAACGCTCTTTATGGCGAAAATTGATAATTTTACGCTCCACAACGTATCGGGTCGTGTTGAAAGGAGGGCCCGATAGAAAACAAGAGCTTGGGAACGTCGAAAATGGAGAACGATTTCCGTATTTCCCTAAAAACACTTTAGAACAAATTTTAATAGATGAGATCGCGAGACTTAATCATAAAAGCGATTGCGCCATTAGCCTGCAACAAACGTAGCCGGCAGACTTCAGACAAAACATACAAAAGCAAGTAGAGAAATACGAGCTATTCTCTACTTGCTTTTATTTTTAGGACTTCTTGGACAGCCTCTGATAAATCTGTTTCATCATGTTAGCTTTAAATTAATGGGATGATATTGAAGGGGGCTCTGTGAACAAAATGGGAGATAATAAGATGTTCATCATAATTGGAATAGTCGGTCTTTTAGCTATTACTTTTTCAAATTTAGTTCTTAAACATGATGTCGTCGCGACCATTATTAGCATTGTTGTGATCGGGATTTTAGTGAGCTCCAGAACCAAAATCATCCTAATTTTTGAGAGGCAGTTTTGGAAAGAAAAATGCCCCCCACAAAATGCAGGGGACTAGGAAAAAACTGATTTTAGATGCCCACTACAATTTTTCCACACGGGTAAATGGCTAAAAAGCGTCATATCCATTTAGATATTTTAAATTAGCCTCATAAAATTTGGGGAGCAGGATGAATATAGCGGGCGGCTTATGCCGCGCAGTATTTTTGTTGTGAAAGACTTCCCCTGTCATTGTTTTGTGGACTGTCAATCCTGTTAAGTTTTAGCGATGAAATAAAACAAGCCGACCAGAAGAAGTAACTAAGCGATGCGCGGTATTTAAACATTGATGCTCCTTCAATATTTCTGAACCGATTTCTTTTGCCTCTTGTTCTGAATTTGCTTCAAACTTTTCATTTAAAAGCAGTTCTCCTTTGTTTGTAAACGCAGTTAAAAAATATGTCGGCATTTCAAACATCCTCCTTTTTTAAAAAATATATTTCTTTTTCCTGAAAAAAAATCCTTTCAGCTTTTTTTAAAAAATTTTTTGGCAGGGGCCCGGGTACCGGGATGTATTTTTTCACATTAAAATGATATAATATGGAAAAGCAAACGTACGTTCCGGAAACAAGTGAAAAGAGGGAGACTATGACTCGCCGCATAACATTTATACATACGGCAGATTTGCATTTAGATAGTCCGTTCACAGGGCTTGAGCATTTGCCGGAAAGCATCTTTAAAAGAATTCAAGAAAGTACTTTTACGGCATTTGAACGTGTAATTGAACTGGCGGCAAAAGAAAAAGTCGATTTTATACTGATCGCAGGAGATTTGTATGATGACGAAGACCGCAGTTTGAAAGCCCAGTTGAGATTAAAGAAACAGTTTGAACGGCTCAATGAAGAAGGCATCCAAGTTTTTATTATTTTTGGAAATCATGATCATACAGGAGGTAATTGGGTTCATATTCAATGGCCTGAAAACGTTCATATTTTTTCCGATCGTGATGTAGAATGTATACCGTTTGTCCGCGACGGAAAGGTTTTAGCCAACATTTACGGCTACAGCTATCCAACTCGTTCGGTTACAGAAAATATTGTCTATAAATTTCAAAAAAGAAGCGAAGCGCCGCTTCATATCGGTCTTCTTCACGGCACCGCGTCAGGGACGGAAGGACATGAGCCGTATTGTCCTTTTACGATTCAAAATTTATTGGAAAAAGATTTTGATTATTGGGCTTTAGGACATATACATAAACGGCAAATTTTACATCGTTCCGACCCTCCGATTATTTATCCGGGAAATATTCAAGGCCGCCATAAAAAAGAAACGGGAGAAAAGGGAGTGTATCTTGTAGAATTAGCAGAAGGCGGGAAAAGCGCGTACCGATTTGTGCCGGTATTTGACATACTTTGGAATGAAATCAAGCTCTCTGTAAATGAAATAGCTGCTGTTGGCGAGCTGCATGATCATATTCGAGCGGTAAAGGAACAGCAGAGAAGAAATGGCTCGGCTCTTTTGACAATTATGCTAGATGGAGCTTCATCATTGTTTTGGGATCTTATGGATCAGGATCATTTGGATGAGCTTGCGCAAATATTGAATGAAGAGGAAGAAGGAAAGAACGAATTCGTTTGGATTGTTTCCATTCAACATCAAATCGTGCCGAGCGACGACTTTTTCTCCTCCTCTTACATTTCGAAAGATTTTGAACAAATTTTGGATCATTTTCATCAATTTGACGAAGCGATGGGGCCTTTATATAAAAATCGTTTATTTCGGCGTTTCTTTCAATCTTTCACAGAAAATGAAAAAGAAGAATTGATAAAAGAAGCGAAAACAATGATTTATTATGAGCTGTTTAAACAAGAATGGAAGCGGTCGTAAAAAAGGTGATAAGATGAAAATAAAAGAACTGCACATTTATGGCTACGGAAAATTTGCAGATAAAAAAATTTCATTTTCGGATCATGGCATACAAGTCATTTACGGTTTAAATGAAGCCGGAAAATCGACGCTGATGTCTTTTATCCACAGCATGCTGTTCGGATTTCCCGTTAAACAGCATCCAGATAAACGGTTCGAACCGAAAGCGGGCGGAAAATACGGCGGGGCATTAATCATCGAATGTGAAATTTACGGAACAGTAAAAGTGGAGCGCGTAAAAGGGAGAGCCGCAGCGGGGGATGTAACTCTTTATTTTCAGGATGGACGGACAGGAGGGGATAAAGAGCTGGCTGAAATTTTAAAAGGAACCGACAGACCAACATATCAAGCGATTTTTTCCTTTGATTTATTCGGGCTGCAAAAAGTGTATGAGCTGAATCGTGAGAAGCTGGGAAAATATTTATTTTTAACAAGTGTATTCGGGTCTGATCAGTTATATCGTTTAGAGGAGAAACTGCAGAGAGAGCAGGAGGATTTGTTTAAACCGAACGGACGAAAACCGTTGCTGAACAGATCGTTAAATGAACTGATGGAGGACTTTGCAGAACTGCAACATGCAAAAGAACAGCAGCGCGCTTACAATTTTTTGATCAAAGAAAGGGACAGCTTAGAGAAGCAGCTGAAGGACTGCCAGAACGAGAAGGTGACGCTGAAAACAGAACGGAAAAAAGTGGAAAAACAAATAGCAGTTCTTCCCCTTTTGGAAAGACGGAAAGAATGCTTGCAGCTGTTAAAAGATTTTCCTGACGGCATTCAATTCCCGGAGGACGGGTTTGTTCGACTGGAAAAGCTTTCGGCAAGAAGAGACGAAGTTTTAGAACAGCTGGGAAGGGTGCAGGAAAAAGAAAAGGGGATCGAGGATTCCTTATCAGCCTTGAAGATCGACGGCCGTCCAGCTGACGAGACAATATTTGAGGAATTAAAAAGTCAATTTCCCCTCATCCAAAAACAATTAGAAGAACAAAAACTTTTCATTGTTCAACAACAAATGCTGGAAGGACAGATTCATGAGGAGCTCATCTATATTTTCGGCCATCAAGATGAAAATGCTATAAAAAAAATCGACACATCTGTTCGCATGAAGGAAAAAATAAAGGATGCTGCGAAGAAATATGAACAATTATTTCAAAGAAAAAAGCTTCTCGATGAACAATATGAGCGTGCCCAATATTCGCTGGAAGAATGTGAGCGCCGCATAAAAGAATACGAATCTTTTCTGCTTGATCCATCTGAAAGGGAAAGATTAATAGAGGAGCAGTCAGCCATAGAACAAGAAATGGCGCAAACGGCCGACAAACATTATTTAAAAGAGCAGATTGCCCAGTTAAAAGCAAAAATCAATGAAAGAGAAAAAAAGAATCGGGAAAAATTAAAAAAATGGAAAATTCTCACTGTATCTTTGCTATCTGTTTTTGCGTTTGCCATTGTTCTTTCGTTCGTTTATAAGAATTGGCTGTTTTTAACAGCGTTTCTTCCATTCATCATTGTTTTCTTTTTCTTCCGTCCACAGGATGATGAGCTGTTAAAGCATTTACAAAATGAGCATGAACAGCTTGTGAAAAAACTTGATAAACAAAATGATTCCCGAATCTTGGAAAGAACGTTGCGTTTGAAGCATATTAAGGAAATATTATGGAAGGATCAGCAAGTCCGCCAAAAAATTGAGATCGAAAAGATGAATTATAAAGGTAAAGAACAAGCTTATGAACGGATTCTTTCGTTATATGATGAATGGGAACATGAAAAGTATCAATTGCAACATTTAATTTTCCCGTTTTATGAACATTTTCAACTTCCGAAAGAAGCCGAAGGATCACAATTGCTTGAGCAGTTTGAACGCATCGCAAGCTGTCAAAAGCTGATAAGAGAAAAAAGAATGTTAGAGGAAAAAGTTCGTTTGTATGAAGAAAACTTAAATCAGTTTAGAAAAAAGTTTGAGCCTTTGTGTGAATATTATAACATTCGTGCCGACTCAATTGAGAAACGCTATTCAGAACTGAGAAGAATAATGGAAGAAAATATAAAGAAACGATCGCAAAAAGAGGCATTGATGAAGCAGCTAAAAGAGGTTCAAGAGGAAAAAACAAAATTTCGTTTGACCTTTCAAAGCATTGAAAGAGAATTAGAGAAGCTGTTTCAGTCAGCCGGAGCAGCAAGCGAGGAAGAATATAGAAAAATAGGAATGCTCAAAAAAGAGAAAGAAAAAATCGAAACCGAATTAAACTGGATTGAAGGGCAGCTGCGAACGAAAGGATTATTGACATCAAGTGATATGAACGATTATCAAAATGAGAGGGCTTTGAAAGAGCGAGAAACATTTCTTGAGGAAAAAGAAGAAGAACTCGAAAAAATGAAGGATTCTATCCGGAAGAAATTAGCGGAAACAGAAATAGAGATTAGAAAAATAGAACTATCAGGTCTATATTCTGAGTTGAAATATTCGTTTGAAATGAAGCGTTCTGCAGCAAAAAAGCTTGCGAAAAAATGGGCGGCAATGGCAGTGGCAAGAGAGATGCTGAAACATACGACGAATTATGTTCGAAATGAAAAAATGCCGAAGTTGTTGCATAAAATGGAATATTTTTTCCGAATAGCAACGTCTGGGGAATACGAAAACATTTATCTGGCGGAGGGTTCGCCTTCTTTCTCAGTGAAAAGGAAAGACGGGCTTGTTTTTACGGCTGAAGAACTGAGTCAAGGAACAGCTGAACAACTGTACACGGCGATCCGGTTTGCGCTGGCAGAAAGCATGCAAAAGAGAATTCATCTTCCATTAATGATCGATGACAGCTTTGTGAATTTTGATCATTTGCGCATAAAAAATATTGTGAGTATCATGAGACAGCTGTCGGATCATCATCAAATGCTGCTGTTTACTTGCCATCAGCATATATTATCTTACTTTCAAGACGAAGAAATCATTTACTTATAAAATATATTTGTCAGACCGTCGCACATTTGGTTCGTATGCTATACTATAAGTTACGAGGCGGAAAGTGGAAGGAGAATACGATGGCTAAAGGAATTATTCATTACAATGTTGGGGAGCAGGTAGATCTTTTTTTGCTGATAAAATCAGTAACAAAAGGTATTGCAAGCAATGGAAAACCTTTTTTAACGTTAATTTTGCAAGACCGTTCCGGGGAAATTGAAGCAAAACTATGGGATGTGAGCAAAGAAGATGAAGAAAATTATCTGCCTCAACAGATTGTTAAAATATTTGGCGATATCCATCATTACAGGGGAAGAAATCAACTGAAAATCCGCAACATCCGATTGGCAGAGCCGCATGAAAATTTAAATGTACAGGATTTTGTAGAAAGAGCGCCATTATCTCAAGAAGAAATGGTTGAAAAAATTACGAAGTACATATTTGAAATGAAAAATCCAAACATTCAACGGATAACAAGATTCTTGATGAACAAGCATCAAAGCGCTTTTCTCTTATATCCGGCGGCGACGAAAAACCATCATGAATATGTATCAGGCCTTGCCTATCATGTTGTTTCCATGCTTGACCTTGCCAAAGCGATTGCTGACTTTTATCCGAGTTTAGACAAGGATTTATTATATGCCGGGGTCATACTTCATGATCTTGGCAAAGTAATTGAGCTGTCGGGCCCCATTTCCACTTCTTATACAGTTGAAGGGAATTTGCTTGGGCATATTTCCATCATGGTAAACGAAATTGGAGAAGCAGCGAAGGAACTTGGGATTTCCGGCGAAGAGGTCGTCATTTTGCAGCATATGGTATTAAGCCATCACGGGAAACCGGAATGGGGAAGTCCGAAAATGCCGATGGTTAAGGAAGCGGAAATTCTCCATCATATTGATAATATCGATGCAAAAATGAACATGCTGGACCGGGCGCTTGAACGAGTCAAGCCGGGAGAATTTACGGAACGGATTTTCGCTCTGGACAATCGCTCATTCTATAAACCGTCATTTCATCGATAGAGAATCATAATATAGAGCCCCTTGCATAAAATGAAATAAAAAAGCTTGTCTATGCAAGGAGGAGATGGAATGACGTTTCTGCCGTGGTGGGTATATTTATGTATTGTTGGAATTATTTTTAGTGCATATATGGCATATAAAACAGCTAAAAAAGACAAAGAAATAGAAGAAATTTTTATTGAGCGGGAAGGAAATGTATATATCGAAAGAATGAAAAAAGAAAAAGAAAAGCGAGCGAAAGAAAAGATGACATCTGCAAATTAGAAACTAAATTGTGTCAGCTTTTCTACTATGCTTTCAATTTCCTCTATCCGACCAGCGGGAGCGCGACGATTTTCGGAAAAACATCATCAAACAGTCAAAAGACATCAGACAAAACGTGAGCTGCTTTAATCCGGATAAAAAGATCCATTGTCAACCCGGCAAAGCTGGTGCAGGTTGATAAAAAAACATTTATATACGCTGTCATGTTTTGAATGCTAAAAAGGGGGGACGAAGCTTTGCTTTTAGTCCCCCTTTCTTCTATATGCCATATGTTAATTTTGGGTTTCAAACAAATCTTTTAGATCTTTGTCGTTTACTTTTACATCTGCGTTTTTAATTGCTTTGTCAATAGCTTCCTGCATCAATGACGGATCAGATATTTTCTGTTTTTTGACATCTTCTTTCAGGCTGTCTTTCATTTCTTCGAATGGTTTTACCGTCTGAGTGATTTTAATAATGTGGTAACCGTATTCTGTTTTAACAGGATCGCTGATTTCTCCTTCTTTTAATTTAAATGCCACATTTTCAAATTCTTTCACCATCTGGCCTTTGCCAAACCATCCAAGATCTCCTCCGTTGGAGGCAGATCCGTCGATCGAATATTCTTTTGCCAAATCCTCAAATTTTTCGCCTTTATTAAGTTTTTCTTTTACTTCTTTCGCTGTTTTTTCATCTTCCACTAAAATGTGGCTGGCGCGTACTTTTCCTTTCAATGAATCATAATATTCTTTTAAATCTTTATCTGTAATTTTAATATTCGCTTCTGTTGCCTTCTTGCGTAGCAAGTCGACCTTCACGATTTGTCTCAAAACCTTGTCTCCGTATTGCTGAGCAATTAAATCGTACTGGGAGCCGTACTGCTGTTTCATTTTTTCGAGCTCTTCATCAATTTCTTTGTCGGAGACTTTAAATTTTTCGCTTAATACTTTTTCATGCACAAGTTCTTGTAAAACATCTTTACCAAAACGGTTTTTCAATGCTTCATAAAATTCGTCCTTCGTAATATCTCCGGCTTTTGTTTCAACGACCGCATCATTTGCACCGTTTGAACATGCATTCAAAGCGAATAAGCTGGCCGTTGCGATAACCGCTAATGCAAATTTTTTCATACTTTACAACTCCTACCTTTTTTTGTCTATCTAAAACAAATATACTCACATTTTGACATGAAACTATAT
Source organism: Aeribacillus sp. FSL K6-1121 (assembly GCF_038003725.1). Classification (NCBI taxonomy): domain Bacteria; kingdom Bacillati; phylum Bacillota; class Bacilli; order Caryophanales; family Bacillaceae; genus Aeribacillus; species Aeribacillus sp. FSL K6-1121. The sequence continues at coordinate 124,967 of NZ_JBBOPS010000001.1, forward strand.
GATTTGCAACTGTTTGTCCAAGTAATGGAAAAATCGTTTCGAATTTGGGTTAAGAAAATTCCAGTAAGAAGGACAAATGCCTATGCGAAAAAAAGAACAGTGCATACGATAACGTAAAGACACAAAAAGGGGGTGTCGTGATGAGCGGAGGATATGGTGGAGGCTTTGCGTTAATCGTTGTATTGTTCATCTTACTAATTATTGTTGGTGCTGCTTGGATCTATTAATGGTTTCAAAAAAGTCGGCAGAAGAGGTTTTCTGCCGGCTTTTTTAATGAAGTAAAAAAACTTTTAAGTAAAGGAAATTTCTATGTATGATGAAATTAGTAAAATGGTAATTAAGACATTAATGGTGCGGAATACGTTTGACTGTTTTTCTTCAGGGAGTTCACGAATGGAACAAAGAGCAGTTGTCAGTTTGTTTATATAAAATAGAATGAAGACGGCAAAAATGATAAAATATAATAGCATTTGAAATCCCCCCTTCCATTCATACCTATTACAATATCAAAATAATGACAAAAAAGATAGGGTTATGGGAAATTTTTGGGGAGTTTTCAGCCCCCATTATGAACCGAAGAAAGATGTGATGGAATGAAAGATTTAGAAAGAAGACTGGAAACTCTAGAATATTATATGTCTTTGTTTATGAAAATGATGAATATTGAAATGTATCCTTTCTACAAGCTCGTGATGGAAAAAGGGCTTATGAAGGAGGAAATAGAAGAGGTTTTTCGCATATGCGATGAATTAGCAAAGGAGCATAAGGAGCAAAAAGCGCAAGGATTTGTATATTTTGAAAATCTCCTTACGCTTTTTGCCGGACAGCTGACGCCAAAGCTGGATGTCAATGAAACGATCGATGCCCTTTATTTACAAGGGCTGTATACTGAATTAATGAAAGACTTAAAACGAACTATTGATTCACTGTAGTTTTTAAATAAGAATGTTCCTCCACATCTTTCTTTTTCTTGATTTTTCCGTCTTCAATGACAAAGTCATTTTCGATATTATTGAATGAGCGTTCAAAAATTGTCATGAAATCGTCTCCGTAAATGTTTCGGATAATTGCTGTAATTTCGATCATTTCAGGAAATTTTCCGTATAGATTTTGCAGCGGAAGCGCGCCTTTCAGAACGGTGTTTTTGGATGGATCATAATCTTCAAGAAGCTTAAGCAGCACTTCCTCTCCTTTTTCTGTTAATTGTATGTAAGTATTTCTTTTATCATTTTCTTTTTTGGAAAATTTTAAATAACCGCGTTCTTCTAATTTTTTCGAAAAGTTGAATGCCGTCGATACGTGCATGACCCCAAATTTTGCGATTTCTGAGATCGAGGCTCCTTTTAAATGATAGGCGATCCATAATATATGATGTTCATTGATGTTTAAATCATATGGTTTAATCCAGCGCTGCCAATCCTTTTCAATGGATTTCCAAAGCGCTTTGCTTAGCTGAGCGACACGCTGGCTGAACAGAAGTGCATCTTTTATCGTATAGCTGTCGAGCGATCTCTTCAATTTTTCCACCTACTTTGTATAATACTAACATTTTTAATATCTTCTATTATGCCAATAAAATAAAGATTTATAAAGATGTAATTTACGAAATTTTTAAATAAATAGTGAAACACTAAAAATAGTACACATAGAAGCGGTAATAAATTTTGCGAAGAATGATGAGAACGATCAAGATTTTCTATACTGTAACAATTTTTCATGATTATAAATTATAGCAAAAAAGAATTGACACCCTGCCAATTCTTTGACATGTTTAATATTTTTAATTGTAAAAGGCTTCCGCAAACTTGAAGCGTTAGTTTCTTTCTTTTTTGATTTGATCTTCTAGCTCTGTTAATTTATCTTTAATCTCTTTTACATGCAGCTCCAAATTTTTTTTATTCGGATCAATTTCCATCTGCCATGCTTGAATGGACCGATTGACATCTGCAGCGACTTCTTTAGCAATTTGCAAGCCTTCTTTCGCTGATTGTGCGATTTGCTTTTTTAACGATTTCCCATCAGATTTCAAGTCTCCAAATATGTTTTCAAGCTTATGCAAATTGCATCTTGTCTTTTTTAAAACATTGCCGTTTCTCGCTTGAGCCGTAATCAGTGCAGCTGCTCCGGCAACAACACCGCCGACGAAAAATCCATATAGAAAAGATTTGCCTTTTGACATTTTTACCACTCCTATAGTTCCTTGTTTTCAAAATCCGTCAATAAAAACATAGCCTTAGTTGAAGATGCATAAACTAAAAGTAAGGGAGGGAAATTATGGCGGGTGTTATTTTTTTATTTTTTATCATTAGCATGTTGTTTCTTGTAGGAGCTTTTTATAATTTGAAGTTAGCCAATTCTGCGAGTTCATATCCTCCAAAACATCTTCTGAAAAAGAGGGCGTCAGTTTTAGCGATTGGCGGATTAACGTCACTTTTAATAGCTTTTCTTCTTTATTATATACAATAATAAAACCCGATCATAGATCGGGTCAATCTGTTTTATTTATTTTCTGATAGAACGTTAGAACGTTTAAGAATGCTTTCAACAATGGGATAAATAATCACCATTGCAATTGTATTGATAACTGTTGCCGGCAATACAACCGCAAGGAACAATGCAGTAAATCCGGCGCCTCCTGGGAGACCTACAAGTAAGAGCGCTGCTAAAAGAAACACTGTGCCGGAAATTAATGTTCCTATGACTGTTAAAATTCCCGCCCTTGCTATTGCTTGTTTGAGTGGTTTTAAGGCTAGAAATAGAAAATATATTAAAAATGCCGTCAAAATTTTATCAATAATATTCGGAACGAGTCCGCCGGGAAAACTGGTTGTCAATCCGGATAATATGCCAGTTGCAATGCCCAGCAGACCGGCGTTTGTCATCCCAGGAAACAAGAAAATTCCTAAAAACATCATCAACAGCATCATATCCGGCTTCATCCCGTTAAATATGGGCGGCACAATCGCATGAAGAGCAACGCCGATGGCGACAAATAAAGATAAAATGACTAATTCTTTCGTTCTCATCTCTAAACTCTCCTCTTCTGTTCTCATCTTTAATAAACTTTCCACTATTATAGCGTATGATCGTTAAAGTTAGGATAGGCTTTTAATGTTTTTTTCTGAATTCTTTCATAAACTGGGCGAGCTTTTCACATGCTTCAATCGTTACCGCATTATAAATGGATGCACGGCAGCCACCGACAGAACGATGACCGGATAGACCTATTAATCGATTTTCTTTTGCCTCTTGAACAAACGCTTTTGTCAATTCATCAGACGGCAGCGTAAATGTTACGTTCATGAATGAACGGCTTTCTTTTTCTGCATGTCCTTTGTAAAAGCCATCGCTTTCGTCTATAGCGTTATATAATATTTGAGCTTTTTGTTTGTTTCTGCGTTCAATTTCAGCTACTCCGCCTTGTTCTTTTACCCATTCCAACACTAGAGAAAGCATGTAAATGGCAAAGGTCGGTGGAGTGTTATATAAAGAGTTTTTGCTTGCATGTGTTTGATAGCTCAAAATAGTTGGTACATTTTTATTTGCTTTTTCAATTAGATCTTTTTTAATGATGACAACAGTGACTCCGGAAGGTCCTAGATTTTTTTGCGCCCCTGCGTAAATGAGATCGAACTGTTCGATATTCAGCTCTCTGCTCAAAATATCGCTGGACATATCCGCAATCAGCGGTGCATTCGTGCTTGGGAACTCATGCCATTGCGTCCCAAAAATTGTGTTGTTTGACGTAATATGCAAATACGCAGCATTTTGGAGCGAATTTGCCTCGAATTGTTTTGGGATGTGTGTGTAATTTGACTCTTTGCTTGATGCCAACACATTTGTTTCACCAAATTTTTTTGCTTCGCTTAACGCTTTTTCAGACCATGCTCCGCTTAAAATATAATAGGCGATATTTTCATTATTCAAAAAATTCATCGGGATCATGGCAAATTGCAGACTTGCCCCGCCTTGTAAAAATAACACATCATACGAATCAGGGATATTAAGCAATTCTTTCAATAAGCTCTTGGCATTGTTGTGAACCTCATCATACGCCTGGCTCCGATGGCTCAGCTCCATGACGGACATGCCTGTATGATTGAAATTCAACAGCTCGCCTTGAGCTTTTTGTAATACTTCGACTGGTATAGCTGCTGGTCCTGCATTAAAATTGTATACTCGATCCACGATTCGTCCTCCTTTTAACACATTTATAAAAACATCCTATCATGAAAAAAGGAGAGGGGAAATAAAAAATTTTGTGTCGGTTAGAAAACAGTAAGGATCCTGTTGTTAGGATCCTTTAGCCGTTTATTTTTTATTGCAATCCGCCTTTTATTGTTTCAGCAAGCTGTGCAAGATCTTCTGGAGTATAATCATTTTGATGGGATTTCCATACTATGCCTAAACCATCTTCTTTTCCGTGCCGAGGAATTATGTGCATATGGTAATGAAACACTGTTTGACCGGCTTCTTCGCCATTGTTATTGATTAAATTTAATCCTTTTGGATTCAATTGTTTTTTTACCGCCTTTGCGACCTTCGTAACAGCTTCAAAAAAGTTTCTTGAGATGTCAGGTGTGAGCTCGAAAACGTTTTCTTTATGTACTTTTGGGATGACGAGTGTATGTCCTTTCGTTACCTGCATAATATCCATAAAAGCTAGAACGTGTTCATCCTCGTATACTTTTGCACAAGGAATTTCTCCGTTAATAATTTTACAAAAAATGCAATCGCTCATAATAACACTCCCCGCCATTTTTTTCTTTATTTTACCACGTGTTGAAAATGAAAGAAAACATAAAAAGGAACGAACATAAGTCCGTTCCTTTGAAGAGGGGTTTCAATGCACATGTTAAAAAAGCGATTTAAAAGTGTCTTTCGTCAACACCCCATTTTCAAATAATGAATGGTATTCCTTTTTGACACTTTAAACTTTTGTTAGAACACGACATGAAAAAATTTTAATGACAAACACCTGTTTAAGTGTGTGGTCACCCTCTTCAGTCAATAGCATACCCACTAATTTATTTTTTATGTTGTGTAAAATAAAAAAAATTGAGCGTTTTTTGATGATAAACATCAAAAGGCGTTTAACTCCTCGGGAAGCTCTCAGCATTGTCATGAAATTTTTTTTAAAAAATTGGCGGCATAAGCCAAAAGCGTTAAGTCAAAAAACCGTTTGCTCTAAAAAAACAATCCGGCGCCGTAAGAGAAGATTGGCTTTGTGAAATGTTTTTAGCATTCGCAGCCATCTGTCAAAACAGATTAGCTTGGAAAATGAACGCTTTTCCTCACGATCCAAATGAAAAAGAGCTTCCTGTTGAAAATAAATTAGGACGCTTCCTTAAATGCCATAAAGTTTATTCAAACCGTCCATGAAAAACGATAAAAAACAGATGTCCAAGAAGATTCTTCCGTTCCGTTCCATTCCTTTATCGTGCCAAAAACTTTCCCGAAAAGTACATATAAACAAAAACATATGCAAATAACGCATTGACTGCCAGTTGGACGCCGACAAATAAAATATTCGTTTGCGTTAATAAAACAATGGTAAGAACGGCTAGCTCAATGAAAAGAATGGTAAAAAGAAGGCGTAAAAAGCTTTTTTTCTTTACATTTTGTGGAACTGGATATAAGTCAGCGATAAAAAGAGCATCATAATGCTTGTATAAGCTCGTTAATTGAATTCCGGTTAGGAAGAGAACAGCTGCCGGCAAAATGATGCAAGATACAAGTGACAAAGGCAAAAAGATGCTGACAATAACACCGATCATCAATAAGCGGATAAACAATCCGAAATAATCTCCTGAACGAATGAAGGATCTGGAAAACATATATAAAAATACATTTGATTGCTTGTAAGGGATGAAAGACAAAATCCAGTCCATCCATTTCCGTCTTTTTGCTTCAGCCTTCAGTTTCGGCACATCAGTAAACATATTGGCCAATCTATAAAATGATTGCAATTTGCGATTTTCCTGCAAAATTAAAAATTCCCACTGCAGCGTTTTGTTCCTCGTTATCTTGAAGAAATAAATGGTTACCAATGCCATCATGCCGTAAATAAACAGGGACAGTATGCTTTCCTTAACAGCCAAATAAATTACCGTGAAATTGACAGCATATCGGACAAACTTATCCATTATCTGGGATAACCGCTCCGGAAAATGCGTCATTTTCCATTGAATCCACAAATTCCAATATTTAATAACCGTAAGCTGGAAGATAAGGAATAAATAGTTGATGCCTTCACCTTCACCGCTTTGAAAATATAAAGGTGCAAGAATGATTAGGCATACGATCATTTGGACAGTCTGAAGGATATAGCTGTATATAAAAGCACGCTGAAAATAATGGTTTAATCCTTTTTCCATAGGCAGTAAAAAGATGATGTCAGGTTCTTTTAACAACGTGCGCACTTGCGAAAAAGTTACCGTTAATGCTAACAAGAGTGCCATTAAGAATGCTGATGGAAAATGAGGTGGGAGTTGATCAAGCCATTGCTGATACGCATAGGCTCCTCCGCCTAATAAAAACATAATCACTAAAAGCAGATGATCGTTCAGCATATAACGCAAGTATGTTTGTGTTTCTTTTATATGTGCTGCCAAACGGGCAGGCCAAATATCATTGATTGATCTCATCGTCTTGCTCCTTTGTCAGCCGAATATAAAGATCGTCCAATGTTGCACCAGGCATATTGAATTGCTCCTGCAGCTCAAGTTTAGTTCCTTGAGCCCGGACGGTTCCGTTGTGCAAAATCACAAAAGTGTCACAAAACCGTTCTGCATTTGCTAAAATGTGGGTTGACATTAAAATGCCAGCACCTTGTTTTTTCGCCTGATTCATGAGATCAAGCAGGGCGTGAATGGCTAACGGATCCAGCCCGACAAACGGTTCATCAATTATGTAAAGGGATGGCTGAACTAAAAAAGCGCACATAATCATGACCTTTTGTTTCATCCCTTTAGAAAAATGTGCCGGAAACCATTTCAACTGCTTTTCCATTCGAAATGTTTTTAAAAGAGGATCGAGCCGCTCGTTAAATGTCTCTTCACTGATCCCGTGCGCCATAGCCATCAATTGCAAATGCTCAAATAACGTCATTTCTTCGTATAAAATAGGGGTTTCAGGAACAAAACTAAATTGCTTTCGATATTGCACCGGATCTTCCTGAAATGTTTTGCCGTTAATTTTAATAGTCCCGTCACTTGGCTCCATCAAACCGATGATATGCTTGATCGTTGTGCTTTTCCCCGCACCGTTTAATCCAATTAAACCGACCATTTCATTTTCGTTTACAGTGAATGAAACATTTTTTAAAACAGGCTTATTTGTGTACCCGCCGGTAATCTGATCTACTGATAATAAAGTCATATTTTCCGCCTCTCCCCTTTATTTTTTTAAAATTAAATGAGGCTTAATGTATTTAGCCGTTTCAACGATTTTTGCATGTTTTGATCCATTCTTCTCTCTTTCCATTTTAAATCATTCCTTCTCATCTTTTACAATATAATATTTCTTTACTCGGAGTGGAGAAGGAAAAATGAGTTTATCGCTCATCCCTAAAGCTTTTTTAAAGTGGTTAGCAAAAGCTTCGTTTTGATCCCATTTGTTAAAATCTTGTTCTGTCTCCCATAAAGTGAAAATGATATAAGTGTTTTTGAAAAGAGGGCGGAGAACTCTTAAGGCAACAAAGCCCGAATGGCTTTCAATGAATCGAGATAGCTCTTTAAATTGCTGTTCAAATAGAGGTTTTCCTTCATCTGTAACAGATATATAGGTAAACACGGCAAACCCTCCATCGCTGCAGATGCTTCCTCTTTTATCAATAATTTCATATTTTTTGGGTTCTTTAAAAATTGTTGTTCCTTTTGTTTCATGCATAAGGACGGCGCTTTCACCGTCATGCATGAATAACATGCATTCTGCTAGATTATTTTTTTTGATTTTGCTTAAATATTCAATAGTGCCGAAAGCTATATAAACATTCATAACAGTCACCTCGCACGAAAATCACTTGATAATTTGCGAAAAAAGTTAAACATGTTACATACTGTATCCAAAATTATACAATACTAATTATGGGAGTTAAACAGAGGTGAAAACATTGTTGAAAAAAATAAAGATGATCTCGGGAATCGTTTTAGCTGCTGCTGTGTTAAGTATTATCGCATACTTTGCCATGATTTGGATAGGCGCTATCGTTGTGGATGAAAAAAAGCTTGTTTTGCATTCTGCGACCTCTTTGATCGATCAAGAAGGACGGCCCATTACGAAATTATATTTAGAAAACAGAGAGATCATCGATATTGATAAAGTTCCGAAGCATGTACAAAATGCTTTCATCGCTGTTGAAGATAAAAGGTTTTATGAGCATCACGGCATTGATTTTCGGGCAATTTCAAGGGCGCTGTTCAAGGACATTGCTGCTTTCAAAAAAGTAGAGGGCGGCAGTACAATCACCCAACAGCTCGCCAAAAATGTTTTTTTAACAAACGATAAAACGGTTTTGAGAAAAATGACAGAAGCTATCATTGCCATTTATCTTGAACAGAAATATAGCAAAAGAAAAATTTTAGAGATGTATTTGAATCAAATCTATTTTGGACATGGCGTATACGGCATCCAGTCTGCATCAAAATTTTTTTTCAATAAAGATGCCTCTGAACTGACTATTGAAGAAGGGGCGCTGCTAGCCGGCCTGCCGAAGGCTCCAGCAGCCTATTCTCCGATTTTGCACCCAGAAAAAAGCTTAGAAAGAAGAAATGCGATATTAACCTTAATGGAGCGCGAAAACTATATTTCTCCGGAGCAAGCTGTCAGAAGCCAGGGGAAAACATTAGGTCTGAATATTCATAAAACGGAAGATAAGCCTTGGCTGTCCGCCTATATTGACATGGTATTTGAGGAAGCGGAAAATAAGTATCATCTTTCAAATGAAGAACTCCTAAAAGGCGGATATAAAATTACCGTTCCGATCAATATCGATGTTCAGGAAAAAGCATTCAAAGTTTTTAAAGAAAAGGCTTATTTTCAAGGTACGAAAGATGATGCTCAAGGCGCTTTTATTTTATTAGATAATAAAACAGGCGGTGTGCTCGCTGCGATCGGCGGGCGAAATTATGTTTCCAAAGGATTTAATCGATTGACAGCGAAGCGCCAGCCGGGGTCAACGTTTAAGCCGATAGCTGTGTATGCTCCGGCAATGGAGGAAGGACTTTTTCAGCCTTATTCTCTTCTAAAAGATGAGAAATTGGATTATAAAGGATACTCTCCAAGCAATTACGATGGACGTTATGATGGACATGTAACCATGTATGATGCGCTCATTCATTCAAAAAATGCTCCTTCTGTATGGGTGCTCGATAAGCTTGGAATCGATAAAAGCAAAGAGTATTTAGAGAAAAACGGGATTTATATTGAGGATAAAGGACTGGCGATTGCTTTAGGAGGACTAAAGTACGGCGTGTCGCCGTTTGATTTGGCAAATGCATACAGAACTTTTGCCAATAATGGTCAATACAGCAAGCCGTATTTCATACAAAAAATTGTGAATGCCAACGGCGATGTAGTGGCAGAAGTAAAAAAACAAAAATATCAAGTTTTTTCTCCGCAAACCTCGTGGAATATGACGAGGATGCTGGAGCAGGTTGTTAAAGAAGGAACTGCCAAAGCGGGACAATATGAAGGAGCTTTAGCTGGAAAAACGGGTACGACATCATTTCCTGGAAAAAAGGGCGCCGTGATGGATGCATGGTTTGTCGGATATACTCCTGACGTGACGGGGGCAGTGTGGATCGGATATGACCAGACAGATGAAGAACATTTTTTAAAGGGTGGGAGCGATTATCCAACGAAAATGTTTAAAAATATTTTAAGCGGTTTGAAATTTGAGGAAAAAACATCCTTTACGATTCCGAAAAAAGTGAAAGATTTAGAAAAACCAATCAGGCTTTCACGAATCCCTTCGCTTTCCGCCACATATCAATTTCACGCACTTCAATTATTTAAAGTGACATTAAAATGGCCTGCTCAAGATGATGACCGGGTCGTATACCGAATTTATGAACGAAGCGGAGAAAGCAAGAAATTGGTCGGATCTGTAAAGGGAAAAGGAGAATATGAAATACCGTATATTAACATTTTTTCAGAGCATTTTTATCAAGTTGTCCCTTATAATCCGCAAACCCATCAGGAAGGGGAAGGTACTGATTTTGTCAGCCCGCGCTGGGAATAACAAAATGCTGGAAAGATCTTTCGTCGATTTTATGACATTTCCCTTATATTCCTATACAATCGGGCACGGGAAGAGGTATAGTTTAAAAAGAGTATTAGAAAGGAATCGTTTTTAAAGGGGGATTTACATGGATAGGAAGAAAAGCTTTAATGATACTTTTTTAAAAGCGTGCAGAGGCGAAGCGGCGGACTATGTTCCTGTTTGGTATATGAGGCAAGCCGGGAGATCCCAGCCTGAATACCGGGCGTTAAAAGAAAAATACAGCTTATTTGAAATTACACATCAACCAGAGCTTTGTGCATATGTCACTAGACTTCCTGTCGAGCAGTACGGGGTTGATGCCGCAATTTTATATAAAGATATTATGACGCCGCTGCCTGCCCTTGGAGTTCAAGTTGAAATTAAAGCGGGAACAGGGCCTGTTATTGAAAATCCGATCAGGTCGCTGGAGGATGTAAAAAAACTTGGTGAAATTCATCCTGAGGAAGATGTTCCATATGTTTTAGATACGATTAAGCTTTTAGTCAATGAGCAGCTGAATGTTCCGTTGATTGGATTTGCCGGAGCACCATTTACTCTTGCCAGCTACATGATTGAGGGAGGCCCTTCCAAAAATTATAACAAAACAAAGGCATTCATGTATGCTGAACCAGAAGCTTGGTTTCTTTTAATGGAAAAGCTTGCCGATATGACCATTACATACGTGAAAGCGCAAATTGACGCAGGGGTTAAAGCGGTGCAAATTTTTGATTCATGGGTCGGAGCATTAAATGCTTCTGATTATCGATATTATATTAAGCCGGTGATGAACCGCATTTTTTCGGAATTAAAGGAAAAAGAGGCGCCGCTTATTATGTTTGGAGTGGGAGCAGGACATTTAGTAAAAGAATGGAATGATTTGCCTTTAGACGTGATCGGTTTAGATTGGCGTCTGTCGATTTCTGCTGCCAGAGAAATGGGGATTTCCAAAACATTGCAGGGAAATCTTGATCCGGCAGTTTTGCTTGCGCCGTGGGATTTTGTGAAAGAACGGGTAAAGGCTATTTTAGAAGAAGGAATGAAACAGCCAGGTTTTATTTTTAATCTTGGACATGGCGTCTTTCCACAAGTAAAACCGGAAACCTTAAAAAAATTAACGGAATTTATTCATGATTATACGCAAAAATAGATCGAATAAAATGATCAACTTGAATTTTGGAGGTGCACGTAATGTCGAAGAAAAAAATGGGTTTGTTAGTGATGGCATATGGTACACCATATAAAGAAGAGGATATTGAACGCTATTACACCCACATTCGCCATGGAAGAAAGCCTGATCCAGAAAGTCTGGAAGATTTAAAAGAACGATATAAGGCGATTGGAGGCATTTCTCCTCTTGCTAAAATAACAGAAGAACAAGCGAAAGGCTTAGAAAAACATTTAAATCAAATTCAAAATGAAATAGAATTCCATATGTATTTAGGATTAAAACATATTGAGCCGTTTATTGAAGATGCAGTTGAACAAATGAATAAAGATGGAATCACTGAGGCGGTCAGCATCGTTTTAGCTCCGCACTATTCGACCTTTAGCATTAAGTCGTACAACGGCAGGGCAAAGGAAATTGCAAAAAAACTCGGAGGGCCTTCCATCACTTCTATCGAAAGCTGGTATAAAGAACCGAAATTTATTGAATATTGGGCTAAACAAATAAAAGAAACGTACGCGAAAATGACTGAAGAAGAACGGGAAAAAGCTGTATTAATTGTTTCAGCACACAGTCTGCCGGAAAAAATTGTTCAATTAGGGGATCCTTACCCAGATCAATTACAAGAAACAGCTGAATTAATTGCAAAAGAAGCCGGAGTGCAGCATTTTGCTGTTGGCTGGCAAAGTGAAGGCAATACTCCGGAGCCGTGGCTCGGACCAGATGTTCAAGATTTAACAAGAGATCTGTTTGAACAAAAAGGATACCGGACGTTTGTTTATGCTCCAGTAGGTTTTGTGGCTGATCACTTGGAAGTTCTATACGATAACGATGTCGAGTGCAAGGCAGTAACAGACGAACTTGGAGCAGCTTATTATCGTCCAGAAATGCCGAATGCAAAACCTGAATTCATCGATTGTTTAGCTACAGTCGTGTTAAAACACTTAGGAATGTCAAAATAAGAAGGAGATTTTATGGGAAGAAAAAAAGTAGCAATTGTTGGCGGGGGAATAACTGGGCTTTCAGTTGCGTTCTACTTGCAGTCAGAAATTAAAAAAAATCATCTTCCAATAGATGTTGTGCTGATTGAAGCGAAGCCGCGATTAGGAGGAAAAATAGAAACGATAAAAAGGGACGGATTTATCATTGAAAGAGGTCCGGATTCCTTTTTGGAGCGAAAAAAAAGCGCTACGCAGCTTGCAAAGGACGTAGGGCTCGGAGATTATTTGGTGAACAATGACGTGGGGCAATCTTTTGTCCTTGTCGGCGACAAGCTCCATCCGATCCCAAAAGGAGCGGTTATGGGCGTGCCAACAAATATTGCTTCTTTCGCCACCTCCGGTTTGTTTTCGTTAACTGGCAAGCTGCGGGCTTCGTTTGACCTTTTCCTGCCGAAGAAAAAAGTGGACGGAGATCAGTCATTAGGCGGATTTTTTGGCCGCAGGCTCGGCAGCGAAGTGGTTGAAAATTTGATTGAACCGCTTCTTTCCGGGATTTATGCAGGAGATATTTATAATTTAAGTTTATTAGCAATCTTTCCGCACTTTTATGAAATTGAACAAAAGCATCGCAGTTTAATTTTAGGAATGGCCAAGCAGGCGCAAAAGTCTAAACAAAAACAACAACAGGAGCAACATAAAGGGATTTTTCAAACCGTTTCAACTGGTTTGCAATCGATTGTTGAAGCAATAGAACGCCAATTGGATCATACGGTAGTGAAAAAAGGAATAAAAGTTTCGGAGATTAAAAAGGAAGATGATCTCTACCATTTGGAATTATCTGACGGAACTGTTGACAAGGCGGATGCGATAGTCATTACCGCTCAGCATGATGCTATTCCATCTATGTTTCCGAATGAGCAGCAAACACTCGCTTATTTCAAAAAAATGCCTTCAACATCTGTTGCAACCGTTGCAATGGCTTATCCGGAAGAAGCTGTTCAGCTGCCCGCAGATGGAACGGGGTTTGTTGTTTCGAGAAACAGCGGCTATACGATTACTGCTTGTACATGGACCAACAAAAAATGGCCGCATACTGCTCCGAAGGGCAAAACGCTGCTAAGAGCGTATGTTGGAAAAGCAGGAGATGAAGCGGTTGTTGACGAGCCGGATGATGTGATCATTCAAACCGTTTTGGATGACTTAAATCGATTGATGCCGGTAAAAGGAGAACCGATTTTTTCTATTGTTACAAGATTGAGGGAAGCAATGCCTCAATACATTGTCGGACACCTTGACAACATAAGAAATATAAAAAGTATTATGGGGCAAAAATACCCCGGAATATATTTAACGGGTGCTTCTTTTGAAGGATTGGGGATCCCGGACTGCATTGATCAAGGTAAAAAAGCGGTGAAAGATGTTCTTCAATTTTTACATTTGGGACAAGCTTAAAAGGCAGGCTTGTCTCTTATTTTTTCAGAGGAGGCATCCATTTTAGCAAGTTTTGACGCTTCCGACTTCTGATCTTTAAAACGCCTTGGTTGGTTCCCATTGTTTAAAGTCCGACAATTCAAATTGAAGAAAATATATATTTGTTGAACAAGTTAGCATTTCTGTTTTTTTAGAAAAAGCGATCTGGAAAGATATAAAAAATTCATTGCACATCTGTTGACCATTGATCTATAATCAAAAGAAAATCAAGGGATCCCAAATTTTTTGGAGGAATGAAAGTGGCTACAATTGAAGATGTGGCAAAACTGGCTGGTTTATCGAAAACGACAGTTTCAAGGGTGATAAATAATCAGCCTTACGTATCGGAGGAAAAAAAACAATTAGTGCTAGAAGCAATGAAGCAATTAGGGTATGTACCTAATTCTTCAGCTAGAAGTTTAAGAAATCAAAAAACTGAAATTATTGCTGTCATTATTCCTAGGGTTATGAACCCGTTTTTTGGACAATTTGTTGAATCGCTGGAAATCGTTGCGTCTCAATACCATTATCAATTGATTGTTTGTCAAACGTTATATTCAGCAAAAAAAGAATTAGACTATTTAAACTTGTTAAAAACGAAACAAGTAGATGGAGTGATTATGACGACATTGCTAAATGGCTGGGAGGCTGTTGAGCCGTTTTTAGAATACGGTCCGATTATTTTATGCAACGAATTCGATGAACAGGCAAATGTCCCGATGATTCATATGGATCAAAACTACGGAGGGTATGTTGCAACTAAGCATTTAATCGATCAAGGATACAATAAAATTGCTTTTTGCTGCGGAAATGTAAACAGTAATGTTTCGAGAGCTAGGGAAGAAGGTTTTCGAAAAGCACTTCGTGAAGCCGGATTGTACCTTCCTGAGCAATATATTTTCCGAAATGTATTTACATTTGAAGACGGAAAAAATGTCTTGAGGAAAATGATGGAGATGGTTGAAGCTCCAACGGCAGTCTTCACAGGTTCTGATGAAGTGGCAGCCGGGATGATTTCTGAGTCAAAGAGACTTGGCGTCCGTGTCCCGGAAGAATTAGCGGTCGTCGGGTTTGACAATCAGGCTATAACTGAACTGATGGAGCCTATGATTACGACGGTTAATCAGCCGGTGAAAGAAATGGGTCATTTAGCAATGGAAGTGATGATGGAAAAAATAAAAACGAGACGGTATAAAGAGAGAGAGGTGCATCTTTTGCCTCTTACATTAATTGTAAGGGATTCTTCAAAGCTAGCCAATTACAATGTGTATTAGTACAGGTTAAGAGAAGAGAAAAAATATTCAGGCAATTCTTTTTAGAATTGCCTGAATAAATTTATTTTACATGTAAGCAATGATTGCATTTGTTCCCGTAGCATTCGTGCTGTTCTTCAATTTCTTTTCCGCATTCAATACATTTTTTTCTTGGCAAGTTTCTAAAAAATTCAGTGATTTTTTGTCCTAACATTTTTTATCCCCCCGTGCTGTTGTTATTAACATTGTATTATAACAGAATTAAAAATGTCAATACTGTTTTAAAACATTTTTTCTTATTGAGGAGGATAAGGGTGATGAAAGTAACAGTTGTAGGGTTCTGGGGAGGCTATCCAGAAGCGAATGAGGCTACATCAGGCTATTTATTTCAGGAAAAGGGGTTTAACCTGTTAGTTGATTGCGGAAGTGCTGTATTATCACAACTGCAAAATTTTGTATCACTTTCAGATTTAGATGCTGTGATCCTTTCTCATTATCATCATGATCATATTGCAGATATTGGACCGCTGCAATATGCAAGACAAATTACCGGCATGCTGCAAAAATCAAACAAAATTTTGCCCATTTACGGACATAGCCTTGATACAAAAGAATTTGACAGACTCACACATTTGAGTGTGACAAAAGGAATTTCATACGATCCTGATCAATCGATTTCGATCGGTCCGTTTACGATTACATTTTTAAAAACAGATCATCCTGTTGACTGTTTTGCCATGAGATTTACTTCAGGACATAAAACGGTTGTATACACGGCAGATTCAAGCTTTAAAAATGAATTCATTCCATTCAGCCAAAATGCGGACTTGCTTATATGCGAATGCAATATGTATGCGAATGAAGACGGCAAAAAGTTTGGGCATATGAATTCCCACGAAGCTGCGACAATTGCTAAGGAAGCAAATGTAAAAGAGCTTTTGCTGACTCATTTGCCTCATAAAGGCAATCATGAAGAATTGATAGAAGAAGCTAAAACGATTTTTAATGGATCGATCAAGCTGGCTAAAACAGGGTTGTCGTTACATATTGATTAAAGAGAAATTATATTAGCAAAATTATGGGACAGCCTTTTGCCGAACATTTCATAAACTTAAAGCTACTTCCAAACTTCATTTTGATAGAATAGTGTTCCATTTTCTGTAAGGATGCAGTATGTTGGCATCCTTATTTTTTTGGAAAATTCGTCAGAAAATAATTGAAAATCAAAAATATATTGTTATAATTTAAAGCATAAAAGTAAAAAAGGGGGAAGAAAATTTTGAAAACTAGGATAGGAGCAATCGGAGGAATTTTTTTGATGGCGCTCCTCGTGCTGTCAGGTTGTGGAAGCAGCAAAGGGTCCAGCAGCGAAAGCAATAGTGAAGAAGGAAAGAAAGAAACATTTAAAATTGGTATCACTCAATTTGTAGCGCACCCGTCGCTGGATGAGGCATTGAAGGGATTTCAACAAGCAATTAAAGATAAAGGGTTAAATGTAGATTATGATATTCAAAACGCTCAAGGGGATCAATCGAATACCCAAACGATTGCGAATAACTTCGTCGGAGATAACGTCGATTTAATTTTTGCGAATGCAACGCCTAGTGCACTTGCTGCAGCAAATGCTACAAAGGATATTCCAATTGTATTTACATCCGTAACAGATCCTGTCGGCGCCGGGCTTGTGAAAGAGATGGAAAATCCAGGAGGGAATGTAACAGGAACAACTGATACCCATCCTGATGCCATACCGAAAACGGTGAAATTTATTGATCAATATTTAGATGGCAAAAGAATAGGAATGATCTATAATTCAGGCGAACAAAACTCTGTTGCACAAATTGACCTTGTTAAAAAAGCGACAGAAGGAACGGATTTGAAAATTGTCGAAGCTTCTGTTTCTACTTCAGCTGAAGTGAAACAAGCTGCTGAATCTCTTGTCGGCAAAGTCGATTGTTTTTACATTATCACTGACAATACCGTTGTTTCTGCGCTTGATTCGGTCATTTCCGTTGTAAATGAAAACGATATCCCGCTGTTTGTCGGTGAATTAGATTCAGTCAAAAAAGGCGGTTTTGCTGCGTACGGGTTTGAATATTATGACATTGGCTATGAAGCAGGAGAAATGGCTGCAAAAATTTTAACAGAAGGGAAAAAGCCGTCTGAACTGCCTGTTCAATATCCGCAAAACTTAAAGCTTCTCATTAATAAAAAAGCAGCAGCTGAGATGAACGTTAAGATTTTAGACGAGTGGAGCAAAGAAGCAGAGTTTATTGAGTAATTTGGAAGGGTGTTTACATGCTGACAGCAGTATATGGCTCACTTGAGGCGGGACTTATTTACGCAATAATGGCTCTCGGAGTCTATTTATCTTTTAGAATATTAGATTTTCCAGATTTAACGGTTGACGGTAGCTTCGTTACTGGAGCTGCCGTCGCAGCCGTCATGATCATAGACGGAGCTCATCCTGTTATGGCGACGATTGCCGGAATGATTGTCGGCTTTCTAGCTGGGATCTTAACGGGAATTTTACATTCGTATGGGAAAATTAATCCGTTGTTATCCGGTATATTAATGATGATCGCTCTTTATTCCATTAATTTGCGAATTATGGGAAAATCGAATGTTTCGCTTTTACAGGAGGAAACGCTTTTCTCAAAGCTGGCCGATGCGCTGGCACCGATCGATCAAGCCGTTAAGAGCGTCATTTCTTTTTCCCCGACCACATGGTCAGTCATCATTTCAATGGTGTTATTGGTCGCTTTTTTAAAGCTCATCCTTGATTACTTCTTAAAAACGGAAATCGGACTTGCTATAAGAGCTGTCGGAGATAACGAAGAAATGATTAAAAGTTTTTCGGCGAATACAAACTTTCTTAAAGTATTAGGATTAGGATTGTCAAATGGTTTGGTTGCTTTGTCAGGTGCGCTTGTCGCCCAATATAATGGCTTCAGCGATGCCAATATGGGAATTGGAATGATTGTGATCGGGCTTGCTTCCGTTATTATTGGAGAGGCAATTGTCGGCAGCAAGACGATTGTTCGGGCTACCTTAGCTGTTATAATCGGTGCTGTCATTTATCGTTTCATAGTCGCCTTTGCATTTAGATTTAACTTTTTTGAAACAGGCGATATAAAATTAATTACAGCTTGTATCGTCATTTTGGCGTTAATCATCCCGCGATATTTTGAAAAACGGCGTGAGAAAAAAAGAAAATTGGTAAGAAAGCGGGGTGAACAAGTTGCTTCAGCTAAAACACATTCATAAAGTGTTTAACGAAGGGTCATTGGATGAAAAAATCGCCTTAGATGGAATTCATTTAGAGGTCGAAAAAGGCGATTTTATTACGATTATTGGCAGCAACGGCGCAGGGAAATCGACTTTGCTGAACATCATAGCTGGAAAGCTGTTTCCCGATGAGGGGGAAGTCTGGCTTGACGGCGTAAATATAACAACACTTCCTGAGCATAAACGATCAAAATATATCGGCAGAGTGTTTCAAAATCCGTTGTCAGGCACATCGCCGACGTTGACCATTGAAGAAAATTTGGCGATCGCTTACGGCCGTGTTCACAAACGAACTTTGGCCAGAGGTGTAACGAATAAGCGGAAAAATTATTTTAAGGAGCAGCTGTCGCTTTTAGGGCTTGGATTAGAAAACCGTTTAAATGCGAAAGTAGGATTGCTGTCAGGCGGGGAAAGACAGGCGTTGTCGCTTTTGATGGCAACATTTACGAAACCGAAAATATTATTGCTTGATGAGCATACAGCCGCATTAGATCCCGCACGCGCAGAGGTCGTCCTGTCGCTTACGAAAAAATTTATTGAAGAATATAATTTAACAACGATTATGATTACACATAATATGCAGCAGGCGATTGATCTAGGAAACAGATTGCTGATGATGAATCGCGGAAAAATCATTTTTGAGGCATCTGCTGAACAAAAAGTAAAACTGACCATTCCGAAATTAATGGACGAATTTGCCAAAATTCAAGATGCAGTATCTGACCGGGTGCTCTTAAGCTGATATTTACCTCTTTCCATTCAGGGGAGAGGTTTTTAAATGCAATTTTGTTCAATATATAAAACAAATGTATGATATAATAAACAAAACATAAAAAAGGAGGAAAACATGAAGCCGATTCAGCAAATTATTGGGGAAAATTTTTGTAAAATCCGAAAAAGGATGGCGCTAAGCCTCGACAAGGTGTCTGAAAAGACAGGCGTTTCCAAAGCGATTCTGGCACAAATTGAAAGAGGGGAAGCGAATCCGACTGTCTCCACGCTGTGGAAAATAGCGAACGGACTTCATGTATCATTTTCCGCTTTGATGAAGGAGGAGGCGCCAAGCGTTCAAAAAATATCTTTATCAAACATACCGGCTATATCTGATGATGATGAAAAGTATAAAGTATACCCGATGTTTACGTTTGAAATCGGCAAGCCGTTTGAGGTGTTTGAAGCACATTTAGAGCCTGGACATGTCCATCAATCGGATGAACATGCGCACGGGGTGCAAGAAATTTTGATCATTCAAAAGGGAGCTTTAGAAGTTGTAATTGATGGATTTTCTTATGTTGTTTGCGAAGGGGAAGCGATCCGATTTGCAGCGGACAAAAAGCATGATTATAAAAATATAACGGATCAAAAAGTTAAATATTATGTGATCATTTATTATCCGGAAAACTAGAAATGGAGGTGATTCCGATTGCATTCGGCAGCATTGGCAAAATATAAATCGGAATTAATCCAAGGCATTCAAGCAGGAATCAGCATTGCCATCGGCTATTTCCCCGTTGCCATCGCTTTCGGCCTTCTTGCTGAAAGAACGGGACTTTCGATTGCGGAAACGGTGATGATGAGTGCAATCGTTTTTGCAGGAGCGGCTCAATATATGTCATTAAGCCTAATTGCTGCGCATGTTGGT
This sequence comes from Aeribacillus sp. FSL K6-1121, assembly GCF_038003725.1. Classification (NCBI taxonomy): domain Bacteria; kingdom Bacillati; phylum Bacillota; class Bacilli; order Caryophanales; family Bacillaceae; genus Aeribacillus; species Aeribacillus sp. FSL K6-1121. The sequence continues at coordinate 144,990 of NZ_JBBOPS010000001.1, forward strand.
GCATGGGAAATTATTATGACAACTTTCATTGTAAACATTCGCCATTTCCTTATGTCAGCATCATTAAATGAGAAAGTGGAGAAAGACTCCATATGGATAAAAGCTCTGTACGGCTTTGGTGTAACAGATGAAACATATGCAGTTGCGGCTGTCAGACAGGAAATGGTCACAGCACCATATATGTTTGGACTATGCTTGATGGCATATAGCAGCTGGGTGATCAATTCTGGAATCGGTTATATAGTTGGAGAAAATTTGCCCGCTTTCTTACAGGAAAGCATGGGAATTGCTCTATATGCCCTATTCATCGGCTTATTGGTTCCTTCATTAAAAAAACATCGGAAAATTATCGTACTAGCTTTATTATCTGCAGTGATAAATTCCGTTTTATTGACGACCGGACGGCTGTCTATAGGCTGGTCTATTGCATTGTCGTCCTTATTTTCTTCCGTTGTTGTGGAATGTATCTTTAGAAAATTAGAGGTGCAGCAAGATGAATAGCCAAATATTTTGGTTGATTATCGGAATGGGCGTTGTGACATACATACCGCGAATGCTTCCTTTTGTTATTTTCAGTCAATTACATCTCCCTCCGTTTTGGCAAAATGTATTAAAAAATGTACCATATGCAACATTAGGTGCATTGATCGTGCCCTCGGTCTTTTTTATTCACGAGGATTTCCTGTTTGGAGCAGTCGGTGCATTTACAGCGTTCATTGCTGCTTATTTCGGAGCCAACGTCTTTTTTGTAGTTATGTGTTCAATTGCCGTTTTATCTTTTTACAGCTTCTTTTTCTAAATATTTTGGAAAAGCAGTTCTATTACGATGTTTTTTTATCTAAACTACTAAAGGAGGGAGTTAAGCTCAAGGGGGTATTCGGCTTGAAAAAGAGTCTTCTAACGATCATTTTATTATATGCAGTTTACGGTTTGATTTTATACTTCTATTTATTCTTCTGGACGGGTTATGAGCTGCCGAAGGGAATTGAAGGTACTGCTGCTGATCCGAAAACGTTTTTAACGACAGAGGAGCTGCAGCTGTCAGAAAATTATTCACAATTAAAAAATTTGTTATTTTTCATATCCATTCCGTTAGAGTGGATCATCTTTTTTATTGTGCTAAGCTTTGGGATTTCAAAAACATTTCAGCAATGGGCGGAAACAGCATCCCGTTTCTTTATAGTCCAAACAGCTTTATACTATTTTTGGCTGTCATTGCTTGTCACTTTACTAACATTACCTGTCAGCTGGCTGAACTATAAACTGTCAAAGGATTTTCAAATCTCGACCCAGACGTTGAACTCGTGGCTGAAGGATGAAGTGACCGATTTTCTTGTGAATTATGTTTTAATGGCGGTTGTCGTCACGTTTCTATACATCATTATTCGAAAATTTGAAAAGCGCTGGTGGCTTTGGGCATGGTTTGCATCGATACCATTCACATTGTTTATAATGTTTATTCAGCCGGTAATCATTGATCCGCTGTACAACGATTTTTACCCGTTGAAAAATAAAAAGCTGGAGGAAGAAATTTTACAGCTAGCTTCCAAAGCAGATATTCCCGCGGAGCATGTGTATGAAGTGGATATGTCCTCCAAAACAAATGCGTTGAACGCCTATGTGACAGGAATAGGATCAAATTCGAGAATCGTTTTGTGGGATACGACGTTAAATAAATTAAGCGAAGATGAAATATTATTCATTATGGCTCATGAGATGGGACATTATGTGATGAAGCACATCTATATCGGAATAGCCGGGTATTTGCTTCTTTCCTTGGCAGGTTTATATATCATTCATCGGTTAATGATTTTTTGTACAAATCGATGGGGAAAAAGGCTGAACATTCAATCTATACGTGAATTGTCGTCGCTTCCTCTATTTCTTTTGCTGCTGGGGATGTTATCGTTCGCTTCAAGTCCTATATCCGGCATAGTATCAAGGTATCAAGAGAAACAGGCGGATTTATATGCAATTGAAATGACAAAAAACGAGGAAGCGGCTGTAAAAACATTTCAACATTTGGCGAAATTTAGCCGCAGCGAAATAAATCCGCCGAAAATAGTGAAATTTTTACGTTACGATCATCCGCCTCTGATTGAACGAATTATGTATATCGAAAATATAAAAAATAAAGAATAAACTCCTTGTTTATACAGGGAGTCTTATTTATTTTTAAATCTGTGATTTTAGCAATATAATATTAATGTTTGTCATTGCTTTTTAAACTTCCAAAAAGTATTTTTATTGATAAAATATAGGATGAGATTAGTATGAATGAAAGAGTGATCATAGATGAGCTGGTTGTCAAAACTGTTGCGGTTGTTTTTCGATAATCAGGAAGAAGAATATGAAAGAAAGATAGATAAAAACAATTCTACTGAAAAAATAAAAGATCAATCATTAACTGACGATAGATTAGAGATGCAAGCTAGAGTTACATATCAATATCCGAAAGGAAACTTTCGGTTTCCGCTAATATCCGATGATGAAACATTGCGAGAAACGAGACGCCCAGCGGATGCGGCAAAATCAAAAGCAAAAACATCTTCTGAACGCAAGCAGTCTCGACTGAATAGTGCACAAGGCGCACAAAAGGAAAGAAAATCTTTTCAGCCAACGGAAATCCCTTCACCGATTTTTGGATTTGGACCGAGGAATAGAGATGATTTATTTTTCAAAAAAATTGAAGAGCAATATCAGCAACAGACGGACATAGACGTACATGATATTTTCATCAATGATCTGGAAAAACAAAAAGAAGTGCAAAGGGAGTTTGCTGCAGCAGAAGAAATAGAAATAAATGAAATGATAGAATATGAAAACGATTATGAAAAAGAAATATCAAAAACACAAGATCACGAAGCTGAGGATTCATATTTTAAAATAACAGCACCGCCTTCGGAGGATAAACAGCGGGAAGCTGAGAAAGCTCAATCGGTCGAGGCTTCAAAGCTGGAGATGGAATCAAAGCAAGAGACGAATCTAAAACAGTGGACGGATCTAAACCAGGAGATGGAATCAAAGCAAGAAACGAATCTAAAACAGTGGACGGATCTAAACCAGGAGACGGGATCAAAGCAAGAGACGAATCTAAAACAGTGGACAGGTCTAAAACAGGAGACGGATCTAAAACAAGAGACAGTTCTAAAGCAGGGGACGAATCTAAAACAGGAGACAGATCTAAAACAAGGAACAGATCTAAATCAGGAGGAAGGTCCAAAACAGGAGACGAGCCTAAAACAGGAAGCGGATCCAAAGCATTTAGAGAAAAAGTCCGATGACAGACGAAAGCCTGTTTCCAGAGGAAAGCTTTCATCAAATCAAAACGAAAAGACAATTATTCCATATAATGTCATTATGTTTGGACAAGATAAACGAAAGCTTGAATTAAAGGAAAAACGGCAAAATTATTTGTTTCCGCCGCTCACCCTCCTGAACGTTCAGCCGTTTGAGGAAGAAGCGGATGATCAGTGGATAGAAAAGCAAAAGAATTTGCTCGATCTTACGCTGCAAAATTTTCATGTCAATGCAAAAGTGGTCAATGTGTCACAAGGACCTTCCGTCACGAGGTTTGAGGTTCATCCTGAACCCGGCGTAAAAGTGAGCAAGATAACTAACTTGATAGACGATATTAAATTAAGCTTGTCTGCAAAAGACATCCGGATTGAGGCTCCGATACCGGGGAAAAACACAATAGGGATTGAGGTGCCAAACCGGAAAAGCAAAACGGTTTTTTTAAGAGAGATTTTACGGTCGAAAGCTTTTCAAGCCAACCGCTCTCCGTTAACGGTTGCTCTGGGCCTCAGCATTTCAGGGGAGCCGATTGTGACGGATTTGAAAAAAATGCCGCATGGTTTGATTGCGGGAGCTACAGGGTCAGGAAAAAGCGTTTGTATCAATACGATTTTAGTCAGCCTGCTCTATAAAGCAACTCCAAATGATGTGAAAATGCTCCTCATTGATCCAAAAATGGTGGAGCTTGCACCGTATAACCGCATACCTCATCTCGTCAGCCCTGTTATTACGGATGTAAAAGCAGCTACTGCTGCACTGAAATGGGCGGTAGATGAAATGGAAAGAAGGTATGAATTATTTGCCCATGTAGGCGTTCGAGATATCGAGAAATTTAATGAACGAGTCGGCGACAAGGAAAAGGAGAAACGATTGCCGTACATCGTGATTGTGATTGACGAGCTCGCTGATTTAATGATGGTTTCGCCGAACGATGTGGAGGAGGCGATTTGCCGGATTGCCCAAAAAGCGAGAGCTTGCGGCATCCATTTATTAATTGCCACACAAAGGCCGTCTGTTGATGTTATAACCGGTTTAATAAAGGCGAATATTCCTACAAGAATAGCATTTTCCGTATCATCGCAAATAGATTCAAGAACGATTCTTGATACTTCCGGTGCAGAAAGACTCCTAGGAAGAGGAGACATGTTGTTTTTAGAAAACGGTTCTGCAAAACCGGTAAGAGTTCAAGGAACTTTTGTTTCTGATGATGAAATTGATCGCGTCGTTCACCATGTAAAAAACCAGATGGCTCCCAATTATTTGTTTAAACAAGAGGAATTGCTTGCGAAAACAAATTTCCAAGCAGAAGAAGATGATCTTTTTTATGAAGCCTGCGAGTTTGTTGTAGAGCAGGGGCATGCTTCGGCTTCAAGCCTTCAACGCCGTTTTCGAATCGGTTATAATAGAGCGGCCAGATTGATTGATTTAATGGAGGAGCAGGGGATCATTTCCCCGCCGAAAGGAAGCAAGCCGAGAGACGTGCTAGTGTCAGAAGAACAATTGAAAACAATAAAAGAGAGTAGTTGAGATGTACTGAACATGATATTATTAAAATGTTGGGCTGATTTTGGCAATGCCGATTTAAAACGATATACGTTGCTTTCAATTAGGTAAAACTAAAAGTATACAATATTGCGTTATGAAGCTTGCAGGAAATAAATATTATAGTTGCAAAACTAGTCATTCGTCATATATTATTTTACAGATAGACGATTGTTGGAGGTTCTTATATGACTGCTTATCATTTTGTTGGCATAAAAGGAACAGGGATGAGTGCTTTAGCTCAAATCCTTCATGATATGAATGAAAATGTACAAGGATCTGATATTGAAAAATATATTTTTACACAAAAAGGCTTGGAGGAACGGGGAATTCAAATATTTCCTTTTTCGAAAAATAACATTCACCCTGGTTTAACTGTAATAGCTGGTAATGCTTTTCCAGATACACACGAGGAGATTGAAGAAGCAAAGAGACTTCAATTGCCGGTTTACCGCTATCACAAATTTTTAGGGGAATTGATGAACAAATTCACAAGCATAGCGGTAACTGGCGTGCACGGTAAAACATCTACAACCGGTTTGCTGTCTCATGTTATGCAAGGTGCTTTTCCTACCTCATACTTGATTGGAGACGGAACGGGAAAAGGAGTTCAAAACAGCAAATATTTTGTCTTTGAAGCATGTGAATACCGGCGCCATTTTCTATCCTATCATCCGGATTATGCGATTATGACGAACATTGATTTTGACCACCCTGATTATTATCGTGATCTGGATGATGTTTTTTCAGCCTTTCAGCAAATGGCTTTACAAGTGAAAAAAGGAATTATCGCTTGCGGAGATGATGAGCGTTTACAGGAAATACAAGCGAAAGTTCCGGTATTATATTACGGTTTTCATGAGGAAAACGATTTTCAAGCGAGAAATGTGGTGAAAAGCACAACGGGAACTGTATTTGATGTATATATTCGGAATACGTTTTACGGCACGTTTGAAATTCCTGCATTCGGGGATCACAACGTTCTAAATGCGCTGGCGGTTATTACGTTATGCCAATACGAAAATATTGGAATTGATGTTATTCAGGAGCGCGTCAAAACGTTTAAAGGCGTAAAAAGAAGATTCAGCGCCAAAAATTTCGGAGGACAAGTGCTGATTGACGATTACGCCCATCATCCTACGGAAATAAAAGCAACAATTGAAGCTGCGCGGCAAAAATATCCTGACCGGGAAATTGTTGCTGTTTTTCAGCCTCATACCTTTTCAAGAACACAGTCATTTCTTAATGAGTTTGCGGATAGTTTAAAAAGCGCCGACAAAGTATACTTATGCGAAATTTTTGGCTCTGCCCGTGAAAACATAGGGAACCTCACGATTAAAGATTTGCAGGCGCAAATTGAACATTCAGAGTTAATCGATGAGACGAACATTAAAGTTTTGAAAAAGCATGAAAGCAGCGTTATTTTATTCATGGGTGCAGGAGATATTCAAAAATATCAAGATGCCTATGAAAAGCTGTGTGTTTAAAACAAAACGACTGTAACAAAAAATGTTACAGTCGTTTTGTTTTTATAGCGAAGAATGCACTATTTTAAATTCTCAGGATTTAGCTGCTCCAATTCCGGAATGACAAACAGTCCGTCTTTTCGGATCAATACGTCGTCAAAATAAATTTCTCCGCCTCCATATTCCGGACGCTGAATGACGACCAAATCCCAGTGGATATTGGAATGGTTGCCATTATACGCTTCATCGTAGCATTGCCCTGGCGTAAAGTGGAAGCTTCCAGCGATTTTTTCGTCAAACAGAATGTCCTGCATCGGGTGAAGGATGTATGGATTGACACCGATGGCGAATTCACCGATATATCTTGCTCCTTCATCTGTATCCAAAATGCTGTTTAATCGTTTTGTATCATTAGCTGACGCATCAATGATTTTTCCGTCTTTAAATGTTAACCGAACATTTTCAAATGTAAATCCTTGGTACGGAGAAGGCGTATTAAACGTAATGGTACCGTTCACAGAATTTTTAACAGGCGCTGTAAATACTTCACCGTCAGGAATATTCATGCGTCCTGCACATTTAATCGCAGGAATATCTTTGATTGAAAAAGTCAAATCAGTGCCAGGACCTTTAATATGTACTTTGTCAGTTTTGTTCATCAGTTCAACAAGCGCATCCATCGCTTTATCCATTTTTTCGTAATCAAGAGTGCAGACATTAAAATAAAAGTCTTCAAACGCTTCTGTGCTCATTTTTGCAAGCTGTGCCATGGATTCATTCGGGTATCTGAGAACCACCCATTTTGTTTTCGGAACGCGGATTTCACGATGCACCTTTTGCCCGATTGTTCTGCCTTCCAGCTTCATTTTTTCTTCTGGAACGTCAGCAAATTCATTAATGTTTTTGCCTGATCTGAGGCCTATGTATGCGTCCATTTCTTTCATGACATTTGCTTCGAAATCAGCCATCATTTCGAATTGTTCTTCTTGTCCTCCAAGCAATAAAGCTCGGTTTATTTGATGATCTTTAATGGAAACAAACGGATGCCCGCCAGCTTTGTAAGCCTCGCGGATGAGAGCAATCACAAGCTCCTTCTCAAGACCAAAGTTTTCAATAAGCACTTTTTCGCCTTTTTGCAGTTGGCATGAATAATGAATTAAAATTTTTGCCAATTTTTCGATTCTTGGATCTTTCAACTTGCCGGCCTCCTTTTTTTTCGTTATACAATAATATTGTAGCGTTTCCTGATTGGATTTAAAACTTGTTCTATTTTTGATATGATCGAAAGGATTCAATTGACAAAATGTCGAATAGATAAATGATTGCAGATTTTATGTTTGCATTCCGAAAAATTAGGGAATTGTATTATTGGTTTTACTTGGAGGTGCAGCAGTTGGAATTCATATTATATGCAAGCATTGCGCTAATAGCCGTAGCTTTTACAGTGTTAGTTGTTTATTTAGCCAAAACATTAAAATCTCTGCGCATTACACTCGATCAAGTAGCCGGGACGCTTGCGGGCCTTGAAAAGCAGGTGGAGGGCATTACAAAAGAAACAACAGATTTGCTTCATAAAACAAACCAATTGGCGGAAGACATTCAGAAAAAATCTGAGAAGGTCAACTCAGTGGTGGATGCCGTAAAAGAGATTGGAACATCCATTCAACAATTTAATCGGTCTATGAAAAAAGTTTCAGCGAGTGTAACTGGACAATTGGAAAAAAATGAAGAAAAAGTTGCTCAAGCCATCCAGTGGACAAATGCTGTGATGGAATTGATTGATAAAGTAAAGCAGAGAAAACGATCAAAGAAGCAAACTGATTAATTAATTTTACTTAAAAAACAGGAGGCGCAAACATGTCAAAAAAAAGCACGAATAAAAAAGGGTTCATAATAGGTTCTATTATAGGCGCTGTTGTTGGGGCAGCTTCCGCATTATTGCTTACGCCAAAGTCAGGAAAAGAGCTTCGCGAAAATTTTAATGATCAGGCGGGAAAAGTGAAGGAAAAAACATCAAAAATTACAAGCGAAGCATATGAAAAAGGAGTACAGTTTATCAGCTTGGCAAAAGAAAAATCACAAAATATTCAACAGAAAATCCAAGAGCAGTCTGAGGGCTTGGTAAAAAAAATAAAGGAACGAAGCAATGAAAATGAAATTTCTGAAAAAGAAAATCCTTCAGAATCCGCTGACACCGAGCTTGACGACGAACAAAGTCAGAAAACAGAAAATTTGACTGACACTTCACAAGCCTCAGATGAAGAGCTTCAAAGCGAAAACAATAAAGAAACAAAGTCATAGGTTTGGCAAGACAATCATCATCGGCAAACAAGCCGATGATTTTCGTTTACAGGAAAATAGGCAGCGAATAGAGGAAAAGAGCGTGAAAATTTTCATGGGGAATATTTTTCGAACAGTGTTACAAGTCCATCAGCCGGCAAGGTTTTCAAGAATTTTAAGCTTTTGCTGCTGATTGCCAAAGCCCTAATCATTTAGTTTACATGTACAAGAATTGTCCGATTCCATAACTGAAACATAATATAAATGAAATATAAATCCCCCAAATATTGTATAATAATTTTATCTGGCATGATGATCATTGGAAAATGACTTGTGAAGAACTGAAGAAAATATTTTGAAAAAAATAAACGCTTTACCACTTAAAAGCGTTTAATCGATAAAGAAATTTTTAGTGACATTTCAAGGAATATGGTTTATAATAAACCCTAATTAAAATCAAATGCTTAAAATTTTGACGGATGTGAAAGGGTGGAAAAAATGAGCAATACAGAATTAGAAGCGCTTAGGGAACGGGTTGATGAAATCAATTTGCAAATTTTAAAATTAATTAACGAGCGAGGCAAGCTTGTTCAAGAAATTGGGAAAGCGAAAGAAGCGCAAGGAGTTAACCGATATGATCCTGTCCGTGAACGAAAAATGCTCGATTTAATAAAAGAACATAATAATGGTCCATTTGAAGATTCCACTTTACAGCATATTTTTAAGGAAATATTTAAAGCGGCATTAGAGCTTCAAGAGGACGATCATCGCAAAGCATTGTTAGTATCAAGAAAGAAAAAGAAAGAGAATACAATCGTTGACGTCAAAGGCGAAAAAATCGGGGATGGCAGCCAATACTTTGTTGTCGGTCCTTGTGCGGTAGAAAGCTATGAGCAAGTAGCTGCTGTTGCGGAAGCAGCGAAGAAACAAGGCTTGAAGCTTCTAAGAGGCGGTGCATTTAAACCTAGAACATCACCATATGATTTCCAAGGTTTAGGTATTGAAGGCTTAAAAATTTTAAAAAGAATTGCTGATGAGTTTGATATGGCAGTTATTAGTGAAATTGTGTCGCCTCAAGATATTGATGTAGCCCTTGATTACATCGATGTCATCCAAATCGGGGCACGGAACATGCAAAACTTTGAATTGTTAAAAGCAGCAGGATCTGTTCGCAAGCCTGTATTGTTAAAACGCGGTCTTTCTGCAACGTTATCAGAATTTATGAATGCTGCGGAATACATTATTTCTCGAGGTAACGATCAAATCATTCTTTGTGAACGCGGAATTCGCACGTATGAACGCGCTACAAGAAACACGCTGGACATTACAGCAGTTCCGATTTTAAAACAGGAAACACATTTGCCTGTATTAGTTGATGTCACTCATTCAACAGGCCGGAAAGACCTTCTAATTCCTGCTGCAAAAGCTGCTCTTGCTATTGGGGCAGACGGTATTATGGCTGAAGTTCATCCGGATCCGGAAGTAGCTTTGTCAGATTCTGCGCAGCAAATGAATATTGAGCAATTCAATCAGTTTATTTCTGAATTAAGACCATTAGCGAAAGTAAATGCCTAATTGAATATCGTCTATTTTTTAAAAAAGGAGCCTTTTAAGGTTCCTTTTTTTGCGTAGATCGTTTACATTATTTAATGAAGGATATACTTTAATGAACATATTTTTTTAACGAAAAAGGTAAAAATATAAGAAAACACGTCAAGCACATTGCGGACGAATGCTTTGTATCGTATGATAAGAGTTATACGGAAGAGACTGTTATTTATTTGATATAGATCATTTAGATGAGGAGTGTTGATCATGAATAATGTGACGATATATGATGTTGCACGTGAAGCGAACGTTTCAATGGCGACAGTTTCACGAGTTGTAAACGGCAACCCGAATGTAAAGCCGACAACTAGAAAGAAAGTATTGGAAGCGATTGAGCGTCTCGGCTATCGGCCAAATGCTGTCGCAAGAGGGCTGGCTAGCAAAAAAACGACGACTGTAGGTGTTGTTATACCGGATGTATCAAGCACATTTTATTCAGAATTGGCTCGCGGGATTGAAGACATCGCAACGATGTATAAATATAATATTATTTTAAGCAATTCTGACCAAAATAAAGAAAAAGAATTGCATTTGCTTAACACCCTTTTAGGGAAACAAGTGGATGGAATTGTATTTATGAGCGGCAATATTACAGAGGAGCATGTGGAAGAATTTAAACGTTCACCGGTTCCTATTGTGCTTGCATCAACTTTTGATGAGAACAATGAACTGCCTTCTGTTAATATCAATTATGAACAGGCAGCCTATGATGCGGTTAAGTTTTTAATCGATAAAGGACACAAACATATTGCCTATGTATCCGGGCCGATGGAAGAGCCTGTGAATAAAGTGAAAAAACTTAAAGGATACATACGTGCACTTGAAGAGGCAGGGATCAAATACGATGAACAATTTGTAGTAGAAGGAGATTATTCCTACGAATCCGGGATTGAAGCATTTGACAAAGTGTTGGAGCTGTCGCCAAAACCGACTGCAATCTTTGTTGGAACGGACGAAATGGCATTGGGCGTGATTCATGCCGCTCAAGATAAAGGCTATGAAATTCCGAAAGATTTTGATGTCATCGGCTTTGACAATACTCGTTTGGCGACTATGGTTCGTCCGCGATTAACAACCGTTGTCCAACCGTCTTACGATATCGGTGCGGTTGCGATGCGCCTGTTAACAAAATTGATGAACAAAGAGGAAGTAGATAATCATATTGTTGAACTCCCGCATCGTATTGAAATTCGGCAATCGACAAAATCATAATCTTTTTAAGCTGAAGAAAAAACGGCCAAGCTTTTTTAAAAAGTTTGGCCGTTAACATTTTTTTTTGCATTATATTCCCTTTGCTGCCGGATGAATTGCAGAGCCAATTCAAGAGTGTGATTGTTTTTTTCTTCAATTTCTTTTTTCCTTGGAATCGGTTGATATAACGGATCGGGATCTTCCCATGTTGGGATTAATTCAACGGGAGATTTCTCTTGCCATTTTTCCAGCCATTCTTTCGGAAGAGCCCCTTGTGCTTTGCAGCTTAAATTTTTCATCTCCAGCCAAATGAGCGACCAAGCTCTTGGAACAACCCGCCAAATATCGTAGCCTCCTCCGCCGACAGCTATCCATTTTCCATCGCAGTAGCTATGGGCAATTTCATGTGCAAGCTTCGGAATTTCCCGGTAAATATTGATGCTGGCGTGAAGATGAGTTAGTGGATCAAAATAGTGGGCATCAGCTCCGTTTTGAGTGACGATGACATCAGGCTTAAAGTACTCTGCAACTTCTGTAACGGCCTCTTTGTAAACTTTTAGCCATGATTCATCTTCGGTAAATGCATCTAACGGAATATTAAAGGCAAAACCGTATCCAGAACCTTGTCCCCGCTCATGAACTGTTCCTGTCCCAGGAAATAAATATCGCCCAGTTTCATGAATAGATAGTGTGCAAACGTTTGGCTCATCGTAAAACGACCATTGAACACCATCTCCGTGATGCGCATCCGTGTCAATGTACAGCACCCTTGCCCCATATTTTTCGATAATATATTTAATCGCCACTGCGCTGTCATTATATATACAAAATCCAGACGCTTTCCCCCTGAAGCCGTGATGAAGACCTCCGCCTAAATTTAAAGCATGCTTCGATTTTTCCATCATGACATGATCAACTGCTGTTAATGTCGCGCCAACAATAAGAGAACTGGCCTGATGCATGTTTTGAAAAATAGGTGTATCTTCCGTACCAAGTCCGTAGTTTAAAGCTTCATGCTCAGACAGCTTTCCTTCCCCTGCCTGTTTTACTGCACGAATATAGCCGGCATCATGAATAAGCTCCAGCTCCTCATCTGTTGCAAATCTTGGTTCAACTATTTCATCATCTTCAAGCGCTTTCAATTTTTTTAGCAAATCAACTGTTAATTCTACTCGCAGCTGGTTGAATGGGTGCTTATTACTAAATTTATAATTTAAAAATAAAGGGGAATAAATAAACACGCTGTCTTTCATGTTATTCCCCCATCATATGAGGCCATACAACGGTATAACCTTTTTTCTCAAGCTCAGTAATAAGCCCCATTGGATTCATCGTCTGCACCCGAAAAACTAGTGTTTTGAATTTTTCGTTTTCTTCCGGATACACAAAAACGCTGGAAATGTTTACTTTTCCTTTATGAAATACTGTTGCGACTTCTGAAAGCATTCCGGTTATATTGGGAACTCTTACTTCAATTCGGGAGCTGGGCTGATGGGCTCCAGTCAACTTTACAAACGTATTCAAAACATCTGTTTTGGTAATAATTCCGACAAGCTTGCCATTTGTAGTAATGGGGAGGCAGCTGATTTTATGCTCATAAAAAATCGTAGCAGCATCTTCAACAAAATCAAGAGGGTGTCCGGTTATGACATCGGTTTTCATAATGTTTTTAACTGGCTTGTTTAAAAGCGCATCCAATTTTTCATTTTTACTTAATATAGAGGGAGCAGCATCGCGAATATCTCTGTCTGATATAATGCCAATAAGGGTATTCTCTTCGCTGATGATCGGAATATGCTTGATTCTAGCTTTTTTAATTAAGTTTAAAGCATCTTGGATCGAGTGATCCGGAGAAAGCGTGAGTACGTTTTTTTGCATGATTTTTTCTATAATCATGTTATCCATCCCCTTTCCAAGAATAGCATGGCGATTAATACAAAAATCTGTTTGTAAACCTTAATTGGTCGAATTTCTGAATCGATTCGTTATCTACCCTTTTTCCAATACGAACCATTAGACAGTTTGCAGGATGAGAGCAAATTTCTGGATCATCTGTTGCATACCACTCAAGACCGCCTGCATTCATCATTTTTTCCATCATTTTTCTATACTCCCAAACATTTAAGCCAGTTCCCTTTAAATCCCAATGCCAATAATATTCCGTTGTAATAATGATGTAATCTTCCATTGCATCATCCATCATCGAAACAATCAATAAATTTTTTCCAATTTCACATCCGCGAAATTCTGGAATCACTTCAATGGCTCCTAGCTCAATTAAATTTTCCATCTTTCCTTCAGACCATCGTTCTAGAGGATCAGGGTATAAAAATGTAACATACCCGATGATTGTTTCGTCTTTTCTGGCAATAATAATCCGTCCTTCAGGAAGCTTGGCAATTTCTACAAGCGCTTTGTGCTGCCTTGGTGCAGGACGGAAAGCTGTTAAATCCTCATGAAATTTATAGCCTGCCAGTTTATCTGGGGGAATTGGCCCTTCGACAATCACCGTTCCATTTGGAGTTTCAATTTCTTTGGCATGATATGTTTTTTTATGTTCCATTCATTACACCGCCTACCAATCTAATAACCTATTCATATTATACAGGAATTGTCGAACATAATCGGATTTGTTTTGTAAAAAATTTTTACAAAATTGCGAAATGGAATAAAAAGTTATATAATGATAAACAAATATACTAATTTTTAGGGGGGTACTTCGATGAAAGTGGAAGCGCTACCAGCAATAAAAGGAAACCACAACTTAGCAAACTATGAGGAAGCATATGCGAGCTTTGACTGGAAAGAAGTAGAGGAGAATTTTTCATGGAGTAAAACTGGGAAAATCAATGCGGCTTATGAGGCGATTGACCGTCATGCAGATGGGGCCAAAAAAAATAAAGTCGCACTTTATTATCGCGATGCGAATCGTGACGAAAAGTATACGTTTGAAGAGATGAAAGAGCTCTCCAATAAAGCTGCGAATGTTTTAAAACAGCATACCGACCTTCAAAAAGGTGATCGGGTTTTCGTATTTATGCCTAGAAGTCCAGAGCTTTATTTTGTCATTTTGGGCGCAATTAAACTGGGAGCTATTGTAGGTCCTTTATTTGAAGCGTTTATGGAGAGCGCGGTAAAGGATCGTTTGGAAGATAGTGAGGCAAAAGTGATTGTAACAACAAAAGAGCTGCTGCCAAGAGTTCCAATTGATGAATTGCCTGCGCTCAAACATGTGGTGGTTGTTGGAGAAGATGTAAAAGAAGAAGGAAAAATAATCGATTTCTTTGCTCATTTTGAAAATGCAAGCAAAGATTTGGAAATTGAATGGGTGGATCGGAGAGACGGACTTCTTTTGCATTATACTTCCGGATCAACAGGAAAACCGAAAGGCGTTCTCCATGTCCATAATGCGATGATTCAGCATTATCAAACAGCAAAATGGGTTCTTGACTTGAAGGAAGAAGATATTTATTGGTGTACGGCAGACCCTGGATGGGTGACCGGAACAGTTTATGGTATTTTTGGTCCGTGGCTCCTAGGTGTTACAAATGTTATTGTTGGAGGCAGATTCAGCCCTGATTATTGGTATGAAACAATCGAAAAATACGGTGTCACTGTCTGGTACAGCGCTCCAACAGCGTTTCGGATGCTGATGAGTGCAGGAGACGAATTGGTGAAAAAATATAATTTAAGCTCTCTGCGCCATATTTTAAGTGTCGGAGAACCTTTAAATCCTGAAGTTATTCGCTGGGGAATGAAAGTATTTAATAAGCGCATTCATGATACTTGGTGGATGACGGAAACAGGCGGGCATCTTATTTGCAACTATCCGTGTATGGATATCCGGCCTGGATCAATGGGCAAGCCGATCCCCGGCGTAAAAGCAGCAATTATTGACGATCATGGAAATGAATTGCCTCCAAACCGAATGGGGAATCTAGCAATTAAAAAAGGCTGGCCTTCCATGATGCAAGCAATTTGGAATAATCCTGAAAAATATGAATCTTATTTTATCGGTGACTGGTATGTATCTGGAGACTCCGCTTATATGGATGAAGATGGATATTTTTGGTTCCAGGGACGGGTTGATGACGTCATTATGACTTCCGGCGAACGGGTCGGACCGTTCGAAGTAGAAAGCAAGCTTGTTGAACATCCTGCCGTAGCGGAAGCTGGAGTTATCGGCAAGCCGGACCCTGTTCGAGGAGAAATTATTAAAGCGTTCGTTGCATTGCGCAGCGGCTATGAAGCATCAGAAGATTTGAAAGAGGATATTCGCCAGTTTGTTAAAAAAGGACTGGCAGCACATGCAGCGCCACGGGAAATAGAATTTTGCGAAAAACTGCCGAAAACTCGAAGCGGGAAAATTATGCGCCGCGTGTTGAAAGCATGGGAGCTTAACTTGCCAACAGGTGACTTGTCGACGTTGGAAGATTAAAAATAATAGAAGCCGTAAGTCTAGTAAATAGGCTTGCGGCTTTGTTATTGGCATTAATAATAGATTGATAAAATAAACGCTAAAAATGGAAATAGGAGAGAAGCTTATGGAATCATCCCTTTTATTGAAAGAATTGCGAACGAAAGAGGAAATTTTAGAAGGATTTTCAGTGATGAAACATTTGCGGACTCATCTTGATGAACAATCATTTCTTGAATTGGTGCTTGAAGCTAAACAAAAGGAAGGATATCAATTAGTTGCTCTTTACCATCATAATAAAATGGTTGCCATCACCGGATTTATGCCAATGATCACTTTATACTACGGGCGTTTCATTTGGGTTTGTGATTTAGTGACATTGCCTGAAGAACGATCAAAAGGATACGGTGAAAAGCTTTTAACGTATGTTCATCAATATGCTGTAGAAAATGGCTATAATATTGTTTCTTTATCTTCCGGCTTGCAGCGCGTTGACGCACACCGCTTCTATGAAGAAAAAATGCGATACAATAAAGTAAGCTATGTTTTCTTAAAAAAGCTGCCGTCACACTAGCCAGTAAAAGATAAAAAGGACCACGTGCGGTCCTTTTTAAAATATTTATTGGGTGAAAGCAAGTTTTGCTGGGCTGTTTTTTCTCTTTCGTCTACTTTATTGATCGTTTAATGCATCTTTTCCATTCGCCTATTGTCTTGCATTTGCCGTCTGCTTCGGTTTTTGCTGCGGCTCTGCTTTTCCAGATTGCACCGTTTTTACAATGGCTGAAGGAGGAGACGTTTTTCCTGCCACATCAACTGCAACGACATAATAGGAGGCAGGAGATTTTCCGACTGAGATGCTTAAGTTATTTTTTGCAGGTATGCTGGCAATTTTTTTGAAACTATTTGAATTAGATGGAGCTGCATAAACCCTGTACCCGATAACATCATATTCACCGCTTTTGCTCCAGGATAATGTTGTTCCGCTAAGCTTTACAGCGGGCACTTTAGAAGGAGCCTTGCCATTATCTTTAAGAACCCTATTGCCGGTCAACGTCAAAGCCTCTATATTAACTCCGCTAGGCAGAAGTTTAGTCAATTGGGACACGTCTGAAATCCCAAGATTATTCAATACTTCTTTTTTCAGCAGAGGCCCTTCCTGGACAAATTCAGCCGGTGCATTTGCCGGCACTTGATAGGCTACGTTGTCTACTAAAACAAATTTGCCGTACGCCAAGCTTTTATCCACTTTATTCGGCAGAAATTTAGCGTTATACAAGTCAGTTTGAACGAGTCCAGCTTTCTTACATAATTCAGAAGGCAGATCCCCAGAGAGGGCGCAATACGATCTTGAAACAATTCCTTTAGGCATTTTAAAGGAAGTGTTAGGATCTATTAAGTCAGGTTTGACGCTGTATGCGGCGTTCATTAATTTTGCCCAAAGCAATATATTTCTATTGCTGTAGGTCAAACCTTTGTAGGTCGTTTCCAGCCTTTTCGGCGTGTCATAACCGATCCATGTGCCGAAGGATACATTAGGATTTACAGCAACAAACCATGCATCCCGATAATCCTGCCCAGTTCCTGTTTTTCCAGCCCAATCAGATTGAAATGATAGATACCTTTTTAAAGAGGAAGCCGTTCCGCTTTGAATGACATCCCGCATCATATCAATCATTAAATAGGCTGTTTGAGGGGAAAAGACCTTCTCTTTCTTGCTGTTATGTTGATATATAACTTTTCCGTCTTGTGTTTCAATTTTTTCAATCATGTAGGCGTCGACAAATTCACCGTTATTGGCAAATGTTGCGAAGGCGTTTACGTTTTCCTCCACGGTTACTCCGTAAGTCATTGCCCCAAGAGCGAGGGAGAATGAACTGTAATCTTCTTGAGCAAGTGAACTAAATCCCATTTTTTCTAAATAGGATACCGGATTTTGCGAAATAATTTTTGCATAGGTTTTTACCGCCGGAATGTTATATGAATGTTTCAATGCTGTTCGAATACTTGTTAATCCGTGATAGCCGCCTCCATAGTTTTTCGGCTGATATTTCCCGATTGAAAATGGAAGATCTGCCACAACAGTTCCCGGCTGGACGATGCCCATTTCCATCGCGGGTGCATAGACAGCGAGCGGTTTCATTGTTGAACCGTTTGGTCTTAATGCTCTTGTAGCATGGTTTGTCTGCTCCCTGTTATGATCACGGCCGCCAACAAAGGAGATAATTTTTCCAGTTTTGTTTTCGATTAAAACAGCGCCGACTTCAACCGGTTCCTCGATGGTTACGGTCTTGCCTGTTTCAGGATCTTTTTTCTTTTCAAGCTTTGGACTTCCGTAATACTCGTAGTTTTTGACAACCTCTTGCATTTTGTCATAAATTTTCTTGTTAATGGTCGTATGAATGTTGTAGCCGTTTTGTCTCATGTCTTGATCGGCCAGCGCCATGTATCGATTAAACAGCTCTTTATTATTTTTTCGGAGATCCTCCAGCTTGTGACCGTCTTTTTTCGCCAGCTGCTCAGCCAGTATATCCTTCACTCTTTTTTCAACTTCGTATATAATCCAAGGATATTGCTCAATATCAGGTTTTTTCTTTTTGGCTAAATGAGCCTTTAAATCAAACTTAAGTGCTTCTTCATATTCTTTTTTTGTAATATATCCTTCTGCAAACATTTTTCTTAGGACGGTTTTCATTCGGTTTATACCAGGCTGTAAATCTTCTTTTACTTCTCCGTCCTTTGTGAACGGTGTATAAGCAAAAGGATTTTGAGGGAGACCAGCGATAAAAGCTGCCTGCGGTATCGATAAGTCTTTCGCATCTATGCCAAAAATCCCCTGCGCTGCAGCCTGCACGCCTGCAATGTTTCTTCCGGAGCTGTTTCGTCCAAATGATGATACATTTAAATAGGCTTCTAATATTTGATCTTTCGTAAAATATTTTTCTAATCTCAATGCTAGCAGGATTTCTTTTGCTTTTCTTTCAAATGACACTTCGTTGGTCAATATTTGGTTTTTAATTAATTGCTGTGTGAGGGTGCTTCCGCCGGTTCTGACAGAAGAGTTTGAGAACTCCTGGAAAATCGCCCGCATGATCGCCTTTGGGACAATCCCTTTATGCTCGTAAAAATATTCGTCCTCCACTGCAACAATTGCATGTTTTAAATGCTCGGAAATTTGATCAATTTTGATTTTTTCACGTTCAAGATCTGTGCGAATTTTCCCTAAATAGACATTGTCTGCAAAGTACACTTTCGTTGTTTCAGAATAATCGTAAATGTCTTTTTCCAATTCTTTTTCGGAACGGATCGGCTCATCTTTTACAAGCGATGCAAAATAACCAGCTCCTAATCCTCCGATAAAGGAGAAGCCTATTAAACCGATAACCAATAGTAAAAGAAATAAGTTCCATGTTACGTTATAGGCAATGACCATTTTTTGCTGGTGCTTATGATAAAAGGAGCTTACCTTCCTAAAAAATTCGTACCATTTCTCCATTTTTCATCATCCCTCTACAAAATCTAGTTTATTATAGCATATTTTTTTCTCCGGTTGACGCCCTCTGTTCTAATCTTAGTTGACAAAGGATGTCAATTATGCTAAAAATGTTTATTAATGAAAAAAATACTTGAGCGTTGATTGGAGAAAGTAGCAGGCATTTCCCTGTTTCAGAGAGCTGATGGCCGGTGCGAATCAGCACATAAATGCTTTGTGAATTACCTCCATGAGCATTCTTTGTGAAAGTGAAGTAGCAAAGGACGGTTTTAGCCGTTATCAGAATGAGTGAAGAACATGCAAATGTTCTTAAGCAGGGTGGTACCGCGTAATTATACGTCCCTTCATGAAGGGGCGTTTTTTATTTGGATAAAATTTGAAAAGGAGTGGGTTTGATGAATGCTTTGCTAGAAGATTTAAAATATCGCGGACTCATTAATCAAGTAACGGATGAAGAAGGGTTAGATAAATTGTTGTCAGAGGAACAGGTGAAGCTGTACTGCGGTTTTGACCCGACGGCAGACAGCCTTCATATCGGGCATTTGCTGCCGATTTTAACGTTAAAAAGATTTCAAGAGGCAGGTCATCAACCGATTGCTCTTGTTGGCGGCGCAACAGGCTTGATCGGCGATCCAAGCGGAAAAAAACAGGAAAGAACATTAAATGAAAAAGAAACGGTGAAGCAGTGGTCAGAACGCATTAAGGAACAGCTTTCCCGCTTTTTGGATTTTGAAAAAGAAGGGAATCCGGCCATTTTGGCCAACAACTACGATTGGATCGGGCCATTGGATGTCATCACATTTTTGCGCGATATCGGCAAAAGCTTTGGCATAAACTATATGCTGGCGAAAGAAACTGTGCAGTCAAGAATTGAAACGGGCATTTCCTTTACGGAATTCAGCTACATGATTTTGCAATCGTACGATTTTTTAAAGCTGTACCAAACCTATGATTGCCGCTTGCAAATCGGCGGAAGCGACCAATGGGGAAATATTACGTCAGGACTTGAACTAATTCGAAAAACGGAAGAAAATGCGAAAGCATACGGTCTTACACTCCAGCTCGTCACGAAAGCCGACGGCACAAAATTCGGCAAAACGGAAGGAGGAGCCATCTGGCTCGATAAAGAAAAAACATCGCCTTACGAATTTTATCAATTTTGGATCAATACCGATGACCGGGATGTCATCAAATATTTAAAATATTTTACTTTCTTATCAAAAGAAGAAATTGAACAATTGGCAGAAGAAGTGAAAAATGCTCCTGAAAAACGGTCTGCGCAAAAAGCGTTAGCGGAAGAAGTGACAAAACTTGTTCATGGCGAAGAAGCACTCAAACAGGCAGTCAAAATTTCCGAAGCGCTGTTCAGCGGCAATATAAAAGCTTTAACAGCAGAAGAAATAAAACAAGGCTTTAAAGATGTGCCTTCGTATGAAACGACCGAAAATGAAATCGGATTAGTCGATTTATTGGTTCAAGCGAAAATTTCTCCATCGAAACGGCAGGCAAGAGAAGACATCGGAAACGGTGCGATTTACATTAACGGCGAACGGGTGCAGGAGCTTGATTATATTGTGTCTGAAAAAGACATCATCGAAGGTCAATTTGCTGTGATCCGCCGGGGCAAAAAGAAATATTTCTTAATTCATTTCAAATAATCATATGCCTCTGCTCACACTTTAGGGGCCTATTAAAATCAATTGGAAAATATACGGGCGAGTGATTCTAAACGACCACCGCTCATACCCGTATTCTATTAAATAAGTCAAAAGCACCCCCCCTTCAATTGAATGGATTAATTTATTCATTGAAGGGGGGTTTTTTCGTACAAAAGAAGCAAAATTTGTCGAAAAATACAGAATTTTGTATGTCAAAAAATGTACCTAAATCTAGTTTTTATAAAGTATAATCAATTTAACAAATTATTGAAAAGGAGGAATTATATGAAAATTAGTCGTTTAAAAAAATGGTTGATATGGGCAATTGTGAATCTGTTATTTTTCTCATCCGTTCCTTTAGACGTTTTCGCAGAAACCATTCATTCTAAAGACAACAACTCTACTGAAAGTCATTTACCGTCAAAAGTCCCGACCCCTAAAATTAACTTTAAACGAGGGGAAATCATTGAGGAACGGACAGAGAATACAAAAGTTTTTTACAATGGTGATGGCACATTTACCAAAAAGATTTATTTTGAGCCGATCCATATAAGGAAAAAGAAGGGGAAGTCATTTGAGGAAATTTCTCCTAATCTAAAATCGATAAATTTCTATTTCATCAACATTTATGAAGAAGATACGAAACTTTATTTACTTTCCATATAAACAGTGTTTTGTTTTCTTTTTCAAAATAAAGTTACAATCCATGCGAAATGATGTAAACGATCAGTAAATGTCACCTTATGATTTTGTGTCCATATTAAATTTTGGAATGTGTTATGGCCAAATCAGAGAATACCTATCTTTTTCTTTTGGTCTAGCAAAATGCTTTACACAAACTTTTAAACATTATTTGTTATTTAATAAAAATATTTACATATTTGGAAAAATAATTATAATTATTTTTGAAAGTGCTATGATGGAATATTTTAATAAATAAATTGTGTAATTCTGATTTGTAAGTGTAATACTATAGCATTCTAGCAGACAACTGTATAAGTTAATTTTATTAATGTAATTAATCTGACTTGCTTTATGTCATTATATTTGCGTTAGGTCTGCTCAACTATTTTATATAATTGAGCGGATCCGAATCTTATTTTTGAGTGCCTCCACATAATTTATAGATTAATGAATAACGAATGAATTGAATATAATGGAAAAAGTTTTGATTAGATCACTTACAGGTGTTAGTTTAACCACTGCAGGGGTTATTCTTGATTATTTGGATTGGATTTCCTACGCATCATTATTACTGACTCTAACTGGACTTGGAGCTGCTGCATCAGCAGCAGTTTGGTCTTATCGTGCTACAATTTTGGGACTATCCAGAGCGGGTAAAAGAGCAGCAGCAAAAGCACTTTAATAGAATATAGTAAAGAAGGTAGTGTGTGGGGCACTAACTTCTTTATATGAAGGGGATAAATATGCTTATATTAAAACGTCAAGGATTAATCAATACGCTTTCTTTTTTTCTATTGTCTCT
Source organism: Aeribacillus sp. FSL K6-1121 (assembly GCF_038003725.1). Taxonomy (NCBI): domain Bacteria; kingdom Bacillati; phylum Bacillota; class Bacilli; order Caryophanales; family Bacillaceae; genus Aeribacillus; species Aeribacillus sp. FSL K6-1121. The sequence goes on from NZ_JBBOPS010000001.1 coordinate 167,425, forward strand.
GATATTGGTTGCCAATACTTTTTTTTCAATCAGGCAATTTGGGATCATTGAACAATTTAACGAAATCCAAAAAAACTTACCTTTATTTACCGAATCATTTGTTATTGTCTTTATAACTTCGGTGCAATTGATAGCGGGTATAACAGTTGTAATAATGGAAACACTATTTGTTACTTTTGTAGCAAATTTCATGACTAAAAAGAAATTAAAATTTAGCAACTATATATTTCCAATCCTTTTAGCGAATATCTTTTCAACACTATTAAATATGACTATTATTAAGGCTATCGGTCTTGATGATATGCAAAACATTCCATGGCTGATCTGGTCGCCAGTCTCACAAATATTGTTGGCAGTTTTTATATATATATTTTTTTCGATTATTGATAAGTCTATATCGAACAACGTAAAAATCAAATTAGGGGTTCTTATATTTTCGGTATTGTATGGTGTGCCACTTATTATACATACATTGATAAATGCTACATTTTTTCAATAATTTGGGAAAGGTGTAAAAGAATATGGAAAAATATTTTAAGTTGAAGATGATGGTCGTATTCGCCATTTCAGTTATTTTTTTATTGGTAGGCGTTATCACATTGATAAGAATCATCGGGAAAATGTTAGGGAATTGAGGACAGATGAAGTATTTCAAATATAAACGTTTAATAAAAAAAAGAAAAGCAATTTCCAATATAGAGATTTTCTACAGATCTATTTTCAATGAGTTTTCTGAAGCAGATAAAAAAATATTGCTGTCTGTATTATACAAAATAAATCAGGTTATTAATTTTATTTCAAAAATAGCACCAATTTTTGTTTACTCGCTCATTTATTATTTTCATTCCTATTTAGAACCTTTTATAAATCCTTTGTATGTCGCAACAATCTATTTAATTTTTAGCCTTTGGTCCACAGATATCAATAATGATGATTATGATCCTCAGGAAATGGAAAATGTTTCCGAATGGATGTATAAAGCCCGAAAAAATAAATTCAAGTTGCTAATCCTGGAAAGATTGGCATTAACATTTGGAACAAGCATTCTTTTTTACTGCATTTTTATCTTTATTTATATGGAAAAAATGAATGTTAGCTACGTAATAATCTTTTTATATGAGGTTTTCGGAATCATTGCTGCCATTCTTACAATTCTTTTAAAATTCTATTGGAGTAATCATCAGATTTTATTTTTATTTTTTCACGGTCCAAACGATATGAAGCGGAAAGAACATTTCATAAGATATCAATATGATTCGCAATTAGATAAGTACCTGATTGCTTTGTCCCGGTCCGTTCAAAATAGAACCTACTATTTATATATATTTTATATTTATCTATTCGCAGCAATTTTACCATTTATAATATGGTTTATAACTTATCATTTTGGTGTTCATAAGTTTATTATCCTAACTGTTTATTTAGCAGTTGAAAGCGTGATGATCAGTTTTATATCCCAGGGAATCATAAATAGTTCAAAGATGTTAAATAACTCAAATTTAAGTGATTACTATTATATAAAGAAGTTTGATAAGAAAAAATACTATGAGAATTTACTTTCTAAATTTCTTTCCAGAAAACTCTTTGTTATCCTGCTCAGCTATTATCTTGGTTTACTCGTACTTTACGGATTTTCGTCCGTTACTGCCATCATTGGCTTATGTTCAACCGTTATCTACTTCAGCACAATACAGATCATTACAAAAAGAGTCTTTCGATTTAAAAAATTATCATTAGAAGAAATCAAAGACAATTTTTTTATTTATTTTTTCAATCCAATAGAAGATCTGTTTATAATTGGATTTCCTTTAATTATTAGCAGTGCTGTCGCTATTTATTCGATAAAATCAGGAAGTGTCTATCATATAATCATTTGCTTTTTTATATACTCTATTTTTTTATTATTTTATAACTTTCTTAAAGAGAGGTAAAAAATGCTTGAGTTAATAAACATTAAGAAAAGATATGGAGATTCAGCTTATATTTTTGATGGTATAAATTTGAAAATTGATAAAAAAAGTATTGTGGAATTACTGGGTGAAAATGGTATCGGTAAATCAACTTTACTGAATACCATTGGCGGAATGACCAAATTCGAGGGTGACATCAAGTTAAACGGAATTTCATTAAAGGACAATTTCAAAAAGTATATGGAAGGAGTTTCATTAATTGGTAATACACCTTTTTTATATGAATATTTAACTCCTTCCGAAACTATAGATATGATCTTGTCCTTCTTGAATAAAAAAAGATTAGACGAGACTCTTGGTGCTCTCATGGAAGAAATTGGGCTCCATAAATATAAAGATACACTAACACGGGAACTATCATTGGGTACAAGACAAAAACTGTCATTAATACTTGCACTTCTTTCTTCGCCTGATTTGATTCTGCTTGATGAACCTTTTGTAAATTTAGATGTTCGTTCTAGAAAAGTCATTCTCGATTTTTTGAAGAATTACGTCGTTCAAAACAAAGCAATTTTAATTTATGCAACTCATTCAACAGACATATATTTATCTGATTTTTCAAATAAAACGATAAGGTTAAGAAGAGATGATCTGTTTGATAAGGTGGTATTAGAGAGTGGTACCCGTGAAATTTAAAATATTTAGTATTTGTTTTTTAGTTAGTTCGTTAACGGGAATCATATTTTTCTTTTTAGGTTTTTTGTTATTACCTAATGAGCAGTTTAACCCGGACTTGCATCCTTCTTTTAAAAAGATTTTTTTTACGAACTTTGAAATACATATTCATACCATTTTTTTCTCAATCATTAGTTTCGGATTGTTTTCTTTGATTTTTCTCTTCCAGCAGTTTTTTTATTTAGGATTTATTTTCCATAGCTTGGTAGAAAAAACTAGCTTAAAAACAGCATATTCCTTTTTCGCCGGGCATGGAATAATCGAAGTTATAAATATGTTTTTTACGGCATCAATAGGTTTATATGTTACTGTAAACATTTTTAATATGATAAAAAAAAAGGAATTTGGTAGGAAGTCATTTATCAGTTTGGGAAAAAATCTTTTTATACTTTTGATCATAGATGTATTGCTTTTATTAATTGCCGCACTGTTGGAAACATATTTATCTCCGTTATTAGTCGATAAAAGTAATATAAATCATCTTTACCATCATTAAATTGGCATTGTTTAATTTCGGTAACATCAAAGATTTCGTATAAACCTTCATATGCAAGCAGCTGGCATTGAGGGAAGAGGCAAAGGTGGCGCGCCTGCTCAACAAGGCGCCGTTTCCTAAACCAAGAACATTCCAGTGGAATGAGAAGATCCATCTGGCTCCTCAGTTGGATGCTAGGGAACTGTGCAGCCTGCGCTTCATTGGCAATTGCCTGCCTGCTCCTCGGCACAGGGAAAACCCATTTAGCAACATGTCTGCACCCAGTTTTAACATTTACTTCCTTATATCTTTTGAACCTTTGCATTAGTAGTATGTCATCAACGGTGATAAAATCCCCAATAACAGCGGTTTAAAATTCCCCAAAAATGACAGATAATCGTTTCAAAACGACATCTTGGATGAGGGGAGAAACGATGCTGAAGATTGGGGAGTTTTTTATGATTCGAGAGTTGTATCAGAAAGGCTGGACTCAAACAGCGATTGCCAAAAAAGTTACGAGGATTTGCCAAAGCTCATGAAGCCCTCCAGCGAATGTTTGAAGAACGTTATGATTAACCAAATATTGTAAATAAAAAGGAGATTCTCCCTTTCCACACAGGAGACTGAATATTCAGTCTCCTGTGTGGAGGAAATATCCCTCTCTATTCTAAATCCATTTCAGAGATACCCTATTTATCTTACATTACACAAAATTCTTGACAGTACCAAAAGTGGAGCTAGATATCAATATTATGTTCTTCAAAGAACAAAGCCTGGTCGACAAGCAAGAAGGTATGAGCAAAAATGGACTAACCGATTGGGTGCTCCCGTAAGATATGGAGGACTGTTAGAAAATAAAAGACATGAAATAACTCCTAGAAAATACAAAATATAATCATAAAAATAGGAGTGGTGTTATTTTGGAAGTGATAAACAGTAAAAGTTTTAATAAATTAGAAAACTATCTACAAGTGGGGTTAGTAAAGATTTTCCTACCAGACCATAACTCCAAAGAATTTTTTATCTTTGAAGATTTAGCAACGTTATTAGATATTGAATCTAATTTTGAGGCTGAGTTTTTTTTAAAAAAGAAGATTAAAGAAAGTGGTATCAAAGGAAAAATTACTTTAGATTCAGAAAGTGACTATGTTTCCTTAAGAACCAAAAATGCAAGTCTTATCTTGTCAGTTGCCCTTTTGATCAATAATTTAAAAAAATATTCTATAGAGGAAGAAGTTATTACAGAATATAATAAATTCTTGACTTCCTGGAAAACTCCTAAAAAACAAAAGTGGGGAATTGGTGATATTTTTTCAATTCCTTTATCAGACGGCACGTATTACTTTGGTCAAATAGTGGAGTTAGTAGAGGGATTAACACCAATTTGTATCTTATTCGATGTAAATAAAAATACGTTACCTGAATATACGGAGCTTGCTAAAGCAGAAATCTTAACTGCACTAAGTTTTATTCCTGATAAATTAAATGATTATTCTTTTAAAGTAATTAATAATTTACCACTATTTGCAAAAATTAAAGAAAATATTAGAAGAGACCCGGTTCGCAATATCCAGCACAGCAGTATAACATTAATATACTACTGTGAAGATGATATTAGGTCAATAAAGTAGACACAAAAATTTATAAATTTTTTTCGCAGCTACCGCGCTATCGCTTGGTGGCCTTTTAAAAATAATTACGACGTTGTCCTAATTATTTTTAAAGGTAAATTTTCGGGTCTAACTATTCTATTAATATGCTCATTAAGCTCCCTTTTTGTCGTACATACGTTCGTATTCAGATGGTGAAAAATACTCTGTTGCGGAGTGAATACGTTTATTATTGTAAAATATTTCTATATACTCAAATATGCTCTTTTTTGCTTCTTCCCTTGTTTTATAACGAGTCTGATAGATTAGTTCTTTTTTTATTATCCCATGAAATGATTCAATACAAGCGTTGTCATAACAATTTCCTTTGCGGCTCATGCTACATTTCATTCCGTATTCCATTAGCTTAGCTTGATAGTCATTTGAAGCATATTGACTCCCTCGATCAGAATGATGGAGGATAGAACCCTGTGGTTGTTGACGCTGATAGGCTTGCTTTAAAGCACTCAACACTAGCTCCTTTTTCATTGAACAGTCTATATGCCAGCCGACTATTTTCCTTGAATACAAATCCATCATACTAGCTAGATAAAGCCAACCTTCATCCGTTGGAATGTATGTGATATCAGCTACCCATACTTCATTTGGTTTCGTAACAGTAAAATGTTGGTTTAAGACATTTTCGTGGACCGGATGGTTATGTTTTGAGTTAGTAGTTGCCTTATGCTTTTTCACGGTACGAGACTTCATTCCCTCTTCATTCATTATGCGGGAAACCGTCTTCTGTGAAACCTTAATTCCTCCATGATTAAGCTTTTTGGTAACCTTGGGACTCCCATACAGTTGGCGGGATTCGATATACACACGACGCACTTCCTGCGTCAATTCTTCTCGACGCTCTTGTCTAGCACTTTTGGGACGATCACGCCATTTATAATAACCGCTTCGAGAAACTTTCAATACTTCGCACATCTTCTCCAATCGGTAATCGAAGCGATGTTTATGGATAAATGAATATTTTACCGATGGTCTTTCGCGAAGAAGTGCATCGCCTTTTTTAAGATGGAGTTTTCCTCCTCCAGATCCCGAATACGTTTCTTCAGTTCACGAACTTCGTGGTCTTCGGATCGAAACGTTTGGGTTTCTGATATTTCAGGTTCTTGCTTATATTTTTTCATCCAGCCGTGAAGAGTATTTTCGTTAATTTTGAGCTCACGAGCCACTTGTGCAACGGATTTCGCTTCCTCCAAAATATAACGAACAGTTTGACGCTTAAAGTCTTCCTCGTACCGCCTTTGTTTTTTTGTCATGTAGACACCTCATTTTTCTCTATTATTACTATAATAATCTGTGTCTACTTTTTAGTCTAACATCAAGATATTAAATTTAATAAGGGTTCTTACAAGTTCGAGAGTATTACATCTAATAGGGAATTAGTAATTCCATTAGACTAAAGTTACTTAAATGAGGGTTGCTATGTTAAATTATTTCAAATTGATTTGGCGAAATCCTAAATTCACTTAAAACTGAATCCATACCGTTAATAGCAATAGACAAGAGGTTTAGAAGTTAAAGTGGGTGAATAGAAACTCAAACATCCTTGTGAATTCAAACGGTGACACATTCCTTTTATGTGACGAACCATTGCTGTGATGTAGTTCGCATTGTGAGCAAAACAGGAGCGACGAAATCTCTGAAGGAAAGTTCTTTTTGTTTTGGGGAACATAGTTGTATCTGAACACTATTCGGATATGTGCGACGATACAATTATGACGGTGAAGCCAATTTATAGAATCTCAAAAAACGGTATTACTATCTAGAAACGGTGAGAGTTATTTCAAGAGATCCGACCTAAGGGATGCGGATAACATTCTTACACAGAATGGGTATGCGAACAACAATCCAGTGATGCTGGTCGATCCGGATGGGCATTTTTTCTGGTTGGCGGTTAACGCCGGATTTGCGGCGTATGATGGGTATAAAGCCTTTAAAAAAGGCGGTTGGAAAGCGGCGGCGATTGCCGTTGGTGTGGGACTGGTTGGCGGTGCTGCGTTTAAAGGTGCCAAAATTGCGTATAGGGTGTATAAAGCTAGACGGGCTCAAAAGTTTTTAAAAGGATTAGGTAACCCATTTAAAGGAAAAACTTTCAAAGAGATAGAAGACATGTTTATAAAAAAAGGTTTTGAAAAACGAGGTTCAGACCCATTAAATGGTAAGGGTGGATATGTAAATCCTAAAACAAGACGTTCCTACTATCTAGATAAGGGGGACACTATAAAAAAGGTTATGAGCCTCCACACGTTGATGTCAATAGGTTAAAGGGTAGCAAAAGAAAAAAGAAAAAATACTTTTTAAAATAGCTTTGGAGGTATATAAATTGCAAAAACATCTATTATCCTTTGAATATGACAGTGATGGAGAAAAACTTGAAATCCATGCAAATGAAAAAGGCTTGAGATACTTAAAAGAACAAATTGAAATCCTTTTAGAGCATAAGCAAGGACTTCATTTAATGACACCAAGTTGGGGAGGAGAGGAGCTAACAGAAGAACAGCAAGGAAAGGATAATATTTTAATACATCATGTGAAAATCTTTCACTGGGGCGATTAATCGCATCATACCTTGAGAAAGTAAGTTCTTTTTTATGAAGTGTAGCACTGAATCAAACTGGTACCGTCAAGAATTTTGTGTAATGCAAGATAGATGGAGTATCTCTGAAATGGATTTGGAATGAATAGGGGGATGTGTCCCATACCCGTCAAGTTTAGTGTTGTAAATTTTTAAGACCATACTTGTAAATTAGCATATGATTTCAGAATCCCTTTTTCAAATTATTTCGGACAGCTTCGGAAATCATGTGCAAATTTTTTGCGGAGTATTTCGGATTTTGTACAGTGTTTCTAAACGTTTTGCACATTTTTTCGGATAACTATTTCTAGTACGCCTGATGAACGGATGAAAAGAAGAAACACCGAAGGAGCGGATTCGGCCCCTTCGGTGTTAATACTCCATTTCCCCCGCCATGCGCACCAATTTTTTGACTAAGGTGCTAGGCACGTGTCGAGTGATGAACTCGATCAGTTGGAGACCGAACAATGCCCGGATGGAACGACCATCGAGTATACGTATGATGGATTCGGGAAACGGACGAAAGTCGTGAAAACAAAGGATGGACAGTCGACGACGATCACGGCTGATTATAATGCGGTGAATCAGTAGATATTATGCACGAATTGTTAAGAGAAATATTTATGGAAGAGAGAATGCCCTAAAGTGGGAAAGAGGAAGAGCTTATGCAGTGAGAAAGGCTGGGGGCAACATGTATCTTCACGTCAGACCTTAACTGCATAAAAAAAGGAGGAAAGGTATGTTACTAAAAACATTTCTGTTATTAGGCGAAGAAGGGATAACTGATGTTAAAAAAAGCTTTTCCTTTCAAACTAGATGCATGACCAAATTGTATGAAAGAGTCTTTGATAAAAAATATAAAACTGTTGATTGTAGGCAATTAAATTTCCATTGTGGTAATTATCCCGAAATAAAACTATTAGAATGTTTTGATGGTTTCTGTCAAGTTTTAGTACCATATAATGTTGAAGAATTTCTCAAGTATCCAGATAACAAGAAGAAAGTAGAAATTTTAGAACTGTTAAAAAATAGCCTCGATTTCGTTATTAGGGAGAAAAATTGGGATCCTGATCCTTTTCAAGAAGCTTATGAGAGAGTAAAGGAGTTAAACTATATTAATGAATTTATATGGGATAAACCAAAATTTAGTCCAAATAGAAAATATAAAGCTGAGGTAATTTGCAATCACGATCTATATGATTTTACACTAAAGATAGTGATTAAAGATAGAAATGGTAAAGTATTGCATGAAAAAGAAATAGTATCAACTGAACCGGATGAACTTATTTATGATAGGTTTTTAGGTCATTTACAGTGGATAAGCGATGATGAGATAGCCCTTTACGAGAAATATTCAAAGCGATATGTCCCTGTAAAATTATCAGAAGTATTATAAAGAGTATTTTATGGATATAGTTAAGTAATATTTCACACTTGGGCAGTTAGAAATTTTTTTAGAAGGACATAATTCGTCCTTCTGATTTTTTACTCTTAGGAAAAAGGCAATGCGACATACTTTTGAATAAAGGTAGAAGGAAATGAAGAGATAGAAGATGAATCTCGAACAATTAATAGGGATTCTAAAGATAGGGCATGAAATAGAATTCACTTATAAGGGCGAACGTTATTCAATCACTGATACTCAAAAAGGCATTTGTCTTACACAGTACTATGATTTAAAACATCAAGTATATAAAAATTTAGAGCATCTTATAAATAAACACTAATCGGTAAAGAAAAATTAAAAGATATTATTTCTGAAATTCAAGTGATTAATATTTTTTAATTATCTAAAAAGATAAAGGATATTGTAATAATTACTATGTTGAGTGTTCGAAATTTATAATGATTTCTTTATAATACGTAGACAATTAAATTTATTAAAAAATAGAGAGACTTAAGCTAATGGAGAAAAAACCGCCAAAATGATTATTGTATAAGTAAGTATAAATGATGGCTGCCTATGTTGTGATTGGACATTTCGGGCAGCCGTTTTCCTAAAGGAAGAGTTTGTGTAAAATAATTCCCGCTTGTTAATCAACTGGTACCCCATATGACAACGAAACGGGTCTATACTACTTGATCGCCCGCTACTACCATCCCACGCACGGCGTGTTCCTGTCGCTCGACCCCGCCCCGGGCGTTGCGGATGACCTCTTGACACAAAACGGGTATGCGTATGCGAACAACAATCCAGTGATGTTGGTGGATCCGGATGGGCATTTTGTGTGGATGGCGATTAATGCGGGATTTGCGGCGTATGATGGGTATAAGGCCTTTAAAAAAGGCGGTTGGAAAGCGGCGGCGATTGCAGTAGGTGTAGGGCTTGTTGGTGGTGCTGCGTTTAAAGGTGCCAAAATTGCATATAGAGCATATAAAGCAGGTAAATTTTCAACAACTTATCCTTTAGCGAAAAAAGTATCAAAAAAATTTGGTGGAACTTTAGGGAGAACTAAGGGAGATGGATGGAAGGTAACTATTGCAGATGGTAGAAAGCCCCTAGTTGTAAGAGTTATGAATAAGGGTGGAATACGTAATAAACCGTACTTTAGAATAAGTAAAGATGGTCGAGGCTCTTTGAAGCTAAACGGTGAATGGTCTAGTCATAGAGAACTTACACATATTAATGTATCAAGAAGATCCTATAAACAAATTGTGAGAGCGATTAGTAAATACAGGAGATAGATGAGGTGAGTAATGAATATGGATCTGAAAAAATTAATTGCTTTATTAAATGAAATGTGGGCTACCGTAGTCGAAAGCTTTCATATAGATATTTTATCTCATACGATTAGCCTAAACGTTAAATTAAGTGATAATAAGGAATATTATAAGATTGTATTTAAGGGTGTTTCTTCTTTTTATTTCGTAGAAAATTCCGGAGATTCCCGCTTAAATCCTATTAATCCAGAAGATGGGGATTACATTGAACTAACTTCAATTGACTATTATCAAAATGGCATAGGTAAAATTCATATTAGCTCGACAAAAGAACAATGGGTTGACGAATATTTTTCTTCGGCTAATTTTGTACTTGAGTTTTGGGAGGCACTATTATTTATTGAAGCGAAAAGTATAGTGATTAATGGGGAGGAGTTTCTAGTAGATTATCCACTTAAAAATCAAAGTTAAAAGCTTTTAATTTACTAATATTGGAAAAACGGCGTCTTTCGTACTATAAACTAGTATTTGTCAAGTAAACACATATAAAAGAGTGACTTTTATGCGGCAAGAGATCGGTATTCAACCGGACTCATGTCGTATTTTTTGTATCTGTTTTTCGTTACATAAACGCGGTAAGATCGTATATATACGGGGAAAACGGGCAGCTCTTGGCGATGTCATTGCTTTGACGGATGCGCAAGGAAACATTCCGCGCGCTATCAATACGATGCGTGGGGGAACCTTCTTATATGGCAGCGGAAAACCCGTATCGCTACGCAGGATACCAATATGATGAAGAGACGGGGCTATACTACCTGATTGCCCGATACTACCACCCAACGTATGGCGTGTTCTTATCTTTAGATCCCGACCCGGGGGATGGCGATGACATCCTCACGCAAAACGGGTATACGTATGCAAACAACGACCTGGTGATGTTGGTCGATCCGGATAGGCACAGGGCTAAATTATTTAAAGACATATTTCAAAAGATAAAGAAAACAGGCTTTAAAATTTACAAAATAGGACGGATAAAGGGGGCAAACGATTCGAGTAAAGGATATTGGGGAGTTCTTTATTCTACTAAAAATAATAAAGGTAAAAGGAAATATAGATCTATAGAACTCCATCCTCCGCATAATAACCATGGTTATCATTTACAAAGTAACAAGTTTACTAAAAATCATCCTCATTTTAAAGGTAAATTTTATAGAAGTGGAGAAGCCTGGAGGATTACAATATGGAAAGTGAAGAACAGGAAAAAATAGCTTATATATTTTGTAAAATGTTTATATGTGGAGGGAAAAAATGAATTTTTTTAAAAAGATTTTCTTTAGCAAATATGAACAGTTTGCTAAAGAGCTTGGCTATCGTACATGGTCTGAGGCTAGTGATAATACATTCTTTATGTTTCATATTCCAGAAGACGGGGGATGGTATGTTACTGAATTGCCAAATAGAACTTGGGCAGTATGGAATAATGAAGGAGATCCACCTTATAGTTTTGTTACTTTTTTGACATGGAGTGAAACGATAAGGTATTTGAGGAAGTTGTTTAATGAATATGGTTATCCTGAAACTTATTGGGCTCCAGAAGGATATGACATTGATGATGATATGTTTTTAAATCCACCTCAAAAAGATAAGAAGTTGTAGACTATGTAAGAAATTTTATAAGAGAGAAAGGCAGGTTTCTTAGCTAGGGGAAATCTGCCTTTTCAATTACGAGGTATGGGGAAACCATCTTAGAATTCGGGAAACAGAAGAAAAAAACCTACCGCTATGCGGGATACCAAATATGACCATGAAACGGGTCTATACTACCTGATTGCCCGATACTATCATCCAACTCATGGCGTGTTTTTATCCATGGACCCTGATCCAGGAGATTCGGACGATATCCTTATACAAAACGGATATACGTACGCGAACAACAACCCGGTGATGTTGGTGGATCCGGATGGACATTTTGTCTGGATGGCCATCAATGCAGGATTTGCGGCGTATGATGGGTATAAGGCATTTAAAAAAGGTGGTTGGAAGGCTGCGGCGATTGCCGTTGGCGTGGGACTGGTTGGCGGTGCGGCGTTTAAAGGTGCCAAAATTGCGTATAGGGTGTATAAAGTTAGACGGGCTGGAAGGTTGGATTTACAGTTTTTTGCTAGTGGTAGAAGAGGTAAACAAGCACGTTTAAGAGAATTAGCAAATGATGATAAATTATCATCAGCTTTACGTGGTGAAATTCGATATGAGTTAGCTCATAGACGTGGATATGAGGCAAGAAAAGGATACGGGTACGAACACAGTGATATACAAACAATAAGAAATCATAGAACTCAGCACAAGTATGATCGCTATGGAAGAAGGAGGTAAAAACATGATAAATGAAAAAGAATTTTACTCTGTTCTTAACTTACCAGCTAACAAAAGGTATGAATACTTTATAAAAAAAGTGGTCGATTGGGGAGAGGTATGGGGACTCTACGAAGACGGTTGGGCAATGACTGAGGATGATAATGGCAATCTACTAATTCCTTTTTGGCCTAAAAGAGAATTTGCTCAATATTGTGCCGCCAAAGAATGGGAAGGATATACTCCTGAACTAATTGAACTCGATGAGTTTATGAATGAATGGCTTCCTAGGATAAAAGAAGATGGATATAGACCATCGATTTTTTGGAATGGTTATGATTCCGCAGTAATGGAAGTTGAAGTTTTGTTAGGAGATTTAGAAGGTGAATTAGAAAATTATTAGACTTTTGATAGCAACGTTATCTATAGTAAAATTTTGGGGTAAAAGAGCGGCAGTTCAGTAACTGCCGCTCTTTTTGTAAATTCATTTTTAGAACCTCCCTCTATAAACTTTAATTTTCTTCAGATTTCTTACGTTTTTTTAAATTTCGCAAACACATGATAGCTTTGCCACCTCATATAAATAAAATATATTACTTGAATTTATACAATATATTTACATGTTAAGACCTATCCTACGGAACATATTTACAATATCTATAATACTGCGTATGACCGTGCTAAAAGTCTCCACACTTCTCATGGTCGCTCACCCTCCCATGTATCACTAGATGATGGTCCACACATTCCTTCGTCCTGCGTATCCATGAGGTGGAGGTTGAATATGCTCGATGGTGTTGCAAAACTAGAGTAAAAACTCGAAATTATGCATAAGAATGCAACATAACACATGCAGTAAATATCGATGAAATCCATATCATGGGGGGGCTCCATCCCATTACTCTTTACTCGTTAAATACCCGTTCAATCTCCCGTCGAAGCCCAAACAGCCATTGGCTGTTTTTAGCAAAGAAAAAATACAGAGTTTTGCAAAGAAAAGTGCAGAGAATTGCAACTTGACATGAAGCCTCTGTGGGCGTGATTAAAAAGCCAGAAAGCCAGCAATATCAAGGGCTGGCTTCGCCTAACAAGGCTATCACGCCCACCACTCCATGTAAAGTTGGCATAAGCCAAATTCTCTGCAAAGCTCTGCATTTTTATTTTGCAATAAACATTTTAGAAGAAGACTATTATTTTAACTCTAGTGGACTAGTTTTCACTTTTGAAGCATGTTAGCCAAATCATGATGAGAAACTTTTCATCAGCCTTGGAAATACTCCGTATATGCTCCCTACGACCTCAAACATCGAGGATATTCATAAGATTTTATTAAAAGAGAGTTAAAACCTTATAAATTAGAGATGAAGCCTAGCATTTAAAAAAAGAGAAAGCGATCTTTTGGCTACACTCGATGATTCAATCGCAAGAACGGCATTAAAGTGTTTCTTGGTCAGAGGTTATACCGGAATTTCGGGTATAATCTCTTTTTGTTATAAAAATACGACGAAGACGGCCGCCGCATTCAAAAGAACGTGAATGGCGTTGTGACGAACTACCACTACCAAGGCGACAGCCTGAACGTCTTGTATGAAACCGATGCGAGCGGAAATGTGGTAAGATCGTATATATACGGGGAAAATGGTCAGCTCTTGGCGATGAAAAAGGGCAATGCCACCTACTTTTACCACTATAACGCCCATGGCGATGTCATTGCTTTAACAGATGTGCAAGGAAACATTGCCGCGCGCTTTCAATACGATACATGGTGCAAGATTCTTCCCAATCCGGCTCCTTGGCCGACGAAAACCCATACCGATATGCGGGATACCAATATGACCGAGAAACGGGTCTATACTACTTGATCGCCCGATACTATCATCCGACTCATGGCGTGTTTTTTATCCATGGACCCTGATCCAGGAGATTCGGACGATATCCTCACACGAAACGGTTATACGTACGCGAACAACAATCCAGTGATGCTGGTCGATCCGGATGGGCATTTTGTGTGGATAGCGATTAATGCGGGATTTGCGGCGTATGATGGGTATAAGGCCTTTAAAAAAGGTGGTTGGAAAGCGGCGGCGATTGCGGTAGGTGTAGGGCTTGTTGGTGGTGCTGCATTTAAGGCATTTCGAGCAGCACAAGCAGCAAAGGGTCTCGCACGGTTTTGGTATAAAGGTACCTTTAAAAATAGTATAGAATCGCTAGCATCATCATAACAAACATGTCGTTAGAAAGGGACGCTCCTATAGTCCAGAAAGATACACAAAACTAGCGAGAGCATTCTATCGTTCAAATAAACATTTGCGAGAAGAAGTGACACTATCTACAGGCAAAAAAGGATATAGAATTAAGAAAGGAAAGGTTGGAGGTTATTATACCAAAAGAGGGAAAATAGTGACATTTTGGCATAACGGTTGGAAACTCAAGAAAAAGTAGAAATATGAATATTATCATTTTTAACATAGTTAAAGAGAGAAAGAGGTGAACAATTTATGAAGGTTAATCACGATGTAATATTAGAACTTGAAAAAATGAGTATATTATTAAACAATGATTTTCCCTCAGAAGATATAGAAAGAATTGAAAATACCATTTTTAAAGATAATGATAAATACTGTTTGACAGGGGACTTTGACAGCTTTTGTTCATTAATAAGTGGAAGTTTAAGTTATGTCCTTGCTCATAAAAAGATACCTAGGTATCAAAGAAAATTGTTGTATAAAGATTTTTTTGCTTTGTATCCTTATTACGAACCTTTAAGGAAATATTTAAACAAATTCCCCCATTTTTCCGAAGAATTACAAGTTCACGAAAGGGTTCGGGAATTACTTTTAGAAGTCGTTAAATCATACTAAGGTTTAATATTTCTATACTTTAATTTTTTCATTAATATTTGTTGAAATTTAAAGAATTTGAAAGAGGGTGTCCCAAAAGTGATCATTTTTGGGACACCCTGTTTATTACCTAATCGCCCGTTATTACCATACAGAGCATGGCGTGTTCCTTTCCTTGGATCCAGACCCAGGGGATGCAGATGACATTCTCACGCAGAACGGATATACGTATGCGAACAACAATCCGGTGATGTTGGTCGATCCGGATGGGCATTGGGTGTGGATGGCAGTAGGAGCGTTAATCGGAGGAGTATCGTCGTATAAGTCTGCAAAAAGTAGAGGTCTCAAAGGTTGGAAGTTGTGGGGTTCTGTTGCAATAGGAGCTGGTTTAGGTGCTATCGGTGGAATAGGTTCAGGTGCTTACCGTGCAGCTAAGGTTGCAAGAAATATTTACAATATTACTAAGGGT
Source organism: Aeribacillus sp. FSL K6-1121 (assembly GCF_038003725.1). Classification (NCBI taxonomy): domain Bacteria; kingdom Bacillati; phylum Bacillota; class Bacilli; order Caryophanales; family Bacillaceae; genus Aeribacillus; species Aeribacillus sp. FSL K6-1121. The sequence goes on from NZ_JBBOPS010000001.1 coordinate 183,109, forward strand.
CCTACATATGTTAGAGGGAGAGCCGCGCACCAAGCATGGACAAAAGCTATGAAAAGAGTTGTTCCTGGAGGCAAATATGATAAACCATTAAGAGGTACTAAAAAACGTCCAGACCTTCAATTTTTTAGAGGAAGGGTTGTCGTTGAGTTAAAACCAAAAGGTTCTTGGAAAAGAAACTATGTAAAAAGGCAACTCAAGAATTATAAGAAAGCCGGCGCATGGATTATAATTAAGGCAAGTTATTAAAGATATTTTGGGACACACACTTAGAGTGTGTCCCTCTTTGATAGTTTTAGGGGTGAAAAATATGAATCAATATGAGGAGACGGTTAGAAATTTAGTTAATAATTTTAATGAGCATAATATAGATATAGTTGCTCAAGATTTAGCTAAGATGGGAAGGGACATAATTACTATCTTACAAAAATACTTTTATAAAGTAGATCCTAATGGCAAGATTGGAATATTAGAAACATTGAAATTATTAAATGACAGTAGTGTAATCCCTTTTCTGAGAGCTATTCTTGAAAATGAGACAGAGATATTTTTTGTTAAAGCTTATGCAGAAAGTGTATTGGATTTTTTAGAGGGTAAAGAAACTCAATTAAAAAGAAAAATTCACAATTTATCTAAAAAAAGCGGCACGGATTTAATCGCAGATATAGCTATGATAGGAACAATTGGCGATTACAATGCTATAAGAGAATTAGACAAAATCAAGACGAATAACAAAGAGGTACTGGAACAAATCAAGGTAGCAAAATTACAAATAATATGTGGACTAGAAGAAATAATTAAGGAGTACAGAAAACCAGATTCCAGTTATTCTCATAAAGCATTAGCAGAGGCTATTTATCATTCATTTGATCATCCAGAAGCATCAAAAGTTATAATAGAAGATCTCTTTAGTGAGGAATTTGAGCGTGTTTTTAGTGCCGTTACTCTACTTGCTTTCGCGGAAAAATTTCCTAAGGATAAAGTTACTAGAGATGTAGTAAATAAGTTCTTTGAAATTTTAACGGGTGATTTTAATACAACACTAAAGGATCATGCCATTCTTGCAATAGGTAGATATGGAAATACTGATGATGCATCAAGACTTAAAAGAATTGTTGAGGAAAAAAAGTATTTAACAAAAAGGAAATTTTGGAAATGGTTAAGTGAAAGTGCACTGTTAGACGATATCAACATCACAATAAAGAAATTGAACGAAAGAAATAGACGATTCACACTCTAAATGAGCAACAAGAAAACATCGTGGCCCGTTACCAATACGATGCGTGGAGGAACCTTCTTTCCCAATCCGGCTCCTTGGCGAAAACCCATATCGCTATGCAGGATACCAATATGACAACGAAACGGGTCTATACTACCTGATCGCCCGATACTATCATCCAACGCATGGCGTGTTCCTATCCCTAGATCCAGATCCGGGGGATGCGGACGATATCCTCACACAAAACGGATATACGTACGCGAACAACAACCCAGTCATGTTGGTCGATCCGAATGGGCATTTTGTGTGGATGGCTATTAATGCGGGATTTGCGGCGTATGATGGGTATAAAGCCTTTAAAAAAGGTGGTTGGAAAGCGGCGGCGATTGCAGTAGGCGTAGGGCTTGTTGGTGGTGCTGCGTTTAAAGGTGCCAAAATTGCATATAGAGCATATAAAGCAGGTAAATTTTCAAGAACTTATAGGCTAGCGAAAAAAGTTGCAAAAAAACATGGAGGTACTTTGGAAAGAGCTAAGGGCAATGGATGGAAAGTATCAATTCCTGATGGAAAGCACTCCTATCGGGTTAGAGTGATGAATGCTGGCTCTGGTAATAGAAAGAAAGCATATTATCGAATAAGTCATTCCAAATATGGTTCATTCGATAGGTATGGCAACAAAAGTAGTGATAGGCTACACACACATATTAATCTTTCAAGGAAATCTTATAAAGAAATAAGCCGTATTTTAAATAAAAAATATTAGAACAGAAAGAAGGAGTAATATGGGGAACGCTGATATACAGAAAATACTTGATAAGCTATGGGGCGCTGAAATTTTAGATACACAAGTAGACTTACTAAATGACATTATAAAATTTAAGATTAAGATTACGGATGATAAGGTTGTAAAATTTCATGAAATAGCTTTTATTGATGTTTCTTCATTTTACTTTGTGAAGGATAGTGAAGGATTTAGATTTAATTTTTATGATAGGGAAAAAGTGGATTTTTTGGAGTTAACCTCCATCCATTATCAAAACGAACCTTTAGGTGAACTACATTTTTGCTTACCAAATGAGGAGGAATGGAGTAAACAATATCATTCTAAAGTAAATATTATAATAGAAATTTGGGATTCAATTTTGTTGATTGAGACAAGAAAAATTTCTTTAGATGGAAAAATAATAAATATAAAAAAATAATTTATTATTTGATTTTGAATTGAGGATGGCTATTTTGTTAGAAGAGCACGAAAAATTTTTTGTTGTACTCTACAAGAGTTAATCATTACTTCAACTTCAGATGGTATTGACAGAATTTTATTAGAAAGAAATTAAAAACTTAAATATGAGAGGGAAATTTATCGTTTAAAAGTAAGCGTCAAATAAAACCCACATTCCGATCATAGGTCATCCGTGTGATAATCTTCTTAGAATGATTCGGGAGGTTTTGCCATGACCCTAAAAGAAAAAAGAATAGAATGGAAAGCACGATATGATGCCTGGAAAGAGAGTGGACAGAGTATAGCGGAGTGGTGCCGGGATCAAGGAATCAAAACTCACCAAATGTACTATTGGGTGAGGCAGTTCTCCCGCGGTGGCAGTTGCACTGAAACGCCTGTCCAGACGCAGTGGCTGGCTGTTCAGGTAGAAGAATCCTTGCCCTCTTCAGGTCAAGGTCCGATCTTTTTACACGTTGATGCGATCTCCGTTGAAGTACGGCCCGGTGCCAATCTGGATCTATTAACCGATGTGATTCGGGTGCTGCAACACCAATGTTGATGAATTCCCCGTTTGAACGTGTCTATCTGGCGCGTGGCAGTACGGATCTTCGCAAATCGATTGACGGACTGGCCGCTATTGTACAGGAATGCTTTGAACTCGATCCCTTCTCTCCGTGCTTATTCGTGTTTTGTAACCGGAAACGGGACAAGTTAAAGATTCTTCAATGGGAACATAACGGCTTCTGGCTTCATTATCGCCGTCTGGAAAAAGGGACGTTCCACTGGCCGTCGGAGAATGATACAGCGCCCATGTCTATCAGTTCACGCCAGCTGCGCTGGCTGCTGGACGGCTTGCCAATCGAACAAAAACAAGCGCATCAGGAAGTGAAGGCACGCATCCTTCTATAAAACAAATAAATAAAAAAAGAATTCGATACTAGGCAAGTTGGATTCTTTTCCGTATACTGGACATATGGAAAAATCAGCGCAGACTTCAAAAGGCACAATTGAATATTACAAAGCGCTCAACGAAAAGCTCCAAATGGAAAAGGAAGAGTTGGAAGCGAAATTAAAATGGTATGAGGAACAATTCCGCCTCAGCCAGCAACGCCGATTCGGAGCTTCCAGCGAGAAGACCCATCCGGACCAGCTCTCCCTTTTCAACGAAGCCGAGTCCACGGCTGATCCAGCTATGGAAGAGCCTACCGTTGAGACGATGACATATAGACGCAAGAAACAACACGGCCAACGCAAACGCATGCTTGAAAACCTGCCTACAGAGACGATCGAATACCGTTTGTCTGATGAGGAACAGGTCTGTTCGTGCTGTGGCGGTGCCATGCATGAAATGAGCACAGAAGTACGCAAGGAATTGAAAGTCATTCCTGCCCAAGTGAAAGTAGTCGAACATGTGCGTCATGTATATAGCTGCCGTCACTGTGAGCGTCATGAACTGAACACACCTATTGTGACAGCGAAGATGCCGGAACCTGTTTTCCCTGGAAGCCTAGCGTCTCCGTCGTCAATGGCTTATACCATGACACAAAAATACATAGAAGGTATGCCCCTGTATCGCCAGGAGAAACAACTGGAACGCTTTGGCGTGTCCATACCTCGGCAAACGCTGGCCAATTGGACAATTTATGGGGCTCAAACTTGGCTTAGCCTCATTTACGATGAGATGCATGAGCACCTCCTACAGAAGGATCGTCTGCATGCGGATGAGACAACCTTGCAGGTCCTGTCTGAACCGGACCGGCCAGCGACATCGACTTCCTACATATGGCTTTATCGTACCGGTCGCGGGGATACACCAATCGTCTTATACGATTACCAGCAAACCCGTGCAGGCAAGCACCCACGCCGTTTTTTGGACGGCTTCCGGGGATATTTGCATGTGGACGGGTATGCGGGTTATAACGTCCTCCCCGATGTGAAATTGGTCGGGTGCTGGGCCCATGCCCGCCGCAAATTCACAGAAGCCCTGCAGGCACTGCCTGAATCGGCGAGCACTTCCACCGTCAAAGCAAAGGAAGGTCTGGCCTATTGCAATAAACTTTTTGAAATTGAGCGCAAGCTTAAAGATGCAAGTCCAGAGGAGCGCTATCAAGCACGGCTGGAGCACAGCAAACCCGTGCTTGAGGCTTTTTTGTCATGGCTTAAAGAGCAAATGCCGCGCGTACTGCCAAAAAGCGCACTTGGCAAAGCGATCAAGTATTGTCGTAACCAATGGGAGCGGTTGGAGGCATTTTTAGAGGACGGCCGTTTGGAGATCGATAATAATCGCGGGGAACGGTCAATTAAACCTTTTGTGATCGGTCGCAAAAACTGGCTCTTCAGTAATACATCAAAAGGAGCAAGGTCTAGTGCGATCATCTATAGTGTTGTGGAGACAGCCAAGGAAAACGAGTTGGATCCATTCAACTACCTTAGCTATCTGTTTCAAGAGCTTCCCAATATAGATACGACAGATAAAACAAAATTAGCTGAATTCCTGCCATGGTCACCGACGCTTCCGCAGGAATGCTGTGTTCCTAAAAAATCTAAATAAAGCATACATGAAATCCCCATCTGAATACAGGTGGGGATTACTTTACGCTTACGTTTAAAAGGGGGAATCACCCCCTTTTTTTATAGTTAAATTTTTGAGGATTATTTATAAACATCGTTTAGCCTAATTTTAGCTAGATTAACCTTTGAAGACATAGGTTCGTTTAAACAGCCTTTAGTTACAATGAACAACAACTATACTTATGACGGATTTAATTAGTTGAAAGAAAGTTGCGAAAACAAAGGATGGACAGTCGACGACGACAAATGCCGATTATAACGGGCCAATCAGCTTATTCGGTTTGGCAGCGAAACGATGAGGTACGATGCCAACTGCAACCGATTGGAAGACGGCCAGTATCGATATGAATGGAACGAAGCCGATCAATTGGTTTCCGTTACAAGAAAAGGAGAAAGCACGCCGTTTGTCACCTACAAATACGATGAAGATGGCCGGCGCATTCAAAAGAAAGTAAATGGGGTTGTGACCAACTACCATTATCAAGGCGACAGCCACAACGTTCTGTATGAAACCGATGCAAGCGGAAATGTGGTAAGATCGTATATATACGGGGAAAACGGCCAGCTCTTGGCGATGAAAAAAGGTAGTGCCACCTACTTTTACCACTATAACGCCCATGGCGATGTCATTGCTTTGACGGATGCCCAAGGAAACATTGCCGCGCGCTATCAATACGATACATGGGGCAAGATTCTTTCCCAATCGGGGGATATGGCAGCGGAAAACCCATATCGATATGCAGGATACCAATATGACAACGAAACGGGTCTATACTACTTGATCGCCCGTTACTATCATCCAACGCATGGCGTGTTCCTATCTTTAGATCCCGACCCGGGGGATGACGATGACATACTCACGCAAAACGGGTATACGTATGCGAGCAACAATCCAGTGATGCTGGTGGATCCGGATGGGCACTTTGTTTGGATGGCCATCAATGCAGGGTTTGCGGTTTATGACGGGTATAAGGCGTACAAGTCAGGAAAAGGATGGAAAGGTGTCGCAACTGCTGCAGCTATTGGTTTTGTTGGTGGAGGAAGACTCAAAGCGGCAAAACACTCTGTTTATGTCTTAAAGAAAGGAAATGTAGTAAAATATGTCGGAAGAACTAAAAATATTAAGAAGAGAAGATATGTCCATAGTAAAAACCATTCTAATTTAGATTTTGAAGAAGTTGCTAGCAATCTGACCTGGGGACAAGCGCGTGGATTAGAACACCGCCTATATTTGAAACACGGTGGAAAAAGTAAGCTTAGAAACAAGATAAGACCTATTAGTAAAAGAAATAAAAAGTATAGAAAATATATGAGCGAATCTAGAAGGATTTATAAAGAAGTAATAAGAAGATATGGTTGGTGATTGTATGTCACTCTGGGAAAGCATAAAGAACAAGGAAACAATTATTTTAAGTGATGATGCAATCGATTTGTTAAGTGATACGCTATTAGAAATCAAAAAAATTTATGAAGAAGATTTAGAAAGAAAACCAACGGTGGCTGAATTAGAAGCATTGATTATGGAGGCTATACAACTTGATTCAAATATAGCCGAACAATTGGAGGAAATGGAAATCTCCGATGTAAAATTTAAGTTGAAAAAGAGAAAAAAGGTTCCTAACATTGAACCAGGCATTGTATTTGCAATCCCGCTTAAAGAAATTGAAAAATATGCTTATGGTTTAGTAGTAAAAGGAGAAGGTCTAAAGGATGACATTTATATACAATATTTTGATATCTTCACTAATGAAATATTAGATATAAAAAACTTTAGTAATCAATTTGAAAAACTTTCTGTTCTATATACTATTAACAGTGGAATATATGGAATCGTTAATAAAGAATGGAAAATTATTGGGAAATTGTCTAAAGGAAAATTCAATCCTGAAGAATATGAGTTACCTGATTTTGTGTTTTACAATGGCAAGGAATATTTTGTGAGTCGAGGGGATGCGAATACACCAATAGCAGAATTAGAGCCTATTTCTAAAGAGGAAGGGGAAAAAATAAAAAATCCAATTGGTCTGATTGGTAGTAATAATATAGTGGAAATGCTTGTAAAATCTTACTATGAAAAGCAAACGAGAAAATAGTAATTAGCTTCTTTAAGGTTATCCCATGATTTAAGGGATAACCTTTTTTATTATACAGTGAAGATAGTTAACGAATTCAAAAGAACATTAATAGCGTAATTACAAACTACCATTACCAAGGCGACAGCTTGAATGTTCTGTACGAAACGGATGCGAGCGGAAATGTGGTAAGATCGTATATATACGGAGAAAACGGCCAGCTCTTGGCGATGAAAAAAGGTAGTGCCACCTACTTTTACCACTATAACGCCCATGGCGATGCATTGCTTTGACGGATGCCCAAGGAAACCTTGCCGCTCGCTATCAATACGATACGTGGGGAAATATTCTTTCCCAATCGGGGGATATGGCAGCGGAAAACCCATATCGCTACGCCGGATACCAATATGACGAAGAGACTGGACTCTACTACTTGATCGCCCGATACTACCATCCAACTCATGGCGTGTTCTTATCCATGGACCTTGATCCAGGAGATTCGGACGATATCTTGACGCAAAACGGCTATACGTATGCGAACAACAATCCGGTGATGTTGGTGGATCCGGATGGGCATTGGGTGTGGATGGCGATTAATGCGGGATTTGCGGCGTATGATGGGTATAAGGCCTTTAAAAAAGGCGGTTGGAAAGCGGCGGCGATTGCCGTTGGCGTAGGGCTTGTTGGTGGTGCGGCGTTTAAAGGTGCCAAAATTGCGTATAGGGTGTATAAAGCTAGACGGGCTCTAAATTTTGCTAAAGTTACTAGAAAGGCTGTAGCTGGAAAAATAACAGGATATACTAAACATGGTTTAGCACAGGCTATGCAAAGAGATGGTGGTAGAGGAGTGGCTCCTAAAGCTATTCTAGATGCAACTAGAAACCCAAAGAAAGTGGTTCAACAGTCGAGAGGAAGAACGAAATATGTGGGTAAGAATGCGGTTGTAGTTCTAAATAAGAACGGAAAAATAATTACTACTTACGCAAAGGGCTCAAAAGGTATAAGGAGGAAGTAAATGTTAAAGCTAAGCGCAGATATGTTACTTTTATTAAGAGAATGCTTGGAATCCCGTAGACCCGACCTTCTGTGGGTTTTAAATAATGAAATTAATATAAATGAAACTTTAGGTAACGAATTGAGAGATATTGTAAATGAAGAGTTTTTGGAAAAAGGATTAAATGATGATGAACCAAATGAGCTGGGGATAAAATTAGAGAGATTAATAGATGAAATTGGAAGGTGTTTTATGTAAGTATGTCTGTTTAAAAGGTGAAATTTCTCAGATTTACGATTTATAGTCCCAATGGTAAAAAGATACTTTAAAAATAAGGTTAGGGGCGAAATAATGGAATATAAAAATAAATTTATTGATAATATGAGGGAATTTGAGAATCTCAAAAATCTTATAAATACAATTTTTATTTCTAATAGTTCTTTACCAAACCAAGTATTTCATAAAGAGTTTACAAATTACTTGTTTAAAGAATTTGATTTCATTATGACAGACGAATTCTGGAGTGGAATCAGGGAATTAGCTAATAAAACAAATGATGATTTTATCATAATGGCTGTACTTGATCCTGATCCAATAACCTATTATTTTAAAGAGTTCGGTTATTTTAATTGGGTTAAGTTAGAAATAAGTATTACCCCTGATCAATACTTGGATATTTTGAATTTCAGTCCAGAAGATAGTTCAGCCGACTCCATATTTGTTAATTCCTATACTGTAGTATGGGCTTCTCCTTCAATGAAGTGGGGAATATGGGCAGAAAGAGAAAAAGAGGTTTGCGTTATTGCATTCAGTGAAAAATGTATAAGGACTCCTTAAATCCGATATTAAATAATTGGAGACCAATTGATAATGAGGTTACTGATTGGATTGGCCTTAATTATAAAAACTTCACTATTCCAAAAGACGTTAAAGACAAACTATTTTTAAATTATAAAAGTGGTTATTAAGTATTGTGAAAAGAGTTATTATAGAGTTATTATCTTAATATTGCCTTAAGAGAATTATTCTCTTAAGGCTTTTTACATGGGCGGAGTACCGGATAAACCGATTGTTACAACCAAAAAACATTATCCCCGAAACCCCTGCAATGATAATTTTTTGAGTTATCTTGTACGCACAAAATAAGTCTGAAAAAGATCCCTATGTTTAACTATACACAACTGAAAAATCACTAACTATCACCATTACCAAGTCGACAGCCTCAATGTCTTGTATGAAACCGATGCGAGCGGAACGGTGGTACAATCGTATGTATACGGAGAAAACGGGCAGCTGTTGGCGATGAAAAAAGGTAGTGCCACCTACTTTTACCACTATAACGCGCATGACGATGTCATCGCCTTAACCAATGCCCAAGGAAACATTGCCGCGCGCTATCAATACGATACATGGGGCAAGATTCTTTCCCAATCAGGTGGGATGGCAGAAGAAAACCCGTATCGCTATGCCGGATACCAATATGATGAAGAGACCGGGCTATACTACTTGATCGCCCGTTACTATCATCCAACTCATGGCGTGTTCTTGTCGTTAGATCCAGATCTAGGAGATTCAGACGATATCCTGACACAAAACGGCTATACGTATGCGAACAACAACCCAGTCATGTTGGTGGATCCGGATGGGCATTTTGTGTGGATGGCGATTAATGCGGGATTTGCGGCGTATGATGGGTATAAGGCCTTTAAAAAAGGCGGTTGGAAAGCGGCGGCGATTGCAGTAGGCGTAGGGCTTGTTGGTGGTGCTGCTTTTAAAGCGTATAGAATTTATAAAGCAAAAGAAACAGCCAAGATTATGAAGATTTTACTGGCGGCTAAGCATGGAAAAGGTAACACTACTATAGAAGTAGGTAGAGTAAGTAAGAGACTAGCAAAAAAGGCTGGGAAAGCATGGGGTGGACCAGGGGCTAAGCCACTTTACAAAAATGGTAAATGGATAGGATATAGAAGTAAAGATAAATCTAAAGTATTTAGAATGCAGTATAAGAAAACAAGAAGGGTATATCAAGCGAATTTTGAGGAATTTTATAAGAGTCCTATCAACAAAAAGACATATAAGTTACGAAATGCACACCTTTAGCATGGAGGGAGCCATATAAATGATAATTCCTGAATTATTTTGTTTAACGATAATGGATGAAGACTGGGGAGAGGAGGTTGATGATTTTTGGATAGAAATTGAAGCGGATATTGGTATCAAGGGGGACTCAGATTCTGCTGAAGTATTTACTATTTATGTTACAAGTCCAAAAAGGTTAGGGGATATGGTGGAAAAGTCAGGATTGGAGATAGCTAGAGGATTGTTTATAATGAAAGACTTTAATATAAAAAGTGTAGAGAATCGTCTCAAAAAATACTTGCCCATTGTTCAAGAAAAACGTGGAACGAAACAGCTTTAGTATTAGTCGGTACGCTATTTGGGAGTATGAAAACTAAAACGAAGTATAATTGGGAATTTTTTAGATATACAAATCCAATCTATTTTCCTAATATGTCGTCTTGTTAACGTAGGGGTACTTTAAAGATAGAATTTTTCAAACCCATCTTGACAAAAACACAGAATATTGATGAAGCCTTTTTATGAAAAATTTTTGTTTAGAGCTCACGATGTTTTTTGCAAAATAAAAGTGCAGAGAATTGCAAAATCCTTATGCAGTGATATGCAATGGGGCTTTACATGGAGGAGGAGCCATGATAACCTTTTTTGGTTTTGCCAAAACTGTTGAAGCTGGCGCTTGGCTAAAGAATCATGGGTATAGAGGATCCATGTCAAGCCCTTGATGGATAGATCACATATATGTATATTTATTCAAAATTTTGATAAAGATATACTGCAACACTCTGTATTTTTTTCTTGCAGAAAACACCGTGGGCCATATGAGAAGGTTCTCCCGAATCTAAAAGTGAAGTCAAAGAAAATCGATGGCGAAACGTATGTACTCTGTTACAATCCGGACGCTGAAGAACGTGATCAAGCGAGTCGTCAAGTCGTGTTAGAAAACCTTCAATCGAAGCTTGATGAACTCGGTCCATCTGGACTCGTCAAAAACCGTGCGTATTCCAAGTTTTTAACGATAGAAAAAGCATCGGCCAAAATTGATGAAGAGAAGGTATCCAATGACGAAAAGTTTGACGGAAAGTACGCCATTCGTACCAACTCGTCATTAACGGATGGAGAGGCAGCACTTGCCTATAAAGAATGGTGGAGAGTGGAACAATTCTTTCGTAACCTGAAGTCGAATCTAGAACTTCGCCCGATGTACCATCGAGTGGAATCTCGTATTCCGGATTAACCCCCGAGTTTTGGACATAGTTACTCTTAGTCTATCTTTTTCTTAAAATAGCTCTCTTTTTCTTGATTATGAACCCTACGCTTCTTGTCCGCCACCATTGACCTTGCTTTTGTCCGTGTTGGGGGATCGGCGCAAGATCGCTAAAAAAACAGCCTTTAGGGCTCTTCATGCGCCCAATGCTAACACGGACAAACCGATTCTAAGTATTCGCTGGTGGGCCCCGACCCCTTCCATCGCCTCCTCACAATCGGGCGCTGCGGTCAATGGCAAGCAGCTGCGCTGTGGCTCTTTTCGCAGCCGGACAAGGGATTCCTGTCGGCCCTGACTCCTCATGAATCGATCATACGCGAACCTCTTCGATTTCCAATTTATTTTGCTTGTTTTGTTCGTAAAACTCCTGAGGTGACAGGTCCAAAATACTTGAATGCATCCGTCTTTCGTTGTAGAAGACCATAAAATCCGTGACGGCTTCATAGGCCTTCGCGTAGGTTTCAAACTGCCACCTTGAAAGGCAATCATCTTCAAAGATTCGATGAAAAGATTCAATATGGGCATTCATATTCGGTGTTCTCGGCGGAATCCTTTCATGTTCGATCTGGTATTTTTCGCAAAATTCCTCAAAAGTATGGGAAACAAACTGTGGCCCATTGTCTGTTCGAATCACTGGTTTGATCTCTGCGCTGAATTGTTGCCGTCTTAACAATGCCTGTTGAAGTGCTTGGACGGCATCTTTGGCTGTACAGCTGAATCCGTTGTGATAGGCGACAATTCCACGGTCATATACATCGATGATGGACATGACGAAGAAAAACCGGTCTTCCCCTTCGATGTAGCCGTATTTGATATCCGCTTCCCATAGCTGGTTTGAGTCTGTTACCGTACGGTTTCGTGCCAGCTTCCTAGGGGGTTGGGCCTTCTTTTTGCGCTGCGGCCGTAGAATACCCAGCTCTTTGCACAGACGGTTGACTTTCTTCTTGTTGAGGACAAGGTTATATTCGCGGCGAAGCCTCTTGGTCAGCTTGCGGTAGCCATAGTTGAAGCCATCGCCAGCAATTTCCTCCAGCAGGAATTCTTTGATTTGTTCGTCTGATACTTTTCGCCCGTCTTCTGCGAAGGAATAACCTGGTGCCGGACGCCCCTCACTCACTTTTTTCTCTTCCACGCGGTAGCTCTTTTGATAATAGTAGGTGGAACGAGCAATCCCTATAATCTTTAGCACCTTGGAAATGGAATAGCCTTTTTGGATCCAGTTGTCGGCTACTTCAATTTTTTCAGCAAGTGAGGGTTTTTCTTTTTTATCATGTCGCGTAAAATCGCGATTTCAAGGTCTTTTTCACCAAGCAATATTTTGAGCTTTTCATTTTCCTTGGATATTTCTTTCGGGTCAAGGTCCGGCAAAACAGTGACATCAACATCACCATATTTACCATCTTTATATTCCCGAACCCAACGGGATACCCTGTTGGAATTCAGTTCATAACGGCGGGCAACAAGGCTGTTATTGCCTGTCTCCTGTGCCTCTTTGATGACTTGTAATTTAAACTCCTTGGAGTGTTTGGTTCGTGTCATGTTGTTTAGCCTCCTTGGTACATTAAGCAGTATATTATTTTTTACTCTTATTGTCCAAGTTCATTTAGGGGCTAAATAGATTCGAGGCCATATCATGGTTTGTTTCCTTGCGCTTGTCATGGAATCCTTTTTGGCCTATAAGCTAAAAGAAATAGGATGCCAAACAAGTGTAAAGGTATTTTGCATGATGTAAGCCAGATGAAGGCCTCGAAAATACGCGTGAATGGTGAAGAGCAAATCGTTCGTACAGAATTACAAGGTCAAGCAAATCTAGCATTTGAAGCACTTGTCACACAAGCGCCTCCTAGAGTATTAGAAAAAGACACGTGCCACTAACAAGTGTAGTGGTACGTGTTGTGGGTAAAGTCCAAAACACCAGTATTTTCGGGCTTTTTTTTAGTGTACTCTGTCAAACTTGAGTTAAACGCTAAGGAATTTAATCGATAAAAAACTTCTTGCATTAATGTAAGAAGCCTCCATTTTTTGTGTACTTGGAAAAATAAGTAAAGTAAAGTTGTCTAATTCCAATCTTTTTTTGTTATTATAAGATATTCTCTGTCCTCTATATTTAATTGCAAAGGTGAAATTAAATCCTTTAATTTTAACTCTGTATATTTTAATACAGGATCATTTTCTTCCCCGTACCATGTGGTATAAAGTTCCATATAAAAGGAGTGCTTAATTGCTTCTGTGATATAGTCAAAGAGTAATTTTAAGCATTTTATATCGGTATCAGAACCATTTTTAAATTGCCCTCCTTCAGGAGTGATGGTAACACAATAAGGGTTTTTGAGATGAACAGGCCTTTCAGCTTTTTTTATTTTTTTTACAATAATAGCTGTAAAATCCAAATCCGACCCAAAAAAATTAATGTTTTTCGTTACTTGTTTTTCTTTTCTACCGAATGTACCAGTAGGTAAAGGGTATTTCGATGAAAGAAAATACCGTTGAGTCATAAGTTCATTCCTTTCGAAATTAGGAGTATATACCATTTATATCTAAAAAATCAAGTTGTATACTGTTAAAATCAAAAACGCAACTAATTAAAGTTGCGTTTTTAATTTAATTAATTAATGTACCCTCCACGAACTAATGCTCTAAGGAAATATTCATATTCCTCATTTCCAAGAACGCAGTCCTCTTCATTAATACCTTTAAAAATGATGAATTCATTGAGTATTTGATTGGAACTACCTTGAATGGTAAAGTTACTTATAAATTTTTGATCATCCGATTCAATTATGATGTTAATAGCAGTTTCATCTTTTATGATTTGATTTTTTTCTTCTTGGCTAAGCTTTTGGTCATTTAATATTTGCTTTTTAATATAGTCTCTTTCTTTCTTTTCCTCCTGAGACAATATATTGTTCAACACTTCCTCATCGTCAATCGTATAACAATACACGATGTTTTGACGATTTACAAAGGGATCCGAGTTTAAGTCTTGAAAATCCTCTTGATCTCTTTTTTTAGCTTGATATTTCTTTTCTAATATATTGCTTACTTCATCTATGGAATACTTATACGGCAATCCCGATTCTATAAACCTTTGATGGATTTCCTTAAAATTCATATAAACTGTCACTCCCTCTATAAACTTTAATTTTCTTCAGAATTCTCACGTTTTCTTTAAATTTCACTAACTTCCATAGCTTCTTCACCTCATGTTAGTGGATATTAATTCAATATATTTACATGGTAGTGTCCGTCTTATCGAACAGATTTACAATATCTGTAATATACTGTATGACCGTGCTAGAAGTCTCCACACTTCTCATGGTCGCTACTCTCCCATGTATCACTGGATGATAAGTTCCATACATTCCTTTGTCCTGCGTATCCATGAGGTGGAAGTTGGATATGCTCCTATACAGGGTCAGGCCCGAATGGTGAAAATATACTCAAACTCTGCACTATTGGTGTTTGTCAGAATCATAAGTCGTTAGATAAAGGTTTTTAAGCAACCTGTAATGCGTTTAATTGAGGTAATCTTTGTAATAGCTTTGATCCATCAAACTCACACTGTTTCTTTCCTATGGCAAATAACACGCGTAATAGTTTACAACACAAGGCAATCAGTGACTGTTGTTTCTTTAATGGCCTGTCTGGTCGATTGGTATAGTAATGGTACAAGGATTTCAACACAGGATTATGGGCAACCAGTGGGCGAATGGCTAGGTATAATGCTTTTCGCAGCGATGGCGACCTCTTTTCGTTATTTTCGTCTGCCCTTTATACTTGCCCGAACTGTGTTCTTTTAACGAAAGCCCTGCCAGATTGACTAATTGTTGCGGATGATTGTACTTGGTCAAATCCCCTACTTCCGCAAAGAACAAAGCGATGGTCGTATGACTGAGTCCCGGGATATTCGTCATTTGCTTCGCACCTAGTATGCTTTCAACCATGCCTTCTAGTTCCTCGTCTAATTGGGCTAACTGTGTCTTGTAAAGTTGATATTGATCCAATAGACAATCCAATTCTCTTTTAGCGAACTGGATTCCGACCTCAATCCCAACGCTCTTGTTCGCTGCCTCTACGAGTCTGGTTGCTCTTTTAATCCCAACTCCACGCTGTACATGCGGTTTCCATTTTTGTAGTACTTCTTCTGGTGTCAACTTTTGAATATCAGAAGGAAATGGAAACATACACAAGGTATGAAAGGCGGCTTTCCCTTTCCAATCTCCAAACACATCGAAAAACTCTGGAAAATAACGTTGAATGACGTTTTCAATCCGCCCTGCAATCTGATATTAGGTCAATAAAGTAGACACAAAAATTTATAGATTTTTTTTCGCAGCTACCGCGCTATCGCTTGGTGGCCTTTTAAAAATAATTACGACGTTGTCCTAATTATTTTTAAAAGGTAAATTTTCGGGTCTAACTATTCTATTAATATGTTCATTAAGCTCCCTTTTTATAGTACATACGTTCGTATTCAGATGGCGAAAAATACTCTGTTGCGGAGTGAATACGTTTATTATTGTAAAATATTTCTATATACTCAAATATGCTCTTTTTTGCTTCCTCCCTTGTTTTATAACGAGTCTGATAGATTAGTTCTTTTTTTATAACCCCATGAAATGATTCAATACAAGCGTTGTCATAACAATTTCCTTTGCGGCTCATGCTACATTTCATTCCGTATTCCATTAGCTTAGCTTGATAGTCATTTGAAGCATATTGACTCCCTCGATCAGAGTGATGGAGGATAGAACCTTGTGGTTGTTGACGCTGATAGGCTTGCTTTAAAGCACTTAACACTAGCTCCTTTTTCATTGAACACTCTATATGCCAGCCGACTATTCATAATACTAGCTAGATAAAGCCAACCTTCATCCGTTGGAATGTATGTGATATCAGCTACCCATACTTCATTTGGTTTCGTAACAGTAAAATGTTGGTTTAAGACATTTTCGTGGACCGGATGGTTATGTTTTGAGTTAGTGGTAGCCTTATGCTTTTTCACGGTACGAGACTTCATTCCCTCTTTGTTCATTATGCGGGAAACCGTCTTCTGTGAAACCTTAATGCCTTCATGATTAAGCTTTTTGTCAACCTTTGGACTCCCATACAGTTGGCGAGATTCGATATACACACGACGCACTTCCTGCGTCAATTCTTCTCGACGCTCTTGTCTAGCACTTTTGGGACGATCACGCCATTTATAATAACCGCTTCGAGAAACTTTCAATACTTCGCACATCTTCTCCAATCGGTAATCGAAGCGATGCTCATGGATAAATGAATATTTTACCGATGGTCTTTCGCGAAGAAGTGCATCGCCTTTTTTAAGATGGAGTTTTCCTCCTCCAGATCCCGAATACGTTTCTTCAGTTCACGAACTTCGTGGTCTTCGGATCGAAAAGTTTGGGTTTCTGTTATTTCAGGTTCTTGCTTATATTTTTTCATCCAGCCGTGAAGAGTATTTTCGTTAATTTTGAGCTCACGAGCCACTTGTGCAACGGATTTCGCTTCCTCCAAAATATAACGAACAGTTTGACGCTTAAAGTCTTCCTCGTACCGCCTTTGTTTTTTTGTCATGTAGACACCTCATTTTTCAGTCTATTATTACTATAATAATCTGTGTCTACTTTTTAGTCTAACATCACTACTTGATCGCCCGATACTACCATCCAACTCATGGCGTGTTCTTGTCCATGGACCCTGATCTGGGAGATTCGGACGATATCTTGACGCAGAACGGCTATACGTATGCAAACAACAACCCGGTGATGCTGGTCGATCCGGATGGGCATTATGCTCATATTGTTATTATAGCTGGAATGGGGGCTTATAGAGCTTATAAGATTTATAAGGTCTACAAGAAGTATAAAAAAATTTCAAAAAAATATCATTCGAATCGTAAAAGAAATTCTGCGATACATCATGGATATGAAATTTATGATAAAAAACTAATAAAGTAGTTAAAGTTGGTATTAGTAGTGGAAGGATTTCTAAAAAGGGAAAATCATATCGCGCTGAAAGACAAGTTAGAAAGTGGAATAGGCAATACAGGAAGATCGGTATGCTTCACGAATAGTAAAAACTAACATACGTGGTAGGTATAATGCACTGAGATGGAAAAAAAGGCATAAGGAATACATTAATAGAATCCAGCCTAACAACAAATTATCACCTCCATTTCACTATCGTCCATAAATTTAATAAAAGGAAGTGAAAAAATGACTGTTATAAGGGATATTCAACTTTCTATTCCAAGTGATATAAACTATTTTGATCATACTGTAATAGTTGACTATGATACTGGTGAGACAAGCCCCTTTACCGATTATAGGCAAAGCAAGTCCGCCATCTTTCATTATGAAACAAGATGTATTACATCACTTTATACTCGTCTTTTGCCCGAAATTCATACAGATGGGGAAAAGGGGGTTATCATTCAATGCGTACCGGATCTATCTAAATTAAGCGAGAAAGAAATTGAAATGGAAATGGTACCCGATTTTATTACTGTTTATGTTGAAATGGATTATAATCAATACTTCTCTCTTACGGATGACTTGGAAAAAAAGAAAATGGTATTAGAAGTGTTACAAGAGGGTATGGAAAAACTTGCTGATGAGCGAGGATGGGATAAGCAAATTTTTCGTGAAATATACAACAAGATAAAAGAATTAAATTACAAAAATACATTTATCTATAAGAAAAAGAGCAGCCCTAATCGTAGATATATATGTAGCATTATATGTGAACACGAAGTCTCTTATGTAGATATATATTTAGAAATAAAACGTCAAAAAGGAAATAAGGTTTTAAAAAAAGAAAGATTGGTAAGAGTAGACAGACCACACGAATCTTTTTATTGGAGATATTTAGGGGATTTAACATGGACACTAAATCATAAGGTAACATTTACCGATCATTTACATCATTTTGGGTGGGTTGTAACTTTTTTAGAAAAAGAAACGCAGCTTATATGGAAAGTAAATAAAGTTTCGTATCTTTCTTCATAAATTCATATGTTAGTAAATATCCCGCCAAAAATGAATGTTTCCTCGTTTGTGGGATATTTAAAAGAGAAAAGCAGTTTAATGATATTTGATAGACATGTACATTTAAAATATCGGTATGGCAACAGAAAATTTTGGTGCAGAGGTTTTTATGTGGATGTGGTAGGAAGAAATAAGAAAGTAATTGAAGAATATATACGGAATCAAATACAGGATGATATAGTTACAGATCAAATAAGATAGATCCGTTCACGGGGAAAGAGATAAAAAGTAACCATTTGAGGGTTGCCGGAAGAGAAGTGCAGTTGGCGAACCTTTCATACTCTTTTAGGGGCTGTCCAGAAAGTCAAAATCCATTGAAAACGAAACATCATAAAATCAACATTTCTAAAACATTAAAGGGACGTCTATAAGCCGGAAAATCGACTTATTAGACAGCCCCGACATGAGCGAGGCATTAAACGATTTTGGGTCATCGTACAATTTACGTATATCTATTGCATGACAGAATATTTAAGTGATTTTTCAACCGGTCTTGCGAGTGTGAGATCGAGAAAAATTCACAATCTCATTGAGTTTATTTATTACGAAGCTCAACGAGGAGTGCCACTAGATTCCATTAAACACCAGTTACGAGTGGCATAAGGGTATCTTTGTTTACTTTTTGAAGATGGTAATAAATGTAATGGAATTCACTCATCTACAGTTAAATACTAACAGTGCATGTCCAATACATGTGCAAGAATAACCTTCATCCATAGCATTCCACCCTCTTTGGGAGTGGGTTTTTTAATAAAGAAAAGCTTGTCAAATTTTATTTTAATTGTAAAATACTAGTTATATAGGTAATTGTATGAAAATTAAAAATATTTGTTTGGTTTCATTGCACTTTTTTGTCCTTATTTTTATACGAGTTTTCCAGTAAATGCACAAAGTAATCTTCAGACAATTATCATCGCCTGTATATATGACGAATTGCCCTGTGATTTAATTGAAGATTTAGAAACAGTTCCGACTGCGGAGAAGGGGGAAGAGGTGATCTCTCGGCAAGATGGATTTGAAGTGAAAATTGACATAGACGATCAAGAAGCGGGCTCGGAGCTATCGGTTTCTGTCGATGCCCCAAACTTAGAGAATGATGGAACACTTTTGTTTGTGAGAAGGAGTGTAGATGATTATGAATGTTATTGAACCAAGTGTTTATGAACCTACATATATATCCATCTTGTTGATCTTACTCGGTTTAGGTTATTTATTTTTAATAGGATTAGCTATTTCCAAATATCAATTTAAGATTTCCGGTAAAATTTTTTTGGTAATATCCATTGTAATTTATTTATTGGTCGGAGCTTATATGGTAGGAACAGGATATTATATCGATGAGGAGGCACCTGATGCGCTTGTTTTTCATAAATTTGGCTTTTTGGAATTAATCATCCTGTCCTATGCGTACATTTTTTTAGGACTTGCAGTAGGGTTTGGGAAAAGGAAAGAGAATTGAAATTGGAAATCCCCAAGGAATTTGGAGCCGTGGAGACGGGATATAAGGATGTAATCCATAATAAAGGAATCAAGGAGAACGATAACAATGAAAATTAGTGAATTGGCTGTTTACGAGCCATATTATATTTCAATTTTTTTAGTCTTACTTGGATTAGGATATTGGATGATAATTGCGTTAGTTGTTTCTAAATTTCGTTTTACTATATTCGGTAAATTATTTTTGGCAATATCCATTGTGATCTATCTCTTGGTCGGGGTTTATATGGTTGGCAAGGGGGATTATATCGATGAAAAAGCTCCGGATTCGCTTATTTTTCATAAATTTGGCTTTTTGGAATTAATCATCCTGTCCTATGCGTATATTTTTCTAGGACTTGCGGTAGGCTTTGGGAAAAGGAAAGACAATTGAATGTTAAATCTTGGATTTTTCAATATTCCACTTGTTTTTTCATAACACGGTTATGCAAAAAAGATTGGCCAAATTTTATGGTCAATCTTTTCATTTATCTATTCAAATACTTTTGTTGAAGAGGAAGATCTTATCGTTTTATTTTCTCTCCGCTTTTATTTCTTTTTTTAAGAAACCAGAACAGGACTGTAAGTGAAAATAATAAAATTGGTATATATCCAACTAACCGCCATGCGTTTAACGCACCGAGAAAATAATATGCAACTGGTAAAAATGTTACAGTACTAATAAGCATAAACAGCCAAGAACGATGGAGTAAACCAATTATAAATGTAATTATTGAAATAACAAATGAAGTTCTCCATAAGAATATAATCAAATTAAAATCATCCAATATATCGTCCCCCCCTGCGTGAAATACTGTAATATTTAAAGAAACTAGGAGCTGTCCAAAAGGTCAGGGTTAACTGACTTTTTCGAGCCCCTTCATTTTAGGGACTTATCGGGCAGACCATTTTTTCTATCTTTTTATATCCTTCAGAAGTCTTATGAAGGACTTTTCTTATGCTCCCTCTTTCTGAATTGGTTCTTCAAAAGTTTTCTGACGGACATTCAGCACATATAATTGCTTCTTGTTGGGCTTCATTGCCTCTATGAAGGACATTTACAAATTTTATTCAATTATTTTTGTCCTTCACAGTAGTAATTCTTCAAAATCCTTCATTTTAGGGACTCATCAGGCAGACCCTTTAAAAAATTGATTTCTTACTCATCATCAACTTTTAATTTTAAATTTGAGTAAAGAACTAAATTCCTACCTCAAATTTTGCTTCGTCATCCGATGTATCAGCATCTATTTCATTAGAAGATCGTTAATCGATATTATTTCACCAGCTGTGAAAGCATTCGTTATTGGGATTTTACAAATAAATCTAATAGAATATTGCCGTATATAAATATTCTTCATTATGCACTCAATTCCTTTTTTTGTTTTAAGAAGTGAGTCTTCAAGCTTTTTTCTGCAACGATATGCTATGCAGGCACAAAACTAAACAATTTAAATTCAATAGAGCAAATGTCCCGTGTATTTTATGTGAGTAAAAAGAATTAGTTAAAAATAGGGAAAATTTTAAGTTATAAAAACGTTTTACTATGCACATACATTTTATGAATCGTGATAGATCTGAATTTACTGATACGATTTCAAGGATTTCCACAGGCTCTAAATCTCATTTTGGTACTTTCGTGTATATAAAAATAATTCAGCATCTGTCCGCATTTTTATAAAAAGTAGCTCCAAAAGCTGCCCCACTTGCCCCAAAATAATACATTATGATCAAATTGTGATCAAACCTAAATTGAAACAAAAAAACCCTGAAATCCTTTCTTCTCAAGGTTTTCAGGGTTTTTAAATACTGAATTATACAATCTAATTTTATTAACGAGAGTAGAACTCAACGATGAGCGATTCGTTGATTTCCGCAGGCAATTCAGAGCGTTCAGGCAGACGAGTGTATGTTCCTTCAAGCTTTTCCGGATCAAATGTTAAATATTCAGGAACAAAGTTGTTTAATTCAACCGCTTCTTTAATGATTTGAAGGTTGCGGGATTTTTCACGGACAGAAATCGTTTGGCCTGGTTTTACTTGGTAAGATGGAATGTCCACGCGGCTTCCATCCACTAAAATATGGCCGTGGTTAACCAATTGGCGTGCTTGACGGCGAGTGCGAGCCAAGCCAAGACGATAAACAATGTTATCTAAACGAGACTCTAAAAGGATCATGAAGTTTTCACCGTGAATACCCGGCATTTTGCCCGCCTTTACGAAAGTATTGCGGAATTGACGTTCGTTAACTCCGTACATATGGCGAAGCTTTTGTTTTTCTTGCAATTGTAAGCCGTATTCAGAAAGTTTTTTCCGTTGGCCTGGACCATGCTGACCAGGTGCATACGGGCGTTTTTCAAGCTCTTTGCCTGTGCCGCTCAAAGAAATGCCTAAACGGCGGGAAATTTTCCATGTAGGACCTGTATAACGAGACATATTGCTCCTCCTTTTGTATTTTCGATTGTAAAATACAAACAGACTGATTCTCTCAATTATGCACATTTTGTTTTCATGTACCTTCGCTCCAGCAGCAGAGAGTTACACGGTACACCTCAGATTTGAGGAACAAAATGACATCATAATTGTCGAATCCTTAGGCTGCTATATTTTACACAACGATCATTATATGATTTTAAATGAGCGGTGTCAAGATTATTTCCTTTGCTGTCAGCGAAAAGGAATATTTAATCCGACGAACTTCACACATTTATTTCTATTTTTTGTGAAAAAAATACCAATTATTTCACAAAAAAAATTGTGCTTCATGTTATAATACTATTAAAGTAATAAGGTCTATTTTCCCGGTTATAGGTGGTGGAGTATGGATTGGGATCATTTTGAAAACTTATTTTTCCGATTACTTATGAATGATTCGGACAGACAGCATTTCGATGAATTTATTAATGAAATGTTTGCCATTTTAATCAAAGCATTTAATCTTCAAAATGTGTCGATTTGGAAAGAGATCGGTTCGAATCTTTTTTTATGCCAATACTCGAGCAATGACGATGTAAAAGGTGCTTCGAAATCATTTAGCTTCAAAGACGATGAACAATTTGTAGTTTACAAAGAAAAAGGACGATTGTTTTTGCAGTATTCGGCAGAATCCTCTCCAAAAATGCTGTTGGAATTCAGAGGAGGCCGTGTACTTCACAAACTTTCTAATCAACAACTAGAAAAAATTTCTAAAATATGTTTTGCCATGTTTTTTCACGGAAAAAAATTATATTTGCAAAAAACGCTTAAAGAAAAATATTATCAATTGTTTTTATTAACTGATGAACTTTATTCCATTATGAAAGAAGAAGAAGTGTTAAACAAGCTTTATAACACTTTGAGGCAAATGTATCCCGACCTATTATGCCATTTCGTTTTGCCAATGGATTATTCATTAGGACATGAAATTCCTGTGAAAAATTTGGAGCAGGAAATAGATCAGTATGAGGAAGCTATGACAGCCTTTTTGAAAGGCGATATGGTCGTAAGAAGCTCGTCAAACGGGCTCTATATTTATGTCCCGATTGCAGGTAGACAGGGTGTGTATGGATTAATTGATGTACATATCCCACTTCATATTGAACAAATCGATGACGTAATC
This sequence comes from Aeribacillus sp. FSL K6-1121, assembly GCF_038003725.1. Taxonomy (NCBI): domain Bacteria; kingdom Bacillati; phylum Bacillota; class Bacilli; order Caryophanales; family Bacillaceae; genus Aeribacillus; species Aeribacillus sp. FSL K6-1121. The sequence continues at coordinate 206,652 of NZ_JBBOPS010000001.1, forward strand.
GATATGATCGAAAAAGTGGCAAAGGCCGGCGGCAAAGCGCTGGAAAATGCCAAGCTGTATGAACAGTCGAAGCAGCATGTAAACGATTTGCAGCTCATTAATGATACGGCTCGAAAAATTAATAAAAACTTGCGGATTTCAGATACGATGAAATACATGGTTAAAAGAATGCTACGTTCATTTTCTGCAGATGAGGCCGCTTTTTTTATTTTTGATGAAAATAAAAAATGGAACATGCTTTCAGAAAGTACATCGTTTTTCCATTCAGATGAATCGAAGGCTTACGTTGATTGGGTTGCACAAAATATATTGGAGCAAAATAGTGTATTCACTGGCGATATTTCCAATTCCATTCTCGGGGAAGCCGTTTATAAATCAATAATGGCTGTTCCGATGATCGACAGTGAAAAAATCATCGGATTTGCTGTTGTGCTGCGTAAAGAACCGTATTCCTTCACGTTTGATATGTACAAATTAATGGAATCGCTTGTGTCTCATTCTACACTCGCCTTTACGAACTCCATGCTTCGGGAAAAGCTGGAATTGCTCGTGATCACAGATCCGCTTACAAATCTTTTTAATAGAAAATATTTTGACGAGGTTGTTCATCAATCGTTTAAAGAAGACCAAAGAGGCACATTAATTTTAATAGACGTAGACAATTTTAAACAAATCAATGATACGTATGGCCACCAAGTAGGCGATAAAGTGCTTATTCAAATTGCTAAAACTATAAGGAACAACATACGGGAGGAAGATGTAGGAGCTAGATGGGGCGGAGAAGAGCTGGCCATTTATCTTCCTAAAGTGGGTTTAAAAATCGGATGTGAAGTGGCAAACAGAATTGTTTCAGCTGTGCGGAAATCAACGAAACCGCCTGTAACAGTTTCATGCGGTGTTTCCTGTTGGGATGCAGCCCATAAAAATGATTCGCCTGCCCTTCTTTTTAAAAGAGCAGATGATGCCTTGTATCAGGCAAAGCGCAATGGAAAAAATCAAGTATCGGTTTTAGACCAAGAAAGAGCATAAAGGGTTCCTAGGTATTGCTCTGATTTGTTAAAATCGTTTGACAGATCGTAACTAGGGACCCTTTTTTATATCATTTGAAAGGGTTCAAAAGTTGAATGCTCATTTCCACCTGTTCACGACTTCCGGCGTTTGAAAAACAAGGCTATTAAAGGTATTCTGTAAGAATATTCGTGAATTTTTCTAAATATCTTTGGTCTATTTCATCAAATCGGTTTTTAATCGGGCTGTCAATATCTAACACACCGATTACCTCATCGTTCTTAATAAGCGGGACAACGATTTCCGATTGTGATCGCGCGTCGCAGGCGATGTGTCCAGGGAACTCATTTACATCAGCCACTCTCACCGTTCTTTTTTCGAAAGCAGCCGTTCCGCATACACCTTTGCCAATAGGAATTCGGACGCATGCCGGCAGCCCCTGAAAAGGTCCGAGAACAAGCTCATCTCCGTCTTTTACATAAAAACCAACCCAATTGATTTCTGACAAAAATTGATTCAACAAGGCGGATGCATTAGCTAAATTCGCTATGACATTTTTTTCCTCTTCAATCAATGCTGTAAGCTGTTTTAACACAAGCTCATAATTTTCTTCTTTTGTTCCATTATAACTTTCGACGACAAACATGGAAATTCCTCACTTTCTTTTTCAAAATGACAAGTAAGTACGAACTTTGTCGAGAAATTATAGCAGGAAAATATCGTTGCGGGTAGAAAACTTCTAACAGCCATCAACAAAAGGAGTGATCCACTTGCAAACGAAAACGAACACTGTTACGAAAGAAAATATCGTTGATGCAGCAATTTTCCTTTTTAATACAAAAGGTTACACCGGAACATCGGTTAGGGAAATTGCCAAACGGGCCAATGCAAATATCGCCCATATTTCTTACTATTTTAAAGGAAAAAACGGATTATTGGAACATTTAGTGTCCAAGTTTTATGAAGGTTATTTAGACGTAATCGATCAATGCTATCAAAAATGTACAGAATCTCCAAAACTCTCTCTTATGGCAATCGTTGAAGAACTTCTCCGCTATCAATATGAAAACCGCCGGCTTGCCCGTTTTGTCCACCGAGAAGTAACGCTTGATTCGACTCTCATTCGCCAGGTGATGATGACTTATTTAGCGAAAGAAAAATATTATTTGCTTAACCTGCTTGAACGAGGGATGCGAGCGAACCAATTTAAACAAGTAGACATTCCCCATTTTTTAGTACAATTCAAAAGCTTAATAAATATGCCGTTTTTACAGCCTCAATACATGTATGAAGTTTTACATATTAATCCGTACGAAGAATATTTTGTCAAGCAATATAGTAAACAGCTGGTTTCATGGCTGGAACAAATACTTTTTCAGAAAAACGAAAAACAATCAAATGACTAAACCATTTTTTCAAAAAGTGGAAAATCGCTGCCTACATCCTTCGCGCTATGGGCATCAGAACCATAAACGAGAGGGATGCTTTGTTTTTTGGCCGCTTGTATAATATCCTCTGGCGGGTAAATTTCTCCGCAAAAGGCTTTTCGTAAACCGGAAGTGTTGACGTCGAGTTCCATCCCCCTTTTGTTCATTTCAGCAAAAATCTGTTCAATATAAGGCTTTTCATCAAATGTGGCTTGGAAAAGCTTTTGAAATTTGTGTATTAGCGTAATATGTCCAAGCCGCTTCGGCTTATACTTTCCAAGATCTGAAACAACCCCTTTTAATACTGTCGCATAATATAATTCGTATAAATGATTGATGCCGCCTGAAAGCTCCGCCATTTTTTGAAACGTATGTTCATCAAAATCTACACAATAATATTGTCCATTTAATTTTAAAAAATGTACGGACAAAATGCTGTCATCAAGAAAAGGACCGTATTTGTCCAAAAATTGCGCTGTTTCTCTTTCAAAACCGTTAATATAGTCTACTTCTAAACCGATATGAATATCGATATCGCGTTTATATTGTTTTTTTAAGTCTAGCAAAATAGACAAGTAGCGGTCGATATCACTGAAGGGCATTGCGCTGTCCTTATCGGGAGTTGGATCAACAAACCCTTCCGGCAATGGAGCATGTTCTGTAAAGGTTATAGCAGAAAATCCTTTTTTTATGGCAGTTTCAATATACAATTCAAATGAATCGTCCGTACCGTGGGGACAAAAAGGGGTGTGAACATGTCCATCTTTTTTCATAGAAATCACCTCAAGTTTGTCGAGATTTATGTGAAAAAATTAAAAATTTTGCTCAAAAAATGTCGTTATCATGGTATCATAAATACATTGAGAACACATTATTTTCTTTTGAAAGTTTTTTCGACAACGTCGTTTAAAATATACATACCCTTTAAGAAAGTGAAACGGACCGAGGGGGCTCATAATGGAAGTTGTGATTGTATTAATTTTATTGATTTTCCTTCTATTTGGAATCGGTTATGGATTTCGAAAAAATATTTATAAAGAAGTAGACCGTCTTGAAGCTTGGAAAATAGACATTATGAATCAATCCATAACAGATGAACTGTCCAAAGTAAAAGAATTAATAATGAGTGGAGAAACAGAAGAATTGTTTGAACGCTGGCGAAAAGATTGGGACGATATCGTCACTAGCAGGCTTCCGATGGTGGAAGAGCTTCTGTTTGAAGCGGAGGAATATGCTGAAAAATACCGCTTTAAAAAGTCAAAAGAAGTTTTATTACATATTGAATCGGTTTTAAAAGAAATAGAAGAACAAATAGCCGGCATTGTTCAGCACATTAACGATCTTGTTGCAACAGAAAGCAATAATAAGACAGAAGGTGAAGCAGTCAAACAACAGCTAAAAGAGTTGAAAAAAACACTGCTCTCCCATCGCCATACATTTGGAACTGCGTATGAACGGCTGGAAAAAGAGTTATATGAAATGTTACATACAATGGAAAAATTTGATGAGGAAATGAACTCAGGAAATTACGTAACAGCGAAGGAAATTTTGGATGAACAAAAACAGAAGCTTGAAGCACTCCAATTAAAAGTAGAGGAGATTCCAAAGCTTTTAACTGAATGTCAAATGATTGTGCCGAACGAGATTTCCGAATTGAAAGAAGGGTATAAAAAACTGCTCGAGGATGGCTACAAGCTTGAGCATTTGGAAGTGGAAAAAGAAATTTCGCATATTGAGGAAAAAATGCAGGGCTTGAAAAAGAAGCTAAGTGAAGCAGAGACAGAAGACGTGAAAATGGGTCTTGATTCCATAAAAGAAACGATTGATAACATTTATGAAATGCTTGAGAAGGAAGTGTATGCGAGCCAATATGTAAGACAAGAAGCGGAAAAAACCGGGGAAAAGCTGCAATCTTTATTAGAGGAAAAAAATGATTTAAAAGAACAAGTCAGTCTTGTACAGCAGAGCTACCAGCTGTCAAATGATGATGTCGACAAGCTAAAAGAGTTGGATAAACTGATGAACCAACTGAAAAATCATTACAAGCATATTTTGGCAAGCATAGAGAACTCCAATATTGCGTATTCCGTTTTACAGGAGGAACTGGAAAGTTTTAATAAGCAAATTGATCAAGCAAAGGAAAAATACAACGAATGGCATTCGATGCTTCAGGCATTGAGAAAGGATGAATTAAACGCGCGCGACAAATTAGCAGAACTAAAGCGAATGATGGCTGAGATTAAACGGGCGATTCGAAAAAACAACATTCCCGGCCTTCCGGAAAGCTTCGTGGAGCAATTACAAACTGCTCAGCAATCGTTTGAAAAGGTCAGCAATGCGCTTGAAGAAATTCCGCTCGATATGGATCGAGTCCAAACGTATTTAAACGATGCTGTGAGCATCATCGAACAATTAAAAGAAAACACAGATGAGATCATTGCCCAAGTTTGTTTAGTCGAAAGATTAATACAATACGGTAATCGATACCGCAGCACGTATTCGGGCCTTGATAAAAAATTAAAAGAAGCTGAACAGTTGTTCAGAAATTATGAATACAGCAAATCTTTGGAGCAAGCGGCTGCTGCCATAGAGGAAATCGATTCGGAAGCGATGGAAAGAATACAGAAGCTTGTTGAAAATGAATTGAAAGATCTATGATTTATGCCTGTCTTCGTTTGAAAGACGGGCATTTTTATTGCCCATGCTTCCATATTGGACTATAGTCAGTAAGCATTTTTATTTAACTATGAGGAGTTGAAGCAATAATGCTGTGCGAAATGTCGGTTTGGAGAGCATATTTTTTCACTTAACATGAGAAAACCTATAAGAAATTGAAACTCCACTCGTACAAACATGAACAATTGCAGAGCTTGTTATCTATAAGATAATGAAATTCCACAGCCGGATGATTTTGCAAATCGCCCTTTCCTTATTTTTATTTGTCCCTTCTAGGCGCTTGCCGCTGTGAAGGGCTTTTTTATTGTAATTCATTGCCACATTTGTTATAAAGGTGTAAAAGGGAAACAATAGCAATTAAACAAACACTAAAAACAAGTTTCGAAAGCACGTACATATTTTTGAAGTCGAAAAGACGGTTGAGGTATGAAAGCGGAATTTTATAGAATGGGAATTTCACAATATAACGGAAAGGGTCGAGAGTGGATGGGATTATTGGACAGTAATAAAATCATGGAAATAAGAAGTCATGTTGAAAAACGAGTAGTGAAGCTGCCTGATGGTACGACTGTTCCATGCATAGGTCAAGGAACATGGTACATGGGAGATAAGCCACAGGAGAAAGCTAAAGAAATAAAAGCCTTACAACTTGGAATAGAATTGGGCATGAAAGTAATTGACACTGCTGAGATGTACGGAAATGGCGCTTCTGAACGCTTAGTCGGCGAAGCAATCAAAGGGCGCAGAGATGATGTGTTTTTAGTCTCTAAAGTGTATCCGCATAATGCAGGACTAGACAAGATTTCCGTTGCATGTGAAAACAGCTTAAAACGGCTGGGGACGGACTATTTAGATTTATATCTTTTACATTGGCGAGGCCGCATTCCTTTAGAAGAAACAATCGAAGGTATGGAAAAGCTGCAAAAAGAAGGAAAAATATTAAGATGGGGAGTCTCCAATTTTGACACAGACGATATGGAAGAGCTATGGAACACGCTCAACGGATCAAACTGTGCGACAAACCAAGTGTTATACCATATAGGTTCGAGAGGAATTGATTTTGATCTGCTGCCTTGGCACCGGGAACATCATATACCGATTATGGCGTACAGCCCCCTTGCCCAAGGAGGTACATTAAGAAAGCAGTTGTTGACGGATCCAACTGTTAATGAAATTGCCAAAAAATATAATGTAAAACCATTACAAATTGCACTTGCTTGGACGATACGCACGGATGATGTCATTGCTATTCCAAAAGCTGGACAAGAGCAGCATGTGCTGGAGAATGCTGAAGCTGCTGCTATTGAATTAACCCAAGAAGACTTGAACCGACTTGATGAGGCATTTCCAAAACCTCGTAAAAAAGTGCCTTTGGATATCATTTAACATGTTGCTGAAGCAATATTCGGTAATACGCTGGAGTTGTCCAGAAAGTCAAGCTCCCATCGAAAACAAAAAATCATAAACACCGATATATCAAAGTTTCTAAAACATTAAAGGGGTCAATAACCCGAAAAAACGACTTATTAGACAGCCCCTTCATTAAAAGGAAATAGAAACGAAGGCAGTCAATGAAAACTTTTTTTCAAGGATTGACGTTTCCCGATTTAGCTCAGGCAGGCAAGGAGCATACAAAAAGGGCAGCTAAAGGACATGATGAATGAACGGATTCAAGAAGCGAATCATCAGCGGCTTAAACTATTGCACCTGCTGGCAGCTGTGGCAGGATTCCGGCAGTCTTTTGGAACGACATTACGCTTTGCGCTATAGGCGTTTTATGAGCTGCTTAAAAAGTAATTCACGATAGTCCGGTTATTTTGAAAAATAGAAGCCGATGCTTTTATCAACTTTTTATGGCATAATGAACAGCTGAGAAAATCAGCTAATTCTCGTTTCTCTAAAGCAAAATGCTAGAGGAGTAACGAGTTTTTTTATTTCTTTACTCTGTGTTCTAAAAGTGATTGATAGGAATGAGAAAGAGATTGATCTCAAATTTTATTTGCGGTTCAAGAAATGGGGAACGACTGACGAAGAAAGGGGAAATCTTCCGTTTTGAGCGAGGTTAGTCGTGCTTGATGATGTCAGTTTTTAAGATTGAACGCGGGAAGTTTTACACGCTGCTTGGGATCGGCGGATGCGGGAAGACGACGATGATCGAAGATGACGTTGTTGAATTCACAAAAAAAGCGGCTTACGTGCGTGGACAAAGGCTTTCGTCTGAATGAGCCCGTTTATGTTATGATCTTTTCTTTTTCATTTCAATTTACTTATGTTAATATTGCATTGCAAAGTGTTAGAAAATATAATTCAAAGGGGTATACAACCGATGCTTTACTTGGATAATAGTGCAACTACAAAGCCTTACCCTGATGTACTTGATACGTACCGGCAAGTGGCGGAAAAGTTTTTCGGGAACCCATCATCTCTTCATCATTTGGGTGTTCAAGCGGAAAGACTTTTAACAAAAGCAAGAGAACAAGTAGCCGATTTGCTAGGTGTAAGCGGACAGGAAATCATATTTACGTCTGGAGCAACGGAAGGAAATAATTTGGCGATTAAAGGCGCGGCTTTTGCACAAAGACATAAAGGAAAGCATTTGATTACGACTGTAATTGAACACCCTTCTGTCAGCGAAGCATTTGAACAGCTTGAAAAAGAATTCGGGTTTGAAGTGACGTGGATTCCTGTAAATGAAAATGGCATTGTGTCTCCAGCTGACATACAAAAGGCTGTACGTAACGATACAATCTTAGTGTCCGTTATGCATGTCAACAATGAAATCGGAGCGATTCAGCCAATTGAAGAGATTGGCGAAATACTTAAAAACTATCCGAACATCGTTTATCATGTCGATCACGTGCAAGGAGTCGGGAAGGTTCCTTTAAATATAAAAAAAGCGGGAATTGATTTATGTACAATATCTGGCCATAAATTTCATGCCCTAAACGGTACAGGAGTGTTGTACATTAGAAAAAATACACCAATTCTCACTCTTTTATCAGGGGGTGGCCAGGAAGCAAGCATTAGATCAGGCACTGAAAATTTAGCGGGCAGCGTGTCCCTAGCGAAAGGTTTAAGGCTGGCATTCAACGACTATGAAGAGAAGATCGATCGTCTGATTAATACGAAAAACTATCTTATAAATGAGCTTGAAAAAATAGATGGCATTATTATCAACACACCAAAGGAATCTTCCGCCCCTCATATTATCAACTTTTCTGTACCTGGTATAAAAGCGGAAGTTCTAGTTCATATGCTTGAAGAGGAGAATATTTATGTCTCCACTACTTCAGCTTGTTCTTCAAGGAAAAAGGGAGAAAGCAAAGTATTGAAGGCGATGGGCAAAAAAAGCAGCATCACCGAAAGCGCCATCCGCATAAGCCTTTCAATTGGGCAGACGATCGATGATGTCAAGCCGTTGATTGACGTCCTGCCATCATCTATACAAAAATTAAAAAATATAATGGGGTTATAAACATGCAATATGATCATATTTTAGTCAGATATGGTGAAATGTCTTTAAAGGGAAAAAATCGTAAACATTTTATTAACCATTTGAAAAACAATATAAAACTTGCATTGTCTTCCTTTTCGTCTTTAGAGTATACAGCGAACAGAGATCGCCTTTTTATCAAATTAAATGGAGAAGAAGGGGAAAAGGTAGCGGAAAAATTGCAAACAGTTTTTGGCATACAGTCCTTCAGTTTGGCAATCAGAACGAAAAGCGACATCGAAGCCATAAAGGACACGGCTTTACAGGCAGTCAAGCAATTGTATAAAAACGGAGACACTTTTAAAGTGTCGGCCAAAAGAGCAGATAAATCGTTTCCGTTAACTTCAGACCAACTCAATTATGAAATTGGTCGGCATATACTTATTCATACTGACGGTTTGAAAGTAGATGTTCATCATCCGGACATAAACGTGCGCGTAGAAGTCCGTCCGCATGCCACATATATAATGTGCAAAGATTTTAAAGGGGCGGGAGGGCTTCCGGTTGGTTCAAGCGGAAAGGCGATGCTGATGCTTTCTGGAGGAATTGACAGCCCTGTCGCTGGGTATTTGTCAATGAAAAGAGGCTTGGAGATTGAAGCGATCCATTTCTTCAGCCCTCCATATACGAATGAAAGAGCGAAGCAAAAGGTTATGGATCTCGTAGAAAAATTAACCGAATTTGGCGGCAAAATCGTGCTTCACATCGTTCCGTTTACAGAAATTCAAGTGACCATTCAGCAAAAAATATTAGAAAATTATACAATGACATCGACTAGAAGAATGATGTTAAAAATTGCCGATGAAATTCGGAAAAACCGAGGCGCCTTAGCCATTGTAACAGGCGAAAGTCTAGGGCAGGTAGCAAGCCAAACGCTTGAGAGCATGTATGCTATTAATGAAGTGACGACAACTCCTATACTGAGACCTTTAATTTCAATGGATAAAAATGAAATCATTGAAATTGCCGAAAAAATTGATACGTTTGAGATTTCAAACAGACCTTATGAAGACTGCTGTACTATTTTTACACCAGCTTCACCGAAAACGAAGCCGAAAAGGGAGAAAATATTAAAGCTTGAAAGCTATGTAGATTTTCAACCTCTCATTCAGAAGGCGATTGAGGAAACAGTAACAATTGAATTTCCAAGAAAACATGATATACAAGAAAAAATAGAAGAGGATTTTGAAAATTTACTATAATATTCCACAAGTTCAAAACAATTACCATTTCGTTTTATGCATGAAGCCATGTGTTTTTTCACATTCTATATCCACAAGGAGGTGAATGACACATGGCTCAAAACAGATCTAGCAACTCTAACCAAATTTTAGTTCCTGGTGCTGAACAAGCACTTGAGCAATTAAAAACTGAAATCGCATCAGAATTCGGTGTAAACTTAGGTCCTGATACTACATCCCGCGCGAACGGCTCCGTTGGAGGAGAAATTACAAAGCGGCTTGTATCTTTTGCTCAGCAGCAACTATCTGGCGGTGGCGGAACATTTCAATAAATGAATATTTTGGCTTTTGAGCGAAAAGGTGATCCTTTTCGCTCATTTTCATTTTATAAAAAGGTTCTTTTCACTTTATCCCAGAAAGAATTATCTTTTAATTTAACAGTTTTAATTTTTTTCTTTCCTAATTCAATATCCAGCTGGTTGACATGACGAATGCTTAGAGCTTCGTTGTCCATTCCGATAATCGGATAATCGTTGCCGTCCTGCACTACTTTTAATGTAAGCTTTCGATTTCCGCTTAAAATAAAAGAGGATCCTAACGTCCGATATAGATTATTGTTCAAAGATGCAAGTTCAGTTACTTGTAAACAGTCTATGAGCGGATCGACGACAGCTCCCTTCACAGATTTATTGTAGGCTGTGCTCCCTGTTGGAGTGGCAATAATCATTCCATCGCCTCGGAACGTTTCAAAATGCATATCATCAATAAATACATCCAGAACAAATGTTTTAATAATTGCTGATCTGACACTGCATTCATTTAAGCAGGAAATCTTTACTTCATGGTCGACGGTGACATCGATGGTTGGATATCTTCTTACCTCGACCTTTTCCAGCTGAAAAGCTTCAACTAATTTGTCTTTTTGATCTATATGGAAATCACAATAAAAACTGATATGCCCTTCAGTTGCGATGCCTATGTACAGACAGTCGTCGCGAAATTGCGTTTTTCTAACCGCTTGCAAAAATGTTCCGTCCCCTCCGATTGCTACGATAATGTTCGCATGTCTCCAATCTTCAACAGGACGAAAATCATACTGCTTCGCCAAGTCAATCAACGAAGCTATTTTCTGTTCAAGGTGATCGCTATGTTTGTAAAAGAAGTAGATATTTCGGCGTGGATCCATCAAAAAAACCTCCTCTTTTTGGAAGATTCTCCACAATTATATAAATAAATGTTAAAATACACTATGATATATAGTTTAACATTTTTATAATGGAACATGTCAAAAAAGGTGAAATTGAATCAAGGAGGTAAACATCTTGAGTGGAAAAAGGTGGGCTGCGTTAGGAATTGCCGCAGCATTATTTGTTTTTTCGATGATCATTAGCTTTACTTCTATGGCTGTTTCAAATGCAGAAAAATTGTCTGAGAATTTTTTTGAATCGCAGTTTTCCGAGGAAGTCCTTGAAGAAGGAATGCCGGATGAAAAAATTGCGGTGCTGGAAGTAAATGGAGTGATTCAAGATACGGGAGAAGATGTTACATCGATTTTTGCCAGTGAAGGCTACAATCATAAAGAATTTTTGAAATTGATTGAAAAGGCCGGCGAGGATAAAAGCGTAAAAGGAATAATTTTGCGAGTCAACTCTCCTGGCGGGGGAGTAGTGGAAAGTGCAGAAATTCATAAAAAACTAATGGAAGTTAAAGAAAAGGCGAAAAAGCCGATTTATGTTTCGATGGGAACCATGGCAGCTTCAGGAGGATATTATATTTCAACTCCTGCCGATAAAATTATTGCAGCACCGGATACGATGACAGGTTCGCTAGGGGTCATTATGCAAGGAATAAACTACAGTGAATTGGCAAAAAACTTTGGGGTGAAAGTAGAAACGATCAAAAGCGGTCCATATAAAGACATTTTTTCTTCAACAAGAGATATGACAAAAGAGGAAAGAGAAATTCTTCAAAAAATGGTGAATAACGCTTATGAAGGCTTTGTAGACGTAATCTCGCAAGGAAGAAAGATGGATGAAGGGGAAGTGCGGAAAATTGCCGATGGACGAATTTATGACGGCCGGCAGGCGAAGCAGCTCCATTTAGTTGACGAGCTAGGCTATTTTGATGATGCGGTGGAAATGATGAAAAAAGACTTAGACTTATCAGATCCATATGTATTCAAATATAAATCGAGCTTTGGATTTGAATCGTTCCTTTCCATGATGGCTGGGAAGGTGATCTCTAAAGATCTGGAAATGCAGGGACTATACAAATTGTTTTCACAACCGAATTCTCCCCGCCTGATGTATTTATATTCGGAGTAGGAGGTGCCAACATGGATGGAACATTTGAAGAAATAAATCAAATTGAACAAAAGCGTGAGGTTCAAACAGACATCTCTTATCACTTTGCGGGATTTTGGATGCGGTTTTGGGCATACTTGCTTGACCTCATTGTTGTTTCAAGCGTCATCCGAATTGTTGCCAATCCGCTTTTTTTACTGATCGGATTGGAAAAAAGCGATTTTATTTTTTCACCTTATCGAATTTTAAGCGCCTTGTTTTTCTTTTCCTACTTTATTCTTATGACGAAGTTTTTAGGACAAACGCTCGGGAAAATGGTTTTTGGCCTGCGTGTTATATCTTTAAAAAATGATAAGCTTACATGGACCGATGTTTTCTTCAGGGAATGGATCGGACGGTACATCTCCAAGGTTACGTGGATTGGATATTTGATCGTTGCTTTTACAAAAAAGAAACAAGGATTGCACGATTTATTCAGCGATACAACAGTTATTCATGATGAACGGTTTTCAAGATGACCTGCCGAAAAGGCAGGTTTATTTTTTTATAGAGAGGTGATAATGGTTCACTGAAAGGATGTGAAATTATGCCATTTTGGCTTGCAATAGTCTTTTTCCTATTTTTGATATTTGTGCTTCTTGTTGCAATGACAAAATTAACGATTGTACTTTCATATAAACACGATAAATATGACGATCGGTTAAGAGTGACATTTCTATTGTTTTTTGGCCTTATTCGCTACACAATCAAAATCCCTTTTATAAAACTGGATCAAGAAGGTCCAAATATTGTTTATAAACAAGAAAAAGAAACGAAACATTCAACTCAAAAATCGTCCGAAAAAGTGACTCCTGAAGAGCTGTTTGAGAAGCTGCAAAATTTTAAAGAAATATTGGAAAATGTTATCCATTTTTCCTTTATTATTCGGAAATTTTTGAAGAAGGTTCGGATTGTGAAATGGGAATGGCGTACTGAAATCGGAACGGGAGAAGCTGCTTCAACAGGAATGTCGGCGGGTACACTATGGGGGATGAAAAGCTCTATTATTTATTTCGCTTCCCGATACTTTACATTAATAGGTTATCCAGTTGTTTCAATCTTTCCTAATTTCAACCGAATGGTTTTGAAAACGACATTTGTATGTATGATGCAATTCCGACTTGGGAATGCTATCATAGCAGGATTGCGTCTCGTAAAATGGTCGAGATCAAAAACAGCATTATGGCGAAACTTACCGTTTGCCAAGAAAAACAAGAAGAATGAACATAGTTTAGAGGAGGCAAAAGTATGAGCGATCATCCGATTCAAGGGTTAATGAAAACGGCAATGGAAAACTTGCAGCAAATGATCGATGTCAATACCATAATTGGCGATCCAGTTGAAACTCCTGATGGGAGTGTTATACTAACCGTTTCAAAAGTGGGATTCGGATTTGCGGCAGGTGGCAGTGAATTTTACGGACCGACAGGTGAAAAACATTCAAGCAGTCCTTATGGAAGCAGCACTACAGGTGAAAAAGGAAAACTTCCTTTCGGCGGAGGAAGCGGAGGCGGTGTATCGATTACGCCAATCGCATTTCTTATTGTTGGAACAAATGGAATCAAAATTCTTCATTTAGATGAAAATACCCATCTTTATGAAAAAATTTTAGATGCAACCCCTCAAACGGTAGAAAAAATTCAAGAACTGTTTCGAAAGAAAAAACATATACAAGACGATAACAATGAAAAAGAAAAAATTGATTTTGACATTTAAAGCTGCTTTGGCAGCTTTTTGAAATTTTCAAACACTTTTTCTTTGAAAAGTCTTCAAAAACAAGCTATAGTTAAACTATACATAGATTTGGAGGGGATAAAATGGCAAACGTAACATTTAAAGGAAATCCGGTAACTCTTTTAGGAAATGAAGTGAAGGTTGGAGATAAAGCGCCTGATTTCAAAGTGCTTGCGAATGATTTGTCGGAAGTTACTTTAGCTGATACAAAAGGGCAGGTCCGAATCATTTCTGTTGTTCCTTCGATCGATACTGGCGTATGTGATGCACAAACACGCCGCTTTAATGAAGAAGCTTCCAAGCTGGATAATGTTAAAATTTTAACAATCAGCATGGATCTTCCTTTTGCGCAAAAACGTTGGTGCGGTGCGAACGGAATTGAAAATGTACAATTGTTATCTGACCATCGCGACGCTTCTTTCGGACAGGCGTACGGAGTATTAATCAAAGAATTGCGTCTGCTTGCTCGCGCTGTTTTTGTTGTTGATTCAAACAATAATGTAACATATGTAGAATATGTCAGCGAGGCGACAAATCATCCAAACTATGAAGCGGCGATTGAAGCTGCAAAAGCAGCAAATTAAGGACCTGATGCAAGGTCCTTTTTTTCTTGCTTATAAAACAATGAAACGCTAAAATGAAAGGATGTGACGAGCTTAAAGGAGGAAGCCTTTATGCAAGGATTTTCAAATGTTGAAAAACTGTTTTCACTCATTAATGAGACGGCAGAAATCATTAAAAACGAAATGAATTGTACATACATTGAAGCGGTAGCGAATACAGGAGAAAACCTGTTTCACGGAACTGCAGTTCAAGATTCCATTAGCGAAATTACAAGTAAAAAACTGAACAATATATACCGGACGTTTCATTTGGATCACTACTCAAATGAAGAAATTCGGAGAGCTTTTCAGCTCGCTGTTTTAAAAGGATTAAAGGAAGATAATCAGCAAATCCACCAAATGACCCCTGACAGTGTTTGCATATTGCTCGGCTATCTTGTGCAAAAATTTTTTCAAGATGAAAAAAATTTAATGATTTTAGACCCTGCTGTAGGTTCGGGTAATTTACTCTCGGCTGTCTTAAACCAACTGGAAGCAAAGCAAGTTGAAAGCATTGGAATCGATATAAATGATTTGTTAGTTAAAATCGCTTATGTGAATGCAAATTTGCAGAAGCATTCTATTGACTTTTATAATCAGGATAGCTTAAAAAACCTTTTTATCGACCCTGTGGATGCGGTGGTGTGCGACCTGCCAGTCGGCTATTATCCCGATCATGACGTCGCAAAGCATTTTGAATTGAAGGCTGATGAAGGCCATTCTTACGCCCATCATCTTTTTATTGAGCAGAGCATCCGCTATACAAAAGAAGGCGGTTATTTGTTTTTCCTTATACCAAACCATCTTTTTGAGACGCCTGAAGCTCCAAAATTGAATCGATATTTAAAAGAAAATACAGTGATCCAAGGCCTGTTGCAGCTCCCGCGCTCCATGTTTAAATCGGAAAATAGTCGAAAAAGCATCTTTATTTTGCAAAAAAAGGGAGAAGGAATTGTACCGCCCAAACGGGTTATGCTTGTTGATCTACCGAAATTTTCGAATAAAAAAGCTCTTGCTTCGATTATGGATCAAATTGATGAGTGGCTCCGGACAAATAAATGAAAAGATGAAGACACTAAAAGGTGACAGCCATGTCGCCTTTTTTTTAGGATTCGGTTTATTTCTTCTATTTTTCATAAAAACTAAACTAGAGAAAAGAAATCTTCGGTTTTAGCGAATAGTGGCTTTCCGTTTCATTTAGGAAGTGGATGGAAGCGCTTTTTATTTTTAGAAATTTTTGTATACAGATAAACATTTATTTTTCACTTGAAATGTTGCTTTATCAATGTTTAAATGTATAGAGCGATCATCTCTCTTTTTAAAATTAGACAAGTCTGGTGTTTCACATATTTTGCTAATTTCTATGTCACATGCAGGAATTTTTAAAAAAGTTTCATCAACAAAAAGAAGGAGAGAATGAAAATACATGCCTAAGATTTTAGCTGTAAATGCTGGAAGCTCTTCATTAAAGTTTAAATTGTTTGAAATGCCGAATGAAGAAGTTTTAACAAAAGGGGTAGTTGAAAGGATTGGTTTGGACCAATCATTTTTTAAGATATATGTTAACGGAGAAGAAAAGAAAGAAAGTTGTCAAATTACCGATTTTTCAATAGCGGTACAGCTTGTGCTAAATAAATTAACTGAATATGGAATTATCCGGACGTTAAATGATATTGACGGAATCGGTCATAGGGTTGTACATGGAGGAGAGATCTTCAGTGACTCAGCGCTTATTACGGATGGAACTTTAAAGAAAATTGAAGAACTCTCTCATTTGGCGCCTTTGCATAATCCAGTCAATGTGCTTGGCATTCGCGCCTTCCAAAAGGTGCTTCCGGACGTTCCAGCGGTAGCGGTGTTCGATACTGCCTTTCACCAATCGATGCCGGAACAATCTTACTTATACAGTTTGCCATATGATTATTATGAAAAATACGGAATTCGCAAATACGGCTTCCATGGAACGTCTCATAAATATGTAACGGAACGGGCAGCTCAATTGCTTGAAAGACCTTTAAAGCATTTGCGGCTTATTTCCTGCCATCTAGGAAATGGTGCCAGCATTGCAGCAGTTGAAGGCGGAAAATCAATCGATACATCGATGGGATTTACGCCTCTTGAAGGTGTTGCGATGGGAACTCGTTCCGGAAGTATTGATCCAGCGCTTATCCCATATATCATGGAAAAAACAGGTAAAACTGCTGATGAAGTTATTAATGTATTAAATAAAAAGAGCGGACTTTTAGGAATATCCGGTTTCTCAAGCGATTTGCGCGATATCGAAGATGCTGCAGCGAAGGGGAATGCTCGCGCCGAATTGGCATTGGCGGTTTTTGCTGACCGCATTCATAAATATATCGGATCTTATGCGGCGCGGATGTGCGGTGTGGATGCGATTATCTTTACCGCCGGCATTGGTGAAAACAGTGACGTTGTCCGCGAACGAGTGCTGCGGGGATTGGAATTTATGGGCGTTTATTGGGATCCTGCCTTAAACAAAGTACGTGGAAAAGAAGCGTTTATTAACTATCCACACTCACCAGTAAAAGTTCTAGTTATACCGACAAATGAAGAAGTGATGATTGCAAGAGATGTAATGAGAATAGCGAATTTATAAGGTTTTGCCGATGGATAACAGCAAAACCTGAACTCATAACCAACGCAACCTTTTTTCATATTCCGAAATGGATATGAACGGAGGTTGCTTTTTTTTACCAATAAAAAGTGGAAATAATCTATTTATATGATGAACGATGCATGGGAACTAAAATGATTCATTCCCTCCAACATTTCTTAAGTGATGATTGGGGGGATGAGAATGATAATAGCGTTGAATATTGCTCCGATTTAAAAAACCGGAGTTTTTTGCATGATTTTCACCTTCTAGACAAATTCTAATAGCAAATAAACGATGAGGATGGAACAAAATGGCTAACAAAAATGTGATATTGTTGATTATCGATACTCTCATGCTCCCTTTTTTGAAAAAAGCAGTAGACAATAAAATGGCGCCGGCTTTCGCCTTTTTCATGAAGCATGGTACTGCTTCAGAAATTATCAGTCCTTTTCCGACGATGTCCGTCAATGTGGAAAGCAGTCTGCTTACCGGGCATTACTCAGATGTGCATCACGTTCCAGGATTAGTCTGGTTTCATGATGAAGAAAAGCGTCTTATTAATTATGGAACAAATGCATCTGAGCTTTTACAGCTGGGGCTCGCAACTTCATTAAAGGATCCGCTGTACAATATAAATCATGAGCATTTAAACAAAAAGGCCGCAACCATTTTTGAAGAACTGAGCAAAAAGGGGAAAAATTCCGCGTCTATTAATGGACTTCTCTATCGAGGAAGTCAGGAAAAAGTAATGCAGCTTCCGTTTTTATTATCTTTGCTGCCTACTTTTCATAGAAGCCTTGCTGTTAAGGGGCCGGATTTGTTAACTTACGGCTCCTTCATTAAACAAAACCCATTTGCAAAGTATGGACACTTCTGGCAAAGATTTGGCTTTAATAATCGATTTTCTGCTCAGGAGCTTATTTATCTTATTAAAAATCATTCTTTGCCTCCTTTTACAATGGTCTATTTTCCTGATATGGATCAAATTATACATAAAAAAGGAGTTGAGGATCTGTCAGGAATCGTAAAAACAGATCGTGAATTGCAAAAAGTGTTAGACAGCTTTCATTCATGGGAGGAAGCGCTGAAGAACAATGTTTGGATCATTATGGGCGATAACGGCCAAGCGGTTGTCCGCCCGAGAAATCAAAATCCTCTGATCCATTTAGAAAAGCTACTCAGCTCATATCGTATTACCAAGCTGTCAAAAGGTGTACGGAAGGATGATGATATCGTACTTGCGGTCAATCAACGCATGGCGTTCGTATATTTATTACAGCCGAACCATTCGCTTGAAGAAATTGCAAACATTTTGAAAACAGATGCACGCATTGATGTCATCGCTTGGCGGGAGGAGGAAAAAATAAAAGTTGTTTCAGGGCGACGGGAAGGAATGCTGATGTTTAAAAAAGGAGGTCAATGGGAAGATCCGTATGGAAGTATGTGGACTTTAAACGGAGACATTGAAGTGTTGGATATTTTCACGGAAGGAAGCCGAATTAAGTACGGTGAATATCCGGATGCGCTGGCAAGATTACATGCAGCCGCTTTGTCACATAAAGGACAATTTCTTATGATTAGCGCTTATCCTGGCTTTGAATTCAAGTACGGGTCATCTCCAGTGCATGTGGGCGGTGCGAGTCATGGCGGTTTACACCAGCATGACTCTTTAGCAGCAATCATCGTTTCAGGGACAGAGCGATTGCCGAAGTATAATCGGATGATAGATGTAAAGGATTGGATTTTATCAATGCTCGACTCTTAAGAGTTATATCAATTCCGTGGTATAATATCATTGTATATTTGCGAGCATTTGTTTAAAAAGAAAGGCGGTGCATTTTTGGGGGCCATTTTGGAAGAAAGCTGGGTAAATCAAATGAAATGCTGGGAGGAAGAGTTGGAAAAATGTGCATGTAAATGCACGCTTCCATTTGACAAATGGCTGGAAACAAGATTGAATGACCTTCCTGAGCATATTCAAAAAGAAATGTTTGAGAAGGTCGATTACGTTTTGTTTCATATGCATTCGATTTTGCAAAGCTCGATCTTCTATTCAGAAACACGGAAGCGGATCCTCTCATTTGCACGTGTTATTTCCGATCAAGTTCAAACGATCACTGATTTAAAAAAGCTCCCTTTAGAAGAATGCTATCAATTGGCTGAGAAGGAAATGGCGAAGCAGCGGCTGTATTCCTTTATTCAAGGAGGAATCGCATCTTCCGGTGGTGTTTTTTCGCTAAGTGCAGATATTGTGCTGCAAATAATTTTTCATATGCGGGCTGTGCAAACATTATCTCTTGCGTATGGTTATGAAGTTTCGTCCCCTTATGAAATGATGCTGTCTCTAAAGGTTTTTCACGGCTCTTTAATGCCGAAACATTTAAAATTTGAAGCGTGGAATCAACTAAAAGAGGAATTACAAAATGGAGATGATGCTTATTTTTATGAGCAGAACGAACCATTTGTCAACCATCAAACTGTAAACCAAATCTTAAAATGCATTGCCGTGCAAACATTCAAATATAAAACAATTCGGGGAAAACCGATTTTAAGCTTAATGATCGGAGGCGGCATTCGCTATCGTTCTATGAAAGTGGCCATTGAGTTTGCACATAAATTTTATCAATATAGACATCATTATGAAGGGATGAGCTTGAGATGAAAATATAATTTCTCAAGCTTTTGTTATATGCGGATCAATCCGGTACCAAAGCCATAAATCATTGATGATGGAAGCAATCTCACTGATTTCTTCATTTAGTCTGCACGAAAGATCAAAATCCTCTTCGTCATTCAACTGCTCTTGTTTTTTATTTATTATCGCTTCTAAATGTTTAATGCGGTCAGGGATTTGTCCACGTATACATTCCCAATCCGATAAAATTTGCTGTTGAACCTCATTTGGATATTCCTCCCAATGCTTGCTGAATGCAGGAAGAGGAATCCCCAATCTTTCGTTATATTCAAACATTTCCATTCCTCCATTTTTTATTATGCAAATTATATCATAAACAAATAATGCTTTTTTAAAAAAACTATTGAAAAAAGTCAGCAAAACTGTTACATTTTTAATTAATGATTGCATTTTTATGAATAAAAAAGTATTTTTATTCATTTTGTATACATCGGAGAGGAGAATGAACATGTCAAAACCAAAAGTAGTATTGGCCTATTCTGGAGGTTTAGATACATCTGTCGCCATCAAGTGGCTGCAAGAAAAAGGATACGACGTCGTTGCCTGCTGTCTGGACGTTGGGGAAGGGAAGGATTTAGAGTTTATTAAAGAAAAAGCACTAAAAGTCGGTGCTGTACAATCTTATATTATAGATGCGAAAAAAGAGTTTGCGGAAGAATATGCGTTGATCGCCCTTCAGGCACACACCCTTTATGAAGGTAAATATCCTCTTGTTTCCGCTCTTTCAAGACCGCTCATTGCCAAAAAATTAGTGGAAATAGCGGAAAAGACCGGCGCTGTCGCAGTTGCTCACGGTTGTACCGGAAAAGGAAACGACCAAGTGCGCTTTGAAGTTTCCATAAAAGCGTTAAATCCTGAGCTGGAGGTTTTGGCACCTGTTCGGGAATGGAAATGGTCGCGTGAAGAGGAAATTGAATATGCGAAACAGCATGACATTCCAATTCCGATTGATCTTGACAGCCCATATTCCATCGATCAAAACTTATGGGGAAGAAGCAATGAATGCGGAGTTTTAGAAGATCCATGGGCTGCACCGCCTGAGGATGCTTATGAACTGACTTCTTCCATTGAAAATGCACCGGATGAAGCGGACATCATCGAAATTGAATTTGAACAAGGCGTACCGGTAGCAGTGAACGGTCAAAGAATGCAGTTAGATGAACTAATTTTGAAGCTGAATGCGCTCGCTGGAAAACATGGCGTCGGCAGAATCGATCATGTGGAAAACAGACTTGTCGGCATTAAATCGCGCGAAGTGTACGAATGCCCTGCGGCTATGACATTGATCAAAGCGCATAAAGAATTGGAAGATTTAACACAGGTTAAAGAAGTAGCGCATTTTAAACCGCTGATCGAACAAAAGCTTGCCGAGCTTATTTACAACGGTCTTTGGTTCTCTCCGCTGAAAAGCGCATTGGAAGCATTTTTGAAAGAAACTCAAAAATATGTAACAGGGACAGTGCGCGTAAAATTGTATAAAGGGCACGCAATTGTTGAAGGAAGAAAATCTCCGTACTCGCTTTATGATGAAAAGCTGGCCACCTACACGCAAGAAGATTCATTTGATCATGAAGCAGCAGTCGGCTTTATTAAACTGTTCGGCCTTCCAACAGCGGTGAACAGCATCGTGAAAAACAAGAAGGTGACAATATGAAAAAACTTTGGGGCGGCCGTTTTCAAAAGACGCCCGAAGCATGGGTCGACGAATTCAATGCGTCGATCACGTTTGACAAACAGCTCGTAGAGGAAGACATTCAAGGGAGCCTCGCCCATGTTAAAATGCTTGCCAAGTGCGGCATTTTAACAAAAGAGGAAGGAGAAGCGATTGAAAAAGGGCTGCACCGTCTTTTGGAAAAAGCAAAAAATGGGGAGCTTGAATACTCCGTTCAATATGAAGATATTCATTTAAACATTGAAAAAATGTTAATAGATGAAATCGGACCGATCGGCGGAAAGCTGCATACATCAAGAAGCCGCAACGACCAAGTGGCGACCGATATGCATCTATACTTAAAAAAACATGTTGAAGCCATTGTGGAACTGATCAGAGAATTGCAAAAAGCGCTTGTAAACAAAGCTGAACAGCATATTGAGACGATTTTGCCGGGATATACACATTTGCAGCGGGCGCAGCCGGTTTCATTCGCCCATCATTTATTGGCTTATTTTTGGATGCTTGAGCGTGACAAATCTAGATTTACAGAATCTTTGAAACGGATTAATATCAGTCCGCTTGGCGCTGCCGCATTAGCTGGGACAACCTTTCCGATTGACCGGAAATATACGGCTGAGCTTTTAGGCTTCGATGAAGTTTATTTAAACAGCCTGGATGCGGTGAGCGACAGGGATTTTATTGTTGAATTTATGAGCAACAGCTCGCTGTTGATGATTCATCTCTCAAGATTTTGCGAAGAATTAATTTTATGGTGCTCGCAGGAATTCCAGTTCGTTGAAATGGATGACGCTTATTCGACCGGCAGCAGCATCATGCCACAAAAGAAAAATCCGGATATGGCGGAATTAATTCGAGGGAAGAGCGGCCGCGTCGTCGGCAATCTCGTCGGTTTGCTGACGGTTTTAAAAGGTCTCCCTCTTGCCTATAACAAAGACCTGCAGGAAGATAAAGAGGGCATGTTCGATACTGTAAAAACAGTAGAGGGCTGTTTGCAAATTATGACGGGAATGATTGAAACGCTGAAAGTAAATAAAGAGCAGATGGAAAAATCGGTGAAGCAGGATTTTTCAAACGCTACTGAACTTGCTGACTATTTGGCGAAAAAAGGTCTTCCATTCCGCGAAGCTCATGAAGTAGTCGGAAAACTTGTATATAAATGCATTCAAAAAGGAATCTATTTACTTGACTTGCCATTAGAAGAGTATAAGGAAGCATCCTCTCTGTTTGAAAATGATGTATATGAAGTTCTGAACCCATACGAAGCGGTCAACAAACGAAACAGCTTAGGTGGAACCGGATTTAAGGAAGTAAAGGAGCAAATCAATAAAGCAAAGGCGATTATATAAATCCAACTCCATTTGTTTTAATTGAATAAAGACCTTCAATGAAAAATCAGTCTTCTGCGCATAAGCTGAAACAGGCGGGTACTCATTGTGCCCGCTTTTTTGTATGGAAAGGCCGCCTTGCACTTGCATTCCAACCTCTTGCTGATAAAAATCGTGGAAGCTATTCCGTTTTTGCATTTTAAAAAATTATTGTAAAATGATTGTAGTAAATAAAGGGAGGAATTGATGGGTGCGCCATGCAATTGTTACGGCAGGCTCAAGAGGTCTTGGACGTAAGGTGACCGAATTATTTTTGGAAAAGGGGTACAGCGTGACGGTCAGTTATCACAATAATCAAACAGGAGTTGAACAACTGCAGGAAAAATATGCTTCTATGCGCGACCGTTTGCTGTTTATACGATGTGATGTGACGAAAAAGGAAGATTTAATTCGGCTGATTGATCAAACTTATCAGTGCTTTGGCCGTATTGACTGTTTAGTTAATAATGCGGGTCCGTATATATTTGAGAGGAAAAAGCTTGCTGATTATTCTGATCAGGAATGGTATGAAATGATTGAAGGAAATTTAAGCTCGGTGTTTCATTTAGTGAAACGAACAATCCCGATTATGAGGAAACAAAAGTATGGCCGAATCATTACCTACGGCTTCCAAGGTGCCGGGGATGCTTCAGGCTGGCTTCACCGCTCGGCGTTCAGCGCGGCTAAGACCGGACTAGTCTCTTTGACAAAAACGATTGCTATTGAAGAGGCGGAAAACGGCATCACAGCAAATATGGTTTGTCCAGGAAACATTACGGCGGAAATGAAAGAGGCGACCATTGAAGAAGCTAGAAAACATATTGACGTGAACACGCCGATTGGAAGATCAGGTACAGGGGAAGATATCGCAAGAATTATAACCTTTTTGTGCGATGAACAGTCAGATTTTATTACAGGCGCCATAATTGAAGCGACGGGAGCCGCTAATGTCATTCATCGATTTCATCAATAACGATAAAACGTTTTCAAAAGCATAAGTTTCCAGTAAAATGAAAGTAGATTCAAAAAGGAGGGGTTTTTTATGAAGGTTTCCTTTCACGGTCATTCCATCGTTCAAATTGAAACAAATGGGAAAAACATTATCATTGATCCGTTCATTAATGGGAACGGGCAAACCGATTTGAAGGTAGAAGATGTGAAAGCAGATGTCATTTTGTTGACACACGGCCATAATGATCATGTAGGGGATACGGTTGAGATTGCAAAAAGAAATGATTCGTTAGTCGTGGCGATTGCAGAGCTGGCTACATACTTGAGCTGGAAAGGGATTAAAACCCATGGAATGAGCATCGGGGGAGCATACGAGTTTGAGTTTGGAAAAGTAAAGCTGACTCAGGCTTTCCATGGCTCCAGCTATACGGAAGATAACCAAACCATTGTGTATACTGGCATGCCAGCAGGAATTTTGTTGACAGCTGAGGACAAAACGATTTATCATGCAGGCGATACAGCATTGTTTTCTGATATGAAATTAATTGGAGAACGCAATGAAATTGATTTAGCCTTTTTGCCGATTGGCGATAATTATACAATGGGGCCGGAGGATGCTCTTACAGCAGCAGAATGGATTCGAGCTAAAAAAGTCGTGCCGATTCATTACAACACGTTCCCAGTGATCCAGCAAAACCCTGAAGATTTTGTTTCCAAGCTTCCAGACGGTGTCGGTCTCCTATTGAAACCAGGAGAAACAATCGAACTGTGAGATTTTTGATGGACGGCTTTTAGCCGTTCATTTTACGTATTATGAGTTCCAAGCATTTGTTTGCTAAACAGTAAATTTTAGGAAAAAATAAGTAAATGTTTGAAGAATTCGCCAATCTTGTAACTTAAAAGGAGGGAAGAAATTGGCGACAAAGCATGAACAAATTTTGAACTATATTGAGTCTCTGCCCGTCGGAGATAAAATTTCAGTCAGACAAATTGCCAAAGTTATGAATGTCAGTGAAGGAACTGCCTATCGTGCGATTAAAGATGCGGAAAATAAAGGCTTTGTCAGCACAATCGAAAGGGTCGGCACCATTCGAATTGAAAAAAAGAAAAAAGACAATATTGAAAAGCTGACATTTGCGGAGGTTGTCAATATTGTCGACGGACAAGTGTTAGGCGGAAGGGCCGGCCTTCATAAAACATTAAATAAATTCGTTATCGGCGCCATGAAATTGGAAGCGATGATGAGATATACAGGTGCTGGAAACTTGCTCATTGTCGGCAACAGGACAAAAGCTCAGCAGTCGGCTTTGGAAGCAGGAGCCGCCGTTTTAATAACCGGGGGATTTGACACAGATGATTATGTAAAAAAACTGGCGGATGAGCTCGAGCTCCCGATAATATCCACTAGCTACGATACTTTTACAGTGGCTACGATGATAAACAGAGCGATATATGACCAGCTGATCAAAAAGGAAATCGTGTTAGTGGAAGACATTTTGACCCCGTTAGAAAAAACTGTCACGTTAACCCCGAATGATCCGATTGAACGCTGGTTTGAATACAACCGGCAAACTGGACACGGACGATTCCCGGTCATTGATCAAGGTTTGAAGGTTGTTGGAATTGTCACGGCAAAGGATATTATGACGTCAGATCGAAAAACATCCATTGAAAAAGTGATGACAAAAAGTCCGATAACCGTTACAGGAAAAACATCTGTCGCTTCAGCTGCGCAAATAATGGTTTGGGAAGGAATTGAAGTATTGCCTGTTGTGGACGGAAACGGCCGCCTATCAGGTATGATTTCCAGACAGGACGTTTTAAAGGCTCTCCATTCAATTGAACGGCAGCCGCACACAGGTGAAAAAATTGATGACATCATCACGAGGCAGATGATCAATCTTTCTGATGAAGCAAAAGAATCAAACATTTTTAAATGTGAAGTAACACCGCAAATGACAAACCAGTTCGGTACCATTTCATACGGTGCCTTCACAACTCTAGTTACAGAAGCGGCCAATTATCATTTGAGACAAAAAAAGAAAGGCGAGCTTGTCGTTGAGAATATGACGATTTATTTTTTGAAACCTGTTCAAATGGAAAGCATGATTGAAATTCATCCGAAAATATTAGACGTGGGTCGAAAATTCGGGAAAATTGATGTGGAAGTATTCCACGAAAACACTTTAGTCGGCAAAGCTATGTTAATGGTGCAAATCATGGATCGTAATTAAAAAAAGACTGTCTGAAAAATAAGGACAGTCTCTTCCATATAATTTTCTTAGCGGGCATTTTCGCTTTCTTTGATTGCCAAAGGCAAATAATATTTGTAAGCTTTATATCCTGCCCAAATGCTCAGACAACCTGTTATAATAAAAACAACACCGACGATGAGCGCAACAGTGGATCGGTTTAAAAACATTTGGTTTAATCCGAAAAAGAAGACAAACAATCCTAGAGAAATGCTAGATTTAGATGAAATCCAGCTTCTTTCCATCGGACGTTTCGTGCGAAAATATTTGATTTTGTAAAAAACATAAAAAGATAAAGAAATGACCGTTAGGATAGCTAAAACAGGCATGATGTCAACCTCCATCTAAGTATCGTATATCATTTTACCATTAGTAAATGATGAAATAAAACATTTATGATGATAAAGGAGAGCTGAAATGAAACAACAGATTTTAAATGAAATAAAAGCATTCGATACGATTATTATACATAGACATGTCCGGCCGGATCCTGATGCATACGGTTCTCAGTGCGGGCTTGCGGAATTGTTAAAAGAATCGTTTCCTGAAAAAAACATATATGTAGTCGGCAACGATGAGCCTTCTTTAACGTTTTTATACAAAATGGATGAAATTCAAGATGACGTCTATCAAGAAGCGCTCGTCATCGTATGTGACACAGCTAACCAAGAACGAATTTGCGATCAAAGATATGATAAAGGGAAAAAATTGATCAAAATCGATCATCATCCAAATGAAGATCCTTATGGAGATATAGTCTGGGTAGACACATCTGCCAGCTCTGTCAGCGAAATGATTTATGAATTTTATCTATTTGGCAAAGATCAAGGCTTAACGTTATCGAAAAAAGCAGCCAGTCTCATTTATGCCGGAATTGTTGGGGATACAGGAAGATTTTTGTTTTCAAATACGACGAAAAAAACGTTCCAATATGCAAGCGAGATTATAGACTATGGGTTTTCATTTACGCAAATATACGACGAAATGTATAAAACGAAACTTAATGTGGCGAAGCTGAACGGTTACGTCCTGCAAAATTTCGTTTTGACTGATTCAGGGGCCGCTTATATAAAGCTTCCAAAAGAACTATTGGACGAATACCGCGTCACTCCTTCCGAAGCTTCACAGCTCGTCGGTGCTTTAGGAAATATTGAAGGGATCAA
Source organism: Aeribacillus sp. FSL K6-1121 (assembly GCF_038003725.1). NCBI lineage: Bacteria > Bacillati > Bacillota > Bacilli > Caryophanales > Bacillaceae > Aeribacillus > Aeribacillus sp. FSL K6-1121. The sequence continues at coordinate 233,832 of NZ_JBBOPS010000001.1, forward strand.
GGCGTGGGTGCTGTTTGTCGAGGAAAACAACGAAATTCGGGTCAGATTCCGCTCGAAGGGAATCGTGATCAATGAGCTTGCAAAACGCTTTAAAGGCGGAGGCCATCCGCTTGCGGCCGGAGCTACGATCGACAGCTGGGAAACTGCGGATCTAATCATTCAAGAGCTGGTCGCTTTATGTAAAGCATCTTAAGGAGGGCGCTTTTTCCCTCCTCATAATAGGAGAAAAGTTGCCATTATTATTTGCTCAATTTCAATTCTACTTCAACAATAATGGTCGGTGTAATGACAAGCTCCACGACAGTAGCGTTGTATTCTTTGTCATCTATTTTATATTTTCTATTTTCAATCGTTTTGGCAATTAAATGCCTTGTTTTCACAACACTGTCAATATCTTTTGCAATTAAATCAGCTAAATCGTTTTTGATCGTATTTTCAATCGAATATTTCATTAATTCATCCAGCTTATATTTTTCCGCATTTTTAATTTCGATTTTGACATCCTGTACAGTCAATAATTCTAAGTTTCTCTTATTTAGCTCTTTGTAATCCCTCTGCCAAATTTGAATGTCATTTTTTAATTGTTCGATCGTTTCTTGCTGCGTTGAAATGATTTTTACTTGTTTTTCTTGGTAATAGCCAAAGGAATATAGAAAAAACCCCCAGCTAATAAGAGCTCCTACGGCAACTCCGGCAAAAAAACGCTGCCATGAAGGCTTTTTATAATAAGGCGGGATTCTCATTGCGAAACATGCTCCTGTGTGAACCAAGAGATTAAGAGCCAGCCTGTTTGAGAACCACCCATGGCGGAAATGATTAACAAAATCTGTTTCACAATGTCCTTTGTCGCTCCTTCAAAAATCCCTCGTTCAAAGCTGTAAAACGCATCAAACGTCCCTCCAATAGCTGCAACAAGAGCCCAAATTTTCAATTTGTTTGCCATTCTGAAAATGGAGGTGAGAGGAGCATCGCCTGTAATATATGCGCCAATACCGCCGATTAACGAGCCGCCGAAAATGACTCCTAACGCAATAAAATACACTTTAATAAAGGTTGCAATAAAAGTATCTGTTTCCATTGAGCTTCCACCATCCTTTCTTCCGTTCATTGGTGAAATATGATTATAATAAACTTGCTAAATAGCCGGTTTCAGCAAGCAGTGAAAAGGCTTGTTTTATTCTCTTTCTTTATATGTATATGGATGGGAAGATAAAAGTATGAAGTTTGTCTTTCATTGAAAACAATGACTATAATTGTTTTAAGAAATCATTGAAAAAAGGTGGGGTCTTCATTGCCTTTTGTTCACCTACAAGTGAAGAGCGCCTATAGTTTGCTGACTAGTGCTGCGGGATTGGACAAGCTTGTCCGCTATGCGAAAAAAACTGGTCAAACAGCTCTAGCCTTGACAGACCATCATGTCATGTATGGAGCGCTCTCTTTTTATAAAATTTGTAAAGAACACGGGATTAAACCGATTTTCGGTTTAACTGCTACCGTTATCATAAAAAACGAACCGTATCCTTTTGTTTTGCTTGCTAAAAATAACAGCGGATACCGCAATTTGCTTAAATTAAGCAGTTTGCTGCAAACAAAGTTTCCGAAAGGACTTCCGCTTTCTTTTTTTAAACAATACAGCAGGGATCTTTTTGTGATCACACCTGGCAGACAAGGCTTGATTGAGCAGCTGCTTATAAACGGACAGATTGCAGAGGCAGGAAAAGCGGTGGAGTTTTTTCAAAGCATGCTCGATCCCAATTCTTTTTACATATCCTTACAAAATCACGGCTTGCCGGAAGAGCAGCAATTAAATGAAAAAATTGCGGAGCTGAGAGAAACGATCAAAGTTCCGATTGTCGCAACGAACGATGTTTTATATGTTGAAAAGGATGATGCATTTGCACACCGCTGTTTGCTGGCGATTAAAGACGGAACGACTGTAGAAGAACAAGACGCAGCGTTTGCTTGCGAATATTATTTAAAATCCCCGGCGGAAATGATAAACAATTTCGCGAACTTTCCTGATTCCATTGAGAATACTGTTCGGATCGCCTCCGAATGCCATGTTGAAATAGAATTAGGCAAAACAAAATTGCCTAAATACCCCTTTTCTGGAGGATTGAGCAGCGATGATTTTCTTGAACAGCTGTGCTTTGAAGGATTAAGAAAAAAAGTAACATCCCCTTCGGACGAGTATGTCAAAAGGCTTTCGTATGAGCTGTCTGTTATAAAAAAAATGAATTTTAGCGATTATTTTTTAATCGTTTGGGATTTTATGAAATACGCGCATGAAAAAGGTATTGTAACCGGTCCAGGCCGCGGTTCAGCAGCCGGCTCTTTAGTGGCATATGTACTAGATATTACGAATGTAGATCCAATTCGCTATAATCTATTGTTTGAGCGTTTTTTAAATCCTGAACGTGTTTCTATGCCAGATATCGATATTGATTTTCCGGATACAAGACGGGATGAAATGATTGAATATGTTGCGCGAAAATACGGAAAAGGGCATGTGGCTCAAATCATCACTTTCGGTACTTTTGCGGCCAAAGCTGCTATTCGAGATGTGGCAAAAGCGCTTGGAGCTTCGAATAAAGAGGTGGATGTGCTCGCAAAGCACATACCTTCAAAGCTCGGAATTACTTTAAGAGAAGCATTTGAACAATCGGCAGCATTTCGAAACATCCTTCATTCAATGGAAAAAGGAAAGGAAATTTTTGAAACGGCTTTAAAGCTGGAAGGCTTGCCGCGCCATGTATCGACGCATGCTGCGGGAGTGGTGCTAAGCGATCATCCGCTGACTGAAGTCATTCCGATTCAAAATGGTCATCACGATATATATTTAACACAATATTCAATGGATTTTTTAGAAGAAATCGGGCTGTTGAAAATCGATTTTTTAGGTCTGCGAAATTTAACGTTAATAGAAGATATCAAACGTTTAATTGAACGTTACGAGGGAACAAAGCTCTCTGTCCACTTTACAAATTATGATGATGAAAAAACGTTTTCCCTTTTATCGGAAGGAAATACGACAGGTGTGTTCCAATTTGAGTCAGAAGGAATGAGGAAAGTTTTACAAAAGCTAAAACCTACTAATTTGGAAGATTTGGTTGCGGTTAATGCTTTGTATCGTCCAGGACCGATGGAAAACATTCCTGTCTATATCGAACGGAAGCACGGCCGGATGCCGGTAGAATATTTGCATAAAGATTTGCAGCCTATTTTAGAAAAGACATACGGAGTCATTGTGTATCAAGAGCAAATAATGGAAATCGCAGCGAAAATGGCCGGTTTTTCGTTAGGGGAAGCAGACCTGTTGAGACGGGCCGTCGGCAAAAAAATTAAAACGATTTTGGATGAAAACAGAAATCGCTTTATTATAGGTTGTTTAAAAAAAGGATACGACGAAAAAACCGCGAATAAAGTATACGATCTCATTGTTAAATTTGCCAACTACGGTTTTAACCGCAGCCACGCTGTTGCCTACAGCATGATTGCCTATCAGCTTGCTTATTTAAAAGCCCACTATCCTTTATATTTTATGGCTGCGTTAATGTCGAGCATCGGAGGAAATCAAGAAAAATTAGCGCAATATGTTCGAGAAGCTTCAGAAATGGGAATTACAATCCTGCCACCGTCCATTCATAAAAGCGGTTTTTCTTTTTTAGTGGAAAACGGATCTATCCGATTCGGACTTGCCTCGATTAAAAATGTTGGCATTGCCGCCATGAAAGAAATTGCAAAAGAAAGAAAAAAGAAGCCTTTTGAAGATTTGTTTGATTTTTGTATCAGGATGTCTTCAAAGGCAGTCAATCGCCGAACAATAGAAGCGCTCATTTTTTCTGGCGCGATGGATGATTTTGGGCAAGATCGGGCAACGTTGCTTGCTAGTATAGATGTTGCGCTCGAGCATGCAGAATTATTCAAAATGGATGAAAAAGAGCAAATCGTTTTTCCGCTTGACGATCTTGCTGCGATTAAACCAAAGTATGTGGAAGTAGAACCGTTCACCATTGAAGAAAAATTAAAATTCGAAAAGGAAACATTAGGATTTTATTTATCAAGCCATCCGATTCAGCCTTACGATTCGGTTTTGAAGCAGCTGGGGGCAGTTCGATTAATGGATTTATCCCAATGGATTGAAAAAAAAGTTCATGTGGGCGCGTATGTGACAAACGTAAAGGCAATTCGCACAAAAAGCGGCCAGGCGATGGCTTTTCTCAATATAAGCGATCAAAGCGGGGATGTAGAAGCGGTCTTGTTTCCTAATGAATACGCAAAGTTCAGCGGAAAAATAAAGAAAGGGAATGTTTATTTGTTGACCGGAAAACCGGAAATTAGAAATGAACATGTTCAATATATAATTCAAGACGTAAAAGACATCTCGGAATTTAAACGGCAGCGTGCTTTATTTTTAAAAATTGCAGATGAAGCATCAGAGAAACAAAAGCTTCTCGAAATAAAAAAAGTATTGCAGGATTATCCAGGCAGCATACCTGTATTTATTTACCATGAACGAAAAAAGAAAGCGGTCAAGCTTCCCGAAACATTTGGTGTACAACCGTCTGAACAATGTTTGAATCGATTGCGGGCATTGCTCGGAGAAAGGAATGTCGCCTTGAGAGAATAAACATGTCTTTTTCTTTACAACGGATTGCATGTATAATATTTTAGAAATATCTAAAAAGTGGTCTTTCCATTTTGACGATTATCCATGTTGTTAAGGAGTGATAAAGGTTGTCATTAAGAGAAGAAGCATTACATATTCATAGTGTTCAGAAGGGAAAACTTGAAACAAAATCAAAAATTCCGGTACGAAATGCAAAAGATTTAAGTTTAGCATACTCTCCTGGAGTGGCTGAGCCGTGCAAGGCAATTTATGATGATAAAAGCAAAGTGTATGAGTATACGATGAAGGGGAATATGGTGGCGGTTGTCTCTGATGGAACAGCCGTTTTAGGGCTTGGAAACATCGGACCGGAGGCAGCTCTCCCTGTCATGGAAGGAAAAGCTGTTTTATTTAAAAGCTTTGCAGGTGTCGATGCGTTCCCCATTTGTATAGATACGACAGATGTGGAAAAAATTATTGAGACAGTAAAGCTTCTTGAGCCGACTTTTGGCGGCATAAACTTGGAGGATATTGCCGCACCAAATTGCTTCGAAATTGAAGAGCGTTTAAAAAAGGAAACGAACATTCCGATTTTCCATGACGATCAACACGGAACCGCCATTGTAACTGTCGCTGGTTTATTAAATGCGTTGAAGCTGGTCGGCAAAGAGATGTCAAATATTAAAGTTGTCGCAAACGGAGCAGGAGCGGCTGGAATAGCTATTATAAAATTATTATATCGCTATGGTGTTCGTGACATTATTTTGTGCGATTCAAAAGGAGCCATTTTCGATGGACGCCCTTACGGAATGAACAGCATAAAAGCTGAAGTGGCTAAATATACAAATCATGATCGCTTAGAGGGCTCTTTGGCCGATGTAATCGAAGGAGCGGATGTTTTTATCGGTGTGTCAGTCGCAGGAGCACTAACAAAAGAAATGGTAAAATTAATGGCGGATAATCCGATCATTTTCGCTATGGCCAATCCAGATCCGGAAATTATGCCTGACGATGCGAAAGAAGCTGGAGCAAAAGTCATTGGAACAGGACGTTCAGATTTCCCTAACCAGGTGAATAACGTTTTAGCATTTCCAGGGATTTTCCGTGGAGCATTGGATGTAAGAGCAACACATATAAATGAACAGATGAAAATGGCTGCTGCTGAAGCGATTGCTTCTCTTATTAAGGAAGATGAGCTTCGTCCTGATTATGTTATTCCGGCGCCGTTTGATCCTAGGGTTGCACCATGTGTTGCTGCAGCTGTTGCGAAAACGGCAATGGAAACAGGTGTTGCACGCATAAAAGTAGATCCGGAAGAAGTTGCGGAAAAAACAAGAAAGCTTGCTATTATTGGAAAATAAAAGCGGCTACAAATGGCGAAAGAATGAGAAACCTCTCTTCTCTGCTGTTGGGAGAAAGAAAAATATGATATATTTATAATATTTGAATACCTCTCAAAAGATATAGGAAGAAGATCCGGAAGATTTAAGATTGATTGAAGGTGTCATCCCTTGCAATGAAGACATTATTCAGCCAAAAAGGGAGGTTCTATTTTGATAAAAAACATTTTTTCAAAAAAGAAAAAATATGCATCGATCCCTTCCGGACATGCAAAATATGATGTTCCTGAAGGTATTATGACAAAATGTCCAAAATGTAAAAAGATTATGTACTCAAAAGAAATTGAAAAAAATTTAAAAGTGTGCAACAACTGCGGCTACCATTTTCAAATGGGAGCGAGAGAAAGAATTGCCAGCCTTTTAGATCATGGCAGCTTTTTAGAATATGACAGCGATATGCGTTCTGAAAACCCTCTTAATTTTGAAGGGTATTTAGAAAAGCTAGAAAAAGACAAAGAGAAAACGAAGCTAAATGAAGCTGTCGTGACAGGCGAAGGAACAATCGGCGGATTTCCAGTAGTGATTGCCGTTATGGATGCAAGTTTTCGCATGGGGAGCATGGGTTCGGTAGTTGGCGAAAAAATTACAAGGGCAATTGAAAAAGCGAAGAAAAAAAACATCCCCTTTATTATTTTCACAGCTTCAGGCGGTGCTCGTATGCAAGAAGGCGTCCTCAGTTTAATGCAGATGGCGAAAACTAGCGCTGCTTTAAAATTATTCAGTGATGAAGGCGGACTCATTATTTCGGTTATGACCCATCCGACTACAGGGGGAGTATCGGCTAGCTTCGCTTCTTTAGGTGACTACAATTTTGCCGAGCCTGGTGCATTAATCGGTTTTGCAGGGCGCAGAATCATAGAACAAACGATCAGAGAAGAGCTTCCGGAAGATTTCCAAACTGCTGAATTTCTGCTGAAGCATGGGCAGCTTGATTCTGTATTGCACCGCCACCAACTGCGGGATACGTTAATCAACCTCTTGGATATACACCAAGCAAAGGGGGATGTAGATTGGTAGGAGAACTGGAATTTGAAAAGCCGATTATAGAATTAAAGAAAAAAATTCATGAATTAAAGGAATTTACAAAAACGGCGGATGTAGATTTGTCGGCTGAAATTGAAAAGCTGGAAACAAGACTAAAAAATTTAGAAAAGGAAATATATGATCACCTCTCCCCGTGGAATCGCGTCCAAATCGCACGCCATCCGAATCGCCCTACAACGCTTGATTATATTGAGCTGTTGTTTGAAAATTTTTTCGAATGCCACGGAGACAGATATTTTGGTGATGACGAAGCGATTGTAGGAGGCGTTGCAAAATTTCATGGGATCCCTGTAACGGTAATCGGGCAGCAAAGAGGAAAAGATACGAAAGACAATATCCGAAGAAATTTTGGTATGCCGCATCCTGAAGGTTACCGTAAAGCATTGCGCCTTATGAAACAGGCGAACAAGTTTAACCGCCCTATTATAACATTTATCGATACAAAAGGAGCTTACCCAGGAAAAGCAGCAGAAGAGCGGGGACAAAGTGAAGCAATTGCCAGAAATTTGTTTGAAATGGCCGGTTTTTCTGTTCCAATTATATGTATTGTCATTGGAGAAGGAGGAAGCGGCGGCGCATTAGCATTAGGAGTAGGAAATCATATATATATGTTGGAAAATTCTACTTATTCAGTTATTTCTCCCGAAGGGGCTGCCGCCCTATTATGGAAGGATGCCGGCTTAGCTAAAAAAGCGGCAGAAACAATGAAGATCACTGCCCAAGATTTAAAAGCGCTTGGTGTCATTGATGATATCATTCCGGAAGTAAAAGGCGGGGCACATAGGGATGTCCAATTGCAAGCTAAACACATTGAACAGGCTTTAAAACGTTCATTAAAAGAATTGACCAATATGAGCGGAGAAGAGCTGATCAGGCATCGGTACGAAAAATTTAAAAGTATTGGGGCCGTTATTGACGAACAAGTGACAAATACGCAGTAACGTGCGCTCCTTGATGGAGCCGCACGTTATTTTTTTATTTTTATCTTTCGCATCGCTTCTTTTTGTGTATAATAATAAAGAATTTAACTATTCTAAGCTTACTATGCTCAGCGATTATCAGATAATATGATCATTATTTTATGTAAGCTTTGTTTGAGCAGTCCAAGAGAGGTGAAATTATGAAAAAAATCGGCGTTTTAACGAGCGGCGGCGATTCTCCTGGCATGAACGCTGCAATTCGTGCCGTTGTCCGCAAAGGAATTTTTCATGGATTAGAAGTTTATGGAATTTATAATGGTTACTCAGGTCTTATTTCGGGAAAAATTCAAAAGCTTGAACTTGGTTCAGTAGGTGACATCATTCATCGCGGTGGAACGATGCTGTATACGGCACGGTGCGAAGAATTTAAAACAATCGAAGGACAAAAAAAAGGAATTGAACAATTGAAGAAATTCGGGATTGAAGGACTTGTCGTTATTGGCGGAAATGGCTCCTACATGGGCGCGAAAAAGTTGACTGAACATGGATATCCATGCGTCGGGGTGCCGGGCACCATCGACAATGACATACCTGGAACTGACTATACGATCGGTTTTGATACAGCACTTAATACGGTGATACAAGCAATTGATAAAATTCGTGATACAGCTACTTCCCATGAGCGTACATACGTAATAGAAGTAATGGGTCGGGATGCCGGTGACATTGCTTTATGGTCCGGGCTTGCCGGAGGTGCGGAAACCATTTTAATTCCGGAAGCAGATTTCAAAATAGAGGAAATCATCGATCGATTAAAACGAGGTCATGAAAGAGGGAAAAAACATAGTATTATTATTGTCGCTGAAGGTGTGGGAAGCGGCGTCGAAATAGGCCAAAAGATCAAAGAGATGACAAACTTTGAAACGCGTGTTTCTGTATTAGGCCACATTCAACGCGGCGGATCGCCTACCGCATTTGATAGAGTATTGGCAAGCAGACTAGGCGCTTATGCGGTGGAACTGCTTCTTAATGGTAAAGGCGGACGATGTGTAGGCATCCAAAATAATCAGCTTGTGGATCATGACATTTTAGAAATTTTGGATCAGCCTCATACGGTTGATAAGTCAATGTACAAGCTTTCAAAAGAACTTTCTATATAAAGTATGAACATGGGATCGTTTTCATAATGTTTAGGAGGTATGCCAATTTATGCGAAAAACGAAAATTGTTTGTACAATAGGTCCTGCAAGCGAGAGCATCGAAATGTTGGAAAAACTAATCAAGGCCGGCATGAATGTGGCACGGCTCAATTTTTCGCATGGAGATCATGAGGAGCATAAAGCGAGAATTCAAAACATTCGGGAGGCAGCGAAGCGCTTGGGCAAAAGTGTTGCAATATTATTGGACACAAAAGGCCCTGAGATTCGAACGCATACAATGGAAAACGGGGAGATACAATTAGAAGCAGGATCCCGCCTTCTTATTTCAATGGAAGAGGTTGTCGGCACGAAAGAAAAAATTTCGGTTACATATAAAGGATTAATCAATGATGTTTCCGTTGGTTCTAAAATATTGCTTGATGACGGATTAATTGGTTTAGAAGTTACAAAGATTGATAAAGAAAAACAGGAAATTGAAACGAAGGTATTAAACAGCGGAATTTTGAAAAATAAAAAAGGAGTCAATGTTCCTGGAGTTAGTGTCAATCTTCCTGGAATTACGGAGAAAGATGCAAAAGATATTTTGTTTGGCATTGAGCAGGGAGTCGATTTTATCGCTGCATCATTTGTTCGCCGCGCTTCCGATGTATTGGAAATTCGTCAACTGTTGGAGGAACACCAAGCTGACGATATTCAAATTATCCCGAAAATAGAAAATCAAGAAGGCGTTGACAATATTGATCAAATTTTGGAAGTTTCCGACGGGCTAATGGTTGCTCGAGGAGATTTAGGAGTAGAAATTCCCGCTGAAGATGTTCCGCTTGTCCAAAAGGAACTGATTCGCAAATGCAATCAATTAGGAAAACCTGTTATTACTGCTACTCAAATGCTTGATTCGATGCAGCGAAACCCAAGACCTACCCGGGCGGAAGCCAGCGATGTAGCAAACGCTATTTTTGATGGAACCGATGCAATTATGCTTTCAGGCGAGACAGCTGCCGGTTTATATCCGGTAGAAGCAGTGGAGACGATGCATAAAATTGCTTCCCGCGTTGAACAAGCTTTAGATTATCGCCAAGCCTTAACGAAACATACGAAAGTTGCTGATTCAACGATCACAAATGCAATTGGACAATCAGTAGCTTATACGGCGATAAATTTGGACGTTTCGGCCATTATCACGCCAACAGTCAGCGGCTATACGGCCAAAATGATTTCGAAATATCGGCCAAAAGCGCCGATTATTGCAGTAACATCCAGCAGTAAAGTATGCCGTAAGCTTGCCCTTGTATGGGGTGTGCATCCAACAATAGGACAAATTGCTACAACAACAGATGAAATGCTTGACATAGCTGTGCGTGAATCTATAAACACTGGAATTATTACACATGGAGATCGAGTGATTATTACAGCCGGAGTACCTGTAGGAGAAACAGGTTCCACAAATCTGATGAAAGTCCATGTTGTTGGCGATGTTTTAGGAAAAGGTCAAGGGATTGGACGAGCATCGGCGTTTGGAAAGGTTATCGTTGCAAAGAATAGTAAAGAAGCTGTTGAGAAAATGGTGAAAGGTTCAATTCTCGTTACGAATGGAACCGACAAAGACATGATGGAAGCGATTGAAAAAGCAGCTGCACTTGTTACGGAAGAAGGCGGCTTAACGTGCCATGCGGCCGTAGTCGGTTTGAGCCTTGGCATTCCAGTCATTGTCGGGGTAGAAAATGCAACAGAAATTTTGAAGGATGGTATGGAAGTCACTGTGGATGCAATACAAGGGATGATATATAAAGGACATGCGAGCGTTCTATAATTTTGATTGAAAGGAGAAGGATTTCAGTTCCTTCTCTTTTTTTGTATAGTAAAGATTAAGAAACGAGTATTTTACATCTCTCTTTTGTATAGTAAAGAGTAGGGAACGGGTATTTTATATATGGAGGAGATAGCATATGCGAGCATTATTGATTTTTTTTATTGTTGCACCGGCTTGTGAAATAGGGGTTTTGCTTTTATCTGGAAAGACGATCGGGGTGCTTCCGACTGTGCTATTGATTATCTTAACAGGCTTTGTTGGGGCTTATTTGGCGAAAAAACAAGGAATTCAGGCTGTGCGAAATCTTCAAAAGGAAATTCAATATGGGCGCATTCCAAGCAATGCCATTTTGGATGCAATGGCTATTTTAGTCGGAGGAATCATGCTATTGACGCCGGGATTTATTTCGGATATCGTCGGTTTGTTTCTTTTATTTCCAATCACAAGAAATTGGGTAAAGCCTTTTCTTATTCAATTCATAAAAAAATGGATTGATAAACATACGATCCATATTATTCGGCCATAATTCAATAAAAGATTTATTATGCTGAAATAAGTAATTCTTATTCAATTCTATAAGATTTTTTTATTAAAAAAAAGAATTCCGTAAAAAATATCTTATTTATCTGATTCACAAAAGTCTGATAATTGTTTATAATAGAGGTGTATTTTTTAATTCATATGTTTGGTGATCATTTCACTGATAAAAAATATTTCACAAAAGAAATGAAAGCATTTTCTTTTTGTGAAAAAATGAAAGTTTTATGAATTTTGTTTATTTCTATTTGAATTGCAGTTGAAAATTTTATGTAAAGGGGAGATAGCCATGACAGCAACGCGTGGACTAGAGGGCGTGGTAGCCACAACTTCATCAATAAGTTCTATTATTGATGATACATTGACATATGTTGGTTACAATATTGACGATTTAGCTCAAAACGCAAGCTTTGAAGAAGTTGTTTACCTGCTTTGGCATCGAAAGCTTCCGAATAAGGAGCAATTAGAGGAATTAAGAAAGCAGCTTGCTGAGAATGCGTCGATACCGAATGAAATATTAGAACATTTTAAAACTTATCCGATTGATAAAGTACATCCGATGGCAGCTTTGAGAACAGCTGTATCTTTGCTTGGATTGTATGACGAAGAAGCGGACAACATGTCTGATGAGGCAAATTATCGAAAAGCAATTCGATTGCAGGCGAAAATTTCTACAATTGTCGCTGCTTTTGCCCGCATCCGCAAAGGATTGGAGCCTGTTCAACCGAGAACAGATTTAGGCTTTGCCGCTAATTTCTTATATATGTTAAAAGGTGAAGAACCTGATCAAACTTCCATTGAAGCCTTCAACAAAGCGCTCGTCCTTCATGCAGACCATGAATTGAATGCTTCGACATTTACTGCAAGAGTATGTGTGGCAACGCTTTCGGACATTTATTCCGGAATTACTGCGGCAATTGGAGCATTGAAAGGACCGTTGCATGGCGGTGCGAACGAACGCGTTATGCGAATGTTAACAGAAATTGGTGAACCTGAAAATGTAGAATCTTACATTCGCGAAAAATTAGCAAACAAAGAAAAAATTATGGGATTTGGTCATCGAGTTTATCGCAAAGGGGATCCTCGTGCCAAACATTTAAAAGAAATGTCCCGCAGACTAACAGAAATCACCGGTGAAACGAAATGGTATGAAATGTCAACTAAAATTGAGGAAATCGTAACATCTGAAAAATCTTTACCGCCGAATGTTGATTTTTATTCAGCGTCTGTATACCATTGCTTAGGTATTGATCATGATTTATTTACGCCGATTTTTGCAATAAGCCGCACATCTGGATGGTTAGCCCATATTTTAGAGCAATATGAAAACAATCGATTGATTCGTCCTCGTGCGGAATATACAGGACCAGAAAAACAAGTATTTATCCCTATCGAAAAGCGCAGCTAACAGGTAAAATAGAAAAGGGATTCCTTTTTCTTCCCTGTTAAGCATGGCCATGCTTTTATACACAAATAGAGAATACATATTTAGGAGGTAATGATTGTGGCAGAAGGTCAAAAAATTACAATGACAAATGGTACTTTAAACGTTCCAAATGATCCTATAATTCCGTTTATTGAAGGAGACGGCACTGGTCCTGATATTTGGAGAGCTGCGTCAAAAGTGCTGGAAGCAGCTGTAGAAAAAGCATACAATGGCGAAAAGAAAATCGTTTGGAAAGAAGTGCTTGCTGGTGAAAAAGCTTTTAAAGAGACTGGGGAATGGCTTCCTCAAGAAACGCTTGATGTGATACGCGAGTATATGATTGCGATCAAAGGTCCGTTAACAACTCCTGTAGGTGGAGGAATCCGTTCTTTAAACGTTGCTCTTCGCCAAGAGCTGGATTTATTTGTGTGCTTAAGACCTGTCCGTTATTTCAATGGAGTTCCTTCCCCTGTAAAACGTCCTCAAGATACAGACATGGTAATTTTCCGTGAAAATACCGAAGACATCTATGCCGGCATAGAGTATGCAAAAGGGACAGAAGAAGTAAAAAAAGTCATTGAATTTTTACAAAAAGAGCTGGGAGTAAACAAAATCCGTTTCCCTGAAACGTCCGGAATCGGCATTAAGCCTATTTCTGAAGAAGGAACGAAACGGCTTGTCCGTGCGGCCATTAACTATGCAATTGAACACGGAAGAAAATCTGTCACCCTTGTTCATAAAGGGAACATTATGAAATTTACAGAAGGCGCGTTTAAAAATTGGGGATATGAATTGGCTGAGCAAGAGTTTGGCGATAAAGTATTCACATGGGCTGAGTATGACCGCATTGTTGAAAAAGAAGGAAAAGAAGCGGCTAACAAAGCGCAAGAAGAAGCAGAAAAAGCTGGAAAAATTATTATTAAAGATGCAATTGCAGATATTTTCCTACAGCAAATTCTTACTCGTCCGCGCGAGTTTGATGTAGTAGCAACGATGAATTTAAATGGAGACTACATTTCGGATGCTTTGGCTGCACAAGTAGGCGGAATCGGTATTGCTCCAGGAGCAAACATTAACTACGAGACAGGGCATGCGATTTTTGAAGCAACACACGGTACAGCACCAAAATACGCCGGACTTGATAAAGTGAATCCATCTTCCGTAATTCTTTCTGGAGTGCTTATGCTCGAACATTTAGGCTGGAAAGAAGCAGCTGATTTAATCATTCAAGCAATGGAAAAAACGATCGCTTCAAAAGTTGTCACCTATGACTTTGCACGCCTCATGGACGGAGCTACGGAAGTAAAATGCTCTGAATTCGGCAATGAATTGATTAAAAACATGGATTAAACAAGGAACTGAGAGCTGCTTCTTTACGAAGTAGCTCTCCATTTAGATTCATTTTTGAAAAATCACTTACATAAAAGAGAGGATGGATGCTTGAAATGGCGATTAAAAGAAAGAAAATTTCTGTCATTGGTGCTGGATTTACTGGTGCGACAACAGCTTTTTTGCTGGCAAAAAAAGAGCTGGGAGATGTTGTGCTCGTTGACATTCCGCAAGCAGAGAATCCGACAAAAGGGAAAGCGTTGGACATGCTTGAATCAAGCCCTGTTCTTGGATTTGATGCGAACATTATCGGAACATCAAACTATGAGGAAACGGCTGATTCCGATATTGTTGTGATCACGGCAGGAATTGCAAGAAAACCTGGAATGAGTCGAGACGATTTAGTGCAGACCAACCAAAAAGTAATGAAAAGCGTCACAAAAGAAGTTGTAAAATATTCCCCAAATTCCATTATCATTGTGCTGACAAATCCAGTTGATGCAATGACTTACACTGTTTATAAAGAATCCGGATTTCCAAAACACCGCGTCATCGGTCAATCTGGAGTTTTAGATACCGCAAGATTCCGCACATTTGTTGCTCAAGAATTGAATTTATCAGTCAAAGACATTACAGGATTTGTGTTAGGCGGCCACGGAGATGACATGGTGCCATTAGTTCGCTATTCATACGCAGGGGGCATTCCGTTAGAAAAATTAATTCCGAAAGAGCGCTTGGATGCGATTGTTGAAAGAACAAGAAAAGGCGGGGGAGAAATTGTTAACCTGCTTGGAAACGGAAGCGCATACTACGCACCTGCCGCATCTCTTGTAGAAATGGTGGAAGCGATTGTTAAAGATCAGCGCCGCGTATTGCCTGCCATTGCATATTTAGAAGGAGAATACGGTTTTGAAGGTATTTATTTAGGCGTTCCAACAATTCTTGGAGGCAATGGCTTAGAGCAAATTATTGAGCTTGAACTGACGGATGAAGAAAAAGCAGCTTTGGAAAAATCTGCAGAATCTGTAAGAAATGTTATGAAAGCATTAATATAGTGCACGATAGAAAAAGGAGGACATGTTATGTTCCTCCTTTTTCTTATAAAAGAAAAAAGAAAGTTTGCACAGAAAATTCGTCCGCTTTTTCAATTTCTGCTTCAAAACCGCTCCATCATGTTTCTATCAATTCTTTAAAATCTTCTGAAAGCAGCTTTTCTTGTATTGGTTCTTTCTGCTTCGTGGACTATAATAATAATAAAGAATAATAAGAACAGTAGGAGAAAATTATTGGAGGATTTTATGAGTAAAAAAATATTAGTAGTGGATGATGAACAATCGATTGTCACTCTTCTTCAGTATAATCTTGAACAAGCAGGCTATGAAGTCATTACTGCTCAGGATGGAAGCGAAGGATTTGAAAAAGCAATTACAGATGCGCCGGATTTAATTGTGCTTGATTTAATGCTCCCGAGTATAGACGGTATGGAAATTTGTAAACAGCTTAGACAGCGCAAAGTGATGACGCCCATTTTAATGCTTACGGCAAAAGATGATGAATTTGATAAGGTGCTTGGGCTTGAGCTAGGGGCGGACGATTACATGACAAAACCGTTCAGTCCAAGAGAAATTATCGCTCGGGTAAAAGCAATCCTGCGGCGTGTCAGATCAGAAGATGCTCACATGCATGTAAAAAAAGAAGCGGAAGAAAACAACATTATTATCGGTGATTTAAAAATTATGCCTGAACGATATGAAGCTTATTTTGAACAAGAAAGACTTGACTTTACACCGAAAGAGTTTGAACTGCTTCTTTATCTTGCGAAACATAAAGGCCGAGTTTTGACAAGGGATCAGTTATTAAGCGCTGTTTGGAATTATGATTTTGCCGGTGATACAAGAATAGTGGATGTTCATATCAGCCATTTAAGAGAAAAAATTGAACGGAATACGAAAAAGCCTGAATATATTAAAACGATCAGAGGTCTAGGCTACAAACTGGAGGATCCAAAGCTAAATGAGTAAGTTCCGTTCAAAACTGCTTCTTGCGTTTACAGCATTAATTATTACTGTTCTGCTTGGTTTTGGATTTATTTTAGGACAATTATTTCAATCGTTTTACTTCATCAATTATGAGAAGCAATTTAAAAAAGAAGCCGAGTTGATCAAGCTGGTCATTGAGAATGAAAAGATAGGTTCTACCGAAATGAAGCATAAAATGGAGGAAATGAGCGAAAAGTTAAACTCACTCCTTCTTTTTATGGATATGGACGGAAACATCGTTTTTAAAACAGGTCCTAGCTTTCATCAAAGCGACGAAAGATTATCAGAACTGATCTTGACCAACCACCGAAATGCAAAGGAAGGATTTCGCCTAGATCTCGATCAAGCTGATTTGTTATTTTACGGTATTCCCATCTTTCAACAAGATGAACGAAAGGGATTTTTAGTTTTCGGGACTTCCATCAAATATTTCGAAGCAATGAATAAAGAAATTTGGTTTTTCATTATAGGGAGTCTTATTGCGGCACTAACGATCATTTTAATTTTTGGCACCCGCATTATGAAGCAGTATACGAAACCGATCGAATCGGCGACAGAAGTGGCGATGGAGCTTGCAAAAGGAAATTACAAAGCGAGAACATATGAAAATACATCAGGCGACGAAACGAGTATGTTGAGCAAATCCATCAACATTTTGGCACGCAACCTCCAAGACATGACAAGAACCCAGGAATTGCACCAGGAAAGGCTGCAAACATTGATTGAAAACATGGGAAGCGGTCTTATTTTCATTGATGAACGTGGCTATATTAGCCTTATGAATAAAGCGTTTAAAGAAATTTTTCAAATTAATCAAGAGGATTATTTATATAAATCTTACCAAGAAGCGATCGCATATAAAGAAATTATTCAAATGGTCGAAGAAATTTTTTTGACGGAATCAAATATAAGAAAGCATATTATGCTTCCTGTTAACATCGAAAGAAAGCATTTTGAAGTTTACGGTGCTCCGATCATTGGAAAAAGCGAAGTATGGAAAGGCGTCGTTCTTGTTTTTCACGATATTACCGAATTGAAAAAGCTTGAACAAATACGAAAAGATTTTGTAGCAAATGTATCTCATGAATTAAAAACACCGATCACCTCCATCAAAGGGTTTTCTGAAACATTGTTGGATGGCGCCATGAAAGATGAACAAACATTGCATTTTTTTTTATCCATCATTTTAAAAGAAAGCGAACGAATGCAATCTTTAATTCAAGATTTATTAGATTTATCAAAAATCGAGCAGCAGGGCTTTCAGCTGGAGCTTAGAAAATGCAATGTAAACGAGTTTTTAAAAGAAATTCATCATTTGCTAGATAGAAAAGCGAAAGAAAAAAATATTGATTTTATATTGGATGTTCCAGACGAGCCTGTTTTTATTGAAGGCGATCCTCATCGGCTAAAGCAAATTTTTATAAACTTAGCCAGCAACGGAATTATGTATACGCCAGCTGGCGGAAAAGTGACCCTTTCTGTTAAGGCTGGACATGATGATGTAGCCATTTCTGTTCAAGACACCGGAATTGGAATTAGAGAAGAGGAAATTCCTAGAATTTTTGAGCGTTTTTATAGAGTTGATAAAGCTAGAAGCAGAAACTCAGGTGGAACTGGTTTAGGGCTTGCGATCGTAAAACATTTAGTAGAAGCACACCAAGCAAATTTGACAGTCAAAAGCACCGTTGGTGTTGGAACGACTTTTACTGTGACTTTTCAAAGATACAATTAATAGTTTAACATAAGATTTACATCCAATTTATGCTAAGTTAACATTTGATTGCTAAAATGTCATTCGAAAACCCCTTCATCCAAGGAGCCCATTTGCAGATGGAAACAATTACGTTTCCGTCTTTTTTTTATGGCTGCGTTTTTTAAATGAAACAAAATCGTACTTTTTTCGTATGAAATAATAAATAGACAGAGATGGGGGGATATAATGGTAAGCATAAGAAGATTATTAACAATTATTGGATTTATTTTTCTGATCAGCATTCTCGGTCTTGTTGCGATTACTTCCTGG
Organism: Aeribacillus sp. FSL K6-1121; assembly: GCF_038003725.1. Classification (NCBI taxonomy): domain Bacteria; kingdom Bacillati; phylum Bacillota; class Bacilli; order Caryophanales; family Bacillaceae; genus Aeribacillus; species Aeribacillus sp. FSL K6-1121. Next base: position 252,129 of record NZ_JBBOPS010000001.1, read on the forward strand.
TATACTGTAGACGAGTCGGAACAAGCGGTTATTACTACATTTGGAAAAGTGGAAGAGGGTATAACTGAGCCTGGGCTTCATTTTAAATGGCCATGGCCGATTCAATCGGTAAAAAAACTATCCAAAGAAACATTCAGTTTACAATTTGGATATAAAGAGAAAGATGGAAAAGTTGAGTCTTTTCCAAAGGAAACAAAAATGATTACAGGCGATGAAAACATTGTGTTAGCAGATATGGTCGTTCAATGGAAAATAACGAATCCGGCAAAATATTTGTTCAATGCTGAAAATCCAAAGGAAATTTTGCGGGATGCAACATCTGCTTCGTTAAGAAGCATTATTGGAAGCACAAAAATTGACAATGCTTTAACGAGCGGAAAAGTGGAAATTGAAGCTCAAGTGCAAGAATTATTAAGCTCGTTGATGAAAAAGTATGATATTGGCATTTCAATCATTGCGGTCAAATTGCAGGATGTTGATTTGCCGAACGAAGAAGTTCGAAAGGCGTTTACAAACGTTACGGATGCAAGAGAAATGATGAATACGAAAATAAACGAAGCCAATAAATACAGGAATAAACGAACAAAAGAGGCAGAAGGTGAGCGCGATGCAATCATCTCCAAAGCTGAAGGGGACAGAGCGTCCAGAATTGAACAAGCGAAAGGGGAAGTCGCACTATTTAATTCTTTATACAATGAATACAAAGATTCAAAAGAAATCACAGAAAAACGTCTAATTTTAGAAACGATAGACAGCGTGCTGCCAAATGCGCAAATTTACATTATGAAGGATGATGGAAATACAATGAAGTATTTTCCTGTTCAGCCTATGCAGCAAGTGCTGCCTAATGATCAGCAAAGTCAGCAAAAAGCTGATCAATCGAGTGAGAACACGCAAAAAAGAGGTGAAAACAATGGACAAGATTGAAAAGAAAATTAATTTTGAATGGAAGAAATACATACGCCTAGGGTCTGTTATAGCCGGTTTATTTGCGTGTTTGCTACTATTATTCAGCAACGTTTTTGTTGTGAAAGAAAATGAATATAAAGTCGTTCGCCAATTTGGCGAAGTTGTAAAAATTATAGAGAAGCCCGGCCTCCATTTAAAAATTCCTTTCATACAAACAGTTGAAAGTCTTCCAAAGCATCAATTAACGTATGATGTGGAGGAAGCGGAAATCAATACAAAGGATAAAAAACGAATATTAATTGACAACTATGCGGTTTGGAGAATCGAAGATCCGAAAGAAATGATCGCCAATGCAAGAACGGTTGTCAATGCAGAGGCAAAAATGTCGGAATTTATCTTTTCCACTGTGAGATCGGAGCTTGGAAAACTGAATTATGATGAAATTATTAATGATGAAAAGTCTTCCCGCGGGAGCCTCAATGACAAAATCACAAATATTGTTAATAACCTGCTTGAACAAAATCATTTCGGCATTAAGGTGGTTGATGTAAGAATTAAACGGACGGATTTGCCGGAAGCAAATGAAAAATCGGTATTTACTAGGATGATATCAGAGCGGGAATCAAAAGCCCAAGAATATTTATCGATGGGGGATGCAGAGAAAAATCGAATTGTTGCTGAAACGGACAGACAAGTAAAAGAAATGCTGGCAAAAGCTGAAGCTCAAGCTGAAACCATCCGCGGTCATGGAGAGGCGGAGGCGGCGAAGCTCTATAACCAGGCTTATTCAAAAGATCCTAAATTTTATGAATTATATAGAACACTTCAATCCTACAAGAAAACAATCGACGGTGAAACAGTCATCGTTCTCCCTTTCGATTCTCCATACGCCAAAATATTAATGGGAGAAACAGAATAAAATCAATAAGCCATGTTTTTTCTTCTGCTGAAAGTAATGGTAGAATAGAAGGAAGGCATGGCTTTTTTAGTTGAAGGAGGCTAGTAGTAGTGACAAAGAAGCTAGTTTTAATTGATGGAAACAGTATTGCTTACAGAGCGTTTTTCGCTTTGCCGCTTTTAAATAATGATAAGGGGATTTATACGAATGCAATTTACGGCTTTACAAATATGCTGTTAAAAGTACTGGAGGAAGAAAAACCGACACATATTCTTGTTGCATTTGATGCAGGGAAAACAACGTTCCGGCATAAAACTTTTAAAGAATATAAAGGAACTCGGCAAAAAACCCCTCCTGAATTGTCGGAGCAGCTACCATTTATACGGGATTTGCTTGATGCCTACAAAATTACAACATATGAACTCGAAAATTATGAGGCTGATGATATTATTGGAACAGTTGCGAGACAAGCTGAGAAGCAAGATTTTGAAGTGAAAATTATTTCCGGAGATAAGGATTTAACACAGCTGGCAACTGAAAAAACGACCGTTTCCATTACGAAAAAAGGAATTACGGATGTTGAACCGCACACGCCCGAATCGATTCAAGAGAAGTATGGGCTAAGCCCGGCACAAATTATTGATTTGAAAGGATTGATGGGCGATCAATCAGATAATATCCCAGGTGTGCCCGGCGTTGGAGAGAAAACCGCGATTAAATTGCTGAAACAGTTTGAGACAGTCGAAAATATTTTAAATTCAATTGAAGAAGTAAATGGAAAAAAATTAAAGGAAAACTTACAAAACTATAAAGAGCAAGCATTAATGAGCAAACAGCTTGCGACAATTCATTGTGAAGCTCCTGTCGAAATAAAAATTCAAGACCTTGAGTATAAAGGCTATGACAAAGAAAAAGTAGTGAAAATTTTTAAGGAACTAGGCTTCCAATCGCTCCTAGACAAAATGGGAGAGCATGAGAATGAAGAAGCGGATGAAATGCCGACGATTAAGTTCGAAAAAGTTGAAAAGCTGTCAGACAAGGTTTTATCAGAGAAGGCAGCTCTTTTAGTGGAAATCATTGATGAAAATTATCATACTGGAGAAATCATCGGGTTTTCTATCGCAAACGAAAATGGATGTTTTTATATTCCAGCCGAAATTGCGCTACATTCAAAAGAGTTCATAGAATGGGTGAAGGACGAAACAAAGCGGAAAGTGGTGTATGATGCGAAAAAATCAATTGTGGCGCTGCGCTGGCGAAACATTGATTTAGCAGGTATTGAGTTTGATGTTCTCATTGCCGCATACATTTTAAACCCGTCTGAAACGATTGACGACATAGCCGAGCTTGCCAAGACAAAAAATAAACATTTAGTTCAAAAGGATGAAGTGATTTACGGAAAAGGCGCTAAACGTCATATCCCTGATGAAAACATTTTAGGCGAACATCTTGCCAGAAAAGCGTTAGCCATTTATGAGCTGGAAGAATTATTAATACAAGAATTAGAAGAAAATGAACAATTTCATTTATTCAGCGAATTGGAGCTTCCGCTGTCAGCCATTTTATCTGACATGGAAACAACAGGAGTAAAGATAGACGTCAACCGTCTGAAAGAAATGGGAAAAGAGCTTGATGAACAGCTGAAGCAATTAGAAAAGGATATTCATCGTCTAGCTGGAGTGTCATTTAACATTAATTCTCCGAAGCAGCTTGGGCCGATTTTATTTGAAAAGCTCAATTTACCGGTTTTGAAAAAGACCAAAACGGGGTATTCGACCTCTGCGGACGTTTTAGAAAAATTGAGAGGACAGCACGAAATTGTGGAGAAAATTTTGCATTACCGGCAGCTCGGAAAGCTTCAATCAACGTATATTGAAGGGCTGCTGAAGGTTGTCCATCGTGATACGCATAAAATCCACACCCGATTTAATCAAGCATTAACGCAAACCGGAAGATTAAGCTCCACAGACCCGAATTTGCAAAACATTCCGATTCGCCTTGAGGAAGGCCGCAAAATTCGTCAAGCATTTATCCCTTCTGAAAAAGATTGGGTCATTTTTGCTGCGGACTATTCCCAGATTGAACTGCGAGTGCTTGCGCATATATCTGGAGATGAAAAATTGATTGAAGCGTTTCAACAAGATCTTGATATTCATACAAAAACGGCGATCGATGTGTTCCATGTCGAAGAAGATAAAGTGACCTCCAACATGAGAAGACAGGCAAAAGCAGTTAATTTCGGGATTGTTTACGGAATCAGCGATTACGGATTGTCGCAAAACTTAGGAATTACCCGAAAAGAAGCTGGTGAATTTATTAAAAAATATTTTGAAATTTATAAAGGCGTTAAAGAATATATGGATGGCATAGTCCAAGAGGCGAAGCAAAAAGGCTATGTAACGACACTAATGCAGCGTCGGAGATATATTCCGGAAATTACGAGCAGAAATTTCAATATCAGAAGCTTTGCCGAGCGAACAGCCATGAATACTCCGATTCAAGGAAGTGCAGCGGATATTATCAAAAAAGCGATGATCGATATGGCGCAAGAAATTGAAAAACGAAATTTGCAAACGAGGCTGCTGCTTCAAGTTCATGACGAATTGGTGTTTGAAGCGCCAAAGGATGAAATTGAAATTTTAGAAAAGCTTGTTCCGGAAGTAATGGAAAATGCCATTCAGCTAAAAGTGCCGTTAAAGGTTGATTATTCTTACGGTTCTACGTGGTATGAAGCGAAATAATTTGAAAAGGCGGAAAGGGAAGCTCCCCCGCCTTTTTCGAGTGGAGATAAGGGGTGAACATAATGCCTGAGCTTCCTGAAGTAGAAACGATTCGAAAAACATTAAGGGAGCTTGTCATAGGAAAAGTCATCGATGAAGTTATCGTATCATGGCCGAAAATCATCAAACGTCCCGAAGACGCAGAGCAGTTTTGCCGCGTTTTGAAAGGGGAAACAATCAATGAAATCGGAAGAAGAGGGAAATTTTTGAAATTTTATTTAGATCGATATGTTCTTGTATCACATTTACGAATGGAAGGAAGATATGGACTGTATCCAAAAATAAAGCCCATTGAACCTCACACACATGTCATTTTTCGCTTTCAAGATGAAACGGAATTAAGATATCGGGATGTTCGCAAATTTGGCACTATGCATCTGTATCAAAAGGGCGAGGAGGAGAAGCATCCTCCTTTGTCCCAGTTAGGGATGGAGCCTTTTTCGGAACAATTTACTGCTGAAAGACTTATGAGCAAGCTTCAGTCTACCTCTAGAAACATCAAGACGGTTTTGCTTGACCAAAAAATAGTGGCGGGATTAGGAAACATTTACGTTGATGAAGTATTGTTTCGATCAGGCATTCATCCGGAGCGGCTGGCAAAAGATTTGACAGCGGAAAAAGTGAAAATATTGCATCGGGAAATTATTCAAACGCTGAAGGAAGCAGTTGAAAAAGGAGGAAGTACTGTCCGATCCTACGTCAATTCACAAGGGCAAATCGGGATGTTTCAACTGGACTTATTTGTCTATGCAAGAGAAAAAGAACAATGTAAAATTTGCGGAAGCCCTATCCAAAAAATAAAAATTGGGGGAAGAGGCACACATTTTTGTTCATCTTGCCAAGTGTAGAAAGATTTATGCCACCTTCTGAAGCGAACACATTTTAGGCGGTTTTCATATTACTATGTTAGCAATAAAAGGAAAGAAGGGGCATTTGATAAATGACGGAAATCGGATCGGTTTTTATATTGGCGTTGGCAGTCAGTCTTGATAGTTTTTCTGTTGGCTTAGCGTTCGGTTTGCGTAAAGTAAAAATTCCAATTAAATCGATTATCACTATTTCATGCTGTTCGGCGATTGTGTTGCTCGCTGCGATGATGGCCGGACAAATAGCTCAAAGTGTTCTTCCTCCCTATTTTACGGATAGGCTTGGCGGAGCTATTTTCATTTTGCTTGGCATGTTTGTGTTATATTCCTTTTTCCGCAACAATGAATCAGAGGATGAGAAAGATGAGGAAAAGAGTGAAAAAACGATTTTAAATATGGAATTAAAATCGTTAGGCATTGTCATTCATATATTGAAAAAGCCTGCTGCAGTTGATATGGATCGATCTGGCGAGATTACAGGCGTGGAAGCTTTGCTGCTTGGAATCGCTCTTTCGCTCGATTCATTCGGAGCAGGAATCGGTGCGGCTTTAGCAGGATATGAACCTTTTTTAACAGCTATTTTCGTCACTTGTATGAGCACGATGTTTGTTTATATTGGAATGAAATCCGGCCGATTTGCTTCATCCTATTCGTTTTTTGAAAAGTTTTCATTTATCCCGGGTTTATTATTAATAATGATCGGTGTTTGGGCCATGTAAGGATAAAGGAGAATGATGATATGACAATGATTATTGGATTAACTGGAGGCATAGCAAGCGGAAAAAGCACTGTGTCTGAAATGCTTAAAAAAAGAGGCATTCCAGTTATTGACGCAGATCTAATTGCAAGAGAAGTGGTAGAAGTCGGCAAAAAAGCATATACAGAGATCGTAAATGCTTTCGGAAAGGAAATATTAAACGAAGACTTAACGATCAACCGAGCTCGATTAGGCTCCATTGTATTTCAAAACGAAGATAAGCGGGAGAAGCTAAACAGTATTGTACATCCTGAGGTCAGGCTGGAAATGAAAAGGCGACAGGAACAATTGATCTCAGAAGGTGCGAAAGCAGTAGTTCTCGATATTCCCCTTCTATTTGAAAGCAATTTGAAGCATTTAGTGGATAAAGTGATTGTTGTTTATACGGAAGAAAAAAATCAACTGGAACGATTAATGAAAAGGAATAATTTTTCGAAGGAAGAAGCTTTATCACGCATCAATGCACAAATGCCTTTGAAAGAAAAAGTAAAATTTGCCGATGCAGTAATCAACAATGATGGAACATTAGAAGAAACGGAACAGCAATTGGAAAACATTCTCATGAATTGGGGAATTGGTTAATCCGCTCGTGAATAGAGCGGTTTTTTTTATTTTTAGTATATATTTTTTAAGAAACGATTAAAATAATTGTTTCGTTATTTTATAAATATGATATACTAATTAACAGAATAGGAGATAAAAAGTGTAACATAATTCCGGAAGGGGATATTCACATGAGTGCTAAGGTTGCCATTAACGGTTTCGGCCGAATTGGCCGAATGGTATTCAGAAAAGCAATTTTAGAAGGAGATTTGAATATCGTAGCAATCAATGCAAGCTATCCAGCAGAAACATTGGCTCATTTAATTAAATACGATACAAACCATGGGAAATTTGAAGGAGAAGTCATTCCAAAAGAAGATCATTTAATTGTAAATGGCCATAAAGTGCTTCTTTTGAACAATCGAAATCCTATTGAACTTCCCTGGAAAGATCTAGATGTGGACATAGTGATTGAAGCGACAGGAAAATTCAACTCCCGTGAAAAAGCGATGATGCATGTTGAGGCAGGGGCGAAGAAAGTTATTTTAACAGCACCTGGAAAAAATGAAGATGTAACGATTGTTATCGGTGTAAACGAAGAACAATATGATCCTGACAACCATGTCATTATTTCGAATGCTTCTTGCACAACAAACTGTCTAGCGCCTGTTGCAAAAGTTCTTGATGAACAGTTTGGCATTGAATATGGTTTAATGACTACTGTCCACGCATATACGAACGATCAAAGAAATATTGATAATCCGCATAAAGATTTAAGAAGAGCGCGAGCGTGCGCCCAATCAATCATTCCGACAACTACCGGTGCAGCAAAAGCGATCGGCTTAGTTTTACCACAATTAAAAGGAAAATTGCACGGTCTTGCATTAAGAGTGCCTACACCAAACGTCTCCCTCGTAGACTTTGTTGTAGATCTAAAACGCGATGTGACCGTTGAAGAGGTAAATGAAGCGTTTATCCAAGCTTCTCAAGGAAAGCTGAAGGGGATATTAGATTTTTCTTCAGAACCGCTCGTATCAGTTGACTACAACACAAACCCGCACTCTGCTATTGTCGACGGTTTAACGACAATGGTTATGGGAACAAGAAAGGTAAAAGTGCTTGCATGGTATGATAATGAATGGGGCTACTCTTGCCGCGTTGTGGATTTAGCAAAACTTGTAGCAAGCAAATTGAATAAATTGGCCGCAGCTGTATAAAATGATGGGAGGGTTGATCTTTACAAAGATTGACCCTCTTCTTCTTTTTGTTTGGATACTTTTTTTAGCGCAAAATTTTTGACAAAGTATGTTGCAAAAACAAATCAAACCATATATACTATTTTTCGTGAACTTCTTAAACGCAAGGTAATGTGGCTACTTAAAGGGTTAGGACCTCTTTGGACTAACTTTCCCCCGTGGTAGTTAAACATACCAGAGTGCGAAGAATTCATAAAAATTTATAAAGGGGGATCCATGGCTATGGAAACAATGGGACGTCACGTTATCTCTGAGCTGTGGGGATGCGACTTTGATAAGTTGAATGACTTGGAATTTATTGAAAAAACGTTTGTAAATGCAGCATTAAAATCAGGTGCTGAAATCCGGGAGGTTGCGTTTCATAAGTTTGCGCCTCAAGGTGTAAGCGGAGTTGTGATCATTTCAGAGTCACACCTAACAATTCATAGTTTTCCAGAGCATGGATATGCTAGCATTGATGTGTACACTTGCGGTGATTTAAATCCAAATATTGCAGCGGATTACATTTCTGAAGCTTTAGGTGCTCAAACGCGCGAAAATATTGAAATTCCTCGCGGTATGGGTCCTGTTCAAATCAAACAGGGGCAAGCAAAAGCACTTTAAAGTGAAAACAGAATAAAATTTGAATGGAAATGCAAAGAGGTGTCAGCTTTTTACTGCACCTCTTTTTATATTATAATAAAGAATAATATTTCATATTGAATGGTATTTAGAGGCATCTTATTTGCGGCCTCAAAGGATCGAGTTATTCTACCCCCTGCAAAGCCGTTATGAAAAAGAGGCTTTGATGTTTTTAAAATCATTCATTGTAGTGATGCAAAAATAAAAAAGCTTTTATTGGCATGGCTGCCATCACTGTTTGGCGGTTCGAACATCATTTGATTGGACCGGACTGACAGAAATCCATTTCATTCAGTCGAATTTTCTATAACAAAAATACAAGAGCTTGAAAGTTTCTTGTCTGATCCAATGCTATTTAATAAGATGTAGGTAGAGCTTTTTTGATTTAGTTAAAAAGATTGGAGCTGGTGATATGAAATGCCCTTCCTGCCACCATTTTGGAACACGTGTTTTAGATTCGCGTCCAGTCGATGAAGGGAGATCAATTCGGAGGCGAAGGGAATGTGAGGAATGTCAATATCGGTTCACAACGTTTGAAAAAGTGGAAGAAATTCCGCTCATCGTTGTGAAAAAGGAAGGAACACGTGAAGAGTTCAGCAGGGAAAAAGTTTTGCGCGGAATGATTAAAGCTTGTGAGAAAAGACCGGTTTCTTTGAAAAAATTGGAAGATGCTGCGCATGATATTGAAAAAGAACTAAGAAATCTAGGTACATCGGAAATATCAAGCGAAACGATCGGCGAAATGGTGATGGACAGACTAGCCGAAATTGATGAAGTCGCATACGTTCGATTTGCTTCTGTTTACAGGCAATTTAAAGATATAAATGTCTTTATTGAGGAATTGAAAGAACTGATCAAAAAAGAACGTTCATAAAGAGCTGCGAGATTATGACATGCTATTTGGGAAGGTTTTGAAAAAATGATTGGACATCATCACTGGAAAGAGCTGCTGCCTGTTGATCGCTACGTTGTGAAATGTACGAGCAGTTTGATTCATGAATTTGACCGAAAAGTTCTTACATTACTGTACCAGCCTTTAATCGGGCCAAGAACGTTAAACTTATACATGACGCTTTGGAGCGAACTTGAACAAAACCGTCTTTGGGGGACGGAATCGACCCACCATTTTTTAATGGCAGTTACTCAATCCCCATTAAATGAAATTTATCATGACCGTTTGAAATTAGAAGGAATAGGTCTTTTAAAAACATACCTTGTCGATGAAAGCGAACCGAAAAAATATATTTATGAACTTCAACGACCTCTTTCCCCCAAACAATTTTTTTATGATGGAATGTTGAACATATATTTATATAACAGAGTTGGAAAAACGGTGTACCAAAGATTGAAAAGCTATTTTTCCGATAAATCGGTTGATAGCAACGCCAAAGATGTGACAAGATCATTTCATGAAGTATACCAATCGATCCACCCATCTGAGCTTTCAGCCAATATTGCAATGGAACCTGAGGAAAACGATCAGGAGCTTTTTGATCATGCGCCTGGAGAACCGATTTCGATTCAAAACCAGTCCTTTGATTTTCAATTGTTTTATGCCGGTTTATCAGAGCATATTGTGCCCAAAAAAGCGATCACGCCTGCGGTTAAGGAAGCTGTTGAGAAATTAGCATATGTTTATGGAATTGATCCAATTGAAATGAAAAATCTGGTCATCCGTTCTTTGGATCATGATGAGCAAATTAATTTAGACGAGCTGCGAAAATGGGCGAGGGATTGGTATAAGCTGAATCACGGCAACCGTCTTCCAGAGCTTGTTGATAGGCTTCAGCCTTTGAATCAGCGGGTGAAAGACGAAGAAATTGAACAGTCAAAAGATAAGGAATTAATTCGACAGCTTGAATCCATCTCTCCAAGACAGTTTCTAAAAGATATTTCAGGCGGTATTGAACCGTCCGCAGCGGATTTGAAAATTATTGAAGATGTCATGTTTCAGCAAAAGCTGCTTCCCGGAGTTGTCAACGTTTTAATTTATTATGTCCTGCTAAAAACAAATATGAGATTGTCAAGAGCGTATGTTGAGAAAATTGCCAGCCACTGGGCTCGATTAGGAATTAAAACTGTGAAGGATGCAGTGGATGTGGCGAAAAAAGAACATAAGAAATATTTAACTTGGGCGGAAACAAAGGATAAGAAGACTGACAGCAAAAAAATCGTTCGAAAAGAAAAACTCCCTTCATGGCTTTTGGAAAACGAAAATCAACAGGTAGAAAACATCGATCCGGAAGCGTTTGAAAAAGAAAAACAAAAGCTGCAGGAGCGGATTAAAAAATATAAAAATAAACAGAAGGACTAGGCGAAAGGAGGGAGGAAGATGGAATCCCTGCAAAATCATTTAAAACAATTCATGAACAGCAAAGGGTTTCGGGAAACGTATTTGAACTTGAAACAGCAAATAAAATCGGACAAAGATGTCAGGTTATTTTTAGAAAAGCATAAAGATCAAATCGATGAAAATATGATTGACCGCAGTTTAGGCAAACTGTATGAATTTGTAACGCAGAGCAAGTTTTGCCGTGAATGCCGAAATTTAGATGAGTGCAAAAATATTTTAAAAGGATATCACCCTACATTAATTATTGAAAGAAAAACAATCGACCTGAAATATGATAAATGCCCGAGAAAAGAAGCATATGATGCTCGAAAAAAACAAGAATCGCTCATTAAATGCATGTATGTACCAAAGGAAATCCTCAATGCACACCTAGAGGATATTGATTTAAACGAACCAAACCGTCTAAAGGCAGTGTCTCTCGTGCAAGATTTTGTTGAGCAATACGGTCAAAATGATCGGTTAAAAGGATTGTATTTATACGGTTCCTTCGGCGTGGGAAAGACATTTATTCTTGGAGCGATCGCGAATGAGCTGGCGGAAAAAGGCGTTCCTTCCATGCTTGTATATGTTCCGGAGTTTGTCAGGGAGTTAAAAAGCGCTCTTCAAGATCATTCACTGAATGAAAAGATTGATGCGGTTAAAAAAATTCCGGTATTAATGCTTGATGATATTGGTGCTGAATCGATGTCGAGCTGGATGAGAGACGACATTTTAGGCTCGATTCTCCAATTCCGCATGCTTGAAAATTTACCGACCTTTTTTACATCCAACTTTAATTTTAGCGAATTGGAACACCACCTGACTTATTCACAAAAAGGCGAAATAGAACAGCTAAAGGCAAAAAGAATTATGGAAAGGATTCGTTTTTTGGCCATTCCCGTGGAATTGAAAGGAAAAAATCGCAGACAAGAATAACCGCTGGACAGCAAACACTTCTAAATAATGCCATCCCCCCATATATATAGAAACAGGACTTGCTATATAAAGGGGGGGATCTTTTTTTGCTGGAAATAACTTTTCAAACGGAAAAAGAAGCTTCTTATCTGCATCAATTGCTTAATACAGAGAAGGAAAACTTTGATTTCCAAGCAGCCTTGCTGAACGGCACAGTATTAACATGTGAAACAGATGATTGGGAAACATTTATATCTGATGTGCTCGTACCATCATTTGTTGATTTTTTTCTAAATGTGAAAGAGCCCCGTCTCCTTCTTTTTATAATTGAAAAACAATTTTATTTTGAGGATGAAGATGAAAAACAGCAAATTTTACATATTGCTCAATCGATCTTGGAAGGAGAGCGGGCGGAAATTCCAATGATCAAACATTTTGAGCCGAGAGAAAACTTAATTATTTCTGCTTTAACGAATTTCCTTCGGCCAAACCAATCTTTTTCTATAGAATCATTTATTCAATTCCGCTTGTCTGATTATTTATCAAGACTTTCGGAATATGTCGGTCTCTCCATTGAAGAGTATAAAATGGAGCAGGAATACCAAAATTTTATTCAAAGCTTGCGGGAATATGTTCTCAATAAAAAACCGAAATTATCAACGATTCATATTTTGCATGATACTTCCTTTCAAGTGTTTAATGAAAAGTTCATCGAAATAAAAGAGCTGGAATTAAAAAAGTGGATTGATCGGGAATTTATTTATCGCCACCCGATGTATATTGATTCCCATTTGCTGGCCCCGCTTGTATCCATTGCTCCTTTAGAAATTTATATATACTCCGATCAACAGGAGGAAGCAATGATTCAAACGATCCAAAACATCTTTCAGGAACGGGTTCGATTTTTTTCAAGGGCTAGCTTTCAAAAACGATAAGTTTCTTTCAGTACTCCTTGATTTTTGGTGGCGAATCAGTCTATAATACGGTTGAAATCATTCATCACGAAAAGGTTATGATGAGGACACGGGAGTATTATCACAGTTCAAAGAGAGGGAAGGCACAGGCTGAAACCTTCCTAACTCGTGTAATGCTCTTACCACCTCTAAACTTCAGCTGTGAACGGCTTTTGCCAAGTAATAGCTGGCGGATTGTTCCGTTATCAAAATGAGCCGCGCAAAGTTTTGAGCGGGAACTAGGGTGGAACCACGGGTTTTACATACAACACTCGTCCCTTCTTTTAGGGACGGGTGTTTATTTTTGCAAGAAAAAACAAAGGAGGAAAGAAGATGAAAGAAGCCATTAAAATTACTTTTCCAGACGGTTCTGTAAAAGAATTTCCGTACGGAACAACAACGGAAGAAATCGCTGCATCCATCAGCCCTGGATTAAAGAAAAAAGCCATTGCAGGTAAAATAAATGGAAAGCTTATTGACTTAAAAACCCCGATTGAACAAGACGGCCAGATTGAAATTTTGACGCCTGATACAAAAGAAGCGTTAGAAATTTTACGACATAGTACAGCACATTTAATGGCGCAAGCGATTAAACGGCTTTACCCAAATGTAAAATTGGGAGTTGGGCCCGTCATTGAAAACGGTTTTTATTATGATATCGATATGGATGAAACGATCTCACACGAAGATTTGCCTAAAATCGAAAAAGAAATGAAAAAAATTGTCGGCGAAAATTTGCCGGTTATTCGTAAAGAAGTAAGCCGCGATGAAGCAAAAAAAATGTATGAGGAAATCGGCGACCATTTAAAGCTTGAGCTTATCGATGATATTCCGGAAGGCGAAATCATTTCCATATATGAGCAAGGAGAATTTTTCGATCTATGCCGAGGAGTCCACGTTCCTTCTACCGGAAAAATAAAGGAATTTAAATTGCTCAGCGTAGCCGGCGCCTACTGGCGTGGAGACAGCAAAAACAAAATGCTTCAACGCATATACGGTACAGCATTTTTTACAAAAGAAGAGCTTAAAGAACATCTCCGCATGCTTGAAGAAGCGAAAGAGCGGGATCATCGCAAGCTTGGAAAAGAATTAAACCTGTTTACCACTTCTCAAAAGGTTGGACAAGGCTTGCCGCTTTGGCTGCCAAAAGGTGCAACTATCCGCCGGATTATCGAACGCTATATTGTTGATAAAGAAATTAAACTCGGATACCAGCATGTATACACACCTGTTCTCGGCAGCGTCGATCTTTATAAAGCTTCCGGCCATTGGGACCATTATCAAGATGATATGTTTCCGCCAATGAAGATGGATAACGAAGAGCTTGTATTGCGTCCGATGAACTGCCCGCATCATATGATGATTTACAAAAATGAAATTCACAGCTATCGGGAATTGCCGATCCGCATTGCAGAACTTGGAACAATGCACAGATACGAAATGTCAGGGGCATTGACAGGGCTGCAGCGTGTTCGCGGGATGACGTTGAACGATGCGCATATTTTCGTGCGGCCGGATCAAATTAAAGACGAATTCATCCGAGTTGTCCGCCTTATTGAAGAGGTATACGAGGATTTTGGTATAAAAGATTATTCGTTCCGATTATCTTACCGCGATCCTGAGGATAAAGAAAAATATTATGATGATGATGAAATGTGGGAAAAGGCCCAGTCGATGCTGAAAGCCGCAATGGACGAACTCGGGCTGGATTATTATGAAGCGGAAGGTGAAGCGGCATTTTACGGACCGAAATTGGATGTACAAGTGCGGACGGCTTTAGGAAAAGATGAAACATTATCGACTGTTCAGCTAGATTTTCTCCTTCCGGAACGGCTTGATTTAACATATGTTGGCGAAGACGGCAAACATCATCGGCCAGTTGTTATTCACCGCGGAGTTGTTTCAACGATGGAACGGTTTGTTGCCTTCTTAATTGAGGAATATAAAGGCGCCTTCCCAACTTGGCTTGCACCTGTGCAAGTGAAAGTCATCCCTGTTTCGCCGGAAGTGCATCTTGATTATGCCAAAACGGTAGAACAGCGTCTTCAGCAAGAAGGCTTGCGTGTTGAAGTCGATATTCGGGATGAAAAAATCGGCTATAAAATTCGTGAGGCACAAATGCAAAAAATCCCGTACATGGTCGTTGTCGGTGATCAAGAAGCAGAAAATGAGACGGTCAATGTCAGAAAGTATGGAGAACAAAAATCAGAATCCATGCCGCTGGAGACATTTGCTGTATCTGTTGGAAAAGAAGGGAGAAAATAAGGAAATCGGCGTTTGCTGATTTCCTTTTTTTGAAACATAAGCGAGGGGTGTACGGATGGAAATAGTAGGAATTGATGCAGGGGGAAGTTTATTAAAAATTGCTTATGTTGAACATGGGCGATATCGGTATAAATGGTTTCCAATTGATGAAATGGATCAAGCTCTTTCTTGGATGAAGAGATTGAAGCCGGCTGCCCGCTATAGAATAACAGGAGGCAGAGCTGCAAAAGTAAAAGAAAAATTGACCGGAGCTGATGTGACCTTTATTCCAGAATTTGATTCAGTTTGTATAGGAACAAGAGAGCTTTTAGTAGAAGAAGGAAAGGAGCCAAAGAGCGATTTTTTAATCGTCAGCATTGGAACGGGAACATCTTTTTTCCTTATGAAGGGCGAGCGTTATGAGCGTTTGCTTGGTAGCGGTATCGGCGGCGGTGTTATTTCCGGTTTAAGCCGGCTCATTTTGCAGGAGAGCAATTTTTATCAAATCGTTGATTTGGCGAAAAAAGGTGATCGAAGCCATGTTGATTTGTTGGTAAAAGATTTGTATGGAGAAGAGGCTCCTCCAATTTTAGGAGATTTAACCGCTGCTAATTTTGGCAATCCGGATTTATCGAGAGCACGGAAAAAAGATGCTGCTGCAGCGTTATTTCAATTGATTGGTGAAACGATCGTTCTTTTGGCAAAGCAATGTGCCGAGCTTCATCAAGTGGACACGTGTGTCTATGTTGGAGCTGCAATTTCGCAAAACCCTCCTTTACAACAAATCATCCAAAGCTTTGATTCCATGACAGGTCTGCAAAGCATATTTTTATCAAACGGTTCTTTTACCGGAGCATTGGGAGCTATTTTATATCAATAATGTTTAAAACAATGGAGGAATTATTTTTCTTCAAGCTCAGAAATATCTACAACCGTACGTTCTTTAAACGGACCTCTTACATGAACGGTTGCTGTTTTTCCATCTTCATTTAGCTGATCAATCCAAACGGAAGCTCCGTTATAGAGAACTTCAATATCAGCGGGCGAGGATAAAATTTGTTTTACGCGGTTTGCATCCATTTCGATCACTCCAATAGTTATATGATATATTGATTATCATGTCCACTCCATTCCGATTTATGTATGTTCATTCAAATAGACTCTTGCATTTTCTGTTTGAATAGTTTAAAATGGTATCGTTTTTGAAGAAATGTTGTTTTGACAAAGCTGCTTTGCCATGGTAGAATATTATAGTCAAGGAGAACAAGCAGAAGCACCCGCTTCTCACCTGATTGACGCACATCGTTGCTGTTGACAGGTTTATACATTGGACAAAAAGTTCGTGTATTCAACGTGTGGGTGCAGTGTGCGTCTACGCGTTTTTTATTTGCATAAACGAATGTATAAGCTCTGTCAAGGCGAACGTGCACTTTGTTTATAAAATCTTGGAGGTGGCTCATTATTAGCAAAGATATGTTAGTAAACGAGGGCATCCGCGCTCGTGAAGTTCGACTGGTCGATCAAAACGGTAATCAGTTAGGCATTAAATCACGGCAAGAAGCGCTTGATATTGCCGCAAATGCCAATTTGGATCTCGTTCTTGTTGCTCCGAATGCAAAACCGCCGGTTGCTCGCATCATGGATTACGGAAAATACCGCTTCGAGCAGCAAAAGAAAGAAAAAGAGGCGCGTAAAAAGCAGAAAGTTATTAATGTGAAGGAAGTCCGCCTAAGCCCAACAATTGAAGAGCATGACTTTAATACAAAGCTTCGCAATGCTCGGAAATTTTTGGAGAAGGGTGACAAGGTGAAAGCATCGATCCGCTTTAAAGGAAGAGCGATTACCCATAAAGAAATCGGCCAACGAGTTCTAGAAAGATTTTCTGAAGCATGCGCTGACATCAGTTCTGTTGAAACGAAGCCGAAAATGGATGGGCGCAGCATGTTTCTAGTGCTAGCACCGAAAAACGAAAAGAAATAGAAGGAGGATCCTTTTATGCCTAAAATGAAAACTCATCGCGGCTCTGCGAAAAGATTTAAAAAAACTGGGAACGGAAATTTGAAACGGTCTCATGCATTTACTAGTCATTTATTCGCTAACAAAACTCAAAAGCAAAAACGCAAACTTCGCAAACCAGCATTAGTAAGCAAAGGTGACTTTAAACGTATTCATCAAATGCTTGACAATATAAAATAATTTTTAACTTCGATTTTTTAGGAGGGAATGCATTATGGCACGTGTTAAAGGCGGTACAGTGACACGCAGACGCCGCAAAAAAATTATTAAGCTTGCAAAAGGTTATTACGGTTCGAAGCATCGTTTATATAAAGTTGCTAACCAGCAAGTAATGAAATCTTTAATGTATGCATACCGTGACCGTCGCCAAAGAAAACGCGATTTCCGTAAGCTTTGGATTACGAGAATCAATGCTGCTGCGCGCATTCACGGTCTTTCCTACAACCGGTTCATGCACGGTTTAAAGCTTGCTGGCATTGAAGTAAACAGAAAAATGCTTGCTGACTTAGCAGTAAATGATGAAAAAGGATTTGCACAACTCGCCGAAACAGCTAAAGCTGAATTAAATAAGTAATCGAAAAAGCAAGCCACCTATAAACGTACATTGCCCTTTGGGCTGGACATAATTGAACAGCACATTATTGATCCCCTTTAAGTAGACGTGTAAAAAATCTGCGCAATGACTCGCGGATGCTGCACTTCTATTTGGAGGGGATTTTTATATGGCTGAAAAGGTAAACGATTATGGCTTTACGTTTCTCAACAGTGAAAAAAGTCAAAAGTTCAAGGGTTTTTTAGGCCGATGCAAAAAATTTAGGTTCTATACTAAATGTTGGGATCAAGAATATCATCAAAATGAAAAAAGCATTTACGAAGCACTCTGTTTTATAATGAAAGTGACCAAACCCAATTAAAAAGGAGACTTCGAAAAATTATAATCAATTACCGAGCTGTTTTACAAAATTTCATAGAGGAAGAGAAAAGGTAATGGGATAAAAATAGAAATGGAAGCTAACAGCAGCTCCCGCAATGGGAACTGCCTTCAGAATGCTTATTTTCTTTTTAAATCAGAAATGTTGCATAGATTGATCAAAAAAGCGACACCATGATCGTCCAGTCATGAACCGCATAGTCTTTTAACGCTGTCAATTTTGAACGGGAATGTCAAGCTGCTCATTCTTTTTTACTGTCTTAAGATAGTGTCGGGAATTCCGATTCGTTCCGATTCAAAAACTCTTTAATTGGACTTTTCCAGTCGATTTTGGCGTAAGGATATGCTTCTTTTATTTTCGATTCTATAAATTGAAAATCTTCTTTTGTAAACCCCCTTAACTTATTTGGAGTAGATGTCCAAATAAAAACGGAGATAACTTCAAAAGAAGTTTCAGTCGTGCCTAAATATTTTTCCCCTTCAAATAAAACTCCTTTATGCGTTAACAAAAAATTTTTGTGGACATTTTCTTTATCATCAAGAAAGAAAAATTTTTTTTGCTCATGAGCCAATTCTAACTTTCGCTTCGGGTTCAATAAATATTTAATGAATGAATAAATTAGGAAAATAATCGCAGCAATTATGAAAAGACGAAGAAGGATGACAATCATTTACTTTAAACCTCCCCGAAGGTCATATTCATACATATACATTACGAAAAAGGAATTGAAGGGGTTTCATTAATGATCACATTTGCTATAATTTTTTTAGATATATTTTAGGGGTTGAGAAAATGGATTTTGAACAGTTATATAAAATGCAAAAAGAATTGGATGAAAAAATTGAAAAGAAACACGGTTTGGAGGAAGAAAGGCTGATCGAGAGAAAAGTTTTAGCCTTGCTTGTCGAAATTGGCGAATTGGCTAATGAAACGCGCTGCTTTAAATTTTGGAGCGTTAAGCCGCCTTCCGACAGAGAGGTTATTTTGGAAGAGTATGTAGACGGCCTTCATTTTTTATTGTCGATCGGCCATGAATTGTATATTGAAAAACTGCCGGAAATGAAAGCAAGAAAAATCGATAAAAGCCTGACCGATCTTTTTTTAAACGTTTATCAAAAAACGGCAAAATTCAGTGAATATTTGTCTGTCCAAGCGTATATCGATTTATTTAACGACTATGTTACACTCGGCTCTGCGCTGGGCTTTTCAGAGGAAGATATTATTTCAGCATACATGGCGAAAAATGAAGTCAATCATGCTAGACAAAATCAAGGATATTAACAATTCCGTTTGGAAAAAATGAAGAATATAAATTAAAGGAGGTTTCAGTGTGGAGAAATGGGATGAAACATTGAAAATGTTAAAGGATTTAACAGACGCGAAAGGCATCGCCGGCAATGAACGGGAAGTCAGAGAAGTAATGAGAGGGTACATAAAAGATTATGCGGATGATATCCAAACGGATGGACTCGGCAGTTTAATTGCCAAAAAAGAAGGAGAATCAGGCGGACCCAAAATTATGATCGCGGGCCATCTTGATGAGGTCGGCTTTATGGTTACGCAAATTGATGATAAAGGGTTCATTCGCTTTCAGCCTGTTGGTGGCTGGTGGAATCAAGTTATGCTCGCACAAAGAGTGACGATTGTCACCCAAAAAGGAGATGTGACCGGCATCATCGGTTCCAAGCCGCCGCATATTTTGCCGGCAGAAGCACGAAAAAAGCCTGTAGAGATCAAAGACATGTTTATTGATATTGGCGCCAGCAGCCGAGAAGAAGCGATGGAATTTGGTGTTCGCCCCGGCGACCAAATTGTGCCTTATTTTGAGTTCACCGTTATGAAAAATGATAAAATCCTTTTGGCGAAAGCTTGGGATAACCGCATCGGTTGTGCAATAGCGATCGAAGTTTTGAAAAAGCTGAAAGGGGTAAACCATCCGAACGTCGTTTACGGTGTAGGAACCGTTCAGGAGGAAGTAGGATTAAGAGGAGCCCGCACATCAGCCCATTATATTGAGCCTGATATTGCTTTCGGCGTAGACGTCGGAATAGCCGGCGACACTCCAGGCATTTCCGAAAAAGAAGCGATGGGAAAAATGGGGAAAGGTCCGCAAATTATTTTATATGATGCTTCTATGGTCTCCCATAAAGGGCTTCGCGATTTTGTCGTAGGGGTCGCTGAAGAATGCGGCATTCCATATCAGTATGATGCTATGCCGGGTGGCGGTACAGACTCCGGATCGATTCATTTAACAGGAAATGGTGTTCCAACGCTTTCCATTACGATTGCAACGCGCTACATTCATACACACGCTGCGATGATTCATCGCGAAGACTTTGAACATACGGTTCAATTATTGACAGAAGTCATTAAACGCCTCGACAAAAAAACGGTTGAAAACATTACGTACAACTAAAAAGCAGGAGCTGGTTATTTCCCAGCTCCAGTCTCTTTTAATCCTTGTTCAAGTGTTTCAACCATTTCCTGCTGATCACGCTGACTTGAATGGTTCCAGATAATTTCAAATAACACGCCTAACCCTGGAAGCATTTTTTCTTCCTTGCTATTGATGGCATCAACGATCGTTTCTCTCAGCTCGTCTTTTGAATTTTGCGATATGTTGGCAATGACTGCATTGCGCAAATCAAAATTCATATCCTTCACCTCGTTTTTCTTCATTCTTCTTTATTTTTTCTTTTGTTTTCTATAATATGTATATGAAATGAACTATCAGTTGAAGGAGACACCATCATTGAAACGGATTGCGTCAACTAAAAATGAAAGAGTAAAAGAATGGAAAAAGCTGCAATCAAGAAAAAAACGGGAAGAGCGCGGGCTGTTTTTAATTGAAGGCTTGCATTTAATCGAGGAAGCTCTCAAATACAAATCAATTGTTCAAGAGTTAATTGTTTTAGACGGAGCGAAGCTGCCAAATCATTTTTTCGAAGGTACTATTCCGACAACGATTGTTTCCAAAGAGGTGTTTTCGCTTCTGTCTGAAACGGATTCCCCGCAAGGTGTCATGGCTGTTTGTAAGCAGCTTAGGTGGGAAATCGATTTGAACGCCAAAAAATGGCTGTTAATAGATGCGGTTCAAGACCCAGGAAATCTCGGTACGATCATTCGTACTGCAGATGCGGCTGGAATGGATGTTGTGATTTTAGGTGAAGGGACGGTTGATTTGTACAATAGTAAAACGATCCGGGCGACACAAGGATCAATTTTTCATTTGCCTGTGGTCAATTCGTCATTAAAACAGATTATAAGCAAATTGAAGGAAGAGGAAATTCCTGTATTTGGAACTTCAACAAAAAATGCTGTTTTCTATAAAGAGATCCCTCCATCTGAAACATTTGCCCTCCTTGTAGGAAATGAGGGAAATGGGGTCTCAAAAGAGCTGCTGGATATGACGGATCAAAATTTACACATTCCGATTTATGGAAAAGCGGAGTCATTAAATGTTGCCGTTGCTTCAGCTATTTTCATGTACCATCTTCGCAAATAATGTTGCGCCTTTAATTTCTTTTTTTTATAATTAAAAGCAATTGAATAAAGGAATAACGATGACGGAGAAGAGTAGTTTGCAGGTCGCCATTTAGGGAGAAAATGCCGTAGACTGGAAGCATTTTTATGGTAGAGGCAAACGAATTCACCTCCAGAGTTGACGCCAGGACCATGCGGAAGCATGTAAAGGCGCTCCGGCTGTGCCGTTATGATAATGAAGTGAACAAAGATTCTTTCTTTGTTAATAAGGGTGGTACCGCGAAATTCAACTCGTCCCTTTTTTGGGATGGGTTTTTTTATTTATTTTAAAAAAAAGGAGGAATTTACATGCAGGAAGAATTAACAAAGCTTCGCGATGAAGCGTTGCAAAAGGTACGGGAAGCAACGGATTTAAAACAATTGCAAAATATTCGCGTTCAATATCTTGGAAAAAAAGGACCGATTACCGAAGTTCTTCGAGGAATGGGAAAGCT
This sequence comes from Aeribacillus sp. FSL K6-1121, assembly GCF_038003725.1. Lineage (NCBI taxonomy): Bacteria > Bacillati > Bacillota > Bacilli > Caryophanales > Bacillaceae > Aeribacillus > Aeribacillus sp. FSL K6-1121. Next base: position 274,128 of record NZ_JBBOPS010000001.1, read on the forward strand.
TTCGAAAGAAGAACGGCCGAAAATAGGTGCGTTAGCAAATGAAATTCGGGAAGTGATTGCCGGGGAAATAACAAGTAAGCAAGAACAACTCGAAAAAGCAGAAATCGAGAAAAAATTACAGCAAGAAACGATTGACGTTACCCTTCCAGGCAGACCGGTTCGAACAGGAAACCATCATCCTCTCCAAGCGGTCATTGAAGAAATTGAAGATTTGTTTATCGGCATGGGATACACAGTAGAGGAAGGTCCAGAAGTTGAAACAGATTATTACAATTTTGAAGCGCTCAATTTGCCGAAAGGCCATCCGGCAAGGGATATGCAAGATTCCTTTTACATAACTGATGAAATTTTGCTGCGCACACACACATCTCCTGTTCAGGCGAGAACGCTAGAAAAATATAAAGGGAAAGGTCCTGTAAAAATCATTTGTCCAGGGAAAGTATACAGACGTGATACAGATGATGCAACGCACTCCCATCAATTTACGCAAATTGAAGGGCTCGTTGTGGATGAAAACATTCGCATGAGCGATTTAAAAGGAACGCTCGAAGTGTTTGCGAAAAAACTGTTCGGTGAAGACAGGCAAATTCGTCTGCGTCCGAGCTTTTTCCCGTTTACTGAACCGTCGGTGGAAGTCGATGTATCCTGTTTTAAATGCTCCATGAAAGGCTGTCATGTATGTAAAGGAACAGGCTGGATTGAAATTTTAGGAGCAGGGATGGTTCATCCAAACGTTTTGGAAATGGCGGGATTCGATTCGAAAAAATACCGTGGTTTTGCATTTGGAATGGGACCGGAACGGATTGCCATGTTGAAATATGGAATTGATGATATTCGTCATTTTTATACAAACGATGTGCGTTTTTTGAAACAGTTTAAACAAGCTTAAAAGGAGGTTTTCTCATGTTCGTTTCATACAAATGGCTCTCTGAATATGTCGATCTAGACATTTCCCCTGAGGAGCTGGCTGAAAAAATAACGAAGAGCGGCATTGAAGTTGAAAATGTTCAAGCTGTTAATGAAGGAATAAAAGATGTTGTAGTTGGACAGGTGCTTGAAAAAGAACAGCATCCAAATGCAGAAAAATTAAGCAAATGTTTAGTTGACATCGGAGAAGGAGAACCAGTGCAAATTATATGCGGCGCCCAAAACGTTGAAAAAGGTCAAAAAGTGCCGGTAGCCAAAGTTGGTGCGGTTTTGCCGGGCAATTTCAAAATTAAACGGGCAAAGCTGCGCGGTGAAGAATCTAACGGTATGATTTGTTCTTTGCAAGAGCTGGGCATTGAAGGAAAGCTTGTCCCAAAAGAGTTTTCTGACGGCATTTTTGTTTTCCCTAGTGATGCTGAAGTTGGAAAAAATGCGATTGAACAGCTGTTTATGGACGATTATGTACTTGAATTAGGTCTTACACCAAACCGTTCTGACTGTTTAAGCATGATCGGTGTTGCCTATGAAGTTGCAGCAATTTTAAAGAAAGAGGTTCGAAAGCCGGAAGTTCATTATGAGGCTGCCGAAGAAAAAGCAACTGATTATATTACTGTGAATGTTGAAGCAAAAGAAGATAATCCATTCTATGTAGCTAAAATTATTAAAAATGTCAAAATTGCCCCTTCCCCTTTATGGATGCAAATGCGCTTAATAAAAGCCGGAATCAGACCGCATAACAACGTCGTCGATATTACAAACTATTGTTTATTAGAATACGGCCAGCCGCTTCATGCGTTTGACTATGACCGGTTCGGATCAAAGGAAATACTCGTTCGCCGCGCACATGACGGAGAGACGATCGTGACCCTTGATGATCAAGAACGAAAGCTTACAAGCGATCACCTTGTGATCACAAATGGCAAAGTACCTGTTGCATTAGCTGGTGTAATGGGAGGGGCCGATTCTGAAGTAAGAGACGATACGACGACCGTTTTGCTTGAGGCCGCCTATTTTAAAGGCAGTGTTGTCCGAAAAGCGTCGAAGGATTTCGGACTTAGAAGTGAAGCGAGCTTGAGATTTGAAAAGGGAGTTGACCCGAACAGGGTAAAAGCTGCAGCAGAGCGGGCAGCACAATTGATCGCAAAATACGCCTCCGGAACTGTTTTAGAAGGTGAAGCAGAATTTCATGATTTTTCAATCGAGAAAAAAGTGATCACCATTTCCGCTGAGAAAATTAACAACGTTTTAGGGACAAACATTGCAGTAGATGAAATAAAAGAAATTTTTGACCGCTTGCAATTTGAAACCGTTGAAGAAAACGGTCTTTTTACAGTAACCGTTCCGACAAGAAGAGGCGATATTGCGATTGAAGAAGATTTAATTGAAGAAGTAGCCCGCCTTTACGGATATGACTATATTCCGTCAACATTGCCTGAAGGATCTTCAACATCCGGAGCATTAACAGACTATCAATTGAAAAGAAGAAAAGTGCGAAAATTTTTGGAAGGCGCCGGGCTTTATCAAGCGATCACATATTCGTTAACGAGCAAAGAAAAGGCGGGACAATTTACGCTGGAGACGTCAAGCTTTACTCAATTAGCATTGCCGATGAGTGAAGAGCGGAGTGTTTTGCGTTTAAGCCTGCTTCCTCATTTGCTTGAGTCCGTAAAATATAATAAAGCGCGGCAAATCGATGATATTCATCTTTATGAAATTGGTTCTGTTTTCATTTCGGACGATGCTTTAGAAAAGCCTTTGGAAAAAGAACGTTTATCAGGCGTCATGACGGGTCACTACGTTTATCACCCATGGCAAGGGGAAAAAACAAAAGTTGATTTTTATGTTGTGAAAGGAATTTTAGACGGTTTATTTGATCTGCTTGGACTGTTGGATGAAATTGAGTATAAACAGGCAAAACGTGAAGGGCTGCATCCCGGCAGAACGGCAGATATTTATTTAAACGGATCATTCATCGGATTTGTCGGCGAATTAAATCCGGAAGTTGAAAAAGAGTATGATTTAGATGAAACATATGTTTTTGAGCTGAAGCTAGCCGATCTCATTCAATATGAAGCTAAGCCAGTCATATATACGCCGATTCCAAGGTTCCCATCCATTACAAGGGATATCGCCTTAGTCGTTGATCAGCATGTGCATGCTGGCGAGCTTCAAGAAACGATCCGGGAAGCGGGCGGAAAACTGTTAAAAGAGATTTCCATTTTCGATGTGTATGAAGGAGAACGTTTGGGAGAAGGGAAAAAATCGATCGCATTTTCAATCCGCTACTACGATCCTGAACGAACATTGACGGATGAGGAAGCAGCAAAAGCTCATGAAAAAGTAATTAAGGCGGTAGAGGAAAAATTTTCAGCAGTTCTTCGCAGCTAACGCAGGACGATAAATCCCTAAAATAATTCCAGCTAACAAATGAAGGTGCAGATAGCACCTTCATTTTTATTGAAATCATAAATTGGTCCTGCTAACCTCCGAAAATAAGATTTCCGGATTCGTCATTTCAATTCAATAGATTCAAAGCTTTTTCGGTGTTGGCAAAATGAAGCTTTGCCATTTTGCCAAGTGTGTTTTTCCCTTTTTCCTTTATTAATTTGGCAGCAGCTTCATCAACAGTATGGCTGGCTCCTTTTGGCAAATAAAATCCGGCTGCGTTGGATAAGCTGTTTAATTCTTTTAAAAAAGCATATCTTGCGATAATGGATGCTGCAGAGACAGATATGTGTATATGCTCCGCCTTCGGTTTAAAGATGGTTATGTCTTTAAACGGAACATCCCGGTCTTTAAGATATTGAAAGTAAACATTCGGCTCTGCAAACTGATCGATCAACACAGCTTCTGGTTTATCAGGAGAAATTTTCTTGAGTAAATGATGAATCGCTTGATTATGAAGGATAGCTTTCAATTTCCCTTGGTTCATTCCAGATTTTTGCAATTGATTGTATTTTTCATTGCGCAAAATTAAGAGGCTGTACGGAACTGTCTCTATTAAAGTGTTGGCGATTGAAAAAACTTGTTTGTCTGTCAAAGCCTTTGAATCTTTTACTCCAAGCTGCTGAACCAGTTTTCTTTTTTCTTTAGGGACAAATACTGCAGCAACCGTGATCGGTCCAAAATAATCCCCCGTTCCTGCTTCATCAGAGCCGATGACTGACATCTGTTGAAGCTCATCCTCTGTTTGAGAAGGGGCTGTTTTTGCTGTTTTTTCCCATCTGTTTGCTTCCTGCTGAGCGGCAGATCCTTGAAAAAGCACTTTTCCCGACTTGTAAGCAGTGATCGTACAGTTTGTCAATTTGGCAGAAAAGACGGCACCTGGAGGGGTTCTGTCTATAATGAAAGGATTATAAAAATCTTTCAAAGTTTGAATTCCCCCATGATCAACTTTTATGACGATATTGGACAATAAAAAACGCCTCGCTTTCCTAAAATGGATGCTATATTATTGTACCCTTTCTTTTGTTCTTCTTTCCATCTTTTCGACAAACATGTTATGATTATGATTAGGATTTTGAATCATTTTGCGATATTTTTTCATAGAGGATGGAGGATTCGCTTTGTCTGATCAACCTAAAAATAAAGCGACTGTTTATATATATGGACAGCAGTATTCGATTGTTGGAAATGAGAGCGTAAATCATATGAAGCTTGTCGCTTCAATTGTTGACGAAAAAATGCGGGAAATCAGTCAAAAAAACCCATCTCTAGATTTAAACAAGCTGGCAGTACTAACTGCGGTTAATGTTGTTCATGATTATCTCAAATTAAAGGAGAAATTTGAAGAACTAGAAAAGCAACTTCAAGAAAAGGATTGAAATTTAAAATGCTTGACTTGATCATTTTATTTTTCTTAGTATTCGGATTGCTCACTGGCCTTAAAAGGGGATTTATTCTCCAAGTAGTTTATTTATCAAGTGTTATAGTGTCTTTCATAATTGCCAGAACATATTTTGACGATCTTGCTCCTAAACTGGAATTATGGGTACCGTATCCAAATATAGGAGATTCAAATGCTGCTCTATCTATATTGACAGGGGGCCATTTGGAGGAAGCTTACTATCGCGGAGTTGCATTCGTGCTTTTGTTTATCGGATCAAAAATAGCGCTTCACATCATCGGATCTATGTTTGATTTTGTTGCGATGCTTCCAATACTTAAGCAAATCAACCGCTTGCTGGGTGCGGTTTTAGGTTTTGCGGAAACTTACCTCATTTTATTCATTCTGCTTTTTTTGGCAGCGCTCATTCCAGCCGAGCAAATTCAAAATCTTATCGATAAATCGCTGCTGGCTGATTTAATTGTCAATCATACCCCTGTCTTATCTGATAAAATTCACGATCTTTGGATCGGCTATTTCGGTAAAGGAAGTTAGACGTAAAGGGACGATGGAAACATCTTTATTTAGACCCCCATCGTCCTTCTCTGTTTCTATTAAATAGTTCAATAGCAGGTGATTTTTATATTGTTTAAGATTCAAGAGGTGACGTAAAACATGACGGTTCACAAAAAGGATGTTGTCAGCCTGTTAAAGAAAATTGCGGTATATATGGAGTTAAAAGGCGAAAACCCTTTTAAAATCTCCGCGTTTTATAAAGCTGCCAATGCCCTTGAAAGGGATGCGAGAAGCCTATCAGACATCCACGATTTTACTTTAATCAGTGGGATTGGGAAAGGAACGAGTGCAGTCATCGAAGAATTCATAAAAACCGGCGAGTCAAAAACGCTGCAAACCTTGCAAAAGGAAGTTCCTGAAGGGTTAATCCCTCTTCTTCAATTGCCAGGGCTGGGCGGAAAGAAGATTGCAAAATTGTACAAGGATTTAGGTGTTGTGGACATCGATTCTTTAAAAAAAGCCTGTGAAGAACATAAAGTGCAAAGTTTACAAGGTTTTGGAAAAGTAACGGAAGAAAAAATATTGGCTGCGATCGATGAAATGAATAAAAAACCGGGCCGACTGCCTCTTGCTTATATGCTGCCGATTGCAGAAAAAATAGAGAAATTTTTAGAAAAAGGACAAGGAAACGGAATAGTTCGCTTTTCTCGCGCAGGAAGCTTAAGAAGAATGAAAGAAACGATAAAAGACCTTGACTTTATTATTGCGGCGGAAAATAAAGAAGCTGTGCGAGATTACATTTTAACAATGCCGAATATAACTGAAATCATTGCGAAAGGCGATACGAAAATATCGATTGAACTCAAGTTTGATGTCAAGGTTCAGGTCGATTTTCGCATCGTGCACCCAAAGGAATTCATTTCGGCTTTGCACCATTTTACAGGCTCAAAAGAGCATAATGTAAAAATGCGCCAGCTAGCGAAGGAAAGAGGAGAAAAAATAAGCGAATACGGCGTAGAAATAATAGAATCCGGAGAAGTGCTCACATTTGAGTCAGAAAAAGAGCTGTATGCACACTTTCAGCTTCCCTACATTCCGCCAGAGGTTCGGGAAGATGGGGAGGAAGTGGAAAAATACAAAGGAAATCTTATTTCGCTCGAGGAAATAAAGGGAGATCTCCATATGCATTCAACATGGAGCGACGGCGCTCATTCAATCAAGGAAATGGCTGAGGCTGCTAAAAGAAAAGGCTACAAGTACATCGCGATTACAGATCACTCGCAATTTTTAAAAGTAGCCAACGGCTTGACTCCTGAGCAGCTGAAAGAACAAAAAGAAGAAATTGACATGTTGAATGAACAATATTCTGATTTTACGATTTTCAGAGGAATCGAGATGGATATTTTGCCGGACGGTACACTTGATTATGACGACGATTGTCTAAAAGAGCTAGATATAGTTATTGCATCGATCCATTCGAACTTTTCCCAGCCGCAGAGTGTAATTATGAAAAGGCTGAAAGCAGCCCTATATAATTACCATGTTGATATTATCGCTCATCCGACTGGAAGGTTAATTGGGCGAAGAGAAGGATACGATGTTGATATAGAAATGCTTTTAGAACTTGCAAAGGAAACAGATACTATTTTAGAATTGAACGCAAATCCGAACAGGCTTGACTTATGTGTAGAACATTTGAAAAAAGCGAAGGAATACGGTGTAAAGGTTGTGATTAATACAGATGCCCACAGCATAAACATGCTAGAACATATGGAGATAGGGGTTGCGTATGCGCGAAAAGCTTTCATTCAGCCGGATGACGTTGTGAATACGTGGGATGTTGAACAATTAAAGCAATTTTTAAAAAAGAAAGACTGACCATTCAACTGTCAGGAGGTTTTGAGAAGTTGCAGGAACGAGTGTTACATGTTTTGGAATTTAATAAAATAAGAGAACAGCTGAAAGAGCATGCTTCTTCTTCTTTAGGAAAAGAGAAAGCGTTAAAGCTTATGCCGTCAGGAGACATCAACGAAGTACTGAAGAGGCAGGAGCAGACAGATGAAGCACTAACAGTGCTCCGATTGAAAGGCTCTGCCCCTTTCGGAGGATTAAGCGACATACGGCCGAGTGTAAAGCGTGCGCAAATAGGCGGAACTTTAGGTCCGCAAGAGCTTGTGGCTGTTTCTGCCGTGTTATATGCTTCAAGACAAATGAAGCAATTTATTGAAAAGTTGACTCAAGAAGAGGAGGTTTCACTTCCTCATTTAGAACAATTGGTCAGCGAAATCGGAATTTATTTAAAAGAAGAAAAAGAAATTCAACGTTGCATACGCGATGACGGGGAAATTGTTGATGATGCGAGCGATAAATTAAAAGCGATAAGAGGTCAAATCCGTACACTGGAGGCTCGTATTCGCGAAAAGCTGGAATCGATCATTCGCTCCCCATCTGCACAAAAAAATCTTTCGGATGCCATTATTACGATTCGAAATGACCGCTATTGCATTCCTGTCAAACAAGAATATAGAGGAGTTTACGGAGGAATCGTCCATGATCAATCTTCCTCAGGAGCAACTCTGTTTATTGAGCCGCAGGCTATCGTAGAAGCGAACAACTCTTTAAATGAAGCGCGGATTAAGGAAAGGCGCGAAATTGAACGGATCTTAACGGAATTGTCGAAAATGGTTGCTGACATAAGCAAGGGAATCATTCATAATATCACTGTAATGGGTGAAATCGATTTTATGTTTGCCAAGGCATTGTATGCTAAAAAATTAAAGGCTACAAAGCCAAATATAAATGATCGTGGCATTATGAAGCTGTATAAAGCCCGCCATCCTCTTATTGACCCTGAAACCGTTGTGCCAAATACAATTGAACTTGGGGAAGATTTTCAATCGATTGTCATTACCGGTCCAAACACCGGCGGTAAAACGGTGACGCTGAAGACAATTGGACTGCTCGCACTAATGGCGCAATCAGGTCTGCAAATCCCTGCTGAAGAAGGATCTACAATGCCGGTATTTGAGGCAGTTTACGCAGATATTGGGGATGAACAGTCAATTGAACAAAATTTGAGTACATTTTCTTCTCATATGGTGAACATCGTCAAAATTTTACAGGAACTTAATGATCGCTCACTCGTACTATTTGATGAACTTGGGGCAGGTACAGATCCTGGGGAAGGTGCCGCTCTAGCCATTGCAATTTTGGATGAAGCTTTAAACAGAGGAGCGCAAGTTGTTGCAACCACCCACTATCCCGAATTGAAAGCATACGGATTTAACCGTAAGGGCGTGATCAATGCAAGCGTTGAGTTTGATGTCGACACATTATCGCCGACGTATAAATTGTTGATCGGTGTACCTGGCCGAAGCAATGCGTTTGAAATATCAAAAAGGCTTGGATTGAGCAAAGAAATTATTGAGCGCGCCAAATCGTTCATGAGCGCTGACAGATCCAAAACGGATGCAATGATTGCCTCCCTTGAGGAAAGCAAAAAACGTGCTGAAGAGGATTGGATGGAAGCTGAAAAAACGCTGAAAGAAGCAGAAAAACTTCATAAAGAACTACAAGAACAAATCATTGAATTTAATAAGCAGAAAGACCGCCTATATCAAGAAGCTGAGGAAATGGTGAAAAAAAGGCTGGAAGAAGCGCAAAAAGAAGCAGATCAGATTATTCAAAAATTGAAAAACATGCAAAAAGAGCACAGTTCAGCTATTAAAGAGCATGAATTAATAGAAGCAAAAAAGCGGCTTGAATATGCAGCGCCTGAATTTATAAATACTGAACAAAAATCTGAAAAACAAAAAAGCAAAAAGCAGCTGCGCCCCGGCGATGAGGTAAAAGTGATCAACTTAAATCAAAAAGGACATCTGCTTGAAAAAGCAAATGAAAGTGAATGGCTTGTACAAATTGGAATATTGAAAATGAAAGTAAAAGAAGAAGATCTTGAATATATTGGCAGCCCGAAACAAGAGGGAGAAAAAACGCTCGCAACAGTAAAAGGGAAGGATTTTCATGTTTCATTAGAACTTGATTTGCGGGGAGAGCGATATGAAGATGCGCTCATCCGTCTTGAAAAATATATTGACGATTGTCTTCTCGCAGGATATCCGCGGGCGCACATTATTCATGGCAAAGGGACGGGCGCTTTAAGAAAAGGGGTGCGGGAATTTTTGCAAAACCACCGCGCTGTTAAAAACGTCCGTTTCGGTGAAGCAAATGAAGGCGGAACAGGTGTTACGATTGTGGAGTTCAAATAAACTTTTCTTTAAGGAGAGTAAACATGAATCTGTTTTGGGAAAACGTATATGTTCAAACTGCTGCTAATTATAGTGTTGTCATATTGTGCGGGGTTTTATTTTTAGTCATTTTTGAATTGGTGACGAAATATAAAAACTGGGAAGAAATCCAAAAAGGCAATGTGGCTGTTGCAATGGCAACAGGCGGCAAAATTTTCGGGATTTCAAACGTTTTCCGCTTCTCAATTGAACAGCATGACGGTCTTTTTGAAATGATTGGCTGGGGCTTTTACGGATTTGCCTTGCTCTTAATCGGATATTTTATTTTTGAATTTCTGACTCCTAAATTTAATATTGATGATGAAATTCAAAAGGATAACCGTGCAGTTGGCTTTATCTCAATGGTCATATCCATAGGCTTGTCCTTTGTAATCGGAGCAGGAATTACAAATTAGGAGAGGGGAACATGGAAACGCTGGCTAAAATTTTATTTGGTTTGTGCGGTCTGTTTATTGCGATCGGTATTATTTATATGGTGTTTTTTGCTTGAAAAAGCGGAGAAAAGAAAAGGTCTCCGCTTTTTCTTGTGTGCGCCCGGCATGGGTGTAATCTATAGGGTGAAAGTCCCGAGCTGCGAAGGCAGAAGTAGCAGTTAGCTTAACGCAAGGGTGTCCGTGGTGACGCGGAATCTGAAGGAAGCGAGCGGCAAACTTCCGGTCTGAGGAACACGAACTTCATATGAGGCTAGGTATCACTGGGTGAGTTTGCACAACAAAACAAAGCCCTTTCTGCCGAAGGTGATACAAAGTAAATGAAGCAGATGGATGGAAGGAAAGATTACACTCTTACCCGGGGAGGTCTGGCTGGCACGCCAAGTAACCTTGGTAACCTATCTAGTGATAGATAGCTGAACAGTCAGAAGTCAGCAGAAGTCATAGTACTCTTTCAAGCTCGAGATGGAAGAGGAAGGACTGAACAATTAAGGAGAACGAATCGCTAGGCGTTCATCTTCTGTGTGGAAGCAGACAATCCGATAGGACTTACTTGAAGGAGGAAGTGGTGAATCCCACGGGGGACTTCAAGAGGGTGGAGCAGAAGATGGCACAAATAGAAGAATTCGTTCACGTGGAGAGGATATCAATGTTGATGGAAATGATTTTGTCACGGGAAAATCTCCTGGCGGCACTGAAACGAGTCGAACAGAATAAAGGAGGTCACGGAGTAGATGGCATGTCCGTAAAAGACCTACGAAGACACCTCTACGAAAATTGGGACTCCATTCGACAGTCGTTGAGAGAAGGAACCTACAAGCCCTTACCCGTCCGTCGAGTCGAAATCCCGAAACCGAACGGTGGAGTAAGGCTTCTAGGGATCCCTACCGTGACGGATCGTTTCATCCAACAAGCGATTGCCCAAGTGTTGACGAAAATCTTTGATCCGACCTTCTCGAACCATAGCTATGGTTTCCGCCCAGGTAGAAGGGGACATGATGCGGTTAGGGAAGCAAAGGGTTATATCAAAGAAGGATATCGTTGGGTAGTCGATATAGACCTAGAGAAATTCTTTGACAAGGTGAATCACGACAAACTGATGGGGATCTTGGCGAAAACGATCAAAGATCGAATTCTACTGAAGGTAATTCGCCGGTATCTTCAATCAGGCGTGATGATCAATGGAGTGGTAATGGAAACGGACATGGGAACGCCTCAAGGCGGCCCGCTTAGTCCACTTTTATCAAACGTCATGCTTCATGAATTGGATAAGGAGCTTGAGAAACGTGGACATAAGTTTGTTCGGTATGCGGATGACTGTAACATCTATGTGAAAACAAAGAAAGCAGGAATTCGTGTCATGAACTCCATTACGAACTTTATAGAGAAGGAGTTAAAGCTCAAGGTAAATAGAGAGAAATCGGCGGTAGACCGTCCTTGGAAACGGAAGTTTCTCGGTTTCAGCTTCACACTCAATAAGACTCCAAAGGTACGGATTGCGAACGAAAGTGTGAAACGTTTGAAGAACAAGATCCGTGAAATTACATCAAGATCGAAACCGTATCCAATGGAGAAAAGGATTGAGAAACTGAACAAGTATTTAATGGGATGGTGCGGATATTTTGCCTTGGCAGAAACACCAAGTAAGTTCAAAGAATTTGATGAATGGATTAGACGAAGGCTTCGGATGTGTTTGTGGAAAGAATGGAAAACCCCGAAAACAAGAATTCGGAAACTCAGAGGATTAGGGGTTCCAAGCCATAAAGCATTCGAATGGGGCAATACACGCAAGAAATATTGGCGGATTGCCTGCAGTCCCATTCTACACAAAACCCTCGACAACTCCTATTGGAAGCGTCGAGGGTTAAGAAGTCTATTCGAAAGATATCAAGCACTACGTCATACTTAATTGAACCGCCGTATACCGAACGGTACGTACGGTGGTGTGAGAGGTCGGGGGTTAGTCACCCCCTCCTACTCGATTTAAAATTCTAAAAATAATTATATTTCTGAATTTTATTTTGATATAATGAAATAAAATCATCATTATTTTTCAAAGGAGAGGAGATAAATGGAATGTCAAAAACCTTGGCTCAATTTTTATCCCTCGGAAATTCCGCATAATATCTCTTGGGAGAATAAGCCGCTTTCCAAATATTTTCAAGATACGGCTAATCAGTTTCCGAATCATACAGCCGTTTCATTTCTTGGAAAGAACATTACGTACCGCAAGCTATACGAACAGATGCTTCAATTGGCTAATTATTTGGAGCAAACAGGGTTTGAAAAAGGGGATCGGGCAGCGATTATGCTTCCAAACTGTCCACAGGCAGTTATTGCATATTATGCAGTTCTGGAGGCAGGCGGAATAGTCGTTCAATTGAACCCTCTTTATACAGAATCAGAGCTGGAGTACCAGTTGAATGACAGCAGTGCTACACATCTCATTACATTAGATCTTTTCTATCCAAAAGCCTCGAAATTGAAATCTCTCACAAATATCAAACATATCATAATAACAAAGATCCAAGAGTATTTGCCTTTCCCAAAAAATCTTCTATACCCGCTCATTCAAAAGAAGGAGCAAAATCTTTTAATAAAGGTAAACGCAGCAAATGGTGTTCATGTATGGACAGAGATCTTAAAAACATCGCCTGCTAAAGAATTGACAGTAAATATTGATCCGAAAGAAGATATTGCCCTTTTGCAATATACAGGAGGGACGACAGGGACGCCTAAAGGGGTGATGTTGACGCATGAAAACTTAATTTCCAATACGAAAATGTGTGCTGCCTGGATGTATAAATGCAGGAAAGGAGAAGAGTCCATACTAGGAGTTTTGCCTTTTTTTCACGTATATGGCATGACGACTGTAATGAATTTATCGATCATGGAAGGTTTTAAAATGATTTTAATCCCCAAATTTGATTCAACCGAAATTTTGAAAGCGATTGAAAAAGAAAAGCCAACGCTTTTTCCAGGAGTGCCAACGATTTATGTTGCTCTTTTAAATCATAAAGATTTGCGAAAATACGACTTGTCCTCGGTTAAATATTGTATCAGCGGTTCGGCTCCTCTTCCGGTAGAAATTCAGGAGCGCTTTGAAAAAGAAACAGGCGGGAAGCTTGTTGAAGGATATGGACTCTCGGAAGCTTCTCCCGTTACGCATGCAAACTTATTTTATTCAGATGTCAAGAAAAAAGGAAGCATTGGCATCCCTTGGCCCAATACGCATGCAGCCATTTATTCGGCTGAAAAAGAAGGATTTGCAGATGTAAACGAATTCGGCGAGCTTATTGTAAAAGGACCGCAGGTGATGAAAGGCTACTGGAACAACCGAGAGGAAACGGAAGCGGTTTTCAAAGACGGATGGCTTTTTACAGGAGATATCGGCTATATGGATGAAGACGGATTCTTTTATATTGTCGATCGTAAAAAAGATATGATTATTGCTGGCGGGTACAATATTTATCCCCGCGAGATAGAAGAAGTGTTGTATGCTAATGAAAAGGTTAAAGAGGTTGTCGTTGCAGGTGTTCCGGATCCTTACAGAGGCGAGACCGTGAAAGCTTATGTTGTACCAAAGGGAGGAGCACAGCTTACGGAGCAAGAGCTTGACCAATTCGCCCGAAAACATCTTGCCCCGTACAAAGTGCCGAAAAAATACGAATTTCGCGACGAGCTTCCGAAAACAGCAGTAGGAAAAATTTTAAGAAGAAAACTAGTAGAGGAAGAAAGAAAAATATAAAACGGACATCTATCGGTTTTGAACGAGAATAAAAACTTCCCTCAATGCTTGACAAAAAGGCTTAATCTAAATATCATATAAATGAATGACCATTCATTCATTTTGAAGGGAAGATACACGTTGAAAGAAAAAAAGGCAAAATATAAACAAATCATTGATGCAGCTATTGTCGTCATTGCGGAGAACGGCTATCATTCCGCTCAGGTTTCGAAAATTGCCAAACAGGCGGGCGTAGCAGATGGAACGATTTATTTGTATTTTAAAAACAAGGAGGATATTTTAATCTCCCTTTTTCGAGAAAGATTGATGAATCATATCGCTGAAGTGAAAAAAAGCATTGATGCAAAGCAGACTGCTGCAGAAAAATTGTTTGCGCTGATCGAAAAGCATTTTCAAATGCTAGTTCATGATCGGAATTTGGCAGTGGTTCTTCAATTGGAATTGCGGCAAGTAAACAAAGAATTGCGCCGGCGCATAAATGAAATTTTTAAAGAATATTTGAAAGTAATAGACGAAGTGATCGAATTCGGAAAAAAAACGGGAGAGTTTCGACAAGATTTGGATTTAAGGCTGGCAAGACAAATGATTTTTGGGACGATGGACGAAACGGCGACAACGTGGGTAATGAAAGATCAAAAATACGATCTCCTCGCAATTGCAGAAAAAATTCCTGAGCTGTTAATTAACGGATTTAAAAGCAATCATTCATAAAAAGAGAATGATCAATTTTTAAAAAGGGGATGGGAAAGGTGAATATTTTTGTCCTTATGAAAAGAACTTTTGACACAGAAGAAAAAATTTTAATTGAAAACGGATCAATCTCCGAGGATGATGCAGAATTCATCATAAACCCTTATGATGAATATGCCATTGAAGAAGCGCTGCAGCTTAAGGAGGCTCATGGCGGAGAAGTAACTGTTGTTACAGTAGGATCAGAAGAAAGCGAAAAAGAGCTGAGAACGGCTCTTGCGATGGGATGCGATAAAGCTGTCTTAATAAATATTGAGGAAGATTTGGAAGATGGAGATCAATTTACAACAGCAAAAATTCTATATGAATTTTTGAAGGATAAAGAAGCGGACATTATATTAGCTGGAAACGTTGCCATTGACGGAGGATCTGGCCAAGTAGGCCCCCGTTTGGCGGAGCTTCTTGACATTCCGTATGTCACAACGATCACAAATGTTGAAATAGATGGAAAAAACGTGAAAATTGTGAGAGATGTTGAAGGGGATTCGGAAATCATTGAAACAACACTCCCTCTTTTAGTAACTGCCCAACAAGGTTTAAACGAACCGAGATACCCGTCTTTGCCGGGAATTATGAAGGCAAAGAAAAAACCGCTTGAAGAGTTGGAGCTTGATGATTTAGATCTTGAAGAAGAAGATGTCATGCCGAAAACAAAAACGTTAGAAATTTATTTGCCGCCTAAAAAAGAAGCAGGAAAAATATTGCAAGGGGAACTGCAGGATCAAGTGAAGGAACTTGTTTCTTTATTGAGATCAGAAGAAAAAGTTATTTAGTGGAGACGAATATAGCAGGGGGATGAAAAAATGGCTCGAAAAGTGTTCGTATTGGGAGAAATAAGGGATCAATTTTTAAGGAACGTATCATTTGAAGCGCTTGCAGCCGGCAAGATAATATCCGAAGGCGGAGAGGTGGTCGCCGGATTAATTGGAGAGAACGTTAGAACGCTTGCAAATGACATGATTTATTATGGAGCGGATAGGGTTGTCATCGTGGAAGATGAAAAATTGAAATATTATAGTCCGGACGGGTATTCACAAGCTGTCATGGCGATCATTGACAGTGAAAAGCCTGACGCTATTATTTTCGGACATACGGCATTAGGCAAAGATTTATCTCCAAAAATAGCGGCTAAATTAAACGCAGGTCTTATTTCTGATGCTACCGCTGTAGAAATAGTGGGCGGTAACGTTGTTTTCACAAGACCGATCTATTCAGGAAAAGCTTTTGAGAAAAAAATCATTACGGATGGGATTATTTTTGCGACCGTTCGTCCGAACAATATTCCACCTCTCGAAAAAAATGAATCAAGGAGCGGAGAAGTTGCTTCCATATCGGTAGAAATAAAAGATCTGCGCACGATCGTGCGTGAGGTTGTCCAAAATGCAGCGGAAGGCGTTGACTTATCTGAAGCAAAGGTGATCGTTGCCGGAGGGAGAGGGGTAAAAAGTGCAGAAGGGTTTGAACCGCTAAAAGAATTGGCATCTGTGCTCGGAGGAGCAGTAGGGGCGTCACGCGGTGCCTGTGATGCAAACTATTGTGACTACTCGCTGCAAATCGGACAAACGGGAAAAGTCGTTACACCGGATTTATATATTGCCTGCGGAATTTCTGGAGCCATTCAGCATTTAGCGGGAATGTCGAATTCTAAAGTAATTGTTGCAATCAATAAAGATCCGGAAGCGAACATTTTCAACGTCGCAGACTACGGTATTGTCGGAGATTTATTTGAAGTTGTGCCAATGCTTACGGAAGAATTTAAAAAATTAAAAATCCATTCCTCTTAACGTGTCCTGAATGGACTCGTATTTTTTTGAACAAATCCATTCCTCCTAGTATAAGTGGAGACGGGTCACGACGTACATAAAATACAAAAAATATGAAAAAATAGTTGCAGATCAAAACATTCGCTTCAAGCGAAAGAACATGGTATACTTCACATAGAAAAAGTGAATTAGGAGGAATTAAGATGGCAATTGTAAACGTTACTGACCAGAATTTTTCCCAAGAAACAAGCGAGGGTGTA
The DNA here is from genome assembly GCF_038003725.1 of Aeribacillus sp. FSL K6-1121. Lineage (NCBI taxonomy): Bacteria > Bacillati > Bacillota > Bacilli > Caryophanales > Bacillaceae > Aeribacillus > Aeribacillus sp. FSL K6-1121. Next base: position 290,656 of record NZ_JBBOPS010000001.1, read on the forward strand.
GTATTGGCAGATTTCTGGGCGCCTTGGTGCGGTCCATGTAAAATGATTGCCCCAGTCCTTGAAGAATTGGATCAAGAACTTGGTGACAAAGTAAAAATTGTTAAGCTTAACGTGGATGAAAATCAAGAAACTGCCGGTCAATACGGAGTCATGAGCATTCCGACGTTAATCGTCTTTAAAAATGGTGAAGCAGTGGATAAAGCGATCGGTTACCAGCCGAAAGAAGCTTTAGCGCAATTGCTTAACAAACATTTGTAATATAAAATATAAAAAGAGGCGCTCTCGAAAGTTACCTTTTGGAGCGCCTTCTTGCTTTTAAATGAAAACGGCTGAATAAATCCAGCACAGATTAGAATAAGTTGGAGTGTTTTACCGATGTATGAGCATTTAAAAGAAAAACTTTCGCTTCTTCCGAATAAGCCTGGCTGTTATTTAATGAAGGACAAAAACGGAACCGTCATTTATGTTGGAAAGGCAAAAGTATTGAAAAACCGGGTTCGTTCCTACTTTACTGGATCACATGACGGAAAAACGTTAAGACTCGTTCAAGAAATTGCCGATTTTGAATATATCGTAACATCCTCGAATATTGAGGCGCTTCTATTAGAAATGAATTTAATTAAAAAACATGAACCGAAATACAATGTCAATCTAAAAGATGATAAAAGCTATCCGTATATAAAAATTACTTCCGAGCGCCATCCGCGGCTGATCGTCACGCGAAAAGTAAAAAAAGATAAGGGAAAATACTTTGGACCGTATGCAAACGTCCAAGCTGCGAGAGAGACAAAAAAGCTGCTTGACCGCATGTATCCTTTGAGAAAATGCAATTCGCTTCCAGACCGGGTTTGCATCTATTATCATATGGGCCAGTGTCTTGCGCCTTGTGTTCACGAAGTTTCCGAAGAAACGAACAAACAAATGGTGGAAAGCATCATCCGTTTTTTAAATGGCGGATATAAGGAGATCAAAAAAGAATTAACAGAAAAAATGCTGAAATGTGCAGAAAATCTTGAATTTGAAAGGGCAAAAGAATATCGGGATCAAATCGCGCATATCGAAGCAACAATGGAAAAGCAAAAAATGGTTCTCAATGATTTTATTGATCGCGATGTATTTGCTTATTATTACGATAAAGGATGGATGTGCGTCCAAGTATTTTTTATCAGGCAAGGAAAACTGATAGAACGGGATGTGTCCATTTTCCCTCTGTACCAAGAGCCAGAGGAGGAATTTTTAACATTTATTGGTCAATTTTACGCAAAGAACGACCATTTTCTTCCGAAAGAAATAGTCATTCCGGAAGATGTCAATGAGGAAATGGTTCGAGCTTTAGTACAAGTACAGGTCAGCAAACCAAAGAAAGGAAAAAAGAAAGATCTCGTACAGCTAGCTTATCAAAATGCAAAAATTTCGTTAAAAGAGAAGTTTTCACTCATTGAACGAGATGAAGAAAGGACGATCAAAGCAATTGAAAATTTAGGAAAGCAGTTGAATATTCCTACACCACATCGGATTGAAGCTTTTGACAATTCCAATATTCAAGGCGCGGACGCTGTTTCGGCTATGGTTGTTTTCATAGATGGAAAACCTGCGAGAAAAGAGTATCGAAAGTTTAAAATAAAAACAGTCAGCGGGCCTGATGATTATGAATCGATGAGGGAAGTAATTCGCAGGCGATATACTAGAGTGCTGAAGGAGGAGCTGCCGTTGCCGGACCTTATTATTGTTGATGGAGGAAAAGGACAGGTACAAGCAGCTATGGATGTATTAGAAAACGAACTGGGACTTGACGTTCCTGTTGCCGGGCTTGTGAAAGATGAAAAGCACAAAACGAGCGATTTGCTTCTTGGCAACCGGGAAGCTGCTGTTCAATTGTCAAGAAGCAGCCAAGAATTTTATTTGCTTCAGCGCATTCAAGATGAAGTGCACCGCTTTGCCATTACGTTTCATCGACAAGTCCGCCAAAAGAATACGTTTAAGTCTGTATTAGATGAAATCCCCGGCATAGGGCCTAAGCGCAAAAAACAACTGTTAAAATCGTTCGGTTCCGTTGAAAATATTAAAAAGGCATCGCTTGAAGAGCTAAAACAGGCAGGAATGCCTGAAAAAACAGCACAAAACATTTTACAATATTTCAGCGAATAGCGATGTAATAAAACAAATAGGAGGAAGCTTTTAAATCCTCCTACTGCCCTTTCATTCTGTTAAATTTTATCTTTTTCATCCCATTTTACAATGAAAATAACTTTGTTTAAGCGTTTGTTTATCTGTTCATACGCTTCTGTGACGACACCGTTCATACATTCGATTTGCTGCGCGATAAATCCTGCTTCTAGTTGGAATGATAAATCTTTGAAAAGCTTCATCCTTTTTTCGATCAATCGGCCTGTTAATTCAAATTCCATTTCGTTTTTTTTCTGGCGAATAATATGAAGATCGCCCCATCCGGCTGATGAAAAAAAAGATATAAGTTCTTCTAAAGTAGATAATTGAATTTTTCGAGCTAGCTGTTTGCCTGCCCAATACAAAATGGAATGATGCTCTTTTCCTAGAAGATCAGGAAGTAAATAGTCGCGAAGCAGCAAAACGCTAAAAGGATGTAAGGTTATTTCTTCTAATTCTTTTAATTGATCGTGATATGACAGCTCTTTCAATCGTTTCCCCTCTTTCTAGCGAACAATTATATTATATCAGCTTTCACATAAGATGAAAGAGTTTATAAAATCAATTTCGGATACGGGAAATATTCTATTTTCCGATCAGAAAAAATGATTTTACCGAATAATACTTTTGTAGACGTTTTCTTGACGGTACTACTTTATGGGAGTACAATGAATTTGTCCTATTATTTTAAGATTTCGTCATATTTTGTCGGCGGATTTTTACATGCCAAGCAGGGGGAGCAGGAGATTTTAAGAAATCTTTTAATTTATTAAGATTAGGGGGTAAACGCATATGTCTGGTAACAGAGAATTTGCAAACCGCAGACTACATTCACTTTTAGGTGTTGTACCGATTGGCGTATTTTTAATTCAACACCTGACTGTCAACCATTTCGCCACAAGGGGCGAAGAAGCATTTAACAACGCAGCGCATTTTATGGAAAATTTACCATTCCGCTATTTTCTGGAAATTTTCATTATTTTCCTTCCTCTGTTATACCACGCCATTTATGGGATTTATATTGCTTTCACAGCAAAAAACAATGTAGGTCGCTTTGGCTATTTCCGCAATTGGATGTTCCTGCTTCAACGCGTAACTGGTATTATTACCCTTGTTTTTATTGCATGGCATGTATGGGAAACTCGTATTGCCGCGATGTTTGGGGCTGAAGTTAATTTTGATATGATGGAATCCATTTTAAGCAATCCTGTTAGTTTAGTGTTTTACATAGTAGGCGTTCTTTCAGCGATTTTCCATTTTTCCAACGGTCTATGGTCTTTTGCAGTCAGCTGGGGAATTACGGTTACTCCAAAATCTCAGCTAGTCTCAACTTATGTGACAATAGGTATTTTTGTGTTGCTTTCAATCGTAGGTCTTCGTGCCATTTTTGCGTTTGTCTAATCTAACTAAATTGCGTTCAAGGGAGTGGGCGAAAAAATGAGTAAAGGAAAATTAATTGTTGTCGGCGGCGGCTTGGCTGGCTTAATGGCAACTATAAAGGCTGCGGAAGCCGGGGTGTCTGTTGACTTATTCTCGTTAGTACCTGTAAAACGTTCCCATTCAGTATGTGCTCAAGGAGGGATCAACGGGGCGGTAAATACGAAAGGAGAAGGAGACTCTCCGTGGATCCATTTTGATGATACGATTTATGGCGGAGACTTTTTGGCTAACCAGCCACCGGTTAAAGCGATGTGTGAAGCAGCACCGGGAATTATTAACCTTTTAGATCGCATGGGTGTTATGTTTAACCGTACACCAGAAGGATTGTTGGATTTCCGTCGTTTTGGAGGAACACAGCATCACCGGACAGCGTTTGCCGGAGCAACAACTGGACAACAGCTTTTATATGCATTGGACGAGCAAGTTCGACGTCACGAAGTAGCAGGTCTTGTGACGAAATATGAAGGCTGGGAGTTTTTGGGAATCATACAAGATGATGAAGGACGCTGCCGCGGCATCGTTGCTCAAGATTTAAAATCAATGGAGATTCAAGCTTTCCGTTCGAATGCCGTAATAATGGCGACAGGAGGACCTGGAATTATCTTTGGTAAATCAACAAACTCTGTGATTAATACGGGATCGGCTGCTTCTATCGTTTATCAGCAAGGAGCTTATTATGCAAACGGGGAATTTATACAAATTCATCCGACAGCCATCCCTGGAGATGACAAGCTTCGATTAATGAGCGAGTCTGCACGCGGCGAAGGCGGAAGAATTTGGACATATAAAGACGGAAAACCATGGTATTTCCTTGAAGAAAAATATCCGGCATATGGAAACCTTGTTCCTCGTGATATTGCAACGAGAGAAATATTCCATGTATGTGTAGACTTGAAATTAGGCATTAATGGCGAAAACATGGTATATCTTGATCTTTCTCATAAAGATCCAAAAGAGCTTGATATTAAACTAGGCGGTATTATCGAAATTTATGAAAAATTCATGGGTGAAGATCCAAGAAAAGTGCCGATGAAAATTTTCCCTGCCGTCCATTATTCTATGGGAGGTCTATGGATCGATTACGATCAAATGACAAACATCCCTGGTTTGTTTGCAGCTGGTGAATGCGATTACTCTCAGCATGGTGCGAACCGGCTTGGAGCAAACTCATTGCTTTCTGCAATTTACGGTGGTATGGTTGCAGGACCAAAAGCTGTTGAATATATGAATGGATTGGAAAAATCAGCTGATGATTTACCATCCACATTATATGATGCACGCGTAAAAGAAGAACAAAGCAAATGGGACGAAATCCTGAAAATGGATGGAAACGAAAATGCTTACGTTCTTCATAAAGAGCTTGGTGAATGGATGACGGATAATGTTACAGTCGTACGCTACAATGATAAACTTCTAAAAACAGATGAAAAAATTCAAGAGCTTATGGAACGTTGGGAAAGAATTAATATTAACGATACTGCGAAATGGAGCAACCAAGGCGCAAGCTTTACTCGCCAGTTGAGAAACATGCTTGTGTTGGCTCGGGTTATTACGCTTGGGGCTTATAACCGTAATGAAAGCCGAGGTGCTCACTATAAACCAGAATTTCCGGAACGAAATGATGAAGAGTGGCTCAAAACAACTATGGCAACGTTTGCCGGCTTGAAGGAAGCTCCTAAATTCCACTACGAAGATGTTGATGTATCACTCATTAAGCCTCGTGTGCGTGACTATACGAAGAAACATTAAAAAAGCTGGGAGAAAAGGGGGAGTAAACAATGAGTGAAAAAAAAGTGCGGTTTATTATCACTAGACAGGATCGACCAGACACGGAACCATATCAAGAAGAATTTGAAGTGCCATATCGTCCGAATATGAACGTTATTTCGGCCTTAATGGAAATTCGCCGTAATCCTGTTAATGCCAAAGGCGAAAAAACAACGCCTGTTACATGGGATATGAACTGTTTAGAGGAAGTATGCGGTGCTTGTTCAATGGTCATTAACGGGAAGCCCCGCCAATCATGTACAGCGCTTATTGATCAGCTGGAACAGCCTATTCGTCTCGAGCCGATGCGCACATTCCCGGTTATTCGCGATCTTCAAGTAGACCGCAGCCGCATGTTTGACTCTTTGAAAAAAGTAAAAGCATGGATACCAATTGACGGTACGTATGACTTAGGACCAGGACCAAGAATGCCTGAGAAAAAACGCCAATGGGCATATGAGCTTTCAAAATGTATGACGTGCGGCGTATGCCTTGAAGCTTGTCCAAACGTAAACAGCAAATCGAACTTCATCGGTCCAGCGCCATTATCACAAGTTCGTTTGTTTAACGCTCATCCGACAGGCGCGATGCATAAATCAGAACGCTTGGAAGCTATTATGGGCGACGGCGGACTTGCGAACTGCGGAAATTCCCAAAACTGCGTTCAATCCTGTCCAAAAGGAATTCCGCTTACAACATCGATTGCAGCATTAAATAGAGAAACAACTGTTCACGCATTTCGTAAAATGTTCGGAAGCGACTATATTGACAGCTGATGTATATCGTGAAAAAGGAACACCTTGCTATGTCAAGGTGTTCCTAATTTTAGAAACGGTTGAATCTTTCTCGAACATTTCCTCCTTCAAACGAGTCCCTTTAACGTAAAAAAGCTTCTTTTCGCCTAAAATGCACCTTTCTTTTATGAATCTTGTCACGGTCATCTTTTTGCGATCATACTATATGGTGACAATTTTTAAATCCATCCTGTCGACTGGCTCTCATCTGCAAGGAGGGTTACAATACTTGAATGAGAAGGATTTTCAGCCAAAGCCGCTGCTAACAAAGAGAGAGAGAGAAGTATTTGAGTTATTAGTGCAAGATAAGACTACAAGAGAAATAGCCAGTGAACTTTTCATTAGCGAAAAGACGGTGCGGAACCATATTTCAAATGCTATGCAAAAATTAGGTGTGAAAGGGCGCTCACAAGCAGTCGTAGAACTTCTTCGTATGGGAGAACTAAAGCTTTAAACAGAAGAGGCAGCCTTAGTGGAACTTCGCCGTCGGCTGCCTTTTTTAGATTGATAAGGAAAGAGTTTGTTTTACTCTTTTTCTATGAATCATTGGCTTCTTAAAAAGGCTTGTGACTTTTGAAAAAATTCGTCTTTCCACATTTTGAAAATACGGCTATGCTTGAAATTTTACATAAAAAAATGGAAAATAGATTTGATCTTATTTGTTAATCTTGAAAGAAAGGGTTCCCCGTTATGACGTACGTTTTCAATACTGTTGAAGAAATAGAAAAATCCCTCCGCTGCATAGCTGCGATTTTAAAAAAGAAGGGCCGTGATATTTTAAGCAACTACTCGATTACTCCTCCGCAATTTGACGCGCTTCTGTTATTGAATGAATCAGGAAACATGACAATTGGAGAACTTTCAAATAAAATGTATCTTGCATGCAGCACGATCACGGATTTAATTGATCGAATGGAAAAAAACAACCTTGTTAAAAGGGTGAAAGACGAAAAGGATCGTCGATTAGTCAGGATTCAATTGCTTGAAAATGGACAACGCGTTATCGAGGCTGCATTAGCGAAGCGGCAAGAAAATTTAAGAGAAGTTTTGAAAAACTTCTCGGATCAAGAAATTGTTCAATTGGAAAAGCTATTAGCAAAATTGCAACAAGAAATGAAAGAATAGAGGCGATTTTTTGAATAGACCAATTGGAGTTATTGATTCAGGTGTTGGTGGATTAACTGTTGTTAAAGAGTTGATGAGGCAGCTTCCAAAAGAAGAATTAATTTATTTGGGTGATACCGCCCGATGTCCGTACGGCCCGAGGCCGAAAACGGAAATTCGACAATTTACATGGGAGCTGACCAACTATTTAATTTCAAACTTTCATATCAAAATGCTTGTCATTGCTTGTAATACTGCAACAGCAGTTGTATTAAAAGAAATTCAAGAACAACTTGATATCCCTGTGATTGGTGTAATTCAACCAGGGGCAAGAGCTGCCATAAATGCTACACGCTCAGGCCATATTGGTGTAATCGGAACAAAAGGAACTATATCGAGCGGCGCGTACGTTCGTGCGCTCAAAACGATTAATAGTTCCGTCATTGTGGAGAGTCTCGCTTGCCCTGAGTTTGTGCCGTTAGTAGAAAGCGGCGAATTTGAAGGTGAACGGGCGGAATATATTGTTGCAGAATCTTTACTTCCTTTTAAAGGAAAGAGAATTGATACGCTTATTTTAGGATGCACACATTATCCTCTATTACGGCCTTTAATTCAAAAATATATCGGGAAAGACGTAAAAATAATCACCTCGGGAGATGAAACAGCCCGGGAAGTGAGCGCTATTTTATCCTTTCATCATTGTTTAAACCAAGAGGATGGCAATAAAAACCACAAATTTTTAACTACTGGGTCGAAACAAATGTTTCAAAAGATTGCTTCAAAATGGTTCGGTCATCACATTGATCATGTAGAAAGTATAACTTTAACGAAAACAGTTTGCTCTAAATGAGCAAGCTGTTTTTTTGTCCATTGAATTTTTGGTTGGAGCTGGTCTATTTTTTTTCAATGCTCGTATACATAGTAGTACAAACTGCCTTAGGAGGGATTGTTATGCCAAAAAACAGATGGGTGAATGTGACAGCAGCAGTTTTGGCTACTTTTGTTTTGCTTTCAGGGTGTTCTTCATTTGGAAGCAAGAGTTCAAAACAAGAAATAGATCCGCCGCAGGATATTACCTATTTGGAGGACGGGGATCAGCTTGATCAGCAATTAGACTCAGAGAAATCAACGTCCGACAAAGAGGAATCCTCAAAGGAAACGGTGAAAAGAGTTCTGTATTTAATTGACAAAAACGGAATGGTCGTTCCACAAACATTGGAGCTGCCTAACACGAAGGAAGTAGCCAAACAAGCCGTTGAATATTTAGTGGCTGGAGGGCCCGTTTCAAACATTCTCCCGAACGGGTTCCGTGCGGTATTGCCGGAAGATACAGTTGTTAAAGGAGTAGATATTAAAGACGGAACGGCTATTGTAGATTTCTCAAATGAATTTACTAACTACAAGCCGGAAGATGAAGAAAAAATTTTGCAGGCAATTACATGGACATTAACCCAATTTAAAAATATTAATAAAGTAAAGCTCTGGGTGAACGGCCATGAACTGAAAGAAATGCCAGTAAACGGAACCCCAATCGGCGAAGGAACGACTAGAAAAGACGGCATCAATATTGATACGAGCGATGCTGTTGATATTACGGATACTCATCCTCTAACCGTGTATTATATTGGGGAAGAAGGGGATAACGTATATTATGTTCCCGTGACAAAGAGGATCAGCAATGAAGAAAAAGACGAAGTCGTAGCTGCTGTTAACGCATTAGTTGAAGGTCCAGACCGTTCAAGCGGATTATTAAGCGAGTTTCAGTCTGAAGTGAAGCTGATTGAAAAGCCAAAATATGAAGACGGTCAAGTCACTTTAAACTTCAACGAAGCGATTTATGGAAGCTATGATGAGGAGAAAAAGATCGTTTCCAATCATGTTATAAACTCCCTTGTGCTTACATTGACGGAGCAGGAAGGAATAGAAAAAGTAGCACTAAAAGTGAACGGCAAGCAAGACCTTGTGAATGAAGATGGAAAAAGTTTGTCAGAGCCAGTGTCAAGACCTGAAAATGTAAACACAGGTAGTTTTTAAACATCTATTTTTGATATACTATAAGAATGAGACTTTAGAGGCGAGCATGATAGCTGCCTCTTCTTTCATGTTTTCGTACATTGCAGTTGGTAGGAGGGAAAACAATGCGCCTTGATGGCAGAAATCAAGATGAGTTAAGAGAAGTCACAATAGTAACGGATTATTTGAAGCATCCGGAAGGGTCTGTTTTAATAACGGTTGGAGATACAAAAGTGATATGCAGCGCAAGTGTAGAAGACCGTGTCCCTCCTTTTATGAGAGGTGAAGGGAAAGGATGGATTACCGCAGAATACTCCATGCTTCCGCGTGCAACGGCTCAAAGAACGGTCCGGGAAGCATCAAAAGGAAAAATCTCCGGAAGGACAATGGAAATTCAACGGCTGATTGGAAGAAGCTTGCGTGCAGTAGTTGATTTGGAGAAACTGGGTGAAAGAACATTATGGATTGATTGCGATGTAATTCAAGCGGACGGGGGAACGAGAACGGCTTCCATAACAGGTTCTTATGTTGCAATAAATCTCGCTCTCGGTAAATTATTCAATGACGGTGTACTAGATACATATCCAGTAACAGATTTTTTAGCAGCTACGTCTGTAGGGATCGTTCCTGAACACGGAGTCATTTTAGATTTGAATTATGAAGAGGACTCAGCGGCAAAAGTTGATATGAATGTTGTTATGACATCAAGCCGCCATTTTGTTGAATTGCAGGGAACTGGGGAAGAATCCACGTTTTCAAAAGAAGAGCTGAACTTACTGTTGGAATATGCTGAAAAAGGAATTTTGGAACTAATCGAAAAACAAAAAGCGGCATTAGGGGAATGGACTGCAAAAATTATCAATAACAGGGATCAGCGGGAAGAGGGATGCTCATGAAAGAATTGGTGATCGCCACCAAAAACAAAGGGAAAATCGAAGAATTTCGCGCGATGTTAGAAAAAAAAGGAATACAGGTCAAGTCACTGTTGGATTATCCGAATTTGCCAGATGTTGAAGAAACCGGCCAAACTTTTTATGAAAATGCTGTTCTAAAAGCGGAGACAATCAGCCAATTGCTTAATAAACCCGTTGTTGCAGATGATTCCGGGCTTTCGATTGATGCTTTAAATGGCGAACCGGGGGTTTATTCGGCCCGATATGCAGGAAATGAAAAAGATGATCAAAAAAATATTCAAAAGGTTTTAAAAAAAATGGAAGGCGTTGAAAATCGAAAAGCAAGGTTCATATGTGTTTTGGCGTTTGCTGCTCCAGACCTTGAAACGATGACGGTGGAAGGTGTGTGTGAAGGACAAATTACAACTGAACCTCGCGGTGACAATGGCTTTGGATATGATCCTATTTTTCTTGTGGACGGCAAAGAAAAAACGATGGCTCAACTAGAGCAGTTCGAAAAAAACGAAATCAGCCATCGTGCAAAAGCTTTGAAGAAACTAGAAAAATTAATAGGCGATTGGGGAGAGGCTAATCGTGAAAGTTTTAATTATAAGTGATAGTCACGGTCTTACGGATGAGCTTGTGGAAATTAAGAAAAGGCATATAAACGAAGTAGAAGCAATCATCCATTGCGGTGATTCAGAGCTGAATGATGGAGCGGAACAAATTCAAGATATGTTGATCGTGAAAGGAAATTGCGATTTCCTTGGAAGCTTCCCGAATGAAATCATTGAAACAATCGGAACCTATCGCTTTTTTATCACCCATGGCCATTTATATTCTGTCAAAACGACTTTAATGAAATTAAAATATCGTGCAGAGGAAGCGCAAGCGAACATTGTTTGTTTCGGCCATTCGCATATAGCCGGAGCCGAGCTTGTAGACGGGAAATTGTTTATTAATCCAGGAAGTATTTTCCTTCCGAGGATGAGAAATGAAAAAACTTATGCTATACTAGAATTGATGAATGGCCAAGCAATTGTAGATTTTTACAATCTTCATGGAGAGAAAATTTCAAACTTGTCCACTAAATTCCAATTTGCTTAACCACTCTTCCTTGAGGGAGAATTTTTCTCCCTCAAAAAATTTTTTTAAAAAAGTAGTTGACATACTTTTAGCATGAAATTATAATAAACATTGTCTTTCGAAAAAATAATAAAAAATTATCCAATGTCCCAGTAGCTCAGCTGGATAGAGCAGCGGCCTTCTAAGCCGTCGGTCGGGAGTTCGAATCTCTCCTGGGACGCCATTTATGTTAATTTTGAATAGGATGAATTTATTACATAATGCTCATAAATATTGATATGTCAATATTTATGAGCTTTTAATTTTTGCTTTTCTGATAAAGAGTTTGAACATTTTATCGGGTTTGATATTGTAGATCTTAATAAATACAATGAACATGCTTTAGAACAATTAGTAATTTAAGGTTCTATACTAAATGTTGGGGTAAAGAATTTCATAAAATAAAAAAGCATTTACGAAGTGCTCTCTTTTATAATGAAAGTGACCAAACCTCATTTAAAAGGAGACTTCGTAAATGCAAGACTATTGTATCACAAAACTGATTGGATTAGAAAATGTCATTGTGTCAAATATTGTAGAAACGGATACGCACCTAGAAATTTTTATCGAAACCAAACCTTGTCATCAAAGTTGTCCTCAGTGCGGGGAAAGGACAAGATCTATTCATGATTATCGCCTGCAGAAGATTCGAGATGTCAAATTTCGCGAAATGTATACGTATCTCATTCTAAAAAAGCGTCGCTATAAATGTACATCCTGTGGAAAGCGTTTCTATGAACGATATCCCTTCTTAGAGCGCTATCAACGTCATACGATACGTGTCCTTCAAGCCCTTCTTATCAAAGTGAGAACGGCCAATTTTAAGGAAGTGGCGAAAGAGCTTGGATTGGGACACTCAACGGTGATTCGATGGTTTGACCGTTATTATACTTATGAGAACCACTCATTACCACAAATTTTAGCCATTGATGAGTTTAAGGGGACAACCGAAAAAGGAAAATATCAATGTGTCATCGGAGACCCTCGAGGCTTCAAGGTATTTGATGTGATTCAAGACCGTAAGTTGTCCACGCTAAAAGATTATTTTCGTTCTTTACCGACTCATCGTGTTCAAATGGTGGTCATGGATATGTGGCAGCCGTATAAAATATTGGCTCAACAACTCTTTCAAAATCCAATTATCATCGTGGACAAATTCCATTATGCTCGTCATAACTTCTGGGCACTTGAACGAGTACGAAAGAGAGTACAAAAGTCGTTCCAAGACAAAGATCGAAAATCGATGAAAAAGTTACGTTTTCTCTTACATAAACCGAAAGAGAAGTTAACCACAAGAGAACAGGAGCTCCTGCAATATTATTTAGAGTTGTCCCCCGATTTAAAGAAAGCTTACCAAGTGAAAGAAGTCTTTAAAAAATGGATGACACAAAGCAATGAACGCAATGTAAGGTTGAACTTAGAACAACTGTATCAAGCGATTGACGAATCAGGACTGGACGAATATCAGTACATGAAACGAACCTTTAAAAGCTGGGAGAAAGAAATCATCAATTCGTTTATGTATCCCTACACTAACGGTTATTTAGAAGGGATTAACAATAAAATGAAAGTCATTAAACGAATGTCTTATGGTATTCGCAACTTTCAACGACTTAGAAATAAGGTATTATGCTCACTTATTTAACTTTCATACATATAAAAGAGGTGCACTTCACATCAAGTGCACCCCAACAATTGACATAGAACCGATTAGAAAAGGTCCGATATAAACAGCAGAAGAAAAAGGCGGATTAATCCGCCTTCAGTTTTTATTGTAAATAAAGGATGAAGAAACCATTTTTTATTTTAAAATCTGATTAATCATGAACGAAATCACTAAAAACACGATTCCTAGAATAAGAAATAAGGAAGAGGAACTCAGAAAGCTAATTCCGACAATTCCTGCTCCTATTGCCATTCCACAATATCGTACAAAATTAAATATTCCTAATGCCAATCCTTTTTCATTTGTATATTGACTACTAATGATTGTTGAAAATAATGGTGGAGAGAATCCTAGTAAAACACCATAAATGAATAAAATAATACTTAATATGATAATGTTCTTTTTCATCATTAAACCAAATAATATAATGAAAAATGGCATTAAGTATAAAATTGCACGATATAACTTTTCTAAATTAAATCTTCTTTGTAACTTTTTAAATAGGGTACTACCTATAATCATACTAATTGTCAAAGGCAAATATAATAATCCGATAATCTGTAAAGATATTTGATAGTGATCGTGCAATAAAACAGGTAAATATGTCAATATTGAAAAATATACCAGAAAGACGAAAAAACCAATTCCGATAACACTCATGCCTTTTTTATTTGCCCATAAAATTTGATATTTTAGAAGTGTTTGAGCTTTATTTTTATTATCGGATAATTGTTTACTATTTAATGTTGGAAGTTTGTATCCTAAAAAAATCAACAATGTCATTGAAATGACAAATAGAAATAAAAATACACCTGAATAATTGTAGTATTGTCCAATGAATCCTCCCAAGATCGGCGCAAGTGCGGGGGCTAATGTCAATAAGATTTGATATGTTCCCATTGCATCGCCCCGTTCTGCCCCTTCAAATAAATATGCAATGACATTCACTGCAATCAACGGAATCATTCCTGTACCGATGGCTTGAAACATTCGTGCAACAAAAAATACCATAAAATTTGTTGTAAATGCACAAAATAAGGTTGAGATACTTGTAATCAAAAGACTAGTGATCATTAACTTTTTTTGATTAGCAGAATCAATAAATGTTCCTAATATTACTTGCATGATAGAAATAATAAAGATAAAACCACTAACTGTTAAATCCACCCAAAAAATCGTTGTGTCAAAAGTATCTCGAATAAGAGGAATCAAAGGGGAATAAATATTTTGATTTAATGACGCAAAAAAAGCTGAAATACTTAGGAGAAGAACCAGAACTTTGCTTTTTTGTTGAAGGGCTTTATCCAAAGCTCTTCCCTCCTACTTCATATTTTCATTTTTCAAATGATTAGTAAGCGTATTTAAAAATAATATGATTGTTTCAAGTTGTTCCTTATTGAAGTTATCTAAAAGTGATAAATATTGTTCTTCAGCCTCCTTATGCAGCTTCTCATGAATTGCGGCCATTGTTTCCCCTTTTTCAGTTAAAACATAGAAAATTTCTTTTTTATTTCCTTCATTTTGTTTTTCCTTAATAATACCTTTCTCCAGTAATTTTTTTGTTGCTTTAGTTACCGCTGGTTTAGATATATTAAGTTCTTTAGCTAAGGTTGTATTATTCATTAATTCATTTTCTTTCAGAAGGGCAACAATGTGAAATTGTGTCAATGTCCATGAAACACCGAACAATACGTTCTTATTATTACTCGATTCAGTTCTTCTGATCGATTCTCTAGTTGTGATGAATTCTTGTAATGCTTTTAGAACTTTCTTTTTAGTGCTTTCCATTTTTATCCTCCTTACGATAGTTAACCAGTTAACAATAATGGTAAGGGAATTTTTACGTGTTGTCAAGAAATAAAGGAAAAATATTTAAATGATAATTCGCATAACTCAATAATGTTTTTGAGTTGTGTTATATTATGTTAAATGTTTAATGTTAACTTATTAATCATAGTTAGGGAAAGGAGTTTTTTTAATGCAACAAGTTATTAAAAGATTTGTTCCATGTTGTTCCACCATCTAGAAATTGCGAGGAAATTTATAAGAATAAGACTCACATGCTCTTAGGTATCAGTCCCTCTAACAATAAGTTTTCCCAAAACTATATTCATCAACGGGTTAGATAAACAACAATGTGAAATTGTGTCAATATCCATGAAACGCCAAACAATACATTCTTATTATCACTCGATTCAGTTCTTCTGATCGATTCTCTAGTTGTGATGAATTCTTGTGATGGATGCTTTTAAAACTTTCCCTTTAGTGCTTTCTATCTTATTGTTAACTGGTTAACAATAATACTAAAGGAATTTTCGTGTGTTGTCAAGGGGGTTCGAATAATAATTTGTTCAATTCGATAATGTTTGACAATATTTTTGGGGTGTGTTATATTATCGTTAACCAGTTAATATTAACCGGTTAATATTAACTGGTTAATTATAATTGGGGAAAGGGGTTTTTAAATGCAACAAGTTATTAAAGATTTGTTCTATGTTGTTCCACTATCTAGAAATTGTGAGAAAATTTATAAGAATAAGACTCACATACTTTTAGGTATCAGTCCCTTTAACAGTAAGTTTTCACAAAACTATATTCACCAACTTATTGATTGGTCATCAAAAAATTTTAAAAATGTGACCGTTTTATTAGCTGGAGATGAAGCTAAGAACTTACTTGAAGCCCTCGGAACTCCTACAACAAAAGCGGAAAGAAAAGTCAGAAAGGAAATCAGACGTCATTTCCGTTTTAGCGAAGAAGCATTAAGGAAAAATGGTAGAGAGATTGATATATATACTTTTTCAGATTTTAAAAACAACAAAATTTATAATGAAGTTTATCAAAACGTAATTTATTACTTTGAAAAAGATGAAAAATTTAGGAAATCTTGTTTGGCAATGTCTCATGATGCACTTTCTAGCCGAGCGAAGTCTTTAAATATGGAAGATATAGAAATTACAGATAATATGTTATTTCACGCTGTAAAATACGTATTAGCAGAACTACCTTTCTTTCTATCAGGGTGCTTCAATTCTAGGCTATAAAGAGTCCGTGCTTGCATATCATAGACCATGGAAATTAGGAGAGAAAATAAAAAATTCAGAATTTTATATTAAGATGAGTGACAACCAAGGCTATATCATCTTGAAACAAATTAATTAATATTTGAAAGGAGTTTTATATATGCTGCAACAAAGTAAAATAAGTATTTTTTCAGAAGCTTACTCAAAAGATCCTTACAAGTTTTTCCCTTATTTTAGAACACAAGAGCCTGTTTTTTATGAAGAATCTATTGACTGTTATTTTGTTAGTAATTATGAAGATGTAAAATATGTTTTAGAAAATGAAGAAATATTTACTACTAAAACGTTAGCGAAACGAGCTCAACCAGTTATGCGTGATAGAGTTTTAGCCCAAATGACTGGAAAAGAGCATAAAGAAAAAAAGAAAATGATAATGAAAGGGCTCACAGGTGAAAATCTCAAACGATTACTTTCTTTATTCAAACAAAATGCTATTGAAGTCTTAAAACCTTATCTTAATCGTGGAAAAATAGACTTAGTAAATGATTTTGGCAAGATATTTGCTGTTCAATCAACAATGGATATGTTGGGCTTAGATAAAAAGGATCAAGAGCAAATTGCCGAATGGCACAAAGGCATAGCAAAATTTATTACTTCTTTCAATCTCTCTGATGAAGAAATTGAGTATTGCTTTTGGTGCAGTGAACAGTTAGAAAAATATTTACTTCCAATCATAGAAAGTAAAAAAGACTCTTCTGGAAACGATTTAATATCTATACTACAACGTTCAGAATTTAATGGCATAAAAATGACTTCTCAGGAGATTCTTGCCCTAACATTGAATATTTTATTGGCTGCAACTGAACCTGTCGATAAAACTTTAGCTTTGCTATTTTACAATCTACTTCAAAATCCAAAACAATTCGAGGATGTAAAAAATAATCGCAAGCTTTTGAAGAATGCTATTAATGAAACATTGCGTTTTAAACCTCCAGTTCAATTTATTCCTAGACAAGTTTCTAGAGAAGTGACTATCAAAGGAGTTTTGATTCCTAAAAATGCAGTAATTATAAATATGATTGGTGCTGCTAATAGGGATCCTAAAGCCTTTTCAAATCCAGATAAATTTGATATTTATAGAAGCATTGAAGATAATAAAGCTTTCACTAGTCACTCACAAAATCTAGCATTTGGGTATGGAACACATACTTGTGTAGGGGCTTCCTTAGCGCTTATGCAATTAGAACTTGTAGCAAATATTATTTTAGACAGTTTTAAAAACATTGAGTTGGACGAGTCTTTTTCGTATGAAGAAAAAGGATTATATACTAGAGGTCCAGTTTCTTTAGTTTTAAAGTTCACTACATAGTGAACTCGAGACTTTTCTGAGATTCAAATATATCAATAAATTTATAGAATCAAGAGTTGTTCCTTTTCGGACAACTCTTTTTTGGCTTTATCATACTGTTTGGAAATCAAATCAACTTTCTCTTTCCTGAATCTGATGTTATTTTCACTTTACCTTAGAGCTTATTTGTTTGCATATAAAAATGAGAAAGCTATTTAGCTCTCTCTTCTTTTTTCATATCTTCTTCAATTTTGTGTAGATCGTATAGGCAGGATAGAACGAAATGTTGGAAGGAGAAAAAGCGGATTTCTCTGCTTTTTTTTGCTTGAAATAGCAGCCAAACAGAATTTTGTATGGAATAAAAGAGCATATATATTCATTCTGGAGAGTCTCGTGGCTGTGCTTAGTTTGATTTCGAAGGTTCGGATGGTTAATCCTGGATTTTGAAGTATCCCTTTTTTATAAAAAAGATGATGGAGATAAAGGATACTTACATAAGGGGATTGTCCAAAAAGTTAAAACGAGAGATGCTTAACTTTTCGGACAACTCATTATCTGTTTTTGGAGAGGCATTACTTGGAGTAACTTATATCAGCTTTTCCATATGGATACTATCTTGTTCCAGAACCACTTATATAGGAATAACGATATTTTTACTTAACAATCAGATAATTAGCTTATCCCTTTTTCATTCGTTCTAAGATTTTTTTAGTTTCATTCATTTGGGGTTTGGAGCCAAGTCCTATTATTTTTGCTAGACTGTATGTTCCTAACGCAATAAGTCCTCTTTGAAGGAAATTTTTTGCTGTTGCTCCTAGTCCGCCGGCAACAAACTCATTAACATATTCAAGGGTCTGGTTTGTAATTTTGGATGCTTGATAATATCTTTTTAATTTGGACTTATGAACTTTATATGTGACAATTTTAATCTGTCCGACATAAGGAGAGTTCCCTTTAGCTTGTACTTCTTCTGATGTAAACCAAGTACTAATACTAGAGTCATTGCACAAAGGGATATCTTTTTCACTATTTTACGTCCTAACTTTATATATAGTTTTTACGCATAATAGAAAACATCATAAGGTGGGTTATAATTAAATAAAGGATAAATTGGATGACCATATTTCTGTCTTCAAATCCCACAAATAAATAATCCAGCAATAAAAAGCCTATTGCCGTCAGTGTCGCTGATAAGATCGCTTTGATGATTACATTGGCTTTCATAAAGGTATACCTCCTTCAAAGGTAATTATAACTTATTTTGTTAAGTTATTACAGAAGTGATTTTTACCTAAATTTAGGAAGATAAAAACTACACTAAAGAAACATTACAATACACATTATATTATCAGAAAATTCTTTTTTTGTTGGCTGAATAATCCGATCTTTTAATGTACTGCCAATCATGGTTGTACCAACTGCGATGCACGAGTTTTTCAAAAGTGCAATTAAAAAAGGCGGAGGAATCCGCCTTTTTTGTACGGGATAGCAGCTGAAAATAATTTTGCACAAATTTTGCATGGGATGAACGAGCATGTCTATTCATCCTTGAAATATCAATAATTTTGTGATGTGGTTGTTATCCCTGTTGGGACGCCATTTATGTTAATTTTGAATAGGATGAATTTATTACATAATGCTCATAGATATTGATATGTCAATATTTATGAGCTTTTAATTTTTGCTTTTCTGATAAAGAGTTTGAACAATTAGTAATTTAAAAAAATAATTAATACAGTTTATTAGACAGAGTAAGGATTTAGCTTGCTCTGCTTTTTATCGTTTCAATGTTTAAAAATTTATTGCTGCAGGCCTATGGTTTCTATGCATTAAAAGACTAGCATGTGTATAAGCGAAATCCGTGGATGCAAATCCAATTCTAAGCTCCATTTAAAAAGATTTGAGGCTTTTCACTGAGGAGGAGTTCACATCTAATAAGTGACGCCCAAAACAGCAATGTCATTATTTCCTAAGTTATTGCAGTTTTATTTGCTTTTGTATTTTCTTCGGCAATTTTTGAAAAACAAGTTCGTAGGAACGAAAAATCAGGTTTTCCAAAATTTCCTCCGGGATGTTCGTGTTAAAATATATTGAGATCCAATGATTTTTGTTCATATAGTAGCCTGGAATGACGCCATCGTAATTTTCTCTTAATTGTTCAGAATGATGCGGATCACATTTTAACGTGATGATTGGCTTTCCTTCAGAATCACATCCTATAATCGCAAATATTTTGCCTCCCACTTTATATCGGTCTGCTTCCCAATCAATTTGGTAATCATGAACAGAACCGGGAAGTTTGAGACAGAAAGATTCAAGCTTTTGTTTGTTCATCATATAATCTCCTCCACCATATATTGTTCCAAATATTTTTTATACAACATACTTTGTCTTTTTTCCTTCTTCCGAAATTGCTCGTTTCAAGTGAAGGGCTTTTATTTAAAATCGAATAACGTTCAAGGTTTTAGAACATACATATGCTGCATTACTGTTTAAAACAGATTACAGCCCTCTTTCTGAAGTGTTCGGGTTGCCGAGCCTTTAAGAAAAACTGGTGTAATTTCGAATAAAATGGATGTTTTTTCTTTTGCCGCATTTGTTGAAAACGTTGGCTATTCAAATTAATTTAAATAAAATATTACGCACATTTTGCCTAATGGCTTGGAATCGATATTTATTTCAATTTAGAGCATAAAAAATTTTCATTGTATTATAAAATGTTGAAATAATGAGTTTGTAAACGTTACCAAAAAAACTGTTTCATAAAAATAATCAAATAATTCATAAAAATGGTGTTGACACTTTTGAAAAATCAGCGTATTATAAGGCTCAAACATAAATTTTCGTAGAAGAATTGAATGTAAAAATTTATAGATGAAAACGATGAAGAGGATTAGTAATCTTTGGTTAAGATAACTCCAGAGAGCCGGGGGAGCTGAAAACCGGCGTTATCACCAAGGATGAACTCGCCTCCGAGTGCCTTTTCGAAAGCGGACAGCGAGTAGGATTGGCCGGGTGCATCCCAATGCACTCGTTAGGAAAAGAACGGATATTCCGTTCATGAGGTGATCGATTTGATCACGAAGAAGGGTGGTACCGCGGGAATTCAACCTTCTCGCCCCTTTGGCCTGCTATAAGTGGGTTTCATAGGGGCGGGAAGGTTTTTCATTATCTAAAAATTCTATCACATCTGTTTAAAAGGAGGATATATTCATGACTGCGAATGTACAGTTGGATGAGTTGAAAACCAAATGTACAACAACAACCATGACGGGGTCGGAAATGCTCATCGAAGCCTTAAAAAGGGAAAATGTAGAAGTCATTTTCGGCTATCCCGGTGGAGCCGTTTTGCCAATATATGATAAGCTATATAATTCTGGAGTCTTTCACGTCTTAACAAGACACGAGCAAGGAGGAATCCATGCTGCTGAAGGATATGCACGTATATCCGGAAAACCGGGTGTCGTCATTGCCACTTCAGGACCTGGTGCAACCAACTTAGTGACAGGGCTTGCGGATGCATTAATTGATTCTTTGCCGCTCGTCGTCTTTACAGGGCAAGTAGCAACAACTGTGATCGGTTCTGATGCTTTCCAAGAAGCAGATGTGATCGGAATTACCATGCCCGTTACAAAACATAATTATCAAGTTCGGGATATAAATGATTTACCGAGAATTGTTAAAGAAGCGTTTCATATCGCAACAACTGGAAGACCAGGACCTGTATTGATCGATATTCCAAAAGATATTTCACAGGCGGAAGGCAATTTCGAATATGATATGGAATTGTCATTGCCTGGCTACCAGCCGAAATTAGAGCCGAATTACTTGCAAATCCGCAGGCTGGTGGAATCGGTCAGCAGTGCAAAAAAACCGGTGATTTTAGCTGGTGCCGGCGTTCTTCATGCCAATGCTGCGAATGAACTGAGAGAATATGTTGAACAGCAGCAAATTCCGATCACAAACACTCTACTTGGATTAGGAAGTTTCCCAGCGGATCATCCTCTATTTTTAGGAATGGCAGGAATGCATGGAACATACGCGGCTAACATGGCTCTTTATGAATGCGACTTATTGATTAGCATCGGAGCCCGCTTTGATGACAGAGTGACAGGAAATCTTAAACATTTTGCGCCTAATGCAACTGTAGCACATATTGACATTGATCCTGCCGAAATTGGTAAAAATGTTCCCACACAAATTCCGATTGTCGGCGACGCGAAGCAAGTATTGAAGCTTTTGATCGAGCAGGAAGGAAATAAAGGCGATCATCAAGAGTGGATTCAGCATCTTGCTGAATATAAAAAAGAATATCCATTATGGTATGAAAAATCTGAAAATGAAATCAAACCTCAAGAAGTGATCGAAGAAATTTATAAACAAACAAAAGGAGAAGCAATTGTTACAACAGATGTAGGCCAGCATCAAATGTGGGCTGCGCAATATTATCGCTTTAATTCGCCAAACAGATGGGTGACATCGGGCGGACTTGGAACGATGGGCTTTGGACTCCCTTCAGCTATCGGCGCGCAATTTGCTGACCGCAACAGAACGGTTGTCGCGATATTGGGTGATGGAGGGTTCCAAATGACCTTCCAAGAGCTTGCGGTAATCAAAGAGCACAATTTGCCAATCAAAGTAATCGTTCTGAACAACAATTCGCTCGGTATGGTTCGCCAATGGCAAGAACTCTTTTATGAAAAACGTTATTCTCATTCCGTCTTTCAAACGCAGCCTGATTTTATTAAATTGGCAGAAGCGTTTGGAATAAAAGGAGTAAGAATCCAAAATCATCAAAATCTTAAGACAGTGTTGGAAAAAAGCTTTGCAAACAGAGAGCCGGAGCTGATTGAAATCGTCGTAGCACCGGAAGAAAACGTATATCCAATGATTGCTCCTGGCAAAGGACTGAATGAAATGGTGGGGATAAAGAAATGAAGCGAATCATTACGCTGACTGTCATGAATAGATCAGGAGTTTTAAACCGAATTACTGGCCTGTTTACGAAAAGACACTATAATATCGAAAGCATTTCTGTCGGCCATTCGGAAATAGAAGGCGTTTCGCGAATTACATTTGTTGTAAATGTTAAAGAAGAAAAAGAAGTTGAACAAATTACAAAGCAATTAAATAAGCAAATTGATGTGTTGAAAGTGATGGATATCACAAATCAATCAATTGTTGCAAGAGAACTAGCATTAATTAAAGTTGTTGCAAATCCATCGACAAGAATGGAAATATACGGTGTGATCGAACCGTTTCGCGCATCGATCATTGATGTTAGCAGAGACAGCGTTGTCGTACAGGTAACAGGTGAGCCGAACAAAATTGAAGCGCTGATTGACTTATTGAAACCGTACGGCATCAAGGAAATAGCAAGAACAGGACTGACAGCTTTTCCTCGCGGTACACAAAAGCTGCAGCAGTCCGAAAAAACTTTTTCAATCGTCTAATACATTTTTAAATATAGTAAAACATTTAAGAAAGGGAGATGTACAAATGACAAAAGTATACTATAACGGAGATATTAACGGAGCTGTATTAGAAGGGAAGAAAGTAGCGATTTTAGGATATGGTTCTCAAGGTCACGCGCATGCTTTAAATTTAAAAGAAAGCGGCGTAGATGTAGTAGTTGGCGTTAGAAAAGGTAAATCATTTGAAAAAGCTCAAGAGGATGGATTGGAAGTTAAAACAGTTCGTGAAGCTGTTGAAGAAGCAGACATTATTATGGTGCTTGTTCCGGATGAAAAGCAAAGAGAACTTTATGAAAATGAAGTGAAGCCGGGACTAAAAGCAGGAAATGCTCTCGTATTTGCCCATGGATTTAACGTTCATTTCAATCAAATTGTTCCGCCAAGCGATGTGGATGTATTTTTAGTTGCACCTAAAGGCCCAGGTCATCTTGTGCGAAGAACTTACACTGAAGGAGCTGGGGTTCCGGCATTGATTGCTGTTGAGCAAAATGTAACAGGTCAAGCGAAAGAATTGGCTTTAGCATATGCAAAAGCAATCGGATCCGCACGTGCCGGCGTTCTTGAAACAACGTTTAAAGAAGAAACAGAAACGGATCTTTTCGGTGAGCAAGCAGTGCTTTGCGGCGGGTTAACATCCCTTGTGAAAGCTGGATTTGAAACGCTTGTTGAAGCAGGTTACAAGCCTGAAGTTGCATATTTTGAATGTTTGCACGAACTAAAATTAATTGTGGATTTACTGTATGAAGGCGGACTTTCCAACATGAGATACTCCATTTCCGATACAGCTCAATGGGGTGATTTCGTATCTGGACCGCGCGTAATCGATGCGCATGTAAAAGAAAACATGAAAGCTGTATTGAATGATATTCAAACTGGAAAATTTGCGAAAGAATGGATTTTGGAAAACCAAGTAGGAAGACCGCAGTTTAACGCGATCAACAATCGTGAAAATGAGCATCAAATTGAACAGGTCGGAAGAGTGTTAAGAGACATGATGCCGTTTGTAAAGCCTAAAAATAAGGAAGCGGTGGTAACTGGTGCGAAAAATTAACTTTTTTGACACAACCTTAAGAGATGGCGAGCAATCCGCTGGAGTAAACCTAAACTTAAAAGAAAAATTAGAAATCGCAAAACAGCTGGAACGAGTTGGAATGGACATTATTGAGGCAGGCTTTCCTGCCTCCTCTCCAGGAGATTTTCGCTCAGTACAGGAAATTGCCAGAACAATCAAAAATTCTTCTGTTACAGGATTGGCGAGATCTGTTAAAGGAGATATCGATGCGGCGTGGGAAGCATTGAAAGACGGGGCGGAGCCAAGACTTCATACGTTTATTGCAACATCGCCTGTTCATCGGGAATATAAATTGAAAATGACGAAGGAGCAAGTGATCGAGCGTGCAGTAGAATCCGTCAAATATGCAGCGAAATTTTTTCCTATTATACAATGGTCTGCAGAGGATGCCTGCCGCACTGAACTCGATTTTTTGGCGGAAATTGTTGAAAAAGTGATTGAAGCCGGCGCGAAAGTCATCAATATTCCTGATACTGTAGGCTATATCACTCCGATTGAATATGGCAAAATATTTGAATATTTAAAACAAAATGTGAAAAACATTGATCAAGTCATTTTGTCCGCTCATTGCCACGACGATTTAGGAATGGCAGTAGCGAACGCTCTCAGCGCTGTAGAACATGGAGCAGGACAAATTGAAGGTACGATTAACGGAATTGGAGAGCGTGCGGGCAATTCAGCTTTAGAGGAAGTGGCTGTCGCTCTGTACATTCGAAAAGACTATTACAAAGTTGAAACAAACATCCGCTTAAATGAAATTAAGAGAACAAGTGATTTAGTGAGCAAATTGACAGGAATGATAGTTCCGCCAAACAAAGCGATCGTCGGGAAAAACGCTTTTGCCCATGAATCTGGCATACATCAAGACGGTGTGCTGAAAGAAAAAACAACATATGAGATCATATCTCCTGAACTTGTTGGGGTACAGTCCAACAGTTTAGTATTAGGAAAACATTCTGGTCGTCACGCATTTCGGGTAAAGCTCAAGGAATTAGGCTTTACAATGGATGAAGAAGCGACAAATCGTTTATTCACTGCTTTTAAGGAACTTTCTGAAAAGAAAAAAGAATTGACGGAAGATGATCTTGTAGCTCTTGTATTAGAAGAACAATTAACAGGTGAAGAAGGAACATATGAACTTTGTGCGCTGCAGGTAACATATGGTACGACTGGAGTCCCGTCTGCCACTGTGACGCTGAAAACGAAAGAAAACGAGGAAATTCAAGAGGCTGCGACAGGAAATGGAAGCGTAGAAGCTATTTACAATACGTTAGAACGCTGTTTGAAGCAGTCCGTCACTTTGCTGGACTACCGAATCCAATCTAATTCAGGAGGACGCGATGCGTTAGCGCAAGTATATGTAAAAGTTAACGTGGACGGAATTGAAATGGGAGGACGCGGCATTGCCCAGGATGTGCTTGAAGCATCTGCCAAAGCCTATCTAAATGCTGTCAACAGGGCGATATTACTCAAACATACAGCGAAGGAAAAACATCAGGCGACTGTATAAAATCATGAAAGGGGTGGAACGTGATGAAGAAAAAAATCGCTGTTTTGCCGGGAGACGGCATTGGAAAAGAAGTAGCGAACGGAGCTATTGAGGTTTTAAAGGCTATTGGACAATATTACAAACATGATTTTGAATTTGAATTCGGCTTAATTGGCGGAGAAGCGATAGATAAGTGCGGGACACCTCTTCCTGAAGAAACGATTGAATTATGTCGTTCAAGCGATGCGGTTTTATTAGGAGCTGTAGGCGGTCCGAAATGGGATAAAAATCTTCCTGAACTCCGTCCGGAAAAAGGATTGCTAGGCATTCGAAAAGAGTTGGACTTATTTGCAAATATCCGCCCTGTTCAAACTTATAAAGCCCTTCAAGAAATATCTCCGTTAAAGGGAGAAAAAATAGAAGATGTTGACTTGGTGATTGTACGCGAATTGACAAGCGGACTTTATTTCGGGAAACCGAGTGAAAGAATCGTTTCAGACGGAGAAGAAGCAGCGGTTGACACGCTTTTTTATAAACGGAAAGAAATTGAACGCATTTTGGAAACAGCTTTTCAAATGGCGCAAAAACGCCGAGGAAAAGTAACGTCTGTTGATAAGGCAAACGTGCTTACAACTAGCAAGCTTTGGCGTGAAATTGCCGAAGAATTGGCTTCTAAATACCCTGATGTCACATTGGAGCATATGCTTGTTGATAATGCGGCCATGCAATTGATCCGCATGCCAAGCCAGTTTGATGTGATTGTGACGGAAAATATGTTCGGTGACATTTTAAGCGATGAAGCATCCATGATTACTGGATCGTTGGGCATGCTTCCTTCAGCAAGCTTATCAAACAGTGGATTGCACTTATATGAACCAGTGCATGGATCGGCTCCTGACATTGCCGGCCAAAACCTGGCAAACCCTGTCGGAATGATTTTATCTGGTGCGCTCATGCTCCGCTATTCCTTTGATCTTCATGAAGAAGCTAGAGCCATTGAAAAAGCGGTTAAACACGTGTTGGATTCCGGAAAGTGCACGAGAGATTTAACAAATAATGAAGGTGCATTTATTCATACAACTGAAATGGTGGAAGAAATCAAAGAAGTGCTTGCGAACGATTATGCACTATTAAATATTATCGATTCCTACGAATAAAATGGGGGGGTGTGGGCTTTTCCGGGAGGAGAAGCTCACCGTTTTCTTAATAGATACAAAACAGGAAATAGGGGGAAAAAGAAAATGAAGCCTCGAAACATAATAGAAAAAATCTGGGATGATCATGTGGTCGTAAGGGAAGAGGGAAAACCGGATCTGCTTTATATTGACCTTCATCTCATACATGAAGTTACATCACCGCAAGCTTTTGAAGGATTGAGACAAAACGGACGGAAAGTGAGACGTCCTGATCTCACCTTTGCCACAATGGATCATAATATCCCAACCGTGAACCGCTTTGTCATTGAAGATGATGTAGCTAAAAACCAAATAAGTGCTTTAGAAAGAAACTGCCAAGAATTTGGAATTACTCTGGCAGGATTAGACAGCGATGATCAAGGAATTGTCCATGTTATCGGTCCGGAATTAGGGCTTACTCTTCCAGGAAAGACTATTGTATGCGGAGACAGCCATACATCGACACACGGCGCTTTTGGGGCGCTGGCATTTGGAATCGGAACAAGTGAAGTAGAACACGTTTTGGCCACTCAAACATTATGGCAGCACCGTCCGAAAACTTTGCAAGTGAAAGTGACAGGATCTTTGTCAGAAGGAGTCACGGCCAAAGACGTCATCCTTTACATTATTGGAAAATTTGGTGTTGATTTCGGTACAGGCTATGTTATTGAATATTCGGGTGAAGTGATTGAAAGCTTATCAATGGATGAACGGATGACTATTTGCAATATGTCAATCGAAGCAGGTGCCCGCGCCGGTTTAATAGCTCCGGATGAAACAACCTTTAATTATATAAAAGGAAGAAAATATGCTCCGAAAGGGGAAGAGTTCGAAAAAGCAGTTGCTTACTGGAAATCTTTAAGATCTGATCCAGGAGCTACATTTGATAAAACGATTGAAATCCGCGGGGAAGACATCGCACCGATGGTTACCTGGGGTACAAATCCAAGCATGGTGCTGCCTGTTGACCATTCGATTCCGACACTTGAGGATGCACGCAATGAAAATGAAGCAGCTTCCTTCAAACGGGCGTATGAGTACATGGGACTTGAACCGGGAACGAACATTCAAGACATTGAAATCGATTATGTATTCATTGGATCATGTACAAACTCAAGACTAACTGATTTGCGTGCAGCGGCGAATGTAATTAAAGGACGAAAGGTTGCTCCAAATGTGAAAGCGATCGTAGTTCCAGGCTCCCAAAAAGTAAAACAAGCAGCAGAACAAGAAGGATTGCATGAAATTTTCATCAATGCTGGTTTTGAATGGAGAGATTCTGGATGCAGCATGTGTTTAAGCATGAATAACGATGTCGTGCCTCCTGGAAAACGATGTGCGTCTACTTCCAACCGCAACTTTGAAGGACGTCAAGGGAAAGGGGCAAGAACTCACTTAGTGAGTCCTGCAATGGCAGCACTGGCAGCAATTTATGGTAAGTTTGTTGATATTCGGACAGAGAAGCTTGAAGCAGTAAAATGAGGAGGGAAGAAGCAGCATGCAGCCTTTTACAACATTAACTAGCCATATTGCAGTATTAAATAGAACAAATGTGGATACGGACCAAATCATTCCGAAACAATTTTTAAAACGAATTGAACGGACAGGTTATGGAAGATTTGCTTTTTTTGATTGGAGATATTTAGATAATGGTGAGGAAAATCCACAATTCGAGTTAAATCAGCCAGTCTACAAAGGCGCACAAATTTTGCTAGCTGGCGAAAATTTCGGTTGCGGTTCATCAAGAGAGCATGCTCCATGGGCTTTAGCAGACTTTGGTTTCCGCGCAATTATCGCGCCTAGCTTCGCAGATATTTTTTATCAAAACTGTTTAAAAAACGGAATCCTGCCGATACGGGTCAATGAAGAAGTGTTTGAAACATTGCTCAAAAAAGCGGAAGGAAATGTGTACGAATGCACGATTGATTTAGAGCAGCAAAAAGTATTTGATCAAGAAGGATTTGAGTTTCATTTTGACATTAATGAGCATTGGAAGGAAATGCTTTTAAATGGACGCGACGAAATAGGATTTACATTATTATATGAAGAGCAGATCAGCCAATTTGAACAAAAGGCAAAAGCGTGGGGATGATGATTGCATCCTCCGCTTTTTCTTTTGATTCTTGTTTTCTCGTTGCTCAGCTGGTAAACTTGTAGCAAAATCATAAAGAGGTTTTCTACAATGAAAAAAGCGAATGGAAAAATCATTCCCTTTCCCCGACTTAATGAACGATTGATTGAAAAAGGAATGAATGCGTTACATAATAAACAATTTGAACAAGCGCTCGACCTTTTTTTAGAGGCGAGATCTTGGAATTCAAATCACCCTGATATTGAAATAGGAATTGCTTTATGCTTAATGGAGCTTGGAGAATATCAGGAAGCAAAACAAATTTGTAAAAAAATGCTTCACGAAGCAAAAGGAAATTATTTTGAAATATTGCAGATGTATTTAACGATTTTAGTACAGCTTGGACAATATGATGAGGTAAAAACGACGATTGAAGCGGTTTTGGAAGAAAATAAACTTCCGGCAGCACATGCAGAACAGTTTTACAAGCTGCTTCATTTTAGCCGGAGGATGAGCGAAGAGCAAATCAGTCCAGAACCGAATGACGATGATCTTTTCAGCAGGCTGGACAAGCAAATTTCCTACATACATTCGATCAAAAATAATAATAATGTTAAAAAAAATTTACATACGATTGAAGAGATGCTTCAGTCAAAAACGGTCCATCCGGTTGTGAAAACAATGCTGCTGCAAATATTGCGAGATCATGAAATAGCACGAATAATGACCGTTGAGAAATTCGGGGAAACTACCGCTGTAAATCCTATCCATCTTCAAGATTTATTAGAAATGACGTTTGCCAAAAAAGTGCTCAATCTTTTGGACGATTTTTTAGGAAATGAAAATCCAACCCTTTTCGAAGCTGTAAAAGATATATGGATTCGTCATTTATATGTCATGTATCCTTTTCATCCTAAACCGGAAAATGCAAATATTTGGGCAGCAGCGCTTCATTACGTTGGCTACGAAATTTTTGGGATCGTCATCAAGCTGACGGAAGTTGAGCGGATTTACAACATAAAAAGTGCTGAGTTTATTTCAGTTTGCGATAAAATTAGACAAATTGAAGAAATTTCAAACATTAGATGGTAGAGTCCTATTGAAAGGATTGAATCCTATGGTATAATAAAATGGTTGTAAAATGTATATTTTTTGTATGCACCTTTCTTGCTATTGGTGCCGGTTATCCTTTTTTGACATATTTATTTTATGGCTTGTTTCTTTACGGACAAGGCATATAAAAAATTTTTATCGTGTACTCACGAATAATATTTATAGATTGTTGGAGGGAAACAAATGTCAGTTAAATGGGAAAAATTAGAGAAAAACGAAGGAGTCTTAACCGTTGAAGTAGATGCACAAACATTTAAAGAAGCGCTGGATCGAGCATTTAAAAAAGTTGTAAAAAATGTAGCTGTTCCAGGATTCCGCAAAGGAAGAGTGCCGCGCCCTATTTTTGAAAAGAGATTCGGTGTTGAGGCGCTATATCAAGATGCGCTTGATATTTTGCTTCCAGAAGTTTACCCAAAAGCGGTTGAAGAAGCTGGAATTGAACCGGTAGACCGTCCTGAAATTGATATTGAACAAATTGAAAAAGATAAACCGCTTATTTTTACGGCTAAAGTAACGGTCAAACCAGAAGTGAAACTTGGCGAATATAAAGGTTTGGATGTCCAAAAAGAAGATACAACCGTTACGGATGAAGATGTGGAAAACGAATTAAAACAGCTTCAAGAACGGCATGCTGAATTGGTTGTGAAAGAAGAAGGAAAAGTGGAAGAGGGAGATACAGTCGTCCTCGACTTCGAAGGTTTTGTTGACGGCGAAGCGTTTGAAGGCGGAAAAGCTGAGAATTATTCTTTGGAAGTCGGCTCCGGCACATTTATCCCTGGTTTTGAAGATCAGTTGATCGGGCTTGAAGCAGGCGAAGAAAAGGATGTAGAAGTAACGTTCCCTGAAGAATATCATGAGGAAAAGCTTGCTGGAAAACCGGCTGTCTTTAAAGTGAAAATTCATGAAATCAAAACGAAAGAACTCCCTGCATTGGATGATGAATTTGCAAAAGATGTAAACGATGAGGTTGAAACACTTGAAGAATTAAAGGCGAAAATTAGAGAGCGTTTAGAAGAGCAAAAGAACACACAAGCTGAAAATAAACTTCGTGATGAACTTGTTGAAAAAGCTGCAGAAAATGTTGAAGTGGACATTCCGCAAGTGATGATTGACAATGAACTTGAAAGAATGATGAATGAATTTCAACAACGCTTGCAATTGCAAGGCTTGAACTTAGAACTGTATTACCAATTCTCTGGCCAAAGCGAAGAAGAATTGCGTGAACAAATGAGAAAAGACGCTGAAAAGCGCGTGAAATATAACTTAACATTAGAAGCAATTGCGAAAGCTGAAAACATTGATGTGACAGAAGAAGAAGTAAATGAAGAGCTGCAAAAAATGGCTGACATGTACAATATGCCAGTTGAAAGCGTTAAGAGAGCACTCGGTTCAACAGAAGGAATAAAAGAAGATTTAAAAATTAAAAAAGCGGTCGATTTTCTTGTAGAAAATAGAAAAGATGTTGCATAATATAGTTACAGGAACATCATGATCTTTGATAAAGTTGATAACAAGGCGCGATTTGATCGTGCCTTGTTTTATAAAATGAAAAGCGTTAAATCGTTCGAAACTGTACATAATAATTGTCACATAACTATACATACTTTTCATTACCGCTTTTCTTTTGTTTTATGATAAAATGCGATACATACTTTTCTTTTGTTTGAAAAGCATTGTTCCCCGATTCATGCGTGCGGTTTATATATGGGTGGGGAGGCAATGAAGGAAATTAAGGGGTGATATCATGTTTAAGTTTAACGATGAAAAGGGACAGTTAAAATGTTCGTTTTGCGGAAAAACTCAAGATCAAGTGAGAAAGCTGGTTGCTGGTCCTGGCGTCTATATATGCGATGAATGTATTGAACTTTGCACAGAAATTGTAGAAGAGGAGCTTGGCACAGAAGAAGAGGCTGAATTTAAGGATGTTCCGAAACCGAAAGAAATTCTCAGCATCCTAGATGAATATGTAATCGGGCAGGAGCAGGCAAAAAAATCTTTGGCGGTTGCAGTTTACAACCATTATAAGCGGATTAATTCAAACAATAAAATTGATGATGTTGAGCTGTCCAAAAGTAATATTGTGTTAATCGGGCCGACAGGAAGCGGAAAAACGCTGCTTGCACAAACGCTTGCACGCATTTTGAATGTTCCATTTGCAATTGCTGACGCAACGTCGCTAACGGAAGCTGGATACGTTGGGGAAGATGTTGAAAATATTTTGCTGAAGCTAATCCAAGCTGCTGATTACGATGTGGAAAAAGCGGAAAAAGGAATTATTTACATCGATGAGATTGACAAAATTGCTAGAAAATCAGAAAATCCATCCATTACAAGAGATGTGTCTGGTGAAGGCGTCCAACAAGCACTTCTGAAAATTTTGGAAGGAACTGTAGCAAGTGTTCCTCCACAAGGCGGAAGAAAACATCCGCATCAAGAATTTATCCAAATCGATACGACTAATATATTATTTATTTGCGGCGGAGCATTTGACGGCATAGAGCAAATCATCAAGCGCAGATTAGGGCAAAAGGTCATTGGATTTGGAGCAGATAGCCGAAACAAAGAGCTTGATCAAAAGCAACTGCTTTCAAAGGTGCTACCTGAGGATTTATTAAAATTCGGGTTAATTCCGGAATTTATCGGGCGTTTGCCTGTCATTGCCAGCCTTGAACCGCTTGATGAAGCAGCACTTGTCGAAATATTAACAAAACCGAAAAACGCGCTTGTTAAACAATATCAAAAAATGCTCGAGCTAGATGGCGTTGAGCTGGAATTTGAAGAAGAAGCATTATCAGAAATTGCGAAAAAAGCAATTGAACGAAAAACAGGTGCGCGCGGCCTTCGTTCTATCATTGAAGGCATTATGCTTGATGTGATGTTTGAATTGCCGTCTCGTGATGATATTACAAAATGTGTCATCACGGCAAACACTGTAAGAGAAAAAATTCCTCCGAAGCTGATTGCAAATGATGGAACCATTATAAATGAAGATACGAAAACTTCCGCATAAGACACGTTTTGACGGGCTTTTTAGTCTGAATTTGCAGCAGTTTAGTTTTGTAAAAGGATAGTTGTTCTCATAAAAATAAGAAGGATCGAGTTCATACAACTCGATCCTTCTTTTCATGAAAATCCGTCCTCAACATATGTTTAATCCGTATATGCAAAGGAGATAATAGGGGATAAACATTTGTTGAGGAGGAAACTCAGGATGAACTGGACAGGGATTGCCCTTTTCATACAATTAATTTTCGGAGTCATTGTCGGTCTTTATTTTTGGAATTTATTGCGGAATCAGCGGACGCAAAAAATTTCCATTGACCGCGAGTCGAAAAAAGAAATGGAACAATTGAGAAAAATGAGAGCTATCCAATTATCAAAGCCGCTTTCAGAACGAATTCGTCCAAAAAGCTTTTCTGACATCGTCGGACAGGAGGATGGCATCAAAGCATTAAAAGCGGCTTTATGCGGGCCGAATCCCCAGCATGTTATTATTTACGGACCTCCTGGTGTAGGAAAAACGGCTGCTGCAAGGCTCGTTCTTGAAGAAGCGAAAAGAAATAAAAAGTCTCCTTTTCAACATAATGCTGTTTTTGTTGAATTGGATGCAACAACAGCGAGATTTGATGAACGGGGAATAGCTGATCCTTTAATAGGTTCTGTTCATGATCCCATTTATCAAGGTGCTGGGGCAATGGGACAAGCCGGAATTCCACAGCCGAAACAAGGAGCAGTGACTCATGCACACGGCGGCGTGTTGTTTATTGATGAAATTGGCGAACTCCATCCCATTCAAATGAATAAACTGTTAAAAGTACTTGAAGACCGAAAAGTTTTTTTAGAAAGCGCCTATTATAGTGAAGAAAATTCTCAAATTCCAAGTCATATTCATGATATTTTCCAAAACGGTCTCCCGGCTGATTTTCGCTTGATCGGGGCAACTACAAGAACACCATCTGAAATACCGCCCGCCATTCGCTCGCGCTGCCTTGAAGTATTTTTTAGAGATTTAACGGCCGATGAACTCGCGGTCGTTGCTCGGAAAGCGGCTGAAAAAGTAAATGTAAAAATTTCAGAAAAAGGAATATCCATTTTAACTTCTTATGCCCGCAATGGAAGAGAAATTGCCAATATGATGCAAATTGCTGCTGGAAT
The DNA here is from genome assembly GCF_038003725.1 of Aeribacillus sp. FSL K6-1121. NCBI lineage: Bacteria > Bacillati > Bacillota > Bacilli > Caryophanales > Bacillaceae > Aeribacillus > Aeribacillus sp. FSL K6-1121. The sequence continues at coordinate 324,544 of NZ_JBBOPS010000001.1, forward strand.
TGCCATCACCGAGGACCGAAATGAAGTGAAAGTCGAAGATATTGAATGGATTGTCCATTCCAGCCAGCTTACACCAAAATATGAAAAGAAAATTGGAAATGAACCTAAAGTTGGACTGGTGAACGGTCTTGCTGTTTACGGACCAAACAGCGGCTCTTTATTAGAGGTGGAAGTGACGGTTATTCCGGCAAAAGAAAAAGGAACGATCAACATTACAGGTATTGTAGAAGAAGAAAACATTGGCGACCGCGGAAAATCCATCAAAAGAAAAAGCATGGCCAAAGGCTCCGTTGAAAATGTCATAACAGTGTTACGATCAATGGGAGTTAATGCCCATGATTATGATATTCATGTAAACTTTCCCGGCGGGGTACCTGTTGATGGACCGAGTGCAGGAATAGCGATGGCAACCGGCATTTTTTCTGCCATCCACAAAATTCCTGTTGATAATACCGTAGCGATGACTGGAGAGATCAGCATTCATGGGAATGTAAAACCGATTGGCGGAATTATTCCAAAAATAAAAGCTGCCAAGATGGCAGGTGCAAAAAAAGTGATCATACCAGAGGAGAATATGCAGTCAATTTTAAAAACGATTGAAGACATTGAAATTATTCCTGTTCGAAGCTTTCAGGAAGTGTTAGATTGTGCGCTCATCAATCCTCCAACGGAGCAAATTTATCCAGAGACAATCATAGAGAAAAAATCGGTTTAAAGCAGCGTCTTTATTCCAAATGCCTAACAGGGTTCAGGCCGTGGCACTGAACCTTTATTTTTATTGAGGCAGTTATTTATTCCTTTCAATAAAGATAAGTTTGAAAATAGACAGTGCAGAAAGAATAGGATAGAATTGAACAAGGACGCTGTATAATCTATTTTTCACATGATGGAGGTGTAAAAATATGGCGAAAAAAGAGAATAGAATCGTCCCCCTCCTACCGCTTCGAGGTTTGTTAGTTTATCCATCGATGGTGCTACATTTAGATGTAGGACGCGATAAATCTGTACAGGCGCTTGAGAAGGCGATGATGGATGATCATATGATATTTTTAACAACACAAAAGGAAGTTTCAATAGATGATCCAAAAGAGGATGATTTATACCATATTGGAACGCTGACGAAAATTAAGCAAATGCTCAAACTGCCGAACGGCACCATTCGAGTGCTTGTCGAGGGACAAAAAAGAGGCGAAATCAAAAGTTTTGAAAGCAAGGAACCATATATTTCTGTACAAGTTGATACTTATGAAGAACCGCTTCAAAAAGATGTTGAAGAAGAAGCTTTGATGCGAACTGCGCTTGAATATTTTGAGCAATACATAAAAATGTCTAAAAAAATTTCAAGTGAGACGTTTGCAACCGTTTTGGATATAGATGAACCGGGAAGATTGGCCGATATTATTGCTTCCCACTTGCCGATCAAGCTGAAAGATAAGCAAGAAATATTAGAAACATTTGATGTGAAAGAAAGATTAAATAAAATTATTCAAATGCTCCATAATGAGAAGGAAGTCTTGCAGCTTGAAAAGAAAATAGGCCAGCGGGTCCGTCAATCAATGGAACGGACGCAAAAAGAATATTATTTGCGCGAACAAATGAAGGCCATTCAAAAAGAGCTCGGAGAAAAGGAAGGGAAAACGGGCGAAATAGAAGATTTGACTGAAAAAATCGAAAAATCGGGAATGCCGGAACATGTTTATAAAACGGCTATGAAAGAGCTCAACCGATATGAAAAAATCCCTTCAACATCCGCTGAAAGTGCGGTGATCCGCAATTACTTAGACTGGCTTATTTCCTTGCCGTGGAACAAGGCAACAGAGGACAGACTGGATATAAAGCTGGCGGAAGTGATCTTAAATGAAGAGCATTACGGACTAGATAAAGTAAAGGAACGGGTGCTTGAATATTTAGCAGTGCAAAAATTAACAAATTCGCTTAAAGGCCCTATTTTATGTTTAGTGGGACCGCCTGGCGTTGGGAAAACATCTCTTGCCCGTTCTGTTGCAAAATCATTAAATAGAAAGTTCGTTCGAATTTCTCTTGGCGGCGTTCGGGATGAATCGGAAATAAGAGGCCATAGAAGAACATATGTCGGTGCGATGCCGGGTCGGATCATTCAAGGGATGAAAAAAGCGGGAACGATTAATCCGGTATTTTTGCTGGATGAAATTGATAAAATGTCCAGCGATTTTCGCGGTGATCCTTCAGCTGCTCTTCTTGAAGTGCTGGATCCGGAGCAAAACCATAATTTCAGCGATCATTATATTGAAGAGCCATATGATTTATCAAAAGTCATGTTTATTGCGACAGCCAATAATTTAGCAACTATTCCAGGTCCGCTGCGCGACAGAATGGAAATTATCACAATTGCCGGTTATACCGAATTAGAAAAAGTTCATATCGCCAAAGATCATCTTCTTCCAAAACAATTAAAAGAGCATGGACTGAAAAAAGGTCACTTGCAAATAAGAGAAGAAGCAATTTTAAATATAATTCGTTATTATACGCGCGAAGCAGGGGTAAGAGGGTTAGAACGCCAAATCGCAGCAATATGCCGAAAAGCAGCGAAAACGATTGTAACAGGTGAAAGAAAAAGAATTGTTGTAACCGCTAAAACTCTTGAAGACTTTTTGGGCAAAAAATTGTTTCGATACGGTCAGGCAGAATTGCAGGATCAAATCGGTGTGGCGACCGGTCTCGCATATACGACGGTCGGCGGCGATACGCTGTCCATTGAAGTGTCCATCTCTCCGGGTAAAGGCAAGCTGATTTTAACCGGAAAGCTCGGAGATGTCATGAAGGAATCGGCTCAAGCCGCTTTCAGCTATATTCGATCTAGAACAAAAGAACTAAAGATAGATCCAGATTTCCACGAACAATATGATATCCATATTCATGTGCCTGAAGGAGCTGTTCCAAAAGATGGACCGTCTGCAGGCATTACGATGGCAACGGCGCTTATTTCAGCATTAACTGGAAGACCGGTTCGAAAAGAAGTCGGAATGACAGGTGAAATTACTTTAAGAGGTCGCGTTCTGCCGATAGGCGGTTTAAAAGAAAAAACATTAAGCGCCCATCGTGCCGGTTTAAAGAAAATTATTTTGCCGAAGGAAAATGAAAAGGATTTAGATGATATACCAGAAAGCGTGAGAAAAGAATTGACTTTTGTTCTTGTCTCACATATGGATGAAGTATTAAAACATGCATTGGCAGGAGAAAAAGAATGAAGGTAACAAAAGCAGAAATTGTCATAAGTGCGGTTAAATCTGATCAATATCCATCAACCGATATTCCAGAAATCGCTCTGGCAGGAAGGTCTAACGTCGGGAAATCTTCGTTTATTAATAAAATGATCAATAGAAAAAATTTGGCGAGAACCTCTTCAAAGCCTGGGAAAACGCAAACGTTAAACTTTTATTTAATTAACGATCAATTTTATTTCGTTGATGTTCCCGGATATGGATTTGCCAAAGTGTCGAAAAGGGAGCGGGAAAAATGGGGGAAAATGATCGAAGCGTATTTGCTCAAAAGAGAACAGCTTAAAGCATGTATTCTTATCATAGACATCCGCCATGCACCTACATCTGATGATGTCATGATGTACGAATTTTTAAAATATCATGGAATTCCTGCTGTAATTGTCGCCACAAAGGCGGATAAAATTCCTAAAGGAAAATGGCAAAAACACTTAAAAGTAGTGAAGGAAACGCTAAAAATGGAAAAAAATGATCCGCTTATTCTTTTTTCAGCAGAAACTGGTTACGGAAAAGAGGATGCATGGTCAGCCATTTATCCATTCCTATCATAAAATGAAATTGCTTTAGGCTGGATACAGAAGGAAAAGCTCGAGAAGCTTAACCGCTTCGAGCTGTTTCCTTTTATTTTTTTCTGAAAAACAATAAATACAAACCTGCAATAACAAAAAGAATCGGCCAAAAGGCTTGCCAATTGGAAACGCTCTTTTGAATAAAAGATGTCAAAGCGGAAGGAAAATAGTAAAGGAAACTTCCGATCAAAAGAAGGATAAATCCTTGTGCAAATCCGCTTTTTGCTTGAGCAGACCGAATAATGAAAGCAAGGGCAATGATCCAGATCATTGCGGTTAAATCATCAGGCCAGAACGGGAATGATTTTCCCCATAAAAAATGGATGCCAAGGCCAAGCAGCAGAACGGCAGGAACGATTGCTTGGTCATCCTTTTCCGCTTTTGCCTGAACCATAAAGGCGATGCCAAACATGATAAAAAAGAAAGGCAAAGTGTTCATGTTCATATTGAAAAAGAGATCGAAATTTTTCAACAAGAAATAAAGCCCGATCTCCAGCATAATCATAGCAACAAACGTCCAACGCACTTAACGATCACCTCTGTTTTGATGACTTGATTCCGGCTCTCTTTTTTGATAATATTTTTAATGTAATAATTAATATAATTTATATCTGTTTCTTACTTTATCATCATATCATACAGTTTCATATACTGTTCACATTTTTTTGTCGATATTTTGTTATAATAAAGTCAGTATGTATTTGCTTTTGGGGGGTCGGAGATGCATATTTTAGCTGTTGGGTTAAATTATAAAACAGCCCCTGTTGAAATTCGCGAAAGGTTGAGTTTTAGCAGCAATGATTTAGCTTCTGCAATGAAACGGTTGAAGAATGAAAAAAGCATTTTGGAAAACGTGATCGTTTCCACCTGCAACCGGACAGAAATCTATGCAGTTGTTGATCAGCTTCATACAGGGCGTTATTATATAAAAGCATTTTTAGCTGAATGGTTCAATATGGACATTGAGGAGTTCGATTCGTATCTAAAATACTTTGAAAATGAACAGGCTGTCCAGCACTTGTTTCGGGTGGCATGCGGCCTGGATTCTATGATTTTAGGCGAAACGCAAATTTTAGGACAAGTCCGTTCAAGCTTTTTATTAGCTCAAGAACATAACACGATCGGAACGATTTTTAATCAACTGTTTAAACAGGCAGTAACATTGGCTAAAGAAGCCCATTCGGAAACGGAAATCGGTTCAAATGCTGTTTCCGTCAGCTATGCTGCCGTAGAATTGGCAAAAAAAATTTTCGGCGACCTATCCAGCAAGCATGTGCTTATTTTAGGCGCAGGAAAAATGGGAGAGCTTGCCGTACAAAATTTACATGGCAGCGGAGTCAAACAAATTACGGTTATGAACCGCACATTTGAAAAGGCGAATGAATTGGCGAAGCGTTTTTCCGGACAAGCAAAAATGATGTCTGAGCTTCAGTGTGCGCTTATTGAGGCAGATATTTTAATTAGTTCAACAGGTGCAAAGAGTTTTGTGATTTCGAAAGACATGATGTTAGATGTTGAAAAGTTAAGAAAAGGCCGCCCGTTTCTGATGGTGGATATTGCGGTTCCACGCGATTTAGATCCTGCATTGAGTGAAATAGACAGCATTTTTTTATATGACATCGATGATTTGGAAGGAATTGTCGAAGCGAATTTGCAGGAAAGAAAAGAAGCGGCTGAACAAATTGAAATCATGATCGAGCGAGAGGTCTTGGAGTTTTCGAAATGGCTGAATACATTAGGGGTTGTTCCGGTTATTGCTGCATTGAGGGAAAAAGCTCTTCTTATCCAATCGGAAACAATGAAAAGTATTGAACGGAAGCTGCCGAATTTGACAGAACGCGAAAGAAAAATATTAAATAAACATACGAAAAGCATTGTCAATCAAATGTTGAGAGATCCGATATTAAAAGTGAAAGAGCTGGCTGCTCTTCCAAATGGCGAACAATCTTTGGATTTATTTAAAGAGATTTTTAATTTAGATTTAGATGAAGAATTAATAGAACAAACTCCTTCCGTTCAATTAAAAACGCATTCAAAAAATGTTTCACTTGAAATGTAAGTGAAAGGAAAAACTACTATATGTTTGATTGGAATATCATTAGATTAAACGAATTGATGATTGTTTTATATGCATTGAGCGTTTTCTTATATTTTATAGATTTTTTGCATCATAACCGGAAGGCAAACAAAATAGCCTTCTGGTTACTTTCTATTGTCTGGGTTTTACAATCCTTTTTTTTATTTTCGCAAATGGCGCAAACGGGCAGATTTCCGGTTTTAAACATAGCGGAAGGTCTTTATTTTTATGCATGGGTATTGGTCACTCTTTCTCTTGTGATCAATCGGCTGCTTCGAGTCGATTTTATTGTCTTCTTTACGAATGTCATTGGTTTTATCATTATGGCCATCCGGACGTTTGCTCCTTCAGAGGCAGTATCGACTGAAGTATCCAGCAGGTTAATTTCAGAACTGTTATTGATCCATATCACGATGGCGATACTATCATACGGAGCGTTTTCGCTTTCATTTGTTTTTTCCATTCTTTATTTGATACAGCACAACTTATTAAAAAAGAAAAAATGGGGGAAAAGGCTTCATCGCATTCAAGATTTGGCAAAACTGGATTATATGACATATGTTTTAAATATGATCGGTGTACCTATATTGCTATTAGCTCTCATTTTAGGAATAATATGGGCTTATTTAAAGGTGCCAAATTTGAACTGGTATGATGCAAAAGTGATCGGCTCATTTTCTGTTTTAGGCATATACAGTTTTTATTTGTATGCCAGAGTAGTAAAAGAGTGGCAATGGAAAAGAATTGCCTTTTTAAACGTTGCCTCATTTTTAGTGCTGTTAGTTAATTTCTTTTTATTTGGAAGCTTATCGAATTTCCATTAATGCATGTGCTCAGGAGGATGTTTATGCGAAAAATTATTGTCGGGTCAAGGCGAAGTCGGTTAGCAATCGCCCAAACAAATTGGGTGATCGAGAGATTAAAAGAGCTTGGAGCCCCATTTGAATTCGAAATAAAAGAAATTGTCACAAAAGGTGATAAAATAGTTGATGTCACTCTTTCAAAAGTAGGCGGGAAAGGCCTTTTTGTAAAAGAAATTGAGCAGGCTATGCTAAACGGTGATATTGATATGGCCGTGCACAGCATGAAGGATGTGCCGTCTGTCTTGCCGAATGGCTTGACGATCGGCTGCATTCCTAAACGAGAAGATTACCGCGATGTTTTGATTTCGAAGGATTGCCAAACTTTAAGAGATTTGAAAGCTGGCGCTGTTGTTGGAACGAGCAGCTTAAGAAGGAGCGCCCAAATTTTAGCCGTCCGCCCCGATGTAACCGTCCGTTGGATTCGCGGAAATATTGATACGCGTCTAAAGAAGCTGCGGGAAGGCAACGATTATGATGCAATCATTTTAGCAGCAGCAGGTCTTAAACGAATGGGCTGGAAAGACGAATTGGAAAAAGCGTACTTTTTACCGCCTGATATGTGCGTTCCTGCAGTCGGTCAGGGAGCTTTGGCGATAGAATGCCGAGAAGATGATCATGAACTGCTTGCAGCTTTAAGAAAACTAAATGACGAACGGACGGAGAAAGCCGTTTTGACAGAGCGGGCTTTTTTGCATGATATGGAAGGAAGCTGTCAAGTGCCTATTGCCGGTTTAGCTCAAGTTGATGAAAATGAAGAAATTGTGTTGACAGCACTTGTTGCATCTCCGAATGGAAAAACGGTATATAAAGAGACGAAAACTGGAAAAGATCCGAATTTACTTGGAAAGGATATGGCAGCACTTCTATCGTCTCAAGGCGCCAAAGAGCTGGTCGAACAAGTGAGAAAGGAGCTAAACCATGAATGAGTGCTGAAAAACCATTGAATGGTTTTAATGTGTTAGTGACGAGAGCGAACAGCCAGGCTGCCGAATTCTCAAAGAAAATTCAAGCGGCGGGAGGCTGTCCTATAGAAGTTCCGTTAATTGCAACGAGGAAAACAGAAACGGATTTCAATGCCCTCCCCGTTTTAAAACAGTTAACATCTAAAGACTGGATTGTTTTTACTAGTGCAAACGGCGTTCAATATTTTTCCGAACATGTAAAAGACTTGTCATTGGAATTAGAAGATCTGAAAAACGTCAACGTTGCTTGTGTCGGTATAAAGACAAAAAAAGCTGCGGAGAAAATAGGATGGAAGGTATCTTTATGTCCTGAAGAGTTTCGTGCCGAAAGCTTAGCGGAAGAATTAATCGATCATGTTCGGCAAGACAGCAAAATAGTAATTGCCCGCGGGAATTTGGCACGCACTTATTTACGTGAAGTATTAACAGAAAAAAAGATTTTTTTCTTTGATTTTGTTGTTTATGAAACAATACAATTGTTGGAAAATGAAAAAGAAGTGTTGCATTTGCTTGAAAATAAAACGATTGATTTTATTACGCTGACGAGTTCTTCCACAGCTTCTGCATTTATGCAAATTGTCAAAAGAAACGGGCTGGAAAACAGGGTTCGGGATATTGTGTTTGTTTGCATCGGACCGATAACAAGAGATAAATTGTTGTCTTATAAAATAAAGTGTACTTGCATTATGCCGGAAAAATATACAATTGATGGAATGCTGGAAAAAATGTGTACATACGCAGAAAAAAGGGAGGAATAGATCATGCTGAATTTTGCACGGCACAGACGATTGCGGCATACAGCTAATCTGCGGGCTATGGTCAGGGAAACCCGCCTTCATAAAGAAGATTTAATATATCCGATTTTTGTTGTCGAAGGAGAAAATCAAAAAAATCCAGTGCAATCGATGCCGGGAGTTTTTCAAGTTTCATTGGACCTGTTAAATGAAGAAATTGAAGAAGTTGTCAAGCTGGGAATTAAATCAGTTATTTTATTCGGCATTCCTCATGAAAAGGATGAAGTCGGTTCAGGAGCATACCATGATCATGGCATCGTGCAGCGGGCTATCGCTCAAATTAAACAGCAGCATTCTGATCTTGTCGTTATCGCAGATACTTGTCTATGCGAATATACTGATCACGGTCATTGCGGAGTTGTGGAAAACGGGCAAATTGTAAATGATGCTTCGTTAAAATTATTAGCCAAAACAGCTGTCAGCCAGGCAAAAGCCGGGGCGGATATAATTGCTCCATCCAATATGATGGATGGATTTGTCGCAGCCATTCGGGAAGCGCTTGATGAAGAAGGATTTGTTCATATTCCAATTATGTCATATGCGGTCAAATATGCCAGTGCTTTTTACGGACCGTTCCGGGAAGCAGCTGAAAGCACGCCGAAATTCGGTGATCGGAAGACGTACCAGATGGATCCGGCTAACAGGCTGGAGGCATTAAGGGAAGCAGAAGCAGATGTTGAACAAGGATGCGATTTTTTAATTGTGAAACCGGCGCTTTCTTATTTAGACATTGTCCGTGATGTTAAAAATCATTTTAACCTTCCTGTCGTTGCTTATAATGTAAGCGGCGAGTACTCAATGATTAAAGCGGCAGCTGAAAATGGATGGATTGATGAAAAAGGCACTGTCCTTGAAATGCTTACAAGCATGAAAAGAGCCGGCGCGGATTTAATGATTACGTACCATGCAAAAGATGTTGCCCGTTGGTTAGATGAACAGTCTGATTATTGAAAAGGGGGCTCATTTCATGAAATATGAACGTTCGAAAAAAGCATTTGAAAAAGCGAAGACATTGATGCCCGGCGGGGTCAACAGCCCTGTGCGCGCGTTTAAATCCGTTCAAATGAATCCGATCTTTATTGAGCGCGGAAAAGGTTCTAAAGTGTATGACATTGATGGCAACGAATATATTGATTATGTTCTTTCATGGGGACCGTTAATTTTAGGACATGCCAATGACAGAGTTGTTGAAGCATTAAAGAAAATAGCGGAGCAAGGAACGAGCTTTGGGGCGCCGACCTTGATTGAAAATAAGCTGGCGGAGCTTGTTGTGGAGAGGGTTCCTTCCGTTGAAATTGTGCGGATGGTGAACTCTGGTACGGAAGCGACAATGAGCGCATTGCGCCTTGCCCGCGGATATACGGGAAGAAATAAAATTTTAAAATTTGAAGGATGTTATCATGGCCATGGAGATTCGCTGCTCATTAAGGCTGGATCAGGAGTGGCCACATTAGGGCTTCCGGATAGTCCAGGGGTGCCGGAAGGAATTGCCCAGCATACGATTACTGTTCCATATAATGATTTAGAGAGCGTCCGCTTTGCTTTTGAAAAATTTGGCGAAGACATAGCTGCCGTGATCGTCGAGCCAGTAGCCGGAAATATGGGTGTTGTACCGCCTAAAGAAGGCTTTTTAGAAGGCTTGCGCGAGATCACCAAACAATACGAATCGCTTCTGATTTTTGACGAAGTGATGACCGGTTTTCGCGTTGACTATCATTGCGCCCAAGGATACTTTGGAGTGACTCCGGATTTGACATGTTTAGGAAAAGTCATTGGAGGAGGACTTCCAGTCGGCGCCTATGGCGGACGGGCGGACATCATGGAAAAAATCGCTCCTGTCGGTCCTATTTATCAAGCGGGGACACTTTCAGGAAATCCGCTTGCGATGACAGCCGGATATGAAACACTCATTCAGCTTACACCAGACACATATAAAGAATTTAAAAGAAAAGCGGATAAATTAGAGGAAGGATTGCGCAAAGCTGCTCAAAAATATGAAATCCCTCATACAATTAATAGAGCGGGATCAATGATCGGATTTTTCTTTACAAATGAAGATGTTGTCAATTACGAAAAAGCAAAAACATCAAACCTTGATTTTTTTGCAAAGTATTATCGTGTTATGGCGGATGAAGGCATTTACTTGCCTCCTTCCCAATTTGAAGGAATGTTTCTGTCAACAGAGCATTCGGATGAAGATATTGAAAAAACAATAGAAGCATGTGAAAAAGCTTTTTCGGTTTTGAGATAACGAGCTAAAAGGACTAGCTTCTGATTGAAGCTGGTCCTTTTATTTTTGTTTCCCGTGCATATTTTGTCATCCTCCTTCATACATCTTTAATGGCACGATAAATTAGATTGATTGGAGAAAGGAGGAAGTCCGCATGTCCATTGAAGAAACGTCCGTTTTACGATTTTCGGTAGAGGAATCGGTCTTGTTTCGCCATCATTTTCAACCTTCTGAACTATTGTCCATTTCACTGGAACCTGACATCTCAATTGAAGAACATGATGGATATGTAACGATAAAAGGTGCTCTAGAGCTTTCCGGAGAATACAAATTCGATGGAGAGGAGCAACAGAATGATAAACTTCTTCAAACCTCCTCCATCGCCCGTTATATACAAAATGTAGAAGCGAGAAATGACGGTGTAATGGAATTTAGACACGAGCTTCCGGTCGATATTACAATACCGAAAAAAAGAATTGCCAATTTAGAAGAGGTGTTTGTGGCGATTGAATCATTTGATTATGATTTTCCGGAAGCAAATGGTTTAAAGCTTATAGCTGATCTATCCATTTACGGAATTCGAGAAGAGCAGGCGGAAGAAACTGCTGCAAATGAAGTGGACGAGATCATAGATGCTGAAGCGGAAATCTCATCCGTTCGACAGTCTGATGAAAGGGAAGAAGATGAAACCGAATCAACGATCAAAGAAAATCGTTTCAACGATGAACCAATCAACAAAGCGGAAAATATTGAAAAAGACAATGAACAGAAAAGTCTTAATGAATATTTCGAATTCGATACAGCCGAACGCGATCAAAATGAGCAAATCGAACATGATCGTGATGCTGTTCAAAAGGATGACAATGAAGAGACGGCAGACATTGTTTTTATGATGCCATTAAAGAGAGAAGAAGAAACGGAAACGGATTACGATACATTCACTGTTGAAGCGAAGAAAAATCAAGTCAGTTTGGAAGAGAAAGGCCGCATTGAAGAAGAAAAGCCAGTGATCAATAAAATTTCCAATTATGTCGAAAAAGACGATGAAGAAAAAGAATCTGTAAGGAAAAATGATAACACCTTATATTTAACAAAATTGTTTACGAAAAATGAAGAAGAAGAATTTTCTAAATTAAGAATGTACATTGTCCAGCAGGGAGACTCGCTCGAAAATATTTGCGAACGCTACAACATTACGCTCCAGCAGCTCAATCGAGTAAATCAATTTCACCATGATAAAGAGATTAGTGAAGGAGACATTTTATATATCCCGGTTCTTGAAACACAACAAACGTAATTTTTGCAAGCGGCTTGAGAGGGATCAAACCAGCTCAAGCTTTTCTTTATTTTCTTTAAAGGCGAGTGGGAAGATGAGCGATGATCTGAAAACGGCCATGAGGATTTTGCAGCATTATCCAATCAAACCGATTTATTTAGAGAAAAAAACAAAAAATGTCTTGAAAATTCATTGTGAAAAAAGAACATATGCTTTAAAACGAACAACGATTAAAAAGCAAAGAAACATTCTAAAATTATATTCAATTTTTCACGACTTTCCATATTTAGGAATCGTGCCGATTTATAGGACAACGAACGGAAATGTGTTTGTTAATGACTCAACGCAATCGTTTTATTTAATGCCTTGGATGGAAGGTTCAATCGTTGATGAAAAAAATGCCTCAATCCTTTTTTACCACTTAGCGAAACTCCATAAAAAAACAAAACAGGAAATCAACATACCTGAAGTTCAGCTCGAAAAAGTGTATCAACAGATTCAGAACAAGTGGAAGAGAAATTTCAACCTGCTGGAAGCATTTATGGAACAAATCGAAAAAAAATGGTATATGTCGCCTTTTGAATTGGCGGTCTTCAGTTATTATTTTGAAACGAGGCAAGCCATCTTATTTGCTGAAGCGAAGCTTGATGAGTGGTATAACGAAATAAAGCAATCCCCTCACATGCGAATTGCACTGAACAAAGTAAATGTCTCCTTATCTCATTTTCTGTTAGATCCAAAAGGGAAAATTTATTTTATTAATATGGAAGATGCAGCATTTGCTACTCCAATTTATGACCTTTTCTTAATGTTTATGAACCTCTCCGAAGCGGAACCAACCGTTAGTGATCAAAATGTGCAATATATATCAGATTACGAAAAAGTGCTTCCTTTAACAAAAACTGAGAGATTGCTGTTGGTAAGCTATTTATCTTATCCAGCCAAATTATTAAAGCTTGTCCGGCAATATCAAAAAAAGAAAAGCGAAAAGGGAGAATTAGAATATTGCAAACAGCTGTTAAGAGCATACTGGCAAATGAAAAATACCGGGTACATTGCTTTAAAATGGAATGAAAAACTAGAAAACGATTCATTGGCATCAGAATGAATGGGGGATCTGTCAGCTTTAACCCCGTTCCATATACAACGCGGCTGCTAGAAATAGTAAAATGGCTAATAAAATAATATCAAACATAGTTGGTAAAAGGATTGTTCGAATTCCCTGAAAAATCATTAAAGGAACGATGAACTGTTCAAGAGTAGATCGGAATTGTTTAATAAACGATTGAATATAGTATGGTTTTATTTTTTTTCTCATGTTGATCACCTTCAACTTTGTTAATTTATATTATGAAATAAAGAACATTTTGTGATTTTTGTTTAAAGGTTAAGGAAGATGGGGAAAATATTGACGAAAAAAACAATTTTTTAGTACTATTAAATATAGAAATTTATATAGTTTGTGAAAATGTGTTGAAGGGGAGTAGTACAACGAACGACTCCTTCCAGAGAGGGAAATCGCAAGCTGGAAGATTTCCTAGGAGATCCCGTTGGAAAGTCGCCCTGGAGCAGCTTCCTTGAAAGCTTTTAGTAAAGGGAGCCGGCATTAGCCGTTACCTGAAAGAAGTGCACAGACGTATCTGTGAAAAAAGGTGGTACCGCGAAAACATCTCCTTTCGTCCTTTTAGGATGGAAGGAGTTTTTATATTTTAGAATGAAAATAAGGAGGTTTTCATAAATATGTCGAATTCACAAATCACTCTTTCCCCAAAATACGATCCGAAAACGGTTGAAGAGGATCGGTATGCATTTTGGCTCGAGGGAAAATTTTTTGAAGCAAAAGATGATGAGGGGAAAACTCCTTTCACGATCGTTATTCCTCCGCCAAACGTCACCGGTAAGCTTCACCTTGGACATGCATGGGATACAACTCTTCAAGATATTATTACCCGAATGAAGCGAATGCAAGGGTACGATGTTTTGTGGCTGCCAGGGATGGATCATGCGGGAATCGCCACACAAGCCAAGGTGGAAGCAAAACTGCGCGAAGAAGGGAAAAGTCGGTATGATCTCGGGCGGGAAAAATTTGTAGAAGAAACATGGAAATGGAAGGAAGAATATGCAGACCATATTCGCAAACAATGGGCAAAATTAGGCCTAGGTCTTGACTACACAAGAGAGAGGTTCACCCTTGATGAAGGTCTTTCAAAAGCTGTAAGAGAGGTTTTTGTATCGCTTTATAAAAAAGGTCTTATTTACCGAGGAGAGTACATTATTAACTGGGATCCGGTGACAAAAACAGCCCTTTCCGATATCGAAGTCATTTATAAAGAAGTGAAAGGGGCACTTTATCATTTAAAATATCCGCTGGCTGATGGATCCGGATATATTGAAGTCGCGACCACTCGCCCGGAAACGATGCTTGGGGATACAGCAGTGGCAGTTCATCCTGATGATGATAGGTATAAGCATTTAATCGGAAAAACAGTGAAGCTGCCAATAACAGGACGGGAAATTCCGATCGTCGCAGATGAATATGTCGATATGGAATTCGGTTCAGGAGCAGTAAAAATAACTCCTGCACACGATCCGAACGACTTTGAAATCGGAAACCGCCACAATTTAGAAAGAATATTAGTCATGAATGAAGACGGGACAATGAATGAAAAAGCGGGAAAATATGAAGGAATGGATCGCTTTGAATGCCGGAAGCAGTTGGTGAAAGACCTGCAGGAGGAAGGAATTTTATTTAAAATTGAAGAGCATATCCATTCCGTAGGCCATAGTGAACGAAGCGGAGCAGTTATCGAGCCGTATTTATCAACTCAATGGTTTGTGAAAATGAAGCCTTTGGCCGAAGCTGCTTTGAACCTTCAGAAAACAGAAGGGAAAGTTCATTTTATTCCTGAACGATTTGAAAAAACGTATTTGCATTGGCTGGAAAACATTCGCGACTGGTGTATTTCCCGTCAGTTATGGTGGGGACATCGCATTCCAGCTTGGTATCATAAGGAAACAGGCGAAGTTTATGTTGATCATGAGCCGCCTAAAGATATTGAAAATTGGGAGCAGGATCCAGATGTGTTAGATACATGGTTCAGCTCTGCTTTATGGCCGTTTTCAACAATGGGCTGGCCTGATAAAGAGGCAAAAGATTATAAACGCTATTATCCGACAGATGTCCTTGTTACCGGGTATGACATTATTTTCTTTTGGGTTTCACGGATGATTTTCCAAGGATTGGAGTTTACTGGGAAAAGACCGTTTAAAGATGTTTTGATTCATGGACTTGTACGCGATTCAGAAGGAAGAAAAATGAGCAAATCATTAGGCAATGGCGTCGATCCGATGGATGTTATTGACAAATACGGTGCGGACTCTTTGCGCTACTTTTTAGCTACCGGCTCAAGCCCAGGGCAGGATTTAAGATTCAGCTTTGAAAAAGTAGAAGCCGTGTGGAATTTTGCCAATAAAATATGGAACGCCTCCCGCTTTGTACTGATGAATTTGAACGGTTTAACATATGAAGAAATTGATTTAAACGGAAAAAAATCAGTGGTAGATAAATGGATTCTCACACGGTTAAATGAAACGATTGAGCTTGTCACAAGACTTGCGGAAAAATATGAATTTGGCGAAGCCGGTCGGGTGCTGTACAATTTTATTTGGGATGATTTTTGCGACTGGTATATTGAAATGGCAAAAATTCCGCTGTACGGAAATGATGAGGAAGCGAAAAAGACAACTCGTTCCATTTTGGCATATGTGTTAGATCAAACATTGCGACTCCTTCATCCTTTTATGCCGTTTATAACAGAAGAAATTTGGCAGCACCTTCCTCATCAGGGAGAATCGATTACAATTGCATCATGGCCGGTTGTACGTCAGGAGCTTTCTGATGAAAAAGCTGCAAACGAAATGAAGCTTTTAGTTGATGTGATTCGCTCAGTCCGTAATATTCGCGCTGAAGTGAACACGCCGATGAAGAAGCAGGTGAATATGATCATTCATGCTCATAGTGAAGAAGTTAAAAACCAGTTGGAGAAAAACCGCAGCTATTTAGAGAGATTTTGCAATCCTAGCTCATTAACAATTGATACAAACATTGAAGCTCCTGACAAGGCTATGACAGCTGTTGTGAGCGGGGCAGAAGTATTTCTTCCTCTTGAAGGACTCATTAATGTGGAAGAAGAAATCAAACGGCTTGAAAAAGAATTAGAGAAATGGAATAAAGAAGTCGAGCGCGTTCAGAAAAAGCTTGCCAATGAAGGATTTATTAAAAAAGCACCGAAAGAAGTCGTAGAAGAAGAGAGGGCAAAAGAAAAGGACTATTTAGAAAAACAGCAGGCGGTGTTAAAACGACTTCAGGAGCTGAAAGGCTAAAACAAATCCGGGTATGCCCCGGATTTTCTTCCATCAAAACGTTTATGATACATCCGGCCATTCAAATTCATTGAAAATGTTCGAGAGTTCAAGGAGGGGAATTTATATGTTTCAAACATATGAAGAAGCACTCAAGTGGATACATTCCCGCCTAACCTTTGGAATAAAGCCTGGTCTCCAGCGAATGGAATGGATGATGGAAAAGCTTGATCATCCGGAAAGAAGATGCCGCTTCATTCATGTAGCCGGAACAAACGGGAAAGGATCAACGATTGCTTTTATGCAAGAGGTGTTAAAAGCCGCTGAATATAAAGTAGGTGCTTTCATCTCGCCTTATTTGGAATCATTCAATGAACGAATTACGATAGATGGCAATCCCATTTCTGAAGAGGAAATATTGCAGCTATCCAATGTGATCAAACCGGTTGTTGACGAGCTTGAGAAAACGGAGCTTGGAGCACCGACAGAGTTTGAAGTCATTACTGCGATGATGTTTTATTATTTTGGTAAAATCAACGTGCCGGATGTTGTTTTATTAGAAACAGGACTCGGGGGAAAATGGGATTCTACGAATATTGCGAATCCTATTCTTTCAGTGATTACAATGATTGGACATGATCATTTAAACATCCTTGGCTCAACGATAGAAGAGATTGCAGAGCAAAAGGCAGGCATTATTAAAAACGGAGTTCCTGTCATTACAGCTGTGGAACAAAAGGAAGCCCTTGATGTCATTGAGCGTGTTGCAAAAGAAAAAAAAGCAAAGCATTATTGGCTTACTAGGGATTTTCACGCAGGAGATTTTGATGAATTTTTTGTACAAACCCCCTTTAAACGATATAACAGCCTTTCATTACAGATGAAAGGAAACCATCAAGCGATCAATGCTGCACTGAGTGTCATGACGCTTGATTATTTAAGAGTTTATTATTCGTTTATCATTGAGGAGGAGCATATACAGGAAGGACTGAAGCGCACTTTTTGGAAAGGGCGGTTTGAAGAAGTAAAGGAAAAACCGAGAGTCATTTTGGACGGAGCACATAATCCGGAAGGAATGGCAGCGTTGAAAGAAACTGTACAAAAGTTTTACCCTGATAAGAAAATCATCATGTTATTTTCTTGTGTGAAGGACAAGCAATATAAAGAAATGATCGAGCAGGCTGCACAAATAGCAAATCGAATCATTTTTACAACCTTTCATTTCCCGAAAGCAGCTGATGCGAAAGAATTATACGAGGCTTGCGACATGAAGGATAAAGAGTATGAAGACAATTGGGAGCTTGCCTATGAAAAGATTATCAACACAATGGATGACGAAACGGTTCTCATTATTACAGGTTCCCTTTATTTTATCGGTGAAGTGAGAAAACATATAAAACATAGCTCATGAGTACGAGGATGTCGAAAAATAACGACAACAATTATGAACGAGGCGACAAATGTCTCGTTCTTTTTTATTTTACATATGTTAGCATAAAAAAAAAGTTTGTCCAGCATAAAAAGGGCGGTGATCATTTTGGACAAGCCATCATCGAAAATAACCATTAAAATCAACGGTCAGGAAAACAATTTTTCCAACGATACGGATGTTTCTGCTGAACCAAGTGAAACTGGCAAACAATTAAAAGTATCCAGCTGGGAGGAAAAGGTGAAGGCTGAAAAAGAAATGGCAGCATCAGAGGATAAGAACGAAGAGGAGACATCTTTTCCTTGGATTTTGCCGGATGATGAGGAGGATAAGAAAGAAAACCCGAAAATAGCCTTCTCAAAGAACCATAGCAGAACGCTGCCTCCTAAAATAAAAAATTATGTGATATCGATCATATTTGCTGTTATTCTTGGACTGAGTTTTGGGGTTTTAGCCCTGCAATTTATTTCAAACGATTCAATGCCTGTATCATCTGAATTGAAGGATGTGTCAAAGTCTCCTCACAGACAGAACGTTAGCAATGCTTCAGCGCCAAGCGGTGCGGAAAACATCGTTTTTGAAGTTTATATGGTACAAGCCGGAAAATTTACAAAAAAAGAAGGGGCGGAAACCGTCAGCGGGCAGATAAAGGCTAAAGGATTGCCTTCTGTTATCGTTTCACAAGGCGGCGATCATTACGTATTCGTTGGGGCAGCGTTGGATAAAAAGACAGCAGAAGAGTTGAAAAACATGGCTGAATCACATCAAATTGAAACGTTTGTGAAAAAGATGAAATGGGAAGGAAAGGTGGAAAACGAAAAAACAAAAACGGTCGTTGAGGAGATGCTGAAGCTGTCTTCGTCTTTTGTGAATGGAACCGCCCCGGAACAAGAGAAAGTAGAGTCATTATTAAATGAGGCTGGTCAAATAAAAGACGATTCAATTTTGGCAGCAGTAAAAAAACTGCAAACAGAAAAATCGGCAAATGAACAGCTATGGAGCCTGCAGCAGTCGCTGCTAGATTTTTTTGAAAAACTTTCTTGATAACGGGAAAGCGTTTGCTCGAGCATTCGTTTTCTTTTTTTATTTTCACAAGCAGTTTTCCTTAGATAATGTAGTTTTTTCTGTAAATTGAATAAATGTTTTTATTAATGGCGATTAGATAATTCTTTTTTGAAAAATTGTTTGCAAAAGCCTTTTTTGATAACATACGGATAGTATTGGTTGAAAGGATGAAATAAAAATGGAACGCCTCATACTTGCATCAAGCTCTCCGCGAAGAAAAGAACTCCTCAAGCTGTTAGGAATACCATTTGCTGTGATTGAAAGCAATTTGGAAGAGAGGCTGGACGAAGAAGCTGAACCCGAAAAAGCCATTCAAAAACTTGCCTTTCAAAAAGCCTTTCATGTAGCCGAAAGGTATAAAGATGCATATGTCATCGGAGCAGATACGGCGGTGATCCTCGAAAATCGAATACTAGGAAAACCGAAAGACCGCCGTGACGCCTATTACATGTTAAAATCACTTTCTGGGAAAACACATACTGTTTTAACAGCAGTTTCGATTATTCATGGTGAAAAGCATACAACATTTTCTGAATCAACAAAAGTTACTTTTTGGCCGCTTTCAGACGATGAAATCCTGGAATACATTGAGACAAACGAACCGATGGACAAGGCGGGTGCTTATGGAATTCAACATTTCGGCTCATTGCTAGTGAAAAAAATTGATGGCGATTATTTTACAGTTGTCGGTCTTCCTGTTTCAAGACTGTACAGAGAATTAAAAAATTTTGGATTTCACTGGTAACAAACAAGGGGGAAAGATATGCTCGCTATTCGAGATTTTCCAGAAGAAGAAAGACCGAGGGAACGATTGATACACAACGGACCAAAAGGCCTTTCCAACCATGAACTGCTGGCAATTTTATTGAGAACAGGGACAAAGGGAGAATCAGTGCTTGAACTGGCGAATAAGCTTTTAAAAACATTCGGCGGTCTTAGAATGTTAAAAGAGGCGTCAGTTCAGGAAATTATGGGCATACCCGGCATTGGAAAAGCAAAAGCGGTGCAAATTATAGCAGCATTAGAGTTGGGAAAAAGAATTCATCAGCTCGCATACGAAGATCGGTATGTCATTCGTTCTCCGCAAGATGCCTCCAATTATGTCATGGAAGAAATGCGCTTTTTAAAACAAGAGCATTTCGTAGGTTTATATTTAAACACAAAAAACCAAGTGCTGCATAAGCAAACGATTTTCATTGGCAGTTTAAATACATCAATTGTTCACCCAAGAGAAGTCTTCAAGGAGGCATTGAAATGTTCAGCTGCATCTTTTATTTGTATCCATAATCATCCATCAGGAGATCCCTCCCCAAGCAAAGAGGATATCGAAGTCACGAGGCGCTTGTCCGAATGCGGAAAGTTGATCGGGATTGAACTTTTAGATCATATCATAATCGGAGAGCGTAAATACGTCAGTTTAAAAGAAAAGGGATATTTATAACGTTTTTTTAAAAGGTTCTATGTCAATTGTTGGGGTGCACTGGATATGAAGTGCACCTCTTTTTATGATGTGTGAAGATTAGATCTATGAAATTATTGATAAATGACTTCCAATTTTTTAAGCTTAAAAATGACATTCGCAGTTTTATGAATTTTTATCTTTGAATATCTATTGCTGATGGAGAATGGCTTGATATATAATCAATAGCATCCCTTTACTTTATTGGAAAACTTTCATATATAAGGTTCTATTTTATATTACTCATATGATGCTCCTGTCTTTTATAATGAATTGTAAGGAAGCATGTTTTCATTTAAGATTACAGACTTCTGAAGTTAAGATCCTCGTCGCACTGCTGCCTATGTGATTGTGCACTTGAATTTGTATTGATGTTCTTTTTTTGGCAACTGCATCAGACCAGCTAACTTATTATTGAAAAATAACAATTCATTTTACTCTAGTCATTCTACCTCAGTTCCAGCAACAAAGTTTTATGAAAACCACTTATATGTATAATCATTACATTTCACCCAAAATTTTGTCATTGCGAAAAAGGAGTTATTTTTACACACTTTATATGGTTAAAAAACTTATTTTCCCGAGTTATAAATGGGTGAAAAAGTATGCCTTCATTTAAAATCAATCCTAACACGTATTACAGTTAATAGCTTTGGATTCTGAACTGCTAGCGCTTTTTCGGACAGATTTTTGCGCTTCTAGACACGTAATGCGAACAACCACCGTCTTGCTGAATTTGCAGGGGGACAGATGGGAGACAGCACAACGGTATATAACATACTGACCAGTCTCGCAAAGTACGATAAAAAGCTGCTTGAAGCGGGGCAGTGACGTTATTACAACGCATAAGTGCATGATAAAAGGAATTTCAAAAAACATTTGCACGGCCTCGCGGGCTCCAAATGATGTCCGCATTACAAAGGGTTTGCGACATAAGAAGAGCCAAAGTTGGAGAAAAAGCTCATATTTTAGTGATTTTCAATAATAGATGAACTTGAAACTTCGGCAGAATTGTTATGTAATACTTTATTGGAGTCATTTGAATTGAAACACAATCAACTGAAAAAACCATTATTTTTTATGACATTCTAAACCGTCGCTAATAAAGAGTGCAAAGGGGGGATTTGTAAACATAAAATAATATTTTTTGTATGGACTTGTAATATTTTTAAGTTATTATTCTCAATGGATAAATTAAATCAAGGTTTTCATACGGGCGGTATATGCTGTGACATCTATTTTTCATCCTCTATTCTCCACTAGGAAAATTTTTTAGTAAAAATTTTTGAGGCGTCCAACACAATGATCAGCTTTTCATCAAGTTTCATGAAAAATACCTCGCAAATTTTTATTTTACGCAGGGTATTGATAGCACTTTTTTTTTTGAAAAATTACGTTATAATATAATTTATGGGTTTTTTCAATAATGATTAGACATTTACATGAATATAAAAACGTATTTATTTTGGAAGAAAGGGAGATACAACAGCTATGTTTGGAATTGGTACGAGAGACCTTGGAATAGATTTAGGGACAGCCAATACGTTAGTGTTTGTGAAGGGAAAAGGTATTGTAGTGCGTGAACCATCTGTTGTTGCTTTGCAAACTGATACAAAGCAAATTGTTGCAGTTGGTAATGATGCAAAAAATATGATCGGGCGTACGCCTGGAAATGTTGTAGCACTTCGACCAATGAAAGACGGAGTGATTGCTGATTATGAAACGACTGCTACGATGATGAAATACTACATAAAACAGGCAACAAAAAATGCAGGTATTTTTTCGCGAAAACCTTATGTGATGGTTTGTGTTCCTTCGGGAATAACTGCGGTTGAAGAACGTGCGGTCATTGATGCAACGAGACAAGCAGGCGCTAGAGATGCGTATACGATCGAAGAGCCATTTGCGGCTGCTATTGGAGCCAACCTTCCAGTTTGGGAACCGACCGGAAGCATGGTTGTAGACATCGGCGGGGGAACAACGGAAGTTGCCATCATTTCTCTCGGCGGAATTGTGACAAGCCAATCTATCCGTGTTGCCGGTGATGAAATGGATGAAGCCATCATTAACTATATCCGTAAAACCTACAACTTAATGATTGGTGATCGGACAGCGGAAGCGGTGAAGCTTGAAATCGGTTCTGCAAGCGCTCCGGAAGGTGTTGAAAACATGGAAATTCGCGGAAGAGATTTGTTAACAGGCCTTCCGAAAACGATTGAAATTACTGCGACAGAAATTTCAGAGGCATTACGCGATACTGTCTATGCGATCGTAGATGCTGTAAAAATTACTTTGGAAAAAACTCCGCCTGAACTTGCGGCGGATATTATGGATCGAGGAATTGTTTTAACGGGTGGGGGCGCCCTTCTTCGCAATTTAGACAAAGTTATAAGCGACGAAACAAAAATGCCTGTAATCATTGCGGAAAATCCTCTTGATTGTGTAGCGGTCGGAACAGGAAAAGCTCTTGAACATATCCACCTATTCAAAAATCGTGCAAAAGACCACAGATAAGTTAGAGGTGTAAATCATGCCACAATTTTTTCTAAATAAACGATTAATTGTGCTCCTTGTCGGGATCATTATTTTGGTGGCATTGATTGGTTTTTCCCTAAAGGAAGACCGCAATCTTTCGTGGCAGGAGAAGTTTATTCAAGATTCGGTTGGACTAGTCCAGAAGGTATTTCATCAGCCCGCACAATATATTGCGGGCTTCTTTGAGAATTTGAATCATTTAAAAAATACATACGAAGAAAACGAGCTGCTTCGCAAACAACTGAATAATTATATTCAATTGGAGGAAAAGCTGCAGGAATTAGAACAGGAAAACAGACAATTAAAAGAAGAATTAAAATTATCTGCTGATAACGATATAAGAAAATATAAGTCGATCCAAGGGACAGTCATCGCAAGAAATCCTGATCGTTGGCATGATTATATCAAAATTGATAAAGGCGAACAGCACGGAATCAAAAAAGACATGGCGGTTATAACGGCAAAAGGATTGATCGGGAAAGTGAAAAATACTTCTGAATTTACGTCCACCGTTCAGCTTTTAAGTGCTTCCGACAGAAAAAACCGGATTTCAGCAATGGTTCATACGAATAACGGAAAGGTATTCGGCCTCATTGTCGGCTACAGTGAGCAGGAAAATGCTCTTGAAATGAACATCATTGAATCAAATGCCCAAATAAAAGAAAATCAAATTGTAGCGACTTCTGGCCTTGGCGGAGTGTTTCCTGAAGGTTTAGTGATCGGAAAAGTAAAAAAAGTCGAACTTGATTCGTACGGATTAACAAAGATAGCTTATATAACCCCATCAGCTGACTTTTATGATATAGATCGTGTCATGATCATCGAGCGGGTTCTTCCAACAGTTGATATCAATCAATTGGAAGAGGAGGAAGACTCTTGAGAACATTTTTCCTCCCCGTAATGGTTATGTTTATTTTCGTATTGGAAAGCATCATCGTTGATCTTGTTCCGATCCCTTTTCTTTCAGATCATCAAGTGGCAGTTCCCCATCTTTTACTATTGATGATTGTCATCTTGGCGGCGTACGGCTCTCGGAAAATTGCCGTCATTTATGGAATTGTTTTCGGTTTATTGTTCGATGTTGTTTACACGCAAGTTATCGGCATATATGCTTTCGCATTTCCGACCTTGGCATATTTAGTGATGCAAGCTTTGCGGGTGCTCAATCCCAATATTTTTGTTTTAATTTTTTTAACTGAGCTTTCCGTTGCATTGCTTGAATTTTTCACATACGGTATTTATTTACTAATCGGGATGACAGCTGTTCCTCTGCAATTGTTTACAATTGATCGCCTGCTACCGACACTTGCTCTGAATTTTGTATTAGCTTGTGTGTTAATCTATCCTTTAAAGAAATTCGTTTTGGGCTTGAAAATAGGTGAACACAACGATTAAGTTTTAAAGTTTGATAGAGGAGTTTTTGTTATTGCTGTCGAAATAGATTTTTGTTGGGGTGAACTTCGTGAAAGCTCAAAGACCATATTATGTAACGATTAAAGGCACAAAGGATGGATTGACATTATATTTAGATGATTCCTGTTCGTTTCATGATATTGTGAATGAACTGGATTCGATGCTCTCCAAAAGGCAGTATGTTCAGGAAAATGAACCGATGATCAGGGTGACGATAAAGGCTGGAAATCGTTTTTTGACGGAGGAACAAGAAGAGAAAATAAAAGACGTAATAAGAAAAAAAAGAAATTTAATTGTCGATGCAATTGATTCAAATGTCATCTCAAAGGAAGAGGCGTTGAAGTGGAAAGAGGAAGCAGATGTTATCTCAGTTGCTAAAGTCGTCCGTTCTGGGCAAGTGTTGAAAATTAGAGGGGATTTGTTGCTGATAGGAGATGTCAACCCTGGCGGGACAGTCATGGCAACGGGCAATATTTTTGTCATGGGGGCTTTAAAAGGCATAGCTCATGCTGGTTTTGAAGGGAATCGAAATGCAGTGATTGCCGCCTCCTTGATGAAGCCGACACAGCTGAGGATCTCCGATATTTTAAGTAGGCCACCCGATCAGAAGGAGCCATCATTTCGAAATGATATGGAATGCGCATATATTGATGAAAATGGGACAATCATTATTGAACGGATTCAACAATTAGCTCATCTGAGACCCAATTTAACTAGGCTTGAAGGGGGAATAATGAATGGGTGAGGCAATTGTGGTCACTTCTGGCAAGGGCGGGGTCGGCAAAACAACAACTTCTGCAAATGTTGGTACAGCCCTTGCCATTATGGGAAAGAAAGTTTGTCTAGTTGATACAGATATCGGCTTGCGGAACCTCGATGTTGTCATGGGATTGGAAAACAGGATTATTTATGATTTAGTTGATGTTGTCCAAGAACGATGCAAAATTCATCAAGCTCTCGTAAAAGATAAACGCTTTAATGATTTTCTTTATTTGCTGCCTGCAGCGCAAACTAGCGATAAAACTGCCGTAACACCTGAGCAGATGAAAAAATTAATTGATCAGCTAAAACAAGATTTTGATTATATTATTATCGACTGTCCTGCCGGGATTGAACAAGGATATAAAAATGCCGTATCCGGTGCGGATCAAGCGATTGTCGTGACAACACCAGAAGTTTCCGCTGTGAGAGATGCGGATCGAATTATCGGTTTGCTGGAGAAGGAAGATATTGAGCCGCCACGATTAATTATTAATCGGATCCGAAATCATTTAATGAAAAACGGTGATATGCTGGATGTCGATGAAATTGTCAGCCATCTTTCTATTGATTTGTTGGGGATTGTAATTGATGATGATGAGGTAATAAAAGCGTCTAATAATGGTGAACCGATTGTAATGAACCCTGACAATCGTGCTTCCATTGCCTACCGCAATATTGCGAGAAGAATTTTAGGTGAAGCGGTTCCGCTTCAATCATTAGATGAGCCTGAAAAAGGTGTTATCGCAAAAATCAAAAAATTTTTTGGAGTACGTGCTTAATCCTAATCAATTTAAAAATCACACTTCCTTGAATAAAGCATTAGCTTTTTTCTTTGCACACATTAGAATCACTGCCATCACACTGATATATCTCCCACCTGCTGATCGTTTTTTTCTTCTATCTCTTGAGGTGGGAGATTTTTTGAAGGCTGTACAAAATATTTCCTCTTGAATCTTTTCCCTTTCAATATGATTCAATAATCGTCAATTTTTCTTCTGCGTTTGTCCGCTGTTTTGGTTCTGGGATTGAGGCAGGATAGCCAATATGTAGAAGGCCGACAATTTTTTCTCCTGGTTCTACTCCAACTTTTTGTCGGAAAGATGGTGAATAAATATAAGCACCTGTTTTCCATATAACGCCAATACCTTTTTCCCATGCAGCTAGTTGAAAATTTTGGATTAATGCACTTGTCGCTTTTAAATCCTCCTCCCACTGCTTTTGACGCGGATCCTCTTTCATGATTACCAATAAATGTGCTGGAATCGGCAGCAGCTTTTCTCGTAATCGATCGATATTTTTTCCATTGTTCGTTTCTTGTGCAATAGCAGCAACTAATTTTTCTTTTCCTTCATTCATAAACAGCACGAACCGCCATGGCTCTCTTAATCCATGATTAGGAGCCCAAACAGCCGTATTTAATAATTCACATATTACTTCTTTAGGGATTGGATCTTTCTTAAATTCTTTAATCGATCGACGCTCTTTAATTATATTGGCTACTTTGTATGTTTCCATTGGTATTTCTGATGCCTCCTTAATAATAATGATTTTCAATTAGAATTATTTCAAAATTGAAGTGATATGTAAATGTTTATTTCTACAGTCGTAATCGTTTACAAAGGGAAGGAGACAGGTGCGAGAAATCATTTCAAACAGCTGATACAAGAGCAATGAAAACGATCGACTTAAAAATACAGAATATTCAATTAATAAAATATGAATTCTTTACATAAGAACTATAAATGAGAAAGTTTCGCATGGATGAACAATTGCTAAAACTAGATATAACAGCATGATGCGAAAATATGTTCATCCAGCAATTGATTCATGCACATTTATATTCCCTAATGAGAAAGATCATTCATAAGAAATATTAGATGACTCATTTCTACGTTCAAATCTCAGATGGAAGGTGACAGTGATGGAACATGGCAAATCCACAAAAAAGTGGCCGGCCGTTGGTCCGGGGTTAATTGTCGCAGCAACGGGCGTCGGAGCCGGTGATCTAGTTGCTGCCTTAGTTGCCGGTACAAATTTTGGACTTGTCTTTTTATGGGCAATCATTATCGGGGCTATTTTAAAATTTGCCTTAAATGAGGGTGTTGGCCGATATCATTTGCTGACTGGAAAAACTATTTTAGAAGGCTGGCATTCTATGGGATTATGGGCAACAAGCTATTTTGGCGTTTATTCGGTTATTTGGGGATTTGTTTATGGAGCGGCTGCGACTTCATCTTGTGCATTGGCTCTGTCTGCATTATTTCCTGTCTTGCCTTTATGGGTATGGGCGGTTATAAGCGGTTTGTTAGGTTTTTTATTAACA
Organism: Aeribacillus sp. FSL K6-1121; assembly: GCF_038003725.1. Lineage (NCBI taxonomy): Bacteria > Bacillati > Bacillota > Bacilli > Caryophanales > Bacillaceae > Aeribacillus > Aeribacillus sp. FSL K6-1121. The sequence goes on from NZ_JBBOPS010000001.1 coordinate 351,920, forward strand.
TGGATGGGGCAATATAAGCTATTTGAAAAAGTTATGAATCTTTTAATTCTACTTATGTTTATTTCGGTTGTCGGCTCAGCTGTTATTGTTCTGCCGGAACTTTCTGATATCATGGACACTGCTGTTCCGGCGTTGCCGAAAGGGTCACTGCTTTACGCACTCGGATTAATTGGGGGAGTTGGCGGATCCATTACCATGGCGTCTTATGGCTATTGGCTGCAGGAAAACAATTGGAAGGATCGATCCTACCTCCGCTACGTTAGATTTGACTCCATGATTGCCTATATTACTACAGCAGTTTTTACAATTTCTTTATTAATTTTAGGGGCTGCATTACTATATGGAACGAATACAAACATTAACGGTGAGCAAGGTCTCATATCATTTGCTACCATTTTAGGAAACGAGCTGTCCCCAACTGTACGTATCTTATTTCTCATCGGTTTTTGGTCAGCTTCCTTTACATCAGTATTAGGTGTTTGGAATGGCGTCTCTTATTTATTTGCTGATTTTGTCTATACAGTTAAAAAACATGATGTGAATAAAGAACAATTAAGTAAGACAAAAGCTTATAAATTTTTTGTTTTTTGGTTAACATTCCCGCCAATGCTCTTGCATTTTATAGGAAAACCTGTGAGCCTCATTATTTTGTATGGTGCCCTTGGTGCGCTATTTATGCCCTTTCTGGCGCTGACCCTTATCTATTTGCTTAATAGTAAAAAGCATCTTCCTCATAAGGAAGATCGAAATAAATGGTTTTTCAACGTACTTTTGAGTTTAAATATTGTTTTATTTTTCATTTTATCGATCAATGAACTAGTCAACCTATTTCGTTAAGCGGCTTCAAATAAAAGGCAGTCTAGCTTTTGTGTTAATTCACCATATACTACTATTTCAAAAAGAAGACGACAAAAGCATTTTGTGGTCTTCTTTTTGATTTCAAAATTTTGCTTTTCTCGGATAGCGCCATATTTTATTTTGCTTCATCCAGTATTCCTTTGAACCAGAAAACAGTGAAGAACCTACTTACTAGGTTGTAGGTAAAAGTTCTTTATCAAGGTCAAAGATAAACATTTGCCTAGATATCGCTTTAAGAAATGCAAAATGGCTTTATTGTCATAAACGGTAAGGACAGGGCATAAACTTGTACAAAATTGCAAAAGGATGATGGATGATGAATCGTCGAGCAAAAGAAATAAAAAAACGAATAGCAAAGCGTAAACGAAAAAGAATGAACAGCATGCTTTCGAGCAGTTCAAGCAGCAGTGATGATACATCTGTTCCATTTATCAATCAAATCACACAAGAAAACGTGCAAGTTGACGCGGACTCCCCTCTTTATGTAGAGGCAGAAGGAAGTAAAAATTTTCATCCATTGTTCCGTTCGGACGTTTTTATAACAAAATTGCTAATCTCTGCCTGCATCGTCCTGATGATCGGTATTATTTTTAAAAATGACCGGGCAGAATTTCTGAAAGCTAGAGATTTCGTCAGCCATGTGATGGAAAAGGAGTTTAACTTTGCATATGTTTCCAAATGGTACGAAGAACAATTTGGGAATCCATTAGCGTTTTTGAAAAAACAATCGAAAGAAGAAAGTGGATCTAAAGAAAGTCAATATGCGGTTCCGGCATCAGGAAAGGTGCTTCAGAGCTTTAAAGATACCGGGCAAGGCGTGATGATCGAAACAAATAATAAAACGGTAGAGGCCATGAATGAAGGAATTGTTATTGAAGCTGGAAAGAAGGAGGATACTGGTCTGACTGTGGTGATTCAACATGCTGATGGAATAGAAACCTGGTATGGGAACCTGGAAGAGCTAAATGTAGCGCTGTATGACTTTGTCGAAACAGGAAAACCTGTAGGCAAAGTAAAGCAAAGCCAAAACCAGCATGGAACATACTATTTTGCCATAAAAAAGGGCGACACATTTATTGACCCGAGTCAGGTGATCTCATTTGAATAAATATTTTTCCTTATTGTCGAAAATACATATTCATCCTATCTTTTGGGTGTTGATTGCAATCGGAGCAATGACAGCGCAATTTAAAGCTCTTTGCATCCTTTTCTCAATAGTTTTTATTCATGAAATGGGGCATGCTGTTTGCGCCAGTTTTTTTTCATGGAGGATCAAGTCCATTCAGCTTCTTCCTTTTGGCGGTGTAGTGGAAATGGAGGAGCATGGAAATCGTCCCTTGAAAGAAGATCTGTTTGTTGTTATATCTGGACCGATTCAGCATTTATGGATGCAAATAGCTGCATGGATTTTTTGGGAAGCGAATTTCATAAACGACTCTACATATGAAATGTTTATTTTTTTTAATATGTCTATTTTCCTTTTTAATCTTGTTCCCATTTGGCCCCTTGATGGAGGAAAGCTTCTTTTTATTTTGCTGAGCAAACAAAAACCTTTTTCAGTTGCTCATAAGGAAATGCTTCGCATATCTGCAGTTGTTTTTTCATGTTTGTTCCTTTTTTTGCTTTTTTTTAACCCTACTCTTTTAAGCGGGTGGATTATCGCAGCCTTTATCGTCCACTCCATTTATACGGAATATAAACAAAGACAATTTGTATATATTCGCTTCTTGATGGAAAGGTATTATGGAAATCATCAAGCGTTTACAGTGTTAAAGCCGATCATTGTTGATCGCGATGATTTGATTTACCACGTGCTGCTGAAATTTCAGCGGGGTTGCAAGCACCCTATTATTGTGGAGGACGATGGAAAAAAACTTTTTCAGCTTGATGAAAATGAGCTGCTGCACAGTTTTTTTTCGGAAAAAAAGACGGACAGAAAAATGGGCGATTTACAGTACGTTTATTGACGCCTGCAGGAAAACATGATATTGAAATAGGAAACAATACATGAAAAGAGGTTGTTGGGTTGCGGCAATTAATTATAAATAAAAAAACGGATGATGAACGCATTGCATTGTTGGAAAACGGACGACTGGCGGAAGTATGGATAAAAGAAAAAAACACGATTGTCGGCAACATTTATAAAGGAAAAGTAACAAAAGTCCTTCCTGGTATGGAGGCTGTTTTTGTTGATTTAGGTCAGGGAAGAAACGGCTATCTTCACCGGAATGACATTATGTCATATTTTGAGACGTCCCGAACGAATGAGGCATTAAAAAATAAAAATGTCCGACATTTTATTTCTCAAGGTGAAGAGGTAATCGTTCAAGTTGTAAAAGAATCAGGAGAATTTAAAGGCCCTAAAGTCACAATGAATATTGAATTGCGATCCCCTTTTTTTGTATATCAGCCCTTTGGCCGCTCGGTAGCAATTTCCAAAAAAATTATTTCCCAGGAAGAAAGAAAAAGATTGCAGCTTCTCGGGGAAACGTTATGCTCAAACAAAGGGGGCATCGTTTTCCGAACTGCTGCTGAAAGAGCGGATGACCAAACAATAAAAAAATGGTTCGATGACATGCTGAGCAGTTTTGAACAACAGCTGAAAAGCAAAAAAGTGCCAAGCTTATTATTCGGTTCAGAAAGTTTTGTAGAGCAAATTATCGCTGAAATTTCACCGCATGTATTGGATGAAATTGTCATTGATGACATAAGCACTGTAAAAGAATTGAAAAAAAATTACGGAGATTTGTTCCCATTTTCCATTGATTTTTATTCCGAAAACGAAAATATTTTTTCTTATTATGCAATCGAACATGAAATCGAAAAGGCGCTGAAAAAAATTGTTTGGCTAAAAAACGGCGCGTTTATCGTAATTGAAGAAACGGAAGCAATGATTGTCATTGATGTTAATACAGGGAAATTTTCGGGGAAAAATACGTACCGAGATACGGTTTTAAAAACCAATGAGGAAGCGGCAAAAGAAATTGCCCGGCAGTTAAGATTAAGAAATTTGAGCGGAATCATTTTGATCGATTTTATTGATATGGAGAAGGAAGATCGAAGCCGGATTTTGAGATTGTTTCAAAAAGAATTGGAAAAGGACCGCATTTTCACAAAAGTCATCGGTTTTACCGAATTAAATATATTGCAATTAACAAGGAAAAAAACTCGAAAATCTCTTTCCGAGCTTTTGCTCGAACCATGTCCAGCATGCGGCGGAACAGGAAGAAAAAGGACGGTTGAAAGCATTGCTTTTGAACTTGAAAGAACCCTTCTTGAACATGCTGGATCAGATGACGAAGCCGTCCTTGTAGAAGCGGCCCCAGAAGTTTGCGATTTTTTTACATGTGAATATGAGAAACATTTAAAAAAGCTTGAAGAACTAATAGGCATGAAGATTTTCTTCAGTCCTTCCGATCATGTAAAAGGATTCGAAATTCGCCAATGGGGAACAAAAGAGGAAGTGGCTTTACGGATCTCCAAAATGTATTGACATATACATTCATATTTTGTTAAGATCAATTTGTTATTGTTTTTTGTAGCACCCGTGCTACAACCGCTCAGTTTGGGTTAGAAGCTCGGTTATCCGACACCCTAATCTGGCGAGTCTTAGTTAAATAGGAGGTGCAGAATATGTACGCAATCATTGAAACTGGCGGGAAACAAGTGAAAGTTGAAGAGGGTCAAGCCATTTATGTGGAAAAATTAGACGCTCAAGAAGGTGAAACAGTTACTTTTGATAAGGTGCTTTTCGTTGGAGGAGACAACGTAAAGGTAGGTAACCCGCTGGTAGAAGGAGCTACGGTTACGGCAAAAGTTGAAAAGCATGGCCGAGGTAAGAAAATTATCGTTTTTAAATATAAACCGAAAAAAAATTACCGTAGAAAACAAGGTCATCGCCAACCGTACACAAAAGTTGTCATTGAAAAAATTAATGCATAATAAAGGCTGTTTCATATGATACATGTGACCATCCATCGTTCGAAAGAAGGATTCATCCGGTCGTTTACAATGAAAGGGCATGCGGACTTCGCAGAGCACGGGAAGGACATCGTATGTGCAGGCGCTTCAGCTGTTTCTTTTGGAGCAGTAAATGCGATCAAAGCTTTAGCCAATGTCGATATGAATGTTGAACAATCGGAAGAAGGCGGATTTTTGCACGTACAGGTTCCTGATCAAGTTGACACGGATTCATTTGAAAAAATCCAATTATTGCTTGAAGGAATGCTTGTTTCATTACAAACGATCGAGCGAGGGTATGGAAAGTTTATTCGAATCGTTACAAAAAAAGATTAGGAGGTGGCACTCATGCTAAAATTGGATCTTCAATTTTTCGCATCGAAAAAAGGAGTTGGGTCCACGAAAAACGGACGTGATTCCATCGCAAAACGATTAGGTGCAAAACGTGCGGACGGCCAATTTGTTACAGGCGGCTCCATTCTTTATCGTCAAAGAGGTACAAAAGTTTATCCTGGTTTGAATGTTGGCCGCGGCGGGGATGATACGCTTTATGCGAAAGTAGACGGCATCGTCCGTTTTGAACGATATGGACGCGACAAGAAAAAAGTCAGCGTGTATCCGATAGCAAAAGAAGCATAAGCAAACACTTGAAAAACTCTAGCCTTTTTGGTTAGAGTTTTCTTTTTCGGTGTTTTTTTAATGGAAAGTTGATATAATTTTTGTACATGTTTAAAAAGATAGCTTGATGGGAGTGGAACCATGGCTGATCAAAGAGAGAGATGGAGTATTGTTGACGCATTAAGCCACTCCAGACATGATTGGATGAATAAATTGCAATTAATTAAAGGCCATTTATCATTAAAAAAATACGATCGGGTGAAGGAAATTATTGATGAAATTGTCGTGGAAGCAAAGCAAGAATCAAAACTTTGCAATTTAAACATGCCCAGTTTTGCAGAGCTGCTTTTAACATATAACTGGAAAGGACACCTTCTCATTTTGGATTATGAAGTGCTAGGGGAAGCGATGGATTGTTCTGGTCTAGATGAGGAAATGTTCCATTTTACAACAGATCTTTTTCAAATCCTTAATCAAAATATTGATAAAAAACAAGAAAATCATATAACCATTACATTAGAACTCTTTAAAACAGAAAACAATGTCCGGTTCTTTTATGATTTTAATGGTATACTAACGGATGATAAGACTCTTTTAACATTTTTAGAGCAGTACCAATCAGATGCAATCACCGTTCAACAAATACATTTTGATACATATGAATTTACATTGATGGTCAGTAAGTCGTGATGAAACAATGAAAGGAGGCTGAAGCTCAATGTTTGTCGATCAAGTGAAGGTATATGTGAAGGGCGGAGATGGCGGGAACGGCATGGTTGCTTTCCGCCGTGAAAAATATGTTCCGAAAGGAGGCCCTGCAGGGGGTGACGGCGGAAAGGGCGGAGATGTGATTTTTGAAGTGGATGAAGGTCTCCGGACGTTAATGGATTTTCGCTATAAAAAACATTTTAAAGCTCCAAAAGGCGAAAACGGGATGTCAAAAAATCAGCACGGGAAAAATGCCGACCCCCTTGTTGTGAAAGTTCCTCCCGGTACTGTTGTAATAGATGATGATACAAAAGAAGTGATCGCAGATTTAACCGAGCACGGGCAAAGAAGCGTGATTGCCAAAGGAGGACGGGGCGGCAGAGGAAACACCCGATTTGCCTCGCCAACGAATCCGGCGCCCGAAATATGCGAAAAAGGAGAGCCGGGCGAAGAACGATATGTAACATTGGAATTAAAGCTTTTGGCTGATGTCGGGCTTGTCGGATTTCCGAGCGTTGGAAAGTCCACTCTTTTATCAGTTGTATCAAGTGCTAAACCAAAAATCGCTGCCTACCATTTTACAACGATAGTGCCGAATTTAGGTGTTGTTGAGACCGAAGACGGACGCAGTTTTGTGATGGCAGATTTACCGGGTCTTATTGAAGGCGCTCATCAAGGAGTAGGTCTTGGACATCAATTTTTGCGTCATATTGAAAGAACAAGAGTCATCGTTCATGTCATTGATATGTCCGCAATGGAAGGCCGTGATCCGTATGAGGATTACCTGACGATCAATGAAGAATTAAAACAATATAATTTAAGGCTGACGGAGCGGCCGCAAATTGTTGTCGCCAACAAAATGGATATGCCAAATGCTGCTGAAAATCTTTCACAATTTAAAAGAAAGCTGCAAGACAAAAATGTCAGCATTTTTCCAATATCAGCCGTTACACGCCAAGGAATTCGCGAGCTGTTATTTGCTATTGCCGATTTACTGGAAAAAACACCGGAATTCCCTCTTTACTTTGACGAAACGGAAACATCTGCTCCGAATCGCGTCGTGTATACATTAAAGGATGAAAAGCCGAGCTTTACCATCAGCCGTGACAGCGATGGAGCGTTTATTTTATCAGGTGAAAAAGTTGAAAAGCTGTTTAAAATGACCGATTTTTCAAGAGACGAATCCGTTCGCCGTTTTGCAAGACAGCTTCGCAAAATGGGGGTAGACGACGCATTAAGAGAGCGCGGTGCAAAAGATGGGGATACAGTAAGGCTGCTGGAATTTGAATTTGAATTCATTGAATAAAACATTTTGCACATAAAATCTGTGTCCTTCATGCTTCATCGCATATGGGTGGGAAAGGAGACGGTAGATGAAAGACGAAATTTTTTATTTGGTAAGGGAAGATGTGCTGCCGGAAGCAATGAAAAAAACGCTCGAAGTGAAAAAGCTTCTTGAACGAGGCAAAGTCTCGTCCGTTCAAGAAGCAGTGCAGCTCGTTGACTTGAGCCGAAGTGCGTTTTATAAATACAGAGACGCGGTTTTTCCTTTTCATACTGTTGTCAAAGAAAAAATCATTACGTTGTTTTTCCATTTAGAAGATCGTTCCGGAACGCTGTCGCATTTGCTTAAAGTTGTGGCTGAAGCAGGCTGCAATGTGCTGACAATTCACCAAACCATTCCAATTCAAGGAAGAGCCAATGTGACTTTATCATTAAACACGAACGGAATGAAAGAAGATATGAACGTTTTATTATTAAAATTGCGGAAGCTAGAATTTGTAGAAAAGGTCGAACTATTAAGTTCAGGTGCATAGAATTAGGAAGGAAGATATACAGATGAAAATCAGCTATTTGGGACCGAAAGCAACATTTACTCATTTGGCCGTCTCAAAATTTTTTGAAAACGATGTAAAACTAGTCCCTTACCGAACGATTCCACATGTCATGGATGCAGTCGTCAAGCAAGAAACAAACATTGCCGTTGTTCCGCTTGAAAACGCGCTTGAGGGGTCGGTCAATCTTACAATTGATTATTTAATTCATGAAAATACACTGCATATTGTCGGTGAAATTGTTGTTCCAATCAAGCAGCATTTAATGGTTCATCCTTGCAGGAAGGATGATTGGAAAAAAATCGAAAAAGTATTTTCTCATTCACATGCTATTGCACAATGCCATAAATTTTTACATGAGCATATGCCGGATGTTTCGATCGAATATGCCACATCGACAGGAGCCGCTGCAGAATATATCCATCAACATCCGGAAGAAAATATGGCTGTCATTGCCAATGAGTTGGCGGCAAAAGAGTATGATTTAGCTATTGTGAAATATAATATTCACGATTATGATTACAACCATACACGATTTGTTATTTTACATCCGGATCAAGATTTTCAAATAGAAAATAACCACCATAATAAAGTCGGTGAAAAGACGACATTAGTTGTAACGTTGCCGACAGACCATGTAGGCGCCCTGCATCAAGTATTGTCTGCATTTGCATGGAGAAAACTGAATTTATCAAAAATTGAATCTCGTCCAATGAAAACGGGATTAGGAGATTACTTGTTTATTATAGATATAGAATCAAAAATGGATGATGTTTTAATACCCGGGGCAATCCAAGAACTGGAGGCTTTAGGCTGCGGCGTCAAGATTCTCGGAAGCTTTCCGGCTTATAAACTATAAAAAAAGCCGAGCATCCATTGCAGGATGCCTGGCTTGATTAATCAATGATCGTCACGAATTAAAAATCCTGCTTGATCAAGAGCTGCACAAACTTCATTTAAAGTTTTTTCATTGTCGGCAAGAATGGTGTGCAAATGAATGCCGTTCGTTAATTCCGACAAATAAGAGGCGTTTGTTGTTTCGATTTTTTTTATGAACTCATCTACTTCTTTTCGATTGCTTACCATAATCGATGCGGTCAAGTCCCCATACACTGGATGTTCAACGATTACATCTTTTACGGTCGCTCCGTAATCAACAATAATGTTCAATTCCTCCTTTGTTTTTTCCGGAGCGTGCTTGCAGGCAATAAGACGTTTCGCTTTTTTTGCCTCATTCGTTCTTTCTTTTAAATACATATATCCCTGACTTGTGGCTAAAATCGGTTCTCCGAGTGCTTTTAAAAGAGAAATATCTTGAACGATGACTTGACGGCTGACATTCGTCCGTGAGGCCAATTCCCCTCCCGTGATCGGCCGATTTTCATTTTTTAACCATTCGAGAATCACTTCCCTCCGCTTGTCCCCTAATATTTTTTCCATAAACACCAACCTTTCAAAACTCTTATCGAACGATGGATAGAATCGCATTGATAAGCTCATCGACTTCCGAGATTGTATTTGTAATTCCAAAGGAAATACGAATAAATTGATGAGCGGAATCTTTGTCAAAGCCGATTGAAAGAAGGGTTTTAGAAGGATGACTATTTCCAGCTTGACAGGCGCTTCCAGTTGAGACCGCAAATCCTTTTCGGTTCAATTCGAGCATTACAAATTGACCTTCTAAACTGTTTGTGACAACACCAACAATATTTGGGAGAACCTCTTTTTTCGTTTCATTGACAATCGTTATCGTGGGCAGCTGTGTCTTTAATTGGCTGATCAAATGCTGCTTGAGCTTGATGAAATGGTTAAAATGCTTCTCTCTTTGATTATAAAACTCATTTGCGGCAGTGACAAAGGAAAAAATGCCTGGAACGTTGACAGTGCCTGGACGAAATCCGTCCTCATGTGTTGTTCCGGGAATCACTGGCGACCAGCTTGCTGCTGGATGAATATACACTGCTCCTACGCCCTTTGGACCGTAAATTTTATGTGAAGAAAATGTATAGGCATCAGCATTCATCTCATCGACGGGAATCAACAGTTTTCCAAACGTTTGCACACAATCGGTATGAAAGTATATTTTCCTCTTTTTTAAAAACAAGCCAATTTCCTTTATATTTTGAATTGTTCCGATTTCGGAATTGCCGTGCTGGATGGTGACAAGGGCCGTATCTTCACGGATTTCTTCTTCAAGATGCTCCATTAAAATATTTCCATTTTGATCATGCTTTAAAAATGTAATGTCATATCCTTTCGCACGCAATAAAGACAAATAATGGTCAATGGATGCATGTTCAAGTGAAGAAGCAATAATATGCTTTTTGTTTGGCGTGCTATTTAATAATGATTGGATGGCCAGTATGTTGCCTTCAGAACCGCCGCTAGTAAAATAAACACCGTTTGGATCTCCTCCTAATAACGCTGCAAATGCTTTCCTTGACGCTGTCAATAGTTCATACGCTTTGCCGCCGATATCATGCAGACTGCTTGAGTTTCCGTAAGCAAATTTTGCCGCTTCGGTGTATGAAGCAATCGCTTTTTCACTCATGGGGGTCGTTGCTGCAAAATCAAAGTATATCAATTGTTTTCGCCCCTCTCTATTCAAGCCTTAAAAATTTTGTGAAAAATTCCTCTTGTCAATATTGTATTTTTGTGTAAATATATGTGTCAAGACATGTGTAAATTTACAAGGGGGGTTGTTGATGACCCATTATGATGTCATCATCGTCGGAAGCGGTATTGCCGCATTAACGGTTGCAAGCGAATTATGTGAAAAAATGAACATATTAATGATTACAAAAACGATGAAAACTAGTTCTAATTCTCATTTAGCTCAAGGTGGAATTGCATGTGCCATACATGAAAATGATCATAGCTGCCTTCATTATGAAGATACATTATATGCTGGGCGCTACCACAATAAAAAGGAAGCAGTTGAGCTGCTCGTACAAGAAGGAAAGGAAATTATTTCATCCCTTATGGATGAGGGCTTTCCATTTGACAAGGACGAGCAAGGAAATGTGGATTTAGGAAATGAAGGGGCGCACTCCTTTCGCCGCATTCTCCATGCAGGAGGAGATGCGACGGGAAGGAAAATGGTAGAGCATTTTTTGAAAAAAATAACAAACCGGATAACAATCAATGAATATCAGTTTGTTTGTGATGTCGTTGTAAAGGACGGAAGGGCAGTTGGCATTATTACCAAAACAGCAGATGAAAATATACATGTCTATACAGCCTCCCATATTATTTTGGCAACCGGCGGCTGCGGTCAAGCTTATGAATGGACATCCAATCATCCGAACGCAACGGGAGACGGACTTGCCATTGCTTTTCGGGCTGGATGCAGGCTGATCGATATGGAGTTTACACAGTTTCATCCAACAATGCTTTATATAAACGGGACATGCAGAGGATTGATTTCTGAAGCGGTCAGGGGTGAAGGCGCTGTATTGATCGATGAAACGGGGCAAAGATTTATGAGCGAAATTCACCCATTAGGTGATTTGGCTCCTCGAGATGTTGTTGCCCGCGCAATTTATCGTAAATATCGGGATGGACATCAAGTTTATTTGGATATTTCAGAAATTCAATTTTTTTCCGAACGTTTTCCGACGATTGCTGAGATGTGTCGGCAAAATCGGGTAAATTTGAGCGAGAAGAAAATTCCTGTAGTGCCTGGCATGCATTTTTTAATGGGCGGAATTGAAACCGATTTAGTCGGCAGAACGAATATCGATCGGCTTTATGCTGTAGGCGAATTGGCGTGTACTGGTGTCCACGGGGCAAATCGTCTAGCATCAAATTCTCTTTTAGAAGGTCTTGTATTCGGAAAAAGGATTGCAAAATTTATACTGGATCAGCGGCTGTCTTCACAGGAGAGTTTTGGGGATTTCCATTGGAACGAACATGAAAAAACAGAGGTTCCAGAAAAAGGAGAAATACGCAAAATATTGACAAAATGGGTTGGAATCGAACGGACGCATGGAGAACTGTCATGGGCTGTTTCATGGCTGAAGCGATATGTCAAATATTTTCCATTAAATGCTATAAGCTATTCAATTGAAGAAATCGAACGGATTAACATGATCACAGCCGGATATTTAATAGCTAAAGGAGCTCTTTTACGAAAGGAAAGCCGAGGCGGCCATTTCAGGATCGATTATCCAGGGGAAAAACCTGAATGGCTGGAAAAACGAATTGTACAAACAAACGAGCAAAGGATAGGGGCGGTTGAAACATGAATCAAATAAAACTCGAGCAGGCATTGAAGCAATTTTTTATGGAAGACATAGGAGACAATGATTTGTCCAGCGATGCGATTTTCTCAGAAAACGACCGAGGATCGGGCGTCATAAAAGCAAAACAAAGCGGAGTTTTTTGTGGAGAAAACGTGGTGAAAACCGCTTTTTCGATGTTAAACCCCAACCTTGAAGTTCACATGTTTGTAAAAGATGGACATGAGCTGACAGCGGGGGAAAAGATTGCCGTCATAAAAGGTTCTATTCGTTCCATCTTACAAGGAGAGAGAGTAGTGTTAAATCTGCTACAGCGAATGAGCGGGATCGCAACTTTGACAAAACAAGCGGTGCTGACGTTAAATTCAACGCATACAAAAATTTGTGATACAAGAAAAACAACACCTGGGCTGAGAATGTTTGAAAAGTATGCTGTCCGCATAGGGGGAGGATATAATCACAGATTTGGTTTATATGACGGGGTGATGATTAAAGACAACCATATTGCCTTTTGCGGTTCGATTACAAAAGCAGTTGAAAGGGCAAGAAATCGGGTCGGTCACATGGTAAAAATTGAGGTGGAGGTTGAAACGGAAGAGCAATTGAAAGAAGCAATTTCAGTACATCCCGATATTATCATGTTTGACAATTGCCCGCCTGAACAAGTGAAAAAATTTGTTGATATGACTCCGCCTGATATTATCACAGAAGCTTCAGGCGGAATTACGTTAAAAAATTTAGCGGATTACAAAGATACAAATGTTGATTTTATATCGCTTGGGTTTATTACCCATTCAGCACCTTCAATAGACATTAGTTTATCTTTTTCGGGGAGGAATGAGCTATGAATCTTTTTGAATTGTTGGATGCTTCAAAAACAGAAATGATGCCTGAAGATTATAAACATCGATCTGTGGAAGAATTGGAAAAACGTGTGACAGAAATTAAAAAGAAATTCGGAACAAGACTGATGATCCCAGGTCATCATTATCAAAAAGACGAAGTGATCCAATTTGCCGATGTAACAGGAGATTCGTTAAAGCTGGCACAAATAGCGCAAGAAACAAAAGATGCCGAATATATTGTCTTTTGTGGTGTTCATTTTATGGCAGAAACAGCAGACATGCTGACATCGCCTTATCAAAAGGTGATTCTTCCGGATATGAGAGCTGGCTGTTCGATGGCGGATATGGCAAATATTAAACAAACAGAAGCCGCTTGGAGCAAGCTACAAGAGCTTTTTGACGACACGATTTTGCCATTAACATATGTCAATTCATCAGCAGAGATTAAAGCTTTTGTCGGTAAAAATGGCGGAGCAACGGTAACCTCCTCAAATGCTGAAACGATGCTGGCTTGGGCGCTGAAGCAAAAAAAGAGAATTTTGTTTTTACCTGATCAGCACTTAGGGAGAAATACTGCCTTTAAACTAGGTATTCCCCTTAATAAGATGGCTGTCTGGGATCCGATTGAACAAAAGCTGCATTATGATGGAAAAAGGGAAGATGTCGCCATCATCTTATGGAAAGGCCATTGCTCAGTGCATGAGAAATTTACAGTAAAAAATATTGAACATATTCGCAGTAAATATCCCGACATGAAAATTATCGTTCATCCTGAATGTACATTTGAGGTTGTTCAGATGGCCGATTATTCGGGATCCACGAAATATATTATTGATACGATTCAAAACTCCCCGAAAGGAAGCAAGTGGGCAATCGGAACAGAAATGAATCTAGTGAATCGGTTAATACAAAATAATCCCGACAAAGAGATTCTTTCTTTAAATCCATATATGTGTCCGTGTTTAACAATGAATCGAATTGATCTGCCCCACTTAGTTTGGGCGCTGGAATCAATCGATAAAGGAAAAATAATTAATCAAATCATTGTGGATGAATCAATTAAAGAGTATGCAGTTCTTGCATTAAATCGCATGCTGGATCATAGCTCATAAAAAGGAAAAATATTGCAATTGCCCATATGCATGCGGGATAGCAAAAGTACGAAGAACAATTTGAATGCCTGGGGTCCTCCTCGGGTATTTTTATTTTTGTAATTTTTGCAGCATAAATCAGCAGCTGTGTACTGATATCGATATCAATTGGCTTTTAAAAAAGAGGATCGTTTTTCTTAGCCTTCATTTTTAAATCATAATCCCACTAAAATTTGCATAAGTTGTGATGAAGAAGATTTATGAATGTTTTGATTCGAAAGTTGTATAGGCAGTACGTTTTCACAGGAGGGGGAAACAGTGAAAATCCACATTGTTCAAAAAGGCGATACACTATGGAAAATTGCTCAAAAATATGGAGTCGATTTCCAGGAGTTAAAAAAGTTGAATTCCCAATTGAGCAATCCTGATCTTATTATGCCAGGAATGAAAATAAAAATTCCAACTGGTGATGTGCCAATTAAAAAGGAAGTGAAACATGAATTAAAGAAAGAAGTGCCAAAAGTAGCTTTTAAAAAGGAAGCAAAGGAACATCCTTTTGCAGAGGAAAAACCTGTTGCTCCTATTGAGACGGAGGAACCGGAAGCAAAGGAGAAGCCGTCTAAGCCATATGTGCCTCCCGTTCCAAAAGTTTATCAGCCTTACTATCCGAAAAAAACTGATGTAAGCAATTATTTTATGCTCAATATGCCGATGATGAATATCCATGAAGAAGCGGAAAAGGCTCCAACGCATCCCTATGCTTCAAAAGATTCCAAACCGCAGCTTCCGAAAAAGCCTGAAAATGTGTTTCATGAAGTTTTGGGTAAAGGAGAAGAAAATAAAGAGGAGGACAACAAAGATATGACGAATCCGCAATTTTCGAATGTCAATCCATATTATGGAGCCCAATGGCAGCCTTATTACGCGCCTGTCTGGCCAAATATTCCGAACCCTGCCCCGAATCAATTTGTAAGCCCACAACAATATGGCGAAGATTTTGATGATGATGAATATGATGAAGCGCATGGTTACGAAAACGTTGCACCTAATATTCCGCCCAATATTCCGCCTAATGTTGCACCTAACATTCCGCCAAACGTTTCACCAATACAATACAGTCCGCAACCCGTAGTTCCATATGTACCATATCCTGTTCTTTGTCCACCGTTTCCATTCTTAGGATGCCATCCGGTATCTCCTGTATATCCAGGATCAGGATTGGCGCCGACACCTTATGCTGCACCTTATGGAATGCCGCACGGTCAATGGGTAAGCCCGGAGGCGGCGGAAAATCAAGAATTTGCAGAGAATATACCTCATACTGGAGCTTTTCCGAGTCATCAGGATGACTGCGGCTGCGGAGGTCCTGTACCTTATGGATATCGAGCGGCTCCATTTGTACCATATGGAATACCGCATTACCCTTATGCTGTGCCTTACTATGATTATAACCAGTTCGTTGCACCGCAAGATGAAGAAGATGAAGATTAATTTTATTGGAGACGATGATAAAAATCGTCTCTTTTTTCTTTGAAAATTTCATGACATGATTTATTTTTCGTAAAACACAATATGATACAATAGATAATAAAAAGAAATGATGCTAAGGAAGGTGCATGACATAATGCAGGAAAAAATTGCAAAATTAATCGAATGGCTTCAAAATCAAGTAAAAAACGCAGGATTAAACGGTGCAATTGTCGGAATAAGCGGGGGAATAGATTCCGCCGTAGTTGCTCATCTCATTAAGCGAGCGTTTCCTGAGCATTCGCTTGGCCTAATCATGCCATGTAAAAGCAATCCGAAAGATCAAGAAGATGCTTTAAAAGTAGTGAAAAGCTGCAACATTGATTATATGGTGATCGACTTGACCGAAACTCATGAAACGCTTTTTCACGCCATTCAAAAAAATATTCAAGCTAAAAACGATTGGAATGAAGAAGCAGCAAGATTAGGCGACGCGAATACGCGCGCGCGGCTCAGAATGACAACATTATACGCTGTGGCAAACAATTATCGTTACATGGTTGTTGGCACAGATAATGCAGCTGAATGGTATACGGGCTATTTTACGAAATACGGAGACGGCGGTGTAGACCTTGTTCCTCTTGTACATTTTACAAAAGGCGAAGTAAGGGAAATGGCAAAAATTTTAGGAGTTCCGGATGAAATTATTAATAAAGCTCCAAGCGCCGGTTTGTGGGAAGGACAAACGGATGAAAACGAAATGGGAACAACATATGATATGATTGACAGATTTTTAAAGGGAGAGGAAATTCCTGAGAAAGATAAAGAAATCATTGAAGCGCTGCATAGACGTTCTGAGCATAAACGAAATTTAGCGGCAGCACCGCCAAAATTTTAATTAATTGCCGGGAACTAACAGCAATAAACCTCCCCTGATAGAACAAGCTATTGATGAGCTATTATGCTCAAATTGTTTTTCAGGGGGTTTTTTCATTGAGAAAATCAGTTTCCGCAGCTATTGCCCTTTCTTTTATGACAATTGGTCTTGCGGCGTGCAACAACAATAATGGTGCATTGGATGACCGTGATCGAAATGGTGCAGCACCAATTGGCTACTATTCAGCTGATCGGGATCGCAATTTTGATTACGTTGATAATGATGGACCGATCACTGAAATGTTTGACGGCGGAATGGATGACAATGATATGCTCCGCGATGCAAATGACCGCAATAGAGACCGCTCGCTGACAGTCAACGATAGAAGAAACAACGGCTTCCAAAGAAGCGATGTCAATTATCATAATCATTTACGGGATGTGGGCTCGAATAATGCTCAATTAGCCGAACGAATTTCTGATCAGGTAAGCCGGCTCAAAAACGTGCAGGATGTTGATACGCTCGTAACAAATGACAGGGTTGTAGTAGCGATCAATACAACTGATCGAAACGAACAGGACGTAAAAAATCGAGCCAAACGAGTTGTATCAAGACTGGCTGGAAATAAAAGCATCCATATTGTAACAGACGAGGAAACTTTTACTCGCGTGCGAAACATTAATAATAACTTGAATAACGGTACGGATGTAGGGGAAGATATCCAACGTCTATTCAATGATATTGGAGAAGCAGTAACAGAGCCTTTTGACGGAAATAACCGCTAACGAGACAGGGAGAACTCCTCCCTGTTTCTTTTGTGAAGAACAATTTTTCCCGCTAAATAAAATATGTTATATTAAAAATCGAGATTTGTTAATGAGAGGGGATTTTTAGAATGGCAGGACATTCTAAATGGAAAAATATTCAAAGAAGAAAAAATGCCCAAGATGCGAAGCGGGGCAAAATTTTTATGAAATTGGCAAAAGAAATTTATGTTGCGGCTAAACAAGGCGGAGGAGATCCTGACGCGAATCCGAGCCTCAGACTTGCCATTGACAAGGCTAAAGCTGCCAACATGCCGAACGATAATATAGAACGAGCAATTAAAAAAGCGACCGGCAGCCAAGATGGAGCCAACTATGAAGAAATTACATATGAAGGATATGGCCCCGGCGGTGTCGCTGTAATGGTAAAATGTCTGACGGACAATAAAAACCGTACAGCAACAAGTGTTCGCACTGCCTTTAATAAAAACGGAGGAAACTTAGGAGAAACTGGTTGTGTATCCTATATGTTCGAACGAAAGGGATATATTGTTATTGATGGTAACGGAATTGAAGAGGATGACTTGTTTCTTGAAGCAATTGACGCTGGAGCAGAAGAATTAGAAGCGTCTGGTGAGGCGTTTGAAATTTATACCGCTCCTGAAAATTTGAATAATGTAAAAACCGCTTTAGAAGAAAAAGGATATAAACTGGAAACAGCGGAAATCACATGGATTCCTCAAACGTACACGCAACTAGATGAAACAACAGCTGAAAAAATGTACAAATTAATCGATGTCCTTGAAGATGACGACGATGTCCAAGAAGTCTTCCATAATATGCAGGAAGATGAGTGATTGAAAATTTATTGATATTAACGATTAAAAAATCTAACAGCCGAAAAAAATGAAATTGTTAAGTTATCCATTTTACTTTTTCTAATTGAAACGTATTAATATACAAGCATGCCATGATATACAAGGTAGTTGCCATAATATGTAATAAGATGAAGAATCAGGACTAAGGGTTAAAACTTCTCATGATGGCTACACTAAATAAAAACAAATGTGTTATAAGTTCAGGAGTGGTGGCATGTGAAAAAGGTATTTTGCCTCTTTTGTTATACTTTGATGATCTTAGCTTTTTGTCATTTCCATCCTGAAGCATCTTTCGCAAATGCGAATCATCATTCCTCGACAGTTGAAGTCATCTTGAGAAGAGTTTATCTTGATGGCGAAGTGAGCGAAGAGGTCAAAACAGAACATCATCATTCTATCGCAGATGTAATTGCGAAATATCAAGATTGGCAGGTTGTTCGTCAGGATGGCGACGAAATTGTCTTTCAAAAGCAAATTGATGACCTCTCTCCTTTATTAAAAACAAATGGTTTTTTCGGTATTATGGAAGACGGGACTTTGTCGATTTTTAACGGGAAGCCTGACGCAGACAATGAAGTCATTCAGTCTTTTTTCCAGATCGATATAAAAAAACTGGAAAGCTATCGCCACCTGCAACTAAAAAGAGGAATTCCCGTAAAAAATAAAGAGAATTATTTAAATGTCATCAATACCTTTAAAGCTTATTCTGCTGATGAATTCAAATAAAAGGACCGATGCTTTTGGCATCGGTTTATTTTTGCAGTTCTTTCCCTGACGGAGCGAGTTCTTTATGTTAAAATAGGTTAAGTGATGAGAGGTGAACGCAGTGATTGAGTTTATCCGCGGAGTTGTAGATCATATATCAATAGATTCAATTGTGATCGATCGGAACGGAATCGGCTTTCAAATTTTCACTCCCAATCCTTTCAGCTATCAAAAACATATAAAAAAAGAAGTGACAGTTTATACATATCAATATGTAAGGGAGGATCTCCTCGCTCTGTACGGATTTTCAAGCCGTGAAGAAAAGACTCTCTTTTCCAAGCTTTTAAACGTAACAGGAATCGGTCCGAAGGGTGCTCTGGCGATCCTGGCTTATGGGGATGCAAAGCAAGTAGTGGAGGCCATTGAAAATGAAGATGAAGCATTTTTAGTAAAATTTCCTGGTGTCGGAAAGAAAACAGCGAGGCAAATCATCTTAGATTTAAAAGGGAAGCTCGTCGAATTCGTTTCAGAACCGTCTTCCAACATGTTAGCTAATCAGGTACAAACAGACCAAAAACATAGCAATCATTCGCTTATGGAAGCGATCGATGCACTGAAAGTTTTAGGATACAGTGAGAAAGAGATAGCAAAAATCAAGCCGTCATTGGAAGGTGAATCGCTCTCAACTGATCAATATGTGAAAAAAGCATTGAAACTGCTTTTGAAATAAGGTGATAGCAATGGAGGAAAGAATTGTTGCAGGCGAAGCTGAAGCGGGAGAAAAAGATTTTGAATTCAGCCTTCGTCCTCAATCTTTCGATCAATATATCGGTCAATCAAAGATTAAGGAAAACTTAAAAATATTTATTGAAGCGGCAAAGATTAGAGAAGAAACGTTGGATCATGTTCTTTTATATGGACCTCCAGGGCTCGGGAAAACAACACTTGCAACGATTATCGCAAATGAGATGGGGACGAATATCCGCCATACTTCAGGGCCCGCGATTGAACGGCCGGGAGAATTAGCGGCTATTCTCACTTCTTTAGAACCGGGGGATGTTTTATTTATTGATGAAATTCACCGGCTGCATCGTTCGATCGAAGAAGTCTTGTACCCAGCGATGGAAGATTTTTGTATAGATATCGTCATTGGAAAAGGATCAAGCGCCCGTACGATCAGGTTGGATCTGCCACCGTTTACACTTGTTGGTGCAACAACTAGAGTTGGCTTATTAACTGCTCCTTTAAGGGATCGATTTGGTGTGTTAAGCCGCTTGGAATATTATCAAGAGCACGAGCTCTCAAAGATAGTCAAACGAACGGCCAATCTGTTAAATATCGAGATTGAAGAGCAGGCAGCCGTTGAAATAGCCAGAAGATCGCGGGGAACGCCAAGAATTGCGAACAGACTTCTTAAAAGGGTCAGGGATTTTGCGCAAGTGCTCGGATTTGAAAAAATCAGCGCCCATCTTGCTGAAGACGCCTTGGAGCGTTTGCAAGTGGATAAACTTGGATTGGATCATATCGATCATAAACTTCTTTTAGGGATCATTGAAAAATTCCAAGGAGGACCCGTTGGAATTGAGACCATTTCAGCGACAATCGGTGAAGAAGCGCACACAATTGAAGATGTTTATGAACCGTATTTATTGCAAATCGGTTTTATTCGGCGAACACCGAGGGGAAGAATAGTAACAGATCTTGTGTATAAACATTTTCAAATGGAGGTGCCGAAAAGATGACGGAATTTCCAAAGCTATTGATGGTGCTTGGCGGTATTTTGCTTTTTATCGGCTTATTTATGCAAGTTGTCGGCAGACTGCCAGGAGATATCGTGGTAAAAAAAGGGAATTTCACCTTCTTCTTTCCGATTGTCACATGCATTGTCATTAGTTTGCTTTTAACGTTCATTTTTTCTTTTTTAGGACGGTTTAAATAATGGACAGAAGCTAGGTGAACAGGATGAATATCGAATTATTTGACTTCGAATTGCCAGAGGAGCTGATTGCCCAAACTCCGTTGAAGGAGAGGGATGCTTCAAGATTAATGATTGTTGATAAAAAAAGCGGAGATATTACGCACAGCAGATTTAAAAGCTTAATTGAGTATGTATCTCCGGGTGATTGCCTTGTTTTAAATGATACGCGGGTCATGCCGGCCAGATTGTACGGGGTGAAAGAAGAAACCGGGGCCAAAGTGGAAGTTTTATTGCTAAAAGAAAAAGAAGGGAATGTTTGGGAAACCCTTGTAAAACCTTCAAAGCGAGTCAAAGTAGGGACAACATTAAATTTCGGAAACGGCCTTTTAAAAGGAACATGTGTAGGAACTCTTGAACACGGCGGTAGAATCATTGAATTTCAATACGAAGGCATTTTTTTGGAAATTTTGGATCAGCTTGGGGAAATGCCATTGCCCCCATACATTAAAGAGCAGCTTGATAATAAAGAACGATATCAAACCGTTTATTCCCGAGAAATTGGTTCAGCAGCTGCACCGACTGCAGGTTTGCATTTCACAGATGAAATACTCGAAAATATAAAAAATAAAGGGATTCATATCGCTTTTATAACGCTGCATGTCGGGCTTGGGACATTTCGTCCAGTCAGCAGCACAAACATTACAGAACATAAAATGCATGCGGAATTTTATCAAATGACAGAGGGAACGGCCCGCTTATTAAATGAAGTAAGAGAAAAGGGAGGACGTATTATCGCAGTCGGTACGACTTCAACTAGAACGCTGGAAACAATTGCTGGAAAACATGGAGGCAAATTTGTCGAAGAAAGCGGTTGGACAGACATTTTTATTTATCCGGGCTACAATTTTAAAGGAATAGACGGACTCGTTACAAATTTTCATCTTCCTAAGTCTTCTCTGATCATGCTTGTCAGTGCGCTGGCTGGAAGAGAAACAATTCTTCGCGCGTATGAGGAGGCTATAAAGGAAAAATACCGTTTTTTCAGCTTTGGAGATGCCATGCTGATTATTTGAAACAGAATAGAGGTACACTGAATAAAGGAGGGGCTTTCATTGAATAAGCCACCTATTCGATATGAATTGATCAAAACATGCAAACAAACAGGCGCCCGCCTTGGAATCGTACATACACCTCACGGTTCGTTTGAAACTCCGGTGTTTATGCCTGTGGGAACATTGGCGACCGTCAAAACTATGTCACCGGAGGAATTAAAAGAAATTGGCGCAAAAATCATTTTGAGCAATACATACCATTTATGGCTCCGACCAGGGGAAGATATCGTTAAGGAGGCAGGAGGTCTCCATTCTTTTATGAATTGGGATGGAGCGATTTTAACCGACTCCGGCGGATTTCAAGTGTTCAGCTTAAGCGAATTCCGGCGAATTGAAGAAGAGGGAGTATATTTTCGCAATCATTTAAACGGGGACAAGCTGTTTTTATCTCCAGAAAAAGCAACTGAAATCCAAAATGCTCTCGGATCAGATATTATAATGGCATTTGACGAATGCCCGCCTTACCCGGCATCATTTGATTATATGAAACAATCTGTAGAACGAACCTCCAGATGGGCTGAACGCTGTCTAGCAGCTCACAAAAGAGAAAATGAACAAGGGATGTTTGGAATTGTACAAGGCGGCGAATATGAAAACTTGCGGAAGCAAAGCGCACGCGATCTTGTCTCGCTTGATTTTTCGGGATATGCGGTTGGTGGTCTTTCTGTCGGTGAACCGAAAGAAGTGATGAATCGTGTGCTAGAATTTACCGTGCCTTTATTGCCAAGCGACAAACCTCGTTATTTGATGGGGGTCGGTTCTCCAGATTCACTGATAGATGGAGCGATTCGGGGCATTGATATGTTTGATTGCGTGCTTCCTACTAGAATTGCGCGCAACGGCACCTTAATGACATCAACAGGTCGGCTTGTCGTAAAAAATGCGAAATATGCGCGCGATTTCGGTCCATTGGATGAATCTTGTGATTGCTACGTTTGCCGAAATTATTCACGTGCTTATATCAGACATTTAATTAAAAGCAATGAAACATTTGGGATTCGATTAACATCTTACCATAATCTCTATTTTTTGATAAAATTAATGGAGCAGATTAGGGAATCAATCCGTGAAGACCGTTTAGGAGATTTCCGAGAAGAATTTTTTGAACGGTACGGATTCAATAAACCAAATGCGAAAAACTTTTAATGCTTAGAAAGGGGTGAAGAAATGTCGGAGAATTTTGTAGCAACAGTGCTGCCTTTTGTGCTGATGATTGCTATTTTTTACTTTTTGTTGATCAGACCTCAGCAAAAAAGGCAAAAGCAAATCCGTGACATGCAGGCAAACTTGAAGAAGGGTGATAAAATCGTAACGATTGGCGGTTTGCATGGGACGGTTGATTCATTGGATGAAGATAAAATCGTCATCCGTACGGGAGACGGCTCCCGCTTAACTTTTGACCGAAATGCTGTGAGAGAAGTCGTAGAACAATCATAGTTCTACAAAAAACAGGGCTGACTTAAATGTCAGCCTTTTTCTTTTTAAGCCTGCCGTTTTGGCGACGAAATATTGACTCCCAGCATTCCTCCAACTATTGAAGTGATTAAAAATCCACCGTGATATAATAGCGATTCTAGCGAAAGCGTTTTTCCGTAACCTAAAAATTGAAACAACAACACAATTCCCGTGTAAGCAACCGCTGTCGCACCGCCTAAAAGCCACCCTTTTTCTTTACCTTTTCCGCCAGCTATAAAACCTCCGATAAAAACGGCTAAAAAACTTATAGATGTGATGACCCAAAAGAGCGAATCTTCTGTTAAACTAGTAAATCGTAATAAAATAGATAAAAGAAAACTGGAAATCAAAGCAATGATCAAAATGGTAAAAACACCGTAAAATACAGCTTTCCCCCACCGCTTTGCTTCAATCATCCATTCATCTCCTCCCATGTTCACCCGTACAAGGGTAATCACTTTTATACAAGCATATTCATAAAAAAAAGATTTAGAATTAAAATTGCCAGATCAGGGTGAAAGGAATGAAACGGATAGATTTTAACGATTTTTCTGCATCGGAATAAAGATTGCTATATACGGACCGATTAGGGGAATTCGCTTTACTTCTTCCTTTTCGACTAGTCGAAAGATGATGAGAAACAGACTGTAAATAACTGTTGTGATCATGCATGCATACATTAACTTTGGCAGCAAATGCAGTTGTTCCAATAAGATATCGTAAATATGATAGGAGATCCAACCTGTTAAGAATATGGCTGCAAAAGATAGAACATAGTCTCTTAAATAAATTGTGAACTTAAACACTTTCAGCACCGTTGCATAATGAAGAAGAGTAACGATCATAAACCCGCTTATAATGGCAAGAGCTGCGCCGATAATGCCGAGCTGCGGCCTAGTTGCGAAAACAAAAATGAGCGCTGTTTTTAAAATGGAACCAATTAAACTGTTGGTCATCGCTGCTTTTGCTAAATTTAATGCTTGCAATGCTGCTTGCAGTGGACCTTGGAAATAATAAAAGATGAAAAAAGGAGCCATAACTTTCACATAGATGGCAGATTGAGCATTTCCATACATAAAGATCATGATCGGTTCAGCGTACACGTATAAAATAACAACTGCTAGTCCGCCTGTAACAAGCGAGAGCCTTAAAGCTTGCCTCAGCCGATATTCTGCTAATCGAATCCTTTTTTGGGCAATCGCTTCGCTTAATGCGGGCACTAATGATGTTGACAGCGAAAAAGTGATGAAAGAGGGAAGCATTAATAAAGGAAGCGCATACCCCGTCAATTCCCCATATTGTTTTGTAGCTAAAGATGAATGAACTCCGGCGATCAGTAAACTGTGTGAAACAACGATCGGTTCGAGAAACCATGAAATGTTGCCGATAAATCGGCTGCCGGTTGTCGGCAGGGCAATTTTCATGAGCTGACTGAATGTTTCTTTTCCCTTTTTTAACGAACGGAAAAACGATTTTCTCACTCGAATTTGCTTTTTGAAACGGAACGCTATTAGTAAGTAAAGTAAGGAAGCAAGTTCTCCAATTGCTGCCGCAACAAAGGCGCCAGCGGCTGCATATTCGATTCCGTAAGGCAGCATAGCTTTTGTACAAACGGCGATAAAGGCGATTCTGACCGCTTGCTCAAGCACCTGGGAGAATGCCGCAGGCGTCATGTTTTGTTTTCCTTGAAAGTAGCCTCTCAAAACAGAGGATACAGCAATAATAGGAATTACAGGAGTGATGGAAATCAAAGGAAAGAATGTTCTTGGGTCTGTAAGCAATGTTTCAGAAATATATGAGGCGGAAAACAACACAAGCGGTGCGATGATAATGCTTAAACTGCACGTAATTGTTAAAGATACAACCAGTATTTTTTTTACCTTTTTGCTGTCTCCTATTGCATCCGCTTCCGCGACCAGCTTGGAGATGGCAACCGGCAAACCGAGCTGTGTAGCTGCTGCGACAAGGCCAAACGTAGGCATCGCCATCATGTAGAGGCCAACCCCTTCTTCTCCAATCATTCTGGCTATGACAATTCGATTAATAAAACCGAGAATTCTTGTGATGAGGCCTGCCGTCATTAAAATGAGCATTCCTTTTAAAAAGGTTTGCTTCGGCATTTTTCTCCCTGCCTTCTCAAAAAACTTGATATCATATACAATTACTATATGCAGACTCGAAGTACAGGCATGACAACCTTTTAAGAAAGGAGCATAAAAGTGGAGAACTATTCGGTAGATGCCTATCGCAAGTATTTAAGGCCGTTTTTGAAAAGCAAGCTCGAAGAATTCCGGCTGTATGGATACGATAAAATGACAGAGGATGAATTGTGGGCTTTTTTGAAAAGAAAAAAATGGAAAAAAATTGAGGGTGTCAGAGTACATCGGTTAGTAGAAGGGATTATGTCAGTGAAAGTGTCCGATTTCATGAATTATACGACCATTGAGTTTATGAAAGATGCAAAATGGTTAGATAGTAAAGAAGGACAAGAAATATTAAAAGAATTAACCTAAAGATGATAAGGCGATGTTTCGCACATAAGCTTGAGGAGGATCAACATGGCAAAAAAAGGCCGAATTATATCATTTTTTATCATTGTTTTCGCCCTTTTAGGTTTGACTGGCGCAACGACAAAACCAATCGTAGAAGGCATTACGCTTGGTCTTGATTTAAAAGGCGGCTTTGAAGTTTTATATGAAGTGAAGCCGGTAAATAAAGGAGATAAAATTGACCGTCAAGCCCTTTTAAGTGCAGTTGAAGCGCTGGACAAAAGGGCGAATGCTCTTGGAGTGAGCGAACCAAATATCCAAATAGAAGGGAATGACCGAATTCGCGTTCAGCTTGCAGGCGTGACGGATCAGACTGAAGCTCGGAAAATTTTGTCGACGCAGGCAGAGCTGACCTTTCGTGATGTCAATGACAAAGAATTACTAAACGGTTCAGACTTAGTGCAAGGCGGTGCCAAGCAATCATTTGACCAAAACGGTAAACCGAACGTTGTCGTTGAGCTAAAGGATGCGAAAAAATTTAAAGAAGTGACAGAGAAAATAGTAAAAATGGCGCCTGAAAATAAGCTGATCATATGGCTTGATTGGGAAGAAGGCGACTCGTATAAAAAAGAAGCAGCAAAAGCGAATCCGAAATTTTTGTCCGATCCGTACGTAAATGAAGTGTTTGATACGACTACGGTCACGATTGAAGGACAATTTACGGTAGAAGAAGCGCAGCAATTAGCAAGTTTGCTGAATGCTGGTGCATTGCCAGTGAAGCTGCACGAAATTTATTCAACTTCTGTCGGGGCAAAATATGGGGAACAAGCGATGCAATCAACCATTTATGCGGGTTACGTCGGCGTAGGCCTCATTATGCTGTTCATGATCTTTTACTATCGCTTGCCGGGATTGATCGCATCTATCACGCTTGTTTCATACATATACCTCATTTTAGTTGTGTACAATTGGATGCATGCGGTGCTTACATTGCCGGGGATCGCCGCCCTTATTTTAGGGGTTGGGATGGCAGTTGACGCGAACATTATTACAGACGAACGAATTAAGGATGAATTAAAGCTTGGAAAAAGTGTCCGATCTGCTTTTAAAGCAGGAAACAAAAGATCGCTTTTAACCATTTTTGATGCCAATATTACGACAATACTCGCAGCTGTTGTTTTGTTTATTTTTGGAACAAGCTCTGTAAAAGGATTTGCGACAATGCTCATTGTCAGCATTATTATATCCTTCCTTACGGCGATTTATTTAAGCAGATTGCTGCTCGGATTGCTCGTGGAGAGCCGGGCATTTGACAAAAAGCCGCATTGGTTTGGCGTGAGGAAAAGCGATATTTTGGATATTACGAAAACGAATAAAGATACCGATGTCCCAACTCGCTTTGATCATATTGATTTTGTTAAACATCGGAAAAAGTTTTTCGTTTTATCAAGTGTATTAATTGTCGCAGGCATTATCATCCTCTTTGTTGCTAAATTGAATCTAAGCATCGATTTTACGAGCGGAACGCGGGTCGAGCTAGCGACAAATGAGCCGCTATCGGCTGATACAATCGAAAAAGAATTCAAATCAATCGGGCTTAAGCCGGATGAAATTGTATTATCTGGTAATGATAAAAGCACAGCAGTTGTACGATTTGTAGGCGCATTTGATAAAGAAACGATTTCAAATGTAAAAGAACATTTCACAGAGCTGTATGGGATAGAGCCAAATATAAGCACGGTTTCGCCAACAGTCGGAAAAGAGCTGGCGCGAAATGCTCTCATCGGTGTTGCAATTGCTTCCATTGGGATTATCATATATGTATCCATCCGCTTTGAATTTTATATGGCGCTTGCAGCTGTGCTTGCCCTATTGCACGATGCCTTTTTTATCGTTTCCTTTTTCAGCATTACCCGTCTTGAAGTAGACATTACATTTATCGCGGCCGTGTTGACGATTATTGGTTACTCGATCAACGATACGATTGTTACGTTTGACCGTATAAAAGAAAACATGGGAAAAGCGAAAAAAATAAAAACATTTGAGCAGCTTGCGGAAATTGTCAACAAAAGCTTGCGGCAAACCTTTACAAGATCGATTAACACCGTTTTAACCGTGATCTTTGCTGTTGTCGCTCTCATTTTATTCGGAAGCTCGTCCATTTTAAATTTCTCGATTGCTTTGTTGGTTGGATTGATCGCAGGCGTTTATTCCTCTTTGTTTATCGCCAGCCAGCTTTGGCTCGTTTGGAAATGGAAGCAAATTGAAAAACGTTCTGTAAAAGAAAACTAGTGAACAGCCGCTGTAAAAGTTCGAAGGGGCTGTCCAAAAAGTCAGGGTTAACTGACTTTTTGGGGCTCCTTCATTTTAGGGATTTATCGGACAGACTATTTTTCCTATCTTGTGTTTAGGGGCTGTCTTTGAAAGTCAAATCGCCATTGAAAACAAAAAATCATAAACACCGATATATCAACGTTTCTAAAACATTCATGGGGGCGTCAATAAGCCGTAAAAACGACTTATTAGACATCCCCCTTTTCTTATGCTCTCTTTCTTCATTACGTTCTCCAAAAGTTTTATGACGGACATTCAGTGCATACAATTTATTCCAGTTGGACTTCATTGCTTCTATGAAGGACATTTACAAATTTTATTCGATTATTTTTGTCCTTCACAATGTATTTCTCCAAACTCCTTCATTTTAGGAACTCATCGGACAGCCCCTCTCTTTCTTATGAAGAAACATAACCTTAAAAATAGTGTTTGAAAACATTTCATTTCGTTCTGTATAATAGGAGAAGTTGAGGGGTGAAATCATGCTGAGATCTAAATTTCGTTGGAATCGTTTATATAGGGATGAGTCCAACGAAGAGGCTGTTCGAGCATTAATCGACTCTTTGAATATTACATATTTGACTGCTCGATTACTTGTGAATCGCGGCATTCAAAATGTTGAAGAAGCAAAAGAGTTTTTACATATAAAGGAACCTTCATTTCATGATCCTTTTTTGTTGGATGGGATGGAGCGGGCATGTGAGCGTATTTTTGCAGCAATCCGCGCTGGTGAAAAGATTGTCGTATACGGTGATTATGATGCGGACGGCGTTTCCAGCACTGCCGTCCTGTTGACGGCATTAAAGGAATTGGGGGCAAACGTCGATTTTTACATACCGAATCGATTTTCAGAAGGATACGGGCCAAACGAACATGCTTTCCGAATGATTCATGAAAAAGGATGCAGGCTGATTATAACAGTTGATACCGGCATCGCGGCAATCAATGAAGCGGATTTAGCCAAAAGGCTTGGAATCGACCTCATTATCACAGACCATCATGAACCGGGGCCTGTTTTGCCTGATGCGTATGCGATCATTCATCCGAAATTGCCAAATTCAACATATCCTTTTAAGGAGCTGGCAGGTGTAGGCGTTGCTTTTAAAATGGCCCATGCCCTTTATGGCAAGGTTCCAGAATCTCTGATAGAGATCGCAGCCATTGGAACAATTGCTGATTTAGTACCTCTATACGGAGAAAATCGGCTTCTTGCGAAAAAAGGGATTGAAAAATTAAAAACGACGACAAGACCTGGCATAAATTCGCTTCTTTCCATTGCTGGAGTGGACAAATCTTCCGTAAATGAGGAAACGATAGGATTTGTTTTAGGACCGAGAATCAATGCGGCAGGGAGGCTGAAAGAAGCCGATCCTGCCGTTGAATTGTTGTTGACAGATGATGAAGAAAAAGCTGATATGCTTGCTAAGGAAATCGATCAATTAAATAAACAAAGGCAGAAGCTTGTACAAGAGATAACGGACGAAGCGATTAAGGAAATTGAAAAAAATTTTCCAATCGAAGACAATCCTGTTTTAGTCGTTGCAAAAGAAAACTGGAATTCTGGAGTGATCGGAATCGTTGCTTCCAGATTGGTCGAAAAATTTTACCGTCCTGCCATCGTGTTGAGCATTGATCGTGAGACAGGTCTTGCCAAAGGGTCTGCGCGAAGCATTCAAGGGTTTGATCTATTTAAAAACTTATCGGAATGCAGGGAGCTTCTCCCTCATTTTGGAGGCCATACGATGGCTGCTGGCATGACGCTGAAAGCAGAGCATATTGACGAGCTGCGCCAAAAAATGATCGATCTTGCAAATAGTCAGCTTTCAGATGAAGATTTTATTCCTGTAAAAAACATTGAATGTGCCTGTTCATTGGAGCATGTCACAATAAAAGCAGTCGAAGAGCTGGAGAAGCTTGCCCCTTTCGGAGTCGATAATCCGAAGCCGCTCTTTTTACTAGAAAATGTCAATGCGGCAGATGTTAGAAAAATTGGGGTAAACGGAAATCATTTGAAAATGAAGATTGAGGAGAAGGAATTTGAATTAGATGTCGTCGGCTTTGGACAGGGAGAATTGGCAGAAGAAATATCTCCTTTCGCAAACGTTTCTATTGTCGGTGAGCTTGCGATCAACGAATGGAATTATGTAAAAAAGCCGCAGCTATTGCTTCAAGACCTTGCCGTGCCAGCGTGGCAGCTTTTTGATTGGCGAGGTTCAAGAGGAACGGAGGCTTTGCTCTCTAAACTTCCTGCTGAAAAACGATTGCTGATCGCCTTTCATGAAGAATCTATAAAATTATATAAAGATCAACCGTACATTCATGAAATTCATATAATATCAGAAATAAAGGATTACAAAAATATAGATGTTTCCAATAAGTATGTTGTATTTCTCGATATGCCCCCGGCAATCGAATTTCTTGTTTCAGCATTTGAGCAAGGAATGCCTGAAAGAATTTATGCTATTTTTTATCAGCATGCAGACCACTTTTTTCAAACAATGCCGACAAGAGAGCATTTTAAATGGTATTACGCATTCTTAACGAAAAAAAATTCTTTCGATTACAAAAAATATGGGGAAGATTTAGCCAAATACCGTGGCTGGACAAAAGAAACGATCTTTTTTATGACAAAGGTGTTTTTTGAACTTGAATTTGTTACAATAAACAATGGTGTGATTACATTAAACAAAAAGGTGAAAAAACGGGATTTATCAGAATCCGGAACATATCAGCAGAAGCTGGATCAAATGAAACTGGAACAGCAGCTTCTCTATTCTTCTTATCAAGAACTGAAGGAATGGTTTGAAAAGGCAGTCTTGAAACGAGATGCCGATAAATTTTTACAAGTTCATGAATGGTAAACAACCGAGGAGGACGAGTGATGGATTTAAAAAAATACGTGACAATTGTTGAAGATTTTCCAAAACCGGGCATTTCTTTTAAAGATATCACAACATTAATGGACAACGGGGAAGCATTTAAATATGCAACAGACCAAATTGTTCAATATGCGCGTGAAAAGAAGATTGATATTGTTGTCGGTCCAGAAGCAAGAGGGTTTATCATCGGCTGTCCAGTTGCTTACTCTCTCGGAGTTGGTTTTGCACCTGTTCGAAAAGAAGGCAAGCTTCCGCGCGAAACGATCAAGGTGGAATACGGGCTTGAGTACGGAAAAGATGCATTAACCATTCATAAAGATGCGATTAAGCCTGGCCAGCGAGTGTTAATAACCGATGATTTGCTGGCGACTGGAGGGACGATTGAAGCTACCATTAAATTAGTGGAACAGCTTGGCGGAGAGGTTGCCGGCATTGCCTTTTTAATTGAATTGTCTTATCTTGAGGGCAGAAAAAGGCTTGAAGGCTATGATATATTAGCATTGATTAAATATTAATCGGCGCAAATCTATAAATGAAGCACTCTTAATGGGTGCTTTTTTTTAAAACAATAAAATGAAAAACTTTAGAAGTTGTAATATTTTCCATCCACTCGCAAAATAGCTGCAGCAGCTCTATTTTTTTTTTCCCCCTTTTCAAAAGGATCGTATTCTTCTCTTTACATGTTTGTTAATTTTATTTAATAATAAAAACAATAACGTATATACAATTAAAGGTGATCCCATGGCAAACGAACAAATGTTGACAGCTGAACAGATCTTCGAAAAAGCGGAGAAGTATCTTCCGCCTGACGATATAGAGTTTATAAAAAAAGCATACGAGTTTGCAAAAAACGCCCATCATGGGCAATATCGCAAATCAGGCGAACCATATATTATGCATCCGGTGCAGGTTGCCGGGATTCTAGTAGATTTGGAGCTGGATCCTACAACGATTGCAGGCGGCTTTTTACATGATGTTGTGGAAGATACGGATGTGACATTAGACGAGCTTCGACAAGAATTTAACGATGAAGTCGCTATGCTTGTGGATGGAGTAACAAAGCTGGGAAAAATTAAATATAAATCAAAAGAAGAGCAGCAGGCGGAGAATCACCGGAAAATGTTTGTCGCTATGGCGAAGGACATTCGGGTCATTTTAATTAAACTGGCAGACCGTCTTCACAATATGCGTACGTTAAAACATTTGCCGCAGGAAAAGCAGCGAAGAATCGCCAATGAAACGTTGGAAATATTTGCTCCTCTCGCCCATCGCCTCGGAATCTCAAAAATCAAATGGGAACTTGAAGATACAGCCTTGCGGTATTTAAATCCGCAGCAATACTACCGAATTGTCAATTTGATGAAAAAGAAACGTGCAGAACGGGAAAAGTATGTTGAAGAGGTAATTGAAGATTTAAAGAAGCGAATTGAAGAAGTAAAGATAAAGGCAGAGCTGTACGGCCGGCCGAAGCATATTTATTCCATTTATCGAAAAATGGTTCTCCAAAATAAACAATTTAACGAAATATATGATTTGCTGGCTGTGCGAATTATTGTGAACAGCATAAAAGACTGCTACGCAGTGCTTGGCATCATTCACACATGCTGGAAGCCGATGCCTGGCAGATTTAAAGATTATATTGCAATGCCGAAAACAAACATGTATCAATCCATTCACACGACTGTCATCGGTCCGAAGGGGGATCCCCTTGAGGTTCAAATTCGCACATACGAAATGCATGCGATCGCTGAATACGGGATTGCCGCCCATTGGGCTTATAAAGAAGGAAAAAGCATTACATCTTTTGATAAAAAACTGAGCTGGTTTAGAGAAATATTGGAGTTTCAAAACGATTCTTCCAACGCCGAAGAATTTATGGAGGCATTGAAAGTTGATCTGTTCTCTGACATGGTGTTTGTATTTACTCCAAAAGGAGATGTCATTGAGCTTCCCGCCGGGTCGATTCCGATTGATTTCGCCTACAGAATTCATTCTGAAATAGGCAATAAGACGATCGGAGCAAAAGTAAACGGAAAAATAGTGCCTCTTGATTATAAATTAAAAACCGGAGATATAGTGGAAATATTGACGTCGAAGCATTCTTACGGTCCGAGCCAAGATTGGCTTAAATTGACGCAGACCTCTCAAGCGAAAAATAAAATTCGCCAATTTTTCAAAAAGCAGCGCCGAGAGGAGAATGTTGAAAAAGGAAAAGAATTAATTGAAAAAGAAATTAAAGCGATGGATTTTGATGTGAAAGAAGTCCTTACTCAGGAAAATATAAAACGTGTCGCGGAAAAATTTAATTTTTCAAATGAGGACGATATGTATGCGGCGGTTGGCTTCAACGGCATTACTGCTTTACAGGTTGCAAACCGCCTAGTCGAAAAAATTCGCAAACAGCGGGATATAGAAGAGCAGGAAAAATTGATGGAAAAGGTGGTTCAACAAGGTGCAAGGCGGCCGAAGCGCCGTGATGCAGGAGTGTCTGTAAAGGGTATTGATAATTTGTTAATCAGGCTTTCCCGCTGCTGCAACCCAGTCCCTGGCGATGATATTGTCGGATTTATTACAAAAGGAAGAGGGGTATCTGTTCACCGGTCTGATTGTCCAAATGTCAATAAAGAGGATGCAAAAGACAGGTTAATTGAAGTGGAATGGGAAAATCAGCTGGACGGCCGGAAGGAATACAATGTGGAAATTGAGATTTTAGGTTTTGACCGGCGCGGCTTATTAAATGAAGTGCTCCAGTCTGTAACAGAGACGAAGACAAACATTACGACAATTTCGGGAAGAACGGACCGTAACAAAGTAGCGAACATCCATTTAGGAATTTCGATTCAAAATGTCAGCCATCTTCAAAAAGTTGTGGATCGGATCAAGCAAATACCGGATGTATATTCAGTGCGGAGAATTATGAATTAAGAAAGGAAATACATGATGAAAGTTGTAGTACAACGAGCAAGGAATGCAAATGTCAAAGTAGATGGACAAGTTGTTGGTTCGATTGAGTTCGGTTTAATGGTGCTAGTCGGTGTTACACACGAGGATACGGAAAAGGATGCAGAGTTTTTAGCGGATAAAGTAGCCAATTTGCGCATATTTGATGATGAAGAAGGGAAAATGAATTTATCTCTTTTAGATGTTGGGGGCGAAGTTTTATCCGTCTCCCAATTTACGCTGTACGGCGATTGCCGGAAAGGAAGAAGGCCAAATTTTATGCAAGCAGCCAAACCGGATATTGCTGAAAAACTATATGAATCTTTCAACGACAAACTGAGAGAAAAAGGCGTACGTGTTGAAACGGGTTCTTTCGGAGCGATGATGGCTGTTGAATTTACAAATGTTGGCCCAGTAACATTGATTATCGAAAGCAAATAAAAAATCGTGAGCGAGCTGCTCACGATTTTTTTATGAGTTTACATATTTGACGACCGCTTTATAAATCGCTTGTGAGATTTTCTCTTGGTAAGCGTTTGTGCTGACTGTCCACTCTTCCATAGGATTGCTCAAAAAACCTAGTTCAAGCAAAGCAGCAGGACGTTTATTTTCACGCAGCACAAAATAATTTCCCAATTGAACACCGCGGTTTCTTAAATTGACATGCCTCACCATCTCTTTGTGAATTACATTTGCTAATGCTTTATCCTTTGTAGAATTGTAATAAAAAGTTGTGATTCCATTTGCGCTTGGAATGATTGAGCTATTATAATGGATGCTCACAAAGGCGTTTGCGTTGTTTTTTACAGAAATTCCTACACGGGATTGCAGGCTGATATATGTATCGTCGCTTCTAGTTAAAACTGCATTTACACCTGCTCTTTTTAATTTGTTGTACACAAGTTTAGCTGTTTTTAAGGTTAAATGTTTTTCCAGCGTCCCTCTGACACCGATCGTCCCGCTGTCATAGCCTCCGTGGCCCGGATCGATAATGACTTTTTTACCGTTTGACGGTATGCTTGTCCCTTTATTGGAATTGTTTTCGCTTGTTGTTGTGACGACCCAGCTTGCTACATAAGCTGTTTGACCGTTTCGGAGCTGAATTTTATACCAATTATTATAAATCCCTACAATTGGAAAAGTCTGCCCTTTGTTTCCTCTTTGAACAATTTTTGCAGAAGTGGAAGGTGCACTGCGCAAATTTGTTCCGTCGTATAAAAGGACAACTGATTGAGCGCCGTTTGTTTTCTTTGAGCCAGCTTCGATATATCTTTTGGATGCCCAGCCTGTTTTGTTTTTCGCATATCTAATTTGATACCAATCTCCGTTTGCACCTATGATTTCTACCTCTGTTCCTTTTTTAATGGTACCGACAATTTTTGAGTGTAAAGACGGGCCGCTTCTAACATTTAACGAACTGGCTGTAATCCTTCCTTTTTGCGGGGAAGTGCTGCTGCTTTGGTAATATATTGCTTCGACACCCACCCCGTCACATTGTTGTAGCGAATGTTATACCAATTGCCTTGTTCCGAAATGATTTCAACTTTCATGTTTTTTGTCAGCTTGCCGGTAATTGATGATTGTGCATTTGGTTTTGAACGAACATTTAATATAGTGGCTGTAACCGTACCGAGGCTATGCTTCTGATTCGAAGGGGTTTTGCTGGCTGCTGGAGCTACATATGCCGAAGAGACCCATCCTTGCCGGCCATTATAGGAAATTTTCACCCATTTCCCCTGTTTCATCAACACATGCGCTTTTTCCCCTTTAGGAAACTGTCCAACAACTTTATAGTTTGTCCCGGGGCCAGAACGGATTCTTAACCCGGTAGTCGTAGAAACGACATAATCCTTTTTTTGAAGCTCGGTTTCTACTGAAAGAAGCCAATCGGCTACCCACCCGGAAGAGCCCTGTTTTAATTGAATTTTCACCCAATCTCCTTTCCTTGCGACAATCGGGTATTTTTCACCGTACCGAACGCTTTTCATTACGGGATAGCTTAAACCGGGACCTGTCCGGACATTTACTTTATCTTGCTTAATGACTGCATATTGCGTATCCGCTTGGGCTGAATGAAAAACTGGAGCGGTAGAAGTAAAAAGCAGTGAAAGCAACAGAACGATTAAAAAGCATTTTTTTCGCAATGGCCATGCTCCTTTCACATTCATGCAAAAAACTATTTCTATTTTTATTTCGGCATTTCCTTTTTTACATTGAGTATTTTTTCATTTTTTTACGGGAAGACTAAGACGCAAATTCTGATGAAAAAGAAAGGGGAAAAATATGCGGTCCAGTGAAAAACATTCTTTCTCCGCATCAATTTTTCATGACCAGTTTGGTATTTCTTTCAGTGATCGTACGATGCAGGATATTTTAATAGAGGTTTCGTTTGAGCATGGTTTAAATCAAGAGGAGGCGAAAAAGCTCCGTGATCGGCTCAGCCGTTCTTGACATGACACAGTATTGTTCGTATGATAATATAAAATTCTAGATTTAAAAATAACGTACATAAACAACCGATGACGGAGACAAGTAGCTGGGATGCACATGGACAGAGAGGAAAGGCCTTAGGCTGAAAGCCTTTCCCCATGATCGCTTAGTGAAGAACACTCCGGAGGTTTTCCTCTGAAAGGTGTAAAAGTAGGAGGAAACGTAAATAGGCGTTAACTTTTAAGTGGAAGCATTGCTTCAATTAGGGTGGCACCACGGGAGACTCTCCCGTCCCTACGGGAATCGTCAGGGGACGGGTTTTTTTATGGAATTTATTTTATAAGTGGAGGAGAATCGACAATGGCTTTTCAAATCCCGCGAGGTACACAGGATATTTTGCCGTCGGAGGCTTCAAGATGGCAATATGTTGAGAAAAAAGCTAGGGAAATATGCCGTCTTTATCGCTTTCAAGAAATTCGAACCCCCATTTTTGAACATACGGAATTATTTCAAAGGGGTGTAGGCGAATCAACCGATATTGTCCAAAAAGAAATGTACACTTTTTCCGACAGGAAAGGAAGAAGTTTAACATTAAGACCGGAAGGAACTGCAGCAGTCGTCCGCGCTTTTGTTGAAAAGAAAATGTACGCCGATCCGAACCAGCCTGTAAAGCTTTTTTACATCGGTCCGATGTTTCGGTATGAAAGACCGCAATCAGGGCGTTTTCGGCAATTTGTTCAATTCGGTGTGGAGGCTCTCGGCTCGGACGACCCTGCGCTGGATGCTGAAGTTATTTCTTTGGCGATGGCGTTTTATCAATCGCTCGGCTTAAAAAAATTGAAGCTTGCCATTAACAGTTTGGGAGATCAAGAGAGCAGAGCTGCACATCGTGCTGCTTTAGTCAACCATTTTAAGCCGAGAATTGGAGAATTTTGCTCTGATTGCCAAAAGCGGCTTGAGCAAAATCCGTTAAGAATACTTGATTGTAAACAAGACCGCGAGCATGAATTGATGAAAAGCGCCCCTTCCATCATTGACTTTTTAAACGATGAATCAAAGCAATATTTTGATCAAGTGTTAAAATATTTAACGGAGCTTGGCATTGAGTATGAAATCGATCCAAATCTCGTCCGCGGATTGGATTATTATAACCATACAGCATTTGAAATCATGAGCAATGCGGAAGGGTTTGGGGCGATTACGACTTTATGCGGCGGCGGAAGATATAACGGCTTGGTCGAAGAAGCCGGAGGGCCAAGCACGCCGGGGATCGGCTTTGCTTTAAGCATTGAACGCCTGTTAGCAGCAATTGATGCTGAAAACATCGCTCTTCCGATTGAAAAAGGTCTAGATTGTTATATTGTGGCACTGGGAGATCGGGCGAAGGAACGGTCGGTATCTCTATTGCAGGAAATGCGGAAAGCCGGCATTTCTGCAGACAAAGATTATGAAAATAAGAAAATGAAAGCACAACTGAAGCAAGCGGACAGGCTTCAAGCCAAATTTGTCATCATCATAGGTGATGAGGAATTAGAAAAAGGCGTGGCGAACGTAAAAAACATGGCAACAGGCGAACAAGATGCGGTGGCATTTGAACGACTTGCAGAGTATATAAAAGAGAGAAAGTAAAGGAGAGTATGTAGGATGTTTGGACGTTCGTATTATTGTGGAGAAATTTCCGAAAAAGCAATCGGCGAAAAGGTCGTTTTAAAAGGATGGGTGCAAAGACGCCGCGATTTAGGAGGACTTATTTTTATCGACTTGCGCGACCGGACAGGAGTTGTCCAAATTGTTTTTAATCCTGAAGTTTCAAAGGAAGCGTTAGAAATAGCTGAAAAAATCCGCAGCGAGTATGTATTGGACATTGAAGGCGAAGTGGTGAAAAGATCGGAAGAGACGATTAATCCGAACATTCGAACAGGAAAAGTGGAAGTGGTTGTTCAATCGGTAACCATTTTAAACAGCGCCAAAACTCCTCCTTTTTCACTTGCGGATCAAAAAGCGGACATTTCCGAAGAGGTTCGTTTAAAATACCGTTATTTAGATTTGCGCCGTCCAGT
Source organism: Aeribacillus sp. FSL K6-1121 (assembly GCF_038003725.1). NCBI lineage: Bacteria > Bacillati > Bacillota > Bacilli > Caryophanales > Bacillaceae > Aeribacillus > Aeribacillus sp. FSL K6-1121. Next base: position 390,384 of record NZ_JBBOPS010000001.1, read on the forward strand.
CATGTTTGAAACGTTAAAAATGCGGCATCAAATTACGAGAGCGATTCGCAACTTTTTGGATGAAAATGGATTTATTGATGTGGAAACCCCCATTTTAACAAAAAGCACACCGGAAGGAGCACGGGACTATCTTGTCCCTTCTCGCGTCCATGAGGGGGAATTTTATGCGCTCCCGCAATCGCCGCAAATATTCAAACAGCTTCTAATGGTTTCAGGATTTGATAAATATTATCAAATTGCAAGATGCTTCCGCGATGAGGATTTGCGCGCAGACAGACAGCCGGAATTTACCCAAATAGATATAGAAACTTCTTTTATGAGCCAAGAAGATATTATGAATCTAACCGAAAAGATGATGGCTCATGTGTTAAAAGAAGTGAAAGGAATCGAGCTTACTCTTCCATTCCAACGCATGCCATATGATGAGGCGATGGCGCGCTTTGGGTCGGACAAGCCGGACGTTCGATTCGGCCTGGAGCTTGTTGATGTATCTGAAATTGTGAAAAACTCCGCTTTCAAAGTTTTCAGTCAAGCAGTTGCAGGTGGAGGGCAAGTAAAGCTAATCAATGTAAAAGGAAAAAAAGACGAATTTTCACGCAAAGATCTAGATGCTCTCCAAGAGTATGTTCACAATTATGGAGCGAAAGGTTTGGCTTGGCTTAAAGTAGAAGAAAATGAAGTAAAAGGCCCAATTGCAAAATTTTTATCAGAAAATGAACAAAATAGTATTTTGCAAGCAGCTGAAGGACAGAATGGAGACTTGCTTCTGTTTGTTGCCGACAAGCCGAATGTTGTTGCTGATTCGTTGGGGGCTCTCAGATTAAAACTAGGAAAAGATTTAGGGCTGATCGAAGAAGATAAACTTGAATTTTTATGGATTACGGATTGGCCGCTCGTTGAATATAATGAAGAAGACGGCCGCTATTATGCATTGCATCATCCGTTTACTATGCCGTTTCGTGAGGACTTGGAGTACTTTGAGAAAGACCCTCTCAAAATGCGGGCTCAAGCATATGACTTAGTGTTAAATGGATATGAACTTGGCGGAGGGTCGATTCGGATTTTTGAAAAAGACGTTCAAGAAAAGATGTTCAAACTTCTTGGTTTTACAGAGGAACAAGCAAGAGAACAGTTCGGATTTTTGCTGGAAGCCTTCGAATACGGTACGCCGCCGCATGGTGGAATTGCACTAGGATTGGATCGGATTGTAATGCTTTTGGCAGGAAGAACAAATTTACGGGATACGATTGCCTTTCCGAAAACAGCAAGTGCGAGCTGTTTGTTAACGGAGGCACCAAGCCAAGTAAGCAAAGAGCAATTGGATGAACTGCATCTTGAAGTGAAACATAGCTCAAGGTAATAATTTCCATTATTTGTTTTTTATCTTGAAATCTCATGCTAATTATGATATTCTTTATTCAAAATTTAAGTCCTGATGTGTGCGTCGTACACCTAGTTTTGACCGAACAACGATTTAAATGGGAGCCCGGAGTTTCTAAAGTGAGTAAATGCCTCATATGCATATGGCACGAGGACTTACAAAGCTTTAGAACAGGGCACCCACCTGCTGAGAGCGGGTTCAAAACGAAGGAAACGGCGACGGCACAATTGGGACTTTTTTAGTTTGTACACTGAATTTTGACAAATTGGAGTGATTTTTTTTGCTTCATCAGTTTTCCCGAAATGAACTAGCGATTGGAAAAGAAGGTTTACATAAATTGAAAAACAGCTCCGTAGCCGTTTTAGGGGTTGGCGGAGTTGGATCTTTTGCCGTCGAAGCTCTTGCACGATCAGGCATCGGGCGATTGATTTTGATCGATAAAGATGATGTCGATATTACGAATATTAACCGGCAAATCCATGCGCTTTTGTCGACAGTTGGAAAACCGAAAGTGGATTTAATGAAAGCAAGAATTGCTGACATTAATCCGGATTGTGAAGTAATTGCATTAAAAATGTTTTACACGGAAGAGACGTATGAAGACTTTTTTAAGCTAAACCCTGACTATGTGATTGACGCCAGCGATACGATCAGCTATAAAATTCATTTAATGAAGGAATGCCTGAAACGGAATATTCCTATTATTTCAAGCATGGGGGCAGCCAACAAAACGGATCCAACCCGTTTCCGAGTAGCAGATATTTCAAAAACACATACAGATCCGATTGCCAAAGTGATTCGAACGAAACTGCGAAAAGAAGGGATCCGAAAGGGAATTCAAGTCGTATTTTCTGATGAACGCCCTGTTGTTATTAGAGAAGATGTCAGAAAAGAAGTCGGCAATAACGAATCAACGATCCGCAAAGCAAAAATGCCCCCGTCATCAAATGCCTTTGTGCCATCCGTAGCCGGATTGATTATGGCTGGTCATGTGATTAATGAATTGCTGAAGGATATAAAAATTTATCGTGTCGGCGACGACGATTAAAAAATGGGGTGTCAAATAAGCCGTTTTTCGGCTTATTGACGCCCCCTTTTATTTACGTTTTCCATGGGGTTTTGACATTTTGGACAATCCTATTTATATTTTCAAGATGACACGGACATGACCGAAGCTTCCTATTCGTCCTTTTCTTTTTTCTTTTTCTCGATATTTTCATATATTTGCGCTAAAGCCTGCTCGAATTTGCCCGTTCTTTTTGGCTTGTAATATTTTTTATGCTTGATGGGGTCAGGCAAATATTGCTGGTTTACCCAGCCTGATTCATAATCGTGCGGATATAAATAGTTCACGCCTCTGCCAAGCTGCTTTGCTCCTTTATAATGAGCATCCCGCAAGTGGGAAGGGACCTCGCCTGTCACTCCTGAGCGAATGTCGGCTAAAGCTGCATCAATCGCTTTATAAGCAGAGTTTGATTTAGGGGATAAACATAGTTCAATCACCGCATTGGCCAAAGGGATGCGTGCTTCGGGAAAACCGATGCGCTCAGCTGCTTCTATAGCCGAAAGAGTTCTAGGTCCCGCTTGCGGATTTGCAAGACCAATATCTTCATAGGCGATGACCGTTAAACGCCTTGCAATCGAAGAAAGATCCCCTGCCTCAATTAATCTGGCCAAATAGTGAAGCGCTGCGTTTACATCGGACCCGCGAATAGACTTTTGAAAAGCAGATAAAACATCGTAATGATGATCTCCGTCTTTATCGTGGGAAAAGCTCTTTTTTTGCATGCACTCTTCAGCAATTTCAACCGTAATGCAAATGTTCCCATTCTCATCTTCCTTTGTTGATAAAACGGCGAGTTCTAATCCATTTAACGCCGCACGCACATCTCCGCCGGAGCTTTCGGCAAAATGTCTTAGAGCTTCGTCGCTGATTTGAACAGGAAAGTCGCTCAGTCCTCTTGGGTCTGTAAGAGCTCTTTTCAGGGCAATCATAATGTCATCTGGAGAAAGAGGGTGCAATTCGAAAATTTGACAGCGGCTCCGAATCGCCGGGTTAATGGCATGATACGGATTGCTTGTCGTTGCACCGATTAAAATAATCATGCCGTTTTCTAAATATGGAAGCAAAAAATCTTGTTTCCCTTTATCAAGTCTGTGCACTTCATCTAAAATGAGAATGATTTGCCCTGGCATTTTTGCTTCTTCTACAACAATTTCCATATCTTTTTTATTGTGGACAACCGCATTCAGCTTTCGAAAAGGCGTGTTAGTGCTGCCTGCTATTGCTGTTGCAATAGATGTTTTTCCGATTCCAGGAGGTCCGTATAAAATCATCGAGCTTAAATATTTAGCTCGCACCATTCGTTCAATAATCTTTCCTTTTCCAACTAAATGTTCTTGTCCAATAATATCTTCTATTTTGGTTGGACGCATTCTATACGCTAAAGGTTCCATTTTATCGCTCCCAAATAAAAATCATATCATCTCATTTACCCACTAATAAAATAATATGCTATAATGTCTAAAGTTTAAAGTAGAACCAAGATGGTGAAAATCTTGAAAAAAACTAAAAAATAGGAGTGTAGAAACGTGAGAATTTCAACGAAAGGACGCTATGGTTTAACGATTATGATTGAATTGGCGCGAAAGTACGGAGAAGGACCGACATCTTTGAAAAGTATTGCACAATCTCATGATTTATCAGAGCATTATTTGGAACAATTAATTGCTCCTCTCCGCAATGCCGGACTTGTCAAAAGCATTCGCGGAGCTTATGGCGGATATATTTTAGCGAACGATCCGTCCAAAATAACGGCTGGTGACGTTATCCGTGTGTTGGAAGGACCGATCACCCCTGTTGAAGGAATTGAAGATGAACCGCCTGCTCAAAGGCATCTATGGTTAAAAATCCGCGATGCGGTGAAGGACGTTCTTGACAACACGACACTTGATGATTTAGCAAGCCATACAGGAGATAATGAGCAGGACGCTTACATGTTTTACATTTAAAGTCGGGAGGAATTAACTTTGGAACGGATATATTTGGATCATGCGGCAACATCGCCAGTCCATCCCGCAGTTTTGGATAAAATGACAACCTTTATGAAGGATTATTTCGGCAATCCGTCTAGCATCCATTCTTTTGGCAGAGAAAGCAGACGAGAAGTGGATGAGGCTCGAGAGCTCCTTGCCAAAAGTATTCATGCCGACCCAAAAGAAATCATATTTACTAGCGGAGGAACAGAAGCAGATAATTTAGCGGTGATTGGAACAGCGCTTGCTAATAAAGAAAAAGGAAACCATATTATCACAACAGAAATTGAGCATCCGGCTGTCCTCCAATCTTGCCGCTATCTAGAAAAAAACGGATTTCACGTTACGTATTTGCCTGTCAATCAATCGGGAGTTATTTCTGTCGAGGATCTTAAAAAAGCTTTAAAAGATGAAACGATTCTTGTCACAGTCATGTATGGAAATAATGAAGTAGGTGCCTTACAGCCTATTTCAGAAATAGGAAGCTTATTACAAAACCATCAAGCGTATTTTCATACCGATGCAGTTCAAGCATACGGACTCGTTCCAATTGATGTTCGCGAGCTGAATGTCGATCTGCTGTCGGTTTCCGGTCATAAAATAAATGGGCCGAAAGGGATCGGTTTTTTATATGCAAAAGCTGGGGTGAAATTCACTCCGCGCATGCATGGCGGTGAGCAGGAATTGAAGAGAAGAGCCGGAACGGAAAATGTTCCAGCGATTATCGGGTTTGCGGAAAGCGCAAAAATTGCAGAACAAACAAGAAAGGAAAAAACAGAGCAATATGTGCATTTTAAACAAATAATGATCGATGTGTTTGAACAAGAGGGCATTTCCTTCGCTGTGAACGGCTCGATTGACAACAGCCTGCCTCATATATTAAACGTTTTCTTTCCGGGAACAAATGTTGAATCGCTTCTTGTCAACCTCGATTTGGCGGGAATTGCGGCATCAAGCGGCTCAGCTTGTACAGCAGGATCAGTTGAACCGTCGCATGTGCTCGTTTCAATGTTTGGCAAAAATTCAAAAGAAATAACTTCATCGGTTCGATTCAGCTTCGGCTTAGGAAATACGGAGGCACAAATTGAATCGGCTGCCAAAAAAACAGCCGAGATTGTTAAAAGGTTAACGTCAAAATAGAAAGAGGTGAGAGAGATGGAAAAGGCGCCGCATGAAACAAGAGTCGTAGTCGGGATGTCTGGCGGAGTAGATTCATCTGTAACTGCTTTGCTCCTAAAAGAACAAGGGTACGAAGTCATCGGGGTCTTTATGAAAAATTGGGATGATACGGATGAAAATGGCGTATGTACGGCAACGCAAGATTATGATGATGTAATCCGTGTATGCAATCAGCTTGGGATTCCTTATTATGCAGTGAATTTCGAAAAAGAGTATTGGGATAAAGTGTTCACTTACTTTTTAGAGGAATATAAAGCTGGAAGAACGCCAAATCCCGATGTCATGTGCAATAAAGAAATTAAATTTAAAGCTTTTTTGGAGCATGCAGCTGACTTAGGCGCGGACTATATCGCAACAGGTCATTATGCACGGGTAAAATACCGCGATGGTGTGTACAAATTGCTCAGAGGAAAGGATCCAAACAAAGATCAAACGTATTTTTTGAATCAGCTGAATCAGAAGCAGCTGTCAAAGGTCATGTTCCCCATCGGGCATCTTGAAAAAAAAGAAGTTAGAGAAATTGCGAAAAAAGCAAACTTGGCAACAGCAAAGAAAAAAGATTCAACAGGCATCTGCTTTATTGGCGAGCGGAACTTTAAAGAATTTTTAAGCCAGTATTTACCTGCTCAACCCGGCAAAATGGAGACGTTGTCTGGTGAGGTAAAAGGGAAGCATGACGGGCTTATGTATTATACGATCGGTCAACGCCATGGACTCGGAATAGGAGGAAATGGCGATCCTTGGTTTGTGGTTGGAAAAAATTTAAAAAATAATATTTTATATGTTGAACAAGGATTTCATAATGAACATTTATATTCAGACTCCATTATCGCAACAAATGTAAACTGGATAACCGGTGTAAAACCAACAGATGAGCTTGTTTGCACCGCAAAATTTCGCTACCGCCAGCCTGATCAGCCAGTAAAAGTGAAAATGATCGGTGATCAAACTGCACAAATTTCGTTTGAACAGCCGGTCCGTGCCGTTACACCAGGACAAGCTGTCGTTTTTTATAATGGAGAGGAATGTCTGGGAGGCGGCATTATCGATAAAGTATTTCGCAACGGCGAAAAACTGTGGTATGTCGGTTAAAGAGTTAAGCTGTACCGATCGGAATGAGATTTGTTAACTTGGCGCAGCCTCTTTGCCTTTGGATGTGAAAGGATGAAATGGATGCATAAAAATCAACTGGCTTTAGAAGCAATAAAAGAAGGGAAATGGGAAGAAGCAGCGAAATATTTTGCAGAAGCATTGGAAGAAAATCCAAACGACCCTGTGTTATACGTAAATTTTGGGAATTTGCTTGCCTCTTCAGGTGATGCAGAAAGAGCATTGAAATTTTATGAAAAGGCGATTGAGATTGATAAAGGGACGGCTACTGCGTATTACGGCATTGGAACCGTTCATTATAATGCGGGAGATTATCATAAAGCGAAAACATTTTTTGATCAGGCGGAAAAGTATGGGCTTGCTCATAAAGATGTCTATTTTATGCTTGGAATGTCTCTTTACCAGCTTGAACAGCCCCGTCTTGCACTTCCATATTTTTTGCGGGCGGTTGAGCTGGATGAACAAGACGCCAGCGCTCACTTTCAATATGGTTTATGTTTAGCACAAGCAGGCCACATTCAAGAAGCAAAAAAAGAGTTTGAAAAAACGATCGACCTCGATCAACATCACGCAGATGCTTATTATAATTTAGGTGTTGCGTACGCATTTGAAGAAAATAGAGAAGAAGCTTTAAAAATGTTTGATATGGCGCTTTCCATTCAACCGGATCATTTGCTTGCGGGCAACGGGAAAAGGCTGTTAGAAGAAATGATTTAAACGAAATTAGGAGGAAAGAGGATGGGCGGTCAACAGGAGAGTTTGTTTCATGAGGAAAGTACTCCTTTTGTTCGCGGAGTCATTAAACATATTGTGTTCCAGAATGAGCAAAATTTTTATACTGTTATTAAAGTGAAAATTGAAGAGACGAATGAACAGTTTGAGCAAGATCAAGTGACCGTGACGGGTTTTTTTCCTCTTCTCCAATTACATGACAGCTATACGTTTTTTGGCGCGAAAAAATACCATCCAAAATTCGGCGTACAATTTCAAGCCGAGCGTTTTCAAAAGGAGCTTCCAACTACGAAAGAAGGAGTTATTCAATATTTATCAAGCGGGCTTTTTAAAGGAATCGGCAAAAAAACAGCGGAAGCGATCGTGAATGAACTGGGCGAACATGCGATTTCGATTATTTTGGAGGATCCCGATTCATTAAAAAGAGTGAAGAAGCTTTCAAAGGAAAAAGCCAAAATACTGGCTGAAACTCTGAAGGAACATCAAGGTTTAGAAGGGGTTTTAATCGGATTAAATCAGCTTGGCATTGGGCCTGCACTTGGGATGAAAATTTATCAGCTATATCGGGAGGATACGCTTAAAATCATTCAAAAAAACCCATATCAATTGGTGGAAGATATTGAAGGGATCGGCTTTATTCGAGCGGATGAAATTGGGAGAGAGCTTGGGATCTCCGGCAATCATCCCGACCGGCTGAAGGCGGCTTGTTTGTTCACTATTGAACAAGATGCTGTAAAAGAAGGACATGTATATGTTACAAAAGTTCAGCTGATGGAAAAAGCGAAAAAATTGCTCACCCAAAATGGAGAAGACATATCTGATCAGGATATTGAAAGAATCATTCTTGAATTGGAAGAAGATCGAAAAATTATCGTCGAGGAAGATCGAATTTATTTACCCTCTCTTTACTATGCTGAAGTGGGACTTGCCAATAACATTGAAGAAATTTTAACCCAAAACCAATTTCAAGATATGTTTCCTGAATCAGAATTTTTGCTGGAGTTAGGAAAACTGGAAGAAAAAATGAATGTTCAGTATGCCCCCTCTCAAAAAGAAGCCATTCAGCGGGCTATTCATTCGCCGATTCTTTTGCTGACCGGCGGGCCTGGAACGGGAAAAACAACCGTTATCAAAGGCATCGTTGAAATTTATGCGAACCTCCATGGCCTTTCATTGAACCCAAAAGAATATCAAAAGAAGGAAGAGCCGTTTCCCATTGTACTGGTGGCACCTACTGGACGAGCTGCAAAAAGAATGGCAGAAGCAACCGGTCTTCCTGCCGTCACAATCCACCGCCTTTTAGGATGGAATGGTTCAGAAGGGTTTGAACACAATGAAGATCATCCGATTTCTGGAAAGCTTCTGATTGTTGATGAAGTATCTATGGTTGATATTTGGCTCATGCATCAATTGTTTAAATCGCTTCCTTCGGACATACAAATTGTTCTTGTCGGAGACGAACACCAGCTTCCGTCCGTTGGACCCGGCCAAGTGCTTCGCGATTTGATTCAATCCGGACGAATCCCAGTTGTTACGCTGACAGATATTTATAGACAAGCAGAAGGATCTACAATTATTGATTTGGCCCATTCAATCCGCCAAGGAACTCTTCCAACGAACCTTTTGCAAACGACACAAGACAGATCGTTTATTCCTTGTACAACATCACAAATAAAAGAAGTTATAACGAGAGTAATTGAGAACGCTTTGAAAAAAGGATATTCTGCGAAGGATATACAGGTGTTGGCACCGATGTACAGAGGGATTGCCGGCATTGATCAGTTGAATGAAATGCTTCAGGAAATGTTAAACCCCCCTTCAAAAGAAAAAAGAGAGATCAAGCATGGTAACGTTATTTACCGAATTGGGGACAAAGTGCTGCAGCTCGTCAATCAGCCTGATCAAAACGTGTTTAATGGCGATATTGGGGAGATTGTTTCTATTTTTTACGCAAAAGAAAATGTCGAAAAAGAAGATATGGTGGTCATTTCTTACGACGGTATCGAAGTAACCTATACGAAGCAAGATTTTAATCAGTTTACTCATGCTTACTGCTGCTCCATCCATAAAGCGCAGGGAAGCGAATTTCCGATTGTCATTTTGCCGGTAGTAAAAGGCTACTTTCGGATGTTGAGAAGAAATTTGATTTATACAGCTGTTACAAGGAGCAAGCAATTTTTAATTATGTGCGGAGAATGGGAAGCGTTAAAAATGGGAGTATACAACAATCAGGAGTCGATGAGGCAGACAACCTTAAAAGAGAGGCTGAAAACGTCTGAACTTGCCGAGCTGAAAGAGGAGCTTCCTTTTCCACTAGAAGATGCCAACATTGGGATGGAGAACATCACTCCATATGATTTTATGGAAGAGGGCGAAGGATAATAAATTTGTTCCTTTCCATAAGATCGATAACGATTGACAGATGATGCTACAAACAGGGGACAAATTGTTTAAGCATAAAAAAGCATGCTTTATAGAGACGTATAATTTTTTGGAAAATGGTAACAAATAGTAGTGTGCATAGCGAGAATATACCGGATTAATAAATAATTAAATAAATGAATAAAGAAGGTGTCCCTGTTTGTTAACATGTCCGAATTGTAAAAGCAAAGATATTGGAAAAATCGGAGTCAATCAGTATTATTGTTGGCATTGTTTTATTGAGCTTACCGTTACAAAAGGTATTATTCACACACATCAAGTAGAAGAAGACGGAACACTAAGTTCTTTAGATGACTTGTTTCCTGAAGAAGATCGTGCGATTTGAGGCGCCTAAAATGGGCGCCTTCATGCATATTTTCGTGAGCATTCCTCAAAATAAAAAGAGGAGGGATGCGGGATGAATGAGCGAGAGCGGAAATGGCTTTTCCGAATCATTTTTTTTCTCATTTTATCATTGTTTGTATATATGGTTCTTCAGCTAAAAGTCATTTGGTTTCCTATTTTCAAAATGTTAAAAGCTGTTTTAATTCCTTTTATGCTTTCCGTCTTCATTACCTACTTGCTTCATCCCGTAGTGGAAAAACTTTACCGTTCAGGTGTTCCAAGAACATGTTCGATTCTCATCATCTATTTTATTTTTTTCGGAGGAGTCGGTTTTAGCTTTTATAAAGGTGTCCCAATTTTTGTTGAACAAATGAAAGACCTTTCCGAAAATATCCCTATGTTTACAAAATATTACCAAAGCTGGACGGATAAAATTCATGACGGAACAACCAATTTACCTGGAGAAATTCATCATCGAATTGAATCTTTTATTGCTGGAATGGAAACATCCGTCGCTGCCTTTCTTGAACGGATGCTTTCAAGCATGAAGTCAATTATTGATTATGCTGTTATTATTGGTGTCATTCCCTTTCTCGTTTTTTATATGTTGAAAGATTATGAGAAAATGAAAAAGGCCATTTGGTACTTCACCCCGAAGAAATGGAGACGTGAAGGGAGACGTTTTTTAGAAAACGTCGATGAGTCGCTCGGAAGTTATTTGCGGGGGCAACTATTTGTTTGTTTTCTGATCGGGCTGGCGGCTTCGATTTTGTTTTGGCTGTTTAAAATTAAATATCCGTTAATTTTAGGGACGATTATCGGAATGACCAATATTATTCCTTATTTCGGTCCATTTATCGGGGCGGTTCCTGCTTTGATGGTCGCTGCAACGCTCTCCATTAACAAAATAATTGTAGTGCTTTTCATCATTTTTGGGCTGCAATTTATTGAAAGTAATATTCTTGGCCCTTTCATCGTTGGGAAAAGCCTGCATATGCATCCGATGGTGATTATTATGGCGCTCTTGGCGGGCGGAGAAATCGGCGGAGTGATCGGTTTAATTTTAGCTGTGCCTTTTATCACTGTTCTGAAAGAGATATTGCTGCATATCATCCGTCTGAGGAAAGCGCATTGACAAGCGATTTTTCCTTGTCTATAATTCGTGATAGACATGGAATAAGTGCATGAAAGCGATGACGAATCGAGTATGTTGCAGTCCATCTTAAAAGAGAGGGGCTTCCGAGGCTGAAAGAAGCTCTAGATGAAGGGCAACAGAACGCTAATTCTGAGTGCAGGCAAAACCTGACGAAATTGCCACGTTACGGCAAATGAAGGTGATGAGCAATTGGCTCATAATCAGGGTGGTACCGCGAGTAACTCTCGTCCCTGTGTAAATCAGAGCATTTACATAGGCGAGAGTTTTTATTTTGCGAGAAAAATGAAGACATTTTAGGAGGAATGCCATGAAAAAGCTCACTTCAGCACAAGTTCGTCAAATGTTTTTAGATTTTTTTAAGGAAAAAGGACATTCGGTTGAACCGAGCGCTTCTTTAATTCCGGTTGATGATCCGTCACTATTGTGGATCAACAGCGGTGTCGCAACATTGAAAAAATATTTTGACGGAAGGGTTGTTCCTGAAAATCCGAGAATTACTAACGCACAAAAATCAATCCGAACAAACGATATTGAAAATGTCGGAAAAACAGCGCGCCATCATACATTTTTCGAAATGCTCGGAAATTTCTCAATCGGCGACTATTTTAAAGAAGGAGCGATTGAATGGGCATGGGAATTTTTAACAAGCGAAAAATGGATTGGCTTCGACCCAAATAGATTATCAGTTACTATTCATCCGGAAGATGAAGAGGCGTATGACATTTGGAAAAATAAAATCGGGTTGCCGGAAGAACGAATTATCCGTTTGGAAGGGAATTTTTGGGATATTGGTGAAGGGCCAAGCGGACCAAATACTGAAATATTTTATGATCGTGGAGAAGAATTTGGAAACGATCCAAATGATCCGGAACTTTATCCCGGCGGTGAAAACGAACGCTATTTGGAAGTTTGGAATCTTGTTTTTTCTCAATTTAATCATAATCCTGATGGAACTTACACTCCTCTTCCAAAAAAGAATATTGATACAGGCATGGGCTTAGAGCGAATGGTTTCTGTCATTCAAAATGCGCCGACCAACTTTGACACAGATCTCTTTTTACCGATCATTCAAGCTACCGAAAAGATTTCAGGGGAAGCTTATCGAACCGACAAAGAGAAAGATGTCGCTTTTAAAGTGATTGCCGACCATATCCGCACGGTTACATTTGCTGTTGCAGACGGCGCGCTACCTTCTAATGAAGGCAGAGGGTATGTACTTCGCCGTCTTATCCGCAGAGCGGTTCGGTATGCAAAAACGATCAACATAGACCGCCCGTTTATGTATGAATTAGTTCCGGTTGTAGCGGAAATTATGAACGATTACTATCCGGAAGTAAAAGAAAAAGCATCCTTTGTTCAAAAGGTAATTAAAAATGAGGAAGAGCGTTTCCATGAGACTCTCCATGAAGGGCTTGCCATTTTAGCGGATGTAATCAAAAAGCAGAAAGAACAGGGTAGACGAATAATTCCAGGCGAAGATGTGTTTCGGCTTTACGACACATATGGTTTTCCAGTGGAATTGACGGAGGAATACGCACAAGATGAAGGCATGGAGCTGGATTATGAAGGCTTTGAACGAGAAATGGAGCATCAAAAAGAACGTGCAAGAAAAGCCAGACAGGATGTCGACTCGATGCAAGTGCAAAGCGGAATTCTTGTGGAATTAAAAGAGGAAAGCAAATTTGTCGGCTACAATACCCTAGAAGCAAATGCACGGGTGCTTGTGATCATAAAAGATGGGGAATTAGTCGATCAAGCCGAGAGCGGGGAAGAGGTCCAAATTATATTGGACGAGACGCCTTTTTATGCTGAAAGCGGAGGTCAAATTGCTGACAAAGGAATCATCAAAAATGATGATGTGGTCTTAAACGTAAAAGATGTGCAAAAAGCGCCGAACGGCCAACACTTGCACCGGGCTGTCATCGAAAAAGGCGTTTTGACAAAAGGAGCAGCAGTTTACGCTTCCGTTTGTGCAGAGTCTAGAAAATCCATCGTGAAAAATCATACAGCGACACATTTGCTGCACCAAGCGCTGAAGGACGTGCTGGGCGTACATGTCAACCAAGCTGGATCGCTTGTTGCTTCCGACCGTCTCCGTTTTGACTTTTCACATTTTGGACAAGTTTCAACAGAAGAGCTGGAAGAAATTGAACGAATTGTAAATGAGAAAATTTGGGAAAGCATTCCAGTCTCTATCGAGCACATGCCTCTTGACGAAGCGAAAGCGATGGGCGCGATGGCTTTATTTGGAGAAAAATACGGAAAAATTGTTCGCGTTGTTCAAGTAGGCGATTATTCGCTTGAGCTTTGCGGCGGATGCCATGTAACAAATACAGCGGAAATCGGACTGTTTAAGATTGTTTCCGAAACTGGAATTGGTGCAGGAACCCGCCGAATTGAAGCGGTGACAGGAAAAGAAGCGTACCGGTTTATGAATGAACAATATTTATTGTTAAAGGAAATTGGGGCAAAACTGAAAGCGAATGTAAAAAATCTGCCGGAGAGAATTGACAGTCTGCAGCAAGAAATAAAAGAACTACAGCGGGAAAACGAATCTCTTACGATGAAGCTTAGCAATCTGGAAGCGGGGAACATCGCTGAAAAAGCGGTAACGATCAACGGTGTAACAGTTCTTGCGGAAAAAGTTCAAGTGAAAGATATGAACAGATTGCGCGGCATGGTCGATGAACTGAAGCAAAAGCTCGGCTCGGCTATTGTTGTGCTAGCAACGGTATCAGACGGAAAAGTAAATTTAGCAGCCGGCATCACAAAAGACTTAGTTGACAAAGGGTTCCATGCTGGAAAATTAATTAAGGAAATTGCAAGCCGCTGTGGAGGCGGCGGCGGCGGAAGACCTGACATGGCTCAAGCGGGAGGAAAAAATCCTGAACGGTTAGCTGAAGCTCTTCGTTTTGTCGAAGACTGGGTGAAATCCGTTTCATAAATTCCATTCATAGTGTAAAATGGATGTAGACAAGCAGATTCGCTTTTTAGTCTAGGAAAGAGGTGCAAAAATTGAGTTCCTTCGATAAAACGATGAAGTTTAATTTTTCAGAAGAACCTGTTGAGACAAATGTCAAGGAAGTTCTAAGTGCCGTATACAATGCACTGGAAGAAAAGGGTTATAATCCGATCAATCAAATCGTCGGCTATTTGTTGTCCGGAGATCCTGCTTACATTCCTAGACATAACGGCGCACGCAATCTGATTAGAAAAATTGAACGAGATGAATTAATTGAAGAGCTTGTAAAATTTTATTTGAAAAACAACCGTGAGGAATAAAATGCGAATCATTGGGTTAGACTTAGGTTCAAAAACATTAGGAGTTGCGGTAAGCGATGAGCTGGGATGGACTGCTCAAGGTGTGGAAACGATCAGCATAAATGAAGATGAAGGCGAGTTCGGGATTCAAAGACTCTCTGAACTGATAAAGAAATACGAGGTAGAAAAAATAGTAGTCGGGTATCCGAAAAATATGAACGGCACCGTTGGACCAAGGGGAGAAGCAAGCGAGCGCTTTGCCGCGCTTTTGAAGGAGCAGTTTCAGCTTCCGGTCATTTTATGGGATGAGCGCCTTTCGACGATGGAAGCCGAAAGATTTCTCATTGAGGCGGATGTAAGCCGGCGAAAAAGACGGCAAGTCATTGATAAAATGGCTGCGGTGATTATTTTGCAAAGTTATTTGGACAGTCAACAATAAATTGAGGTGAAATAAGTGGAAGGTGAAAAACATATTACCGTTATTGATGAAAACGGTAATGAACAACTATACGAAATTTTGTTTACGTTTAATTCGGACGAATTTGACAAATCTTACGTTCTTTATTATCCGATCGGCATCGATGATGAGGAAGACGAAGATGGAATAGAAATTCATGCAGCAAGCTACATTCCCAATGAAGACGGTGAAGGTGGAAAGCTGGAGCCTGTGGAAACCGATGAAGAATGGGAAATGATCGAGGCCGTTTTAAATACATTTTTAGAAGAGGAATAAGCACCGTTTTGCGGTGCTTTTTTTGTTGAGGTGATTTACATCCAAATGAAAAAAACAATTTCTTCCTATAAAAAAATGGAGATTTTTGACGAATAAATGCGTGTATGTAGTATAATAATCGGGACGGAAGGAGGATGAATTGATGGCGGATTCGGATTCGAATAAGGAATTTTTGGATAAGAAACTCCAAGAAAAACTGCATATAGCGAAAATTGTTCGAAAAACTGTGTTAACTGTCCTGATTGCCTTTGTTGTTATATTTGCTGGAGTGATTGGCGGCGGGTATTTATATGTGCGATCTGCATTAAAGCCTGTTGATCCGGATAATAAGGAACCTGTAAAGGTACAAATTCCGATTGGATCTTCCGTATCGCAAATTGCTTCTATTTTAGAAAAAAATGACATCATTAAAAGTGCGATCGTGTTTAAATATTACGTGAAATTTAAAAATGAATCAGGGTTTCAAGCAGGAAATTATCAATTTAATCAATCGATGACGATTCAAGAAATCGTTGAACGCTTAAAAAAAGGCGAATTAATGGGAGAAGCAGCTATTAAATTGACGATCCCGGAAGGATTGCAACTATCAGAAATTGCTGACATCATCGCCAAACATACTCCCTATTCAAAAAAAGAAATTATGAACCAATTAACAAACCAACAGTTTATCAAACAAATGCAAAAAAAGTATCCTAATACAATAACAGATGACATTTTCAACAGACGTATAAAATATGCATTGGAAGGATATTTGTATCCGGCTACTTATTCGTTTTATGAGGAATCTCCTCCTTTGTCGGAAATCATTGAAACAATGATTAAAAAGACAGATGAAATGCTTGTTCCTTATAGAAACAAAATGAAAGAGCTGAGTCTTTCCACTCATCAATTTTTAACATTAGCGTCTTTAGTGGAGGAGGAAGCGACGGAAAAAGCCGACAGGGAAAAAATAGCCAGCGTTTTTTACAATCGTTTAGAAAAGAACATGCCTCTCCAGACAGATCCAACCGTTTTATATTCATTAGGAAAGCATAAGGAGCGCGTATACTATAAAGATTTAGAAGTCAATTCTCCCTATAACACATATAAAAATAAAGGACTTCCGCCGGGGCCGATTGCCAATGCTGGCAAGCAGTCACTAGATGCTGTAGCAAATCCTGCCGATACAAACTATTTTTATTTTCTCGCAACGAAAGAAGGGGAAGTTATATTTACGAAGACGTTGGATGAGCATAACAAAGAAAAAGCTAAGCATATTACGGAAAAGGATTAAAGGTTTGCGATTCGCATTCCTTTTTCTTTTATGTTAAAATATATCGAGCTAAAAAAACAAACTTGAAGAGTTCGAACAGAACTCTTCTTTGATTAAGGGAGTTTTTTAGGAGTGTCCATTTTGTCAAACAAAAAAATCGAGGAATATTTAGCAAATTTTTCTACTAACAAAGATGAAAAATTAGTTCAATTAGAAGCATATGCAAAAGAGCAGAAGGTGCCGATTATGGAAGAGCGGGCGCTGTCTGTCATGCTTCATATTTTAAAGCTCCATCAGCCGAACAAAATATTGGAAATTGGGGCGGCGATCGGCTATTCGGCGATTCGGATGGCAAAAGCGCTGCCGAACACAAAAATTGTAACGATTGAAATAGATCCTCATCGATTTGAACTAGCGGAACAAAATATTCGAGCTTGCGGTCTTGAAAATCAAATTACCATTTATCACGGTGATGCTCTAGAAATCGTACAGGAAGTCAAGCTTGACGGCCCGTTTGATGCGCTCTTTATCGATGCAAGCAAAGGGCAATATAAACGTTTTTTTCAAGCATATGAACCTTTGCTGTCAAAAAGAGCGGTCGTTTTTTCGGATAATGTTCTTTTTAAAGGACTAGTCGCTGAAGAAATGATAGAATCAAAAAGGTTAAAATCTTTAGCGAAGAAAATTAAAGAATATAATGAATGGCTAATGAATCAGTCCGAATGGGATACCGTTATTATTCCGATAGGCGACGGATTAGCCTTCAGTATAAAAAGGGGTGAAGGGGAATGAAAAAACCCGAACTGCTCGTCACACCTGTAAATGTCAAAAATATTGAGAGCCTTTGCAAAGCTGGCGCAGATGCTTTTATCATCGGCGAACAGCGTTATGGCTTAAGGCTTGCAGGGGAATTTCATCGAAAAGATGTATTAGATGCGATTGACCTTGCCCATCAATATGGAAAAAAAGTATACGTTGCAATGAATGCAATTTTTCATAATGATAAAGTAGACGAGCTTGCAGATTATGTAAAATTTGTTCATAATGCGAAGGCAGATGCGATTGTATTCGGTGATCCAGCTGTGTTAATGACTGTTAGGGAAGTTGCTCCGGAGATGAAGCTCCATTGGAATACGGAAACAACCGCGACCAACTGGTATGCATGCAACTATTGGGGAAGGAAAGGCGCCAAGCGTGCAGTACTAGCTCGGGAGTTAAGCATGGAAGCTGTCATTGAAACGAAAGAGCATGCAGAAGTGGAAATAGAAGTCCAAGTCCACGGAATGACGTGCATGTTTCAGTCCAAAAGATCTCTTATCGGCAATTATTTTGAATATCGTGGGAAAGCGATGGAAATTCACAATTATAAATACGGCAAAAATATGTTTTTGCATGATAAAGAGAGAAATAACAAATATCCAATTTTTGAGGATGAAAATGGAACCCATATTATGAGTCCGAATGATATTTGCATCATTGACGAGCTGGAGGAACTGGTTGATGCAGGAATTGATTCTTTTAAAATAGATGGCGTGCTGAAAACTCCGGAATATATTGTAGAAGTGACGAAAAAGTATCGAAAGGCGATCGATTTATGCGCTGAGGATCGAGAGCAATATGAAAATGTTAAAGACAAGCTGTACGCTGAAATTGAGGAAATACAGCCGCCAAACCGCCCGTTGGATACAGGATTTTTCTTTAAAGAGACCGTTTATTAAAAAAACGTTAAAGGAGGAGTTCGCATGCCGGTTGTGAAAGATAAAATTTCAACAATTATCAACGGTAAAAGGGTCATAACGAAAAAACCTGAACTTCTTGCACCTGCCGGAAATTTGGAGAAATTAAAAATCGCCGTCATGTACGGTGCTGACGCCGTCTTCATTGGCGGACAAGAGTACGGCTTGCGTTCCAATGCCGATAATTTCTCCATTGAGGAAATTAAAGAAGGAGTTCAATTTGCTAATCAGTACGGGGCAAAAATATATGTGACGACAAACATTTATGCACATAATGAAAACATTCCTGGACTCGATCAATATTTAAAAGCGCTAGAAGACGCGGGAGTGGCAGGGGTCATTGTCGCAGATCCCCTCATTATTGAAACGTGCAGAAAGGTAGCTCCAAAATTGGAAGTCCACTTAAGCACTCAGCAATCCCTTTCGAATTGGAAAGCTGTCCAATTTTGGAAGGAGGAAGGTTTGGAGCGGGTCGTTCTAGCACGGGAAACGAGCGCTGAAGAAATTAGAGAAATAAAAGAAAAAGTAGATATTGAAATCGAAACGTTTATTCACGGTGCGATGTGCATTGCCTATTCAGGCCGCTGCACATTAAGCAATCATATGACAGCGCGAGATTCAAACAGAGGAGGATGCTGTCAGTCCTGCCGGTGGGATTATGATTTATATGAATATTATAAAGGCAAAGAAGTGCCTATGTTTGATGAGCAAGACTCTCCATTTGCAATGAGCGCTAAAGACTTAAAATTGGTTGAGTCGATTCCGAAAATGATTGAAATGGGGATCGACAGCTTGAAAATTGAAGGCCGCATGAAATCCATTCACTATGTTGCAACTGTTGTCAGTGTATATCGCAAAGTCATTGATGCATACTGCGCCGATCCCGATCATTTTGTCATGAAACAGGAATGGCTGGAAGAATTGGATAAATGCGCGAACAGAGAAACGGCTCCTGCCTTTTTTGAAGGAGTGCCTGGTTATCAAGAGCAATTATTTGGCACTCACAGCAAAAAAACAGCATACGACTTTGTCGGGCTTGTGCTTGACTGGAATCCAGAAACGAAAATGGTGACATTGCAGCAAAGAAACCATTTCAGACCTGGTGACGAAGTAGAATTTTTCGGTCCGCAAATTGACAATTTTCGCATTGTCATCGATAAAATTTGGGATGAAGATGGAAATGAATTGGATGCAGCAAGACATCCTTTGCAAATAATCCGCTTCAAGTGCGAGCATCCGCTATATCCGTATAATATGATGAGAAAAGAGACAAGATAGGGGAAGAATCTGGATTTTTTTATAAAAAAGCAAAACGTTTCTTGAACTGCCGATTATTTTGTAATAACATATCATAGATAAATATTTCCTTCTATAACTATGTTATAAAAGATTCTTTTCTGTCGAAAGAACGGCAGAAAAGTTCTTTCATTTTTTAGGAACCATTAGGGGGATATAAAGAAAAGGAGGACTATTATGGCGGAAGAAAAGGTATTTCCTATGACGAAAGCTGGGAAAGAAAAACTTGAACAAGAACTTGAGTATTTAAAAACGGTAAAGCGAAAAGAAGTTGTAGAACGAATAAAAGTGGCAAGATCATTTGGCGACCTATCAGAAAACTCTGAATATGATTCAGCAAAAGAAGAGCAAGCTTTTGTAGAAGGACGCATTACAACGCTCGAAAATATGATTCGCAATGCGAAAATTATTGAAGAAGACACAGAAAATAAAACAACTGTTTCACTTGGAAAATCTGTTACGTTTATTGAATTGCCTGATGGAGAAGAAGAAACTTATACAATTGTCGGAAGTGCAGAAGCAGATCCTTTCGAAGGGAAAATTTCCAATGATTCTCCGATGGCTAAAAGCCTGCTCGGCCGTCAAGTAGGGGAAGAAGTTGTAGTTCAGACGCCTGGCGGCGATATGACAGTCAAAATTGTACGTGTTGATTAATGTTGATAGCCTTTAATATAGTTTAAGATGTGCGCACCTCGTCGAAAATATAAGACGAGGTGTTTTTTTATGAATAAGCGAATAAAATATATAGGCGTCTTCATCATTTTGTTAATGGGTGTTCTCATATATAGACTTGCGCAAATTCAACTGCTTGAAACCGAGTCATTTTCAGAACAAGATGTCAATTTGATGAAAGAAAGCGTCAAACAGAGGACACAAGAAGTAATTATAGATGATGGGCGGGGTCGATTTATTGATCGTGAAAATAAACCTTTGAACGAAACATATTTGCCTACGCTCGTTTTATTTCCATTTCTGAAAAATTATCAATGGCCGATCGATCAATTGGCGGCAGCCATTTCTGTTCGCAAGGATGAAATCGAACAATTATTGAAAGGAACGAAAAATGAACCTATTTTGTTGAATAAAGAAAAAGGATTTCAACTTGATGAACAGGATATAAAAGCCATCAATAAGTTAAAAATTCCGGGAGTATTCGGCATCTTTATGAAAACAGAGCAATCAGACAATATTGCTTCCCATCTTATTGGGATGACAAGCGAAAATGAAACAGAATGGAAAAAAAGATACCCTGACAAAGAGATCACGTCATTAAGTCCTGAAGTAGGCGTGACTGGACTGGAGGAGGCGTTTGATGAATTTTTGCAGCCGGAAGATGCGTCAAGACTTTTATATCATGTTGATGGTCTCGGCAGGCCTCTTTTCGGCGTCAATGTAAAATATATTGCCGATTCCAATCCATTTTACCCAATTGCCGTTCAAACAACGATTGACAAACATTTGCAAGAAAAAGCTGAACAAATTTTAACAAAACATCAAATAAATGAAGGCGGCCTCGTTCTGTTAGACATTGAAAACAGCGAAGTAGTTGCAATGGCCTCCAAACCGGATCTGGACCGGAATGATCCAAAAACATATGAAAATAAAATACTTTCGGCAATGTTTCCTGGTTCTGTTTTTAAAACCGTTATCGCTGCAGCAGCGATCGACACAAACATGATCAAACCGGAAAGAACATTTAATTGTGACCGGAATGTCTACGGCCAAACAGAAAAAGAGGAAGAAAAGCGGGCTGGAACGCTTACGTTTGAAGAAAGCTTTGCGAAAAGCTGCAATTATGCGTTTGCTACGATAGGTCAGGAATTAATACAAAAAAAGAGCAATATAATTGAAGAATACGCAGAAAAGCTTGGCCTTCTCAGCTTCTCAGGCTGGTCGGGAAAAGTATACCATTACGATCAATTTAAACAATTTCCAAGGGAGCAAAGAGGAACGATTTGGGGAGATGACAGCGACAAAAAGTCAGCAAAGGCCATCGCACAAACCTCCATCGGACAAAAAAATGTAAAGGTTACTCCTCTAGCTGTCGCGAATATGATGGCTACAATTGCTCGCGGAGGAGAAAAAAGAGAAGTGAAAGTCGTGGATAAAATTTTATATAAAAACGGAGAAACGATGTATACATTCAAGAACCATTTGATGAAAGGAGAAAAAATTTCCCCTGCAACATCATCAAAATTAACGGATCTCCTGCTTCAAGTAGTCGCTCATCCTGATGGAACCGGCAGAGCGTTTCAAAGCTTGCCTGTTAAAGTAGCCGGCAAATCAGGCACTGCCGAAACGGGAACATTGAACGACAATGGAAAAAAATTATATCATAAATGGTTTGCCGGTTTTTTTCCTGCTGAACATCCGAAATATGCCTTAGTTGTTGTTGATATGAACAAAACGAGCGGTGGAGCAAAGACAAATGATGTTTTTTACGAAATGGTTGAACAGATTTATAATGTTAATGAAGAATAAAGTATGTTAAAATAATAACTCAAAGATTGGAGAAACAAAGGAGTTGACGGGGAATGGCGGGTTCTCGTTATGAAATTCGGGATAAAAAACGAAAAACGAATTTGATTTTAAATATTTTAATTGGAATTGTCGCCTTACTCATCCTCGTTATTGCTTCTCAGCTTTTTTTGGGAGGCGGTACTGAACAAGCGAATTCCAACAGTGAACAACAAAAAGAGCAATCAAGCTCATCTAAAAATATCGAAGAAGAGACAGTTGAACAATCTAACGATCAGCAGGAAGAAGAAAAAGCAGCTGAACGGAATGAAAGTAATGAAATTAAGGAGGAAGAGGACGAAAATACACAATCAGCAAATGAAGAAAAGGAATCGAGCGATGATCCTTTTGAAGGTGCAACAGTAACTGAAGGAGAAGCGGGTTCCGATGTTGAACAAATCATTGAAAATCCAAATTGGAAGCCGATCGGAACAGTCCAGACAGGTGAGCACGTTACGACTTATAAAAAGTCATCTGTAGATTGGAAGGAAATGGAAAAAGCATTAAGCTATGCAACAGGTGTTTCTCTTGAAAATATGCAGACCCTTTGGATCGGCAATAACGGAAGCCCGAATGATGCGAAAGGAACGATTCAAAACAAAGCAGACGGAAAAAAATATAGAGTATCCATTACATGGATAGACGGAGAGGGCTGGAAACCGACTAGAGTTGAAGTATTAAAATAGACTGAAAAACAAAAAAGACCCTCATGTGTAAAAAGCTGACTGTCAAACACTTGAGGGATCTTTTTTTATGATTTTTATAGCTATTCATGATAGAAAGGAATGTTGGAATATGAAAATTGCAATCATTGGTGCAATGGAAGAAGAAGTTCGCATCCTGCGCGAGAAATTGGATTGTACAAAAGAAGAGGAGATTGCAGGCTGCAGTTTTATGATTGGAAAATACAATCAAACTGATACGATTTTATTAAAATCAGGAATTGGAAAAGTGAATGCAGCCGTAAGCACCACTTTGCTGCTGGAGCGATATCAGCCGGATTATGTGATCAATACCGGCTCCGCCGGAGGATTTCATGAGTCTTTAAACGTAGGGGATGTTGTCATATCCACAGAGGTTCGCCATCATGATGTAGATGTGACGGCTTTTGGGTATGAATATGGTCAAGTTCCCGGGCTTCCTCCATCCTTTAAGGCCGATGAAAAACTGATTGAAATCGCTGAAAGAAAAGCAAAAGACATTTCAGGAATTCAGACGGTAAAAGGGGCGATCGCAACGGGGGATTCTTTTATGAACGACCCCGATAAAGTAGCTTTTGTCCGGTCTAAATTCAGCCATTTGTACGCTGTTGAGATGGAAGCTGCTGCTGTCGCGCAAGTGTGCTACAAATTTCAAACGCCTTTTGTCATCATCCGGGCGCTCTCAGATATCGCCGGAAAAGAGTCGAACATTTCTTTTGAACAATTTTTAGACAAAGCGGCTTTCAATTCATCGGAATTGGTTCTGAAAATGATTGAAGAACTAAGTTGAATGTAAATGGAAACTATTACAAGCCTATTAGCCCGAATCGATATGTTATTCTTTTATAATATAGAATAACTAATTCGATTAGGTGATATCATGGAGGAGAAAAAATTAAAAGAATTAATAGAAGACTATAAACATTTTGCTCTCGTTCTGCTAGCTGTCGGAACCTTTTTATACATCGGAATATGGATTCCTAATCATTCACCTCGGACCAATATACAAGAAATAATGCTAATCGGAACTTCAACGATGATGTTAGCCAGCTCTATTCTATTTTTTAAATTGTCATCGAAATATCAAAAAAAGCTTGATAAGTTGCAATCTTAATCATTTCTTGAAAAAGGGCTCCAAAAAGTCAGTATAGCTGACTCTTTTGAGCCCCTCTTTTTTGATAAAACATTAGGTGAATGAAGGCGGCATTGCTCTGTTTCATATGAAAACAGCAACTAGCGCTGCAATAAAGGCTGCCTTTTTACAGATTGAAAGCAGTTGTAATGGGCTCTCAACCGTAACGTTCGCATCCTGTCAAATCATGTTACCACCATTTTACGTCAAACAGCGGATTCGCTTTCTGCGATTTTTATTAATCGGTCAATTTTGAGATTCGTTTTTATATCTCGATTTGCGCCAATGCGCTGGAAAACCTGTAGCAAGGTTAATTTTGAGTTTTATGGGATGTCACATATCGGAAAGCCACTTTAAAATGAATTTTGCAGATATACGCGAGTAAATCATTCAGGAACTCTCGCAAATTTCGCACAAAATCTCGTTGAAAATGCTTTTCCTTTTATTCTTTTGACATCTTTTTTTCTTTTTCATTTCGGTAAAACTCATGAAACATTTTCATAAGTGCCCTTTTTTCGATTCTGGAAACATAACTTCTCGAAATGCCGAGCTCTTTTGCAATTTCACGCTGCGTTTTTTCCTGCTGCGTATTCAATCCAAACCGCCCGATAATGACTTCTTTTTCTCTTTCGTCTAGAATCGATAAATATTTCTTAATTTTTTCCAGCTCCATATTCAATTGAATCGTGTCGATAATATCTTCATTTTCTGATTTTAGCACATCTATTAAACTGATTTCGTTTCCTTCTTTATCTTGGCCAATAGGATCGTGTAGGGAAACATCTTTTTTTGTTTTTTTTAAGGAACGGAGATGCATTAAAATTTCATTTTCAATGCATCTTGCGGCATATGTAGCAAGCTTTGTCCCTTTGTTTTCGGAATAGCTTTCAATCGCTTTAATTAAACCAATTGTGCCGATGGATATGAGATCTTCCGAGTCTTCACCTGTATTTTCAAATTTTTTGACAATATGAGCGACAAGGCGCAAATTATGTTCAATTAATATATTTCTTGCTTCGTCATTTCCTTCGGCCATCAGGCGGAGATATTTTTTTTCTTCATTTGGGGAAAGCGGTTGAGGGAAAGCATTGTTTTTTACATATGAAACGAGAAAAACCAATTCTTTTATAAAATAGCTTAGTGCAGTCAAAATTCCAGACATGTTTTTCACCCCCGCATTACGTATTATTAAATTGTATGTGATTGCGGCTTTGTCCTTGTATGTCCTTCATGAAAAAGGGGAAAGAGTATGGAAAACAGCTGAGTTTTAGTTATAATGAGACAGTGAAGAAAAATGGATTGGTATCGGAGATCATCAGTTGAAAGGTATTAAGTCATTGTGGATTGACATCAACGATTATCTGTTAAAGGAGTTTAGCGGCTGTGGAACATGCAGCCATGCGCCGGGGGTAGGTTTTTAAGCAAAAAAAAAGACACCGCTAAGACGATGCTTTTAATAAGTGAGAGAGCGAGCGGCGCTTTATTTCCAATTCTATTAATTCGATGAATTCTTTGCTAAGCCTCATTTCGGTTGCTTTATAGTAAGATTCAATTAAAAATTCGTCCGATAAATTTTTCATAGAAGCGATCATGTTATGGAGAAAGCACCTCCTTTATTTATTACCATAAATTTACCATGTTTTTTAATAGAGAACAACCGTTCTGTTATCCACAGCCTTCGGTGGAAAAGCTGTGGGTAGTTTGTTTATATACTTTAGTAAAGATTGATATGAATAGGTGGATATTGTGTATAAAATTATCCACAGCTGTTGAATATGTTAAAAAATTGTCGAATTTTTTTTGTGAAAACAATATTGTTTTGAAAGTAAACTCGAAATTCGGTATGATGAAAAATAGTTTAACAGTAGTCTATTTATTGAATTAAGAGGTGTTCAATTTGCTGAAAAGGTTTTTGCCCGGAGAATATGCGAAAAGCGTTTTTCATATTTATCCTCATTTTTTAAAGGAAAAAGGTATAAAAGGTATTATTACCGATTTAGATAATACTTTAGTAGAATGGGACAGGCCGAACGCAACTCCGAAATTGAAAAATTGGTTTGAAATGATGGAACAGAACGGGATTAAAGTGACAATTGTTTCAAATAATAACGAAAAACGCGTCCGTTCGTTTTCTGAACCGCTGAATATTCCGTTCATTTCGAAAGCGGGAAAACCCCGTGCAAAAGCGTTTAAAAAAGCGGCTGAGCAGATGGGGCTGAAAAAAGAAGAAGTTGTTGTGATCGGCGACCAGCTGCTGACAGATGTTCTCGGAGGGAATCTCTGCGGTTTTCATACGATTTTAGTTGTGCCTGTATCGTCTACTGACGGCTTTTGGACCCGGATCAACAGGAAAATTGAAAGGAAAATTTTAAAATTGTTAAAACAGAAAGGCATGCTGCATTGGGAGGAGTGATGAGTTTGGATGAGAAGGTTTGCGTCGGGTGCGGAGTAAAAATTCAAACGGAAGATCCATCTGAAATTGGATATGCTCCAAAAGCTGCTCTTGAGAAAGAACAGCCGATCTGCCAAAGGTGTTTTCGGCTGAAACATTATAACGAAATTCAAGATGTCTCGTTAACAAATGAGGACTTTTTAAAAATTTTGCACGGCATTGGCAATACGAAAGCTCTTGTTGTGAAGGTTGTCGACATTTTTGACTTTAACGGAAGCTGGATCAACGGCATACAGCGTTTTATCGGCTACAATCCAGTCATTTTAATCGGCAATAAAGCTGATCTCCTTCCAAAATCGGTGAAAAAAGAAAAGGTTATTCGTTGGATGAAGAGAGAAGCAAAAGAGTATGGATTAACGCCATTGGATGTGCTTTTAATCAGCTCAGAAAAGGGACATGGCATTAAAGAAGCGGCAGAGCAAATAGATCATTATCGCAACGGAGAAAACGTGTATGTTGTTGGATGTACAAATGTTGGGAAATCAACTTTTATTAATCGAATCTTGAAGGAGGTTACGGGAGAAGGGGATATCATTACAACTTCCCATTATCCCGGCACAACGCTCAATCTAATTGAAATTCCGTTAGATGACGGCGCAGTTTTATACGATACACCAGGCATTATCAATGATCATCAGATGGCGCACTTTATTGATAAGCGCGACCTAAAGCTTCTATCGCCGAAAAAAGAAATTAAGCCTAGAGTGTTCCAGTTAAATGAAAGGCAAACTTTATACTTCGGCGGATTGGCAAGACTGGATTATATAAAGGGAGGACGTTCCTCCATTGTGTGCTATATTCCGAACAGCATTGACATTCATCGAACAAAACTGGAGAAGGCGGATCATTTATATGCAACACATTTAGGGGAGCTTTTAACCCCTCCTAGAAAAGAAGCAGTCGAATCCTTTCCAGAACTTGTCCCGCACGAATTCACTATAAATGGAAAAAAGAAAGATATCGTGTTTTCAGGTCTTGGATGGGTAACGATCCACGATGGACCGAAAAGAGTTGTTGCTTATGCACCTAAAGATGTACATGTGGGCGTCCGTCATTCATTAATATAAAAACAAAAAGGTGGAGAGGATTTCAAATGGAGCAAGTTTACGGAGTAATAGGCGACCCGATCGGTCATTCGCTTTCCCCTCTCATTCATAACGATGCTTTCGATTACTTAAATATGAATGCCCGCTATCACGCATTTCAAGTAAAAGGGGAAGAGCTTGAACAAGCGGTAAAAGGGATGAAGGCTCTTGGCATAAAGGGGTTTAATGTAACGGTTCCGCATAAAGTGTCAATCATTCCTTTTCTTGATGAGTTGGATGAATCGGCTCAATTGCTTCACGCGGTAAATACAGTAAAAAACGAAGACGGGAGATTAATCGGTTTTAACACAGACGGATACGGATTTTACCTGTCATTGAAAGAGCATATTGACAATACCAATCCCCGAGATTTAAAAGTGCTGCTGATCGGGGCGGGCGGAGCCGCTCGGGCGATCTATACAACGCTGGCGAAAGAAGGCTTTGCGTTCATTGATATTGTAAACAGAACAGCAGAGCGGGCTCATCTGTTAAAGGAAAACTGCAGCTATGAGACAAAAGGAAACGTTTATTCATTCCAACAACTCGATCAAACGTCCAATGAATATGATGTCATCATTCAAACGACATCCATCGGGATGAAGCCGAATATCGAAGAAAAGCCGATTGAATTAACCGGACGCGTTCACGGCGGAACTGTCGTTGCTGATATCATTTATAATCCGCTGAAAACGATGTTATTAAAAGAGGCTGAAAAGCTGGGCCTTAAAACTGTTGACGGAGTAGGAATGTTTGTTTATCAAGGGGCATGTGCGTTTCAAATATGGACGAATGTGGAACCTGATGTCAGTCGAATGAAAAAGCTCGTATATGAAAAATTAGGAGGAAAATCATGACTTTAACTGGAAAACAAAAACGTTTTTTACGCTCTCTTGCACATCATCTGAACCCGATTTTCCAAATTGGAAAGGGCGGAGTAAATTCAAATTTGCTTCAGCAGGTGAACGATTGTTTAGAAGCAAGAGAGCTCATAAAAGTGAACGTGCTGAAAAATTGTGATGAAGACAAAGCAGCAGTTGCTCAAGCACTTGTTGATGGGACAAATGCCCATCTCGTCCAAATCATCGGAAATGTCATTGTTTTATATAAAGAATCAAAAGAAAAAAAACAAATCATTTTGCCTGAATAAACGAACGGATGGTGCGGAAAAATTGGGTAAAATCGGAATTTTTGGGGGGACATTTGACCCGCCCCATAACGGACATTTATTAATGGCCAATGAGGTTCTTCATTCTCTTAATCTGGACAAAATATGGTTTATGCCGAACAATATTCCACCCCATAAACAAAAGGAGCCGGTGACAGAAACACACCACCGGGTAAATATGCTGAAAAGAGCAATTGAAGGAAATCCATTTTTTCAAGTCCAATTAATTGAACTTGAAAGAGAGGGTCCGTCTTTTACGTATGACACAGTGAAAATATTGAAAGAAAGATATCCAAACGAAGAATTTTATTTTATTATTGGATCAGATATGATTGAAAATTTGCCTCATTGGCATCGAATAGAGGAATTGATGGATATGGTGCAATTTGTCGGCGTGAAACGTAACGGATACTCGAATGAGAGCACATTTTTCGTAAAAGAGGTGGAAGTTCCTCAGTTTGATGTTTCCTCTACAATGATCAGAGAGCGATTGAAAAACGGACAAGCGGTGGACTATCTTCTGCCCAAAAAAGTTATTCAATATATAGGGGAGAATCGATTATATGGAACGTGAAAAAGCGTTAGCAGTTGTGGAAAAGGCGATAACGAAACAGCGTTATCAACATACTTTAGGCGTAATGGAGACAGCCATCAGTTTGGCAAAGCGGTACGGCGCCGATGTGAAAAAGGCAGAATTAGCAGCTATTTTTCATGATTATGCCAAATTTCGGCCAAAAGATGAAATGAGAAAAATTATTATTGAACAAAATATGCCGAAGGACTTGCTGGAATATAATACAGAACTTTGGCATGCACCTGTTGGCGCCTATTTAGTCGAGAAGGAAGTCGGCATTTCTGATAAAGAAATTTTAGATGCGATCCGCTACCATACATCCGGAAGAGAAAACATGACTCTTCTTGAAAAAGTGATTTATTTAGCTGATTATATTGAACCGGGTAGAAGCTTCCCCGGAGTCGATGAAGTCAGGGAATTGGCACAAAAAGATTTAAATGAAGCGCTCGTTCAGTCGATATCCAATACGATTGCATTTTTAATGAAGAAAAAGCAGCCGATTTACCCTGAAACGTTTAAAACTTATAATGCGCTCGTAATGAAAAATTGAAGGAGTGAAGTGGATGAATTCGCGTGATATTCTAGCTTTAACTGTTAAAGCAGGCAGCGATAAAAAAGCAGAAGATATCGTAGTATTAAACATGCAAGGAATCTCTCTAATAGCTGATTATTTTATGATATGCCATGCGAATAACGAAAAAAATGTGCAAGCAATTGCCAGAGAAATGAAAGAGAAAGCAGAGGAAAACGGAATTCCCGTCAAGCGTCTCGAAGGGTTTGACGAGGCAAAATGGGTTCTCATTGATTTAGGAGATGTCGTTGCTCATGTTTTCCATAGGGATGAAAGAAGCTATTATAATTTAGAAAAATTATGGGGAGATGCTCCGCGCGAAGAAGTGAGCGAGTGGTTAGCTTGATTTATAAGCATTTTGCATCTGTGTACGACCGATTAATGAAAGATGTTCCTTATGATGAATGGGCGCAATTTTTGCATCAAGCGATTCAACGATATGGAAACGGCGGGAACCGGGTGCTAGATTTAGCTTGTGGAACAGGAGAAATATCGTATAGGATGGCTGAGCTTGGGTATGAGCTAACAGGTGTCGATCTCTCCGGAGAAATGCTCGCCGTTGCCCAGGAAAAGATGATGAAAAAAGGGTTTGATGCGCTCTTTATTGAACAAGATATGAGGGAGCTTAAAGGCTACAAGCCTTTTGATGCGGTGTTATTAAATTGCGATTCCATCAACTACTTGCTGAAGGAAGAGGATGTGGTCAAAACGTTTCAAGCCGTATACGACCACTTGAACCGAAACGGCTTATTTCTGTTTGATGCCCATTCTGTTCATAAAATGGAGAAAATATTTAAACATGCTGTATTCGCTGATAATGATGAGGATGTCAGCTATATTTGGAAATGCTTTGACGGTGAATATCCAAACAGTGTCATTCATGAATTAACCTTCTTTGTGAACAATGGAACGGATTATGTACGGTTGGATGAAGACCATTATCAAAGAACTTTTTCAATTTCTGAGTACCGACATATGTTGGAAAAGTGCGGCTTTACGATCGTTGACATAACGGATGGAATTTTTCAAAGCCCGGACATCGAGCAGGCGGAACGAATATTTTATATTGCGAAAAAAAGTTGAAACCATCGAATGTAATTTTTTTTCGATGGTTTTTTTCATTTTAGCAGGAATTTTCATGAGCCCTGCAGAATATTATTCATTGTCAAATTGATGCCTCACTTTTTGTAAATCTTCATCAAATTTTGCATGGGTGCTTTGAAATAAATGATGAAACATGTCGCCTAGTTCATTTTCAAGCACTTTAATCCCCTCTCCGGTAACTCCCCCTTTTACGTGCACTTTTTCCTGCAATGTCGGAAGCGTGTAATACCCGCTTTCAAGCAGCTTGCCTATGCCGATCATCATCTCGTTTGCTAATTGAACCGCATCCTCTTTCGAAATGTCTGTTTCCGCCGCAGCAGCTTCAATAAATTTTTGTAGCAAAAAGCTGAAAAAAGCCGGTCCGCAGCTGACGATATCAGATGCAACACGGGTAATGTTATTTTCTATTAAGATTGGCTTTGATATTTTTTCAAACATGGAAAGAATGATATTTCTTGTATGTTCGCTGCATCTATTTCCAAATGTCAGCAAAGCAGCTCCCGCTTTAGCCCTGTTTGTTATGCTTGGTATGACTCGGGCTACTTGGCATGGAACAGCCGATTCGATTTGCTCGACTGAAATCGGGCTCGTAATGGAAATTAAACATTGATGTTCTTGTAAACAAGTTTTCAGTTCCTTTAAAAGGGGGTGTATATCTAAAGGCTTAACGCATAGAAATATGAAATCGCTTTGATGAACGACCTCTATACTTGATGTACAAACATGTATTTCAGGATATTTCCGTTTGATGGCATATGCCTTTTGAATCGTTCTATTCGTTATAAACAACGATGAGGGTGTTGATACTTTTGCCTCGCAAAAAGCTTCAATGAGAATACGCCCCATATTGCCGGTTCCTATAAACCCTATTTTCACTTTTCACCCCTCCTTTTTTTAACATTGTTCTCCTACACGATATGTTCTGCTGCCTTATTTTATGAATGAATATTTAGAAAGGGGAATTCATGTGTATGAACCATTTCCTTTTTATAAAAAAGTATGGGGTTTTTTTGTTAATCATTTTCGCTGCCATTTTGTTTTTTATCATCAACAACTGGCGTGATTCAAACGAGATCGAAGTTTCCGATGAACCATTGCTGGAAACGGATGAACGAACGCCGATGCAAAAAAGCAGAGAAGATGATGACGAAGAAGAGAATGAGCACCGTAACGAACAGACGACGATGATTTTTATTGATGTAAAGGGGGCTGTTCGTAAGCCTGGTGTTTATGAATTGCCGTCATCCAGCAGGGTGTTTGAAGCAATCGAAAAAGCTGGAGGAATGAATGACCAGGCAGACGGAAATCGTGTGAATCTTGCCAGAAAGCTAACAGACGGTATGGTTGTTTATGTGCCAAAGCTAGGCGAAAAAATTGACGAAAATGCTCTTATGGATGAAAGCGGCGCAAATGCTGATGCTTTACAAAGACCGCAAGAGAAAGAAAAAATCAATATTAATACGGCGACAAAGGAAGAGCTGCAAAAATTAACGGGAATCGGCCCTGCAAAAGCGGAAGCAATTATCGCACACCGTGAAGAAAACGGGCCGTTTCAAAAAGAAGAGGATTTATTGGAGGTTACCGGTATAGGAGAAAAAACGTTTGAAAAGATCAAAAATGAGATTAGCGTTGACGAACATGAAGACTTGTCGATAAACTGAAAAAGAATGTTTACAAAATTCGGAGGGGTAAAAGTGGATCGAATTTCTTGGAATCATTATTTCATGGCGCAAAGCCATTTGCTTGCGCTGAGAAGCACATGTACAAGACTTGCTGTCGGTGCTACGATTGTCCGCGATAAACGGATTATTGCGGGGGGATATAACGGCTCGATCGCAGGAGGAGTTCACTGTATTGATGAAGGCTGCTATGTGATTGATAACCATTGTGTTCGAACGATCCATGCGGAGATGAATGCGATATTGCAATGCGCCAAATTTGGAGTGGCAACAGCAGGAGCGGAAATTTACGTCACGCATTTTCCATGCTTAGCTTGCACAAAAGCGATTATTCAAGCGGGTATTCAAAGTGTATACTATGCAAAAGATTACAAAAATCATCCATATGCAATGGAATTATTTGAACAAGCAGGTGTTCATATAGAAAAAGTCGCATTCGATGAAACGACTTTGGATTTAAAAAATGAAGAAAAGCGCGAATATGTTGAGCAGCTTTTAAATGCTTTAAAACATCTCGGCGTATCAGAAACGGACTTGAAAAAATGGAATGAACAA
This sequence comes from Aeribacillus sp. FSL K6-1121, assembly GCF_038003725.1. NCBI lineage: Bacteria > Bacillati > Bacillota > Bacilli > Caryophanales > Bacillaceae > Aeribacillus > Aeribacillus sp. FSL K6-1121. The sequence continues at coordinate 423,557 of NZ_JBBOPS010000001.1, forward strand.
GCCCGTCAACTTTTCGGCTGATCTAATCGAAAAGGAGGTTATTTTTTTGAGAGGCCAGTGGGCATATGTCGCGATTTCCGCATTGTTGGCGATTGTTTCCGCTACCTCTTTTCCTTCCCTTCTTCCTTTTTTCATTTTTGCTGCACTTCTTTTTTTCTTATGGCTTCAACATAAAAGGAAATTAGCTTTCATCGTTGCTTGCTCGTTTTTGTTCATGCTTCCATATTTTCATTGGTATGATCAACAAAATAAAACAAATTATCACGAAGGCATGTTATCAGCAAAAGGAAAGGTAATCTCCTCTCCTGAAATCGACGGGGATCTGATGACATTTGCGGTCGAGACGAATCAGGGAGAAAAGCTGACGGCCCGTTATACATTGAAAACAAAACAAGAGATGAAAAGTACAAATAATATACGGCCAGGTGATATATGCAATTTTTCAGGAAAGCTTGAAAAACCGAAAAATAACACAAATGAAAATGCGTTTAATTATAAGCGCTATTTGTATTTTCAGCAAATCCACTGGCTGTATAAGCTCGACAAAATCGGGCATTGTACATATAAGCCGTCATGGAAAGATCATTTGGAAAATTACCGGCAAAAAATGATTGAATGGATTCATCATAAATTTCCAGAAAAAACAGCCGGCTTCGTCCTTGCTTTGACGGTAGGCTATCAGAACAATATTCCAGAAGAAGATCTTGCCGCTTATCGAAAGCTAGGGATTGTTCATATTCTTTCGATTTCAGGTCTTCACGTAAGCATATTAATCGCCTCACTTTACATCTTCCTTTTGCGGCTGGGCATTTCAAAAGAACAAACCATTATGATTTTGATTTGCTTCCTCCCCTTTTATGCATTGTTAACAGGAGGTGCTCCGCCTGTCGTCCGCGCCTCTCTTATGGCAGCGCTGATCATGGGAGGAACACTTTTTAAACAAAATATGCCCCTTTCTGATTCAATCTCATTCAGCTTTCTTCTCATGACATTTCTTGACCCGTATGAAGTTTTTCATCTTGGATTTCAGCTTTCTTACGCAGTCACATTTTCGCTAATTTTATCAAGACAAATCTTTCAAAAATGCAGGAATTCATTGCAATTGTTGGCAGCAGTTTCATTTGTTGCCCAAACTGCTTCACTGCCGATTATATGCTACTATTTTTATCAATTTTCTCTATTGAGCTTTATCATGAATATTATGTTTGTGCCGCTATACACGTTCTTTTTGCTGCCGCTTACCATGATCACCCTCATTTTAACCGTAATTTCTTCTTCCATCGGTTCAATATTTGTTTCCCTTCTTCACACTTCTTTTACTTTGTCGTCCAAAACAGCATTATTTTTCAGTAATTTGCCTTTTTTCATGATAACAACTGGAAAACCGACTGTTTATTTATTTTTGCTGCAATGCGTCATTTTTATTGCTGTTTTCTTTCAAATGGAGCATAAGCCGATGAAAAAATGGGGAAAACCGATATTGTGCAGCAGCTTGCTCACTGCATTGCTTTTGATAGCAGGGAAAATGACCATGCCGGGAGAAGTAACAGTTCTTGATGTCGGACAAGGAGACAGCATTTTTATTAGAGAGCCCGGCTTAGGTAACAGTTATTTAATTGATACAGGAGGAATGGCTGTATTTGAAAAAGAAAGCTGGCAGATGCGAAAAAAACCGTTTTCCATCGCATTGGACGTCCTGATCCCTTATTTACAGTCGAAAGGGGTAGAGGAAATTGAAATTTTGTTTTTAACTCATGGAGACTATGACCATATCGGCGAGTCATTAACCTTAATCAAACAATTTCGAGTAAACAAATTGGTTATTCCAAAATATTTTTCCAGAGAAGAGCTGGAAAAGCAAATAGTAAAAGAAGCGAAAAATCGAGGAATTGAAATATTTGAATTAGAAGCAGGAGATCGGATCACAGGCAGAACAGCTTTCCACGTTCTCTCTCCTTTCACAAAATCGGATTCTAAAAATAATGATTCTCTCGTCCTCATGGCAAAAATAGGCGGGTTGCGCTGGCTGTTTACCGGTGATCTTGAAGAAAGCGGAGAGCGGCACATGATTAAACAATATCCAAAAATGACTGCGGATGTGGTCAAAATCGGGCATCATGGAAGCAGAACTTCGACTAGCGATATATTTTTACAAACAATTGATCCGAAGATCGGGGTCATTTCAGCAGGAAGAAACAATCGTTTCGGACATCCTCATCAAGAAGTATTGAATCGATTAAAAAAACAAAACGTATCCATTTTTCGTACAGATCAACTGGGTGCTGTCCAATACAAATATCGAAAGTCTCAAGGAACCTTTTTATTCTACCCGCCATACGATACATTAACAAAATAGGGCAGTTTTGACAGCTTGAAAATGGAGAGATGATTGGACGGCTGGGTCCGGATTGTACAAGGAGCAAAAAGAAAGAGACTGCCGTTTGCAGCCTCTCTCTTTACGAGCCGATCAATTTAATCGCTGTTGCAATGATAAACAATGTGGCAAAAAAGCCAAAAGAAACAATAAAACCGACGGCAGAATCAACAGCATCATTACGTTTGCTTACATTTTGTTCAAATTCGTTCATCTATACCCCTCCTCATCGTCATAAGTAGTATAAGCGATTTCAGCAAAAAAATCTACATTCTTAAAAATGATTCATGTTAACGATTAACAACTATATTCTTTTTCGAAAGGGAGAATATATGAATGGGTAATCGTTTTTTTGTAAGTGTCCCGGGGCTTACAAAAAACGTTCATATAAATCGGAGGATTGGCTTCGCTGCCAATTCTCCATTATGTTGAAGTGTTGCGAAAAAATTTTTTTCCATATATGATGAATGAAGCACACTTCATTTTTTAGGGGAATCTTAAGATGATTGTCGATTTATGGAATTCATTTAAAAAGAAACAATTTCAGTCTCTTTATTTATTTTATGGAAAAGAATCATTTTTATTAAATGAAACAATTCGCAAATTGTTAACCGAGGCAATTAGTGAAGACGAACGGGAATTTAATTATTCCGTCTATGATATGGAAGAAACAAATATAGAAACGGCTGTTGAAGATGGGGAAACGATGCCGTTTTTAGGTGAACGCAGGATGGTTGTTGTGAAAAATCCTTATTTTTTGACGAGCGAAAAGAAAAAAGAAAAAGTGGAGCATAATCTTAAAAAACTTGAACAATATGTAGAAAATCCTGCCCCGTTTACTGTTTTTATCTTTTTGCTTCCACATGAAAAAATTGATGAAAGAAAAAAGCTGACAAAACAAATAAAGAAAGCGGCAACAGTAGTTGAAATGAATTCCTTTTCAGAAGAGGAAACAGTCAAATGGATAAAGGAAAAAGCGGAAGCAGAAAATGTGGCGATGGAAAAAGAAGCGATCGATGAGCTTATGGAAAAAACATCTGGCAACTTAATGATCATAGATAAAGAGATGGAAAAATTATGTGCATATGTTGGAAGCGGAAATAAGTTGACTGCGGAAATGGTCAAGCAGCTCGTCGCACGCTCGCTTGAACAAAATGTTTTTGATTTAATTGATGCCGTCGTCAAAAAGAAAACAGAAGAAGCCTTTAAAATTTTTTATGATTTGTTAAAAATAAACGAAGAACCGATTAAAATTTTAAGCCTCCTTACACAACAATTCCGTCTATTATATCAAGTGAAGCAGCTTTCGAAATCCGGTTACGGACAGGATCGGATGGCGTCATCCTTAAAGGTTCATCCGTTTCGCATTAAGCTGGCTTTAAAACAGGAGAAGCAGTTTTCTGCCAGTGAATTGCAGAGCATCATAAAAGCTCTTGCGGAGACAGATTTTGAAATAAAAACAGGAAAAAAAGATAGACAATTAGCGTTAGAGTTTTTGCTGCTGAAGCTGTTTCAGCAAGAAAAAAAGCAATCAACAAGCGGGATAAAAGCTTGATGATTGCTTTTATTTTTATGCTGATAAGCTGTTTAATTTTTTAGCTAAGCGTGATTTGAAACGAGCGGCTGCATTTTTATGAATGATTCCTTTGGAAGCAGCTTTATCAATTTTTTTCGCAGCTACTTTAAACGCTTCTTTTGCTTGTTCAACATCTTTATTTACAACGTACGCTTCAAACTTTTTAATTGCTGTACGCATAGCCGATTTCATTGATGTATTGCGGGCACGGCGTGTTTCATTTGTTTTCATTCGTTTAATAGCGGATTTAATGTTAGCCATTGTTTCACCTCCTACTGACTATATAAAATCAAAGCTGCCGCATTCTTTTTTGGATATAGAACAAAAGTTATTCTATCAAACGGTTTTTTCTTTTGCAATACTAATGTAAATGAAATCCCCCTTTGAAGCTAAGAAATGGGATGAAATGAAATGACTTTGGAAAAAATAGATAAAAATGAACTTGGGGTGACAATGATGAACAACGCGCTTGATTTAAGCAAATATTCAATCAGAACGGATTTGGCGCTTGAAGCGAGAGATTTGGCCCTTGAAAAAAAGAAAGAAATGGAAGGGGTCATCGTTCAAGAAGAAGAGGAAGACGGTATGAAAATTGTCCATATGGACATTACGGATAAAGGTGCTGAGACAATCGGCAAAAAGAAAGGCAAATATTTAACGCTGGAAGTGCAGGGAATCCGCAATAAAGATACCGAACTGCAGGAAAAAGTAATCAAAATGTTTGCAAAGCATTTCAGTTCTTTTTTGGAACAGCTGCAAATTTCTAAAGATGCAAGCTGCTTAGTGGTCGGTCTTGGCAATTGGAATGTCACTCCAGATGCTTTAGGCCCTTTAACATGTGAAAATTTATTGGTCACAAGACATTTGTTTCAGCTTGAACCAGAAAACGTCAAAGAAGGCTATCGACCTGTCAGCGCCCTTGCACCAGGAGTGATGGGGCTAACGGGAATTGAAACATCTGATATTATAACGGGAGTTGTAAAACAATCAAAACCTGACTTCATTATTGCCGTTGATGCATTAGCTGCAAGATCAATAGAGCGTGTAAACAGCACAATACAAATTGCCGATTCCGGCATCCATCCTGGATCCGGCGTAGGAAACAAAAGAAAAGAATTGAGTGTGGACACGATAGGCGTTCCGGTTATATCAATCGGAATTCCGACAGTAGTTGATGCTGTAACGATAACTAGTGATACGATTGATTTTATATTAAAGCATCTCGGCAGAGAAATGCGGGAAGGAAATCGCCCAAAAAATGCGTTGGCTCCGTCTTGGTTTAGCTTTGCTGAAAAAAAGAAGCTGACGGATGAAGATTTGCCTGAGGAAAAAGAGAGAAAGCAGTTTTTAGGGATAATCGGTACACTGGAAGAAAATGAAAAGAGAATGCTGATTCATGAAGTGCTGAGTCCACTTGGACATAATTTAATGGTAACACCGAAAGAAGTAGATATGTTTATTGAAGATATGGCGAATGTGCTTGCGAGCGGTTTAAACATGGCGCTCCATTCCGCGGTGAATGAAGAAAATACCGGGGCTTACACACATTAAAAACAAAGTAAAAGTTCTATTCCTCCCAGTGCTGTCATACATATTTTGTAGACAAGCCTTGGAGGAGGATTTTCATGAAGCATCGCAGAATGGTCGTAACAGTTGATAGGACAAGCTTAAAAAAAATCATCTTAGCGGGATTTTTTTTAATCATTTTTATGTTTTTCATTACAGGGCTTTTGACGTCGATTAAGATTGAATATCGTCCCGCCTCTAGTTCTATTCATGAAATCACGGGAAATATAAACGGCAGAATGTTTCTTCATTTATTAAACTTTGAAAACCATTATTTTTCTCAAGGATTAGAAGAAAGTAAACCGGATTTTTCAGTTTCTTCCGTCCTTTTTCAATTAACGACAAGCATAAATCCTGATGATCCGCGCAGCTTGCTCGGACGGGAGCTTCCAGGGTTTACTTTGTTCGATGGCGACATCATTGTGGCTGGAGAAGGGACGAATTATACGAACATGCCGATTGAATCCGCTCCCCCGACAGAAGTGCTTTTAGAGGAAAGGGAAGCTTCGATTGACAAGCTTGAAGATGTGGAAGGCGAGGAAAAGCCCAAACAGTCTCCTAACTTAACAACGAATGGAAAAAAAGTCGTATTTATTTATCATACTCACACGACCGAATCTTATTATCCTTTATTAAATGGGGCAAAATCTCCTTTTCATTCAAAGGCGAATGTCACATTAGTCGGAGAAAAGTTTGGACAAGAGCTTGAAGAAAGAGGAATAGGAGCGGTTGTGGACAAAACGAATTTTCAAACTGTATTAAATGAGAAAAAATGGAAATATTACAAATCATATGATGCATCAAGACCTGTTGTTCAAGAAGCATTGGCATCGAATCGAGATCTTCAATACATTTTCGACATCCACCGTGATTCACAAAAAAGGGATAAAACAACCATTACGATTAATGGAAAGAGTTATGCCAAAATTGCATTTGTGATTGGTGGGAATAATCCAAATGCTGATAAAAATAAAAAAATTGCACAAAATTTGCACAAATTGTTTGAAAAGAAATATCCGGGCTTAAGCCGTGGTGTGTTTTCCAAAAAAGGCGAAGGAGTTAACGGCGTTTACAATCAAGACTTATCAGAGAATTCGCTGCTGATTGAATTCGGGGGAGTTGATAATAACATGGAAGAACTCAGCAGAACTGTCGAAGCGGTTGCAAACATATTTAGCGAATATTATTGGCAGGCAGAAAAGGTGAGCGGGAGCGTTCAGAACGAGTGACGGCTTGAAAGGAGGAATGTTTGATGGCGAAGTTTATGGCCAAAAGTCTGCTTCTAACCTTCATTATGTTTTTAGGAGTAATAATTGGCATACAGCAAGCGAGCCATGGCATTCAACAAATGAGAGGCTATGAGACGGAAGAGACAGTCGAAGCCGTTCAACTAAAGCAAAAGGACGACGGAAAACTGGAAGCCACGATTTTGGGAAATCAAGTGACAAGCCACGATTTACAAAAAAAGCAGGAGCAGCTTGAAAAAATAGAGGCATTCAATTTCTTCTCTCAAATTGGAAAATCGCTTGCGAATCTAGTGCAAAAAGGAACATCAGCGATCATTGAAGGAATATTGGAGCTGATTGAAGCATACACCTAAACAAATTTAAAAGAAAGACTTGAAGCAATCCGCAGGTCTAGTCTATTTCAAAACAGGGTTCAGACAGTCATTCTGATCCCTGTTTTGCGTATTCAATCACAGAATAAATTTTCATTGAATCTCCAATTTTCTACTGATATAATCAAAGCTAGTGTAGTTGGCTAGTAGGAGTGGTGACAAAAATATGAAAAGGGAAGAAAAATTAGAACGCCAGAAGAGAATTCGCAATTTTTCCATCATTGCTCATATAGATCACGGGAAATCAACACTAGCTGACCGGATTCTGGAAAAAACAGCTGCTGTTACCCAAAGGGAAATGAAAGAGCAGCTGCTCGATTCGATGGATCTTGAACGCGAAAGAGGTATAACAATTAAACTGAATGCGGTTCAGTTATCATATAAAGCGAAAGACGGGAATGAATATATTTTTCATTTAATTGATACCCCTGGACATGTTGATTTTACGTATGAGGTTTCGAGAAGCTTGGCTGCCTGTGAAGGCGCCATTTTAGTTGTGGATGCGGCGCAAGGGATCGAAGCGCAAACGCTGGCGAACGTCTATTTAGCGATTGACAACGACTTAGAAATTTTGCCTGTTATTAATAAGATTGACTTGCCGAGCGCTGAGCCTGAACGAGTGCGACAAGAAATTGAAGACGTGATTGGGCTTGATTCTTCTGAGGCTGTGTTGGCATCAGCAAAAGCAGGAATCGGCATCGAAGAAATTTTAGAACAAATTGTTCAAAAAGTCCCAGCTCCGCAAGGTGACCCAGACGCACCGCTCAAAGCGCTTATATTTGATTCTCTGTATGATGCATACCGTGGAGTTGTTGCTTATATACGCATTTTTGATGGTACGGTAAAAGTCGGAGACCGTATAAAAATGATGGCGACGGGGAAAGAATTTGAAGTAACGGAAGTCGGTGTTTTCAAGCCAAAAGCGCATCCTGTACAGGAGCTCACGGTTGGCGACGTCGGTTATTTAACGGCTTCCATTAAAAATGTCAGTGACACACGAGTTGGTGATACGATCACTAGCGCTGTCAATCCGGCTGCCGAGCCTCTGCCGGGGTACCGAAAATTAAATCCGATGGTCTTTTGCGGGATGTATCCAATAGATACGGCAAAATACAACGATTTACGTGATGCTCTTGAAAAATTGCAGCTGAATGACTCCGCATTGCAATTTGAACCTGAAACATCGCAAGCGCTGGGCTTTGGATTTCGCTGCGGCTTTTTAGGTCTGCTGCATATGGAAATCATCCAAGAGAGAATTGAAAGGGAATTTCATATTGATTTAATTACGACGGCGCCTAGCGTTATTTATCATGTTTATTTAACAGACGGCAGCATGGTTCAAGTTGATAACCCTTCGAACATGCCGGATCCGCAAAAAATTGACCGAATAGAAGAGCCTTATGTGAAAGCCGGGATTATGGCTCCAAACGACTATGTTGGTGCGGTGATGGAGCTTTGCCAAGGAAAACGCGGCCAATTCATAGATATGCAATATTTGGATGAAACGAGAGTCAATATTGTTTATGAAATCCCCCTTTCGGAAATCGTTTATGATTTTTTTGATCAGTTGAAATCAAGCACAAAAGGGTATGCATCGTTTGACTACGAACTCATTGGCTACAAACCTTCAAAACTTGTGAAAATGGATATTCTTTTAAACGGGGAGAAAATCGATGCTTTATCCTTCATTGTTCATCGTGACAGCGCCTATGAACGCGGCAAAGCTATCGTTGAAAAATTAAAAGAGCTTATTCCAAGGCAGCAATTTGAAGTTCCTGTTCAGGCTGCAATTGGAAACAAGGTCATCGCACGTTCAACGATTAAAGCTTTACGTAAAAATGTGTTGTCAAAATGTTACGGTGGAGATGTGTCGCGTAAACGGAAGCTTCTTGAAAAACAAAAAGAAGGAAAAAAACGAATGAAACAAGTCGGCTCTGTCGAAGTGCCGCAAGAAGCCTTCATGGCTGTGCTGAAAATGGATGAAAACCAAAAATGATGTTGACGAGTGCCGCAGCCATTGCTGCGGCATTAGCGCTTTGGAAAGGCAGGAGAATGAAAAATGGCTGAAGCCGCGTATATTCATATCCCGTTTTGCGAACAAATATGCCACTACTGTGATTTCAATAAATTTTTTTTACAAAACCAGCCTGTTGATGACTATTTGCAAGCACTGTGTTTGGAAATGAAAAAGGCAATGGAGGATCAAGTATTAAATGAAGAATTAAAAACGATATTTATCGGCGGCGGTACGCCTACTTCCCTGTCAGCCAAACAGCTCGATTATTTAATGGAGAGCATACATCAAACTTTGCCGATGCAATCCGTAGTTGAATTTACAGTTGAATGCAATCCAGATCAATTAACGATGGAGAAGCTGTCTGTATTGAAAAACGCCGGAGTCAATCGCCTATCCATCGGAGTGCAAGCCTTTCAAGATTCATTGCTGAAAAAAATTGGAAGGACTCATAATAAAGAAACAGTATTTCAAGCAGTTGAACGGGCAAGATCGCTAGGCTTTGAAAATATTAGCATAGATCTTATGTACGGTCTTCCCGGCCAAATGATAGAAGAATGGAAAGAAACTCTTTCCGTTGCATTTTCATTAGAGGTCCAGCATATGTCTGCTTATTCGCTAATCGTAGAACCGAAAACGGTGTTTTATAATTTAATGCGAAAAGGAAAGCTTTTGCTTCCTTCTCAAGAGGAAGAGGCGTTTATGTATGAGACCGTTATGAATGAAATGGAACGGCACGGATACCATCAGTATGAATTAAGTAATTTCGCACGCAAAGGCTTTGAAAGCAAACATAATTTAACGTATTGGCATAATAACCATTACTATGGATTTGGAGCTGGAGCACACAGCTATTTGGACGGGATCCGGCGGGAAAACGCTCGACCGCTGAAAAAATATATTGAAATGATTTATAAAAATAATGGAACGGCTTTTGTTTCGGAGAATATGCTGACAAAAGAAGAAATGATGGAGGAAGAAATGTTTCTCGGATTGCGGACGATTAGAGGGGTTTCCAAAAAACGGTTCCGAGATAAATACGGATTAGATGTTGGGGAAGTATTTGGCCCGCAAATTGAAGAACAATTAAGAAAAGGTCTTTTATCTGAAAGTGCATCACATCTTTTTTTAACAAGAAAAGGAATGCTTTTAGGCAATGAAGTATTTCAAGCATTTCTCGCAGTTAGTTAATTGACAATTCTTCTTTCATTTGATAACTTTATCATAGAATTAGCACTCGAGTAATATGAGTGCTAACAGAGGTGATGTTCCTTGCTGACAGATCGTCAATTATTAATTTTGCAAATTATAATTGATGATTTTATTCAATATGCTCAGCCGGTTGGCTCCCGTTCTTTATCGAAAAAGGAATCGATTACGTTCAGCTCGGCTACAATCCGAAATGAAATGGCGGACTTGGAAGAATTAGGATTGATTGAAAAGACCCATACGTCATCAGGCAGAGTGCCATCCGAAAAAGGGTATAGATACTATGTCGACCATTTATTGTCACCAAAAAAATTAACGAAAAAAGAAATTATGGCGATAAGATCCATTTTCGCCGAGAAAATATATGAATTAGAAACGCTTGTTCAAAAATCAGCTCAAATTTTATCTGAGCTTACAAGCTATACAGCGATTGTTTTAGGTCCGAAAGTTTCGGAGAACCGACTCAAACGTTTGCAAATCGTTCCAATTAACGAAGATAAGGCGGTTGCCATATTTGTAACTAACACAGGCCATGTTGAGAATAAAATGATTACTTTTCCAGAAAAAATAGACATGAGTGAACTGGAAAAAATCGTAAATATTTTAAATGAAAAGCTTGCTGGCGTGCCTCTAAGCGAATTAAAGGATAAAATATACAAGGAAATTGCAAACATTTTACGGAAGCATATTAGAAATTATGATATTTTATTAAAATTGATTACTGGCACGCTGAATGTAGGTCACGAAAAAATATATTTCGGAGGAAAAACGAATATTTTGAGCCAGCCGGAGTTCCGCGATGTCTCTCAAATTCAAACATTTTTAGATTTCATAGAACAAGAAGATGAACTGTATGATTTGCTAAAGACAAACCCGTCAGGCATTACGGTGAAAATTGGCACGGAAAATAAAATATCTGCTATGGAAAACTGCAGCTTAATTACTGCCACCTATTCAATTGGCGAGAAGCAAATCGGCACAGTCGCGGTGCTTGGCCCGAAACGAATGGATTATTCAAGGGTCATCAGCCTTTTAAAATTTTTCTCGAAAGATTTATCACAAGTTTTAACAAAGCTATATCAAGGATAGGATGGGGGAATTCTCCATCCCTTTTCCTTTGCACTTTAAGGGAGGTGAAATGATGGCAAACGATCAGACTGAAAAAGAACAAACAATCCAAGAAGAAGTTGAATACAATAACGAGAAAGCCGAAAACGAGAAAGAAGAAATGCCTGATCAAGAAGAATTGCGCCAAGAGGGCAGCCAAGAGGAAAAAGGTGAAGAACAATCTTCTTCAAATGCTGAAGAGGAATTGGTGAAAGCGAATGAAAAGATCGCTGAGCTTGAGGCAAAGCTGGAGGAAATGGAAAATCGCATGCTTAGAGCTCAGGCCGATTTTGAAAATTTTCGCCGGCGCAGCAGGCTTGATATGGAAGCACAGCAAAAATATCGTGCGCAAAGTTTAATATCAGATCTTTTGCCTGCTATTGATAATTTTGAACGGGCGTTGAAAATTGAGGCAGAGGATGAAAAAACAAAATCCGTTTTGCAGGGCATGGAAATGGTTTACCGTCAGATCCTTCAAGCACTTGAAAATGAAGGAGTTGAAGTGATCGAAGCGGTTGGGAAACCGTTTGATCCGCACCTTCATCAAGCGGTAATGCAAGTGAAAGACGAAAATTTCGAATCCAATGTTGTTGTGGAAGAGCTGCAAAAAGGCTACAAACTGAAAGACCGGGTTATTCGACCATCTATGGTAAAGGTTAATGAGTAATTACATATGATAATTAGCAGGAGGTTGTGATATATGGGTAAAATCATCGGTATTGACTTAGGAACAACGAACTCTTGTGTAGCGGTTCTGGAGGGCGGCGAACCGAAAGTGATTCCAAACCCAGAAGGAAACCGGACGACACCGTCGGTTGTTGCATTTAAAAACGGCGAGCGTCAAGTAGGTGAAATTGCAAAACGCCAAGCGATCACGAATCCAAATACAATTATTTCTATTAAACGCCACATGGGAACTGACTACAAAGTGGAGATTGACGGAAAAAAATATACACCACAGGAAATTTCTGCCATTATTTTGCAGCATTTAAAATCGTATGCAGAAGATTATTTAGGGGAAAAAGTAGAAAAAGCTGTCATTACTGTTCCTGCCTATTTTAACGATGCTCAGCGCCAAGCAACAAAAGATGCAGGAAGAATAGCCGGTCTTGAAGTTGAACGGATTATCAATGAGCCGACTGCAGCTGCTTTAGCTTACGGTCTTGACAAAATGGATGAAGATCAAACCATTTTAGTTTATGACTTGGGCGGCGGTACATTTGATGTGTCCATTCTTGAACTTGGGGACGGTGTTTTTGAAGTAAGAGCAACAGCGGGCGACAACCATCTCGGCGGTGATGACTTTGACCAAGTCATTATTGACTATTTAGTAGATCAATTTAAAAAAGAAAATGGCATTGATCTTTCCAAAGACAAAATGGCTCTGCAAAGATTGAAGGATGCTGCGGAAAAGGCGAAAAAAGACTTATCAGGCGTAACATCAACACAAATTTCTTTGCCGTTTATTACTGCAGGTGAACAAGGACCGCTTCATCTGGAAGTGACATTAACGCGGGCAAAATTTGAAGAATTGTCTGCGCATCTTGTAGAAAAAACTATGGGTCCTGTTCGCCAAGCATTGAGCGACGCTGGTTTAACGAAAAACGATATCGATAAAGTAATTTTAGTCGGAGGCTCCACTCGGATTCCTGCTGTTCAAGAAGCGATTAAAAAGGAAATTGGCAAAGAGCCTCATAAAGGTGTTAACCCGGACGAAGTCGTTGCGTTAGGTGCTGCAATTCAAGGCGGTGTCATCACAGGTGATGTGAAGGACGTTGTGCTCCTAGACGTTACTCCATTATCGCTTGGAATTGAAACGATGGGCGGAGTGTTTACAAAACTGATTGAACGGAACACTACGATCCCAACGAGCAAGTCGCAAATCTTTTCAACTGCTGCTGACAACCAAACTGCGGTCGATATTCACGTTCTGCAAGGGGAACGTCCGATGGCTGCTGACAATAAAACATTAGGACGCTTCCAATTAACAGATATCCCGCCTGCGCCGCGAGGAGTGCCGCAAATCGAGGTAACGTTTGATATCGACAAAAACGGAATTGTGAACGTAAGTGCTAAGGATTTAGGAACTGGAAAAGAACAAAAAATTACAATTAAATCATCCACGGGATTATCCGAAGAAGAAATTGAGCGCATGATTAAGGAAGCGGAAGAAAACGCTGAAGCTGACAAAAAACGAAAAGAACAGGCAGAATTGAGAAATGAAGCTGACCAGCTTGTCTTTACGACAGAGAAAACATTAAAAGAGCTGCAAGGAAAAGTTGATGAAGCAGAAGTGAAAAAAGCAAACGAAATAAAAGACGCATTAAAAGAAGCGATTGATAAAAATGATTTCGATCAAATAAAAGCGAAAAAAGAAGAACTTCAAGAAATCGTTCAGAACCTTTCTGTAAAACTTTATGAGGAAGCGGCTAAACAAGCACAGACAAATAATCAACAAAATAATTCTGAAAACAAAAATAAAAATGACGATGATGTGATTGACGCTGAATATAAAGAAGTAGATGACAAATAAAATGTTTTAATCTGAAAATGGATAAGTCAAAGTCAGGCATGTCTTGACTTTGACTTTTTTCAGTAAAGGCGGTTAACAGTTGCTTTCTTCCGTTTGTCAATGTTAAAATTTACTCTATGTGAGAAATCGGGAGTGTGAATATATGGCGAAGCGTGATTACTATGAGGTGCTTGGAGTTAGTAAGAACGCAACAAAAGAGGAGATTAAAAAAGCCTATCGCAAGCTGTCCAAAAAATATCATCCGGATATTAACAAAGACCCAGACGCGCCCGAAAAATTCAAAGAAGTAAAAGAAGCGTATGAAGTGTTAAGCGACGACACAAAAAGAGCCCAATATGACCGCTACGGTCATGCAGGTGCTACTCAAGGCTTCGGCGGCTTTAACGGTGAAGAATTTGAAGCGGATTTCGGGGGATTTGGATTTGATGACTTATTCAGTTCGATCTTTGGCGGAGGAAGAAGAAGAGATCCGAATGCTCCTCGAGCAGGTGCAGATATTCAATATACGATGACGATTTCATTTGAAGAAGCTGCGTTCGGAAAGGAAACGACAATTGAAATTCCTAGCGAAGAAACATGTGATACTTGCCACGGTTCAGGAGCGAAACCTGGTACTACTCCGGAAACTTGTCCGCATTGCGGAGGTTCGGGTCAAATCAGCTCAGAGCAGCGAACAGCTTTTGGTGTTTTTGTGAATCGGCGCGTTTGTTATCAATGTAACGGAACAGGTAAATTTATCAGACATCGCTGTACAACTTGTGGCGGCAGCGGAAAAGTGAAGAAACGCAGAAAAATCCAAGTAAAAATTCCAGCTGGTGTAGATGACGGTCAGCAGCTCCGCATACAAGGGAAAGGAGAGCCGGGAATTAACGGCGGTCCATCAGGTGATTTATATATTGTTTTCCACGTACAGGAACACGAATTTTTCGTCCGCGATGGTGATGACATCTATTGTGAAATGCCGCTGACATTCGCACAAGCTGCGCTTGGAGATGAGATTGAAGTTCCTACTTTATACGGTAAAGTGAAATTAAAAATACCTGCAGGCACGCAGACAGGCCGAAAATTCAGACTGTCTGGAAAAGGGATCAAAAATGTTCACGGCCATGGCATAGGAGATCAATATGTAACTGTTCGCGTCGTTACACCAACTAACCTTACGGAAAAACAAAAAGAATTGCTGCGGGAATTTGCGGCTATCAGCGGGAATCAACCTGATGTACAGGAAGAAAGTTTTTTTGATAAAGTGAAGCGGGCGTTTAAAGGAGATTAAAGGATTGGGGTTACTAAAATGAAGTGGTCAGAGATTAGCATCCATACAACGGAAGAAGCGGTTGAACCTATCTCTAATATTTTACATGAAGCGGGTGCTGGTGGAGTAGTTATTGAAGATCCGTATGATCTTATAAAAGAAAGAGAAGATCAATATGGAGAAATATATCAGCTTGATCCTGAAGACTATCCTGATGAAGGTGTCATCATTAAAGCGTACCTTCCTGTGAATAGCTTTTTAGGCGAGACGGTGGAAGGGATAAAAGAACGGATAAATAACCTGCTGTTGTATGATATTGATTTGGGGCGGAACCATATTACAATTAGTGAAGTTAATGAGGAAGAATGGGCTACCGCTTGGAAGAAATATTACCGTCCTGTGAAGGTTTCAAAAAAATTTACGATTGTCCCCACATGGGAGCTGTATGAACCTGCTCACACCGATGAACTGATCATTGAATTGGATCCTGGTATGGCGTTTGGAACTGGAACCCATCCAACAACAGTTCTCTGCATACAAGCACTTGAAAAAAAGGTGCAAAAGGGAAATATTGTAATTGATGTCGGTACAGGGTCAGGCGTATTGAGCATCGCGAGTGCTTTGCTGGGGGCCGATAAAGTCATCGCACTTGATTTGGATCCAGTTGCAGTGGACAGCGCGCGATTAAATGTTAAATTGAATAAAGTGCAGCATCTTGTTCAAGTCAAGCAAAACAATTTGTTGGACGATATCGATGTTAAAGCAAACGTAATTGTTGCAAACATATTAGCTGAAGTCATATTGCGATTTGTTCGTGATGCGCATGAGCGTTTAGAAAACGGCGGTTATTTTATTACTTCCGGAATTATTCAAAACAAAAAACACGAAGTGGAGCAAGCTTTAATCGAAGCTGGTTTTACGATTGAAGAGACGATGACGATGGAAGATTGGGTCGCCTTTATCGCAAAAAAATAGAGGGATTGAAGATGCAGCGTTATTTTATTCATTATGCAAAAAAAGAATTAACTGATATTATTGACATCACCGGGGAAGATGTCCACCACATTTCCCGGGTGATGCGGATGAAACAGAATGATCAAATTATATGTGTAACAAAGGATGGATATTCAGCCCTTTGCCAAATTGTTCAAATATCTGCCGATAAAGTATGCTGTTCCATTTTAGAGTGGATCGAGAACAATTCAGAGCTTCCGGTAAAAGTGATATTAGCGAATGGGCTGCCTAAAGGGGATAAATTGGAGCTCGTCATTCAAAAAGGGACGGAGCTTGGTGCTTCCAAGTTTATCCCTTTTAATGCTGCTCGTTCAATTGTAAAATTAAATGAAGGTAAAATAAATAAAAAATTAGAGCGGTGGAATAAAATTGCGAAAGAAGCTGCGGAACAGTCACATCGGACCATAATTCCTGAGGTGACGAAGCCAGCTTCATTAAAGGATGTCATTTCTTATGCTGCATCAGCCGATGTAAAAATTGTCGCTTATGAAGAGCATGCAAAAAAAGGTGAAACGAGCAATTTATTTCGTGCTTTAAATTCTTTGCAGCGGGGAGGATCATTATTCGCTGTTTTTGGACCAGAAGGAGGTTTTACAGCCGAGGAGATTAAGCAGTTATCCGATAACGGCTTTCTTTTATGCGGGCTAGGTCCGAGAATATTGCGGGCGGAAACGGCTCCTCTTTATTTATTATCTGCAGTATCCTATCATTTTGAACTGTCGAGGTGAAAAACATGCCGACTGTTGCTTTTCATACATTAGGATGTAAGGTAAATCATTATGAAACAGAAGCTATTTGGCAGCTATTTAAAGAAGCGGGATATGAGCGCCGGGATTTTGAAGCGATTGCGGATGTATATGTCATTAACACTTGTACGGTGACGAATACAGGTGATAAAAAAAGCCGCCAAGTAATACGGAGAGCGATCCGCAAAAACCCTGACAGTGTTATTTGCGTTACAGGTTGTTATGCGCAAACGGCACCCGCAGAAGTCATGGCCATTCCTGGGGTTGATATCGTTGTCGGTACACAAGATCGAAAAAAAATGCTCGATTATATTGAGCAGTTTAAGAAGGAGCGCCAGCCGATCAACGGTGTGACAAACATTATGAAAGCTCGGGTATTCGAGGAGATGGACGTACCTTCCTTTACAGACCGGACGCGGGCGTCTTTAAAAATACAAGAAGGCTGCAATAATTTTTGCACGTTTTGTATTATTCCGTGGGCACGCGGTCTCATGCGGAGCCGGGATCCAAAAGAAGTGATTAAACAGGCTCAAAAGCTGGTGGATGCTGGATATAAAGAAATTGTTTTAACCGGCATCCATACAGGAGGATATGGGGAAGATTTAAAAGATTATAATTTTGCACAGCTTCTTCGCGATATTGATTCTGAAGTGAAAGGATTAAAGCGGCTTAGAATTTCTTCAATTGAAGCGAGCCAAATAACTGATGAAGTAATTGAAGTGCTGAAAACGTCCGATAAAATTGTCCGCCATTTGCATATACCGCTTCAATCAGGATCAAACAGCGTCTTAAAGCGGATGCGCCGTAAATATACGACGGAATTTTATGCTGAGCGTCTGAAACGGCTGCGGGAAGCTTTGCCTGGGCTTGCGGTAACTTCTGATGTGATTGTAGGTTTCCCGGGTGAAACGGAAGAAGAATTTATGGAAACATACAACTTTGTTAAAGAACACCGTTATTCTGAGCTTCATGTTTTCCCTTATTCGAAGCGGACAGGAACACCAGCTGCCCGAATGGAAAATCAAGTTGACGAAGACATAAAAAACGAACGCGTACACCGGCTGATCGCATTAAGCGATCAACTAGCAAAAGAATATGCCTCAAAATTTGAGGGACAAGTACTGGAGGTTATTCCAGAAGAACCTTATAAAGAAGCTCCAGACAGCGGCAAATATGAAGGATATACGGACAATTATTTAAAAGTTGTTTTTCCGGCGACGAAAGAGATGGTTGGGAAAATTGTGAAGGTGAAATTAACTAAGGCTGGCTATCCATATAATGAAGGACAAGTAGTCCGTATAGTCGATGAAGACTATTTACAGAAGTCTTCTTAATCTAGCTTTTTCTTGTGTAAAACAGACTTTGATGTAAGCTGTACCACTTTTTATGAAGGGAGCCTTCTCATGAAAAGGGATATTGCGAAGTATATTGACCATACTGTTTTAAAGCCGGATGTCACGCAGGCAGATATTGAAAAGCTTTGTTTTGAGGCGAATGAGTACGGATTTGCATCTGTCTGTGTTAACCCCGTATGGGTGGAAACAGCAGCTGATTTGCTGCAAAAATCAGATGTGAAAGTTTGCTCAGTGATTGGTTTTCCTCTTGGAGCAACAACTACTGAAGTAAAGGCATATGAAACGACAGAGTTGGTTCAAAAAGGTGCAGCGGAATTAGATATGGTGATAAACATCAGCGCATTGAAGGATCAGCGTTATCATGCAGTTGAAGAAGATATTCGTGCTGTCGTTGAAGCGGCAAACGGAAAAGCTTTGATAAAGGTGATTATTGAAACATGTCTATTAAATGTTGATGAGAAAAGAAAAGCGTGTGAGCTAGCTGTAAAAGCCGGAGCAGATTTTGTCAAAACATCGACAGGATTTTCTACCGGTGGTGCAACAGTTGACGATGTGAAGCTTATGCGTGCAGTAGTAGGTCCGAAATTCGGCGTGAAAGCATCTGGCGGAATCCGCGATTATAAAACTGCGATCATGATGATAGAAGCCGGTGCGACAAGAATTGGTACTAGTTCTGGAGTGGCGATTATAAAAGGAAGTGAACGTTAATCTATTATAATCACAGAATTGCTGGATTTTTTACATTTAGTTTAAAAAAGTTTTCCCGCAGTTTGTTGCGGGATTATTTTTTTATCCATGCTGAAATAGTTTTTGTCCACCATAATACAAAATTTGCATATTGATTCGCAAACGGGAGAATGATTAAAGAAGTTATCAAGTTAAAAATCAGGCTAAAGTGAGCGATTTGGAAATCTGGTTCATTTGTTAACAATTTTAAATTATTTGCGAAAAAAGGAATAAGCGGAACGAACAGGATCACTCCAAACACATTCAGCCAAAGATGGGCAAAAGCAGTATATTTCGCTTCTTGTTTAGAGCCGATCGAGGCCAATAAAGCTGTAATGCAGGTGCCGATATTTGCGCCGAGAACAAAAGCTAATCCTGTTTCTAATGGCAGCAGCTGTTCGTTCATAAAGCTCATGACAATTCCGATTAATGCAGTTGATGATTGAATAATTCCGGTGAAGACCGCGCTTATTCCGACAGAAAAAAGCAAATGGTCACTCGATTTGGAAAGCAGATCAGACATAACCTGCAGGTCAGACAAAAGAAAAGCAGCTTTTTCAAACCCGTTCAAAGCTAAAAAAATACACGATATGCCGAAGCATGAACAGCCTAATGAAAATAAAATTCTGTTTTTAAAAAGCATGAGAAGAAGAGAAATTGCAAACATCATCCCTAAATAGTCATCTATTTCAACGGCTAGAAATTCGGTCGTAAAGGTCGTCCCGACATTGGAACCTAAAATAATTCCAATTGCATCTTTAAACTTTAACAAACCAGCGGAAACAAAACTAACTGTAATCACCATCACTAGAGAACTGCTATGAACAAGAGCTGTTGCAATCATGCCGGTTAGAAAGGATTTGATTGGGGCATTCGTGCAGTTGTACAGCCATTTCTCCAGCTGCCTATGGGACATTTGCTGAAATCCGTATTTCATCATTGCCATTCCGCAAAAAAATAAAAGGAAACAAGAAAAAAATAATAACAGCAATTGCATTCCCATGAAAACCACCTCATCAACAGTCTATGGACAAGGTGTCACAATAAGACCTTATGAACGAGTAATTTTTTTCAATCGAACTAGTTATATTTTTTCAGACAGCTGTTTAGCGGCTTTCAAACGATCTTGAATCATTTCCTTATATACATGATGAATTTGGAAATTCTTCCATACAAAAGCTGATATAAAACAGTCTTGTAAACCTGTCCGGTAAAAAAAGTCATAAGGAATAGGAAAGATGTTTTGAACATTGACCAAATAAATCGATTATATTATACTAACTTAGTAAATGTTCTTTTTGATAAGGAACATGAACTGGCTTTGTTCGGAGGGAGGGAAAAAGGATGTCTAAAACGATCGTACGTAAAAACGAATCGCTTGAGGATGCTCTTCGCCGCTTCAGACGCCAAGTATCAAAAACTGGTACTTTGCAGGAATATAGAAAGCGCGAATTTTATGAGAAGCCTAGCGTAAGACGCAAGAAAAAATCTGAAGCTGCAAGAAAGCGTAAATATTAAAAGAGGGTGTATATTAATTATGGGTCTTCTTGAGCGTTTAAATCAAGATATGAAGCAAGCGATGAAAAATAAAGAGAAAGATCGCCTTTCAGTCATTCGCATGGTAAAAGCATCCTTGCAAAATGAAGCGATTAAACTCGGAAAAAGTGAGTTGACTGAAGAAGAGGAATTAACGGTACTTTCTCGAGAATTAAAGCAACGTAAAGACTCCCTCCAAGAATTTGAAAATGCAGGTCGTTCAGATTTAGTTGAAAAAGTGAAAGCTGAAATTGCAGTAATAACTGAATATATGCCTGAGCAATTATCTGAAGAGGAATTAATACAAATTATTAAAACAACAATTTCGGAAGTGAACGCAACGTCCAAATCCGATATGGGGAAAGTAATGGGAGCCGTTATGCCAAAAGTAAAAGGAAAAGCAGATGGCTCGCTTGTCAATAAATTGGTTCAGGATTTGCTTTCATAATTCGAGTAAAAAGCTTGCCGCTTTCTATGTGCGGCAAGCTTTTAAGTTTTTGCAGCGGATTCATCCTATGGACTGCGGCAGTCGATTAATGAATGTAGCTGCCTTGCAATTCATCAATAGTGGTTCTGTTGTTGATAGCAAGCTTGTCGGCGAAAGAATATAACTGCTATGCAAATGTACGCAAAAAATTGAGCAGAGGGCAACAATTCGGAAAGATCGCTGATCTCAATGAAGATTATCGGGAAAATACGGCGGCAATAAAGGAAAACCATCACACGTCTATCTGGCTGTGAGAACAGGGAAAAACGACAGCACTATTTGCTCTGAAAGGGAAAAGATTTATTTCGGAGTTAACCCAAATATTTTCATTGAAACCTCAACGGGATCAACATGACGGAGCGTATAAGCGGCGCCTGAGCTGTTCATACGCTCTTTTTTGATGAAGCGAAAACCGTTCTATCCATATAGTTTGAGCAGTTTTTCTTTTGACATCATTAAATATTTCGGCGGCCGCTTCAAGCTATCGAAACGATATTGAATGATTAAATACATAGGGGTAAATGTCAAAAGCTTATACCATTTATAAAATGGATTTTGAATGGAAAACGTTTCAAAGCCCAGCCGTTCAGAGCCTTTATTTAAAATAGTTATTCCAATAATCCCTTTCACATTATGAAATTGTGAATGATTCCGCAAGTATTGAACGATATTTGGCAGCCCTTTTTCTGTTTTAGAGTAAATGTATCTTCCTTTTTGAATTTCGCTCTTAAAACGATTCAGTTCCTTCATTAAATAGACGTTATGAAGATGTATTTTTAACAGAAGATCATTTTTTTTAATTTTTGTTCCGTCTGAAAGAATTATTTCCCTTCCTTTATATTTTGTCAATCGAACCCGGAAAATGTCACGATTATTCTCCTTGTCCCTCACATACTCAAGCCGCGAACAAAGGAAATAAATGGGATCCAATAGGCACCAAAACTTAAAAAAACAATATCTCAACCTTCCCATTTGCAACACCTTTCACTTTTTTTCTTACAGTTTATTTTTTAGCATACGAATTGTTTTTATTTATAAAAAATTTTTTTCGAATAGGCATGCGAAATTAAGAAAAAACTTTTAAAGAACTCCATCAATAACAATGGTGAGCGATATGAAAAAAATTTTATATCTTCCTTTTTTGACCATACCTTCAGGCCATCATCAAACAGCTGATGCCCTAATGGAAGGGTTGTTACGGCTTGATCCTGACATTCATTGCGAAAAAATGGACCTTTTGTCATCGAAATTTGGAAAAATAGAAAGGCTGATATCTTCCTTTTATTTGCAATGGATTGGCCGTTTTCCTAAATCATACAGCCATATGTACCACAGGTCAGTGCTTGCGGAACAAAAGAGCGGCAAAAGGTTTTTCCATTATGAGGCACTTTTTCTCCGCCATTTAAAAAAGATCATTGATGAATTGAATCCGAAAATGATTGTTTGTACCCATGCTCTTCCTTCCTACTTGCTTGCCAGGCTGAAAGCCTCTTCTCAAATCAACATCCCTGTTATCAATGTATACACAGATTTTTTTATTCATCACCTTTGGGGAAAAAGAGAAATTGACTATCATTTTGTCGGTCACTCATATATGAAAGATTATTTGCTCGAAAAAGGTATAAAAAAAGAACAGATTTTTGTTACAGGGATTCCTATTCACCCAAATTTTACAAAAAGGAAAGATGAACATGTACATAGCATGCGCTTTTATCGAGGATTAATTTCGGGAGGAAGTTCAGGCGTCGGTTCAATAGAGAAGATAACGGAAAAAATCAGCCGCGATGATGATATCCATTATATGGTGTTATGCGGAAAAAACAGAAAGCTTTATGATCGATTAATAAAACAAAATCATCCACGAATTACTCCTTTACCTTACATCTCTTCAAGAGAACAAATGAACGATCTGTACAATCGCGTCGATTTTATCATGACAAAGCCCGGGGGTGTGACAATCAGCGAATGTTTATACAAAAAAATTCCTATATTTGTATACCACACTCTTCCAGGACAGGAAGAAATAAATTTGGAGAAATTAACAAAATTCGGGATGGTGTTTGATTTTCGAAATTGGCAAGAGGAAACAAATATTTCGTCCTCCATTATTCGAGCGCTGCAATCTAAGCAGCTATCAAAATTTTTATCGAAAGTGGATGAATATCATAAAAGTTTAGCTCCGATTGAACCAGCGGGATTGATCAAACGTTTAATGAATGAATAGCTCCTGGAAGCCATTAAAGCTTCTAGGAGCATTAGTTTGAAAATTATTTATCGATAAAGGGATGACCCGCCCTCTATAAATTCTTTTGCTTTTTGCCTCAAACCTTCCTGAACGAAATCAGAATCACTTGAACCGGCCATTTTTCTTAAATTGTGGGAAATTTTCATCGAGCAAAATTTTGGACCGCACATAGAACAAAAATGGGCAATTTTCGCTCCTTCTGCCGGCAAAGTTTCGTCATGATATTCGCGTGCCCGTTCAGGATCGAGAGAAAGATTAAATTGGTCGTTCCAGCGAAATTCAAAACGGGCTTTTGATAAAGCATCATCCCTTATTTGGGCGCCTGGATGCCCTTTTGCCAAATCTGCGGCATGGGCTGCAATTTTATAAGCAACAACACCTTGGCGCACATCCTCTTTATTGGGAAGGCCTAAATGCTCTTTCGGAGTTACATAACATAGCATGGCCGTTCCGTACCAGCCGATCATGGCTGCTCCAATGGCTGACGTAATATGATCATAGCCGGGAGCAATATCGGTCGTTAATGGACCGAGGGTATAAAAAGGAGCCCCCTTGCAAATTTCATTTTCTAAATCAACATTTTCTTTAATTTTATGCATCGGAATGTGCCCAGGGCCTTCGATCATGACTTGGACATCATGTTTCCAGGCGATTTCCGTCAATTCACCGAGCGTTTTCAATTCGGCAAATTGCGCTTCATCATTGGCATCTCGAATAGATCCGGGACGCAAGCCGTCACCTAATGAAACGGCAATATCATATGTTTTTAAAATTTCGCAAATCTCTTCAAAATGAGTGTATAAAAAGTTTTCTTGATGATGCGCCATACACCACTGCGCCATGATCGAACCGCCGCGGGATACGATTCCGGTCGTCCGGTTGACGGTCAAAGGGATATAGCGAAGCAGCACGCCGGCATGTATAGTAAAATAATCGACCCCTTGTTCTGCTTGCTCAATTAATGTATCACGGTAAATTTCCCATGTTAACTCTTCAGCAACGCCATTTACTTTTTCGAGCGCTTGGTAAATCGGGACGGTTCCAACCGGCACGGGCGAGTTGCGGATGATAAATTCTCTTGTTGCATGAATTTTTTTTCCTGTTGACAGGTCCATAATTGTGTCAGCGCCCCAGCGGATGGCCCAAAGCATCTTCTCAACTTCTTCTTCGATTGACGATGTTACAGCTGAATTGCCAATGTTGGCATTAATTTTTACATGAAAGTTCCGGCCGATGATCATCGGTTCACTTTCCGGGTGATTAATGTTGGACGGAATAATGGCCCTGCCGGCAGCGACTTCTTGACGAACGAATTCAGGATCCATGTTTTCACGAATCGCCACAAACTCCATCTCTGGGGTGATGATCCCCTTTTTTGCATAGTGCATTTGTGTAACGACAGCACCTTTTTTTGCTTTGAAAGGCTTTCGATGAAAAGGTGTGGCAATATTGTGATCTTCCCAATTGCGAAATCCATTATCCTCAGGCTTTACCTGGCGCCCGTCATATTCTACAACATCATGACGGTCTAAAATCCACTGTTTGCGTACAGCCGGCAAACCTTTATGAATATCTGCCTGAAAATCAGGATCTGTATAGGGACCGCTCGTGTCATAAACCTTTACAGGTTCATTTTCAAACGTTCCCGCTTCCGTTTTCGTGGGAGTTAATTGAATTTCCCTCATCGGAACCCGAATATCGGGTCTTGACCCAGTCACATAAATTTTTTTGCTTGCTGGAAACTGCATGTTTTCGAAATAATGTTTCATTTTTCTCCTCCTCCATTTTTTTATCTGAAGATGTGCATAGAAAAATAGGAGGGGAGATGGGATGTGAAAAATAAAAACGGGTTCGCTTTAGCACGAACCCGATCAATTCAATATAGAAAAAGAAGGCAATACAAATACTCCCGCTACCTACTTCCCTACGCTGGCATCATCCAGATCAGGTTCAAAGGGTTGAAGAACTTCAGGCGCGTTCTTCTCTCAGTCCAGCTAATTGGACACCCCTAGTAGATGGTTATATATTTTTTTTAATAGTAACATAATATGAAAAATAATGAAAATATTTTTTCGTTTCATGTATGTTTGCAGAATTGTTGATTTTTGAAACTTTCTGCGCAATTGTCCGTAATAATATTAGGCAAAAAATAAGGGGGGAGAGGCCTGAAATCAAACAATAAGTTTTTCGCTATTTGCGCTCTGCTGCTCATCTTGTCGATTATTTGTGCGTCTTTTGATGCCAAATCAGCTGAAGGGAAAACCGTTTATTTTATTCCGATTGAAAATACAATTGAAAAAGGGTTGGTGCATTTTATTAAACGATCCATTCAGGAGGCGGAAAAAGAAAAAGCGGATGTCATTGTTTTTGAATTGAACACTCCTGGCGGTGCTTTAGAGGCAGCGATAGAAATAGGTAAAATGATTATGGATACAGATATCAAAACAATCGCTTATGTAAATAAACATGCGATTTCCGCAGGGGCTTATATAGCATTAAGGGCTGATCAAATATATTACCATCCTGGCGGTACCATTGGGTCAGCAGCTGTCATTGACTCCAATGGCAATGCTGCAGAAGTAAAAGTGCAATCGTTTTGGAAAGCAGAGATGAGAAATGCTGCTGAGGTTCATGGCAGAGACCCTATGTTCGCTGAGGCGATGGTAGACAGCAGCTTGGATATGCCCGAATATGGTGCAGAAAAAGGAGAATTACTAACATTAACAGCAAAACAAGCGATGGAAGTCGGGTATGGTGAAGGCATCGCCAAAAGCCGGGCAGAGCTTTTGAAATCGATCGGAATGGAAGGTGCAAAAGTCCAGGAGACTGAGGAGACGTTTGCTGAAAAAATAGCCCGTTTTGTAACAAACATGTATACCATTCCGATATTATTAACGATTAGCGGTTTAGGGTTTGTGTTAGAATTGTACACTCCTGGGTTTGGCATTCCTGGTTTTATTGGACTATTGGCGCTGTTTTTGTTTTTCTTCGGTCATTTTATTGCAGGGCTTGCGGGATTGGAAACGGTTGTTTTGTTCGTGCTTGGGGTTCTGCTTATAATTGCAGAATTGTTTGTTCCAGGAGGAATTATTGGAGCAATCGGTTTTCTTTCAGTCCTTTTAAGTTTATTTTTAGCAGCTGATCATATAGGACATATGGCGGTTTCTCTTTTTATTGCCGGTTCCATTTCGATATTCACAATATTCATTATGTCAAAGGTGATTGGTAAGCGTATGAAATGGTTTAAAAAAATTATTTTAAATGATTCAATCAGCACGGAGAAAGGTTATGTATCCAATCAAAATCGTACAGATTTAATTGGGAAAACGGGTGTAACTGTGACTGCTTTACGGCCGGCAGGAACAGTAATGACCGATGGAGAGGAAAGATTGGATGTTGTGACAGAAGGGACGTATATTGAGAAAGGAAAAAAAGTGAAAATTGTTAAAGTAGAAGGCTCACGAATTGTTGTGAGAGCTATTAATGAAAATGAATAGGAGGTAGGTATGTCACATGGATGTATCATTTTTTCTTTTACTAGGTCTTATCGTATTAGGTCTTATTTTGCTTGGCATTTTGTTCTCTTTTGTGCCGATTATGCTTTGGATTTCCGCTCTGGCAGCTGGCGTTCGCATCAGTATTTTGACTCTTATTGGAATGAGGCTGCGCAGAGTCATTCCAAGTCGAGTGATCAATCCGTTAATTAAAGCGCATAAAGCCGGCCTTGATGTCACAACAAATCAATTGGAAAGCCATTATTTAGCAGGAGGAAATGTCGATCGAGTTGTCAACGCATTAATTGCAGCTGAAAGAGCTAATATTGAATTGAGCTTTGAACGTTGTGCTGCGATTGATTTAGCGGGAAGAGACGTGCTTGAAGCCGTTCAAATGAGCGTAAATCCGAAAGTAATCGAAACCCCGTTTATTGCAGGGGTTGCCATGGACGGAATTGAAGTGAAAGCAAAAGCCCGCATCACGGTGCGAGCCAATATCGACCGGCTTGTTGGCGGTGCCGGGGAAGAAACGATTATCGCACGTGTAGGTGAAGGAATTGTCAGCACCATTGGTTCTTCTGATGATCATAAAAAAGTGCTGGAAAACCCTGATATGATTTCGCAAACAGTTTTAAACAAAGGACTCGATTCAGGAACAGCCTTTGAAATTTTATCCATCGACATCGCGGACGTTGACATCGGCAAAAACATCGGTGCGATCCTGCAGACAGATCAAGCGGAAGCAGACAAAAACATCGCGCAAGCTAAAGCGGAGGAACGCAGGGCGATGGCGGTGGCAAGAGAGCAGGAAATGCGCGCTAAAGTTGAAGAAATGCGGGCAAAAGTTGTTGAGGCGGAAGCGCAAGTTCCGCTGGCAATGGCGGAAGCTTTAAAATCAGGAAATATTGGAGTTATGGATTATATGAACATCAAAAACATTACTGCTGATACAAATATGCGTGATTCTATCGGAAAAATGACAAAAAACTCTGCTGGTGATGAAGAAGAATGATCTTTCTGTCCATCAAAGGAGGTGTCATATGGAAATATTTGAAAATCCGCTGTTCATTGTTATTTTAATCGGGATTATTTCTTCTTTGTTTGGCAGAAATAAAAAAGATCAAGAGCAGCAGAAAAAAAGGAAACAAGCAGCAAAACAAACAAAACAAAGGGTTAAAAATGTTTCGACAAGCCCTCCAAATGAATGGAATCAAATTCAAAATGTACACACAGGCCTATCCAGCCAAATAAAAAAAGCTGAAAAAGACAAATCGAATATGAAATCTTTTCATAATAAAAAACAGAAACCATCAGCTTTACACATGCATTCAGCTGCAAAAGGAGTCATTTGGAGCGTCATTTTAGATGAACCCCGATCCAAAAAGCCCCATCGGTCGAATTTCATAAAATAAATGAATTAATGGTGTTAATCCCCTTTTGTCTCTCATAAATATGAGGATGAAGGGGGTTCTTTTATGGGCAAAAAATGGCATCAGCGAATAAAAAGCATATTGACAGAAGGATTGCAAATACCAGCTGACGTCATGATGGATCTTCCCCGTGTTACGATGATCGGTACATTGCATATATATATAGAAAATCATAAAGGACTGCTTTCCTTTACAGATAAAGAGATTCGAGTATTGCTGCAGCAAGGCCAGATGCTCATTAAAGGAAGCGATTTTGTGATGAAAGCGATATTGCCAGAAGAGCTCCTTGTAGAAGGGAAAATTGAACAAGTATTATATATTGATCAGTAGGGGGATCGGGATGCGGAACAATTGGTTGTTATATTTTACAGGCTTCGTTCAGGTAATAGCGGAAGGAACCGGCTCAGAAAGAATGTTGAACGATTGCACGCGGCTTGGCATTGTCACAATAAATGTAAAGCGGCTGGAAAACGGTGCAATTTCTTTTTTTATACGCCTTAAAGATGTACAGGCTTTACGAAAAGTAGTTCGTAAACATGAATGTAAGTGCACCTTTCACCAAAGGATAGGATTTCCATTTTTATTAAAAAAATCATGGAGAAATTTTGGTTTTGTTATTGGAATTGTTCTGTTCATTGCCATTACATTTCTTTTATCCAACATGATTTGGCATATTGAAATAAAAGGGGCTAGTCCGAAAACAGAGCATTTAATACAAAAAGAATTGGACAAAATAGGAATTAAAAGAGGGACGTTTCAGTTTTTGACATCGAGCAATCAAACAGTTCAAAATCGTTTGATGAGCCAAATAGATGATATAACATGGATCGGTGTCAAATTAAAAGGAACGACATATTCTCTGGAAGTAGCCGAAAAGAAAAAAGAGCAAAAAAGCAAAGTGGAGGGGCCGAGGCATTTAGTGGCCGCGAAGGAAGCTGTTATAGCAAAAATGTATGTTGAAAAAGGACAACCTTTAGTAGACGTTCATGATTTTGTTAGAAAAGGACAAATATTAGTTTCCGGTGTAGTTGGAGAAGGTGATAAAATACGAAAAGTGGCAGCAGACGGAGAAGTATTAGGCGAAACTTGGTATATTTCAACAGTGGAGGTGCCGCTTCAAACAACTTTCCAGTTATTTTCAGGAAAGTCAGTCACGAAGCATTTTCTCTCCTTTCGTTCTTTTTCCCTTCCTATTTGGGGGATGTTTCGCAATGATGAATCGGAATATCCGCAATATACGGTGGAGAGAGACGAGCGTCCATTAAAATTTTTAAAATGGGATCTTCCAGTTAACTATAAGAAAGAAACGATTCGTGAGACGGAAACCTTTCACAGAAAATATTCTGTGGATGAAGCGAAACGGCAAGCGATTGCTGCCGGGAAAAATGACTTATTTCGAAAACTTGGAAAAGATGTCAAAATTGTTGGCGAAAAAGTTTTGCACGAAGACGTCGAGAATGGTAAAGTAAGATTGAAAATACACTTCCAAGTTATTGAAAACATTGTAAAAATAAAACGGGTTCAGGGAGATTAGAGAATGACAGAAGATTTAGTCACAATCAGCCAGAGTTTAGAAAATCCGAATGAAGCCATTAATTTATTTGGGATTCATGATGTTCATTTAAAAAGAATTGAAGAAGAGTTAAACGTATCGATCATTTCGCGCGGTGAAGCGGTATATGTTTCAGGAGATAAAGAAAAAGCTGAACTGGTTGAAGACATCTTGAAATCCCTTCTTTCGGTTATTCGAAAAGGAATTTCGATTAACGAACAAGACGTACTTTATGCAACAAAAATGGCGAAAAGTGGGAAGATCGATGAATTTGAATCCCTATACGATGAAGAAGTTGCGAAAAATGCAAAAGGAAAAACCATTCGTGTAAAAACGCTAGGTCAACGAAAGTATTTTCAAGCAATTAAAACGCATGATTTAGTATTTGGAATCGGTCCAGCAGGAACAGGAAAAACGTTTCTCGCTGTTGTCATGGCCGTCCATTGCTTGAAAAATGGGCTTGTAAATAAAATCATATTAACGCGGCCGGCCGTTGAAGCTGGTGAAAATTTAGGTTTTTTGCCCGGCGATTTAAAAGAAAAGGTAGATCCTTATTTAAGACCTTTATATGATGCTCTACACGATATTTTAGGCGTGGACCATACGGAGCGCTTGTTAGAAAGAGGAGTTATTGAAATTGCTCCATTGGCGTATATGCGCGGAAGAACACTTGAGGATGCGTTCGTTATTTTAGATGAAGCGCAAAATACAACAACTCAGCAAATGAAAATGTTTCTAACCCGTTTAGGCTTTGGATCCAAAATGGTCATTACAGGCGACCTGACACAAGTGGATTTGCCCAAAGGAGTAAAATCAGGACTGCTTGAAGCGAATGAAAAATTATCGGGCATTCGGGGCATTTCATTCGTATATTTAAAGGAAACTGATGTCGTGCGGCACCCGCTCGTTTCAAAAATTATTGAGGCTTATGAAAAAGATGATCAGTAAGACCCGCTCATCATGACCGGGTCATTTTTTGCATAGAATTGATCGGAGGTGCTGTGACAAATGAAAAGAAAAATGGATCGCAAAGACAGGAAACAGCCGATATTCCATTTTTTGAAAAAAATGCAATCCCTTCATCTTTTCTTATATCCCGTTATTGGAGTAATTTTGTTTATCGTTTTATACAGCAATGTAGAACCGGACACGTTTGATGCCAAATTATTTTCAGTATCCGACCAAACGATTTACGCACCTGTTA
Organism: Aeribacillus sp. FSL K6-1121; assembly: GCF_038003725.1. Lineage (NCBI taxonomy): Bacteria > Bacillati > Bacillota > Bacilli > Caryophanales > Bacillaceae > Aeribacillus > Aeribacillus sp. FSL K6-1121. The sequence continues at coordinate 454,595 of NZ_JBBOPS010000001.1, forward strand.
CCGTTGTCGATAAGGAAATGACGGAAAAGAGAAGAGAAGAAGCTGCTGAAAGCGTGGAAGATCAATATGTGCTAAAAAAAGAATATGCGGACAACAGTGTGGATTTGGTCGAATCTTTATTTGATGCCATCATGGAGGCTTCTTCTAATGCCGAAATGAGCAGCAAAGAGAAGCTTGACAGGCTTAAAAGCAGTTTAGGAGATATGTATGATAAATATCCTGAAAGCGTATATACATCGTTGTTAAGTGCGAATGAAGGACAGCTTACGCTGGCGAAAGATGCGGTTGTTACGGCTGTCAATGAAACGATGAGCGAGCCGATTCCGGCTGAAAAATTAGAAGAAGCGAGAAACAAAGTGAAAGAACGGCTTCAAAACGTGAATTTGCCGGATAAGATACGCTCAGCAGCTGAAGAGATTGGACGCAGCGCAATTATTTCCAATTATGTATTTGACCCTAAATCAACAGATGAAAAGCGGGAAGAAGCAAAAGAAAAAGTGCAGGAGGTTCAAATTAAGCAAGGTCAAATTATAGTCGAAGAGGGCCAATTAATTGACAGGGAAGTATATAGAAAGCTGGAATTGTTGGGCCTTTTAGATAATAAGTACACATTTCAGCCGATCATTGGTCTTTTCATTTTAGTCTTATTAGTGATGATCTATCTTGCATATTTTTTTGAAAAAGAAAAGAACTCGTTCTTTACGAGTAAAAACCAGTCATTGCTTCTCTTTACCATCATCCTGGCGATAACGTTAACGGTCATGAAGATTATCAGCTTATTTCAAAAAATGGACTATTCTCATATCGGCTTTATTGTCCCGGTGCTGATGGGAGTCATGTTGACAAAGCTTTTGATTAATGACCGCCTTGCGTTCGTGACAAGCATTATATATGCTTTTTGCGGAAGCTTGATTTTTAATGATGGAGTCACTGGCACATTTAATTTTACAATTGGTCTTTACTACTTATGCGGGTGCATCGCAGCCATTCTGTTTCTAGGGGAACATAACGTCCGTTCGAAAATTTTACAAGCTGGTCTTTTCGTTTCGGCTGTTAATATTGTTGTGATCACCGCTATTTTATTCATTCAAAATGGAATTTATTCGAATCTAGAGATCGGTTCTTATTTTCTTATGGCGATTGTATCAGGTGTTATCTCTTCCGTCTTGACAATCGGTTTAATGCCTTTTTTTGAATCAGGTTTTGGCATTTTATCGACGATGAAGCTGATTGAACTGTCGAATCCGAATCATCCTTTATTAAGGAAAATATTAACGGAGGCGCCTGGTACTTATCATCACAGTGTAATGGTGGCCAATCTAGCCGAGGCTGCTTGCGAAGCGATCGGTGCGAATGGATTGTTGGCAAGAGTTGGAAGCTACTATCACGATATCGGCAAGACGAAACGGCCGCGCTATTTTATTGAAAACCAAATGAACATGGAAAATCCGCATGATAAATTGTCCCCTCAGCTAAGCAAAAACATTATTATTGCTCATGCTGAAGAGGGAGCAGAAATGTTAAGGAAGCATAAAATGCCGAAAGAATTTATCGATATTGCTCTGCAGCATCATGGAACATCGCTTTTAAAATTTTTCTACCATAAAGCCCAAGAAAATAGTGATCAGCCTATTTTGGAAAGTGAGTTTAGATATCCGGGTCCGAAGCCGCAAACGCGGGAGATTGCCGTTATTTGTATCGCTGACAGTGTAGAAGCAGCTGTTCGTTCAATGAAAAATCCGATGCCCGAAAAAATTGAAAAGCTTGTTCGTTCCATCATAAAAGATAAACTTCAAGACGGGCAATTCGACGAATGTGATATAACGTTTAAAGAGCTTGAAACGGTGGCAAAAATATTGTGTGAAACATTGAAGGGGATTTTTCATTCAAGAATTGAATATCCGGAATTTCATGAAAAGAAGGTGAAGAAAACATGACATTATCCATTGACATTTTCGACCAGACGGAAACACTCTCTTCTGAGGAAATAGAAACGATCGAAAGTTTGCTGCAATTTGCTGCTATAGAAGAACGTGTTCCCAAAGATTCGGAAGTATCTGTAACCTTTGTTACTAATAAAGACATTCAAGAGATCAATCGGGATTACCGGGGAAAAGATCAGCCGACAGATGTGATTTCATTTGCGCTTGAAGAAACAGGAGAAGATGAAGTGGAGATCCAAGGTGCTGAGCTCCCCCCTCATTTAGGGGATATCATTATCTCAATAGAAAAAGCGAAAGAGCAAGCAGAAGAATACGGCCACTCATTTATGAGAGAGCTCGGATTTTTATCTGTTCACGGCTTTTTGCATTTATTAGGTTATGATCATATGACAAAAGAAGAAGAAGAAAAAATGTTTTCAAGGCAAAAGGAAATTTTAGAGAAATTTGGATTGAAAAGAACAGGATAAACATGAAGACTTTGTTGAAAAGCTTTTATTTTGCCGTACAAGGAATAGCTGCAGCCTTCCAAACCGAGCGGAACTTTAGAATTCATGTGACAGCTGCGATCATCGTGATCGCAGCCGGATTATTTTTCAACATTAGCTTAATTGAATGGATTGTCATTCTCCTATTAATTGGCGGAATGTTAGCTTTAGAGCTGGTCAATACTGCCATTGAACGAATCGCTGATGCTGTGTCGAAAGAATTTCATCCTCTGCTTAAAACTGCAAAAGATGCAGCTGCAGGAGCAGTATTGGTTTATGCAGCCGTTTCGGTTGTCATCGGATTCATCATTTTTGCCCCCAAAATAATTGAAGTTTTTTCGTGAAAAATGTAGAATTTTCTGAAAAAATAAACGTGAAATTAAATGAAAAATGATGTAAAATAATGAGTATAAGCTGCAACGTAAACGAAAGGAAGGAAGCTATGGACTCCCATCAACTAATTGAAGAAGCAAAAAGAGCAAGAGAATTTGCTTATGCACCTTACTCTCGATTTAAAGTAGGTGCAGCACTTCTGACAAAGGATGGAAAAGTATACAAAGGATGCAATATTGAAAACGCAGCTTATTCCATGTGCAATTGTGCCGAGCGCACTGCTATATATAAAGCGGTTTCAGAAGGTGAAAATGAATTCGCAGCTATTGCCATAGTTGCGGATACAAAGCGCCCTGTATCGCCGTGCGGCGCTTGCAGGCAAGTCATAGCAGAGCTCTGTCCTAAAAATATGAAGGTGATTTTGGCGAATCTTAACGGAGACTATAACGAGCTAACAGTTGAACAACTATTACCAGAAGCATTTACATCGGAGGATTTACATGAATAAGACAAAATTTAAATCAGGATTTGTATCAATCATCGGCCGTCCGAATGTCGGCAAATCGACTTTTATTAACCGTGTAATCGGTCAAAAAATTGCGATTATGAGCGATAAACCTCAAACAACGAGAAACAAAATACAAGGGGTTTATACGACGGAAAACTCACAAATTATTTTTATCGACACTCCCGGTATTCATAAACCAAAGCATAAATTGGGCGATTTTATGATGAAAGTCGCTCAAAATACGCTCAAAGAAGTGGATCTAATTCTGTTTATGATTAATGCTGAAGAAGGATTAGGCCGCGGTGATGAATATATCATGGAACGATTGAAGGAAACCGATACTCCTGTATTTTTAGTTGTCAATAAAATCGATCGGGTTCATCCTGATGATTTATTGCCGCTTATTGACCAATACAGGGAAAAGTTCGAGTTTCAGGAAATTGTTCCAATTTCTGCCCTGCAAGGAAACAACATTGAAACGTTGCTAGGGCAAATTGAAGCGTATTTGCCGGAAGGTCCGCAATATTATCCTAGTGATCAGGTGACAGATCACCCGGAACGTTTTATCATTTCTGAACTAGTTCGCGAAAAAGTATTGCATTTGACAAGAGAAGAGATCCCGCATTCTGTCGCAGTTGTTGTTGATTCTATTGAAAAAAGAGAAAACCATGCAGTATATATAGCTGCAACAATTGTTGTGGAACGCAACTCTCAAAAAGGTATTATCATTGGGAAGCAAGGAAGAATGTTGAAAGAAATTGGGAAAAGGGCAAGGGTTGACATTGAAAACTTGCTCGGATCAAAAGTCTTTTTAGAGCTGTGGGTCAAAGTGCAAAAAGATTGGAGAAATCGCCTGTCGCAATTGCGAGATTTTGGATTTAGGGAAGACGAATATTAATTGACTTGAAGGAAGTTAGAAATATTTTCAAAACATGAAAATGAGTCAAAAAGGCTATGATAACAATGAATTGGATATAGCTTAGGAACAACGACAGAAAGGTGGGGACAATATGTTAGATTTTACCTGGAAAGTATTCACGTTTACAGGTAATATTGACACATATCTCCTTTTTAAAGAGCTTGAAAAGGAGCGAACGAAAGATTGTCAAATGAAGGAAGAAGAGCGGACTGAGGTTGATCTCCCTGTTTAGTAGTGCTGTATCCAATAGGATGGTGGAGAAATGCTTGTAAAGACGGAAGGAATTGTCATTCGTACAACGGAATATGGTGAGACCAATAAAGTTGTTACAATATATACAAGGGAGTTTGGGAAAGTTGGTGTAATGGCACGGGGCGCAAATAAACCGAACAGCCGCCTCGCAGCTGTTACCCAACTTTTTACGTATGGAAATTTTTTGTATCATCAATCTTCTGGATTGGGCAATTTAAGCCAAGGAGAAATCATTTCCGCTTTTAGAGAGATTAAGGAAAATATTTTTTTGACTGCATATGCTTCATATATTGTAGAGCTCCTTGATAAAGGAACAGATGAAAAAGACAGAAACCCTTTTTTGTTTGAGCTCTTATTTCAAACACTTCATCTGCTGAATGAAGAAAAGGATGCGGAAATTTTGACCAATATATTTGAAATAAAGATGCTCAACGTTCTCGGTTTATATCCCGAATTAAACAAATGTGCAGTAAGCGGCGAAACAAACGGACCGTTTCATTTTTCATTAAAAGAAAACGGATTGATTTGCAGCCGCTGTTTTGAAAAAGATCCTTACAGGCTCAATATTTCTCAGAAGACAGTGAAGCTGTTGCGGCTGTTTTATTCTATTGACTTAAACCGCATTGGTCAAATATCCGTCTCCGCTGAGACAAAAAAAGAACTGAGATTTGTTCTTGATCAATATTATCAGGAATATGCAGGTTTATCGCTGAAATCGAAAAAATTTTTAAATCAGCTTGACAGTTTAAAAGAAATGTTGTAAACCATATACATGGATGTGAAACCTTTCAAATGAAGGATTTATCCCCCCCTCATGCTGTTAGAAAAAGCGATTTAATGTCATGTAATGAGCGGAAATGATACGTGTCAAATTGAATAATAAAATGCGATGAAGGAAAAGAGTACCTGCAATCTTCATAGAAAGCGACCTTAGGATGGTGCGAGCTAAGGTATGAGGATGCAGGGAACGGCGTTCCAGAGCAATAACGGTTTACGAGAGGCTGAAACGTTTTTCAGCAAATAGGGTGGAACCGCGGGTCATCCCGTCCCTATGCAACTTTGTTGCATTAGGGACGGTTTTTATTTTGTTCGAACATAACTTAATTGTGGAGGTGCATGATGAATGAACATTCAAGAAATGATTTTGACGCTGCAAAAGCATTGGGCCGATCATGGATGTATTTTGATGCAGGCATATGATGTAGAAAAAGGTGCCGGAACCATGAGCCCATACACATTTCTTCGCTCCATCGGGCCAGAACCGTGGAATGTTGCTTACGTGGAGCCGTCAAGAAGACCTGCTGACGGAAGGTATGGGGAAAATCCGAACCGCCTTTATCAACACCATCAATTCCAAGTCATTATGAAGCCGTCTCCGAAAAACATACAAGAAATTTATTTAGATTCATTAAAGGCTCTTGGAATTGATCCGCTTGAACATGACATCCGCTTTGTGGAAGATAACTGGGAAAATCCTTCTCTCGGCTGCGCAGGGCTTGGCTGGGAAGTTTGGCTTGACGGAATGGAAATTACTCAATTCACGTATTTTCAGCAGGTCGGAGGACTGGAATGCAAACCGATTTCTGTTGAAATAACTTATGGAATAGAGCGTTTGGCGTCTTATATTCAAGAAAAAGAAAATGTATTTGACCTTGAATGGACAAACGGATTTACATACCGGGACATTTTTTATCAGCCTGAATATGAGCATTCCAAGTATACGTTCGAAACATCCGATACAAACATGCTATTTGAACTGTTTAATACGTATGAAAAAGAAGCGCACAGACAGATGGAATTAGGTCTCGTTCATCCAGCGTACGACTACGTTTTAAAATGCTCGCACACATTTAATTTGCTTGACGCAAAAGGAGCTATTTCTGTTACAGAACGAACCGGATATATTGGCAGAGTGAGAAAGCTGGCAAGAAAAGTTGCCAAAACGTTTTATGAAGAACGGGAAAAACTCGGTTTTCCAATGCTGAAAAACAAGGGGGCCGAAAATCATGAATAAACGGGATTTACTTATCGAAATCGGGCTTGAAGAAATGCCTGCCGGCGTCATCCTGTCTTCGATTGATCAGCTGGCTGACAAAGTAGGAGCTTGGCTGGATGAACATCGCATTTCTTACGCCAAAATAAAAAAATATTCAACTCCTAGACGTCTTGCCGTCCTTGTAGAGGATGTAAATGAAAAACAGGAAGATTTGCTTGGCGAAGCAAAAGGACCGGCAAAAAAGATTGCGGTTGATGAGAATGGAAATTGGACAAAAGCAGCGTTAGGCTTTGCACGGAGCCAAGGAGCTTCCACAAACGACATATCCTTTAAAGAAGTAAACGGTGTTGAGTACGCTTTTGTTCAAACATTTCAAAAAGGGAAAGAAACGAAAGAACTGCTCCCAGGGTTAGAAGAGATTATTCAAACCATCCATTTTCCGAAAAATATGCGTTGGGGAAATTGGAATCTTCGCTATATCCGTCCGATCCAATGGTTAGTTGTCTTATTTGGACAAGACATCATTCCGTTTTCCATTACCGATGTTCCGACAGGAAATGTTACGTATGGCCATCGCTTTTTAGGAACGAAAGCGGAAATTTCCACTCCACGCGATTATGAAAATACTTTGTTGAACCAGTTTGTTGTCGCCGATTATGAAAAACGAAAACAAATGATCATTCAACAGCTGGAGGAACTGGAAAGAAAGGAAAACTGGATCATCCCTGTTGATGAAGATTTGCTCGAGGAAGTTACAAACTTGGTGGAATATCCGACCGCCCTGTACGGTTCATTCGAAGACCAGTTTTTAACATTGCCTGAAGAAGTGTTAGTGACGACGATGAAGGAGCATCAGCGATATTTTCCTGTCAAAAATAAAGATGGAAAGCTGCTTCCGTTTTTTGTTACCGTAAAAAACGGGAATGATCAAAACATTGAAACGATTGCCAAGGGGAATGAAAAGGTCCTTCGGGCAAGACTTTCCGATGCAAATTTCTTTTACGAAGAAGACAAAAAGCTTGCCATCGATACCGCACTGGAGAAGCTTGAAAAAATTGTTTTTCATGAAGAACTGGGTTCCATCGGTGACAAGGTTCGCCGAATTGTAAAATTATCAGAAAAGCTTAGCGAAAAGCTTGAATGCTCCAATGAGGAGAAAGCTTATATTAAACGGACTGCTTCCATTTGCAAATTTGACATTGTTACGCAAATGGTTTATGAATTTCCAGAGCTTCAAGGAATTATGGGAGAAAAATACGCTCTTTTAAAGGGTGAACAGGAAGAGGTTGCAAAAGGAATAAATGAGCATTATATGCCGCGGCATGCTTCCGACAAGACGCCTGAAACGTCGAGCGGAGCCATTGTAGGGCTTGCGGACAAGCTGGATACAATTGCAGGATTTTTTTCGATCGGTTTGATTCCAACTGGCTCACAAGATCCGTATGCATTAAGAAGACAAGCAAGCGGCATTGTTCAAATTCTTCGAGCCAAACAATGGCGGCTTGAATTGGAGGAATTGTTCGACCTTGCTATAAATGTATATGGTTTAGAAAATAAAGACAATTTGAGAAAAGAATTGCTGTCGTTCTTCCAAATGAGAGTCAAATTTGCGCTTCATGAAGAAAATGTCCGCCATGATATAATTGAATCGGTATTACAATCCAATTACCATGAAGTTAATGCATATTTCGAGCGGGCTGCCGTTCTGTCAGAAGAAAGCCAAAAGGGTGACTTTAAAGAAGTAATTGAATCGCTGTCTCGTGTTGTCAACATCTCGTCTAAGGGCCAAGAGGGCAATATTAAAGAAGAGCTGTTCGAGAAGGAAGAAGAAAAAACATTGTATCAAGCGTATTTACGGCTTGAAGAAAATTTTGTAAAATTGCAAAAAGAGGGTAATTTTAAAGAAGCATTTTTGGAAATGAAAGCTTTAAAGCCGGTGATTGATCGTTATTTTGATAATATTATGGTAATGGCAGAGGATGAGTCGGTTAAACAAAACAGGCTGTCCCAAATGGTACAATTAACAAAAATAATCACATCTTTTGCCAAAGTGAATGAAATTATCGTAAAATAAATGCAAATGGACGATTATCCCGAGGATAATCGTCTTTCCTTTCGCCGTAATGAGCAATAGAAAACCTTTTCAAAATATTGAAATCATATATAATATTTTTATAATGCAGCCTCTTTTTCAAGGTGGTGAGGACAATAGAGCTTAATAAACGGCAAGAACAAATATTGCAAATCGTTAAGGAGCATGGGCCAATTACAGGTGAGCATATTGCAGATCGTTTAAACTTGACAAGAGCTACGCTAAGACCTGATTTAGCAATTTTAACAATGGCTGGATACCTTGACGCAAGGCCGCGAGTCGGCTATTTTTATACAGGGAAATCAGGCGCCAATTTGCTTGCAGAGAAATTAAAAAAGCTCCAAGTAAAAGATTTTCAGTCGATCCCAGTCGTTGTCAACGATAATGTTTCTGTTTATGATGCAATTTGTACAATGTTTTTGGAAGATGTCGGGACATTATTTGTGGTAGATAATCAATCGTTGCTAGTGGGAGTGCTGTCGAGAAAAGATCTCCTCCGGGCAAGCATCGGCAAACAGGAATTAACCCAAATCCCCGTCAATATTATTATGACTAGAATGCCAAATATAACCGTATGCAAAAAGGAAGATCTTATTATTGATGTAGCAAGGATTTTAATTGAAAAGCAAATCGATGCACTGCCCGTTGTAAAAGAAGTGGACGGCGGATTTGAAGTGATAGGAAGAATTACGAAAACAAACATTACAAAAATATTGGTAAGATTAGTTGATGACGATATTATGTAAGAATGGGGGATCCGAATGAATAATCGTACGATCTATATTGTTTCAGACTCAGTCGGGGAAACGGCAGATCTCGTTGTAAAAGCAGCTATCAGTCAATTTAACGGCTCTCAATATGAAACGAATGTGAAAAGGGTGCCTTATGTGGAGGATGCAAATACAATCAAAGAAGTTGTCGCATTGGCGAAAATGGATAATGCGATCATTTGCTTCACAATCGTTGTCCCCGAACTTAGGAATCTTCTTATTCAAGAAGCGGAAAAAGAAGGTGTGATCTACCACGATATCATTGGTCCTTTAATTGATAAAATGGAAACGTCATATGGAATAAAAGCGAAGTATGAGCCCGGAAGAGTTCGGAAGCTTGATGAAGACTATTTCAAAAAAGTAGAAGCAATTGAGTTTGCTGTTAAATATGATGACGGCCGCGATCCGAGAGGAATTTTGAAAGCCGATATTGTTTTGATCGGTGTATCGCGGACTTCCAAAACGCCTTTGTCGCAATATTTGGCGCTAAAACGATTAAAAGTAGCTAATGTTCCTATTGTTCCCGAAGTAGAACCCCCTGAAGAACTTTTTAAAGTTTCCAAAGAGAAATGCGTCGGTCTAAAAATCAGTCCGGAAAAGCTGAATTATATCCGAAAGGAAAGATTAAAGCAGCTCGGGCTTAATGATCAGGCTATATATGCCAATATAGACAGAATTAAAGAAGAATTAGCTTATTTTGAAAAAATTGTTCAAAAAATCGGCTGTCCAGTTATAGATGTATCGAACAAAGCAGTTGAAGAAACAGCCAATCATATCCAAAATTTATTCTTAAAAAAATAACATGTGATAAAACCTGCTTATTCCGATCTTAAGAATATAGTAGGTTTTTTTCATGGTGAAAGATAAAATGATGGAATAATGCAGTGTATTGTATTATAATAAAAAATTGTGATAAAATTATGCTTTTTAGGTTTAGACTAAAAAAAATACGAATAAACTATTTACAGGAAGATGTCAAGGGGGTTGGAGAAAGAAAATTCGACAAATCACTTTTTGTAAAAAGTTTAAATTGCAGGCAGGATTCTTTGAGGTGATGAAGAATAGAGAAATATGATGGGAAAAATATCACTATTTTTGTCGATGCTGATGCATGCCCCGTCAAAGAAGAAATTGCATCAGTCGCAAAAAAATATAAAATCCCGGTTTGTTTCATTGCATCATATGCTCATGTAGGTAAAAAGGATGACGGGAATAGCTGGGTATTTGTCGATCAAGAAAAGGAATCTGTCGACTTATACATTTTTAACAACTCAAAAAAACATGACATCATCATTACACAAGATATCGGACTAGCCGGTATGCTGCTTAAGAAATGCACACATGTTCTCTCTCCAAGAGGAATGCTGTTTACAGAAGATACAATCGACTCTGTTCTCCATCTCCGGTATATTTCGGCAAGGGAAAGAAGAAACGGCAATTATATCAAAGGGCCAAAAAAATTCCAAGATAAAGATCGTCATCATTTTATCACAGCATTTGAAAAAATATTGTCGAATTATGCAGGAAATTTTAAAATTCATATTGAATAAATTTTAAGGCACGGAGTTGTTCATATGGGGAAAATGCTTCCCGAGGAATTTATAGAAAAAGTACAACATGCTGTAGATATAGTAGATGTTGTGAGTGAATATGTTCAATTAAAGAAGCAGGGTCGAAACTTTTTTGGACTATGTCCTTTTCACGGCGAAAATACACCTTCATTTTCTGTTTCACCTGAAAAACAAATTTTCCACTGCTTTGGCTGCGGTTCTGGCGGAAATGTTTTTACCTTTCTCATGCAAATTGAAGGATGCAGCTTTACAGAAGCTGTACAAATGACAGCAAAAAAAGCTGGTTTGGACATTCCAGGGGGCTCGGCACTTTCTCAAGAATCGACATACCCAAACAACAGCGAAGCAGAGAAAATGATAAAAGTGCATGAACTGCTGAAAAAAATGTACCATCATTTATTACTAAATACAAAAGAAGGGCAAAACGCGTTAAATTATTTGCTTCATCGGGGTTTTACGAAAGAATTAATCGATCAATTTGAGATTGGCTACGCTTTAGATTCTTGGGACTTTTCTTTAAAATATTTGCTGAAAAAAGGTTTTGAACTTCCGTTATTAGAAAAAACAGGATTAATTATCCGAAGCGAATCTAACGGTTCTTTTTTTGATCGGTTTCGCAATCGGATCATGTTTCCGGTTAAAGATGCACAAGGCCGTACAGTCGCTTTTTCCGGAAGGTCGCTAGGAAACAAACAGCCAAAATATTTAAACAGCCCTGAGACAAAAATATTTAACAAAGGACGGATTCTTTATAATTTCCACCAAGCAAGACCTTTCATTAGACGAAAACAGGAAGCGGTGTTGTTTGAAGGGTTTGCGGATGTTATATCGTCCGTTCATGCAGGAATCGAGCATAGTGTAGCAACAATGGGAACAGCGCTGACGGAAGAACAGGTCAAGCTCTTAGCCAGAAGCGGAGGAACAGTTGTCATTTGCTACGATTCCGATTCCGCTGGAATTGAAGCTGCCTTCAGAGCTTCTAAATTGCTTGTTGAAGCAGGATGTAATGTAAGGATTGCTAAAATGCCTGAAGGGTTAGACCCTGATGACTACATTCGGACATACGGAAAGGAAAAATTCAAAAACGATGTAATAGGGGCAAGTCTCTCATTAATGGCATTTAAGATGGAATATTTTCGAAAGGGGAAAAATCTCCAGGATGAAGGGGACCGAGCGAGATACATTCAAGAAGTGCTTAACGAATTAAGCGGCCTTCCGAGCGGGATCGAACAAGAGCTGTATATCACGCAGCTTTCTGAAGAATTTTCCGTATCAAAAGAAACGTTAATGGCAGAGCTTCGGAATATAAATAAGCGGAAAAGAAGAAGACCAGAAAAAACGAGTCTCAAGACTGATGCATTACAACGGAATGCACTGATGCCTGCTTATCAAAAGGCAGAACGCCTTCTAATTGCTCATATGTTGAAAAGCAGGGAAGTGGCAGAAAAGGTTCTTCATGCGATTGGTGGAAATTTTAACGTGGAGGAGCATCGGGCTATTTCATCCTATTTATACGCTTATTATGAGGAAGGGAACGATCCGGACATAAGCCACTTTTTGACGAAGCTCAAAGATCCTTCATTAAGCCGAATTGTATCGGAAATTGCCATGATGACAATTGGCGAACAATTGACTGAGCAAGAGCTTCAAGACTATGTAAAACATATCTTGAACCATCAAAAAATGCTCATCCTAAAGGAAAAGGAAGCTGAGAAGAAAGAGGCTGAAAAACGAAAAGATTATGTAAAAGCTGCCGAAATTGCAATGGAAGTAATTCAGCTGAAAAAAGGATTAATGTGAAAGCTTGTATAACTCTGGAAGGAGGGGATCCAATGGCTGAAAAACAAGCCCATTCAAAAGATTTAGAAGCTGATGGAACTGTTGAGGAAGTGAAAAATCAGCTTATTCAATTAGGAAAGAAACGCGGAGTATTAACATATGAAGAAATTGCTGAGAAAATGGCAAATTTCGATATTGATTCAGATCAAATGGATGAGTTTTATGAATACGTTAATGAGCAAGGAATCGAATTAATTAGCGAAAACGAAGATGTTGATTCCAATTTGCCGGATTTAGACAAAGAAGATGAAGAAGAATTTGATCTAAATGATCTTAGTGTACCGCCGGGTGTGAAAATAAATGATCCGGTTCGAATGTATTTAAAAGAAATCGGCCGGGTTGATCTCTTATCGGCTGATGAAGAAATCGAACTTGCCAAGCGTATTGAACAAGGGGACGAAGAAGCGAAAAGAAGGCTTGCAGAAGCCAACCTGCGCCTAGTCGTCAGCATTGCAAAACGCTACGTCGGCCGCGGAATGCTCTTCCTCGATCTCATACAGGAAGGCAACATGGGGCTGATGAAAGCTGTTGAAAAATTTGATTATCGAAAAGGATACAAATTCAGCACATATGCAACATGGTGGATTCGCCAGGCAATTACACGGGCAATTGCAGATCAGGCGAGAACGATCCGCATCCCTGTCCATATGGTTGAGACAATCAATAAGTTAATTCGAGTCCAACGCCAATTGCTTCAAGATTTGGGTCGTGAACCGACACCAGAAGAGATCGCTGAAGATATGGATTTGACTCCAGAAAAAGTTAGAGAAATCTTAAAAATTGCCCAAGAACCTGTATCATTAGAAACACCGATTGGCGAAGAAGACGATTCGCACTTAGGTGATTTTATTGAAGACCAAGAGGCTACTTCTCCATCAGAGCATGCTGCATATGAATTATTAAAGGAGCAGCTTGAAGATGTTCTCGATACCCTTACAGACAGGGAGGAAAACGTTCTGCGCCTTCGTTTTGGACTGGACGATGGAAGAACTCGGACTCTGGAAGAAGTAGGAAAAGTTTTCGGTGTCACTCGAGAACGCATTCGGCAAATTGAAGCGAAGGCTCTGCGAAAATTGCGCCATCCAAGCCGAAGCAAGCGGCTGAAAGACTTTTTGGAATAAAAATAAAAATGTTTTTTTCTTTCCTTGGGCAGACTTATTCGTCTGCCTTCCCTTCAATATATGTAAACGCTAACAACAATAACTATTTGTACTATATTTTACTGAATCTTCTTTCATTTTGCAAATGACATTTGTTGAAAAAACATAAGAACTTTTTAAATTGTTTTTTTGTCTAATTCGTGAACATCACAAGGAACTTATATAGAAAGACTTTTCCTTCAAAGAAAATTCAAGTACAATAGAGATTGTTTAGGTTAGTTTCAGCTCGTCCATGTTGAGCGAAAAAAGCAAATGTACGGTTATACATAAGGGAGGTTACAAAATGAATCGTAATCCGCTTATTCCATTTGCATTAATCATTGTGTTTGGAATTGGACTAATGGTTGCATTTTCTTTCATCGGACTGGATAATATGAAAGAGATGGCTGAAGAAAAAGAGGGGGGCGGACAAAAAACGGAAGACGTCGCTAATGCAAAGCCGGAGGATATATTCAAGCAAAGCTGTGCAAGCTGCCACGGTCAAAACTTTGAAGGCGGAGCAGGTCCTTCATTAAAAGGTGTTGGCGACAAATTGTCAGTTGATGAAATTAAAGAAACAATTAAAAACGGCCGCGGTGCGATGCCTGGCGGGCTAGTACCTGAAGAAAAGCTTGATGAAATGGCCGAATGGGTTTCTAAAATTAAATAATAAAAAACATATTGGTTGAAAAGTCTTCCTTTTGGGGGACTTTTTTCGTATTTTCATGTTTACCAAATTGGAATAAAGGGTGAAATAAATTGAACAGTGTCCAACTTTCAAAAAGACTGTCGGCTGTGGCAGAATTTGTTCCGAATAATCAGGTGACAGCAGATATTGGATCAGATCATGCATATTTGCCATGTTATCTAGTGCTTGCCAAAAAAACAGTGAAAGCGATTGCCGGTGAAATCAATGAAGGCCCTTATCAAGCGGCAAAAAAGCAAGTGGAAAAAAACGGGCTCCAGCATGTAATTTCCGTTCGGAAAGGGGACGGATTGTCCGTATTACAAAAGGATGAGGCAACATGCATCACGATCGCTGGCATGGGCGGCTCGCTTATTAAAACGATTTTGGAGGAAGGAAAAGAGAAGCTCGGGAAGGTTGAACGGCTTGTACTTCAGCCGAATATTCATGCAATTGAAGTTCGAAAATGGCTGATTGACAATGGTTGGGAGCTCGAAGGAGAAACAATTCTAGAAGAGAGCGGAAAAATATATGAGGTGCTGTCCGCTAAGCGTGGAAATGCAATGAAACCGTATGAAGCTTTGCCATTTGAAGCAGCTTTGTTAATGGGTCCATTTTTGTTAAAAGAAAAGAACAACGTTTTTTTAAAAAAATGGAGACACGAGCTTTCTCATCGGAAGGACATTCTACGGCAGCTGGAGCAATCCAATGGAAATGAACAGCATATGCAAAAAAAAGAAGAAATAAAAAAGGTGATCGAGATCATTGAGGAGGTCATAAAATAAATGAAGAAAATCGCTAATGGCCAACATATTATTCAATTATTTGAACGGTTTTCTCCAAAGTATTATGCATTGGAAGGAGACAAGATCGGGCTGCAAATCGGCACATTAAACAAGCCTGTCCGAAAAATTATGGTCGCTCTGGATGTTTTGGAGGAAGTCGTTGATGAAGCAATCAATCAAAAGGTTGATTTAATTATCGCTCATCATCCTCCCATTTTTCATCCTTTAAAGCATATTAGAACAGATGATCCGGCAGGACGTATTATAGAAAAATGCATCAAGCATGAAATTGCCGTTTATGCGGCCCATACAAATTTGGACGTGGCTCCAGGCGGAGTGAATGATCTTTTGGCCGACCGCCTACAATTAGTGAATCAAAAAATACTTGTCCCGACTTACCAAGACCCATTAAAAAAGCTTGCTGTATTTGTACCAAAAGACTATGAGAAGGACGTTCGGGCGGCGCTTGGCAAAGCGGGTGCTGGATTTATCGGCAACTACAGTTATTGCACTTTTTCCTCGGCAGGAACAGGAACATTTTTACCTTTGGAAAATGCAAATCCTTTTATCGGAGATACTGGAAAGCTTGAAATGGTTGAAGAAGTCAAAATTGAAACGATCTTCCCGCAGTCAATCCAAAAGAAAGTCATTCAAGCGATGTTGAAGGCTCATCCTTATGAAGAAGTTGCTTATGACATCTATTCATTAGAAAACGAAGGGAAACAGCTTGGATTAGGGAAAATTGGAGAGCTTGAAAAAGAAATGACATTGAAGGAATTTGCAGAGCATGTTAAGAAAGCTTTAGAAGTGGAAAAAGTAAGAGTAGTAGGGGATTTACAGGCAACTATAAAAAAAGTAGCCGTTTTAGGCGGAGACGGAAATAAATACATTTATCAGGCAAAAATGAGAGGCGCAGATGTTTATGTAACTGGTGATGTATATTACCACACAGCTCACGATGCTATGATGCTCGGCTTACATGTAGTTGATCCAGGTCACAACATTGAAAAGGTGATGAAAGCGGGAGTGGCGGAAAAACTAACAAAGCTGTGTGCTGAAGAAAATCTGGAAGTAGAAATTATTCCTTCCCGCGTCCATACAGATCCGTTCAAGTTTCTATAATTAAATGGGGGATCAGTCCTTTTTAGCGGACCGATCCCCTTTAATCATTAAAAAGGTTTTGTCTATGATTTTTTGACTTTTACTTTTGGTAATATTTTTTCAAGAGGGACATTTGAAGTTAAATCCCATG
Organism: Aeribacillus sp. FSL K6-1121; assembly: GCF_038003725.1. Lineage (NCBI taxonomy): Bacteria > Bacillati > Bacillota > Bacilli > Caryophanales > Bacillaceae > Aeribacillus > Aeribacillus sp. FSL K6-1121. The sequence goes on from NZ_JBBOPS010000001.1 coordinate 471,164, forward strand.
TTTCTGGATTTTCTGGATCATAATTCTCCAAAAATCGAATGACCTCTTTGACAATCGGCGTTGGGGTTGATGCACCGGCTGTAACGGCAACTTTTTTAACGCCTTTAAGCCATTCCAGTTTGATTTCACTTACATTCGCCACACGATAAGCTTTCGTGCCCGCAATCTCTTCAGATACTTGCGCAAGCCGGTTTGAATTGTTGCTGCGCGGATCGCCGACGACAATGGTTAAATCAGCTTCTTTTGCTTGTTCGGCCACAGCTTCCTGGCGAACTTGTGTTGCGAGGCAAATTTCTTTATGAAACTCGACATGCGGATATTTTTCCTTCACTTTTTCCATTATATCAGCTACGTCCCATTGGCTCATTGTTGTTTGGTTCGTAACAATGATTTTGTCGTTGGAAATATCGAGCTCTTCAACATCGTTGACAGTCTCGACTAAATGAACGATATCCGGCGCTACACCTACTGCTCCTTCCGGTTCCGGATGCCCTTTTTTTCCAATATAAATGACGTCATACCCTTCTTCTTTTTTTTGTTTAATAAGTTCATGAGTTTTTGTGACGTCAGGGCATGTAGCATCGATCGTGACAAGCCCTTTTTCCTTCGCTATTTTGCGCACTTCTGGCGAAACGCCGTGAGCAGTGAAAATAACGGTTCCTTTATCGACTCTTTTCAAAATCTCAAGTCGATTTTTTCCGTCTAACGTAATAATCCCTTCTTTTTCAAAGGCATCTGTTACATGTTTATTATGAACGATCATTCCTAAAATATAGATCGGTCTAGGCAGTGATTTATCCATTGCTGCATTTTTGGCTATCACCATTGCATCAACAACACCATAGCAGTATCCTCGAGGGGAAATTTTAATAACCTCCATGTTTTTTCCTCCTGATATTTAGTAAAGGAAAATAAAAAAGCCGTCAAGCGGCTTGACTATCTAACATCATTATACCTAACATGGAGGAAGAAAACAAAACACAATTAAATATAAAGCTTAGGTTTTGATTCGCCCGACGTATTTTCATCTGAAGGGCTGTCATCGGCTGTCTGTTCCTTCAATCTTTTAGATGACGAATTTTCTTTTATATCATCTTCTTCGCTACTGTCTGTATCAGCATTTTTCAATTCTCTATAAATTTTGAACATTGCCGGGAGATTACGAATCAGAGGACCGTATTGCTGAACCATCGGTGTGACTTGCTGAGCGACACCGAGAACTTTTTGGACATTCGTCAACATGTTTGAAAGATTGGCAGGGTTTGTTAAACTTTGAACAGCACCGCTTGACGGTATACTTCCTGCATGCATTGTGCTCGATGGAAGAAAACGCGAAAAAAGCGATTGTAATCCTCCCCTAGGCGGAACCGGCCATTGCTGAACAGGTGGCTGCCCCCAAAAAGGATGGTAGCCTCCGCCAAAAAAAGGGCGGATCAATGGCTGCTGCCGGAAGGGAGGAAAAGCTCGATAAGGATGCATAAACTTTTCCCCTTTCTTTTGCTGTTTTACCTACATTAAACTATGCGGCGTTTTAGGAAAATGTTTTATTAAAATTGGAGTTTTTCCATTATATTGTTTATAATCAAAAAATGGGTTGATTGATTATGAAGGAGTTGTTTTGCAATGGCAGCTGACTTTAAAGATTTTCCATTTCAAGATTTTATTATAGATGCCGTTCAGTCGTTAGGTTTTAAAGAACCGACTGAAATTCAAGCACAAATGATCCCAATCATATTAAGAGGAGCAAGTGCCATCGGCCAATCACAAACAGGTACAGGCAAAACACATGCTTATTTGCTACCGTTAATCAACAGTATTTGCGGAGAGGAAAAGCGTGTTCAAGTTGTTGTTTTAGCACCGACGAGAGAGCTCGCGACTCAAATTTACGAAGAAGCGTTAAAAATCATAAAATTCGCCCCGCCGGAAAAAGAATTACATGCAAAACTTTTTATTGGCGGTACAGATAAAATGCGGGCGATCGAAAAGCTAAAAACTCAGCCCCATCTTGTGATCGGAACACCTGGCAGAATTCTTGATCTTGTCAAGGAAGGGGCGCTAGATTTATATTCGACCAAAAGCATAGTTGTGGATGAAGCCGATTTAATGCTTGATTTAGGCTTTATTTATGAGGTCGACCAAATAGCTAGCCGCATGAAAAAAGAACTGCAAATGCTTGTGTTTTCTGCCACCATTCCTGAAAAATTAAAGCCTTTTTTAAAAAAATATATGGAAAATCCTGAGTATGTTCATGTATCTCCAAAACAAGTACATGCCAAAAACATCACGCATGTTCTTGTTCCGCTGCGGCATCGAAACAAAATAGATCTTTTATACAATATGGTAGTTTCCTTAAACCCTTATTTAGCGTTAATTTTTGTGAATACAAAAGCGAATGCCCAAGATGTGGCATACGGTCTTGCCGAAAAGGGATTAAAGGTTGGGCAAATCCACGGCGGTCTTACCCCGCGTGAACGGAAAAAAGAAATGCGTCAAATAAAGGATCTTGCCTATCAAGTTGTAGTAGCAACTGATTTAGCTGCAAGAGGAATTGATATTGAAGGTGTTTCCCATGTAATCAATGCCGAGCTGCCGACTGATTTAGATTTTTATATTCACCGAACCGGAAGAACGGCTCGGGCTGGCTTTTCAGGATTTGCCTATACAATCTATGAAGACGATAACGAACAAATGCTGCAAAAGCTTGAAAAAATGGGGATAATCTTTGAAAATCGAGATATTGAAAACGGAATATGGAAAGCGCTCGATGACCGAAATCGCAGACAAAAAAGAAAAAAACAACCAATGGAAACAAACGCGATTATCGGAATCATCAAAAAGCCAAAATCGGTAAAACCAGGATACAAAAAAAAGATGAAAGAACAAATTGAAAAGCTAAAGAAAAAGCAAGCAAGAAAAAATAAATAAAAGGTTGTAAGGAGAGGAAAAACATGTTAAAAATTGGCTCGCATGTATCGATGAGCGGCAAGAAAATGTTGCTTGCGGCAAGTGAAGAGGCAGTTTCATACGGCGCTAATACGTTTATGATTTATACAGGAGCCCCGCAAAACACGAGAAGAAAAAAAATTGAAGATTTAAATATCGAAGCAGGTTTGGCGCATATGAAAGAGCATGGCATCGAAGAAATTGTCGTTCACGCACCATATATTATTAACATTGGCAATACAACAAATTTAGCGACCTTCCAGCTTGGCGTTGATTTTTTAAAATCGGAAATTGAACGCACGGAAGCAATCGGCGCAAAACAAATCGTGCTCCATCCGGGAGCTCACGTTGGAGCCGGTGCAGAAGCCGGAATCAAAAAAATTATTGAAGGTTTAAATGAAGTGCTGGAGAGGGGGCAAAAAGTGCAAATCGCCCTTGAAACGATGGCCGGCAAAGGTTCAGAATGCGGAAGAACGTTTGAGGAGCTTGCGATGATCATTGATGGTGTTACCTACAATGAACATTTGTCCGTTTGTTTCGACACTTGCCATACTCATGATGCCGGTTATGATATTGTCAATGATTTTGATGGGGTTTTAAATCAATTTGATAAAATCATCGGCATCGACCGTTTAAAAGTTGTTCATATAAACGACAGCAAAAATCCGCGCGGGGCCCAAAAAGACCGTCATGAAAATATCGGATTCGGCCACATAGGATTTAAAGCAATCAATTATATCGTCCACCATCCGCAATTAAAAGACTTGCCAAAAATTTTAGAAACTCCGTATGTCGGTGACGACAAAAAAAATAAAAAGCCGCCTTATAAATTTGAAATTGACATGCTGAAGAATAAGACGTTTGATGAAAATGTTTTGGAAAAAATAGCAAATCAATAAAAAAGGACAAGCTCCCTTTTTTAGGGAACTTGCCTTTTTTATTTCCAATTGCCATTGAAGAATTGCAAAAATAATTGATTTGCTTTTTTGGCTGTTTCCGGCGAAGTGATTTTGGCAATTTGTTTTAACAAAGCAATTCTTTCTTCTTCATGAAACACGTTGATTTTTTTTCCCTGTACGAGTTGAAGCAGCTGTTTTGCTTCGTTAATCGAAATGGATATATCATATTGCTTTGCATATGACACAAGTTCTTCAGGTTTTAAACTGTTAATTTTTTGTTGAATAATTTTTTCAAATAAAATCAAAGATCTCGCCTCCCCTCTTATTCGTATGAACAGAGGGGAAGATAGTTGCCTTTTTTTAAAAAAAATGGGTGGAGAAAATGACATAAATATCGTCTCAGCAAAATTTTTATAATACAATATGATTAAAAAAAAACTAGGAGGACGAGATGAGTAAAAAACATCATAAAAAAGAAAGCTTAAGACACATCATTTATCGATTGTTAATGATTGTGATTGGAGCTGTTCTGGCAGCCGTAAGCATCGAGCTGTTTTTAGTCCCAAATCATATGATTGATGGCGGTATCATCGGCATTTCGCTTATTTTAGACCACATATTTTCGAATCATATTAAAATCATCAATTTCGCAACATTAGTTATTGTGTTAAACCTTCCTTTTATGTATTCCGGTTATAAGCAGATTGGGAAGACATTTATGTTTTCGTCCATATTTGGCATCATTTGTTTGGCCATTGCGGAAAGGCTGGCCCATGATTTTGAGGCCTTTACAACAGAGCCTTTGTTAGCCACTGTATTTGGTGGTTTTTTGCTCGGTGCAGGAGTGGGACTTGTCATCCGACACGGAGGATCTCTGGACGGGACAGAAATTTTAGGAATTCTTTTAACGAAAAAAATTCCCTTTTCCGTTGGTGAAATCGTGATGTTTTTGAATATTTTCATTTTTGGAAGCGCAGCGTTTGTCTTCGGGATTGAGCAAGCCATGTATTCCATCTTTACATATTATATTGCCTTTAAAACAATTGATGCGGTTGTTCAAGGTCTTGATGAAACAAAGGCCGCCATCATTATATCTGATCATTACGATGAAGTGTCTGATGCTATATTGTCACGCTTAGGACGCGGAACGACAAAATTAAAGGGAAAAGGCGGATACACGGATACGGAAAAAGACGTCATTTATGCAGTTGTTACAAGGCTTGAAGTGGCAAAATTAAAATCGATTGTACATGAGATTGACCCGAACGCGTTTATTACCATTATGAATACACAAGAAACGAAGGGCGGAAAATTTAAATCTGCCATCCATTAATCAATACATTGAAGTAGAGGGAGAACACATTTTTCTTTACAAATGTGCTCTTCTCCTGTATACTTTAATGATAAAAATAAATCGTAATGATTCCTAATAAAATAGGTGAGAAGCATGGGGGAAAAAATAGTAGAAGTAAAGAACCTTTTTTTTCAATATGAGAGAAAATATGTGCTCGAAAATATCAATATTTCCATTGAAAAAGGAGCATTTTTAGGTTTAGTTGGGCCGAACGGCTCCGGAAAATCGACATTATTGAAATGTCTGCTCGGGCTTTTAAAGCCTCAGAAAGGGACGATTCATTTATTTGGTGAAAATATTCATCAATTTAACGATTGGCATAAAATTGGCTACGTTTCTCAAAAGGCAAACAGCTTTAACTCTTCGTTCCCAGCTACTGTTTTTGAAGTAGTAGCGAGCGGCTTGACTCCCAAACTCGGATTGTTTAAAAAAATGAAAAAAGCTGATCGGGAAAAGGTAATGGAAGCGATCCGGGCAGTTGGAATGGAAAAGGCAGTTCACCAAAATATTGGTGAGCTTTCAGGAGGACAGCAGCAACGGGTATTTATTGCTCGCGCACTTGTCAGTGAACCTAAATTATTGATTTTAGATGAACCAACTGTAGGTGTAGATAGTCAGACAGTCAATCATTTTTATCAGCTTTTGCATCATTTGAATAAAGAATTGGAAATCACACTAATACTTGTTACCCATGATATTGGAGCTATTACAGATAAAGTTACGCATGTTGCTTGCTTGAACAAACAACTTTATTTCCATGGAAATAAAGACGAATTTGAACGCCTGAAAGAAACGGAATTGACCTCATTGTACGGGCATCCAGTTCAGTTAATAACACATGATCATGAGTAGATGGAGGAAATGAAGATGTTTAGCAGTATTTTACAATTTGAGTTTTTGCAAAATGCATTTCTTTCAGGTATTTTAATCGGTTTTATCGCACCTCTTTTAGGTGTTTTTGTGGTGGTCAGACGATTATCACTAATTGCAGATGCACTGAGTCATGTGACCTTGGCTGGAATTGCGGGCGGTCTTTTTTTATCTTCAAAAATATCCTTCTTTTCTTCATTGAATCCAATTTATGTCGGAATGGGTTTTTCTGTTTTAGGCTCACTTGTGATTGAAAAGCTGCGAGCTTTTTATAAATTTTATGCGGAATTGGCCATTCCGATAATCATGTCGGCTGGGATCGGTTTTAGCGTTGTATTTATCTCTTTAGCAGATGGGTTTAATACAGATCTTTTTAATTACTTATTTGGAAGTGTTAGTGCGGTTTCCAGGACGGATTTATATATTATTACTGGTGTTGCAGCATTGGTTATTTTATTGATCGTATTGTTTTATAAAGAATTGTTTTTACTGTCGTTTGATGAAGAATATGCATCTGCTTTAGGGCTGCCGGCAAAAGGCTTGCATCTTTTGTTTATTTTAACAGTTGCCCTAGTGATAAGCGTTTCCATGAGAGTTGTTGGAATTTTGTTAGTTTCCTCGCTTATGACCCTTCCTGTTGCTGCAAGTATTAGAATAGCAACCGGTTTTAAAAAGACAATTTTTCTTTCCGTTATAATAGGAGAAGCTTCCGTTTTAATCGGTTTAGTATTATCTTATTATTTAGATATTGCTCCGGGAGGAACAATTGTCATTTTAGAGGTATTGGCTTTGATTTTTTCCATTATTTTGTCAAAAGCTAGGAGGGGCAAAATATGAATGTCGAACAAGCTTTACAATATTTAAAAGAAAAGGGATATAAATATACATCCAAAAGGAAAGAAATGCTTCAACTAATTGCCGATTCTGATAAATATTTGACAGCTAAAGATGTTTTGGAAAAAATGAATAAGCGCTATCCCGGTTTAAGTTTTGATACGATTTATCGGAATTTATCATTGTTTGCAGAGTTGGGTATATTGGAAACGACAGAGCTTTCAGGTGAAAAGCACTTTCGCTTTCATTGTGATTTAGGACATCATCACCACCATTTTATTTGTATGGAATGCGGAAAAACGAAAGAGATCGAATCATGCCCAATGAATACGATAGAGGAGTATTTGGACGGATATAAAATTAATGGACATAAATTTGAAATTTATGGGTTATGCCCGAATTGCCATGAACAAACCTTGTGAAATTTGATCACAAGGTTTGTTTTTTTATGGGAATTCATGATAAGAAGGGATGAACTCGAGTTTTGTCATTTCTTAAAAAAAGAATAAAATTTCACAAATAGTAAAAAAATAAAGGATCAACATATTGCTTCCCGTCCTCTGATCCAACATTAGATCCTATTTGAAAACATTTCCATAATAATGGGAATTGATTTGCTTATACTATAAATGCTCCTATCTTTTGAAAGCGAGGGATATGGCAATGGCAAACAAAAATTTCCCACATGCCGGCAAATCAACTGAAATAAATGCCATTCAGGAAAACCGAAATTTTGAAAACCGGAATAATGAAAACCGAGATTATCTAGAAGAAACCGCAGCAGAAGCTGGAGCAGTTGAATCTAGAAATACAAATGAAACATATAATTATAATAATGACGCCGATGAAGCTGGCGGCCGCAATTTAGGATGGCTGGCGCTGGCACTATCGATTATTTCTTTATTTGTTTTGCCCGTTTTATTAGGAGCATCGGGTATCATTATAGGGTTTATCGCCCGTCGGCGCGGTGCGGAAAATCTGGGAGCATGGGCGATCGGAATAGGTATCGTTTCCTTGCTGCTTGGAATTTTCGTATTACCGTTTTTTTAACAAAAACAAAAAGCTTGGGGCATCTGCTCCAAGCTTTAAACTTTTTCCTTTTCTTGTTTTTTGAAATATTCTTCAGCGATTAAATCCACTTCTTTTTTTAATTCTTCGACCATTGTTTCTTCCGGAACTTTCCGAACAATTTTTCCTTTTCTAAAAAGCAATCCTTCGCCTCGTGCACCAGCAATTCCAATATCGGCTTCTCTCGCTTCGCCTGGACCGTTTACTGCGCATCCTAAAACAGCTACTTTGATTGGCGCACGAATTTTTGAAATATATTCTTCGACTTCATTCGCGATTTTAATGAGATCTATTTCAATTCTTCCGCATGTAGGGCATGAAATAAGTGTTGCTGCATTGGCAGCCAGGCCGAATGATTTCAGCAATTCCCGGGCAACCTTCACCTCTTCGACGGGATCAGCGCTTAATGATATACGCAAAGTATTGCCGATGCCTTTGCTTAAAATGGCTCCAAGGCCGGCAGCGCTTTTGATTGTTCCCGCAAACAAAGTGCCAGATTCGGTAATCCCTAAATGGAGCGGATAATCAAACGCTTTTGCAGCTTTTTCATATGCTTCGATTGAAAGCCGTACATCAGATGCTTTTAAAGAAACGATAATATCGTGAAAATCAAGATCCTCTAAAATTTTTATGTGATGCAATGCACTTTCAACCATTCCGTCAGCAGTAGGATAGCCGTACTTTTCTAAAATCCTTTTTTCAAGTGAACCGGCGTTTACTCCAATTCTGATTGGAATGTTTCTTTCTTTCGCAGCCTTCACAACGGCTTCTACTTTTTCCCTTCGCCCGATGTTCCCCGGGTTAATCCGTATTTTATCTGCTCCGCCTTCAATCGCTTTTAAAGCGAGCCGGTAATCAAAATGTATATCGACAACTAGAGGAATGTTAATGCGTTTTTTGATTTCTGGAATTGCATTTGCAGCCCGTTCATCAGGACAAGCAACACGAACGATTTGACAACCTGCTTCTTCCAGTCTGTGAATTTCTTTTACTGTGGCTTCAACATCATGCGTTTTCGTTGTGGTCATGCTTTGAATGACTACTTCATTATTTCCGCCAATTTGAATGTTGCCTACTTTGACTGGACGTGTTTTCGTACGATGTGTGATTTCGCCCACGTTTATCGCTCCTTAAATATAAATACGTTTGATGGAACATTTGCCATCCTATGATATTGTACCAATCATAGCCAAGCAATGACAAGAATTAAAAACTTTAACTAATTGTTATATAAGGGGAATTTGTATGTTTTTCCTGCTTGTATACTGTACACATCTTCATTTGAATTTAATTCCCCAAAATCTTTAATAATCTCTTCAATGCTTGCTGGAACAGGCTTATCGTGTATTTTTTCAACAATGGAAAGAACCGTATCTCCTTCCTTCACTTTTACCTCCATAAATTGTTCTTCAGCATGCTGTTCATTTTGTATGGAAGATACAGGTAATGTACCGTTTTTTAAATCATAATAAATAACAAAACTGAAAAAGATAACTAGTAAAGCAGAAAATAAACGTTTCATCTCTATGTTCCCCCGTTTTGTTCTTTATTAACATATATGTTTTTTTATGTACAAACATACCAATTATGTCTTTGCTGGCATACACAAGTGAAAAGTTAGCAAGTTCGGAGGACCTGGGGAGAAATCAACATCTCTTTTCTCGCTTGAGACAAGCTGCTGAAGCTGTTGCAAAGCGAGTTCGACGCTTTTTTCGATCTTTCTGCCTTCTCGAATGGAAAATTTATATAGATTGAAGTTTTCAGGCAATGAGGGCTCAAATTTATGAATTCAGATCCTTTCCAGCTATTCTTTCCGAAAATATTGTTCAAGCTGAAGCCAGTGCCTGAATTAATGCGAGAGGGAAGCTCAGTTAAACCTAAAGGATAGAAGAGGTTGCTTTACGATCGAAGACCATTTTGAAAACGTCCAAGATATTCTTCGGTTTAACGCATTCCCTGCTGTCAAACAATGAATTCATGCATCAATTCGAAATTCGAGTAAACGAAGGGAGATAAATATGAGAGAGCATATCATCATTATGTTATTAGGGATGCTTCCGTTTATGATGGTGCTAGGCAATTCGATGCTGATCCCGATATTGCCGGAGTTTGGACAAGCGCTTGAAATTACAGCTGCACAGACGAGCTTTATTTTAAGCATATTTAATATACCTGCAGCGATCATCATCCCAATCGTAGGTTTCCTTTCCGACCGTTACGGCCGAAAAACATTTATTTTATGGTCGCTTTTATTGCTGATCATAGGGGGGGCTATCTGTTTTTTCAGCGGTTTTGTCAACAAATCTATTGCTTTTTGGACATTGTTAGCTGGACGTTTGGTGCAAGGGCTTGGCACAGGAGGAATATCGTCTCTAGCCATGTCATTAGCAGGAGACATGTTTACGGCCGAAAAACGGGATCGAGCTCTTGCCGTTTTAGAAGTGTTCAACGGAACTGCAAAAGTAGCCGCTCCCATTTTAGGAGCTTTGTTAGCCCTTGTAGCATGGTATTTTCCATTCATTCTTTTCCCTATTATTGGAACTCTCTTGCTTTTTTTCATTCTTTTTTTTATAAAGGCTTCTCCATCAGGCGAGGAAAAAATATCGCTTCACGAATATGTGCAAAGAATAGCTGATGTGTTAAAGGTGCAAAAAGTGCGATTGTTATCTCTTTACCTGTATGGCGGTACAAGTATGTTTTTGCTTTTTGGGCTGCTGTATTACTTAGCCTATTTAATTGAAGAGTTATATCATATCGATGGATTCTTTAAAGGATTTGTATACTCTTTTCCGTTAGGCGCATTATCTATATCGTCTTATTGGACAGGAAAGCGATTGGACTATGTAAAAAACCGTTTTCTTTTTTTATTGGTAGGGATGTTCATGACGTTTTTATCATTTTTCAGTTTTTTGATTTTTCAACAGTTTTCGCTATTTTTGTTTTTTATCACTATTTCATTTGGCGGCTTAGGTTTTGTGCTGCCGGTTATTAATTCGTTGATTATATCAAGTGTTGATGATGCAGAAAGAGGGATTGTAGTTAGCTTATACGGGATGGCGCGTTTTTTAGGGGTTGCGCTCGGACCGGTTGTTTTTAGCTTGTGGATTGGCAATGAACAGTTGTTGTTTAAGCTTTTATTTTTTATGTTGTCGCTCGTTCAATGTTTACTCCTATACGTATTTAAAAATGATTGGAAAATAGTATGTAGCAAAATGTGGAGGAATTTACAATAAAAATAAAAAAACTTTAAATTCCCTTAATAATCTTTTGTCATAATGCTGTTAAGCTTATAAAGGGGGAAATCATAATAGTGAAAAAGAAGAGAAAGAACATGTCGATAGGAGAGCGAATACCTCTATCTGTAAGATTGATTTTGTTTGCGCTCATGCTTCTTATTAGTTCGATAACTGTTGTCGGTTATACTGCTTACCAAAAAGCAAGTGAAACAACTTTTAATTTGATAGAGGATCGATTAAAAAGGGAAGTATATATGACAGAGATTGCTGCCAGCAATCTTCTGTATGCTTATGTAAATAGCTCTGATGATTTTTTCGAAAGATTTGATAAAGAAGTCGTTCAAAGGCAATCCTCCCAGCTGATTCAGGACGGTTTAAATGCTGACTTTTTTTTCGTTCGAAATGAAAAGGCCACACCATTTTCGGTTAGCGTTAAAACAAAAACTCAAATCCCAGCTGCAATTGTAAAGGAAATAACGAAAAAAAATAGTGGAATTATTCATAAATCTTTCAATGGACAAGATTATACGTTGGCCTTTAAAGAAATGCAGGAATTGAAAGGAATTTTTTTGCTTGCCGTTCCGACAGAAAGCTATATTAAGCCTGTGCATGAACTAGCTTACAATACAATCTGGATTGGAATAATCAGCGTCCTTTTTATGATGGGAATTTTGTTTTTAGCTGTCAGAAGTATGACAAAACCGTTGACGATTTTGAGGGAAAAAATGAGAAAAATGCGTGAAGGAGATATTCAGCTTGATTTAAACATAAATACAAATCTTCCAGAAATCCTTTCGCTCATCAAAAGCTTTAAGCAATTGGCAGGCTATTTGGGGATGATGATTCAAAGGATTAATACCACGACAGAAAATTTGTTTTCGACAGGCCGGAAGCTTAAACACTCTTCTGATGACGTATTAACATTACATACGAATCTTGTTGAAGCGATTGAAATGGTGAAAAACGGTGCGCAGCAAACAGCTTCAAGCTCTGAAGAAAGCGCAAAAGTATTTCATTCCATGAAAAATACAGTTCAAACTGTGCTGGAGAGAATAGAGCGCCTTTTCTCAAGCGTACAGGGCATGAACCGATCAGCCAACACGGGAGAACAAAATATGAGACAGATGATCGAATCGTTAAATCGCTTTGAAAAAGAATGCAAAACTATGTCTAAAACGATCCAAAGTGTTCGAGATCATTCGACGGCGATTGAAAAGGTTGTGGAAATGATATATGCAATATCTGAGAAAACAAAGCTATTGTCATTAAATGCAACAATTGAAGCAGCAAGAGCTGGAGAAGAAGGCAAAGGATTTGCTATCGTTGCTGAGGAAGTCCGAAAATTGGCTGAACAGTCATCCAAAGCGACGGAAGACATAGCACAGTCTGTAAAAATGATGGATGATATTTCTCAGAGCGCTTATCAGCAGTTTAAGCTAATTTTGGAGCTTGTGCAAAACCATTTAGAAGTTGCAGGTAAATCGCGGCTTTCATTTGATCAACTAGTAGATGAGATTGGAAAAGTGAATGAAATATTGTCTGAAACAAGACACAGCTTACATACTTTAGATGATTGGCTCCCTAAAATGGAGCAATCTGCTGAAAATTTTTTATCAGTCTCTCAAGAAACGTTTGCCAGTGCAGAGCAAATGCAGTCTGTCGCAAAAGTACAGATGGAACAAATTCGCGAAACCCATGCTATTGGACTAACTTTAATGGAACTGTCCGAATCTCTAAAGTCCACTACAAACAAATTTCAGTTTAAATCATAGTGTTAATAACCCCCTTAAGGCAGAGTTGGAAATTCTGCCTTAAGGGGGTTTTCTATGCAGCTTTTACTGGCTGTTTCGGGCTCGGGATTTCTTTTAATACAAGATATAAAACAGTTATATGTACAAACCAGTTTATATAAAGAGCAAAGGATATATCGATGAGAAAAAAGTTCATAATGGCAAAAAACACGGTTGCAAGCGTGACGCTGTAGGCTGAAATAGTCCAAAGCTGTTTAAAATTTAATCTTTTTCCCATCCTTTTTTTAAACAACAGCCCGACAATAGCTAAAAACGTAATTTCCACAAATTTAGAAGTGGCTGACATCGCAAATAGTGTGACAGATATCACGGGAATGATAATCGGAGCAACTTCAGACAGCTGTTTGATGGCAGCTGTCAAATCCTCTTTTGTTATCTCTGTTTCCTGAAAAAAGTTATACTCGAGCTGCTGCATTGTGCCATTGGAAACGAAAACAAATTCATTCGATAAGATGCCGATGACGTTTTCCTGCCATTTCAAGTCATCCCTTGTGAAAGTTCCTTTTGGGTCAAAAATAATTGTATATTGATCATGCTTTGCTTTCACAACCGCATTTTCCTCGGATTTTAAAGTTCCGTTATGAATGGTGAATTCAGGGATTTTTTCATTTATCGTTTGGTCAAGCCCGTTTATAGCATTTACAATAGCTAAGTTTAAATATATGCAATTGGGCAGGGCGGCAAGAAAGGCCAATAAAAATCCATAAAGAATGGGTTTGCCGATTTTTTGAAATCTAGTAAGAGCGATTGTTTTTGGAGAGTATATGCTTTTAAAAAGGAGGACAAATAAATTCATTGATCGAAACACTTCCTTTTATAACATTTCTATTTGATTGTACCAATGAAACAAAAATAATGAAAATAAGTTATATAGGCGATTCGGCAATAAGAATAACAATTGTGAACAAAATGTAAAATTTTTTTGTTAAATTTAAAATATAAAAGTAACATGTGTGGGAGGAACATGTTAAAAATTAATTTTATTTGCGGGGCATATCGGTTTCGTCCATTATTATAGACAGAAGCTGCAGGAGCCTGCACCGATTGCAAAATAAAAAAATTGGATTTGAAGGAATTTGGTAATGGGAAATGTAAACGTTTCTTTTTCAAAAATGATTTAACCGTTAATATATTTGGAAAAATAAGGAGGTGAAACGAGTGGATGTAGATGTTCAAAAAATATTATTTGAATTTCTTGGCGGGATTGGAATTTTTTTATTTGCGATTAAAAGTATGGGAGAAGGTATGCAAAAATTCTCCGGAGATAAATTACGAGATATTTTGGATAAGTTTACGACAAACCCTATTATGGGTATTTTTGCTGGGATGTTTGTGACAATGTTAATTCAATCAAGCAGCGGTACAACTGTTTTAACGGTTGGTCTCGTTTCTGCCGGCTTCATGAGCTTAAAGCAAGCAATAGGCGTGATCATGGGAGCAAATATCGGAACGACTGTTACGGCATTTATTATCGGATTCGATATCGAAGCTTATGCCTTGCCAATTTTATTTATAGGTTCTGTTCTTTTATTTTTTTCTAAAAACAAAAAAATAAACAGCATCGGGCAGGTGATCTTTGGATTTGGCGCTTTGTTTTTTGGGCTTGAATTGATGGGAGACGGCATGAAGCCGTTAAGATCATTAGAAATTTTTCATGACTTGACTGTCAGCATAAGTGCAAATCCGCTGCTTGGCGTTGTAATTGGAACCGTTTTTACAATCATCGTTCAAAGTTCAAGTGCGACGATTGGGATTTTGCAAATGATGTTTTCACAAGGGTTAATTGATCTCAACGCTGCGCTGCCTTTATTATTCGGTGATAATATCGGAACAACCATCACAGCAGTTTTGGCATCAATTGGAGCATCGATTGCTGCTAAACGGGCTGCTTTGACGCATGTAATGTTTAATTTAATCGGAACGGCAATTTTTCTAATTATTTTACCAATTTTCAAATATTTTATCGAATCATTGCAAGCCCATTTGTATTTAAATCCTGAAATGACCATTGCCTTTGCTCATGGAATATTTAATGTTGTCAATACGATCGTTCAAGCGCCGTTCATCGGTGCACTTGCACTGCTTGTCACAAAAGTTATACCTGGTGAAGATTTAGCGATAGAGTATAAAGCGAAGCATTTGGATCCAATTTTTATTGAACAGTCACCAACCATTGCTTTAGGGCAAGCGAAGGAAGAAGTGCTTCGGATGGGTCAATATGCATCATTAGGGCTAGAGGAAACGAGACAATTTTTGATGACAAATCAGCAGAAGCACGCACAAATGGCGATGCAGCTTGAAGAGGCGATCAATAATTTAGATAGGAAAATAACAGATTATCTCGTATTGATTTCTGGAAAAGATATGTCGCAAAATGATTCACGCCGACATTCCATTTTAATGGATACTGTTCGAGATATTGAACGAATCGGCGACCATTTTGAAAATATAGTGGAGCTTATTGATTATAAAAATAATAATAAAGTCACCATTACTGAGCAGGCATTGGAAGATTTATTGGAAATGTTTGAAATTACCTTGCAAAATGTGAAGGATGCGATCGACGCTTTAGATGATAACGATGTTGTATTAGCAAAAAAAGTATTGAAATCTGAAGAAAAAATCGATAGAATGGAACGCACTTTACGCAAAAAACATATTATCCGCATTAATGAAGGGATTTGTACCGGACAAGGCGGAATAGTATATGTAGATATTATCAGCAACTTAGAACGAATTGGCGACCACTCGGTGAATATTGCGGAAGCTGTTTTAGGATACCGTCAATAATCGTTTCAAGTGGATTAAATTGTTCATTGATTTCTAATTTCTAGGAGGATAAGCAAATGGATGTAATCATTTGGATTTTGATCATTGCTCTTTTTATCTTATCTTTTGTCGGGCTGCTTTTCCCCATTTTACCGTCAGCGTTATTGATTGTAGCAGCCTTTTTTATCTATGGAATTTGTTTTAGCTTCAGCCAGTTAACCATTTCATTTTGGGTTGTTGAAAGTATGTTCATCATTCTTTTATTCCTATCGGATTATTTGGCAAATATGGTAGGAGTTAAACGGTTTGGTGGAAGTAAAGCAGCCGGATGGGGAAGTACGATTGGTTTAATTGCCGGGCCATTTATCATCCCGTTTGTTGGCATTATTTTAGGACCTTTTTTAGGGGCTGTTGCGGCAGAGCTTCTCGTACACCGCAAAACATTTAGCGAGGCTGTAAAGGTTGGAGTCGGTTCTTTATTGGGGTTGTTGGCGAGCACAGTAGCAAAAGGGCTGATTCAGCTGTTGATGATCATTCATTTTCTTTATACAATATTCTAAATTAGCCATTGACTTCAACAGCTATTTAGTGATAATTTACTTATGTGTTTGAAAAAGGACCCTTAGCTCAGCTGGTTAGAGCAGACGGCTCATAACCGTCCGGTCGCAGGTTCGAATCCTGCAGGGTCCATAAAATTAGTCGAATAATGTAACCGCTTTTTTAATTGCACATTAATTGCATCATTTTAATAAGTTTGGTAATCTGAATATGAAAGCTTCAAGGCAGAAAGCATTTAGTACATATTAATCATTAAGGAGGAGATTCATTATGGCTTATGAATTACCTAAATTGCCATACGACTATGATGCATTGGAACCTCATATTGACAAAGAAACAATGACGATTCACCACACAAAACATCATAACACATATGTGACGAACTTGAACGCTGCTTTGGAAGGTCAGACTGAACTTTTATCTAAAAGTGTAGAAGACTTAATCTCTAATTTAGACGCTGTTCCTGAATCTGTTCGTACAGCTGTTCGAAATAATGGAGGAGGACATGCAAATCACAGCTTGTTCTGGACCATCCTCTCACCGAATGGAGGCGGCGAGCCAACTGGAGAATTAGCAGAAGCAATTAACAAAAAATTTGGAAGTTTTGAAGCTTTTAAAGAAGAATTTGCTAAAGCTGCTGCTGGTCGTTTTGGCTCCGGCTGGGCATGGTTGGTTGTAAACAACGGCGAGCTTGAAATTACAAGCACTCCAAACCAAGACAATCCTCTTATGGAAGGGAAAACTCCAATTTTAGGCCTTGATGTTTGGGAGCATGCTTATTACTTAAAATACCAAAACCGTCGTCCTGAATATATTGCAGCGTTTTGGAATGTTGTGAATTGGGACGAAGTGGCAAAACGCTACAGCGCTGCAAAATAAACTGTTATAAGAGGCTGAGATATTCGAATCTCAGCCTTTTTTTATTTGGCGCGCCCAGCTAAGCTGATATCTGCTAGTTAGTGCAAGTCCAACTCGAGTAAATGCCAGGACGCTCGGTAGCTGACAGGCAACTGGTGGAGAAACTAGACCTTGAAATCAACAAAGAAAAATCCAAACTGGTCAGCCTATGGGACGACACAAACGGATTTGACTTTCTGGACAGCCCCTTGAAATCAGTTTTCTACTCTACTATTTTTTTGGAAATGACTGACATAATTTGCGTTTCAGCGGTTTCTGTGCATTTTTTTGAGGTTGATCACTGAAAGGTAACGAAAACACCTTTCTTTATACATAACTCCCCTTTAGCTAGGAAAAATAGTAGTAGCAAGTAAAGGGGAGTTTTATATGATAAACGTCAAAAAATGGATTGGATCAAGAAAAACAGACCATGATTTAATGCTGCTGTTGATGATCGGCGGTTTTTATTCATTAAGCATTGCACTTTCGAATACGTTCGTAAATGTTTATTTATGGAAACAGTCAGGGGAATTGATTGATTTAGGATTATACAATTTATTTATTGTCATTTTTCAGCCGCTTGCTTTCATTATTGCTGGGAAAGTATCCAAAAAAATTGATCGAGTCGTTGTACTTCGCCTAGGAGTGTCCTTTTTAGCCGCATTTTTTCTAACCGTTTTAGTTTTAAAAGATCAAGCTGTCAACTACATGTATTTGTTAGGTGCAATCATTGGCATCGGCTACGGTTTTTATTGGCTAGCCTTTAATGTGTTGACATTTGAAATTACTGAACCGGAAACACGGGACTTTTTTAATGGCTTTCTTGGGATATTAACTTCCCTTTCAGGGATGATTGGACCGATGTTAGCCGGTCTGATTATTTCAAGACTTACAAATACTATTGGGTATAAAGTGATTTTTGCAGTTTCGTTAATGTTATTTACTGTTGCTGTCATGTTGAGCTTCTTTTTTACGTCTAGAAAAGCTCACGGAGATTACATTTTATTGAAAATCATTCAAGAAAGAAAAAGAAACAAAAATTGGAGATTAATTACAAACGCTCATGTGTTTCAAGGATTGCGTGAAGGAACATTTACATTTTTCATTAATGTGTTTGTATACATCGTGACCAAAAGTGAGATGGCTTTAGGTACATTTAGTTTTCTAAATTCTTTCGTAGCCTTTTTCACTTATATTGTGGCTTCTCGGTGGATTACGAAAAAAATGAGGAAAAAAGCTATTCTAGCCGGCGGGCTTATGCTATACTTTTCCTTGTTTCTCATTTTATTTCAAATTTCCTATGAAAGATTGTTAATATATGCTATTGCAATCGGAATTGCCTATCCAATTTTGCTTGTTCCGTACTCTTCGATCACGTATGATGTGATTGGAAAAGGGTGGAATATTGCGCAAGCAAGGATCGAATATATTGTTGTTCGAGAAATTTTTCTAAATGCAGGAAGAATCCTATCGATCCTCTTTTTTATTTTTACAGTTGCTTTGACAAATGAAACAAAAACCATTCCTTTTTTATTGCTCTTAATAGGTTCAGGCCATGCGTTCATATATCTGTTTGTTAAACAAATTAGGCTGAAAGAAAGCAACCGCCCGTTAAAACAAGAAAAGCGCATACACAGGCCAAATCTAGCGGATGGAGAGAAGGGATAAAATAAATGCGGAATGCCGTTTACGCAGCATCATCTGTTTTTTATACACACAAAAAACAAGCTTTACAAAAGCTTTACATTCTATTAAAACTTGTTTAATACTTGAAAGTTAATCTTATATACGTAAGATGAGATCACGAAATAATAGGGGGAAGTAACCGAATGAAAAATTTTAAATTTTTGGCGTCATCCATTATGATCAGTTCTGTATTAGCTTTTGCAGCAGCCTGCGGTAATTCGGATGATGCAAACACAAATGGTTCAAACTCCGGACAGCAATCATCTTCAGAAAGCGGATCAAGCGAGCAAAAATTAGAAGGTGAAATCGCTATTGATGGATCATCAACTGTTGGTCCGATAATGGAAGCTGTTTCTGAAGAATTTGCTGCAGAACATCCTGATGTAAAAGCTCCAATTGGAATTTCAGGAACAGGCGGAGGCTTTGAAAAATTTACAGCTGGTGAAACTGATATTTCTAACGCATCTCGCCCAATTAAAGACGAAGAGAAAAAAGTTGCTGAAGAAAATGGTATTGAATATACAGAATTCAAAATTGCTTTTGACGGTTTATCCGTTGTTGTAAACAAAGAAAATGACTGGGTCGATAAACTTACGATCGAAGATTTAGCAAAAATTTGGAAAGGCGAGCCGAAAAAATGGTCTGACATCAACCCTGAGTGGCCGGATGAAAAAATTAAATACTTCTCGCCTGGTACAGATTCCGGTACGTATGATTATTTTGATGAAGTTGTTTTAGGCGGTGAGCCGATTGTAAAAGATGCGACATTGTCCGAAGACGATAACGTACTTGTAAAAGGAGTCGCTAACGATAAAAATGCAATAGGTTATTTCGGCTATGCATACTATTTAGAAAATAAAGACCAGTTGAAAGTTGTACCGATTGTAAACTCTAAAGGGGAAGCAGTCGAGCCGACAAATGAAACGATTGAAAAAGGAACTTATGAACCGCTTTCCCGTCCGCTATTCTTTTATGTGAACAACAAATCATTAAAAGAAAAGCCGCAAGTGTATGAATACGTGAAGTTTGCCTTGGAAAACGCTGGGCAATTGGCAGAGGAAGTTGGCTATGTAAAACTTCCGCAAGAGCAATATGATGAACAGTTAAAAACGCTTGAAGGTTTAAAATAAAAATAAATAGACTGGTTGGATGAGAAGCATCCTTGCTTCTCATCTTCCTATGGGCATGAAAGGGGTTTTCATGATGGCTTTATCTGCAGGAAAATCGGTTCGGGAAATGATCAAAGAGAAAAAAACAAAAAAATCCACGCGCGATTTTATGGAAAAAATGGTCCCAGCCGTTTTATTTGTTGCAGCAGCTATTTCCATCTTAACAACTATCGGAATCATTGCTACTCTTGCTACAGAAACAATCATGTTTTTTTCACGAGTTTCTTTTTTTGAATTTATCACTGAAAAAGAATGGTATCCGTTTTTAAAAGATGATGCCTCATATGGAATCATGGCTCTTGTTTCTGGCACGCTTTTAGTAACGGTTATTGCCATGATTGTTGCGCTTCCAGTCGGTCTTGCATCTGCTATTTTTTTGAGTGAGTATGCGTCAGATCGGACAAGAAGGATTATCAAACCGATTTTAGAGGTTTTGGCAGGAATTCCAACTATTGTATATGGTTTTTTTGCTCTGACGTTTGTTACTCCTCTCTTGCAAAAATTGATCCCTGATATTGGCTTTTTCAATGCATTAAGCCCGGGCATTGTTGTTGGAATTATGATTATTCCGATGATTGCTTCCCTTTCAGAAGATGCGATGAGCTCTGTTCCGAATTCCATTCGAGAAGGCGCACTTGCTTTAGGTGCGACAAAATTTGAGGTGGCTTTAAAAGTAGTACTTCCTGCTGCCACATCGGGAGTCGTTGCCTCGTTCGTACTAGGAATTTCCCGTGCGATTGGCGAAACAATGATTGTCACATTGGCTGGAGGAGCCACTCCAAAATTAACGTTTGATCCAACTGAATCTATTCAAACGATGACGGCTTATATCGTTCAAGTCAGCACGGGCGATGCGGGATACGGAACAACAATCTATTACAGCATTTATGCTGTCGGGGCCACGCTTTTTGTCTTTACAATGCTGATGAATTTATTAGCTCAATTTATCTCGCGCCGATTCAGGGAGGAATATTAACATGAAGTACATTGATCAAACGGTTGTTCGAAAAATGATGGGCAAAAGGACTATGAAAAATCGTTTTTTTCAAACACTGTTTTTTGTATCTACCATCTTCGCTTTAGTAGTCCTTGCTATTCTGTTATACCGGATATTCACTCAAGGAATTAGTTATGTAACACCGGAATTTTTCCAAAATTTTGCCTCTAGAAGAGCTTCTGCATCAGGAATAAAAGCAGCCCTGGTCGGCTCAATTTGGGTTATGGGAGTGGTCATTCCAATTTCCCTCCTGCTTGGTGTAGGAACAGCTATCTATTTAGAGGAATATGCGAAAAAAAATAAACTTACAAATTTTATTCAGGCGAATATTTCGAATTTGGCGGGTGTCCCATCTATTGTTTTTGGTTTGTTGGGGCTTACAGTATTTGTTCGGGGAATGGATTTAGGCAGAAGCATTTTGGCAGGCGGTTTAACGATGAGTTTATTAATATTGCCAGTTATTGTCGTGGCGGCACAAGAAGCGATCCGTTCGGTTCCGAAAGAGTTACGTGAAGCTTCTTATGGAATGGGAGCAACGAAATGGCAAACAATTTATCGAATTGTTCTTCCAGCTGCAATTCCTGGAATTCTTACCGGAAGCATTTTAGCTTTTTCACGAGCTATTGGAGAAACTGCCCCTCTTCTTGTGGCGGGTGCATTTGTATTTGTTAACTATTTACCAGAGAATTTATTAAGCTCCTATACGGTTATGCCGATTCAAATTTACAATTGGGCTTCGCGACCTCAAGCAGAATTTCAAAATGTAGCAGCTGCCGGAATCATTGTGTTGTTTATTTTCTTAATTGTAATGAATTCGATTGCGGTGTTGATTCGAAACAAATTTCAAAAGCGTTATTAAATGGGTTTTCCTAAAAGGATGAAGGAGGTTTTTATTTTGGCAATTACTGAATTGAAAAAAACTGAACTGAAAAAAGAACAAGAAATCGTTTATGAACAAAATAGCGAAGACAAGAATGAAAAGAAAATTGTCTATAAAACGAACGGCTTAAATTTATGGTACGGTGATGATCAAGCTCTAAAAAACATTGATTTAGACATTTATGAAAATGAAGTAACTGCAATCATCGGTCCTTCTGGATGCGGAAAGTCGACTTATATCAAAACATTGAATCGAATGGTCGAGCTGATTCCATCCGTTCGAATCAACGGTGAAATATTATATCGCGGAAAAAATATATTTGATAAATCTTATCGTGTTGAAGAACTGCGCACTCAAGTCGGCATGGTTTTCCAAAAGCCGAACCCGTTTCCGAAATCTATTTATGACAATATTGCGTATGGACCGAGAATACACGGCATCCGTGATAAAAAAATATTGGATGAAATCGTCGAAAAAAGTTTAAGAGGCGCGGCTATATGGGATGAAGTAAAAGATCGGTTGAAGGAAAACGCGTATGGCCTGTCAGGAGGACAACAGCAGCGTTTATGTATTGCGCGTTGTTTAGCAATTGAACCTGATGTGATTTTGATGGACGAACCAACGTCAGCGCTTGATCCGATTTCTACGTTGAAAATTGAGGAATTGGTTCAAGAATTAAAGAAAGATTACAGCATTATTATTGTAACGCATAACATGCAGCAAGCTGCACGTATATCTGATAAAACTGCCTTTTTCTTAAACGGAGAAGTTATCGAATTTGGCGAAACCGACCAAATCTTTTCTAATCCGTCAGATAAGCGGACGGAAGATTATATTACAGGACGCTTCGGATAATAATTGTTTTGAATAACACGGTTCATGTTGGAGGAAAAAAAATGAGAGAAAAATTCGAACTTGACTTGAACACGTTACACACCAAGTTAATTGAAATCGGCAGTTTGACGGAAGTTGCATTAGGCAAATCAATCCGCGCATTAGAAAAGCAGGATATCGATTTGGCTATTGAAGTATTAGAGCAAGATGTGAATGTCGATCAGCTCGAAGAGGAAATTAATGACTTTGCAATTCTTTTAATTGCAAAGCAGCAGCCCGTTGCGATTGATCTAAGAAGAATCATTGTTTCCATTAAAATAGCTGCTGATATCGAACGAATGGCAGATAACGCAGTCAACATCGCAAAATCAGCAATTCGAATTGGAAATGAACCGCTTATAAAACCGCTTGAACAAATCACAAAAATGCACAAGCTGGCATCAGAAATGCTGTCTTTATCGCTGAAAGCTTACCATGAGGAAGATGTTGCATTAGCAAGAAAAATAGCCGAAATAGACGATGAAGTAGATGATTTATATGGTGAAGCAATTAAGGAGCTTTTGCAAATTATTCCTGAGAACTTAGAGTATATGAATCAAATTACCCAGCTCTCTCTTGTAGCAAGATTTATTGAACGTACTGCTGACCATGCGACGAATATCGCGGAAAATGTTTTATATTTAGTTAAAGGCCGCCATTATGCTTTAAATGATTAAAGGTTTGCCGTTTTCAGGCAAACCTTTTTTATATAAATAAAATCGCTATGTTATTCGTAAATGGTTCCGCGATACTAAAAAGCCCCTCCTAGTGCTAAAATAAATTTTGGTTCGCCGCCCAAATTTATCTAGATAGGAAGGGAACTTTTTATGTCTTTCGATTTAAATAGTTTATTGAATATAAAATGGAATTGTAAGTATTATATCGTGTCTATGTCTGAAATATAAGAGACAAGTGTTATGGAAAAATTTCGGGCAGAGCATAGGGCAATTTTGTGAAAGAAAAGGCATGGAATTTTGGTGGGCTTTTATAAGTACTATTGATTAAAAAAAGACAATTAAAAGCCGAGAAAAGCACAAAATTGAGGCTGGGACAATGATCTTGGAATGACAATAATCAACACGGTCGGGAATGGGAGAAAAATGATAAGGGCAATCTTTTTGTGGTTCTGAACTTCACCATTTTGAGTTTTGAAAAACTTCCTTTTTTTACAAACGGCTGGTTTCAAACCTTATTTATAAAAAAACGGATCGCAGCCCCTTTTATCTTGTAAGGGCTTCTGCGATCTCGTAGTAGCTCATCCCTTTTTTTACTTCAAAAGTTCCAATTTGTACACGCTTATGATAATCGTGTTTAATTAAGTATTGATTAAATTTGGAGGCGGAATCAATAATGCCCGATTGTTCAAGTATTTTTGATACGTCGCTTGTCGTCATGCCTTCTTTAATATTTACTTTTACAGGTTTTACCTCAGTTTGTTGGTTATTGTTCTTTTGTTCTTGGTTTTGATTTTGTGCATTTTGGTTTTGTGCATTTTGATTTTGCTGCTTCTGCTGCTGTTCATTTTGTTGAGGTGTTTTATTCAGATTTTTTACTTTTGTATCTTTGTAAGAAAGAAATTCTTCATATTCTTTATTGGATACAGCAATTTTATTATTTTGAGCTAAATACTCGTTAACTGATTTGTCCGTCAACTCTTTTTCAGCCACAACCTTTTGATCATAGTTCCCTAAATAAAAAGTGAGGGTCAAAATTGAGGTGGAAACGATCATCCCTGCTGAGAATGCTTGTAAAATTCGTTTATTCATGATAGTTCCCTCTTATTTTGTTCGATTATTAGCTTTACTTCATCGGTTGTGGCATTTTCCGATTTTGCAATTTCAGCAATTGACATGCCTTGCTGATATTTTGATAGAATTTTGTTTTTCGTGTAATAATCAAAGTGTATAACGGACTGTGTGTCTTGCGAAACAGGCTTTGTGTTTGTTCCTTGCAGCAATTCTTCTTCCAATACCCTCATTTTCTTTTTCATTTTGTATATTTCTTGCATCGCAGAAACGGATAAATGCTCAACTTCTTGTTCCAACTCTTTTATATCGTCACGCTGAGTATAAGCAATTCCTAATAAAGCAATGCTGACAAGGAAAAGAATAATAATCACAATTTCCATGCATCTCACCTTCCATTAGTTGTCCCTTTATTGTTATATCATATATTTTAATAGAACAAAACGGCTTTTAACGAAATTTCATGTTAACTTAAAAAAAATGTAATTTGAAACGACTTGAAACTTTGTGTTCAAAAATAAACATAATGTAGATTTTACAATGCAAAAATGATATTATATAAAAGTCTGAATTTGAACATGAAATAGTTTGGAGGGAAAGATATGCGCGTAAATATTACTCTTGCTTGCACAGAATGCGGCGATAGAAATTATATCTCTACAAAAAATAAACGTACAAACACAGAACGCATCGAATTGAAAAAATATTGTCCAAGATGCAAAAGTCATGCTTTGCATCGTGAAACGAAGTAAAAGCAGTGGGAAGATATTTCCTGCTGTTTTTTTATTATAAAAAAGGTAAATGGGAGGAATTTTTAAGTTGGAAAAAAAATTTGAAATCAGAAATGAAGTGAAACGGATGTTAAAAAACATGGGGCATGAATTGCATGCGGACTGGTCAAACAAAATTGCTGAAACTCTTTTTGAAACAGACTATTGGCAGGAGGCGAATACCATTGGCCTTACAGTATCCAAAGGCTTCGAGGTCGATACAAAAAGTTTATTTTTTCGCTGCTGGCAGGAAAAGAAAAAAACAGCTGTGCCTAAATGCGACCCAAATATAAAAGAAATGGAGTTCAGGGAAATAAAATCGTTTGATCAATTAGAGAATGTTTATTTAGATTTACAGGAGCCGATCTTTGAGCAAACAACACTCATAACGCCAAAAGAAATTGACTTGCTCATCGTCCCTGGCATCTGCTTCGACCGGCGTGGGCACAGGATCGGATATGGCGGGGGTTATTTTGATCGTTATTTACATAAATACGCAAATGTAACTATTGCGCTTGCTTTTTCCTTTCAAATAGTTGAGGAAGTGCCGATTGAATCCCATGATATTCCGGTTGATATCATCATTACTGAAAAAGAATTGGTGGAGTGCAGGAAATGATCATTCCTTTATTGTTCATTATTTTTATTGCGACTATCGCTTATATTTCCTATAAGTCAAAAGCTTTGTCGATTTCTGGAGCAATAAGCTCCGTATTTGTCGGCGCTAGCATCTATTTTAGTTTTGGTTTTCTAGGGCTGGTCCCCCTTGGATTATTTTTTGCGTCATCAAGCATGATCAGTAAATGGAAGAAGGAACGAAAAGCGCAAATGACATCAATTCTTGAAAAAGGGGAAAGACGCGACTATGTTCAAGTGCTGGCAAATGGCGGGATTCCAGTATTGATCAGCATTTTCAATATAGTGGATCATGATGACCGCAATTTTTGGTTCATTCTTTTAACCATTTCATTCGCTTGCGCCAACGCGGACACATGGGCTTCCGAAATTGGCAGCTTAAGCCGAATAAAACCGATTCTTTTATTTCCTCCAAAATTTGTCGAAAAAGGAACATCAGGTGCTGTTACCGTTCTCGGAACTTTTGCTTCCATCCTCGGTTCTTCGTTTGTTGCGCTGGGGAGTTCTTTTTTTATAAAAAATGATGCTCAAATTTTACCTTTCATTATATTATTTGGATTTATTGGAGCTTTGATTGACACGCTGTTCGGATGCTTTTTTCAACGAAAAAATAAATGTCTCGTCTGCCATGCTGAAACGGAAAAAAGAATACATTGCGGGGAATATACGGTAAAGACGAAAGGTTTTGTCTGGATGAATAATGACGCAGTCAATTTTTTATCAATTTTCATTGCAACAGTAATTGCATATTTTATTTTGGATAAAAATTGAGCAAAAAGTTTATTTTAATTAATGGAGGGATTAAATATGAAGCGATTAAAAAGAATTCTTCTAGTATTCGGCATTTTCTTCATATATTCAAATCGATACAAAATTATGAACGTATGCCTAAAAAGCAAATGGATGCGTGAGAAATTTATTCAACTGACAATGCAGATACCGCTAATTGGCAGGAAATTTCTCCAAGGTGCTTTTAAATAGGTGGAAATGGAAAGCTGAATCGTTTTTGATTCAGCTTTTTTCTTCAAACTGCCCTTCCACATTGGTATAATAAAGGAAAAACATGCGGAGAGATTTTAAATGGGGACTCAGCTAGATTTTATTTTTTGGAAAATTTTGCGAAGTCTTGTGGTGGAGCATAATTACAGGCTAATCAATATATCCGGCGATCATTCGGAGGTTTGGCTTGAGCCGTTTCGCAACAAATATTTTCAGCTTGTACGATTTGTCAGAAAAGATATTGACTGGGGAAATTGGATCTCTCAAGACATTGAACATACGGCGCATATTTTTGAAACGATCCGAAAACAATCTATGAGAAGGGACTTAAATATTCTTAACATTTATGTGACCACATTTCCTCCTGTTGATGATTGGGAATTTCGGATTAAAGAACCTTTTGCGCATGGGAAAACAGTCGTCAAAACAATGCTGCTGGATCAAGAGCATATAATGGAAAAAACAGGTGATTTGGAAGATGCTCTTTCGGCTTCGTTGAAAAAACTTGATTATGCAGCAGAAGAATCAAATTTTGAATCAGTTGAACGAATAAAAGAAGAAATATTTTCTTATATAAAAAGGCAGGAAAGGCTGGAACGCTCCTTTTTTGAAAATGGCAGGCCTTTCTTTACATATGTTTTTTTAACAGCACAAATTGTGATGTTTTTTCTTCTTGAATGGTACGGGGGAAGCACAAATTCTGATACTCTTATAAAATTTGGAGCGAAATACAATCCTGCCATTTACGATGGCGAATGGTGGAGATTTTTTTCACCAATTTTATTGCATATCGGTTTTTTGCATTTGATTATGAACTCTTTAGCCCTTTATTATATTGGAATGACTGTTGAAAAAATGTATGGTTCGATTCGATTTTTGCTTATATACTTGTTTGCCGGATTTACTGGTTCGCTTGCAAGCTTTGCTTTCAGCCCCTTTTTGTCCGCAGGTGCATCAGGTGCGATATTCGGCTTGTTCGGTGCGCTCTTGTTTTTAGGAGTGTTAAACCCTAAATTGTTTTTCCGTACAATAGGACCCAACATCTTGATTGTAGTTTTAATTAACTTAATGCTTGGCTGGGCGATTCCGAATGTGGACAACGCTGGTCATATAGGCGGTTTAATTGGCGGATTTCTGGCAGCTTTTGTTCTTCAGATTCCAAGGATGTCCAAATTTTTCACGAGAGCAGTGGGGCTTATTTTATCGATCATCTTCGTTTTCGGTCTTGGGTATTATGGATATGAAATAGCCCCTAAGCGCAATTCGGAAATGGCTTTAGCAAGGGCGCAGGCACTAATTGAGAACAAGGAGTTCCAAAAGGCTTCCGAAGTGCTTTCGGAAGCGAAGGAGCTTGATGATGCAAAAGTTGAAATCATCTATTTACTTGCTTATACGGAATATCGTTTGAACAATGTGGCAAGCTCAATTGAATATTTAAACAATGTATTGGAAAAAGATCCGACATTTCATCAAGCTTATTATGTACTTAGCCTAATATATGCGGAACAGAATGATGTTGTGAAAGCACAAGAAGCGATTGATAAGGCATTGAAGCTTGATCCGGGAAAAGCGGAATATCAGCAGCTAAAACAACAGCTTGACAATCTATAGCTCGATGACTTGTTCGGAAGTTTTCAAAAAAAGAACTTTAGCAATATGTGCAGCTTATCCGCATTTTTATTTAGAAGGTGATGTTTTTGAAAACGATTTACGACATACAACAGCTTTTAAAACGTTTCGGTACTATCATATACATCGGGGATCGTGTGGCTGATCTTGAATTAATGGAGGAGGAGGTCAAGCAGCTGTTTGAGTCGCAACTGATTGACGCAAAAGAATTTGAAATGGCCATGCTATTGTTAAGACGAGAAATAATGATAGAAAAAGATAAGAGAAAAAGAGTAAAGGATGAAAATTATGATCGATAATTGGCTAGTTGGTGTGGACTTAGGGGGAACTACGATAAAAATTGCATTTATCAATATAAATGGAGATATTATTGAAAAATGGGAAATCCCTACCGATAAATCAGGAAAAAATATTGTTAGTGATATTTCTCAATCTATATACGAAAAGTTGAAAGAACTTGGTGAATCGAAGCAAAAGCTGATTGGAATCGGCATGGGGGCGCCTGGCCCTGTCGATTTAACAGAGGGAATCATTTCTAGAACTGTCAATATTGGATGGGAAAATAATTATCCGCTTAAGAAAAATCTTGAAAAAGAAACTGGTTTGCAAGTAATCGTTGATAATGATGCCAACCTTGCAGCTCTTGGTGAAATGTGGAAAGGAGCGGGGAATGGAGAAAGGGATTTAATATGCGTCACACTCGGAACGGGAGTCGGCGGAGGAATCATTGCAAATGGAGAAATAATCCATGGGAAAAATAGCGCAGGCGGAGAAATCGGCCATATAACTTCCGTTTTGCATGGAGGTTTTCCGTGCAACTGCGGAAAAACGGGCTGCCTGGAAACGGTCGCCTCTGCAACTGGAATAGTTCGAATGGCTATAGCCAAAATGGAAGAGTTTAATGGGAGATCAACGCTGAATCGAGAATTGGAAAGAAAAGGATCGATCACTGCAAAAGATGTGTTTGATGCTGCGAAAAACGGCGATGAGATGGCATTGCAGGTTGTCGACGACATGACGATGCATCTTGGTCTTGCTCTTGCCAACTTGGCTACTGCTTTAAATCCTTCCAAAATTATCATTGGCGGTGGAGTATCAAAGGCTGGGGAATTTTTAATAAAAAGAGTTAAAAATGTTTTTCAACAGTTCGTTTTTCATGAAGCTTCCGCAGCAGATATTGCTCTTGCAACGCTTGGCAATGATGCAGGTGTAATTGGCGGCGCATGGCTGGTTAAAACGTACATACTTGAAAATTGAGAAAGACTAAAAAGGAATTGTCCGATAAGTCCCTAAAATGAAGTAAGTGGAGAAAAACAATGTGTTTCTCTCCACTTGCTTTTATATTTGTTCGATTTTCATCTGAAAGTAGCTGGCGGATGCCGGCTACTTTCAGTATGTGTGCGCTAAAGCCACAATCCCAAACTCGACATGTACCTTGTCGAGGTCCAGCAAAGAAAATCTGATAGCGCTTTTAAAAAAGGCGTATTTTTTTGGCAGCCAAATTTGGATTATAACAAATTCTGTTTATATGAAACTTTTTTAATTTTTGTCCGTCTAAACATAATAGGTACTGAGATAAAATAATATATAAAAAGCTAGCATCTTATTGTAAATATATTGTAAAAAAACATTGATTTTTTTTGGAAGAAGTATTAAGATAATCTTTAGTTATTCACTAAGATGCCTAAAAAATGGAAAAAAAACACTTAAGTGTAGAAATGCGCAGGTCCACCGTTTGAGGAGGTAAAAAAATGCGTAAAAGCACATTTTCAAAAATTTCTTTTTTGTTATTAGCGACATTTTTTATGTGGATTAAAACGTACATTGTCTACAAAACTAGCTTTGATATAAAAATAGAAAATTTCAAGCAAGAGATTATTTTATTCATCAATCCGCTGAGCTTTTTGCTGTTTGTTTTTGGTATTGGATTATTTATGAAAGACAAAAACCGGAATCGCTGGGTGATCGGTGCCAGCATTGTGATGACCTTTCTCTTATTAGCTAATGTTGTTTTTTATCGGTTTTATAACGACTTTTTGACTATTCCCGTGCTCTTCCAAGCTAGCAATATGGGAGATTTGGGAAGCAGCATAACCGAGCTGATTCAACCTGTCGATATATTAATGTTTGTTGATATAGCCATTTTAATTTGGCTTTCACGGAGACCTGTTTTCCGCAAACAGGAAAAATTAATGCGCAAAGAAAAAACAGCATATTATTTAATGGTTGCAGCTGTGTTTTTCTTTAATCTTGGATTGGCTGAAACAGAGCGTCCGCAGCTTTTAACAAGAACGTTTGACAGGGAGATGCTCGTCAAAAATATTGGTGTATACAATTTTCATATTTACGATTCTTTGCTGCAGTCCAAAACGTCTGCACAACGTGCGTTAGCTGACAGCAATAACTTGGTCGAAATTCAAAATTATTTAAATGCGAACAAAAAAGAACCTAGTAAAGAAATGAATGGAATTGCAAAAGGTAGAAATGTCATTATCGTCTCTATGGAGTCGTTCCAAAACTTTGTTATCAATCAGAAATTGAACGGACAAGAAATTACTCCGTTTTTAAATGATTTTATTAAACAAAGCTACTATTTTGATAATTTTTACCATCAAACAGGACAAGGCAAAACATCAGATTCAGAATTTTTATTGGAAAATTCTTTGTATCCGTTGGGAAGAGGCTCAGTCTTCTTTACAAATGCGAACAATGAGTACAATGCAACTCCGGAAATTTTAAAGGATTACGGTTATTACACAGCTGTATTTCATGCAAATAACCGCACATTCTGGAATCGCGATGTGATGTATAATTCTCTCGGATACGACCGTTTCTTTGATGTCAGAGATTATAATGTGACGGAAGAAAATTCGGTAGGATGGGGATTGAAGGATATTGACTTCTTTAAGCAGTCGGTACAATTATTGAAAAATGTTCCTCAGCCTTTTTATACGAAATATATTACATTAACGAACCATTTTCCGTTTGAGTTGGGTGAAGAAGATAAATTGATTGATGAATTTGATTCTGAAGATGGAGTCGTGAATCGCTATTTTACGACGGTTCGTTATACAGATGAAGCCTTGAAAGTGTTCATCGAAGATCTAAAAAAAGCTGGACTATATGAAAATTCAATTATTATATTGTACGGCGACCATTACGGTATTTCCGAAAACCATAACAAAGCGATGGCACAATTTTTAGGAAAAGAGGAAATTACGCCGCTTGATACGATTCAGCTGCAAAAAGTTCCGTTAATTATCCATATTCCAGGGGTTACCGATAAAAATCCGAAAGTGTTCCATCAAGTCGCCGGGCAAATTGACTTGAAGCCAACTATTTTAAACCTGCTAGGCATTGATACGAAAAACGATATCGAATTTGGTACAGATATTTTTTCAAAAGACCGTATTCCGTTTGCTGTGTTAAGGGACGGCAGCTTTATTACGGATCAATATGTGTATACAAGAGGAATATGCTATGACAAATCAACAGGCGAAGCTGTTGAGGATAAAAATGCATGTGAACCATATATGGAAAAAGCGAAAAATGAGCTTGATTATTCGGATGAAATTATTTATGGTGACCTGCTGCGGTTTTTTGACAAAGAGGATGAATCATCTCCGAATTCAACCGAGCAGCAAGCTGCAAAAAAACAGTAAAAGGCTCTGGCCATTAGGTCAGAGCTTTTTTTATACGTTTTATTAATGAAACATGATGTCGTTCATATAATATGTTATGTACTGAATAAAAAGGGGAGAGGGGTTTTTTTATGGAAATCTGTATGAATGAAACAGCGGATTTGGAGTACTTGGAAAAAAAATATCAACTTTCGAAACGATTGTTGTTGGATTCAAATCCCTTCTTCGAAAACGAAAAAATCTTTAAAGGGGAAAAAATCGTCATCCCCGGATGGGGTTTCGTACAAAATAATCCGTTTCATCCTTCACCAAGCTTGACTAAAAATACATACAATGCTGTCCCAATTTCATGGCCTGTAATTGATCCAAAACGGCCCTATCATTTTTTGGCTTTGACAAGCGATATTGCGGTGTTAAAAAAAAATTACCCATTTATTAAAGAGAGGATTATCGGCCGCAGTGTTCTAGGGAATCCTTTAGTTGAACTTCTTATCGGTTCCGGAACGAAAAAAGTTCATATGAACGGTTCGTTTCATGCAAATGAGTGGATTACGACAGCCATTATGATGAAATGGCTCAATGAGTATGTTCGGAAGCTTATTTTAAACGAATCGATTAATGGAATTTCTGTAAGACAGCTTTATGAGCAGATTACTTTATCGTTTGTCCCGATGGTGAATCCGGATGGAGTGAATCTTGTTTTAGCAGCTGAATCGTTCGATCCTCAAGTGAAAGAACAGGCCGTCAAGTTAAATAATAACTGTGAAGATTTTTCCGATTGGAAAGCAAATATTCGCGGCGTTGATCTGAACAATCAATTTCCTGCCTTTTGGGAAATTGAAAAAGAAAGAAAAAGCCCTAAATCCCCGGCTCCTCGTGATTATCCAGGTGATTATCCTCTCTCAGAGCCGGAAGCAATTGCTATGAGTGAACTAGTCAAGCAGTCTCAATTTGAACTCATCGTAGCCTTCCACACACAAGGAGAAGAAATATATTGGGGGTATTTAAACTATGAACCAGAGAAGTCGGAAGAAATCGTAAAAGAGTATGAGTTGTTAAGCGGATATAAAGGAATCCGAATGATTGATAGTCATGCCGGTTTTCGCGATTGGTTTATTAAAGAATACAGAAAGCCGGGATTTACCGTTGAATTAGGCAGAGGAAGGAACCCTTTGCCGCTTGACCAATTTGATGAAATTTATCGGAAAGCAAAGGGAATATTTTGGGCGTCGCTTTATTTGCTGTGCAAATAAATTTTTTGAAACATTTTTTTTGAAAAATTCGTAAATTATAAGTGAAAATTGGATGAGAAGGATGAGGGTGATGAGGGCAGCCTTTTTTTTCGTCATGTGCTTTCCGATTCTCCTTTTGTCGTCTTGTGAATTTCATCAGCTTACGAATGAAAAGAAACAAGTGACAAAAGAGAAAAAAATGGAAAATGAGTTTGAAAACTTTAAAGCAGAACAGAATCTTTTAGAGAACATTCAACCGATTGAAGCAGAGGAAAATACCTTTCAAAATATTACTGGATGGTTTCATGAAACGGCTGTGCTTTACATTAAAAATCTTGAAGACCGTTCGGAAGTTATTTGTCACGATCTTCAAATCGGAAAAGATGAACTATTTTTTCAGACAAAACATCCGATTATTCAAACAGTGCCCAATGATCGCCGAACAATTTTTCTCATTCATTCAAGCCCTGAAACCAATCAAGCCATCCTGACATTTGTAAACACCGAAGGAGAGGAATTATTTCATTGGGAAATCAATGCGTTTGAACTTCAATATACATGGAATCCCTATAATGAAAACGAGCTGATGGTTACAGCATTTGCTGAAG
The DNA here is from genome assembly GCF_038003725.1 of Aeribacillus sp. FSL K6-1121. Classification (NCBI taxonomy): domain Bacteria; kingdom Bacillati; phylum Bacillota; class Bacilli; order Caryophanales; family Bacillaceae; genus Aeribacillus; species Aeribacillus sp. FSL K6-1121. Next base: position 505,268 of record NZ_JBBOPS010000001.1, read on the forward strand.
ATTGGTCATATAAGACTTATTTGCTTGATTTGAAAGAGAAAAAAGTTGTGGATAGTCCCTATCAAATACCTTTTTTTCAATGGACAGATGAAGATCGCATTACATATGTAAAATGGAATAACGATGAGCCTGAGTTAAGCGCTCCGCTTTATGAAGCGAACTTAATGAAACATCACGAAAAAAAAATCGCTGATCATGTCATCGGAAATGGAAATTTTTCATCGATTGTCATGTATTTGCAGGAAAATCAACAGGAAAAAGGATTCGGTCAATATGTTTTTATAAATTCTTCATCAAAAAAAGTGTTGTCTACATTTCGTGTCCCTTTGGCTTCCGATTACTCTCAATGGATTTTTCCCTACTATGACTTCAATGCTCAAAATCAGCAGTTTTATACATTTGTGCCCGTTGCCAAATCCCAGGACGGTTCCTTTGAACTGCAAAGATTTAACCTTATCACTAAGAAAAAAGAAACCATCTTCAAAAACGTGACAAACGATCCTATCCTCATTTCGCCATCCGGTCATTATGCTTTGTATGGGCCGAGATTGGAAAAAATCATGGATTTAAGTAAGGAAAAGATTCAGGAGATTGTAAAATAAACAGGAGTGAAAGCATCTTTTTTGGCAATATGAAGCGGAGGTTAAAAGACGGGTGTGTGACAACTGAATGTTTATTTATTCATAAAAAAAAGAATGGCCCCGCCATTCTTTCTTTTTTAGTGTGGCACTGGTATACCGTGGTGAACAATCGTTTTATAGGTAAACCATCCAAAAACAGCGACTGTTCCAAGCGCAAACAAAATTCCCAATATGTTTTTTTGTTTTAAAGAACGGAAAATAGCATAGATACCAAGCAAAGTTACTAAAGTAAAGATAATGACAGTACCCATTGTATAGCCCCCAATCTTTTATACGTTGAAGTGCGGCAAATATCTTCCCCTTCATATTTTAATCTCTTTTACTAGATTTGTCGAGGTAGGAACGGTACGTTTGCATAAAATGACTATGTCAATTTTATGAACGGTATGTCCTGCACATTTTAGGTTTGGCCAAAAATTTTCTAACTATTCCTTTTGCGCCAAAAAAGAATGTTTTGTATGATGGAAATGAAAAGAAAATGACCTGAGGTGAGAGCATGAAATGGATGAGAATCCCGCTCGGATTGCTGCAAACAAATGCGTATATTTTAACAAATGACAAAAATGAGTGTATTTTATTTGATCCAGGCGATGAAGGAGAAAAGCTAATTGAAGTATTGCGCAAACATCAGTTGACTCCCCTTGCCATTTTGTTGACACATGCACATTTTGATCACATCGGAGCGATTGATGATGTTCGAAAAGTTTGGAATATTCCAGTATATGTCCACGAAAAAGAACAAAAATGGCTTGGCGATCCTTCTTTAAATGGATCTGGTCATTTTATGAATGGAAAAAATGTAATGGTAGAGGAAGCGGACGAAATCATTCGGGAAGAAGGAAGCTTGACAATTGGTTCTTTCCAGTTCTCTTTATTTGAAACACCGGGGCATTCTCCTGGAAGCATCTCCTACTATTTAGAAGAAGCAAATGCTGTTTTTTCAGGCGACGTATTATTTAAAGGAAGCATTGGCCGTACGGATTTGCTTGGAGGGAATCATGAAGAACTGCTGAAAAGCATTCATGAAAAACTGCTAGTGCTGCCGGAAGAAACCATTGTGTTGCCTGGCCACGGTTCAGAAACAACCATTATAGAAGAAATGGAAACAAATCCTTTTTTAAATGGATTTTCGCTTTCGTAAAAATTGAAGAAGGTCAAAAAACGGGGCTGTCCGATAAGTCCCTAAAATGAAGCAAGTGGAGAAAAACAATTCGTTTCTCTCCACTTGCTTTTATATTTTTTCGATTTTTATCTGAAAGTAGCTGGCGGATGCCGGCTACTTTCAGTATGTTGTGGGCTAATGCCACAATCCCAAACTCAACATGTACCTTGTCGAGGCCCCGCAAAGAAAATCTGCGGAACGACCGATTGCCCTTGATGTGACCGAACACACTTTCTGCCTCGACTTTGCGTCGAGCGTAGATGGCGGCTTTCTCTTCACATTCAAGGGCTGTTTTGGCCTTTGCTTTCATTTCTTCGAAGATGGGATTCCAGTGAACTTGACGATTTCCCTTCGCTTTTGTGCATTTCGCTTTCAATGGGCAATCGGTACAATCTTCACATTCGTATATTTTGAAGCTTTGTTCATAGCCAGATGGATTCTTTTTGTTTTGGTATTTTTTAAACGTTACTCTCCTTCCATTCGGGCAAATAAAACAATCATCCTCTTCACAATAGGTCCAGTTTTTGGCATTTTTAATGTCTTTTTTGTATGTACGTGTTTGTTCTTTTACATAGCTCCCATAAGGAATTAGAAACTCAAAACGGGGCTCTTTCTCATCACCAACTGCATATACATAGTTTTCTTCACTACCATAGCCTGCATCCGCAATGACCGTTTTGGGCATCGGTAATGAACTGGAGGCTAGCTTCTCCATATGTGGGATAAAGCAACGTGTATCGGTCGGTCGTTGATGAATGGTATAAAACAAGATAAACTGATTCTCTGTCCCCATTTGCACGTTGTATCCGGGCTTGAGCTGACCGTTTTTCATATGGTCTTCTTTCATGCGCATGAAGGTTGCGTCTTTGTCTGTTTTCGAGTAGCTGTTACGGTCACCGAACATTTCCTTTTGTTCCTTGTATCTTGCCATTCGGGGCAGGAAATCTTCACGAATTTGTTTCACCGATTTCTTTAATTGACTGCGTTTTTTTCGCTTCTCTTTCCGAATGGATGTATCGGTCTCCTTTTCGATTTCTTCCGTTAGCGTTTCAACTTTTTCTTCTATTTCTTTTGCGATTTCCTCCATGTTTTGTTCGGTGATCTCTGTATGTTGATCGCTTTCCTTTTGCCCTGTTCCGGCTTCTAATTGGGTTAATTCATGAATGTGCTTTAGTGTTTCTTGGATTTTTTCTTTTAATTTCTCTTCGAATTTCAAAGTGGATTTTTTCCACACAAAAGAATACTTATTGGCATTGGCTTCGATCTTAGTGCCATCCAAAAAGTAGTTTTCCATCGTGATGTAATGTTCTTTTATCAATTTGAGAATCATGACTTCAAAGAGCTCATCCATGAAAGCTTTCATCCGTTCCCCTCGGAACTCATTAATGGTGCGAAAATCTGGTTGTTGCATCGCTGAAAGCCACATGGCAGGAATATTTTCTTTAACGAGTTTTTCGATTCCTCGGCAGGAATAAACCTTTTGAGAATAAGCATACAGAATGATTTTCAGCATCATTTTGGGATGATAGGAACTTCTGCCGCCGCCTTTATAATGAGAAAACAATTGTTTATCTGGTATCGCCTCCACCATTTCGTCCACGACACGTGCCACGTGATGTTCGGGTATAAGAGATTCAATATCATAAATCATTTGAACTTGACGGTTGTCATATGGTTTGAAAGTAGGGGCTAAATTTCTTTTGGCAGGAGTTTTTTCTTCTTTTCCATCTAGAGGAAGTGTCATTTGTGTGTTATAATTTTCACGAGTAATCATTTGATTGCTCATAAAAAATCGTCCTTTCTGTAATGTTGTGTGGTAACTTCATTTTACTAGAAAGGACGATTTTTTTGTGCATTTTTTTTAAAAAGTGAAAAAATGAGGGGCTCCAAAAAGTCAGTTACCCTGACTTTTTGGACAGCCCCGTTTTTATTAATGGCCGCCTTGTCCAGGGACCATCATAAACGTCGTCCAATATGTAAACCCGACGAAGAAAATGGTCAAATATGCTCCGAAAATATAAATATACATACGTTCAGTTAATTTTAAATAAGATAGTAAAACAAAAAATCCAGTTTGACCAAAGAAAAGTAAAGACGTCGTCTTCATATCGCCTAAATAAAACATAATAGCAAAAATACCTGTCCAAAAACCGAGTACACGGAACATGCGATCCATTGTGTTTCCCTCCTTTTCCCTCAATCGGTCGCTTTTTATATTATAATGTACAGCTTGATACATTGTAAATATACCGTTTCCAATTGTTATTGTATCCACTTTGTTTTCAAACATGTTGTAAAAAAATGTTCAAAAATTATGAGTTTATAGCAAAAAATTGTTTTCTAAACAGTCTTTGCAAACAATTGTTATTTTTCGGTTATGTTCAATTAAATTTTGCAAAAGGAAAGGGAAAAGAAAAATCCATTATCTACGTTCGCATTTTTCTCTTCAATTCGTTAAGATGAATCCTAAGAAAAGAAAGGGGGGATATGGAATGATTGAAATTGAAAAGCTTAGCGAAAAACTGATTGAACTGGCGTGTTCATTTAGTGCCTCAGACATCCATATTGTTCCGAAAAAGAAAAAAGCAGTTATTCAATTTCGAATTGACGATGACATCAAAGAAATATTTCATCTGCCAAAAGCTATTTGTGAACGCTTAATTTCTCATTTTAAATTTATGGCCCAAATGGATATTGGCGAAAAAAGGCGTCCGCAAAACGGTGCTTACTCCTTCCATACGATTTACGGAGAGGTGCATCTTCGTTTATCGACATTGCCTACAGTATTCGATGAAAGTCTAGTCATCCGAATATTGCTAGAGCAATCGATTCAATCGCCTGAAAAACTTTCATTGTTCCCGTCAGAATCCAAAAAAATGCTTTCATTTTTAAAGCATTCTCACGGTCTCCTGATCCTTACCGGTCCGACCGGTTCGGGAAAAACGACCACTCTTTATTCGCTTCTCCATTATGCAAAAAAACATTTTAAAAGAAACATCATCACACTTGAAGATCCTGTGGAAACGAAAAGCGATGAAATGCTTCAAGTGCAGATCAATGAAAAAGCTGGAATTACGTATGCAAATGGGTTAAAAGCAATATTAAGACATGATCCTGATGTCATTATGGTCGGTGAAATTCGGGATCATGAGACAGCAAGGATTGCGGTCCGGGCTGGGCTTAGCGGACATTTAGTACTGACCACCATGCATACGCGGGATGCAAAGGGGGCTATTTATCGATTATTAGAATTTGGTGTAACCTTTTCCGAAATTGAGCAAACTTTGATCGCTGTTGCTGCGCAGCGTCTCGTTCATTTAATATGCCCGTTTTGCAAAGGGAATTGCCCGCCTTATTGCAAAAAATTAAAGGAAATTAGGAGAATTGGGGTCTATGAACTTCTTTACGGCAAAAATTTAACCGCCGCTATTCGGGAAGCAAAAGGAGAGGAGCAGAGTGAGTTAGATTATATGAAGTTAAAAGATGTAATTAAAAAAGGAATCGCTCTTGGGTATTTATATCCGGACATATATGATCGTTGGGTGTTTGAATATGAATAAGCATCGATGGAACAAAAAGATGCAGGCACAATTTTTGAAGAAAGTGAGTGAGCTGCTTTCAGAAGGGTATGCATTAAATGAAGCTATTCGCTTTATGAGTTTTCATGTAAAAGAAAAATACCGACAAGATATTGAGACTTGTATACAGATGTTGACGAAAGGAAATTCACTATACACGGCTTTTGAGAAGCTTGGATTTCATCGAGATGTACTAAGCTATCTTTTCTTTGCTGAAAAGCATGGTGATATACATTTTGCTTTAAAAGAAAGCTCAGTAATGCTGGAAAAACAACTCCTCCATTTGGAAAAATTTATTCAAGTTCTCCGCTATCCGCTCTTTTTAATTGCTCTTCTTTTAATTATTTTATTTGTCATCCAAGCAGTTGTTACCCCGCAATTTTCGTATATGTATGAAGCAGTTGATTTGAACGCCTCCTTCTTTCTGACATTTGTCATGTTTACCATTCAAGGCATCAAAACGTTTTTTTTCATTTTGTTTAGTTTCTTATTGCTCCTTTTTTTCTATTATTGGGTTTCTTTCAAAAAAAAGCCTCCGCTTGAAAAACAGAAGCTGCTTATGAAAATTCCGATCGTGTCAAAAGGTTTGCGGTTATTTCACAGCTACTATTTTTCTTTGCAAATGAGCAATTTGTTGAAGGGAGGATTGTCCGTTTTTGAATGCTTTACTCTGTTTCAAGAACAACATTTTCTCCATTTTTATAGGGAAGAGGCCAATCTCTTTATCGAGAAATTAAAGAAAGGAGAATCGCTAGAGATCATATTTGCTGAAAGTCCATTTTTTGAACAGGAACTTTCCTCTGTTGTTCAACATGGACAAGCCGTCGGTCAATTGTCTAAAGAGTTGTATATGTACAGTCGGTTCGTATTGGAGCGGATGGAACAAAAAATAATGAGAATCATTAGTTATATTCAGCCGGTCGTTTTTCTGATGATCGGGGTCTTCGTATTGATCATTTATTTATCGATTTTGCTTCCAATGTACCAAATGATGGGTCAAGTATAGGAGGATGAAAATAGTGAAAAATGAGCATGGATTTACATTGGTGGAAATGCTGGTTGTACTGTTAGTGATCTCGATTTTGCTTATTATAACGATTCCGAATGTTATGGCTCATAATAAAAATATTCAAAATAAAGGGTGCGAAGGTTTAATTGATATGGTGCAGGGTCAAGTCGTCGCATATGAAATGGAGTTTCATCAAACACCAACAATTAATGATTTAATCACTAAAGGGTACTTGCCGAATAATTCTGGAAAATGTCCAAATGGTGATGAGATTGAAATTGATGCAAATGGAAACGTCATTAAGAGCAACTAGGCAAAGTGGTTTTACTGTTCTGGAGATGCTTCTTGTTCTTTCGATCTTTTTATTGATCAGCTCTTTTATATGGATTGGAGCAGTAAATATTTACAGAGAAAAAGTCATCGATCAATTTTTCGTTCAACTGGAAAAAGATTTGCTATATGTACAACAGCACGCATTCGTTAATAAAGAAAAAATTTATTTGTTTTGGTATCCTGACAAACATTACTACGAAGCTGAACGATCCGGCTTTAAAGGGGAACTGTTTGAAAGAGCATACGATCAAAACATAAAAGTCGAATCAGGAAACATAAAATTTCCAATCGAGTACTCTCCTTCCGGCTATTTTTATCAAGCTGGAACAATCTTCATTTCGTATGATAAAAAAACGTACAAAATCATTTTTAATTTAGGGAGAGGAAGGTTCCGTGTGGAAAAATTATAGCGGATATACGATCACAGAAATATTAATAGCATTTTCCATATGGTGTTTGCTTTCGCTGACGCTGGTCCCTGTGTCAACAGCCTTATTGAAACAGCAAAAAGAAGCAGCAGCATCTGTGCTGGCTTATCAACTGCTCAAAGAAGAACTTGAACGTTTTGTATTTGAAAAGAAAAAAACAAATGGCCAAGTTGAGCGGCAAGGGATGATGTTCGAACTGATGTGGGGAAAGGAGGGGCAATTTGCTGAATTATGTGTTCTTTCGGATGAAAATGCAGAACAAAAGGTTTGCGGCTACATTTATGAACAATAAAGGATATACGGCAGCAAACATGCTGATAGCCTTTCTAGCGACAACCATTATCATCTCTTCCTTTGCACCCATGCTCTCATTTTTTCTCAAATTGAATACGAGACAGCAAGATTTACATCCAAGCGAGTGGAATTTATTTCTAATTGAGCTTCATCGTGAAATCAAAACGTCTCAACAAATAATGGTGAAGCAAAATGTTTTACAATATAAAAATCAAAAAGGAGAAGTAGTCACACTCAGTCAATATAATGATTTGCTGCGCTATCAGGTTGACGGAAAAGGACATGTTATTGTGCTGCGCGGTGTTCAAGCCTCTCATTTTATTCCAATAACACATGGTGTGAAAATTGAAATCACAAGCTTAGAAGGTAAGCGGTTTGAAGGAACCATTCGCGATGTGAAAGGAGTGATTCCTGATTGAAAAATGAAGATGGTCATATTTTCCCAATGACGATCGGCATATTTCTGCTTTGCATAATGATTCTTACCGCATATGCTTCCTCATATATTCAAGAGCAAAGATTTCGGCATGATGCGAAAGAGTTTTATTTGCAGGAAACGTTAATGCTTGCCGGTGTTCAATATTCGCTGAAAAAAGCTGACTATTCTGATACCCAGGAAATACTTGAACTCCCAAATGGAACCATTTCGTATAAACGAACGAAAAAAGAAAACGGAATCGTCAATATTTCCATTACATGCAAGACGATAAAAGGAACGGAGTATACGGCAAACTTTCATTATGATTTGAACAATCAACAGATTATGAGCTGGAATGAATATTCATAGCTTTCATCGTTCAGCGCCTTATCAAAGCTTCAACCAATCGTTTATTTGCCAGAATGTCTGTTTAAATGAACAGAGTTTAGGAAATAATATAAAAAAATTTTATTTCGAGGTGCCCGCTTATGTCTGGTAATGATTATGTGAAATATGTAACCGAACAGTTTGTAAAGTTTATCGACACCCCAAAAGAAACAAGGAAACAAAGGCGTGAGGAACGGAAAAAAGATCGTCTTCCATTATCAATGAGATGGTTTGGATTTTTGCCGATGGCGTTTTTAATTTTGATCAAGAAAAAGAAATAAAGGAAAAGGAGCCGTTCATCAGCTCCTTTTTTATTGAAAAGTGATGAGATCATTCAATTTCGAGCGTATTTTCTGCGTCTTGATTTTATTTTAATGAATTATAGAATCCGATGATAAATAAAAAATTCCTCCATTGTGGACTTCTATTTCAATGCGCGGTTCATACAGCTCTTGAATCGCCTTCTTTTCTGTCCAATAAACAGAAGGTTTTTCATCTAGATCTTCATAAAAATGCTCCAACAATGCTAAATCGGCATTCATTCGTTCTCTCGCTTCTTCCGCCCACCGATGGTCATCTTCTTCAATTTTTTTTGTCATGTAATGCTTCAATCGAGTTAATCCGCTTTTTGGTGTAATTAATGGCGTAATGGTAAAACAAAAATCAGGAATTTTCGGTGTCAAATGAATTTTTTCTAGCTGCTCCTGAAAATTTTCAACAATCCTTCCGTTGATTAAATGCAGTCCTAATGAATAAGTTTGATCCTTCTTTTTGTCACAAATATACGAAATCGTTACATTCATCCCAATCCAAGGGTGCAGCGGCACGTTTGCTTTGGAAGCTGCTGTCTGTTCATATAACCGAATATAAGAAGACATTTTCTTCGTTGCCGCAAAAATTTGGTGCAGTCTCGGCGATCCGAAATGAATCCATTCACCTTTTACATCTTCCGGAGCCTCCTTTGAATCCGTGATGAAAGTAAGTTTCATCGGATTTGGAGTTCCGCCGGTTTTTTCTAAATAATGCCAGTAAAAAGGTCGGTTCATTAATTCTTTATCCATTTCAACAGTTAATTGAACGGTAAAATATCCGTTTTTTTCTTCAATAATTGGACAATTGGTCGCCTGAAAAAAGCGTTTTAAAAATGTGGAAATTTGAGCCTGCTGCATCATTCCGCCTCCTATTTAAAAATTTTGCAAGCAGCTATGAAAATAAAGAAATCAGTTATTCTCGGCCTGTTGTAATTGTTCACCAAAGTTAAGAATAGCCGCTAAATTTTCCATTTTAATTTTCATTTCTCCTTCCGAACTCGACTGAATCATAATATCTTCTATATGTTCATGAATATTGCGGAGGTCAAGTTTTGCTAAAATACTGTCCAATTCCCCAATAACACGTTCAAACAGATTTATTTTTTCATATAATAGCTTTAAGATATGCTCCTCTACTGTATTTTTTGTCGCCATGTTATAAATGAACACATCCCGTTCTTGTCCGAGACGGTGGATGCGCCCGATTCGCTGCTCCAAACGCATCGGGTTCCAAGGCAGATCATAATTAATAATATGATTGCAAAACTGCAAATTTATCCCTTCCCCTCCTGCCTCTGTCGCGATCAGTACTTGCGCTCTATTTTTAAATAAATCCTTCATCCAATCCTTTTTGCCGCGTTTAAATCCGCCGCGGAACGGAACAGATGTTATGCCGTGCTGTTTTAAAAACCATTGTAAATATAATTGTGTTGCCCGGTATTCGGTAAAAATAATCACTTTATCGTTAATGTTTTGAATGAGTTCGACCGTTTTTTCTGCTTTCGAATTTTTTGTTACTTGATCGATATAGCCCATTAGATTGCGAATGATCTTTTCAGGCAATTGTGGAGCTTCATCCTTTTTATCAAGCATTTTTTTTAATGTTATGTACACTGCTTCTCTGCTCGAACATGCTTCACGCTGAAGCGTTAAAATGGAGAAACTGCTTGTCGGAATAGAGAATGACGACCGAATTTGACTGATGGCATCATATAAAGCCTTTTCAGCTTCCGAAAATTGAATCCAAATCGTTTCCACATGTCTTTTTGACCATTCAATTCCTGTATCAATGCGGCGGTTTCGTATCATAACTTTATTGACAAGTTCTCGTAAATGCTCATCGTCACGAATATTCCGTCCTTTTTTCTTAAACATATCGTGAAAGAGCTGTTCATTGCCGAGATGTCCAGGTTTTAAAAGAGAAACAAGGTTGAAAATTTCTTCAATGCGATTTTGAATAGGCGTTGCCGTCAATAATAAACAAAATTTTTTCTTTAAATTTTGAACAAACTCATAGTTTTTTGTTTTGTTATTTTTTAATTTATGCGCTTCATCAATGATGACCATGTCATAATCCAATCCGTGAATAATTTCTTTATGGGGGCTTCTTTTTGCTGTATCAAGGGAAGATACGACAACATCGCATTGCTCCCAAACATAGCTTTTCTTTTGCTCAACGGCAGGAATGTAAAATTTTTCATTTAATTCCCTCACCCATTGGGAGACGAGTGAAGCTGGAACTAAGATGAGCACTTTTTTGACAAGTCCGCGAATCATATATTCTTTTAATATTAATCCGGCTTCAATTGTTTTGCCGAGACCGACTTCATCAGCTAATATTGCTTTTCCGTTTAATTTTTCTACTACTGTTTGTGCGACCTCCAATTGGTGGGGAAGAGGGGTTACATGATCAAGATGCAAAGGAGCTACTAAACCTTCAAATGATGGAATGGTCAAATAATTCGTAACTTCATAAGCTAATTTGTATAATTCCCAGTTTGCCCACGGACCGTCTTCCTTTAATCTTTGCAAAAATTCTTCTTCCCATGTTGTTTTATAGCGGATGTTTATATTCATTGCCCACACCCTATCCTTTATTTTTATATTCAAAGTGAAATGTTCATTTTTTTTATCGCTAATTCAAAAACCGTCCCGTTTTTTGATTATAAATTTTTATAAACACGAACAATTAACAATGATTTTTTAAAATTATTTGGGAAAGGTATTGCTGAAACCGTTTAAAGATGATACCATTAAAATACGTTTGAAGTCTTTTTCTTTTGTTTTCTACTCATCTTTTTCCTTTTTGTCGAATATGTCATTTGTTATTTTTTCACAATTTACAAGAAAATATGTGCGGATGAGAGCAAGGGGAGAGACCTCCTTTGTGAGGCGCCGAAGGAGCAAGCATATGTGAATCTCTCAGGCAAAAAGACTCTTGTTTGACGCAGCTCTGGAGAGTGTTTGCATATTGTGCAAACCACCAAAGGGGAAAGCCTTTATAAGGTAAACTTTCAGGTGCAAGGACAGAGACGGTGTAGCAAAATCTTGTCGATCGGAATAGACAAGACGATACTAGGCCGTTTTCTGTCCTTTTTTCTGCTTTTTAAGCTGAAAAATTTTGAGAGAAATTAGATGCAAAAAATAGATCAGGAGGGGAAATGATGAATGAATTAAAACGCACTCCTCTTTTTGAAGTGTATAAACAATATCGAGCAAAGACGATCAATTTTGGAGGATGGGAATTGCCTGTGCAATTTACTTCCATTAAAGAGGAGCATTACGCTGTCCGCACCAATGCAGGTCTATTTGATGTTTCTCATATGGGAGAAATCATTGTAAAAGGGAAAGACAGTCTTCAGTTTTTGCAAAAGGTATTAACTAATGATGTTTCAAAGCTTCGGGATGGAAAGGCTCAATACACAATTATGTGTTATGAAGATGGAGGCTGTGTAGACGATTTAATCGTTTATCGGCTAAACGAGGAAAAATATCTTTTAGTAGTCAATGCAGCGAATATTCAAAAAGATTTTCAATGGCTCATGTCTCAAAAACACGGAGATGTTGAATTGCAAAATATTTCTGAAAGCTGTGCTCTCCTTGCATTGCAAGGCCAGAAAGCGGAAAAGGTGCTGCAAACTTTAACAGACGTACACTTATCTGAGTTGAAATTTTTTGAATTTATTGAAAGTGCTGAGATCGCAGGTAAAAAAGCGCTCATTGCCCGAACTGGTTATACCGGGGAAGACGGCTTTGAAATCTATTGCCAAAGTGAGGACGCCGTTTATTTATGGGAGAAGATTTTGCAAGCAGGAGATAAAGAAAAAGTTGTTCCATGCGGATTGGGCGCTCGTGATACGTTGCGGCTGGAAGCAGCTTTGCCGTTGTACGGTCAAGATCTTTCGGAAGACATTACTCCGATAGAAGCAGGAGTCGGATTTGCAGTGAAGCTTACGAAAAAAGAGAATTTTATCGGAAAAGATGTATTGCAAATACAAAAAGAACAAGGGGTATCGAGGCTGGCGGTCGGCTTGGAAATGATCGAAAAAGGCATTCCCCGTTCAGGCTATAAATTGTTTTCTGGAAATCAACAAATTGGAGTTGTTACATCAGGGACGCACTCTCCTACTTTGAATAAAAGCATCGGGATCGCTCTCGTCAAGAAAGAATTTTCGGAGATCGGGAATGAAATCGAGGTGGAAGTTCGGACAAAACGATTAAAAGCAAGAGTAGTACCAACTCCATTTTATAAACGAGCAACAAAAAATGGAAAATAAAGAAAGGAGAAGCTTTCGATGAAGCATCGCTATTTACCGATGACAGAAACTGATCGAAAAGAGATGTTGGAGGCGATCGGAGTCGAATCGATCGATGACCTGTTTGCCGACATTCCAGAAAGTGTACGGTATAAAGGAAAATACAACATAAAGGCTGCGAAACCGGAAACCGAGCTGTTTCGCGAGCTATCTCAACTTGCTGCCAAAAATAAAGATGTAAAAACAAACGTTTCCTTTTTGGGAGCTGGAGTGTATGACCATTATATTCCGGCAATTGTCGATCATGTCATTTCCCGATCAGAGTTTTATACGGCTTATACGCCATACCAGCCAGAAATTTCTCAAGGCGAGCTCCAAGCAATATTCGAATTTCAAACAATGATTTGTGAATTGACAGGAATGGATGTCGCCAACTCGTCGATGTACGACGGAGGGACAGCTTTAGCAGAAGCTGCATTATTAGCTGCAGGTCAAACAAAAAAGAAAAAGGTGCTCGTTTCGCAAACGGTGCATCCTGAAACGAGAGATGTGCTAAAAACTTATGCAAAAGGACAAAACGTTGAGGTAGTGGAAATCCCTTACCGAAACGGAGTGACCGATGTAGAGGCATTAAAAGAAATGATGAATGCCGAAGTAGCATCAGTCATTGTACAGCATCCAAATTTTTTCGGCCAACTTGAACCGCTTCACCAAATCGAAGAGATCTCCCATTCCGAGAAAAGCTTATTGATCGTTTCAAGCAATCCTCTTGCTTTAGGTGTGCTTTCACCGCCTGGTTCATTTGGTGCGGATATCGTAGTAGGCGATGTTCAACCGTTTGGAATTCCAATGTCTTTTGGCGGTCCAACTTGTGGATATTTCGCCGTAAAAAAAGAGCTGATGAGAAAAATTCCTGGGCGACTCGTCGGTCAAACAGTAGATGAAGAGGGGAAACGAGGCTTTGTTCTCACTCTGCAGGCAAGGGAGCAGCATATCAGAAGGGATAAAGCTACATCAAACATTTGCTCCAACCAAGCGTTAAATGCTCTTGCCTCTTCTGTTGCCATGACTGCTCTTGGAAAAACAGGTGTAAAAGAAATGGCTTATCAAAATATCCAAAAAGCAAACTATGCGAAAAAGATGTTTGAGAAGAAAGGTTTTTCCATTCCGTTTCAAGGTCCAATGTTTAATGAGTTTGTCGTGAAGCTGTCCAAACCAGTTTCTTTGGCCAATAAAAAGCTGCTCGAAAAGGGAATCATCGGCGGCTACGACCTTGGCAGAACGTATCCGGAACTTGAAAAACATATGCTTGTAGCGGTAACAGAGCTTCGTTCGAAAGAAGAAATCGATTTATTTGTGAACGAGTTGGAGGGATGGCAATGAAGGATCAACCGTTAATTTTTGAAATGTCAAAACCGGGACGGATCGGATACAGCTTGCCTGATTTAGACGTACCGGAGGAAAATATTGATCAGCTGATTCCTAGTGACTATTTGCGGACAGAAGATGCCGAGCTGCCAGAAGTATCAGAACTTGACATTATGCGCCATTATACTGCTTTGTCGAAGCGGAACCACGGTGTGGATTCCGGTTTTTATCCGCTTGGTTCCTGTACAATGAAATATAATCCGAAAATAAATGAAAATGTGGCAAGATTAACTGGCTTTTCTTATATTCATCCATTACAGGATGAAGCGACGGTTCAAGGAGCAATGGAATTAATGTATGATTTATCAGAACATTTAAAAGAAATTACAGGTATGGATGCTGTTACATTGCAGCCGTCGGCAGGGGCGCACGGAGAGTGGACGGGGCTCATGATGATTCGCGCCTACCATGAGGCAAATGGAGAAAAACATCGAACACAAGTGATTGTACCTGATTCAGCCCATGGAACAAATCCTGCTTCAGCGACCGTTGCCGGTTTTGAAACTGTCACGGTGCGATCTGATCAAAACGGACTTGTCGACTTAGACGACTTAAAGAGAGTGGTAGGAGAAAATACAGCTGCTCTTATGTTAACAAACCCAAATACGCTCGGTTTGTTTGAAGAGCATATTGTAGAGATGGCGGAGATTGTTCATTCAGTTGGAGGAAAATTGTATTATGACGGAGCGAATTTAAATGCAATTTTAGGCAAAGCGAGACCAGGGGATATGGGCTTTGATGTCGTTCATTTAAATCTTCATAAAACGTTTACAGGCCCCCACGGGGGAGGGGGTCCCGGTTCAGGACCTGTCGGTGTGAAAAAAGAGTTAATTCCTTTTTTGCCGAAGCCTGTGCTCGTCAAGGATGAAAATGGATTTCGTTTCGACGAAGACAGGCCGCAATCGATCGGACGAGTAAAATCATTTTATGGAAATTTTGGAATCAATGTGCGGGCATACACATACATCCGCTCCATGGGTCCGGACGGTTTAAAGGCGGTTTCTGAAAATGCGGTATTAAATGCGAATTATATGCTGAAAAAATTAGCGCCTTATTACGAAATGCCGTATGACCGCATTTGTAAACACGAATTTGTCTTATCTGCGAAACGGCAAAAGAAGTTCGGTGTCCGTGCGCTTGATATTGCAAAAAGGCTTCTCGATTTCGGGTATCATCCGCCGACAATTTATTTTCCGCTCAATGTTGAAGAATGCATGATGATTGAACCGACTGAAACGGAATCGAAGGAAACATTGGATGCCTTTATCGAAGCGATGATTCAAATTGCTAAAGAAGCGGAGGAAGAACCGGAAATCGTTCAAGAAGCTCCTCATACAACAGTCGTCAAAAGGCTCGATGAAACACTCGCAGCAAGAAATCCGATATTAAAATATGAAAAAAAGTAAGGATTCGCGTTTTGCGAATCCTTATCTTTTATACTTGATTTTATTTCCCCTTTTTAATTTTTCCAGTCCACTTTTTAAAGCCGCCCTTTAAATAATAGAGCTCCTGATAGCCTTTTTTCTTCAGCATTTGTGCGGCTCGCCCGCTTCTTGCACTTGACTGGCAATATAAATAAACCGGTTTGTCTGGGCGGATTTCTTTATAGCGCTGTCTCAATTGGGAAAGGGGAATATTTCTTGCTCCTAAAATGTGGCCACCTTCAAATTCATTCGGCTCCCGCACATCGATGAGCTGCGCTTTCCGATAGCCGGCTTTAAATTCTTCCTCCGTTAATCCTTTCATAATCTTTTTTTGATATAAAAATGTGGCCAAAAAATAAATGATAATAGCTGCAAGAATGAGCAATGACCATTCCACGCTTGTTCGACTCCTTTTTATTTGTTTGAATTTATTTGTTTGAAGTTCATGTGAACATACATACGAATGTTGGACAACATTTATTATATAAAACAAGAATGGAAATGTCATTTCTTTTCGGGCGTTTTATTTAACAATATCCTCTTCATTTGATAGACTAAAAAAGCAAATATAAAATAAAGAGGGTTGCGATATGGGAAAAGAAATATGGAATTATATTGATTCTGGCTTTTCATCCCCTTTTTACAATATGGCTCTTGATGAAGCTTTATTGGACTGGCACAGTGAAGGAAAAATCGCTCCGACGATTCGTTTTTACGGATGGAATCCGCCGACATTATCCATCGGCTATTTTCAAAAGGTTGAAAAAGAAATTGATATGGATGCTGTAAGACGACACGGCCTTGGCTTTGTACGAAGACCAACAGGCGGAAGGGGCGTGCTGCATGACAAGGAGCTTACATATAGCGTCATCGTATCCGAAGATCATCCGCGAATGCCCAAAACCGTGACAGAGGCTTATCGTGTAATTTCGGAAGGAATTTTGCATGGATTTCGCTTGTTAGGCTTAGACGCTCATTTTGCAATTCCAAGAACGGATGAAGAAAAACAGCATTTGAAAAATCCACGGTCATCTGTATGCTTTGATGCACCGTCTTGGTATGAGCTGGTAGTTGAAGGAAGAAAAGTTGCCGGGAGTGCCCAAACTCGCCAGAAAGGCGTTATCCTGCAGCATGGCTCGATATTGCTAGATTTAGATGAAAAGCTGCTGTTCGACTTGTTTAAATATCCTAATGAGCGAGTCAGGGAAAGATTAGAGAAAAACTTTAAAAATAAAGCGGTGGCGATCAACGACCTTAGAGAAACTCCCGTCACAATGGAAGAGGCATGGAGCGCTTTTAAAAAAGGGTTTGAATACGGGCTTGATATTGAGCTGAGACCGTATCAATTGTCTAGCGAACAAGAAGAGTATGTGAAAAAACTGGCTAAAGAGAAATATGAAACAGAAGAATGGAATTTTAGAAGATGAAGCGGCGAACATGCCGTTTTTTGTATGATCAAAATGAAATGGATCGTTGCTTGTAAATCAAGGTGCCGATGTGTTTTCAAAAACTGCAACTGACAAATTTCTTCAAATACAGCCGGAATGATTCTAAGATCATTAAATTTCTTTTCCTTGCTTCTTTTTTTGGTTAGTTTTACATTTGACATTTTCATAATGTAGCGTATATCATACAATATATAGAGCAAACAAATGTTCTTTAGCACAATATATTGTTATTTTTTCGTTGATAATATCATCTAAATGTGGTAACGTATATCAAGTACGATATTTTTAAGGGAGTTGTGAATATGACAGTGGCGCTGAATGAGAAAATGAAAATTGATGTGGAGAAGCTGAATAAAGATATCAGCCTTTTCCCGCAGGTGCATCCGATTACGGAAGATATGAAAATCACGCACAAAGGTGTTTCGCGCCTTGTAATGCTGGACAGGTATTCATTTAAAGACACTGAAAAAATTACGCTATCTGAAGGCGATTTTGTAGTGCTGACGATCAAGGAAGATCCAAAATTTCCTGCAAGAGGGCTAGGTTACATTAAAGAAATTGATTGGGAAAATAAAAAGGCAAAGGTTCAGGTCGAAGAAGAGTTTCGTCATACTCTTGAAAAGCCTGAAGAACGGGAGACGGGAATCATCGTTCGCTCTTTAGATGTCATCGAAAAACCGCTTGAAATTTTTTATGAACAAATTGCCAAAAGAAATGCAACAGGTCTTGCTGCTGTTGAAAAAACAGAAGAAAAAAGAAAAGAATGGTTTGAAAAATTTTATCAAGAGCTCGTCAATCTGCATTTTATTCCGGCTGGCCGGGTTCTTTACGGCGCAGGAGCAGGAACCGAAGTGACGTATTTTAACTGCTATGTCATGCCCTTTGTAAAAGATTCCCGTGAAGGGATCTCTGAACACCGCAAACAAGTAATGGAAATTATGAGCCGCGGAGGCGGTGTCGGCACGAACGGTTCAACATTGAGACCAAGAAACACATTAGCCCGAGGTGTAAACGGCAAATCATCAGGATCTGTGTCGTGGCTGGATGACATTGCAAAATTAACCCATCTTGTTGAACAAGGTGGCTCACGGCGAGGAGCCCAAATGATTATGCTGGCCGACTGGCATCCTGACATCATTGAATTTATCGTTTCCAAAATGCAAAACCCGCGCATTTTGCGCTACTTAATTGAAAATACAAATGATGAAGGAATTAAGAAGGCGGCTGAAGACAAGCTCAAATTTGTTCCTCTTACACAGCAAGAGCGCGACATGTATCAAGGAATTGTCAACTTTAAAAATGTTCCGGGCAAAGGAGGCTTTTCAGACGCTGTTATTAGAGAGGCGGAATTAAAGCTTCGAGTCGGAGGAACATATACTGTTCATAATCCGGAATTTTTAACAGGCGCTAACATTTCTGTCTGCTTGACGAAAGAGTTTATGGAAGCAGTGGAAGAAGATCGGGAGTATGAGCTTCGCTTCCCAGATGTGGAAAGCTACAATGATGAAGAAATGAAGATTTACAATGAAGAATGGCATAAAGTTGGCGATGTGCGCGAGTGGGAGAAAATGGGGCATCGCGTGCGCGTGTACCGCAAAATTCGCGCAAGAGAGCTTTGGAAGCTGATTAACATTTGTGCAACCTATTCAGCGGAGCCAGGTATTTTCTTCATTGACAATGCCAATGATATGACGAACGCAAGAGCATACGGTCAAAAGGTTGTTGCAACAAATCCGTGCGGTGAACAGCCTCTTGCACCATATTCCGTCTGCAACTTAGCAGCAGTAAACTTGGCGAAGATGGTCGACAAGGAAAAGAAAGCTGTTGACTATGAAAAGCTCAAACGAACTGTGGAAATCGGCGTCAGAATGCAAGATAATGTCATTGATGCTACGCCTTATTTTCTCGAAGAAAACAAAAAGCAAGCGCTGGGTGAACGGCGCATCGGCTTAGGCGTTATGGGTTTGGCGGACTTGCTTATCTACTGCGAAAAAGAATATGGAGCAGAGGACGGCAACAAGCTTGTTGATGAAGTGTTTAAGGTAATCGCAACGACCGCATACCGGGCATCAATAGAACTGGCAAAAGAAAAAGGCAGCTTCCCGTTCCTAGTCGGCGAAACGGAGGAAGAGACGCAAAAATTAAGACAAGCCTTCATTAATACAGGATATATGAAAAAAATGCCGGAAGATATTCGCGAAAACATTTTAAAATATGGTATTCGCAACTCGCATTTGCTGACGGTAGCACCGACAGGATCAACTGGCACTATGGTTGGCGTTTCTACAGGTCTTGAGCCATATTTCTCCTTCTCGTACTACCGAAGCGGGCGTCTTGGCAAATTTATTGAAGTAAAAGCGGATATCGTTCAAGAATATTTAAACGAACATCCGGAAGCTGATCCGAATCATTTACCGCATTGGTTTGTGTCAGCGATGGACTTGTCGCCTGAAGCTCATGCCGATGTGCAATGCATCATTCAACGATGGGTCGATTCAAGCCTTTCCAAAACAGTAAATGCGCCGAAAGGCTATACAGTTGATCAAGTGCAAAAAGTATATGAGCGCCTATGGAAGGGCGGAGCAAAAGGCGGAACTGTTTATGTAGACGGAAGCCGTGATACCCAAGTCCTGACATTAAAAGCGGAAGAAAATGTATTGAATGACGACATTCCGGAATCGACGAAAGAAAATGAAGGTAAAGTTGTGTTAATGAACACTGTTCAAGATTTGCGCTCAACTGATGTCACATATGGCAACGAAGTCGGCAATACATGTCCTGTTTGCCGGGAAGGAAAGGTTCAAGAAATCGGCGGCTGCAATACTTGTACAAAATGCGGTGCCCAATTGAAATGTGGATTATAATAAAGCGGCAGACTTGTTCTGCTGCTTTATTCTTTTATTGAAAACAAACTTCTAAACATCGTTTTCCCTTCTTAAAATGTAGTAACGGAATAGTAAGGAGGGAATGCTTTGAAAATTGACGGTGTTTTTTCTGGTGGAGGGATCAAAGGCTTCGCTTTTATTGGAGCATACAAGGCCTTGGAGGAAAAAGGATTTGAATTCGCCAGGGTTGCTGGCACGAGCGCCGGTTCGATCATTGCCGCTCTCATTGCAGCCGGCTACAAAAGTGATGAAATCCTTTCTTTGATGGACAGCTTAGAGCTGCGAAAGTTTTTAGATAAAAGAAAAGGAATTATGTCATTTATGCTCATGAAATGGATCAGTGTTTATTGGCGGATGGGACTATATAAAGGACAATTTTTAGAAGAATGGATGGAAGAAAAATTAAAAGCAAAAGGAGTTTCAACATTTGCAGATTTGCCGAAAGGAAAGCTTCGTGTGATTGCCTCCGACCTTACGAACGGAAAAATTGTTGTATTGCCGGACGATTTAAGCAAATATGGAATCAATCCTAATAGATTTTCTGTTGCAAAGGCAGTCAGAATGAGCTCATGCCTCCCGTATTTTTTTGAACCTGTCAAACTATGGACGAAGGATGGCGTCAGTATTGTTGTCGATGGAGGAGTGCTCAGCAATTTCCCGATTTGGCTTTTTGATGGAAAAATAAAAAAAAGACCGATCCTCGGTTTTCAGCTTAGCGCGCATATAGAGGAAAGGCCAAAAAATGAAATAAAAAACGCTTTATCAATGTTTCATGCGTTATTTGAAACGATGAAAGAAGCGCACGATGCAAGGCATATTGCTACAAGGCATGAACGCAGCATCGTTTTTATTCCGGTTGAAAATATTTTAACGACGGAATTTAAAATTACGAATGAGAAGAAACAGGAATTAATTCAGCTCGGCAAAGAAAAAACGGAAACCTTTTTAAAAAAATGGTCCTATTAGAAAAGAGCTCTATTTTTCTTTTTTCCTTTTTTACCTTCGATGACTGTCAAATGATTGTTTTCTCTCCGCCTTTTAGCAGAGATAGCCGTTTTGTTTTTTTTGTGGAGTACGTGCTTTTGAGCATGATGTATCTTTTTATCTTTAAATCTTTTTTTCGATCTTTTCGCAGCTTTTAAAAACTGTGAATACTCATTATTTGTACGTTTTTTCATCACTAAGCGATAAATGAGGATGATGATCCCGATGACAACCGCCCAAATAAATAATTTGAAAAAAGTCTTTGGATTGAAAAAGAGCATATAAATAAGCCCTAAACCTCCTAAAGTAGCGATAACGGCGAATACGGGATGGACGGGAAAACGGTTCATCTAAAGGCCACCTCCATCAGTCGTTTTCAAGAAAAAGAAAAGCTCTCGTTTATCAAATCAACCAATACGCTCCATTTTTTCCGTCTCTTCTTCCAATAAAAGCAGCTTTTGAAAGCTTGCAATCGCTACTTCCACTTGATCGTCTGTAGGTTCTTTTGTCGTCAGCAGCTGAAGCCATAGTCCTGGATAACCAAGATATTTTAAAACAGGCTTATGCCGAAGCTTATTTGTAAACTGCAATACTTCAAATGAAATGCCGAGAACAACCGGTATAAGAGCGATTCGGTCAACAACGCGAAGCCAAAGCGGGTCTGTCGGAACGAGCAGATACACAAATACTCCAACAATAACCGTAAACAAAATGAAACTGGAACCGCATCGATAATGAAGTCTTGATTGTTTTTGTACATTTTCAACAGTTAAAGCGAGCCCGTTTTCATAGGCGTTAATCACTTTATGCTCAGCCCCATGGTATTGAAAAACACGCTTTACTAAAGGAGTCATCGAGATGAAATAAATATAAGCAAGCAACAGCAAAAGCTTAAAAAAGCCTTCGAGCAAAATTTGCCCCACATCCGATGAGATGATCGGCCTGAACCATTCTGCGATAAACACTGGAATTAAAGTAAAGATAAATTTGCCAAGCAAAAATGACAGCACTCCGACAGCAGCAGCTCCTAAAATGAGTGAAAGCTTCGACTCTTTTTTTTCTTCTGACAATAATTTTTCATCATCGGCTGGATCAACATCGTATCGATCTGAAGAATAGCTTAAATGCTTGGAGCCGTTTGCGCTTGCTTCAATAATGGCGGCAATTCCGCGAATAAAAGGAATTTTTTTGAAGCGGGATAATATAGGATGTTTTTTTCGCGGCAATTGAAAAAAATCAATTGAATTGTCTTTTCTCCTGATCGCTGTGACGAAATGATGCTTCCCTCCAAACATAACTCCTTCAATTACCGCTTGCCCGCCATACATAGTCTTTTCGTTTTTCATGACGCACCAACCTGCCTATCTATATAATAAAAAAGCTATTGAAAAGTTTTATTTATTACTATTCTACAAAAAATTAGATGAAACCTCTAGGTTGGATGTGTCTTTTTTCCAATAGGGCGGCGTGAAAAACTTTATCATTATTTAGTATGAATGAAATAAATTTTTTTATACAAAAAATAAACTTTTCATGAAAAATTCATCAAGAAAAGAAAAGTGGACATATTAAAAAAGGGAGGTGGACGGATGCTTAACAGCGAAAAAAAGAATTCTACTGGTAAGGAAAAGAAAAAAGAACCATTCCGATCCTTTTTTCTGAAAATTGTTGTCATTGGTTTTACTGGCGGAGTATTATGGAGTTTGATAGGATATTTAGCGTATGTGTTGAACTTTACGAAAATCGGGCCAAATCGAGCTCTCATGTTATTTGCCTTTGATAATTGGAAGAACGGAGTCGCTGGGCATTTTGCGGGAGCTGCCTTCATAGGCATCATTTCTATACTTACTGCATTTTTATATTATGTTCTGTTCAAAAAAGTTCGGTCAATATGGGGAGGCATTGTTTTCGGAGTCGCGCTGTGGGCCG
This sequence comes from Aeribacillus sp. FSL K6-1121, assembly GCF_038003725.1. Lineage (NCBI taxonomy): Bacteria > Bacillati > Bacillota > Bacilli > Caryophanales > Bacillaceae > Aeribacillus > Aeribacillus sp. FSL K6-1121. The sequence goes on from NZ_JBBOPS010000001.1 coordinate 528,183, forward strand.
TTGTTTTTTGCTGGCTGGGACCGGCTTTTCTAAAAATCGATCCGCTCGGTCGGCTTGGTACAAATACCATTGTCACCTCCATCTGCTTGTATGTGCTGTTTGGCGTTTTTGTCGGGTATTCCATTTCCTACGAATATGGGGAGCGTCAATCATAAACTAAATGATGAGATTATAGAACTGTGTCAGGGTCACAAGATCCAATCATAAACTAAATGATGAGAGATCAAGAATCTTATGGTAGAATGTTCATAATACTGGACATTCTTTTTTAATACATGATAGAAAGGTGTAATCGATGGAGAGAATACTTGTAATCAATGGCCCGAATTTAAATTATTTAGGCGTGAGGGAGCCGCATATTTACGGAAAAAAAACATTGGCAGATTTGGAAAATGAATTGAAATCTCTCGGTGAAAAAAAACAAGTTCAATTTTCTTTTTTTCAATCGAATCATGAAGGAGAGATTATCGATAAGCTTTATGAAGCCGATCAACAATTTGATGGAGTGATTTTAAATCCAGGAGCTTTTACTCATTACAGCTATGCGATACGGGATGCAATTGCCAGCATTTCAAAACCGGTAATTGAAGTCCATATCTCCAATACAAATCAACGGGAACCGTTCCGGCATCATTCTGTCACAGCACCGGTGACACAAGGGCAAATAATTGGCTTAGGGTTTTACGGCTATCAATTGGCAGCTTTATCTTTACTACATTTGATCAGGGAGGAAACACATGAAGCTTGAAAAAGTTCGTTCACAAATGGAACAGTTAAATATTGACGGCATGCTCATTACAAACGAATATAACCGCCGCTATTTGACGGGATTTACAGGTACGGCCGGGGTCGCACTGGTGGCAAAAGAGGATGCATGCTTTATTACCGATTTCCGGTATGTAGAACAGTCAAAAAAACAAGTAAAGCATTTTAGAATCGTGCAGCATTCAGGATCGATTTTTGAAGAAGTCGCTGCGCAGGCGAAGAAAATGGGGATCAAAACGCTCGGGTTTGAGCAGGATCATCTTTCTTATTCAACATACACATCGTACAAGGATGTTTTAAAAGGGATTGAATTCGTTCCTGTCTCAAATATTGTGGAAAAGTTGCGCTTGATAAAGACTGATGAAGAGATTAAGATATTAAAGGAAGCCGCTGAAATCGTTGATGCTGCCTTTACACACATTTTACATATGATCCGTCCAGGTGTGAGAGAGATTGAACTAGCGAATGAGCTCGAATTTTTTATGCGAAAAAAAGGAGCAGCTTCCTCATCTTTCGATACGATTGTCGCGTCAGGTTATCGGTCAGCCCTTCCCCATGGTGTAGCAAGTGAAAAACCAATTGAAAAGGGAGAGCTTGTAACGTTTGACTTTGGCGCCTATTATAAAGGATACTGTTCAGATATGACGCGGACAATTGCTGTTGGAGATCCTGGAGATGAAATGAAAGAAATTTATAACATCGTGCTTGAAGCACAAAAGAAAGGCGTGCGCGAAATCAAGTCTGGAATGACTGGAAGGGAAGCGGATGCTGTTACACGTACCTACATTGAGGATAAAGGGTACGGGGAATATTTCGGTCATTCAACTGGACATGGAATCGGACTTGAAATCCATGAAGGACCGACACTATCAGCTCGCTCTGATACCGTTCTTCAGCCAGGCATGGTGGTCACGGTTGAACCTGGTATATACCTTCCAGGAAAAGGCGGGGTAAGAATTGAGGATGATATTTTGATCACTGAGCACGGAAATGAAGTGTTGACTCATTCGAAGAAAGAGCTCATCATTCTCTAGCGAGTGCCCCAATCAATGTTGTTAAAGAAAATGTAATAGGAGGACCAAATATGATTTCTGTAAATGATTTTCGTACAGGTTTAACGATTGAAGTCGATGGGGGGATTTGGCGCGTTCTTGAATTCCAGCATGTAAAGCCTGGTAAAGGGGCGGCGTTCGTTCGTTCAAAATTGCGCAACCTTCGGACAGGTGCCATCCAAGAAAAAACGTTTCGGGCTGGCGAAAAAGTAGCACGTGCTCAAATTGACACCCGGAAAATGCAATATTTGTATGCAAATGGCGATCAGCACGTTTTCATGGACACAGAATCGTATGAACAAATTGAGCTTACTTCAAAACAAATTGAATATGAGTTGAAGTTTTTGAAAGAAAATATGGAAGTATACATCATGATGTATCAAGGCGAAACAATCGGAATTGAGCTTCCGAACACGGTTGAATTAACTGTTACGGAAACAGAACCTGGCATTAAAGGGGACACTGCATCAGGCGGCTCTAAACCGGCTACGCTTGAAACAGGGCTTGTCGTGCAAGTGCCGTTTTTCGTTAATGAAGGGGACGTTATTATCGTCAATACTTCTGACGGTTCTTATGTTTCCCGTGCGTAATTATTCTTAAAAAAAATAATGAAAAAAGTCAAAGAAAACGAAAAGACCCGCAGAATTCTAACTGATTTCTGTGGGTTATTTTTTTGAAAAGAAAGATTTTATAGCTATTTTCGCAATCGTTTATAAAAGATCAGAATACACAAGCTTTCCAACCTGGCCTTTTTTTGAACAGGATTCAAATACAGCTTGTCCACCTTTAATGATCCATCCACGCTTTTTTCTTTTTCCTCAATTCACTGAAAACGGCAAAAGGTATAACAATATAAATAAAAGCCGCAAGAAGCCATACAAGTCCATCATAAATTTGAACCAACATTCACTCACCACCCCCTAACTCCATTATAACTGTTAAAATCAGAAAATTCTATCAAATTCTATTGAAATGATAAATGCAAAAAAAAGGAATAAGAGAAACGGTAGTCATAAAGTGGCCAAGCTTGCATACATTGAAAATAAATAAGGTATTAAAGGGGGAAGGAAGATTGAAAGAAATCATCTCAATTTTTCCCGAAACAATTGCAAATGAATTAAAGCAGCTTCCTTCTTCTTTTTTTGAACAGATGGAAGAAATTCGCATACGTTTGTACAAGCCGATTGAAATCATCGCTTTCGGCAAACCGCACTTTCTTCACTACGAGGCGACAAAAGAAGACGGGATGATGATTTTAAACAAGATCAGCCAATATTCGATTTACACACTGGAGGAAGAATTAAAGAGAGGTTTTATTACGATTGGAGGAGGGCACCGGATCGGCCTTGCTGGAAAAGTGATTACAGAAAACGGCAATGTCAAAGCCATACGGCACGTTACATCTTTTAATATCCGGATAGCAAGGGAGAAAATAGGCCTGGCTGAGCAATATATTCCTTATGTATATGAAAAAAAATGGTTAAATACGCTTATTTTTGGACCTCCCCAATCAGGAAAAACGACTCTGCTGCGTGATTTTGCCCGGATCATAAGTACTGGGGTTAAAACGATCCCGCCTCAAAAGGTCGGCATTGTGGATGAAAGATCAGAAATAGCCGGCAGTGTAAAAGGAATTCCGCAATTTACTTTTGGTCTTCGCATTGATGTATTGGACGGATGCCCGAAAGCAGACGGGATGATGATGTTGATCCGTTCGATGAGCCCTGACATCATTATTGCTGATGAAATAGGGCGTAAGGAAGATACCGATGCATTAATGGAAGCTGTGAACAGCGGTGTTCAGCTGTTTGTGAGCGCTCATGGCGAATGCTTTGAAGATTTGCTGCACCGTCCGACCTTAAGAGAACTTATTCAATTAGGCATTTTTGACCGATACATGGAATTGGAGAAAAAAGGTACTCCAGGGACGGTTTCCCGTATATTTGGAAAAAAAGAAAAAGAGATTGTGTATAAAGCAGGTGTGAAATAGCGATGAAATTGTTAGGGTCTTTATTCATCTTATTAGCAACAACATGGATTGGGTTTGATTCGGCTAAAAGATTGACAGAGCGGACAAGACAATTGCGGCAATTAAAGGTTTCTTTGCAAAGCTTGGAAGCTGAGATCATGTACGGCCACACACCATTGCAGGATGCATCGCTTCATATTGCCAAACAGGCAGCCCCTCCGCTTTCTAATCTATTTACATTATTTTCTGAGAAATTATCGCAAGGCGACATTGATGTGAAAAGTGCATGGGAAAGCAGTCTGCTTGAAATATGGCCTTATACATCGCTGAAGGAAGGGGAATTGGAAGTTTTAAAGCAATTTGGAGAAACATTGGGGCAGCATGATTTAATCAGCCAGCAAAAGCATATTAAATTGACAATGGCTCATTTGGAAAAAGAAGAAAAAGAAGCGCTGTTTAATCAAGAGCATTACGGAAAAATGACGAAAAGCTTAGGATTTTTAGCGGGATTGCTCATTATCATTCTTTTGATGTAGCGATATAAGCTGGGAGGAGAAAGGGACATGGGTGTTGACGTCAACACAATTTTCCAAATCGCTGGAATCGGAATTATCGTTGCGTTTCTTCATACCATTTTAGATCAAATGGGGAAGAAAGAGTACGCCCAATGGGTTACATTGTTGGGATTTATTTACATACTTTTTATGGTTGCTTCCATTGTCAACGATTTGTTCCAAAAAATTAAAGCGGTTTTTCTTTTTCAAGGATAGGAGGTTTTGGAGATTGAAATTTTTCAAATTGTCGGGCTAGGATTGATTGCAACTTTGCTCGCTCTTGTCATAAAAGAACAAAAGCCGACCTTTGCCTTTCTATTAATCGTCTTTACCGGTGTCTCCATTTTTCTTTTTTTAGTGGATCAAATTTATGAATTGATTCGAATGGTCGAAAGAATTGCGAATGAAGCAAGCATTGATTTGATTTATGTCGAAACCATTTTAAAAATCATCGGAATTGCCTATATTGCTGAATTTGGTGCGCAAATTACGAAAGATGCCGGACAAGGCTCCATTGCATCCAAAATTGAATTGGCAGGGAAAATTTTAATCTTATCTATGGCAATTCCGATCATGACGGTGATTATACAAACGATGATTAAGCTTCTCCCAAATATATAATTTTAAGGGGGTGATGGGGATTCAGTCATCATTTTTTCGCGGCATCCTTTTTTTGGCGTTTTTTGCTTTCGCTGTGCCAAACATGGTACAAGCCTCTCAAGAGCAAAATTCCTCGGCAGATCCTCCAAAAGAAGAAGCGATTCAACAAGAATATATGGCAGAACAAATGGACGAGCTTGGGATTGAGGAAATTAAAAATTTTTGGAATGACATTATGACGACATACGGAGGACTTCTTCCGGAAAGCCAGAAGGGAAGCTTGATGGATTTTATTAAAGGTGAAAAACAATTTTCTATAAAAGAGTGGGCCGTTGGCATTTTGAAATTTCTTTTACATGAAATCTTGGCAAACGGAAAGCTTCTTGGAACCATTATCATTTTAACGATATTTAGCGTTCTTCTCCAGCATTTACAAAACGCCTTTGAAGAAAAAAATGTGAGCAAAGTTGCTTACTCCATTGTTTATATGGTGCTTGTCATTTTAGCTTTAAACAGTTTTCACGTAGCCATTTCCTATGCAACGAATGCGATTAACGGGATGACAAGCTTTCTTCTAGCCTTAATTCCGATGTTAATAGCTTTAATGGCGTCATCTGGAGGAGTTGCTTCGGCTGCATTTTTTCACCCCATTACCATTTTCTTGATGAACGGAAGCGGTTTGTTGATTGAAAAAATTGTTCTCCCTCTGCTGTTTTTGTCTTCTTTGTTATTTTTAATCAGCACGATGACGGATCAATATAAAGTTACTCAGCTTGCTCAGCTGTTCAGAAGCATTAGCATCTGGCTTTTAGGCATTTTCTTAACCATTTTTTTAGGAGTGATTTCTGTCCAGGGGGCGACGGCAGCTGTGACAGACGGGATCGCCTTGCGGACGACAAAGTTTATAACGGGAAACTTTATACCTGTGCTTGGAAAAATGTTTACGGAAGCGGCTGATACGCTCTTCAGCGCATCGATGCTGTTAAAAAACACAATTGGCGTCATTGGTGTTGCCATTCTCTTTTTGATCACCATTTTTCCGGCAATGAAAGTACTGGCGATTGCCTTTATCTATAAATTTGCCGCTGCCGTTTTGCAGCCTTTAGGGCCGGGAGAGATTATCTCCTGTTTAGACATCATCTCCAAGAGCATCATCTATATACTAGCGGCACTGATCCTTGTATCGTTCATGTTTTTTTTAAGCATTACAGTTATTATCGCAGCGAGCAATGTCACCATGATGGTTCGATAGGAGTGGTGGTATATGTCATTCATCACCGAATGGGTCACTAATATCATATTATTTATTTTTATTGCCATTATTTTAGATATGCTGCTGCCGAGATCCGCAATGCAAAAATATGTAAAAGTCGTTGTTAGTTTATTATTAGTGTCTGTCATTCTTACGCCGATTTTAAAAATATTTTCCTATGATTTTCCGAACTTGTTATCCGAGGAGCTGCTGAACTCGGAAGCAAAAGAAGATTCAATAAAAAAATCAATAGAATTTAAGAAAAATGAAATACAAGCTAACAACCGTGCATATATTTTAGAACAAATGGCTGTCCAAATGAAAAATTTAGCGGAAGAGGAGCTGGTAGAAAACTATGGTTTAAAGGTTCAAAAAATTCATCTTTCGGTTGATGAAACAAAAGAGAAGATTGAATCAGAAAACGATTTAAAGCAAGTTACAGTTTTCGTGGAAGAAAAAGATCTTCCCCACACGGTTGAAACGGTTAAACCGGTTGAAATCAACATGAACGAAGAAGACAAAAAAATGCTCGCAAATGAAAACGAAATAATTGCCCAGCTTGCTGAAACATGGGGAGTATCGAAAGAAAAAATTTCGATTGAAATGGAAGGAGGCGGCCTAAGTGAATGATAGGAAAAATTTTTTGCAGCGACTAGCCTCTCTTCTTCCCGGACGAGATATGCTCAAAAAATCAGCCACCTATCCATTCATGCTTATACTTTTGACGCTTGGAATCGCTTTTATGCTGATCGGCAGTTTTTTATCCGGCGAAAGCAAAACAGTAGAAACGATAAACACCGCTGCAGAAGAAGAGGATGTTGAGCCCGCATTTAAACAAACAACAAGTGAAAAAGGAACAATTGAACGTTATGAACAGCAGTATGCAAATGAGCTAAAAGGAGCGCTTCAGTCCATTTCAGGCGTAGGTGAGGTAGAAGTTATTGTCAATGTTGACTCTTCATCTGAAAGTGTGTTGGAAAAAAATCGCTCGATTCAAAACCAAACGACAGATGAGACGGACCGTGAAGGCGGAAAGCGGCAGGTGGAAGATAAATCTGTTGACGAACAAGTGGTAATCATTCGAAAAGGGGATCAAGAATCACCCATCGTTGTAAAAACCGAAAAGCCGAAAATACGCGGAGTGTTAGTAGTAGCAAAAGGTGCTGAAAACGTTCAAATAAAAAAAATGATCACCGATGCAGTTACAAGGGTGCTTGATGTCGATAGTCATAGAGTAGCCGTATTGCCAAAAAAGTAAAGGAGGATGCTTGACATGTTAAAAAAACAAACTGTTTGGTTATTAACCATGTTAAGTTTAGTTGTTGTGCTGTCCGTTTATTACATTACATCTCCTGAAGGAGGATCTTCCCCTGATGTGGTGTTGACGGATACAGAGACGAATTCGAATGAAAAAGAAAGCGGAAATGACAATAATAAAGAACAAACAGAGCAACAAAAAACTGATGCGAAGCAGCAAGAAAAAGAACAATCGAGCAAGCAGTCCAGCGCAGAAGATGGATCGGTAGTCTCCACAATAACGGACGATGATTTATTTACTGCGCTGAGAATGGAAGTGGAAGATGAAAGAAGTGAACGCAAGCAGGAGCTGGAGACAATTATTGGGTCCAATGATGTCTCATCTGAGGAAAAAAACAATGCATATGAGGAGATGCGCGAATTATCCAAGCTGTCAGAGAAAGAGAAGGTATTAGAAACACTTATCAAAACAAAAGGCTACGAGGATGCATTAGTTCGCGCTGATGGAGACAAGGTGAGAATTACCGTAAAAGCGAAAGAACACTCCCCGCAGCAAGCAAACGAACTGATTCAATTGGTGAAGGATGAAATCCAGTCCATGCAGGATGTTGCCGTAACATTTGAAATAGCAAAGTAACATGACTCCCCGAAAAAAATCGGGGATTTTTTCATGTGAAGAAAAAGCTGCTTTGAATTGTTTGCTCATATTTTTAATAGTTATTGAATTTTAGCAAAAAGTTATCGTATCATAAATGATAGTTACTTTTAATACTTGATGATAATATCTAGCAAATTGGAATTCATTTTAAGGAGTGTTTTTTCATGTTAAATTTTAAGGAAATAAAGGAAATCATCAAATTGATCGATGATTCATCCATTGATGAATTTACATATGAAAGCGAAGGGGCAAAGGTCCAATTAAAAAAAACTGCGGCTCGCGCTGGTCAGCATGTTGTCTATAACAATGCTTCTGAAATTCAAGCTTTGCCAAAGCAGCCAGCTGCTGAATCTTTAGAACAGCCGAAAAAAGAGGTGCATTTGCCGAAAGAAGAAAGCGAGCAGAAAACAGAAAATTTACATAAAATTACTTCGCCGATGGTCGGCACATTTTATGCTGCTCCAAACCCAGATGCAGATCCTTATGTTACAATAGGATCAAAAGTAAAAGAGAATACCGTTGTTTGCATTGTAGAGGCAATGAAATTATTTAATGAGATTGAAGCGGAAGTAAAAGGCGAAATTGTCGACATTTTAGTTGAGAACGGTCAGCTTGTTGAATACGGACAACCATTATTCCTTGTAAAACCAGAGTGAGGGAAAGAAAATGTTTAAAAAATTGCTGATAGCAAACAGAGGAGAAATTGCAGTAAGAATCATACGCGCCTGCAAGGAATTAGGGATCGAAACAGTCGCCATATATTCTGAGGCGGATAAAGACTCCTTGCATGTTCAGCTTGCAGATGAAGCGTATTGCATAGGACCGACTGCATCTAAAGACAGCTATTTAAACTTTACGAACATCGTGAGTGTAGCGACGTTGACTGGATCAGAAGCCATTCATCCAGGCTACGGATTTTTGGCAGAAAACGCTGATTTCGCCGAGCTTTGCAATGATTGCAACATTGTTTTTGTAGGCCCTAGTCCAGAAGCAATCACAAAAATGGGAAAAAAAGATGTTGCTAGGGAAACAATGCGGCAGGCGGGTGTTCCGATTGTGCCTGGGTCAAAAGGGATCATTAAAAGCGAAGAGGAAGCAGTTGAGATCGCAAATCAAATCGGTTATCCAGTCATTATTAAAGCAGCCGCCGGAGGCGGAGGAAAAGGAATACGCGTTGCGAATGACGAAGAAAGCTTGCGGAAAGGGATCCAAATTACTCAGCAGGAAGCGCAAACAGCATTTGGAAACCCAGGCGTTTACATTGAAAAATGTATTGAAGATTTCCGCCATGTTGAAATCCAAATTCTTGCCGATCACCATGGAAACGTCGTTCATTTAGGTGAAAGGGACTGCAGCATTCAAAGGCGCTTACAAAAGCTGGTGGAAGAAACTCCTTCTCCTGCACTATCTGATAAAATGCGACATAAAATGGGGGAAGCGGCTGTAAAAGCAGCCAAAGCGGTGCGTTATTCCGGTGCAGGTACAGTGGAATTCATTTTTGATTATAAAAATGAGCAATTTTATTTCATGGAAATGAATACCCGCATTCAAGTTGAGCATCCTGTTACTGAAATGGTCACAGGCATTGATCTGATCAAAGAGCAGATCAAGATTGCAGCAAACGAACCACTAAGCTTTGAACAGAAAGACATTACATTTAACGGCTGGGCGATCGAATGTAGAATTAACGCAGAAAACCCGGAAAAGAATTTTATGCCTTCAGCTGGTAAAATCGAAATGTACCTGCCTCCGGGCGGACCGGGTGTCCGCATTGATTCTGCCTGCTACCCTGGCTATTCCATTCCGCCATATTATGATTCAATGGTCGCAAAGCTGATTACACACGGAGCGACAAGGGAAGAAGCGATAGCCAAAATGAAAAGAGCTTTAAGTGAATTTGTTATAGAAGGAGTGCATACAACCATACCTTTCCACCTGAAATTAATGGATCATGAAAAATTTATCAGCGGGGAGTTCAACACTAGATTTCTTGAAAATTATAAAATCATGTCATAATTTTGGAGGTGTACTATTTGAAAGATACAGGATTGGAAATGAATCATGAAGCAAGCTTTGGAAAAGTGGAAATCGCTCCGGAAGTCATTGAAGTCATCGCCGGAATTGCCGCATCTGAAATAGAAGGGGTAGCCCAAATGCGCGGCAATTTCGCTTCAGGAGTCGCTGAACGCTTTGGCAAAAAAAATCATGGTAAAGGCGTAAAAGTAGACTTAGGTGAAGAAGGCATTGTCATTGATGTATATTGTGTCATGAATTTCGGGGTTTCCATTCCGGCTGTTGCACAGAAAGTACAAGAAAACATTCGTCAAACGCTTTTAACGATGACGGCGCTTGAAATCAACGAAATCAACATTCATGTAGTGGGCATTCAGTTTGAAACGAAGACGGAAGAGCCTGAAATTCAAGAGGAAATGTAAAGGCGGAGGATATCCTCCCCTTTTTTGTTTAAAATAAAGAATAATAAGAAAGATTCTGAAATTTCTTTTCGGATAAACTTTCATATGTGATACAAGAGGCAGTTATGATATGATTCATATATGACATTTCGACATAGTTTGAAAAAAGGAGCAAAAAGATGAAACGGAGAACAGCTAGGAAAAAGGCATTGCAGGCACTGTTTCAAATTGACTTGGCTGAAGCGCTTCCTGAGGAAGCCATCAATCATGTTTTGGACGGTAATGAACATGATCCATTTTTAAATAAGCTTGTACTCGGAACGGTTGAACATCAAAACGAAATTGACGAATTGATAAAAAGGAATTTAACCAATTGGAAATTGGAAAGATTGGCTAACATTGACCGTGCCATTTTGCGTTTAGCTGTATATGAGATGAAATATGAACCGGATATTCCGTTCAATGTAACAATTGATGAAGCGATTGAACTTGCTAAAATGTTCGGAGATGTTCAGTCGAGCAAATTTGTAAATGGTGTCCTCTCAAGTATAAAAGAAGAGTTAGAAAAAAAAGCTTAGGAGGAAAAAGATGGTGGCGACGATTATTGACGGAAAAGAATTGGCAAAAGAAATGCGAAGCGAGTTAAAAAAAGAAGTGGAACAATTAAAGGAAAAAGGGGTAACACCCGGCCTTGCCATTATTTTAGTTGGGAACAATCCTGCTTCCCTTTCTTACATTAAGGGGAAGCAAAAAGCTTCGGAGGAAATCGGCGTTTCTTTTAAGCTGGAACATTTGGAGGAGTCGATTTCACAAGAAGAACTGCTTGAAGTGATAGAAAAATATAATCAGGACGATCGTTATGACGGAATTCTTGTTCAGCTTCCGTTACCTGACCATATTGATGAAACAGCAGTCATTGAAAAAATTTCTCCAGAAAAAGATGTGGATGGCTTTCATCCGATTAATGTTGGACGCATGATGACGGGACAGGATGCGTTTTTGCCGTGCACACCGGCCGGAATTGTTGAAATGATCAAATCTGCAAATATCGAAATTCCCGGAAAGCATGTTGTCGTTGTTGGCAGAAGCAATATTGTCGGAAAACCGGTCGGACAATTGCTTCTAAACGAAAATGCAACGGTTACATATTGCCATTCGAAAACGAAAAATTTACGGGAGCATACGATCCAAGGAGATATTTTAATCGTTGCTGTCGGGCGTCCTCATTTCATAGGTGCTGATCATATTAAAGAAGGTGCAGTCGTAATAGATGTTGGCGTCAATAGACTTGAGAACGGAAAACTTGTAGGCGATGTAAAATTTGATGAGGCAAAAGAAAAAGCAAGCGCCATTACTCCTGTTCCCGGCGGAGTAGGTCCAATGACGATTACGATGCTGGTTTATAATACGGTTAAATCCGCAAAGAAGCGGGTACGTCCATAAACTTGCTTTAAAGGAGTTGTTCATGAGTAACAAAAAATTTGTAACCGTTTCGGCGTTAACAAAATACCTTAAGCGAAAATTTGATGTTGATCCACATTTGCGCGATATTTGGGTAAAAGGCGAATTATCAAACGTAAAAATTCATGACAGCGGACATATTTATTTTACGTTAAAGGACGAGCATGCCAGAATACAGGCGGTTATGTTTTCAAGTTTTAACCGTTCTCTTCCATTTCGCCCAGAGGACGGGATGAACGTATTGGTACGCGGTGAAATTACCATTTACCAGCCCGGAGGAATATACCAAATTTATGCAAAGGAAATGGAGCCTGATGGAGTAGGAGGGCTTTATCTTGCATTCGAGCAGCTGAAAAAAAAATTGGAGCAAGAAGGGCTGTTCGATGTCAAGCATAAAAAAACGATTCCTGCCTTTCCAAAGACGATCGGTGTGATCACATCGCCGACAGGTGCAGCCGTCAGGGATATCATCACAACGATCAAACGAAGATACCCTGTGGCAAAAGTGGTGGTTATTCCCGCAATTGTTCAAGGTGTACAAGCGGGAAAATCGATTGTGAATAAAATACAGCTTGCCAACTCCCTCGGTTATTTCGATGTCCTCATTGTTGGAAGAGGAGGCGGATCGATTGAAGAGTTGTGGGCTTTCAATGAAGAGATGGTGGCAAGGGAAATTTTTAAATCAAAAATACCCGTTATATCTGCTGTAGGCCATGAAACAGATTATACAATCGCAGATTTTGTCGCCGATCTTCGGGCGCCGACTCCAACCGGAGCAGCAGAGCTGGCTGTTCCTAATATAACGGATTTAATCGAAAAGATCCGGGAACGGAACATTAGAATGACGAACGCTTTAAAGGAACGGATCAAAAAGGAAAAGCTCAAGCTTTTCCGCTTAACCAACTCATATGCATTCAAATATCCGAAAAAGCTTTATATGCAAAAGGAACAGGAGCTGGACATTTTATTCGAAAGGTTTAAAAAAGCAGGAAAACGTTACTTAAGCGATCAAACGAACCGATACTTGTTATTGACGAATCGTCTTAAAAACGAACTTCCATATGACCAAATTGAGCGGGCGAAGACAAGAATGAAGGATCTGGACAAAAAAATGCTGCGCGAGATGACAGCTTTATATCAACAGAAGCTGAATCGCTTTCAAGCATTGGCTTCTAAACTTGATGCACTCAGCCCATTAAAGATTATGGAACGTGGATACAGCCTTGTGTATAAACAAGATAAGCTGGTAAAGAGCGTAAAACAAACGGCTGAAGGGGATTTTATTCAAATTAAATTGCAGGACGGGACCATCCATTGTGAAGTATCTGAAATTGAGGAGAGAAGATCATGAATGATCAAAAAGAATTAACGTTTGAAGAAGCGATGAAAGAGCTGGAAGCAATTGTTTTAAAATTAGAAGACGGGGATGTTCCATTAGAACAGGCGATCCAATATTTTCAAGAAGGAATGAAGCTTTCAAAGCTTTGCCATGAAAAATTAACGCAAGCTGAAAAGCAATTGGATTTTATTCTTGATGAAGATGGAACGATCAAACCTTTCCAAGCACAGGAGGAAGAACAAAAGTGATGTCTTTTCCGGAATACTTAAAAACGCGCAAAGCTGCCATTGATTCCGTTCTTCCCACATATATTGAAAGATTAAATGCCCCGAAAATTATTAAAGAATCGATGCTTTATTCCTTAAATGCCGGCGGGAAACGTCTGCGCCCTATGCTCTTGCTTGCCGTTCTCCATTCGTATGGAAAAGAAGAGAAAATTGGTTACCCGGTCGCATGTGCGGTGGAATTGATTCATACGTATTCGCTCATTCATGATGACCTTCCATGCATGGACAATGATGATTTTAGAAGAGGAAAGCCGACCAATCATAAAGTATATGGAGAAGCCATAGCCGTGCTGGCAGGTGACGGATTACTGACTGAAAGCTTTCGGCTGATTGCTGATGCTGAAGAGCTTTCAGATCGCGTAAAATTGACGCTCATTTCAGAGCTTTCAAAGGCGGCTGGTGCAGAAGGAATGGTTGGCGGACAAGTTGCCGACATGGAAGGAGAAAACAAACAATTAACTTTAAAACAGCTTGAATATATTCATGAGCATAAAACAGCAAAGCTTCTGGCTTTCAGTATTATTGCAGGTGCCATCATTGCTGAGGCGTCGATTGAAGAAATAAATAAATTAAAGGAATTCGCATACCATATAGGCATTGCCTTCCAAATTAAAGATGACATATTAGATGTTGAAGGAGACGAAGAAAAGATCGGAAAGCCTGTTGGTTCCGATGAAGAGAATAAAAAAACAACGTATTTGTCCGTACTGTCTTTGGAAGGCGCAAAGGAAAAATTGTCGGAGCATATTGAAACATCAAAGGCTATTTTGCAAACATGTTCCATAAACAATGAGCTTCTATTATCGTTTTGTGATTTAATTGGGGAGCGCGAACATTAAACGATGAAAATTCGGTGCACCTCCAACGGGTCGACAAAATGTGAGGAACGGGATTCGCATTTGAATGTGTGCATTCTCCAACAAGTTGAGGAAAACACTCCTATATGATATAATTCTGTCAGAAAACATGATGGAGTGGTGCAGTATTCTAGTCAGCCCTCCGGTTCTGAAGGCGGGCCTAAAAATCCGCTAAAGGGCACATCGATGAAGTTCCTGGTGTTGGCTTGAGGCGCCCAGCCTTGGGTTGATGCTGGGGGTTAAGGTTAGAGGGCGATCCACAATGGCATGTGGGCGTTGACCCTCTTTCCGCGGAGGCCCATTTTATGTGCAAAATGGGTATGAACCTGTCTACGCGCTTCATAGTGCAATGAGGCGCGGACAGCGTAGCCTGCCTTGAGTGGAGGCCGAGGGGATTATGGAAACAAGGAACTTTTTCATATGGCCAATGAAAGAGTTTCTTATGTGACATATGAAATCGGCTCTGCAAAAGAGGCTAGGAACCGGCTAAAGGCTGTTTGAGGAAAACTCCTAGACTGTTCACATGACATATATAGAGGATTGTAGTACGGACTAAGTGGCAATCCAGTCTAGCGTTTGGCGACAGCGCTAAGTCAGGTTTAAAGGGAAACCGCCGGGGCGGCAACGCCTGGTACTTGACTGGGAAAACCTACTGGACCTAAGCCGTAATGTTTACTCTATATATGACCACTCCATTTCCGTTATATATAGTTTTTACATAGAAATCAGGTGTTATGCATTTCATGATGAAAGAGCTAATTCGATATTCAATACGATGGAGTTTAGGAATTGCCGTTATCACATTCGTGTTAGCGGCTCTTTTTTCAATTGTATCAACTGTTCTTCTGGAAGGCGTCGGATGGGCTGCCGGTATGATGATCGTTTTTGTGATCGTTTTAATCGGCATTTTTTTTGATATGCTCGGCATTGCTGCCACATCAGCAGATGAGGTTCCGTTTCATGCGATGGCGTCAAAGCGTGTGAGCGGTGCCAAGCATGCCATTCAAATTATCCGAAATGCCGATCGCTTTTCGAACTTTTGCAACGATGTTATTGGCGATATTTCCGGCATAATCAGCGGAACAGCCTCGGCTGTTGTCGTAGTGCAGCTGGCGCTGACGTTTGCCGACCGTCAAACTTCGGCGCTTGAGTTTACGATTTCAATCGTATTCACAAGCATTGTAGCTGCTCTTACTGTCGGAGGAAAAGCGTTTGGAAAGGCGTTTGCAATCCGTTTTTCAACTCCGATTATTTTTTATGTCGGAAAGATATTTTATTTTTTTGAAAAAAGATTTAATATTGTTTTGATGAAAGAGAAAAAAGGAAAGAATCATAAAAAAGCAAGCATATCTAAAAAGCGAAAGTGAGTGATCCGTTTTGGATCTATTGTCCATCGAAAATCCAAAATTTCTGAAAAAGTTTTCAATAAAAGAACTGGAGCAATTGAGCGCGGAAATTCGCCAATTTTTAATTGAAAAGCTGTCAGTGACCGGCGGACATATTGGACCAAATTTAGGAGTAGTTGAGCTGACAATATCTTTACATAAAATGTTTGACAGCCCGAAAGATAAATTTATTTGGGATGTAGGTCACCAGGCGTACGTTCATAAAATTTTGACAGGCAGGGCGAAAGAGTTTGATACGTTGAGGCAGTATAAAGGATTGTCCGGTTTTCCGAAGCGTTCAGAAAGCGAGCACGATGTTTGGGAAACGGGGCACAGTTCAACTTCACTTTCTGCGGCAATGGGAATGGTTATTGCCCGCGATTTAAAAGGAACGGATGAATATATTGTGCCGATTATCGGCGACGGTGCTTTAACCGGAGGCATGGCGCTTGAAGCATTGAATCACATCGGCCATGAACAAAAGGATATTATTGTTGTGTTAAACGATAATGAAATGTCTATTGCTCCAAACGTCGGTGCTCTTCATCATATACTTGGAAGATTAAGAACAACGGGCAAATATCACTGGGTAAAAGAAGAGTTGGAATACTTGTTAAAAAAAATTCCAGCTGTCGGAGGAAAGCTTGCCTCAACAGCAGAACGGCTTAAAGACAGTCTGAAATATTTATTCGTTTCGGGCATGTTTTTTGAGGAGCTTGGCTTTACCTATTTTGGACCGATTGACGGACATGATTTTCAGGCATTGATGGAAAACATTAGTTATGCCAAAAAAACAAAAGGCCCTGTTTTGCTGCATGTTATCACGAAAAAAGGAAAGGGCTATTTGCCTGCCGAAAAAGACAAGGTTGGAACATGGCATGGAACAGGCCCGTATAAAATTGAAACAGGCGATTTTGTTAAACCGAAAATATCGGCTCCGTCTTGGAGTGAATTAGTAAGTGAAACAGTTCGAAAATTAGCGAGAAACGATGAAAGAATTGTTGCAATTACACCAGCCATGCCGGTTGGTTCGAAACTTGAAAAATTCCGAGAAGAATTTCCGGACAGAATGTTTGATGTCGGTATTGCCGAGCAGCATGCGGTGACGCTTGCAGGAGGACTTGCTGCTGCCAATATGAAGCCGTTTTTGGCAATCTATTCAACCTTTTTGCAGCGCGGTTATGACCAAATGGTTCATGACATTTGCCGACAAAACTTAAATGTGTTTTTCGGAATTGACCGCGCAGGACTCGTCGGAGCTGACGGAGAAACCCATCAGGGAGTATTTGACATCGCTTTTTTGCGCCATATACCAAACATTGTATTAATGATGGCGAAAGACGAAAATGAAGGACAGCATATGGTTTATACGGCTCTGAAGTACGATGAAGGGCCGATCGCTCTTCGCTATCCGAGAGGAACAGGATTGGGTGTGCCTCTTGATCCTGAGCTGAAAGAAATTCCGATCGGTACGTGGGAAGTTCTTTTACAAGGTAAAGATGCTGTCATTTTAACATTTGGAACGACGATTAAAATGGCATTGGATGCAGCGAAAGCACTTGCCAAAAATAATGTTTCCGTTCGAGTCGTCAATGCCCGCTTTTTAAAGCCGCTTGATGAGAAAATGCTTCTTGAGATTTTCAACGAAGGAATACCGATTTTAACAGTAGAGGAAGCAGTTCTTGAAGGCGGTTTTGGCAGCTCGGTATTAGAATTTGCTGAAAAGCATGGCTTTACAAATCTTACAATGAAAAGAATGGGAATTCCAGATCGCTTTATCGAGCATGGAAGCGTGGAAAAACTGTTAGAAGAGATTGGATTAACAAAAGAAGGAATAATAAAAAATGTGCTCGAAGTAATACCAAAAAAAGAAAAAGGAATCAAATATGGGTAAAAAGGAACGTTTAGATGTATTGCTTGTAGAAAGAGGACTTGCAGAAACGAGAGAAAAAGCAAAAAGGGCCGTTATGGCCGGGCTTGTTTATTCAAATGAAAAACGATTGGATAAGCCTGGCGAAAAAATTGATCGCGACATCCCGTTAACTGTAAAGGGAGATGCGATCCCTTATGTTTCAAGAGGCGGTTTAAAGCTGGAAAAGGCATTGAAACAATTTGAAATCAGTGTGGCAGGAAAAATTATGGTAGATGTCGGCTCTTCTACGGGAGGATTTACCGACTGCGCCTTGCAGAACGGCGCAAAATTATGTTATGCGGTGGATGTCGGGTATAATCAATTGGATTGGAAGCTGCGTCAAGATGAACGTGTCATCGTGATGGAACGGACAAACTTCCGTTATGTAAAGCCGGAGGATTTTCAAAAGGGGCTTCCGGAATTTGCTACCATTGATGTATCGTTTATCTCTTTAAAATTGATCCTCCCTGTTTTAAAAACCATTTTGGTGCCCACTGGTGAATGCGTCGCGCTAATTAAGCCGCAATTTGAAGCAGGAAAAGAAAAAGTCGGGAAAAAAGGAATTGTGAAGGATGCTCGGGTTCATGAGGAAGTTTTGCATGACATAACGGCCTTTGCAATCAGTGAAGGATTTGATTGCTTACATTTATCGTACTCTCCGATCACTGGCAGCAACGGGAATATAGAGTTTTTGCTCCATTTGTATTGGGGAGGGGCAAAAGAAAAAGGTGACATAAAATTTACGGAAACAATTGAAGAAATTGTGAAAAATGCTCATTCGACGTTAAAAATAAAGAGACAGGGATAACGAATACAAGTTATTCCTGTTTTTCTATGAGATATCATAACAGGAAAGAGAATAGGGGTGGTCGCTAATGACAAAAGGACAGCGTCTTATTAAAATTAGAGAGCTTGTCACAAATTACGAAATCGAAACGCAGGATGAACTAGTAGAAATGCTGAAAAATTTAGGTTTTAATGTCACCCAAGCAACCGTATCCCGCGACATCAAAGAGCTCCATTTAGTGAAGGTTCCGACATCTGATGGACGTTATAAATACAGCCTGCCCGCAGATCAGCGCTTCAATCCCCATCAAAAGCTGAAAAGAGCATTGATGGATGCATTTGTTAAAATCGATTCTGCCGGACATTTGCTTGTGATGAAAACAATGCCGGGAAATGCTCATGCAATTGGTGCATTAATTGATAATTTGGACTGGGAAGAAATATTAGGGACAATTTGCGGCGATGACACGATTTTAATTATATGCAGGAAGAATGAAGACACCAAAACGTTGACGGAAAAATTTTTGGACATGCTTTAACAAGTTTGGGGTGAAAATGCGATGTTAGCGGAATTGTCGATTAAAAATTTTGCCATTATTGAATCCCTATCTCTTTCTTTTGAAAAAGGGCTGACAGTGCTGACGGGAGAAACGGGTGCTGGGAAATCGATCATTATTGATGCTATATCTCTTCTTGTAGGAGGACGCGGTTCTTCTGAATTTGTCCGAGCCGGTGAAAAGCGCGCTGAATTGGAAGGGTTGTTTATATTGGAAGAAGAGGACCATCCGTGCTTGAAAAAGTGCCATGAATTAGGAATAGATGCTAGTGAAGGCATGATTGTTTTAAACCGGAATATCTCCGCTAACGGAAAAAGCATTTGCAGAATTAATGGAAAGCTTGTCACAATCGGAATTCTCCGGGATATTGGGAGCACATTAGTCGATATACACGGACAGCACGATCATCAAGAGCTGATGGACGAGCAAAAGCATCTTCATCTTCTCGACGAATATGGCGGCGAAGAAGTGAAAAAAGCAAAGGATGCATACGTAAAGCTTTATAAAAAATACGCGGACTTAACAAAGCGGTTAAAAGCCCTTTCAGAAAATGAGCAGCAGATGGCGCATCGATTGGATTTATTGAAGTTTCAATTAAAGGAAATTGACGATGCCGATTTAAAAATGGATGAAGATATAAAGCTTCAGGAAGAACGGCAGGAAATGTTAAATTTTGAAAAAATTTATGAAGCCTTGAAAAATAGCTATGAATCGCTGCAGGGAGAGCAGCGCGGGCTTGATTTTTTACGACTTGCCATGAATCATTTAGAAGAAGCAGCAGAATTTAATAAACAGTTAAAAGAAATGTCCGAAACGCTGTCGAACAGTTTTTACGTTGTAGAGGATTTAACGTTTCAGCTTAGAAATGAATTAGAACGCATGGAATTTAATCCTGATCGGTTAAATATGATAGAGGATCGTCTCCATGTCATTCATCGGTTAAAACGAAAGTACGGGCAAACAATCAAAGACATTTTGCAATATAGAGATGAAATTGAAAAAGAGATCGATACGATTGAAAACCGTGATAGCCATATTCAAACGCTTAGAAATGAGCTTAAATCTGTCGTCGAAGAACTGCTGACAAAATCCCAACATTTAACGGCAATAAGAAAAAAATATGCAAACAAGCTAACTGCTCAAATCACATCTGAATTAAAACAGCTGTACATGGATAAAACTACATTTAAGGTTCAATTTTCGCAGAAAGAGGCCCAAGATTCCGCTTTGATCGATGGAATTCCAGCGAAATTTGGAAGTGACGGCATGGATTTTGTGGAATTTTACATTTCCACCAATCCAGGCGAACCTCTTAAGCCTCTTGCGAAAATTGCTTCCGGCGGGGAATTATCAAGAATCATGCTTGCCTTAAAAACGATTTTTTCCAAGCATCAAGGAATTACTTCCATCATATTTGACGAGGTGGATACTGGTGTAAGCGGCCGTGTCGCCCAAGCGATCGGAGAAAAAATTTATCAGGTGTCGATTAACTCTCAAGTGCTATGCATCACGCATCTTCCTCAAGTTGCAGCGATGGCTGACAACCATCTATTAATTGCTAAGGAAGTAAGCAAAGAGGGAAGAACGAAAACAAAGGTTCTTCCGCTTTCTGAAAAAGAAAAAATTGCAGAAATCGGCCGGATGATTGCTGGAGCAGAAGTGACGGAATTGTCGAAGCAGCATGCAAAAGAGCTGTTGGATCTGGCTATATCGGTGAAATCCTCCTAGCGGAAATAATTTCTTTAAGAAAAAGTTATAAATGACCTCGCTCAAGGAAAAATTATTAGATGTAGCCATGTGAAATAGTCATATGGTGTGGGTTAGGAGCGAGGAGAGTGAAGAAATGACTTTAGAATACATCAGAAAAATAATTGGTACGATTCTCCTTGTTTCTTTAATCAGTTTAGGCTTTTCAAAAGAGGTGCGACAATATTTACACATTCCGAAAACAATCACCATTTTTGAAAATGACGTTTATACAATAGAAAAAAATGTTATTCCAGCTCAAGCTCAAGTTCAGGATGTTCAAAACGCTTTAAAAGTGTCGGAAAGCGGGGACGAATTGCAGCTAAAAGGCACGAAATCTGGAGATGGACAAATTCTCTATGAAATAAAAGGCATGCCGGTTAAAAACGTGAATGTCAAAGTTCTCCCGGAATTAAAGGTAATTCCTGGAGGCCAATCGATCGGTGTTAAGTTAAATACACTTGGTGTTTTAGTAGTCGGCTTTCACCAAATTGAAACTGAAGCCGGAAAAAAATCACCGGGTGAATCGGCAGGTGTAGAAGTCGGCGATATGATAACAAAAATTAATGGGACAAAAATAGAAAAAATGAGTGATATTATTCCATTTATACAAGAAGCAGGAAGAACAGGCCGCCCTTTAGCGATCGAAGTAAAACGCAACAACAAAGTTCTCAACACGAAATTGACACCAGTCAAAGACAAAAGTGACAAAACGTATCGTATCGGTCTCTATATACGGGATTCTGCAGCAGGCATTGGAACGATGACGTTTTATGATCCGAAATCAAAAAAATACGGTGCTCTTGGGCACGTTATATCAGATATGGATACAAAAAAACCGATTGTGGTTGAAAACGGAAAAATTGTCCGGTCTACGGTAACGTCGATTGAAAAAGGAAGAGGCGGAAGTCCAGGTGAAAAATTAGCAAGATTTTCAGAAAAACATGAAGTGATCGGCTCTATTTCAAAAAACAGTCCATTCGGCATATTTGGCAGGCTGAATCAAGAAGTGAAAAACGGAATTATGGACAAACCGATACCAGTTGCTTTTTCACATCAAGTGAAAGAAGGTCCTGCACAAATTTTAACAGTGGTAGATCAAAATAAAGTGGAAGCATTTGATGTAGAAATTGTCAGTACCGTTAATCAAAAGTTTCCTGCAACAAAAGGTATGGTCATAAAAGTGACAGATAAGGAATTGCTTAAGAAAACAGGAGGCATTGTTCAAGGAATGAGCGGCAGTCCAATCATTCAAGATGGAAAGCTGGTTGGCGCTGTGACTCATGTATTTGTCAATGATCCGACATCTGGTTACGGTGTTCACATTGAATGGATGCTGCAAGACGCAGGGATTAGTATGGACGAAAAGCAGCAAAAAGCGAGTTAACGCACTCGCTTTTTCTTATTACATGATGCAGCGTTCTTAAATAAATCCTTTTGCGAAAAACGTCACGTTCACATAAAGGAATTTTGTGAAGTGGGCTGTTTGCTTTAAAAGCAAGGGAAGTGTACTGGCTGAATCAAGCGAAAATTTATGTATAAACTTATTTAATTCGACATACATATTTATTACAAAAACGCTGTTTATGTTTGTTAGAGGAGAAATTTGGTTGAAATCTAAGACTTTATTCATAATAAATAGGAAGAAAAAAGAAGAACTTTGAAAAAACACATATTTTTTCACTTTTTTTTAAAAAAGGAAAAGGATTATTTGTAAAGTTGTCGAAAATATCTTGTAGATCAAACAATGTATAATTTTGTAAAGAGGATTGGGAGGAGTGCGTGTGGAAAAAATTAAAGTATGTATTGTTGATGATAACCGAGAGCTTGTTGCCCTTTTGGATGAATATTTATCCAGCCAAGAAGATATGGAAGTGATCGGTGTTGCTTACAATGGTCAGGAATGTTTAAATATTTTAAATGAAAAAAGCCCGGACGTTCTTGTATTGGATATTATAATGCCCCATTTAGATGGTTTAGCAGTGCTGCAAAAGCTCAAGGAGCTAAACAAAGCGAAAAAACCGAACGTGATCATGTTAACTGCTTTTGGCCAGGAGGATGTAACGAAAAAAGCGGTCGACCTAGGGGCTGCTTATTTTATTTTAAAACCGTTCGACATGGAACAGCTGGCTGGAAATATTCGTCAAGTGAGTGGAAAACCTTCACCTTTAATGAAAAATATATCTTTACATAAATCTGGCTCTGCTGTTTCTGAAAATAAAAATGACAATCTAGACGCTAGTATTACAAGCATTATTCATGAAATCGGGGTTCCTGCGCACATCAAAGGATATTTATATTTAAGAGAAGCGATTTCCATGGTTTATAATGATATCGAGCTGTTAGGATCGATTACAAAAGTGCTTTATCCAGATATTGCGAAAAAATTTAACACAACGGCAAGCCGTGTGGAACGTGCTATCCGCCATGCTATTGAAGTAGCATGGAGCCGCGGCAACATTGAATCTATCTCATCGCTGTTTGGCTACACAGTCAGCATGTCAAAAGCCAAACCGACGAACTCAGAATTCATCGCAATGGTGGCAGATAAATTGAGATTGGAGCATCGCGCTTCTTAAACGTTGATATGACGGGGTTTGTGCGGTGAATTGTGTGTCACCATTCCGGTGAATTGTTCGTCGGAATTCCGATAAATTTTCCGGCGTCATTCCGACATATAGTATACCACCGCCGCGTGTCGTTGTAAAATTTCGCTATGTCCGTTATAATAAAAAACAAAAAAGGACGTGTTGCAATGGCGGAGATTATAACAGATAATGTCATGCGGATGAAGGTCAAGCGGAAGAAAACACGTGCAGGCATATTCGGAACAATTACGCGGTTTTTTATCGGTTTGGCTGGCGCTGTAATTGCGTTGCTTGGCGGTGTGTTATGCCTAACCATTATCGGTATTCCGTTCGGTATTGGCGCGATATTAATGGGAGGTGGAATGTTTCTAGGAGCGTTTCGTCGTCAGCAAGTCGAGTGCCCGGTATGTAAGAAGAGAGTAACCGTACTAACGGACGCTGAGGACTTTAATTGTCCGAGATGTAAAAAAGCAGTAATTTTAGATTGGACAGAATGAAGAATAAGTGCTCACGCAAAAATGCGTGGGCTTTTTTATTTTTTTTCGCAAAAATGTCGCAATTTTGCGTCCGGTTTTGGTTAATAAAGTGGAAGGCGGCTCTCAACTACCTAATAATCTACAAGCGTGAAAATAAAAGCTATTGATACGGAGGTGATACTAATTTGCACACCGCATACATTCGCACTGGACACACTCGGTCAGGATTCTCGCTACTATACCACGAATTGTTCGATCTGTACCACCCGTACATTGGCGACAAAGCGACGTTATATTACCTCTACCTTTTGCGTTACCGTAACAATGATGAAGGTCGAGCGTGGAAAGGTCGAGCATCCGTTACCGAGAAATTCCAACTATCGTACTCAACATTGCCGATACTCGACGCAATACTCGAAGCAGCCGAATTAGTGACGATCGAACACAAGCCGATAGGTCGCGGTAAAGACAAGATTATATACGTTGTTCACGACCCATTAGAACGTGAAAAGTTCCGAGAGAGGGAAGCGGATATACGCCGGAAGTTGACCGAAGTTGTGCGAAAATATAAAAATATCGGAAAGATTTTAGGAAAGGAAAAAGGAATTAAACTACTTGCGTGAAGATACAATCTTCACTTCTGTAGTTTATTATCTACAGAAGCGTTAATGAAAAAGAATATATATTAAAAAGAATTACTTAAAAAGAATAAATACTTTGCGCCATGTATTCGTAAACTCATACATGGTCGCAGATAAGATTAATAAATAAAAATTTTTATAGGAGGTATTACAAAGATGGAAAAAGTGAAACTGTCGCGCGCCGCCGCCGACGCTTTAGATCGAATGTGTTAACGGCTAACACACGTTTTAAGGCGTTTATCGGCGCGATACAGACGATTTTATCCGTACCTAATGGTTTTCTATTCGGAAGTATAAAACACGCTAATTTCACGCTAATTTTAAGCGAAAGGAAGGCGATAAAATGCGTTTAACAAACGAAGAACTCGTGGCAATTAGCGAGCGAGCGGAGAAAGCGTCGCCGGGACCGTGGGTCAAAACATTCGCTACGGGAATCGAAATTGTTTGCGACTTTGAAACGAAAATAATCTCGGATGATAGCGGAGTTATTCGGTATTCAGATGCAGAATTTATCGCACACGCCCGCGAAGATGTGCCGAAATTAGTTGCGGAGGTGGAGAGATTACGCGAGGCTATAATCGAAGCTATTGCCGA
Source organism: Aeribacillus sp. FSL K6-1121 (assembly GCF_038003725.1). NCBI lineage: Bacteria > Bacillati > Bacillota > Bacilli > Caryophanales > Bacillaceae > Aeribacillus > Aeribacillus sp. FSL K6-1121. The sequence goes on from NZ_JBBOPS010000001.1 coordinate 553,333, forward strand.
CATTGAGACGATTAGTCCGCATGAAGCGAAAAAGACGTTAGAGGAGGTGCTTGAAAATGGCGACTAAAAAACCGACCAAACCATCGCAATACGACTGGCAAGCACGGTCAATCGAAGATTGGAACGCAAACACGTTTCTTGCGTACATTGGCGACAACACTCTCGAACGATACGGCGTTGAATACTTGCCGGGCGGTAGTGGTTCGAAACAGCAACGATGGTCGCGCGAACGCGGTATGTTGAAACAGGCGCAAGAACGATATGGCAACGCGGTACTGAAACAGTTCATCGACATTTGCTGGCGCGAGTATCGGACGACAAAGCCCGATCAATTTCCGTACCCAACATGGACGTTTATGTACTCGTACATGGACCGATATTTCACACAGGCACAAGCGGAAGTTGTAGCGGAAAGTCGACGGAAAGCAAACGAAATTAATTACGAAGAATTGGAGGAATGGTTATAATGAATAAATTTGAAATCGTTAATTTAGAAGGGTTAGGAATCAAAGCGGAGGTAATTGATGATGGCGCTGTTTATTTGGAATATGAAGGTTTTGCTAACGCGGCAGGTCATCCCGACGCGGTTGCCAATTCTAGTTTTAGCTTAAAAGGGAAATTCGACCGTTCAGACGAATTAACCGAAGAAATAGTCGATGTTCTCGCGAGAGGAAAGCATGAGAATGGAGCAGAGTTGATTTACGTCATTAAGGCGAAGTCAGGCGAAAAGTTTCTGATCGGTGAGCGGGGCTTAAAAATAACAAAACGATTCGTCGACTTTAACGATATGGAATACGGTGATCTAATCAAACACGTCGAAGAATCGATACGGGCATTACGTTTACGCGCCTATAAGGAAGGTTACGAACAAGGACGTTTTGACGAAAGAATTGAAGGGAGTGGCAGGGAGCAGTATCAACAACAACGTCGCGACGAAATTGTTGAGCGAGCAAAGCGTGATATTGACGAATTAAAAGACGACGACGGTTTATATGAAGTTTTAAAAGGAAACTACACTTGTTTTGCAGACTTTGTTGTAAACCGTGAAAAACGAACGGTAGTTGCTCTACTTCGCGGTATTCAATCAGGAAAAGTTCGTGCTCGCGGTATCGCCAAATGTCGCCCGGACGACTGCTTCAACGTTCATATCGGTAAATCTATCGCATTGCGCCGAGCGTTAAATCTCGAAGTGCCAGACGAATATTTGAACGCGCCGCAGCCTACGGAAGTGCGGGTCGGGGATGTGATTCATTACCAAACTGGCGAAAGATATACGGTGACTGAAAATATTTCGTTGGATAGGGATAAGATTGCCGCAAGCACAGTCGCTAAATACCGAGAAAATTTTAAAATCATTGACGATAGTCGCGAAGAGGTGGCGGAAACGGAATAATACGGAGGGAGGCTCGATACTTTGACGAACGAAAAACATTGTTTACTCGCGTACCGTTGCCAACTGGCAGGTGGTTCGGCATGTAACAATCACTGCCCGCACTTTATCGCTTTGCACGGAATGAACGCAAAAGGCGGTCGTGTTGGCTTGGCGGGAGTGCCAAGCGACTACAGGCTAGTGACGCTCACAAACTCGCCAGTACGCGCAAGCCAGCCGAAAATTTACGAAATGCTCGACAAATACGCAGCGACATTTGGGCGACAGTTTGACGAAAATGGTGATCGAATTAAGTCGGTCTATATGTGGTCTAATTCGCCCGGCACTGGCAAAACAACGACGGCTGTTGCTTTACTGAACGATTGGCTTGTCGCACATTATCTCGGCAGTTTGAAACGTGGTCGCCAGCCGTTACAAATGCCTGCGTACTTTTTGGACGTGAACGAATGGCAAACGTTGTACAACGAGTTTAACCGATCACATGTGCCGGAAGACATTGCCGAGCGTGCAAGCCGTGAATATTATCGTCAATTGCAAGCAGCGAAGCAAGCACCGTTTGCCGTGCTTGACGATATTGGTGTTAGGCAGGCAACGGAAGGCTTTCGCGGCGATTTACACGCTATTATTAATTACCGTGTTACAAACGGACTGCCGACGGTTTATACGTCAAACTTGCCGATCGAGGATATGGTTCGAATATTTGACGAAAGGCTTTACGATCGTATGCGTGATATGTGCGTGCAATTACATTTTGAGGGCGAAAGTAAAAGGGGGAAACGGAGGGGGTAGCGTGTATTACCTTTTTTGGGAACATTCCGAAAACAACAAACCGAAACCGCGACCGGAAATCGAGCGAGCGAGGAAAAGGCGGGAACGGAACGAGGAAATCGATAGATTGCTAGACGAAATGAACGATTACACGCGGCTTTACGAAACGTTTGGTGATGCTGAATATGCGGAAAGGATATTGCGTGTAAAAGAGAAGTTACGGAAATTAGCGGAGGTGGCGGAATGAACGAGATTAAGTTTCGTGTGTGGAGCAATCAATTAAATAAAATGGTTTATCCAAATGAAAGGGGATGGTTTGACAAATGTTTTATTGGTAAAAATCAGTTTATTCAATCCTGCCAATTAAGTCTTGCGATCGAAAAAAACGGTAAAGAACTAGAGGTTATGCAATACACAGGCTTAAAAGACAAGAACGGTCGGGAGATTTATGAAGGTGATATCTTAGAACTTGGTATTCAAAAAGGAATATTGAAAAGTGTTGTTGAATACCATTCTCCTACTTTTTGCCATAGATGGATCAACCTTGAAGGGGCTGGAATAAGAGGGAAAAAGATAGAACCACTATTTTGGAACACCAATATCATTTTTGAAGTCATCGGCAACGTATACGAAAACCCGGAATTGTTGGAGGGAGAGGAATGAACAATAAAAATTTTTTAGAAGATTTAAGAAAGCTAGTTATCGATACTGATAGCGGAAAAGAACGACATTATCAGGCAACATTTGTTTATCTTTATAAAAATCTTGATGCTTTAGATTGGCTTATTGAACAGGCAGAAAAGGTTGAACGGTATGAAAAACTTTGGAATAAGAAAGGATGAGTTTTATGCCAAAATACAAAGTTTATGGAATTGTGACAGGAACGAAATATATTGGAGAATTTGAAGCAAATAACAAAGAAGAAGCTGAACAAATGGCTTGGGATTCTGAAAATGGCTATGTTTCTATTTGTTGGCACTGTTCAAAAGAAATTGATGAACCACAAATTGAAAAAATGATTGTAGAAAAAGTAGAAAAAGAAGAAGATTAATACACATTCTTATGTTGGAGTAAAGGAGGTTGATACCGATTGAGTTACTCGCATATACTTTTTTCAAAAATAATTGACGATAACAACGTTACTGCCCTTAAACGCTACAACATTACCGAGGACGACTTCGCAACGGAAGGCGAACGGGAGGTTTATCGTTTTATCGTCAATTACGCGGAACAAAACGGCGGCCGAACGCCGTCGTTCGAGGTAGTAGCTGCGGAATGTCCTTCGTTCGTGCCGATGCCGGGCGTCGAGGACAGCTATGAGTTCTTGGCGAGGGAAATAAAAGATAAAGCCGCAAAAGTTGCGCTCGATCGCTATTTGTCGAAATTTGCCGAAAAATTTAATTCAGGCGAACGCGGGAAAATTTTACTAGAGGACTTGCAGAAAAATGTCGAATTGATTAAAATAAGAACAGATGTTCGTAAATCGTTCGGAACGGACTTGAACAACGTCAAAAGTCAGTTTCTTGCGGAATACGAGCGTCGGAAATCAGGCGAATCATTCCGTATTTGGAAGTCGAAATTCGACTTTATCAATCGGAGTGTTGGCGGATATATTAGCGGAAACGTTTATGTTGTTTACGGAAAAAGCGGGCGAGGTAAGTCGATTATTACGCTTGAAGAAGCGATTGAAGCGGCATTGCAAGGCGCGAATGTGTTGATTTGGGCAATGGAAATGGGTTGGTTTGAAGTTTGGGTACGTATATTCGTCAGCTTGAGTGGTCGGCAAGGTATTACAACCGCCAATATTGATGGCGTGGACATGAACGCAGGATTCGATTCTAGCGCATTGCGAAACGGTAAGCTTCCTCATGAATTTGAAACCGCATTTAAATTTTTTCTTGACGGCGTAAACGAACAAATTTCCGGCAACATAATTGTTCGTGCGATAGATGACGAAGATTTCCAATTTAGAAATTTGCGGTCACTTGAAGCGGACATTCTCGCAACAAATGCCGATGTTGTCGTACTGGATCCGTTTTACTACCTGCAATACGAGCGCAACACGTCGAAAACAGCGGGCGGCGACGCAGCGGCAACATCGATGAAATTGCGTCATTTAGCAGGGCGGACACAGTCTGTTATCTTCGCTATAACCCAAGCGGAAGAGACGAAAGAAAGCCGGGATGATGACGGCAATCGCGAGTTGAAATTACCTGATCGCGAGGACGTGAAGAAAACAAAGCAATTGTTGGAGGATGCGTACCTTTTGATTGCCGTTGACACAGATTATAAACAAGGACGCGGACTGATCGGGCTGAATAAAGGACGTGATGGCGGTGAAGGCGAAACGCAGGAAATTTTGTATATTCCGCAATACGGTATCGTGAGAGAACCGGAAACGGGCGAAGCAGTCGCCGGTCAATTCGAATTTTAGGCGGGGAGGGTAAGCATATGCCAACGATTGAAGTACGCAGTCAACCGATCGAAATTGACGTTCGCGCTGAACTCGAATTGTTCGAGTGGGAGCGTGCGACTTGGACGGAAGAAAAGTTGATCGCTGCAAGTCCTTTTCGGTATGATCGAAAACCGTCATTTTTCGTTCGCTTGCAACCATACGGCCAATATCCTGCCGGTGTGTGGTCCGATAGTGGCGCGTATGACGATGAATGGAAAAGCGGAAGCTTCGTCAAACTGCTTTCGTTTCTTCGCAACGAAACTTACGAGGAAACCGAAGAGTATTTGCTTATGACGTATGGCCGATCAAGTGGCGACGATTTAAAATTACATCTGAATTTGCGGTTGCCGCGTCGTTTTGAACCGTTGCCTGAATCACTGATTGAACCGGCGATTAGTCCGTATTTGACTAGTCGCGGCATTAGCGAGCAGGCACAACGGTTGGCAGGCGTTGGTCGCAGTCGACACAAAGGATTTGTAGCGATACCATGGCGGACGGCTCGTGGCGAATTAGCAAACGTTATGTACCGAGCAGTACGCGGTAAACTTTTCTTCTACGAAAAAGGCGGTTGGCCCATTCGTGAATTAGTGTGGGGAATCGATTTGATTTATCAGAAACGAGAGAAATTAGCGGTATTGTGCGAGGCGCCGATCGATGCGTTGACGTGGTGGAGTGCTGGCGTGCCGGCAATTGCGGTAGGCGGCGTTAATTTTTCGGACAAACAAGCAGACATCCTCAAAATGTCGCCAATTGAAACGTTGGTGCTTGGCGCGGATAACGACAAAGCAGGCGCGAAACTGAATGAAGCGGTGAAGCGGAAAATGCGCGGGTATGTGCGGGTATGTGCGGTTGATTATGGCGATAAAAAAGACGCTAACGCATGTGGAGTAGAGGAATTACGTGATAAGGCAGTTTCATTCACGCCTGTATTCGACAACCTTTTCGATTGGAACGTCAAGAAATTCACAAATTCTTTCTATTGTTGAAAGACGAACACTTTCGCCTCTGCGCATTTTAGCGATTGTTTTACCGTCAATAATTCCTTTGCTACGTAAAACAGACGGCTTTAAATTTTTCTCTTCTAATGTTTTGAACAGAGGTTCGTAAGAAATCATAAAAATACCTCCAAAAAATGTTGCCAAATCGGAACATTTAGTTTATCATATGATTAACTACAATTATACCTTTTACACTCTTTTTACGAAATAAATTTTTAAAAAGTTTCAAAAAACATGTCGCAAAATCCAAAAAAATTTTGGTTAATAAAGTGTAAAGGTTAAAAAGGAGTGATGATTTTGTTAAATGAAGAAAAACTGAATATTTTGGTCGAAGAGTTTCGTGAGGGAAGTGAAGAAGCGCTGAATACTTTATGCAAAATGTTTCTTCCAGTAATACAATGGCACTCTGAAATGATCTGGCACAAAATAGAAAAACAAACAGAATTTGAGTGTCGTTGTATATTGAAGATTAAAAAAGCATTATTAAACTTCGATCGCAACAAAGGCAGTTTAAAAAGCCTTATAACCTATGTGATTACAAAGGAAAAATACGACTTCCTCGCGAGAAGAAAGCGGAAATTATCAGACGTTGTTTCACTTGACGAACCTTTATTTGATCACGAAGGAAATCAGACATACTTAGAAGTTGTCGACGTTTTGGCGGACGTCGAAACGAATACTCTAAGTAATCACGGTTTATTTGAAAAGGTCGCCCTTTTGGCGAAAGGCGACCCACGGCGATTGGCGATTCTGAAAGCGTGGAGTGAAGGCGAGACAAACGATCTTCAACTGGCGAAAGAATTGGCGTGTTCTTTCCCAGAAGTGTCAGAAAGTGGACATCGCCGATTCATCCAACGCTTTCGAATCGAATGTCAGAAGCGTTTGGCGAACGCTATCTGACTGTTAAAAACGAGGGCGTTAATAAAATTGGCGTAGTATGCCCTCATCTATATTATAACGCATAATTTACTAAAATTAAACTTAACACGGTTATAAATTTAACACATTTTAGTACGGCTTGTCAACACTTTAAGGCGGTGAAGTTTGTATGACGGAAATATTATTATCGCTAGTTGCGTGTTTCATATCGTTCTTCATAGGCTATGTTTGCGGAAACGACGACAAACAAACGAAGGAGTGGCGTTAAAATGGCGAAGGTTATCGATTTGCGTGAAATTCGGCGCAGGAAAATCATCGCGCAATATATAGCGTTTTATGGCACGACATATAACAAGGCGGTGTGCAAGAGATGAAAACGCTAGGTGACGCAATGAAACAGGTCGGTTTATTGGTGCTTACCGACCACGCTAAAGAACGGATACGCCAACGAGTTGGCATTATTTCGGAATCTGTAGCTGTTTCGTGGGTCAGCGACGTCATTTCGCAAGCAACCGAAACCAAACGTGACGGCAATAAAACGCATTATATCACGGATACTTTCGAAATTATTTGCGATGGTGTTCGTGTTGTTACGGTAAAGCCTGCTGAGCAAGCGAACCAGTATTTCGGAATGTTTCGCGAATTGCTGACGAAAGAAGCTTCGAAATTATTGACGGCTTACAAACGAGAACTTCGCAAAGCAGAAATAGCCGTTGCGGAAGCGCAGCTAAACTTATTAAAAGCGCGCAATCCGCACACGAAAGAGCGTATTAAAACGAAATTAACCGACGCAATCGATTATAAAGCGTTGGTAGAGGACGAAATTAAGAAAATTGAGCTAGCGGCGAAAAGATTCGGGGTTGAGGCGGCAAAATAGTCGTCCGCCCGCCGGAGGGCGTGAAGACAGTCGTTAAGTAAGATTGTCGCGGCGGAACGCTAAAGCTATCCGTCGTTTCGGCTGCTAGTTCGCGCCTTGCGACGGGCGTGGGAATTTCGGCGGTTAGTGTGCACCGTTTCCGCGCTCGAAAATTAAAACGGAGGTTGATCGAATGAGTTACATTTCTAAACGTGGCGCTGATGCTGCCAAGTCGGCAACAACCGAGCAACAACAAGACGCGAGCAAAGCGTTGGTAACGTTGAAAAGCGGTACGACACTGAAAGTACGCGTATTATCGAAACACGATAGCGCGGAGTATTTCGCAGCTAGCGTGTTTAAAGTATTCAACACAACGCCAGTCGCGCCTGACAATCTTTATCAAAAAGCGGCGAACATCTTATTTGAGCAGGCGAAAAAGGCGAAATCGGATGCCGAAGCCGAAGAACTCAAAACGCAAGCGCGCCAGTTAAAACCGAAACCACGTTACCTGTTCGGTTTCATCAATCTCGAAAATGGCGAGCCGATCGTTGTCGACTTGTCGAAAGCGCAAGCGCAAGTCGTTTATCAAGCGCTTGATAAGTACGAAAAGAAAATCGGAAAAGTCGCTTTTGAATTATCGAAAAGCGGAACTGGTACTTCTACAGTTGTTAGTTTATCGCCAATTCTCGATATGGACGAAGATCTGACAGATACGGAGCGTGAAAACTTCGCGAGAGCAGACGGTAAAGAGTTTCCGGCGGAATTATTCGAAAAAGTGTTGTATATGAAGACCGAAGCAGAGCAGATCGAAGACCTGAAAGCGTTCGGGTTTGATGTTAGTTTACTCGGATTGGAAGGTAGCAGCGAATCTGAATACGATTTCTAAGGAGGCGGTTAAATGAGCGAAATTTATTACGATTACGCTTCGCTAAAAGGCGAGACAATCGTTAAAGTCGAATCCATACGCGCAGAGTACGGGCGCACATACGATACCTACCTTTGTTTTACCTGCGAAAGCGGTAAGCGCGTATTAATTCACGGAGGCAACCCATATAGGCCGAACATTGACATCGAAGAAATGCGAAAGACCGACTTCTTTACTCCGGAAGAAATTGGCGAAAAATTAGCCGAGATCGAGCGTCAAAAAAGAATACGAAAACAAGCACAAATTGAAGAAAAAAGACGTCAACTCGAACGTTTGAAACGCGAATTAGAGGAGGCGGACTAATTGGCGCATGACACACAAGTAACCGGTGTAGTCTCCGAACTAACCGCAGCGAAGTTGCTTATGACTTCGCTAGGGTACGAAGTGGCAAAGCCGTTTGCACCGGAGGTTTATGACTTACTTGCGCGCGACCCGGTTAACGGAAAGGCTTACCGCATTCAAGTGAAAACTTTGCGTGTGCGGACTGATCGCGATAATGCGTTAGTAGTATACGCTCGCAAGAGTAACGGTCAGCCTTATACGCAAGATGACTGCGACTACATCATCGGCGTTAACGGCAATCGTGCTTTTATGTTCGAATGCGAGGGGTTGACCGAATACTGGAGTACGGAGCAGACGGCGAAAAAGCGCTGGATTGAGTTAGGGGCAAGCGCATGAACGGTATTAGTAGCGTTAAATTTAAGCGAAGGGAGACGATAATATGGCGAAATTAGAAAACGTGAAAGTTCTCGAAATGAGTTACGGTGAGATTACCCACGTTCAATATAACGGTAAGATTTACGAGAGAGTTAGCGAGAAAGCGAGTGCCGGCGATTTGGTTCTAGTTGAGAACGAAGGAGTTGCGGAGGCTATTGAGGGCGTTGAATCAGGCGCTTTTTACGAATTATACGAAGAAGATGAGTATGGCGATTTGGTTTTCGCCGATGACGATGATGATGAGCGTACTTACAGCAGTTGGTCCGACGAACTCGTACTTTTCCGCGCTATAGAAACGGCTGATAAAGACATTGAAAAACGAGTTGCCGAGTTAGAACGACGATTATCTGCGATCGAACGCCAGTCAGAGCGTTTAAAAGTTGGCGATTACGCGAGAGTTGTCGGAGATACGTATTATGGCGACATTACGGAAAACCAAATTGTTGAGATCACTTGCGATCTCAACGAAGACGGACTTCATAGAATCGAGTTACTTGACGGTTCTGATTATGATTACGCACGACCTTCGGCGTTAGAAAAAATAACAGACGAAGAAGTTGACGAGTATATGCGTTCTCAGTTCAAGAAGGGCGACAAGGTACGTTTAGTTAGTGGTGGCGACAAATTTCCGTTATTCGGTTTTTATGATGGAGAAGTTTACGAAGTAGATGATAATAATTGCGAACACGGCGCAGGTCCTTTCGATAAATTAATAAGAATAGTCGACAAAGATGGAGGACACGGTTATGCTAGACCTGACCAATTAGAGAAAGTGGACTTCGAAGAATTAAAATTTGCTGAACTCGGACGCAAGCCGGGCGAATTTAAGAAAGGCGACATTGTTCGTGTAATCGATAGTTGTGGTGGGCGCTTGATAAAAGGCGGTCTATACGAAATAAGCGGTCATAAAGGAAATACAGAATATGTAACTTTTGACGGTACAGGTTGGTTTGCAGAATTCGAACTCGTCGCGCCAGTCGAAAGCCGGGTTGACATTGACTGACGGCGTGGAGTGTGTCGTGTGTGGCGCAATACTAGACGACACACTCGCCATCTATGATCGATTCTCCGAGCAATACTTTTGCGACGAATCTTGCTTCGAAGAATGGTTTCACGAAACGTTTGTGGACGAATACAAAAGGAGTTGGTTGCGTTGAATTTGAAACTTTCGCTTACTATCGATTCTAACGCAACTGAACGCGCACGTCAAGCGAATGAACAGCGAAATATGGCGAGCGAATCGCTCGCTGACGCTTGGCGGCGGATTTTCGCAATGAAATTGACTGAAGCTGATCGGCGGAAATTAACGGAAGTTAAAGAAGCGATGGATGCCGGTTTGATCGGTCGTAACCCGCAAGACTGCGTAACGAAGTCCGGTCGCCCTAAAGCGTTTAGCAAAGCGGAGGCACTTCGTTTATGGCAAGATTTGCAGGAACGAAAGCGCGAAGAAACGTTACGGCGCATGGTTGAAGAAACGCCGAGTAATTACAAATTGATAACGACTGATGAACAGTTTCAAGCGTTATTAGACGAATTGACGAACGAACCGATCATTGCGCTTGATACCGAAACAACAGGCGTCGATCATTTCGCTGATGAAATAGTCGGTATTTCTATTACACTTCCGAACGCAGACAAACACATATACATTCCGATTGGGCATACACATGGCGAACAGCTTGATCGTGAATACGTACTCGAAGGTTTGCGTGAGTATCTCGAAAGCGAATCGATTGGCAAAGTGCTTCATAACGCCATTTTCGATATTCACATGTTTATTCGGCACGGAATTCGCGTGCAGGGCTTGCGATGGGATACACAAACAGCAATGTCGATGCTGAACGAAAATGAACCGTCATTTGCCTTGAAAAATTTAGCGACTAAATATTTGCGTGAACCGTCGGACACTTTCGATGAACTATTCGGCAAAAACGCTAAATTCGCAGAAATACCGTTAGATGTTGCGCTTGTTTACGCGGCGAAAGACACGCATTTGACTTGGCGTTTGTATGAGTTTCAACGTCATCATATGGCGAAATTTCCGAATATGTTGCGTTATTACGAAACGGTTGAGGTTCCGTTGCTTGACGCGATTGTTGACATGGAGCAAACAGGCTTTCTTATTGACGTTGACTATGCGAAAAAGTATGGCAATGAAATGATGCGTGACATTGAGGAAAAGGAACGGTCGCTGAAATCGAAACTAGGCGACATAAATCTAAACAGCCCGTCACAATTGAAGCCGGCGCTTGAAAAAATCGTTGGTCATTCGCTTGAATCAACGGATGCAAAGAAAGTGTTAAAACCGTTGAAAAATAAATTTCCGGTAATTGCGGAACTTCTCGAATACAAAGAACTCGTCAAACTTTATTCAACTTATATTAGCGTTTTGCCAGAATTGATTCATCCGAATACTGGACGGTTACACGCACGATTCAATCCGATGGGCGCACGGACAGGGAGGTTTTCTAGCGGAGGTAATGGCGTAAACCTTAAGTTTTAGGGCGGCGCATAGGCGACTATGCGTGCAGTACCCCGTTAATTCATGGAAACCCCTAACGTGTAATGACGAGGGCGACCATGAGCCAAGCCATGAGGAAACTCATGGAAGGTGCAACGACTACCGCAAGGAGCCGTAACGTAAAGTCGACGGTGGTAAAGCGGCACGAAAGCGGGGCGACTATCTAAATAACATAACCGGCTTTGTTAATTTTAAGCAGAAAGGAGGTCGATGTTTTGGAAGAAGAGTGGAGAAAAGTACCAGGCTTACCAGACAGGATTGAGGTTAGTAATCTTGGACGTGTTAGGTCAACATATTTTGATCCTCCTAAGATATTGAGTCAGCACATTATAAACTCAGGATATAAGACTATAAGTTTAAAAATAAACGGAAAATCAAAAACGACGTTGGTCCACAGAATGGTAGCAAGAGCGTTTTGTGACGGCTATGCGGATGGTTTGGATGTTAACCATAAAGATGGCAATAGGCTGAATAATCGCGCGGATAATTTGGAGTGGGTTACAAGAAAGGAAAACATTCATGACTGTATTAGACGAGGAGCTTTCAATATTGATGCAGCTCATAAAGTTGCTCAGAAAAAGAGAAGAAGACCTGTGGCGCAATACACAAAAGATTGGGAATTAGTAAATACATTTGAGTCTGCCGGAAAAGCAGCTAAAGCAGTTGGTGTACATGAAAATTGTATCAGTAGAGTTTGTCGAGGTGAAAGAAAGTTTTCAGCCGGTTATAGATGGGTTTATTTAGATAGTCGATGATATAGTCTACACCGGGCCGGAATTGACCGGCCGATGAAAATGAGGGAAACCTCCGGAGCGCCGGATAAAGAGCCGGCGGTTAATAACAATGGTCAAAACCAGCCAAAATCTGCTAGAAAATTGTTTGTTGCGCCGGAAGGTTGGGTTATTTTAGGCGGAGACTTTTCGCAACAAGAGATTCGTTGCGCTGCCTATTTTACGCAAGAACCAGTATTGCTTAACGCTTATGCCGAAGGTCGCGACGTTTACGCTTCAATGGCATCTGATTTTTACGGGAAGCCATACGAAGAATGCGGCGATGGTACACCGGAGCGAAAAGCAATGAAAACAGGTGTGCTTGCGGCGCTATACGGAACGGGGCCGACAACTCTTTCGCAACAGCTTAGCTGCACCGTTGAAGAAGCGAAAAAGTTCCTCGACAAGTTTTTCCGCAAACACGCTAACGTTAAACGTTGGATTGACGAAACACAGGCGTTTTGTCGCAAGAATGGATTCGTTTGGATGGATAAACAACAACGAAAACGGCGGTTGCCAGAAGCGAAAAAGCGAACGTTTGGTTATGATGCGGATGTGTCGAGAGCATTGCGGCAAGGACCAAATGCCGTCATTCAAGGAACAAGCGCAATTCAAACGAAGACAACGATCGTGCGACTACATGAACTATGTAAACGGAAAGGTTGGCGATTGCTCGCGACTATACACGACGAGGTGCTTTTGTTAGTACCGGACACTATTACTCGCGAAGATATTGCGGAATTTGAGGATGTGATGATTAATACGTATCGTTTCGGTAATGTGCCGAATAAGACCGACATTGAGTTATCGCTAAGGTGGGGAGAAGGAATGACGGTTGACGAGTGGTTTGCGAGAAAAGAGAAAGGAGTGGTTGCGTGATGATTGAAACGACAGTCTATAAAACTACGAAACCGGGTGATGACAATTGACGAACTTACAAGCGCAAATTGAAGGAGACTTAATCGCAATGTTAGACGAATGGCACTCGTTGCCAGAGGTTTGGGACAACGAATTAGATTCGCAAATTCACGAATGGTATGCGAAAGTCGAACCGGTATATCCGAAGCGGCCATATTTCAGCCCATCAGCTGCCGACGCTTGCCCTCGCGAACTTTATATGAAAGCGATCGGGGCTGAACGCGATAACACGAAGCAACAACCGCATCAAGGACGTTGGCAACGAATCGGAACAGCGATCGGTGGTGTTATTCAGCGCGACATTTTGTTTATCGAAAAACATTTCGAAAGGCTCACGGGCAATAAACCGCCTTTCGTGTTTGAGCGTACGCATGACGGACGACCAATGTTCGAAGACTTTGCGAAAAAGAATCATCTTGTCGAGTGGGGCGGTGAACGGTTTTACCTTTACGGCGCGCCGGACGGAATTATGCGCTATACAACGGACGATGGCGAGGTTATACGTGTTGGCCTCGAGATCAAGTCGAAGCAAACAACGCCAGCTAAAACGAGTTTACACTCGATGATTGCGCCTGACTATAAACACGCTAAACAAGTCGTTGCTTACAGCGCCATGTTTGATTGTGATTATTACGTCATACTCTACGTTAATGCCGCAAAGCAGGCGTGGGAAGTAACCGACGAACAATACGAAAAAACGCCGGATATGCGAGCATTTTGCCTGCATATTACTGACGACGATCGAGCGGAACTGTTCGATAGGCTGGCGGGCATTAACCGTGCTGTTCGCGAACGTAAGCCGCCAAAACTAGATCTCGACAAGTTCACGTTCAACAACTACAAAACGGCGTGTGCTAAGTCGCTGACTGACGAAGAGTTTGACGAAATCAAGGCGTATGTTAAGCGAGCGTTAAAATCGAGGTTGCCGGAATGGCGCAAACAGGCGTATTATGACGCATTTGAGTTTATTCGTGAGGTGCGTGAAAAGGAAGTGAAGGAATGACGCGAATATTAGCTTTCGACACGTCCATGTCATCGCCGGGCGCAGCGCTCGTTGAAATCAGACGAGTCAATGCCCGAATTATCGACGTGTCGCACGTTACCACAGTGTCAAGCCAGCCTCACGGCTTGCGTGCGGAAATCGTCGAGGCGTGGGCAACGTTATTCATCGCCAAGCATGGCGCAAAGTTTGACGAGATTTTGCGCGAGGATTTTGTCGGGCGGACGTCGCGTCAAAACCATCCGGTATTCTCGGCATGGGGCGCAATAGATCAAGCGCTGAACAAATTCGGTTTGAATTTTACGCACCCCGCGATAAGCCAATCGAAAGTAAAGCGGTTGGTAGTCGGCAACGGCAAAGCGGAAAAATCCGACGTTGAACGTGCGGTACGTGAGTTGACCGGTTACACTGGCGAGTTTGCGACTGATGATTGTAGCGACGCGGCGGCGGTAGCGTTGGCTTGGGCGATTGAAAAGGGGTTAATTAAGGAGGGTGATTTTTGAATCGAGAATTACTACGTCAACTAATAGCTGACGAAGAACAAACGCTTGCTGACATTGAGTACGAAATTAGGCGAATAGAGCGTAAACTCACGGAACTTAAACGAGAACGTGACGAACATGCAAAGCATTTGCGTGATTTACGTGGTTTGTTGAACGTGGAGGTGAACAACGGTTGTTGACGATTTTTTCTATCGTTTGTTTAACGTTACTTTTATTTATATACATCGATATGGATACAAAAGGAAATGAGCAGTTAATCGCAGGTAAAATCGTTTTAATATCGTTGGTTATTATTCCGTTTATTGATACGCTAATTCGGTTGTTTACAATTCAGTAAGGAGGTTTTAAGACTTAATGACGATCATAACGAAAAATGACGGAAAAAGACGACTACCATTCGATGAAAATCGTTTAATTAGATTTATTGATGAAGTTTCAAGCGACTTTGATCGAATAGAAACGGGCGAGTATAAAGAAAAAATCGTAAGTGCTATTACCGCGCGCGACGAATACAGTGCCGATCAAATTACGAATTTACTTATTCTCACGGCGTTGGAAAACATCGACATGACTAATCCCGATTGGACTTTCGTTGCATCACGAATCTATATGCGAAAACTTTACAAAGAAGCGTCACGAAGTCGTGTTTATGACGCGGCAAAGAAATATGGCGACTTTTACTCGTTATTAACCACGCTAACAACGCTTGGCGTATATTCCCCGAAAATATTAGAACGCTACTCAAAAGAAGAAATCGTTGAACTATCGCAAATTATTGAGCCGGAACGCGACAATTTATTTACTTACATTGGACTACGAACGCTTGCTGATCGCTATTTAGCGAAAGATCACGACGGCAGAGTGTTTGAGTTACCGCAGGAAAGATTCTTAATCATCGCAATGTATCTCATGTCGTTAGAACCGGAAAATAAGCGAATAGAACTCGTAAAAGAAGCGTATTGGGCGCTATCCAATCTATATATGACGGTTGCTACGCCAACACTTGCCAATGCCGGAAAGTCTTACGGCCAATTGTCGAGTTGTTTTATCGATACCGTTGACGACAGTTTGCAAGGCATTTTCGATTCAAATACGGACATAGCAAATCTATCGAAAAATGGCGGAGGCATAGGCGTATATCTCGGAAAAATACGAAGTCGTGGGAGCGATATTCGAGGCTTCAAAGGTGTGTCATCTGGCGTTATTCCGTGGATGAAGCAGCTGAACAATACGGCGGTAAGTGTCGATCAGCTTGGTACACGAAAGGGCGCAATTGCCGTGTACCTCGACGTGTGGCACAAAGACATTTTCGCTTTTCTTGACGCGAAATTGAATAACGGTGACGAACGTTTGCGGACACACGACTTGTATACCGGTGTGTGCATACCCGACATTTTCATGGAGCAAGTCGAAAAACGGGGCGACTGGTACTTATTTGACCCGCACGAAGTCCGTCGCGTAATGGGCTACTCGCTGGAAGATTTTTACGATGAAGAAAAAGGCAGCGGCTCATTTCGTGAAAAATACGAAGAATGCGTTCAATGTAACGAGTTGACGAAAGAGCGCGTGCCGGCTATTGAAGTTATGAAACGGATTATGATTAGCCAACTTGAAACAGGTTCGCCGTTTATGTTCTATCGCGACGAAGTGAATCGGATGAATCCGAATAAGCACGAAGGAATGATTTATTGTTCGAATTTATGCACGGAAATTGCACAAAATCAAAGCGTCACAACGGTTGAAGAACAGTACGTCGAGGACGGTAAAATCATTATCGTTAAAAATCCGGGCGAGTTTGTCGTTTGTAATCTATCGTCTATTAACCTAGCAAGAGCGGTTACGGACGGTGTTTTAGAACGTCTTATACCGATTCAAGTACGCATGCTAGATAACGTGATTGATTTAAATAATATTCCAGTCTTACAGGCGCAATTAACTAATCAAAAATACCGTGGTATTGGATTAGGTACGTTCGGATGGCATCATTTGCTTGCGTTGAAAAATATTGAGTGGGAATCGGAAGAAGCCGTAAGATATGCCGATGAACTTTACGAAAAGATTGCGTATCTAACGATCAAGGCGAGTGCTGACTTATCAAAAGAGAAAGGCGCTTACCCAGCGTTTGAAGGTTCGGATTGGTCAACCGGCGAGTATTTCGATAAACGTTACGCAGAAGAAGCGGATTGTGGCGGATTCTCAAAATGGGGCGAACTTAAGTCAGAAATTATCCGAACAGGAATCCGTAACGGCTACTTAATGGCGGTCGCACCAAACGCTTCCACGTCCATTATCGCCGGAAGTACAGCATCGATAGACCCGATTTTTAACATCGAATATAGCGAGGAAAAGAAAGATTACAAGATTCCGGTCACAGCGCCGGACATTAACCACAAAACGTTTAACATTTACCGCAAAACAGCGTACTTAATCGATCAAAAATGGAGTATCAGGCAAAATTCGGTTCGTCAACGCCATATTGACCAATCTATTTCGTTTAACTTTTATGTACCTAACAACGTTAAAGCGAAAGACTTGCTCGATTTACACTTGATGGCATGGCGACAAAGATTGAAAACAACATATTACGTACGGTCAACATCTGATGAAATCGAAGAATGTGAATGGTGCGCTAGTTAATAACAACAAGGAGGACGATAACATGCGAGTAGAAAAACGAAAACTAATGGATACGGCAGCACCGAATAAATCTACCGCCATTGTGAATGGGCGTTGTTCCAATGTTTTGAATTGGGACGACATTGCCCATCCGTGGGCGTTCCCAAAATACAAACGGATGCTTGCGAATTTTTGGACGCCATTTGAAATAGACATGACGCCTGACGTCAAACAATTTCCGAAGCTAACCGAGCACGAGCAAGGTGCTTACTTAAAAATTATCGGACTGTTAGCGTTATTGGATAGTGTTCAAACTGACTATGCCGGCAAAGTTGCAGATTATTTAACCGATTCGTCTATTAACGCATTAATGATTATATTAGCGCAGCAGGAAGTCATTCATAATCATTCGTACAGCTATGTTTTGTCGTCGGTTGTACCGAAAAACGTTCAGGACGAAGTGTTCGAATATTGGCGAACAGAACCGACATTGCGAAAACGAAACGATTTTGTTGTCGGCGGGTATATCGATTTTGCCGAAAATCCAACCGTTGAAAATTTGTTGAAATCGATTGTGTTTGACGTAATACTCGAAGGACTATTCTTCTATTCCGGTTTCGCATTCTTCTACAATTTGGCTCGTAATCAAAAAATGGTCGCGACAAGTACGATGATAAATTACATCAATCGCGACGAACAAATTCATGTCGATCTGTTTGCGAAAATTTTCCGTCAAGTTCTCGTTGAAAACCCAGAATATGATACCGACGAACTGAAACAGTTTGCAATCGAAACATTCCGTAAAGCGGCTGAACTGGAAATCGAATGGGGCAAAACGGTCATTGGCGATCGAATTGACGGAATTAGTATGCGCGATTTAGAACAATACATTAAGTTTTACGCAAATGTTCGCTGCAATCAACTCGGATACGGTTACGAAGCGTTCCCGGATACACCGCGCAAAAATCCGATGAAATGGATTAAAGCGTATCAGGAAGTCGATTTAGGAAAGACGGACTTTTTCGAGCAAAAAAGCCGTCAATATACGAAAGTGAACGTGCAAGACAACGGATTTGACGAATTATAAACGACTAAAGGAGGAACGTCAATGAACGATAAACCGATTAAAATTCGCAACTCACGCATTAAACGCGACTTCAAGCGACTGTTGGCGATTATTGCCGACAGTCGCGAGCCAGACTATTCGGAGGTTGAGCGTATTGCTGAGCGCAACGGGTTTTACTTTGACGAAAAAGGAAACGTGAGGGAGGCAAACTAATTGGCGTTTTTCGGAATATCGGCGAAAAATGACGCTCAAAAACGAGCCATGCAGGCGTTGATTAGCGACAA
Organism: Aeribacillus sp. FSL K6-1121; assembly: GCF_038003725.1. Taxonomy (NCBI): domain Bacteria; kingdom Bacillati; phylum Bacillota; class Bacilli; order Caryophanales; family Bacillaceae; genus Aeribacillus; species Aeribacillus sp. FSL K6-1121. The sequence goes on from NZ_JBBOPS010000001.1 coordinate 571,999, forward strand.
GCCTTTCACGTTTCTAACGGGGCCCGCAGGTACCGGCAAATCCTTAATCGCGCAAGCAGTTGGGCTGGAACACACGATTGAAACGCGACGCTACCGCAAATTGATTTACACACGACTTCAAACACAATTAGGCATGGACGTTGGCGCATTGCCTGGCGACTTAAACGAAAAGACTTATCCGTTCGTCGCACCGTTCATGGATAATCTTGAAGTTATGACCGCCAAACCTAGCGAATTGAAGAAATACTTTGCGGAAGGCGACGACGACAAACGCAAGATATTTTTCGATTCGATTCAAACGATTCGTGGACGATCAATCAATCATGCATTTCTTATGCTAGATGAAGCGCAGAACCTCGACGTTCACACAATCGCAGCGATCGCAACAAGACCGACGATTGGTTCGAAATTCGTATTCATCGGGAACTTTGCACAAATTGACAACACGAAACTACGGAACACGAAAACGAACGGGCTTTATCGGTTGCTTGCCGGTTTATATGAGCGAGAAGCTTACGAATATTTCGATCATATTAACTTGACGGAAGTCCAACGACACCCTGTCGTTGAGGTAGTCGAGGACATTTTACGGAATCACGAAATGGCGCCGGAGTTTGCGGAGTTGGAAGCGAGGGGGAATGTGTATTGACGTTCACATACGTTTCCTTATTCAGCGGTGTTGGCGGCTTCGAACAAGCGCTGAACAAACTCGGTGGCAAATGCGTAATGGCTTCCGAAATTGATAAATGGGCGAATTTAGCTTACGAAACGCTTTACGGTCACAATAAAGGGAGATGATATATTGAAAATCAGTCAAGCTCATTCAATACAAGGTGTTAGTAAAGATCGTGAAGAAAATGACTTTTACCCCACTCCGCCAAATGCAGTTCACGAATTATTAAAACGAGAAAAGTTTGAAGGGTTAACGTGGGAATGTGCTTGTGGAGATGGAGCAATTAGTAAAGTGTTAAAAGAGTATGGATTAGAAGTTTATTCTTCTGATTTGATAGACAGAGGATATGGAGATGTAGGTATAGATTTTTTAAGCACATATAAGAAAGTTGATAATATTATAACAAATCCACCATATAGGTATGCAACTGAATTTGTGCAACATGCTCTAACACAAGCAAATAAAAAGGTGGCAATGCTATTAAAGATTCAGTTTCTTGAGGGTATAAAAAGATATGAATTGTTTAAAACAACGCCATTGAAAAAAGTATATGTATTTTCTCAGAGACTTAAAATATATAAAAAAGGTGTACAACAAAAGAACAGCACAATGATGTGTTTCGCTTGGTTTGTGTGGGAATATGGATATGAAGGAGAACCTATAATTGACTGGATTAAGGAGTAATGCATTTATGTTATGTGAAAAATGTTGTAAAAATGAAAATGTTTATAGTTTTGAAGCTTATGAGGAATATGAAATTCCTGCTGAATATGATTTTATTTGTGTCGATTGTGTTGAAGAGTACCGCATGTGGAAAACGTTGTATTTGCGAATTAAGAAGGAATCGGAATGACGTACTCAAACGATGACCAATGGCGCTAGGCTAACGAGCAAGATTCGCGAACAGAAAAAGCCCGAAAAATAGCCACAAAGGTAATCGGAAGACACAACGATGCTTTACGAAAATTAAACGATGGAGGCGATACGATGACAATTAACGTCAAAATCAAACGTCTACATCCTGACGCAGTAATTCCACGCTATGCACACGAAGGAGACAGCGGCTTTGATCTTGTTGCGATTGAAGATACGATTATCGAGCCGGGCGAAACGAAGTTAGTCCGCACAGGCTTGGCGTTTGAGTTACCGCCGGGCTACGAAATACAAGTGCGACCACGCAGCGGAATTAGCTTGAAAACGAAATTACGCGTTGTACTTGGCACGGTTGATAGTGGATTTAGGGGCGAGATCGGCGTGATTGTCGACTGTTTGCACGACAATGACGTTTATACAGATGGGCGCTTAATTCAATTCGCTCGTGATATTACAAATAAAACGGTAAAAATCGATGAATACGTTCAAGATGGTTCGTACATCATTCGCCGTGGTGATCGTATCGCACAAGCGGTAATCAAACCGGTCGAACAGGCGTATTTTATCGAGGTTGGCGAGTTGGACGAAACAGAGCGCGGTAAAAGCGGATTCGGTAGTTCGGGTGTTAAGTAGTTTGACGAATTGTCATCGAAAATCACGAAAAGGTGAATTTGTGAAGGAGAGACACGAATGAACGAACAACGAATGATTAACGTTTTAGACAACGGATATGTACGCCTAGTAAACGTAATGGGTTCCGATTTAACAGTCGCGAACTCGGCGCGTGTTAGCTACGACAAAGAATCGAAAGAATTAACCGAGCGCGACATTCGCCTTATTAAGTTCTTGGCACGCGAAGGACATACGTCTCCTTTCCGACACGCTATTTTACAATTCGAAGTTTACGCGCCGTTAATGGTTGCGCGCCAATGGTGGAAGTACGTTGTCGGAAGCGATCACGTAATGGACGCCTGGAACGAAAGTTCACGGCGTTATATTACCGAATATCCTGCGTTTTACATTCCGAAAGCTGACGAATGGCGGTCGGCGCCGGAAAACTCGAAGCAAGGCAGTGGTGAACCTATAGACATCAAAATAGGCGAACAACATACGAAAGCACTAATGAACTACGTAAAGTTAGGTGAAGATTTATACGAACAAGCGCTACACAACGGAATTTGCGCCGAACAAGCACGCTTATTCCTTCCTGCTTATGGCATGTACGTTCGTTGGTACTGGACAGCTTCGCTTCAATCGATAGCGCATTTCTTGAATCAGCGGATGGCACATGATGCACAGAAGGAAATACAAGAATACGCGGAAGCCGTTTACGAACTTGTCAAACCGCACTTTCCGGTATCTATCGGCGAGTTAGTCAAGGAGGAATCGGATTGAAATTTAGAATTGGCTGCGTCAATTACGAAGTTAAAGAAGTCGATGAATTGCGCGAGAAGTATTCGCTATACGGTCAAGTGACGTATGACGATTGTACCATCGAAATAGACGCTGATTTAAGTAAAGAACGAAAACATAACGTTATCGCACACGAATTACTGCACGCTATGTTTTTTGAAGCGGGTTATGACGAGCATGACGAAGATTTAATTAGACGGGTGGGTAACGTATTAGCGCAGGTGTTGCGTGATAATGATTTCGGATTTATGAGAACGGAGGAATCGGAATGAGCAAAATTCACGTGCTTCCTGACGAAAACTTAGGCGGGGTATTACGCGAGTATGTCGAGGTTGACCGGAAGGCGGAAGTTGGCGATAAAGTAGTTAGTAACGAGCAGTTAGAATTTATTGACCGTATATATGACGTATATCATGTGAATGGATATACATTATTAGGGCGATACAGAAACGGTCATACTAATCTATCAAAATATCGCGTTCTTGAACCGACCAATATCGTACACATCGACGGCGTACGCTACCGCATGGTGGGTCGTAACGCCAAAGTCGGCGAGAAGGTCATCGTTGTTGAAGCAAATGTTTCGTTAGTATATAAAAATATCGGCGAGGTAGTAGAAATCATCAAAACAGACGGCAGCAGTTTCGGCGGAATGATAAGTCCGCATGATTTCGGTGAAAAAGGCGCTATTTATCATTTTCAATACCTCGTTCTTGAACCCGTTGAGCCAGCCGAAGAAAGCGACGACGTGCTGACGGTAGACGAAACCGAAGCGTCTAAATCCGTACTCGACTTGCTCGCTAATTTAGCGCGGCGAGTGACGGAGTTGGAACGGAAACTCGGCGAATACGCACGCAAAGTTGACGGATTGGAAGCCGACATTCAAAACATTAACATCGATTTAGAGGTGGTTGAGGGAAACGTCGAAAGGGCGCTCGACGACATTGCCGATTTAGACGAACGCACGCAGCCGTTAGCAGCGTTAGTAAAGGCGGTGAAAGGCGATGAATAAACCGCCAATCAAACTCGCCCTTTGCGGCAAACTTCGTTCAGGCAAGTCGTTAGTTGCCGGATACCTATCGCTAATGCACGATTTCCAGCCGTTTGCGTTCGGCGACGCGCTCAAAAACGCATTTCACCGCGCTTTTCCGCAAATACCTCGACAACCGAAACCGCGCGCCTATTACCAGTCGTTCGGTCAATGGGCGCGGGCAACGATTGGCGAAGATGTGTGGATTGACGCAACCATGCGAAAGGTTGACGAGTATTTGGCGCATAATCAATGCAATGACCCCTTGCGGGTTTTGATCGAGGACGTGCGACAACAAAACGAATACGACAGGTTGAAACGAGAAGGTTTCGTATTTGTACGAATTTCTGCGCCAGATGAATTGCGGTTGGAACGTGCGCGGAAAGTCGGCGATGACTTTACCGAAGCGGACTTGGCGCACGAAACGGAATTGCTCGTTGATACTTTCGCGGTGGATTACGAAGTGTTGAATGACGGGACGGTTGACGAATTGTGCGCGAAGATTGACGTGGTTATTCGCCAGCTAACCGAAAAATAAACACTTTCCCGTCGCTTGAACCGCGATCATACGCGAATTTATATGGCGCTTCTTCGATTGGAAACGGGTGTTGTTTAACAAACCTCTTTGCCGACATATAGTAACGTTTGTCAATTACGTATTGCGCTAGGTCGGCATGAATGTCGTCAATTACGCCGGGCTTGACGATGGCAAGCGCTTTATTGTCCGTACGAAAAGCAACGGCAAGGCGGTCATATGGTTTGACATCCAATAGTTTCCGTGCGGTTCTATTTATGTAAAAACGACGTTGATTGTCGAGCGTAATAAACGGTGCACCGTCAGCAGGCACGAACTCGAAACCGTCAAGCATATCGCTATATTCCTTTTTCAAACGTACACCTCATTTTCTGATATTTTACGATAAGTATAATCGATTTTTAAACGAAAATCAAGCGAAAGGTGGCGATTCAATTTGCAAAAAAGTAATCCGTGGGTATGGACGGAATTGGCGGAAGAAAAGAAGCCAGACCGAAAATCAGGCGAAACAGTACCAACGGGCTTTTTAACGGAAGGAGTAACAGAGTACTTTCCGCGTCAATCGTGGATTGAAAAGGGTTATGTAAAACGGAAGGAGGAGATGACCGATCGATACTAACGCAAAAGAACGGGCACTTGAGCAGCGCTACGCACTCGATAATCCAGATGGTGTGAAACGCTTATTACGCGACTATCACGCGTTAGTTGAACGGCAATATGACGGAGATTATGACGCAGTTATCTTGCTCGTTGACTTGGCGACTGCGATCGAAAAGGCCGGCTTGACCGAAAGGCAGCGTGAGGCACTTACGCTAGTGTATTTCGAGGACTTATCGCAGGTGGAAGCGGGCGAACGAATGGGCGCCAGCAAGCAAACGGTCAATCGGCTGGCTACGGTGGCAACGGCGAAAGTGGCGCGTGTGTACGATGTGTGGGCGAGAATGGGCGAAGGGTACGCAATTACAAGCGAAGAAGGGGGAGCGATAAATTGACGAAAGAATACATGATTTTAAAAGGAGACTGCCTCGATAGATTAAAAAAGTTACCGGACAATAGCATAGATAGCGTCGTAACAGACCCGCCATACGGATTATCAAAAGAACCGGACATCGTCGAAGTACTGACGAAATGGATGAACGGTGAGCCTTATGACCACGGGCACGGCGGTTTCATGGGCAAGCGCTGGGATTCTTTTGTGCCGCATCCTGATATTTGGCGCGAAGTGCATCGAGTGTTAAAGCCGGGAGGTCATGCGCTTGTGTTTGCCGGCACACGAACGCAAGATTTAATGACGATTGCGCTTAGGCTCGCCGGATTTGAAGTGCGCGACGTGATCGAATGGCTGTATTTTAGCGGCTTCCCTAAGTCGATGGACGTAAGCAAGGCGTTTGATAAGCGGGCGAAAAAGCTAGGCGTTCAGTCGCAAGGATTTAGTGTCGCTGGGGATGACGGAAGAAAAGCGGAATTAAAACAAAATTTGAAGTATCGCTCTGATTACGGGTATGTTTACGAGCCAGTAACCGATCTCGCCCGCAAATGGGACGGCTGGGGCACGGCGCTAAAACCCGCACATGAACCGATCATCGTCGTCCGCAAGCCGTTAGAAGGTACGGTATGCGACAACGTAGAGCGTTGGGGCACAGGTGCGATTAATGTAGACGGTTGTAGGATTTTATTCTGTGGCAATAAACCAAAGGCAACGTCGAATCAAAACATACGAAATAATGCGTATAAATCCGATAATAGCAATCGAGAACGGGATACGGTTTATATACCATCTGAAAAAGGACGATTCCCCGCAAACATCGTCACAACCGAACCTGACGCCTTTTGGTCGAAATACAGCAACGTGACACCGCAAGAACTTTCGAAAAAAGCAAGCAAACGCGACCGTAACAGTGATTGGCGCGGGGAGGAAATAGCGTTGCGAAATTCACACCCAACGGTCAAACCAATCGATCTTATGGCGTGGCTTGTTCGCTTAGTCACTCCGCCCGGTGGCACCGTACTTGACCCATTTGCAGGCAGCGGAAGTACACTAGTAGCGGCCAAGCGCGAAGGTTTTGGGTTTATCGGAATCGAGCGCGAAGATGAATATGTGGAAATTATCGAAGTGCGAACAGGGGAGATTGCACAATGAATTTTGAACAATTTAACGTACAAATAAACGATCTATGGACGCAAACAAAAGCAGGCAAGCTGCCGCGTGCTGATCGGTTCACCGCAATTGAACGGCTGACGGACGAATATATTACCGCGACTGGTCGCCGACCTGACCCAACGCAGCTTGACCGGTTGGCGACGCTTTGTTTGTACGAGGAGGTTAGTGATAGAACGCCTTACCGTATTCAAAATACGGAATATCCGATAATGGGCGATCGATTATTCAACGAAAGATCAGCGAAAAATGTTCCGTTAAAATCAACCGACCACGAACAAGAACGAAAATTAACGGGATCAAGAAGAAAACGCCATAAATCCGAAAATGCATACATTGATCGGACTGTGAAAGCGAAAAATAAAGAACGACGGAAACAGTATAACGATTTTATTCGCGGGAAAACGGAAGGGATGTTACGGGTTGTCATCAAAGAAACGGAATGAATTTTTCGTTGAACGGCTGACAAAACGTTAAAACTTTCCGCTATAAAGAACGGATGGAACTTTTTACAAACGCCCATCAGCGCAATGCTGGCGGGCTTTTTCGTGTTAACCGCACGGCAAATTCAAACGAAAAGGAGACGTGAATCCGGCGCTTTTTTAATTTAAATTGACATGGAGGTAGTTCGATGGAAACGAACAATTATGTTAAATTACGCACCGAAAAAGGCGAGATAACGTTATCGGACAATCCGTATTATTACAGCGATGCGGTAACGATCAAAACCGACGACATAACGATTAATATGCCATTACAACGCTTCATACGCCACTTAATTTTTATTTTCGGCTACGACAAAGTAAAAAGCGCGGTCGATAACTTTCCGCAGGAACTACGTTATAAGCGAGGAGGAGCCGAGTGATGGAAAAAATAAACGAGTTCTTTTATTGTTATTCGCCAAATTTACATGAGTTCTTACGCACGAATGGTCAACGTTATATTTGCGCAGGTCTCAACGAAAATACAATGCGTAAATTTTGGCAATATAAGCGCACGCCTGAATTCGAGCGTTTGTTAGCGACATATACAACGAATAATCCAAACCGTTGACGAAGCGTTAGGCTGACGGCTTAGCGCTTTTTATTTTGCGAAAAGGGGTGTATTTAAATGAACGAAAATTTCTACTGCTATTCAACGACATTAATGCACTTTTTAAAAGCGAATGGGATGCGTTATAAATACGTGACACGACACAAACGCACGAACAGACGTATGTGGGTATTTGATCGCACGCCGGAATTATCGGCACTACTCGATGAATACGATGTGAGAAAAGCGAGGGCAAAAGCGGAAGGCCGCATTAGTTAACGAAGTTAAATTAGTGAACGGAGGTATCGGTAATGAACGATGAAAAATTAACGGTTGAACAACGCGAGGCATTACGTCAAAAGCAATCAGTGCTCAACAACGGTCAGTATACGCCAATTCCCCATTGGATATATCGCGAACTTTTACCGGAACTAACTGCGAAATATGACGGGCAAACGGCGCGAGATTGCTTGACGCTTTACATGTATGTTCACGCATATGTTAACGGACAAAGCGAGGGATCGGCGTACATGTGGGCGTATCCTAACGTGAAAAAAATCCGCGAAGATACCGGCATACACGGCGACCGCATTAAAGGATTATTCGACATACTCGTGTCGGAAGGTGTATTGATTACGAAAAGAGTATCGTGGCATGGTCATTCGAAAAAGATGTATATGCCGTTATATCAACGGAAACTACCAAATTCCCATTGACGGGAATTAATCGTTTCCCATTAGCGGGAATTAATTAAATCCCACTCACGGGAAAATAAAAAGAACAACGGAAAAAGAACAATTTAAAAACAATAATACTTTGCGCAAGTATATTCGCTAACGCTCATATACTTGTCGCGAATAATACTAACAATAAATACTCATATGATATTGTCGCAGAAGAAATTATATGAAAGATTACTCGAAGAAGTATATAGATAAAAAAAACAAACGTTAGGTGCGCCGCATTTGTCCGAATAAGCGCACACTTTTTTCCGTGCCGATGTAACACGCCGCCTATTCGCCAATATAATAATGAAGCTTATCGGAATGGTCGTGTGTTTGTCCGTTACGAGAACGGTCGATTTCACCGGGCAACGCGTTCACGACGGACAGACCGCCGAAAACTCGAGGGGTTGGCGTTATCTCGAATTCGAAATTTATGCATTCGATAACGTATTCACAAACTCGCAAACACGTCACAAATAGCGTCATATCAACGTTTGTATAAAATCGTGCATAAACGATAATTCGCGTAACTTTGTGAAATGGCGTTATATCAACGTTTATGCAACGTATGTATATAACATAATGGTTTTTATGTTAACTAGCAATGAATATACTATACATCGATATGCAACGAACGCATGTTCGCCGAAATAGCCCCCCCGGTATGGGTTTTTCGAAATTCGCGCCCTGGTATCCGAAAATTTCTTACAAAATTTTAAAACTCGAACCCTTTAAATTGTGCATATAATACATTAGAATGGTACATAGGCGGAATAGGAACGGCGTCGCGAACCGTTCCGACAAGCGTAAAACTCCGATTACGCTTTCCGCCATTCTTATTAAATCGGAGTAAATAAACAATGCGGAGGTTGTTTATATGACGGAAATTAATGATAAAGACGAAAAAGAAATAGTTCGTTTATACGTTAATGAACGATGGACATTACGTCAAATAGCCGATAAATTTAATACTAATCATCATCGGATTAAACGCATTTTATTACGGAATGATGTCGAGATTACAACTAAAGGTCGACGTCGAGTGTTTACCGAAGAACACCGACGTAAAATAGCTGAAGCGCGCAAAGGTAGCAAACCGTGGTCACACGGAAAGAAAATGACGCGAGAGCACAACATTAAAAACATGGTAGCTCATATAAAATATGACGTTGACTTCGATTTTTATAATCAATTTGACGATATAGAAAAGGTAAAGTGTTTAAATAGGATATTAACGCGGGATAGAGTTAGTGTTCATTTCGATACAGAGCGATATAAACAATTTATTTTAAAATTTTACTACGATGAGCATTTTAACATAGTTTTCAATCGTTGGAAGGAATCAGGATTCGATAAATGGTATAGACCGTCACTCGACCATATCGTTCCTTTATCGAGAGGCGGTAGTTGGGAGTTAAGTAATTTGCAAATACTTAGTTGGTTCGAAAATCGAGCAAAGTGCGATATGACACAAGAAGAATGGGACAAATTCAAAATAAAAACGGGAACGAAAAGCGCCTTATTTATATAAGGCGTTTTCTTTTGTTCTTAGGAGGTGATGCCGATTATGGAAGGGCTAGAAATCAATAAAATTCATCAAGGAGATTGTTTAGAGTTAATGAAGTATATTCCCGACAAGTCCATCGACATGATTTTGTGCGACCTTCCATACGGTTAACGGTACGACCTCGTGTAAATGGGACTCGGTTATTCCGTTTGAGCCGTTGTGGGCGCAATATGAGCGGGTAATTAAAGATAATGGCGCGATAGTATTAACGGCGAGTCAGCCGTTTACAAGTGCATTGATTATGAGCAATCCTAAAATGTTCAAGTATTGCTGGTATTGGGATAAGGTTAGGGGAGTCGGTCATTTAAATGCAAAAAAACAACCTCTGAAGTCAGTAGAAGAAATATGTGTTTTTTATAAAAAACAATGTACGTATAATCCGCAGATGAGAGATAGGGAGAAACCGCGAAAAAGTAAAAATAGAAGTACACAACAAGTATACGGAAAAAGTCAAGACGTTTTTGAGGGTGATATTTTAGAAAAGCGTTATCCTGTTACTCTATTAACTTATTCAAAATCGAAACAAGAAGATTTTACGCTACACCCAACGCAAAAACCCGTCGCCTTGTTCGAATACTTAATCCGCACATACACGAACGAGGGCGAAATCGTCCTCGATAACTGTATCGGAAGTGGCACGACGGCCGTTGCGGCAATTAACACTAACCGTCAATTTATCGGTATCGAACGCGAACCCGAATACGTTGAAATCGCAAATAAACGAATAGCAGAGGCGCTGGAAGCACGTCAATCCGGCGCCTCTTAATATTTCCACGAAAGGAGGACGTATTATGCAACGATTTCAATACGACGAAACGAAACTAAAGCCCGGCCAAAAGGAAGCAGCGGTCTTACTAGTTGAATACGATTTTACCGATAAGGACGAGCGCAAAACGAAAGAGGAAATCGCTGCGGAAGTCGGCGTCTCACGCATGACGCTACATCGTTGGGAAACGGGCGACGAAAACTTTATCGCTTATAAAAATTACGTTGCCAGTACGTATGTTAACACGTATTTGCCGTTCGTTTACAAGAAACTAATCGACGGTATTTCGCGCGGCTCGATGAAAGGAATCGAATTGTTCTTGAAGCGCGTTGGCGATCTTGACGAACGAACCGAGCTTACGATCGACGACAAACGCAGCGACAAATCGTTCGAAGAGCGTAAGGCTGAATTGCTCGCGCGGCTCAACGCAAAGCAAGGCGAGGATTAATTCGAATGGAGGTGCGCTGTATGGCGTACGTTGATGGTCAGTGGCTCGACCGCGCTGCACGTCAGCAGCGCATCGACGAGCTACACGAAGAAAACGATTTACTGCGCCAGCTAATCGAAAAAGGCGTTGCGACCGACTACGACCTCGATCGACTGGAAGCGAACTTGGCGATGCTCGAAAAGCTCGAGCGGGTGCACGACTGCGAATATAACTTATTGCGGTTTACTTACGAATATTTTTCCGAAGAGCTTAACCCTGGCAACCCATCGAACTTGATACCGGCTGGTCAAACGATGGAAAACGCGGCGGACTTTCACAAAACGCTCTGCTCGCTGCTTGACGAAATTACAAGCGGTAAGGTTGATAGTAATGTCGCGTGGTCAGTCGGGCGGCGGCATGCAAAAACGGCCTACTTATCGAACTCATACTTATGTCACCAAGTCGTTTATCGACATCAAAAATATATCGTTGAGGTTTCCGAAACGACCGATGTGGCTGGCGACTTTATTAAATGGACGGTAAACCAACTGAAATTCAACGAAAAACTTCGCGAAGATTTCGGTGAGTTGCTACACCCGAAGCCTTCGATGAATGAAGTCGATAACAAATACGAATTCATTACGTCCACGGGCACGAAAGTCGAAGCGAAAGGTATCGGAACACAGATGCGCGGGCTTCGCCACCTTTCCGATAGACCTGGGCTTTTCATTCTCGACGATTTAGAAAGCGGCGAAAACACGAACACGCCAGAACTTCGCGCAAAAAACTTGCACTGGTTCCGGTCGGAAATGCTTGAGGCGCTCGGGTTCGGCGGTATGTGTATATACATGGGTACAATCGTTCACTACGACTCGCTTTTAAATCACGTATTGACAAAGCGTAAAGACTTCATTTCGCGAAAGTTCCCGGCGATCTTATCGTGGAGTGAACGAGAGGATTTATGGGAAGAATGGCGTAAAATTTATAACTCCGACGACCCGGAAGCGAAAGACAAAGCCGACGCATTTTACGAAGCTAATAAAGAAGAAATGCTTCGTGGCACCGAAGTGCTTTGGCCGCAAATGTATTCGTATAAGTATTTCATGGAAAAACGTGAAAACATCGGCGCACGGGCGTTTAATCAGGAATATCTCGGAAATCCAGTCGACGAGGAATCGCAAATATTCAATCCCGAAAAATTTTCTTACTATGTCGATAGCGATCTTGATTTAGCGCAATGCGATATTTACGCTGCGGTTGATTTTGCGATGGGTAAAGAAAAAGGAGACTATTCCGCAATAATTTCTTTAGCGAAAAAGCGAGAAACAGGCGTATGTTATGTGATTGACGTATTTATTCAGCGTGTAAACCCTAATAAATTACTAAAAGAAATTGTTAAACGGACATTACAATATCAATACGAAGGAATAGCGGTAGAAGCACAACAAGCGCAAGAGTGGTTTGCTGAAAAATTACAAGAGGAATTACAAAAACACGGTTATCCGGCATACACACGGCTCCATAAAGTTAAACAAAAAACGAGAAAAGCATTGCGTATAGAAGCGCTTTTGCCAGACATTCAGGCAGGGCGTATTCGATTCAAAAAAGATCAGAAATTATTGTTAGAAATGTTTGAGATGTACCCAAACCATAATCACGACGACGGACCTGACGCATTAGCTGACGCTTATAAGCTAGCTAAAGGCGGGAACGTTATCGTTAAAACACATTTACGTAATATCCGTTAAGGAGGTGGTGTAGTTGGCGGATTACAATTTATTAAGCCCGCAGAGTATGGACGAATTGCTGTTTTCGCCGTATCAACAAGCGTTAGGGCGCTCAACGTGGCAACGAATTAATCAGCAATTGCGAAACTATGACTATTACGACGGGAAGCAGCACGTTCATCCTGACACGGGACAACTCGTCAAGGCGAAGGATTTGCCGCGACCATCCGGTCTCGACTACGACCCGACGCGGTACGCAACAAATTACTTCAAAGCGTTTATCAAACGCAAAGCCCGTTGGCAAATGGGCGGTAAGCACGGAATATCCGTCACACCAAAACAAATTGACGACCCGATAGAAGCGACAAAACCAGACTATGAGCCTAGCGAAGCACAACGTCGCGAAAACGAACGGGCGGAAGCGTATGAGCGTTTGTTATATCAGCTTTGGCGCGAAAACAAAATGCGAGAAAAGTTGCTAGCAGCGGCGCGTGATCGTTTAATCGCGGGACGTGTCGGTTGTAAAATCGTATTTAATCCAAACACCGGAAAAATTAAATGGGTGTTTCGTCCCGACTACGAAATAGTACCGGTTTACAGCGATGATGATTACGAGGAATTGGTTGCGGTTCATTTCGTGTCGTTCATCGACAACGAAGAAACAGGCGAAGAATTTATTCGAAAACAGACATTCTCGCTCGAAAATGGCGAGTGCTTCCTCGAAGAAGCGGTTTATGATTACAACCTAGATTTAGTCGAGCAAATCACGCCGAAACAATCGATGGGACTCGATTTCATTCCGGTTGTACTGTTCCCAGTCAATGATTTATCAGGCGAGTCAGTAGATTATTCCGAAGTAAACGACATGAAAGAGCAAACCGACATTTTAAACGAAATGAACGAAGATGCAATCGATTCGTTGAAGTTCGAAATGTTCCCGATGACTGCGGTACTAGACGCACCGGAAGGAACGGCGGCTAAAATGGCGATTGCGCCAGGCGCGGTTGTTGAGGCTCGCGGTGCGGCAGACAGTAGAGCGCCGGAAATTAAAAAGGTTGAGTCAGGCTTCCGTTGGAAAGAGGCGTTTAAAGATCAGTATGCTCGCGTTAAAGCAGCGCTTCACGAGATAACTAGTTTACCGCAAATCGTTCCGCAGGAATTGAATTTCGGCGGACTTAATGGCGAAGCATTGCACGTTTTATTTCACGACATAATTCAAGAAACCGAGGAACATTGGCTTTCGTGGGGTCCGCGATTAGAGGAACTACACGAGAAAACAATTCGATATTTGCAGGCTCGTGTTGATCGTCCGGTATTCGCTTACGACCGAGAAGTCGTAAAACTAATTGGTGACGATTATGACAACGAAATTAAATTTGTTTTACCTTTACCGGACAATCGAAAAGAATTAGTCGAATTACTTACACTTGAAACAAGCGCAGGTTTTGAATCAACGGCAGGAGCAATGCAGCGATTAGGCGTCGAAAATGTAAACGCGAAAAAACAAGAGATTACTAACGAAATTGCACAACGGAGACAAACAACAGACCCATATAACGAAACTTCGTCCGCGTGACGTTAAACGGAGGTAATCACATGAGCGAAGAAATGAAAAAAGAACAAACGCAACAAACGGAACAAGTCGACAATCAATCGCCAGCGGAGGCGGAAAAACCGCAAGTCGACAACAAAATTCCGTACGAACGATTTAAACAAAAAGTCGATGAAGTCAACGAGTTAAAACGTAAGTTGGCGGAAATCGAAAAAGAGCGCGATGAAGCAGAGCGTAAAAAACTCGAAGAACAAAACGAATATAAGGCCTTGTACGAAAAAGCGCAAGCGGAACTTGAAAAAATAAAAATGAGTGCGCTTGACGCGAAAAAAGACGCATTGCTCGCACAAGCCGGCTACACAAGCGAGCAAATCGAACGGTACCGTAAGTATTTAACTGGCGAAAATGATGACGAACTTAAAGCATCGCTCGAAACATTAATCGCGGATATTCCGCCGAAAAAGGCAGTAGGCGTTGACCCAATCGCAGGCAACACTGAAAAGCAACAGCCGAAACCGAAAGATGCGGCGGAAATCGGGCGTAATATATTCAAACGCCTGAAAGAAAAAGGAAAAATTAGATAATTAGGAGGGTCATTAAATGGCAGGTTATACTTTAAAAATCACTGAGCAGCCGTTTAAAAGCGGTAAAAACATTTTAGCGTCTGAGCATTTTCAATTTATTGAAGGTGGCGCAACACTGGACGCTGTTGCTATCGGCTCTAAAACACTAGAAGCCGGAACAGCAATCGCTCGTAATACTACAACAGGTAAATTCGAGGAGTACAGCGAAACAACTCCGGGAACATTTGAGCCTGGTTACGATGAGCCGGCTATTTTAAATGTTAACGTTGAAGTTGACGGCACAAACGATGTAGTAGTCGGTGAGGTTCTTGTTCGCGGTTCTGTTTACGATGCGAAAATTATCGGTGCTACTGACGCTTTTAAAGAAGCAAACAAAAACATTAGATATGTAAAACACATTTAACGTAAAGGCGCTTTCGGTGTGGATGCGTCTTAAAAATTAATAATTTAGGAGGAATAGAGTTATGGCAGGTATTACACATTTAGAAGAATTTAAAGAGCCGGCATTGCGCGGTTTAGTTGACGAAACTTTACAAGAGGCTGAACCAACGTTAGGCGACCGTTTCTTACCGAACGCAGAAATCTATTCGAATACTTTCGCGTATGACATCATTAAAAAATCTAAACACATCGGTGCGATGATCGGATACGGTTCAGAGCCTCCGGTTGTTGACCGCGATGCAGTAGCGTCCAAAATGGGCGAAATCGCGAAAATGGGTATTAAATATATCGCGACAGAGGAAGAATTACTGGCGTTAAACCAAGCGCGTAATAATGGCGAAAAAGCTGCGATGGTTGAGCGTTTAGCGCTTAAAGGCGTGGATCTCGTTCAAGCAATTCAACGTCGTATCGGCGTAATCAAGATGGAAGCATTAGCGAAAGGTAACTTCTCATATAACAAAAACGGCGTAAAAGTTAACGTTGATTTCGGTATTCCATCCGAACACAAAATCGCACTAACATCGCCTAATGATTGGGATAACGTCGATCGTGATGTTATCGCCGATTTATTAGATTGGGTTGAAATTTACGAAAATACTAACGGAAAATCACCAGACGTTATTCTAATGAGTCGCGAAGTTCAAGCGAAATTATTGCGGAACAAAGTGATCGTTACGGAAGCAGGTCGTCCAGAAGGTTCTACTCGCGTAAGTCAAGCAGAACTAAACGCGGTACTTGACGGATTTGGGTTGCCTCCGATTCAGATTGTTACTGACCGCAAAGTAACGGTTAAAAACATTTACACTGGCGACGATGAAGTGGTTGAATATTTCCCAGTAAATCGCGTTGTAATGTTAAGCGAAGGTGTCGGTAATTTCTTACTCGGCCCAACTGTTGAAAACAATTTCCAACCGGGAATTGTGTTGCAAGCATATGACAAGCAAGAGCCAATTCAATCCGTTTTACGCGCGGTGGCTGCTGGATTCCCAGCAATCGAAGCGCCAGGACTAATCTTCCACGCTGACGTATTCACGCCACAAGCATAATGAAAAAGCTAGTTGAAGTAGTCGGGGCGGTTGTAGACGGCAACCAACCCGGCTCAAAAATCGAAATAGATGAACGTAGCGCGAAACATCTCGAAAAAATCGGCTACGTTCGTATTCTTGCGCAGGAGGTTACGGGTGAAAAAGGTTCGTCAGCGCCGAAAAAGCCCGCAACTAGAAAGCGCACAACGTCTAAACAATAAGGAGGGAACGCTTAATGACGACAAAGGCGGAACTTGCCGAGCGACTTTTACGACGGTTTAAAGGCGTTCCAAATTTTTTATTAACGGACGCAGATGAACTCGTTGATGACGCGATGCAGGTTCATGGCTTTGCGTCATCAAGCAATGTTCCTGAATCTGATACAAATTTAATTTTACTTTACGCACAAGCCGAAGGCGCTTGGCAAATTGCTCTAGCTACCGCGCATTATTTTTCTTACCAGGACGGCGAGGAATCGGTCGACAAATCCAACATATCTGAACAGTATCGAAAACTAGCGCAAGACATTCGCGGACAGTACGAAGTGGAAAAAGCGCGAAAAAGTGGCTCTAGTTTTTTTGTTATGAAACGGATTGATAGATCATGACAGCCCAAACAGAACTAAACGAATTATTTCGTCGCATCGCCGCCGAACACGGTAAACTCAACGAAAAGCAAGTCGAATTTGCCATACGGGAAATCAACCGTATTCGCAGCGATATTGCCGACTTGTTAGCCGGTTTTGCCGAAAGCGACGGCACAATCAAACGACAACGTCTTATGCGATTGTTGCGCGAACTAGATACGATCGAGCGACAACTACGTCAATACGGAACGGCAGCACTAAACGACATAATCGAAGAATCAGCCGGTTTCGCAATCGAGCAATCGAACAATGCAACGGAAGCGGTTATAGGTGTCGCACTGATTTCAGCAGGTGTCGCACAAATAAATCATAATGTCGTCGAAGCCGTGACATCACGAGTTGCCGATGACGGTTTAAAACTGTCCGATCGTATTTGGAACGTGTCGGGCGAAATTCGTGATGTTATTGCAACGCAACTGCGTGCGGACATTATACGTGGCGAATCAGTAAGCACGATGATACGGAATATCCGTCAAATTGTCGATAATCAAACGTGGATGATTAGACGCTTAGTTATAACCGAAGCCAATACAGCATACCGCACCGCCAACGCCATGAGCATTGAACGAAGCGAGGTTGCGGACTGGGTGCGTATTGTTGAAAACGGAAGCCGTCACCCTCGACATCAGCAACACCGTTGCTATGAGTTAGCACGAGAAGATCGATATGGCAAAGGACGCGGAATTTTCAAACCGACTGATACCGAAATTTACTCGCCACACCCGCAGTGCTCAGCGTTCATTGTTCCGGTTCTAAAAGACGAATATTTGTAGGAGGTGATTACGTTGCTAACCGAATATGATTCAGCATGGATAAAGGCGAATCGGATGGAACTGGTTGCGAATCGCACGTCAACAATCATCGTAAAGTACAAGGACGTTACCGAACGCGACCCGTTTACGAACGAGCCGATTGGAGAAACGGAAGTAATTCGAACGGTACAGAGCGTAGTCACCGAAATAAGTTCGGCAACCGGAGCAGGCGCTGATCGACGATTGGAAAACGGAATAGAAGTCGAAGATGGCGACATTTGGCTATCGATTACGATTGATGACGTTGCCGATATTGTCGATAAAATTGAGCGTATTGAATATGACGGCAAGCAGTACGAGATTCTCGCTACCGACAAAAAAGGTATCGGCGAAATCAATCGTATTGAAGTATTAGGGCGGGTGATTTCGTAATGGCACGCAAACTCAACGTACAAGTTTTCGGGATTGACGATGTATTAAAAAAGTTCGCCGAAACAGGCGGAGAGCCTGCGAAACGTGATCTCGAAAAAATAACGGAAACTTACGCTAGGAAAATGGCGAGTGAATCCGCAGAAATGGCACCGGTTGATACCGGAGCGTTAAAAAATTCGATTTCGTCATCGCCGCAAAAAGCAGAAGGCGAAGGTATTGCGTGGGAGTGGGGTTCAAACTTGCCGTATGCAACACGGCAAGAATACGAGCATAAATCGAAAAAAGGTTTCGTACGCAAAGCGATTTGGAATAATCGAACGAAATACCGCGAAGCAATACGAAATAGAATAGCGAAAGGGTGACGAATTTGCAGTACGATATTCAAGCGTCAATCCTACGTCACCTAGAGCAGAAAACAGGTTTACGCGTTATTTGGATTTTCGACGGCGTGACGTTGCCGGACGAAACGCAAAAGCCGTATGTAACGATTGAACAAATGCAAGACGATATAACAATACTTGCGAAACAACGCGAAGCAGTCGAAACGATATACCGTTTTCAAGTCGGATTATTCGCAAGAACTGCGGCAGAACGGGCGAAATTACAAGAAAATGTACGTAAAATTTTTCTTTACGACGATTTTGCGTTGTTAGACACAAGCCAGCCGGGATTTCCATCGGTTGGCTTTTTTAATTGCACTGTCGAGCGTATCGTTCCTATGCCGGTAGATGACATCACAGAAAAATCTCAATACCACCGTGTTTATTTTGACGTGTTTGTTCAAAACATCGAAACAAAAACGAAGGAGTGACGAATAAATGGCGGTTTTGAAAGGTGAAAAAATTATTTATGCAGTCCGTTTTACTGATGAAATGTCTCAACAACAAATTTTGCGCGTTCTTTATCAAACGACAGGCGGACGTTCGTACGAAGCTGACGAAATTGAAGTAAATACGAAGGACATTGACGGAGTAGACTATGGATCCGTTACTGAAACGATTTCTTTCGAAGGCTTAGTTGGGATAGATGATCCTGCGCTTGAACATTTGAGAGATTGCATTAAAAACAAGAAATTTGCTGAAATTCTAGAAATTAACGTTGATACGAAAGAAGCGGAAGTCGGGAAATACATGATTTCTTCGCTTGAATTCGAATACCCTGACGAAGAAAATGCAACATTCTCGTTTGAAGCGACACTTGTCGGAAGCACAACGAATGAGACATTGACGGAAGTTCCAACAGGAGCAACAACTATTGATTAATTAACGGCGGGCAATCGCCCGTCTTTTCTTTACTAAAATAACGACGGAGGTAATAACGTATGGCACGTTTTGAAATAAATGGAAAAGAGTACGAATTGAAGTTAACGTTTGAAAGCGTTAAATACTTAAATGGTTTATTCGAAGGTGGTTCGTTTGAAGTTATCGGAAAAGCGATTATGGGCGACCTCAACACTTTCCCACACATCATTCACGCCGCATTGTTCCACACTGGCGAAAATTTCGCGTTGAAGGACGTTGAAAAAGCAATTGACGAAGCAATTCAAAACGAAAAACTCGATCTCGACGGAATTGTTAAATTGTCTAACGAAATTGTTACGAATAGTTTTTTCTACAAAAAGACGGTAGACAAACTACTGAAAGAAAACAAAGAAGCGAAGAAAGCAATCGAACAGCTTCTGAAATAAACGACGAATACGAACAGGTTATATTTAACGGTTGGCGTTATTTATCGCTAAAACCACACGAAATAGAATCGCTAACACCGCGCGAATTTGAGATTCTTATGAAAGCGGAAAATGAACGACGATACGACGATTATGAGCGTATGGCAATTCAGGCGCTTATGATCGAAAAAGCACATCGTGAAAAACGACCGAAATTAACGGATTTGTTCAAGCGGCCTAATGAACAAAATCACGATAAAAAGACGATAAATGAACGGCGAAAAGAAGTTGATGAAATCAACGCGTGGCTTTCGACGTTAACAACAGAACGGAGGGGGTGACGGCTTGGAAGAAAATATTCTCGTCAAAGTAGGCGCGGATATAAGCGACTTAAGTAGCGGAATGGCGAAGGCTGGTAAAGAAGTTCAATCCTTCAGCAGTCGCGTGGAAAGTTTTGGTAAAAATATGCGCGATGTTGGTGGAGGAATTGCGATGTCCTTTGGTGCGATTGCAACCGGAATCTCCCTACCGCTGAAACAAGCCGTAAAGACTTCAGTCGATTTTGACGGCGCCATGCGACGGGCGGCTACGATTGCTGGCGCAACAGGCGACGAATTCGATAAGTTGAAACAAACTGCGCTTGATTTAGGCGCGTCCACGACGAAATCAGCGCAAGAGGTTGCAGTGGCGATGTCGGAGATGGCGGCTAAAGGCTACGACGTAAATCAGATAATTGCTGCTATGCCCGGTGTAATTGCAGCTGCTGAAGCGTCTGGCGAGGACTTGGCGTTGACGGCAGATACCGTATCTAGTGCGATTAATGCATTTGGACTTAAAGCGGAGGATGCTAGTAGGGTGGCGGATATACTGGCGCAGTCAGCTAACGACACCGCTGCCGGCATTGCGGACTTACAATATGCTTTTAAATATGCGGCTGGCCCTGCCGCACAGCTAGGGTACTCTATTGAAAGTGTAACAGCGGCAGTCGGGATTATGGTCGACGCAGGACTCGCCGGAGAACAAGCGGGTACGTCATTAAGGGCGGCATTATTACGTTTAGTTAATCCTCCGAAACAAGCAGCGGACGAGCTTAATAAATTAGGTGTATCCATCACCGATCAAAACGGAAACATGAGGTCGTTGAGTGATATTATTGGCGACCTTAGTAAGGGTATGGAGGGTTACACAGATGCACAAAAGGCGTCGGCACTTGCTGCAATTTTTGGTACGGAGGCAGTGTCGGGCATGATGGCTCTTATTGCGGCAGGCCCTGAAAAAATCGACGCCATGACGGAGTCGCTCGAAAATTCCGCAGGAGCGTCTGCCGAAGCCGCAAAACAAATGATGGGCGGACTCGGTGGCGCAATTGAGCAGATGAGCGGCGCGTTCGAAACTATGCAAATAATAATTGGCGACCATTTAGCGCCTATCCTACAACGCTTGGTGGAATGGATAACTAAATTAATTGAGGCGTTCAACAATGCCCCACCGAAATTACAAAAGTTTATTTCGGTTTCGGCGTTAGTGCTTGCGACATTGACTGGGTTTATTGCCGTTGTGGGAACGGTTGTCGCTGGAATTGGTCTGTTTATTCTGTCAATAGCGCCTTTGATTCCACATCTCACAAAACTAGGCGGAAAATTAAAAGTAGTTGGCGGCTTGTTCGCGTTTTTAACGAGCCCGATTAGCCTTGCTGTTATTGCCTTCGGCGCATTAATTGCTGGGTTTGTTGCGTTATACAAACACTCGGAACCATTCAGAAACTCGGTTAATCAAATCGGGTCGACGCTTAAAGGGGCGTTCTTTGTCGGCGTAGAAAAAGCAAGCGAAGTACTGACGAAACTAAAAAACGTATTCATCGAACTTGTAAACACCAAAGTTGCGCCATTTTTCGAAAGTGTAGCCGATGTTATATCGCGAGCATTTAGTGGCGACTTTAGCGGGGTGGCGCAAATGTTCGGACAGCTAGTGCCAACGATTATTGGCTTTTTAGTTGGCGGTATCCCAGCATTGATTTTGACCGGCGCGAGATTTCTTCCGGCAATTGCCGAAGGTATGCAACAGAATTTACCGGCACTACTTAACGGTATTACAGCGGTCATAACTAATGTCATAACCGCGATAACTGCGTATTTGCCGATGTTTGTGCAGTCGGGCGTTGGCGTGCTGACGAAACTAATCGAGGGATTGACGATGGCAATTCCGTTAATCTTGCCGGCAGTTCTCACGATTGTAACAACGTTGATAACGACGATTGCGCAGTTTTTCCCACAATTTGTTCAAGCGGGCGTAACCGTATTGACGAACCTATTAAACGGAATTGTTAACGCATTACCGTTGCTTGTCACGGCAATTTTGACGTTAGTCACGACAATTTTAAGCGTGATTGCCGAAAATTTACCGAGTATTATTAAAGCAGGAACCACAATACTAACTGCACTTATTGATGGGATTATTACGCTTTTACCAGCGATTATTGACGCAGTATTATCAATTATATTGACGATTGTACAGGCGGTTATTGACAATTTGCCGAAAATAATTGACGCGGGTATTAAAATACTTGACGCACTAATTAACGGAATTATTTCGATTTTACCACAGTTAATTAACACCGGAATCATGCTTATTTTAGCATTATTTGGCGCGTTAATCAATAACTTGCCGAAAATTATTGACGCGGGTATTAAGGTGTTGATGGCGCTAATCGAAGGAATCATGAAGATTTTGCCACAATTACTTGCCGCAGGCTTAACGCTCATTGTAAAGCTGGTTGGCGCGTTAATCGACAACTTGCCGAAAATACTAGTAGCAGGAGGAAAAATTTTACTTGCATTACTTGACGGCATAACGAAATTAATTCCGGAGTTGCTGTCGCTTGGTTGGGATTTGGTCAAGAAATTGGCTGGCGCTATCGGCGACAAAGTTGGCGACATATTTAATGTCGGTGCAGATTTAATTAAAGGTTTGTGGAACGGTATTAATTCCGTTAAAGACTGGATAATTGGAAAAATCGGCGGATTTACAGACAGTATCTTAAAGTCGATTAAAAGTTTTTTCGGCATACACTCGCCGTCTCGTGTCATGCGCGATGAAGTTGGGCGTCATATTGGTACTGGTGTCGCAGAAGGTATAAAGCGTTCGACTAAAACGGCTGTTGCCGCAGCAAAATCGCAATCAAAAGCGATTTCGGAAGCGATTAAAAACCTCGAAGTGAAATTCGATACGAAAAAGATTTCTGCGAGGACTTATATTAACGAGCTCGAAAAAATTCGCAAAAATTATAAATTAACAGGCGACCAAGCGCGAAAAGTTGCGCGTGAAATCTATCAAGCAAACCAATATGTCAAAAATCAGACGAAAGTACAGTCGAAGGCAGTATCGGAAACAATTAAAAATCTCGAAGTAAAGTTCGATACGAAAAAGATTTCGGCATCGACGTATATTCGAGAACTTGAGAAGATTCGTAAAAACTATAAATTGACAGGAGATCAAGCTAGGAAGGTTAGTCGCGAAATTTTTCAGGCGAATCAATTAATCAAAAAGCAGGCGGAAGAACGATCGAAAGTAATAAACTCTATAAACACGAAAGTAAAATCGGCTAATGATAAATTTTTAAGCAAGGTTAAATCAATAAACGATAAATTGAAAAAAGACATAGACGCCGCGAAGAAAGACTTTCAAGAAAAATTAATTAGTTTAACTGAATCGATTTACAATCAGGTCGGTCTTTTTGATTCAGTCAACACAAAAAGAGTTAATCCCGCAAAACTACTTCATGATTTGAAAAACCAGGTCGCCCAAATGAAACAGTTTCAAGCCGATCTTGAAAAACTACAAAAAATGGGCGTTTCTAAAGCGTTTGTTGACGAGCTTCGAGCAATGGGCGTGTCAGCAGCAAACGAAATTAACGCGATTGCGAATATGCCGAAAACGATGCTCAATGAATACGTTAATGCATGGCGAGATAAACACGCGTTAGCCGCAAAAGAAGCAAATATCCAAATGGAAGGTGAGAGAGCAACTCTCGCAAAACAAATCAAGAATCTAACAGCAGCGGCGAAAGCGGAAATTCAAAAGGCAAGATCGGAATGGATCGCGAATTTGAAAAAGATCGGCACTGACGTTGCAAAACTCGGCTCATTCCGAAACAGCGGTCGCGTTCTCGGTCAAAGTACGGTACAAGGTTTAATCAACGGTTTGAGAAGTATGAAAGGCGAATTACAAAGCACGACAAAATCGATCGCTAACGTAATCACCCAAACGATCAAGAAAACGCTTGGCATACATTCGCCATCGCGCGTTATGATCGGATTAGCTAAATTTGTATCGTTGGGTGTCGTTAAGGGTATCGAATCTATGCGCAACAAAGTCGTCAAAACAACGGAAAAATTGTCAGAGTGGATGACGCCTGAGGTACCAAGCGTGTCGCTTGCTTACTCGACACCTACAGGCGTTTTTGGTTCGCTGTCTAGCGCAGTAAACGGAACAGTCAACGTTGATTCTCGTGACGAAATACTGGCGGCTGCGATTGATCGGTTAGAACGGTCACTTGACGGTATGACAATCGTAATGGACGGAGAACGTGTCGGCCATCTTGTTCGCGGATATGTAAACGAAGGAAACGCAGTTGATGCTACGATAAGGAGGTATTTCGGTTAATGGACGTTGAAATAACGAAACAAAACGGAAAGACATTTAAATTAAGCGACTATGACATAACCGTTCGTGATTTTGTCGTCGGATCAATCGAAATACTTCCGACATATAGCGAAATAGAGGGGCGTCACGGGCGCGTTAATATGGGCGCTACTTATGGCACGCGAGCAATTAGCGTGCCTTTTTACTTTAAAGCGAATGATCTACTCGACTTTCCGTTGCTTCGCGACTTACTGTTCGAGTTGACGGTAGATACGGAACCTTTTTATGTTCGCGAATTGCGACGTGATATTTTTCAGGTCGGCGACAATAAGTATGTCGGGGGCAAACGGTATTTAGTACGGTTGGTAAATTCGTTCGATATTGAACAAACGTATAGATACGGTTTTGGTGAGTTGTCGTTTGAAACAACCGATCTACCATTCGCCGAATCCATCGGCACAACACAAGGCATTCAAGAAAACGGAATTAACGCCGATGACGAGTTGTGGGGGTTCGGTATGGGGTTGATCGCCGAGGATGAAGCGTTAAAATATACGCATACTGGAACTAGTTTTCGGATTTACAACGCTGGAAACGTGCCTATTCATCCGTTCCAACAAGACTTAAAAATTACGATAAAACAAGTTGTAGACTCGACTGGTTATTTTGAGTTACGTAACCTTACAAACGGAACAGTTTTCCGTGTAAATGAAGCTGTTTCAAGCGCGCAAACAATCGTAATAGACGGCCCGTCTATTACTTCAAACGGTCTTAATTTTTTGCGAAAAACGAATAAGGGATTTATCGAGTTGTCGCCTGGTTGGAATGATTTTCAAATTTATGGCGCTAGTAGAGCGACTATAGAGTTTGACTTTAGATTTTACTATTTATAGCCGGAGGGATGTCAATGGCACGAAGAGAGATCGGAACGAGTTGGGATCGTGAAAACCGCAACAATATAAACGAAAATTTCAAAGAATTGTATGATGTACAAGACAGAGCAATTGAAGAAGCGACGCAAGCAGTTATTGACAGCGCAAAGTTGATATGGCTTGAGCCCGTTAACACTTTTACGGATATTACAACGACCTACCCCAATCCAGAAGTAGGTCATACGGTTTTCGTTAGAGATACCGGTAAAGTTTATCGTTTCTATAATGATATTTGGGGAGAAATACAGCAAATTGATGCAGGGCCGGTGAATGAAATAGATACTAGGTTAAGTGCTGAAATTGATGAAAATAAACAAGAGATCGAACAAGCGAGAACAAAAGCGGATGGGACGACATTTCCAGTTTTGCGGGATAGATTGAACGATGTCGACGATAAAATTGGAATTTTATCTAATTTAATAAGTCAAGATAATTTAGTTTCAAAAGACAATATTCCTGCTGACCATTTAAAAGAAAATATTGATTTTGGGGTCAGCAAATTCGGAATCTATTTTGACGGAATCAATGCATCAGTTACTACCATTAGAGATTTAACGTTAAAAACAAATACAACTTATATTTTATCTGTAAAAGCTAATGCAAACGGAAAACGAATTAGATTTCAAAGCTATCCTGATGGCGTTTTTGTTAGCCCTAATTATATGATAAGTGGCGAAACGAATATTGAATATGAGTTTCAAACAAACGATACTGTTGTAACTCAAATAAAAGTTGTACAGGTGGATAATTTATCGGGAGAAGAAATAGTGCTAACGGATATAGTATTAAGGGAAAAAAAACGAGGAACTTATACAAAAGGTGCTTATGATAAGGCTTTATCCGTGATTAATGCTATTTCCTTAAGCAAACCCAATCGTATTTTTGATGGACGTAGTAATTCCATATATAATGCTTTCTCTAGTGGAGTGCGTTTTCAAGGGAAAGAATATTATGTTTTTAGACAAGGTGCAGGTCATCATACGCCGTCAGACCCTACAAAATGGGGAAAATTAGTGTTATTAGAGCGTGAACCAAATACTTTAAATTTTAAAGTTGTTGATGAAATTATTGAAACCGATTATGAACCTAGAGATCCGAATTTATCTGTAAGTAAAGATGGGTTAAAAATGTTTTTAAGTTTTGCAGCAACAGCCGATGAGGTTAACTACAACAATTACTATTATGTGTATGAATGGAATATGGTTAGAAGTTCAAGAATAACCATATCAGAAGGGGATAATGTTTTTTCTTGGGGTAACATGATTCAAACACCAAACGGCTATTTGTTAAAAGCAGGATATACAACGCAAAATTCAGGATTAACTCCTGTTTATCAATCTGTACTTTATCGCAGTAATAGCAATAACCCAAATAATCCGCAAGGCTTTACAAGAATAACTATTGCAAGTATTGGTGGAGAAGAATGTACAGAGACTACGTTAGGTTACTGGCGTAATTACTTGATTGCAATGATCCGTAATAAAGTCGGGTTTTCATTAGTTCTTACACAGGATTTAGAAGGTCAAACAGGTTGGGGTACGCCACAACGACATACAACTTTAACATTACATGCACCTTGCCTAATGCAATACAACAAATCAGATGAAGATTTATACTTTACTGCTAGTTATTATAAATCAGCATCTGATAGAAAACCGGTTTTTGGGTGTATTCGAAAACCTAATAAGTTTATGAATGCAATAAGAGCCACTCAAATTAAAACAGTTGTTTTAGATGAAAAAACAGGTACAGGAGGGTATACAACATTAGTACCTTTAAGTGACAGCAAATTCGGTGTAATGTATTATAGAGATGAACAAGGCTGGACAGGAGCTTCGCTGTTCTTTATGGAAGTGGATAAAAACATATTAACAAAACTCGACACAGATTATTACGATAAAAATATATGGAACAATAAAGGTAGTGTAACAAATTTCTGTTCAGATGCTCTGTCATATGAATTTGCGTTTATTGATGTTATAGATATTCCTACAAATTCAACCGAATATGATTTCACGTATACGTATAAAGAGTCAGCAACATATGACATCCTTTACGCTGAAGGATTCGTTGTAAATCGTCCTAACATAGAAATAATACCTAAACTTCCAGGTAAGGATTATTGCATATTCACCTTAAAATCGAAGGACGGAAGTTATATACCTACTGCTGTAACTGTTCGCTTGAAAATAACAAAACAGATGAGTACTTAATAAGGAGGCTTTCGCCTCCTTTATATAATAATACGATATACCTAAAAACAACCACGATGATAGATAAGAGAATTCAGGAACAGCTATCATCATTGCTATATAGACAAATATAAGTGAAAGTTTAATCGCTCTTATTTCGTTATTTATGTTTTTTAATTTAAAGACTGGATATAAAAATAAGAATATGAATATAATTAATCCGATTATTCCAACGTTAATTAACAGGGTACTAAATAAATCGGTTGATCGAACAGTACCAAAACCAACACCAAAAAGTTTATTAAAAAACGGAAGGTTTGAATAAAAATCCATGTGCCTTCCAAAGTTAAATGATCTAATGACGGTGGATTGACTATCAGTTAATAATTTTTTGAAAACAGCGTCATAAATAATTTTCCATATTTTTTCGAAACCAACGATCAGCCCTAATATCATGCACAATAGTGATGCGCAATATAATAAGATTATATTTTTGTAGAACTTAATAATTTTTGCAACAAAAAATATTGCCAGACCTAAATAAGCTGTAGATGAAAAGGTTAAAACGGCTGCTAAACCAAAGAGCATTGATAGCTTATAACGTTTAGTATAATAGGCATAATAAAAAAATGGGATGATCGTTAATGCAAACATTGAAGGTTCACCAGTAAGGCTTTTAACCCTTTGCACAACAAATGATTCTATAGTAAACCATTGAACTAAACTTCCTGAATGACTGCCATCAAACATTCTGTTTGAAATAAAATCGCCGTTTTGGTGCGTAAATAAAAAATAAACAAATTCGTACAGTCCATATAAAGAAAGAAAAGCAGCACCAGTAAGAAAGTATTTATCCCAACTTTTACTATAAAAATTTTTTGTGAAATAAAAGAAAATAATCGCTACTAACAAATATAAGGATTGAGTGAAAAAAGATTTTCTAAATAATACACTTGAATCATTAGAATCGATGAAGGTTGCTTCAGAAACATGAAAAGAAGTAAAACTAGAAAATGATAGTGCTATTTGAGATAACATAGTTAAAAATAAGTAAAAAAACAAAAATTTAACAATATCAAAGTAAAACATTTTTGATTTCCTTTTATTAATGAAAAGACAAGTTATAAGCATTGAAAAAGTCAATAAGTAAGCTAGCGTTGTCCCTTGAATAGAAGGAAAAATTAAGAAAGATGTACAACACATAGTCAACAGGAGTAATTTTACTAGAATTGAAACGTTGTCTCTTGATTTATTTACCATGATTATCCACCTCCTAATAAATTATTATACAATTGATGAGCTGATATTAAAATACATCATTTTACAAAATCTAGTGCATATATAAAACATACCTCACAATAAGATGATAAACGAATAAAATGACGCTTTTAACTAAAAATCAGAAAACTGTGTGATGTAAATAATTATTTTGCGAAGGTGTTGTATATTGTTAAAAATTTTCGACAAGAAAAATGAACCTTGTCGCCATCTACAAAAACGCACATGCCGTCTCATATAAAAGTCGTTCAATTCCGTTTCTTTGGAGGTGAATCTATGTACGTAAGAGATTTGGAAGGAAACGAATATCCAGCTCAAGCAACGTCAACAAAAGAGTTGGAACTCAACGGCAACCAATCGCTTTCGGCAATATTTGTCGCAAACAAAGTAAACGATCTTTTTATCGACAATATCGACCGCATGTGGGAAATCATTGACCACGACGGAGTTACTCATAAAATCATATACGCAAAAAAGCAAGGAAAAGGGAATCGTCTGACAGTCGAAGTCAAGGCGATTCCTTTATTTTTCGACAAATTTGATACAATGCGTATTTACACGGAATACAACGAACACATGACGGCACGCGAGTTTTTCTCGCTTGTTTTCGCCAATACCGGCTTTGATTTCATTCTTGTCGATTCATTTGAAGCTGTAGAATGGGAAGGGTTGGGCGGCGGAGAAACACGTTTATCAGCGTTTAAAAAAGGTCTTGAACGCTATAAATGCGAGTTTCGTATTGTCGGAAATACCGTCTATTTGGAATCACAAATCGGTCGCGACACGGGTTTTATGTACCGACACCGCCTAAACGCTTCAAATATCGTACAGGAAAACGATGCAAGCGAGTTTTACACATATGCGAAAGGATACGGCGACTATTCTGACGAAGACGGTTGGCAGTGGGCAAATTTGATTCGTGAGTATACGTCTCCACTTGCGCAAATTCCCGGAATCGGCATCCGTGAAGCACCGCCGATTATGGACGGTCGCATTACGCAAGTCGAGACGATGGACGAACAACTTAAAACGCTTGTTGACGAATCGTTGAAAATTAGCGTTTCAGCCGATATTCACGACTTAAGACGGCAGGGTTATGCGTTGGCGCAGCCGGAATTAGGTGATCGAGTTTTCTTAATTGATGAACGAATTGGTCTTGACACGGAAGTTCGTGTCGTTCAAATTTCGATCACAAAGGATTGGCAAGGCAACATCATTGACTTAAAACTAACGTTCGGCACGCCGTCTATTACTAAACGTTATCAATCGAACATACAGACGGCAGTTGAACGTGTAAACGAAATTATGGAAGGTCGTACAAAGATACCGTTTTCCGTACTTGATAATGCGGTCATTAAAGCGACAAAAGAACTGCAAGGCGTAATGAGCGAATTGAAAGTGCCGCCAAATGGCGGACTTATGGCGGTTGATAAAAATGACCCGAACAAAATTGTCGTGTTTAACGCAGCCGGAATCGGTATTTCTGACGATGGAGGACAGACGTTCCGCACAGCAATGACGGGTTCTGGAATCGTGGCGGACGTAATTACTGCTGGAACATTGCGAGGAATTACGGTGATATCTGATGACGGGCAAGGAAATTCCGTAAAGATTGAATCCGGGTCATTGGTTAGCAAAATTAATAATCGAGACATGGTTAAAATCCATAACTATGAGATTTATTTTTATGATCCGGGAGATGCATCGCCGTCTCCCGACTACGGAGTCGTCGCAACGTTAAGTTCGTCTTGGAAGGATGATAATACTAATGCAAGAGGATTCGGTATTGTTGGATACAAGGATTACTTTTATGTTGGATATGGGGAAAGCGATACAAACGCTAAGAGTTTTTTTGAAATTAATTTTTCCGAGTCTAGGACTTATTTGTACGGCGAAGGTCGTGACGAGAAAACAATCGGAAGGCTTGATTTACATTCTGTTAGGTCAGGGGCGTATAATTATCAAACGTCTAAAATTTCGATAGAAAATAATTATTATAACAGTACTTATTGGGGCGGTGTTTTTGTTTACACTGGTCGCGGTACAGAATCTCCGGGAGGGGCGAATAAACGTTTCGGCTTCGAAGTTTGGCAATATGACGGTAGTGGCGGTTTAAATCAACATCTTATTATAGACAAAGGAAGTAATGGGAAATCTTACGCAGGTATTTATACTGATGAAGCGTGGCTTCCTAGCCAATCATACCTAAAATATAAGAACGGATATTATTACAATTCACTAGGCATCGGTATTGATTCTAATGTTAGCAATATAAGAGGTTCGTTGAACGGAAACGCTTTGTTATTCGTCGATATTTGGAATTTTAATGTTGACCCAAATGTGCGGTATCAATCTGGGCGTTATAATATGAACGGCGCTGAAAATATTTTTGCTGTTTTTGTACAACCGATGGGTAGCTATTCAATATATTACAATGCAAGAGCATATAACATCTCTAGTACAGGTTTTGACGTGTATGTTGCGAAAAACGACGCTTCTGATACACCGAGCACAACGCAAATTCAATTGCAACTTATTATTATTTATGAACCGAGTGCATAGGAGGTAGTTGTCGTGAACGTAAAAGAACAAAAACCTATTTCAATCGTCTTGGATGAAGAAAAACGACATAAACAAGCGGAAGCACCAAAAAATTAAAATAATATTGAGAGAGGGATAAGGATGGAAAAAGCGAATCATAACGCCGAATATATTATTTTTTCGTACCAAAACCAACTAGCAGAAGCAAACATGAAAATTGCGGAAAGGGATTCAAAAATTACTGAATTATTTCAAGAAAACGAACAGATGAAGAAAGATTTGCAGGAAAGAGAAAAAGAAATTGCAGAACTAAAAAGAAAAGTGGAAGAGTTAGAGATGAAAGGAGAATAAGCGTGGAAAACGTCATTAAATATATTTCAGCTATATTCGGAGCAGTTATCTCATTTGCGTTTGGGGGATGGAGTAATTTGCTTAGTATTCTATTAGCTTTTGTCATACTAGATTATGTGTCAGGATTCGTTGCGGCGGGGATCGAAGGAAAATTGAACAGCAGTAATGGTATGAGGGGGATCGCCAAAAAAGTGGCGGTCTTTTTTGTTGTTGCTGTTGCCCACATGATGGACGTTGCGCTCGGTTATGACGGCCATATTTTACGTGATGCTACAATCTTTTTCTTTTTGGCAAACGAAGCGCTGTCTATACTCGAAAACGCCGGTAGAATCGGTGTTCCGATTCCGGGAGCGCTCAAAAAAGCTATTGATATTTTGAATGAAAAAAGTGAAAGAGAAGGAGAGGGTAAATAATGGTGAAAATCAAAAAACAGCTGGTCTCAAGCCGTAAGAATACCTATGACGGCATAAATGGACGTAAATATATAACCATTCATGAAACAGACAATACTAATAAGGGCGCAAATGCTCAAGCACATGCAAACTTGCAGTCGAGGGGAAATTCAAGATCAGCTTCTTGGCATTGGACAGTTGATGACAAAGAAGCCATACAATCTTTTCCGCATACGGTGCGCTGTTGGGCTGCTGGTGACGGGAAAGGCGACGGAAACTATAACTCTATTCATATTGAAATATGTGTCAATAGCGATGGCAATTTTAATAAAGCTGTTGAAAATGCGGCAGAACTAACAAGAATGATTATGGAACAAGAAAATATTCCACTATCGAATGTGGTTCAGCACAACCATTGGAGTGGAAAAAACTGCCCACGCAACTTGAGATCTGGTTCAAAAGGTATTATGTGGAATGACTTTTTAAATATGGTTGTTGGTAAAAAGGTTGATACACCGAAAAAAGAAGTTAAGCCCGCACAAACAAAAAATAAAGCGAATCTTGTAGTTGACGGAAAATGGGGAAGTGAAACTACAAAAGCACTACAAAAAGCGTTAGGAACAGTAGTAGACGGAGTTATTAGCAGCCAGCCAAAAAACGATATAACAAAAGCTATTTATTCCGGTATTACTTTCGGCAACAAGGGCAGCATGGTAATTCGAGCATTGCAGAAAAAGATTGGAGCTAAGGTTGACGGGAAATTGGGTTCGGAGACAGTGCGAAAATTACAACAGTACTTGGGAACTCCGGTAGATGGAAAAATTAGTCGGCCGACATCGCTTGTGGTGAAAGAATTACAGAGAAGGTTGAATGAAGGTACATTTTAATGCATAAAACAAGCACGGCCTTTCGGTCGTGCTTAATCAAGTAAAGTTTTATCCATAACCCACGTTTTACCTATCTTTACTGCCGGTAACTCACCGGCAGCACATTTGTTTTTAATCGTTCCTGGGGAAAGCCCCAGGATTTTTGCAGCTTCCTCAACGCCTATAAGGTTTGACAGTCGGTGTTGTTGTGAATGAAAAGCATGCAAGTATTTCGGCGTGAGGGGCTCATTCGTAAACTCAGATTCGTCCATATCGGCAAGTATTTCGCCGAACATATCCAGCAAAACCATTTCATCTTGTCCAAATTTCGGGGTATATTCTAGCAATTCCTCATGGATTTTTTGAAAAGTTTTCTCCGGCTTTTGGCTGTATCGAGACATATATTTTTGTACTACAGACTGTTTTCCTTCTTCAAACACCTTTTCACTCAAAATGTTTGCTATCGCTAATAATCTTCCGAATTTGATATCTCGATTCATTTTTATTCCTCCTTTTTCGTTTTAAGGCAGCGGGGAGGGAAAAACTTCTCCCCGGATACCGTTTTTTTTATTTCTCCCATCTCTTTTTTGTTTTAAATTGATCTCTGTTCAGGCTGTTAGGGATGACCATAACGTCGTTCCCTAATTTTATCTCGATGTCGCCAGCGTTGATAGCGACATCATACAAACGCGCTTCTTTTCCGGATTTTTTGTTTGTGCCTAGTTTGTAGTCGTTGATGACTAATTTGTTCACTTGACCGTTGTATGGGTTTCGGTCAAGAAGGGTGACGGTCATACCGTCAACATGGTCGACAATGAAAAAGATAACCCCGTTTTTTCTTTGCAGCTCCATAAATCCAAATTTTTCAGGTGTTGTCATGTCTTTTTTCATAGCTTTTTTCACGATGCGCCACGCTTGACGCAAAGCTTCAGCGATGTACTCTTTCACTTTCCCTCCAAACTTTTTTTGTCCTTTCCGAGCAATCTCCCAAGCAAGCGTCATTACGTTTTGCATCGTTACTTCCTCCTTTTTTTTATTTTAATGCGTTATCGCATTTTCTAATTTTATTATAAGTGCGATAACGCATTAAGTCAATACCTTTTTTAAAATTTTTTGCATAAAAAAAGAGGAGAGATATACCCTCCTGAATGCTTATACTATCCTACTTAAATTTTATACTCCCTTTGCGCTTGTTTCTTGTTGATATAATAGCCTCCACTGGTGATGCTTTTTCGTGAATATCCATAACTTCACTTTTTGCATATCGCACATAGCGTTGTGTCATCGCCATATCCGTGTGTCCGAGTATTTTCATGAGCGCGAACGGATCGCCGCCATTACGCAAAAATTTGATCGCAAAGTAGTGTCGAAATGTGTGTGGACTAACCCGGGCTTTAATCGGATATCCCGACTTTTTCGCATACTTTTTCAACATTTTTGCGAAAGTGTCACCGTAGTAACGCTCGCCGAACTGCGTCAAAAATATATACTCGTCCGACTGACTGTCATCGGCGCCAATCATGTCAAATAAATCTCCGAGTGCTTTGGCGGTTGTTGGACTGATTGGCACAACACGCGCCCGCCGTGCTTTAGTTATTTCCGCAGGCAGTATGATTTGGCGATATAATAAGTCAACATCACACCGTTTTAAGGTCGTTAATTCACCAACCCTTACGCCCGTATCTACGAGCACCAACATCATGACATAGTCGCGAAAACCTGTGTAAGTTCGCTTGTTTGGCGCGTCCAACAACGCCTTGACTTCTTCGTCTGTAAATACGTCAAAACTTTCTTCGTTTTCTTTTTGATACTCAACATGTGCCGCAGGGTTGATGTAAGACAGCTTTTCTTGTTCCGCCCAATTGTAGAATATTCGTATGTTGCGAATGATGTTGTTGATTGTACGAGACGACACGCCGATTTCGTCAGAATGGCTCGTTGGATGATCATCCCATTTTACCTTTTCAAACGTCATATACTTGATATAATGTTTGACACAATCGTACTCGACGCCATTCAGCCCGTGATCGGCGCAAAACTTAGCGAAATGATATAGCGTTTGTTTGTACGATTTAATTGTCTTTTCGCTTCGACGTTGTAACCGTTTTGCGTCAAGGAATTTTTCGATGGTTTGTTCGAGATTGAATTGCCGCCGGGTTTCGGTCGATTTTCGTCGACTAAAGTCGAACTTTTCCATAATCACCCTCCTTATTCATAGCAATGAATTGTCGTATAATAAGTACGACAAATTGTCGGCGGAATGACGGGAGTTTGTTGGAATTGCGACAAATTCAAACCGCGATAAACCGCGCCAAAACACAGTCAGCATGTCAAAAGCCAAACCGACGAACTCAGAATTCATCGCAATGGTGGCAGATAAATTGAGATTGGAGCATAAGGCCTCCTGAAAAAAAGTAACCGCTGAGCCTAACGGCGGTTACTTTTTTTCTGAAAACGCGGCTGAACTCGATTGCGTTTTCTATCTCTATGCAAAATAAATCCTCCTATAAAGAACAATCCTGCTAGGAAAAATAATAAACCCATTAAAAATTGCAGCCATAAATAAGGAAACGGGGGCTGTAAAATGCCAAAAAGCATATCACGCATTAATTTAATTCCGTAAACCGCCAGAATCCCTGGAATCACCATAATCATCAATGCAATAAGCCTTATCATTTGACTTTATATCCCTTTCTGTTAAAATAGTACGGATCAATTTCATTTTTACGGTCATCTAACAATTTGTCAATACAAATAAACATGTTATGATGAAGGTATGCCATTTTATTAATGGTGAATGGACAAATAGCAGACGTCTTTTCTATATAAATATTTTTAAAAATCGGTTTTTTAGCATACATAGAAGAGATTAAAGGAAGGAGAGTTTCATGGCCAAGGAATATGATGTAGTGATTTTAGGAGGAGGAACAGCAGGATATGTCGCAGCGATCCGGGCATCCCAGCTCGGTATGAAAACAGCTATTGTAGAAAAATCAAAGCTTGGGGGGACCTGTTTGCATTCGGGCTGCATCCCGAGCAAAGTTTTATTGCGAAGCGCTGAAATTTTTGCTCAATCAAAAAAAAGCAGCGACTTTGGAATCGAGCTGTCCAATGTTCAAGTCAATTTTGATAAAGTGCAGGAGCGGAAGGAAAAGATAGTTTCTCAACTTTATCAAGGGGTCAGGCAATTAGTCAAAAAGGGAAAGATCGATGTGTTTCATGGCATCGGACGAATTTTAGGTGCGTCCATCTTTTCTCCGCAGCCGGGAACAGTTTCTGTAGAGATGGAAAACGGGGAGGAAAACCAAATTTTACTTCCGAAATACGTTATTATTGCAACTGGATCGCGCCCTCGTGAATTGCCTGGATTAACGATTGACGGCGAGACTATTTTGACGTCAGATGAAGCATTGCAATTACAACGCCTTCCTTCATCTATGATCATTGTGGGCGGCGGAGTGATTGGAATGGAATGGGCATCTATGCTCTCTGATTTCGGAGTTGAAGTCACGATCCTTGAAATGGCGGATCGAATTTTGCCGTCAGAAGATATTGAAATAAGTAAAGAAATGGAACGGCTAATGAGGAAAAAAGGAGTCCGCATTTTTACGAATATATCGATTTTGCCTGAAAAAACAGAAATACAAAACGGAATCACAGTGTTCATCGAACAGGATGGACAAGAAATCAGTTTGCACAGTGAAAAACTGCTGTTGTCAATAGGGAGAAAAGGGAACACAGAAGGAATTGGATTGGAAAATACCGAAATTGAAATCCATAATGGCTATATTGTGACAAACGAGTTTTATCAAACAAAGGAATCAAACATCTATGCAGTCGGTGATGTCATCGGCGGTCTTCAGCTTGCCCATGTCGCATCGCAAGAAGGAATACGCGCCGTAGAACATATTGCAGGAGAGAATGTTTTGCCAATTGACTACAAAAAAGTCCCTAAATGTATTTATTCGAATCCTGCAGCTGCAAGTATCGGTTTAACAGAACAAGAAGCGAGGGAAAAAGGCTATACCGTCAAAATCGGAAAATTTCCTTTTCAAGGAGTTGGAAAAGCGCTCATTTATGGAGAACCGCAAGGGTTTGTCAAAATTGTCGCAGATGAAAAGACCGATGATCTTTTAGGAATTCATATTATCGGACCAAATGCAACAGAGCTGATTTCTGAAGGAAGTTTAGCAAGCTTTCTCGATGCAAGCTCTTGGGAACTCTCCCGTACGATTCATGCCCATCCAACATTGTCAGAAGGGATAATGGAAGCGGCTCTTGCGGTAAATGGCAAAGCAATACATATATAAGCTAGGGAGGTCTTGTCATGCCCAAAAATCGTCATCAGTCTTTAGGTTTAACGGATCAGGACGTATTAAACATGTATGAAACGATGCTTCTTGCAAGAAAAGTGGACGAACGGATGTGGCTTTTAAACCGAGCAGGAAAAATCCCATTTGTCATCTCATGTCAAGGGCATGAAGGCGCTCAAGTTGGTGCAGCCTTTGCCTTGGACAAAACAAAGGATTATATTTTGCCTTACTACCGTGATCTAGGCATTGTCCTGCACTTTGGAATGACCGTGAAAGAATTAATGCTGTCAGCATTTGCAAAAGCGGAAGACCCGAATTCCGGGGGCAGGCAAATGCCGGGACATTTCGGCCAAAAGAAAAATCGGATTGTAACTGGTTCATCCCCTGTTACAACTCAAGTTCCTCATGCAGCTGGAATCGCCTTAGCAGGAAAAATCGATAAAAAGGATTTTGTCACATTTGTTTCCTTTGGGGAAGGATCTTCGAACCAAGGAGATTTTCATGAAGGGGCGAATTTTGCTGGAGTACATAAATTACCTGTCATTTTGATGTGTGAAAATAACCAATACGCCATCAGCGTTCCGATTCAAAAGCAATTAGCTTGCGAAAAAGTGTCAGACAGAGCAGCAGGGTACGGCATGCACGGGGTGACTGTAGATGGAAACGATCCTCTTGAAGTGTATAAAGTTGTGAAGGAAGCGAGAGAAAGAGCTGTCCGAGGAGAGGGACCGACATTGGTTGAAACGCTTGTGCACCGCCTTACACCCCATTCGAGCGATGATGATGATCGGAGCTACCGGACAAAAGAAGAAATCGAAGAAGCTAAGAAAAAAGATCCGATTTATACGTTTGCATCCTATTTAAAAGAAATTGGATTGTTAACAGAGGAATTGGAACAAAATATGCAGACGAAAATTGCAAGCGTAATCGATGAAGCAACTGATTATGCAGAAAATGCGCCTTATGCGGCTCCGGAACATGCACTGAAACATGTGTATGGAAACTGAAGGAGGAAAAAAGATGCCAATTATGTCATATATCGAAGCAGTTACAGCTGCACTTCGTGAGGAAATGGAGCGAGATGAAAAAGTATTTCTACTAGGAGAAGATGTCGGGAAAAAAGGAGGAGTTTTTAAAGCGACTCAAGGGTTATATGAACAGTTTGGAGAAGAGAGGGTAATCGATGCTCCCCTTGCTGAATCTGCTATCGCTGGCGTTGGAATAGGAGCGGCCATGTACGGAATGCGCCCTGTTTGTGAAATACAATTTGCTGATTTTATTATGCCGGCTGTCAATCAAATTATTTCAGAAGCAGCGAAAATACGGTATCGCTCCAACAATGACTGGAACTGTCCGATTACGATTCGGGCGCCGTTTGGCGGAGGAGTGCACGGTGCTTTATACCATTCTCAGTCTGTTGAGGCGGTATTTGCCAACCAGCCTGGTTTGAAAATTGTCATACCTTCTACGCCGTATGACGTAAAAGGATTATTAAAAGCAGCGATACGCGATGATGATCCTGTCTTATTTTTTGAACATAAGCGGGCATACAGGCTCATTAAAGGGGAAGTTCCGGCAGATGATTATGTTTTGCCGATTGGAAAGGCGGATGTCAAGCTGGAAGGGGATGACATTACCGTTATTACATATGGATTGTGCGTTCATTTTGCTCTGCAGGCAGCTGAACGATTAGAAAAAGATGGAATTTCTGTCCACCTTTTAGATTTAAGAACGGTATATCCGCTTGATCAGGAGGCTATTATTGAGGCCGCTTCAAAAACCGGCAAGGTGCTTCTCGTGACTGAGGATAATAAAGAAGGCAGTGTAATGAGCGAGGTATCCGCCATTATTGCAGAGCATTGTTTGTTTGATCTTGATGCACCAATTAAACGGCTTGCAGGCCCGGATGTACCTGCAATGCCATTTGCACCGACAATGGAAAAATTTTTTATGATGAATGCAGAAAAAATTGAAAAAGCGATGAGAGAATTGGCAGAGTTTTAAAGTTGACCCTAATCTCAAGGAGGAATCAACGTGCTAATCGAAGAAATGAAAATGCCTCAATTAGGAGAAAGCGTGACAGAAGGAACAATCAGCAAGTGGCTCGTCTCCATCGGCGATAAGGTCAACAAATATGATCCCATTGCAGAAGTTATGACGGATAAAGTAAATGCAGAAGTTCCTTCATCATATACAGGTGTAATTAAAGAGCTTGTAGCTGAGGAGGGAGATACTCTCCAAGTTGGCGAAGTTATTTGCAGAATTGAAGTGGAGGCTGTGGCGGTTGAACAAGAAAAAAACATTCAGCCAAAAGACAGTCTTTATGCTAATGACCATCAGCCGGCTGAAAAAGAAGAAACGGAAAAGAAGACTATGAAAAACAGGTATTCTCCGGCAGTGCTCCGGCTAGCTCAAGAACATGATATTGATTTAGAAAAAGTCAACGGAACGGGAGCTTTCGGAAGAATTACCCGAAAAGATGTGTTGAAACTGATTGAAGCAGGTAATATACCGAAAAAGGGCTCCTTGATCCAAGAAACGAAATCCTATAAATCACCTAAAACAGCCGGTGATACTGAAATTCCTGTTTCTGGGGTGCGCAAAGCCATTGCTCAAAATATGGCGCGAAGCAAAACAGAAATTCCCCATGCTTGGATGATGATTGAGGTCGATGTAACTGGGTTAGTTGAATTAAGAAATTCGATCAAGGAAGAATTTAAAGCAAAAGAAGGTTTTCCTTTAACATTTTTCCCGTTTTTTGTGAAAAGCGTTGCAGAAGCGTTGAAAGAATATCCGCAAATGAAT
The DNA here is from genome assembly GCF_038003725.1 of Aeribacillus sp. FSL K6-1121. Lineage (NCBI taxonomy): Bacteria > Bacillati > Bacillota > Bacilli > Caryophanales > Bacillaceae > Aeribacillus > Aeribacillus sp. FSL K6-1121. The sequence goes on from NZ_JBBOPS010000001.1 coordinate 612,334, forward strand.
TCGACTTGGGCGGGGGATAAAATTATTCAAAAGAAAGACATTAATATTTCGATCGCTGTTGCAACAGATGATGCGCTTTATGTACCAGTTATTAAACATGCTGATGAAAAATCCATTAAAGGAATTGCTCGAGAAATTAACGAGCTTGCTTTAAAGGTTAGAACGGGAACGATTGAAGCGAAGGAAATGGAAGGCGGCACATTTACCGTTAACAACACAGGTTCATTCGGCTCTATTCAATCAATGGGAATTATTAACTATCCACAAGCGGCTTTGCTGCAAGTAGAAACGATTGTGAAAAGATTAGTTGTCATGAAAAACGGAATGATCGCCGTGCGCGATATGGTGAATCTCTGCCTTTCTCTCGATCATAGAGTATTAGATGGGGTAGTATGCGGAAGATTTTTGCAAAGAGTAAAACAAATATTAGAAGGTATTTCGAAAGAAACGACATCCGTATATTAGTCCTTTGAGTTATTAGAAATAATGCTTAAGCAGAATTGAATTGGTTAACATTTGCTTCAAAGATTGCTGTTATTGTAAGATAACAATATAATGGTGAAAAAAGGGAAAGGGGTGCGAATGAATGAGCATCGATTTTAATTTCTTCATGAACGACATAGTTCGCCAAGCGCGTGAGGAAATCGTCGCCGCTGGCTATACGGAATTGAAAACACCGGAAGAAGTGGATGAAGCTTTAACGAAAAAAGGAACCACTTTAGTAATGGTTAATTCTGTTTGCGGCTGTGCAGGCGGAATCGCAAGACCGGCTGCATATCATGCGCTTCATTATGATAAACGTCCTGATCAATTAGTGACTGTATTTGCAGGTCAAGATAAAGAAGCTACGGAACGAGCTAGATCTTATTTTACCGGTTATCCGCCGTCTTCTCCATCTTTTGCGCTGCTCAAGGATGGAAAGCTCGTTACCATGATTGAACGCCATGAAATCGAAGGACATGAGCCGATGTCTGTTGTCCAAAAATTACAAGAGGCATTCGAGCAATATTGTGACGAAGTATAAAAAGAAAAGGCTGCCATTTTTAGATGTGGCGCCTTTTTTATTTCGAAAAGAGAATAGGAAAATGATGGTGATGAGTAATGAGAAAATTTAAAATCGGTTATCGTACGTTAAAAACAGCGATAGGTGCTCCTCTAGCGATATTTTTAGCACAGCTGATGGATTTAAACCATTTTGTTTCCACCGGCATCATCGCGATTCTTTGTATTCAAGTAACAAAAAAGAAATCATTGAAAAGCGCTTGGTCCAGGTTTTTTGCTTGTATAACGGGAATGATGTTTTCTTTTCTTTTTTTTGAAATTTTTGGTTACCATCCAATTGTCATTGGATTTCTGTTGCTTTTTTTCATACCGACAATGGTGCTTTTTAAAACGACAGAAGGCATTGTAACGAGCTCTGTTATTATTTTGCACTTATATGAAGCAGGTCAAATAACGCTGGATATTGTTCAAAACGAACTTTTGATTATTGTGACAGGGATCGGAGTAGCGCTCTTAATGAATCTGTATATGCCGAGCCTGGAAAATGACCTTAATGTTTATCGAAAAGAAGTAGAAAAAAACTTTGCGGTTATTTTTGAAAAAATTGTAGCTTTTTTAAGAGAAGGCGACTATACGTGGGATGGAAAAGAAATTCCTGAGACAGCCGATCTCATTGAAAAAGGGAAAGGATTGGCGCTCCGAAATGTAGAAAATCGTTTGCTAAGACATGAAGACCAATATTATGCATATTTTAAAATGAGAGAAAAACAATTAGAAATCATTGAACGAGTGCTGCCGACGTTCACGATGATCACCGCAAACGTAGAACAAGCGCACCTTATTGCACAGTTTATTGAAGAGTTAAAAGACAACATTCATTCCGGAAATACAGCAAAGAAATTTTTAAAAAAGCTAGATGACATCAAAAAAGAGATGGAAAGGGCACCGCTTCCGAAAACAAGAAAGGAATTTGAAACGAGAGCAAGGCTTTATCATTTTTTATATGAAATGGAGCAATATTTAATTATTAAAAGCCAGTTTAAAGGTCTTGCCGACGCCAAAAAAGGAAAAGGATGAAGCTCTTGTCATTGAGCACAATAAAACGAGAGATCGTGTCAATGCTTTTTTCATACATATGTTTAGAAGAAACGCCTTTACGAGCTGCACTTTTCAAAATACAAACAGAAGAATGGACCGTGTCTGCTGAAAAAAATCGGCTAAGAATGTTCACCATATCGGTTCGCATGATCTGAAAATATTCGTGAACAGCTATGGAATAAATCAGCGTGATCTGTAAAAAAATTCTCGGCAACGATGCCAAAAGTCCGCAGCGGACGAGATTGATTTTGCGAAAATGAATGTGCGGAATTCATGGACTTTATCGGAAAATATGTAACAAAAGGTAGTATGAGGACGAGCAATCGAGAGGAGGAAGCACCGATTTGAAAGAAATTGTTTTTCACCAAACAGCCTATGTGGTGTAAAAAGTGCATGTTGAATTTTTAAAGCCACATAGTGATGCCTGTTAAAATTGAGGTGATCAGCAATGAACCTAACATAATATAAACAACCCACTTTTGCATTTTTTTGCTTGTCATCATGATTCCCTCCATATACATGATTTATAAAACATTGTACAACGATTTTTTAGAGGGGACAACCTTCATCGACAGCTTCTTTTTGATTTCACAAGCGGAATCAAAATCGGTTACACTAAACATGAATACATAATTAGGAGGAAAGACAAAATGGTTCAGGAAAACCGGCTAGTGAATGAATTTTTAGAACTCGTGAAAATTGATTCAGAAACAAAATTTGAACGGGAAATAGCAAATGTATTAAAGCAAAAATTTACCGAGCTTGGACTACAAGTAATAGAAGACGAATCAATTGAAAAAACAGGACATGGAGCAGGAAATTTAATTTGTACGCTAGAGGCGACGAAAGAAGGCGTTGATACGATTTATTTTACCTCTCATATGGATACGGTCGTACCTGGAAAAGGGGTAAAACCTTCTATACAAAACGGATATATTGTGACGGACGGAACAACGATTTTAGGCGCTGATGATAAAGCGGGCCTTGCCGCAATGCTGGAAGCGGTGCGTGTATTAAAAGAAAATAACATTCCTCACGGGAAAATCGAGTTTGTCATTACGGTTGGAGAAGAATCAGGTTTAATTGGGGCAAAAGCGCTTGATTCAAAACTGATTACCGCGCAATACGGGTATGCATTGGACAGTGACGGAAAAGTTGGAGACATTATTGTTTCGGCGCCGACACATGCAAAAATTAAAGCGACGATTCACGGAAAAACCGCTCATGCCGGGGTTGCGCCAGAAAAAGGAATTTCCGCTATTACGGTTGCAGCAAAAGCAGTTGCCAATATGCCTTTAGGCCGAATCGATGAAGAAACAACGGCAAATATCGGCCGTTTTGAAGGGGGAACGCAAACAAATATCGTATGCGACCGCGTTGAAATTTTAGCTGAAGCGCGTTCACTTGTACCTGAAAAATTGGAGCAGCAAGTACAAAAAATGAAGGAAGCTTTTGAAACAGCAGCTGCCGAAATGGGAGCAAAAGCAGAAGTGGATATTAACGTAATGTATCCCGGATTTACGTTTACCGATGAAGATAAGGTCGTTCAAATTGCTAAAAAAGCTATCAAAACAATCGGCAGAGAGAGCAGATTGTTAAAAAGCGGGGGCGGAAGCGATGCGAATATTATCGCTGGCTTCGGCATTCCGACTGTTAATCTTGCTGTTGGTTATGAGGAAATTCATACAACAAATGAAAAAATGCCGATCGAGGAGCTTGTCAAAACAGCAGAATTAGTTGTCGCCATTATAAAAGAGGTAGCAAACCAATAGAGCTTTGAAAATTTGAAGCCGGAAGCTTGTCACTCAGCAAACGATCCGATGTGCCAGGCCTTAGGCTTCATAATAAGAATTGACAGCTCTAAAACATCTGCAAGACCTCTGATAGTTTTTACAACCTCCGGCTTCTATAATAAGAATTGACAGCCGTTCCGCTCTTCCAGCGTCGTGTTGGAAGAGCATCTTTTTTATTGATATTTTTCTAGTACTGAGAAAAACTCTTTTGCAAATTGATAAAACACTTTAACGGACGGGGCCAGCTCGTAATTTTTCGATATAATAATGCCGACATTTCTGCTTACACGAGGCATTTCAATCGGAATTTTTACCGTAAAACGAGGCATTGTTTCATAAAAAGTGCTTTCAGGCAGCAATGTTACGCCAATTTCTGCCGATACGAGCCCTTTGATGGCATCTAAATCTTCCCCTTCCGATGAAATAATTGGGGAAAATCCAGCCTGTTGACACGCTTCATGCACGATTTTATGCAAAATATAACCTTCTGGAAACGTCACAAACGGTTCATTACGCAATTCCGTCAGCACTAAGCTTTTTTTGTGCGCAAGCGGATGATTGTGCGGCAAAAGGGCTGCAAAGGATTCCGTAAATAAAATATCCCCTTTCACATCGTTGTCATCCGTCGGAATAGGACCGAGAAAAGCTAAATCGATTTCTCTTTTTTTGACGGCTTCAATTAAATATTTATAAGAACCTTGTCGCAAATGAAAGGAAACGTTCGGGTGTTTTGCTTTAAAAGCGGAAATAACAGTCGGCATTGTATGGCTTGCCAAGCTGGTCGGAAAGCCGATTTTAACTGTTCCTCTTTCCGGATCCAAAAATTCTTCAATTTGCTGTTTGGCGTGTTCGATCGCTTTTAAAGCCGTCTCGACATGGGGCAAAAAATGACGTCCAATTGGAGTAAGCTTAACATTCCTTCCTTCCCTTTCAAAAAGCTCCACTCCGAGCTCCGCCTCTAAATTTGCTATTTGCCTGCTGATAGCCGACTGTGCGACATGAAGGGCTTCAGCAGCTTCTGAAACATGCTCCCGCTTTGCAACCTCCCAAAAATATATAAGCTGTCTCAGTTCCATTTGACTCACCCCCAAGCAATTTATATCAAAATGAGATTATTATTATCTAAATTATATATTGTTAATATTATTTTTGAAAACTACAATTAAACATACAGACTTATCGGCATGAGAATGGGGGAGAAGAGATGAAACAGATAGGATTACCAAAGGCACAAGGTCTCTATCGTCCTGAATTTGAACATGATGCATGTGGGATCGGTTTATATGCTCATCTGAAGGGGAAACCTTCTCATGATATTGTCAAAAAAGGCCTTCACATGCTTTGTCAATTGGAGCACCGCGGCGGACAAGGAAGCGATCCAAAAACTGGAGACGGTGCAGGCATTATGGTTCAAATTCCGCACAATTATTTTAAAGTTGCTTGCGGACGAATGAACCTTCCAGAAAAAGGACGATATGGAGTCGGAATGGTCTTTTTGCCGAGTCGTGAACATGATCGGATACATTATGAAACAGAAATCAATAAAATCATTGAAAAAGAAGGACAAATATTATTAGGTTGGAGAACTGTGCCGGTAAATTCTGAAAAGATCGGTTGGCTTGCAAAAGAGAGCAAACCTTTCATCAGACAAGTATTTATTGGGGCGAGCGATGATATTCAAGACGAGCTTACTTTTGAGAGAAAGCTGTATGTTATTCGGAAACAAGCAGAACGTCTTGTTCAAAATAATGAATTTTATTTTGCAAGTTTATCAAGCCGGACAATTGTTTATAAAGGTCTCTTGACGCCTGAACAATTAGATGAATTTTATGTAGACTTGCAGGACGAGAGATTTCAATCAGCTTTTGCTCTAGTCCACTCCCGATTCAGCACCAATACGTTCCCAAGCTGGGAAAGAGCGCATCCAAACAGATATTTAATCCATAATGGCGAGATCAACACATTGCGCGGCAATGTGAATTGGATGGCTGCAAGGGAAAAGCTGTTTGTTTCAGACGTTTTCGGGGATGATTTGACAAAAATCACACCTATTTTAGATATGAACGGAAGCGATTCATCCATTTTAGACAACGCTTTTGAATTTTTTGTGCTGGCAGGAAAAAAGCTGGCGCATGCGGCGATGATGCTTATTCCTGAACCGTGGTTTTGGGATGATGAAATGGATGATGATAAGAAAGCATTTTATGAGTTTCACAGCTGTTTTATGGAGCCGTGGGACGGTCCAACGGCCATCTCGTTTACAGACGGAAAGCAGATCGGAGCTATTTTAGACCGCAATGGACTTAGACCAGCCCGCTACTATGTGACGAAAGATGATTACATTATTTTCTCATCAGAAGTCGGTGTGATTGATGTTGAACCGGAAAATGTGCTTTATAAAGACCGGTTGAGTCCAGGAAAAATGCTGTTGATTGACTTGGAAGAAGGAAGAATCATTTCTGATCAGGAAATCAAAGAAGAAATCGCCAAAGAAAAACCATATCGCCAGTGGATCAATGATCAGATGATTTCTATTTTCGACATCAATGTCCCTGAAGATGTTGAAAAGGTTGACGATCTAACCAAACTCCAAAAAGCGTTTGGTTATACGTATGAAGATGTTGAAAAAACAATTGCAGCGATGGTGATCGATGGAAAAGATCCGATCGGCGCAATGGGAAATGATACTCCTCTTGCAGTGCTGTCAGATCGCCCGCAAAGCTTGTTTAATTATTTTAAACAATTGTTTGCCCAAGTAACGAATCCTCCGATTGATGCGATTCGTGAATCGATCGTCACTTCTACGATGACACTGTTAGGAAAAGAAGGAAATATTCTCGATCCTGATCCATCAGCAGCACGACGCATTCGCTTAGAATCTCCAATTCTTTCGAATGAAGAACTCGCTGCTTTGAAAGATAATCCGTATCCTGAATTTAAATGCGTCACTTTGCCGGCTTTGTTTAAAGATGATTTGAAAAATGCATTAGATCAGCTCTTTCAAGCTGCTGATGAAGCGGTGGAAAACGGCGCCACACTTCTAGTTTTATCAGATCGCGGAGTAAATGAAGAATATGCAGCAATTCCAGCACTGCTTGCCGGAAGCGCTCTGCATCAATATATGGTGAAAAAAGGAACCCGCACGAAAGCAAGCATTATTGTTGAATGCGGAGAAGCGAGAGAAGTGCACCATTTTGCGGCTCTAATAGGATATGGTGTAGATGCGGTCAATCCTTATTTAGCTTTAGAAACAGTGCGAAATGCTGTTCAAAAGGGAACGATTCCATATTCATATAAAGAAGCAGTAAAAAGATTTAAAAAAGCGGTGACAGACGGGGTCGTCAAAGTCATGTCAAAAATGGGAATTTCTACGATTCAAAGCTACCGCGGAGCCCAAATTTTTGAAGCGGTCGGCATTGGAGAAGAAGTTATCGAGGAATACTTCACTGGAACAGCCTCGCAAATTGGAGGAATCGGATTAAAAGAAATTGAAAAAGAAGCGAAAATGCGTCATGCTCAAGGATTTAAAACAACTTATCGAGATGAAACGCTCGATCCAGGCAGCGAATTTCAATGGAGAAGAAACGGAGAACACCATGCATTCAATCCGAAAACGATCCATACGCTGCAATGGGCATGCCGGAAAAACGATTATAAGTTATTTAAAGAATACTCGAAGATGGCCAATGAAGAGCAAGTGACGTTTTTGCGCAACTTGTTTGAATTCAATGAATCTAGAAAACCGATTCCTATTGAAGAAGTTGAGCCGGTGGAATCGATCGTACGCCGCTTTAAAACAGGAGCAATGTCCTTCGGTTCCTTAAGCAAGGAAGCGCATGAAGCATTGGCGGTTGCGATGAACCGCATCGGTGGAAAAAGCAACAGCGGTGAAGGTGGAGAAGATCCGAACCGCTATGTTCCAGATGAAAATGGAGATTTGAAGCGAAGCGCCATAAAACAAGTAGCTTCCGGCCGCTTCGGCGTGAAAATCCATTATTTAGTCAATGCTGACGAGCTGCAAATTAAAATGGCTCAAGGAGCAAAGCCAGGTGAGGGCGGACAGCTGCCAAGCAAAAAGGTGTATCCTTGGATCGGAAAAGTTCGCGGCTCTACACCGGGTGTGGAATTGATTTCACCGCCTCCGCACCATGACATATATTCAATTGAAGACTTGGCGCAGCTTATTCATGATTTGAAAAACGCGAATAGAGATGCCCGAATCAGCGTCAAGCTTGTTTCAAAAGCTGGAGTAGGAACGATTGCTGCTGGAGTTGCGAAAGGTGCAGCGGACGTTATTACAATCAGCGGCTATGACGGCGGTACCGGGGCATCTCCAAAGACGAGCATTAAGCATGCCGGACTTCCGTGGGAGCTCGGCCTTAGTGAAACACATCAGACGCTTATGCTCAACGGATTGCGTGACCGAGTCGTTCTTGAAACAGACGGCAAGCTGATGACAGGCCGTGATGTTGTGATGGCGGCATTGTTCGGGGCAGAAGAATTTGGTTTTGCAACCGCTCCTCTAGTCGTTCTAGGATGTGTCATGATGCGTGTATGTCATCTTGATACATGTCCAGTCGGAGTGGCAACGCAAAATCCTGAACTTCGTGAAAAATTTATGGGCAAGCCAGAGCATGTTGTTAATTTCATGTATTTCATCGCGCAGGAAGTTCGCGAAATCATGGCAAGCCTCGGATTCCGAACTATTGATGAAATGGTTGGAAGAGTAGATGTATTGAAGGTTAGCGACCGTGCAAAAAAACATTGGAAAGCAAAGCATCTTGACCTATCCCGCTTGCTTTATCAAGTGGAGGGTCCGCGAACATTTGCACGTCCGCAAAACCATAAAATCGACCAGTCATTAGACGTGAACGAAGTATTGCCGAAAGTTGAAGAGGCAATTAAACGGAAAGAAAAAGTTGAACTCCATTTGAACATTAAAAATGTGAACCGCGTCGTTGGAACCATTACAGGCAGCGAAATTGCAAAACAATATGGCGAAGAGGGGCTGCCGGAAGATACGATCAATCTTCATTTCTACGGCTCAGCAGGTCAAAGCTTTGCTGCGTTTGTACCGAAAGGAATGACGATGACGCTTACTGGCGACGCCAATGATTACATTGGAAAAGGCTTATCCGGCGGAAAAGTAATTGTCCGTCACCCGAAAGAAGCATCTTTTGCATCAAGTGACAATGTCATTATTGGAAATGTGGCGTTCTACGGTGCAACGAGCGGTGAAGCATATATTCAAGGGCGAGCCGGCGAAAGATTTTGTGTAAGAAACAGCGGTGTGAATGCTGTTGTTGAAGGTGTCGGCGATCACGGTTGTGAATATATGACCGGAGGACGTGTTGTCATTCTCGGATCTGTCGGCAAAAACTTTGCAGCTGGTATGTCCGGAGGCATTGCTTACGTATTGGCGGATGATCAGGAGAAATTCAAACGAACAGCCAATAAGGAATTAGTGTTATTTGAATCTCTTGAAGATGAAGAAGAAATCCGCACTGTATATGACATGATTTCGAAGCATTTCCAATATACAGAAAGTCCAAAGGCCCGGCATATATTAGATCACTGGGAAGAGTATGTCGGAAGATTTATTAAAGTGATACCTAGAAACTACAAATTAATGATCAGCACGATTGAAAAAATGGAAAATTCAGGTCTTACGAAAGAAGAAGCTGTACTTGCAGCATTTGAAGCGGTTGCGAATGAGAAAACAACCGCCGGTGAACCATTCGCTTTACAGGCTGTTGCAAATTAACCTCATTGCACACCTAGTGAATGGATGAAAAGGAGGGGGAGACTCGTGGGAAAAGCAACAGGTTTTATGGAGTATGTACGCGAAGAAGAGAAAAAACGTGATCCGCTTTCCCGCCTTGATGATTGGAAGGAATATTCATTCCCGTTTTCAAATGAAACACTTGCCAGACAAGGTGCCCGCTGCATGGACTGCGGGACTCCTTTCTGTCATATGGGAATGGAGATTAACGGCTTAACATCAGGTTGTCCGATTCATAATTTAATCCCTGAATGGAATGATCTTGTTTATAGAGGTAGATGGAAGGAAGCGCTGGACCGTCTTTTAAAAACAAATAATTTTCCTGAATTTACCGGAAGGGTTTGCCCTGCACCGTGTGAAGGATCTTGTACGGTTGCGATTTCAGATCCTGCTGTTGCCATTAAAGGCATCGAGCGCGCAATAATCGATAAGGGCTTTGACGAAGGATGGGTTCAGCCGAGAATTCCTGAAAAGCGCACAGGTAAAAAAGTCGCTATTGTTGGGTCAGGTCCTGCCGGTCTGGCATGTGCGGATCAATTGAACCAAGCGGGACATTCCGTTACGGTTTATGAGCGGGCTGATCGAATCGGCGGGTTATTAATGTACGGTATTCCGAATATGAAGCTTGAGAAGGAAATTGTTGAAAGAAGAGTGCGTCTTTTAGAAGAAGAAGGAATTACGTTTATAACTAATACGGAAGTAGGCAAAGACATCACCGCTGATGAGCTTCGCTCCCAATATGATGCTGTTGTTTTATGCACAGGAGCGCAAAAGCAGCGTGATCTTGTGATTGAAGGAAGAGAATTAAACGGCGTGCACTTTGCGATGGATTATTTAACAGAAACGACGAAAAGCCTGCTCAATTCTAATTTTGCAGACAAAAAGTTTATTGATGCAAAAGATAAGCATGTCATCGTCATTGGCGGCGGTGATACAGGTGCTGACTGTGTAGCGACAGCATTGCGGCAAAAGTGTAAAAGCGTTGTGCAATTTGGTAAACATCCAGCCTTGCCGAAGGAGCGGGCGGAAGGCAATCCATGGCCTCAAGCTCCGCTGGTCTTTACGTTAGATTATGCATATGAGGAAGCGAAAAGCAAATTCGGACAGGATCCTCGTCAATTTTGCATCCAAACAAAGAAAATTGTCGGCGATGAAAATGGCAATGTAAAAGAATTGCATACGATTCAAATGGAAAAATCATTTGATGAAAACGGCAATGCGGTGTTTAAAGAAATACCCGGCACAGAAAAAGTATGGCCGTGCGATTTAGTCTTTATCGCAATCGGCTTTGAAGGGCCGGAACAGCCTGTTCTGAAGCAATTTGGCGTTGAAACGGTAAACCGGAAAGTGAACGCTCCGTACGGCAAATTTACAACAAATGTAGAAGGCGTATTTGCTGCAGGTGACGCAAGAAGAGGACAGAGCTTGATTGTCTGGGCGATTCATGAGGGAAGAGGTGCCGCAAGGGAAGTGGATCGCTTCTTAATGGGAGCGACGAATTTACCTTAAAATTATATTTTGAAATCCCGGGGCTGTCTAGAAAGTCCAATCGCCATTGAAAATAAAAATCATAAACACCGATATATCAACGTTTCTAAAACATTAATGGGGGTCGTCAATAAGCCGTAAAAACGACTTATTAGACACCCCCTTTCCTTTATTTTTAAAGCATTTGCATAGCAGGCAGCAAGAAATGCCAGCTTCATTCAGCTCTGTCCGCCCATTCAAAAGAACAAGGGAGCCTCTTTTATTTATGTATGGTACAATGATATTGGGTGATGTGTATGAGCCGCGTTATTTTGCATATTGATATGAATAGTTTTTACGCATCTGTTGAGGCTGCCTTTGATCCGTCGTTAAAAGGGCTGCCGCTTGCGATAGCCGGCAACCCGGAGGAGAGGAAAGGAATTGTTGTGACTTGCAGCTATGAAGCTAGAGCGTTTGGGGTAAAGACGACCATGCCAGTATGGGAGGCAAAGAAGCTTTGCCCGAATTTAATTGTCAAAAAGCCCCGTTTTGATCGTTATCGAAAAGCATCGAAAGCAATGTTTGCGATTTTATGTTCATACACACCGATTGTAGAGCCGGTTTCTATAGACGAAGGATATATGGATGTCACAGACGTCGCAAGACATCCGCTCGATCTGGCAAAAGAAATTCAACAGCGGCTTCTTGATGAGTTGGAGCTGCCGTCCAGCATCGGAATTGCCCCGAATAAATTTTTGGCTAAAACAGCTTCTGATATGAAAAAGCCTTTAGGCATAACGGTTTTAAGGAAGAGGGATATTAAAGAGAAATTGTGGCCTCTTGATGTAGAAGAGATGCATGGCGTAGGGGCGAAAACAGCTGAAAAATTAAAGAAGATCGGAATTCGGACAATCGGTGACCTTGCAAGAGGAAACGACGTTCAACTAGAAAAAATAATTGGCATTAATGGATTAAGGTTAAAAGAAAAAGCAAACGGCATTGACCATCGCCCGGTTGATCCATCGTCCGTTTATGATTTTAAAAGCGTCGGAAATCAGATGACGCTGCCCGAAGATGCAACAAATGAAGAAGAGTTAAAGAATGCCCTGAAAAGTTTGGCGAAATCGGTAAGTCTCCGATTGAAGAAAAAAGAGGCGGTAGCGACAAAAGTTGCAGTGATGCTTCGCTATAAAGACCGGACGACTGTAACAAAAAGTATGAAATTAGAAAACCCAACCGATGATGAAAGAACAATTTTCCAGCATGCTTTGATTGTTTTTCAAAAGCTGTGGAAAAATGAGCCTGTGCGCCTGCTCGGCATAACAGGGCAGGATGTGATGCACAAAAAAAATGCTTTTAAACAGCTTGATCTATTTACTTTTGAAGAAGAAGCGAAAAATGAACCGCTCCATCAGGCGATAGAAAAATTGTCTGAAAAATATGGAGAAGGAATTATCAAAAAAGGACTGAGCATGCATAAAGAGATTGATTCTTTCGGCTCGAGCTTCGGGAAAGATTTTTTCTTTAAATAAGTTTTTTAAGCCTGTACTTTGTATATGGCTTTGACTTGAAAACAATCTATTAATTATGGTATTTTCAGTTCTGTAGAATAGTTATTCGAAATAGAAAGGGACGTATTCATATGTCAAAACAGCAAATAGGTGTTATCGGATTAGCAGTAATGGGAAAAAATTTAGCATTGAATATTGAAAGCAGAGGCTACAGCGTTTCTGTCTACAACCGTTCTTCAGAAAAAACAGACGAAATGCTAAAAGAAGCAGCAGGAAAAAAAATCGTCGGAACGTATAGTATAGAGGAATTTGTCAATTCTCTTGAAAAGCCTCGAAAAATTTTACTGATGGTTAAAGCGGGTGCTGCGACTGATGCAACTATTGAACAGCTTCTTCCATATCTCGATGAAGGAGATATTTTAATTGACGGCGGAAATACATATTATAAAGATACTCAACGCCGCAGCAAACAGCTCGCTGAACGCGGCATCCATTTCATTGGCACAGGGGTTTCCGGCGGGGAAGAAGGAGCTTTAAAAGGCCCTTCCATCATGCCGGGAGGACAAAAAGAGGCTCATGAGCTTGTGCGTCCAATTTTTGAAGCGATCGCCGCTAAGGTAAATGGTGAGCCGTGCACCACCTACATTGGTCCAGACGGAGCAGGACATTACGTAAAAATGGTGCATAACGGCATTGAATACGGAGATATGCAATTAATTTCCGAAGCTTACTTCATTTTAAAACATGTTCTAGGGTTAAATGCTCAAGAGCTTCATGAAGTGTTTGCTGAATGGAATAAAGGAGAGCTCGACAGCTATTTAATTGAAATTACAGCAGATATTTTCACAAAAATCGATGAAGAAACAGGAAAACCGCTTGTCGATGTCATTCTTGACACCGCCGGGCAAAAAGGAACAGGAAAATGGACAAGCCAAGACGCTCTCGATTTAGGAATCCCTCTTCCGATCATTACTGAATCGGTATTTGCCCGTTTTATTTCCGCCATGAAGGAAGAGCGTGTTAAAGCAAGCAAACTGTTGAGCGGACCGAATGTACGGCCTTATGAAGGAAGCAAGGAAGAACTCATTGAAGCCGTTCGCAAAGCGCTGTACATGAGCAAAATTTGTTCTTATGCTCAAGGGTTTGCGCAAATGAAAGCAGCAAGCGAAGAGTATAATTGGAATTTAAAATACGGCGATATTGCCATGATCTTCCGCGGCGGCTGCATCATCCGCGCAGCGTTTTTGCAAAAAATCAAAGACGCTTACGATCGCGACCCTGATCTTCCAAACCTACTGTTGGACCCTTATTTTAAAGAAATTGTTGAAAGCTATCAGGGAGCTTTACGACAAGTTATTGCGATTGCCATCGAAAGAGGAATTCCAGTGCCGTGCTTCTCTGCCGCTCTTGCTTATTATGACAGCTACCGCACTGAAACATTGCCGGCAAACTTAATTCAAGCACAGCGCGATTATTTCGGCGCTCATACGTATCAGCGCGTTGACAAAGAAGGCATCTTCCATACAGATTGGCTGAATAAATAACGATAAAAAGCATCGGTTTTAACCGATGCTTTTTCATTTCGCCATGATTCCTTTCTCGTGAGCACCGTTCTGCTATTTTTCATTTTGAAAAAGAAAAAATTTTTCTTGATAAAAAGTTCGAATCAACAATGGGATTATGTTGTCTCCTCTTTAAATATAGAGGGAAATGTTAAAAATTAACATAAAGTAGGGTTGAAAAAGATGATTCAAGTTGCGGATTTAAAAAAGTCGTATCGGGCGAAAATGGAAATATTAAAAGGAGTTCAATTTACATTAGAACCAAATAATATCTATTGTCTATTAGGGAGGAATGGTGCGGGAAAAACGACATTGATGAAAATTTTGTCCGGCATTCTAGCTTATGATTCCGGCACGATTATAATAAAAGATAACAAAAAGCTTAATGAGCTTGTTCATTATGTTTCAGAGAAGCCAATTTTTCTAGATTTTTTATCTGGCTTTGACAACTTAGATTTTATTAAAAAAATCTATCATTTGAATATGTCGAAAGATGAATTGGAAAGGTTTTGTGAAGAACAAGGAATTCAGTCGTTTATCCACGAACTGGTCATCAATTATTCACATGGAATGAAGCACCAGCTGGCTTTAGCCGTTGCTTTTTTAATAAAACCGAAGGTATTGCTGTTGGATGAGCCGCTAGTATCTTTAGACCCGATTAACATTGCTGAAACTTATAAGAAGCTCATTTCTTATGCCAGAAGGGGAAATATTGTTCTTCTTTCCACGCATATGATCCCGATCGCCATAAATTGGCCGATGAAATATTATTGCTGAAAAACGGGAAAATTCATCAAGTTACCAATCAATACAGCGAAAGCGAACTGGAACATTATGTGTTAAATCAAATATAATAATATTTTTGCTAGATGCTTCAGCTATTTCAAAATCGATGCCGTTAATTATGCTGTCGGGCTTAAAACAGCAATTATTGTCAAGACCGAAAAAATCACCGATTTATCATTCTCCAGAAAGATCTCATTGATCCTTTTATTGGGAGCCTCTTTTCCCGTAATCGACAGCTTCAAAGGGCTGAACGTTGCAGCCCTAATTGTTTTGGGGAGAATTCACCAGTATGCTGTAAAATCTCCATATAATTATAAAGAAAAGGATATATCCAAAAAAAGAATAGAAATGATTCCAATTAGAAGAATGGATAAACACGCCCGCTCGTTCAGCCGCTTGTTCAAAAATGCAGGCTAAAATACCAATTAAGCAAAGTAGGATTGGGCGAACAAAAGGACGGATTTTATGCATGACGATTAAAAATGAGGCGGTGATAATAGGTAGAATGACGAGCGTAAACAAGATGTTAATAGAGAAGATTTTCGGGAACAATCGTTTTGGAAAGGCGTAAAATCTGCATTCAACAAAAATCAAATCTAAGTATGTTCCAAGTAAAGAGGCAAAAAGTGCTGCAGCAAGTAAAGCAATGTTATTCCTTTCTAAGAAAAATTGCTTTTTTCGCCATGATGGTAAGTTCAATTTTTTCGATTGTTTTACAATAATCTTCATAAATATCCCCGCCTGAAAATGTTTCTTCTTTTAAATAGTGGATGACCTTCCAATCATGGAACCAATCTTCACTGACCGCGTCTTCGTGTTTGATATTTTCCCAAGCGAATTTTAATTGAGGGCTGTAAATGCGCGGCTCTCCTTTTTTCAACTCGCACTTTTTTGTCCTTCGTTTATAGATTGTGCCTGGCAATGATTCTTTCACATGATGAAAGAGGTGCCCCCAGTAATCTGCTCTCGAACCTGTATGCTTATTTTTTTTTGCCCAACGCAGCACTCCTTGTAAAACGTTCTCTTGGTGAAAAAGCAAAGAATATAAACGTTTACCTAACATAATTCGTTCATGAAGCGATGCAAAATGCTGCAGCGTCGCTCCGATTAAAGCAGGCTTTGTTTCATTTTCAACATACGGAAAGATGATGTGATTAAATCGCAAAAAATCATAAAGCTTGAAACCAATCGTGTTTAATACGGTCTTTTGAAAATGATGATTTTGAATAACATGTTTTTCTAAATAGTTTTGTTCATTGATGACCGTTGCGATTGCCAGTAGATAATAGTTTCTGTTTTCCCAATAGTGATTCCAGATTGTTTCCATAAATGTTGATACGTTTAAATAGGGGAGGAGGTAAAATAAGTTTCGTTTCATGCGCAAGCTGTGGTGATAAAGTAAAAATTGCGGGAATACATCTTGAAAGATTAACCAATTTCCACGTTCTAAAAATAAAAAGTAGTTTTTTTGCTCCTTTTCTGATATTAGCCTTGTTAACAAGTCTCCTTTTAAATCGGTCATATGCCATCCTCCATTCCGGGAAACCATATGTCCTAAGAGCGCCCAATGGATGTCTGGATGCCTGATATAAAAATTTAAATATGCAGCTGTTCTAGTTACGTTGTTAGCGTTGAGTGTATTTGTCACGTTCACAATGGAATCAATGATGTTTTGTTCCCATGTTTGTAATGGAGGCATAGGCTGATTTACGTTACATTTCATTTTTTCGACGAGATCTTCCTTAATTTTCAAAAGCTGTTGACCGATCAATTTATTGTTGTTCAACCATGGAAAGACCATCCTATTCCTCCCTCATCGAATAGCTTCCATAAAAGCTGAATATGTATAGGAATAAGCTAAAACTTACTACATGAAGTGGTGGTGAATAGGATGAAACAACGAATTGAAGCTGAAATCAATCGATTGGCGGAATTAATCCTAAAGAGGCAAAATTTTGACGGTGCTTGGGATTTCCCATTTGAAACGGGTATTGCCACAGATTGTTATATGATTATCTTATTACGAACATTGGAAATTCATGATGAACAATTCATTCAATCACTCGTTGACAGGATATTAAGTAAACAGGAGAAAAACGGAGCATGGAAGCTGTTTTACGATGAAGAGAAGGGAAATCTATCTACAACAGTTGAAGCATACTATGCTTTACTTTATTCGGGATTCATCGATCAAAACAATACAAACATGCGACTAGCTAGGAAGTTTATCATAAACCATGGTGGCATTGGAAAAGTAAATATGTTTACGAAAGTCATGCTTGCTTTAACGGACCAAATCAAATGGCCTAAATCCTTTCATCTGCCGATCGAATTCATTTTATTTCCAACTACTTTTCCTGTAAATTTTTTTGACTTTTCCGTTTATGCAAGAGCCAATTTAATACCAATATTGATTGCTGCTGATCGAAAGTTTAGTATAAAGACAAAGCATACTCCTGACTTATCAGACTTATATGTTCATAGAAATGAAGACCTTTGGGACTTGGACTCTTCTGAATGGCGTTCTTTTTTTTCGTTTATATATGACGGCATGAAACAATTAGTAGGTATTCCTTTTGAGCTTCATCGATTGGCATTACATCGAGCAGAACAATATATGTTAAATCGAATTGAACAAGATGGTACCTTTTATAGCTACTTTAGTTCAACATTTTTAATGATTTTTGCTCTGATGGCTCTAGGATATTCGAAAAAGCATCCAGTTATTGTTCGGGCTGTTCAAGGGCTAAAGTCAATGAAGACAACAATAGATGGACACACTCATATTCAATACACGACGGCAACTGTTTGGAATACGGCATTATTAAGCTATTCATTACAAGAAGCTGGTGTACCATCTGCGTCAGCTTCTATTCAAAGGGGGCTGTCCAAAAAGTCAGGGTAACTGACTTTTTGGAGCCCCTCATTTTTTCACTTTTTAAAAAAAATGCACAAAAAAATCGTCCTTTCTAGTAAAATGAAGTTACCACACAACATTACAGAAAGGACGATTTTTTATGAGCAATCAAATGATTACTCGTGAAAATTATAACACACAAATGACACTTCCTCTAGATGGAAAAGAAGAAAAAACTCCTGCCAAAAGAAATTTAGCCCCTACTTTCAAACCATATGACAACCGTCAAGTTCAAATGATTTATGATATTGAATCTCTTATACCCGAACATCACGTGGCACGTGTCGTGGACGAAATGGTGGAGGCGATACCAGATAAACAATTGTTTTCTCATTATAAAGGCGGCGGCAGAAGTTCCTATCATCCCAAAATGATGCTGAAAATCATTCTGTATGCTTATTCTCAAAAGGTTTATTCCTGCCGAGGAATCGAAAAACTCGTTAAAGAAAATATTCCTGCCATGTGGCTTTCAGCGATGCAACAACCAGATTTTCGCACCATTAATGAGTTCCGAGGGGAACGGATGAAAGCTTTCATGGATGAGCTCTTTGAAGTCATGATTCTCAAATTGATAAAAGAACATTACATCACGATGGAAAACTACTTTTTGGATGGCACTAAGATCGAAGCCAATGCCAATAAGTATTCTTTTGTGTGGAAAAAATCCACTTTGAAATTCGAAGAGAAATTAAAAGAAAAAATCCAAGAAACACTAAAGCACATTCATGAATTAACCCAATTAGAAGCCGGAACAGGGCAAAAGGAAAGCGATCAACATACAGAGATCACCGAACAAAACATGGAGGAAATCGCAAAAGAAATAGAAGAAAAAGTTGAAACGCTAACGGAAGAAATCGAAAAGGAGACCGATACATCCATTCGGAAAGAGAAGCGAAAAAAACGCAGTCAATTAAAGAAATCGGTGAAACAAATTCGTGAAGATTTCCTGCCCCGAATGGCAAGATACAAGGAACAAAAGGAAATGTTCGGTGACCGTAACAGCTACTCGAAAACAGACAAAGACGCAACCTTCATGCGCATGAAAGAAGACCATATGAAAAACGGTCAGCTCAAGCCCGGATACAACGTGCAAATGGGGACAGAGAATCAGTTTATCTTGTTTTATACCATTCATCAACGACCGACCGATACACGTTGCTTTATCCCACATATGGAGAAGCTAGCCTCCAGTTCATTACCGATGCCCAAAACGGTCATTGCGGATGCAGGCTATGGTAGTGAAGAAAACTATGTATATGCAGTTGGTGATGAGAAAGAGCCCCGTTTTGAGTTTCTAATTCCTTATGGGAGCTATGTAAAAGAACAAACACGTACATACAAAAAAGACATTAAAAATGCCAAAAACTGGACCTATTGTGAAGAGGATGATTGTTTTATTTGCCCGAATGGAAGGAGAGTAACGTTTAAAAAATACCAAAACAAAAAGAATCCATCTGGCTATGAACAAAGCTTCAAAATATACGAATGTGAAGATTGTACCGATTGCCCATTGAAAGCGAAATGCACAAAAGCGAAGGGAAATCGTCAAGTTCACTGGAATCCCATCTTCGAAGAAATGAAAGCAAAGGCCAAAACAGCCCTTGAATGTGAAGAGAAAGCCGCCATCTACGCTCGACGCAAAGTCGAGGCAGAAAGTGTGTTCGGTCACATCAAGGGCAATCGGTCGTTCCGCAGATTTTCTTTGCGGGGCCTCGACAAGGTACATGTTGAGTTTGGGATTGTGGCATTAGCCCACAACATACTGAAAGTAGCCGGCATCCGCCAGCTACTTTCAGATAAAAATCGAAAAAATATAAAAGCAAGTGGAGAGAAACGAATTGTTTTTCTCCACTTGCTTCATTTTAGGGACTTATCGGACAGCCCCTTCTCGCCAGCACTATCTATATGGTGATTGGGCTGTTCATAATCCGTATCAAATACCGGGGGGATGGGGATTTTCAAATATTAATACGATGAATCCGGATATTGATGATACAACAGCGGCTTTACGCGCGTTGCGAAAAGAAGCATTAAATAATCGCTCCTTTTGGGATCGAGGAATGAAATGGCTCCTGTCTATGCAAAACGATGATGGAGGCTGGGGATCGTTCGAAAAAAATGTCAATAAGTCATCGCTATCTTGGCTTCCGATAGAAGGCGGGGAAAAAATGCTTCTTGACCCATCAACGCCTGATTTAACGGGAAGAACGTTGGAGTTTTTAGGGAATTTTACACGATCAAGCTACAATCAAACGTTTATAAAGCAAGGGGTAAAGTGGCTTTTAAAAAATCAACGAAGCGATGGTTCTTGGTATGGACGATGGGGAATTTGTTATATTTATGGATCATGGTGTGCATTAACAGGCTTAATCGCAGTAAAGGTGAGAAGAGATCACCCTGCCGTACGAAAGGCTGTGAAATGGTTATACTCCATTCAAAATGACGATGGGGGCTGGGGAGAGTCTTGTAAAAGTGATATACAGAAAAAATTTATCCCTTTACCAGCTAGTACTAGAGTGCATACTGCGTGGGCATTAGACGCTTTGGCAGCGGCAGAAGAAACGGTTACACCACAAATGAATCAAGCAGTGAACTATTTATTAAATTCAAAAGATGAAAATTCATGGACAATCACATACCCAAAAGGTCAAGGCTTACCTGGCGGATTTTACATTCATTATCCAAGCTATGAATATATTTTTCCTTTGCTGGCATTGGCTCATTTTGTAAAGAAATGGTGATTAGAGGATGGAAATTTGTATGCAAAAAGCTACGGCCGTAACATTTTTGATAATTAATTTTTAACCTTTTTACCGAAAAATAGTAGAACGATGTTTCAATCGAAAGCTATCCTCATTTAAAGTGAAATTCGCGAGACTCCTAAAAAAGCGATCAGTGTAAGACAAAAGCTATGAATTATTTCCCTATGAGGAGTCATACATGAGAAATTTATGAAAAATAAAAAGGAAATCGCACTAGTTTATAATAATATTAATAGATATAAGGCTTGTAGATTATCAAAATATTTAATCGGATTAACTGTAAACGGTTACAATTTATTTGAGCTAAAGGTGAAATATATGTCAAACAAAAGATGGACATTAACTTTTTTATTCTTAATTATTTTGTTTCTATATGTTTTTATTCAATTTATATGGACGTCAAAGCAGATGGAAGAGACAGTGGAAGCTCTTGACAAAAGGGTTTCCCTACATGAAGAACCTCCGCATTTTATTCTTATTGCTCAAGAATTCGATAATCCATACTGGCGGAAAGTAGAAAAAGGTGCTCAGGATGCTGCAAAAAAGTTTCAAGTAGAAGTTGAATATGTCGCTCCGTTACGAACAAGTATTGAAGAACAGATTAAGCTATTAGAAAAAGCAATTGCTTCTAAAGTAGATGGAATCATTGTTCAAAGTTTGGATGAAGAAACATTTACTCCCATCATTAATAAAGCAATATCCAAAAATATTCCAATTATCACAATTGATACAGATGCTAAAGCGAGCCGTCGTCTTTCCTATGTAGGGACAGACAATTTTGCAGCTGGTCAATTGCTTGGGAAAACCGTGGTAGATATGACAACAGGGCAGCATAAAATTGGGGTTATTATTGGGAGTGAATCATCTGACAATCAACAGGAGCGGCTAGATGGTTTTTTGTCAGTTATTAAACAACATCCAAGGTTAGAAGTAGTGGAAGTCCAAGCATCCAATATTTCAAGAATACAAGCGTCCATTCAAGCTGATATTATGTTAAGAAAATATCCCGATATTTCAGTGATGGTTGGGACAAGTGCTTTAGATGCAATTGGTATGACAGTGGCTGTGAAAAATTTGCAACGATCCGATATTCAAATTTTTGGATTTGATGACGTCGAAGAAACATTATTGGCAATAAAAAAAGGAGAGATTACAGCGACTATCATTCAAAAACCATATGAAATGGGTTTTATTGCTGTTCAATTAATGTCCAAGCATTTGCAAGGACAACCTATTCCAAACGTATATTTTACTTCAAGCAAAAAAGTAGATGCATCAAACGTACAAATGGAGGTAACACCGTGAATATACGGACAAAATTGTTTATCTTTATTCCATTGCTCGTCATTTTACTCAATACTATAGCATTTTTTATTTTTGATAGTGGAAAAAAAGTTCAAAAGAGCTATGACTTCATGGTCCATCGTATTTACTTATACAAACAAATTTCCAATGAAACTCAAGAAAATCTTCGCTATTTAAGCAGCTATCTCATATATCAAGACAAAGAAAATCTTAACTTGCTAATTAAACATAAAGCTAATTTAGAAGCTCTGCAAAATAATTTAAGCAACAATTCGGCCAGTAATGCTTTAGTAGTTGATAATTACAAAAATATGATCAATACTTTTCTCCAACTGGAAGAAGCTATTTTAACAAACTTAAAAGAAAAAAAATTTCTGGATCAAGCTGATCAATTCAAAGAAATAGAAAGAGTTGCTTCTTTCATTCGGGAGGATAGCCAACAACTAGTAGACATGGAATTGAGTGAATACCAGCCTGTGTATAATAGTATGTTGGCAATTAACGAAAATATGAATAAATGGGGAGGAAGTTTGTTTATTGTAACCACAGCATTAAGTATCGTATTTGCTATCTGGCTGTCTCGAAGTATCGTCATTCCCATTCAGCAGCTTGTTCAAACAGCTAAACAAGTCGCTGCGGGAGACTTAAATACGAACGTGCCGATATACCAGCCAAATGATGAGGTTGGGGTACTAGGAAAAGTGTTTAATCAGATGATTGAAAATTTACGAAAATTAATCTCTAAAAATATGGAAATACTAGAAAAAGAAAAATTAATGAGAGAATTAGAGTTAAAAGCACTTCAAAGTCAAATTAACCCGCACTTTTTATTTAACACATTAAATGTGATCTCAAAGCTTGCATATATTGAAGGAGCTGAAAAAACGAGTGAACTAACCATTTCTACTTCCAATTTATTACGATATAATTTGCGGAAATTAAACGAACCTGTCATGCTGCGTGAAGAAATTGAAAATGCAAAAGAGTATTTTGCCATACAAAAAGCACGATTTCGTGACCGTATTTCATTTCAAATGGAGATTGATAATCATTGTTTAGACCAATCAATACCTGCACTTACGATTCAGCCTTTGCTTGAAAATGCTTTTGTCCACGGGATCGAATCAATGGAATCAGGAGCTGTTATTGAGTTAAGCGTCAAAGAAAAAGAAGGAAGAGTGTTGGTGAAAATTTCGGATAATGGTGTAGGGATGGATGAAAAGATTGTGAAAACAATACTCGAGTCACCATCTTTTTCAATTAAAAAATCAACAGGACATTCAACAGGATTAGGAATGGAAAATGTGTTTCGACGTTTGCGATTATTTTACCAAGTACATGATATCGTGGATATTAAAAGCAAGCAAGGTCGCGGCACCACGATTTTGTTGTCATTACCAAGAGTAAGGGGGGAAAAGATGCATGTATAAACTTCTCATTGCAGATGATGAACCTCTAGAGCGTGAAGGGTTAGAATTGATGATTCAAAAATGTTTGCCCAATCAATTTCAAATTTTTCATGCTGAAAATGGCCGATTGGCGATACAACAGATGGAAAAGCATCAGCCGGAAATTATATTTATGGATTTAAAAATGCCTGGTATTCAAGGACTGGAGGCGATTGAAGAAATAAAAAAACAAAATCCTAAGATTAAAATCATTATATTAACTGCATTTGATTATTTTTCCTATGCAAAAGAAGCCATTGAACTCGGTGTGAATGATTATATTTTAAAACCAGCTAAAAAAGAGAAAATTGTCTCTGTGTTGAAAAAATGTATATCAGAATTAGAAGAAGAATTGTTAAATCGTGAGAAGGAACTGAAAATGAAAGAAAAGCTGGGACACCTTTTTTCAATTAGTGAATCCGAATGTGCCCTAATGATTATGATGGATGCAGTATCAGAAACAGACGTGGATGAATTGCTTTCTCTGTTAAAAATCCCTCACCGAACTAGTGTAGCCTTTGTCATTGAATTTTCCGATATAAAGATGGAAGAGAAACAAGATTTATACCAAATTGTCAAAAGGTATATGAAAAATAAACAAGAGTGTATATGCAGTCCTTTAATCGATCATCGTATGACGATATTTTCGTTTCGTTCCGATCAGGACATGACGAGAAATCAATGGATTACTCTTTCCATGAAATGGTTGAAGGAAATCGAAAAACGAACAAACAAAAAAATTAAAATAGGAATTGGTACTTTGCAAAAGGATATTCAAGGCTTTAAAAAGTCATATCAAGAAGCTCTTCTGGCTGTAACATCTCAACCGTATTTTGGACGGGTAAAACATATTTCAGAAGTAGAGGCTGCACACGATTCAGACAAGAAAGAAAAGAATCGAGCTTTACTAAATTCAGAGAATACGAAGGGACTAGATATAGCACTTCAATTTATTTCTGATCATTTTCACGAAGATATTACACTAGAGGAAGTCGCTCAATTGATGAATTTTCATCCACACTATTTTAGTAAACGATTTAAACAGGAAACGGGCCAAACGTTCTCTGATTTTTTAACACACATGCGTATTGAAAAAGCGAAAGAACTGATGAAACAATACCACCTTAACGTAAAAGAAATCTCTTATTATGTTGGTTATAACGATCCTAACTATTTTAGCCGAGTTTTTAAAAAAGTTACAAAAATGACGCCAAAAGAGTATCGAAACCAACTGCAGAAAAATAAATGATAAATTCGATCACTTCTCCTATACGTGCAGGAGGGGTGATCTTTTTTTAGCACTTTTTTGACAAATATTAAAAGAATCCTATTTTGGTAGTCAGTAAAATTTTTACAGGTGAAAAATGTCCCTTTATAAGTCGAAAAAGTGAAGGAAATAAGAAAGAAATCGTTTTCATATGCGTGATAGGCTTAAAAATGAAAGCGTAAACATTACGAGGGGGGTTTCAAATGAAGAAATGGTGGAAAACTTTATCGATGGCAGCTGCATCACTTGTTTTAGCTTCTGCTTTAACAGGATGCGGCGTTGTTTCATCGGGAGGCGAGGACAAAAGCAGTCAAGCAAAAGAAGATGGCGACAAAATTGTGGTTGGTTTCTCAATGGATACGTTAAAGGAGGAGCGCTGGCAGCGCGATAAAGACCTGTTTGAAGCAAAGGTAAAAGAATTAGGAGCAGAAGTAAAAACGCTTGCGGCTAATGGCGATGATGCCGCTCAATTGAATCAAGCAGAACAATTAATTTCCGAAGGGGTAGATGTGTTAGTTGTTGTACCACATAATGCAGAAGCTACAGCAGCTATTGTTGACAAAGCGCATAAAGAAGGAATTAAGGTTATTTCATATGACCGCCTGATTAAAAATGCAGATGTAGACTACTATGTATCTTTTGACAATGTTCGAGTTGGGGAAATGCAGGCGAAAGAGATTGTTAAGCAAGCACCGACTGGAAACTATGTATACATCGGTGGTGCCGATACAGATAATAATGCTCACCTATTCCGTGAAGGAGCTATGAATGTGTTAAAACCGCTTGAAGAAAAAGGGGATATTAAGATTGTTTATGATCAGTTCTCAAAGGACTGGAAGCCTGAAGAAGCATTGAAAAATATGGAAAACGCTTTAACAGCAAATAAAAATAATATTCAAGCAGTTATAGCAGCAAATGATGGCACAGCTGGCGGCGCCATTCAAGCATTAGCGGCTCAAGGACTGGCAGGGAGAATCCCTGTGTCTGGTCAAGATGCAGAGCTGGCTGCGCTGCAACGCATCGTGGAAGGAACGCAAACAATGACGGTTTATAAACCAATTCATGCTATTGCCACGAAAGCGGCTGAAATAGCTGTAGCTGTTGCAAAAGGAGAAAAAATCGAAACAGATCAAAAAATACCGAACGGTAAAATCGATGTTCCATCTGTCCTTCTCGATCCTATTGCTGTAACGAAAGAAAATGTTCTAGATACTGTCATTAAAGATGGATTTCACAAATTAGAAGATGTCTATCAAAATGTTCCAAAAGATCAATGGCCAAAACAGAATTAAATGTTATAAAGGCTGACTCTTACAAAAGAGTCAGACCTTTCTCATTCTATCATGCTGCGAATGGGAGGGAAGATGGTTGTATTCGTTAGAGATGGATCAAATAACAAAAGAGTTTCCCGGAGTGAAAGCATTAGACCGTGTAACATTTAAAGTGAAAAAAGGTGAAATTCATGCGCTCTGTGGTGAAAATGGAGCGGGTAAATCGACGTTAATGAAAGTATTAAGTGGATTATATCCAACTGGAACATATTCAGGAGAGATTCGTATAAACGGAACCCCTGTACATTTCCGCAATATTAAAGATGCAGAAAAGGCAGGGATTGCAATTATTCACCAAGAACTTGCACTCGTTAAAGATTTGACAGTTGGAGAGAACATTTTTCTAGGAGCAGAACCGAAAAAATATGGCGTCATCCAATGGGATCAATTGTTTTATGAGTCATCCGAATGGTTAAATGCAGTAGGTTTAAATGTGGCTCCTCAAACGAAAATCTATTCACTTGGCATCGGGCAGCAACAACTTGTGGAAATTGCCAAAGCTTTGTCTAAAAATACGAAGATATTGATTTTAGATGAACCGACAGCTGCTTTAACAGAGAGTGAAGTCGAAATATTAATGGGAATTTTAGAGGAATTAAGAAAAAAAGGGGTAACATGTATTTACATTTCTCACAAAATGCCTGAAGTTTTTCGTTTAGCTGATTCCATAACCGTCTTACGTGATGGAAAATCCATTGCAACTCTATCCAAAGATGAAACAAGTGAGGATGAAATTATTTCTTTAATGGTCGGCAGAGAATTAACGGAACGATATCCGCAAGCTGAACGAACTCCAAATGAAACGATTCTTGAAGTGAAAAACTATTCTGTCTGGCATCCAGATATGCCAAAAATGAAGGTAAATGATAATATTTCCTTTTCACTTAGAAAAGGAGAGATCCTTGGAATAGCTGGATTAATGGGGTCTGGTAGATCAGAGCTTGCCACAAGTCTTTTTGGAGCATATGAGGGAAAACGGGAAGGCGAGGTATGGATAGAAGGTAAAAAGGTTCACATTCGCAACGTTCAAGATGCTATTAATGAAGGGATAGCATTAGTGACAGAGGATCGAAAACGCTTTGGTCTTGTTTTAAGTATGGATGTGAAAACAAATACCACTCTTGCCAGTTTGAAAAAAATTAGCAAATGGGGCGTTATGAACCATAATGAAGAAATGAAATCAAGCCAACAGTTTGTCCAGAAGTTAAAAACTAAAACGGCATCTCTCGAAACGAAAGTTGGAGCATTATCGGGAGGGAATCAGCAAAAAGTCGTTATTGCCAAATGGTTGATGTCTAAGCCGAAAATTTTAATTTTAGATGAACCTACACGGGGAATTGATGTAGGGGCAAAATATGAGATTTATCAATTAATGAATCAGCTGGTTAATGAAGGAGTCGCAATCATTATGATCTCATCAGAGCTGCCTGAAATACTTGGTATGAGCGATCGAATTCTGGTCATGAACGAAGGCAGATTTGTGAAAGAGCTGACGAAAGAAGAAGCCACACAAGAAAAAATTATGTCAGCAGCAACGGGAGGAGGGAAATAAATGGAATTAAAAGTGACGGCTCAACAAAAGACAAATGTCAAAAAAAAGTCGTTGAAAGATATAATCGGAAAAATTGACGTACGGGCTTATACGATGATTGGTGCCATAGTTGCGATTTGGCTGTTCTTTGGAATTTTGAACGATACATTCTTAACAGCGCGTAACCTTTCAAATTTATTCACTCAAATGTCTGTTACTTCTATTTTAGCGATTGGAATGGTTCTCGTTATTGTTGCCGGACACATTGACTTATCTGTCGGATCCATTGTAGGTCTTACAGGAGGTATTGCTGCCATATTTAGTAACTGGATGGGAATGCCAACGATTGTTGTCATTGTTGTCACGTTAGTTGCTGGTGCAATTGTTGGCCTACTTCAGGGTTGGCTAGTTGCCTATCAGGCAATTCCTGCATTTATTGTCACTTTAGGCGGTATGATGGCATTTCGCGGCATCTTAATGGGAATAACGAAATCAACAACCATTCCTATTTTTGATGCGAATTTTATTGCCCTTGGAAGTGCCTATTTTACAAATATGTTTGGGATTGTGTTGGCCATACTAGCAGTAGTCATTTTGGTTATTTTAACAATAAGAAAACGAAAAACTCGCTTAAATTATGGATTTGAAGTAATGCCTCTTTCATTGGAAATCATGAAAATACTTTTTCTTAGCTCACTCATTGTTTTATTCGTCATCACGATGAACAGCTATAAAGGAATTCCGTTTCCCATTATATTTGTTATCGGTTTGGCAGTCATTTTTTCATTTATTGCGAATAACACAACATTTGGCCGTCATATTTATGCAATTGGCGGAAATTCAGAAGCTGCGCGTTTATCAGGAATTAATATTAAAAGTCGCACGATGATGCTGTTTGTATTTAGCGGATTGTTATCAGCCGTTGCAGCAATTGTGTTAACAGCTCGTCTTTCTTCTGCTACCATTTCGGCTGGCCAGATGTATGAATTAGATGCTATCGCTGCATGTGTCATTGGCGGAACCTCTTTAATGGGCGGATCTGGAACGATTATTGGTGCGATTATAGGGGCCATGGTCATGACATCGCTCGATAATGGAATGTCCCTTATGGGGCTGGACACCTATTGGCAGTACATTGTGAAAGGAAGTATTCTTGTACTAGCAGTCTGGATAGATATTGCAAGCCGTAAAAAAAATAAGTAGTTAAAAATCTGCGACAAAAGGGCTGAACTTTGGATATCATTCATAGTTTCAGCCCTATTTGTGTTGGTAAAAAATGTACCAGTATGCTGTAAAATTTCCATATAATTATGAAGACTATATCAAACTATGCAAAGCTTGGAATAAACCTCGTTTCATTTCCTATCCTTGTGGTCATTTAGGCATCGTGTTTCAACGAAGGAAAATCACTAAGGACGGAATGTGATTTATTAAATGTAAAATCACATAAATAAAAAAGCCTATAGGTAATTCCAGAAGCAATTAAGAAGTTCGATAACTAAACTTACCTTTTAAATAAGCCTAATTTTTTTGCTGCTTTTTTCTTCCATTTTTTTAAATGTTGTTGACATGGTTTTTGACCGTTCGGATGGAAATGAACATTTCATCTGCAATTTCACGTATTATCTATGAACTCTAATATTTTTCATTCGGTTGGCGTTAGTTGTGATTGGATTTTTCCCATCTTATATTGATTTTCTATCTTTTTAACTTGCAAAATTCTTTGGTCAAGTCCAAATTATTGTGTAAATTCCCCCCTATGAACTTTACTTTCTATAATTTGGATGGGGATGTTTAATAAGTCGTTTTTCGGCTTATAGACGCTCTTTTAATGTTTTAGAAATGTTGATAGATTGATATTTTTCAATGAGGATTTGACTTTTTAGACAGCCTCTATTGGATATATTTTTTAACTATCACTTTTTTGATTAATTCTTTCACAAACCGTTTCGTTTATATCTAAATTCGGTAAAAAATAAATTAAGATAGAAATGAAGAATATTTATGAAAGGAGTGAAAAAATGAAGCAATACCATATCATTGTTTCAGGACGTGTGCAAGGAGTGGGGTTTCGATATTTTACGCAATCAAAAGCGGTCGAGCACCAAATTTCCGGTTGGGTTCGAAACAAGATGGACGGAACGGTTGAAATCGTTGCAGAAGGAGAGGAGCAAAATTTACAGAACTTTCTTGCCTCTATTCAAAAAGGTAGTCCTTTTTCAAAAGTTGAAAATATACAATTAACGGAACATGATGAAGTGGAAGGCTTTCAAAAGTTTGATATTCGTTATTAATTATTAAAGCATTAATATGATAAAACACCCCTATTTGTACAAGGGGTGTTTTAATAAGGCAACACTTTTAAATTGAAAAATGTCATTAGATCGGCCACCAATGGAAGCCGTCTTTGGCAAGAAGTTCATCCGCTTCTTTAGGACCCATCGAGCCTGCCTCATAGTTAGGGAAGGCCGCTTTTTTACGGGACCATGCATTTGAAATCGGATCAACATATGCCCATGATAAGGCGACTTCATCCCAGTGGGTAAAATTCGTGGCATCGCCTTGCATGCAATCATATAGCAATCTTTCATATGCCTCCGGAGTGTTCATACCGTCGATGCCGTTATTGTTGTAAGAAAGCTTAATTGGTGTAGCCTCTGAGCTTACTCCCGCTTTTTTGGCATTGAGATGAAGCGTAATCCCTTCATCAGGCTGGATATGGATGACAAGCAAGTTTGGAACGCGGTCGCTTTCCTTTTTAAAGTATAGGTTCATTGGAATATCTTTAAATTCGACAACAATTTTTGTTGATTTTTCTTTCATCCGCTTTCCTGTGCGAATGTAAAAAGGAACGCCTGCCCAACGGTAATTGTCAATCAAAATCTTTCCGGCCACAAACGTTTCTGTATTGGAATCGGGATCTACATTTGCTTCTTCTCGGTAGCCGATAACCTCTTTTCCATTAATTATTCCCTTTGTATATTGGCCTCTTACAAAATAGCTGTCGACTTCATTTTCCTGAATTGGCCGTAAAGCACGAAGCACTTTAATTTTTTCGGAACGAATTTCGTCAGTCGTTAATTTAATTGGCGGTTCCATCGCAAGCAAGGCCACCATCTGCAGCATATGGTTTTGCACCATATCTCTGAGCGCACCGGATGTTTCATAATAGTTGCCCCGGTCTTCCACGCCGAGTGATTCGCTTGAAGTAATTTGAATATTGGAAATAAAACGGTTATTCCATAAATGTTCAAAAAGCGCATTGGCAAATCGAATGACTTCAATATTTTGCACCATTTCTTTTCCTAAATAGTGGTCGATTCGGTAAATTTGCTCTTCATCGAATGCGGCGCGGATTTCATCGTTTAATTTTTGGGCGGAAGCTAGGTCATGGCCGAACGGCTTTTCAATGACAAGTCTTGTCCATCCGTTTGTATCTTTTAAACCGTGCTCTTTTAAATTGTTAGCGATGATTCCGAAAAATTCAGGCGCCATCGCCAAGTAAAAGACTCGGTTCCCTTCCGTTTGATATTTTTCATCCAAGTCGGAAAGTAAGCTTTTTAAGCTGTGATACGAAGACTGGTTCGATACATCAAACGGATGATAATAAAAATGCGAAGTAAAGGATGTTAGATCGCTGTTGACGGAAACTGCATTTTCAACGGAATCTTTAACATTTTCCCTGAACGTTTCGTTCGTCCATGGTCTTCTTGCCACGCCAACGACCGCGAATTCTTCGCTGATCTTACCGCTTTGATATAAACGGTAAATGGATGGGAATAATTTCCTTTTCGCTAAATCTCCTGTTGCTCCGAATATAATGATGATTGCTTTTGGTAACTGGATTGTATTCACTGAACGTACCTCACTTTATCGTTTTGCTATAAATTTTGCTAAAAATATGTACCCGTTCAAATATTTAATTTTAAAGGTAAACGTACTGTAACGCAAATAATATTTGCTGATTTTTCTGCTAAATATTGAATGAATGTATTATAATAACAGATAAAAAGACATTTGGAGGAGCGAACGTTGAATCTTTATTTTTTAGGAACAGGTGCTGGTCTGCCGGCCAAACATCGAAATGTGTCTTCCATTGCGCTTGAATTGCTTGAAGAACGCGGTTCTATTTGGCTGTTTGATTGCGGCGAGGCGACACAGCACCGGATTTTATATACGAACATCAAACCGGCAAAAATTGAAAAAATTTTTATTACGCATTTGCATGGTGATCATATATACGGACTTCCCGGTTTGTTAGGAACAAGATCCTTTCATGGCGCCGAGAGCCCGCTCGTAATTTACGGTCCTCCCGGTATTAAAGAATTTGTGGAACAAACTTTGAAGTTAAGCTTTACTCATCTTAAATATCCGCTTATTACAAAAGAAATATTTGACGATGAAACCGTTTTTGAGGATGATCAATTCATCGTTAAGGTAAAGAAATTGGAGCACGGCATCCCTTCATTCGGTTATCGGATTATAGAGAAGGATCTGCCCGGAACACTTTTAGCGGATCGATTAAAAGAAATTGGAGTAAAACCTGGACCTATATACAAAAAATTAAAAAATGGCGAAACAGTCCAACTTGCTGATGGAAGAGTTTTGAATGGAAAAGATTTTTTAGGTCCTGTCAAAAAAGGACGGATTGTTTCGATTTTGGGTGATACAAGATATTGCAAGCAAAGCGTCGAATTATCAAAGGATGCGGATGTTTTAGTGCATGAGGCGACATTTGCAAAGGATGAAGAGCTTTTGGCCTACAATTATTTTCATTCGACAACAGTTCAAGCAGCGCAAATTGCTTTAGAGGCAAACGCAAAAACGTTATGGCTGACGCATATTAGCTCGCGATATCAAGGCGAAGAGGATTGTCAAATGCTTCTTGCTGAAGCAAGGGCTGTATTTCCAGAAGCAAGCCTTGCCCATGATTTTTTATGTGTCCCAATTCCTAAAAAGTAGAAAATGGTATGGGATGCCAAAAATGAAACTTTCGCCGCCTTTTTTACATAGAATAAAAGAATCGTCTACAGGCATATTTAGTCCTATAATCGGGCAAAAAAATCGTCGACATGATTCTTGCAGAATCTCTGAACTTTCAAAATTTTTTCGGTTGCGGCAATGAAAGAATTATATGTTGATTCAACACTCACTGTATGCTTTGGAAAATGCAATATGCAAACAAAAGCTGCCTCAAAAGGCTTTTTTGAGACAGCTTCTTCTTTTATACGCGCCATCCGCGTTCATATTGTATCGGCGATTCAATTTTTGCGTTTAGTTCATTAGCTGCATGGTAAGGCCAATATGGATTTCTCAATAATTCGCGGGCGACAAAAATAAGATCCGCCCGGTTGTTTTTTAAAATCTCTTCCGCCTGCAAAGGTGAAGTAATTAAGCCGACTGCCCCTGTTTTGATGTTTGCTTCCTGTCTGATTTTTTCGCTAAATGGCACTTGGTACCCGGGATAAACATCTATATTTGCCGGGACAAGCCCTCCTGAGCTGACATCAATCAAATCGACACCATCCTCTTTCAGCCATTTAGCAATTTGTACGTAATCATTTATCGTCGATCCGCCTTCAACATAGTCACTGGCGGAAACACGGACAAACAACGGGCCTTCCCACACTTTCCTTACGGCTTGGATAACCTCTTTTAAAAACCGGTAGCGGTTCTTTAAGCTTCCTCCGTACTCATCATTGCGCTTGTTTGATAGCGGAGATAAAAATTCGTTAATGAGATAACCGTGGGCTGCATGGATTTCGATGATATCAAAGCCTGCGTCCTTAGCTCGTTTTGCTCCTAATTGAAATTTTTCAACCGTTTCTTTTATTTGTTCTTTTGTCAGTTCTTTCGGTGTACGGCTGTTTTGATCAAAAGGAATTGAAGATGGGGCGAATATGTCTCCGCTCACATTTGACTTTCTTCCTGCATGAGCAAGCTGGATGCCTGTTTTCGCTCCGTATGATTTGATTTGCTGCACAAGTTCAGCCAATTTTATAATATGGTCATCTTCCCATATACCGAGGTCCAATTCAGAAATTCTGCCTTCCGGCGAAACAGCTGTTGCTTCAAGAATGATGAGGCCCACCTGTCCCACCGCTCTTGAAATGTAATGTGTGAAATGAAAATCTTCAAGAAATCCTTTTTTATTTGCGGCTGAGTACATGCACATCGGCGACATGACAATTCGATTTTTCAATGTGACATCTTTAATCGTAAATGGAGAAAATAATAATCGGTCTTTCATCTTTTATTCGCCTCCCTAAATATTTCCTTTAAAATTTTAGCAATTATGATTATTTTTGTCATATGATCTGCTTGGTAAATATAAAAAAGGGGTTCAGTGTTGCTCGCTGAACCCGAGTCCGATTTCAGATTATTGTTCGTTCACCAGTTTTTCCTCCAAAGCGCTGTTTAATTCTTTTGACCGTTCGACTGCCCGTTTCACACAGCTTATAATAGCTTCATCTACGTGATGATTGTTTAGGACGCTTAAGCCGGCTTCAGTTGTGCCGCCTGGGCTCATTATTTCTTTTCTTAGAGTAGACGGCTCTTTGTCAGACGTTTTTAACATTAATGCTGCCCCATAAAGTGTTTGAACAATGAGGGAGCGCGCCATGGACTTTTCTAAACCGATTTCTTCTGCTGCTTTTTCCATTGCTTCTACTATGTAATAAATATAGGCTGGTCCGCTTCCTGCCAGTCCTGTGACGGCATCGAGCTTGTCTTCTTCAACAATTTCAACTGTTCCGATCAATTGAAACAGTTCAACAGCTGCTGACAGGTCACCATCCGTTGCATATTGTCCTTGTGCCAAGGCGGTTGCTGATTGTCTGATGGTAGCGGACGTATTTGGCATTGCTCGAATGACGGGAATACGTTTGTTGAATAATGTTTCAATTGCTTTCGTTGAAACGCCTGCGAGCATGGAAATAACAAGATGGTTTTCTGTTGCGTATTCGCGGACTGTTTTTACTGCCTCGTCAACGTCCTTCGGCTTCATCGCGAAAAAAATCGTTTTTGTGTTGTCAAACAAATGCTTTTTATCTTTTGTCATCGTGACGCCGTATGTTTTTTGCAGCTCCTCGAGCCGCTTTTCATTGGAACGGTTTGT
This sequence comes from Aeribacillus sp. FSL K6-1121, assembly GCF_038003725.1. Lineage (NCBI taxonomy): Bacteria > Bacillati > Bacillota > Bacilli > Caryophanales > Bacillaceae > Aeribacillus > Aeribacillus sp. FSL K6-1121. Next base: position 647,013 of record NZ_JBBOPS010000001.1, read on the forward strand.
CACAACGATCTCTTCTCTCCGGCACTTGTTCCCGTTGATCAATCCGGATATAATAGCTTCCGCCATAGATCCGGCTCCGATAAATCCAAACTTGTACATAAAAAGAGACTCCTTCCTGATCGTTTTATATGTTTCTTTTGAACTTCTTCCCTATAAACTTAGTTTAAAAGAGAAGAGATTCAGTGGGAAAGGTAGCGAGAAAACGTTTTACTATTCATCTGTTAAGCAACAGAAGTGCATGCTTTGGATGGGCTTGTATGATGAAATGTTTCCCTGCCTTAAATTCTAAAAGCGTTGTAGAATTAATTTTTTATCAGTTCCTACGGCTTGTCAAGTATACTTATGAATTATTCGAATAAAATGACAAATTGATTTATCATGTGTAAAATAAGTTATATTAAAAAATTAAAGGCGGTTTGCAAAAATGTTCAGCAAAGATGCAATTTATAAAATAACGATCCCTATACCTTATCCGATTAAAGATGTGAACGTGTATGTTGTAAAAGGGGACGCATTGACATTAGTGGATGCAGGGATGAAAACGGAGGAAGCGTGGAGAGTTTTTGAACATAAGCTGAAGGAAATAGGGCTTGTGCCTGAGGATATTGAGCAAGTCATTCTTACCCACCATCATCCTGACCATATCGGTTTGCTCGATTTTTTTGATGGCGATCTTCGTGTTTTGGGCCATCGTTTGCTTGCTCCTTGGCTTTCTCATGATGTGCGTTTTTTTGATCGGCAAAAGGAATTTTTTTTAGAATTATTGAAGCAGTTTGCTGTCCCGGAGTCGTTTGCGTCACACTTAGATCATCTTGATCTTTCCTTATATCCACGCAATCATCCGCTGACCTCCTCCATTCAAGAAGGAGATGAAATAGACGGGATGCCTGGGTTTACAGTCATTGAGACTCCTGGACATGCCCAAAGCCATATCGTTTTGTACAATGAGGAAGACTGCCGAATGATCGGCGGCGATCATTTGCTGAAAACCATTTCCTCCAATCCTGTTCTTGAAATGCCGTATGAAGGAAAAGAGCGTCCAAAACCTCAGCTGCAATATAATGAATCTTTGAAAAAGCTTTTGCATATTCCGATTTCTGTTGTCTTTCCGGGTCATAAAGATGAATTTTTCGATCCTCACCTGTTGATTCGGAACCGTTTAGACAAACAGCATGAACGCGCGCTCACCGTATTAAAGCATTTAGAAAAACAGGAAATGACGGTGTTTGCTCTTTGCAAGCTTCTTTTTCCGGCTGCTTATCAACAAGAGCTTTTATTTGCTATATCAGAAACTGTTGCTCAGCTTGATTATTTAGAACAATATGGAAAAATTAACAAAAGAATAGAAAATGGCGTTTTACTTTTTTCCGCGCAACGAAGAGGTGACAAATAAATGAATTCGCGGCTTAAAGATCGATTGGTAGTTATTACGGGGGCATCGAGCGGGATCGGGGAAAAAATCGCAAGGATCGTTGCAGAAAGCGGTGGACATTTAGTTTTGCTGGCTAGGAGGAAGGATCGTCTCAAGAAACTTTCGGATGAGCTTCAAGCCTCTCACTCTATTTCTTGTACATATTACGAACTGGATGTCAGTGACCTTGACGCAGTTTCCGAAGTATTTACGGACATCACAGAGAATTTTGACCGAGTGGATGTTTTAGTCAATAATGCTGGTTTTGGTATTTTTCGAAATGCAGAGGAAGCAACATTCGAAGAGATGCAGCAAATGTTTAAAGTAAATGTGTTCGGATTAATTGCTGCGACAAAGCTGGTTCTTCCGATGATGCTGGCCCAACGGGAAGGGCATATTATTAATGTCGCCTCTCAGGCTGGCAAAATAGCTACTCCGAAATCAAGCATCTATTCTGCTACAAAACATGCTGTTTTAGGCTTTACGAACAGCTTGCGGATGGAAGTGGCGGACCGCGGGATTTTTGTAACATCTGTCAATCCGGGTCCAATTGAAACGGATTTTTTCAATCTTGCCGATACGTCAGGGGATTATGTGAAAAACGTCCAACGCTGGATGCTTAATCCGGAAGCTGTTGCACAAAAAATCGTGAGCGTGATGCTGACAAATAAACGGGAAATTAATATGCCTGTTTGGATGGAGCTTGGCGGGCTTGTTTATCGTCTCATGCCCTCCCTATTTGAAAAAGTTGCCGGAAATTTGTTTCGGCAAAAATGACCGGGAGCATGATGCAGGAAATGAACAGAAAGCTGAAGGCGGACTTTTCGCTAAAATCTCCGCTCTCACTTCTGAAAAGGCGCGTCAAGCGTCTTTTTATTTTGATAAAAAATTCAGCTCTTTCACCGATTTGTCTCCAACTTAAATCTTCTAAAAAACGCGGCTGTATTTTGAATAAGCTTTCCAAGCTTAATATCTGTTTTTCGATGCCGTACTTCGTTGTTATGCTCCTTTTGTACCGCGAAAAATGGCGCAAATTCCCATTGAAACCGAACGTATATTCCCATACAATAAAAATAAAATAAAACCGAACATACATTCTCATGAGGGGATGATGGAATGAATTATGAATCGTTTCCAAACCGGCATATATTATGCATCGATATGAAAAGCTTTTATGCGAGCTGTGCGGCGGTCATACTTGGGCTTGATCCTTTAACAGCCCACATTGCTATCGTTGGGGACAAAGAGCGGACAGGAAGCATTGTATTGGCCGCTTCACCAAAACTGAAGGAAGATTTCGGAATTCAAACCGGATCCCGCTTATTTCAAATTCCAAACGACCCCCGCATCCGCCTCATCACTCCGAAAATGGCGACGTATTTACGGATTTCTGCTGAAATTACTCGGCTGCTGAACCGCTATGTTCCGAAAGAAAACATTCATGTTTACAGCGTAGATGAATGTTTTATTACTGCGGATGGAACAGAAAGACTTTGGGGGGATGCGCATAGTCTGGCCGAAAAAATTGTGGAAGATTTACGAAATGAATTTTCTCTCCCATGCGCGGTTGGGATCGGTCCAAACATATTGATGGCGAAGCTTTGTCTAGATTTGGAGGCGAAAAAGAAAGGTATAGCGGAATGGACGTATGATGATGTCAAAACGAAGCTGTGGAGCATCAAGCCGTTGCGTAAGATGTGGGGGATTGGGACAAGACTTGAAAAAACGTTAAATCGAATGGGAATTTTTACAGTTGGTCAGCTCGCAAATTATCCGTTAGAGCTCCTTGAAAAGAAGTTCGGCGTCATGGGGAATCAGCTTTATTACCACGCATGGGGAATAGATCTTTCCGACATAGGCTCTCCGATTATGCTGGGGCAAATCAGTTTTGGAAAAAATCAAATATTGCTTCGCGACTATCCGGACCCCGAAGAGGTGAAATGCGTCATCTTAGAAATGTGCGAGGAAGTGGCAAAAAGAGCGAGGGAACACCGGATGGCGGGGAGAACAATCAGCCTTGGAATCGGCTACAGCCAAAAGGAAGGCGGAGGAGGATTTTACCGTTCCAAAACGATGGATGTCTCAACAAATATTACGATGGATCTTTATCGAGCCTGCCTTTTGCTGTTTGATCGTTTTTATGAGGGGAAGACAGTCAGAAAAATTTCCATCTCTCTTTCCAACGTGGAAAAAGACAGCGGCATGCAGCTTGATTTGTTTAGGCCGAACCGCATAAAAGAGCATCGTTTAGGATATGTAATGGATGCGATTCGGAACAAGCACGGCTCCAATGCACTGCTGCGCGCTGTTTCGTATACGAAGGCAGGAACGAGTCTTCACCGCAACAAGCTGATCGGCGGGCATTATGCGTAACGAATATGAAGAAAAGAAAGCAAAGGATGGGATAAACAATGATTCAGGATCGTGGAAGCATAAAATGGACAGCTATGATGCTGCCCGAGCATGTGAAATTACTAAGGAAATACAATGAAAGTTTAGATAAAGTCGAAAAACCGGTTTTAGATGAACAAAAATATGAAGAATTTAATGAAGTTATCTGTGAGGCTATGGAAGAGAACATTACTCTACAATTCACCTATTATCAAAAAGGTGAAATAAAGAAGCTTGTCGGCAATATTCATTATATCGATCAGCTAAAAAGAGAATTACGAATTGTTGATTACTTGACTAAAAAACATGTTTTAAAATTAGGAGATATTATTGAAATTGAGCAATACTAAGAAAACAGCATTAGAAATACAAACTTAATAGGGGTAGCGTAAGGTCAGGAAAATGCAGATTTACAACGCTTAGAAAATGACGATAATTAACAGCCCAATTTCTAAAAATTTGAGAAATTGGGCTTTTTGCTACTCTACCATCGGCGCCCTATATGGAATAACTAAAACATGATCTCAATCTTAAAATCAATTAATTTTTCTTTCACTAAAAAAGCACCCGTTAGTGAATAAGTGACATTCACGGTTAACAAAAAACAATTAAGTTTCACTCTGCCACTATAGGGTCATTTTCTGGAATAAGTAAGAGAATTATTTTCTTAGCTCCTGTAATAATTTACACTTATTAAAAAAGCTTTGACATTAGCTGTGTCAGGGCGTCCACAACAAGAGTGTTGGGGCATGAAAAAGCGTTTTTGTAGCTATCAACTTCTTAAAGCCTCTCAGAAGCCCTCACAGGCTTTCTAAGGGCTATCCTATTCTATTCTATTTCCGCCAAAAAGTTGAACAGTCTGCTTTATCCTGAATATTAAATTCAATCATTTTCTCCAGCAATTCGTAATTTACCGGCTCATTCCACGGAATTCGAAACAAGCCTTTGGTAGCGCTGTAGCCAGCTTGGGCGATTTCATCGGCAAAATGCATCATTGTCTTTTCTTCAGGTGAAACGCTCAAATGATGCTTCGCTGTGGAAAAGCCGATGATAAATGTGCCGTGATCGGTAAACATTGGCGTATTCCACTTGATTTGCGGCTTCAAATTTGGAAATTTATTGGCAACCCACGCCAAAATTTCCTCTGTTCGGTCGCGGTGGTCGGGGTTATCAATACCTGCTAAATATTTTGCAAAAACTTCCATGTCTTCCTCCTTCGATATTATGCTATTTCCGCCAAAAATTCGAATTCTCCGCCTTATCCTTGATATTAAATTCAATTATTTTCTCTAACAATTCGTAATTAACTGGTTCAGACCATTGAATTCGGAACAAGCGTGAAGAAGCGCTGTAGCCAGCTTGGGCGATTTCATCGGCAAAATGCACCATTGTTTTTTCTTCGGGTAAAATGCTCAAATGATTCTTTGCTGCGGCAAACATAATGATGTATGTGCCGTGATCGGTAAACGTGGGTTTGTTCCACTTGATTTGCGGTTCTAAATTTGGAAATTTATTAGCAACCCACGCCAAAATTTCCTCTGTTCGGTCGCGGTGGTCGGGGTTATCAATACCTGCTAAATATTTTGCAAAAACTTCCATGTTATTTCCTCCTAAAATAAAAATCGTTTAGAGAAGTTCCTCAAACCCATTCGTCGTTAAAACTCCTCACAGAACCGCTCAGACAAGTTCTTAAACAACACCTATTTCCACTATATATTTTACAACCTGAATAGTCAAAATGGCTTAAAATGCAAATTAGTTTGAAATTTTCCATCCGAATGTAGAGTTAAAAAAGGTTCGATCATTTAAAGCAAATTATAATAAAGATTGATAAAACAATGATATTGTGAAACAATTTACTTAAACTAAAGGAAAGGATACAGCACCAAATTAAATGAATATTAGTTTAATTTATGCTGTATCTTTTCGCTAGTCAACTACACGAGCCGTAGCAATTCAATGACCGAATTGCTACGGTAATCAGTTTATGATTTAAGGATGGCTGATAACTTGAAAACAAATGCTAGGTATCAAACTTGGATTCGAATGAATAAACTACTAATTTTTTTGCTTTTTTCACTTTTATTCATTTTGTTGACATTCTTACCTATTAATTTATATCTGCGAGTTTTGTCAGGTATTATAGCGTTACCATTAATTTATATTACATTTATCCTTTCTTATTCTTATTACCAATTCGCAGCATTTGGGGGAAATTATCAGTCAAAAATACATGACTTAATTGTTGCCAAGGTGAATTGGGATGGGCAAGGAAAAATACTGGATATAGGAACAGGCAGCGGTTCACTGATTATTAAACTTGCAAAGGCTTTTCCTGAGTCCCTATTAACTGGAATTGATTATTGGGGCGACGATTGGGAATATTCGAAAGATCAATGCCAACGAAACGCTGAAATTGAAGGGGTTTCTGATCGAATAAATTTTCTGAAAGCAAGTGCCACAAAACTGCCTTTTAAAAATGATGAATTCGATATAATTGTAAGTTGTCTAACATTTCATGAAGTTAAAGATGAAAGAAATAAAACAGAAGTAATGAAAGAGGCATTAAGAGTGTTAAAACCTGGTGGTGGATTTGTCTTTTTAGATTTGTTTATGGATGAAAAAATATTTGGGGATGAAAAAGAGCTCTTAAATTCCTTAAAGAAACATGGTGTATCTGAATTGAAAAGCTACAAACTCGCTAAAGTAATGAAACTGCCAAAGCTTTTATTGAACAAAAAAGTATTAGGGAATGCAATGATATTGATTAGAAGAAAATAGACGTGTCATAATTTGCTTGTGAAAATAACACTGATTTCTCACAAATAAAAACAACAGCTTTATTCAACTAACCCGGCTAATAGTTTGTCAATATTTCTCTATAAATGTTTAAAAAACGTTAATCGGTTATGTTCATTCTGCTTCAATAAGCGGAGAGAGCTAAAATATGATAGAATGGAGGCAAAATTAAAAAAGGATGATTTTAGCCTATGAACATTTCGTTTACAAACGCAGCGAAAGCAAAACTTAAAGAGATATTGGAAATGAACGAAAACCGCTATATAAAGCTGAAATATGATACAGATGGCTGCGGCTGTGTCATAAGCGGTGTTACTGTTCTTTGGCTTGTGAAAGATCTTGATGAGGATGATATGAAAATTGATACAAATTTTGTCCCGGTGTACGTGGAGCGATCAAAGCTTGTTTTTTTAGATGATGAATTGCAAATCGATTATCACGGGCAAAAACAAATATTCATGCTCAAAAGTCCAATGCAAATTTACAATCCAAGAATGAGCTGCATTGTGAAATGAGGGAACAAAATTGAAGGAACGTCTAGCTTCTTTAAAGAACATTGCTTTAAATAAAACATGGGTGTCCTTTCTCCATGACAATCATCCGTACACCCTTCTGCATTGGTCTGTAGGAGGAATGGGATATGAAAAAAAGGATGTGTGGCTGATTCAAGATGAAATGACGTTTGAAGCGGAAGAGTTTGCCACGATCGATGAAGCAATTGCATGGATGGAAAAAAACATGCAGAATATTCACGATGTATTAGGATAAAAAAGAGCATGCATTGGTCAAAGGAAGGGAAAAACATGAAAGATGCATGGAATCTCAAAGATCAGATCGGCGAAGAAAAAGCGAAAAAGCTTATAGATATGAAGAAGCAAATTGAAGAAGAAAAGGAGAAATTAAAAAAACTGGAATTGGAGCGTAAAAGAAAAGAGGAACAAAAGCGGGAAAAACAGAAAAGCTTTGCTGAATTGCTCGCAGAAAGCGACTTGAAATGGGAAGATTTTAAATAAAAAGCTGGAAAGGAGGCTGTCCAAAAAGTCAGGGTTCACTGACTTTTTGGAGCCCCTTCATTTTAGGGACTTATCGGATAGACCATTTTTCCTGTCTTGTTTATATCCTCCAGAAGTCTTATGAAGGACTTTTCTTCATTAGGTTCTTCAAAAGTTGTATGACGGACATTCAGCATATACAATTGCTTCTTGTTGGACTTCATTGCCTCTATGAAGGACATTTACAAATTTTATTAGATTATTTTTGTCCTTCACAGTAGTATTTTTCCCCGATCCTTCATTTTAGGAACTCATCGGACAGCCCCTTAATTCCCAACATTTATTATGCCGCCATGAATTTGTTTAGAAACACTTTCTTTTATAAATGAAAAAGAATTCCCACAAGAGAATAGATAATGACAGTTGAAAATAAGATTGTCATATGAAACAGAGAATAAAGAAACATTGATTTTGCCCATTTCTCTGAATCCATTTTTTTATAGCCGAAAATGCTTAACATAAGCCACAGAACGCTTAAAAGAAGGGCTACTAGCATAAGACCGAGGCTTAAAGGCCCAAAAAGAAAGCTTGCTGCAATTAAAATAATTAAATAAATATTAGTTTGTATATATGTTCTTTTAACACCTTTGACAACTGGGAGCATAGGAACCTTCGCAGCCTTATACTCATCGTGCTTGCGAATAGCTATAGCATAAAAATGAGGCATTTGCCAAATAATTGAAATCACAAACAAACCAAGAATGGCTGGATGTGTCACGTCCGGATGAACAGCAGCCCATCCGATGAGAGGGGGCATTGCTCCAGAAATACTGCCAATTTCCGTATTATAAATTGTTCTTCTCTTGCTCCACATCGTATATGGGACAACATAAAAAAACAAACCTAGAAACCCTAGGAATGCTGCTAGAGGAGTTGTTAATGCAAGAGCTGCAATTCCTAAAATAGACATACAGATTCCAAGCCATAATACTGTTTTAGGCTTTATTGCTCCTGTCACAGTCGGTCTGTTTTTCGTCCTTTCCATGATAGAATCTATATCTCGGTCATATAAGTTGTTAAAAGCTCCAGCTGCACCCATTACGAAAATCGATCCAATCAAAGCAAATAACATTTCCGGCAATTTCTCAAACAGGCTGATCTGATACGTATACAATGCCAATGTCAATCCAGCCAACATCGGAACGAGATTTGATTGAATAATTCCAATTTTACAAGTTTCAGCCAAAATTTGGGGCAAAGTTGGTTTCTGTGTTGTAAGGCTTTCTTCTTTTCGCATTCTTCCCCTCTTCCTTTTTCACTCATGATCTATAAATCTAGGAGGACATTGTTGATAGTTGCGTCCAGCATAATGAGAAATTATAATTTGTATACTGATTAGAATTTATATACTATCTGGTATGTTAATGCTATATGGTATGATTGTCAAGAGAGAGGGAGGATAGCAAATTGGTCAGACGAAGATTAACCCAAGAGGAGCGAAAAAAAGAAACGCGGCAATTACTTTTAGAGTCAGCTGTTGAAATCTTTGCTCGATTCGGCTTTCACGGCGCTTCTGTTGATAAAATTGCAGAACATGCCGGATTTAGCAAAGGGGCGGTATATGCCCATTTTCGTTCCAAAGAAGAGCTCTTTTTAGCTATTTTGGAGCAACAAATGCAATTGCATGTGGACAACATTCTTCAAGTCATAGACGGACAGCATTCGCTTTCACATTTTATCGAAACGATGGATGAATATTTCCTGTCAGTTAGGCAGAAAAATCGAACGTGGAGCATGCTTAACATGGAATTTTTTCTTTATGCGATGCGTGAAGAATCGGTACGCCGAAAATGGTCTGACATGATAACGGAAGCGGTACAACAAATTTCCAAGGCGATTGAAAAATTGAAGTCGAAAGAGAATAACGATTCTGCTCTATCTGCGGATGAAATAGCATGGACTATTCTTTCGTTAGAAAACGGTTTAGCGATATTTTATTATATTAGCGAAGACCGTGTGCCTCTTCATTTATATGGAAAAGCACTGCAAAATTTGCTTCGATCCCCTCATTAGAAAATATTCAAGCTTAAACGGATTTCAAAATATATTAGTCCAAAATTTTTCAAGATAGGAATGGACGGCGCTGTTCAATGAACCGATACATATAGTTGTAAATCCGGTTTATGTGCTATGAACAATCGTTTAGCCATTGAGATTGCAACATGATCATGCGAATCCCATCCGTTTCGGCAGGAACATCAACTGGATAGCTAAATTGAATTTTCAACAGTCATGTGAATCCGAAAATAAATAAGCGGGGATCGTCCCCGCCTGTTTTAATCGCGATGGATTGTATAAAGAGACTGTTTTGTTGCGTTTATAAGCGCTTCGTACTCTTCTTCCAGCAGATCTTTTGCTTTCGCTGCTTGGACATTTTCAAGCAGCTGCTCTTGCTTGCTCGCTCCGGCAATGCAGGAGGCTACAACACGCTGATGAAGAACATATTTTACGGCTGTTTCCGTCCGAGTGCGATCCGGGCATGCTGAATCGATGCTGTGCAAAGCTTCTTTTAATTCATCGAACGTGTAGTCTAAATATCCATTGTTCTTGACGCGCTCAGAGGCTTTTTCGAGCGGGCGCTCTGTCAAGAGGCCTTGAGCCAACGGCCCTCTGGCAATAACAGAAACGTTATGCTCCTGAATCAAAGGAAACCATTCTTCTGGGCGCCGGTCAAGAAGGCTGTATTGCATCATGATTGAAACGATATTGGAGCGTTTCAACCATTCTTTCATAACGTTCGGCCGAATCGAAGAAATGCCGTAGTAGCGGATGACGCCTTCCTGCTTTAACTCTTCGAACGCTTCAATCGTTTCATCGATCGGGTCGTCGATTGTTCCTCCGTGAAGCTGATATAAGTCGATATAATCTGTACCCAGCCGTCTGAGGCTTTCTTTCACTTCTTCCTTTATGTATTTCTTGGATGGATCCCACCACCATCCGTCTTTGCCAACTTCAAACCGGTTTCCTACTTTTGTTGCTAAAATGATATCGTTTCGACGCGATTTAAGAGCCCTTCCGACAAATTCTTCATTCAGGCCTTGATCATAAAGATCTGCTGTATCAAAAAAATTAATCCCCAATTCAAGCGCTTGGTCAATCAGCGAACGCGCATGCTTTTCGTCGCGGCCAAGCGACATGCATCCAAGACCGATTTCGCTCACATACAGCTCGGATGTTCCTAATCTGCGCTTTTTCAAAAAGATCACCTCTCTTTTTCTCTTCTAATTTGAAAGTAGTATAAACTTTTTGAAAAAGCAAATGTTTCATATTCATGATGAAGCCATTCATAGACTGTTTTATATCGTTTTGCGGCTTCCTTTAAGCTGTAAGCAATTTCCTTCGGCTTTCCAATCATCACGACCCGGTTATAATTCCGATACATGAGCAATCGCTCCGCCTCCTTTTTAATTATGGTAGAATGTATGAAGAATGATTGGATAATAGAACAGGAGTTGAATATATGAACCGTTTAAACGAGGAAACGATTGCGAAGGAAAAAATTTTTTCAGGGAAGATTATTGATGTATATGTGGAAGATGTCCGTCTCCCAAACGGGGAAAATGCGAAACGTGAAGTCGTGAAGCATCCGGGTGCAGTTGCCGTGATCCCTATTACAAATGAAGGGAAAATTGTCATGGTGAGACAATATCGCAAAGCTTTAGAACGTCAGCTTGTGGAAATTCCTGCCGGCAAGCTTGAAAAAGGGGAGTCACCTGAAATCACAGCAAGAAGAGAGTTGGAAGAAGAAACGGGCTATGGATGTGAATCATTAAAACATGTCATTTCGTTTTATACTTCACCGGGCTTTGCTGATGAACTCGTTCATCTTTATTTAGCTGAAGGATTGATAAAGCTGGAAAATAAAGCGAGTTTGGATGAAGACGAGTTTGTCGAGGTGCTGGAAGTAACCCTTGAGGAAGCGAGAAAATTGATAGAAGAAAAAGAAATTTACGATGCAAAAACAGCTTATGCAGTTCAATATTTAACATTAAAACAATTGAGTGAGGAGATATGAACGCTTTTTTCGCAGATTTGCACATTCATATCGGCAGAACAAATACAGGAAAACCGGTAAAGATTACGGGGGCCAAGTCGCTGACGCTTGAAAATATTTTTATTGAAGCAGTTGAGAGCAAAGGTATGGATATAATTGGCATCATTGATTGCCATGTTCCCGAAGTAATCAAGGAAATTGAAGATGGCATCAGAAGAGGAAAGTATGAGGAATTAATGGAAGGGGGAGTCCGCTATCAAAATTCGACACTTATTTTAGGTACGGAGCTTGAAATATTTGATGAACATTGCAATGGGCCGATTCATGTTCTATGCTTTATGCCGACTTTAGAAAAGATGAAGGAATTTTCCCATTGGCTCAGCTCCCATTTAAAAAATATTCATTTAAGCTCTCAACGGGTATATGTTGAAGGGAAAAGACTTCAGCATAAAGTGAAGAGCTTGGGCGGATTGTTCATTCCGGCGCATATTTTTACTCCTTTTAAAAGCTTGTACGGAAAAGGGGTTCAGCGAAGCTTGACAGAAGTTTTTGATCAAACACTCATCGATGCGGTCGAGCTCGGTTTGAGCAGCGATACTAACATGGCAAGCCGTATTCGTGAACTAGCTTCCTATCCATTTTTAACGAACTCAGACGCCCATTCATTGCCAAAAATCGGGCGGGAATATCAGAAGTTGTTGTTAAAAGCGCCGACGTTTCAGGAATTGGTGATGGCGATCAAAAAAGAAAACGACAGAAAAATTGAGGCGAATTACGGATTAAACCCGAAACTTGGAAAGTATTACGAAACGTTTTGTGAAGCGTGCCAAAAAACAGTAGGCTTGACAGATGAGGGATGCTGTCAAATATGCGGAGGAGTAAAAATTACAAAAGGTGTAAAACAGCGGGTTGAAGAACTGGGGGATAAAACAAATCATGTGGAGAAAAGGCCCCCTTATATTCATCAAGTCCCGCTAGCTTTTCTGCCTGGCATTGGCCCTAAAACATTAAAAAAATTAAAGCATTATTTTGGAACGGAAATGAATATTTTACACAAAGTTCCGTACGCCGATCTTGTCGAAGTGGTTCCGGAAAAAATCGCCGCTTCCATCATCTCGGCAAGAGAAGGCACCCTTTATGTGCAATCAGGGGGAGGAGGAAAATACGGAAAAGTGGAAGGTGCGTAAATTTTCGCGCCTTTTCTTTTTTTCTAGTAAAAATACGAATATGTACCATCCGTTCTCTCATACAATCTAGTAAAGAAAGACAGGAGAGGATAGGATATGCAGAATATTCAGCGTTTTTTACTAAAACAATTGAAAGATCAATCAACCGTCTATTTATTTGTGCTTATATTGTTCATAATGGGAGTAATTTTTGGCGCAATCATCGTAAACAGCATGAGCATTACGCAAAAAGAAGATCTGTATTATTATTTAAACCTGTTTTTTGGACAAGTATCGGACGGAAAACTTGCCAGCTCGTTTGAAATGTTCAAGCAAAGTTTTTTCCACAATACAAAATATGTAGGGCTTATGTGGCTTCTAGGCATTTCGATCATTGGTCTGCCGATTATTTTTATCATGTTATTTTTAAAAGGAATGGTCGTTGGATTTACAGTCGGATTTTTAGTAAATCAAATGAAATGGGGCGGATTTTTGCTGTCATTCGTTTCCGTTTTGCCGCAAAATTTGCTGCTGATACCTGTGTTTCTTATTATGAGCGCATCGGCAATTTCTTTTTCCTTCAAGCTCATTAGACAGCTTTTTGTAAAAAAGTTCCACGATCAGCCGTTTCGAATGTTTGCAGGCTATGCAGTCACATTTTCTTGCTTGATCGCCGTTATATTGCTCGCTGCAATGTTAGAAGCATATGTTTCCCCGATCCTGATGAGAGGGACGATTGATTTTATTTATAAATAATAATTATTATTTAATATAAATTTTATTTTTTAATTTAAAATTATTTCAGTTGGACACTTTCTTTTATTTTGTTATAATATATGAGGAATGCGGCGAGGGAGGGAAAGTGTCATGGAAAACCGCATAGAGCGTATAAAAAAGCAGTTGCATTCTTCAAGCTATAAATTAACCCCGCAAAGGGAAGCAACCGTTCGTGTTTTGCTTGAACATGAAGAGGATCATTTAAGTGCCGAAGATGTTTACCTCCTCGTTAAGGAAAAATCGCCTGAGATCGGGCTCGCAACAGTGTACAGAACGCTGGAATTGTTAACTGAGCTGAAAATTGTTGATAAAATAAACTTTGGAGACGGGGTTTCCAGATATGATTTGCGCAGGGAAGGAGCCGCTCATTTTCACCATCATCTCGTATGTATGGAATGCGGTTCCGTTGATGAGATTCAGGAAGATTTATTAGAAGATGTTGAAAAAATTGTCGAACGAGATTGGAAGTTTAAAATTAAAGATCATCGTCTAACTTTTCACGGCATATGCCACCGCTGTCAGGAAAAAGAAAAAGAAGATAACAAGAAAGAATAAAGCCTTTTCCGCGAGGGGAAAGGTTTTTTTATATTATATACGTATAAAGATTGTCCAGACGGTCATATCTTTAAATATAAGAAAATATGGCCTTGTGGAGGACGAACATGGAAAAATGGACGAAAACCGTAAAGAATATGCTTAAAATTTTTATCTTGTTTACAGGATTTACGATTTTGTTCTACTATGCTATTATATGGGTTAACTTGGAATATCAAGATTACCATCGCTATGACGAGCCTGAAGGATCTGCCGTAAAGGTGACAAGCGTTGTGGAAGAACAGAACGATAATTGGCTGAATCGCTTAATATTCTTTTATTTAAACGGGGAGTAGAGAAGATTGAACGATCATATCCAAGATTTTATTCATTATTTGACCGTTGAGAGAGGACTTGCGAACAATACGATCGTTTCATATGAGCGAGACTTGAAATCGTACAAGCAATTTTTGAACGAAAAACTGAATATTCAAGAAGTGCAAAATATTCAACGCTATCATATTTTGCAATATTTGCATTTTTTGAAAGATCAAGGGAAATCCAGCAAGACAATCGCCCGGCATATCGCCTCAATCCGCGCTTTCCATCAATTTTTGTTAAGGGAAAAAGCTGCGGATGAAGACCCGTCCGTCCATATTGAAACACCGCAGATTGAACGGAAGCTTCCGAAAGTGCTGTCTCTTGAGGAAGTGGAGCGGCTTCTTGAAACGCCTGAGCTGACCTCACCGATTGGATATAGAGATAAAGCAATGCTTGAACTTTTATATGCGACAGGTATTCGGGTGAGTGAAATGGTTCATTTGAATCTTTCAGACGTCCATTTGATCATGGGATTTATCCGATGCTACGGTAAAGGGAAAAAAGAACGGCTCGTTCCGATTGGAGAAAAAGCAACAAAAGCGCTGGAGGAATATTTGGAAAAGGGCCGGCCAAAGCTTGTAAGACAGAAGCATAAAACGGATGCCTTATTTTTAAACCATCATGGAAAAAGAATTTCCCGCCAAGGATTTTGGAAAAATTTAAAATCGATTGCGGTTAAAGCAGGAATACAAAAAGAATTGACTCCTCATACATTGCGACATTCCTTTGCCACCCATCTGCTTGAAAACGGCGCTGATCTAAGAGCGGTGCAAGAAATGCTAGGTCATGCTGATATTTCAACCACGCAAATTTATACTCATGTGACAAAAACACGTTTAAAAGATGTATATAAAATGTACCACCCCCGTGCTTAATGCCATCGTCATGCTAAAAATCAAGTTGCTCGTCTGTTTCGGCAAGCATTAGGAAAAAATATAATCATCACCGCTTTCAAATGGCAGGAGGAATTTAACATGCAGCATACATATAAACGCGTCTTTTTAATTGTAATGGATTCAGTTGGAATCGGCGAAGCACCGGATGCAGAGCTTTATAACGACAAAGGTGCTGACACGCTTGGCCATATCGCTGAACATCTCGGCGGTTTGCATTTGCCGAATTTAGCGAAGCTCGGATTGGGGAATATACGTGAAATAAAAGGTGTTCCAAAGACAGACAAGCCGCTCGCCTTCTATACAAAAATGAAAGAAGCTTCAGCAGGAAAAGATACGATGACTGGTCATTGGGAGCTGATGGGGTTAAAAATCGATTCTCCTTTTCAAGTATTTCCAGACGGCTTCCCAGAAGAACTGATAGAGGAGCTTGAAAAAAGAACCGGGCGAAAAGTGCTTGGCAATAAGCCGGCAAGCGGTACGGCAATTATAGAAGAGCTTGGAAAAGAACATATGAAAACAGGAGCCATCATTGTCTATACGTCGGCAGACTCTGTTTTACAGATTGCTGCACATGAAAAAGTCATTCCTCTGAACGAATTATATCAAATTTGTCAAATTGCCCGCGAACTGACTTTGGATGAAAAGTACATGGTTGGGCGCGTTATAGCTCGTCCGTTTGTCGGGGAGCCGGGGAATTTTGAACGGACTGCCAACCGGCATGACTATGCTTTAAAGCCTTTCGGCCGAACAGTTATGAACGAGTTGAAGGACGGAGGATTTGATGTAATTGCCCTTGGGAAAATTTCCGATATTTATGACGGCGAAGGCATTACAGATGCAATCCGGACAAAGTCGAATATGGATGGAATGGACAAATTGATCCAAACATTCGACCGGGATTTTACAGGTCTTTCCTTTTTGAACCTTGTCGATTTTGATGCAAAATTCGGCCATAGAAGAGATCCTGAAGGGTATGGACAAGCGCTTGAGGAATTCGATGCTCGTCTTCCTGAAGTGTTCGAAAAAATGAAGGAAGAAGACCTGCTCATCATCACAGCAGACCATGGAAACGACCCTCTTCACCACGGTACGGATCATACTAGAGAATATGTTCCGCTGTTAGTTTATAATTCAACCTATACAAAAGGAAAAGAACTGCCAATCAGAGAAACATTTGCAGATGTAGGAGCAACCATTGCAGAAAATTTCGGCGTGCAAATGCCAAATTACGGAACAAGCTTTTTAACAGAATTGAAGCAGGGGGATTGATCAATGTCAATTGTGGAAGAAGTTGAAAAGGCTTCTCAATTTTTAAAAGATAAATGCAAACAAACTCCAGAGATCGGTCTCGTTCTAGGATCAGGTTTAGGAGTTCTCGCTGAAGAAGTGGAGGATGCTGTAACCATTCCATACAGCGACATTCCTTATTTTCCGGTTTCCACTGTTGAAGGGCATAAAGGCCAATTCGTAATTGGGGAGCTAAATGGAAAAACAGTAGCGATCATGCAAGGCAGATTCCATTTTTACGAAGGGTATAGTGTAAAGCAAGTGACATTTCCTGTGCGAGTCATGAAGGCGCTGGGTATTCATTCCTTAATTGTGACAAATGCAGCCGGAGGGATCAATCAGTCATATCAACCAGGTGATTTAATGCTGATTACCGATCATATTAACAACATGGGACAAAACCCTTTAATTGGCGAACATAGCCCTGAGCTTGGCGACCGTTTTCCCGATATGTCGGAAGCGTACGATAGCAGACTAATCCAGCTGGCAAAAGAAGCAGCGAAAGAGCTTGGCATCGAAATAAAAGAGGGGGTTTATGTTGCCAATACTGGACCGTCCTATGAAACGCCGGCTGAAATACGGATGTTAAGAGCGATCGGGGGAGACGCAGTTGGCATGTCAACAGTTCCAGAAGTAATTGTGGCGAATCAAGTCAAAATGAAAGTGCTTGGCATTTCATGTATTACGAACATGGCGGCTGGTATTTTAAAACAGCCTTTGACGCATGAAGAAGTCATGAAAACGGCGGAAATGGTTCGGGCTGATTTTATAGCGCTAGTAAAATCCATCGTAGCCAAAATGTAGAAAAAGGTGATTTGCATGCGAATGGTCGATTTAATAGAGAAGAAGCGGGATGGGAAAGCGCTCACAAAAAAAGAAATCCGTTATATCATTGAAGGATATACGGCCGGGGAGATTCCGGACTATCAAATGAGCGCTTTCGCCATGGCCGTTTTTTTTAGAGGGATGACGGAAGAGGAAATGGCGGAGCTCACAATGGCGATGGTTGATTCTGGAGAAAAGATCGATCTTAGTGAAATTAAAGGAATAAAAGTGGATAAGCATTCGACCGGAGGAGTTGGCGATAAAACTACGTTGGTGCTTGCGCCGCTTGTGGCTTCAGCTGGTGTTCCTGTTGCCAAGATGAGCGGAAGAGGTCTTGGCCATACCGGCGGAACGATTGATAAACTAGAATCGATCCCGGGGTTTCATGTTGAAATAGACAATCAACAGTTTGTCCGTTTAGTCAATCAAAATAAAATTGCAGTCGTTGGACAAACGGGGAATTTAACTCCCGCTGATAAAAAACTGTACGCATTAAGAGATGTGACAGCGACGGTTAACAGTATTCCTCTTATTGCCAGCTCCATCATGAGCAAAAAAATCGCTGCCGGAGCGGATGCCATTGTTTTAGATGTTAAAACCGGATCGGGCGCTTTTATGAAAAATATAGAAGAATCAAAAAAACTGGCAAAAGCGATGGTGAAAATAGGGGAAAACGTCGGCAAAAAAACGATTGCCGTGATCTCCGATATGAGTCAGCCGTTAGGGTTTGCCATCGGAAACGCTCTTGAAGTCCAAGAAGCGATTGATACATTAAAAGGTGAAGGTCCTGAAGATTTAACTGAACTATGTTTAACGCTTGGCAGCTATATGGTGTATATGGCGGAAAAAGCAGACAGTTTAGAAAAAGCGCGTAAACTGCTCGAGCAATCCATTGCTTCAGGAAAAGCTTTAGAGACTTTTAAAACATTTGTCTCTGCCCAAGGGGGAGATGCCTCAATTGTGGACGATCCATCAAAATTGCCGCATTCTTCGTATACATTCGAATTAAAGGCGAAAGAAGAAGGCTATGTAAACGAAATTGCAGCTGATGCAGTCGGGACTGCCGCCATGTGGCTTGGTGCCGGAAGAGCGACGAAAGATGCTGCAATTGATTTGGCAGTCGGCCTCATCCTCCATAAAAAAATAGGCGATTACGTAAAAAAGGGAGAAACATTCGTTACAATTTACAGCAATCAACAAGATATTGAAAAGGTGAAACAAACTTTATACTACAGCATTAAAATTTCGAAAAACAAAACAAAAAAGCCTGTCCTTATTTATGAAACAATAACAAATTAGGAAAGAAAAAAAGAATCGGGTAATCCCGATTCTTTTTTTGTATAACTTTTTAATAATTGGAAAAAATGGGTTTTATACAGATAATTTTACCAGTAAAAATTCATTCTCATTTCATTTTTAGAGTCTTTTACATTTCATTAGATTAGATTGCAGTTACATATGAGGAATGGAGGATGTGGAGATGAAACAATTACTACTGTCTGTCATGGCAACATTTGTTCTTTTTTTTGGGGTTTCAACGGCTGCGTGGGCAGAAGAAAAAAATGTCAAACTAGTAGATGGAGTGAAATCGGCTATATTGATTGAGCGGGATACAGGTCAAGTACTATATGAAGAAAATTCAGATACACCGCTGCCGCCCGCCAGTATGACGAAAATCATGACGCTTCTTCTTATTATGGAAGCTCTTGATAAAGGAAAGATTCAAATGGATGAAAAAGTAAGAGCGAGCGAATATGCAGCATCCATGGGGGGATCGCAAATCTTTTTGGAGCCTGGGGAAGAAATGACAGTGGAAGATTTATTAAAAGGAATTGCGATTGCTTCCGGCAATGATGCGTCTGTCGCGATGGCGGAGAGAATTGCAGGATCAGAAGAACAGTTTGTATCCATGATGAATCAAAAAGCGAAAGAGCTCGGACTGAAAAATACGCATTTTAAAAATTCGACCGGATTACCTGCAAAAGGACATTATTCGTCGGCAAAGGACATGGCGGTTATTGCCAAAGAGCTATTAAAATATGAAGAAATTACGAAATTTACGGGAACATATGAGGATTATTTACGAGAAGGAACAGACAAAAAATTTTGGTTGGTCAATACAAATCGGCTTGTGAAATTTTACGACGGAGTTGACGGTGTAAAAACAGGTTATACAAACGAAGCGAAATACTGTTTAACGGCAACAGCCAAAAAAGGGAATATGCGGGTTATTGCTGTTGTATTTGGAGCTAAAACGCCAAAAGATCGAAATGCTCAAATCACGAAGCTGTTAGACTATGCCTTTTCCCAGTATGAAACCCATCCTCTGTTTAAACGAAACGAAGTGGTGACAAAAGCAAAACTGAGCAAAGGAAGCGATAAAGATGTACAGCTGATTACTTCGGAGCCTGTTTCCATTATAACCAAAAAGGGCGAAAGCATTGATGATATTAAACAAGAAATTATGTTTAAAAACCACCTGGTAGCGCCAGTGAAAAAAGGAGATGAGCTTGGAACCCTCGTGCTGAAAAAGAATGGAAAGGTTTTTGCTGAAAGCAAGCTTGTGGCTAAACAAGATGTTCGCGTTGCGAGCTGGTGGAAGCTGTTCAAAAGGGTTCTAGGCGAATGGACGAAGGCCGAAAAATGATATTTTTGGCGAAATTCCACTAGTTTTGTCTTCAGGCAGGAAATATGAAAGGTCAACTCGAAAGATTCAATATCATAGTTGAAGGAGGAATATGATCTTGAGTCTAGCGGTTGACCTTGAAGTAAAAGAAAACGTGTTATTGATACGTCTGTCAGGGGAGCTCGACCACCATACAGCAGAGGAACTTCGGCAAAAAGTCAATGATGCCATCGAAAATAACTCTATTCAACATATTTTATTAAATTTAGAACAATTAACTTTTATGGATAGCTCCGGACTTGGAGTGATTCTCGGGCGTTATAAGCAAATAAAACATCTCGGCGGTGAAATGATTGTTTGCGCCATCTCCCCGAGTGTAAAGCGTCTATTTGACATGTCAGGTTTATTTAAAATTATTCATCTGGCCGAGACAGAGAAAGCGGCTTTGCAAACGTTGGGGGTGGCGTCATGAAAAACGAAATGAAGCTTCAATTTTCCGCTGTAAGTCAAAATGAATCATTTGCAAGAGTAGCTGTAGCTTCCTTTATCGCACAGCTGGATCCGACGATCGATGAACTAACCGAAATCAAAACAGTAGTTTCCGAAGCTGTGACAAATGCGATCATTCACGGTTATGAAAATAATCCTGACGGTATTGTGTATATTTCCTGCACGCTAGAGGACCATATCGTTCATTTGACGATTCGAGATGAAGGGGTAGGAATTGACAACATTGAAGAAGCTAGACAGCCGCTTTTTACAACAAAGCCTGAGCTGGAGCGTTCAGGAATGGGATTTACCATCATGGAAAATTTTATGGATGAAGTGAAAATAGAATCGGAAAAAAATAAAGGCACAATCATTCGATTAACAAAACATCTTACAAAAAGCAAAGCTTTATGTAATTAAGGAGATTAGCTTATGGATGTGGAGGTCAAGAACGAACATTCGAATGGACAATTGAAGGATCAGGAAGTCAGGGATTTGATTAAAAGAAGCCAGCAAGGCGATCAGGCAGCCCGCGATTTGCTTATCCAAAAAAACATGCGGCTCGTTTGGTCAGTTGTGCAGCGATTTTTAAACCGAGGCTATGAGGCGGATGATCTATTTCAAATCGGCTGCATTGGCTTAGTGAAATCGGTCGATAAGTTTGATTTGTCGTATGATGTTAAATTTTCCACTTATGCTGTTCCGATGATTATAGGAGAAATTCAACGATTCATCCGGGATGACGGAACAGTAAAAGTGAGCCGTTCATTAAAAGAGCTCGGAAATAAAATTAGACGGGCTAGAGAGGAACTGTCCAAAACACTTGGCAAGGTGCCAACAGTAGGGGAGATCGCTGACTACTTAGATATTTCACCTGAAGATATCGTTCTTGCACAAGAAGCTGTACGTGCACCTTCCTCCATCCATGAAACGGTTTATGAAAATGATGGCGATCCGATTACATTGCTGGATCAAATTGCAGATCAAAATGAGCAAAAATGGTTTGATCAAATAGCATTAAAAGATGCTATGAACGATTTAGGCGAGCGGGAGCGGCTGATCGTTTATTTGCGGTATTATAAAGATCAAACACAGTCGGAAGTCGCAAAACGGTTAGGAATCTCACAAGTTCAGGTGTCCAGACTGGAAAAGAAAATATTAAAGCAAATGAAAGACCGAATGAGCGGATAGCTCTTTGGTCTTTTTTTGTGGAAATAAATGGTCTTGATCATTTTGCATGAGGGAGTGGCGAACGTTTCATACTATTAGAAAAAAGTAGGATGTGACAGGGCGTGAATAAAACGGTTTATGTGCGTCTAAAGCATCGTATTCAGGCAAAACCGAACGAAAGGATCACGCTTAACAAAATCGCGAAAATAATTGCAGACGAAGCGTTAATCAGCAAAATGGGGGATCAAATCATTCATCAAATTCAATCAAAAGATAAAACATATGTTGTCATTGATGTCATCAACGTCATAGAAAAAATCCAATCCATTGATCCTTCCCTTGATGTCCAACCTGTTGGGCCGACGCAAACAATTGTTGAAATTCAAAATCATCGAAAAAAATTTGCTCCCGTCCTTTTTTTTCTTGTATGGCTGTTATTATTTGTCGGATCGGCTTTAACGATTATGAACTTTCATGAAGATGTCAGCATGCAGCGGATGCATCGCAATTTGTATCAGTTTTTCACTGGCAATAAGATCGATAAGCCGTTAATTTTGCAAATCCCCTACTCCATCGGTTTGGGGCTGGGAATGGTTCTGTTTTTTAATCACGTTTTTAAAAAGAAATTTAATGAAGAGCCGAGTCCGTTGGAAGTCGAGATTTTTAATTATCAAATGGATCTCGACCAATACATCGCCATAAACGAAAACAAAGAAAGCGTGAAAAATGATGATGATTAAATGGTTCATGCTTTTGTTTACGGGGTTTGCAGGGGGCTTGGCTGTCGGGTGTGGATTTGTTGCGTTTTTATCTGTTCTCGGAATCATTCCAAGACTCATGCAGCTGACGAAGACAATAAAATGGATTCGTTTGTATGAATGGGCTGTTATTCTTGGCGCCGTGTCCGGCGGTTGGTTCAGCCTCTCTCCCGTCTATTTGCATGCTTCGCATTATTGGTTTATCCCGATCGGTCTCCTTTACGGAATATTTGTCGGAATGCTTGCAGCAGCATTAACAGAAGTGCTGAATGTATTTCCGATATTAGCGAAAAGGATCGGCATTGATGACAAAATCGTTATGTTGATGATGGCGATCGTTTTAGGAAAAATTTGCGGCTCTTTGTTTCATTGGCTTTATTTTGCTGGTCTGTAAAGGCAATTTGTCATATGATCGGAGGAAACATAGCATGATGCGGTTAACGGGAAAGCAAACATGGGTGTTTCAGCATAAATTGTTTGTCAATAAAACGGCAACTGTCGTTGGGCCGAAGGAAGCGAAAGGACCGCTTAAGGAAACATTTGATGCTCATTTTGATGATATGTACTGCGGTGCGCCGTCTTGGGAATTGGCCGAGCGGAATTTAATGGAGCAGGCGATCAGCCGCTGTTTAAAAAAAGCTGAATTAAAGGAAGAGGATATTGATTTGTTTTTGGCGGGGGATTTATTGAACCAAAATGCTACATCGAACTATACAGCTAGAATGCTCAATATTCCGCTGTTATGTATGTACGGGGCCTGTTCGACTTCAATGGAAACAGTCGCTACGGCATGCGCGCTGATCGATGGGGGGTTCGCGAACAAAATTATCGCTGCCACAAGCAGCCATTATGGCGCAGCTGAAAAGCAGTTTCGGCATCCAACGAATTTCGGCGGACAAAAACCAGAAACAGCGACGACAACCGTAACAGGGGCAGGTGCTGTATTAATCAGCAAAGACGAAAGTGAGATTGCCATAACGGCTGCAACGATCGGCAAGGTGATCGATGTTGGCAGGAAAAACCCTTATGATATGGGGTCCGCAATGGCGCCGGCAGCTGCAGATACAATTAAGCAGCACTTTCGTGATTTAAATCGGACTCCTTCTGACTACGATTTAATTCTTACCGGCGATCTTTCGGGAGTCGGCAGTCCGAAGCTGAAGGAATTATTGCTTGAGGATGGGTACGACATCCGAGGCAACCATTCAGATTGCGGGCTGTTAATTTTTCATCCAGCACAAAGAGCATTTGCCGGCGGGAGCGGATGTGCTTGTTCAGCAGTTGTAACTTACGGTCACATATTCCAAGAAATGAAAAAAGGAAATTTAAAACGAGTATTGATGGTGGCAACCGGGGCTCTGTTAAGTAAAACGATGATCAAGCTGAACGAATCGATCCCGGCCATAGCTCACGGAGTAGTTTTTGAAAGACAGAGATAGAAAGGCGGGAAAAGGTGAGCTGAACATGAATGATGAAGAGAAAGGATTCGATAGCATGACGAAATTAACCGATCAAGAAAAAAGTCAAATCTCTCCCAAGCTGCAAGATACCGAAAAATTTTTTCGAGATCATATTGGCTTAGGAACAAGCTTTGATTTAGGCGTGCGCAAATTTACGCTTCTCGGAAAACAAGTGCATTTATATTATGTGACAGGACTTTGCGATTCACTTTATGTCATCGAACTGATCAAGGAGCTTTTGAAAATCAATGATCATGAAACGGAAGCCAATCGTTTAAAGGAAATTGTCAAAAACCGTCTCGTTCATCAGCAAGTAACATTGGTTCAAACGCTTGATGAAGCAGTCGATCAAGTGTTGTCAGGCTTAGTCGTTTTTTTTGTCGAAGACAGCGATTTTGCTTTTGTTGTCGATGTCCGCAACTATCCTGGAAGACAGCCGGAAGAGCCGGATACGGAAAAAGTGATCCGCGGCGCACGTGACGGTTTTGTGGAAAATATCGTTGTCAACACGGGACTGATTCGGAGAAGAATAAGGGACGAACGTCTGAGATATGAAATCATGAAAATCGGCGAACGATCAAAAACCGACATTGCGATCGCGTATTTGGAAGATGTGGCGGATCCAGGATTAATTGAAGTGATCAAAAAGGAGTTAAAAACGATAAAGATTGACGGGCTTCCAATGGCAGATAAAACAATTGAAGAATTTTTAGTAAAGCAAGGCTTTAATCCGTTTCCGCTTGTCCGCTATACGGAAAGAGCGGATGTCGCTGCAGTTCATTTGCTGGAAGGACATGTCATTATTCTTGTTGACACGTCCCCGAGTGTCATTATTACGCCAACTACTTTTTTTCACCATGTTCAGCACGCCGAAGAATACCGTCAGGCGCCAGCGGCCGGAACGTTTGTCAGATGGGTGCGCTTTTTTGGCATGCTAGCTTCTATTTATTTGCTTCCTCTTTGGATGCTGTATGTAGTGCAGCCGTCTTTACTGCCGGAGGCTATATCTTACATCGGACCAAACAAAGAAAAAAATATTCCGATTGTTGTTCAAATTTTTCTTGCTGACATAGGGATTGAGCTTTTAAGAATGGCAGCCATTCATACACCGACAGCTCTTTCAGTGGCGATGGGTTTAATTGCAGCAGTTCTCATAGGACAAATTGCCATCGATGTCGGTTTGTTTTCGCCGGAAGTTATTTTGTACGTTTCCATTGCGGCGGTCGGTACTTTTGCAACCCCGAGCTATGAATTGAGCGTAGCCAATAAAATCGTTCGTTTTGTATTGCTGCTATTAGTAGTGATCTTTAAAGTGCCCGGATTAGTGATCGGCTGCACACTGTTCATCCTTTTCCTTGCCAGCATTCGATCGTTAAATACGCCTTATTTATGGCCGTTTATCCCTTTTAATCCTCAAGCCTTTTGGCAGATCATCGTCAGGTCGTCGGTGCCTCATATAAAAGTAAGGCCAAGCATTGTTCATCCGCAGAACGTAAAAAAGCAGCCTTAAAAAAATTTGAAAGAGAAAATGTTTTATGGTAATGTATTTTTAACTTTTACGTTCACGAAAGCGGGGGCTAGTCTTTGTATTTACAGGGAACAAGTAAAATCAACCAGTTAGGGCATTTAGAAATCGGCGGTGTCGATACAGTTGAACTTGCCAAACAGTATGGGACACCGTTATATGTATACGATGTCGCACTCATTCGCGAACGAGCCCGTTCTTTTAAAAATACATTTGAATCATTAGGAGTTCCATATCAAGTTGCTTATGCAAGCAAAGCCTTTTCTTCCATTGCAATGGTGCAGCTTGCAAATGAGGAAGGGCTTTCTCTTGATGTCGTTTCAGGCGGTGAACTGTATACGGCATTAAAAGCAGGATTTCCTCCGGAAAAAATTCATTTTCATGGAAACAATAAAAGCATCGACGAGCTTGCAATGGCTCTGGAGGCAAATATCGGTTGCATTGTGATTGATAATTTTTATGAAATTGATGTTTTATCTTCTCTTTGCCAGCAAATGAATAAAAAAGTTGCGGTGTTGCTTCGCGTTACACCAGGCGTCGAGGCACATACACATGATTACATTACAACCGGGCAGGAAGATTCGAAATTTGGATTCGACCTTCATAATGGTCAAATCGAAAAAGCGATTGAGCTTGTAAAAAATCAATCGCATTTACAGCTATTAGGAATCCATTGCCATATCGGTTCGCAAATTTTTGGCACTGAAGGATTTGTTTTAGCAGCAGGAAAGATTTTTGGGAAAATTTCTATTTGGAAAGAGAAGTTTCAGTTTGTTCCGAAAGTTGTAAACTTAGGGGGAGGATTCGGAATTCGATATACGAAAGAGGATGATCCTCTGCCAATGAATGTATATGTTGAAAAAATGGTGGAAGTTGTGAAAGGACACTCTGAGAAGCTTCAAATTCCTCTCCCTGAAATATGGATTGAGCCAGGACGCTCTCTCGTCGGGGATGCAGGAACAACCTTGTACTCGATAGGATCTCAAAAGGTCGTCCCTAACATACGCAAATATGTTGCGGTGGACGGAGGCATGAGCGACAACATCCGGCCTGCTTTGTACCAGGCAAAATACGAGGGGGCTCTTGCCAACCGGATGAATGACGAATGTTCTGAGACTGTATCGATTGCAGGAAAATGCTGCGAAAGCGGGGACATGCTCATTTGGGATTTATCCCTTCCTACCGTAAAAGCAGGCGATATATTAGCTGTTTTTTGCACGGGAGCTTACGGATATTCTATGGCAAATAATTATAACCGGATCGCTCGGCCTGCTGTTGTATTTGTTGAAAACGGCGAAGCGAGACTTGTCGTCAAAAGGGAAACATACGAGGATTTAGTCAGTCTCGATTTGCCTTTAAAAGCGGAAGTCGGTCAACCGTAAACGAAAAACGGCGTCTCAACATTAGTTGAAGACGCCTTTTTCATTATTGGAAAAACGATGCGATGGCATCAATGATCGAAGAAAAGAATTCTTTCATTTTTTGCAAAAAGCTTTGTCCTTCTTCGGATTCGAGAAATTTAGAAATTTTGTCTTTTGCTTTGTCAAGCTGGTTTCCGACTTCATCCCAATTGATATTGACGTTAATCATATTGTTAAATAAGAGGATTAAATTGTTTATATCATCTTCGGAAAGATTTATTTGCAAATCTTTTGCTGCTTGTTCAATCATTTCTCTTAGCTCTTGGTCATTTTTCGGAACGCCGTTTTCGGACATCTGTTCTTTTACTTTTGCAATTAATGCCGAAGCATTTTCGTCACCAATCTTATCTCCAAGCTTTGCTGTTTCCACCAGCTCTTGGTTGGCGACCTGTTTCACGTCTTCAGGGATCGCTTTATCAGTCGAAACTTCATAAGCTTTTATCAACCCTGTTAAAGCGGCTGTTCCGGAAACTTCAAAAGGCGCGGTGACATAAACATTTGCATCTTTGACACCAGCTGTCATGAGCGCATTTAAGTACATTTCATCCGTGACCCAGTTTATGTTGTTTGTTTGGACTTCTAAACCAGATCCCTTTTTCTCAATTTGTATTTTGGAAGAAGAAATCGCTTTTGAACCGATTTGCGCTTTCGGAATATAATCCCCCAAATATTTGTGCTCCTCTTCGTTTGTCACGGTGACCGTTTGCACGTTATCTGGTACGCCCATTTCCTTTAAGAGATCCTGCTTTTGCTGCTCCGTTAAATCGCTGCCTAACGTGACAATAACATCTCCAACAACAGAATCAGCAAAACTAGTAGTTGGTGTTGCCAACCCAATAGCAAGTAATATGGATAAAACGATTTTTTTCATCACTTAACCTCCTAAGCGAACATGACTTCGAATATATGATTATAGAGTGCAAAAACTTTCAACCATTTAAGACGTATATATATACTAAAACGTTTCATCTGTATTTTATGTTTTACTCTATGATAAAATAAAGAGAAAATTTTTTCATGAAAGGGAGCTGTTTTATGAGCAAAAAAGGCTACATTTTAATGGAAAACGGAGAAAAAATTGAATTTGAGCTTTTTCCGAATGAAGCTCCAAATACAGTGAAGAACTTTGAAAAACTTGCGAATTCAGGCTTTTATGACGGTTTGACTTTTCATCGTGTTATTCCAGGGTTTGTAAGCCAAGGCGGATGTCCGAATGGCAACGGCACTGGTAATGCAGGATATACGATCAAATGCGAAACAGATGGCAATCCACATAAACATGTAACCGGCGCCATTTCTATGGCTCACGCAGGCAGGGATACAGGCTCTTGTCAATTTTTTATCGTTCATGAACCTCAGCCTCACTTGGATGGAGTTCATACTGTTTTTGGCCAAGTAACTTCAGGCATGGAAACTGTGTTGAGCATGAAAAACGGAGATGTAATGAAAAAAGTAGAAGTGTATGAAAATTAAATTCCTCTTTCAAATAGAAAGGGATGTACAAAATGAGAATGAAAAACTGGATATTATTTATTGTTCTTGTTGTATTGAGCATTATTTGGGGACTCGTCTATTGGATGTTCATTGCTGACTAGCTGAATACCGCTCAGCTTTAGTTGATAATATAATTTTTGTAGATGCGGTCAAGTGTAGGAGAGAAATAATCGATAAAAAGGCACTTTTTCATATTGTTCAAAGATTGCTTTCTTGACAGAAGACCGTTTGAAGGGAGATAATAGTAAAATAATTGGCTGTTTTCTTCAGCTTTGTTTCTTTTTCAAAAACTCGTGAATGCTTCAAAATGGAAGGTGGGAAGCAAGAGGAAGCAGCCGTTTTTCCCATTGAAAATAACATAAAATGAATGATGCATCCTTCGGGGCAGGGTGAAATTCCCGACCGGCGGTGATAAAAGCTTTTAAGCTTTTTTAGCCCGTGACCCGCATTGGCGGAACGCCTTTGCGGTGGATCTGGTGAAAATCCAGAGCCGACAGTATAGTCTGGATGGGAGAAGGATCACTTTTGAAGGTGAGGAGTATAAACTGTTCAAAAAGAACAGATTTTATACTCTTATTTGAGTATACCTTCTTTTCGTTAAAGTGATCATCAAGCCCTGGGGGAACAAACCCGGGGCTTTTGTTTTGAAATCAACAAAAGGGAGGTGTGTCCTTCATGAATGACGAAAAATGGATGGAATTTGCCTTTCAGCTAGCGAAACAAGCAATCGGCCAAACGAGCCCTAACCCGTTGGTGGGAGCGGTCGTTGTGAAGGATGGGGAACTGATCGGGTTTGGAGCGCATTTAAAGGCTGGGGAACCCCATGCGGAAGTTCATGCTTTAAATATGGCTGGGGAAAAGGCAAAAGGTGCAACGCTGTACGTCACGCTTGAACCTTGCAGCCATTTTGGCAAAACTCCTCCCTGCTCTGAGCTTATTATCAAAAGAGGGATTAAACGGGTCGTTGTAGCTGCTTTGGATCCGAATCCTCTCGTAAGTGGACGCGGTGTGAAAGCTTTGCAAGATGCTGGAATCGATGTGGAAGCCGGGATATTGCAAAAAAATGGACATGAACTTAACAAAGTTTTCTTTCATTACATTCAAACAAACACTCCGTTTGTCACATTAAAATATGCCGCAACATTCGATGGGAAAATTGCTACAAAAATAGGTGACAGCAAGTGGATTACCGGAGAGGAAGCAAGACAGGATGTGCACCGTTACAGAGAAATACACGACGGCATTTTAGTGGGTGTTAATACAATTATAAAAGACAATCCAAGTCTGACTTGTCGGCTGCCGGATCGCAAACGAACACCGATACGGATTATTTTAGATACCCATCTGCGAATTCCGATGGATGCCAATGTGATAACTGACAAGGAAGCAGAAACTTGGGTCATTTGCCAAGATGGGGATCTCAATAAAAAAGCGGAACTGAAAAAATTAGGAATAGAAGTGTTGACTTTACATGATCAATGGAATATCCCAAATATTTTAAAAATATTAGGCGAGCGAGGCATCACCTCCCTGTTCGTTGAAGGAGGAGCAAGAGTCCATGCTTCATTTTTAAAAGCGGAAGCAGTGAATGAATTAATCGTGTATTTTGCACCCAAAATATTGGGAGACCCTGAAGGAATATCAGCCGTCATGGGCGATGAAGCATTAAAGATGAGGATGGCACATTCATTTGAAATTCAGTCCGTTACGAAAATAGGAGAAGATGTGAAAATTGTCTCCGTTCCGAAAAGAGGTGGACAAGATTGTTTACTGGAATCATTGAAGAAATAGGGGAAATCAAATCAGTAAAAGGAACGAATCAAGCAGTAATTTTAGAAATTTATGCAAAAAACATTTTGCAAGATGTAAAAATAGGCGACAGCATTGCCGTCAACGGAGTCTGTTTAACGGTCACCGACTTTGAATCGAATTATTTTTCTGTGGATGTCATGCCTGAGACGATGGCGGCAACGACATTAGGTACATTAAAAACCGGATCAAAGGTGAATTTGGAAAGGGCAATGGCTGTTGGCGACCGATTTGGCGGCCACATCGTTTCAGGACATGTTGATGGCGTTGGCACGATCGTCAAAAAAGAAAGAAAGGAAAATGCTGTTTATTATCAAATTAAAGCTCCTAAAGATTTGCTTTATTACATGATATTAAAAGGTTCAGTTGCAGTTGACGGAACGAGTTTAACCATTTTTGGCTTAACAGAACAAACCTTTACGATTTCGATTATTCCTCACACATATTCAGAAACAATTATTGGGGAAAAGGAGATAGGCGATAAGGTCAATATTGAATGTGATTTGATCGGGAAATATTTAGAAAAGTTTGTCCGCAAAGAGGCGCCAACCGGAATTACCGTTGATTTTTTGCAAAAGCACGGTTTTTACAGTGAATAGAGGTGATAGAATAATGTTTCATTCCATTGAGGATGCCATCGCAGATTTAAAACAGGGGAAAGTGATCATTGTCGTGGATGATGAGAATCGGGAAAACGAAGGAGATTTTGTCGGTCTAGCTGAGTTTTCCACCCCTGAAATGATCAATTTTATGATTTCAAAAGGAAAAGGTCTCGTCTGTGTGCCGATCACGGAATCGTTAGCGCACCGTTTGCAGCTTCACCCTATGGTAGCGGAAAATACAGATTTGCACCAAACCGCGTTTACTGTCAGCATCGATCATCAAACAACAACGACGGGAATCAGCGCATATGAGCGAGCTAAAACGATTCAGTCGCTCATTCAGCCGGATGCAAGGGCGGAGGATTTTAAAAGACCCGGACATGTTTTCCCGTTAATTGCAAAGAACGAAGGAGTATTAAAAAGAGCCGGCCACACGGAAGCAGCCGTTGATTTGGCAAAGCTGGCAGGATGCTTTCCAGCTGGCGTCATTTGTGAAATTATTAATGAAGACGGAACAATGGCTCGGGTTCCTCAATTAAAAGAAATAGCGGAACAATACAATTTAAAAATGATCACGATTCAAGATTTAATTCAATACCGCAGAAAACGGGAGGAATTAATCAAAAAAGAAGTGGAAATCGAGCTTCCGACAGGTTTTGGCCGTTTTAAAGCCATCGGTTATACCAGCTTGTATGATGGAAAAGAGCATATTGCGCTGGTGAAGGGTGAAATTAAGCCGGAGCATCCCGTTTTAGTTAGAATCCATTCAGAATGCCTGACAGGAGACGTCTTTCATTCTCACAGATGCGACTGCGGCCCGCAGCTTCATTCTGCATTGAGTGAAATTGAAAAAGAAGGAAGCGGAATTTTGCTCTATTTGCGCCAAGAAGGCAGGGGGATCGGGCTAATAAATAAATTGAAAGCATATAAGCTTCAAGAAAAAGGTTATGATACGGTCGAAGCAAATGAGGAGCTCGGCTTTCAGCCGGATCAAAGAGAATATGCTGTTGCAGCACAGATGCTGAAGGATATTGGAGCCAAGTCTATTCGTTTAATGACAAACAATCCGAGAAAAATGAAAGAAATGCAAGAATACGGACTTGAAATATTGGAGCGGGTTCCAATTGAAATACCGGCAAACAAGGATAATGAAAAATATTTGAAAACAAAAAAATCGAAACTAGGACATCTACTTCATATTTAGCGGGAGGTTATACTAATGAGCATAAACAAAATTGAAGGACATTTAGTCGGAAAAGATTTGAAAATCGGAATTGTCGTATCAAGATTTAATGAATTTATTACAAGCAAGCTGTTAAGCGGAGCAATCGATGCTCTCATCCGCCACGGCGTTTCGGAAAGCGACATTGATGTTGCATGGGTTCCGGGGGCTTTTGAAATCCCGCTTGTATCCAAAAAACTGGCTGAGTCCAAAAAATACGATGCGGTCATTGCCTTAGGAACAGTTATCCGTGGATCCACTACGCATTACGATTACGTATGCAATGAAGCGGCAAAAGGGATTGCGAACGCTTCTCTGCAAACAGGAGTGCCGGTAATATTTGGCGTCGTCACGACGGAAAATATCGAGCAAGCGATTGAACGAGCAGGAACGAAAGCGGGCAATAAAGGCTGGGACGCAGCACTATCGGCAATTGAAATGGCAAATTTAATCAAATCCCTCGCCCAACTTTAAAGAAAACAGTTTAAAATTCATAAGAAAATGTATATAATGTTAAGAGCAATATGATAAATGGGATTCAACACCAGTTGCCCATAAAATCTTTCTTGAAAGAATGTTATATATTAACGAGGGATCCAGCATGTTAGTTCGATATAAGAAAGCTTTTGAAAAAATTGCGATGGGGCTTCTTTCCTTTATGCCGAGTGAAAAGGATTTAAAGCAGCTCCAGCAAACGATGAAAACGTATGAAAATGACGAAAATTGGCAGCTTTTCTTATGGAAGGAAGAAGATGTTATCGGAGTGATCGGCGTTGAATTGAAAGATAAAGGAATAGTGGAAATTCAGCATATTTGCGTAAACCCGTCCCATCGTCATGAAGGAATCGGCAAAAAAATGATCAATGCCGTAAAAGAGCTATATAAAGATAAACATGTTATTCCTAGCGAACAAATTCAATCCTTTTTTGAAAAATGCGACCATGAACAATTGGAAAAAGAAGAGAGCTGATCACTCTCTTCTTTTTCTTTTTTTATGCCAATTTTTCAATCTCTCCTCAATGATGTCCGTTCGATCCCTTGTTTTATGTTTATGTATTAAAAAAACGTTTGAAATATCGCTAGGCTCACCGAACGTTTTTCCTCGTTCCTTTGCTGTTGTTAAGCAAATTTCGTAAAGGTTTTGATCAAAAATCGGCAGCTGAATGCTTTTATATGGTTCTCTTTTTTGAATTCGACCAAAAGTGTTTTGTAAAATATGTAAGAGCTGTTCATCATCCAAACCGAGTTTGTTAAGAGACGCCGTTTCATTTTTTAAAATGCGAATAGCATTTTTCATCATCCGCTCAGCACCATTGAAATTTTTTCTCCTGTAATGATAAAAGCTAACG
Source organism: Aeribacillus sp. FSL K6-1121 (assembly GCF_038003725.1). NCBI lineage: Bacteria > Bacillati > Bacillota > Bacilli > Caryophanales > Bacillaceae > Aeribacillus > Aeribacillus sp. FSL K6-1121. The sequence goes on from NZ_JBBOPS010000001.1 coordinate 680,451, forward strand.
GCAATTTGTATGAGCCCGACCCAGATTTGTTTTCTCTCTTCTTTAGGATCTTTTTTCCACAATTCTTCTAAAATTTCATGACATTCAAAATAATCCCGGTCACAATGAAAATGATATAAAAACTCAATATATTCAGGTGGGTACATATTGAGAAAACTCCTTTTTTCTACTATATATGTTATAGTTTATGAAAATGGCTGCAAAAAAGAAAGTATTCATGCCTGATTTAAAAATAAACAAAAAATGAGCTTTGTTGAAAAAGAGTATTGGATGTATTTTTCTATTGGTCTATACTAAAAATTAGCCATTTATCGAGGGTGATGATCTGGTAATGTATCTAGTAAAGTTAGAAGCTTTTGAAGGTCCGTTAGATTTGCTTTTGCATTTAATTCATCGTTTAGAAATTGATATATATGATATCCCTGTCAGCGAAATAACAGAACAGTATATGGAATATATTCACACGATGCAGGAGCTTGAGCTGGATGTTGCCAGTGAATATTTAGTGATGGCAGCCACATTATTGTCGATTAAAAGCAAAATGCTCCTTCCAAGACAGGAGGAAGAGTGGTCAGACGAGGAAATCATCGAAGAAGAGCAGTCCGATCCGAGAGATGAGCTTGTTACCCGTTTAATTGAATACAAGAAATATAAAGAAGCGGCAGTAAAGCTGAAAGAACTGGAAAGTGAACGGGCGCTTGTCTATACGAAGCCTCCAAGCGACTTGAGCGAATATTTGGAGGAAAAAGAGCCGATTTTGCAAAAAGGAAACGTAACGGTTTATGATATGATCGCTGCCTTTCAAAAAATGCTAAAACGAAAAAAAATTGAAAAGCCAATCGAACGAACCGTAGCAAAAGAAGAAATCCCGATCGAAAAACGAATGAAGGAAATGATCATGGAGCTGAAGGCAACGAAAAAGAAAAAGGAGTTTCACGATTTCTTTCCAGCTGACAGGAAGGATTATATGGTCGTGACTTTTTTAGCTTTGCTTCAGCTGATGAAAAATGAATACGTTCATGTAGAACAAGAACATAATTTTTCAGAAATTTATATTTACGGGAGTGAAAAGCTGCATGAGTTTAGGGATTATTGAATGGAAATCCATTTTGGAAGGGCTCTTATTTGCGGCTGGGGACGAAGGCCTTTCCATCAAGCAATTAACTTCCGTTCTTGAAATTGACGAGGCAACGGTTTTAAGCATTATTGAAGATTTAAAAGAGGAATACCAAAAAAAAGAACGGGGGATCGACCTTGTAGAAGTCGCAGGGGTTTACCAGCTCACAACCAAAAAGGAGCATGCACCATATTTAAAGCGGCTGATGGAAACTCCTATGAACCAATCACTCTCTCAGGCTGCGCTTGAAACATTGGCCATTATCGCTTATAAACAGCCGATTACCCGGATTGAAATAGAAGAAATTAGAGGGGTAAAGTCAGAAAGGCCGATCCGGACCCTTTCAGCGAAAGGGCTTATTCAAGAAGTCGGCAGAGAAGAGGGAGCGGGAAGAGCTATTTTATACGGAACGACAAAAGAGTTTCTTGAATATTTCGGATTAAAAACGATCGAAGAATTGCCTTCATTGACAGAGATCGAGAATGAAGAGCATTTTATTCAAGAAGAGGCAGATTTATTCTTTGAAAAATTAAATAACTTGTAAGTCGTCTCAGGCGGCAGTCTGAGACTTATTTTTATTTCACATTCTTTCAAATTCCGTTCATACGGTTGTCTTCTTTGCATAAACTTGTACAAAACGAATCGAATAAAGGGACGTGAAAGCATTAATGAACAAATGGACATCACGTATTAATGTATTCATTCTTTTTATATTGATAGGCCATTTTTTTATCCCGACAGCTCATGCAACGCATACGATTGAAGTTAGTGCAGAAAGCGCCATATTAATGGATCAGGAGAGCGGCCGGATCCTTTTTGAAAAAAACCCACATAAAAAAATGCGCATTGCAAGCATTACGAAAATCATGACGGCGATTTTAGCAATTGAATCAGGAAAAATGGATCAAAATGTGACTGTCAGTGACCGCGCTGTCCGAACTGAAGGGTCTTCCATATATCTTAAGCAAAAGCAAAAGGTGAAGCTGGAAGATTTGGTTTATGGTCTTATGCTAAGGTCCGGAAATGACGCTGCGGTGGCGATTGCTGAATTTGTCGGAGGCAGTTTAGATGGTTTCGTATTTATGATGAACGAAAAGGCGAAGGAAATCGGCATGACAAATACTGAATTTGCCAACCCGCACGGTTTGGATGATCACGAAAACCACTATTCTACCGCATATGATATGGCTCTTTTAACGAAATACGCCATGGAGAATGAAACGTTCCGCAAAATATTTGGAACAAAAGTTTATAAAAAAGACGGATTTCAGTGGAAAAATAAAAACAAACTTTTAAATTTATATGAATATTGTACAGGCGGTAAAACCGGGTACACAAAGAGGGCAAATAGAACATTAGTCTCCACTGCGGAAAAAGATGATTTACATTTAATTGCTGTTACGCTAAATGCTCCCGATGATTGGAACGACCATATGTCGATGTTTAACAGCGCGTTCAGCGAATATGATCAAGTGACGATCAAAAAAGAAGGATACCTTGCCATTGACAACAAGTTTTACAAAGACCGCATCTTCATTAATCGCGACATTGTTTATCCGCTGATGGAGGAAGAAAAAAACAAAATAAACATCCGTTTATTCCTAGCAAAACCGAAGGCTTCGTGGAAGAACCATCCTGAAAAGGTTCCAGAAAAAGTAGGAACATTTAGAGTGTTGCTCGATGGCGAAACGATTGAAGAAGTGCCGATCTATTTTGAAAACGGTGATGTAGAGCCTCCGCATGGCTGGTTTGGAAAGATGATCGATCTATTTTTTGATATGCTGGGTGTTTCCGCATGATTCATATTATTTGGGTTGCCTTAACTTTGATCGGCGTCGTATTTGCAATGTTCAACGGAACAATGGAGGAAGTGAATAAAGCCGTCTTTTCAGGTGCAAAAGAGGGTGTCACCATTGCCTTTGGCTTCATCAGCGTGCTTGTATTTTGGTTAGGCTTAATGAATATTGCGGAGAAAAGCGGTCTGTTAGAAAAGCTAGGGAATCTGTTCAAACCGTTGATGAGGAGAATTTTTCCTGATGTTCCCCCTGAGCATCCTGCGATGGGCTACATGCTGTCAAACTTGCTCGCCAATATGTTTGGGCTAGGAAACGCAGCTACACCGTTGGGAATTAAGGCGATGGAGCAGCTGAAAAAATTGAACAAAAATAAAGACCAGGCGTCCAGAAGCATGATCACCTTTCTAGCATTAAATACAACTGGATTGACTCTTGTTCCAACAACTGTAATTTCTATACGAATGACATACGGTTCGCATAATCCGACTGATATTGTCGTGCCAACGCTTCTGTCGACTTTCTTTGCTACCATAGCCGCTATTATGATTGACCGCTATTTTTACTATTTACGAAAAAGAAAAGGAGAATAACGATGGTGTTCATTAGTGCTGTTTCGATATGGCTGATCCCATTGATCATCGGTTTTATTTTGTTGTACGGGACTTTTAAACGCATTCCAACTTATGAAGCGTTTGTTGAAGGTGGAAAAGAAGGAATCGAAATTTCTTTTTCCATTATTCCGTATCTTGTCGGCATGCTCGTGGCAGTGTCTGTTTTTCGCGCTTCAGGGGCTCTCGATTTTTTTATGGACCTGTTAAAACCGATGTTTCAAGCTATCCACGTCCCGGCGGAAATTGTTCCGCTGGCGTTAATTCGGCCCATCTCTGGAACAGCTTCGTTAGGAATTATGAGCGATTTAATTTCAATGCATGGAGCGGATTCGTTGATCGGCCGACTGGCAGCCACCATGCAAGGGAGCACAGACACGACTTTGTATATCATTACAGTATATTTCGGTGCTGTTGGGATCAAGCGAATGGGCGATGCGATAAAGGTTGGGCTGCTGGCGGATTTTGCAGCCATCCTTTCTTCCATAATAATTGTTACGCTCCTTTTCGGTTAAGCTTTAATGAGCTTAGCTTTTTTATTTGCAAAAAAATAAATGCGTTCATCTTGTGTAACCAGACCGAAAGAAGGTAATATTTTTAGAGAGGTGAGATCAATGGAACGTTTGCAAAAGGTGATAGCGCGTTCGGGAATTGCTTCAAGAAGAAAAGCGGAGCAATTAATTTTGGACGGAAAAGTTACTGTAAATGGACAAGTTGTAACAGAGCTCGGAACAAAAGTATCTGACGAGGACAAGGTGGAGGTAAACGGGATTCCGGTAGAAAGGGAAGAACCGATTTATATTTTGTTTTATAAGCCTAGGGGAGTTATTTCGAGCGTGAAAGATGAAAAAGGGAGAAAAGTCGTCACCGATTACTTTCGAGATTTTGAGCAGCGCATCTTTCCGGTCGGCAGACTTGATTATGATACTTCAGGCCTTCTAATCCTGACAAACGATGGCGATTTTGCTAATTTGTTAATGCATCCACGATATGAAATTGATAAAGTGTATGTAGCGAAAGTTAAAGGAATTCCAGAAAGGAAAGAATTAAAACAACTGGAGCAAGGGATCATGCTGGAGGATGGAATGACAAAACCAGCAAAAGTCAAAATGCTTTCTTTAGATAAAAGAAAAAAAACGTGTATAATCGAAATTACCATTCATGAAGGAAGAAACCGGCAAATTAGAAGAATGTTTGATAAAATCGGCTATCCTGTGCTGAAGCTGAAAAGAGAACGGTACGCATTTTTAGATTTAAAAGGGCTCAATCCGGGTGCGTTCCGCGAAATTACTCCCCACGAGGTGAAGAGATTGCGGGCGCTGGCCCAGCACGGCAAGCATGCGAGAGTTTAGCCTAAAATCGGTTAAGCTTTCGCATTTATACCGACAAAACGTTGCAAACAATGTACTGCTTTAGGGGCTTACACGTTTTTATGTCACATAAACGTCAAAATTATTTTTCTGAATGAACGGAAATTCAATGATATAATAACAAGCGAATGAAAAACAAAGGGAGTACACACGATGAAAAAAAGGCGACTCATTACTCGCTCGATTATTCTTGTTATTTTATTAGGTGCTCTTGGATATACACTCTATTCAAATTTTTTTATGAGCAAAGAAAAAGTGAAAGTCGGATCAGCTGCGCCTGATTTTGTTCTTACTGATTTAGAAGGAAAAAAGCATCAATTTTCCGATTATAGAGGAAAAGGGGTATTTCTCAATTTCTGGGGAACGTGGTGCAAACCTTGTGAACGTGAAATGCCTTACATTGAAAGACAATATCAGCACTATAAAAATTTAGGCGTGGAAGTTTTAGCTGTCAACGTTGGCGAATCAAAATTAGTAGTGGAAAAATTTGCGGAAAAATACGGACTCAATTTCCCGATTGTCATTGACAAAAATCAGCAGGTGCTTCATGCATATGATGTAGATCCGCTGCCTACTACGTTTCTCATCGATAAGAACGGGAAGGTTGTCAAAATCATTACTGCACCAATGACGGAACGGGAAGTTCGAGATTACATGGAAATGATAAAACCATAGTTAGGGAGTTTTCAACATGAATCATGTGAAATGTGAATGCGGTCATGTAAATCCGTTCGGTACTGTGCTGTGTGAAAATTGCGGACGGGCCTTGGCAGCAGAGGGCGAAGGCAATTCGGAAAAACTTCATGATATGCGTTATGACGGAAGCGCCAGACGTTCTCAAACATATAATAAAACGATCGTCGATAAAGTATGGAATTTTTTCTCTTCTGTTAAAGTTGGAGTCTGGCTGATTGTGATAACGCTGATCGCATCAGCAATCGGAACGATTTTTCCGCAAGAATTGTACATACCTTCCAACGTAACGCCAGAGCAATTTTATAAAGATGAATATGGAATTTTAGGCCAGCTTTATTATCAATTAGGCTTCCACCGCCTATACGGTTCTTGGTGGTATATGACCTTGATCGCATCGATTGGAATATCGCTTGTGATTTGCTCGCTTGACCGGGTTATTCCACTTTATCGTGCCTTGAAAAATCAAGGTGTGTCTCGGCACGAGTCTTTTTTGAAAAGACAGCGCCTTTTTAGCGAATCATATGTGGACAATATTGAAAAAAATGTAGAACAAGTTAAAAAAAATTTAACAGCGCGCCGTTATCGCATTCGAGAAGAAAATGGAAACATTTTGGCAGAGAAAAATCGATTTTCCAGATGGGGTCCGTATGTCAATCATATCGGATTGATTATTTTTTTAATTGGAGCCATGCTCCGCTTTTTCCCGGGGATGTATGTGGATGAGGTTCTCTGGTTAAGAGAAGGGGAAACGAAAGAAATACCCGGGACAAATGGCGAGTATTATTTGAAGCATCATCAATTCATTTTGGAAACTTATCAAAAGGAAAAAGAAAAAGATGTGTTTCAGGAAGCGATTGACCGTGTCGGCGATGGAAGCGTAGCTAAAAACTTCCAATCAAATGTGACGCTTTATAAAAAGCAGGGAGACAGCCTGCCGGGTGAAGAACCAAAATTAAAAGAGGTAAAAGACTTCAGCATTCGCGTCAACGAACCGTTGAAATTTGATTCTTATGCTGTCTATCAAGTGAATTACAAGCTGAATGAGTTAAATAAAATGACGTTTGATCTTATCGATAAAAAATCGGGGAAAAGCTTCGGGAAAGTTGTCATTGACCTCTTAAATCCAGAAAAGAAATATGATTTAGGAAACGGCTATGCTGTTGAAATTGCTAGCTATCTTCCAGATTTTTATTTTGATGACGAAGGCAATCCAGCCACGCGGTCGAGAGTGCCAAACAACCCGGCATTTGTTTTTAAAATGATTGCACCTGACAGACCGAAGGGAGAAACGAGTTTCGTTGCCATCCAGCAAACGATTGAACCTAACGAGAATAACAAATACAAAATGAAATTTTCAGGAATTGAAACGAAAAACTTAACGGGCCTAGTTGTAAGAAAAGATTTAACTTTATGGGTGCTCGGTGTCGGCGGAGCCATTTTTATGATAGGCTTAATTCAAGGATTGTACTGGCAGCATCGCCGCATATGGCTGAAAGCGGATAACGGCAAAATCATGCTGGCGGGGCATACAAACAAAAACTGGTTTGGATTAAAAAATGAATTGGACATCATTTTGCGCGATACTGAAATTCAAAAGCCTGTTGACCAAAAACAATTAAAAGAATAGAACCTCATGAAGGAGGGGAAGTTTGTGGCTGAACTTAGCAGCACTTTATTATACATTGCGTTTATTTTGTATTTAATAGGAACATTCTTTTTTGGCGGTTCCATCCGTGACAAAAGAGGAAAGGATGAAAAAACGAATAGATGGGCGCGATTAGGCATTGCGGCGGCGATCCTCGGTTTTTTGTCTCAACTGGGATACTTCGTTACGAGATGGATCGCTGCTGGACATGCCCCGGTTTCGAACTTATTTGAATTCACGACATTCTTTGGTATGATGCTAGTAGGAGCATTTATCATTATTTATTTTATTTATAAGCTGTCTGCACTTGGCTTATTTACATTGCCAGTTGCACTTTTATTGATTGCATATGCCAGCATGTTTCCGACAGAAATCAGCCCTTTAATACCAGCTCTTCAAAGCGATTGGCTGAAAATCCATGTAACAACAGCTGCTGCCGGACAAGCTATTTTGGCGATCAGCTTTGTAGCCGGAGTCCTGTATTTAACAAAGGTTGTGGATCAATCAAAAGCAACAAAAAAGACGTTTTGGCTTGAATTTGTCATGTTTGTATTAGTCACAACACTAGCATTTGTCATTGTCACAACCGTGTTCCGAGCAATGGATTATGAATCAGTGTTTAAATGGATCGATAAAAATGGACAAGAGGCGGAAATGGAATTTCATTTGCCTGCTCTCGTTGCGCCGCACGAAGGAGAATTGTTGACAAAAGATCGGCTTGCAGGCTTTGTGGAATTGCCGGCGATTTTATCGGCCAGAAAGGTGAACACTGTTTTATGGTCCACATTTGTAGGACTGATTTTATACGGAGTGATCCGCCTAATATTGAGAAAGCGTATTTCTGCAGCGTTGCAGCCTTTAGTGAAAAATTTAAATTTGGATGTGGTGGATGAAATTGGCTACCGTTCAGTAGCGATTGGATTCCCAGTATTTACGCTAGGTGCTTTAATATTTGCCATGATTTGGGCGCAGATCGCTTGGACCCGATTTTGGGGCTGGGATCCGAAAGAGGTTTGGGCATTGATCACTTGGCTGTTTTACGCGGCATATCTTCACTTACGGCTTTCGAGAGGATGGCATGGAGAAAAATCAGCATGGCTTGCGGTTATCGGATTTGCGATCATCATGTTTAATTTAATTTTTGTAAACCTTGTGATAGCTGGTTTACATTCATATGCATAAACGGATTGGCTGACTCATGATACATGCTGGAATTTGGATCATTATCATTTGAGTCAGCTCTTTTTTAACCTGATCAAGGGAGGAATAAAATATGTCAGAGAACCAGGATGTAACGATTTTAGTGGTAGATGATGAAGAAAGAATTCGCAGGCTTTTGAAAATGTACTTAGAAAGGGAAAATTATCAAATAGATGAGGCGGAAAATGGTGATGAAGCGCTTGAAAAGGCTCTTTGTGCCGATTATGATTTGATTATTCTGGATATTATGATGCCCGGAATTGACGGAATCGAAGTGTGCAAGCAGCTGAGAGAAAAGAAAGCCACTCCTGTCATTATGCTGACAGCAAAAGGAGAGGAGGTAAACCGTGTTCAAGGGTTTGAGGTCGGTGCGGACGATTATATTGTAAAACCGTTCAGCCCGAGAGAGGTTGTTTTGCGTGTGAAAGCGATTTTAAGAAGGGCGTCACAAACAAGCTATTTAAAAACCGATTCATCGGCGAAAAATGTGATCGTTTTCCCGCACTTAACAATCGATCATGATGCTCATCGCGTGACGGCCGACGGCAAGGAAGTCAACTTAACCCCGAAAGAGTACGAGCTGCTTTATTTTTTGGCAAAAACTCCTGATAAAGTATACGACCGGGAAAAGCTGCTGAAGGAAGTATGGCATTACGAATTTTTTGGAGATTTACGAACAGTTGACACTCATGTGAAAAGACTTAGGGAAAAATTAAACAAAGTTTCGCCTGAAGCCGCCAAAATGATCGTGACTGTTTGGGGTGTCGGCTATAAATTCGAGGTCGTTGAAGAATGAAATTTTGGAGAAGCGTTGTTGGCAAGCTTTGGATGACCATTTTATTTCTTGTGATAGTGGTTCTGTCGATTTTAACCATTTTGCTGCTCGAGTTTATGGAAAATTATCATATAAAAGATGCCGAGCAAAAATTGACCCAGCTTGCCAATAAAGCAGCCATTATTATGGAAAATCATCAAAATACACCATTAGCCGGCTCCATCGCAACTGAACTTTCTGATAAACTAACAAGTGTGTATATCGTTGATGGTGGAAAAACATATTGGCAAAAGCAAAATGACGGGGCGGGTGTCGCTCAATATTCATTAAATGAAATCATCAGTGAGAAAGAGCTGTCAAAAGTATTGGAAGATCAAGAAAAAATCAGCCTTGTAAAAAGCTTTCCGCAAACGAATGATCACAATAAATTCAATAATGAAATGATGATCGTCGGAGTGCCTTATCAATCTGGAGCGATATTTGTCGTACAATCTTTGTCTGCCATTAATGAAACAACAAAACAAACAACTAAATATATTTTTATGGCAGCATTTATAGCTATTATATTAACGACCGTTTTTGCCTTTTTTTTATCAACCCGCATTACCTATCCGCTCCGAAAAATGAGAGAAGTCGCAATTGAAGTGGCGAATGGAAAATTTGATACGAAAGTTCCAAAGCTGACAAGCGATGAAATTGGTGAATTAGCTGTTGCCTTTAACCAAATGGGCCGGCAGGTGAAATTCCATATTAACGCTTTGCGGCAAGAAAAAGAACAGCTTTCAAACATTTTAAGCAGTATGGCCGACGGTGTCATTACGTTAAATATCGATGGAACGATTTTAGTCACAAATCCTCCTGCTGAACGTTTTTTGCAGGCATGGTATTATGAAAACGGAATGGATCCGAAAAAGGAACATGAGCTTCCGCCGGCTATTGAAGAACTGTTTAAACGAGTGACGACGACTCACCGCGAGCAGGTTACTGAGATTACTTTGCAAGGCAGAACATGGGGAGTGATCATGAGCTCTCTTTATAATCAAAATCGTGTTCGAGGAGCGGTCGTTGTTTTGCGCGATATAACGGAGGAAAGACGTCTCGACAAATTAAGAATTGATTTTATTGCCAATGTGTCCCACGAGCTGCGGACGCCTATTGCCATGCTGCAAGGATACAGCGAAGCTCTTCGCGATGACATTGCAGGAAGCGAAAAGGAGCGGAAGGAGATTGTTCAGGTTATTTATGACGAATCATTGCGAATGGGCCGATTGGTGAATGATTTATTGGATTTGGCCAGAATGGAGGCAGGACATATTTCCTTAAATATACAAGATGTCAAATTGAAGCCTTTTATTGAAAAAATTATTCGCAAATTTCAAGGCATTGCAAAAGAAAAACAGATTCACCTCGAATATTTGCTGAATGTTCAAACGGATTCCTTTTCGTTTGATCCGGACCGCATTGAGCAAGTACTGACCAATTTAATTGACAATGCCATCCGCCATACGAGTGCACAAGGATTTGTAAAAGTAATTATTTCAGAAAGCAATGGTTTAAAAATAGATGTTCAGGACTCAGGAAGCGGAATCAGTGAAGAAGATCTGCCGTTTGTGTTTGAACGCTTTTATAAAGCTGACAAAGCGAGAACGCGTGGAAGAGCAGGTACGGGTCTGGGGCTTGCCATTGCGAAAAATATTGTTGATGCCCATAAAGGGGTAATACAAGTTCACAGCAAATTAAATGTTGGAACGACATTTACCGTACTATTGCCGCAAACATCGTAAAAATTTGCCGATCTTTATTGTTTCACACGTAACAGAAGGGAGGTTTGGCAATGAATTTATATACGCGTACAGGGGATCAAGGACAGACGAACGTTATTGGTGCGCGCGTCGATAAAGATGATCCAAGGGTGGAAGCTTACGGAACGATTGATGAATTGAACGCTTACATAGGCTATGCAAGGACGTTTTTAACAGATAAAGCGTTTCAAGATATTTACGAAGAGCTTGAAAAAATTCAGCATCATTTGTTTGATTGCGGATCTGACATAGCGGTTGTGTACGAAAAGCAAAAACATCCGTTTAAAACGACGGAGGATATGATTCATTTTTTAGAGGAACGAATCGATCATTATGTGGAAGAAGCTCCTGCATTAGAAAAATTTATTTTGCCCGGAGGAACGGAGGCGGCCAGCGTTTTACATATTGCGAGAACAGTTGCCAGAAGAGCAGAGCGTTTAATCGTTTCTTTAATGAAAGAGGTTAAAATTCATCATCCGGTCCTCATTTACATGAACCGTCTGTCTGATTATTTATTTGCTGCTGCTCGGGTTGTAAATTACCGCCTAAACGTGAAGGATGTCGAATACGAACGAAGCGGGAAGGTGTTCCGGACACATAATAGCAAAAAAAATTGACACCGAGGGTCTCTTTTATAAGACCCTTTCTTTTTTGTTTGTAACATGTCATGCGTCTCTTTCGACAAATATTTTAAACGGAGGGTATGTGCATGGATGAATCGTTTCAAAGATTATACGAAAAGTATCATCAAGATATTTTTCAGTTTTTATATTATTTGGTGAAGGATCGGGAACAAGCGGAAGATTTGGTGCATGAAGTGTATATAAAAGTTTTAAAATCATACTCGAGCTTTGAAGGACGAAGCAGTGAAAAAACATGGTTATTTTCCATTGCTCGGCATGTAGCGATTGATTTTTTTCGAAAGCAAAAAACTCTCCGTCAGCGAATAATGGAAAAATTTGATTTAGATCAAGCACAAATTGCGGATCAAGAGCCCCTCCCGGAAGAAATAGCTTTACAACGAGAAGAAATACAGATGCTATACAAAGCAATGAATGACTGTAATGTGAATCAAAGAACCGTTTTAATTTTACGGTTTATAAAAGAATTATCTGTTGCAGAAACAGCCGAGGTGTTGGGGTGGACGGAAAGCAAAGTCAAAACAACCCAGCATCGGGCTTTAAAAGTGTTAAAAAATTATATAGATAAAGCTATGAAAGAACAAGGTGCCACAAAAGATCAGGGAGCTATGACAGAACAGGAGGTAGTTTCAAGTGAAAAACTCTCGGTGGAGCGATGAACAAATCAAAAAATGGATAAGCGAGTTTCCAAAAGTAGAAGATTCCCGCAGTTCATTCGAGATTTGGAACAATATTACCGAGAAAAAAAGAAAAAGAACAATATTGAAATTCATTGTTCCATCAGCTTCGATTGTTGCTTTGACAGCAGCCGTCACTTTTGTAGTTTTTCCGCTAAGCAACAGCAAAAATGAACAAACCCAATATTCATATAACAAAAAGGCCGAAAACGCAGGAAACAGTCATTTAACCGAAATTCAAACGAATGAGGCTTCGCCGAAGTATCGTTCCATAGTTCCAAATTCTTCAACAGAACAAATTATCACAGTAGGGCTTTTAGATGAAAGCAAACAGCATGTCGTTCCTCTAAGCTTTAAAGGAAATCAATTCGAGCCTGCCGTCAAGCAAATAAATGACGTCTTAAACAAGATCGATGTGAAACGTTTCAATCTTTCAGCTTTTGCCTTTCAAGATGCAGACATTTATGAAAGCAAAAGCCGAAGTGACGAGGTGATCATAAATTTTGAAAAATTGAATATAAAAGACCGTTTCCATAATGAACAAAATTTTAAAGAAGTATTAAAAGAAACATTTCGGTGGCAAAATTATAAAAAGGTGCGCTTATTTACAAATGAAAAGCAGCATGTTCCTTCTGAGCATTTTGTTTCCGAATTTCAAATAAAGAAGCTGCTGAAAAAAGCCTATTTCTTGTTTTTTCCTAAAAATAGCAGCAATCCTTTGCTCGTTCCATCAAAAAATGAATATGAAACAATTGAAGAGGCAATGAATGCCATGCAAAAAGGTAAGGAAGACGGGCTTGAACCTTCCATTAATAATTCCGTTAAAATTAAGCAATTGAAAAAGGATGATGAGCTGCTTACGGTCACTTTTGACAATGCTTCAAAAATGAAAAACACAGAGCATACTGAAGTTATGCTGGAAGCGATTTTAATGACAGCGAAAGAATTCGGATTTAAGAAAGTGAAGTTCGAAGGCTTTGATGCGAAAAAAATCGGAAATATTGATATTTCAAAACCGGTGGAAGTGCCTTTTTCGCCTAATTTTATTGACCTGAAAGTTGATGCATAGCAAAAGGAACGGAAATAGGTCTAAACATAAAGACACCATCATAAATATTGAGAATGTACGAAAGGAGGAAAGGAGGATGAACGGATGCTGGATTTAATGCGGAGGCTGGGTATTGCCCTAATCATGGGGCTTTTCATCGGTCTTTTGTTTTTGGGAGGATTAAAAACAGAGGAGCCAGGAGAGATAAGCCCTCCCAGCACCTTTAAATATTATAAATGAATAGTTTTGGCTGAAACGATGTCATCGAACTGGACTAACGCTTCAATAAGCTGATCATCAATCAGTTTATCACAAGTTAAAACCATGATTGCTTCGCCGCCGATGTTTTTACGTCCAACCTGCATTGTTGCGATGTTTACGCCATGGTCGCCCAGTACTTTTCCGACGCGTCCAATAACACCTGGTTTATCGATGTGTTCTACATATAATACTTCCCCTGCCGGGTAAAAATCGATATCGAAACCGTTTAAATCAACAATTCGTTCACCGTAGTTTGGAATATACGTTGCTTTTACGGAAAAAGTCCGATGATCTCCATCTACTTGAACAGCGATGCAATTTGCATATCCAGAACCGTTTGAAGCAATTTTTTCGCTGAAGCTGATGCCGCGTTCTTTGGCGATGAGGCCAGCATTCACTTCGTTAACAGTTGAATCAACCCGTTCTCCTAAAAATCCAGCAAGAAATGCTTTCGTAATAAAAGATGTTTCGAGTTCAGCAACCGTTCCTTCGTAAACGATTCCGATATGTTGAACAGGTTCTTTCATGTATTGAGAAGCAAGCTGACCCAATTTTTTGGCCAATTTATAAAACGGCTGTATTTTGTCAAATATATCTTTTGTTAATGTTGGTAGATTAATAGAATTTGTAACAGGTTTTCCATTTAAAAATTTTAATACTTCTTCAGCAACTTGAGAGGCAACGTTTAATTGGGCCTCTTTCGTTGATGCTCCAAGATGCGGTGTAGCAATGACCTGTTCAAAATCAAGCAGCTTCCGATTTACTGGAGGCTCGACTTCAAATACATCAAGAGCAACGCCTTTCACATGTCCAATTTCTAAATAATGAATTAATGCTTCTTCATCGATGATGCCGCCCCGGGCGCAGTTTAATAAATAAACTCCTTTTTTCGTTTTTCCGATATTTTCCTTTCCTAATAAACCTCTTGTTTCTTTTGTCAATGGTGTATGAACAGTAATGATATCAGCTTGCGCTAAAACTTCATCGAGCTTGCAGCTGTTTACTCCCAATTTTTGCGCCCGGTCTTTTGTTAAAAATGGATCAAACACTAAGACGTTCATTCCAAAAGCTTTTGCTCTTTTGGCAATTTCGCTGCCGATTCGTCCTAAACCGATGATTCCTAAGCTTTTGCCGTATAGCTCAGTACCGAGAAAGGCGGAGCGGTTCCATTCACCTGATTTAACGGAAACATTTGCTTGTGGAATATGACGAACAAGCGATGCCATCATGGCAAATGTATGCTCGGCAGTTGAAATCGTATTTCCGTCAGGTGCATTAATCACGACAACTCCGTATTTTGTCGCTGCTTCAACATCGATATTATCGACTCCGACGCCTGCTCTTGCAACAATTTTTAAATTTGTCATTTTTTGAAGCAGTTCTTCTGTTACTTTCGTTGCACTGCGGACGAGCAGAGCATCATATTTTTCCAGGTCGTCAACTTCACTTACTTTTTTCTGAACGACATTGATGTTTTCATCGTTCAATAATGGTGCTAATCCATCGCTTGATATTGAGTCAGAAACAAGAACATGAAACATTTTCTAAGATCCCCCTAGTGAACGAATTAAAAATGAAAACAAAATTTCTGATTATTTTATCTTAACTGATCTATGTTGTCAAGGTTCAAAACTTTACAGTTTGAAAACGTTTACTGTGTGTAAAAAGGGAAAAAGAGAGTTGCTTCTGAAGAAACAGCTCTCTTTTTTGTTTAATTGTTAGATTCATTGTATCGTGCGATACATTCGTCAATTAGTTTTGCCGCTGCTTCAGGTCCTTCCCAGCTGCCGATCTCTGTTCGTTTTCCTTCCAAATCTTTGTAACGTTCAAAGAAATGGGCAATTTCTTTTAATTTGTGCTCCGGCAGATCTTCAATCGATTGAACATGATCAAAACGAGGATCATCTACAGGAACGCCGATTAATTTTGCATCTTCTTCACCGCTGTCGATCATGTTTAAATAGCCAATGACACGCGATTCTATGACGCATCCAGGGAAAGTCGGATTGGTGACGATTACGAGAATGTCAAGAGGATCGCCGTCAAGTGCTAAAGTATTTTCTAAATAACCGTACTCTGCAGGGTAAAACATAGGCGAATAAAGAACCCGGTCTAGTTTAAAAACGCCTTTTTCCTTGTCATATTCATATTTGTTTTGGCTTCCTGTCGGAATTTCAATAAAAGCTTCGACAACTTTATTGTTTGCCATCGACAAAATCCTCCTTTATTATGTATGCCTTTTTATTATAGAGGATGTAAAAAATATTGGCAATTGTAGAAAAAAGACAATGAAATAAAATAAGTTTCTTTTTTTTTCGTTATTGTATATAATGAAGATAAAAAATATGGATTCATCTTCGGGGCAGGGTGAAATTCCCGACCGGCGGTGATAAAAGCTTTTAAGCTTTTTTAGCCCGTGACCCGTAAAGGTGTTTTTCCTTTACGGTGGATCTGGTGAGAATCCAGAGCCGACAGTATAGTCTGGATGGGAGAAGATGAGGGTTCAGGCGTTTCAAAAAATATGATCATTGAAACGTTTATTTTAACCTGCTTACAATTCTCCCTCTGCGTCAATGTAGAGGGTTTTTTTATTGAAGCAGGAGATGGACCCTTCCTTCTTTTCAAGATGGATCACAGAAAGAAAAGGAGAGAAGGACTGTGTTAAAAACAAAGGCATTTAAACTTGTTTTTGTAGGAATGTTAAGCGGGATTTCCTACTTGCTTATGGCTCTTAACTTTCCGCTTCCGGGACTTCCGGCATTTTTAAAAATTGATTTCAGCGAAATTCCTGCTATGCTGGCGACGATTTTATTAGGGCCGATTGCAGGATTGGCTGTAGAAGCGATTAAAAATACGCTTCATTACATCATTCAAGGAAGCGCGACAGGAGTTCCGATTGATCAGTTGGCAAATTTCTTGGCCGGATTGTTTTTCCTTTTGCCGTTTGCATTCGTGTTTCAAAAAGTTCGTTCGATGAAAGGGGTTCTTTTCGGTTTAGCTGCCGGGACCATTTCGATGTCAGTAGCCATGAGCTTATTGAACTATTATTTCATTTTGCCGGCATATACGCTGTTTTTAAATATGCCGCAAATGTCGATTGCAGAAGTGAAGCAAGTCATTATTGCCGGGATTTTGCCTTTTAACCTCATTAAAGGAACAATTATTGCCATTGTCTTTTTAATGATTTACGGCAGAATCAAAGAATGGCTTCAACATAAATTTAACGTGCAAAATGCATAAATTTATATGCAAAAAAGCGGAGACCAGCCGCTATGATGTTTTCGCATCATAACGGTGCTCCGAATTATGATACACAAAACCCCCACAGAAATTCGTTTTTCCGTGGGGGTTGTTCTTTTAAAGCTGATGAAACAGCTATTCAAATTTTAAAGGATCGCCGTCAAAGGGTTCATCAGCAATTTTAATGGAATCTGTTGGGCAACCTTCAAAAGCATCCATTAAATCATCTTCTAAAACTTCTGGAACTTCAACCGTCCCTTGGTTATCATCTAGAATAACGTATGCGATTCCTTCGTCGTCATAATCATAAATATCTGGCGCTGCTGCCCCACATGCACCGCATGCAATGCATGTTTCTTTGTCAACGATTGTATATTTTGGCATTGTCTAACCTCCTGTATAAATGAAATGAGTAGAAGTCATAAAAGAGAAAGAAACATTTATCTTCCACTTCAGAATGTTTTATATAATAATCAGAATACCACATAATTATTGTAAGATGGAATATTAAACATTTCAATAAAAAAAGATGAAAAGTCATAGTATTTCGATAAACTTACTTAAATCAATCATTCATTATATATTTTTCGACAATTATTGGATAAATTTTGATAAAATAAGGATTGAACAGAAGGTTTCAATTTTTAAGGTGATCAAATGCCTCTCTCTTATTTGGAAGGAATTATCCTTTATTGTTTTCAACAGCTCAAATGCGAGCGATCGAAAGCAGCTGTTTTTCATTTATTAAAAGGAAAAAAATCTTCTCAAACGATTCAAGATAGCATTATTTTTCATTTATCGAACTTATTTGGGATTTGCCGTGAGCTCGAGCTTGAAGAATATAATCACTTGTTAAACAGATTGGTTCAGCTGTCATATGTCAAACAAGTAAAAGGCGAGTTTTATATGGTCACAATGAACGGCGAACGGGTGCTGCAAGAATTTTTGTCAGAAAAACCGTTTCCTGATAAGCTGGATGGGGCCACCTACAATGATATAGGAAAAATTTTTTGGCAGCGTTTATCTTTATTTGTTCAAACGGTTTCCCATCTAGTTTATAACCATTCGAAATTTTTACCTATAACAAATAATGGTCAGCTGTTGCATTTTGTCAAAACATACATATTACAGATGAAAGAGACAAAGAAAAATATCGGAAATCGAACGTTTTTGGAAATGAACCGTTTGCTTGAATGTTTAGATGAAAAGGGAGCTATCTTAGTTGTCAATCGTTTGTCCGGCTTTAAAAAAAATGGAATCACCTTTGAACAGCTTGCAGCAGCTGCGAATGAAGATCCTTTTTATTTGAAGCTTATGTTTCAAGCTGCCGTCATTCAAATGGTGAACGAATTGCAAAAACGTTCTGATCAATATCCGATATTATTCGGTCTTTTACGAGATTTGATAAAAAAACACCCGCTAACCGCATCGGCGGAAAAAACGTACTGCTTGTTGGCGGAGGGGTTGGACATTGATGAAATTGCAGCAGTCCGAAAGCTTAAAAGAAATACGATTGAGGACCATATTGTTGAGATTGCTTTAAACATGCACGATTTTGCCTTCGAACCTTATGTAAGCAAAGAAGATGTGCTCAAAATCGGGCAAGCGATTGAAAAGCTGCAAACAAACAAGCTGAAAACAGTTAAAGAATATCTTCAAGATCAATACAGCTATTTTCAAATTCGGCTGGCAATGGCTGCAATAAGGAGATGGCAATGACGAAAGATCTTTTTACTTTGCTGAAGGAAAAATTCGGTTATTCAAGCTTTAAAACAGGCCAAAAGGAAATAATTGAAGATGTTATTAGCGGACATGACGTAGTTGCCATGCTGCCGACAGGCGGTGGAAAATCATTGTGCTATCAGCTTTCTGGCTATTGTTTACAAGGTGCTGTATTAATAGTGTCCCCGCTATTGTCGCTCATGCAAGACCAGGAACAGCAGATGAAAATGTTTGGAGAAAAAAGAGTCATTGCATTAAACAGCTTTTTAACCCGATATGAAAAAGAAAAAGCTTTTCGGCAATTGCACCGTTACAAATTTATATTTTTATCGCCTGAAATGTTTAAATCAAAAAGGCTATTGGATGCATTGGCGCAAATCCAAATATCTTTATTTGTCGTCGATGAAGCGCATTGCATTTCACAGTGGGGACATGATTTTCGGCCTGACTATTTAAAGCTCGGAAAGGTAAGGGAGATGATCGGTTCTCCTCCTTGTTTGGCGATGACCGCCACAGCCACTAAAGAAGTGCTGAACGATATCGCGAAATGCTTGCATTTAACCGATGCAACATTTCATATTCATTCTATTGACAGGCAAAACGTTGCCATTAATGTTGAAGCCGTAAGCAGCCAAGAGGAAAAATTGGAGCGATTAGCCGAATGGCTGAAAATGTTAGAAGGGCCGGGTATCATTTATTGCTCCACAAGAAAGTGGGCGGAAGAGCTTGCCAGATGGATTGAACAAAAGGGAATGACAAATGCGGCTTATTATCATGGCGGAATGGAATATGAAGATAGAATGTTGATTCAACAGCAATTTTTAAATGACGAACTTTCGGTTATAACGGCGACAAATGCTTTTGGAATGGGAATAAACAAAAAAGACGTTCGATTTGTCATCCATTTCCATTATCCTGCTGACATGGAATCATACGTACAAGAAATAGGCCGGGCAGGAAGAGATGGAAACCAAAGCATTGCAATTGCACTTGTAGCAAAGGGTGACGAGGAGTTTCCCCGGTCGATAATACGTTCTGAATTTCCTGAAAAAAAAGAGATTGAGTTGATTGTAAAAACGATTCGGTTAAAGGGAAGCTTTGATTTAACAGAAGAAGAGTGGAGCAGCTTCGGCTTGTCTGATGTACAGAGGAGATTTTTACAATATAATTTCCAAATGTTGGATGAAAACATGTATCATTGGACGACTGATCAGATCGTAAATTATGTATGGAGCAAGATTGAAGATCGAATGAAAATGAAATTTAAAAAATTAGCCGACATGGAAGCATTTTTACGAGCAAAAGCATGCAGGCGGAACATGATTTTAAGCTATTTTCAGGAAAAATCTTCAACAAAGGTTTCGATTTGCTGCGACAATTGCGGAATAAACGATCGTTTTTTTATCCGAAAAAAAATTCATTCATCCCAGCCAATGATAAAGTGGGATTGGAAGCAAGAATTAAAAAGGCTGTTTCGTCAAAGTGGGTGAAGGCGTGATTAAAAGACAAGAAGAATTGATAAAGAACATGACCGATCGAGAGCTTTTATTTCATCTCATGGTCACTCAGTCGCTATTTCTTCTTATATCGATTATTTTAGGGTTCATTTTTTTTGACCGTGCGGAGGATTTTTTTCAATTATGGGAATTGAGTTGGGAATCGATAGCTGTTGGCTTGCTTGCAACAGTTATCGTTCTGCTCATTGATTTGGTAATTATGAAATGGGCGCCAAAAAGCTGGTACGATGATGGAGGAATCAATGAAAAACTGTTTCAAAACAGAAGCTTGCCGGAAATTTTTTGGATGACCCTTATCGTTGCTTTTGCGGAAGAAATATTGTTTCGCGGGGTTCTGCAAACCCATTTTGGACTGTTTATCGCCAGTTTGATCTTTGCCTTCATGCATTTTCGTTATCTTTCAAAATGGCTGTTATTTGCAACGGTTTTGTTCGTCAGTTTTTTTCTCGGAGTGATATTTGAACTGACTGAGAATATTTTAACAACAATTTTCGCTCATTTTCTTATCGACTTTGTATCGGCAGTGCAAATTCGCTTTCAATATTTGAAAAATAGTAAAGGCGATGGGAGGGACGATGAAGAAGATGACAAGTCCGTATGAACATGACCAAGCTGAGCGTTTAAGGGAAAAAATGATTGATGAAATAAAAGAGAGAACGGGGACATATCCGTCTCGGAGTGAAGTGCATAAAAAAAGGCGGAAGAAAAAAAAGAAAATGAACTATCCGCTTTTGCGTATTCTCGTCTTTCTTTTTATATTAGTGCCAGTCGTTGTTTTATTTTTAACTTCTTATTTGGAACGAAATCAATCAAACCGCAGCGGGGAAAATCTTTCAGATTTTGACTCTGTAATTATTAAAAATAATAGCGGGAAGTCTGTTCAAGAAGAGAGAGTGGAAGAAAATAATTCCTCTAACTCAGACAAAGAAGAAGGAAATCAGAATGAACAGGAAGCTTCTCCAACGACTGAAGAACAATCCTCTTCCAACAGCACAAGAGACGAAACCCGAAAAGAAATTTCTGGAAATGAAAGCGATGGAAACATGGAAGAGAACAGACGCATCATTACTCATGTTGTCCAGCCGAACGAAACGCTGTATAAAATCTCGATGAAGTATTATAAAAGCCGAAATGGCGAAGAGCTTATTCGAGAATGGAATCATCTTCAAGATTCCAACATTTATGTCGGACAAGTTTTAAAAATCCCTTTAGATAATCCCCAATAACTAAAAATTTTTCATATTTGAAAAAGATCATGCATAACTTGTACAAAAAACTTTGGGGGATTTTAAACGAATGGAAAGGCAAATTAAAGATCTGCCCTATACAGATCAACCTACCAAGCATATGCTGCAAGGGCTCATTGAGCGTAAAAGAGAATTCGAAACATATAAACAGAAATGTTTGGCTTGGCAAATAATTACATTTGTGGAAGTGATCATTTTTATAGTGTTTATTTATTTCAACGTATATCAACGATTGGAAACAGATCTTTTGTTTGTTTTATTCTATTTTTTTCAATCATCACACTTATTCGCCGTTTTGCTGATTGCATTCAGCTATTCAACAGCCGTTTATTTTAAAAAGAAAGAAGAAAAAGCGGAAAAAGAATATCATGAGCTTAGATGGGAAATTATTGATAAAAGCACTGATTTTTGGAAAAGCGAAGAAGAGTGGATGAATCGCGACAAGGTTTTTTCTGTTATGAAAAAAGAATTTGATATTAATCTCTATTATAAAACGAAATAAAAATGTGATTTGTGAGTAAAAATGCTTGTCTTCACCCCCTCGTAATTGTAAACTGTTTACTAACTAAAGAACCATCTTTTAGAATCAACATACAATATCGTATGATGTATTGACGGCAGGAGGGAAGAAGATGCGGCTCGAGCGTCTTAATCATAATAAAATTAAAATTTTCCTGACTCTAGATGATTTGTCGGATCGCGGCTTAACAAAAGAAGATCTATGGAACAACTCTTTAAAAGTTCATCAGCTTTTCCGGGAAATGATCAATGAGGCAAGTGAAGAACTCGATTTTCATGCAAACGGTTCGATTGCGGTCGAGGTTTATTCACTAAAAGCACAGGGAATGGTGATTATTGTTTCCAAAAATAATGATGAAGAACTTGAAGATGAATTTTTAGATGATTATATTGAAATGCAAGTAAAAGTGGATGAACATCAAGATATATTGTATGAGTTTTTGAATTTCGAAGATGTCCTCGATCTTGCAAAAGTTCTTCAACGTTTCGAAATAACAGAAGGCGCGCTATATTCATATCAGGGACGATACTACCTGCTGTTTGATGACATCTCTAAGATTGAAACGGAGCATCTTGTTGCAATTTTAGCGGAATATGGAACGCCAACACATATGACAACTCATAGACTGCATGAATATGGAAAATTATTGATAAAGGATCACGCTGTTCGTCTTTTGAATGACTATTTTTCCTGAGGCTGACAAAACATCGCCTTTCAGCGATGTTTTATCAGCTTTTTTTGCGTAGATTTAGTATTTTATTTGATAAAAAACAAAGCGGTTTGCCGCTTTCTTTTTTTAACAAGAAATTCAGTATCCCTTTATTTTCTATGAATTAATGATTGAATTAATTTATAGAAGGTGTATACTAAGTCATGAAAGGTGGACTTTTCCTTTTCATTATTAAAGAACATATAGGAGGTTTACTTATTATGGTAGCCGAAGGCAATGACAAGCATGATGTGCTAAAAGCTACGCAAAAGGTAATACATAAAGCGTTAGGAAAACTAGGTTATCCAGAAGAGGTGTATGAATTATTAAAAGAGCCGATTCGCATGCTGACAGTGAAAATACCTGTTCGCATGGATGACGGTTCTGTTAAAATATTTACTGGCTACCGGGCGCAGCATAATGATTCTGTAGGACCTACAAAAGGAGGCGTTCGCTTCCATCCAAATGTAACTGAAAACGAGGTAAAAGCGCTTTCAATTTGGATGAGTCTAAAATGCGGAATTATTGATTTGCCTTACGGTGGTGGAAAAGGTGGAATTGTTTGTGATCCAAGAGATATGTCGTTCAGGGAATTAGAAAGATTAAGCAGAGGATACGTTCGGGCAATTAGTCAAATTGTTGGCCCTACAAAAGATATACCTGCACCTGATGTATTTACGAACTCGCAAATCATGGCTTGGATGATGGATGAATACAGCCGGATTGATGAATTTAATTCGCCAGGATTTATTACCGGCAAGCCTCTCGTTCTCGGCGGTTCACATGGCCGTGAATCGGCAACGGCAAAAGGCGTGACCATTTGCATTCGCGAAGCAGCGAAAAAGCGTGGAATTTCTTTACAAGGGGCTAGGGTCGTTGTCCAAGGATTTGGAAATGCAGGCGGTTATTTAGCAAAATTTATGCATGATGCCGGAGCAAAAGTTGTAGGTATTTCCGATGCATACGGCGGTCTGTACGATCCAGACGGACTTGACATCGATTATTTATTAGACCGGCGCGACAGCTTCGGAACTGTTACGAAATTGTTTAATGATACGATCACTAATAAAGAATTGTTAGAACTTGATTGCGAAATTTTAGTTCCTGCGGCGATTGAAAACCAAATTACAGAAGAAAATGCCCATAATATTCGGGCTCAAATTGTCGTAGAAGCAGCCAACGGTCCGACAACTGTTGAAGCCACTCAAATCTTAACGGACCGGGGAATTTTACTCGTGCCTGACGTATTGGCAAGCGCGGGAGGAGTAACGGTTTCTTATTTCGAATGGGTTCAAAATAATCAGGGCTACTATTGGTCTGAAGAAGAAGTGGAAGAAAAATTGGAAAAAATGATGGTGAAAGCATTTAACACTGTATATGAAACGGCGCAAAACAGAAGAGTAGATATGCGGCTTGCTGCATATATGGTAGGCGTAAGAAAAATGGCAGAAGCATGCAGATATCGCGGATGGGTATAATATTTGCATCGTTTTGCAGTTTCCCCTATGATAATGTAGGGGAAATTTTTCTTTTGTCACCAGCCGCTTAATGCTATAGGAGTGATCATGATGCAAGAAGAAAAAGTGATCATTGTCGGCGGAGGTCCATGTGGACTATCGGCTGCGATCGAATTGAAGGAAAAAGGAATAAATCCTTTAGTTATTGAAAAAGGAAATATTGTTGATTCCATTTATCGCTTTCCAACACATCAAACCTTTTTCAGCACAGCAGACAGGCTTGAAATTGGCGGAGTCCCATTTATCACAGAAAACCGAAAGCCTGTCCGCAATCAAGCGCTTGCTTACTACCGGGAAGTTGTGAAGCGAAAAAATTTGCGCATTCATACATATGAAAAAGTAGAGAAGGTAGAAAAGCAGCAGGACGGAACGTTCATGGTAACGACGGAAAAAGGAAAATATCGTGCGTCATTTGTTGTGATTGCTACAGGTTATTATGATAATCCAAATTACATGAATGTTCCAGGCGAAAATCTGCCCCACGTTTTCCATTATTTTAAAGAAGCTCATCCATATTTTGATAAAGATGTCGTTGTGATCGGCGGGAAAAACTCAAGTGTTGATGCCGCGCTTGAGCTTTATAAAGCCGGGGCTAGAGTAACTGTATTGTACCG
Organism: Aeribacillus sp. FSL K6-1121; assembly: GCF_038003725.1. Lineage (NCBI taxonomy): Bacteria > Bacillati > Bacillota > Bacilli > Caryophanales > Bacillaceae > Aeribacillus > Aeribacillus sp. FSL K6-1121. Next base: position 705,173 of record NZ_JBBOPS010000001.1, read on the forward strand.
AGGAAGCGGGTATTCTTCAAGCATTAAGCCTTGGATATTGCCGGAATTTGATTCTCTTATCAAAAAAGGCTATATAAAAATGGAATTTCGGGCAGATGTAAAAGAAATTAAAAATGACTCTATTAGTTATATTGTGAACGGAACAGAAGAAAAAACTATTCCTTGTGATTTTGTCTTTGCCATGACTGGCTACCATCCAGATCATAACTTTTTGAAAAAAATGGGTGTACTTATTGATGAGCAGACAGGCAGACCTTACTACAATCCCGATACAATGGAAACGAATGTAAATGGGATTTTTATAGCCGGTGTCATCGCAGCTGGAAATGATGCGAATGAGATTTTTATCGAAAACGGCAGATTTCACGGGGAATTGATCGCAGAAGAAATTATCAAAAGAGTATAAAAATAGGGGATGTCCCGAAAATAATCAAGTAGAGAAAAACAATCCGTTTTTCTCTACTTGATTTTGTTGCTTTCATAAGTTGTGGGGCCGTCCAGAAATCAAATCGCCATTGAAAACAAAAAATCATAAACACCGATATATCAACGTTTCTAACACATTAATGGGGGCGTCAATAAGCTGTAAAAACGGCTTATTAGACACCCCCTTCTTACCTCTAGTCAAGTATTTTTTATTAAATAATTTGGTTAATATAGATTTTATTTTGGAAGGAAGGGGGACCCCTTCCTTCCAAAATAAATTTTCGCATGACAAATAGACCTCACGATTTCCATTTTTTTCGTCAGGTCTTTGTGATATAATCTTACTTACGATTACTGATGCATTGTTGCCTTTTCGTAATCGTATTTCAGATTATGTGTGATAAGGTGATAAGCCGATTTCAAGAACTTATTCACGCATGCTATGGACGCAACTTTATGAGGTTTCCTCTGGGGTTGCGTTTTTAATTTATCATAATAATCTACAATATGATTTTGTGTGTTTTTCCGTAGTTGGATCATGGTCTGGATCATGTAAAATAGAATCTTTCTAAGTTTGTTATTTCCTCTTTTATTAATCTTGTCTTTATAAAAGGTATTCCCAGATTGATATCTCATAATATCAATACCGACGTAAGCATTCAGTTGTTTATGGTTTTTGAATCGTCGAATATCTCCTAATTCTCCAATTAAACGAACTGCAGTCGTTTCTCCGATTCCTGGAAATGAAATTAAAATCTGATACTCTTGTTTATCTTTCGATAATTTAACCATCTTTTGGACAAGTTGATCTCTTTTCTCCTTCAAGTCTGCAATCCGTTTGGCATAATCCCGCACTTGTTCACAGCGAATATCATCTTTTGAAATTGCTGGATACGCTTCTTTTGCTGCTTCGATTAAAGCGATCCCTTTTTCTTCAGCACGTGCCAATGATAAGTTTTTTCTTGTGTTGGCTTTTAAACGATTACGAATCACTGTTTTTGAACAAACTAACACATGATCCGGATGAGGGTATAATTGAACGACATTCAAAAATAAAGCAGAACGTTTACTGAATAGCTTTTCTAACTCGGGAAAACTCAATTGTAGAATCGCATGTAAACGACTATATAAATGCGTCATTTCACTACTTAATTCATCATAATATCTCGTCATTGCACGCATTTGTTTATAATATTCCCCTTCTTGATAAGTTTGTTCACGTTCAACTCTAAAGTGAGTTTTCGCAAGTTCATGAGCGTCGCTTTTATCTGTTTTTTGTCTCCTCATTGAAGCCATTTGAATATTCGCTTCGAGTGGGTTAACTCGATAATACATATAACCTTGATCACCTAAGAATCGTTCTAGTGGTTTTGAATATACGCCTGTTGCTTCAAAGACAATATCAGGTGCCTGTGCATCTTTTTGTGTTAAAGATATAAGGGTTTCGTTTAATTTCTCGAAAGAGTAGCGGTTATGGGTTATTTCACCCTCATATTCGCATTGACGATAACGGTCATAAATGACCATTGTACTTTTCCCCATACTGACATCAAATGCCACTACGTGTTTCATATTTTCTGCCTCTCCTTTTTAGCCAAACATAGAAGTTCTTCACATTGCCTTATTGATTCCATTTTCTTATACACGGTCTCTTCGGACCCAACATACTAAACTGATTCAAATAAGGATGTGAAGTTGGTCTGTTTTTAATACGGACTCTATTTGGTCCCAGGGGATGTTCGACCTTCCTTCACTTCTACTATAAAAAAATAGTAGCACAAACCTTGGCCTAGGTCTGTACTACTAATGTTAGTATGTTTTACTTGTAACATTTTTTAGTAAAATTTGTGTTGATCATCACAACAGCTTATTATTTCGAAAACATTTCTTCTATTTCAGTTAAATCGCTCGTTTTTTCTAAAGCCACTAAAAGCTTTATTCTAGCTTTTTGCCCGTTTAATCCGTTCGAAAATATAACGCCAAGCTGTTTTAAATGTTTTCCTCCGCCCTGATAATCATAGACATCCTGCACAATGCCGTTAAAACATCGTGAGACAATGACGATCGGCACTTTCTTCTCAATAAGCCGTTTCATGCCGGGGACTAAAGCCGGCGGCAAATTTCCTTGCCCTAAAGCTTCAATGACGATTCCATCCGGATTCAGTCCTTCAACTGCTTCCATTATTTTTTCATCCATGCCTGCATACGCCTTTAAAAGGAGCACATGTTTAGAGATTTTCGTTATACTATATGTTTCTTTTCTTAACGGATAGTGATGAAATGCCAGAATTTTTTTGTTCACAATACCGATCGGTCCGTATTGCGGACTTTGGAATGTAGCGATATTGCTTGTATGCGTTTTTGTGACGTTTTTTGCTGTATGAATCTCGTCATTCATGACAACTAACACACCAAGGTTTTTCGCTTTGTCGGAAGCAGCAACTTTTATGGACATCAATAAATTATATAATCCGTCTGATCCGAGTTCATTATTTGACCTCATCGCACCCGTTACAACAACGGGGATGGGAAGGTCAAGAGTCAAATCTAAAAAATAAGCTGTTTCTTCTAAAGTATCCGTTCCATGAGTGACGACGACACCGTCGATGCTTCCATTTTTGGCATGATGTTCGATTTCTTTTTTAATTTCCAGCATTTCCTTAGGAGTTATATGCGGGGAAGGCAAGTTAAAAAGCTCTTTTACGATTGTTTGTACATTGTTTACATTCAATGAAAAATTTGTTAGAGGATTGGACCCTCCTGGTCTCACTGCACCGCTTTGTTCATCTTCCAGCATTGAAATTGTACCGCCTGTATGTAAAATCAATACTTTCTTCATCTTTTTATCCCTTTCATTAAAGTTTCATTTTTTCATGCTTATTTTTGATTTTCATTTTGTCATATACATGTTACCATTTTATCAAAAGGATGTTTTTAACAACTTACTGCTGCTCTAACATGAATCATCATTTCTCATTCTTTTATTTTGTTTTATTTTAAAAGGAACATTCTGATAAATCTATACATAAATAAGGAGATACTAGAAGAAAAGAGGCTGTCATTATGATTGCGATTATTACAGCAGGCATTGCACCAGGGCTGGCAATACTTTCATATTTTTATTTGAAGGATCAATATGAAATGGAACCCCTTTACATGGTGGTTCGGACGTTTATTTTCGGTGCGCTGCTTGTTTTTCCAATTATGTTTATTGAATACGTTCTGGAAACAGAAAATGTATTTCCCTCTTCTTTTTTACAAGCTTTCTTTGCTTCGAGTTTATTGGAAGAGTTTTTTAAATGGTTTATTTTTTATTTTACAATTTACTCCCATTTTCATTTTGATGAACATTACGATGGAATCGTTTATGGTGTGTCCATCTCCCTCGGCTTTGCGACATTGGAAAATATTTTATATTTAATTGCGAACGGTGTGGAGTTTGCATTCGGGCGCGCAATTTTTCCAGTCCCAAGCCATGCATTGTTCGGTGTCATCATGGGGTATTATTTAGGAAAAAGCAAATTTTCGAATGATAGGCTTAAAAAAAGATGGCTCTTTTATTCTCTAGTTATTCCGTTTCTTTTGCACGGAACGTACAATTATATCTTGCTTTCCAATGAAGACTGGAAGTTTTGGGTCACTCCGTTTATGGTGTTTTTATGGTGGTTTGGGCTTCATAAAGCAAAAAAAGCGCGCATGGTATACAAGCAAAATATCGAAACAATATCAGGATAAAAAAATTTTTGAACCGGCATGAGCCGGTTTTTTTGTTGTATAAAATGACATCTACTACAGAAAATACATGTAACGATATAAAGTGAGGAGGCATGATGATGGGAAAAAACATGAAATATCTGCTCGCAAACGCTTTTGTTTTAATCGTTTTTCTTATTCTTTCTAACAATCAGCTGCATGTTCATGCTTTTAGCGAACAAGTGATTCAGAGAGGTGCGACAGGTGATGATGTCATTGAACTGCAGGCAAGACTTCAATATAACGGATATTATCATGGGAAAATTGATGGGGTATATGGATGGAATACTTATTGGGCAGTTAGAAAATTTCAAAATAATTTCGGACTTAAAGAAGTAGATGGTTTAGTTGGTCCTGAAACAAAACAAAAGCTTATCAATACGACAAAATATTATAAGTCTTTTGTCCACGAACAAATTCGAAAAGGCAGAGACTTTACCCATTATGGCGGAGTGCCGCTAAAAATCCAAACAGCGCCTTCTGAGGAGCTGCGCGCAAAATGGCGGAAGCAAACCGAAAAAAATCTCGCAAAAAATGTACCGCCAAAAAAACAACAAGCTGGTCAGGCTGGACAAGGGCAAAAGCAGGCTGCTCCTAAACAGCAAGCAGCCCAAAATAAACAACAAACAGGGAAATCGGTACAGCCGATGGCGGTGAATATGCCTGGAGGCTTTTCACAAAATGACTTAAATCTTTTAGCCAATGCCGTTTACGGAGAAGCCCGCGGCGAGCCTTATATTGGTCAAGTAGCAATTGCGGCAGTTATTTTAAACCGACTGAACAGCCCGACATTTCCAAATACGGTTGCTGGTGTTATTTTTGAACCGGGTGCTTTTACAGCTGTCAGCGATGGACAAATATATTTGACACCAAATGAAACAGCGAGAAAAGCGGTGATGGACGCCATTAACGGGTGGGATCCGACAGAAGAAGCTCTCTATTATTTCAATCCTGATACAGCAACAAGCCCATGGATATGGACGCGGCCGCAAATCAAGAAAATCGGAAAACACATATTCTGTGAATAGTGAGGTGATTCAATATGCTTCGAGGATTATTAATCGGGCTGCTTACAGTGGCCTTAATCGGAACAGGCTACTGGGGATATAAAGAGCATCAGGAAAAAAACGCCGTATTAATTCATGCAGAAAACAATTACCAGCGGGCTTTTCACGATCTAACCTATCAAGTGGATCAGCTTCATGACAAAATTGGCGAGACACTCGCCATGAATTCAAGAAAATCATTGTCACCGGCGCTGGCGGAAGTTTGGAGAATTACATCGGAAGCGCACAATGATGTCGGCCAGCTTCCGTTAACTCTTTTACCTTTCAATAAAACAGAGGAATTCTTGTCAAATATTGGGAAATTTAGTTATCAAACAGCAGTGAGAGATTTAAACAAAGATCCGTTAACGGATCAAGAATATGAAACGTTAAAAAAATTGTATAAAAATGCAAAAGACATACAAGACGAATTGAGAAACGTCCAGCATTTAATCTTAAAAAACAATCTGCGCTGGATGGATGTTGAACTCGCACTAGCATCAGGGCAAAAACAAATGGACAATACGATCATTGATGGATTTAAAACGGTAGAAAAAAATGTTGAAGGCTATTCCGAAACTAATTTCGGTCCAACGGCAACAGCGCTGCAAAAGCCTAAAAAAGGATTTGAACAATTAACTGGAAAGGAAATATCAGAGCAAGAAGCAAAACAAATCGCAAAACGATTTGCCCCTAAAAATGTAGAACGAGTAGATGTAACAACAAATGGTAAAGGATCAAACATTCAGTTTTACAGCATTACTATGCATGATAAAGGAAATAAACATGATGTTTATATGGATATCACGAAAAAAGGCGGTCATTTAATTTATTTATTGCACAACAGAGATATTAAACAACAAAAAATCAGCTTAAATGAAGCATCCAACCGAGCAACGGAATTTTTGAAAAAGCTAAAATTTAAGGATTTAGAGCTTTATGAGAGTGCACAATATGACAACATTGGTGTTTTCACATTTGTTTCTAATTACAAAGGTGTACGTCTATATCCTGATGCAGTTCGTTTAAAGGTAGCGTTGGACAACGGAGAAATTATAGGTTATTCTGGACGTGATTATTTAGCAGCGCACAAAAAAAGAAATTTGCCGAAACCGGCTATTACAAAAGAAGAAGCGAAAAAATCAGTCCATTCTAACGTTGAAATTCAGGAGGATCGATTAGCTGTTGTGACAAATGATGCCGGCGAAGAAGTGCTGTGCTATGAATTTTTAGGAACGATTGACCAAGACACGTACCGCATTTTCATCAACGCAATGGATGGAACGGAAGAAAAAGTGGAAAAATTGCAAAGTGCTGAACCGTTATTCAGAGAAATTTAATCACAAAAGGGGAGTCGATTTTTAGGCTTTCCCTTTTTTTCATTTCATGCTTTAATAAATGTAGAGCGCTTATTACATTGAAAGAGTGGTAACGTTGATAAAAATTGGTACGATGATCACATTGGAACTTTCTGGCCAAGATCAAATACTAAAATGCAAACTTGTGGACCAAGAAGAAAACATTCTTTATATTGATTTTCCTATAAATAGCAAGACAGGAAAAACTGTTTTCTTACCAGACGGCACCGAGCTCGTTGCAACATTTGTGAACAGCGAAAAAAAACCGTATAAATTTCGTACTAAAGTTCTTGGCAAGAAAAAAGATAACCTCCCGATGATCATGCTTCAGGCACCTGAGTATATGGAGGAGATCCAAAGGCGGCAATTTGTCAGAATCGAGACAGCTGTTGATGTAGCCATACACGCCATTAATCAGGAATTCGCCCCATTTACAACAGTTACAAACGACATAAGTGCTGGCGGCATTTCAATCATTATTCCAAACGGTGTGGACGTACCGCTAAATGAAAATATACATATTTATATGGTGCTCACGTTTATGGACGGAACGATTGAATATTATAAGGTAACAGGGAAGGCGCTCAGAGTTGTGGAAGCGGAACATCATAAGCTCGCTTCCATAGCTTTTATCAATATTGATGAAAAGACACAGCAAAAATTGATTCGCTTTTGCTTTGAACAGCAGCTGCAAATGAAAAAGAAAGGAATTTTGAATGAATAATACCGGCACGGCTGTCCATACTATTTATAAAAAATGGCAAAAGGATGTTTTTTGTGAAGCGCTTTGAACAAATATTGATCAAATTGATCATTATACAATTCATTATGTTAATTGCCGCTCAGCTTTTTTTGCGCCATTCTGAATTGAAGCCATATTTATCAAAAGCCGTGCAATATGAAGGTGTTGGAAACATGTCCATCTCCGAATGGGTGGAAACTATCAGCCGCTAAAAGAGCAGGAAACCCCTGCTTTTCTTTCTGTATTCCAAAAAAATAGATACATATTTTTTGAAACTAGCTAGGAGGTATTATGAGTAAAAAAATTTCCATTGCAATCGACGGTCCGGCAGCTGCCGGGAAAAGCACAGTTGCCAAAAAAATCGCAAAAGATTTAGGCTATACATACATTGATACGGGTGCGATGTACAGAGCTCTCACTTTGAAAGCTTTACAGAATGGCATTTCTTTGGAGGATGAAAAAGCGCTCACCAAGCTTTTGAATGAAATGACGATTGAACTGAAGCCGGTAAATGAAGGTCAGCAAGTGCTAGTAAACGGTGAAGACGTAACGGCGATTATCCGTTCCAATGAAGTAACAAAGCATGTTTCCACTGTTTCCAAACATCCTAATGTGCGGGAGGAAATGGTGAAAAGGCAAAAACAGCTTGCAGGAAACGGCGGCGTTGTCATGGATGGCAGGGATATCGGCACTCATGTGCTGCCGAATGCGGAGTTGAAAATATTTTTAAAGGCTTCTGTAGAGGAAAGAGCAAAAAGAAGGTATGAGGAGAATTTAAGAAAAGGTTTTACATCCGATTTAACACAATTAAAGAAAGAAATTGAAGAAAGAGATAAGCTTGATTCCACGAGGGCAACTGCCCCATTAAAAAAAGCGCCGGATGCCGTCGAAATCGATACAACTTCATTGACGATTGAAGAGGTGGCGGAATTAATTAAAGAATTGGTAAAAGAAAGGCTGTAAGAAATGGGTAAATTTTATCAATTTGCAAAGGCAATTGTTTACTGCTTTATTAAACCGCTCTTTCGGGTCGAAGTGATCGGAAAGGAACATTTTCCAATGGATGGTGCCGTGCTGCTTTGTTCCAATCATATTAATAATTTGGACCCTCCGACGATTGGTATCGTTTCACCAAGGCAGCTCCGTTTTATGGCTAAAGAGGAGCTGTTTAAAATTCCGGTTTTCAGCCTGATCGTCCGGGCATTGGGGGCGTTTCCGGTCAAAAGGGGCTTTTCCGATCGAGAGGCGTTAAGAACAGGCTTGAAAATATTAAAAGAAAGAGAAGTTTTAGCCATTTTTCCGGAAGGAACGAGAAGCAAAACAGGTGAACTCGGAAAAGGTTTGGCTGGTGCAGGTTTTTTTGCCTTAAGATCAGATTGTGTCGTCTTGCCATGCGCCGTCGTCAGTTCTTACAAACCGTTTCGGAAAACGAAAGTCATTTTCGGCCCAGCCATTGATTTTACATCTTATCGAAACAAAAAAATTTCAGCTGAAGAAGCGACCGATAAAATCATGACAGAAATTAGAAATTTGCTCGAAAAATATAGGTAATCAATGGATTTAACTTGACAAACGGAATTTTTTGTTAGAACTTATAGAAAAGAGGTATTTTTCATTCTATTTAGAGTAGCTTGTGACATACTAAATAGAATGGTACATATTTTGTTGAGTTGCTATGGCTTGACCAAGGAGGTAAATGGTATGGTAGAGGACATCAATCAAGGTGAAGTTTTTGTGCCTGAAGTGGGAGACGTTGTAGAGGGAATTGTAACAAAAGTGGAAGATAAGCAGGTGATTGTTGATATTAAAAATTGCAAACAAATGGGCATCATTCCGATTAGTGAACTGTCTAGTTTGCATATTGAAAAAGCTTCAGATGTTGTAAAGGAAAATGACAAGCTTGAACTAGCGGTCATTAAAGTTGAGGAAGAAGCAGTCATTTTATCGAAAAGCAAAGTGGCTGCGGATAAAGCTTGGGTGGAATTAGAGAGAAAATTTGAAAATAAAGAAGTATTTGAGGCAGAAGTGAAGGATGTCGTAAAAGGCGGTTTAGTGGTAGACTTGGGCGTCCGCGGATTTATTCCTGCTTCATTGGTTGAACCTCACTATGTTGAGGATTTTTCAGATTATAAAGGAAAAACATTGACATTGATGGTTGTGGAGCTAAACCGTGAAAAAAATCGAGTGATTTTGTCTCATCGTGCTGTAGTGGAAAAGGAGCAGGAAGAGAAAAAACAGCAAGTGCTTCAGTCGATTCAGCCTGGTGATGTATTGGAAGGAACAGTCCAACGTTTAGCCGATTTCGGAGCCTTTGTTGACATCGGCGGGATTGACGGTCTTGTACATATTTCTCAGATCTCTCATGCTCATGTAGATAAACCGTCAGATGTGCTTCAAGAAGGCGAAAAGGTAAAAGTGAAAGTTTTGTCTGTCGATCGGGATAATGGACGGGTTTCACTATCGATTAAAGAAACATTGCCTGGTCCATGGGAAAACATTTCTGAAAAAATCAAATCCGGTGATGTTGTCGAAGGAACTGTACAACGCCTCGTCTCATTCGGAGCTTTTGTTGAAGTTTTACCTGGAGTAGAAGGTCTTGTCCATATATCGCAAATTTCTAAAAAACATATAGGCACACCTCAAGAAGTATTAGAAGAAGGACAAAAGGTAAAAGTAAAAGTGCTTGATGTAAACGAAGAAGAGAAACGGATTTCCTTAAGCATAAAGGAATTGGAAGATGATGGGACCGGTAGTGAAGAAGATTTTCGCAAATATCGTCCGAAAGAGGAATCGACAGGATTTCAACTAAGCGAAATGATCGGAGAGCAATTAAATAAATTAAAATAAAGACAAAGGCGATCATCACGAGCTGCCCCTTGTCAAGGTGACAGCGGAATAAAAAATGTTCTAAGCGGCTTTATCTCTATATTCCATAGGGCTGAGGCCGTTTAGTCGTTTTATGAGGGTAATTTGTATCGATTGCCAATCCTCAAACGAAATCTACGTTTCGCATTTGAGCGTTCTCCATAAAGACTCCATAAGCACCGCCCAGCATATAACGAGCTGTTTTATCATCTTCTCCACTGCTGTTCTTTTCATAAATCCTTGAGAATGATACGATCCATCCTCGCTGTAATAAGCTGTTATTGTTCGAAGCCTCGCCTAGTATATAGCTTCCATATCACTTCAATAAGCTGTCTTTTGAGTTCTGCAGTATCGGTTCTATTTTTGCTAAGCTGCTCTATATCGTGATTATATGTGCGAACAAAATTCTTCGCTGCTTTTAATAAGCAACCGATACGTCCGTTTTGCGTTCGTATCTCCATTAAAAATCAAAACTTGTGCAGATAAACAAGTGATACATCCAGCCTGTATTCATTAGCCCACAATTTTTTTGCAGAAAAACTCCCTCCTAAAAAACAAATAATGATTTAGAAGCCTTTTTTTATGAAAAGAAATTATACGGACATTCTGCCATTAAACAGATCGGCTTATGAGTTCTAAAAAAATAGCGAAAATTCCTTTCTTGACGGGCAGTGAAATGTTTACATTTTCCTCTCACAGCAATCCATCAGCAATCAATTCTCCCACAGCCTTTTAACTGCTTTTTATACGCTTTTAGCTTTGATTTCAAAATTTGTACGGTTAGCATCCATAAATTTTTCACATAATGGAAATAGTAGGAGGTTGGAGATGGAAGGAATATATTATTATTGGTTCATGTGGATAATTTGGGTAATTGTAACATTTTGGCTTCCAAAAACGGATGCTCGTTTTTGGCTCTCCTTTTTTATATTGTTAAATATTTTAGGAAGTGCAACGTTTATACACTTTACACAAATACATGTTGGTTTTTCGTATATCTTATTTGCTTTGCTTAGTTTTTTCATCTTGTATAGAACTAAGCGTTTATTTTATTCATTATTTTCCGTTTTGATCATTACGGTTGCCTATGCAGGAGTCAAGCTGTTTTATTTATTTGATCCTGTCTGGTTTTTACTTGACGTTCAAATGTATTTATCTATATTAGGAGTCATTTTATCCAATATGCTGAGCAAAGATTTTTTTGAAGGAATGGCATTTTTTATATTGGGATCTTGTTACGGAGAAGCTCTTTTTTCGTCTGCAGTTTATTCTTATTATCGACCGATTGTAATAGGCGACTTTCCTTTTCTTGATATGCTGTCAATCGGAATCTTTTCATTGCTCATATGGGCGTCATTCAAAACATTCGCTGCTTCTTTAGAACATATATTCAAAAAACATGCAAGGGAGAGGCAAGGGTCATGAATGAATACACGCTTCCTATTTTTTATGGTGTCTTCGTAGGTGTGTTAGCCCGTCTTTTTATGCTAAAAACCGATTATCGCCAATATCCAACATATTTGCACGGAAAAATTATTCATATCGCACTTGGATTTATAGCGGCGGGACTCGGCACGATTGCTGTTCCGGCCATAATGGAAAAGGAGTTTACTGCCATTACTTTTTTAACGTTGGCTGCATCGCAGTTTCGCGAAGTCCGCAACATGGAAAGAAATACACTGTCAGAGCTCGATCAATATGAGCTTGTTCCTCGGGGAAGTACATATATTGAAGGAATTGCAATCGCCTTTGAAAGCAGAAATTATTTAGTGATTTTCACATCTTTATTTGTTACGCTTGCTTATTTAATCTTTGGCTTTTGGATGGCTCTTGTGATGACGGTCGTTTGCTTTATCATTTCTAAAGTGTTAATGTCTGGAGGCACATTGAAAGATATTGTTGACATTCAATATGTAAAGCCGCATTTTGACGGTGCAGGCTTGTATGTCGATGACATTTATATTATGAATATCGGCATCCCGGAAAAACGTGAACTAGTTTTAAAATATGGCATGGGGTTTATTTTGACACCAAAATCATTTGATGCGAGAACAACGATTGCCAACATCGGACAACGTCAGGCGATTCTCCATGATGTCTCAACTGCGCTGGGCGTAAACCGCGATGCGGGTGAACCATCTTTAGTCCCATTGGCAAAACGAGATCTTGAGGATGGAAGAGTCGGCGTGTTTGTGCTTCCTCAAAAACATGATTTGGATATCGCCATTCGAGTGATCAGCAACGTGCCAACGCTTGAAAATGCCATTCGCATGCCGACGGAGTCGAAGGCAAATAGGAAAGGTGAGAAAAAACGATGGTTTTAGAGAAAGCGGTTTTAGCGGTCGTTACGACAAATGAGAAAAAAATAAAAGGCGGTGCACCTGTTTTTATTTGTGATAACCAAAAAGAAATGGATTCGATTGCAAAAAATTTAGAAGCGATTCTAGATGGAATTGCTCATGCCATAAGCGAGGAAATATATATCATTGTGAAACATTTTTAAGGCAGTTGTTCAATTTCATAAACTGCTATATAATAGGGTAGTTGGAAAAAAGCTTGGTAAAAAACTTCCGGGGCATGCCGAAAAAGGAGTTAGGCGAAAACATGCTGCGATTTCTTGAAGGCGTAGCCCCTTTAACATTATACATAGTGAAAAAATGCGATGAGTTTTAAATTAGGAAGGAAGTTTTAGTATGCCGAAACCTGTTGTGGCTATTGTCGGTCGACCAAATGTCGGCAAATCGACGATTTTTAATCGAATTGTCGGTGAACGTATTTCAATTGTAGAAGATATACCTGGTGTTACCCGTGACCGTATTTATGCACCTTGTGAATGGCTGAATTTCCAATTTAACTTGATCGATACAGGTGGAATTGAAATTGGGGATGAACCGTTTCTAGCACAAATTCGTCATCAGGCGGAAATTGCGATTGAAGAAGCAGATGTAATTATTTTCATTACAAACGGTCGAGAAGGCGTAACTCCCGCTGATGAAGAAGTTGCAAAAATATTGTACCGCTCAAACAAACCCGTTGTCCTTGCCGTTAATAAAATGGACAACCCGGATATGAGGGAAAATATATATGAATTTTATTCTCTTGGCTTTGGAGAACCGTACCCGATATCAGGAGCGCATGGGCTCGGACTGGGAGATCTTTTGGATGCAGTATGCAAACATTTTCCAAAACCCCAATCAGAAAATGATGATGAAGGCATCATTAAATTTTCTTTGATTGGCCGACCAAATGTCGGCAAATCTTCCTTAGTAAATGCTATTTTAGGAGGAGAAAGAGTGATCGTCAGCGAAATTGCTGGAACAACACGAGACGCCATTGACACTAAGTTTACGTATAACAAGCAGGAGTTTGTCATCATTGATACAGCTGGCATGAGAAAAAAAGGAAAAATTTATGAGACAACAGAAAAATACAGTGTTTTGCGGGCGCTTAAAGCGATTGAACGCTCTGACGTAGTGTTAGTTGTTTTAAATGCAGAGGAAGGAATTATTGAACAAGACAAGCGAATTGCTGGCTACGCCCATGAAGCCGGGAAAGCCGTTGTCATTGTAGTAAACAAATGGGATGCAGTGGAAAAAGATGAAAGAACGATGAGAGAGTTTGAAAAAGATATTCGCGATCAATTTTTATTTTTAGACTATGCGCCAATCGTCTTTTTGTCCGCAAAAACGAAGAAGAGATTGCACACATTAATGCCTCAAATTATTCTTGCCAGCGAGAATCATGCGATGCGTGTCCAAACAAACGTATTGAATGATGTGATCATGGATGCCGTTGCTATGAATCCGACTCCAACGGACCACGGTACGAGATTAAAAATCTATTATGCAACACAAGTTTCTGTTAAACCGCCTACATTTGTCATATTTGTAAATGATCCGGAGCTTCTTCATTTTTCATATGAACGTTTTTTGGAAAATCGTATTCGCGATGCATTCGGGTTTGAAGGAACCCCTATTAAAATCATTGCGAGAAAAAGAAGATAAATAAAAGGAAGTGAGTAATTTGGCGAAGGTGGCAATATTGGGAGCTGGAAGCTGGGGAACAGCGCTTGCAATTGTTCTTTGCGACAATGGTCATGAAGTGCATCTTTGGGGACATCGGAAAGAACATATAGAAGCGATCAATCGTACAAAAAAAAATGAGAAATATTTGCCAAATGTCCCATTGCCGGACAATTTAACCGGATTTTATTTCTTAAAGGATGCGGTTGAAAATGTGGAAACGATTGTCTTGGCAGTCCCGACAAAAGCGATAAGAGAAGTGCTGAGTCAATTAAGAGAAGCCATTGATCGGCCGGTTTTAATTGTCCATGTTTCAAAAGGGATTGAGCCGGGTTCATTAAAAAGAATTTCCGAAATTATTGAAGAAGAAATGCCTCCTCACCTTTTGAAGGACGTAGTTGTATTATCAGGTCCAAGCCATGCGGAAGAAGTGTCTTTGAGACAGCCGACAACAGTGACTTCTGCGAGCAAAAATATTCAAGCAGCAAAATTTGTTCAAGATTTATTTATTAACCGCTATTTTCGTGTGTATACGAATCCGGATATAATCGGGGTTGAAATTGGAGGAGCGCTGAAAAACATTATTGCTTTAGCTGCCGGAATCAGCGACGGCCTTGGATACGGGGACAATGCGAAGGCTGCTTTAATAACTAGAGGATTGGCGGAAATTTCAAGATTAGGCTGTAAAATGGGTGCCAATCCATTAACATTTTCTGGTCTTGCCGGAATCGGCGACTTAATTGTCACTTGCACAAGTGTGCATTCCCGCAATTGGCGTGCCGGCCATTTGCTAGGAAAGGGCAAAAAACTAGATGAAGTTTTAGAAAGCATGGGAATGGTTGTCGAAGGAGTAAGAACAACAAAAGCAGCTAAACAGCTTTCTGAAAAATATTCAGTAAAAATGCCGATTATCAATGTCCTTTATGAAGTGCTGTTTCACGAAAAAGATCCGAAAGAAGCAGTCGAAGAGCTTATGGCGAGAGTTAAAACGCATGAAATGGAAGATCTTGTGAACATATTAGAAAATCGAAATGAAGAACTGTAGCACATTTCCCAGCTGCTTCAGTTTTTTTTTGAATTCGATTCTTATATGGAAAACAATTGCGTGAAAAAGAGCATATGTTAAAATGATTGGTAGGAATAGAAGGAGTGGATCACAATGTCAGAAGGTCTAATGAAAATGTGGATTGCCCTCACAGCGATGGCCTTTATGTTTATCGCGGTCTTTTCCATATACTTGAGCCGTTTTAAACTAAAAGGATTTTTGAAATCTATCACAGCAGTGATTGCTTATTTTTTTATGATTTTAGCAGGAATTATCATTTTTTTCGTAGTCTTTTCCGGACCGACAAGCGAGTAGGCAAAGTGAGGAAGACGAGGATGAACAAGAAAAGCATAATGAAATCTTTCATCTCTATCATGTTTGTTTTGCTTTTATCTGGATGTTTATACCCAGAAGAACGATTACATAAAAATGAAATACCTTATGAAGCGCAAATACAATCCGTGCAAAAAGCAGTAGAACAATATAAAGCTGATACGGAAGGGCTTTTGCCGATTAAAACGAGAGACAAATCAACGCCTATTTATGAAAAATACCCTATTGATTTCAATCTGTTGATTCCTGAATATTTGCCTGAGCCCCCTGGCACCGCGTTTGAAAATGGAGGCATTTACTTATATGTTTTAGTCGATGTGGAAAAAAATCCAACCGTAAAGCTGATCGATTTACGAATAGCAGAGGCGATCCGTGAACTAAAGATGAGGATCAATGCTCATGAATATCCTCCTTATGAAAAGCAAATAGCGAAAAATGTATTTACACTGAACTATAAAAAGCTAGGATTAAAAGAGCCTCCTCATGTGAAGAGTCCGTACTCAGGGGAAAATCTTCCGCTTGTGATCGACAACAATCGAGAAGTTTACGTTGATTACAGCTTAGATTTATACCGTGCCATTAAGGAATCAAAAAGATCATTCAAAGAGGGGGAAGATATCCGTCATTTGCTAGTAGAAAACTCCCCGTTCGTCCCTGCATTTTCCCTTCCATATACTGTGAATGAAAAAAATGAACCGGTATTTTTAATAAAATAAGTCATGAACCTTTTTCTTAAGAATACAATTTAAGAGAAAGGTTCTTTTCTTTTTGGAAGAAATTCTTTTTTTACAGTCATAACTAGATAGGACAACATCATAAATATGTAATGACTAAAGAATTGTAAATGTATGGATGTTATAAGACTTGAAAGTCGGGAGGGAATCACTTGGAAAAGGTAGATATTTTCAAAGACATTGCAGAGCGAACTGGCGGCGATATTTATCTAGGGGTCGTTGGTGCAGTTAGAACCGGTAAATCAACATTCATAAAAAAGTTTATGGAATTAGTTGTTCTTCCCAATATTGAAAATGAAGCGGATAAAGCACGTGCTCAAGATGAGCTCCCTCAGAGCGCAGCAGGCAAAACCATTATGACAACGGAGCCAAAGTTTGTCCCGAATCAAGCGGTCACCGTCCATGTTGATGAAGGCCTTGATGTCAATATAAGATTAGTAGATTGCGTAGGATATACAGTGCCTGGTGCAAAGGGATACGAAGATGAAAATGGGCCGAGAATGATCAACACTCCATGGTATGAGGAGCCGATCCCGTTTCATGAAGCAGCGGAAATTGGCACCCGCAAGGTTATTCAAGACCACTCAACAATCGGTGTAGTCGTCACAACAGACGGTTCAATCGGCGAAATTCCTAGAAAAGATTACGTAGAAGCGGAAGAACGAGTAATTGAAGAGTTAAAAGAAGTCGGAAAACCATTTATTATGGTTATTAATTCTGTGCATCCTCATCATCCGGATACGGAGGCTTTAAGAAAAGAATTAAATGAAAAATATGATATTCCAGTTCTTGCTATGAGCGTGGAAAGCATGAGGGAAATTGATGTAACGAATGTATTGAGAGAAGCGCTTTTCGAATTTCCAGTCTTGGAAGTCAATGTGAATTTGCCCAGCTGGGTGATGGTGCTGAGAGAAGATCATTGGCTTCGCACGAGCTATCAAGAAACGGTGAAGGAAACAGTAAAAGATATCAAACGTCTGCGTGATGTCAATCAAGTTGTCCAGCAGTTCAGTGAGTATGATTTTATTGAGCGGGCTGGACTAGCTGGTATTCAAATGGGCCAAGGGATTGCGGAGATCGATTTGTTTGCGCCGGATGAGCTGTACGATCAAATTTTAAAAGAAGTTGTCGGTGTTGAAATACGCGGGAAGGATCATCTGCTTGAGCTCATGCAAAATTTTGCACACGCTAAGGCGGAATACGATCAAGTAGCCGATGCTTTAAAAATGGTAAAACAGACAGGTTACGGCATAGCAGCACCGGCTTTATCAGATATGAGTCTGGATGAACCGGAAATTATCCGCCAAGGATCGAGATTCGGCGTCCGGCTCAAAGCAGTCGCACCTTCCATTCATATGATTAAAGTAGATGTTGAATCTGAATTTGCGCCGATCATTGGCACAGAAAAACAAAGTGAAGAGCTTGTGCGTTATTTAATGCAAGATTTTGAAGAAAATCCTTTGTCCATATGGAATTCCGATATATTCGGAAGAAGCTTAAGCTCGATCGTCAGAGAAGGAATACAAGCAAAATTGTCGTTGATGCCTGAAAATGCCCGCTACAAATTAAAAGAAACATTGGAAAGAATCATCAACGAGGGGTCAGGCGGGCTCATAGCAATCATATTATAAAAGATCAAAAGGTCAAAAACAACGGTTTTTTGGCCGTTGTTTTTTTCACAAGGGGCAAACGAGTGAGCCCTGTTTTTTTTTTTTTTTTGACAAGAAGTTCTGCCCTGCGTTTTCCGGCCTTTGAAAAGACACATCATTTTTTTTAAAAGGTTAAACAACTTAGCGAAAAAACCGACAAGTGAATCGATTTCCGAGATAATAGTAGATAGTTTTTTGCGGATTTAATAGAAAATGGGTTGTTGATAGATGGCAGAGATATTGTTAGACACATATTTATATAGTACAGGTGATAAGGAGTGATAGAAACCATGGTGGATATTTAAAAAGAACCTGACGGTAAGGAAGAAGGGAAATAGTTTGCTAGTTGACCGCGATTTAGTGATTTTATTCGTGTTTTTCATAACGATGATCTTGATTTTTTGGCGCCCCCGCGGAGTAAATGAAGCATTTCCAGCAACAATTGGGGCACTTATCATATTATTCGTTGGGGGAATCAGCTTTCAAGAATTGTCGGAAATTGCTTTAAATGTAACAGAAGCTTCTGTTACGATTATCGCAACGATTGTTATGGCAATCGTTCTGGAAAGCTTTCGTTTTTTCGAATGGTGTGCTCATCAGTTGGCATTTAAAGCTAACGGATCTGGAATCCGATTGTTTTGATATACGAATCTTCTCTGTTTTTTCATGACTGTCATATTTAATAATGACGGAAGCATTTTAATTACGACTCCTATTTTACTGCTACTTCTTCATCACCTTCGTTTAAAACATCACGAAAAAATTCCGTACCTTCTAAGTGGAGCGCTGGTTGCCACCGCTTCAAGCGCGCCAATTGGTGTCAGCAACATTGTAAATCTGATCGCATTAAAGATTGTAGGAATGGATTTATACATGCATACGGCAATGATTTTCGCACCTACTGTGACCGGGTTGTTGCTAATGGTCAGTTTGCTCTTTTTCGTTTTTTATAAAGACATTCCAAAAAGGGTGATAAACGTGCCAAAAGATGAGAACTTTTTCATCCAATCGTATCATCCTTTGAAGCCTAAATTGTTGCCAAAAGTTTTTAAAGAGAAGACAAGTATGATGATGAAAATGTTGATGTTTGTGATCGTTGTTCGAATCAGTCTGTTTGTCGCTTCACTTTTCGAAATCTCGATAGGGCTTGTGGCTCTGTTTGGTTCAATCGTTTTATTAACGGTGCGATGGTATAAGCTTCGTTTAAGTCCAATCGATGTTTTAATGAAAGCACCATGGTCAGTATTTCTGTTTGCTTTTTCCATGTACATCATCGTTTATGGCTTGAAAAATATCGGATTAGTTACTTTTTTCCTTCAGCTGTTAAAGCCGTTGATGACAGATGTAGCAAGCGGAATTTTTTGGATGGGCGGACTGATCACTGTTTTATCCAATATCTTTAATAATCACCCGGCATTAATGATCGGTTCAATGGTGCTTACAAATTTCGGATTGGACGAAATCACGTTAAAAACAGCTTATTTAGCAAGCATCATCGGCAGTGATATCGGCTCATTGCTGCTTCCGATCGGTACGTTAGCGACGCTCTTATGGATGCACATTTTAAAAGAGAACGGAATGAAAATCGGCTGGGGAAAATATGTGAAAGTAACATTTGTTGTCATTCCGCCAACATTAATATTTACGATGTTCTGTTTATACTATTGGATCAAGCTTTTGTTTGTATAATGTTAAAAAATGGGGTGTGCTTCACCCCATTTTTTTCATAAATTGAAGCAACGGTTTAGGTGAAACGTATTTAAGAAGGCGGAAGCGTTTACGGAACGTGCACTG
The DNA here is from genome assembly GCF_038003725.1 of Aeribacillus sp. FSL K6-1121. Taxonomy (NCBI): domain Bacteria; kingdom Bacillati; phylum Bacillota; class Bacilli; order Caryophanales; family Bacillaceae; genus Aeribacillus; species Aeribacillus sp. FSL K6-1121. Next base: position 724,940 of record NZ_JBBOPS010000001.1, read on the forward strand.
TTTTTATATGGGAAATTTTTAAAAACACCGTGTGGCTTTCAGCTGTTACCAATTCGACGAAGTTTTGCTGAACAGACTTTATCACTCCGATTTTTCCTTGTTTTTCCCCAAGATCAAATACAACTAATTTGTTGATGAATTTTTTTAATTGTTCCTCAAAGGTGCGGTTAACGGTGATCATGGCGGGCACCACTGGCAATTCATGTTCGTTTAACGAGTATGGCGTTGTTGTGTTTTGATATGGAATGAGCCATTTTAAATGCTGAAAAGACACTAAAACATATTTAAACACAGGGGAATAAAAAACAAAGTAGTCAGTTAAGACAGATGTAATATAACCGTGTAAAGCTTTATTTCCAGTTACATATATTTCAACAAACATTCCTTTAGCATTGATTAATATTTTTCGGTAGGAAATGGAATCTTCCTCAATAAACATTGGTTTAATCGTTTTGTGATCGTATTTAATCGGATTTTCGTCATCATATTTTTCCAAACTGTGTAAATGTAGAAGAGGAATATATATATATTTATAACCATTATAAAGCACGATCACATCTAATCCTTCGTCAACTAAAATTCCGATAATTTCGTTTTTGCCGCTTATTTCTGCTTTTACTTGTTCGTCAATAAGTTCAGAAAATCTCAAAACTTCAATGCCTCCTTTCTTTGAAACACTGAAACAAAAACAGAGGGGGAATTTGATGGCGGAGACGCTAGCTAACCTTTCCAACGATAGTGGACAGTTTTGACTACTTTTTCAGGATGCGGCATTGATTGCAACTGTATCTCTGCTCTTTCTATATAGGCATTCGAAGCTCTTCTTCTATCATCTGGCATTGACCGTTTAGTCCTTCTATCAAGATCATCGGTTCTAACATGACGTTCTGAGTGTGAGTAAGTGTTTTTATGCTCAATCTCGTACGTGCTTTGTCCGCTTTTAGAATCTTTTTCCGTTGAAGTTCTTTTATCACGATCGGATCGATCTTTTTTTTCAGTTTGTTTGTTCTCATTTTTTTTCTGATCACGGGAACCTTCAAAAATGCTTCGAACGTGGAACGGCTGAATTCGAATGACTTCTTCTTTGTTAATTAAAATGAATGTCCCATTTCCGCTGTATGACAGAACACCTTCGAGCGCTTCCGGTCCTCCCAAATTAATGGAAACCCATTTATGAATAAAATAATTGAGTATTTCATCAAATGTTTTTACTTTCAAATAGCGGACGGTTTCCTTTTCTTCAGCGTTTTTGCTTTTGTTTAATGAGAAGCTTTTAATATGCTCCAAATTGAGATAGATCACCTGATCATCTTTGTAGAGAACAGCATAATGATTTGTTACATCTAATAACTTCCCGCTCATTGCTTCAGGGCCGCCTTGGTTAATTTGAAGGTATTCGTACTGAAATAATTTCATTAGGTGGCGGAAGCTGTCGCTTTTCGAAGCGTTTTGTCCAACATCTTCCAGTCGTAAAGGTTTGAAATTTGTCTTAGAATTTTCTGTAATGCTTTTAATGTGTTTCAATTGGTAGTAAACAACATTGTTTGATTCGAATAAATAGAGGGCCAAATAATCAGTTTTTACATCAAGCAAGCAAACCGCTTTTGCTTTCAGGACCGCCTCTATTCACCTTAATCATTTTTCCAACAAGCGACTTTACATATTGATAAAATTTTTCTCCAGCTGCAGTCATTTTCTTTAACCTCCCTTGGCATTCAACCATACAGGTCAATCATAATGTATTTATACGTTCAAAATGGGAGAAAGCAACAGAACATTTACCCAATTCATGAAAAATAAGCGATCGCCTATTTGCGTCGTTCAACTTGCTAAAACATTAAATGTGAAGCGATAAATTGATTTCTTTTCGAGATAAAATCGAGAATTTGTGAAGGCTGTTGATTAAATTCGTCAAGGGTATATTGGAAATAAGGATCTTTGCTAATAAACTTTTTCACTTGTTCATAATAACCGTATACAGCATCTATCAAATTTTTTACCGTAAATTGATGTTGTATAGTGTCATATAAAAGTTGTTGGTAAAGTTTTTTATACTTTTGGGCGTCTAGCAGCCTTGCCGTTAAAGTGTTAAATCCTTCTACCCGAACATAGTCATGTCGAATTTTTTCTCCGTTGACATCAATTCCCCATGTCGCATCGTAATCCCAGGGAATAATATGAAAACGGCTTGTTTCTCCATGTAAGTAAAGTGCGTAATTGTGAACAAAACCATCGTAATTTTGTGTGCAAATAACACCTGTCAGCCATTTTAATATTGCTCCACGTCTAAATATTGTTCAATTTCTTCAGAAAATTGGGACGAATTGCTTGTATTAACAAAATAAATAAATTGTTCGAACTTACTAAAATCGTCATTTTCCCCGTATTTTAGCTCATATCCTTGTGATAAGCTTTTTTTTACCTTTTGGTCTAAATCGCTGTATAACGAAAAATTAGCATCACCATCTATTGCATAAAAAATTGGGCCTTTAGGCAGTTTTCTTTTTGCTAAAAAATCTTCATTGACGGATTCAAGGCGTAAATAAATGCCTTGATGGATTCTATTGATCGATAAAAGGGTGAATTTTGTTTCGGGGACGTATACTCCTATACGGTCGAAAAAATAATAAGAAAGCTTATTGCGAATCAGTGAAGGATCAAAATATTCCGCATTTAAATGAAATTCCTTTTCGTTATTGTATTGTGAAGGACGGTAATATTTTATAAAAAAAGATTTTTTTTCGCTTTTCTAGTATGAGAGCCACGATACATTATATCCGCATCGATCTTCTTCTTCCCTAAATAAACCATGCCGGGAACTCCGTCTTCATCCCATTTATTTTTTTGTAAAAAAAGCAAATCTTTCGGATGAATGTATAAGGAAATTTTCTCCAAGTCTTTTTCCATTTGATCCCTCTTTCCACTGTTTTTCATTTAAATAGTATGAATGTGGATAAAACATGCCACTGTTGGCAAACGCACATTTTTTTAACGATTTAAAGGTCCAAACGAATTAATGTAAAGACACATATGCTATACAAAATAAAAGGGGAGGGCAGAATAGTGATTTCCGAAAAAGTGATTAAAGAAGCATTTCATAGCGGGGAAGAAAAGGGTTGAAACATTTTTATTTCCAAGAACCTGAAGGAAGAAGATCGGATAAAACAAGCGGCAGCCGGGATTTTAAACATACGAAAAGAAAAAGAATTCGGCGCTTTGAAAACGGAAATATGTGGGAGCTGCGTTTTCAAATGATGGAAGGGTTGACTGCTCATGCAGTCTCCCTATATTGTTTTGGCGAACTTTTTGCCAAATCGATTGAAAAATGACTGAAATTAATAGAATTGTGCTTGATTCTGCCATTATTGTTATGATAATCTTTTTACAGAAATTCTTCTCTCATAAGGATGAATCATCCTTTGCAACCAATTTGAAAATGAAAAACTGTTGAAATGAAATATTGTTTCATTTATGATAAGCTAGTCACCAACTTCTTGTTGTTGCATGTATAGAATTCTTAAAAGCTGTGAAGAAATGTATAATAGCTGGATTTTCATGAAACTTTTTTGGGAGGAGGTGAAACATTAAATGAACAAAACAGAATTAATCAACGCTGTAGCAGAAGCTAGCGAATTATCCAAAAAGGATGCAACGAAAGCTGTAGATGCTGTTTTCGATACAATTTTAGAATCTTTGAAAAAAGGTGACAAAGTTCAACTCATCGGTTTTGGAAACTTTGAAGTGCGTGAGCGTTCAGCGCGCAAAGGTCGCAATCCTCAAACTGGTGAAGAAATTGAAATTCCGGCAAGCAAAGTGCCTGCGTTTAAACCAGGCAAAGCTCTTAAAGATGCAGTTGCTGGCAAGTAATGAAATGAACGCACACAATTAAGAAATGAGTAGCGACTACATATGCTCGCTGCATTTCTTCACAGAATAAGCCCCTTTTTGGGGCTTTTCCTATTTAGGCGAGATTGTTCAGAAAAGTTTTCTGTTCTATTTGCGGGAAAGGAAGCTTCATTTTGCTTTTTTTTCATTAATTGTGCTAGAATCGGTATGAATGAATGACAATAGGAGGAGCCGAGTATGCCAAAAATTAATAAAGAGCAAATAGAACAGGCAGTACGTTTAATTATAGAAGCTATAGGGGAGGATCCTAATAGGGAAGGATTGGCTGATACACCTAAGCGGGTTGCCAATATGTATGAGGAAATTTTTTCAGGTATAGATCAGGATCCTAAAGAATATTTTCAAACCGTATTTGAAGAGGATCATGAAGAGCTTGTTTTAGTAAAGGATATTCAATTTTTTTCAATGTGCGAACACCATCTAGTTCCTTTTTTCGGTAAAGTACATATTGCATACATACCAAAAGGCGGCAAAGTGACTGGACTAAGCAAACTAGCCCGCGCTGTTGAAGCGGTTGTAAAAAAACCACAGCTGCAAGAACGGATTACGTCAACGATTGCCGACAGCATAGTCGAATCATTGGATCCTCACGGTGTGATGGTTGTTGTTGAAGCGGAGCATATGTGCATGACAATGCGCGGAGTGAAAAAGCCTGGATCAATCACTGTAACGTCAGCAGTCAGAGGATGTTTTTTGAATGATGCTGCGGCAAGAAGCGAAGTGCTGTCATTAATAAAAAAATAAACGGTAGGTGTTGATAGATGAATCCGAATCAAAATGATTATGTGGTTATTAAAGCAATTGAAGATGGCGTCAATGTGATTGGTTTGACAAGAGGTTCCGATACTAGGTTCCACCATTCCGAAAAGCTTGATAAAGGAGAAGTAATGATTGCTCAATTTACGGAACACACTTCTGCCATTAAAATTCGCGGCAAGGCGCTTATTCAAACAAGCTATGGAGAGATTGAGAGCGGCGAGAGAAAATAAGCAGGATTTCTGCTTTTACTTTTTCGACAAAGCCTAATGAAAAAATGTGGTTATGATATAATAAAATTTGTAAATGTTAGTATAGAGATATATGGGGGACAAGGGTGATAATGATGGAAATCTATCAAAAGCTGGAGCAAATAAAACGTTCGCTAGACCAATATTTTTCACATCCTGTGCTTAAACAATATATTCAAAAGCCTGTAATTGATGAAGACAAGCTGCTATTGTTTTACGCGCTTTTTGAAGAAGCGGAAATAGCAGATGAAAAGAAGGAAAAATATGTTGTGACCGCCATGCTTGTTCAATCAGCCCTTGATACCCATGATTTAGTAACGACAACGGAATGTGAAAATAAGAAGCTTTTTGTTGAAAGACAATTAAATGTCATTGCAGGTGATTATTTCAGCGGTCTATATTATTTTATTCTTTCTGAAATTCAAGACTTGAAAATGGTTCGTGCGCTTGCAACCGCGATTAAAGAAATTAATGAGCATAAAATTCGTCTTTACGACCGAAGCTGCCAGTCGATTGAAGCAATAGTCGAAAGCATCGTCATTGTGGAAACCGCGTTATTTCAACGGATCGGAGAGCATTTTCAAATTGAGACGTGGCCGGAAATTTCCAAAACATATTTAACATATAAACGTTTATGTGAAGAAAAACATAAATACGATAAAAATAGCCAGTCCGTTTTAACACAATTTCAAAAGAAATCTAAAAGCCCGATTGATTTAGTTGGAACTTTCATAGAATGCTGCAATCATTATTTCTGGGAAATTAATAAACTGTTGGAAAAAAGTCTGAAATATTCGCCTGCCGTAAAACAATTTATTATGAACCGAATTCATGTATTACGGTTTTCGCATATGATAGTGGAGGAAGGTTAAAAAATGCAGCAATCGAAAGAAGAACGTGTGCACCGCGTATTTGAAAAAATTTATAAAAATTATGACCGGATGAATTCTGTGATCAGCTTTAATCGTCATATTGCATGGCGAAAAGAAACGATGCGGAGAATGAATGTGAAAAAAGGTTCCTACGCACTCGATGTTTGCTGCGGAACGGGGGACTGGACGCTTGCGCTCGGGGAAGCAGTCGGGCAAAACGGAAAGGTCATAGGACTTGATTTTAGCCAAAATATGTTAAGCATCGGTGAGGAAAAGGCAAAGGAAAGACAATTTTCCAATATTTCATTTATTCACGGCAATGCGATGGATTTGCCGTTTCCTGAAAACGAGTTTGATTATGTGACCATCGGGTTTGGCCTCAGAAATGTTCCTGATTATATGCAGGTTCTATCGGAAATGTACCGCGTATTGAAACCCGGAGGAATGGTAGTTTGTTTGGAGACATCACAGCCGACCTTGATTGGCTTCAAACAGCTTTACTATTTTTATTTTCGCTTTATCATGCCTTTATTCGGCAAGATATTTGCTAAAAGCTATGAAGAATATTCTTGGCTGCAGGAGTCCGCGCGTCAATTTCCTGGCATGAAAGAGCTGAAAAAAATGTTCGAGCAAACTGGTTTTATAAATGTAGAAGTGAAGCCATTTACAGGCGGTGTTGCAGCAATGCACTTAGGTTATAAACCGAAATTGGAAACAAAGGTGAAATAAATGAAGTTAAAATCATTCTATTCCTTTTTAACAAAAGACCTTGAAGTGATTGAAAATGAATTGCTGTCTTCCGTACAAACAAAAGATCCGTTAATACGTGAAGCCGGGATTCATCTTCTTCAAGCAGGGGGAAAACGGATTCGCCCTGTTTTTGTATTGTTGTCAGGAATGTTCGGAGATTATAACATTGACCGTATGAAACCGGTTGCCGTCGCTTTAGAGCTGATTCACAGCGCCTCATTGGTACACGATGACGTCATCGACAATGCTGAGCTGCGAAGAGGAAAACCAACAGTTAATGCAAAATGGGACAATCGCATTGCTATGTATGTTGGAGATTACTTATTCGCACGGGCTCTTGAAATCATAACAGAGCTGGACGAGCCGCTTATTCACCGAGTTCTTTCGAAAGCTCTTGTTGAACTCTGTTTAGGAGAAATCGAACAAATCAACGATAAATACAATTTTGATCAGTCTTATCGGACGTATGTCAAACGAATTAAAAGAAAAACAGCTTTATTAATTGCTGTCAGCTGCCAATTGGGCGCTCTTGCCTCCGGCGCTCCAGAATCCGTTTGTAAAAAGCTTTATTTGTACGGTTATTATGTTGGAATTTCGTATCAAATTATTGACGATCTTTTAGATTTTACCTCTACGGAAGAAGAGCTTGGAAAACCAGTTGGGAGCGATTTACTTCAAGGAAACATTACCCTTCCTGTTTTGTTTGCCATGCAAAATGAAGAATTAAGAAAAAAAATTGTCAAAATCAATAATCAAACAACTGCTGAAGAAATCAAGCCGATTATTTATGAAATTAAAAAATCAAGAGCAATCGAACAGTCGATGAATATTAGTGACCGCTATTTGCAGAAGAGCTTTCATCAATTGGAAGGCCTCAAGCACGGGAAAGCGCGAACTTCGCTATACAATATTGCCAAATATATTGGAAAAAGGAAATTTTAGTTTGCGTAACCGCTTTAATAATGATACTATTTTCTTGTGGATTTTGTACTTATACATAAAGAAATTTTCGAGGTGGATGTGTTGATGGAAAAGACGTTTTTAATGGTAAAGCCTGATGGTGTACAGCGGCAGCTGATTGGACAAATCGTTTCAAGATTTGAGCAAAAAGGGCTGAAGCTTATCGGTGCAAAATTAATGAAAATCTCTGAAGAATTGGCCCAGCAGCATTATGGAGAACATAAAGAAAAGCCTTTTTTCAATGAACTCGTTCAATTCATCACTTCAGGACCGGTTTTTGCAATGGTTTGGGAAGGCGAAAATGCAATCGAAATTGCCCGTCAAATGATGGGAAAAACCAATCCAAAGGATGCCCTTTCTGGAACAATTCGCGGCGATTTTGGTTTAACAGTAGGGAAGAATGTAATTCACGGTTCTGATTCACCTGAAAGCGCTGAGCGGGAAATTCAATTGTTTTTTAAAGCTGAAGAGCTTGTAGAATATGACCGTGAAATTGATGCATGGATCTATTAACATCTGACCCTAATCAAACAATGGTTTGATTAGGGTTTTCTACATTACATTCGGGGGAAGATCGGAAAGTGACAGATAAGGACTATGTTGCATTTATCGAAAAGATAAAAAGAAAAAGTGGGATTGACCTGTCGTTATATAAAGAGACTCAAATGAAAAGAAGATTAAAATCATTGTATGAAAAAAAAGGCTTTCAATCCTTTCACGAGTTTTTTTTAGCGATGGAAAAGGATAAATGTTTATACAATCTTTTTTTAGATCGGATGACTATTAATGTTTCTGAATTTTTTCGCAACTATCAGCGCTGGAACATCCTTGAAAAAAAATTGCTTCCGCGTTTGCTGAATGGTAAAAAACATATAAAGGTTTGGAGCGCTGCCTGCTCAACGGGAGAAGAACCTTACACAATTGCGATGATTTTAGCACAAAATTCGCTATTGAAAGACTCATATATATTAGCCACAGATATAGATGAACAAGCGATTAAAACAGCACAAATTGGAATTTATCCGGAAAGATCGCTAAAAGAAGTACCTCTTGAATATAAAACTAATTATTTTCAGCAAGAAGGCTCTTTCTATCATGTAAAAGAAGACATTAAACGCTCGGTTACTTTTAGAAAGCATAATTTGCTGTCAGACCGCTTTGAAACAGATTTTGATTTGATCGTATGCCGAAACGTCCTCATTTATTTTACTGAGTCTGCGAAAAAAGAGCTTTATGAAAAATTCAGCAACTCGCTTAGACGAAACGGGATTTTATTTGTTGGCAGCACAGAGCAAATTTTCACTCCGGAAAAATATGGATTAAAAACGATCGAAACGTTTTTTTATACACGATTGTAGCAATAGCAAAGATCTTTCTATTCAAACAAAAAATCTTATGGTATAGTTACGTAAAAGCATAAAAGCGTAAAAGCGTTAAAGTGTTATGGGAAGGAGTTTGCTAGTATGAGATATTTGACAGCAGGGGAATCTCACGGCCCGCAATTAACGACGATTATAGAAGGAGTTCCGGCAGGGCTTCCTCTAACGAAAGAAGACATCAATATTGAGCTTGCAAGAAGACAGAAAGGCTATGGCCGCGGTCGAAGAATGCAAATCGAAAAAGACCAGGTGCAAATTCTAGGCGGAGTGCGCCATGGCGAAACGCTAGGATCACCAATAGCGCTAGTTGTAGAAAATAAAGACTTTGCCCATTGGACGAAAATTATGGGGGCAGAGCCGATTTCTGAATCGGAGAAAGCGGAAATGAAACGAAAAATTACGAGACCTCGCCCAGGCCATGCCGACTTAGTCGGGGCGATCAAATACGGACATCGTGATATGCGCAACGTGCTTGAACGCTCTTCTGCCCGGGAAACAACTGTCAGGGTGGCAGCAGGAGCTGTTGCGAAGAAAATTTTGTCTGAACTCGGCATTCAAGTGGCAGGACATGTCATTGAAATTGGCGGTGTCCGTGCGCAAAAATTGGACTATTCGACGCTTGCTGAGTTAAAGGAAAAGACAGAGAACTCACCTGTGCGTTGTTTAGATGAAAATGCGGCTCAGCAAATGATGAAGGCGATCGACGAAGCAAAAGAAAAGGGTGATTCCATCGGCGGCATCGTTGAGGTGATTGTTGAAGGAATGCCGCCTGGTGTCGGCAGCTATGTTCATTGGGACAAAAAGCTGGATGCCAAAATAGCGCAAGCGATCGTAAGCATCAACGCGTTTAAAGGGGTTGAATTCGGCTTGGGATTTGAAGCGGGACGGAGTTTTGGCAGCGAAGTTCATGATGAAATCCTTTGGAGCGAAGAGAAAGGATACTATCGCAAAACAAACAATCTGGGAGGCTTTGAGGGCGGCATGACGACCGGCATGCCCATCGTCGTCAGAGGAGTCATGAAGCCAATTCCAACACTGTACAAACCTTTACAAAGCGTTGACATTGATACGAAAGAGCCTTTTTTGGCGAGCATTGAACGATCGGACAGCTGCGCAGTCCCGGCTGCAAGTGTTGTGGCGGAGGCAGTTGTTGCATGGGAAGTAGCCAAAGCGATCGTTGAACAGTTTGGTCTTGATCGCATTGACCTTATTCGGGAAAATATCGAACGTATGAAACAATATGCGAGGGAATTTTAATGGAACAGATGATGATTCAAACGAAAAGTCGCCCGTATCCAGTTTTTTTAGGAGACGGAATTATCGATAATGTCGGAGAATGGCTTCTGTCTGTTTGCAATAATCCTTCGAAAATTTTGATCATTACTGATCAAACAGTCAAGGATCTGTATGGCGGAAAATTAGAGTCGGTATTAAAAGCATTTGATTTGGACGTATTGACATGTGTTGTTCCGAGCGGCGAACAGTCTAAATCATTTGAAACGTACTATAAATGCTTGACCTTTGCTTTAGAAAACAATCTGGACAGAGAATCCGTAATCATTGCTTTTGGCGGCGGTGTAGTGGGTGATTTAGCAGGCTTTGTAGCTGCAACATTTATGAGAGGAATTCCGTTCATTCAAGTGCCGACGACCCTTTTGGCTCATGACAGTGCTGTCGGGGGAAAGGTGGCCATTAACCATCCGCTCGGAAAAAATATGATCGGGGCTTTTCATCAGCCTCATGCCATTATTTATGATACACAGTTTTTAAAAACACTGCCTCTTCTAGAAATCCGCTCAGGATTTGCGGAAGTGGTGAAGCACGGCTTCATCAATGATCGTTCATTTGTTGAAAATTTAATGAAAACGATCCATTCGTTGAATCATGTAACAAGCGAACAGCTGCAATGGTTTATACGAAAGGGAATTGAAGTGAAAGCAGAAATTGTCGCTGAAGATGAAAGAGAAACGGGAAAAAGGGCGTTTTTAAACTTCGGTCATACTCTCGGCCATGCGCTCGAAGCGGAGTTAGGTTACGGGAAGATTTCCCACGGAGATGCCGTTGCATGCGGCATGCTGTTTGCTCTATGGCTGAGTGAAAAGATGTTCCGCAAAGATTTTCAATATAAATCGATCAAAAATTGGTTTAACGAAATCGGCTTTCCTGTCAAAATCGATGAAACCATTCAAACCGAATCGCTTCTTGAACGAATGAAAAAAGACAAAAAAACGGTACATAGCCAGATTCGTTTTGTGCTTCTCGAGGATATCGGCAATCCGGTACTTAAGACGTTTGACACGCATACATTATATTCATTTCTTAATGAGTGGAGAACGGAGGGATGCGTTTGATAAGAGGTGTTAGAGGGGCCATCACCGTTTCGGAAAATAATGAAGAACAGATTGTAGAAAGCACGGAGAGGCTCTTAAGGGAGATGATTCGATTAAACAACATTGCCCCTGAACAAGTAGCTTCCGTGTTTATTTCGGCGACAAATGATTTAAATGCCTGCTTCCCTGCAAAAGCATTAAGAAATATTGAAGGCTGGAAATATGTTCCTGTGACATGCATGCAGGAAATAGCCGTTGAAGGCGCCCTTGAGAAATGCGTAAGGGTGATGATGCATATTAATACAGAAGCCGCCCAAAACGATATTTGCCATGTTTATTTAGAGAAGGCAAAAATTTTACGACCGGATCTTGTTGACAAATAATGCTGTATCCGATAATATGGCGAATAAGAAAGTTTTTATATGACCTGAAATGAGCTGAGTTTAGTTAAGGGTAGTTGAGAATGAGTCGAGGAAGTAATAGATGAGTGGTTTAGGAAGATAGATTGATCGACTGCCCAAAAACGTAATGTTTTTGGGCATTTTTATTATCAATTTCATCCCTCAAAAACGATCCTCTATGACTCATTCTCCAAATACTTTGGAGGAGTGAGTACTTCAATGGCAACAACCTTTCAAGATTTTTTGCAGGATTGCCGCAAATATAAGACGGTTCCCATTATCGAGCAATATCATGTCGATATGCTGACACCTATCCAAATATTTCAAACGCTGCAAACCGATGCTTGTTATATTTTAGAAAGCAATGACAGCGAGTCGAACTGGTCCAACTACTCGTTTATCGGTCTTGAGCCGATGTATTTTATCAAGGAAGAAAATGGAACGTTCCAGCTGCAAAATCGAAAACAGATGGTCATGGACAAAGATGTTTCGTTATCAGCATTGTTTCATAGAATGACGGTAAGCTTCAATGTAAAAAAAGTGGCGATCGATGTGCCGTTTTCAGGCGGAGCTGTCGGAAAAATCGATTATGATGCGGTCAGCCTATTTGAAAAAATTCCAGCTCATCGTCATGCTGACAGAACCCATTCTGTATGTGAACTGGTCATTTGCCAAACGGTCATTGCATATAGCCACAGGGAAAAACTGCTGACATTTATTCATTACAGAGAGCTAGAAGGAAACGAAAGCGAACAAGAGCTGAAGCAAATATTTGAGGCGGGAAAGGAACGCATTTTTCAATATCGCAATGAATTAAAAAACGTCAAGCCGGAAGGAAATATTTTCATCCCGTCAAACAAAGAACCGGTTTCTTTCGCCGGATTTGAATCGAATTATACAAAAGAACAATTTTTGCATCATGTTGAAAAAATGAAGGAATATATTCGTTCTGGCGATATATTTCAAGGAGTTCTTTCGCAGCGCTTTGAAAAACAAGTATCGGTAACCGGTCTGCAATTATATCGAATTTTAAGAATTATCAATCCTTCCCCTTATTTATTTTATATAAAACTATCAAACCAAGAGCTTATCGGCAGTTCACCGGAAAGATTGATTCATGTTCGCGACGATTATGTTGAAATTCATCCTATTGCCGGCACGAGAAAGCGGGGCAAAACAAAGGAAGAAGATAGAAGACTCGTTCGCCAATTGCTGCAGGATGAAAAAGAACTAGCGGAGCATTATATGCTTGTTGATTTAGCAAGAAATGATATCGGCCGAGTTGCTGAATACGGGACGGTCAAAACACCTGTACTTCTGGATGCAGCTTATTTTTCACATGTTATCCATCTCATTTCAAAAGTGAGAGGAAAATTGAGAAAAAGCATTCATCCGATTGATGCGTTAATTTCGGCTTTTCCTGCCGGAACCGTTTCAGGCGCCCCCAAAATACGTGCGATGGAAATTATTCATGAGCTGGAGCCGACTGCCAGGGGGAGCTATGCGGGGGCTGTTGCATACATCAGCTTCGATGGAAGCATTGATTCATGCATCACAATTCGGACGATCACGCTGAGCAATCAGAAGGCATATGTCCAAGCGGGGGCTGGGATCGTTGCCGATTCTGTTCCTTTAAAAGAATGGGAAGAAACAAGAAACAAAGCGAGTGCGCTCATTCAAACGATCGAATTAGCAGAACAATTGTTTTTAGAAAAAGGGAGGAAGAGGGCATGAAGCATATATTGGAGAAGTGCATTAATGGTGAGACTCTTTCAGCATCTGAAGCAGAAGATATTATGAAAAAAATCATGGAAGGAAAGGTTCCGGACAGTCAAATTGCCAGTCTCATCACTATTTTACGGTTTCGCGGCGAAACGGTCGAAGAGATGACGGGATTTGTGAAAGCGATGAAGGAAAATATGACTCAGCTTGAAGGATTTGAAAATGCAGTTGATACTTGCGGAACGGGCGGAGACGGAGCATCAACATTTAACATTTCAACCGCATCTGCCATTGTAGCTTCATCGTTGGGAGTGAAAGTCGCAAAACACGGAAACCGCGCTGTTTCTTCAAGAAGCGGCAGCGCTGATGTGCTCGAATGTTTAAACATCCCAATCCAAACAACGCCTGAAGAAGCAAGAAGAAGCCTGGAAGAAACGAATATGAGCTTCTTGTTTGCTCCTCTCTATCATTCATCGATGAAGCATGTTGCCAAAGCAAGAAAAGAAGTGGGATTCCGAACGATTTTTAATTTGCTCGGGCCGCTGGCTAATCCGGCCAATACAAAACGACAAGTGCTTGGCGTTTCATCATTGGAGCATGCGGAGAAAATGGCTGAAACATTAAAACATTTCCGTTCAGAGCATGTGCTGTTAGTATCAGGAAGGGACGGATTAGATGAAATTTCGATCAGTGATGAAACGGATGTCGTAGAACTAAAAGATGGGAACATAACAAAATATACGATTTCTCCGGAGCAATTTGGAATGAATCGAGGGAAGCTTGAAGAAATACAAGTCTCAGATGCTAAAGAAAGTGCTAAAATGATAGAGGAAGTACTGAAAAATAAAGGAAATGAAAGCGTGAAGAACATTGTAGCATTAAATTCGGCTGCAGCTCTTTACGTAGCAGGAAAAGCAAAAAACATTTCGGAAGGGGTACAGATGGCTTTAACAGCCATAAAAGACGGGACCGCCTATCAGCAATTAAAGAGATTGGCCATCCGAAAGGAAGAGAGCTATGCTTGATACGATCATAAGAGTTAAAGAACAAGAAGTGAAAGAGCTTGATTTGACGCAATTAGACCAAAAAACATTCGAAAAAAGATCATTTTTCGCTGCTCTTCAAAACCCGAACCGTTTTCTTGGGCTCATTGCGGAAGTGAAGAAGGCATCGCCATCCAAAGGTGTCATTCGTGAAGATTTCGATCCTGTCGATATTGCAAAAAAATATGAGAGAGGGAAGGCAGACTGCTTATCTGTTTTAACCGATCAAAAGTTTTTTCAAGGATCAACCGCATTTTTGTCTGAAATTAAAGAAAAGGTGAAACTTCCTGTTTTGCGCAAAGATTTTATTATCGATAAAAAGCAAGTGTATGAATCGAAATGGATCGGAGCGGATGCCATTTTGTTAATCGGGGAGGCTCTTCCGCCAAAAAAATTAAAGGAGCTTTGGGATGAAGCGGTCAGCTTAGAGCTGGATGTGCTGGTGGAGGTCCATTCTGTCGAGACTCTTGAAAGAATACTAGATATATTTGTGCCGAATATACTGGGGGTGAACAACAGGGATTTAACAACCTTTCATACGGATATTCATCATCTGGAAACGATTCAAAAATATGTGCCGAAAGATATTTTATTGATCAGTGAAAGCGGCATAAGCACGATGGCAGATTTGCAAACGGTGTATGAATATGGAGCAAAAGGCGTGCTTGTCGGGGAGTCGCTCATGCGGAAAAAAGACCCGGAACAAGGAATTTATGAGCTGTTTAAGGAGAGTGTAAAGTGAGACTCGTCAAAATTTGCGGCAACCGCACATTTGAAGATACAGCCGTTTCCATCAATCAAGGAGCCGATTATATCGGCTTTATCTTTTCCTCTGAAAGCAGACGGCAGGTGAAGGCAAATGATGTCGGCAGGTGGATGGAAGCTTTTCAAAAAGAAATGCGTCCAAAACTAGTAGGCGTATTTGTTCATCCGACGATTCAATTTTTAGAGGATGTGCTAGCAGCGGTCGAATTAGACTGCATACAGCTGCATGGCGATGAAGATGAAGAATTTGTAAAACAGGTAAAGGAAAAGTTCGGTCTTTCTGTTTGGAAAGCTCTTCCTCATCATGAACATGTGATAGAGGAAATGGAAAAATTTTCACATTGGGTGGATGGATATGTGATTGACAGCCGTGTGAAAGGAATGTGGGGCGGAACAGGCGTTGCTTTTGACTGGTCAAATGTGTCTGATTATACAATATGGGCGAAAAATAACCGGAAGCTTTGTTTTATTGCGGGCGGCATTACACCTGAAAACATAACAGAGCTGCTTGAAAAAGGCGCTGAAAACATTGATGTTGCAAGCGGTGTTGAAACAAATGAAAAAAAAGATGTCGAAAAAATAGCAAAATTAATAGAGAAGGTGAAAGGCTGATGAAATATCCTGATGAATATGGCAGATTTGGAGAATTTGGAGGAAAATATGTACCAGAAACGTTAATGAAGCCGTTGTATGAATTAGAAGAAGCATTAAAGGATGCATTAAGTGATTCTTCTTTTCAACAGCAATATCATCAAATGCTGCAAAAATATTCCGGCAGACCGACCGCTTTAACATTTGCAGACCAATTAACAAAACATGTCGGGGGAGCAAACATTTTTTTAAAACGGGAGGATCTCAACCATACTGGTGCCCATAAGATCAATAATGCTATTGGTCAAGCGCTTCTTTCGAAAAGAATGGGAAAAAAGAAGCTTATTGCTGAAACAGGTGCCGGACAGCACGGTGTAGCATCAGCAACTGTCGCTGCGAAATTTGGCATGGACTGTAAAGTATTTATGGGAGAAGAAGACATCGATAGACAGCGCCTCAACGTTTTTCGGATGCAGCTGCTAGGTGCTGAAGTAGTGCCTGTTACAAGCGGAAATAAAACATTAAAAGACGCTGTGAATGAGGCGATCCGATATTGGGTTCAGCATTGTGAAGACCATTTTTATTTAATGGGCTCAGCTGTCGGTCCGCATCCATATCCGATGATGGTAAGAGAATTCCAGCGGATCATTGGAGATGAAGCGAAAGAGCAGTTTTTCAACGAGTTTGGCAAGCTGCCGGATGTTGTCATAGCTTGTGTGGGCGGAGGAAGCAATGCGATCGGGATGTTTACACCGTTTTTAGAAGAAGATGTAAAGCTTATTGGAGTGGAGGCAGGAGGAAAAGGAGTGGAAACGGGTGAACATGCGGCAACAATTACAAAGGGGACGAAAGGCGTTATTCACGGTTCGATGACGTACTTATTGCAAAATCAATACGGTGAAATTATTGAGCCTTATTCGATTTCTGCCGGCCTCGATTATCCGGGTGTCGGTCCGGAGCATGCTTATTTAGCAAAAATAGGGCGTGTCGTTTATGAATCTGTGACAGATGAAGAGGCGATTGCAGCACTCGAAACATTGGCGAAAACAGAAGGAATATTAGCCGCAATTGAATCTGCTCATGCCGTTGCAAAAGGAATTGAAGTAGCAAAAACTTTATCAAATGAACAGTCAATTTTAATTTGTTTGTCCGGACGGGGCGATAAAGATGTTCACACTTTGATGAAAACGAAAGGGGGAGTTGAAAATGGTTTCTAACAAAAGCATGTTTCAACAGTTTGACAAGCTTTTTATTCCTTTTATTACAGCTGGAGATCCGAATGAAGAGTTGACCATTGATCTCGCCCTTACTTTAGAAAAATGCGGGGCGTCAGCCATTGAGCTTGGCGTTCCCTATTCGGACCCGCTTGCTGACGGCCCCGTTATTCAACAGGCATCCATCCGGGCAAGAAGAAATGGAATGAATATTGAAAAGGCGATGGAATTAGCATATAAAATGAAAGAAAGAGGTTTAAAAATTCCGATCATTCTCTTTACTTATTTCAATCCTGTGCTACAATTAGGAGAAAAATACTTTTTTACTTTAATGGAGAAAAATCGATTAGAAGGACTTCTCATTCCTGATCTCCCGTTCGAAGAAAGCGGATGGATGCGAAAAAAATGTGACGAGCATGGGATTTATTTTATCTCTATGGTTGCTCCCACTTCCTACAATCGAATAAAAAAAATTGCTGAAAACGCCGCAGGATTTTTATATTGTGTTTCATCTCTCGGGGTGACTGGTGAACGCCAATCATTTGATGAGCGCGTTTCTGATTTTATCTCTCATGTAAAGAAGTATGCGGAAGTTCCGGTGGCTGTCGGGTTCGGCATTTCGTCGAATGAGCATGTAAAAAAATTTTTCAAAATAAGTGACGGCGTCGTTGTGGGCAGTGCGATTGTTAAACAAATTGAAAAGCTTATTCCGCTTCTCACAAATGCGAATACAAAACAGAGCGGGTTACAGGAATTTGAAAGGTTTATTAACGGTTTGCTCCATTAGGGGATGAAAGAGGTGTTAAGGTTGGAGGTAAAAGAACAGTTAAAGTCGCTGAAGCCATACGAACCTGGAAAACCAATTGAACAAGTAAAAGAACAGTTTGGTCTAACAAAGGTGATCAAACTTGCATCAAACGAAAACCCGTACGGTTGTTCTGATAAAGTGAAACAAGCGATACAAGAAGAGCTTGAATCTCTTGCGATCTATCCTGACGGCTATAGTGCAGAGCTGCGAAAACAGGTGGCAAAGCATGTAGGCGTAAAAGAAAATCAGCTCATTTTCGGAAACGGATCAGATAATATTATACAAATTCTGTCACGTTCACTTTTGAGCGAAGGCTTCAATACCGTAATGGCGTCACCGTCATTTTCCCAATATCGGCATAATGCGGTGATCGAAAATGCCGAAATTCGCGAAATTGAACTTGTAGATGGTCGGCACAATTTGGATAAAATGGCAGACTCTATTGATTCCAAAACAAAAATTGTATGGTTATGCAATCCGAATAACCCTACAGGAGTTTACATAAGTGAAGAAGAGCTTATTAATTTTTTAAACAAAGTGCCGAAGTATGTCCTTGTCGTATCTGATGAAGCGTATTACGAATATGTGACGGCGGAAGATTATCCGAATTCAGTCGCCTTATTGGATCAATTTCCAAATCTATTAATTTTACGGACGTTCTCAAAAGCATACGGCCTAGCTGCACTCCGAGTAGGATATGGAATTGGAAATGAAGAACTCATCCGCTTAATTGAGCCGGCAAGGGAACCTTTTAATACAAATCGTCTTGGACAAAAGGCTGCTATTGCAGCGCTAAACGATCAAACTTTTATCGAAACCTGCAAAAAATTGAACCGGGAAGGGCTCAAACAATACTATGATTTTTGTGAACAATTTGGTCTTGAGTACTTCCCTTCGCAAACGAACTTTATTTTAATAGATTTTCAAAAGGATGCGGATGAGCTTTTTCAACAGCTGCTTGAAAAAGGATTCATCGTCCGTTCAGGAAAAGCTCTCGGATTTCCGACATCGCTGAGAATTACTGTCGGAACAGAAGAGGAAAATGAAGCACTGATTCAAACTTTAAAGGAACTACTTTCCTAAAAGAGGTGAATGCTCACCTCTTTTTTTACCAAAAAGCAGAAACAGGTGGTTTTTTGTGGAAAAAGTTTTTATCATTGGTCTTGGTTTAATCGGCGGATCGATTTCACGTGCAATTAAGAAAGAGCATCCATCGGTTCAATTGGTCGGATATGATATAAATAACGATCAAGTGCAAATGGCAAAAAAATTGGGAATCATTGATCAATCAGCAGAATCTATTAAGGAAGGCGCTGAATCAGCGGACGTTATTATTATTTCAACTCCCGTTGAACAAACATTGAACGTTTTAACGTTTTTGGGAGAACTAAGCTTGAAAGAAGGAGTCATTATCACAGATGTCGGCAGCACAAAGAAAAAAATTGTCGATCATGCGAGCGTTTCTTTGCCGAAAACAGTAACATTTATTGGCGGTCACCCAATGGCGGGCTCACATAAATCAGGCGTTGCGGCAGCGAAAACTCATCTATTTGAAAATGCGTTTTATATTTTAACGCCTGGCAGCAACGAACGTCCGGAAAAAATAGAACAATTAAAAAAGCTTTTAAAGGGAACAAAAGCGCAATTTATTGTCATGACACCTGAAGAACACGATTCCATTACCGGGGTCATTAGCCATTTTCCGCATTTAATCGCGGCAAGCCTCGTCCATCAGGCAGAAAAGAAAGAAGAAATGTTTCCAATTATTAAGCGGCTTGCGGCCGGAGGATTTCGCGACATTACCCGAATTGCGTCAAGCAACCCGGTTATGTGGCGCGATATTATTGTTCACAACCATGATGTATTAATCGAGTTGTTTGATGAATGGATTCAAGAAATGAAGCAAATTAAACAATTCATTGAGAAGCTCGATAAAGAACAGCTTTATACATATTTTGAAAAAGCGAAGACATATCGAGACGGATTGCCTGAAAGGCAAAAAGGAGCTATTCCGTCCTTTTATGACCTTTATGTCGATGTTCCGGATTATCCGGGGGTTATTTCTGAAATTACCGGTTATTTAGCAAAAGAGGAAATTAGCATAACAAATATTCGAATTTTAGAAACGCGTGAAGAAATTTTTGGTGTTTTGCGCATCAGCTTTCAGTCGGATGAAGACCGGATGAAGGCGAAACAATGCATTGATCGCTACACGAATTATGAAACATATATACTGTAGTTGGGGTGATACAGATATGAATCAAGGGCTTGTTTTGACAAAAAAACATTCGCTGAACGGAACTATTGAAGTTCCCGGCGACAAATCGATCTCCCATAGGGCGGTTATGTTTGGGGCAATTGCGGAAGGAAAAACAACTATTCAAAACTTTTTAACTGGAGAGGATTGTTTAAGCACCATTTCATGCTTTAAAGAGATGGGGGTTTCGATCAAACAGGAAGGAACGAATGTAACAATTGAAGGGAAAGGATTTTCCGGACTGAAAGAACCTGTCAACATTTTAAATGTTGGGAACTCAGGCACCACGACAAGATTAATGCTGGGCATTTTAGCGGGACGTCCTTTTCATGCATGCATTATTGGGGATGAGTCAATTGCGAAAAGACCGATGGATCGTGTAACAGCTCCTTTAAGACAAATGGGAGCTCATATTGATGGACGGAATAACGGATCTTTTACCCCGCTGTCTTTGCGCGGCGGGAATTTAAAGAGCATTTATTACAAATCCCCAGTAGCGAGTGCTCAAGTGAAGTCATCGATTTTGCTTGCAGGTCTTCAAGCAGATGGAACCACAACAGTTGAGGAGCCGTATCAATCAAGAGATCATACGGAACGTCTTTTGTCAGCCTTTGGCGTCCATGTGAAAAAACAAAATTTGACTGTTTCGGTAGAGGGAGGACAAACATTAAAAGGCGCCGATATTTATGTGCCTGGTGACATTTCTTCCGCTGCTTTTTTCCTTGTTGCGGGAGCCATTGTTCCGGACAGTTCGATCAAGCTGAAAAATGTCGGCATTAACCCAACAAGAACAGGGATTTTAGATGTTTTAGAAAATATGGGTGCAGAAATCGAGATTATACCGACATTAGATTCTGCCGAACCGATGGCTGATATATCGATCAGGACATCAGAGTTAAAAGGAACCGAAATTTCAGGAGAGCTGATTCCGAGACTGATTGATGAAATTCCGATCATTGCCCTTCTTGCGACACAGGCTGAAGGAACGACAGTTATTAAAGACGCCGAAGAATTAAAGGTAAAAGAAACAAATAGAATTGATACAGTTGTCGGCGAGCTGAAAAAGCTTGGCGCGGATATTGAAGCTACAAGCGATGGAATGATCATTCGCGGAAAAACAAAGCTGAAAGGAGGAACGAATGTTTCCAGCCATGGAGATCACCGCATCGGCATGATGCTCGCGATTGCCAGCACTATTTGTGAAGAACCTGTGGAATTAATGCAGCACGAGGCAGTCAGTGTATCCTATCCTGCTTTTTTTGACCATTTGAATTTGCTTTCCAAAACCATCTGAGTTTGTCAGATGGTTTTTGTCATATTTTTATCAACCTTTTCATAGCTTGTCTAAAAAAGCTATTGAGGTGGGAAAATGGCATATATTATTGATCAAATTCGTTTAATGGAAGACAATCAAATTGTGACGCGCTCAATACTCGTTGACGGAAATGAGTTTCGTTTTAAAGAAAAGCAATTAGATCAGTTTCGATTTATGAAAATGGATGGATCGCCCTATTTCATGACACCGGGCTTTGTCATGCTTGACCAAAACATTCAACATCTAGACCAAAGCCATTCATTCAAATTATATGTGAAGAATTTGATCCAAAAAGGCTGCACTTTTTTAATTGCTGCTGTTGATTTGCCGTTTGAAAGACAATGGGATGAAAAGAAAAAACATATTCGCAAAGTGATGATGAATTCGCCGATCGATTATGCGATCGCTGCAAAAATCCCAATCGAACGGCTGACCCCTTCAATCATCAGAATGCTAAAAAGAGAAAAAATTACTGTGATTATCGTGGAAATTAAGCAGATTGCTGAGCTTGATGATGTTCCATGGGAATGGATTCGTGAGACTTTATTTCCAAAGCAAACTCCAATTTTTCCCCATTTTTCTTCAGAAGATCAATCCATCTTCCATCAGTTGAAAAGCAAATGGCGGCAAATTGTAAAAAAATATAAATTGCCATCATTGGAAGAATGTCCTGAAAACGGTGTCCCACTTACGAAAGAAGCATTAATGAAAATTGGTCTTTATCCGATTCGCGGCGAAATTTTAAGCGGAAGCAATGTTGATTATAATTTATTTCGGATGATCGATTTAGTTGAAGAAAATAATTATCTAGATTATTATAATCATAACCCAGAAGTGATCGTTCACAACGGAAGCGTTTTGAAAGCAGGAGAACAAATATTTTATAAACCAGGGTTCGGAAAAGAAGTGCAGCTGAATGCACCAGGACGCTTCAATATGTATTCGCAGCCAATAAACAAGTACTGAATTTAGAAGGGGAGTTTTAGGTTGAATAAAAAAATGAGCGAAGCCGTTCAATTAGTTGAAAGCGGCCAAGTGGAAAAAGGATTGAAAAAACTTTCATCCATTGAAAAAGAGTTAAATGATGAAGAAAAGTTTGAGCTTGCGGAAAAATATTTTCAATGGGGAAGGACAGATGAAGCGCTAAAAATAGCTGAGGAGCTGTCGCAGTTATACCCTGATGAATCTGCCATCACTCTTTTTTTGGCGGAAATATACATTGAGCTTGACGATGAAGAAAAAGCGATTGATCTGCTGAATGAAATTGATCAAGAGGATGAATCATATCCGCAAGCCCTTCTTCTTATGGCTGATTTGTATCAATTGCAAGGCTTATATGAAGTCAGCGAACAAAAACTGAAGGAAGCAAAGAGAAGGTTGCCTGAAGAGAAAGTAATTGATTTCGCATTAGCCGAGCATTATTTTCATCTCGGAAAATATCGTCAAGCAATCGACTTTTATAGAGTAGTCCTAGAGGAATTTGAAAATATAATGAATGTAAATATTCATAAACGAATAGGCGAGTCTTTATCTGCTTGCGGTGAATTTGAAGAAGCCCTTGCTTATTTTGAGAAAGCGGTGGAAGAAGAGGATTTGGACACATATTTCGCTTATGGGATGACAGCTTTAAATGCAGGCCAGACAAAAACAGCGATTGCACAATTTGAACGAATAAAGGAATTGGACACTACCTACCACTCACTATATTTATATTTGGCCAAAAGCTATGAACAGGAAGGGATGGTGGAAAAAAGTTTTCAAATTGTTCAAGAAGGTTTACAGGAGGATCCATTTAATAAAGAGCTTTATTTATTCGGCGGAAAAATTGCCTTAAAGCTCAAAGATGTAGATAATGCAGTAAAATTGTTAAAAAAAGCGCTGGAGCTGGATCCGGGTTATATAGAAGCAATCATAACACTTTCAGGAGTTTTGTTAAACCAAGGCAAATATATGGAAACGATTGAGATGTTGACGGAAATCGTGGAAAGACATGAAGAATATGATCCTCATTTTGACTTCAATTTAGCGATCGCTTATCATCGCACCGAACAGTACGAAAAGGCATTAAAGCATTATGAAAGTGCATATAATAATTTTAAAACAGACCCGGAATTTTTGGAGAATTACGCTTATTTTCTGCTTGAAGAAGGGGAGCGGGCAAAGGCTAGGAAGCTTTTTGAAAAAGCGCTGGAGCTTGATCCAGGCAACATTGAATATGAAAATATGCTGCTCGAATTGGAGGACAATTTTTAGGCGGAATTGGAAGGAATTCAACGCAACTATGTTGAATTTTTGAATTAGATGGAAAGCAGAGGAGGGTTAAAGATGAAAGCCCCTGTTTCTGTTAACGAGAAGAAAGAATTTATTCGCTGGTTTTTAAATCATTATCAGTTGAAAAGACGGGAATGCGTATGGATATTAAATTATTTAATGAGCCATGATTCATTAATGGAAAACGTCCATTTTGTAGAGCATGCCAAATTTTGTCCGAGGGGAATGATCATGTCCACCCACTGTGTGGATGATGTTCCGTTTAGATTTTATAAAGAAAATGTGATGACAACAGATGCAGAAAAGTCTTTTCACGATATTCGCTTGAATAAAGATGAAGACTTGTATATCCAGTTAAACTTTCGCGCTCAATACCGTTCCCCGGAATATGCTGCCGTTTTAGTTGAAAATCCATATTTGCCTAAAGATATGCAAAGAAATGAGAAAGACCGGCTGCTTGCGGAAAAAATTTTGGAGGAGTCAATTAAAAAATTTCAAAAAGAAAAACTCCTCCGCTTAATTGATGAAGCGTTGGATGCTCACGATGAAGAGGCGTTTCGAAAGCTTGTAAAACAATTGAACAATTTAGGATGTTAGGCAATGTGTACAGCATTGCTTTTTTATTTTGCTTATCAGTTTTATAATGAGTAAGGAAAAATAAAAAATAGGGGCTGAAATCAGTGAAATGGCAAATGGTTGATATCGATTCTTTTCTTCAATCAAGGGAGTACGTTGATACTGCAGTTGTTCCTATCCTATCGGTATCTTTTGATGAGGAACTGAAAAGAAATGCGTCAAAAGCAGATTTTATTACAATTGTTTCACAGGAGCTTGAACGGCAGTTAAAGGGGCGGATCATGCTGTTGCCTCCGTTTGTTTCTTTAAAAAATGACGACATTGATTTGGATAAACTGTTAAAAAAGTGGAAAGATACGATTAAACAGCATTTTCAGCATGTCATTTTTTTAACATGTGAAGAAAGATGGCGCAAAGAAGGTGATGAATTTATATGGATTCCGTCAATCCCAATAGAACATATGGATCAGGATGTAAAGCGAAAGGTTGTTCAGGACCAAATCGAACAAATTATGAACATTTTATTACAATATTGGAATCGAACCTAAAAACCCTTTCAATCCCTTGTTTCTAACGATATGATTATATTGACCTTCTACAAAGATTGATATATCATGAGTATGTCCTAGTTTTATATGTTTCTGTATATGTCCATTATGGACTAGCTTGAGATAGAGGGGGGAAAAAGATGAGCGAGAATAAACACCGTGTTTCAAGACGTCAATTTTTAAACTATACGCTAACGGGTGTAGGCGGCTTTATGGCTGCGGGCATGCTCATGCCGATGGTTCGTTTCGCTGTAGATCCTGTATTGCAGCCGAAAGCAGCTGGAGAATTTGTTAATACAAATGTAAAGGAATCAGACATTAAAGAAGAACCGACACGTGTCGACTTTACCATTAAACAGAAGGACGCGTGGCATGAAGCTGAAGAGCCAAAATCCGCGTGGGTTTATAAAAATGAAAAAGGAGAAATTGTTGCACTTTCTCCAATTTGTAAACACCTTGGCTGCACAGTAAACTGGAACGGGGATAAATCAAACCCTAACATGTTCTTCTGTCCTTGCCACGGAGGATTGTATGAGAAAAACGGCGACAATGTCCCTGGAACACCGCCTTCTGCTCCGCTGGATGAATATGAGTACAAAATTCAAGATGGATTTTTATATTTAGGAAAAGCTAAACCAAGAGGGGGGGCGTAATAAGTGCTCAACAAATTGTATGATTGGGTTGATGAACGGTTAGATATCACCCCTTTATGGCGCGATATCGCAGACCATGAAGTTCCCGAACATGTTAACCCAGCCCATCACTTCTCAGCATTTGTATACTGCTTTGGGGGTTTGACGTTTTTTGTTACAGTGATTCAAGTGCTGTCTGGCATGTTTTTAACGATGTATTACGTGCCGGATATTAAAAATGCATGGGAGTCTGTCTATTATTTGCAAAATGAAGTGGCGTTCGGACAAATTGTTCGCGGTATGCACCATTGGGGAGCAAGCTTAGTCATCGTCATGATGTTTTTACATACTTTACGTGTATTTTTCCAAGGAGCATACAAAAAGCCACGCGAGCTTAACTGGATTGTCGGTGTACTCATTTTCTTCGTTATGCTAGGTTTAGGTTTGACAGGCTATTTATTGCCTTGGGACATGAAAGCGTTATTTGCGACAAAAGTTACCTTGCAGATTGCTGAATCGACACCGCTTATTGGAGAGTACGTCAAAATTTTGCTTGCAGGGCATTCCGAAATTGTCGGTGCGCAAACATTGACTCGCTTCTTTGCGATTCATGTATTTTTCTTGCCTGCTGCATTATTCGGATTAATGGCAGCGCACTTCTTAATGATTCGCAAACAAGGGATTTCAGGTCCGCTATAAAATCCGGCTTATTCTTTTTTAGTAAGTTGTTCGTGGCGAACCGCTTAACAAAGGAGGGGAAACAATGCATCGCGGAAAAGGTATGAAGTTCGTTGGAGATTCTCGTGTGTCGGCTGAAAGAAAGCCGAACATACCGAAAGATTACTCCGAATACCCAGGGAAAACTGAAGCTTTTTGGCCCAACTTTCTTTTAAAAGAATGGTTAGTTGGCGCGGTCTTTTTAATTGGCTTTTTATGTTTAACCGTTGCCCATCCGTCACCGCTTGAGCGGGTTGCAGATCCTACGGATACTGGTTACATACCGCTTCCTGACTGGTACTTCTTATTTTTATACCAGCTTTTAAAATATTCTTATGCATCAGGTCCTTATACCGTTATCGGTGCAATCGTAATACCTGGACTGGCATTTTCTGCGCTACTTCTTGCTCCATTTTTGGATCGCGGGCCAGAACGCCGTCCGCATAAGCGTCCGGTTGCTGTAGGAATGATGCTGCTAGCTGTAGCTTCCATCGTTTATTTAACATGGGAGTCGGTTGAGCATACGGACTGGGAATTAAAAGAGGAACAAGGGAAAATTAAAGCGGAAGCTAAAATTGATACAAATTCGGAAGGATACAAAATATTTCAGGAACAAGGCTGCGTCTCCTGCCACGGTGATAACCTGCAAGGCGGAGCGGCTGGACCTTCTTTAGTTGATAACGGATTGTCTCCGGAAGAAGTTGCGAAAATTGCTAAAGAAGGCGTAGGAAGCATGCCTCCTGGAATCTTTAAAGGTACGGATGAAGAGTTGAAAGTATTAGCAGAGTTTGTTTCTAGTGTTACATCGAAATAAAAAGAGCTGACATCGCGTTTGTCTGTATAGCTTGTAGAGAAAGGAAGATTTTTTCTCTACAAGCTTTTTTATTGTCTTATCTCCATTGACTGTGAAACAACTCTAACAATTAAGTCAGCAAGATTGATGCGATTGTATTTTCTTTTTGTAGACTGGTAAATGAAAAAATAGAGGAGGTCAATCGCCTTTGTTGACGGCTTTCTATCCATTTACTATTTTTTGACAAAATGATAAAGAAGGAGGGCTAGGACACCTGCTTATTATACGTTTCTCCTGTACAATCTAAACAAGCCACGTGTTCTAAATCGGTATTGGTTTCTATAGCCAGTATGCTAAGGCGTTTACTGTTTTGATTTTATGATTTGTGCCCTCTGCTCATGTGTAGGTATGGAGTGTCTGAAAGTATTCCATGATTGGGGTATTTGATAATTGAATTTTGAGCTGCTCCAATTATATATTTCACGATCATCGACACAACGATATCGTTTCACATAAACAATTCAAAACAACGGTTTATTTCATAAGGGTAATTCACAGATTTTTCTCGTCCACCTGTTCTGAACATTTGTGGTGAAAAAAGCCGTAAAAGGACAGCGTTCTTGCTAAAACCTTTTCTCTATTTAAACATTATAATGTGTTTCAAACATATGTTAAGTAACGACTTAAAATTCTGGAAATTCTAGTCACACAGAAAATATGTTCAACCTCCTGATAATTGGTTGCATAGCACTAACATTCATTTCAAATAATTCAAAAATATTTTCTTTTTTGTGTTATTTCACAAAAATTAATGAAGAATCTATTATAAATATAAATGCTGAGCTATAATTACTCATAACATTAAAATAAGGGGGAATTTTTTTTTGGATGGTTTTATTGAAACATTGAGTGGGTGGCTTTGGAGTACGCCGATGATCGTATTTTGTATTGGAATCGGAGTGTTTTTTTCATTTATGACAAAATTTGCTCAAATACGATTGATCAAAGATATGGTTCAGCAAATGTTTAAAGGAAAAAGTTCCAAGTCGGGAATTTCTTCTTTTCAAGCATTGTCGATCGCATTATCGGGACGGGTCGGAACCGGGAATATTGCTGGTGTTGCTACTGCGATCGCATATGGTGGTCCCGGTTCAGTATTTTGGATGTGGCTAATTGCTTTTTTTGGTGCTGCTACGGCATATGTGGAATCGACACTTGGCCAAATTTATAAAGAAAAAGTGGATGGGATATACTGCGGAGGACCGGCTTATTATATTGAAAAAGGGTTAAATCGACGTTGGGCCGGAATGGTTTTTGCTGTGGCTGCGATTGTAGCAATGAGTGTTTTAATGCCGGGTGTTCAATCAAATGCCATTTCTTCTGGATTTAAAAAAGCATTCTCCGTTGATCCGACCGTAACAGGAATCATCTTAGTTGTACTATTGGGAGTGATTATTCTTGGCGGAGTAAAAAGAATCGCCAACGTCGCTCAATTAGTAGTGCCTTTTATGGCAATCGGATATATACTTATTTCACTTATCATTATTATCATGAATATTGAAGCAGTTCCTGGTGTATTTAAACTAATTTTCTCTAGTGCGTTTGGAGCTAATCAATTATTCGGAGGGATTTTAGGAAGTGCGATTTCTTGGGGTGTAAAGCGTGGGATTTATTCAAATGAAGCTGGTCAAGGAACGGGGCCGCATGCTGCTAGTGCTGCCGAAGTTTCCCACCCGGCCAAACAGGGGCTCGTACAGTCATTTTCTATTTACATTGATACATTGCTTGTCTGTTCAGCAACAGCTTTTATGATTTTGTTTACAAATTCCTACAATGTGTATGAGCCTGATCAAAAATCATTGCTTGTAAACAATATTGGAGAAACTGTTGAAGTGGGTACTGCTTATACTCAAATTGCAGTCGATTCCCAACTACCTGGATTTGGATCCCCCTTTGTAGCAGTGGCATTATTCTTCTTTGCATTTACAACAATAATGGCATACTATTATATTGCCGAGGTAAATATTATATATTTGTTTAAGAAAAAAAGTAAGAATATACCGATTCTTGTCTTAAAGTTAATTTTTTTGGCTGCCGTCTTTTACGGAACGGTTCGGACATCTGATATCGCATGGACTTTGGGAGATGTCGGACTAGGATTGATGGTATGGGTGAACTTAATCGGTCTCGTATTATTATATAAACCGGCCATCAGGGCGTTAAAAGACTATGAAAATCAGAAAAAACAAGGTGTTGATCCGACTTATGATTCTACAAAACAGGGTGTAAAAAATGCCGAATTTTGGGCAGACGGGTATAAACATGAAAATGAAGAAAGATCCTAAAGATTGCGTACCAACAATAAGCCCCTTTTTTAACGTAAATTGGCGAGAAGTCGCTCACCTTTATAGGCTGTGTGATGAATCGCCCTTTCTTTTCACTTGTGTTATGATCAGTTTATCAAAGGAAATGATCTTAATATAACATTGGGATTAGATAGTAATAATCATTCAGTGTTTTTCAGCATCGTAGACAATGATAGATGACGAAATATCAGAGTATGCAAACAGTACATTTGTTAGCATCGCTGAATCATATCACATGACTCTTTAGTCTTCCCTCCCGACTGTTAAGAGCTTCGGTATTCCTATGCGAAATTGTGGTAAACTCATTCTAGCCGGACGATCTTTGTTTCGCTTCTCCTCCAGGTCTGTTGATTAGCAAAATCTTTTATCAACCTGAGAATTCCTCGACAGCTGTACCGTACATTGCTGTACAACGGAAGAATTCTAAGTGAAACCGAGCAGTGCTGTATGCTCGATGAACGGGTTCACAGTAATCTTGTTTAAACCGCTCATAGCGGTTGTTGGAAAACAGTTTGGTGAGAATCAAGTTCATTGGCTTCAAAATCGCCAGTCGCAATCCAGTCCATGGCAAACATGCACTTAGCTTCTTTGATGTAATTTCCCATGGAACATCGTTTGTTGTAAAAACGCCACAAATTGAGCGCTTCCTACTCGAGGTTGGTGACGATTGGTTTGTATCGAAATCCGTATTAAAGATTAGATTTAGAGCATCTGGCCGTCATCCACCACCTGTGTTTGGCATTATGATTTCAACACGATGAGGGTTCTTCCAGAAGATCGCTTGGTAGGTGACCGTCATGCCTTCTTCATCATCGACGTACCATTTCCAGTAACGACAGGCGGCATCTTCCGCAGCGTGACGTTTCGTTGATGCAGGCAAGTCCTGTAGCGCTTTCTCAGGCTTGATTTTTCGTGTGCTCCAGGAATATTTGAATCTGTCGAAGTTGTTTGCATTTTGCGATGTACATTCGGTCTTGATTTTGTGGATAGGTGTGGTAGACTTCACCTTAAAGGTGCTCCTTTTTTGGTAGGTCATGTTCTTATCAAACAAAATTCTACCAAAGATGAGGAGCGCTTTCCTTATTTACAGAGAATGTTACTCTTGATAATCAGGATGAATATTGTTGCTGTGGAAGGCGATAAACTTATTTTAAAAATGCGTTCCTACCATTTAGTTCTTCAAAATATAAGGAACATTTCTGCAATGAAAAAAGAGTGTTTTCTTGGCATACATAGTACAGGGTGTCTCATGATACATGACCCCGAATTCAATAAAACCAAGGAGTGAACTTGGATGGGTTGGTTATTTTTTGTATTAAGGCAGCGATCATTTTTATATTTGATGCTTTTAATCAATACAGCAGGAACAATTTATGGTTATATTTGGTATAAACAGCAGCTTTCCGAAACACCGCCACAGTTTATTGCGTTTGTTCCTGACAGTCCAACCGCTAGTTTGTTCTTTGTTTTCGTTTTGATTGGGTTTCTTGTTGGAAAGCATTTTAAATTGTTTGAAGCACTAGCGATGATTACGCTATTTAAATATGGAATTTGGGCGGTTGCCATGAACCTGTTTGTATATTTGGAAACGGGTGTTTTATCCATTTACGGAATGATGCTCATTTTGTCCCATTTAGGAATGGCAATAGAAGGGCTGTTGTATGCACCGTATTATCGGTTTGAAATGAAGCACTTGATGCTGGCCTCCATATGGACGCTTCACAATGAAATTATTGATTACGTTTTTGATATGATGCCTCAATATAGCGTTTTAAATCAATATTCTGCGCTAATCGGTTACTTTACGTTTTGGCTGAGTATTATTTCCATTGCGATCGCCTATTTTTTTGTTATAAAAAATCAAACATACAAATTTGAATTGAAAGAATTGTAAGAAACATGGTCTACTCTTGTCCACTCTTGAATAACTATTACTAGTAGTTATAGGGGGGACAAGAATGAAAAAATGGATCAGTACGTTGATTGTTCTCTTGCTTTTTTTCCTGCTTCAAATACCGATCAATGCAAAAGAAAAAAACAATTGGGAAACATTGGATGTCATGACGAATTATGCGTGGCAGCTTTCAAAGCAAAAAAAGTTTGATGAAGCGAAGCAGCTGTTATTATTTCTTGAAAACGAATTTAAAGAAAATAATGTTGAAAACCGCTTATCAATAAATGAGCTTCGGGTCATTTCTGCTTCTTACGAAAAAGCGTTGGATGCCGTTGAGAACGATGGAATGAGCTATGAAGATCGGATCGACAAAGTCACTCAATTCCGGCTTGTTGTTGATGCAATTCTGTCTGAACACCAGCCGCTCTGGAGCACAATGGAAGAACCGATCATGACGACATTTGCAGAATTAAAAACGGAAATGGAAAAAGAGGATTGGGCGGCTTTTCAGCATGAGTGGAATCGTTTTTTGTCACTGTACTCCGTTATTTATCCAAGCCTTACCGTTGATGTTGACAGCAAAAACATTGATAAGATTGAAACACATATTTCAGCAGTAAACGACAAAATGTTTTTTGAAATTTCGAAAAAGACAAGACAGAAGCATATGATGGAAATCGAAAAAGACTTAAAAAACATTTTTGATCGCGTCAAAAACGACGAAGCAGATCCATCGCTGTTATGGGTGATGTTTTCAACGGGCAGCGTCATTTTTATTGCACTAGCTTATACAGGATGGAAAAAATACAAAGGAGAAAAAACAGATAAAAGAAAAGAGAACTAGAGTGCGGCCAACGAATATGTTGGCCTGTCAGTGCTTAAACAAGTTTTTGTTTTCATGAAGGGTAAATCCTTCTTGAGCATCATAAACATCGTTGACGACAAGAAACGCGTTAGTGCTCAATCGGATTTTTATTTTCATCAAGGGTAAAGCCCTCACCGAGTACATCATGAACGTCGCTGACGACAACAAACGCATGAGGGTCGACAGCTGTAATAACTTGTTTCAGCTTGACAAATTCATTTTTGGCGACGACGCAATATAAAATATTCCGATTCTGTTTTGTAAACGAACCTTGTCCTTTTAAAATGGTCACTCCGCGATCCATATCCTTCATGATTTTTTCGGCAATTTCCTCATGTTTCTCCGATATGATGGTCGCTGCTTTTGCTCTATAGGCACCTTCCTGAATAAAATCAATGACTCTTGTTCCGATAAAAACAGCCACTAATGTGTACATGGCTTCGCGATAGGATAAATAAAAAATGGACGATAAAGTGATCACGCACGCGTCAAATAAAAACATTGTTTTTCCCATGCTGATGCCGAAAAATTTATAAACAAGACGAGCAATGATATCAACTCCACCTGTTGTTCCGCCATAGCGAAAAATAATCCCTAGTCCAACGCCGATGAAAACTCCTGCAAACAGAGCCGCCAATGTTAAATCTTCATGTAGAGGAATATGAAATGGATGCAGCTGAAAAATCCATAAAAAGAACGAAACTGAAATCGTTCCAATTAATGTATACAAAAAAGTCGTCTTCCCTAAAAGCTTCCATCCAATAAAAAAAATGGGTACATTCAATACAAGATTGGAAATAGAGGGGTTGATTTGAAACAAAAAAAATAAAAGGAGCGTAATACCAGTAAAACCGCCTTCAGCTAAATTGTTTTGCATATTAAAATGAACGAGTCCAAACGAGAAAATAGCGGATCCGAGCAATATAAAAAAGAGGTTTTTCAATTTAAAAGGCAACAAACTCCCACCTCCTATTTTTTTCGATGTTTTTAATTATAATGGATCAGATTGTATGTTACAATTCAATCGACATTTCTTTTCATTGTCAAATGGTAAGGAATTAGCTAACATGAAAGAGAAGACAAATGAGGTGGTTGCCTAATGGAACGTAAAACAATTAAAGACCTGCAAAAAGAAGTAGATGATTACATATCCCAATTTAAGGAAGGCTATTTCAGCCCGCTGGCGATGCTTGCGCGATTAACAGAAGAGCTTGGTGAGCTTGCAAGAGAAATTAATCATTACTATGGGGAAAAGCCAAAAAAAGAAACGGAGAAAGAGAAAGAAATTGAAGAGGAAATTGGCGATTTATTGTTTGTCATCATTTGCTTGGCCAATTCTTTAAACATTGATCTTGAGAAGGCGCACGATCGCGTCATGCATAAATTTCAAACTAGAGATCGAAACAGATGGACAAAAAAATAGAAAGGTGATGGAATAATGGAACAAATTAAGATCGTCATTGCCGGCCCAAGAGGACGCATGGGGCAAGAGGCAGTAAAACTGGTAAATGAAACAGAGCATTTTACACTTTCAGCTGTAATAGACAAAATAAATGATGGCGAATGGTTTCAAGATCAAGTCCGCACCTATACAAACCCTGAACAATGCTTTGCAGAAACATCGCCAGACGTGTTGATTGATTTGACAACACCAGAGGTTGGAAAAATACATACAAAGCTTGCGCTGGAGCACGGTGTCCGCCCTGTAGTAGGAACTACCGGCTTTCAGGAAGAAGACTTGCAGGAATTGAGAAAATTAGCGGAAGAAAAAGGAATCGGGGCAATTATCGCGCCAAATTTTGCGATTGGAGCTGTACTGATGATGAAATTTGCAAAAATGGCGGCCAGATACTTCCCTGATGTTGAAATCATCGAAATGCATCATGATAAAAAGCTTGATGCACCTTCTGGAACTGGAATCAAAACGGCTGAAATGATTTATGAAGTTCGCGGAAATAAAAAGCAAGGACATCCGGAGGAAAAGGAAACGATCAAAGGAGCAAGAGGCGGCGAATGGAATGGCATTCATATCCACAGCGTTCGTCTTCCAGGGTTAGTGGCTCATCAAGAGGTTTTGTTTGGCGGTGACGGTCAAACGCTGAAAATTCGCCATGATTCCTATAATCGTGCGTCTTTTATGTCAGGAATAAAGCTTTCCGTTGAAACCGTGATGAAGATCGATACGCTCGTTTACGGGTTGGAAAACATTATTGAATGAGGGGGAAATATATGAAGATTTCACTCATTGCTCACGATAAGAAAAAGGACGATATGGTTCAATTTACCATTGCTTATAAACATATATTAGAAAAGCATGATTTATTTGCAACAGGCACAACAGGCTTAAGAATACAGGAAGCAACTGGACTGAAAATTCACCGCTTCCAATCCGGTCCGCTTGGAGGCGACCAAGAAATTGGTGCATTAGTCGCGAAAAACGAAATGGATGCCGTCTTCTTTTTTCGCGACCCGCTGACTGCCCAGCCTCATGAACCGGACGTTTCTGCCCTTATCCGTCTATGCGATGTGTATGCAATCCCCCTGGCAACCAATATGGGCACTGCGGAAATATTAGTAAAGGGGCTTGAACGGGGAGATTTTACATGGAGAAACATCATCCACGAGAAAAATTGAGCAGAAATCATAGTTTTGAAAATATCCTTTCCTGGTGATAATGAATGAAAAAATTGAAAATTGGCATTACTTGCTACCCGTCTGTTGGAGGATCAGGCGTGGTGGCGACAGAGCTTGGAAAATTGCTTGCAGAAAGAGGGCATGAAATTCACTTTATTTCCTCCAGCATGCCATTCAGGCTGAATAAGGTTTATCACAACATTTATTTTCATGAAGTGGAAGTTAATCAATACTCTGTTTTTAAATATCCTCCATATGATCTCGCTTTATCCAGCAAAATTGCCGAAGTCATTGAGAGGGAAAATTTAGATATTTTGCACGTTCATTATGCTGTGCCTCATGCGATTTGCGCTTTTTTGGCTAAACAAATGGTTGGGGGAAAAATAAAAATCGTCACAACTCTTCATGGTACTGATATTACTGTGCTAGGATATGATCCAACGCTCTCCATAGCGATCAAATTTGGGATTGAAGCTTCGGACCGCGTTACAGCCGTATCAAAGGCGCTCGTTAAACAAACATATGATTTATTGGAGCCTAAAAAAGAAATTGAAACGGTTTACAATTTTATTGATGAACGAATTTATCATAAAAAACATTTGCCTTCATTAAAAAGAGAGTACGGGATTCAAGATGATGAAAAAGTGCTTATACACGTATCAAATTTTCGGCAAGTGAAGCGAGTTCCTGATGTCGTCAAAGCATTTGCCCTCATCCGACAGGAAGTCCCATCGAAGCTGTTGCTGGTCGGCGACGGACCGGAAGTGTCGATTGTCATGAAATTAGTGAAACAGCTGCAATTGGAAGATCATGTGCTGTTTTTGGGGAAGCAAGAAAACTTAGATCAATTGTATTCCATCAGTGATTTAAAATTGCTGCTGTCAGAAAAAGAAAGCTTTGGATTAGTTTTATTGGAAGCGATGGCTTGCGGAGTTCCCTGTATTGGAACGAGGATCGGCGGCATACCGGAAGTAATTGAAGATCATAAAACAGGCTATATTGTTGAGCTTGGCGATATTGAGGATACCGCCGAAAAATCGATTCGCTTATTGGAAGATCAAACACTTCATCAAAAAATGTCAGAAAATGCGATACTGCTTGTCAGAGAAAAATTTCATTCTGAAAAAATTGTGTCAACATATGAGCAAATTTATTTTGAATTACTATCTGAAGGAGTTCCAACATGAAAGCAGAATTTGTGGAGGCAATACCGATTATAGAACAATTAAATGAGCATGGCCATGAAGCGTATTTTGTCGGCGGTTCTGTTCGTGATTTATTGCTGAATCGGAAGATCGGGGATATCGACATTGCCACATCAGCAAAGCCTGATGAGATTCAAAAAATTTTTCCGAAAACAATTGATGTTGGGGTGCAGCATGGTACAGTCATCGTTCTTCATAATGGAAAGCCGTATGAAGTGACGACTTTTCGGACGGAAGGGGAATACGAAGAGTATCGAAGACCTAAATATGTCCGTTTTGTCAGCTCGCTGCAAGAAGATTTAAAGCGGCGCGATTTTACAATTAATGCTTTGGCGATGGACAAAAACGGGCGCATTTTAGATTATGTCAATGGCATGGAAGATTTAGAAAACCGCATGATTCGTACAGTGGGAGATCCGTATGAACGCTTTTCCGAAGATGCGTTAAGAATGCTGCGCGCTTTAAGATTTGTCAGCCAATTGTCCTTTCGGCTTGAAGAAAAAACTTTGCAAGCCATAACCGTTTGGCATAAGCTTCTTCAGAACATATCGATCGAGCGAATAACTGCTGAATTTGAAAAGCTTCTGGCTGGAGCTTCCGCAAATGATGCGATACAACTATTAACTCTTACGAATGTTTATCAACATATGCCTGGATTAAAACAAAAGAAAGAACAGTTGAACAAGCTGCTCAGATATCCAATGCATAATTTGTGTAAGCGGGAAGAATACTGGACTGTTTTGTTATTCGTTTTAGAAACGGATGATGGTGAATCATTTATGCGGAATTGGAAGCTTCCTAGAAGGGTGATCAAAAAAGTATGCAGACATCTTGAGTTGCTCAATTGTCTCTTCGAGAAAGACTGGACAGCCTTTCTTTTATATAAGACAGGGCTTGAGGATGCTCTTCAGCTGGAAAGAATAAGGCAGGTGCTGCAAAAAGAAAAAAACGAAGAAGCCATTCAGAAACTGCAAAAGTCTTACGAACAGCTTCCAATCCATTCTAGAAAAGAATTGGCCGTAACGGGGAATGACATTTTAAACATCGTGCCGAAAAAGCCGGGCAAATGGGTGGAGGAATATTTAACGCTGGTTGAACAACAGGTTGTCAATGGATTGATTGAAAATAATAGCGGCGAAATAAAGGAGTGGTTAAAAAATTGCAATCAGAAATTAGGCGAAAGCTGTTAGCAGCTTTTTCTGAAGCTGATGGAGGTTATGTTTCAGGCCAAAAAATCAGCGAATTGCTCGGTTGTTCAAGAACGGCAGTATGGAAGCATATTGAGGAATTGAGGAAGGAAGGATTTGTCCTCGAGGCGGTGCGAAGAAAGGGGTACAGAATAGTCAAGACGCCGGAAAAAATTACAGCCAACGAAATACAATTAGGTCTGCAAACGGATTTTATAGGACAAAACATTGTATATTACGATACGGTTGATTCTACTCAAAAAATTGCCCATGAATTGTCGCAGAAAGGTGTTGAGGAGGGAACGCTCGTAGTTGCGGATGAACAGACAGGCGGAAGAGGGAGAATGGCTAGAGTATGGTATTCGCCAAAAGGTACAGGGATTTGGATGAGCATCATTTTGCGGCCGAACATACCTTTACAGAAAACTCCTCAGCTTACTTTATTGACAGCCGTTGCTCTCGTAGAAGGGATTGAAGAGGCAACAGGGCTTTCTCCGACCATTAAATGGCCCAATGACATTTTGATTAATGGAAAAAAAGCAGTCGGAATTTTAACAGAGCTTGAGGCGGAAGCTGATCAAGTGCATTCGGTGATCATCGGCATCGGTATTAATGTAAATCAGCAAATTGATGAATTTCCTGAAGCGATTCGCAATACCGCTACCTCCATAGCGATTGAAAAGGGAGAGAAAATTCATCGCGCCCTTATCATTCAAAAGTTTCTCGAACGTTTTGAAAAATGGTATACTACATATTTAGAGCATGGATTTAAACCGATTAAACTTTTATGGGAAAGCTATTCCATTAGTTTAAACAAAACGATCCATGCCCGGACATTATCCGGAACAGTTGTCGGCAAGGCTCTTGGCATTAATGAAGAAGGGGCGCTTCTCATTGAAACTTCTGAAGGAAAAATAGAAAAAGTGTATTCAGCAGATATTGATATCAAATAAATATATTTTACAATGAAATTTTGTTATACTTAACGAAAGGGCAGTATCCTGTTTGGAACTGCACCAAAAAAGTTTCATGTTGTCATTATTAAAAGATTGATTCTGCCTTGATCCAAAAGGACTGGGACAGAGGGATGAAGAAGCCGATAATAAGGAAATGGTAAAAATCCTTCTTTCTCAGTGAAAGAAGGTTTTTTTGATCGGTTCGTTCTTACCCTCTGCAACTACAAAAGAGGGGGAGTTTTTATGAAAACAAAGCTGGATTTTATTCAAATGAAACAAAAGCAAGAGCCAATCGTGATGATGACGGCGTACGATTATCCGTCCGCTAAGCTTGCTGAACAGGCAAATGTTGATATGATCCTTGTCGGCGATTCGCTTGGAATGGTCGTTTTAGGGTATGATTCAACCGTACCTGTAACGGTGGAAGATATGATTCACCACACGAAGGCTGTAAAACGTGGAGCAAAAAATACATTTGTTGTGACGGATATGCCCTTTATGTCGTATCATATTTCGACAGAAGACACGCTGCAAAATGCAAAGAAAATGGTGCAGCAAAGCGGGGCAGATGCCTTAAAGGTGGAAGGGCCTGTTTTTGACGTCATATCTCTGTTAACAAATGCCGGCATTCCTGTTGTTGCCCACCTCGGACTGACTCCTCAGTCAGTAGGTGTATTAGGCGGATATAAAGTACAAGGAAAAGAAGCGAAAAGTGCAGAAAAGCTGCTGCTAGATGCGAAAAAATGCGAACAGGCTGGCGCGATTGCCATTGTATTGGAATGCATCCCGTTTCAGCTGGCGGAAAAAATAACAAACGAGCTGTCCATTCCAACCATCGGCATCGGCGCAGGAAAATATACAGATGGACAAGTGTTAGTGTTTCATGATTTGATTGGATTTGGAGTGGAAAGAGTGCCGAAGTTTGTTAAACAATATGCAAATGTAAATGAAAGCATTGTAAAAGCGATTGAAGCTTATAAAGATGAAGTGAAAAATCGGGACTTTCCATCGTTGGATCATTCGTTCCGCATGAATGAAGAGGAACTTGCAAGCTTATATGGAGGAAAAGGAAAATGAAAATCGTCACTACAATAGAGGAAATAAAAAAAGAAATCGATCTCAAGAAAAAAGAAGGAAAAACGATAGGGTTCGTGCCAACGATGGGATATTTGCATGAAGGTCATTTATCATTGGTTGAACGGGCCAAACAGGAAAACGACGTAACGGTGATGAGCGTTTTTGTGAATCCGCTTCAATTTGGACCGAATGAAGACTATCAAACATACCCTCGCGATATCAAACGCGACGAAGAGCTGGCAAGACAAAAAGGGGTTGACCTTTTTTTCGCGCCGACAAAAGAAGAAATGTATCCGGAAGAACCTGCTGTCACAGTAAAAGTGACGAAGCGCGTTGACGTTTTGTGCGGAAAATCAAGACCGGGACATTTTGACGGAGTGGCAACGGTTTTAACAAAGCTGTTTCACATCATAACTCCAGACAGAGCCTATTTCGGATTGAAGGATGCCCAGCAAGTTGCCGTTGTTGCAGCACTTATAAAAGATCTTAATTTCCCAATTGAAATTGTTCCGGTGGAAACGGTTCGTGAAGAGGACGGATTGGCCAAAAGCTCTCGAAACGTACGATTAGACGAACAGGAACGAAAAGAAGCCGTTCATTTATATCAATCGTTATTAATGGCAAAAGAAATGGTTGAGAACAAAGTGCATGATCAAGAAGCCATCATCGAAAAAATGAGAGCGTATATAACGGAAAAGACGAGCGGAGAAATTGATTATATAGATATTTTGACTTATCCTGACTTGAAAAAACCAAACGCACTTACGGGAAAAATTATCGTTGCGATTGCTGTAAAATTTAAGCATGCTAGGCTGATCGATAATATTATTATCGATTTGACCTAAAGGGGGGGGGTTCATACATGTTCCGTATGATGATGAACGGAAAAATTCATCGTGCAAGGGTGACGGAAGCAAATTTGAACTATGTAGGTTCCGTTACGATCGACCAGGATATTTTAGATGCCGTTGGGATTGTCCCGAATGAAAAAGTGCAAATCGTGAATAATAATAATGGCGAACGCTTTGAAACGTATGTGATTCCTGGAAAAAGAGGAAGCGGTGTCATTTGTTTAAACGGTGCGGCTGCCCGGCTTGTTCAGGTCGGTGATGTGGTCATTATCATTTCCTATAAGCTTGTGCATGAAGATCAATTAAAAAACCACCGTCCAACGATAGCCATCATGAATGAAAACAATGAAATCATCGAGTTAATTAAAGAGGAACCGGCGAACACGATTATGTGATAAACAAGGGTCAGGCTCTTAAGCTTTCGATAGGGCTTGACCTATTTTCTATTGCGGACGTAATTGGCCATAACTTTTCTATACATATAGAAAAAAGAGGAGCAGCGATGGCTCCTCAAAAAATTAGGTGTGGACTAGGAGAAATTTTATTTAGTGTGAGCCGTAAAGCTGTTATAATGGGTACAGATAACAACATATTGCTGTTGTATCTGTATTGTTTCCTGGATGCTTTGTAAGTATGAATTACAAATTTTGTTTTTGTAAAGGAGGAAGCTGACATGGAAAGCAAAATCGAAATTATATCTTCCGTTACGGTTGAGCATTCCGACGATTTGTATAAAATAGTTGATTTGCTAAATCGGACATTAAAAAGAGAACATTTATTATTCGGATTAGCCCTTGACAGCAAAGATCCAAATAAAGCGGTTTTTACTATTTATAGAACATAATCGGTGATCATAATGAAAGGAAAAATTTTTATTTCTTTTATATGCGCTCTTATCTTTTTAGTGGTGACGTTTGCTTTTCTTTATAATAGTGCAAAAGAAGATAAAACAAAAGGACACGAAACAGCTATACAAGCTGCGAAGGAGCATGGCTTTGCATCGATCGATGAAGTCAACACATTTTATAATCGAAATGTTTACTATATCATTCAAGGGAAAAATAAAAAAGGCGAAAAAATTATCGGCTGGATGAAAAAGGGGAACACGGATAAAATTTTAATTAAAAAAGCGAAGGAAGGCTTGAGCAAAGACGACGTACTTCAATTGATTCAAAACATTGACAACAGCAAGCCGAAGAAAATAAAGAAAATCATGCTTGGGTATGATGATACAGATTCGAAAAAATGGGATATACCGGTTTGGGAGGTCCAATATATTGACCAACAAAACCGTTATACATATTTTATTGTTAGCTTTACGGATGACAGAGTTTATAAAATGTACAGCATTAAGCAATAAGAAGGGAGCATTGTAAAAGTGAATTTATCTAAACGCGTATCAACTTTAACACCTTCATCTACACTGGCGATCACTGCAAAAGCAAAAGAATTGAAAGCAGCCGGGCATGATGTGATTGGCCTTGGGGCAGGTGAGCCGGATTTTAACACTCCTGATCATATTTTAGACGCTGCAGAAAAAGCGATGAAAGAAGGACATACGAAGTATACGCCTTCTGGAGGACTTATATCATTGAAAGAGGCAATTATAGAAAAATTTAAAAAAGACCAGCATTTAGAATATAAACCGTCTGAAATTATTGTTTCAACAGGCGCTAAACACGCTTTATATACATTGTTCCAAGCTATTCTTGACGATGGTGATGAAGTGATCATTCCTTCTCCATACTGGGTAAGCTATCCGGAACAAGTGAAGCTTGCAGGCGGAGCTCCAGTATTTGTAGAGGGAAGGGAAGAAAATCAATTTAAAATTACGCCTGATCAGCTGCAGCAAGCGATCACAAACAAAACAAAAGCGGTGATTATCAATTCTCCGAGCAACCCGACCGGCATGATCTATACGCGGGATGAGTTGAAAGAATTGGCGGAGGTTTGCCTTAGCCATGATCTTATTATCGTTTCCGATGAAATTTATGAAAAATTAGTATACGGAGAAAATGAACATGTGTCCATCGCTGAAATTTCTCCTGAAGTAAAAGAAAAAACAATTATTATTAATGGTGTATCGAAATCCCATTCAATGACAGGATGGAGAATTGGTTATGCGGCGGGCAATGAGCGCATTATTCAAGCTATGACGAACCTAGCGAGCCACAGCACTTCAAATCCGACTTCAATTGCTCAATATGCTGCGATCGCGGCGTATGAGGGACCTCAAGAACCGGTCGAAATAATGAGAAGAGCTTTTGAAGACCGTTTAAATATCATTTACGAAAAACTTGTGCAAATACCTGGTTTCTCGTGCATTAAACCACAAGGAGCATTTTATTTATTTCCAAATGCAAAAGAAGCAGCAGAGATAACAGGTTTTCGTAATGTTGACGAATTTGTCGAGGCGCTCTTGGAAGAGGAAAAGGTAGCGCTAGTACCAGGAAGCGGCTTCGGTGCTCCAGATAATGTAAGATTATCGTATGCGACATCACTAGAACTTTTAAATAAAGCGATTGAACGTATTGATCGCTTTGTCAACAATCATAAACAGTAAAGATTGTCAATAGCCGGTGGTTCAGCCGGCTTTTTCGCTGGTTTCCTTTATTGAAAAAAAAGGAATAACATATGTATAATAGAAAGCATCGAATAAAAAGGCGGTTTCATATGGAGGGTAAAGCTGTGAAAACAACGATTTCAAATGTTAAAAACCATGTCGGAGAACAAGTAACAATCGGCTGCTGGTTGGCGAATAAGCGATCAAGCGGAAAAATTGCTTTTTTGCAGCTTCGGGATGGAACAGGCTTTATTCAAGGGGTTGTTGAAAAATCGAAGGTGGATGAAGAAATATTTAAAAAAGCAAAACAACTCACACAAGAAAGCTCTTTGTATGTCACAGGAGTTGTGAGAGTGGATGAACGTTCACCTTTTGGATATGAGCTTGGCGTTGAAAATATAGAAATCATTCATGAAGCAAGCGATTATCCGATTACGCCGAAAGAACACGGTACTGAATTTTTAATGGACAATCGCCACCTTTGGCTTCGATCAAAGCGCCAGCACGCCATTATGAAAGTGCGCAACGAACTCATCCGTGCCACTTATGAATTTTTTAATGATCAAGGGTTTGTCAAAGTGGATCCCCCTATTTTGACCGGAAGTGCGCCTGAAGGGACGACGGAATTGTTTCATACGAAATATTTTGATGAAGATGCTTACCTTTCGCAGAGTGGTCAGCTGTATATGGAAGCAGCTGCTATGGCCTTAGGCAAAGTATTTTCATTCGGGCCGACATTCCGGGCTGAAAAATCGAAAACGCGCCGTCATTTAATTGAATTTTGGATGATTGAACCGGAAATGGCGTTTTATCAATTTGAAGACAATTTGCAGCTGCAGGAGCAGTACGTTTCCCATATTGTGCAATCGGTATTAAAAAATTGTTCACTTGAATTGAAAACATTAGAACGTGACATTTCCAAGCTGGAGCAGGTTGTTCCTCCGTTTTCGAAAATAACATACGACGACGCTATCGCGCTGCTGCATAAGAAAGGATTCAACGACATCGCATGGGGGGACGATTTTGGTTCGCCGCATGAAACAGCGATCGCGGAAAGCTTTGATAAACCAGTTTTCATTACACATTATCCGACAAGCTTAAAACCTTTTTATATGCAGCCTGATCCAAATCGACCAGAGGTTGTTCTGTGCGCGGATTTAATCGCTCCTGAAGGGTACGGAGAAATCATCGGCGGATCTGAACGCATCCATGATTATCATTTATTAAAAAAACGACTTGAAGAGCATCATCTGGACGAAGCAGCTTATAAATGGTATCTTGAGCTGCGGCAATACGGATCCGTACCTCATTCCGGCTTCGGCCTTGGACTTGAACGAACTGTTGCTTGGATATGCGGTGTCGAACATGTTCGTGAAACGATTCCATTTCCGCGTTTATTAAATCGTTTATATCCGTAAACTGCATGAAGCCTCCTATCTTCAGGAGGTTTCGTTTTTCAGCCATGCATTCTGAAGCCATGAATGGCCGCAATCATGGTATACTTATTTTGAGGTGTCGAAATATGAAGAAAAAACAGTTCACCGAATTAGTGGAAGATGGATCACTGACCGTTCCCAATATACTGCTGCGGAATTATGCCGCTTTAGGTTTGTCAGAAAAAGAATTTGTTCTCCTTTTGCACGTACATTCCCACATTCAAAAAGGAAATGCTTTTCCAACTCCTACAGAACTTTCCGACCATATGACAATCACAACGGCGGAATGTGTCAAATTGCTTCGGAGTTTAGTTCAGAGAGGTTTTTTAACGATAGAGGAATTTGAGCAAAACGGGATGATTTATGAGAAATATTCTTTAAAACAGCTATGGGAAAAGTTGTATGATGTAGTCGTCATGGACCAAGATCAAGAAAAAGTAGAAAAGGAAAATCAATTATACACCATCTTTGAACAAGAATTTGGACGACCTCTTTCCCCGATTGAGTGCGAAACGTTAGCTTTTTGGATCGACCAAGATCATCATGATCCCGATATTATCATTTCTGCATTAAGGGAAGCGGTGATCTCCGGAAAATTAAATTTTCGATATATTGATCGGATTTTATTTGAATGGAAGAAGAATGGAATCAAAACAATTGAACAAGCTAAAAAGCATTCACAAAAATTTCGTGAATTCAATCAAAAACAAAAGCAGTCTACTCTAGAGGAGCAAGAATATAAAAGGAAGGTGCCTTTCTACAACTGGCTGGAAAACTAAAATTTCTTTTCCTCGTTCAAGCTGATTGAAAGGTGATGGTACATGCTGTCAAAAAAGAAAGTAAAAGAATGCTTAGAGGTTATCGGGAAAATGTTTCCTGATGCTCATTGCGAGCTTGTGCACAGCAATCCTTTTGAACTGGTCATTGCTGTCGTTTTGTCTGCTCAATGCACGGATGCGTTAGTCAATAAAGTAACAAAAAATTTGTTTCAAAAATATAAAACACCTGATGATTATTTGTCTGTCCCGTTGGAGGAATTAGAACAAGATATTCGCTCCATCGGTCTTTACCGTAA
The DNA here is from genome assembly GCF_038003725.1 of Aeribacillus sp. FSL K6-1121. Lineage (NCBI taxonomy): Bacteria > Bacillati > Bacillota > Bacilli > Caryophanales > Bacillaceae > Aeribacillus > Aeribacillus sp. FSL K6-1121. The sequence continues at coordinate 769,906 of NZ_JBBOPS010000001.1, forward strand.
CAAAGCGAAAAATATTCAAAAGTTATGCAAAATGTTAATTGAAGAATTTGACCGAAAAGTGCCGGAAACTAGAGAGGAATTAATGAGCCTTCCTGGAGTAGGAAGGAAAACGGCAAACGTTGTTTTATCTGTCGCGTTTGGAAAACCTGCCATCGCCGTCGATACACACGTTGAACGTGTGTCGAAGCGGCTCGGGATTTGCCGTTGGAAGGATTCTGTATTGGAAGTGGAAAAAACATTGATGGAAAAAGTTCCTGAGGATGAATGGGGAATCACCCACCATCGGCTTATTTTTTTTGGAAGGTATCATTGCAAAGCCCAATCACCAAAGTGTCATGAATGCCCTCTTCTTTATTTGTGCAGAGAAGGGGAAAAAAGAATGAAAGGAAAGGCATAAAAAATGCACGATAGGAAGATGTTTCATCTCCCTGAGCAATTTCAAAATACTGCATTTTTTGACGAGGAATCTGTATATTTGCATCCAACTGATTTTTTTTATTATGATCTTCAATATTTGGCTGGAATGGTTGATACCAGACCGTGGGAGGCGAGCGAGCAATTTTTGCCCAAGCTTTTTAAGCAGTGGAAGGAAATTCAAACCGAGATTCAACGCACGATAACAAAACCATTTAAAACGGATCGACAAAACATGATGACAGGAATCTGCCTCTATATCCAACTTCTTTATTGGCTCAATGAAAAGCCGGTTCATTCACTGCACTTAGACGAAATAAAGAAGCTGGATATAGCTCCCGTCAATATTGAAGATCGTCTAACGTTTATTTTAAAAAAGCCTACTCAATATCATGCATATATTCAATTAAATGAACTATTTACAGAAACGGAAAAATTGTTTTATAAACATCAGGCGATCAAAAAAGCAAAACAAAAGGGGGCTTCGAAAAATTCAGGGTAACTGAATTTTTCGAGCCCTCTCATTTTTTTATAACAAAAGCCAATGGAGAAAAACGAGCTGTTTTTCTCCACTGGCTCCATTTAGGAACTTATTGGACAGTCCCTTATTTTCATTGCTGAACAGCAGGCGTTTCGGTTTGTGAACTTCCGTTTCCACCCGTTTGTGAACGATTGAAGTTATTGCCTGGATCTTGAGGAGGAGTAGGTCCGCCGCCTTGATTGCCGTTTTGTGTACTGTCATTTGGCGTCTGCGGCTGTTCAGGATTCTCGTTTTGATTTTCCTCTTCATTTTGCCCGTTATTTTGTTCATTGTCATTTTCGTTCTCCAATTGATCCTCTTCATCTTGTCCTTCATTTTGTTCCTGTTCAGGCGGCGTTAATTCATCTGGTAATTCTTCTTGCTCCTCTTCCTCCACAGAAGGTATTTCGATCATTGCGCTTGCAGGATCGCTTCGCATGCTGTCCCTTACAGCTGTAACGCTGAATTTATATACAGAACCAGGTTTCACATTTGACAAGACATACGATTTGTCTTTTGTAGTCGTTAATACTTTGGAAGCAGCGTTATCGATCGAGGCGCTCACTTCAAATGAAACGTCCGATTCACTGTGATTCCAGCTAAGCTTCACTGCATTCGTTTTTTGATCATAATTGATGGATAGGCCTGACGGTTTGTCCAGCTTTTCATATTTCGTTGAAACTTTTGTCGGCTCTTCGCCTCTTACAAAATATTCGTACGTAATCATATTTTTTGGCGTATATTTGCTTGCAAGCTTCGCCGGATTAGATCCTTTTTCGATTGCCTTTTTCACCACGCTTTTCGGCTGTTTGAAATCGGATGAATCCCCGTCAGATACATGCCGCATTAGCTTTCTAAAGATGTCTCTGGCAATTTGTTGTTCCCTTTTTGTTATATACATTTTCTCTTCATTTTTCTCATATCCAGTCCAAACAGCAGCTGTGTATTTTGGTGTATAGCCGACAAACCAATTGTCTTTTGCTGCACCGCGCTCCGGATGATATTTTGCTTTTTCTTGCTCTGTAAAGTTCGTTGAACCCGTTTTGCCGGCAATATTCAAGCCAGGCACACGAGCTCTTGTACCGGTTCCTCGTTCTACAACGGTTTTTAACATATCGGTGATCATAAATGCTGTGTAATCGCTCATTGCTTCGACCGGATCTGGTGTTAAATCAGCTTTTGTTCCATCAACAAAAACAACCTTTGTTACGGAATATGGTTCATTGTATATACCGTTGTTGCCAAAGGCGCTGTAAGCCCCCGCCAATTGAAGAGGGGATATGCCGTGTTCAAATCCGCCGATTGCGTATGCTTCTGTAATTTTATCGATTTTAATTCCCAATTTCTCGGCAAATGCTTTTGCCCTCGATTCACCAACCTCTTGAAACGCCTTTAATGCTGGGATGTTTCTTGAATCAGCCAATGCTTCTCTGATTGACATCTGCCCTTTATAGCTGCGGTCATAGTTGTTTATTGGATTTCCGTTTGAATACGTGTACGGCTCATCAACGATTTGGTGATACGTTGACCATTTTAAATGCTCAATGGCAGGGCCGTAATCTAAAATAGGCTTAATGGTTGAACCAGGCTGCCGTTTTAAATCGACAGCATAGTTAAATCCGCCAATCGGTTGGTTTCTCCCGCCGCCGATGGCGCGTATTTCACCTGTTGTCGTGTCGATTAGAGCAATTCCAGCCTGAAAATATTTGCTCGGATAACTGATTTCGTCGCCGTTCAATAATTGTTCAACATATTCTTGAGCATCTGTATCGATTGTTGTATAGATTTTTAATCCTGCTGAGCTCGGATCAACGCCAAGCTTTTTTCTTACTTCTTCAATCGCATGTTCAATAAAGGCATGATATTTGTTTTGCTGCTTTTTTGGTTCTACTAATGATTCTGTGATGGATGTTTGTTTAGCTTTTGCCGCTTCCTCTTCACTGATAAATCCGTTTTTAACCATTAAATTTAAGACAACATTGCGGCGTTTTTCCGCCAGATCGGGATTTTTTCTAGGGTTGTATAGATCAGGATTTTTAATCATCCCAGCCAGCATTGCCGCTTCAGACAGCGTGATGTCTTTAAGATCCTTCCCAAAGAAAGCTTCAGTAGCTCTTGCGACGCCGTAATAGTTGCCGGGATAATAAATTCTGTTTAAATACATTTCAAGTATTTCATCTTTTGAATATTTTTGCTCCACTTGCAAGGCAAGCCATGCTTCTTGAGCTTTTCTTTTTAATGTTTTGTCAAGAGATAAAAAGGAAAGCTTGACAAGCTGCTGCGTAATTGTACTTGCACCTTCAGAACCGAATCCTTCTTTAAAGTTGGCAATTGCAGCGCCTCCAATACGAATTGGATCGATTCCGTTATGTTTATAAAATCGAACATCTTCCGTAGCAATAAACGCATCTTTTACAACTTGCGGAATTTCATCGATCTTCACATATGTCCGTTTTTCCGAACCGACCTCACCTATTTCATTTCCGTCCTTGTCATATACTTTTGATGACATATTTCCTTTTAAAAGATCATCATTTAGAGGAGGTGCCGTTGCTGCAAAATAAGCAAATGTCGATGTTCCTCCAATGATGCCTACAAGCCCTAACAAAAGAATGAAAAACACAATTTTTCTTGCGATTCCTTTTTTCTTCGGCTTTTTTTTCTTACTTGCTAAAGCTTTTCGTCTTTCTTCCCTCGATTTATATTGTTGACTCATTATAAATCCAACCTTTCATTTAGAATGAAAAGGGCAGTAGCTAAAAATATAACTTGTCTATTATACTAATATAATCAACTCTTGGGCAATAGCCAAGAGGGATATGGTGACCGCATTCTACAATTTCTTGATGCGAAATCGATTTTCTTCCCCCGTTTTTCTGTCTTTCCCAAAAATGCATCAATTTTTCAGCCTCTAAGAAGTATATTTGATTTAGTTTAGTGAATCGTATAATTAGAAAACATATTCCGTTTTGTTCGAGCACAGCCTTCATATGCTCAATTTGATGATCATGAATATTTTTTAGTGGAAAAGAGCTGTTTTTTGTCTCTTTTGCTTCAAAGTCAATATATTTGCCTTTATAAACTCCGTTGTAGTCGGTTGTTGAAGCCTGTTTAAAATAAGCTTCTTTAATGACTGCTGCGCTCCGTTTCGGATAATCAACCGAAACGATTTGGATCGGAGTCGGTTTTTTATGGATGACAGCTATTCCATTTTCCCTGTAATAAAGATTTGTCTCATTTAAGTCGTCCTCGAGGGTCATCCCTCTATTTGAATATTGTATTTCAACTGGGACTGGATTCGCTACATTTTGTTTAGCTTTCCACAACTTTCCGTTAGGATAACGAATAGCCAAGCGATCTCCTCCTTTTTCCGGCTATTTATATCTTAACAAAAAATGTTAACCTTTTTTCGATGAAATGACTTCATTATACATGATTTAAGTTGAAAGAGGGAATACTATGTCACTACATGATATAATATTACAAACAAAATTAAAAACAGATGACGGAAATGTTGATAATATTTCACGGACGGAACGATATGCAAAGTTTTATAAAAAACATCCGGAAGTAAAATGGGCGTTGCTGGCAAGCATGGTCTCCAGAAACGCCGGCTGGTTTATGACAGATTTAGAAGGTATTCCCCTCAAACAGGCTTTGCCTTATGAAAAACGGCAATGGCTCTTTTTATCAGTTGAAACCGCAAACTGGCTCATTTTTGCTGATGCTTATCCACAGCTTTTACTATATGAATATTCCAAGCGTTACAACAAACCGATGTTTTATTTGCTCGAAGCTTTTCATGTATCCGCCTTTATGATTGAGGAGTGGGAACGCTTTTTCCGCACAAAAGATGAGAAAAGGCTTTTAACCTCCCTTATTATTAATGAGCAGCATGTTATTCAAAAACCGGTTATTGATCATCCATTATTTAAAAAATTTGTCTTTCACAGCTTGCCGTTTATTTTTCAAGATCTATTTCATTTTCGCGTTATACTGTTTCCGACGTTAACAGGAAAATTGTACGGATTTTCCACCCATCAATTCAGCCATGTCAAAAAACGGATTGAATTGGGAAAAAGGCTGGCATGGCTTTTATTTCATCCTCTTTACCATGGACAGTTTCTAAAATTTTCAAATCGTGTAATACATACAGGATCACGGTATGATTATGAAAAATATATGAAAAAAACAACAAAAAGAAAATCCCCATATTTAAGGACGGCTTTTCCGATAATCTCACACGAAATAGACGAAAAAGAAAGAGAATGGTTTCATGGGCAGCGGCTCGGAAAGTATTATAAAGATCCAGAGATTCCGAAACGAATTGAATTAACTAACTGGTATGAGAAAAAACAGTCCCAGCTACATTTATTATGCATGATGAAGCAATACTTACAATAATGGTCAGGCAATGAGCCTGACCATTTTTAAGTAGAGGGTCTGTTTGGACCTTCAAGCTTTTTGTCTCCAACTCCTCGCTTTTTTTCTTTTTGACTATCATTTTGAATGGTTTTTTTATCGTTTTTCATCATAACACCTCCCATGTTTATTTTTTCTAACCTGAAAAAATACATGCGCACAATGAAGCGGATTTTTGAATGCAGGGAATTTACACTTTTTTTGCCGAATCACAACTAGTTTTGTCAAACAGGCAGGACTCATATTTAGGAAGAAGAATTTTTTAGCAAAAATAAGAAAAGAGGGATGCTGATGAGTTCGTTTATAGAAAAGCAAGAGGCATTAAAAAAATTGCAAGAAATTGAAAAACAAATTGATCTTTTAGAGCAGCAATTGACGCAAAATATAGATAAAGAAATTCATCGGACAAAACAAGCCGTTTCAAACTTTATAGAAAATGGAGAAGAAAAGATGAATAAATTTGAGAAAATGTGTGCAGAAAGGAAATTCGTGCGGAGCTTGAGAAAAAAGGTAGTATAAAATTTGGTAAAACAAAAAAAATTTGCTATGATGAATCTGAGGTGAGAACCTTGGATGAAGAACAAGTCCGGAAAATCACGGAGCAATTGCTTCAAGTGATCCAAAAAAGTGCTCAACGCTTCGAGAGAACCAAGAAGGAAGGACTGGAATACGATTTTTTTGCCGAAATTAAACCGAGTGTTGACAAGATTTTGCCAATATTGGATGAATGGGAAATTGTTGCGAAAAAATGGATCAATAAGTACCATCCTAGATACCTGCATTCGCAACAAATTGATACGGCAAAAGAGCATATTGAAAACATTGTGATCCAATCTTTTTTTCAAGATACAAGCAAGGTGAGATTTAAAAATATAAAAGAATCTGCTGAATACACATTAAGAAGCATGATCCGTGAAATGGAAAAAAAATGAATGAAAAAGGGGAAGCGGAGAAGCGAGCAGTTTCTCCGCTTTATTATGTGTGAAATATATAGACACAATCTATTGGGCTTTCGATTTACGCAAAACCTTACTTCGTTTGAAGAAATCTTGGGGTTAAAAGATTCTATCTAAAAAATATCCGTTCTTTTTTGTCAATCTATGCTATTGAACTGCCGTAAACGGGACTATTCGTAAGCGGCAAAAAGAGGCCGGAGAAAATTCTCCCGCCTCTGCTTGATTTAAAGGATGTATTCAGGTGTAACGGCTCCTTGCTGTTCTAGCGTTTTGACAATATTTCGAAAGTCTTTGATGCTGATGTTTTCATAAAGATACAATCTGCGAGCAAAGTCCAGCAATTCATTTGCACATTCTGCTTCGTATTGCTTCTCCATTTTAAATCTTTCCCTCAATGTTTGAACCGTCATAAAACATCCCCCCTAACACTTATATTAATATGTTACCATCTCTTTTGTAATTATCAATTTTAAAAAAAATAAAAACTTCCGACACTATTTGACATCTCACCCTTTAAAAGGCAAAAACATATTTTATGATTAGTTAAGTTTTTATTGGAGGGATCAAAATGTATCATGATCATGTTTATGATTGGTTAAGACCTGTTTCTTACGATCAATATTTCATGATGAATCAACATGTTGTTCCTTATTTCCAATCTCCATATTATCAGCCATTTATGAATCCGTATCCTCAGCCTTATCCAAGCACGCTGCCTATGATGATGCCAAAAGGGTCAAATCCTTCATTACTTTCTTCATTTAAAAAAGCGGACGGACAGATGGATTTTAACAAAATGATCGATACAGCAGGACAAGTTGTTCAAACGATGAATCAAATGAGCTCCCTTTTAAAAGGAGTCACGCAAATTTTTAAAGCTTGATGCTGAATAATGAGCTTTGAAACGATGTAAGGCGCTAGGGATGCCGTTCGCCGCAAGTCAAGGCTGTTTATGCTTTGTTGGATGTACGAAAAAATCCTTTTTATATCAAAAACCTATTTTTGGAAAAAGAATATTTCCAATCGGGAACAACAGCTGATGACATGATTGCCCGGGGAATGATGAGTACCGATCACAAAACAGACAATTACAGGATGCAATAGGAAAAATGGGACTGCCCGATAAGTCCCTAAAAGGAAGCAAGTAGAGAGAAACAACGCGTTTCTCTCCACTTGCTTTTATATTTTTCGATTTTTATCTGAAAGTAGCTGGCGGATGCCGGCTATTTCAGGAAGTGTGAGCTAATGAGAAAACAATACCTCATCTTGCATCGTCTTCACCATTTTGTCTATGACACGTGCCACGTGATGTTCTGGTATGAGCAATTCAATATCGAAAATTACTTGAACTTGACGGTTGTCATATAGTTTGAAAGTAGGAGGGAATGTTAATTTCTTTTGTCAGGAGTATTTTCTTCTTTTACATCTAGTGAAAGTGCTGTTTCCGTAGTAATCATTTGATTGGTTCATAAAAAATCGTCCTTTCTGTGATGTTGGGTCCCAACTACATTTTATTTAGAAAGGACGATTTTTTTTGCTTTTTTAAAAGTGGAAAAATGAGGGACTCCAAAAGTCAGTTACCCTGACTTTTTGGACAACCTCTTTGATTAGAAGCATATTAGTCAATATTTATTTTTGTTTTTTTGGAAGGGATCACAATTTTCAGCTTTTCATTTTGAAACGATGCTTTAATACGTTGTACATCTAAGTAGGCTGGCAAATAAAAGGATTTCGCAAATTTGCCATGAGACTTGAACATTTGCGTCATCTGTTTTTCATCATTTGTTTGTTCAATATGTTGATCTTGCTGAATGGAAATCGTTAATACATGATCATACGATTCGATGCGTATTTGCTCTTTTTTCACTCCTGGAAGCTTTCCCTCTAACACCCATTCTTGATCGGTTTCATGAGTGTCAAAATGAAAAAAGGGAAGGGACATTGCGGCATCAAACAAATCATGAAACGGTTTTAATAGCGATTGAATGTAGGCAGGATCGAAAAATTGTGAAAACCTGCCTGGAAGCGGATCTAGTTGGGAAAACACGGGCAAAAATTCATCATGTTCCTTTTTGTCTTTTTTCATCTTGCTCTCTCACTCCCTTTCTTTTTTTCACATTTATATGCAAAAGAGTTTCGAAAAGTTTATACGAAAGCTTCCAATGAAAACATGCTTTATTTACGAACGTTTATTCGTTAGAATAGATGTAGTGAATTCGAGGAGGAATGGGTCATGCTTGGGCGGAAACCTTTTGAAAAAGTCATCCATGATTTTAGACATGACGAGCGTTTTCGGGATCAGATTGTATATTGGCACACAATACCTGAAAAAGAAGCAATCACAGTTCCTTTTCCAGAAGATATGGATAACCGATTGAAGGAAATGTTGAAGAAAAAAGGAATTGAACAATTATACAGTCATCAAAAAGAAGCGTTTGAATTAGCGTTAAATCATCACAACATTGTCGCTGTAACCCCGACAGCGTCAGGAAAAACGTTGTGCTACAATTTGCCTGTTTTAAACGCAATATTAAAAAACAATAACACGAGAGCATTATATCTTTTTCCGACAAAGGCGCTAGCTCAGGATCAAAAAAGCGAACTGAATGAATGGATTGAAGGAATAAAAACGGAGATAAATTGCTATACATACGATGGAGATACTTCTCCAACGATCCGTCAAAAGATTCGAAAAGCTGGTCATATTGTTATGACAAATCCTGATATGCTACATTCAGGCATTTTACCGCATCATACGAAATGGGTGTCGCTTTTTGAAAACTTAAAATATGTCGTCATCGATGAATTGCATACATATCGCGGAGTATTTGGAAGCCATGTTGCGAATGTAATCAGAAGGCTGAAGAGAATTTGCCGATTTTACGGAAGCGACGTTCAATTTATATGTACGTCGGCAACGATTGCAAATCCGTTGGAATTTGCTGAAACATTGATTGGAGAGAAAGCGGTTCTTATTGATCGAAACGGAGCCCCAAGAAGCAAAAAACATTTCATCTTTTACAATCCGCCTGTTGTTAACAAGCCTCTCAATATCCGCAGAAGCGCCATGATTGATGTAAAAGAGATTGCGAAAGAATTTTTAAAAAACGACATTCAAACGATTGTGTTTGCTAGAAGCCGGACAAGGGTTGAAATTATTTTAACGTATCTGCAAGAGATGACGAAAAAGGAATTGGGATCGAAAACGATACGCGGATATCGCGGAGGTTATTTGCCGAAGCAGCGAAGGGAAATTGAAAAAGGCCTTAGAGAGGGAAAAATTAAAGGTGTCGTCAGCACCAATGCTTTGGAGCTAGGGGTTGATATCGGTCAGCTGCAGGTTTGCATTATGACAGGATACCCCGGATCGATTGCCAGCGCGTGGCAGCAATCAGGCCGGGCGGGCAGAAGGGAAGAGGAAGCAGCAATTATTCTCGTCGGAGGATCGAGTCCATTAGATCAATATATTTTAAAGCATCCAGAATATTTGTTTGAAAAAAATCCGGAAAGTGCGATCATTCATCCAGATAACTTAATCATTCTCGTAGATCATATAAAATGTGCGGCGTTTGAGCTTCCATTTCAGTCAGGTGAAACGTTAGATGGGGTGGAGGTTGACGATATACTTGATTTTCTGAAAGAGGAAGGCGTTCTTTACGAAAACGGAGGCAGATGGTATTGGATGAGCGATTCGTTTCCTGCACATGGGATCAGCTTGCGTTCTGCTTCTCAAGAAAATGTCGTAATTATTGACACTACAAATGGCGCAAATGTCATCGGGGAAATGGACCGATTCAGCGCCATGACGATGCTTCATGAAGAAGCGATCTATTTGCATGAAGGAAGGCAATTTCAGGTTGAAAAGCTCGATTGGGAAGAAAAAAAAGCATATGTTTCTGAAGTCAATGTTGACTATTTTACGGATGCGAACCTAGCTGTTCAATTGAAGGTGCTTGAGGTGGATCAGGAAAAGGAAAGCAAGAGCATGGAGATTGGATTTGGAGATGTCATGGTGCTTGCCCAACCGACGATATTTAAAAAAATCAAATTTGGCACACATGAGAACATTGGTTCTGGTCCTATTCATCTGCCGGAGGAAGAGCTTCATACAACAGGTGCTTGGATTAGCTTTAAAAATGACGTTTTTTCTGTTTTATCGGAAGAACAAATGGAAAAAGCTTTAGTCGGTATCAGCCATGCTTTAAAATATGTGAGTGCTCTTGCAGCAATGTGCGATCCAAACGATCTTGACGTTGTATTTCAAGTGAAATCCATTCACAACGGAAAACCAACCATCTATTTGTATGACCGATATCCAGGCGGAGTTGGGCTGGCGAAGAAAGTATTTGATGAGTTTGAATGCTTGCTTGAAAGAACGGAAGAAATGGTAACAAACTGTAAATGCGATGATGGCTGCCCTTCCTGCATCGGTCTTGATGGAGAATCGAGCGGAAGAAAGGAAGCGGCGCTTCTGCTGCTTCAATATATAAAGAAAGGACAGATTTTATGTCCATAAAACAAAAATTAAACAGATTAAAAAATCATATTGTTCATGAAGACGTATTGAAAAAGGAACAGGATATAGAGATTCCATATTTAAAACGCTGGGAAAGCGTTGGAGTCAAGCCGTTTTTCTTTGATGGCCAATATATTCTCATCCGTGAAGTAGAATATCCGCTCAATTATCGCCATGGATTGTATGAATTGAGCGAAGTAATTGATGTTGTAGATTACTGGAATGACAATGAAATGGAGCATCCGCTGTCAGCAAAAGGGCATAAACCTTATGAACTTTTCTTTTTCGATACGGAAACGACTGGTTTAAAGGGCGGAGCAGGCAATATGATCTTTTTACTTGGATTTGCGCGAATATTATTCGATAAAGTGGTGATCAAACAGCTTTTTTTGCCTGCTCCTGGCCATGAGGTTGCTTTATATCAACGGTTTTTAAGTGAAGTAAATATAAAAACATTAGTCACATACAATGGAAAAGCATTTGATTGGCCTCAAGTGAAAACGAGACATACTCTCATTCGCAATATGGTGCCGCAATTGCCTGAGTACGGCCATTTTGATTTATATCATGCAGCTAGACGTCTCTGGAAAAATAGATTGGAGTCGGTAAAATTATCAAATGTTGAAAAAGATATTTTGCAAGTGAACCGAAAGGAAGATACTCCCGGCTATTTAGCGCCGATCCTTTACCATCATTTTTTGAAAGACCCAAATCCTGATAGTGTGATCGGAATTTTTCAGCATAATGAGATGGATATTCTCTCCTTAATTTCACTTTATATTCATTTGTCAAAAAAGCTTTTGTTTCCCGATGACAACCATGATGATAAAGAACTGTTTGAAATGGCAAGATGGTTTCAAGCTCAAGGAAATGAAAAGCTTGCTTATTTTTCATATGCGAAAATAAACGAGCAGTCAAACAGCCTTCACCTCAAGGCGAAATTTGAAATGGCAATGCTGGCAAAACGAAACGGACGTTTGGATGAGGCAGTGAAACTATGGAGCGAAATTAAAAAACATGGACAAGGCTTTTTGAAAATAAAAGCTTTAGTCGAACTGGCCAAATTTTATGAGCATTATGAAAAAAATATTGATGCTGCATATATGGACACAAACGAAGCGATTCAAATTTTGAAACAGCTGGAAAGAATGGGAGTATCCAAACATTCAACACAAAAAGAAGAGCTGCTGAAAAGAAAATGGAGGCTGGAAAAGAAAAAAAATAAGTTGGAAGATTTGGAAAGATGAAACAATTACTCGATCACAACCGTCTAATATAAGGATTTGTTAAAAGGAATAGATGCCGGCGGCAACATATTTTGGTATTATATACGAGAAAAAACGGTATCGCCTATTAGATGCTTTTTCTGTCAAATATAAAAAAAGAAAAAGAAAAAGATTGACTAGCAAGACCTTCCATCGAACAAGAAGGTCTTTCTCTTTCAAAATTTTAATATAGTGCCTTAATCAATCGGTTATGAAGGAAATGCCTATACATGATAAATATCGCGCCTGCTTTTTTTTGAAAATAGGTATTTGAATTAGTACATGTACACTTTTATATTCATAGGCTAGTATTGTAAAAATAATAAATAGGAAGGAGTTATATAATATGAAATGCAGACCGAACGTTCTTCAGCCGATTGTTCATCCGACGAAATGCTGCGTCAATCATACACATTCAACAACAATCGTTCCTCATATCCATCCAATTCATACAACAAATGTTAATCATCAAATGTATCAACATTTGCATTATTTCCCGCATACTCAATCTGCGGTAAATAATGTGTCACATCAACATTTTCAGTGCATGGGACCTGGTCCGTTTCCGAGATAATCTTTGAGAAGGGGCTGAGTAACCAGCTCCTTCCGTTTATAATCATTATTTTTAAACCTCTGAAGGCTTCATTTTTTCCTATAATAGGATGGAGACATGTTATTACCATAAAGAATAAATTGACATTAATCAGGAAGTTTGAAAAAATATAGCCTAGGAGGACTTCTGACGATTGAGGTGAACCGAGTTGATTTCAGATAAAATTAGATTAACGGCGAAAGAAATTTTGGAAAAAGAGTTTAAAACTTCGATGCGCGGTTATAAACAAGAAGAAGTTGATAAATTTTTAGATATTATCATTAAAGATTACGAAACGTTTTACCAGGAGATTGAACAGTTGCGGCAGGAAAATATGCGGCTGAAAAAGCAGCTCGAAGAAGCATCGAAAAAACAACCGACGATGCAGGCGAATACAACGAACTTTGACATTTTGAAGCGTTTATCGAATTTAGAAAAACATGTATTTGGAAGCAAATTATATGAGTAATGTTCATGGATGCCACTTGAATTTTTTATTCATTTTCACTATACTACATAATGCGGTTTAGCATAACGTTCGGGTAATCGCTGCAACGGATCATCCGTTGTAGAGGAAAGTCCATGCTCGCACGGTGCTGAGATGCCCGTAGTGTTCGTGCCTAGCGAAACCATAAGCTAGGGCAGCCTTTTCGGCTGACGGCGGGGAACGTGCCTAAGCTATTGATTAGTATGGCACTATTACCCTGAAAGTGCCACAGTGACGTAGTCTTGCGAGAAATCGCAAGAGTGGAACGCGGTAAACCCCACGAGCGAGAAACCCAAATGATGGTAGGGGCACCTTCTCTGAGGAAATGAACGAGGAGAAGGACAGAAGGGCTAAAACCCTTCTGTAGATAGATGATTACCACCCATGTACAAGCTGCATGGGGACAAAACATGGCTTACAGAACGTTATGGAATAAACCGCAATTTTTCGTGCTCTCCATTTGGAGAGCTTTTATTTTCTGAAAAAGACAGGTGAAAAAATGAGCAAACGGTTTACATTGATTGCAACAGCTGCAATGGGAATTGAAGCGATTGTTGCATCAGAAGTGCGCAATCTAGGATATACATGCAAAGTGGAAAACGGAAAAGTAACGTTTGAAGGCGATGAACTGGCGATTTGCCGAGCGAATTTATGGCTTAGAACGGCTGATCGAGTGAAATTAAAAGTGGCTGAATTTTCGGCGACGACATTTGAAGAACTGTTTGAAAAAACGAAAGCCATTGATTGGGCGGATTTTTTGCCTGAAAACGCTCAATTTCCTGTCATCGGAAAATCGGTGAAATCAAAACTGGCAAGTGTTTCTGACTGCCAGAAAATTGTAAAAAAAGCAATAGTTGAAAAATTGAAGCAGCAGTACCGAAAAACGACCGATTGGTTAGAAGAGACAGGGGCGGTTTACAAGATTGAGATCTCTTTACATAAAGACATTGCTACACTGACCATTGATACGAGCGGAGACGGCCTCCATAAACGAGGATATCGCGCTCGAAAAGGAAATGCCCCTTTAAAAGAAACGCTCGCTGCTGCACTTATTTTGCTAACGAATTGGACTCCTGACAGACCTTTCTTTGATCCATTTTGTGGTTCAGGTACGATTCCGATTGAAGCGGCGTTAATTGGGCAAAATATCGCGCCCGGCTTCAATAGAGATTTTATTTCAGAGCAATGGGACTGGATCGGCAAGGATGTATGGAGAAGGGCAAGAGAAGAAGCAGAGGATTTAGCTAAATATGATATTCGCCTCGACTGCATCGGGACGGACATTGATCATAAAATGATTGAGATTTCAAAAGAAAATGCCATGGAGGCCGGGCTTTCGGATGTCATTACTTTTAAACAAATGCAAGTTAAAGATTTACGTACAGTGAAGGAATTTGGGGTAATAGTCGGGAATCCACCGTATGGTGAGCGACTCGGAGAACGAGAAGAAGTGGAGCAATTATATAAGGAAATGGGGAAAACATTCTCGCTGTTAGATACTTGGTCGATTTACATTTTGACAAGCAATAAAAGCTTTGAACAGTTTTACGGAAAAAAGGCGACAAAAAAACGGAAACTTTTTAACGGGTTTATCGAAACGCACTATTATCAGTATTGGGGACCTAAACCGCCCAAAAAAGCATAAATAATACCAGCTCTGCATAAATTAAAATGGATAAAATTTATACGGGGTTGGTTGATTTATGACAAAGGAAGAATATGCGATTATTTCTCGCGCATTAAAGAATACGTATACTGCGTTGGTAGAAAGAGGTTCAACAGAAAAAGCGCTCAGTCAAATCTTTGAAGCGGAAGGGCAATTGAAAAAGGCTATTTTTCACGGATCTCTTTCCGTTCGAGAGAAACGGCTTCCCTGAAAATGGGAAGTTTTTTCTGTTTTTAAATGATTTCGTTTCAACCGAGTCAATCCTTATGCTTCAAACCTTACCGCTCGCTTCCTGCATAAGCGAGGTTGACATGATTCTAATTGAATCGCGCGCTGCCAGAAAAGATATTGACGTTAAGCGTAATAAGTGAAATAATTTTACTCTATGAATAATCACGGAGGTTGGAGTCATGATGTTTCAAGGTTTACCTTTCCCGCTGACAAAAAATGAAAGTTTTTATGAAGCGTTAAACAAATGGATCGGTGATGTTCTGTATGATATTTTGCCTGAAAAAGGCTTTGAATTGCGCGACGAACAAATTTTTATGGCTTTCCAGCTTGACAGAGCTTTTAAAGAAAAGAAAGTTATGTTTGCGGAAGCGGGAGTAGGGACAGGAAAAACGATTGTTTATTTGCTTTATGCGATTGCATATGCGCGATATACCGGAAGACCTGCCGTCATTGCCTGTGCGGACGAAGCTCTAATTGAACAGCTTGTCAAAAAACAAGGGGATATAAAAAAGCTTGAAGAAGCTCTAGGTCTAAAAGTGGATGTGCGATTGGCAAAATCGATGAACCAATATTTATGTTTGGACAAGCTTGAGGATTTGCTTGGAATGGACGATGATGAGGACTTTTTTGATCTTTATGAATCTCTCCCTGAATTCGTGCATGATCAGAGCGGATTGCAATCTTACTATCATTATGGAGACCGGAAGCAATACCCGTTTTTTTCCGATGAAAAATGGGAAAAAATCAGCTGGGATCCTTTTAAAAACTGTTTGTCATGCAGCAAAAGACATCGGTGCGGCTTAATTCTTTCCCGCGATTATTATCGGAAGGCGAAGGATTTAATCGTTTGCTCCCATGATTTTTATATGGAGCATATTTGGACGAAAGAATCCCGGAAACGTGAAGGACAGCTCCCGCTTCTCCCAGAGCACAGTTGCGTCGTGTTTGATGAAGGCCATTTATTAGAATTTGCGGCTCAAAAGGCACTTACGTATCAAGTGAAAAAAGAAACGCTAGCAGCATATTTAGAAAAAATTTTAAAGAACAACATTCGTGAACAACTTGCAGAAATGGTCGAAGAAGCGCTTTTAGCGAACGATCATTTTTTTCATATGTTGTTTAAAAGTGCACATCAAAAGGAAGGCTCCAATCGGTTGACAATCACGAGAACAGACGATTTGTTAGAAGCGGCCGGAAATTTGTATGAACGATTGAATCAGCTGTCTGAAGCTTTAGTTTTTGAAAGTGAACTATATACCATTGATGAATATAGCTTAAAGATTGTGGAAGAATACCTTGATCAAATGGAATTTTCTTTTCGCTTGTTTTTACAATTTGACAACACAATTACCTGGCTTGAACAAAACGGCGCGTCATCTTCTTTTGTGATCATGCCGCAAAGGATAGAAGATATTTTAAAAGAAAAAGTGTTTTCTCATAAAATACCTTATATCTTTTCATCAGCCACTTTATCGGATCAAAACGGATCGTTTGCTTATTTAGCGAATAGCCTTGGTATAAAAGATTATCTATCATTCTCCGTTTCCTCTCCTTTTGACTATGAAAAAAATATGAAAGTGTTTGTAAAAAAAGGTACGAGCGAGGAAAAATTGAACTGGACGGAATCTGTCATAAAATCAAACAAAGGGCGCACGTTAATTTTATGCAGAACGAAAGAGGAGCTGCTTTTCTTAAAAAAACATTTACCAAGCTTTTGGCATTCATGTTTATTTGAAGGAGATTATGAAATCAGCGAATTAGTGGCATGTTTTGAAAGAGATCCGGAAACCGTTTTGTGCGCTGTGCATTTATGGGAGGGGCTTGACGTTCCAGGACCGTCGCTTGAACATGTGATCATTTGGTCGCTTCCATTCCCGCCGGATGATCCTGTATTTGATGCGAAACGAAAATCCGCAACAGATCCTTTTTATGAAGTGGATCTTCCGTATATGATACTGCGGCTGAAGCAAGGGGTTGGACGCCTCCTTCGCACGAAAGATGACCATGGTACTATAACGATTTTTATCAGCAAAGATGAGGGAGAAAATATTGTTTCGGAGGTCGTAAAAGCGTTGCCTGTCAAACCGAGCTGAAATATATTTTCAATTGGAAGAAGGGGATGATCAAAATGGGCTTAAAAGAAAAAGAACAAAAATTTTTCGATTACTTAAAGAAAATGGAAAGCTATGAAGAAGCATTAAATTTAATGTATTGGGATTTACGGACGGGTGCGCCGAAAAATGGATTGGAGCGGCGAGCTGAAACAATCGGCATTCTTTCTGAAGAGTGGTTCCAGATGTCCGTTTCAGATACTATGAAAGAGTTTCTTGATGAATTAACAGAAAAACATGTTTATGACAATCTCTCTTCGGTGACAAAGAAAGCTCTTCAGGAATGCAGAGAGGAGTATGAAAAAAACATTAAGATTCCGAAAGAGGAATATAAAGAATATGTCATTCTCCAATCAAAAAGCGAATCAGTTTGGGAAGAAGCGAAAGCAAATGCAGATTTCAATCAGTTTGCTCCTTATTTAGAAAAATTAATAGAATTCAATAAAAAGTTTATTTCCTATTGGGGCTATAAGGGACATAAATATAATACGCTCCTTCATTTGTATGAACCAGGAATAACTGTGGAGACGCTTGACAAGGTTTTTGCAGAGCTAAAAAAACATATCGTCCCATTAGTACAACAAATTGTAGAATCATCAAAAAAAATCGACGTTTCGTTTTTGCACAAACCGTTTCCGAAAGAAAAACAGCGAAAGTTTTCCGAATATATTTTAAAGGAAATAGGCTACAATTTTGATGCCGGCCGCCTTGATGAAACCGTCCATCCTTTTGAAATTCGAATGAACCGGGGAGATGTTCGAATTACAACAAAGTATGATGAAACAGATTTTCGAACGGCCGTTTTCGGAACCATTCATGAAGCCGGACATGCGATTTATGAGCAAAACATAAATGAAGAACTGGAAGGAACTCCTCTTGCTGACGGCGCTTCAATGGGGATTCATGAATCTCAATCATTATTTTATGAAAATTTAATTGGGCGAAACTATCATTTCTGGAAGCGATATTACAACCAACTTAAAACGTATGCTCCAAACCAATTTACTGGGGTTTCTTTAAATGATTTTTACAGAGCGATCAATGAAGTTAAACCATCGCTGATCCGTATTGAAGCAGATGAATTGACATATTGTCTTCATATCATTGTACGCTATGAAATAGAAAAATTGCTGTTTGAAGGAAATTTGGATGTGTCTGATCTTCCAAAAGTTTGGAATGATAAATATAGCGAATATTTAGGTATTGCTCCAGATCATGATGGAAACGGGGTGCTTCAAGATGTTCATTGGGCGGGAGGAAGCTTTGGCTATTTCCCTTCATATGCTTTAGGATATATGTATGCAACGCAATTGATGCAAAAAATGGAGCAGGATCTTTCGAATGTTGAAGAACTTATTGAAAACGGAGAATTTCAGCAAATTCAAAGCTGGCTGACAAAACATGTTCATCTATATGGCAAAATGAAAAAACCGCTGGAAATATTAAAGGATGCGACTGGCGAATCGTTGAATCCGGCATATTTTATTCAGTATTTAGAAAAGAAATATAAAGACATTTACAGTCTTGATTAAAAGATTCGTTTGGAAAACTTTCCATCGTCAATCAGGGAAAAATTGTTTCGATTTTTAAAATGACATCCCACATTCTTAAAAAAAAATAAAAGATGGCGGATATCAGCTCTTTCGCCGATTTCCGCCATCATCAATTCTAAAGGCTTTAGACAGAGCCTTTTAATCATTCGAAGCTTTTGCCCGGCCTGCAAGAAGAACAAAATAGCACAACAGCCCGAACAAGCAGGAAATAAATAAAGCATGTGCCAAGGCAAGATAAAGATTTAAATCAGACAAGATCACGGATATGCCGGATAATGCTTGGAGAAGAATGAGAATGAAAGCTATAATCCAACCCCAATACATCACTTTTTGATCTTTATAATGTTTTATCGCATGAATAGTGGCAACCGCAATCCAAATAAACAGCAAGCCTGCTGCAAAGCGGTGGCCCATTTGCACCCATTCATGGACGGTTTGCGGGAACAAGCGATTTTCGCTGCAAAAAGGAATGCTTGGACAAGCTAGACTTGCGCCTTTATGCCGAACATATGCACCTGTGTAAATGACAATATAACTGTAAGTAATAATGCCATAAATATGAAATCGCATTTTTTTCCCAATGACAGCATTATCTGCGTCAAATTTTTTATCAACTTCAAAAATCAGCAGAGTAAGCAGCAAAACAGCTGCAAATGAAATGAGGGAAATTCCAAAATGAAGTGCAAGAACGGCATCGGATTGCCCCCATACGACAGCTGCAGCACCGATTAGCGCCTGCAAAACAATAAAAAAGATGGCCAGAAAACAAAGCAGCTTTGTTTCTTTTTTATGCCCGATCGCTTTCCAAGCCCAAATAACAAGACATAAAACAAGGATTCCTGCAATTCCGCTCACAAGTCGGTGTGAAAGTTCAATGATTGTTTCTAATGTCAAAGGGTCTGGAAGAACTTTTCCGTGGCAAAGCGGCCAAGACCGGCCGCATCCTTGAGATGATCCTGTTTTTGTTACGAGTGCTCCGCCAATTAAAACGAATAGCATGACGATTGTTGTCACGACGCCAAGCCATTTTAATAAATAGTGCATGTCTCATTCACCTTCTAACATCTTTAATAAGTTTAAAAAGCCGAAAGAAACTCCATAATGGGTATAGAAACATCAAACTTCGAAACAAATAGTTTCTTGTAGAATCAGAAAAAGCTTGAATATTCAAAAGGAGTTTGCTAGAAATATTATGGGGAAGGCATTTTGCCGAAACGTTCGACCAACTATTATTATAATCGGAAAATATTTTATTTTTAACCGCTTCACAATTTCGACAAACTTTATTCGCGAAATGTACACAAAAAATTGACGAATTATGGTTTAATACTATATGAATGCTTTTTTGTCTCGTGTTTTTTTTATATGATAGAGGCAAACGCTAAATGGTCTCAGATAGGAGGCCGTCCCAGAGGAGGTCATTCAATTGGGTAATACAAGGGGCGAAGTTGTTTTAAACGATCGGCAAGAAATAGAAGTGGCAACTTCCGCTTGGAAAGATTTTTTATCATTAATTAAAATCGGAATCGTCAACTCCAATTTAATCACCACTTTTACCGGAATATGGTTGGCATTATATTTCAGCGGTAAAGGTTTTCTTGAAAATATAGATATTGTTGTGTTTACATTGCTTGGAACAGCAGCTATTATTGCTGGATCTTGCGCAATCAACAATTTTTATGACAGAGATATTGACCATGTAATGGAAAGAACAAGATTACGCCCAACCGTAACGGGCCGTATAAGCTCGTTTCAAGTATTGCTGCTGGGGACCGGCTTCATTTCCATTGGAACGATTTTGCTTCTAATGGTTTCTGTTTCCGCAGCCGTCATTGGTTTGTTAGGCGTGTTTTCCTACATAGTGCTATACACGATGTGGACAAAACGCCAATATACGATCAATACGGTAGTCGGCAGCATCGCTGGAGCTGTTCCGCCGCTGATTGGATGGGCTGCAGTTGATGATTTAAATATCATTGCATGGATTTTATTTCTAATCATGTTTATTTGGCAGCCGCCTCATTTCTTGGCACTTGCGATGAAGCGTTCGGAAGAATACCGTAAAGCTGGAATTCCGATGCTTCCAGTTGTTCATGGCTTTGAGGTGACGAAAAGACAAATCATTGTTTGGGTTGCCTGCTTGCTGCCCCTTCCTTTTTATTTGTTTAGCCTAGGCATTGGCTTCATCGTTTTGGCTACTGTATTGAACATTATTTGGTTGATTTTGTCATTAATTGGACTGAAAATGAAAAATGATTTAAAATGGTCTAAGTGGATGTTTATCTATTCAATTAACTATTTAACCATTTTGTTTGTGGCTATGGTTGCCTTTTCAATAATTTAACGTTCGGTAGTAATTCTTTCTAGATAAGAATTTATTCATAGAAGGAATTCTTCATTTTTTCTTTATGAACAGGATTTAACAAAGAAAGAGGGGTTTGATTTAGCGATGAAAAAGCTGAAATGGCGTCTTTTGTTACTACTTTCAGTCATGACGCTCGTATTGTCAGGCTGCGGCGAACCGTTTATTTCCACGCTGATTCCAGCTGGAGAAGTTGCCGATGAACAATTTTCGCTCATGATGTTGAGTACGGCAATCATGGTGATTGTTGTTGCAGTCGTAACGATTATTTTTATTTATGTCTTAATGAAATTCCGCCGGAAAGGAAGCGATAAAATTCCGGTACAAGTGGAAGGAAGCCATAAGCTTGAAATCATTTGGACTGTTATTCCTATATTATTGCTGATTGTATTGGCAGTTCCGGTAGTTGCTTCCACCTTTAATTTGGCGGATACCGACCCAATGAAAAAAGCGTTGGCAGATGATAAAAATGGAGGAAAAGATCCTCTTGTTGTCAATGTAAGAGCAAGTTTGTATTGGTGGGAATTTGAATATCCTGGCTATGGAGTCATTACAAGCCAAGATTTAGTCTTGCCGACAGATGAAAAAGTTTATTTTAACTTAAAAGCATCAGATGTGAAGCACTCATTCTGGATTCCTCCAGTTGGTGGTAAAATCGATACAAACACAGATAATGAGAACCAGTTCTGGTTAAAAATTGATTCAAAACGTGCGAAGGAAGCTGGAAACATTTTTTACGGGAAATGTGCTGAATTATGCGGACCATCTCACGCGTTGATGGACTTTAAAGTGAAGGCGGTTTCCCGAGATGAATTTAATTCTTGGATTAATAAAATGAAAAATTTCAAAGCCGAAACTGTTGCTCAAACAGCGTCTGCAAAACAGGGAGAACAAGTGTTCAAAGATAAAGGCTGTATCGGCTGCCATGCAGTATCACCAGCTGATAACCGACCTGAACAAGCACGCACGGCACCTAACTTAGCTAACTTTGCTGATCGTGAACGAGTAGCCGGCATCTTGGAGCACAATGAAGAAAATATTAAAAACTGGTTGAAAGATCCTGAAAAATATAAACCTGGCAACACAATGACAGGCACATACGGTAAGTTGACTGAAGAAGAACTTCAAGCATTAACAGATTATTTACAAAGCCTATCAGTTGAAAAGTAATGCTCACTAATTATAAAAGGGAGGTTACATCGTGAGTACGTTAGCTCGGAAAAAAGGGTTCTGGCCAACGGTTTGGGACTATTTGACAACTGTTGACCATAAAAAGATTGCCATCCTTTATTTAATCGCTGGAGGACTCTTTTTTGTAATTGGTGGAATTGAAGCGCTTTTGATGCGTATTCAATTGGCCATCCCAGAAAATGACTTTGTCAGTGCAGGTACGTTTAACGAATTGATGACAATGCACGGTACAACGATGATATTTTTAGCAGCTACGCCGTTATTGTTTGCATATATGAACGCAGTTGTTCCACTCCAAATTGGGGCTCGTGACGTTGCGTTTCCGTTTTTGAATTCTTTAGGCTTTTGGTTGTTTTTCTTTGGCGGTGTTTTCTTAAATTTAAGCTGGTTTTTAGGCGGGGCACCTGATGCTGGCTGGACGGCATACGCATCAGTGGCCTTGAATTCTCCTGGACATGGAGTAGACTTTTATATACTAGGCTTGCAAATTTCCGGTATAGGAACATTGATCGCCGGGATCAACTTTATTGTTACGATTATTAATATGCGTGCTCCCGGAATGACATACATGCGGATGCCATTGTTTACATGGACTACATTTGTGTCATCATCGCTCATTTTGTTTGCGTTTCCTCCGCTAACTGTTGGAATTGCGCTTTTAATGTTTGACCGTTTATTTGGCGGGAACTTTTTCAATCCGGCTTTAGGCGGGAATACGATCATTTATGAACATATTTTCTGGATTTTTGGGCACCCTGAAGTTTACATTTTAGTTTTGCCGGCATTCGGAATTTTTTCGGAAATTATTCCAACTTTTGCTCGGAAAAGATTGTTTGGGTATACATCAATGGTGTTTGCAACAGTATTGATCGGATTTTTAGGATTCATGGTGTGGGCGCACCACATGTTTACAACAGGTCTTGGTCCGATTGCCAATGCGATTTTTGCGGTTGCAACTATGACAATTGGTGTGCCGACAGGAATTAAAGTGTTTAACTGGCTCTTTACGATGTGGGGCGGAAGCATCCGCTTTACGACACCGATGCTTTATGCAGTCGGCTTTATTCCTTCGTTTGTTATGGGTGGTGTGACTGGAGTCATGCTCGCTGCTGCTCCAGCCGATTATCAATACCATGATACTTACTTTGTTGTTGCACACTTCCACTACGTAATCGTTGGTGGTATCGTATTTGCTATTTTGGCTGCTGCCCATTATTGGTGGCCAAAAATGTTTGGAAAAATGTTAAATGAGACGCTTGGTAAAATAACATTTGTATTATTTTTCATCGGTTTCCATTTAACGTTCTTTATCCAGCATTTCCTTGGTTTAATGGGAATGCCGCGCCGCGTGTTCACATTCTTATCAGGCCAAGGCTTTGACACTGGAAACTTGATCAGTACAATAGGTGCGGTTCTGATGGGGGTAGCAGTAATCGTTCTCTTGATCAATGTTGTGGTTACTTCTGTGAAGGGAGAAAAAGTAGGTGCAGATCCTTGGGAAGATGGACGTTCACTAGAGTGGGCAGTCGCATCACCTCCACCTGAATACAACTTTAAACAAACTCCGCTTGTTCGCGGATTAGATCCTTTATGGATTGAAAAAATGGAGGGCAAAAAAGGCTTAACACCTGCTGAACCGCTAAGTGATATTCATATGCCGAACTCTTCAATCTTGCCGTTTTTTATTTCATTAGGCTTATTCATTGCCGCTTTCGGCCTCATGTACCACAATGACTATTCGTGGGGTGTGCCGGTTGCGATTATCGGCTTTATCATTACGTTCGGTACGATGTTTTTACGCTCGGTTATTGATGACCACGGATACCATATTCATAAAGAGGATCTTTTAAAAGATGATAATGGGGGGGTTCGGGCATAATGCAAGTAGAAGAAAAATTAACGGCTGAAACGTTTCCTGAGCAGCCAGAAAAGGCCACCCTCGAAGGGAAAAATAAGTTTATAGGTTTTTGGGTTTTCTTAGGCGGCGAAACTGTGTTGTTTGCCACGTTGTTTGCTACGTTTCTTGCGTTGAGAAATTCCACCGCTGGTGGAGCCTCAACGCAGGAGCTCTTTGATATCAAATTAGTATTTGTAGCGACAATGCTCTTATTAACAAGCAGTTTGACAAGTGTCTATGCAATTTATCATATGAAAAACTTTCAATTTGGTAAAATGCAGTTCTGGTTTGGTGTCACCGTTTTATTAGGTCTTGCATTCTTAATTTTGGAAATTTATGAATTTAACCATTATATGCATGAATATGAATTTAAGTTGACAAGCAGTGCGCTTGGTTCAGCCTTTTACACATTGGTAGGAACGCACGGTGCGCACGTTGCCTTCGGGCTTCTCTGGATCACAACGCTGATGATTCGAAATGCAAAACGCGGATTAAACTTATACAACGCTCCTAAATATTACGTCGCAAGCCTTTATTGGCACTTTATCGACGTTGTTTGGGTATTTATATTCACAGTTGTATACTTAATGGGAATGGTGGGATAACGATGGTGAGTGAAAATTCTCGTAACCCAAAAGTTGATTTAGCGTTTCGCCGTAAAAAAAATGCGGAAGAAATGAAGCACCAAGTCGTTTCATTTGCGTTAATGATCTTTTTAACGATTGTAGCTTTTATTACAGTAGGATATGATGGAATCGACGAATGGTTGAAAGTTCCATTTATTGTACTGCTTGCATGCATTCAAGTCATTTTTCAGCTATATTATTTCATGCATATGAATCATAAAGGACATGAAGGACCACAGTTTTTCATATGGTCAGGTATTTTTGTCACATTTCTGACGGTTCTTGCCTTTATGACAATTGTCTGGTGGTAAAATACTCTTTATGGAAGCAATCAGTTTTAACTGGTTGCTTCTTTTTTTAAAGGCAATATAAATCTGCTTGCTGAAAGAAATGCAAATTCATAGAACGTTCATTGAAAAAAGAAAAGGAAAGCATGTATAATGAAATGGAATCGACTAGATCGATGATTGAAAGGATTGATTCAGTTGAGTTTAGATATATTTGGCTTTCGCGCTATGTGGAGTCCGCTGTTTTTTATATTTTGTGTTATTTTAATTGTGCTTTACTTATTATTAACCGATTCGCTTCGTCACTATTTTAAAAATTCTGAACCGGTCAGCCTAAAACAAAAATTAGTGTTTATATTGGCAATCGTTCTCCTTTATGTCAGCAAAGGAAGCCCGCTTGATTTGCTGGGGCACATTACATTTACAGGGCATATGGCTTCAATGGCAATTTTGTTTTTAATCGTAGCACCGCTTTTGATTATCGGCGTTCCTGAATGGTTATGGAAGGCTGTTATGGAAAAGCCGGTCATAAAACCTGTTGTAAAATTTTTCACTAAACCGATATTGGCTATGATTTTGTTTAATTTATTTTTTTCCTTGTATCATGTGCCGTTTATTTTCGATACATTAAAATCAAATTATATTTATCATGAGGCGGCTACTACTTTTATTTTCGTTTTTGCCTTTTTTATGTATTGGCCATTGATTGGAAAAAGTCCAAATTGGCATCCAATTGGGGGTCTGAAAAAAATTGCCTACATTTTAGGAAACAGCGTTTTAATCACACCAGCCTGCGGTTTAATCATTTTTGCAGGTGCGCCGCTGTTTGAAACATATTCGAATCCGGAGGCGTGGGTAAAGACTTTAAGCTTATGTGTTCCTTCTGATACGTTGGCTGGGTTGTCTTTGTCAGGCCCGCAAATGTTTAGCGGAATGCCGCTGCTTGAGGATCAGCAGCTTGGCGGCATTATTATGAAAGTGATCCAAGAGCTTGTGTACGGAACATTTTTAGCTCATGTATTTTTTGAATGGGCGAAAAAAGAAAGAGAAAAAGACGACATCGATGTGCAAAATTTGTCTCCTGAACCAAATAAATAAAAAAAAACTGCAGGTTATTTGCCTGCAGTTTTTCAAACAGTTAAGCTTTCAATCGCTTCTTTTGCCCGCTTTAACAGTTTTTCGCTCGACTCAACGATGACAGCTGGAAAATGTTCATCCTCTCCATATTCGACACCATGAGGATAATAATGTTTCCCTAATATTGGAGTTAGCAATTTAATAAGTGCGTAGCGGCCTCCCACATCGCCTTCAATACAATATCCTTGTACTCTTAAATAAAAAACATCGCCCTTATGCTCAAATTTCTTGTCAAACGTCACACGGTCATAATCCCATTGGC
Source organism: Aeribacillus sp. FSL K6-1121 (assembly GCF_038003725.1). Taxonomy (NCBI): domain Bacteria; kingdom Bacillati; phylum Bacillota; class Bacilli; order Caryophanales; family Bacillaceae; genus Aeribacillus; species Aeribacillus sp. FSL K6-1121. The sequence continues at coordinate 796,401 of NZ_JBBOPS010000001.1, forward strand.
CGGCAAGGATAAAACCTAATTCTGACAACGCATCCTTAAGGTGAGACAATTCCACCGTCAGCCCTTCCAGGCCGATTTGTTCAAATTTCATATGTATTTCCCTCCTAAGCGCTTCGAACAAAAAATTGATTTCTCTCTACTGTTTAATAATAGTATGAATAATTAAAACATGCAATGTTATATATATAGCATTTACACAATGTTCAAATAAAATTCGGTATTCAAATGGAGAGCGAATAAAGAAAATCGAAATTTCCCATAATAGATCAAAAAGCATAAGAGGTGTCCTCATTGAAAAAGGTAAAGGAAATTATGTCAACAAATTGTATTTTTTGCACACCGTTAGATAATGTGTTTGAAGCGGCTGTGAAAATGAAAGAGTCAAATGCTGATGCCGTTTTAATCGTTGAAAATGATCAATTAGCAGGAATCATAACCGATCGTGATCTTGTGACAAAAGGAATTGCAGAAAAACGTCCTGGTTCTACGAAAATTACGGATGTAATGAACGACGATGTTGTTACGATCACTCCTGATGCATCAGCAGAAGACGCAGCTGAGATGCTTGCAGCTCATCATATTCATCATTTGCCGGTTGTTGAGGATGGAAAGGTTGTTGGCATTATAACAGAACGTTGTTTTACATGATGAGAAGACAAAAACTACACCATTTAAATGAAAGAAGTGAATTTTTCATGAAATGTTTGCAAAATTTCCCCATTTTTGATTAAAATGACTTAAAACAGAATATATAAGAAACAAAGAAAGAAGAGGGGAATTGAACTGAAAAGAGTTACAAGAATTATATTGATATTTGTAATTATTACATTAACATATATCGTATATGTCACCTTTCAAAAGGAACCAGTACTGCCTCCGGAACAGCAAAATTTTCAAGAGAAAACGGACAAAGAAATAAAAGTGGGGGAAGGAGTTATCTCATTAGTCGGAAGATCTTCCAAAGAAGTACTAAAAACTTTTGGCAAACCTGATCGGATTGATCCATCAAGATATGATTATGAATGGTGGATATACCGAGATGATTTGCAGCAATACAAGCAATTCGGTGTTTTAAACGGAAAGGTCGTTACAGTTTTTGCTATTGGAAAAGAAGTAAATGTAGATCCGTTTCAAATTGGCCAGCCGTCTACCCAAGTATTTCATATTGTCGCTCCCAATTCATTTGTCACAGCAGATATTGGTTTAAACTCATACCGGTTCGAGCTGTCGGAGGATGATCTGAATGTCAGGCCGACAGTCCGTTTGAATGATGATCTTTATGTTCAGTTGTATATGGATAAATTCACTGGAACGTTATCGAGCATTAGAGCTTTTGATGTTCAAACATTAGTAAAACAGCGTCCATATGAAGTTGTATATAGAGGCGAGCTTTTAGCGGCAGAGCCTATAACAGAGGAAGAGCAGCGGAAAATTGAATACGGGGAAGAACAACAAATTGTTGACATAACAAATGTAATTCGAACAATAAATGGTTTAAGTCCTCTTAAGCAGGAAGAAAGCACAGCGAAAGTCGCTTATTCCCACAGCAAGGAAATGAGTGAAAAAGGATATTTTTCTCATGTGTCGCCTGAGAGAGGCTCTCTTTCCGATCGTTTGACATCGGCTGGGGTTAATTTTGAAATGGCTGGTGAAAATATTGCGCATGGATATATGGATGGAATTGACGTGGTCGAAGGCTGGCTGAATAGTGAAGGACACCGAAAAACGCTTCTTGATGAACGGTTCACACATATAGGGGTCGGAGTGTATGAAAAATTTTATACGCAAAATTTTATTGCAAAGCGGGCCAAATGAAGAGGCTCGCTTTTTCATTTTATCACCAATTTTTCCGTTATCGATATATTAAATATAAGAAAAACGTTTATGAGGTGATCGCATGAAAACAAAATCGTTATCAAAACTCGAATTGTTTAAACAATTTATTAAAAAACATCCAAAATTAATAGAAGAAGTCCGCAAAGAAAAGAAAACATGGAAGGAGATTTATGAAGATTGGCAGCTTTTAGGTGAGGAAGATCCTTTGTGGAATAAATACCGATCAAACAGTATGAAAAGCCGTAAACATCAACAAGGTGACTTTCTGAAAAATATTTTACAAACTTTTCAGCATTTAGATGTGGAGACGGTAAACGAACATTTATATAAAATGAATGATGCGATTTCAACCATTCAAAATCTTTTAAAAGAGATCGAGAGCAGCCGCAAATCAGATCCAAATCATTCGCATCCCTTATCGTTTAGAAAGGATTAATAACGATGAGAAAGGACTTGTATTTATATATTCAACAAAATCCCCTTTTAAAGCAATACATTCGCGAAAAGCCATATTGGTACCGCACCTTGACTAGACATCCTGAATTTCTTGAGAAAATGGAAATTAGCATGGCAAATGACTATTATCTAACTCTGCCGCATAAAATAGAAAAATTTTCGAATTCTATTCAAATGATGTCGATGATGCTGTCGATGCTGCAAGCATTTCGCGAAAATTAACGGTTCAAATGTGTTTGTACGAAAGCAATCATTTTTCCTAATGGAATGAAAAAAACGGGTTTTTGTTTGTATTCCGCATTCAGCAGCTTCCGAATTTGTGAATGACGCGTCAGCGTCTTTTTTATTTTTAAGCACATGTTTTTACATAAAGTGTTGAAAATATATGAAAAAGGAGGCATCAATGATTATGCAAATGAAATGGCTCGCAATGCTGACGCTTCTCACGGTTATGGCGGCTTGTTCCCCAGAAAAACCGGTACCGGAAGGAAATAAAAAAGACAGCATCGTTCCGACAGAAATTCATGAATCCGACAGAAATGCCATTGAAACGATGAACAGCCAAATAAGAAAATTTCAAGTTCGTCATCATGTAGAAGGAAACAACGTTTATGTAGAATGCTATGTGCCTGATTTTACATTTAACGGTGAACGGAACACGAAAAAAGAAGGAGAAGGTCATATCGTATTATATATTGATGGAAAGAAAAAAAGTGATATTTATTCTGCTGCATTTATTATAAAAGGATTGTCTAAAGGGCGGCACACAATCAACCTGGAATTAGTATATAATGATTCAACCAGCTATCAATTGAAAAAAGAATGGATTGTAAATATATGAGAAACGCAGGCGTTGTAAATAAGATGATGTTCGTGCTACAATCAATATTGGAGGTGTGATCTTAATGGTTACGTCAATGGAAAGCGTTCTGCTTTTAGATGAAGCGGAAGCTTTAGCAAAAATGATAACAGAATCAGAACTTGCGATCGAATATCGGCGTTCATTATATAATTTGCAAAATGATCAAGAAGCTCAAACAATCATTCAAAAGTTTGTCAAAATAAAAGAGCAATACGAGGATGTCATGAGATTTGGCAAATATCATCCTGATTATAATCGAATTAAAAGCGAAATGAGGGAAATTAAAAGAGAACTTGATTTAAATGATAAAGTCGCTGCATTTAAAAAAGCGGAAAAAGAAATTCAAAAACTTCTCGATGAAATCAGCATGTATATCGGACGAGCTGTTTCAACAGCCATTAAAGTTCCGACTGGAAACCCTTATTTTGAAATGATGCCTAGCTGTGGATGCGCATCAGGCGGAGCATGCGGCTGTTCAGCTTAAACGGGTTTAGAAGCAAAGGAAAAGGAGAATCGGGATGTTTGAAAAAAGACAGGGAATTATTGTTTGGCTGCATTCTTTAAAATATGTAAAAAGTTTGCGGAAATTTGGAAACATTCATTATGTTTCAAAAAAAATGAAATATGTTGTTCTTTATTGTGATAGAGAACAAATAGACGAAATAATGGACACCATTGCATCATTTTCTTTCGTAAAAAGGGTCGAACCTTCTTACAGGCCGCTTTTAAAAATTGAATTTGAATCAAAAGTGGATAAAGCAAAAGAATATGATTATAAAATTGGATTATAAATAGGACAGCCGAGAATTTAGGCTGTCCTACTATTGTAAAGAAGGTATGTATCGGTTCATCCGCAATATGCCGATTAAATGCTGGTAATACAATTCAACATCAGAAAATTGGTCTGAAGGCTTTACAACAAGCTCGATCAGCTCATGACCATATGTTTCGGCAGCCTGTTGAAAAAGTTCAAATCGTTTGTTCGTTTTTTTCTGCGGATTTGGGATCCCTTCCCGGCAAATATAAAGAGGCTGGAAATCACCTATCTCCGTCGGTTTTAACACAATGACGAACGAACAAACCTCTTTTCCATTTTTTACTGTATAAAGGACTAGAAAGTGCGAAATCCGGTCTTGATTTCTTTTTGCGATTTCCAATAATTCGTATATATCTGAATATCCTTCTCCTAGTTCAATAAATCGCTGGATCATTTTTATCCTTCCTCCAATGGGTATTTGGTTGCTAAATTCATAAGCTAAATGTATTGCGCTTTTGTCCGTAAATAAATGTATCATGAAAATGGAAGAATTGAAAGAATAAAAAAAAGCCTGCAGATTGGATCTGCAGGATCCTTCCTAGCTTTGAAGCAAAATCTTCAAAGCAGAAGGGAAAGGGAGAGGAGAAACCGGAGGAAGAACTTATGGGGAAACGTAAGTCTTCTCCGCGGTTGGCAACAACACCATCACAACTGATGTTGTCACTTTCATTATGGTCAATTGGCAAAAAATTATACTCGTTTCTGCAAAAAAACAGCTGTCAAATTTAATTGATGATCTTACATTTTCTATGTTAATATTATTCCGAGCCAAAAGGAATTTTGTCAAGTTGTGGTGAATGATATGAGAGTGGTTTCCGGTGCATTAAAAGGACGAGCATTAAAATCGGTTCCTGGAAAGACGACAAGACCGACGACAGATAAAGTAAAAGAAGCAATATTTAACATGATCGGACCATATTTTGAAGGGGGACTTGCTTTAGATTTGTTTGCCGGCAGCGGCAGTCTTGGAATAGAAGCTTTATCAAGAGGGATAGAATGCTCTATTTTTATTGATAAAGATATGAAAGCGATTCAAACGATTCGAGAGAATTTAGAAAATTTAAAGTTAAACGACTGTTCTGAAGTATATCGCACCAGCGCTGATCAAGCGTTAAAAGCTGTCAGCAAACGCGGGCTGAAGTTTCGGATCATATTTCTGGATCCGCCTTATAAAAAACAAAAATTAGAATCTATTCTAAAGGTAATTCATGAGCAGTCTTTATTGTCAACGGATGGTGTCGTTGTGTGCGAGCATAGCTATGAAGTAACATTGCCAGACCAAGTTTTATCACTTGCAAAAACGAAGTCTGAGAGATATGGTATAACAAGTGTATCTTTGTATCAAAATGTTTGAAGTCGGATGGGGGTATTTATTTTGGCAAGCATTGCAGTCTGTCCGGGAAGCTTTGATCCCGTTACATATGGACATTTAGACATCATAAAGCGGGGGGCAAATGTATTTGAAAAAGTGTATGTTTGCGTTTTAAACAATTCTTCAAAAAAGCCGCTATTTACTGTAGAAGAAAGATGTGAGCTGCTGAGAAAGGTAACGGGCAACTTACCAAACGTATACATTGAATCCTTTCAAGGGCTGCTCGTTGATTATGCGAGAAGCAAAAATGCGAACGCTATATTGAGAGGCCTTCGGGCTGTTTCTGATTTTGAATATGAAATGCAAATCACTTCAGTGAACAGAGTGCTGGATGAAAATATAGAAACTTTTTTTATGATGACAAACAATCAGTATTCGTTTTTAAGTTCAAGTATTGTTAAAGAAGTCGCTAAATACGGCGGAAAAGTTTCTGAGCTTGTACCGTATGAAGTGGAAGAAGCATTAAAGAAAAAATATGAGCATATGTATAAAAAATAATTTTTTGAGGTTCGGAAAATTTTGGTTTCCGAACCTTTTCTTATGTTCCACTTTTATTTCTTAAACGAAAGTAGTAAATCAAAATATACACAATGAGCGTGCAAATCGTGATAACGGGGCCGACTTTGGAAAGGAGCAGCCAATACTCCGTGAGAAAGCTTGGAGTTTTTTCAAATATAAATGCCGGTGCATAACCTTCATTCTTTGACAATAGATCGATATATAAAGGCTTGAATAAGATCAAAGCAGAGAGGCTTGAAAAAATCCCTTGCATAATGCGGGCGAAGAAAAAAGGCTTAAAGCGGATGTCTGTTTCTGCTAAAATGCTTGCCACTTGTGCTTGAACGGAGAAGCCGCTGAATGCCAATATAAAGCTTGTGATGATCACCTTATCCAGCATGGCGGCTTGTGCCTGGCTTGTAAGCTGGCTGCCTAATGTTATTTCAAACAGTCCGGAAAAAAACGGAACGGAAAGCTCAGTCGGTATATGAACAAGAATAAACAAAGACGATATGAAAGTTGCTGCTATGTCCGCCACATGAACGATGCTTAAAATTTGATTTAATACCGAAAACAAAATGATAAAGCCCCCGATGACGAGCAGCGTTTGGACAGAATTGAGAACGGCATCCCCGAGCATTTTTCCAAGAGGTTTTTCATTTTGCATTCTCATTTCGTGCATAAGCTGAAACGCTTTTTTAAATGATGGCTTCGAATGTACTGTTTCCTTTTGCGGCTTTTTTTCATCTTTTCCCCAAAATCTCATCGTTAGCCCGACGAAAACATTTCCTAAATAATGCGAAACGGCCAGCAGCAATCCGAGATTTTTATCTTGAAAAAAACCTATTGACACAGCTCCGAAAATAAATAGCGGATTTGAAGAGTTGGAAAAAGACACAAGCCTTTCCGCTTCATGTCTTGAGATCTGGTTTTCTTGTCTTAATCTTGCAGTTAATTTTGCCCCGGCGGGGAATCCGGAAGCCATCCCCATTGCCCAAACGAATCCCCCTGCTCCTGGAACTTTAAAAACGGGCCGCATAAGCGGTTCTAAAAACACGCCGATAAAACGGACCACACCGATTGATATAAGAATTTCCGAGACAATAAAAAAAGGCAGCAAGGAAGGAAAAACAATGTTCCACCACATATGTAATCCCCGTTTTGATGCCTCAAGTGAGGCGTCAGGAAAAAAAATAATCGCGCAGGTGATAAAGAAAATAACGGTTGCGTATAAAGCAGTTTTAATTTTTGCCTCTTTCAATTGTTATGCCCCCTATTGAAAACTGCACACGTATAAGCTGACATGATAGAATGAATAAGAGGTTTTCGTACAACCTATAATTCAATATACGTGAATAGGGTGGCATTTTAGACCATATGATGAATAACAAATTCATGAAAGGGGGCTCCGTTTATGCCGAAACATCCAACAATTGGTGTGGCGTTAGGTTCCGGGGGAGCTAGAGGCTTTGCTCATCTGGGTGTTTTGAAAGTGTTGAAGCAGCATGAAATACCGATTGATATGATTTCCGGTTCGAGCATGGGGGCCCTTGTAGGAAGCTTTTATGCCTCAGGTTTAACTGTTGAACAAATGTATAAATTGGCGGCAGCATTTAAACGAAAATATTTTATCGATGTGACCGTTCCAAAAATGGGGTTTATTCAAGGAGACCGCATTAAACAGTTAATTCGAATTTTTACCCGAAATCAAAATATAGAAGATTTGCCGATTCCTTTAGCGGTCGTTGCAACCGATTTAAATGAAGGGAAAAAAGTTGTTTTTCGAAAAGGTCCTGTTGCGGATGCCGTTCGGGCAAGCATTTCGATTCCGGGAATTTTTGTTCCTTTTTCTTATAACGGCTCGTTATTAGTTGACGGAGGAGTGATTGAACGGGTTCCCGTTTCAGCGGTGAAAGAAATGGGGGCTGATATCGTAATAGCGGTCGATGTATCACATGTCAAAAAAGAAGCTCGCATTCAGTCCATTTTTGATGTCATTATGCGGAGTTTAGACATTATGCAAAATGAGTTAGCGCAGCATCGAATAACATCAGATGTAGTGATCTGCCCGCGTGTTGAACATTTTCACAGCGGAGCGTTTACGAAAATTGATGAAATTATTAAACTCGGTGAAGAGGAAGCAACGAAACATATTGATGAGATCAAGAATAAGATCAACCAATGGAAGGAGACCAATCATGAAAAGTAAACGCATTATTATTTCTCTTATCATCAGCATCATTGTCGCACTCTCCGGTTCCTTCATCAAGCTCCCTTATTATATTACAAAACCGGGATTGGTCAATGATTTATCCAATATGATTCATGTTGAAAACGGATATAAGGAAGAGGGCAGCTTTTCGTTAACAACAGTCCGTTTCGGGAGAGCAACATTATTTACGTATTTATGGGCGAAAATGCAGAATGATTATGAGATTATGCCGATTCAACATGTCCGCCAAGAAGATGAATCTGATGAGGAATATATAAAACGTCAAATACATATAATGGAAGCTTCACAAAAAGCTGCGATTACCATCGCCTATAAAGAAGCCGGCAAAAAAATTACTATTCAAAATAATGGCGTTACAGTATTGGAGGTTATGAAAGAAGTACCGGCAAGGGAAAAATTAAAAGTTGGCGACCGAATCGTCGAAGCCGATGGAATGAAAATAAAAACTTCCGAGCAATTTACTGATTATTTAAAAGGGAAGAAAAAGGGCGATCATATATCACTAAAAATAAACAGAGATGGAAAAATAATTGAAACATCAGTAGAACTTGTCCAAATTCCTGGTTATCCTAATAAAACGGGTCTCGGTGTTGGCGTCGTGACGGATAAAAAATTGACGACTTCACCAGGAATTACTATCAATACAAAAGACATCGGCGGTCCTTCAGCAGGTCTGATGATGGCTCTTGAAATTTACGATCAGCTGACGGAAACGGATTTAACAAAAGGATTAGAAATTGCTGGAACAGGAACGATTAATGAAAAAGGGGAGATAGGTCCGATCGGCGGCATTTCACAAAAAGTGATAGCAGCAGACCGTGCTGGGATTGATATATTTTTTGCCCCTAACGAAAACGGCAAGAGAGGCTCCGATTATGAAGAAGCGCTGAAGACACGAGACTCCATTCATTCTGATATGAAAATCATACCGGTGGATACATTTGATGATGCCGTCCATTATTTAGAAACAATGAGGACTTCCGGTTAAGGAAGCCCGTAACGTATAGGAGGCATTGTATACTCGAGCTTCATAAACTCGGTTGCGGCAGGTTCGTTGAGGATGAGCGCATAAACATTTGTCGCTCTGAGATCCATTTCCAATACATCTGAAGAATAGGACGAAACTTTAGAAATAAGCGGCAGCTCCAACTGTTTTTTAACAGCTTGCAAATAGCTTTGCCCCCGCCCTGACATTCCAAGCAAACGAATATACGGGGCTTTTTTCGTTTTTAATATGCTCGCCATTTCTTCTTTTTTCGTATTGGTCAAAAGATAGGTGCATAATCTTTGCAATCTTGTCCATGTGTATCTTTTCGTTTTCAAGAGAGATAGAAACTGGTGGAATGATGCGGCCTTTTTAATATGGTGAACAACGCGGTGTTCCAAGCCTTCGTCCATTTCATATATTTCTTTTAATTCTGTTAAAGTTTTGGACAATATAGAATATTTTAAAAATGGAAAGTAAAGCTCCCAATCGTGAAAGGCTGAATAAGTTTGTTTATAATTCAGTAAAATGCGAAACGAACTTTCCGGAACATAATGTTTCATGGAAGACAAGTTTTGTTCATGAACAATGTTTTTTCGGATGCTTGTTGCGCTGGCAATGCTCGGGTGATGGTATGATTCATCATGGTAGCCGGCGCCAATTCTCTCGATTGTAAGAGGCTTCATCGAGCTTTTTTGTTGAACAATGGCTTTGACATATTGAAATCCTAATATATTGTTCGGTTTGCTTAAATCTAATAGCGTTTTTTCTCCGGAAGCAATTTTTTGAAAAGCAATGGAAACGGCCTTTGGATAACTGTTGCCTTTCGAAAGCGCTGTTTTCAAAAGATGAACGAAATCATCGCTTCTTTTTTCCAGCAGTTCATATGTTTCAAGAAAAGCGTCAATTTTTCCGACCTCGCTTCCGAAACATAGTGAATCACAGCCAAGCGCATCTAAAATCGACACGGCGCCGCTGGCGAAAATTTCTGCGCTTTGCGTTGAAAAGGCAAACGGAAGTTCAAAAACTAAATCTGCGCCGCCTGCTAGAGCCATTTCTGTTCTCGCCCATTTTGAGACGAGTGCCGGCTCTCCCCTTTGCAAGAAATGACCGCTCATCACTGCAATGACAATATCAGCATTTGCTTTCTTCTTTGATTCGGCTAGATGGTGTAAATGACCGTTATGAAATGGGTTATATTCTACAACAATTCCGACCGCCTTCAACTCCATCACCTTCTTTTTCAATTCATCAATATATTTGTGCAATAATGCCTATATTATAGTGTAAAGGAAAAATATTGACAAATACTTATTTGAAAGCTATAATAACCTTTGTTGTCTTGAGGTGATATATGTTGAAATGGTCTGTTCATCAATTGTATAAACTGCAGAAAAAAGGCTTACAAATCAATGAAGATGTCGATCTATATGATCTTGTCCAAAATCATCCTGATTTGCGGGAGATAACTCCTGTTCATGTTCAAGGACATGCAGATATAAGCTCTATGAAAGTCATCTTTCATTTAACAATTACTGGCGAAATGACGCTTCCTTGCGCAAGAACACTTGTTGATGTTAAATATCCATTTGAAATCCGCACATCGGAAACGTTTTTGTTTAGCTCCGACGAGTATGAAACGAGTGAGCAAACACATGTTGTTCAAGGAGAAGTCATTGATTTAATGCCAATCATTCATGAGCTTGTCCTTTTAGAAATTCCGCTTCAAGTGTTTAGTGATGAAGAGGAAAACAAGCAGGAAGCAGCACCTCAAGAAGGGAAGTTTTGGAAGTTAATAAAAGAGGAAGAACAACAAAACAAAATTGACCCAAGATTAGCTAGCTTAGCTAAGTTATTGGATAAGAAAGAAAATGATTCTTAAAGCATTGCTCTGTAAGGAGGTGGGAAAAATGGCAGTACCTTTTAGAAGAACATCCAAAACGAAAAAAAGATTGCGCCGTACACATTTTAAATTACAAGTTCCAGGTATGGTAGAATGTCCAAACTGCGGAGAAATGAAGCTGGCGCACCGCGTATGCAAATCTTGCGGAACATACAAAGGCAGAGAAGTAGTAAACAAATAATGAAAAGTGACCATACCCATGTCAAGTAGACAATTTAGCTGCGGCCTTTTCTCGATATTCAGTCGGGGAAAGGCCGTTACATTTTGTGAAAGCAAATGCGGCTTAAGATCTGCTTGAACGGCTTGATCGTTTTTGGACTTTCTGTATTAAAGCGCGAGAAAAAGCTTTTCAATACATACATATTTTTTCTCCTGGCACAGAGGCTTCCTTGAATCTTTGAAAATTTCTTATCCATTCTGCAATCTGTGCATCCTCTTTATTCCTAAGGCTCCATGAAGCTGCCGAGAAAACGATCCTTCCTCTAATGTTAAGCGAACGACTTCACGAATATGAGTAGAAGATTTGTCCTTTTAGCATAAATCTCCTCCAAGCTAGCCTCTAAAAAATATCCTCTTTTTTGACAGCCAGCCTGCTGGCGGAATGGGAAAAGATGTGAAGAAAATGTCGAATGCCGTATTAGAACAACCGCTTCTTCCAAATTTACTAATGCATCTCTCAATTCTCCCTCGATTTTCAAAAAAAACTTTTTAGGAAGCAGAAGAAATGTCAATGAAAGAAGCACATTCTTTTTCCTTTCAACTAAAACTGTGCTTCTATCGTTTCTATTACAGGCATATATATTATTAAAAATTGCATGAAATAGTTGAGATGAGGCAAAAAGCTCGCATCACAAAATTTAGAAAAGAGAATGGAAGCAACAATTGATTTGTTACATCTCATTCTATTTTTAAAAAATCATTTTTAAGAAAAAGTCAAATCAAAACGGAGGGATGAACAAATGGCGGTGACACGGCAAGATGCATGGACAGAGGATGAAGATCTGCTCTTGAAAGAAATTGTTTTGCAGCATATTCGCGAAGGCGGAACACAACTAAAGGCTTTTGAGATCGTTGCGGAGAAACTTTCAAGAACGGCTGCTGCATGCGGTTTTCGCTGGAATTCATATTTGCGAAAAAAATATGAAACAGACATTGAACTTGCGAAACAGGAACGTAAAAAATTTAGACAGCAAAAAGAAAAGAAAAATTCCGAAAAAAAGCTGCTTCATTATGAGGAAGCAGGTGGAAGATCGGAAATCACTATCGATGATGTGATTGCTTTTTTAAAGTCTACACAGCACCAACCGGTGAACAATCGGTTGGAAGAAGAAAATAAAAGCTTGCGTGAAAAAATCTCTTTTCTAGAACAAAAAGTAGAAGAATTTAAAAACGAAAATGAACAATTACATGAACAATTGAAAAAGATTGAAAATGAATTTTACGCTTTTATTAAAATGATGGAAAAAGTGAGGGAACGAGCAGGATTGAAAGAAGAGGCGGAGGAAGAAAAAATGAAACATAAAAAAAGACCGTTTCAGTTCGGTCAGGAATGAAAAAAGGGAGATTCTAAAAATAGATGAAACCGACAAAGCGTGCCGGTTTCATCAACTATCGACTTCTGACTTTGAAAAAGACGCTGGCAGCGTCTTTTTTTAATGAGCGCCCTTTTCTTTGACAGTGACACCGTTAGGATACCAAACGAGAGGATTTTCTCCACGATCTCGTTTCATATCATACTTTACAGGGACAAAGCCCATCTTTTCCCAAAAGCCAGCCGATTTCATACGCGGATTTGTTTTTATAGGCAAGCCGAACGATTTGGCAAAATCTACTAGCGCTTTTCCATACCCTTTTCTTTGGTATTCAGGAAGCACTTCCAATTTCCATAACTCAAGATAGTCCTGTTTTGGCTCAAAATATTGATCGTATTTTTTATCCACCCGATATAAACTCATCCGGGCAATTAATTTGTCTCCGTAGTAAATCCCGTAAAAGGGCGAATCGCTGTTATTTTCGATAATATTTGCTTCTAAATCCTCCAGCATGGATAATTCTTGTAAACCGTATTCTTTAAATTTTTTAAATTCCTCTAAAGTTTTATAATTGACTAATAATTTTTCCACTTTTACCATGGCGAATCTCCCCCAATTGCCGCTATAATGATAGACGCCTTTTCACTCACATTATACTAAACATAAAGAGAAAATAACATTGAAAAAATAATAAAAAAGCAAATATAATCAAATTTTTAATTATATTCAGGAAAAAGAAGAATTTTTAGTTTTTGTTTGTTATGATACATATGAGAGAGGTGGAGAACTTGAAGATCGGTGTAATTGGCGGAGGAGCTGTAGGATTGTTAATATCGGCATACCTTAGCCGAAAACATGACATTACCCTTTATACAAAGACGGAAGAGCAGGCGATTTCGGTAAGGACAGAAGGGATACATGTCATAGGCCCGAACCCTTGGACTGCATATGTAAAATCACGTGCAGATGTATTATATAATGAAGAATTATTAATTATTGCTGTCAAGCAATATAGTCTGCCGTCATTATTTGGAAATCTAAAGCAATTGCCGCCGAAAAAGATTGTATTTGTTCAAAACGGCATAACTCATATCGGCAGAATGAAAGAGCTTGCCCAACATGAATTGTATATAGGTGTTGTAGAGCACGGCGCCTTAAAAAAATCCCCCAATACCGTTCACCATACTGGTATTGGGAAAATTCGCATCAGCCCGTATGACGGCGGTGGGGCGCGGGAATTTATTGATCAGTTAAATACGTCTGATCCTTTATTTTTGATACAATATGAAGAGGATTGGGAGTCGGTTGTATTGAAAAAATTGGCCGCCAATGCAGTTATTAATCCATTAACTGCCTTATTTCGAATGCCGAATGGCCACATCGTCAGCAATCCTTATGTTGCAAAGCTTGCCAAAAAGCTATTTCACGAAGTATGTGATGTTCTTGAAATAAATGATAAGGATGATTTATGGGAATATATTGAAAGTATTGCAATAAAGACAAAAAACAATCGTTCATCAATGCTGTCGGATATTGAACATCATAAAAAAACAGAAATTGATTCAATATTAGGGGATCTCATTCAAAAAGGGGAAGAAAAGGGTGCTCATACTTGTACAATGGAATTTTTGTACAATGCGATTAAAGGGTTGGAAAACCGGGAGGAACGTTGATGGGAATTGTTATAGGAATCATCGCTTTTTTTGTGACGTTTCCATTGGCCGCGTGGCTGCTGTTTTTGGTTCTTTTTCGTGTTTTATTAAAGAGTAAGAAAAAATCTTTCCTTTTGAGCGTGGATGTGGCTGCTGTATTTTTTGCCGTTTCATTTTGGATCAAGCTTTCTGTTATTTGGCATCATCAATCGTTTTTATGGCTGCTTTGTTTATATTTGCTGCTTTTTTTGGCGACAGCTGGACTTCAATTCGTATTCACTGACGAGATCAAATGGATGAAAGCATTGAAAATGATGTGGAGAAGCTCTTTTTTAATATTTTTTCTGCTGTCTGAGAGCATGGCGATCATCGGGGTGTTTATGTACATAATGAATCAAATGTGAATAAAAAAAAAGCAAATTTTTTTTGTTTGAAAATATTACATGCTATACTCTTGTCGGGGTAATGATAATGAACGAAGAAAGGAAGTTAATAGATATGGAGGCGTTTGAACTCTTCCTTCCTCAATCCAATCCTTTTGTGAACAATTATATAAATCGGCGATTAGAGGTTGAAAAATATTTTGATTATGATCCATTTCAAGAAGATGTATTTCAAAAAAGATATGACGATATTTTATCAAGGACTTATAAGAGGGATGAGCTGGCGGATGTTTTAATCCAATATCATAAGCGGCTGAACGCAACAGAACAGATAATGGAGAATATTTTAAAATTAAAAAATCCGAATAGTGTCGTCGTTGTGGGCGGTCAGCAAGCTGGACTCTTAACAGGACCTTTATATACAATACATAAAATCATTTCCATATTGGCATTGGCGAAAGAGCAAGAGAAAAAGCTGAACATACCTGTTGTTCCCGTTTTTTGGATCGCGGGGGAGGATCATGACTTTGACGAAATTAATCATCTCTATGTGGCAGACAGAGGGCGTTTGAAAAAGAAAACGATCATGCAAACACAACGAAAAAAAACAATGATATCGGAGTTATCAATTGATAAAAACGCTTGTCGCATTTGGCTGGAAGAAGTTTTTGCGGCATTTGGCGAAACGAAATATACGAAACATTTGCTTGCTTCTTTGTATCATGAGCTTGACCAATCTGCCACTTATGTTGAATTTTTTGAACGATTACTCATCTCCATGTTCGGAGATGAAGGAATTGTACTCATCAACTCTGGATCAAAAGAATTGCGGGAATTGGAAAAATCTTATTTCGAACAAATGCTCATGGCAACTGACAGCATTTATCATCAAGTCGTCAAGCAGCAGCAAATTTTAAAAGAAGAAGGATATCCATATCAAGCAATTACAATGAGAGAAAACTGCGCCAATCTGTTTTATCTAATAGAAGATGAGCGCTATTTGCTCATAGAAAAAGAGAAGAATCTGTTTTCGATCCCTGAAATCAATTGGACGTCTTCGTTGTCTGATCTTTTAGAAGAAGTCAGAATGAATCCATGGAAGTTCAGCAATAATGTAGTGACAAGACCGGTCATGCAGGAATATTTGCTTCCGACTTTGGCTTTTATCGCCGGACCAGGAGAAATTGCGTATTGGGCAGAATTAAAAGAGGTATTTCATTTATTCTCGATGAATGTGCCGCCAGTTATTCCGAGAATTCATTTGACGATTTTAGAAAGAAACATAGAGTCGGACTTGCTAGAATTGGACCTGCCGTTGGAAGAGGTTCTTAAGCAGGGGGTTGAACCGTTAAAACATAGGTGGTTTAAACAAAAGGAGCCTTTTGATGTCAGCGCATATGTGTCGAAAGCAAAAGAAGAGATTGAGGACATTCATCGGTCATTGCGAGAAAAAATAGAGGATTTCGACCAAAGCTTAGCGCCCGTATTGCGGAAAAACGCACAATTTATCGAACAGCAGATAGATTTTGTGGAAAGGATCGTTCAAAAAAAGGTACATGCAAAATATGAAGCAGAGCTGCAAAAGTTCAGGCGTATTGAGTATTCACTGAAACCGAATAATCAATGGCAAGAA
Source organism: Aeribacillus sp. FSL K6-1121 (assembly GCF_038003725.1). Taxonomy (NCBI): domain Bacteria; kingdom Bacillati; phylum Bacillota; class Bacilli; order Caryophanales; family Bacillaceae; genus Aeribacillus; species Aeribacillus sp. FSL K6-1121. Next base: position 812,563 of record NZ_JBBOPS010000001.1, read on the forward strand.
AGAGTATGGAATATTTATTACTATTTAAACAAATATGGGCCGAATTTTGTAAAAGATTTGCAGCAGTTGACATATACTTTCAATGGAAAACATAAAATTGTCAAATTATAAAACTATTTTTTGAAAAATCCTGTGTCATACAGGGTTTTTTTTTATGTCCATTAATAGTACAATAAATTTGTGGTGAAAAGTGGGGGGAAGTGGTGGAAAAGAAATGAAAGTGGGGCCAACGTGATGTTTATGGGAGAATACCAACATACGATCGATTCAAAAGGAAGATTGATCGTACCCGCAAAATTCAGGGAAGGCCTTGGCGAGAAGTTTGTTCTCACGAGAGGTCTTGATCAATGCTTGTTTGGATATCCCCTCAGCGAATGGAAAGTGATTGAAGAGAAACTGAAAGCTCTCCCATTAACAAAAAAAGATGCCCGAGCTTTTACACGATTTTTCTTTTCCGGCGCTATTGAATGTGAAATGGACAAGCAAGGACGGATTAACATTGCGGCTCCACTTCTTGCTTACGCGAAATTGGAAAAAGAATGCGTCGTCATCGGCGTTTCCAGTCGGATAGAAATTTGGAGCAAACAAAATTGGGAGCAATACGTGGCTGAACAAGAAGAATCATTTGAAGAAATTGCAGAAAACATGATTGATTTTGATATTTGATGTTCATCCTATCCATAATCAAAACTTCTTCCGTTGGAAACGAGGTGCTGGATATTGTTTGTACATAAGACAGTTTTGCTGGATGAAGCGATTGAAGGTTTACGAATAAAAGAGGACGGAATTTATGTTGATTGCACATTAGGAGGGGCAGGCCATAGCGAACAAATTGCTAAAAGGCTGACAACTGGACATTTATACGCCTTTGACCAAGATGAAGCTGCAATTGCTTTTGCGAAGGAAAAACTCGAGCCCTTCCAAGATAAAGTAACCATCATCAAAAGCAATTTTAAACATTTAAAAGAAGAGCTTTTCTCTAGGGGTATTCATAAAGTAGACGGGATTTTGTTTGATTTGGGAGTATCTTCGCCTCAGCTGGACACACCGGAACGAGGCTTCAGCTATCAATATGACGCTCCTCTTGATATGAGAATGGATCAAAACCAAGAGCTTTCCGCTTTTACCATTGTCAACACCTGGCCCTATGAAAAGCTTGTAAAAATTTTTTTTCAATACGGAGAAGAAAAATTTTCAAAGCAAATAGCTCGAAAAATTGAACTTGCCCGCAAAAAAAAGACCATTCAAACAACTGGCGAGCTGACGGAAATTATAAAAGAGGCAATTCCTTCCGCCGCTAGAAGAAAAGGTGGGCATCCTGCCAAACGCATCTTTCAAGCAATTAGAATTGCCGTCAATGACGAGCTTTCCGCTTTTGAAAGCGCGGTTAGTCAGGCAATTGAACTGTTAGCTCCAGAAGGGCGGATATGTGTTATTACGTTCCATTCTTTAGAAGATCGAATTTGCAAACTGGCGTTTAGAAAAGCTGCCAGCCAAGCAGAAATTCCGCGCAACATACCGATAATTCCCAACGAAATGCTGCCAGAAATCAAAATTATAACAAAAAAACCGATCGTGCCGTCGGAAAATGAAATTGAAGAAAATCGAAGGGCGAGATCCGCTAAACTTCGTATAGCAGAAAAGATTAAAAAATAGGAGGTTTTCTATGAGCAATTTAGCTGTCAAAATTCAAGAAAGGCGACAAGAAGAAAAGAAGCATGCAAAACAAACCCTCGTTGTTAAACGAAAAAGATCCTCCATTACATTAGGCGAGAAACTGTTATTTGTTGTTTTTTTATTTTTGATGCTGGTATGCTCCATTTGGATTATCTCAAATAGTGTGAAATTGTATCAAGCAAATATAGAAATGCAGAAAATCGAAGCTGAAATTGAAAATCAGGAAAAAATCAACAGTGATTTAAACCTTCAGGTCGATGAATTGAAAAGACCTGAAAGAATTTATAAAATTGCTAAAGACTTAGGCTTCACATTAGATCCAAGCAAAGTAAAAGGCATACAGGACTGATTGGGATGAAGAAAAGCAAAAATATGAATCGGGGAGCAGCAATATTATCCGTAATATTTGTTCTGCTCTTTTTTATCTTATTTGGGAGGTTTTTCTACATTCAAGCGACAGGAACTGTCGATGGTCAAGTGCTAGCTGTTAAGGCAAAAGAAAAATATGAAAAAAAGCGCATGCTTGAAGCCCGCCGCGGCCAAATATTGGATCAAAAAGGAAACGTGCTCGCTGAAGATACTGTTACCTATACATTAGTAGCTGTATTGGATGAAAAAATGACAACGGATCCCGACCATCCGAATCATGTTGTCGATCCTGAAGAAACGGCAGAAAAATTAGCTCCCATTCTTGGAATGAAACAGAAAGAAATCGAAACTATTTTGAAAAAAGACAAGTTTCAGGTCGAATTCGGAGAAAAAGGAAGAAACATCAGCTTTGCGAAAAAACAGCAAATTGAAAAGCTTAAATTGCCCGGCATCGGTTTTATTCGCGATACAAAACGTTTTTATCCAAACGGAAAATTTGCATCATATGTGATTGGCTACGCCAAGCGAGATGAAAAGACGGGAAAAACAACCGGGCAGCTGGGGATAGAAAAAAGCTTAGATAAATATTTGCAGGAAACAGACGGATATGTGATATATGAAAGCGACCGAAGCGGCTACAAGCTGCCGGGCAGCAAAGACAAAATTGTTACGCCGAATAACGGAGCCGACGTTTATTTAACAATTGACCAAAAAATTCAAACGTTTTTGGAAGATGCGTTAAATGAAGCTGAAAAACAATATCAGCCGACGAAAATGATCGGAATTGTCGCAGACCCAAAAACGGGGAAAATTTTAGCGATGTCTCAGCGGCCAAGCTTTGATCCAAACGAGCGTGATATTCAAAATTTTTACAATGACGCTGTTTCTTACCGTTTTGAGCCTGGTTCGACAATGAAAATTTTTACATTAGCTGCTGCGGTTAATGAAGGGGTTTATAACGGCAACGAAAAATATAAGTCCGGGATGTATAAAGTAAAAGGCGCAAGTCCTATATACGATCATAACAATGTCGGATGGGGCACCATTACGTTTGATGAAGCTGTTCAGCGGTCATCCAATGTCGGTTTTGCCATATTAGCGCATAAAAAGATTGGGCTTGAGCGGTTTTATCAATATTTAAATCGTTTTGGGTTTTTAGAAAAAACGGGTATTGATTTGCCGAACGAAGAGAACAGCAAATTAAATTACAAATGGGAGAGGGATAAAATTTCGACTGCATTTGGACAAGCGTCAGCTTTCACACCAATCCAGCTCGTACAAGCTGCAACAGCTATTGCCAACGATGGGAAGATGATGAAGCCTTATGTCATCGATAAAATTGTAGACCCTGACACAAATCGAGTGCTAAAGAAGACGGAACCATCGGTAGAAGGCGAACCAATCACAAAAGAAACTGCTGCGAAAACGCTTGATATTTTAGAAACTGTTGTGACATCTGAACATGGAACAGGGAAACCTTTTCAAATACCGGAGTACCACATCGCCGGGAAGACTGGGACAGCTCAAATAGCAGGAGAAGGAGGACGTTATTTAACGGGTCGGGAAAATTATGTATTTTCCTTTTTAGGAATGGCTCCAAAAGAAAATCCAGAGCTCATTGTCTACGTTGCTGTTCAGCAGCCGAAGTTGAAGCCGACAGAAACCGGTTCAGCTCCTGTTTCCATGATTTTTAAATCAGTGATGAAAAATAGTCTTGAATATTTAAAAATTGAACCGACAACTGCTGCTGCGAAGGAAGAAAAAAATGTTAAAAATGAAAAAGAAGTCGGAGTTTCACTGCCTGAATATAAAGGCCAGCAGGTTCAACAAGCCGTTCAACAGCTCGAAAAACAGCAAATTCAACCAATTGTTCTAGGCGGCGGAGCCACCGTCACCTCCCAATATCCAAGCGCGACTTCACGGGTGATCCAAAGAGAAAAAGTGTTTCTTCTAACGGACGGAGCTGTGAAAATGCCGAACATTTCCGGATGGTCGTTGCGGGATGTGATGAAGCTGTGTTCCATCATGGAGCTTGAGCTGAAATATGAAGGAAGCGGATATGTTAACGCACAAAATATTAAACCAGGCACTGAAATTAGAAAAGGAGATCAATTAACTATTAAATTAAAAAAGCCTAAGTAGTACCACAATAGGAGCCCGCTTTTAAAAAAAATGTATCTGGGAACGGTTTGGCAAGCGGGCGCCTGCTTCCGCTTGAAGCTTGTTCTATATTAAATGGACGAGGCATATATTTTGATAGCGAACCTACATGAGGGGAGTTATCATATATATGCGCGTTTCAAATGTAACAGTAAGAAAACGGCTCGTTTTCGTTCTATTGGCAGGTTTTTTGATTTTCGCCGTGATCGAAGTAAGACTAGGATATGTCCAATTTGTGTTAGGCGGGCAATTAACTTCTCTTGCCAAGGATTTATGGAGCAGAAATATCCCTTTTGAACCAAAGCGGGGAGAAATCGTGGACAGAAATGGGGAGAAGCTTGCGACAAATGTCAGTGCTCCGAGCGTTTTTATCATTCCCCGTCAGGTCGAAAATCCAGCTGAAACGGCTCAAAAGCTTGCTTCTGTCTTAAATATGCCGACGGAAAAAGCTTATCAATACGTAACGAAAAAAGAAATGATTGTCCGTGTTCATCCTGAAGGGCGGAAAATATCTGACGAAAAAGCGCAAGAAATACGCAGTTTAAATTTAAAAGGCGTTTACATTGCCGAAGATTCTAAAAGATATTATCCGTTTAACAGCCTTTTAGCGCACGTTTTGGGCTTTACAGGGATAGACAATCAAGGGCTAAGCGGACTTGAATTATATTATGATCGGCAATTGAAAGGCCAAAAAGGATATGTTAAATTTTATTCTGATGCTAAAGGAAAAAGAATGCCAAATGAAGTGGAGGAATATATGCCTCCTGTGGACGGCTTGAATTTAAAGTTGACGATTGATGCAAAAATTCAATCGATCATCGAAAGGGAATTGGACATTGCCGAATCGAAATACAATCCGGACGGAATAATTGCCATTGCCATGAATCCGAACAACGGAGAAATTTTAGGCATGGCATCAAGACCGACATTTGATCCGACAAAATATCAGCATGTCGATCCGAAAGTTTATAACCGAAATTTGCCGATCTGGAGCACGTATGAACCTGGATCAACATTTAAAATTATCACGTTAGCAGCCGCTCTTGAAGAAAAGAAGGTTGATCTTTATAGAGAGCATTTTTACGACCCGGGTTATGTAAAAGTTGCCGGTGCGACATTAAGATGTTGGAAAAAAGGCGGACATGGGGATCAGACGTTTCTTGAAGTTGTTCAAAATTCATGCAACCCGGGATTTGTTGAACTTGGACAAAGGCTGGGAACATCGACTTTGTTTGAATATATTAAAAAATTTGGCTTTGGTGAAAAAACGGGGATTGATTTAGCAGGTGAAGGAAGCGGCATTCTATTTCAAGAAAGTCAGGTTGGACCTGTCGAGCTTGCGACCACAGCGTTCGGCCAAGGGGTCTCTGTAACGCCGATCCAGCAAGTGGCCGCTGTTTCAGCCGCGATCAACGGCGGTGTTTTATATACACCGAATATCGCAAAAGAATGGATTGACCCGGATACGGGAGATGTTGTATCAAGAAAGACTCCTGAGGCGAAAAGACGCGTTATTTCCGAGGAAACATCCAAACAAATTCGCGCTGCTCTTGAAAGTGTTGTTGCAAAAGGTACAGGAAGAGGAGCGTTTGTTGAAGGGTATCGGGTCGGAGGAAAAACGGGGACTGCGCAAAAAGCTGCTCCCGGCGGAGGATATTTGACAAATAATCATATTGTATCGTTTATTGGTTTTGCACCTGCAGACAACCCTCAAATAGTTGTTTATGTCGCCGTTGATAATCCAAAGGGAACGGTGCAATTTGGCGGTGTTGTTGCCGCGCCAATTGTAGGAACAATCATAAAAGACAGTCTCCGACAGCTCGGTGTGAAGCCTAGAACGAAGCAAATGGAAAAAAAGGAAACTTGGCTGGATGAAAAGTTCGTCACAGTACCGGACGTTTTAGGACTCTCAAAACAAGAGCTCGCTGAACAGCTTGTGAATTTAAAACTTGATGTAAACGGCGACGGCAAGGTAGTCGTTCAACAATCGCCAAAAGCAGGCGTAAAGGTAAAAGAAGGATCTACTGTACGAATTTTATTAGGAGACGAGGCGGCAGCAGACGAATAATTTTCTAAAAAAGGGCTTTTTGAAACAACTGCTTTTGAAAAGCCCTTGTCGCTCATTTTAAGCTAAGATAAAATAATGGAGAATGTTTTTTTGAGAAAGGATTATCGTTATGAAATTAGATGCAATTCTCACTGCTCTACATCATTATAAACGTTATGGTAATGGGAATCCTGAGATTACTTCATTGGAAATGGATTCGCGTGCTGTGAAGGAAGGAAGCTTATTTATTTGCATCAAAGGCTTTACGGTAGACGGTCATGAGTTTGCTTTAGAAGCTGTAAAAAAAGGCGCGGCCGCTCTGTTATCAGAAAAACCGCTGAATCATCTGCCGGGTGATATCCCGGTAATTGTCGTAAATGATACAAAACGGGCAATGGCTGTGCTTGCTGATTATTTTTATGACCAGCCAACACATAAGCTTCACCTCATCGGTGTCACGGGCACGAACGGAAAAACGACTACGACTCATCTGATTGATCATATTTTTCGCAATGCCGGCTATAAAACCGGTTTAATCGGAACAATGTATACAAAAATAAATGATCAACAATACGAAGTAAAAAATACAACGCCTGACAGCTTAACCCTGCAAAAAACATTTAAAAAGATGATCGAGGAGAACGTGACCCACGCCAGTATGGAGGTTTCCTCTCATGCGCTGCATATGGGACGAGTCCACGGCTGTGATTTTGATGTTGCAGTATTTACGAATCTCACCCAAGACCATTTAGACTATCACCAAACAATGGAAGAATATCGAAATGCGAAAGGATTATTGTTTGCTCAGCTCGGAAATAAATATGATCATGATCATCCAAAATTTTCTATATTGAATGGTGATGATCCAGCCTCTGACTATTACAGACATATGACTTCTTCCCATATCGTTACATATGGAATTGAAAACGAATGTGAGATTATGGCGAAAGAATTGAAAATGAATGCAAGCGGGACTTCTTTTCTCCTCGTTACTCCTGAAGGTACATTTCCTGTACAAATGAATTTAGTCGGGAAATTCAGCGTTTATAATGTTCTTGCTGCTATTGCGGCTTCTTTAGTTTCAGGAGTTGAGATCGAAAAGATCATCGAAGCGGTCGAATCGATGGAAGGTGTGCGCGGCCGATTTGAGTTAGTAGATTGCGGACAAAATTTTTCCGTCATTATTGACTATGCACACACACCAGACAGCTTGGACAATTTATTGAAAACGGTGAAGGAGCTTGCCAAAAAGAAAGTCATTTTAGTCGTTGGCTGCGGAGGAGACCGCGATCGAACGAAGCGTCCGCTTATGGCGAAAATTGCTGTTCAGTGGGCGGACATTCCAATTTTTACTTCCGACAACCCTAGAAATGAAGATCCACATCAAATATTAAAAGATATGACAGCTGGTGTCGACGGAGAACCTTTTCATTCAATTGTCGATCGAGAGGAAGCCATCCAATTTGCAATCAGCAATGCAGAAGAAGGAGATGTCGTCGTCATTGCAGGAAAAGGCCATGAAACATATCAACAAATCGGGGACAAAAAATTTGACTTCGATGATCGAAAAGTGGCTATTCGCGCTATTCAATTGAAAGAGAATAAATAATCAAGCAGGAAGAGGATTTGTTATGAAATTGGAATGGTTTAACATCAATAATCATATGGATATAAAGGCAAATGTTGGTTTTGGTGGGAGGAGGAAGTATCAATGCTAGAACAAGTCGTGCTTTTTACCATCTTAATGGGCTTTTTAATCAGTGTATTACTTTCTCCCATTTTTATTCCATTTTTAAGAAGGCTGAAATTTGGCCAAAGTATTCGGGATGAAGGACCAAAATCCCACCAAAAAAAATCCGGAACTCCGACGATGGGCGGAGTCATGATTATGTTATCCATCATTATCACCACTATTGTCATGACCAATAAATTTTCGAAACCGGGGATCGAAACGTTTTTGCTGTTGTTTGTAACAATCGGTTACGGACTCCTTGGATTTTTAGACGATATGATTAAAGTGGTGTTAAAAAGAAATCTCGGTCTGACTTCAAAACAAAAATTAATCGGTCAAATCATTGTTGCGGTTATTTTTTATTTTGTTTTAAATCAATTTGAGTTCTCTACAGAAATTCGATTGCCGGGGACGGAACTTTCTTTTGATCTTGGCTGGCTCTACCCGGTTCTTATTTTGTTTATGCTTGTAGGTGGCTCAAATGCCGTCAATTTGACCGACGGTCTCGATGGATTGTTATCCGGCTGCGCTGCAATTGCTTTCGGAGCATTTGCTGTATTGGCATGGAACAATAGTCAATATGATATCGCCATCTTTAGTGTTGCAGTGGTCGGTTCCGTATTAGGCTTTTTAGTGTTCAACGCTCACCCTGCAAAAGTGTTCATGGGAGATACTGGCTCATTGGCTTTAGGCGGAGCGATTGTCGCTGTAGCCATTTTGACAAAATTAGAAATTTTGCTTATAGTGATTGGCGGCGTGTTTGTTATTGAAACATTATCAGTCATTATTCAAGTAATTTCCTTTAAAATGACTGGAAAAAGAGTGTTTAAAATGAGCCCGCTCCACCATCACTATGAATTAAACGGATGGTCGGAATGGAAAGTCGTCGTGACATTCTGGGCGATGGGTTTGCTTTTTGCAATACTAGGAATTATCATCGAGGTGTGGTTATAATTGAAAAATGTACAAATGTATGTCGATCAAAACGTTCTCGTATTAGGTTTGGCGAAAAGCGGCTTGAGAGCCGCTAAATTATTGCATAAACTAGGTGCTCGTGTTACCGTAAACGACATGAAACCATACGAAGCAAATGATGATGTAAAAGAACTTGAAAGTTTAGGGATCAAACTTATTTTAGGAGAACATCCGGAACAATTGCTCGAGGAGCATAATATTGATATTGTTGTAAAAAATCCAGGCATTCCATACACAAACCCGATCGTACAAAAAGCAGCGAGCCAAAATATTCCCGTTATAACCGAAGTCGAGCTTGCGTATCAAATTTCTGAAGCGGAAATTATTGCGATAACTGGATCGAATGGAAAAACGACGACGACAACTTTAATATACGAAATGCTGAAGGCAGATGGAAAACAGCCGCTGCTGGCAGGAAATATCGGAAATGTGGCTTGTGAAGTTGTACAGGAAGCGACAAAGGAACAAATTGTAGTTATGGAGGTATCCTCGTTTCAGCTTTTAGGAACCATTCATTTTAAACCTTCAGTCGCGGTCTTGTTAAATATTTTTAATGCCCATCTAGACTATCATGGAACTCGCGAAAATTATATGCAAGCGAAAGGGAAAATTTTTTCAAACCAAGATGACCAATCGGTTGCGGTTATCAATTCGGATGATCAAGATGTTGTGCGTCTGTCTGAACTGTCAAACGGAAAGAAAATTTATTTTTCAACCAATAAGGAAGTATCAAATGGTGCTTATATCCAAAATGAATCCATTTGGTATGATGGTGAAAAAATTATTGATATAAAAGATATCGCTCTTGTCGGCAAGCATAACTTAGAAAATATTTTGGCCGCTATTTGTGCAGTAAAGGCGAAAAATGTTGGAAACAAAGCGATTCAAAAGGTGCTGGCATCGTTTTCAGGTGTAAAGCATCGCCTGCAATATGTTGGCGAAGTTTCAGGAAGAAAATTTTATAACGATTCGAAGGCCACGAATATTTTGGCAACAACAAAGGCTCTCGAAGCTTTTTCATCCCCTGTTGTATTGCTGGCCGGAGGGCTTGACCGGGGGAATGAATTTGATGAATTAATCCCGTATCTCAAACATGTGAAAGCAGTCATCACCTTTGGACAAACTGCCCCAAAAATAAAGAAGGCTGCAAAGAAGGCTGGAATAGAACTGATAGAACATGTCGATAATGTGGAACAAGCAGTCTTTGCGGCGTTTCGCATATCGGATATAGGTGATGTCATTTTGCTCTCTCCGGCCTGTGCAAGCTGGGATCAATATAAAACATTCGAAGAGAGAGGAGACATTTTCATAAACGCCGTGCATAAGCTAAAATAAGGGCTCGTACCCTTAAGCTTAAAAAAGATGGGGTGTTCGGCGTGTCGACAAAAAGCAAATCTCCAGATTTCATTTTAATTTTGATCACATTTTTGCTGCTTTCGATCGGTTTAATCATGGTATATAGCGCAAGCGCCATATGGGCAACGTATAAATTTGACGATGCATTCTTTTTTGCAAAGCGGCAGCTGCTGTTCGCCGCCTTGGGCATTGTTGCCATGTTCTTTTTTATGAATATAGACTATTGGACATGGAGAACGTGGGCAAAGGTGCTTTTAATCGTATGCTTCGTTTTGCTGATTGCCGTGTTGATTCCTGGAATTGGCGTTGTACGAAATGGCTCCAGAAGCTGGATCGGTGTCGGGGCATTTTCCATACAGCCTTCTGAGTTTATGAAGCTAGCGATGATCGCCTTTCTGGCTAAATTTTTGTCCGAAAATCAAAAATTTGTAACAACCATTAAAAAAGGGCTTTTCCCGTCCTTAGGATTAGTCTTTTTAGCATTTGGGATCATTATGCTTCAGCCGGATTTAGGAACAGCAACGGTGATGATGGGAGCATGTGTCGTCATGATCTTTGCAGCAGGAGCGAAAATTAGCCATTTTATCGGACTGGGATTGATAGGTGCACTCGGTTTTACCGCTCTTGTGTTATCAGCTCCTTATCGTATGAAAAGGATCACTTCGTTCCTCAATCCATGGGAGGATCCGCTTGGGAGCGGGTTTCAAATTATTCAATCGCTTTATGCAATTGGCCCTGGAGGCCTTTTCGGATTAGGATTGGGTCAAAGCAGACAAAAGTTTTTTTATTTGCCCGAGCCACAAACAGATTTTATTTTTGCGATCGTTGCGGAAGAATTGGGGTTTATAGGCGGTTCTCTTGTGCTTTTATTATTCTCTCTTTTGCTTTGGCGGGGAATTTTAATCGCGTTGAACGCGCCTGATTTATTCGGCAGCTTGCTAGCTGTCGGCATTGTTGCAATGGTTGCGATTCAAGTGATGATCAATATCGGGGTTGTCACAGGATTAATGCCTGTAACGGGCATCACCCTTCCGTTTTTAAGCTATGGAGGATCGTCACTGACGTTAATGCTGATGGCAATCGGGGTGCTTTTAAATATTAGCCGATATGCAAAATATTAAGCTTTCCAATCCGGATAAATATGGAAAAAAAGGGGCTTTTCGGCTTGTTTGCTCAGCCTCTTTTAACTGTTTTATAAAAAGTTTCTAACATTTCAGGGGGGCTTTTTGAATGAACATTGTCGTAAGTGGAGGAGGAACCGGCGGTCATATTTATCCTGCGCTTGCTTTCATAAAAGAAGTGAAAAAATATGACCCTCATGCCAATTTTTTATATATAGGGACGGAAAATGGACTGGAAAAAGAGATTGTGGCACGGGAAGGGATCCCGTTTAAAGCGATTAAAATTAGCGGTTTTAAACGAAAGCTGTCGTTTGATAATGTTAAAACAGTTTATCGATTTTTCAACAGCTTCGCCATCTGCAAAAAGCTGCTAAAAGAGTTTCAGGCGGATGTTGTAGTTGGGACTGGAGGATATGTTTCGGGACCAGTCGTTTATGCAGCCAGCAGACTCGGAATACCGACAATCATCCACGAACAAAACAGCGTGCCTGGTTTGACTAATAAATTTTTAGCAAAATATGTTGATAAAGTCGCCATTTCTTTTGAAAGCTCCAAAAAATTTTTTCCGGAAGAAAAAGTTGTTCTAACAGGAAATCCTCGCGCGCAGGAAGTGATTGGCGGCGATCGGGCAAAAGGTAAATCATCTTTAAATTTAACAGAGAATGTAAAATCCGTGCTCATCTTTGGAGGAAGCCGCGGGGCAAGACCGATTAATGAATCTGTCCTCAGCATCCTTGACGAATTATCGAAAAAGCCGTATCAAATTGTTTATGTCACCGGTGAGGTTCATTACAAGCAAATAATGGAACAAATAGGTGATTGCGGCCGGCTGAAAAATATTATTATCAAACCGTTTATCCACCAAATGCCGGATGTGCTGGCAGCAGTTGATTTAATCGTATCAAGAGCAGGTGCTACGACTTTAGCGGAAATAACAGCGCTTGGTCTTCCAAGCATATTAATTCCAAGCCCGTATGTTACAGCCAATCATCAAGAAGCAAATGCCCGCACACTCAGTGAAAGAAACGCTGCCGTTTTATTGCTTGAACAAAATTTAACAGGGCATCGTTTGTTAACGTTGATCGATCAAATTTTACTGAATCCGGAAACGTTGAAGAGCATGAGCAAAGCTTCTTTTGAACTGGGAGTTCGTGATGCAGCCAAAAGGCTTTATCAAGTCATGAACGAACTTGCCGCTGCTAATAACAAGATTTGAAAATGGGGGGATACATGTGAAGCAGCTGTTGGAAGAGTTAATTCGAGCTGATGTAGGAAAAGTGCTTGAGAATGAGCCGTTAAAAAAACATACAACGATGAAAGTCGGCGGACCGGCAGATGTGTTTGTCGAGCCAAAAAGCATTGAAGGCTTAATGAAAACAATGGAAATCATCAAAAAGCATCATGCAGATTGGCGCGTAATAGGGAGAGGATCCAATTTACTTGTTTTAGATGAAGGAATTGCCGGGGTCGTAATTAAATTAGGAAACGGCATCAGCCATTTAACCATTCAAGATGAGGAGATCACAGTAGGGGGAGGCTATTCATTAGTCAGCCTGTCAACATTGATCAGCAGAAAAGGATTGTCTGGTTTAGAATTTGCCAGCGGCATTCCCGGATCTGTAGGCGGTGCGGTCTATATGAATGCGGGTGCGCACGGCTCGGATATTTCAAATGTTCTCAAAAAGGCGCATATTTTGTTTGCAGATGGGACATTAGAATGGCTTTCCAATAAAGAAATGGAATTTTCATACCGCAGCTCCATCTTGCAAAAAAAGCGCCCGGGAATATGTTTAGAAGCGGTATTTCAATTAAAAAAAGGAGATAGAGACAGCATCGTATCCACGATGCAAAAAAATAAAGAATATCGCCGTGAAACACAACCTTGGAACCATCCTTGCGCAGGAAGCATTTTCCGAAACCCCCTTCCTCATTATGCTGGTCAGCTCATTGAAAAAGCCGGCTTAAAAGGCTACAAAATCGGAGGCGCAAAAATATCGGAGATGCACGGGAATTTTATTGTCAATGAAGACAATGCAACAGCTTCAGATGTTCTGGCCCTCATCGATTTTGTAAAAAAGACGATTTACGAGCAATTCCAAATCAAAATGGAAACGGAAGTTGAAATTGTTGGAAGGAATAAATAGGAAAAATCTTTCTCCCTTTCAGCTTGTACATTATGTTATAATATTTCAACAAGATTTTTTTAAAACGGCATGCTATTGCCGTTTTTTCACCTTTAAACATTTTTTGCTCCTTTTGGACAAGCTTATATATTAAACCTGGATTCAATGAATCTAGGATGGGGTGAACATAGACTTGGAAAAAGAAAAAATCGTTTCAATCGAGGATCGGATACCGAAGCTCAAGCAGCAGCGCAAACAAAAGGCAAATAGGAGATTTATACTATTTATTCTCACCTTCTCCTTGCTTATTTTATTAATTATTTATTTAGAAACGCCGTTAAGCAAAGTGAAAAACGTAGAAGTGAGCGGAAATGTCAATGTTCCCAGCGATGAAATCATTTCGCTTTCCGGTATCGATCAACAGACGAATTTTTGGAGTGTTAATAAAGAAAAAACGATCAAAGCCTTGAAAAAACATAAAGAAGTGAAAGGTGCGAACATAGTCAAAATTTTCCCTCACACCATTCGGATTGAAATTGAAGAAATGAAACGAGTAGCCTACGTGTCCAATGGATCATCCTTTTACCCGGTTTTGGAAAACGGGGAAACTTTAGATGGACAAAAAAGCGTAAAAGTGCCTGATGCTCCGATCTTATTCGGTTTTGACGATGCTGAATTTGCTCATCTCATGACTGAACAATTGACAAACCTTCCGCATTCCATTTCCAATTCCATTTCTGAGGTTCACTATACGCCGGAAAAAATGGATCCGTACATAATTACATTATTTATGAACAACGGCTATGAAGTGAGAGCTTCTATGAAAACTTTTGCTGAAAAAATGCGTTCATATCCAATGATTGTAAAAGAACTCAACCCGAAAGTAAAAGGGATTATCCACTTAGAAGTCGGTTCTTATTTTGAGCCTTACAGCAAGAAAGGATCACAGAAGAATAAAGGGGACAAAGCCGATGAGGAAAGCTAATGCCAGCCATGTCATGTTATTTTTTATTATGCTCGTCGTCGGTTTCTTAATTTCATATTCTTTTCAATGGACAAAAGAAAGAAAAGATTTGAATGTATCACCAGAACAGTGGGAAAAAGAATATGAAACAAGAAAGCTGCTGATCAATCAAGAAGAAACAAACCGGAAGCTCCAGGAGGAGCTTTTTCAAAAACAAAAAAAAGTTACAGAAATTGAAGAGCAATTGAAAAAAGAGAAAGAGCTTTATTATAACTTAGTTGAAGATGTTGAAAAATTGAGGATGTTTGTAGGAGAGGTAGGGGTTGTCGGCGAAGGGATTGAAGTGACGCTCGAAGACTCTTCTTATGTTCCAGAAGGGGAAAATGTGAACAATTATATTGTTCATGAAAGCCACATCTTTAAAGTTGTGAATGAATTGCTCATTTCAGGTGCGACCGCTGTAGCGATCAACGGACAAAGAATATTCCATCATTCTTATATCATCTGTAACGGCCCCGTCGTAACGGTAGATGGAAACCAATTTCCCGCTCCATTTGTTATTTCTGCCATCGGAGATGCTGAGGTATTGACGCAGGCGCTAAACATTGCAGGAGGCGTTTTGGATCAGCTTGCCTATGAAAATATTGTTGTAAAGGTGGAAAAGAAAAAAGAAATTAAAATGGGGCCCTATTTGTCAAATGAACTGGATGATTAGCGGAAACCCTAGCTAACCTAGCTCTAGAAAAAAGAAAGGTGATGGACGATTGATTAAACCAAAATGGAAATTTGCCTTTACATTTTCCATCATTACAACAATTTTTGGGTTTATGCTTGGCGTGCAATATCGATCCATAGAAGAACCGGACGAGCGTGATACGAGGGATATGTGGGAGCTCCGTGAAGATTTAAAAAGAGAACAAAAGCTTCAAGTGGAATTGTTAGAAGAAATCCGCAAATATGACCAAATGCAAAGGGAAATGGAAAAAAACGAAAGTCCTGAAAAAGCGTTGAAAGATACTTTAGAAGAGCTGAAGGCGAAAGCGGGTTTAACCGAAGTAAAAGGTGAGGGTGTCGTTCTCACAGTTGAGCCTTTGTTTGACAGCAACCTGCTCGGAAAACCTATTCAGCCGATTTCGCCAGAGCTTTTAAAGCGTCTGATCAATGAAGTGAACTCTTATGAAGCAAAAGAAATTTCAATAAACGGATACAGAGTTGTCAACACAACCGTTATCCGCGATATTAACGGAATAACGAAAATTGACGGAAACAGTCTGAACACTTACCCGATTGAAATCAAAATTTTATCAAACGACGCTGAAAAACTTTACAGTAAAATAAATGGATCTGCATTGAAAGACGATTTTGCGATTGATAATTTGAAATTGACCGTATCTGCACCGCAGAAACAGCTAATTATACCGCCTTATGAAAAATCGATCCGCATTCAAAATATGGCACCTCTTAAAGATGAAAAGGAAGGGAATTAGTTATGTGGCTCCCGGTTATCGGAATTCTTTTAGGTATCATCTTAGGTCTGTACAGCAACATTCAAATTCCAGATGAATATTCCAACTATTTATCAATAGCCATACTTGCTGCGCTTGATACTCTGTTCGGGGGATTCCGGGCATACTTGCAAAATTCTTATGATGAGCTTGTGTTTGTTTCCGGATTCTTTTTTAATATACTTTTAGCTGCAAGTTTAGCTTTTCTCGGCGTTCATCTTGGTGTAGACTTGTATTTAGTAGCAATGTTTGCTTTTGGAGTTCGGCTTTTCCAAAATATAGCGGTTATTCGCAGAATTTTAATCGCAAAATGGAACAGCGGCAGAAATACGCACAAAAAAAAATCCAACTTTTAAAAGGGAAAATAGATCAAGTGTTGAATTTACACATATACAAATTGAAACAAATATGTAACGTTCGTTTCATTGTATTGTTCTATTGGACGTAATAGAATAGTAGTATTGGATAAGGAGGTGCCAAAAGCATTGAACAGCAATGAAATATTTGTCAGTCTTGACATCGGTACATCCAATGTAAAAGTAATCATTGGCGAAATGATGGATGAATCGTTAAACGTTATTGGTGTTGGTAATGTGAAATCAAAAGGCTTAAAAAAAGGATCAATTGTTGATATAGATGAAACCGTTCATTCTATTAAAAAGGCTGTGGAACAAGCGGAAAGAATGATCGGCATGCCCCTCCATAAAGTTGTTGTCGGTGTGAGCGGCTCTCATGTAAAACTTCAAGATTGTCAAGGAGTAGTGGCAGTTTCAAGTGAAAACCGAGAAATTCAAAATGAAGATGTAAGGCGTGTCATTGAAGCTGCACAAGTTTTATCCATTCCCCCAGATCGGGAAATTATAGATTGCATTCCGAAGCAGTTTATTGTAGACGGTCTTGACGGGATACATGATCCAAGGGGAATGTTGGGAGTAAGGCTGGAAATGGAAGGGCTGCTCATCACCGGATCAAAAACTATTCTACATAATTTACTGCGCTGCGTTGAACGTGCAGGCCTTGAAATTACGGATATTGCACTTCAGCCTCTCGCATGTGGTTCAGTTGCTTTATCCAAAGACGAAAAAAATTTAGGCGTAGCTCTTATCGATATTGGCGGGGGATCCACTACCATTGCAGTTTTTGAAAACGGAGAGTTAAAAACAACTTCCGTTCTACCGGTTGGGGGAGAACACATTACCAACGATTTATCAATTGGTCTTAGAACTTCCACAGAAAATGCTGAAAAAATTAAAATTAAACATGGACATGCCTTTTATGATCATGCATCTGAAGACGAGGTGTTTGATGTTCCGATTATAGGCAGCGATAAAATGCAAAAATTCAATCAGCTTCAAATAGCTGATATTATTGAGGCTAGAATGGAGGAAATTTTTCTGCTTGTAGCTCAAGAAATTGCAAAACTGGGCTTCAGGGAATTGCCCGGAGGTTTCGTGTTAACTGGCGGAAGTGCAAACATTCCTGGTGTGCTTGAACTTGCTCAAACTGTACTCGCCCACAATGTTCGGATTGCTAGCCCCGACTACATAGGTGTTAGAAATCCTCAATACATGACAGGTGTCGGTCTCATCCAGTTTGCCTACAAAAATGCAAAAATTCAAGGGAGACGGATTGGATCGAAGGTGGAGGTGGAACAGATTAAGCAAACTGTTCCGAGTGAAGCGAATGAAGTGACTTTAAAGCAAAAAACGAAGCGTCAAAATGAAGAAAAAATGAGCAGAGTGAAGAAATTTTTTGGGTACTTTTTCGAATAAATTTCGTCAATAGAGCATTGATGGATTAGGGAGGATTTTGCATGTTGGAGTTCGATACGAATATTGACGGCTTTGCAACAATTAAAGTTATTGGAGTAGGAGGCGGCGGAAATAATGCCGTCAACCGGATGATTGAACATGGTGTGCAAGGTGTAGAGTTCATTGCTGTCAACACTGATGCACAAGCATTAAACCTTTCAAAAGCAGAAACAAAAATGCAAATTGGCGCAAAATTGACAAGGGGCCTTGGTGCAGGAGCAAATCCAGAGGTCGGAAAAAAAGCTGCTGAAGAAAACAAGGAACAAATTGAAGAAGCTGTAAAAGGTGCAGACATGGTGTTTGTAACGGCTGGAATGGGAGGAGGCACCGGAACTGGTGCAGCACCTGTCATTGCGCAAATTGCCAAAGATTTAGGAGCACTGACGGTCGGCGTTGTCACGAGGCCGTTCACGTTTGAAGGAAGAAAACGCGCTATGCAGGCGGCTGGTGGAATTGCAGCCATGAAAGAAGCCGTTGACACTCTTATTGTGATTCCGAATGACAGACTTCTTGAAATTGTTGATAAAAATACGCCGATGCTTGAAGCTTTCCGTGAAGCGGATAACGTTCTTCGTCAAGGAGTGCAAGGTATTTCTGATTTAATTGCTGTGCCGGGACTCATCAATCTAGACTTTGCGGACGTGAAAACGATTATGTCGAACAAAGGTTCTGCATTGATGGGAATCGGAGTAGCAACGGGAGAGAACAGAGCGGCTGAAGCTGCCAAAAAAGCAATCTCAAGTCCGCTTCTTGAAACTTCAATCGATGGGGCGCAAGGAGTATTGATGAACATTACCGGCGGAACAAATTTAAGCCTATATGAGGTTCAAGAAGCAGCCGATATTGTTGCATCAGCCTCGGACCAAGATGTCAACATGATCTTTGGATCTGTTATTAATGAAGATTTGAAGGATGAAATTGTTGTAACAGTGATTGCAACTGGATTTAGAGAAACTGAAATAAATCCTAGCAAGCAAGAAGCGAGACCATTTGCTCCTAATAAGAAGCCAAATGTTGCAACTAAGCGTGAAGTGAAAAAGGAAGAGCCGACTCACGACATTACGAGCCGTGCATTGCAGCAGGCAGAAGATACGCTTGACATCCCGACATTTTTAAGAAACAGAAAGCGCCGCTAAAAAAAGCATGGGTGACAATAGACGTCATCCATGCTTTTTTCTTAAAGCTCATCAAGCGGGCAAAATGGAAGGTTTTTAATATTTGCATGCGTAAAACAGTTTAAATATTGGACTGGAACATAAATATTTGCAGGATTCAGAGATTCCTTTTAGGCATGATTTGTTCAAAAATCGTATTACGGCGGAAAGAATCAAAAAATTATGTAAAAATAGATAAACAGATTTGAACGCGTTCCCGAAAATAGCAAAACGAATGAATCAAAACTTTATGAAAAAATACGACATGCCATTTGAAAAAAATGCGGATCCTTGCTGAAAATTTAATGCCATGTATATGGTAAGTTCTAATATTTTTTGTGGAATATAAATTGCAGATATATACGCGAAAGGACCTGGCTTTTTAGCCAGGCTTTTTCCTCGTTCTGAAAAAGTATAAACATTTACACAGCTTTTTTAAGAAAAGATCTCCTGTAATTTCCCCATCGTCTCTTAACGAAAGTGTTTACAACTTCAGCAATTTAGCTTTCTTCCTCTAAAAGGCTTGTACCGTTTTTTTTTCTTTAACCATTTTTCCATTCGACGAAAACATTAGGAATCCGTCAAAAATTGTATGCTGTACTCGCCACTATTTGACACAATTTGGAATGAATAGCGTTTATACTACCTATTAATAGCAAGTCAGAAGCCTAGAAAATTGAATGGTGGGAGAGGAAGAGGCGGTTGACCATTTATTTGGATGCTATTTGGCTGATGAATTTTTGCTTTGATATCATGCTCCTTTTTCTTACAGCAATCATCTTAAAGAGAAACATTGTATGGAAAAAAATAATGATTGCTTCGCTCATCGGCTCCGCTATTGTGATATTGCTTTTTTCGCCTTTCGCACAGCTGGCGAGCCGTCCGGAATCAAAACTAATCCTCTCATGTGTGATGGTTCTTTATGCTTTTGGCTTTAAGAAGTTTCGCTACTTTATAGAAAATTTATTGACTTTCTATTTTGTCACTTTTGCAGTTGGGGGAGGTATGCTTGGCACTTATTATTTTTTTCAAGTAGGCTTTTCATTTCAAAATAACATGATTTTAACAAATGGAAATGGCTTCGGAAATCCTGTCAGCTGGTTATTTATCGTGGTCGGCTTTCCGATTATTTGGTATTTTTCCCGCTTGCGGCTTGAACAGGTTGAAGCAAAAAAAATCCACTATGATCAAATTGTCGATGTTTCGATCACGATGATGGAGAAAAAAGTAACAGTAAAAGGATTGATTGACAGCGGCAATCAATTGTATGATCCCATCACTAAGAAGCCAGTCATGATTGCCGAAGCGGAAAAATTAATGACCGTGTTTCCTGAAAGTATGCACCAAGTCATTTCAAATCGAAATCCTATGGAGGCTGTGACAGCAATAGAACAGAAAGAATGGATCGGCAGGCTGAAAATTATTCCGTACCGCTCAGTTGGCCAGGATCTTCAGTTATTATTAGCCGTAATAGCAGACGAAGTGGTGATTCATACAAAAGAAGAATCATTAATGCTGTCCCGCCCGCTTATTGGACTAAATCATTCGCGGCTTTCAAGCGAAGACGATTATCAATGCATTATTCATCCAAAAATGATCCAGACGGGTAAACAAAAAGATGCTTCTTAGCCTTTATTCATAGCATACTCATAAACCAATTTGTTTAGAAGGGGGAACAACATGAAAAAAATTAAGCTTTATCTCACGTATATATGGTACAAGTTTTTAACAAAATTAGGGATCAAAACAGATGAAATTTATTATATCGGCGGAAGCGAAGCGCTGCCGCCTCCGCTTTCGAAGGAAGAGGAAGAAATACTGTTAAAAAAACTTCCGAGCGGCGATAAGGCTGCCCGTTCGATTTTGATTGAACGAAATTTGCGCCTTGTCGTGTATATTGCCCGAAAATTTGAAAACACCGGCATCAATATTGAAGATTTGATCAGCATTGGGACGATCGGGCTAATTAAAGCAGTCAACACCTTTAATCCCGAAAAAAAGATCAAGCTTGCGACATATGCATCTAGATGTATAGAAAATGAAATATTAATGTATTTGCGCAGAAATAATAAGACAAGATCTGAAGTTTCTTTTGATGAACCGTTGAACATTGATTGGGATGGAAATGAACTGCTTCTTTCGGATGTTCTCGGAACAGAAGACGATATTATTACAAAGGATTTGGAGGCTAATGTTGACCGAAAGCTATTAATGCGGGCGCTGCAGCAATTAAATGAACGAGAAAAACAAATAATGGAGCTTAGGTTTGGATTGCATGGCGGAGAAGAAAAAACGCAAAAAGATGTGGCTGACATGCTCGGGATTTCTCAATCTTACATATCAAGATTGGAAAAAAGAATTATTAAGCGTCTTCGAAAAGAATTTAATAAAATGGTGTAATTTTTGCTTGCTAGTCGCATGTATAGCGAAAAATCAACAGCGTGTTCACTCTGAAAAGCTTGTGCATATTTTTCCCCTTCAGGGAGATACTTAACTTAAGACAGCAAGAACTCCTGTAAGGGGGAAACGAAATGACAAGAAATAAAGTTGAAATTTGCGGTGTTGATACTTCGAAGCTTCCTGTTTTAAAAAATGAAGAAATGCGAGAATTATTTAAACAAATGCAAAGCGGTGATTTATCAGCCAGAGAAAAGCTTGTCAACGGAAATTTGCGACTCGTTTTAAGCGTCATCCAAAGATTTAATAACAGAGGCGAGTTTGTCGATGATCTTTTTCAAGTAGGATGTATTGGGTTGATGAAATCTATAGATAATTTTGATCTGAGCCAAAACGTAAAATTTTCTACTTATGCTGTACCGATGATCATCGGTGAAATTCGTCGATATTTGCGAGACAACAATCCGATACGTGTTTCAAGATCATTGCGTGATATTGCCTATAAAGCTTTGCAGGTGCGTGAAAAACTCATGAGCGAAACGTCACGTGAGCCGAAGGCAGAAGAAATTGCTAAAGAGCTGAATGTGCCGCATGAAGAAATCGTTTTTGCTTTAGACGCCATTCAAGATCCAGTTTCATTATTTGAACCGATTTATAACGACGGCGGTGATCCGATCTTTGTCATGGATCAGTTAAGCGACGAGCGAAACCGCGATTCCAAGTGGATTGAAGAAATTGTTCTAAAAGAGGGGATCAGACGATTGAATGATCGGGAGAAGCTGATATTGAAAAAAAGGTTTTTTCAAGGCAAAACACAAATGGAGGTAGCAGAAGAAATCGGCATTTCCCAAGCTCAAGTTTCTCGGCTTGAAAAAGCTGCCATTAAACAAATGACCAAAAATATTCAATAATCATTGGGCCACATTCTTTTGAATGTGGCCCTTTATCATCATTCAAAAAAAAAACTCATATACTGATTGTAAAAATACTTGAGGGGAGAAGCCGGCATGATCCATATTTCCGATTTGCAAATAAAAGATGTTGTGAATGTCCATGACGGAAAAAAATTAGGAAGCATTGAAGACGTTGACATCGACTTAAAAACTGGTAAAATTCAAGCGATCATGATCACTAGTCAAGGGAAGGTTTTAGGTTTTTTTGGAAAAGGGGAAGAAATTGTCATTCCTTGGAGGAACATCGTAAAAATCGGAAAAGATGTTATTTTAGTAAGAGTTTCGAAAAATGTTGAAACAGAATAAGAATCGCACGAATTTTGGTTAAATGTTGGCTTAAAGATATGTTAAAATAAAAATAAGAGAATTGTCGAAGAGGAATGGTACAATGAAACATGAACCGTTTCAATTAACAGATGAATCTTTTTTCTCCATACCTGCTTGGGCGAAGCTTCATTCTCAGATTACAGCAGGTTTTACGACGAGAAAAGGAGGATTTTCCAAGAATGGTTTTGCTTCATTAAATTTAGGTCTTCATGTGAATGATGAAAAGGAAACGGTGATCAAAAATCGAAAAATCATTGGGGACAAAATTCGTTTTGATCTACCAAACTGGGTATGTGCCGATCAAGTCCATGACAAACAAATTGTCAAGGTAGTAAATAAACATAAAGGATCAGGGGTTTTTACATATCGTCAATGCATCACTCAAACGGACGGCCTATACACATCGGAAAAAAATATATTACTTTCCCTTTTTTTTGCTGATTGTGTTCCGATTTTCTTTTTTTCTCCAAAAGACTCACTGATTGGCATCGCACATGCGGGCTGGAGAGGGACTGCGAAAAATATAGCAGGTGAAATGATCGACAGTTGGGTTTTGCACGAAGGTGTGCAAGCTCAAAATATATTTGCAGCCATAGGTCCTTCAATCGGCGAATGCTGTTATGTCGTCAATGACGATGTGATCGATGCGATCAAACCTCTTTTTGACAATGAGACGACATTTTATAAACAGCTTGAGAACGGCCTTTATTCTATTCATCTTGCAGAAATCAACAAAAGATTGTTAATGAAAAAAGGAGTGCCGGAACATCAAATCCTATTGACCTCATATTGTACAAGCTGCGATCAAGATTTGTTTTTTTCCCATCGAAGAGATCAAGGGAAAACAGGACGAATGATGGGATTTATCGGTTTGAAGGAGGGATACTAAGCCTTGTCAGTGAAAGAAAATTTAGCACGAATCCAACAGGAAATCGAACAAGCATGCAAAAAATCAAATCGAAAAATAGATGATATCCAAATTATTGCAGTGACGAAATATGTAACGGTAGAACGGGCTATAGAGGCGATAAATTCAGGCATTTTACACTTAGGCGAAAACAGGGATGACGGTTTTTTATCGAAATATAACAGCATTGGGTCAAAAGCTGTCTGGCATTTCATCGGCACACTTCAAACTCGAAAAGTGAAAAATATTATAGACAAGGTCGATTATATTCATTCGTTGGATAGAATATCGCTAGCAAACGAAATTGAAAAAAGAGCAGATCGAACGATCAAATGCTTTGTGCAAGTAAATACATCTGGCGAACAGTCAAAGCATGGCGTGGCTCCTGAACAATGCATTGATTTTATTCAACAGTTGAAGGAGTATCGCCATATCGAAGTTGTCGGATTAATGACAATGGCTCCATTTACAGAAGATGAAGATGAAATCAGAAGATGCTTCCGAAGTTTAAAGCAACTGCAGGAACAAGTGAAAGCACTAAATATAGCGAATGCACCATGTACAGAGCTATCAATGGGGATGTCCAACGACTACAAAATCGCGGTTGAAGAAGGGGCTACTTATCTTCGCATCGGCTCCTCGCTAGTAGGTACATAAAACGAAACTGGAGGTAAATCAGATGAGCTTAAAGAATAAATTTAAAAGCTTTTTTGCCCTCGATGATGAAGATTATGAGATTGAAGATATGGAAGCTCCGGAAGAGAAACACCAACATGAACCGATTATGTTCAATCACAACAGCAGCGTTGAAAAAAATGCCGCTTTCGGAAAACAAAATGTTGTAAGTTTGCAAAGCGCCCAAAAATCCACTAAAGTAATATTATGTGAGCCAAGAACGTATTCAGAGGCGCAAGAAATTGCTGATCATCTGAAAAACCGCCGTTCATGCATTGTCAATTTGCAGCGGATCGGGCATGATCAGGCAAAAAGAATTGTTGATTTTTTAAGCGGCACTGTTTATGCGATTGGCGGAGACATCCAGCGTGTTGGAACAAACATATTTTTATGTACCCCAGATAACGTAGATGTCGCCGGCTCCATTTCCGATTTCATGGCAGATGATGAAAATAAAAGGTGGTAGAAATGATTGATGGGGACAATATATAACATATTAAGTTTTTTGCTCGATATTTATTCCTATGCGATTATCATTTATATTTTGATGTCTTGGTTTCCGAATGCAAGGGAAACGTCCATTGGACAATTTTTAGCGGCTATATGTGAGCCTTATTTAGAACCGTTTAGAAGAATCATTCCTCCATTAGGGATGATTGATGTATCTCCTATTGTTGCATTGATTGCCCTGCATTTTGCAGATTATGGGCTGTATGCTCTTTTTAGTATGATTTCATAAAATTCATTCGCCGATTGACATTCGAATTGTTTTGTATGCCAATCGGCTCTTTTCATATCATAATTGGAGTTGTCTCTTATGGAGAGTGTTTATCAGCATTTTCGCAAAGAAGAAAGGGAGTTCATTGACAAAGTCTTTGGATGGAAACAAATTGTGACTGAGCAATATCGGCCAAAATTGACCGATTTTTTAGATCCGCGGGAACAGAAAATCATTAAGACATTGATCGGTGAAAATCCGGATGTTCACGTGCAATTTTTCGGAGGCTATAAAAATGCTGAAAGAAAGCGGGCTTTTTTTTACCCTGACTATATTCAACCGACATTAGATGATTTTTCAATGTTCGCATTTGAAATCATGTTCCCGAAAAAATTCGTAACATTATCACATCGCGAAGTGCTTGGATCGCTTATGTCGCTCGGCTTAAAACGGAGCAAGTTCGGCGACATTATCATTCATGATGAAACGGTGCAAGTCATGGTTGCGCAAGAAATTGCCAATTTTCTGCAGCTGAACTGGAATAAAATTGGAAAGATTTCCGTTCGTTTGAAACAGATTCCATTCGAAGATGTGTTTTCTCATGAAGAAGAAATGGATATTTCTTTGATCACCGTTTCTTCGCTTCGGCTCGATGCTGTTCTAGCAAATGTTTATCACCAATCTCGGCAAAAAATAAAATCGCTTATTGAAAATAGTCTTGTCAAAGTCAATTGGAAAATTGTTGAGGATGCTCATTTTGAAATTGCGGAAGATGATGTGTTATCTGTCCGAGGATTCGGAAGAAGCAAAGTTTTGGCAATTGAAGGGAAAACAAGAAAAGATAAGTGGCGCATTAAGATCGGAATACAAAAATAATATTACAAATGGAAAGATTTTTGCCCATTCTGTCGAAAAATCGTTTATAATTGGATTAGTGTTTTGCGAAAAACATACATATGGAGGTGGAATTTGTGCCTTTAACCCCGCTGGATATTCATAACAAGGAATTTACAAAAGGCTTTCGCGGCTATGATGAAGATGAAGTAAATGAGTTTTTAGATCAAGTGATTAAAGATTATGAAATGGTCATCCGCGAAAAGAAAGAATTGGAATTAAAGGTGAAGGAATTAACCGAGAAGCTGAATCACTTTACAAATATAGAAGAAACGTTAAATAAATCGATTTTAGTTGCGCAGGAAGCTGCGGAAGATGTGAAAAGAAACGCTCAAAAGGAAGCGAAGCTGATCATTAAAGAAGCGGAAAAAAATGCTGACAGAATCATCAATGAAGCACTTGCTAAATCGCATAAAATTGCAATGGAAATCGAAGAGATGAAAAAGCAGTCAAAAGTATTCCGCACCCGTTTTCAAATGCTCATCGAAGCACAGCTTGATCTGCTAAAAAATGATGATTGGGATCACTTAATGGAATACAATGTCGAGCCAATCTTAGGAGAAGAAGCGGAAGAACCGAAAGTATAACTTGACTTTTTTGTTCGTGATTTCATATAATACGAAAATAAAACGGAATATGACAAAACAATGAGAGGGACAGTAGTCCTTTCAAGCCCTTTATGACAGCGAACCGGGGACGGTGGAAGCCCGGGTAAAGGCGAAAGGATGAACATCACCCTTGAGTCCATAGCTGAAACATGCTAGTAGGCTGTGGCGGCCAAGTCCGTTATGTTTATGAGTGGATGTGCATGATTTGTGCGCATCTAAAAGGGTGGTACCGCGAGATTCCTCCTCGTCCCTTAGGGATGAGGAGTTTTTTTTATTTTAGTGAACAAATATTATGTGGAGGAATGGGAATGGATTATAAAGAGACGTTACGAATGCCGAAAACAGACTTTCCAATGAGAGGGAACCTTCCGAAAAAAGAACCTGAGATCCAGAAAAAATGGGAAGAGATGGATATTTATGAAAAAGTGCAGGAGCGCACGAAAGGACGGCCTCTTTTCATATTGCATGATGGTCCGCCGTTCGCAAACGGGGATATTCATATGGGGCATGCCTTAAACAAAATTTTAAAAGACATTATTGTCCGTTATAAATCCATGAGCGGATATTGCGCACCGTATGTTCCTGGATGGGATACGCACGGTCTGCCAATTGAAACAGCACTTTTGAAGAAACAAAAAATCAATCGAAAAGAGATGGATGTCGCGCAGTTTCGAAAACATTGCGAGCAATATGCATGGGAGCAAATTGAGCGCCAGCGCGTGCAATTTAAACGCCTTGGAATTCGAGGCGACTGGAAAAATCCATATGTCACCTTGAAACCAGAATATGAAGCCCAGCAAATTCGCGTCTTTGGAGAAATGGCGAAAAAGGGATATATTTATAAAGGCTTGAAGCCGGTTTATTGGTCTCCATCGAGCGAATCTGCCTTGGCAGAGGCGGAAATTGAATATTATGACAAACGCTCGCCTTCTATTTATGTTGCATTTGAAATAAAGGACGGAAAAAATATATTAACAGATGGAGAAAAAATCGTCATTTGGACGACTACTCCGTGGACTATCCCTGCAAACTTAGGAATTGCTGTTCATCCTGATTTGGAATATTCTGTAGTGAAGGTTGGAGCTGACAAGTTTGTGATCGCATCTGCTCTGCTCGAAGAAGTGGCAAAAGAGCTGGACTGGACAGAATATGAAGTAGTGAAATCGTTTAAAGGCAAAGAGCTGGAATATGTGGTTGC
The DNA here is from genome assembly GCF_038003725.1 of Aeribacillus sp. FSL K6-1121. Classification (NCBI taxonomy): domain Bacteria; kingdom Bacillati; phylum Bacillota; class Bacilli; order Caryophanales; family Bacillaceae; genus Aeribacillus; species Aeribacillus sp. FSL K6-1121. Next base: position 840,234 of record NZ_JBBOPS010000001.1, read on the forward strand.
GAAACACCCGTTCTATGACCGCGATTCATTAGTGATCCTTGGCGAACATGTAACGACCGACGCTGGTACAGGATGCGTCCATACAGCGCCAGGCCATGGGGAAGACGATTTTGTCGTCGGACAAAAATATAACCTAGGCGTATTATGTCCTGTCGACGAAAGAGGGTACATGACAGAAGAAGCTCCAGGGTTCGAAGGATTGTTTTATGATGACGCAAATAAAAAAATAACGGAAAAATTAGAAGAAGTAGGGGCATTGCTAAAGCTTTCATTTATTACACACTCCTATCCACATGACTGGCGGACAAAGAAACCAACGATTTTCAGAGCAACAGCGCAATGGTTTGCGTCCATTAAAGATTTTCGAGATGAATTGCTGCAAGCAATTAAAGAAACGAAATGGATCCCTAATTGGGGAGAAATTCGCATTCATAACATGATCCGCGATCGAAGCGATTGGTGTATTTCCCGTCAGCGGGCATGGGGCGTGCCAATTCCAGTGTTTTATGGTGAAAATGGGGAGCCGATCATAACAGATGAAACGATTGAACATGTGGCAAAACTGTTCCGCGAGCACGGCTCGAACGTTTGGTTTGAACGCGAAGCAAAAGACCTGCTTCCAGAAGGATTTACACACCCTTCAAGCCCGAACGGCATTTTTACAAAAGAAACAGACATTATGGACGTTTGGTTCGATTCAGGCTCTTCTCATCAAGCAGTTTTAGTTGAACGGGAAGATTTGCAGCGTCCTGCTGATCTTTATTTAGAAGGCTCTGACCAATATCGCGGCTGGTTTAATTCATCGCTGTCTACAGCAGTTGCTGTCACAGGAAAAGCTCCATATAAAGGCGTTTTAAGCCATGGATTTGCGCTGGACGGCGAAGGACGGAAAATGAGCAAATCGCTAGGAAATGTTGTTGTTCCTGCCAAAGTGACGGAACAGTTTGGAGCAGATATTCTTCGTCTATGGGTAGCATCAGTTGATTATCAATCGGATGTTCGCGTCTCTGATGCAATCTTAAAACAAGTATCTGAAGTATATCGGAAAATTCGCAACACGTACCGTTTCTTGTTAGGAAATTTGTTTGATTTTGATCCAAATCAGCATCGTGTTTCTGTAGAAAAATTAAGAGAAGTGGATCGCTATATTCTCATTAAACTGAATAAACTAATTGCCAAAGTGCGAAAAGCATATGAAGAATATGATTTTGCATCCATCTATCATGACGTTCACAATTTCTGTACGATTGAGCTAAGCTCATTTTATCTTGATTTTGCAAAAGACATTCTGTATATTGAGGCTGCTGACAGCCATAATCGACGTTCTATCCAAACGGTTTTATATGAAGCGCTTCTTGCTCTTGTAAAGCTGATGACACCGATTTTGCCGCATACAACAGAAGAAGTATGGGGACATATTGAATCAGTCGAAGAAAAGAGCGTACAGCTTGTCGATATGCCGGAAGCTGTAGAGATTGAAGGCAGCAAAGAGATTGAAGCGAAATGGGATCAGTTTATGTCAGTTCGCGATGATGTATTAAAGGCCCTGGAAATTGCCCGAAATGAAAAAGTGATCGGCAAATCGTTAAATGCTGCTCTCATCCTTTATCCGAACGAAGAAATAAAAGAATTGTTCAATTCAATACAAGAGGACTTAAAACAGCTGTTTATTGTTTCCCAGTTAGAAATTGCCGGTGATTACAAAGATGCTCCAGAAGAAGCGCAAACATTTGATAGCATCAAAATAATTGTGAAGCAAGCGGATGGTGAGACTTGTGAAAGATGTTGGGTTGTTTCAACAGATATAGGCACTGATCAAGACCATCCGACATTGTGCAAAAGATGTGCAAGCATTGTGAAAGATCACTACAGCCATCTAGCATAGTTTTATCAGCTCCCTGTGCAAACAGGGAGTTTTTTCATTTAGCAATGCTTCCTCATAAAGAAGTGTCATAAAAAGAACGATCTTTCATTGAAATCCGTCATAGTCAATTGGAAAAGTTTTCTCGGATGCTTTTTCAAAAATGAATACTTTGCTCAAAATTGAAAGAAGAATTCAGCTTTTTAGCTTTTAAAGTGTGAATCATTTCCAAGCCGCTATTTACGTGTGTGGAAAAACTTGAATGTGATAGGAGGCAGTGCGGCGGTTACAATATAAATACAAAACAGACGAGGGGGTTTTAATAATGAATCCGCTCGATCAAATCAAAGACGAATTAACGTTAATGAAGGACGAACTCAATGCGCGGCTCGCCAAAAGTCAATTGGATGACCCGATTTTTATCCGGGATGTAAAAAATGAGCTCAACGATGTTGAGCTTGCATTGGAAAAAATGGAATATGGACTTTATGGCATATGTGAAGAAACATTGCAAAAATTGCCGCTCGAACAATTGGCACAAATTCCGACAGCCAGAACGATTCATGATTTTCTCAATATGAAATCATATTTAAAAAAAACACTAGAATATCATTAAGAAGTGAAGTGAACAAGCTTCACTTTTTTGCTTGTTCCCCTTCTTTACTGTTTGTCAAAAAATGTGCTAAAATTTGATGGAAACTTGCCAGTGAGTGGAGGAACGCAGTGTGCTTAAATATTTGATTGCATTATTTGTCATCGCTCTCGACCAATGGACAAAATGGCTGATCGTAAAAAATATGGAAATTGGTGAAAGCATTGAAATTATCAACGGATTTTTATACATAACGTCTCACCGCAATAAAGGAGCGGCTTGGGGAATATTGCAAAACCAGATGTTGTTCTTTTATGTGATTACCATTATTGTTGTCGTAGCGATTATTTATTATATGCAAAAATATGCGAAACAAAATGCAATGCTGGGGGTTGCTCTCAGCTTAATGCTCGGCGGAGCGATTGGGAATTTTATTGACCGCCTTTTCCGCAAAGAGGTGGTGGACTTTATCCATACATATATTTTCGGTTATAATTTTCCAATTTTTAATATTGCCGATTCATCTTTAACAATCGGTGTTATTTTACTTTTCATATATTTTCTGTTTTTTGAAGAAAAGAAGCAAAAGGAGTAGAAAATGGAGCAATTTACTTTTGTTGTGACGGAAAAAGAGGAACATGAACGAATAGATAAATTTTTGGCCAATAAAGATGAGAATTGGTCAAGAACGTTGGTCCAAAATTGGATCAAGGACGGGGTTGTTTCAGTAAATGAAAAATCGGTGAAGGCCAATTACAAGTGCCAAATTGGTGATGTCATCATTGTATCTGTTCCAGAACCGGAAGAGCTGGATGTCAAGCCTGAGCCGATGGAGCTTGATATATACTATGAGGATGAAGATGTCATCGTTGTCAATAAACCGCGTGGGATGGTCGTCCATCCAGCGCCGGGACACACTTCAGGAACACTTGTGAACGGTCTTTTATATCATTGTAAAGATTTGTCCGGAATTAACGGAGTCCTTCGACCGGGAATTGTTCACCGGATTGATAAAGATACTTCAGGTTTATTAATGGTTGCCAAAAATGATTACGCTCATGAATCATTAGCAAATCAATTAATGGAAAAGAGGGTTGAAAGGAGATATAAGGCGATTGTACACGGGGTAATTCCGCACGATCATGCCACAATTGATGCTCCGATCGGCAGGGATCCAAAGGATCGGCAAAAAATGACGGTAACAAAAACAAACAGTAAAGAAGCTGTCACCCATTTTCATGTGCTGGAACGATTTTCGGATTATACATATATTGAATGTCGGCTGGAAACCGGAAGAACGCATCAAATCCGCGTGCATATGAAATATATCGGTTTTCCGCTAGCCGGCGATCCAAAATATGGACCGAAAAAAACACTTCCGATTCATGGACAGGCTCTTCATGCAGGCGTACTTGGTTTTGAGCATCCAAGAACAAAAGAGTTTTTGAAGTTTGAAGCATCGCTCCCGGAAGAATTCGAAAAGATTTTGCAAATGTTAAGAAATGATCGTTGACATTTACGAGCTGCTCTGTCATAATACGTTTAGACAATACAGCATCCTTTAACTGCAGTCCCGTGAGGCTGAGAAGGAATCGTATGGCAATAGGTGAGCTATGCACAAAACCTCTCATCCTCAGGATGAGAGGTTTTTTTAACCGAAATTTGAGGTGATGAGCATGCCGGAAAAAGCGGTTGTTTTAGATGAGCAGGCGATCAGAAGGGCGTTAACTAGAATAGCCCACGAAATTATCGAACACAATAAAGGTATAGACAATTGTGTTTTGGTCGGAATCAAGACAAGGGGAATTTATCTTGCCAAACGTCTTGCAAAAAGAATAGAGGACATTGAAGGAAAAGAGATACCTGTCGGCAACCTTGACATTACTTTTTACCGGGATGATTTAACACAAAAAACAGAAAGCGGCGAACCGCTCGTTAAAGGTTCAGATATCCCGATCGATATTAACAATCGAAAAGTCATTTTAGTAGACGATGTCCTTTACACGGGAAGAACGGTACGGGCAGCGATGGATGCCATTGTTGACTACGGCAGGCCAGCGCAAATCCAGCTCGCTGTACTTGTTGACCGCGGCCATCGTGAACTGCCGATCCGAGCGGATTATGTCGGGAAAAACATACCTACTTCAAAATCAGAAAAAATTGTTGTACAGCTTTTGGAAGTAGATGAAAAAGAAAAAGTATCCATTTATGAAAATGAATAGATGTCCCTTTTAATAGCAGTCCCGTGAGGCTGCAAAGGGGTCCGAAAGGTGTATACGCTATTTGTATGCACTTTGGTAAAACCTCTTTGTGCCTCATCGGCCAAAGAGGTTTTTTTGTGCAAATTCCATAAGGAGGAAAAAACATGAAAAGAAATATTATACTAGATGTTCATGATAAACCTGATTTTATCACATGGCTCGCCTTAAGCTTCCAACATTTATTTGCCATGTTTGGAGCAACGATTCTCGTACCGTTTTTAGTCAAAATTGATCCTTCTGTTGCTTTGATTTCCAGCGGTCTCGGCACACTCGCATTTATTTTGATAACAAAAGGAAAAGTGCCGGCATATGTCGGCTCCTCCTTTGCCTTCATCACACCGTTAATTGCGGCTAAAGCTGCCGGCGGTGTAGGAGCGGCGATGATCGGCAGCTTTTTGGCAGGCCTAGTTTACGGGGTTGTCGCGCTTATCATCAAACAGACAGGATATAAATGGATTATGAAATTACTTCCAACTGTTGTCGTCGGTCCAGTAATTATGGTAATCGGACTTGGCCTTGCATCAACAGCTGTGAGTATGGCCATGAACGATCCTAAAGGACATTACAGCTTGCTTCACTTTTCAGCAGGCCTTGTTACGCTTCTGATCACCATTATAACAATGGCATTTTTTAAAGGATTTTTTAACCTAATCCCTGTATTAATCGGAATTTTCGGCGGATATGTATACTCGCTTATAATCGGTATTGTCGACTTTCAAAAAGTGGCGGAAGCCAAATGGTTTCAGCTCCCGAACTTTATCATTCCATTTGTTGATTATACACCTCACATTACATCTGAAATCATTCTGCTGATGGTTCCAGTCGCAGTGGTGACATTATCCGAGCATATCGGTCACCAAATGCTGCTAAGCCAAGTAATCGGAAAAGATTTAATCAAAGACCCTGGACTTGCCCGTTCCATTCTCGGCGACGGAGCGGCAACCATGATTGCATCTTTTATCGGTGGACCGCCGAACACGACATATGGCGAAAATATCGGCGTATTGGCGATTACAAGGATTTACAGCGTTTATGTCATTGCCGGTGCAGCTCTATTTGCAATCTTGTTTGGCTTTATTGGAAAAATTTCCGCCTTGATCAGTTCGATTCCAACTCCAGTAATGGGTGGCGTTTCAATACTGCTCTTCGGGATCATCGCATCTTCAGGATTAAGAATGATGATTGAGCATAAAGTTGATCTGAACGAAAAAAGAAACTTAATCATCACTTCCGTCATTTTAGTAATAGGAATTGGCGAAGCGATGATTAAGTTCGGGGAAAGCTTTGAGTTACACGGAATGGCATTAGCTGCAATCATTGGCGTCATTTTAAACTTTGTGCTCCCAGGTAAAAAAGAAGAACATATTTTTGACACAAATGAAGAAGATTCAGTAGCGTAGCAATCACCTTTTAAAAAAGTCCAGAGAGGCTTTCAAGGGTGTGTGGGACAAATCATGCTTCGTCATTTGCTTACACCCTGTCATGCCTTGGCAGGGTGTTTTTTTAAAATTCAAACGTCAATCGCTTTTATTTAAAGGAAAGGGGAAGAAAGCGATGAAACATTTAGTGACAATGAGCACGCTGTCAACTGAAGAGATTATTGCCATTTTGGATGAAGCGGAACGCTTTAAAATGGGAAAACGATGGAAAGTCGGAGAACAAACATTTATCGCCAACTTGTTTTTTGAGCCGAGTACGAGGACGAGGTTTAGTTTTGAAGCTGCTGAAAAAAAACTTGGACTTGACATTTTAAATGTGGATGGAGCTTCTTCAAGCATTCAAAAAGGAGAATCGTTGTACGATACTGTAAAAACTTTAGAATCAATCGGTGTCGAGGCGGTCGTCATCCGACATCCCGAGGACCGGTATTTTGACGAGCTTATCGGCCGTGTCCAAGTATCCATATTAAATGCTGGCGATGGGTGCGGACACCATCCAACGCAATGTTTGCTCGATTTGATGACAATTCGTGAAGAGTTTGGGAGTTTTAACGGATTGACGGTTTCCATCATCGGTGACATTCGCCACAGCCGTGTAGCAAGATCTGATGCAGAAGTGCTGACAAGGCTCGGGGCAACCGTATTGTTCTCTGGACCTGAAAAATTTCGGGACGACACCAATCCATACGGTACATACGTATCGATCAATGAAGCAATCGAAATGTCAGATGTTGTGATGCTCTTAAGAATCCAGCATGAACGCCACAGCGAAAAATGGACAGCTGATCAATATTTGGAGCAGTACGGATTGACAAAGGAACGGGAAAAAATGATGAAGGACCATGCGATTATTATGCACCCTGCACCGGTCAACAGAGGAGTTGAAATCGACGGAGATTTAGTAGAGTGCAGCCGATCGCGAATTTTTAAACAGATGGAAAACGGTGTATTTGTCCGCATGGCAGTTATAAAACAGGCGATTGAAAGTAAAGCACAAGGGGGAGAGAAGAAACATGTCCATTCTATTTAAAAATGCGCAATTGTTAACAGAGGAAGGCGAATTGACAAAACGGGATGTTCTTGTGGAAAACGGAATAGTCAAACAAATATCGGAAGAGATAGCTGATGGAGCGGGAGACGTGATCGATTGCAACGGAAAGCTTCTTTCCCATGGATTCATCGATCTTCACGTTCATCTGCGTGAACCGGGTGGAGAAGCGAAAGAGACGATTGCCACCGGCACGCTGGCTGCAGCGAAGGGCGGCTTTACAACCGTTGCCTCCATGCCTAATACGAAGCCGCCTATTGATACGAAAGAAAAAATGATCAATTTACAAAAGCGAATTAAAGAAACAGCAAAGGTTCGCGTTCTTCCTTATGCAGCGATCACACTTGGGCAAAGCGGAAGCGAATTAACGGATTTTGATGCATTAAAAGAGGAAGGTGCTTTTGCCTTTACGGACGATGGCGTAGGTGTCCAGTCGGCCGGCATGATGTTTCAGGCAATGAAAAAAGCGGCGGAGAAAGGATATTCAATTGTCGCGCATTGTGAAGACAATACCCTTATCAACGGCGGATCCTTCCATGATGGAGTTTTTGCAAAAAATCACGGTATATCCGGCATTCCATCTGTATGTGAATCCGTTCAAATTGCAAGAGATGTTCTGCTGGCAGAAGCTAGCGGCTGCCATTACCACGTGTGCCATATTAGTTCAAAAGAATCCGTCAGAGCCGTCAGAGACGCCAAAAAAGCAGGCATCCGCGTGACATGCGAAGTGACCCCGCATCATCTTCTTTTATGTGATGAAGATATTCCGGAGCTTAATCCGAACTTTAAAATGAATCCGCCGCTTAGAGGCAGAGAAGACAAGAAAGCATTAATCGAAGGGCTGTTGGATGGAACAATCGATTTTATTGCTACGGATCATGCGCCTCATACGATGGAGGAGAAATCTTTAGAGGTCGATAAGGCGCCGTTTGGGATCGTCGGGTTGGAAACTGCCTTTCCTCTTTTGTACACATATTTTGTCGAACGGGGCATTTTTACATTGAAACAACTTGTTGATTGGCTGACGGTAAAGCCTGCTAGAGCTTTTAACTTGGATATGGGGGAATTAAAAGAAGGCATTTCTGCAGATTTGACGCTCATTGATTTACAGGAAGAAAAAAGAATAGATGCCTCAACATTTGCATCAAAAGGAAAAAATACGCCGTTTAACGGCTGGCTTGCAAAAGGCTGGCCTGTTTTAACAATGGTGGACGGCAAAATCGTTTGGAAAAGGGGAGAGTAATATGAAACGGCAATTAGTGCTTGAAAACGGCGATGTTTTCATCGGCGATGGCTTTGGAAGCGATCGTGACATCATCGGAGAGGTTGTGTTCACAACCGGAATGACAGGCTATCAAGAAACACTTTCAGATCCTTCATATTGCGGACAAATCGTAACGTTTACTTATCCATTGATCGGCAATTACGGCATCAACCGCGACGATTTTGAGACGATCCGCCCGTTCGTGAACGGGATGATTGTGAAGGAAGCCTGTGAAGCACCCTCCAACTGGAGAAGTTTATATTCAATCAATGATTTTCTCATAGAAAACGATATTCCTGGCATCAGTGGAATCGATACAAGAAGGCTGACTAGAATTATCCGCAACTACGGAACGTTAAAAGGTGCAATCTGTTCAGCTGAGGCGGATCCAAAGCAAGTGGCTGAGAAATTAAGAGAAACGGAGCTGCCGCGCAATCAGGTGGAAATTGTATCGACGAAAAGACCATATCAAAGTCCAGGAAGAGGAAAAAGAGTGGTTGTTGTAGATTTTGGCATGAAGCATGGAATCTTAAGAGAATTAAACAGCCGAAATTGCGACTCGATCGTCGTTCCATATGATACATCTGCGGAGGAAATATTGCGATTGAAGCCTGACGGCGTTTTGCTTACAAACGGACCTGGAGATCCGCAAAACGTTCCAGAAGCAATTGAAATGCTGCGCGATCTTATCGGGAAAACCCCTATCTTTGGAATATGTTTAGGGCATCAGCTGCTCGCTTTAGCATGCGGTGCGAAAACAGAAAAATTAAAATTCGGCCACCGCGGCTCAAACCATCCAGTGAAGGATTTAAAAACTGGGAAAGTGTATATGACTTCCCAAAATCACGGCTATGCTGTAAGCATCGAATCCATTAGGAATACAGAGCTTGAAGTAACACATGTTGCACTGAACGACGGAACAGTTGAAGGATTGAGACATCGCGTGCATCCTGCTTTCGCTGTTCAATACCATCCGGAAGCATCGCCGGGACCTGAGGATGCCAATCCATTGTTTAATCAATTTATCGAGCTGATGGAAAAGACTGCTCAAAGGGGGAATCTCAATGCCTAAGCGGAAAGATATTCAGAAAATTTTAGTTATCGGATCAGGACCGATTATTATCGGACAAGCGGCGGAGTTTGACTATTCGGGAACACAGGCGTGCTTAGCATTGAAAGAGGAAGGATATGAGGTTGTTCTTGTCAACTCGAACCCAGCGACAATTATGACGGATACGGAAATTGCCGACAAAGTGTATATGGAGCCGCTCACTCCGAGCTTTGTTGCCAAAATCATCCGCAAGGAAAGGCCGGATGCGATCCTGCCGACTCTCGGCGGACAGACTGGACTAAACTTGGCGGTCGAGCTTCATAAAATGGGTGTTTTAGAAGAGTGCGGCGTTGAAATTTTAGGAACTAAGCTTTCAGCCATTCAAAAAGCTGAAGACCGTGAACTGTTCCGCGAGCTTATGAAGGAGCTGAATGAACCGGTGCCGGAAAGCGCCATAATTCATGAGCTTGAAGAAGCGTTTCATTTTGTGGAGCAAGTCGGCTATCCGGTGATCGTCCGGCCTGCATATACACTTGGCGGGACCGGAGGCGGCATTTGTCACGATGAGGAAGAACTGATTGAAATTGTCACAAACGGTTTAAAGCTCAGCCCTGTTCATCAATGTCTGCTCGAAAAAAGCATTGCCGGCTACAAAGAAATCGAATATGAAGTGATGCGGGACTCAAAAGACAATAAAATCGTTGTCTGCAACATGGAAAATATTGACCCCGTCGGCATTCATACAGGCGATTCGATCGTTGTGGCGCCCAGCCAAACGATTTCAGACAGAGAATACCAGTTGCTCAGAAACGTGTCATTAAAAATTATCGGAGCTCTTGGCATCGAAGGCGGCTGCAATGTTCAGCTTGCTCTTGATCCGGATAGTTTTCAATATTACGTTATCGAAGTGAACCCGCGGGTTAGCCGCTCATCTGCCCTTGCATCAAAAGCGACAGGATATCCGATTGCGAAACTCGCAGCGAAAATTGCCGTCGGTTTGACGTTAGATGAAATCATCAATCCAGTGACAGGGAAAACATTTGCTTGCTTTGAACCGGCGCTTGATTATGTTGTCACGAAAATACCGCGATGGCCGTTTGATAAATTTGAATCAGCCAACCGTGTGCTTGGCACTCAAATGAAAGCAACCGGTGAAGTCATGGCGATCGGCCGCACGTTTGAAGAATCGTTGTTAAAAGCTGTTCGTTCTCTCGAAGCAAGCGTCTACCATTTAACATTGAAAGAAAACGATGTCTCAGATGAAATGATTGAAAAGCGAATCAAGAAAGCAGGGGATGAACGAATCTTTTACATCGGCGAAGCGCTGAGAAGGGGTTTTTCCGTTGAGCAAATTCATCAATGGAGCAAAATCGACCGCTTTTTCTTGAATAAGATAAACAACATTATCGAATATGAACGAGAACTGAAAAAATCTCCATTTGATGTAAACGTGTTGAGAAAAGCAAAGCAACTCGGATTTTCTGATCACTTTATCGCTTCGTTATGGAATACAGATGAATCGGAAGTTTATGAGTTTCGGAAAAAACAAGGAATTGTTCCAGTTTACAAAATGGTTGATACGTGCGCAAGCGAGTTTGAATCCGAGACGCCTTACTTTTACGGCACATATGAAGAAGAAAATGAATCGATTGTGACTGAACGAAAAAGTGTTGTCGTGTTAGGTTCAGGGCCGATTCGAATCGGGCAGGGTATTGAGTTCGATTATGCAACAGTTCACTCTGTTTGGGCGATTCGCGAAGCAGGATATGAAGCAATCATTATCAATAACAATCCAGAAACGGTGTCAACGGATTTCAGCATTTCCGACAAGCTGTATTTTGAACCGCTGACGATCGAAGATGTCATGCATATTATCGACTTGGAGAAACCGATTGGCGTTGTCGTCCAATTCGGCGGGCAAACGGCAATCAATTTGGCAGGCAAGCTGGCAAAACGAGGTGTCAAAATATTAGGAACAAGCCTGGAAAATTTAGATCGGGCGGAAGACCGCGACAAGTTCGAACAAGTGCTTGAAGCTTTGGAAATACCACAGCCTGTAGGGAAAACGGCTCTATCCGTCGCTGAAGCGGTGGAAATTGCGGAAGAAATCGGCTATCCGGTGCTTGTCCGTCCTTCCTATGTGCTTGGCGGCCGGGCGATGGAAATTGTCTACCATAAAGAAGAATTGCTCCATTATATGGAACATGCAGTAAAAATTAATCCGGAACATCCCGTTTTAATTGATCAATATTTAACCGGAATAGAAGTGGAAGTTGATGCGATTTCAGACGGTAAACATGTGCTCATTCCGGGCATTATGGAGCATATTGAGCGGGCAGGCGTGCACTCAGGGGACTCGATAGCGGTTTACCCGCCGCAAACGTTATCTGATCAGTTGAAAACAGAACTTGTTGATTATACGATTCGTTTGGCAAAAGGGCTGAATATTGTCGGACTGCTAAACATTCAATTTGTAATTGCTGACGGGCGGGTATACGTATTGGAAGTGAACCCAAGATCAAGCAGAACAGTTCCGTTTCTAAGTAAAATTACCGGAATTCCGATGGCTAAGCTTGCGACAAAGGTGATACTCGGTGCTAGCTTGCCGGAACTCGGTGTGAAAACAGGGCTTGCAAAAGAGCCGAAAGGTGTATTTGTGAAGGTGCCGGTATTTTCATTTGCGAAGTTGCGCCGTGTAGACATTACGCTTGGACCAGAAATGAAATCAACTGGGGAAGTAATCGGAAAGGATGCCACCTTTGAAAAGGCTCTTTATAAAGGCTTTGTTGCAGCCGGTACGAATATTTACGAGCACGGATCAGTGCTGCTTACGATTGCTGATAAGGACAAAAACGAGGCTTTAGAAATTGCGGGCAGATTTCGCAATATCGGCTATCAACTGCTGGCGACGGAAGGAACCGCAAAGTTTCTAGAAGAGAACGGCATAAAAGCAAAGGTTGTCAGCAAAATCGGATCACGCGGCGACAACATTTTGGATGTGATACGCAATGGAAAAGCGCAATTTGTCATCAACACGCTGACGAAAGGAAAGCAGCCTGAGCGCGACGGCTTCAGAATCAGAAGGGAATCGGTTGAAAACGGTGTGCCGTGCCTCACTTCTTTAGACACTGCAAGGGCAATTTTACGCGTGCTTGAATCGATGGCTTTTACGGTTGAAAATCTCTCCGAACATAATAGGTAAAGAAGGTGATCCAATGATCAAAGCTTGGATGGAAATCATCAGCAACAGGCCAATTGCGAAAAACATTTATAAAATGGAATTAAAAGGAGAGCTCGTTCAACGCATTACTCGTCCGGGACAATTTGTTCAAATAAAAGTGGATGACAGTTTTGATCTGTTATTAAGAAGACCGATCAGCATTGCCGAATACAATGCCGAAAAAAACACGATGACATTAATTTATCGGGCAGAAGGCGCCGGAACGAAAAGATTGTCCAGAAAAAAAGCAAGTGAGCTTGTCGATGTTTTCGGACCGCTCGGAAACGGTTTTCCGGTTGAAGAAACGAAGGAAAAAGCATTGCTTGTCGGTGGCGGCATTGGCGTTCCCCCTCTTTATGAATTGTCGAAGCAGCTTGTTCAAAATGGAGTGGAAGTTGTCCATGTATTAGGATTTTCAACAAAGGCGGCGGTGTTTTACGAACAAGAGTTTAAGGAGCTGGGCGAAACGTTTGTGGCGACAGTTGACGGCACATTCGGCGCAAAAGGAACCGTTATGGATATCATCAATGAACAACGCTTCACATTTGAAACGCTCTATACATGCGGACCAACTCCGATGTTAAAAGCGATAGAAGAAGCATTTCCGCATAAAAAAGTGTTTTTGTCCCTGGAAGAAAGAATGGGCTGCGGAATCGGCGCTTGCTTTGCCTGTGTCCGCCGTACGAAAACCGATGCAAATGATTCGGGCTATAAGAAAATCTGTACCGACGGGCCTGTTTTTCGAATCGGGGAGGTGATGTTGGAATGTTAACTGTTAAGCTTCCTGGTCTTGAGTTAAAAAATCCGATCATGCCCGCATCAGGATGCTTCGGCTTTGGCCGCGAATTTGCCAAGCTGTACGATTTATCCAAGCTTGGCGCGATCATGATCAAAGCAACAACGCTTGAGCCTAGATTCGGAAATCCAACACCAAGGGTGGCGGAAACGCCGTCGGGAATGCTCAATGCCATCGGGTTGCAAAATCCCGGATTAAAAAAAGTGATGGAGGAAGAGCTTCCTTGGCTTTCTCAATTTGATGTTCCGATCATTGCGAACATTGCCGGCTCGACTGTTGAAGAATATGTGGAAGTGGCAAAAGAAATCAGTAAAGCGCCTAACGTAAAAGCACTTGAACTAAACATTTCTTGTCCGAATGTTAAACAAGGGGGGATCATGTTCGGAACAGTTCCTGAAGTAGCCGGACATTTAACAGAAGCTGTGAAAAACGTTTCTTCAGTACCGGTTTATGTCAAGCTTTCTCCAAATGTAACTGACATTGTCGCCATGGCAAAAGCGGTGGAAAAAGCGGGAGCAGACGGAATTACGATGATCAACACGCTCCTCGGCATGCGGATCGATGTGAAAACAGGCCGGTCGATTATTGCTAATGGAACAGGCGGGCTTTCTGGACCTGCTGTCAAGCCGATTGCCGTTCGTATGATCTATCAGGTTTCCCAAAGTGTAGAAATCCCGGTCATCGGCATGGGAGGAATTATGAATGTCGATGATTGCATAGAATTTTTGCAGGCAGGAGCAAAGGCAGTCGCAATTGGTACAGCGAATTTTGTCAATCCTTACGTCTGTGTTGAACTTATTGATGCGTTGCCGAATCGGCTGAAAGAATTAGGCTTTGATCATGTGAATGAATGTGTCGGAAGGAGCTGGAAAGATGAAAAATCGTCCTCTAATTCTTGCCCTTGATTTTGATACGAGAGAAAAAGCATTGCAGTTTGTGCAAATATTTGAGGAGCCTTTATTTGTTAAAGTGGGGATGGAACTTTTTTATCAAGAAGGCCCTTCTATCATCGAAGAATTACAGCGAAGCGGTCATCAAATATTTCTTGATTTGAAGCTGCATGATATACCAAATACCGTGAAACAAACGATGAAAGGACTTGCCAAGCTCGGAGTCGATTTGATCACTATTCACGCTGCGGGAGGTAGAGACATGATGGAAGCAGCGATAGAAGGGCTGGAGGCGGGAGCTCAGTGCGGAAATAAGCGTCCACATGTTGTCGCTGTCACCCAGCTGACAAGCACTTCCAGCGAGATGCTAAAAAATGAACTTCTCATTGAAAAGCCGCTGCTTGAGACGGTTTTACATTATGCGGAAAATGCAAAAAAAAGCGGGATGAGCGGTGTTGTTTGTTCTGTCCATGAAGTAAGCGAAATAAGAAAAACGTGCGGTCCATCTTTTCTGACTGTTACGCCTGGAATTCGTTTAGCAAAAGATAGAGCACAGGATCAAGTCCGCATTGCGACGCCAAAATTTGCAAAGGAACAAGGCGCATCAGCCATTGTTGTCGGCAGGACAATTACAAAAGCAGAGGATCCTATTGCAGCCTACAATGAGGTAAAAAAAGAATGGGAGGGTAAGGTGGAATGAAAAAGGAAATCGCCAAACATTTGCTAGAAATTGAAGCAGTTACTCTCAGACCAAATGAACCGTTTACGTGGGCAAGCGGAATAAAATCGCCCATTTATTGCGACAATCGTTTGACTCTATCGTATCCGAAGCTCCGCAAAATCATTTATAAAGGACTAGCTCAACTAATCAGTGAGCATTTTTCCGATGCTGAATTAATTGCTGGAACTGCAACAGCCGGTATTCCCCATGCGGCATTAGTTGCTGAAGAGCTGGGATTGCCTATGTGTTATGTGCGCAGCACACCGAAAAAGCATGGGAAGGGAAACCAAATAGAAGGAAAAGTGAGGGAAGGACAAAAAGCTGTTGTAATCGAAGACTTGATTTCAACAGGGGCAAGCTCCTTAAAAGCTGTTGAAGCACTAAGAAATGCTGGCTGTCAAGTACTAGGTGTCGCCGCAATTTTTACCTACGGTCTTCCTCAAGGAAAGCAAAACTTTGCCAATGCTGGCATTCCGGCGATCGCATTAAGTGATTATGACACTTTAATCCAAGTGGCTTTGGATGTGCAAATGATTTCAAAAGAGGATCTCGACCGCTTGTCATTATGGCGAAAAAATCCTGAAAACGACAGTTGGCTCGAAAAAGTTTAACCTTTCATATAATATTTAATTCCAATCAAAAAACTCGGGTTGACTTTTAGGAAAATTATGATAAAATTTGATAGCATATAGCACGTTCTTGAAAGGAACACTGTGAATCTTCTAACCTAATTTTTTAAGTACAAAATGTCATTTGTACAAATGAAAGAAAAGAAGGATTATATAAAAAGCTGTCTCAATAAACCGCTGACTAGACGACTAGAGGCGGTTTTCAATCCTTTTATTGAACGCGCTCTATTCCTTTTCTAATAAGGGGGAAAGGCGAATGCTTACGTACGAAACCTGGGCGGAACCTGATCTCGTGTTTGATGAGACATCGGACACAAAAGGTGCCCTAGAGGTGTTGGAATGGGCATATTCAACATATAAAGATGATATTGTGTATTCGTGCAGCTTTGGAATTGAAGGGATTGTACTCATTGATTTAATATCGAAGGTCAATCCGACCGCACGGATTGTCTTTTTGGACACAGGGCTGCATTTTAAAGAAACCTATGATTGCATAGAAAAAGTAAAAAATCGATATCCAGATTTAAATATAGAATTAAAAAAACCAGAGATCACATTAGAAGAGCAAAAAGAGCAATATGGAGATAAGCTTTGGGAGAAAGATCCGAATCTTTGCTGTCACATCCGGAAAGTGGTTCCATTAAGGGAGACGCTTGAACCAGTAAAAGCATGGATTTCAGGATTAAGAAGAGAACAATCGCCGACAAGAAAACATGTAAACTATATTAATAAAGATGAGAAATTCCAAAAGGTGAAAATTTGCCCTCTCATCCACTGGACCTGGAAGGAAGTTTGGCGATATGTTTATAAACATGATTTGCCTTATATCGTCTTACATGATCAAGGTTATCCTTCCATTGGCTGCCAGCCTTGTACTCAGCCAGCCATTAACATGGATGATCTGCGTTCTGGAAGATGGGTCGGCCATCAAAAGCTTGAATGCGGATTACATGAGAGTACAAGTGTGACAAAATAATGGAAGCCTATAACCATTAGAGGAAGCGGTGCGGCGGCAGCGGGTGCTGCCTGTCGTACAGGAGCGGTAAAAACATATCGCTTTTTCCTCCATTCGGACTACTGGAAATGTTCTCTGTTCAATGGTCGGTGGAGGTGAAGGTTGCTAAACCGTCTGCTTCGGCTTCATCGATAGTTGATTCAATCATTTTATATTTGGTGTTTGTTCAATCAAAATATGAATATCACTTACAAGTGAAGTGACAGTTTGATCTACAGCAGGCTTTTTTCCGCAGATAATGCTTTATAAAAACTCGTCATAAAAAATAAAGTTTTGAAGACTCGTTTCATGAAATGATTCCAATTGTTCAAGCTTTTTTTCTCGTTTTTGATGATGGCGTATCGCAACGATTTAGATTTATTTAGCGGCTAAGGCTAAAAATTTTTTCAATAAAAGCCTAGTAAATAAATATGAATATAGGAATATATGGCGTAGCAAGGAGGAGATCAAATGGGGATTGCACCGCACGGAGGAACATTAATCAATCGCTATAATCCAGAATACAATTATTCTCATATTCAAGAAGCAATTGAATTGGATAATATCGGGCTCTCTGACTTAGAGTTAATCGGTATTGGAGCATTTAGTCCATTAACGGGTTTTTTAACTAAAAAAGATTATGATAGTGTTGTCGAAAACATGCGTCTTGCCAATGGTATAGTTTGGAGCATTCCAATTACACTTCCTGTTGAAGAAGAACAAGCTGATCGCATCGACATTGGAGATGAAGTTAAGCTGACATTTAACGGAGAAGTATACGGTGTGATCAAAGTGGAAGATAAATATAAGCCGGATAAACAAAAAGAAGCGGAATATGTTTATCGGACAAAAGATGAAGAGCACCCAGGAGTTGCTAAATTGTATGAGCGTCCACCTGTCTATCTTGGCGGGGATGTCGTGTTAGTAAAGAAAACGGAAAAGCCGTTTCCAAACGAAACATTTGAACCAGCGGAATCTCGAGCCGCTTTTGAACGTTTCGGCTGGAATACAGTCGTAGGGTTTCAAACGAGAAATCCTGTTCATCGGGCGCATGAATACATTCAAAAAACAGCTCTTGAAACCGTAGACGGATTATTTCTGCAGCCGCTTGTCGGCGAAACAAAAAAGGATGATATTCCTGCGGATATTCGCATGGAAAGCTATCGAGTTCTGTTGGAAAATTACTATCCAAAAGATCGTGTTCTGTTAGGAATTTTTCCAGCCGCCATGCGCTATGCCGGACCAAGGGAAGCGATATTCCATGCTATCGTTCGAAAAAATTATGGGTGTACGCATTTCATCGTTGGAAGAGACCATGCAGGGGTTGGAAATTATTATGGAACATATGATGCGCAGAAAATCTTTTTCAACTTTACAAAAGAGGAATTAGACATTACGCCGCTGTTTTTTGAACACAGCTTTTATTGTAAAAAATGCGACGGCATGGCTTCCCATAAAACATGCCCGCATTCTGATGACGACCGTGTCATTTTATCAGGAACAAAAGTAAGGGAAAAACTTCGAAACGGTGAGCCGCTGCCAAACACTTTCAGCCGTCCGGAAGTTGTGGAAGTGCTTGTAAAAGGTCTGCGCCAAGAAGCATTGCAAAGATGAGGTGGAATTAACGTGACAAGCAAAAATATTGTATGGCATCATCATTCCGTCACAAAAGAAGAGCGGAGGAAAAAGTCGGGGCATCACAGCTTTGTTCTATGGTTTACCGGATTGTCCGGTTCCGGCAAATCAACTTTAGCCAATGCATTAAACCAAAAGCTGTTCAATGAAAATATTTCGTCTTACGTACTAGATGGAGACAACGTTCGCCATGGGTTGAACAAAGATTTAGGATTTTCTGAACAGGACCGAAAAGAAAACATTCGGCGCATTGGAGAAGTTGCAAAATTATTTGTAGACAGCGGTCAAGTTGTTTTGACAGCCTTTATTTCTCCATATAAAGAAGATCGGGAGTTAGTAAGAAATTTGCTCGAGCATGATGAGTTCATTGAAATATATGTTAAATGCTCATTATCAGAATGTGAAAAACGAGATCCGAAAGGGCTGTACAAAAAAGCGAGAAACGGTGAAATAAAACATTTTACAGGTATCGACGATCCATATGAAGAGCCTGAAAATCCTGAAATCATTGTTCATTCTGAGGAATGGTCAGTAGAAGAAAGTGTTGAACATATTTTTCAATATTTAAAAAATCGAAAGTTCCTATAATTTTAAACATTGGGGGAGTTGCAATGGCACATGAAAAAGTATGGGCAAACAATGAAAATTTAAATAAATTTGAATTAAAAAAGCTTGAAAAAGACGGATTGGATATTTTGGAAGAAATCGACACCTTTGCGAAAAACGGCTTTGCTTCCATTCCGGAAGAAGATTGGGATTTGCTCAAATGGGCGGGGCTGTATCTTCAACGGCCTAAAAAAGACGGATATTTTATGATGCGGATCAAAGTACCGACGGGAATATTAAACTATGAACAAGTCGTTGCACTCGCAGGGATCTGCAGAGATTTTGGCCGGGATCTATTTGATATTACAACTCGTCAAGCCATCCAATTCCATTGGCTGGAAATCGAGAACATTCCGGAAATATTTAGACGCTTGGATGAAGTCGGTCTAACAACGGTAGGCGCCTGTGGCGACATCGCCCGCAACGTGATTGGAAATCCTCTTGCGGGCATTGACCCGGAGGAGCTTTTGGACACAGAACCGATTGTGCGAGAAATTCATCAATTTTTCCATAAAAATAGAGATTTTTCCAATTTGCCAAGAAAATATAAAATTTCGATTAGTGCAAGCTACTACAATTCCGGACATGCCGAAATCAATGATTTAGCTTTCATACCAGCTACAAAAGAGATTGACGGAAAGCTTGTGAAAGGCTTTCATGTAAAGGTCGGTGGCGGACTATCATCAAAACCGCATTTGGCCCAACCATTGAACATTTTCGTAACCCCGGATAAAGTGAAGGATGTTGCCATTGCGGTCACAACCATCTTCCGTGATTACGGCTATCGTGAGAAAAGACACCGCGCCCGTCTAAAATTTTTAGTTGCCGATTGGGGTGTAGAAAAATTCCAAGAAAAACTGTTTGAACTGACAGGTCCGCTTCCGGAGAGAGGAAACGATGAAACAAAAGGCTGGAATGCAGGATATTTTTACGGCGTTCATCCGCAAAAGCAAAAAGGCTTGAATTACATTGGCTTTAATGTTCCGCTCGGAAGACTTTATTCCGAGGAAGTGCTGGAGATCGCCAGAATTTCCAAAAAATACGGAAATGGACAAATCCGAACTTGCAATACACAAAATATTGTGATTCCAAACGTTCCGGATGATCAAGTTGAAGCTTTGCTGGCAGAAGAAATTTTTCAAAAGGGCAGAATTACCATCAAGCCGAAATCATTCATTGGTTATGCCGTTTCCTGCACTGGAACGGAATTTTGCAACCTTGCGCTTGTTGAAACGAAACAGCGGATGAAAACAATTGTCGAATATTTGGATCAAGAATTAGAATTGGATGTACCTGTTCGGATGCACATCACAGGCTGCCCGAATTCATGCGGTCAGCGGCAAATCGCGGACATCGGTCTGCAAGGCGTTTTGATGAGAACAAAAGATAAAAAAATGGTCGATGCCTACGAAATTCATGTTGGCGGAACGCTTCTTGATGGCGGTCGATTTAATGAAAAATTGAAAGGAAAAATTGAGGCAGAGAAGCTTCATTTAGTGTTGAAAGATTTTCTGCAATATTTCAAAGAAACGAAGCTGGCCGGCGAAACCTTTTTAGAATATTATGATCGCGTCGGCATTGAACCTTTGCAGGCGAAGCTCGATGAGATTTTGGAACCTCTCGGAGCTTAAATGGGGTGTCAGCATGTATTTGTATCGCTTTCTTGTAAAAACGAAGGAGAAGGAAATTCCAGTAATCATCGCGGCCGAAAATGATTTGAAAGCATTCGAGCAAGTAGATGTTGAGCTTGAAAAATTTTATTTAAAGGTTCTTGATATTGAAGATGTTACGTTGTACGAAAAGAAAAAAATACGAAAATGTGCAGGGTTTGTGATTGATGAAGCGACGTGACGCTCTGTACGTAGTGGGGGAGATCAGCGTGGGAAAAGTGTATATTGTCGGAGCAGGCCCAGGAGATCCAGAATTAATCACAATAAAAGCGATGAAGGCGATTCAGAAGGCGGATGTGATTTTATATGACAGGCTTGTCAACAAAGAGCTCCTTGCTTATGCAAAAAAAGAAGCGGATCTCATTTATTGCGGCAAATTGCCAAATTACCATACGATGCGCCAAGAGACGATCAATAAGTTTTTAGTGAAGTATGCCCAGGCAGGCAAAATCGTAACGCGGTTAAAAGGAGGCGACCCCTATCTGTTTGGCAGAGGGGGGGAGGAAGCGGAAGTATTGGTGCAAAAACGAATTCCTTTTGAAGTGATCCCCGGGGTTACGGCTGCTTCCGCCGCTTCCGCCTATGCTGGCATCCCGCTTACGCATCGCAACATCAGCGCTTCGTGTGCATTTATTACCGGACATAGAGCAGGGGATTGGACAATTAAAGAGGAAACGATTCGTTTAATGAAAGCAGCGGACACCGTTGCCGTCTATATGGGTGTGAAAAATATTGCGGAAATCCAAGACATGATTATACGAAGCGGGAAGGATCAAAATACGCCTGTTGCCTTTATTGAATGGGCGACTACGGAAGAACAACGCACAGTAACGACAACCGTGAAGGAAATGGCGAAATCGGCAGAAGAAAATTGTATTTCCAATCCATGCATGATTATTATCGGCGAAGTCGTTCGTTTTCATGACCAGTTGAACTGGTTTGAGAAGCAGATGAGCAACATCGATTTTACAACAGGGGTTTCGTTATGAAAAAAGGGGTTCTGTATATCTTTCACGGCAGTCGGTTGCGAGATTCTAGAGAAGAGGCGATTCATTTTTTCAATGAAGTGAAGGCGAGCCTGCCATACGAGATTCAAGAAATCTCTTTCCTTGAGCTTGCAAAGCCTACCATTGAGGAAGGATTTGCATCCTGTTTCGCAAAAGGAGCTGCTCATATTGCGGTAATTCCAGTGCTGTTATTAGCTGCCGGTCATGCCAAACAAGATATACCAGCTATTCTTTCGACATTGCAGACAAATTATCCGGAAGCAATGATCTCCTATGGCATGCCTTTTGGCGTTGATGAATTGATGCTAGAGGCAGTGGAAGACAGAATTAAACGCGTTTTGAATAGACCGAAAAAGTCTAGAATGATTTTGATCGGTCGAGGAAGCCGGGATGTAGAAATGCAGCAAGATTTTTTAACGATTGGCCGCATGCTTGAAGAGCGATTGGAAGTACCGGTGACGTGCTGCTATTTAACCGCAGCTTCTCCTCTTTTTCAAGATGTTGTTCAATCCGTTCCAAAAATTACGGAAGAAGAAATAATTTTTGTGCCTTATTTATTGTTTACAGGTCTATTGTTAAAAGGAGTTCAAGAGGAAATCGAGCAATTGCAAAGGGCAACAAATAAAAAGATTATGTTAACTGATCATATCGGAAACCATTCAGCTGTTAAAGAGCTGCTTCGCGTCAGAGTTGAAGAGGCGTTTGCAGCAAGAGCAGAGAATAAATATTTGAAAAAGGAAACCGTGTTATGAATGGTTTCCTTTTTCTCTGTACTGAAATGAGGCGTACATAATTTTTCAAGATTAGAACTAGTGAAGGCGACATTCCAGATGATCAACGTTGTTAATGGAGTAAGAGTTTCATAAAAGAAGCTTATAAAAGCAGAAGGAGAAGCAGAAAAAACGTCTATTGTTTTTTCAACTTCAGCACGAGCTCTTCATCAGGCGTCACATAGACCGTTTGCTGATTTTCATATATGACAAACCCAGGCTTGGCGCCATTCGGTTTTTTTACATAGCGCACTTTTGTATAATCGACAGGTACGGAGCTTGATTGGCGCGCTTTGCTGAAATAAGCTGCCAGATTCGCTGCCTCTAAAATGGTCTGTTCAGACGGATCTTTTTTCCGGATGACAACATGGGAGCCCGGTATGTCCTTTGTATGAAGCCAAATATCGTCTCTAGCAGCAACCCGGTTCGTCAAGTATTCGTTTTGCTTGTTGTTTTTGCCGACTAATATTTCAGCTCCGTCGCTGGACAGATAAGCTTCTAAAACAGGTTTAGCATTTTTTTTCTTCTGGATGTTCGCTCTTTTTTTCAAATATCCCCCTTCAATCAATTCTTCTCGAATTTCCTCTAAGTCTTTAGGAGAAGCTGTTTCAAGCTGCTGGAGAAGCCGGTCAAAATATTCGATTTCTTGTTCTGCTTTTTCGATTTGCGATTTGACAACTAAAACGGAATTTTTGGCTTTTTGATATTTTTGGAAATAACTTTGGGCGTTTTCAGAAGGAGTTTTCAAAGGATCAAGCGGAATTTTGATCTTTTGTCCATCCTCGTCATAATAGTTGATAACTTCGACTTCTTTATCCCCTTTTTTCACTGCATGCATGTTCGCTGTCAATAGTTCGCCGTAAAGCTGTAGCGTATTTGCTTTTTCAGCCTCTTTGAGCGTGTGTTTTAGCTTTTGGATTTTCGTTTCATTCTTTTTTCGCTCGTTGATGATGAAGCGTTCTAAATCCTGCCCTTGCTGCTTCACTCGATCGCGTTCCGCTTTCGAGTAAAAATATCGGTCTAGCAATTCGCTTATGGTAGAAAATGTTTTCCTTTCTCCTTTTACATGCTCTAAAGGCAAAATATAAAAATATTCTTTATTTAAAGTTTTTGTCATTTGCGGAACAATGCTTCCGCTTTTTATTTGATTTAAAACGGACATAAGCGTTCTGGCAACCGATTCCTTATTGGCGATTCCAGAGCGGTAGACGATTTCTTTTGCCAACAGAGGCGAGATGCCAGCAAATTGGTCGACAATTTGTTTTTCAAATTTTCCTGAAAACAGATCAATTTTTTTCAAAACCGTTTCTTCTGAAGCATGAAAAGGATTCAATTTGCCTTGGTCTGGAGGAAAAACATATGCGTGTCCGGGCAAAACAGAGCGATGGCGATTGACTGCAGCTGATACATGTTTGATGCTGTCAATGATCATCTTCTTTTCTTGATCGACTAAGATGATGTTGCTATGTTTTCCCATGATCTCGACAAATAATTGTTTCCTGGTGATATCCCCTAATTCATTGCGGGATCTCATTTGCAGCATGACGATTCGATCAAGTCCGACCTGGCTGATTTCCTCAATGATGCTTCCTTCCAAATGCTTTCTTAAAACCATACAGAACATCGGCGGTTCTTGCGGATTATCATAGTTGGAGGCTGTAAGATGAATGCGCGCAAAATTGGGATGATTGGATATAAGCAGACGATAATTTTTACCTTTCTGACGAATTTGCAAGATAAGATCGTGCTTAGAAGGCTGATGAATTTTTGTGATTTTTCCACCTTCAAGCTCTTGTTTCAATTCTCTTTGAACACAATATGTAAAAATGCCGTCAAAAGACATATTTGCTCACCCTTTTTCCATGAAGTCCAAGAAAAAACTTACTAAATTATAACATGTTTTAGGACAAGGCTGAATATGTTGTTCTTAGAGCGTGTATCAAAAGGTGAAAAGGGGTGAAACAGAAATTCATGAAATGGCATGAATTGACAGAACAAGAAGCAATTCAATCATTGAATGTCGATATAAAAAAAGGATTATCAGAAAAAGAAGCAGAAAACCGCAGAAAAAAATTAGGATACAATGAGCTTGCAGAAGGAAAACGGCAATCAAATCTTTTGTTATTTTTCGGCCAGTTTAAAGATTTCATGGTTCTTGTTTTAATTGCGGCAACCGTCATTTCCGGCCTTTTAGGAGAGTATATTGATGCAGTTGCCATTATTGCGATTGTGATTTTGAACGGAGTTCTTGGATTTATTCAAGAGAAAAAGGCAGAGAAGTCTCTTGCTGCATTAAAAGAACTGTCAAGTCCGCAGACTACTGTATTGCGCAGCGGGAAGTGGGTGAAGATCCCTTCGAGAGAAATTGTCGTAGGGGACTGCATTAAATTTAAAAGCGGCGATCGAATCGGAGCTGATGTGCGTCTCATTCAGGTATCAAGCCTTGAAGTCGAGGAGTCGGCACTAACTGGCGAATCCGTCCCTGTTGGAAAACATACACGCCCATTAAAAGGGAATCAAGGATCCGTTGGCGATATGCAAAATATGGCCTTTATGGGCACGCTTGTAACAAGAGGAAGCGGAGTCGGCGTTGTCGTGGCTACAGGCATGAAAACGGCAATGGGGCAAATTGCAGATTTGCTGCAAACCCAGGAGCAGCAATTGACACCGATGCAGAGAAAATTAGAAGAGCTGGGCAAAGTTTTAATTGTTGTAGCTCTTCTCTTGACGGTATTAGTAGCAGGAATCGGAGTCATGCAAGGACATGCTGTTTATGAAATGTTTTTGGCGGGGGTCTCGCTGGCAGTGGCGGCGATTCCTGAAGGCTTGCCGGCGATTGTTACGGTTGCATTGGCATTGGGCGTCCAGCGGATGATCAAGAAAAATTCAATTGTCCGAAAGCTTCCAGCTGTTGAAACACTCGGATGTGCAACCGTCATTTGTTCAGATAAAACAGGAACAATGACTCAAAACCAAATGACTGTGACAGACATTTGGATAAGCAATAAATCATGGAAGGTAACAGGTGCGGGCTATCAGCCTGCTGGGGAGTTTTTTGAAAACGGAAAAAAAATTGATCCGGCTGCTCATAAACCGTTGAAGCAAATGTTAATGTTTGGAATGCTTGCTTCAACATCTGATATTATTGAAACAAATGGAGAATATTCCCTTGATGGCGACCCGACGGAAGGCGCGTTGATCGTGGCTGGCATGAAAGCGGGGCTGTCAAAATCAAAATTATTGAAGCAATTTCATATTATGCGAGAATTTCCTTTTGACTCCGACCGAAAAATGATGTCCGTCATTGTTCAAGACAAAGACGGAAAATGCTTTGCAGTCGCAAAAGGAGCTCCAGATGTTATATTAGAACGTTCGACACATGTTCTTTGGCACGATAGAAAAGAACGTTTAACGGAGCAGCGAAAAAATGACATTCAAAAGGCGATTTTTCATCAGGCAAACGAAGCATTAAGAACGATAGCAGTTGCATACAAACCGCTTCATACAGGATCTCTACCCCAAGCTGAAGCGGAATCTTCTCTTATTTTCATTGGCATACAAGGAATGATTGACCCGCCAAGACCAGAAGTGAAACAAGCGGTGAAGGAATGCGGTGAAGCAGGCATTAAAACTGTCATGATAACAGGCGATCATGTTATTACCGCACAAGCTATCGCAAAAGAACTAGAAATATTGCCGCCTAACGGTAAAGTAATGGACGGATCATCTTTGTCCAAGCTCACGATTGAAGAATTGGAAGAAGTAGTTGATGATATTTACGTATTTGCCAGAGTTTCTCCGGAGCATAAATTGAAAATTGTGAAAGCATTGCAAAACAAAGGACATATCGTTGCAATGACTGGAGACGGCGTAAATGATGCCCCGGCAATCAAAGCGGCAGACATAGGCATTTCGATGGGAATGAGCGGCACCGATGTGGCAAAAGAAGCTTCCTCTCTTATTCTCGTTGATGATAACTTTGCCACCATTAAAGCAGCGATTCAAGAAGGGCGCAATATTTATGACAATATCAGGAAATTTATTCGCTATTTATTAGCATCAAATGTAGGAGAGATACTAGTTATGTTATTTGCCATGATTTTAGCATTGCCACTGCCGCTTGTTCCGATTCAAATTTTGTGGGTGAATCTTGTAACAGATGGCCTGCCGGCTATGGCGCTTGGCCTTGATCCCGCAGAAGAAGATGTGTTAAAAAGAAAGCCTCGCGATCCGAAAGAAGGGATTTTTTCGAGAGGGCTTGGCTGGAAAATTTTATCTCGCGGTTTTTTAATCGGGCTGTCCACACTACTTGTCTTTTACTTCATTTATGAACGGAATACAGAACAGCTTGCCTACGCGCAAACAGCTGCTTTTGCAACACTTGTTTTGTCGCAATTGATTTTAGTGTTTGATTCAAGAACGGAAAGAACGATTTTTGACCGGAATCCTTTTAACAACATTTATTTGCTGCTGGCAGTCTTTTCATCCATAATCTTAATGCTTGTTGTCATTTATTATGAGCCGCTTCAACCGATTTTCCATACAACGCCTATCATGGCTCGAGATTGGCTGTTTATTTTCGTCATGTCCGCTCTGCCGACATTTTTGCTGGCAGGATCAATTTTAACAAGAAAAAAACGATAAGTTATGTTATAATTTTTTCAGGTGATAGATGCTATTCTATGACCTTTCTTTTTTTCTTTTGTTTTGAAGGCGACGAAAGAACGGATGTGATACAATGGTATTAAGCATGACGGGATTTGGCCGCTCGGTAAAAACGGTGCAGCAGATGCAAATAACAGTTGAGATGAGATCGGTCAATCACCGGTTTTGTGAAATCAGCGTGCGGATGCCTAAAAATTTTTTTTCGCTTGAAGAAAAAATAAAGAAAGCCGTACAATCTTATATAAATCGAGGACGTGTGGAATTGTACATCACGGTCAGCGGAGAGGGTCTTTTTTCCAGAACCCTAAACGTTGACTGGTCCCTTGCCGCTCAATACATAGACGCTTTGAACGAAATGAAACGCCGTTTTCATATAGATGATTCCATTCGTTTCATGCACCTTTTGCATGATGAACATATTTTTGAAATTCAAGAGGTTGCGAATGAAAATGAAGAGCTTGAATGTATGATGTTAGAAGCTGTTCATGAAGCGGCCAATCAACTTCTGGAAATGCGGGCTGCAGAAGGAAGCAAGCTAAAAGAAGACTTGCTGAAGCATTTGGAAGCGTTAGAGCAAATCATAGAACATATTCAATCAAGAGCCAGTATTGTCGCAAGCAACTACAGAGATAAATTGCAAAAGCGTTTATCCGAGTTTATAACAGGGAATATTGATGAGAATAGAATATTGTTGGAAGTGGCAATTTTCGCTGACAAATCGGATATTACGGAAGAATTGACAAGATTAGAAAGCCATTTGAGCCAGTTTCGAAAAACGATCGAAAAAGATGAACCGATAGGGCGGAAGCTTGATTTTATCGTACAAGAGATGAGCCGGGAAGCCAATACGATCGGAGCTAAAGGGAATGATTCGGCCATTTCTGCTTTCGTTGTGGAATTGAAAACTGTTATTGAAAAATTAAAAGAGCAAGTTCAAAATATTGAATAAAGGCTTTTTAGGGGGAAAAATCATGGGAATTAAATTAATTAATATTGGCTTTGGCAACATCGTTTCAGCAAGCCGCATCATTTCCATTGTAAGCCCCGAATCGGCTCCGATAAAGCGGATGATTCAAGATGCAAGAGAACGAGGAATGCTTATTGATGCGACATATGGAAGAAGGACGAGAGCAGTTGTTATAATGGATTCTGACCATATTATATTGTCTGCCGTCCAACCGGAAACAGTTGCTCAAAGGCTTTCCAATAAAGATGAGCTGTCTGATGAAGGGTAGGGTAAAATTGAAATGCAATTAAAGAAAAAAGGTTTGTTAATTGTTTTGTCTGGACCGTCCGGAGTGGGAAAAGGCACTGTTCGCAAAGCGTTGTTTGCACAAAAAGACGTCAATTTTCAATATTCGATCTCAGTGACGACGAGAACCCCACGGGAGGGTGAGAAGGACGGTGTAGATTATTTTTTTAAAACACGCGAACAATTTGAACAGATGATTAAGGAAAACAAACTGCTTGAATGGGCAGAATATGTTGGGAATTATTACGGTACACCCGTTGAATATGTAGAGAAAACACTTGCAGAAGGAAAAGATGTTTTTCTAGAAATTGAAGTTCAAGGGGCTCTTCAAGTTAAAAAGGCATTTCCTGACGGGTTGTTTATATTTTTACTCCCGCCTAGCCTGGAAGAACTGAAAAATCGAATTGTCACGAGAGGAACAGAGTCAGCTGACTTGATCAATAATCGGATGAAAAAAGCAAAAGAAGAAATTGACATGATGGATTATTATGACTATGTTGTTGTTAATGATGAAGTGAATCTTGCCTGTGAAAAAATTAAAGCGATTGTGACTGCTGAACATTGCAGAAGGGAAAGAGTTGCACAAATGTACAAAAAATTTTTGGAGGTTGAGTCTTGATGCTTTATCCATCAATTGATTCCCTATTAAACCGTATCAATTCAAAATATACACTAGTAACTGTAGCAGCAAAAAGAGCGCGGCAAATGCAGCAAAACAATGACCAGCAATTGGAAAACACGGTATCTGTAAAATATGTCGGAAAAGCGCTGGAAGAAATTGATGCAGGGCTGCTTAATTATGAAAAGATTGAGAAATAATAGCTGCTGTCATAACAACCTACTTGATAGGTTGTTATTTTTTTAAAAAGCTGAGAAATAGGAGGAGAACAAAGTGGCACGTCCGAGACGTATTTTATTGTGTGTAACGGGAGGAATAGCGGTTTTCAAGGCTGCAGCTTTGACGAGCAAGCTGACACAGGCGGGTTTTGATGTGAAAGTGATCATGACAGAATCTGCTACGAAATTCGTCACCCCTTTGACGTTTCAAGTACTATCGAGAAATGAAGTGTTTTTAGATACTTTTGATGAAAAAGATGCGAAAGTGATTGCACATATCGATTTAGCCGACTGGGCTGATTTAGTGCTCGTAGCTCCAGCAACTGCCAATATCATTGGGAAACTTGCCTCAGGGATTGCCGATGATATGGTGACAACGACACTGCTTGCGACAACTGCACCGGTTTGGATTGCTCCTGCAATGAATGTACATATGTATGGCCATCCGGCTGTAAAACGCAACATTGAAACCCTTTATCGGGACGGCTATCAGTTTATTGAACCGCAAGAAGGACATCTTGCATGCGGTTACGTTGGCAAAGGCCGCCTGGAAGAGCCGGACAAAATCGTTGAACTCATTCAAAACCATTTTTCCGATCAAACGAAGGTACCTTCCGTCTTGAATCAGAAAACAATTATCATTACTGCGGGGCCGACAAGGGAAAAAATAGATCCTGTCCGGTTTTTCTCCAACCATTCAAGCGGAAAAATGGGCTATGCGATCGCCGAGCAGGCGAAGGAGCTTGGAGCGAGCGTAATTTTAATTTCCGGTCCGACTTCTCTTGCGCCGCCGGCCGGGGTGACATTTGTGCCAGTTGAAAGTGCTGAAGAGATGTATCATGAAGTGATGAACCATTTTGACAAAGCCGACATTGTGATTAAATCTGCCGCAGTTTCTGATTATCGGCCGAAACAAACATTTGATCAAAAAATGAAAAAAAAGGACGGCTCATTAGTCATTGAATTGGAACGTACGGAAGACATTTTAAAAAGACTCGGCGAGAAGAAAGGAACAAAATTGCTGGTAGGATTTGCGGCGGAAACGGAAAATGTTGAACAATATGCGCTGCATAAGCTGAATGAAAAGAACTTGGATTTAATTGTCGCCAACAATGTAAATGAACCAGGAGCAGGATTTCAAAAGGATACAAATATAGTGACGATTTTTCATAGAAACGGAGAAAAGAAGGCGTATCCGCTTATGTCTAAAAAAGAAGTGGCAAATGCAATTTTAAGAGAAATTGAAAAGCTTTTGAAAGGTGAATAGATAATGCGGTATGCAAGCGTTGTTGTGGATGTCCCGGCAAAAGGCACGGACAAGCTATTTGACTACGAAATTCCAAATAAATTCGCTGGCGTAATCCAGCCTGGCATGAGGGTCATCGTTCCTTTCGGCTCCCGCAAGCTTACTGGATTTGTCGTTCAGTTAAAAAATGAAACAGATATTGACAGTGTGAAACCGATCCATTCGCTTTTTGATCCGGAACCGGTATTAAATCATGAACTGTTAGAGCTTGGCGCATGGCTTAGTGAAACGACTCTTTGCTATAAAATCACCGCTTTTCAGGCAATGCTTCCGGCTGCGATGAAAACGAGGTACATAAAAGAAATCAAGCCATCGAGCTCCGCTCAATTGGAGGATTTGCCTGAAGAGATCAGGACTGCTTTCGAAAAAGGAGGGCCGCTTTCATGGGAGGATTTACCTTCATCGCTTGTCGCCGTCGTTCAAAAGGAAATTCGGAATGGGAATTTGCAAATTGATTATCGTGTCGAACAAAAGCAAAAAAAACGGCTTGTGAAATATGTAAAGCCTCTTTTGCCGGTTCGTGAGCTTGAAGAACAGCTTCAGCATTTGCCAGCTCGCGCCCATAAACAGAAAGAGGTTATTCAATTTTTTATTGATCATCCTAATCCGATTTTATTAACGGAGTTGACGAACAGCATACAAGGAGCTTCAATTGCCGTCAAAGCGTTAATTAAAAAAGGTATTTTGTCAGAGGAGCAAGTAGAAATTTACAGAGATCCTTATGAGCATAAACAGTTTCCGAGAACGAAGCCTTTACCGTTAACTGACGAACAAAAACGTGCAATGGAGCCGATTTTAGACAAGCTGAATCGACACGAGCACGAAGTATTTTTAATGTATGGGGTCACGGGAAGCGGCAAAACGGAAATTTATTTGCAAGCGATCGAGAAGGTATTGAATGAAGGAAAAGAAGCGATCGTGCTAGTACCTGAAATATCGTTGACTCCTCAAATGGTTCAGCGGTTTAAAAGCAGATTTGGCAGCCAGGTTGCTGTTCTTCATAGCGGGTTGTCCAGCGGGGAAAAGTTCGATGAATGGCGGAAAATTTACCGGAAAGAAGCGAAGCTTGTCGTCGGGGCGAGATCAGCAATTTTTGCCCCGTTTCAAAATATCGGCATCATTATTATTGATGAAGAGCATGAAACTAGCTATAAACAGGAGGAAAGTCCTCGGTATCATGCAAGGGACGTTGCCATTTACAGAGGGAAATATCATCAATGTCCAGTCATTTTAGGAAGCGCCACTCCGACGCTTGAATCATTTGCGAGAGCACAAAAAGGCGTTTATACGTTGTTAACTTTAAAAGAACGCGTCAACCGCCGTCCTCTGCCGGAAGTCCATATTGTCGACATGCGGGAGGAGCTTAGAAACGGCAACCGATCGATGTTTTCAAGAACGTTGTTTGAAAAGCTGACAGATCGCTTGAAGAAAGGAGAGCAATCTGTACTTTTATTAAACAAGCGCGGCTATTCTTCCTTCGTCATGTGCAGAAATTGCGGACATGTCATAGGATGTCCTCATTGCGATATTTCCCTTACTTATCATCGGCATGGGGAAAAGCTAAAATGCCACTATTGCCAATTCGAAACAGCCATGCCGTCGCGATGCCCAGAATGTGGAAGCGAGCATATCCGCTTTTTCGGAACAGGAACTCAGCGTATCGAGGAAGAGCTCAACAGGCTTATCCCGGAAGCGCGTGTCATACGGATGGATGTCGACACGACCAGCCGTAAAGGAATGCATGAAAAGCTTTTAAACGCATTCGGCGAAAAAAAAGCAGACATCCTGCTTGGAACACAAATGATTGCAAAAGGATTGGACTTCCCTGATGTCACATTGGTCGGAGTGCTTTCGGCTGACACGATGCTCCATCTTCCTGATTTCCGGTCTGGAGAAAAAACGTTTCAATTATTAACGCAAGTAAGCGGAAGAGCAGGCCGGCATGAGCTTCCGGGGGAAGTGGTGATTCAAACTTATACGCCTGAGCATTACTCCATTCAATTGGCAAGCTTGCATGATTTTGAAACATTTTATCGACAGGAAATGAAAATGAGAAAATCTTTTGCCTATCCGCCCTATTATTTTCTCATTCTCATTACCGTTTCCCATCCAAATGCGATAAAAGCAGCTGAAGTAACGGAGAAAATTGGACAATATTTAAAGCTTCATTTATCAAATGAGGCGCAGATCCTCGGTCCTGTCAGTTCGCCAATACCGAAGATGAAAGATAGATATCGATTTCAATGCATGATAAAATACAAACGGGAAAAAAACTTGTATAAAACACTGAAATTATTGTTCGAGCATTATGAAGAGGACATGTCGCAAACGGATTTAAAATTGATGATTGATCTAAATCCGTATACCATTCTATAAATTGGTTATGTAAATTGTTAGCATCATATCTAGTTTTTAGATGTCGATGAGTTGGAAACAATAGAAGGGAGATATGTATGGCGAAAATTATATTTATGGGCACGCCTGACTTTGCTGTACCAGTGCTAAATCGAATCGTAAAAGACGGTCATGACGTTTGTGCGGTTGTCACACAGCCAGACCGCCCGAAAGGAAGAAAAAAACAATTGACGCCTCCGCCTGTAAAAGTGGCTGCAGAACAACATAACATTCCAGTGTTTCAACCTGAAAAAATCCGTCACAAAGAAGAAATAGAAAAAATTTTGGCGTTAAAACCCGACTTAATTGTAACGGCTGCTTTTGGTCAAATTTTGCCAAAAGAGATTTTGGACGCACCGAAATATGGCTGTATAAATGTGCATGCTTCTCTTTTGCCTGAGCTGCGAGGCGGAGCACCCATTCATTATGCCATCATGCAAGGCAAAAAGAAGACGGGAGTTACGATCATGTATATGGTGGAAAAACTGGATGCCGGAGATATTTTAACACAAGTCGAAGTTCCAATTGATGAAAGGGATACGGTTGCTACATTGCACGACAAATTGAGCGAAGCAGGCGCCAATCTTTTATCACAAACGATACCGAAAATTTTAGAAAACAGTATAACTCCAATTCCGCAAGATGAAACGAAAGCCACATTTGCCTGGAATATTCAAAGGGAACAGGAAAAAATCGATTGGACGAAAAGCGGTGAAGAGGTGTACAACCACATTCGCGGGTTAAATCCTTGGCCAGTTGCCTACACGGTTTTGAACGGAAAGACGATTAAAATTTGGTGGGGAGAAAAAGTGAAGAAAGAACACCAAGCAGAGCCTGGAACAATTGTTTCCGTCGACAAGGACGGTTTCGTTGTTGCAACAGGAAATGACGTTTCCATTAAAATTATTGAGCTTCAGCCGTCCGGAAAGAAAAAAATGAGCTGCGAGCAATTTTTAAGAGGAACGCAAATTGAAATAGGGATGACATTCGAATGAAAAAACGAAATGCAAGAGAACTAGCAATGGATTTACTAGTGGCCATCGAAGAAAAACAAGCATACAGCAACCTGCTGCTAAATACATGGATTGATAAATATAAATTGGAGCAAAAAGATGCTGCTTTATTGACAGAGCTTGTCTACGGAACCATCCAGCGGAAGCTGACTCTTGATTACTATTTATCGCATTTTCTAGAGAAAAAGAAAAAAATTAGCAATTGGGTGATCCAGCTTTTAAGAATATCGCTTTATCAAATGGTGTATTTAGATCGGATTCCTGACCGCGCGGTTCTTTATGAGGCAGTGGAAATCGCCAAAAAGAGAGGACATAAAGGGATTGCGGCTCTAGTAAACGGTGTTTTGCGAAATATACAACGAAAAGGCCTCCCTACCATTAAAGATATACAAGATCCGATTGAGCGTACAGCGGTAAAGACAAGCGCTCCGAAATGGCTTGTCGAACGGCTTGCGAGTCAATACGGGTTTGAGACTGCGGAAAATATATTATCCTCGCAGCTTTTGCATGCTAAACAGACAGCTAGAGTGAACAAGCTGAAAACGACAGTTCCTCAGGCGATCGCTGCTTTGGAAAAAGAAGGAATAAAGGCGGTAAAGGGAAAGCTGGTTGATGAGGCCATCGAAGCTGTAAAAGGAAATTTAGCGAATACGAGCCTCTATCAAAAAGGTTGGTTCACCATTCAAGATGAAAGCTCGATGCTCGTCTCGCTAGCTTTACATGTAAAAGAAGGAGAGCAAATTTTGGATGCATGTGCAGCTCCGGGAGGGAAGTCAACTCATATTGCAGAGCTTTTGAATAATACGGGTAAAGTCGTCTCCCTAGATTTGCACGAGCATAAAATCCAGCTCATCGAAAAGCAAGCATCAAGGCTTGGGCTCTTGAATGTAAACGCAAAAGTGCTGGACAGCCGCAACGCCTCGGAGCATTTTCCGCCAAACAGCTTCGATAAAATTTTAGTGGATGCACCGTGCAGCGGATTCGGTGTCATAAGAAAAAAACCGGAAATTAAATATACGAAAACAGAAGAAGATATTCTTTCTTTAACATCAGTGCAAAAAAAGATATTAGCTTCCGTAGCTGATTTGGTGAAGCCTGGAGGTTTGCTTGTTTATAGCACTTGCACAATAGATAAACAAGAAAATGAGGAGATGATAAAATATTTTTTAAAGGAGCATGATGACTTTCAATTAGATGAGACGTTAAAAGATCGAATGCCGGAAAAAGTTCGACAATACGTCGAAAACGGCTTTGTGCAAATTTTGCCGCAATATTTCAATACCGACGGATTTTTTATCGCGGCTTTGAGAAGGAAGGTACAATGATGGACAAGATGCAAGTAAAACCATCTATTTATTCGTTAAAATATTCCGATTTAAAAGAATGGCTTGAACAACAAGGCGAAAAAAGCTTTCGAGCAGCACAAATTTTTGAATGGCTGTATAAAAAACACGTTGCCTCTTTCGATAAAATGACCAATTTGCCAAAGTCATTGAAGGAAGCATTGGCGGAGCATTTCGATTTGACAACATTGAAAACAATTGTTAAGCAAACGTCAAAAGACGGCACGATGAAATTTTTGTTTGAGCTCCATGACGGCTATTCCATTGAAACGGTGTTAATGAGGCATAATTACGGAAACTCAGTATGTGTGACAACACAAGTTGGCTGCCGAATCGGGTGCACCTTTTGCGCTTCCACATTAGGTGGATTAAAAAGAAATTTATCTGCGGGGGAAATTGTAGCTCAAGTCATAAAAGTGCAGCAAATTTTAGATGAAATCGGCGAACGAGTTAGCCATGTCGTCATAATGGGGATTGGAGAGCCTTTTGACAACTATGAAGAAATGATGTCATTTTTAAAAATCATCAACGACGAAAAAGGATTGAACATTGGCGCCCGCCACATTACTGTTTCAACTAGCGGAATTATCCCTAAAATTTATCAATTTGCTGATGAAAATTTACAAATCAATTTAGCTATTTCCCTCCATGCACCGAATACAGAACTGCGCACAAAGCTAATGCCGATCAATAAAGCTTTTAAGCTTCCTGATTTAATGAAGGCAGTCAAATATTATATTGACAAAACAGGGCGGCGAATTTCATTTGAATACGGACTGTTTGGAGGCGTAAATGATCAAGTGGAGCACGCACTCGAGCTTGCTGAGCTAATAAAAGATTTAAAATGCCACGTGAATTTAATTCCAGTCAACTATGTTCCGGAGCGGAATTATGTTCGCACGAGCAAAAATCAAATTTTTCGATTTGAACGGACATTAAAGGAACAAGGGATTAATGTCACGATCCGAAGAGAACATGGACACGATATTGATGCAGCTTGCGGACAGTTAAGGGCAAAAGAGCGAAAAATAGAGACGAGGTGAATAAATGAAAACCGCTGTTTTTACTGACAAAGGGAAGGTCAGAACCCATAATGAAGACGCCGCAAGTGCCATTCTTAACCGACACGGGCAAATTTTAGCTGTCGTGGCTGACGGAATGGGTGGCCACCTCGCAGGCGATGTCGCAAGCAGAATGACGATCGAGCATTTTGAAAAAAGCTGGAACGAAGCGGAAAAAATGGAACATCCCGAGCAGGCGGAGCGCTGGATAAACGATCATATTGCCGAAGTCAACGAAGAACTTTTGACATATGCGAATGAACATAAGGAATGTAAAGGAATGGGCACGACGTTTGTCGGCGCCATCTGTACTGAAAGCTTTGCTACAATCGCCCACATTGGCGACAGCCGATGCTATTTGTTAAATAAAGCCGGTTTTGCTCAAATTACCGATGATCATTCATTAGTGAACGAGCTTGTGAAATCGGGACAAATTTCAAAAGAGGATGCGAAAGAGCATCCGCGAAAAAACATTTTATTGAAGGCTCTCGGCACAGAACAATCTGTCGATGCAGATATTAAAACAGTCGGCCTAGAAGTAAACGATTATTTGCTTCTTTGTTCTGACGGTTTATCGAATAAAGTGCAGGAACATGAAATGGAATCAGTTTTATCATCCGACCAATCACTGGAAGAAAAAGCGAAGGAATTAATACGGCTAGCAAATGAAAACGGCGGCGATGACAATATTTCTGTCATTATTTATAAACATGTCATCGGCCACGAGAGTGATGGAACATGCTGATCGGCAAGCGGATTAGCGGCCGTTATAAAATTTTGAAAGTGATTGGCGGAGGAGGAATGGCAAACGTTTATTTAGCAAGAGACATTATTTTAGAACGCGACGTTGCCATTAAAATTTTACGATTAGATTTTTCAGATGATGATGAGTTTATACGAAGATTTAGGAGAGAAGCACAATCGGCAACAAGCCTTGCCCATCCGAATATCGTCAGCATTTACGATGTCGGCGAAGAAGATAACATTTACTACATCGTGATGGAGTATGTGGAAGGCAAGACGTTAAAGCAGTACATCCAGCAAAATGCACCTTTGCATCCTAGAGAAGCATTAAATTTAATGGAGCAAATCGTATCAGCCATTGCTCACGCACACGAAAATCAAATTGTCCATAGAGATATAAAGCCGCACAATATACTTATTGACAACCTCGGGAACATTAAAGTGACCGATTTTGGGATTGCTATGGCTCTGACATCAACAACCATTACCCACACTAATTCCGTGCTGGGCTCTGTACATTATTTGTCGCCTGAACAAGCGAGAGGTCAGATTGCAACAAAAAAATCTGACATTTATTCGCTCGGCATCGTCCTGTATGAAATGCTGACAGGCAGGCTCCCTTTTGACGGGGAATCAGCCGTATCAATCGCTTTAAAGCATTTGCAATCAGAAGCTCCGTCTCCAAAGAGATGGAACCCTGAGATCCCCCAAAGCGTCGAAAATATTATTTTAAAGGCGATGGCGAAAGACCCTCTTCACCGTTATTCCTCTGCGGAAGAAATGGGAGAAGATATTCGCACTGCCTTTAATACAGACAGATTAGATGAAAAGAAATTTGAAATACCTGATAACGACGAAAAAACGATCACCCATCCGATTGTTTTACATGATATACCTGAAACTGGGGAACAAACAATCATTCATCATGCAAAGGATCGGCAGCCGCCGGGATTAGAAAAGGAACAAAAGCATGAAAATATTGTAAGCCCTAAGAAAAAAAGAAAATGGCTGAAAATATTATGGGTGACGACAGCTGTAGTCATCATAGCCATCATTTTAGCACTTCTCGTTCTTCCTAAACTAATCCTTCCAAAAGATGTAGAAGTGCCTGATGTGAGAGGGAAAACATATGAGGAAGCTGTCAACCAATTGCTGAAGGAAGGATTTGATGTCAAAGACACGATTTTGCTGGAAAACGATGAAATTGAAGAAGGATATGTCATAAGGACAGAACCAGAAGCAGGAGAAATGGTAGAAGAAGGTTCTTCTATTATCATTTATGAAAGTGCAGGCAAGAAAAAGGTAACGCTTGATAATTATATCGGGAAGGATATCGAGAGAGTAAGGCAGCTCCTTGAAGTAAAAGGATTTTCCAACATTACAGTATTGGAAGAATATAGCGGTGAAGAGGAAGGAACTGTCATTGACCAATCTCCGAGTGAGGGAGCAGAGCTCATTCCTGATGAAGATGAAATTACATTAACCGTGAGCAAAGGACCGAGAAAAATCACCCTTGCAGATTTAACGGGATACACAGAAGAAGCTGTTAAGGACTATGTGGAAAAAGAAGGTTTATCTTTTTCAAAGAAAGAAGAACATTCCGATGAAGTTCCTGCCGGTCAAGTGATTTCCCAATCACCGAGTGCAGGAAAAAAAGTGCTTCCAGGTGAAAAAATAGAAGTGGTTATTTCCTTAGGTCCGGAAGAAAAGCCGGACAAAAAAGTCGTCCGTGAAGTAGAGATCCCGTTTGATCCCGAAATTCACGGCGAAGAAGCGGAAGTGGGTATTTATATCAATGATGCTGAGCATTCTATCGGTGAACCTTATGAAACATTTAAAATATCAAAGCCTACCAAAAAGAAAATTGAGTTGACGATTCAACCTGGTCAATCCGCTTATTATCAAGTTTTGCTGAATAATGAAGTGGTGAAAACTGAAACAGTTCCTTATCCTGAAAATTAATGAAAAAGGAGGTCATGTATGCCAAAAGGCAAAATTGTTAAAGCGTTAAGCGGATTTTATTACGTATTAGCTGAAAATAAGCTTTATCAATGCAGGGGAAGAGGGGTGTTTCGAAAAAATAAAATTTCCCCTCTAGTAGGAGATGAAGTTATTTTTCAGGCGGAAAATGAAAAAGAAGGCTATATTCTAGAAATTTTGCAAAGAAAGAATGAATTGATCCGTCCGCCCATTTCAAACATTGATCAAGGGATCTTAGTTTTTTCCGCTGTAAGTCCAGATTTTAGCGCCAAGCTGCTGGATCGCTTTTTGGTGTTAATGGAAGCCAAAAATATTCGCCCGATCATTTGTATTACAAAAATGGACTTAATTGCAGATCATGTAATAGATGAAAAAATTCGTCAGTTTGCCAAAGATTATGAAAAAATTGGCTATCCTGTCTTTTTGATGACTACAAAAGAGCCTGAAACAGTTAAACAGGTCATTCCTTATTTAAAAGACAGCATTTCAGTGATTGCCGGGCAATCTGGAGTTGGCAAATCCTCTATGTTGAACTGCCTGGATCACCGTTTGCAATTGAAGACAGGAGAAATTTCCGATCATTTGGGGAGAGGAAAGCATACAACGAGACATGTAGAGCTCATTTCATTGGGAGGGGGACTAGTCGCCGATACGCCCGGATTTAGTTCGCTGGAGTTTACGGGTATAGAAGCTGCTGACTTGCCGAATTGCTTTCCAGAGATAAAAGAATTTAGCATTCAATGTAAATTTCGAGGCTGTCTTCATCAGAAGGAGCCAAAATGCGCCGTTAAAGAAGCGGTTGAAAATGGCGATATTTCCTCCTACAGGTACGAACATTATCTTCAGTTTTTAGAAGAGATAAAAGAAAGAAAGCCGAGGTATTGAACATGGTTAAAATTGCACCTTCGATTTTATCCGCAGATTTTTCTAGGTTGG
The DNA here is from genome assembly GCF_038003725.1 of Aeribacillus sp. FSL K6-1121. NCBI lineage: Bacteria > Bacillati > Bacillota > Bacilli > Caryophanales > Bacillaceae > Aeribacillus > Aeribacillus sp. FSL K6-1121. The sequence continues at coordinate 880,219 of NZ_JBBOPS010000001.1, forward strand.
CAGAAGAAATTATTGATGTGGAAAAAGGAGGAGCGGATTACATTCATGTTGACGTGATGGACGGCCACTTTGTGCCGAATATTACGATCGGTCCGCTCATTGTGCAAGCGATCCGCCCAGTGACCAAGCTGCCGCTTGATGTTCATTTAATGATTGAACAGCCTGATCGTTATATTCCTGCTTTTGTTGAAGCAGGAGCCGACTTGTTGTCCGTTCATGCGGAAGCCTGCCCGCATCTTCATCGAACGATCCATTTAATCAAATCGAATGGAGTGAAAGCAGGTGTTGTTTTAAATCCACATACTCCTGTATCGATGATCGAGCATGTAATAGAAGATGTTGATCTCGTGCTTTTGATGACGGTTAACCCTGGATTTGGCGGACAAGCGTTTATTCCATCAGTCATCAAAAAAATTCAGCAAGTTTCTAGCATCTTGAAAGAAAGAAATTTGCAAGTTGAGATCGAAGTGGACGGCGGCATCAACGCTGAAACAGCCAAATTGTGTGTGGAAGCTGGAGCAAATGTGCTTGTGGCAGGATCAGCCATTTATAATCAAAAAGATCGCAAACAAGCGATCAAATCTATAAGAGGAATGTGAAAGAACCGTTTATATGCGGTTCTTTTCACATTTAAAGGAAAAAATTTTTCATTTTTATGTTGATTCTTCAATAGATGTCAAGTACTTTTTTATTTTTTTCATGCATAAAGATATTGTAAGAAAAGTTGATGAAGACGTTCTAATTAGTATCTAAAATACGGATGATGAATATGCTACTTATAGACGTTTTTTAGATTTCTCATGGGGAGGGTAAATATAAATGAGATTTTATACAATTAAGCTTCCGAGGTTTTTAGGAGGAATTATACGGGCAATGCTCGGTTCATTTAAGAAAGATTAAAGAAGCACCTATCAAGGTGCTTTCTGCTTGTAGACAAAGCCAAATGGTGTGAACTCTACAAGCTTTTTTTATACCAAATTATATTGTGGGGATTTACCATTCTGTTAGAATGTTCGGCTTCAACTGGAAAAAATAATAGAGGACCCCGATTAAGTGCATGTTGCCTTCGTTTTTAGCAAACTGTCAACAAATACAGTAAATGGCAGGGGTTTTTGTCTTCAATATTAAAAAGCTGCCTCATTTTTCTTCCATCTTTTTTGTGTAAAAAAGAATTTTTTTAATTTAAAGTAGACTTTATGCGGTTGATTTTGTGTATGCCGAAAGGAACACGGATCGCGCTGAAGAAAGGCAAACTGTTTGAGAAAGTGGAATGTATTCCGATCGTTAATATGTAGTAAATAACCTATGTAGTTTTTTTAGCAGTTTGAAAAAATTTCATGTTAAAGTGGATTTTAAAGTTGCAGGATTCGCCTAAAAAGAAGAATGTGCTTGAAGAAATGTGACATTGGGAGTGCTTCAAAAGGTGAATAAAGAGTATTGAAACAAAACGGGCAGAAGTTTGTTAAAGCGCCGATTTTTTAAACGCTTATTTTCGAAATACTTTTGATCAGAAGATATCGGGATTCGCCGATTTCTTCTGATCATAATCCAACCTCTTGTCGTCTAACTTTTGTTTTATACACGCTCAACTTTTCCAGATTTAAGAGCACGTGCAGAAACGTATACACGTTTTGGCTTTCCATTCACAAGAATTCGCACTTTTTGAAGGTTCGCTCCCCATTTGCGTCTTGAAGCGTTCATAGCGTGAGAGCGCGTATTGCCAAAGCTTGTTTTTTTGCCAGTAATCACGCATTTACGAGCCATTTCTATACCTCCTAACTTGCAAGGAAATTGCTATTTTGACAATGTTTCAAGATACTATAATAATGTAACATACACCCTTGATCATTGCAATATAAATTCACCTCACTTTCAAGAATTTACGCTTGACATCATCATGTATTAATGCTCTTATTATGTAGGGAGCCATGACATTTCTTTAAATCCAAATCATCATATAGTAAAATGTTTGTAATGAACGTATGCTAAAGGAGGAACTCGAATGTCCATCGAATTAAAAACGAAATATGGCCAGATCGAAATTTCGAATGATGTAGTCGCACAAGTTGCCGGCGGTGCAGCTGTTGATTGTTACGGAATTGTCGGAATGGCTTCCAAAAATCAAATTAAAGACGGACTCTCAGAAATTTTACGGCGAGAAAATTTCAGCCGTGGAGTGATCGTCCGCCAAGAACAAGAGAGCGTTCATATTGATATGTATATTATTGTCAGCTATGGAACAAAAATATCAGAAGTTGCTCATAATGTTCAAACAAAAGTGAAATATACATTAAATCAAATTCTTGGATTATCTGTCGATTCGATTAACATATATGTGCAAGGGGTTCGTGTAACGAATCCGTAGAGAAGGAGGAAACATTTGTGGCCAATACTTTGCTTGATGGGAAGCGCTTTGCGGAAATGGTGATTCAAGGAGCGAATCATCTATCTAATAATGCGAAAGTGGTGGATGCGTTAAACGTTTTTCCTGTTCCGGATGGGGATACGGGAACAAACATGAATTTATCCATCACAGCTGGAGCAAAAGAAGTACAAAAACATGTTTCATCAAATATCGGTTCTGTAGCTGGAGCATTTGCAAAAGGTCTGTTAATGGGCGCGCGTGGGAATTCTGGGGTTATTTTATCCCAGCTTTTTCGTGGGTTTGCAAAAGCGGTTGAAGGAAAAGAATCGATCAATGCGGATGAATTTGCTAAAGCTTTTCAAGCAGGTGTTGATACTGCCTATAAAGCTGTTATGAAGCCTGTTGAAGGGACCATTTTAACGGTTGCAAAAGATGCTGCGAAAAAAGCTGTTAAAACAGCTAAATCAACCGATGATCTGACAATTGTTATGGAAGAAGTGGTAAAAGAAGCAAAGGAGTCATTAAAGAGAACGCCTGAGCTTCTGCCTGTCCTAAAAGAAGTGGGCGTTGTGGACAGCGGTGGACAAGGACTTGTATTTATTTACGAGGGATTTTTGGCAGAATTAAAGGGAGAGAAAATTTCCGAATCCCCTAAGCTTCCTTCGATGGACAAACTGGTAAGTGCAGAGCATCATAAAAATGCACAAAGTCATATTAATACAGAAGATATTAAATATGGATATTGTACAGAATTTATGGTTCGGTTTGAAAAAGAAAAAGAGCCGTTTTCTGAAAAGAAATTTCGCGAAGATTTATCCCGGTTCGGAGATTCGCTTTTAGTAATTGCCGATGATGAACTTGTCAAAGTACATATCCATTCTGAACAACCTGGCGAGGTATTGACATACGGGCAGCGCTACGGCAGCTTATTGAATATGAAAATTGAAAACATGCGCGAGCAGCATAGTACAATTGTCAATAATCAAACGGAAAATGTATTATCTACTGAACCGGCGGCACCCAAAAATGAAAAGTACGGAATTATCGCGGTTGCCATGGGCTCGGGAATTTCCGATCTTTTTACATCAATTGGTGCAACAAAAATTATTGAAGGCGGCCAGACGATGAATCCAAGTACGGAAGATTTTGTAAAGGCTGTCGAACAGTTGAACGCAGAGAATATTATTATTTTGCCGAACAATTCCAATATCATTATGGCAGCCAATCAAGCAGCACAAATAACTGATAAAAATATAAGAGTCATTGAAACGAAAAGCGTTCCTCAAGGATTATCCGCCCTGCTGGCTTTCAATCCTGAACTCGGTTTAGAGGAAAACGTAAAGGCGATGGAGGAAGCAAGCAGGAATGTGAAAACAGGACAAGTCACATATGCTGTAAGGGATACAAGTATTGACGGACTTGCGATAGAAAAAGGAGACTTCATGGGGATTTACGAGAAAACCATCGTCGCAAAAGATAAAAGCAAGCTTGAAGCTGCCAAAAAGTTGTTGGATCAAATGATCGATGAAGAGGATGAAATATTGACGATTCTCCAAGGAGAAGATGCATCCGAAAACGAAGTAGACCAATTAGTCCAACATGTTGAAAATCATTATGAACATATCGAAATTGAGGTTCATAATGGAAATCAGCCATTATATTCTTATATTTTTTCAGTTGAGTAGAGCAGGAGGGCTTCGGCCTTCCTCTTTTTATTTCACGGTTTAAGTATTTTTGGTAAACTAAATATCGATATTTCAAACGGTTTTAAAGGAGGTTTCCCGCGGCTAAGTTCAAAGCTGCAAACAGAACATGAACCAATTGCTACAACCGGTCACAGCGGTTAAAGGGGTAGGAGAACAAACAGAACGTTTGCTGCATGATATGGGAATACATACTGTTTCTGATTTGCTTTATTATTTTCCTAATCGCTATGAAGACAACCGTTTAAAGGATCTTGCTGAAGTGAAGCATAAAGAAAGAGCGACAGTCGAAGGAAAGGTTTACAGCGAGCCATTGCTGACCTATTACGGAAAGAAGCGGTCGCGTCTTTCCTTTCGCATGCTTGTCGGCCGTTATGTTGTCACTGCAGTTTGTTTTAATAGACCATATTACAAACAGAAGCTTGCCATCAATCAGGTTGTTACCGTCTCTGGCATTTGGGACCGCAATCGGCAAACTATCAATGTTCAACAGATTCATTTTGGGCCTCATAAGCAAAATCAAGAAGTAGAACCCGTTTATTCAGTCCGCGGAAAGCTGACTGTTTCAGAGCTAAAACGGATTATCAGGACCGCCATCCAGTCGTATTCCAGTTTTATTCCAGAAAATTTGCCGGAAATGCTCAGGAAGCGATATAAATTGCCGATGAAAGAAGAAGCGGTAAGAGCCATGCACCTTCCCAAAAATGCCGATGAACTGAAACAGGCAAGAAGAAGATTTGTTTATGAAGAATTTTTATTATTTCAATTGAAAATGCAGGCGATTAAACATTTTCGCAGGTCTTCCTCAAGAGGAATTTCTCATCATTTTGATCGAAAAGAATTGCAATCCTTTATCGACACGCTTCCTTTTTCATTAACAAACGCACAAAAGCGTGTCGTTTCGGAAATTTTATCCGATATGTCTTCACCCTACAGGATGAACCGCCTTCTTCAAGGAGATGTTGGATCAGGGAAAACCGCAGTTGCTGCCATTGTGATGTATGCCGCTGTGTTAAGCGGCTATCAAGCGGCATTGATGGTTCCGACGGAAATTTTAGCTGAGCAGCATGCGAAATCATTGTCAAATCTTTTTTCGCATACGTCTGTCCGCATCGCTTTATTAACAAGCTCAATCAAAGGGAAAAAACGAAAAGAGCTGCTTCTTCAGTTAAAATCCGGGGACATTAACATGATCATAGGGACGCATTCCCTTATTCAGGAGGAAGTGAATTTTTGCCGTTTAGGGCTTGTGATTACGGATGAACAGCATCGGTTCGGCGTCAATCAGCGAAGAATATTGCGGGAAAAAGGAGAATTCCCAGATGTGTTATTTATGACGGCAACTCCTATTCCAAGAACTCTTGCTATAACTGCATTTGGCGAAATGGATGTTTCCATCATTGATGAAATGCCTTCCGGAAGAAAGAAGGTAAAAACATATTGGGTTCGGCCGGAAATGTTAACCCGAATTCTAATATTTATTGAAAAAGAAGTGAAAAAGGGCCATCAAGCGTATGTGATTTGTCCGTTAATTGAAGAATCGGAAAATTTGGATGTCGAAAATGCTGTGACAGTGCACAGTCAATTAACTCAATTTTATCAGGGCAGAATTCAAATCGGCCTTTTGCATGGACGCATGTCACAAGAAGAGAAAAATCAGGTGATGATGGATTTTAGCGAAAATAAAGTGCAAGTTCTTGTCTCCACGACAGTAGTGGAAGTGGGCGTAAACGTACCGAATGCCACGGTCATGTTAGTTTACGATGCGGAGCGGTTTGGTCTTGCCCAGCTCCATCAGCTGCGAGGAAGAGTTGGCCGAGGAAGCTTGCAATCCTATTGCATACTGCTTTCAGATCCGAAATCAGAAATAGGAAAAGAAAGAATGAGAATTATGACGGAAACAGATGACGGCTTCCGTTTAGCTGAAAAAGATTTGGAGCTTAGAGGTCCAGGAGATTTTTTCGGCAAAAAACAAAGCGGCATACCAGAGTTTAAAATCGCCGACATGGTCCATGATTACAGAGCGCTTGAAACTGCGAGATCTGACGCTGCCCAACTGATTCAGTCTGATGCTTTTTGGAAAGATGAACAATTTGCGCCGCTCCGCGATGATTTAGAGGCTTCCGGAGTGTTGAGCGGAGAGAAGCTGGATTAGCCAAAAAAGAATTCATGGTTGCAAACTTATTTCTTTGATTATATACTTGTTATTAGTACCTAGTCTTAATACTAGTCGGACGGTGTAAAAAATGAGACGCAGTAAAAAGGAAAGACAGCGTTTATTGTTGGAAACAATTCAAGAAACGCCTTTTATTACAGATGAAGAATTAGCTGAAAAATTTGGCGTCAGCGTCCAAACCATCCGTTTGGACAGACTAGAACTGTCGATCCCGGAATTAAGAGAACGAATCAAGCATGTCGCTGAACGAAAACTTGAAGATGAAGTCAAATCCCTTCCGATTGATGAAGTGATCGGTGAAATTATTGATCTTGAGCTCGATAAATCAGCTATTTCGATTTTTGATGTTAAAAAAGAGCATGTTTTTAGCCGAAATCAAATTGCACGCGGCCATCATCTATTTGCACAAGCGAACTCTCTTGCCGTTGCTTGCATTGATGATGAATTGGCATTAACGGCTAAAGCGACAATCCGTTTCACACGGCAAGTAAAAGAAAATGAGCGCGTTGTCGCAAAAGCAAAAGTCACTCGCATTGACCGAGATAAAGGCCGCACGTTTGTTGAAGTAAACAGCTATGTCGGCAACGAACTCGTTTTTTCAGGTGAATTTGAAATGTTCAGATCTGCGAATCAATCTAAAAAGGAAGGGGCAAAACATGAAGATAGCCATTGATGCAATGGGGGGAGACAACGCGCCTCAAGCGGTTGTAAAAGGAGCATTAAGAGCGCTTGATGAATTTTCTGATTTGGAAATTGAATTAATCGGAAATGAGTCGCTGATCACTCCATTGTTAGAAGGTAGACATACAAACATTTCTACTTTTCATACAGAAGAAAAAATTGAAAATGACGACGAACCTGTTCGGGCTGTGCGCAGAAAAAAAAATGCGTCGATGGTCATTATGGCTGAAAGAGTTCGCGACAAAAAGGCGGATGCCTGCATTTCAGCTGGGAATACAGGCGCGCTTATGACTGCCGGTCTGTTTATTATCGGCCGTATAAACGGCATCGACCGGCCGGCGCTGGCACCAACGCTGCCGACCCTTGATGGAAAAGGCTTTGTGATGCTCGATGTCGGTGCTAATGCAGATGCGAAAATGGAACATCTGCAGCAGTATGCAATCATGGGCTCCGTTTATGCAGAAAAGGTGAGAGGGATCAAATCTCCGAGAGTTGGCTTGCTCAACATTGGAACGGAGGAAAAAAAGGGGAACGAATTAGCTAAACAGGCTTTTCAACTTCTGTCTCAATCGCCGATCAACTTTGTCGGCAATGTAGAAGCGCGCGACCTGCTGTCAGGAGCGGCTGATGTTGTAGTAACGGACGGTTTTTCAGGAAACATTGCTTTGAAAGCCATTGAAGGCACAGCACTTTCGGTATTTGCCATGATGAAAGAGGCGTTGACAAGCTCTTTTACAGCGAAAATTGCTGCAGCTGTTTTGAAGCCGAAATTAAAAGGACTAAAGAAAAAAATGGATTATTCAGAGCATGGCGGGGCTTGCTTATTCGGGCTGAAAGCACCGGTGATCAAAGCCCACGGTTCATCCGATGAGCTGGCTATTTTTCATGCTATTCGCCAGGCTCGGGAAATAGTGGCGAACTCCGTATCTTCAACGATAGAAGAAACGATTCAGAACATGCAATTGAAAGGGGATTGACAATGGGGAAAACTGCTCTTCTGTTTCCGGGACAAGGCTCTCAGCAAGTCGGTATGGGAAAAGATTTTTTTGATCAAGTTCCCATTTCCAAGGAAATTTTTCAAAAAGCAAATGAACGTTTAGACTTTGATTTAACTTCTATTATTTTCAACGGTCCGCAAGAAGAATTGACGTTAACATACAATGCACAGCCTGCACTGCTTACGACAAGCGCTGCGATTTTTGAAGCATTGAAACAGTATGAAGTCGTTTTTGATTATGTTGCCGGACACAGCCTAGGTGAATATACAGCATTAGTGGCGGCAAACGTCATGACAGTTGAAGATGCAGTCTATGTTGTAAGAAAGCGCGGTGAACTGATGGAAAAAGCGGTTCCTGCAGGAGAAGGATCCATGGCTGCCGTTTTAGGTATGGTGCAGGAAGAACTTGAAAACATAACAAAACAAATCTCGAATGAAGGCACTCTAGTACAACTGGCAAATTTAAATTGTCCCGGGCAAATCGTTATTTCTGGAACAAAAGAAGGAGTACAAAGAGCTGGGGAGCTTGCTAAAGAAAAGGGTGCCAAGCGGGTAATCCCGCTGGAAGTAAGCGGTCCATTTCATTCTGAATTGATGAAGCCGGCTGCCAGCGAGCTGTCCAAAGTGCTTGATGAAGTGACCATTCAAGATGCATCCGTTCCTGTCATCGCGAACGTGACTGCTGCTCCTGTTCAAAATAAAGATGAAATCAAGAGCCTTTTGATTGAGCAGCTTTATTCTCCTGTTCGATGGGAAGAAAGTGTACGGTCGATGATTCAAGCAGGAGTGACAACGTTTATTGAAATCGGTGCTGGAAAAGTTCTGACAGGTCTTGTCAAAAAGGTGGATCGCAGCGTTAAAACATACAATATTTTTGATTTGTCATCATTAGAAGCAGTTGTTCATGACATAAAGGAGGTATGATTATGCTTTCAGGGAAAACGGCCCTTGTAACGGGAGGAAGCCGCGGAATCGGCCGAGCGATTGCTATTGATCTTGCCAAAAATGGCGCGGATGTCGCTGTAAATTATTCTGGTAATGAGGAAAAAGCCAATGAAGTGGTAAAAGAAATTGAATCCTTAGGACGGAAAGCTTTTGCCATTCGCGCTAATGTTGCAAATGCTGATGAAGTAAACAGCATGGTCAATGAAGTAATCGAACGATTCGGCCGTCTCGACATTCTTGTAAATAATGCCGGAATCACGAAAGATAATTTGCTTATGCGAATGAAAGAATCAGAATGGGACGACGTGATCAACATAAATTTAAAAGGCGTTTTCAATTGTACAAAAGCGGTCACAAGACAAATGATGAAGCAGCGTTCCGGCAGGATCATCAACATCGCATCGATCGTCGGTATAGCTGGTAATGCTGGACAGGCAAACTATGTAGCGGCTAAAGCCGGGATTATCGGACTGACGAAGACGACTGCGAAGGAGCTGGCGGGCCGAAATATTACAGTAAATGCTGTAGCGCCAGGTTTTATTTCAACCGATATGACGGATCAGCTCCCTGAACAAATAAGAAATGAAATGCTCAAACAAATTCCGCTCGGACGTTTCGGCGAGCCGAATGATATTGCCAATATGGTAACATTCATAGCTTCTGATAAAAGCTCCTATATGACAGGGCAAACACTTTGTCTCGACGGCGGAATGGTCATGTATTAATTTTGAATTCGTTGTAGTAATATGAAGACAAATCTTCTATAATACTGGAGGGAGGTGAAAGTTATGGCAGATGTATTGGAGCGTGTTACGAAGATCATCGTCGACCGTCTCGGAGTTGATGAATCTGAAGTAAAGCTTGAATCCTCTTTTAAAGACGATCTCGGCGCTGATTCCCTAGACGTTGTTGAACTTGTTATGGAATTAGAAGATGAGTTCGGCATGGAAATTTCCGACGAAGAAGCGGAACAAATTGTGACTGTAGGGGATGCAGTTAATTACATACAGAGTAAACTATAATTGCATGTTTTTAAAAAGTCCCGTATCTTTGCGGGGCTTTCTCCCTTTTCATCCCTTTTTTTGTTAACATAAAGTAGAGGTTGTTTCATTTGTTTAGAAAATGGAGGTAACGTATGCCTAACAAAACAAATTTAAAAAAAAATTTTTTTAAAAAAATAGAAAAGTTTCGTGATTTCCAAGCAAAAATCGGCATTACGTTCACGAATGAAAAGCTCTTATTTCAGGCTTTTACACATTCATCCTATGTGAATGAGCATCGCAAAAAACCGTATGAAGACAATGAACGGCTGGAATATTTAGGTGATGCAGTATTGGAGCTGACGGTTTCGGAGTACTTGTATAAAAAATATCCGACAATGTCTGAAGGCAATTTAACAAAGCTGAGAGCTGCCATTGTTTGCGAGCCATCGCTTGTTACTTTTGCCAACGAGCTTTCTTTTGGCGAACTCGTTTTGCTCGGAAAAGGAGAGGAAATGACTGGGGGGCGCGGTCGTCCAGCTCTTTTAGCTGATGTCTTTGAGGCATTTATCGGCGCTTTGTATTTGGATCAAGGTCTTGAGTCAGTCACTTCTTTTTTAAATAAGGTCGTTTTCCCGAAAATCGACGAAGGTGCTTTTTCTCATGTGATGGATTTTAAAAGCAGATTGCAAGAGCTTATTCAGCGTGACGGAAAAGGTGTTTTGGATTATAAAATTTTGGAAGAAAAAGGCCCCGCTCATAATAAAGAATTTGTTGCAACCGTATCTTTAAACGGAGAGGTGATCGGTTCAGGAGTGGGCCGTTCCAAAAAAGAAGCAGAACAGCATGCAGCTGAACAAGGATTGCAAAAATTAGGCGAATTCCCCCAAAAATAAACGGGGGATTTTTTATTGATATTGCTCCGATCATTTTTTGTTATGGTAAAATAGGAAAGACTTATTTGGAATGAAAGGGGATCACCATGTTCCTCAAACGTTTAGATATCGTAGGATTTAAATCTTTTGCAGATCGGATCAGCGTTGATTTTGCTGGCGGTGTTACCGCTGTTGTCGGCCCAAATGGGAGCGGAAAATCGAATATAACAGAAGCTATTCGATGGGTTCTTGGGGAGCAATCAGCAAAATCATTAAGAGGATCCAAAATGGAGGATATTATTTTTGCTGGAAGCGATACTCGCAAACGTTTAAATATGGCGGAAGTCACTTTAACTCTTGATAACGGCGATCAGTTTTTGCCGATCGATTATCATGAGGTAAGTGTGACAAGAAGAGTTTACCGCTCTGGAGAAAGTGAATTTTTTATAAACAAGCAATCTTGCCGCTTAAAAGATATTATCGACCTGTTCATGGATTCCGGTCTCGGAAAAGAAGCGTTTTCAATTATCAGCCAAGGAAAGGTTGAAGAAATTTTAAGCGCGAAACCGGAAGATCGGCGGACAATTTTTGAAGAAGCGGCTGGTGTGCTAAAATATAAAACCCGAAAAAAGAAAGCTGAAATAAAACTTGCTGAAACTGAAGAAAATTTAAATAGAGTTCAAGACATTTTATATGAACTGAATGCGCAAATTGAGCCCCTTAAAATGCAGGCATCTATTGCAAAGGATTATTTGGATAAAAAGGAAGAACTGAAGCAGCATGAGGTCGCTCTTCTCGCGCATGAAATTGAAGAGCTTCATGATAGATGGGAAGCATTGAAGCGTTCGGTCGAAGAAAATCGCGATCGCGAACTAGAGCTGACATCGCAAATACAAAAAAAAGAAGCGAATCTGGAAGAAATGCGGGATCAAATCAGTGCATTGGATGAATCAATCAATGATTTGCAGCAAGTTCTTCTTTTGGCAAGCGAAGAACTGGAGAAGCTTGAAGGGAAAAAAGAAGTTTTAAAAGAAAGAAAAAAACATGCGGCGCAAAACGAACAGCAGTTGAAAGAGCAAATCGCTGAGCTGACTGAACAAATAAATCAATTATTAAAAGAAAAAGAAGAGCAAAAAAGCGTCTATGAAACATGCGAAAAAGAAGTAAAAGAACTAAAATCCTTCCTGCAAAAAAAAGAAAACGACCTGCTAAGCCTGGATGGAAACATCGAGGAAAAGCTTGAGCAGCTAAAAAGTGACTATTTTGAAAAATTAAATGAACTGGCAAGCGCTCGAAATGAAATCAATTATATTGAGGAGCAGCTAAGCTTGCGAAAAGTCAAAGCAGACCGCTTAGACGAGGCAAACGAAAAATATATTTCCGAAAGAAAAGAGCTGAAAAAAGAGAAAGGGAAAATAGAAGCACAGCTTTCTAAAATCGGAAAAACATTGCAAAATCAGCTTTCCTCTTATCATACAGGCTTAAAAACGTTGGAAAGCCTAAAGCAACAATATGAAAAGAAGGAATCGCTGCTTTATCAAGCATATCAATATTTACAAAAAGCAAAATCAAAAAAAGAAATGCTAGAGGCGATGCAGGAGGATTATACCGGTTTCTTCCAGGGTGTCCGCGAAGTTTTAAAAGCAAAACACAAGCTAAAAGGCATACATGGTGCTGCTATCGAGCTGTTGACAACGAAACATGAATATGAAACAGCCATTGAAATTGCTCTTGGCGCGGCAAGCCAGCATATAGTCGTTGACGATGAAGAATCGGCAAGACAGGCGATTGCGTTTTTGAAGAAAAATGCATTCGGCAGAGCGACGTTCCTTCCTTTATCTGTCATCAAAGGCCGCTCAATCCCGAAATATCAGCTTTCGATTGCAGAAAGCCATCCTGATTTTATCGGGATAGCGTCTCAACTCGTGGAATATGAATCAGCATATAAGCCGATCATAGAAAATCTGTTAGGAAACGTTATTATTGCAAAAACGTTGGAAGGGGCAAATGCGATTGCCAAACAAATTCAGTACTCGCACCGAATTGTTACGCTTGAAGGCGATGTAGTCAATCCAGGCGGATCGATGACAGGAGGAGCGGTGAAGCAGAAATCACCTTCTTTCCTTACCAAAAACCGAGAGCTTGAGTCGATTCGCGACAAAATTGCGGAAATGGAAGAAAAGACAGCTTTGCTCGAAAAAGAAGTAAAAAATCTGAAGCAATCGATTGCCAAAAAAGAGAAAGAGCTTGATGATCTGCGGGAAGAAGGATCTTCTTTGCGAATGGAAGAGCAAGCTTTGAAGGGCAGCTTGAGGGAAATTGAATTAAAAGAGCGAAATATTAATGATCATTTGAAGCTTTACGATGCTGAAAAAATCGCCTATGTAGAAGAACAGGAGAAGTTAGATGAAAGAAAAACAAAATTGCTGTCCTCCATCGAACAAATGGAAGGACAAATACAACAGCTAGATTCAGAGATTCGTCAGCTGGCCGAGAAGAAGGAGAAACAGCAAAAATCAAAGGAAGAATGGATGCAGGAAATAACAGAGCTCAAAATTATTCTTGCAGGAAAAGAGGAATCCTTTAAAAATAGTAAGGAACAATTAGCACGCCTTGAAAAAGAATATCATCTGGCGAATCAAAAAAAGAAAGAGGCGGAAAAAGATTTACAACTATTATTGGATGAAATCGACCGCGATCACTCCGGTGAAATCCAATTGGAAGAAATAAAAAAGGAGAAGCTTGAGGACAAAAATAAAACAATTGAATTGATCGCATCCCGCAGACGCCAGCGAATGAGCATGCAAGAAGAGCTGGAACGAGAAGAAAAAGAATGGAAAGAGCTGAAGCGCGCTCATAAACAACTGACGGACGTTCTAAAAGATGAAGAAGTGAAATTAAACAGGCTGGATGTGGAGCTTGATCAGCTCTTGAATTATTTGCAAAATGAGTATAAGCTAACTTTTGAAGCAGCAAAGGCCCGCTTTCCTTTACAGATGGAGAAAGAAGAGGCGAAGAAAAAAGTAAAGCTGATTAAACTGGCATTAGAAGAGCTTGGAACCGTAAACTTAGGGGCAATTGATGAGTACGAGCGGGTGCGTGAACGGCATGAGTTTTTAACAGAACAGAGGGACGATTTATTGAATGCAAAAGAAACTCTTTTTAAAGTCATCGCCGAAATGGATGAAGAAATGAAAAAGCAGTTTTCCCAAATGTTTGCCAAAATACGTTCTCAATTCGATATCGTTTTTAAAGAACTGTTCGGAGGCGGAAAAGCGGATTTAATTTTGACAAATCCCGACGATCTGTTAAACACCGGAGTGGACATTATTGCTCAGCCTCCAGGGAAAAAACTGCAATATTTAAGCCTGCTGTCCGGAGGCGAACGCGCTTTGACTGCAATTGCCCTTCTATTTTCCATATTAAAGGTACGTCCTGTTCCGTTTTGTGTTCTCGATGAAGTAGAGGCGGCATTGGATGAAGCAAACGTTCAAAGATTTTCTAAATTTTTGAAGCGTTTCAGTGAGAATACTCAATTTATTGTCATCACCCACCGGAAAGGGACGATGGAAGAAGCGGATGCTTTATATGGTGTGACAATGCAAGAATCGGGAGTGTCAAAAGTTGTATCCGTCCGCTTGGAAGATACAGTTAGATATGTGAAATCGTCGTGAAAGGAAGAAAAATAAATGAGTTTTTTTAAGAAATTAAAAGAAAAAATTTCAAAGCAGAAGGATTCAGTAACGGCAAAATTTAAAGAAGGGCTTGAAAAAACGAGAAGCTCTTTTACAGAAAGCTTAAATGAACTTGTTTCGCGCTATCGAAAGGTTGATGAAGAATTTTTCGAGGAATTAGAGGAAATTTTGATTACTGCCGATGTCGGCGTTCAAACGGTCATGGACTTGATCGATGAATTGAAAATGGAAGTGAAAAGGCGAAACATTCAAGAACCGAAGGAAGTGCGCGCTGCCATTTCCGAAAAGCTTGTTGAAATTTACCAAGGAGAAGACGGCGCTCCTACCGATTTAAACATTGAAGACGGCCGGTTAAACATCGTATTGTTTGTTGGCGTCAATGGTGTTGGAAAAACGACGACGATCGGAAAGCTTGCACATCGATTAAAAGAAGAAGGAAAATCTGTCCTTCTTGCTGCCGGCGACACGTTCCGAGCAGGCGCCATCGAACAGCTGGAAGTTTGGGGGGATCGGGTTGGCGTAGATGTGATTAAACAATCGGCAGGCTCTGATCCTGCTGCCGTCGTGTATGACGCCATTCAGGCCGCTCGCTCTCGAAAAGTAGACGTCTTATTATGTGATACTGCTGGACGGCTTCAAAATAAGATGAATTTAATGAAAGAGCTTGAGAAAGTAAAGCGGGTTATCGAACGGGAAATTCCAGGTGCTCCGCATGAAGTGCTGCTTGTCCTTGATGCGACAACCGGACAAAATGCAATGAGCCAGGCAAGACAGTTTTCGGAGGCGACAAATGTCACTGGAATTGCCTTGACAAAATTGGATGGCACTGCGAAGGGAGGAATTGTTCTAGCCATTCGAAATGAGCTGAACATTCCTGTAAAACTGGTGGGGCTTGGCGAAAAAATGGACGATCTTGAGAAATTTGATGCAGAGAAATATGTTTATGGGCTGTTTGCCGATTTAGTAGATGAAGCGTAACGTAATTGTGTTAAGAAAAAAACTTGACATCTACAGTTAGAATCGATACACTAAAAACATGTAAAGGCAATTCACTTAACAACAGGGGGTGTTGATGTTGCTTGAAAAAACAACGAGGATGAATTATTTATTTGATTTTTATCAGTCGTTGTTGACGCCAAAGCAAAAAAGCTACATGTCTCTGTACTACTTGGATGATTACTCCCTAGGTGAAATTGCTGAAGAATACAACGTCAGCCGCCAGGCAGTGTACGACAACATAAAACGGACGGAAATGATGCTGGAGGAATACGAGCAGAAGCTTCAGCTGTTCAAGAAATTTCAAGAGCGTAAAAAAATAATTGAAAAGCTGAAAGGTCTGCCTTTCCAATCAGAAATGAAGGAAGAATTTGACCGACTACTTCATCTTTTGGAAAAACTGGATTAGGAGGAGCCGCCATGGCTTTTGAGGGATTAGCCAACCGACTGCAAAACACGATGGCTAAAATCCGCGGCAAAGGAAAGGTTTCTGAAGCGGATGTCAAAGAAATGATGAGGGAAGTTCGTCTTGCTCTTTTGGAAGCGGACGTCAACTATAAAGTCGTCAAAGACTTTATTAAGAAAGTCAGCGAAAGGGCTGTTGGCCAGGAAGTCATGAAAAGCTTGACACCAGGCCAGCAAGTTATCAAAGTAGTGAAAGAAGAGCTGACCGAGCTGATGGGCGGCGAGCAGAGCAAAATTGCCGTAAGCAAACGGCCGCCGACGGTGATTTTGATGGCGGGCCTTCAAGGTGCAGGGAAAACGACTACGACTGGAAAGCTTGCCAACTACTTGCGAAAAAAACATAACCGAAACCCGCTTCTTGTTGCAGCTGATATTTATCGTCCTGCAGCCATTAAACAATTAGAAACATTAGGAAAGCAGCTTGGCATGCCTGTATTTTCACTCGGCGACAAGGTAAGCCCTGTTGAAATAGCCAAACAGGCGCTGGAATATGCCAAAAATGAGCATCATGATTATGTTCTCATTGATACAGCCGGACGCTTGCATATCGATGAAAATCTGATGGATGAATTAAAGCAGGTGAAGGAAGCTGCAAATCCTGATGAGATTTTTCTCGTTGTCGATGCCATGACTGGACAAGATGCCGTCAATGTGGCAAAAAGCTTTCATGATGAGCTTGGCATTACCGGTGTTATTTTGACAAAGCTTGATGGGGATACACGTGGCGGTGCTGCGCTTTCCATTCGTGCGGCAACAGGTGCTCCGATTAAATTTGCCGGGATGGGCGAAAAGCTGGATGCGCTCGAACCGTTTCATCCCGAACGAATGGCATCGCGTATATTAGGAATGGGAGATGTCTTGACCCTGATCGAAAAGGCTCAAGAGAACGTCGATCAGGAGAAAGCGAAGCAGCTGGAAGAAAAAATGAGGACGATGTCTTTTACTTTCGATGATTTTTTAGAGCAGCTTGAACAAGTAAGAAACATGGGTCCTCTTGATGAGTTGATTTCCATGCTGCCTGGTGCAGGGAAAATGAAAGGCTTGAAAAACATTCAAGTTGATGAAAAGCAGCTAAGCCACGTTGAAGCGATCATCCGCTCCATGACAAAAGAAGAAAAAGAGAAGCCGGAAATTATTAATGCAAGCAGAAGAAAACGGATTGCTAAAGGGAGCGGTACTTCTGTCCAGGAAGTAAACAGGCTTTTAAAGCAGTTTGAAGAAATGAAAAAAATGATGAAGCAAATGACTTCAATGACAAAAGGCAAGCGAAAAGGATTTAAATTTCCTTTTATGTAATAAAAATTTATTCTGTTAAGAAAAAACACTTTACAAACTTTTTGATCATTGATAATATTCTATTTTGTTGAAAATATTTCGGAGGTGTAAAAAAATATGGCAGTTAAAATTCGTTTAAAACGCATGGGTGCAAAAAAATCTCCATTTTATCGCATTGTTGTAGCTGATTCCCGTTCTCCTAGAGATGGACGTTTCATTGAAACGATCGGTACGTACAATCCAGTAAAGGATCCTGCTGAAGTGAAAATTGACGAAGAATTGGCTCTTAAGTGGCTTCAAAACGGTGCAAAACCGTCTGACACTGTTCGTAACCTGTTTTCGAAACAAGGGATTATGGAAAAATTCCACAATGCGAAATATAGTAAATAATGTGTGATTATTATGGAACAGTTAATAACAACAATTGCCAAAGCTATTGTTGATCATCCGGATGAAGTCAAGGTGAACAGAGAGGAGAAAAAAGGTGAAATTGTATATACTCTTTCTGTTCACCAAGACGATATTGGCAAAGTGATTGGAAAACAAGGCCGTATTGCAAAAGCGATCAGGACGGTCGTTTATGCAGCGGCTAGCGGCAAATCAATGAGAGTAACGCTTAAAATTAATGATTAAAAGGTGAGGGGATTGCTCCTCGCCTTTTTTACAAAAGAAGAAAAGCTGATTTCGCAGGATCAAAAAATCACATTTGAAATTGCGACGATTCCAGACCTCCCTCTTCTGGCCAGAAGGGAAAAGCCGGGAGGGATCTTCCATGAATATACTCCTCGGAGCAATTTTATGACTGGAGGAGAGAGGAATGAAAATCATTTATCCGATCACAGTAAAGCAAATATTGACGGAAAACAGCAAGGAAAAACTGATTCATAAATGGCAGGCAAAAAAAGAAGAAATGAAACGGGAATGCGATCAATTATATTTTCAGCTGAAAAAAGCTGAAAAAACAACAAAAAACCAGTCCATCATTTCCCAGTACCATCAGGAAATCAACAAAAGAAAGGAAAAAATGAAGTTGATGGAATTTAAGCTTCAGCAAATCGATATGCTCCCTCTAGGCAGCGAATTAAAAGAACGGGAAGTGAACGCAGTAATCGAAGTAAAAGAAGGCGACAACTGGGATCAATTGCTGAATGAAAAAACGATTGTGATCGAAGATGGAGTAGTAAAAGAGATTCGCTAGAGGTGATCATATGGCCGAAAAATGGTTTCAAGTCGGAAAAATTGTCAATACGCACGGAATTCGCGGCGAAGTGCGCGTCGTTTCCGTAACTGATTTTCCTGATGAGCGATATAAACGCGGAAACCGTTTATACATTTTTCAAAAAGACAAAGAGCCTGTTGAAGTTATTGTCAAATCTCATCGAATTCATAAAAATTTTGATTTATTGTCTTTTGAAGGGTATGATTCGATCAATGAGGTTGAGCCGTTTAAAGGCTCAGACATAAAGGTTCCAGAAAGCCAGCTTGGCAGCCTGGATGAAGGAGAATATTATTTTCATGAAATCATCGGATGCTCCGTGTATACCGAAGACGGTGATGAGCTGGGGATCATAAATGAAATTTTAACGCCCGGTGCCAACGATGTGTGGGTTGTCAAACGAAAAGGCAAAAAAGATTTGTTGATTCCATATATCGAGGATGTTGTGAAACATATTGATGTGAAAGAGAAGCGAGTCATCATTTTTCCTATGGAAGGGTTATTGGACAAATGATTATTGATGTACTGACTTTATTTCCTGATATGTTCGCTGGAGTTTTTAACCAATCGATTTTAAAAAAAGCTCAGGAGAAGGATGCTGTTTCGATTAACGTTATTAATTTTCGAGACTATTCAACAGACAAGCATCAGTCGGTCGATGATTATCCGTACGGTGGCGGTGCCGGCATGGTATTAAAGCCGGAGCCGATCTTTCATTCTGTTGAGGCTGTAAAAGAAAAGCGAAACGCACAGCATTCGAAAGTCATACTTGTTTGTCCGCAAGGAGAACGCTTTACCCAAAAAAAAGCAGAGCAGCTGGCTCAAGCAGATCATCTAATATTTATTTGCGGCCATTATGAAGGCTACGACGAAAGAATCCGTTTTCTTGCGACAGACGAAATTTCAATTGGAGACTTTGTCCTGACAGGCGGTGAGCTTGCCGCGATGGTCATCATTGACTGTGTTGTGCGTCTTCTACCAGGTGTTCTCGGAAATGAAGAATCGCACCAAAATGATTCTTTTTCAACGGGACTGCTTGAACATCCGCATTACACCCGCCCTGCTGAATTCAGGGGGATGAAGGTGCCTGATGTGTTATTGTCAGGCCATCACGAAAAAATAGCCGAATGGCGGGAAAAAGAATCGCTCCGAAGAACATGGGAGCGCAGACCTGACTTATTGGACGGCTATTCTTTAACGGAAAAGCAAAAAAAATGGCTGGAAGAAATAAAAAAGGCGAAATGAATGCTTGCAAATGGTTTGTTTCCTATGATAAGATACGTTTTGTGACATAGACAGCCGGTCTTGTCTTTTTAAAACGATGTTCCGCTGCAAGCATCTTGTATGAGCATCTGTTGGAAGGAGATGATTGCGATGCAAAAATTAATTGAAGAAATTACGAAAGAACAACTTCGCACAGATTTGCCTGAATTTAGACCTGGGGATACCGTCCGTGTTCACGTGAAGGTTGTTGAAGGCTCCCGTGAACGGATTCAGGTTTTTGAAGGAGTTGTGATTAAACGCCGCGGCGGCGGTATTAGCGAAACATTTACCGTTCGTAAAGTTTCTTACGGCGTAGGTGTTGAACGTACATTCCCGCTGCACACTCCAAGAATTGCGAAAATCGAAGTTGTTCGCCGAGGCAAAGTGCGTCGTGCAAAACTTTACTATTTGCGCAATCTACATGGTAAAGCAGCTCGCATTAAAGAAAGATAAACATTCGAACATAAAAAGGGCTTGTATTCAATACAGGCCCTTTTGTCATGTGAGCAGTCATTCACTTATGAATTCATTTAATATTTTTGGAAAAAATTATTTAACGAAAGCATAATCTGTTTAAAAATAGGTGGACATGTTCTTTTGTTAAGCCAATAATTGTATTAAAATAAATAAAAAACCATTTTAAAAACATAAAGGTGTGAAAGAAATGTCACGTAAAAAAAATGAATTTTTTGAGTGGATGAAAGCTCTAGGTGTCGCCGTCTTGTTGGCGGTCGTCATTCGGACGTTTTTCTTTGCTCCGATTGTCGTTGATGGAGTTTCCATGATGCCGACATTACAAGACCAGGACCGAATGATCGTGAATAAAATCGGAACGAAGCTTGGTGAAATAAAACGCTTTGACATTGTCGTCTTTCATGCAACGGAAGAGAAAGACTACATTAAGCGTGTCATCGGTTTGCCTGGCGATCATATAGAATATAAAGATGACACCCTCTACATTAACGGCAAGAAGTATGAAGAGCCATACTTGGAAAAATATAAACAAAACGGCGTGGATGGCCCTTTAACAGAACCATTTAAACTTGAAGACATTATTGGAAGATCAACTGTGCCTGAAGGCGAATTGTTTGTTATGGGTGATAATAGAAGATACAGCAAAGACTCGCGGCATATAGGGACCATTCCGATTGAATCAGTTATGGGGAAAACTAATTTTGTTTATTGGCCGCTTTCTGAATTTGGAGTTGTAAAGTAGGTGAAGTAGATGACGATTCAATGGTTTCCAGGGCATATGGCAAAAGCGAGACGGCAAGTTGTTGAAAAATTGAAACTGATAGATATTGTCTATGAACTTGTCGATGCCCGAATCCCTCAGTCATCGAGAAATCCGATGATTGATGACATTATTGCCAATAAAAAAAGAATTTTAATTTTAAATAAAAAGGATATGGCAGACGAAAGCATTACGAAAGAATGGATTCAGTACTACAAAGAACAGGGCATTGCATCAATAGCCATCGACTCGCAAACAGGATCAGGACTAAAACAAATCGTGCAGCTTTCAAAAGAACTGCTCGAAAAAGAACGTGAAAAAATGAAAGCAAAAGGGGTAAAACCAAGGGCGATCCGCGCATTAATTGTTGGAATTCCGAATGTCGGCAAATCAACGCTGATCAATCGCCTTGCAGGAAGAAACATTGCCAAAACCGGCGATCGTCCAGGCATAACGAAACAGCAAAGCTGGATCAAGACAGGAAAAGAATTGGAGCTGCTCGATACCCCAGGCATTCTTTGGCCGAAATTTGAAGATGAAGAAGTCGGGCTGAAGCTGGCTGCGACAGGCGCCATTAAGGATGAGATTTTAAATTTGCAGGATGTAGCAGCTTATGCGATGCGATACTTGATCAAGCATTATCCAGATCGTTTAATGGATCGCTATCAAATCGACAATCTATCAAATGAAAATGAAATCGTCGACTTATTTGATCATATTGGAAAAAAAAGAGGCTGTTTATCAGCTGGCGGCCTGATAGACTATGACAAGACGGCGGAAGTGTTCATAAGGGATGTTCGGACATTGAAGCTGGGGAAAATAAGTTTTGACCGGCCAAATGAATAAAGGCACGCATTCCGCGTGTCTATATTTTATTTTTAACAAAACTCGTTCACTTGAGAGAAGCGGTGCAATCGGCGCTTAACCGGTTAATCGGTTTTCCTTTCTTGACGGGTAAAGAGCTTTCGGGAAATAGTAAAAAAGTCTTGAAAGTCATTTGAGCATGTGAAAAATAGACGCTTAATCAAATTGCAGCCGAGGAAGCCGTTCATGTACAAACTATTCGAACGAAATTTACAAATGCAAATATTAAGGGAGAGGTTGAAGAAAGTTGAATTTAACGGCGAAGGAAATTGAAGAAAAGCTCAGTGCCATCCATGATATAAACGACCCTTTTTTTCTTGCCTGCCAAAAAGATGAGCGGAAAACCGTCCAAAAATTAGTAAAAAAATGGCTGAAGCAATATGAAAAAGAGCAGCAATTGAGACAGCAGTTTCAAAACATGTGCAAATACGAAAGAGAATTGAAAGAAAAGGGATTTCGAATGCTGGCAGGCATTGATGAAGTGGGAAGAGGGTGTCTTGCAGGTCCGGTCGTTGCTGCTTGCGTGATTTTGCCTGATGAATTTTATTTGCCGGGGCTGACGGACTCGAAAAAAATTTCGAAGCAAAAACGGGAAGAGTTTTTTCAATACATAATGGATCTGGCAGTAGATGTCGGGATTGGGTTTGTGTCGGCAAAAGAAATTGATGAACTAAACATTTACAATGCGACAAAAAAAGCAATGCTTTTAGCCATTGATCAATTAAAGCAGGGAAAGCCGGATCATTTATTGATTGATGCTCTTGAATTACCAATTAATATTCCGCAGCTTTCCATCATTAAGGGTGATGAAAAAAGCATTACGATTGCAGCAAGCTCCTGCGTCGCAAAAGTTGTGAGAGACAGGTACATGGAAGAGCTGGGAAAGCAATTTCCGGAATACGGCTTTGAACGTCATGTGGGCTACGGTACAAAGCAGCATTTGGAAGCGATCGAGAAGCACGGTGTGACGGAGCATCATCGGAAAAGCTTTGCTCCGGTACAAGATGCGTTAAACTTTTTTAACGGGTGATAAGAATGAATGAAATATCTGCTCTTCTTAGGAAGATAAGTCTTCAATCTCTTTTTGATCCCGCGGCCAAAACATTTCAAGATCAAGAGATTGTGAAAGGAAAAGTGTTGAAAATTTATCCTAATTCTCATGCATTGCTTGCAATTGGAAAAATGAAATTAACCGCTGCTGTTGAGGCGGATATTCAAGCAATGAAAACTTATTGGTTTCAGACTGAAGTAACGGAAAGCGGAATCAGACTGAAGCTTTTGTTTCCGGAAAAAGATGAAGGTCATACAGGCCGAGCTATTCTTGAACATTTCCGCCTGCCTGCTGACAATACGGCCTCGCAGCTTATTGATTTGCTGCTTGAAAATGAAATTCCTTTTTCCAAAAAAGACTTGGCTCTTGCCATCAACATTTTGCAGTCCTTTAAGGGAAAAGCTCCTCGTGAAAGTTTATTTCAGGCGCTTCTCATCGCTTTTGAAAAAAAACTGCCAATTGCGGAGCATGTCATCCGTCCTTTGCTGGCTGTTCAAGATGAGAAGAAGCTGTCTCAGCTCCTTTTTCAATTAGACGAAATGTTAAACAATAGCGGAAGAGCCGAGGACATGAAAGATCTAAACCGAAACCTGTTTCAGCTTACAAACCTTCGTTTTCTATATAAAGCCGAAGAAGTGAACCAAATATTGCGAGAAAGAAATGACACCTTTTCCAAGCAATTGTTGAATAAGCTTGAATTTTGGATGAAAGAAAATCCGCTAGCCATTAAGCAGCTTATATTGAATGAAAACAGTGAGCAAGCATTGCTTCAACCATTCACAAAAGACAAGGCGGACGGAAGTAGAATTGGACAAATGCTGAACGCGGAAGAAAAAAATATGCTGAAAGCGATGTTTCAGCAAAGCATCCACAACGTTTCCGCTCAAGAAGTAAAACAATTGTTAAAAACAGCGATAGCCAAAATCGGCTTATTTGAACATGCTGAAAGCAGTAGCGGTCAGAGTGAATGGCCATTAAAGACACTGCTTATAAAATATTTGCAAAATATGGAACATTCAAGTTTAAGAGGGGCGATGGAGCGCGCTTTAGATTACATAAACGGACAGCATTTTATGCGGGAACAAAAAGGACCTGTTGAACAATTTTTTATTCATGTCCCCATTCAGTTAGGAGAGCAATGGACGGATATTACAATCCAAATCAACGGAAAAAAAGACGAAACAGAAAAAATAAATCCTAATTTTTGCCGAATCGTTTTTTCATTGTATTTAAAAGAAATAAAAGAAACAGTAGTGGACGTATTCATTCAAAATCGCGCTGTAAAAGTTACGATTTACAACGACATTCTTGAAGAAAGCGATATTGTTCAGCATTTGGGAAGCCTTCAGGAAAATTTAAAACAAATCAATTATGTTTTAACAGGAGTCTCTATCCAAAAGGGAAAAACGGATGAACAAACTCAAAAGGTCATTTCCGGACAACCTTACCAGAAGGTGGACATCAAAATATGAAAAAAGAAACAAAAGATTTAAAAGCTGTTGCCCTCAGCTATAACGATGAAAAGGACGCCGCGCCAAAAGTATCGGCAAAAGGTAAAGGGTATGTCGCTGAAAAAATCATTGAAAAAGCTAGAGAAAACAATGTTCCGATTCAAGAAGATCCCTCGCTTATTGAACTTTTGTCAGAAGTGGAAATAAATGAGCAAATTCCCGAGGAGCTTTATGAAGTGGTAGCTGAGCTTTTAAGCTTTATATACCGCTTAGACCAGCAAAGATGAAATAAACGATGTCTTTTTATAAAGAATGGTAGACAATGATGAAACATTTTTATACAATGAAAGCGCAGTCTAAAATTGCCTCGAAAAGGCTAAGATACATAAGTTAGGAGGATGGGATATGAATATCCATGAGTACCAGGGGAAAGAAATCCTCAGAAAATACGGCGTCACGGTACCGAACGGCAAAGTTGCGTTTTCCGTTGAGGAAGCGGTTGAAGCTGCAAAAGAGCTGGGTACTGACGTAGTGGTAGTCAAAGCGCAAATTCATGCTGGCGGCCGCGGGAAAGCTGGCGGAGTAAAAGTAGCGAAAAGTTTAGAAGAGGTTCGCGAGTATGCTAGTGAATTGTTAGGAAAAACGCTCGTTACACATCAAACAGGACCAGAAGGAAAAGAAGTCAAACGTCTTTTAATTGAAGAAGGCTGTGACATTAAAAAAGAATATTATGTTGGTTTTGTTGTTGATCGCGCAACCTCCCGCGTTGTTTTGATGGCGTCTGAAGAAGGCGGCACCGAAATTGAAGAAGTGGCAGCGAAAACACCGGAAAAAATCTTCAAAGAATATATTGATCCGGCAGTAGGACTTCAACCTTTCCAAGCTCGCCGAATCGCATTTAACATTAACATTCCGAAAGAATTAGTCGGACAAGCTGTTAAATTTATGTTGGGACTTTATCAAGTATTTGTCGAAAAGGATTGCTCCATTGCGGAAATTAACCCGCTTGTCGTTACAGGCGACGGAAAGGTTATGGCTTTGGATGCCAAACTAAACTTTGACTCCAATGCATTATACCGTCAAAAAGATGTGTTGGAATATCGTGATTTAGATGAGGAAAATCCGAAAGAAATTGAAGCTTCAAAATATGATTTAAGCTACATAGCTCTTGATGGCAATATCGGGTGCATGGTAAACGGAGCAGGTCTTGCCATGGCAACGATGGATATTATTAAATATTACGGCGGTGAACCAGCAAACTTCCTAGATGTCGGCGGCGGCGCAACGGCAGAAAAGGTTACGGAAGCGTTTAAAATTATTTTGTCGGATGAAAACGTAAAAGGGATTTTCGTCAATATCTTTGGAGGCATTATGAAATGCGATGTCATCGCACAAGGTGTCGTTGAGGCGACAAAACAAGTTGGCTTGACGATCCCGCTAGTCGTTCGTCTTGAGGGAACGAATGTTGAGCTTGGTAAAAAAATACTAGAAGAGTCAGGCCTAAATATTACATCTGCAGAGTCTATGGCAGACGGGGCGCAAAAAATCGTTTCATTAGTGAAATAGGAAAGCGAGGGAGAAGAATGAGCGTATTTATTAATAAAGATACAAAAGTAATCGTTCAGGGGATTACTGGATCTACTGCATTATTCCATACGAAACAAATGCTTGAATACGGAACGAAGATTGTCGGCGGGACATCCCCAGGCAAAGGCGGTCAGGAAGTCGAAGGAGTTCCGGTTTTCAACACGGTTGAAGAAGCGGTGAAACAAACCGGTGCCAATGCTTCCGTTATTTATGTCCCAGCTCCTTTTGCAGCGGATGCCATTATGGAAGCGGTTGATGCGGAGCTTGACCTAGTCATCTGTATTACAGAACATATCCCGGTTTTAGACATGGTCAAAGTAAAAAGATACATGGAAGGAAAGAAAACTCGATTAATCGGACCGAACTGCCCGGGAGTCATCACACCTGGCGAATGTAAAATCGGCATTATGCCTGGATATATCCACACTAAGGGACATGTCGGAGTCGTTTCCCGTTCAGGTACTTTGACATATGAAGCGGTTCATCAGCTTTCGCAAGCAGGCATTGGTCAGTCAACGGCTGTTGGAATTGGCGGGGACCCTGTAAACGGCACAAACTTCATTGACGTGCTAAAAGCATTTAACGAAGATCCGGAAACATATGCCGTCATTATGATTGGTGAAATCGGGGGTACAGCGGAAGAAGAAGCAGCTGAATGGATTAAAGCAAACATGACAAAACCAGTCGTAGGATTTATCGGCGGACAAACAGCACCTCCAGGAAAACGCATGGGACATGCGGGTGCAATTATTTCCGGAGGTAAAGGAACAGCAGCGGAAAAAATTAAGAAAATGAATGAATGTGGTATTAAAGTCGCAGATACTCCTTCCGTTATTGGTGAGACGTTAATCTCAGTTTTAAAAGAAAAAGGTTTATATGAAAAATGCAAAACTCATTAAAACAAAAGGAGTAGCCACAAGGCTATTCCTTCTTTATAGAATTGAGGTGAGGGCTATTAATCCTAGAAATTTATTAATAAAACTCGCTCATTGCAAAGGTGCGGCAAAGAGAAGAATCGTTCAGCTTTTTGAACAGGAAGGCATGTATGAAGAAGCTCTGCATCTAACGCCTCAAACATTAGCCACCCGTCTGTTTATTCCTCCTAAAAACTATTCAACGTTTATAGAAGATTACCAATCCATTTCAACGGAGAGCCTGCTAAACTATTATAAAAACAGGAATATTCACCTGATTACGATCATTGATTCCCATTATCCAACGTATTTAAAGCATATTTTTGATCCGCCTCCCGTTTTATTTTGCCAAGGGGATATTAGTCTATTAAAAAATATCCGAAATTTAAGCGTTGTCGGAACCCGTCATGCATCGAAATATGGCTGCGACCTTGTTCAATATTTTGTTACGCATTTGGCGAAGCAAAAATTTACGATAATCAGCGGGCTTGCCCTCGGTATTGATGCGAAAGCCCATTGGACGGCCATTGAGGAAAATTCGAAAACAATTGCCGTAATCGCTGGCGGATTTGATCATATTTATCCGAAGGAAAACATGGAGCTGGCTAAAATCATCCAAAAGGAGCATCTTCTCCTCTCTGAGCATCCTCCATATAAAAGACCGGAAAAATGGATGTTTCCAATGCGAAATAGAATTATTAGCGGATTAAGCTTAGGAACCTTTGTTGCTCAAGCTTCCAAACGAAGCGGTTCTCTTATCACTGCCCAGCATGCTTTGGAACAAGGGAGAATCGTTTTTTCACCCCCGGTGCCATTATTTGATCCATTATTTCAAGGGAATATACAATTGTTAAAGGAAGGGGCAGCGCTTGCCCTGTCACCTGATGAGATTATAGAAGAATTAAAGCCGATGTATGAAGAAAAATAATTTTTTTGCGTCTAAAGGCGGAAGCTGATGAATACTGTTTGACAAAATGCATTGGAATATTTAATAATAGTGAAGATTATTTTAACAGTTGAATGATCAACAATCATTTTCATAAACTGATGCATAAAAAGAGAGAAAACCTCTTAAGGAGGAAAAATGAATGTCGGACTACTTAGTCATTGTGGAGTCGCCAGCAAAGGCGAAAACAATTGAAAAGTATTTAGGAAAAAAATATACCGTGAAGGCTTCAATGGGCCATGTTCGGGACTTGCCTAAAAGTCAAATGGGAGTTGACATAGAGCACAATTTTCAACCAAAATACATCACGATAAGAGGGAAAGGGCCGGTTCTGAAAGAGCTCAAGAACGCTGCCAAAAAGGCGAAAAAAGTTTTTCTTGCAGCCGACCCGGACAGAGAGGGAGAGGCGATTGCGTGGCATTTAGCGCAAAGCTTAGATATTGATATCCAATCCGATTGCCGCGTTGTGTTTAATGAAATTACAAAAGATGCGATCAAAGATTCTTTTAAATCGCCAAGAGCTATTAACATGGATTTAGTTGATGCCCAGCAGGCAAGAAGGGTATTAGACAGGCTGGTCGGCTACAATATCAGCCCGATCCTTTGGAAAAAGGTAAAGAAGGGTTTAAGTGCCGGGAGAGTTCAATCTGTTGCAGTCCGTCTAATTATCGATCGTGAAAATGAAATTAAACATTTCAAGCCTGAGGAATATTGGACGATTAACGGAGACTTTCTTAAAGGAACGGAGTCGTTTGAAGCTGCTTTTTGGGGTGTTGAAGGCAAAAAAAAGGATTTGAAAACAGAAGAAGATGTAAAACAGGTGCTCCAAAAAGTTATTGGAAATGAGTTTACCGTAACGAAAGTAACAAAAAAAGAACGGAGAAGAAATCCTGCACCTCCATTTACAACTTCCTCTTTACAGCAGGAAGCTGCAAGGAAACTCAATTTCCGTGCGAAGAAAACGATGATGGTAGCACAACAGCTGTATGAAGGAATTGACCTCGGCAAGGAAGGCACTGTCGGATTGATTACTTATATGCGTACCGATTCCACGCGAATTTCAGACACAGCGAAATCGGAGGCAATCAGTTATATTGAAAAGATGTTTGGCAGTGAATATGCGCAAGCAAAAACGAGAGGAAGTCAGAAATCAGGCAATGTTCAGGATGCACACGAAGCGATACGGCCGACCAGCGCTTTTCGAAATCCGGATGAAATAAAAGACTTTTTAACAAAAGACCAATATAAATTATACAAACTGATTTGGGAACGATTTATCGCGAGCCAAATGTCGCCGGCTGTCATGGATACGATGAGCGTTGATTTGGAGAACAATGGTGTTATATTCCGTGCAAACGGTTCAAAAATCAAATTCCATGGTTTTATGAAAGTATATGTAGAAGGGACGGACGATCAAGAAGAAGATAAAAGCAATCGTCTTTTGCCTGATCTTCAGGAAGGGGATAAAATCTTTTCAAAAGATTTAAAACCGGAGCAGCACTTTACACAGCCGCCTCCAAGGTATACGGAAGCGAGGCTTGTCAAAACGCTGGAGGAATTAGGCATAGGACGTCCTTCTACTTATGCACCGACGCTCGATACCATTCAAAGAAGAGGGTATGTTGCGCTTGAAAACAAACGATTTGTCCCAACAGAACTTGGCCAAATTGTCCACGAGCTGATGATGGAATTTTTCCCTGAAATTTTGGATGTGGAATTTACTGCGAAAATGGAGCATGATTTAGATGATATAGAAGAAGGAAAAGTAAATTGGGTAAAAATTATTGATGAATTTTATCATGATTTTTCAAAGAATGTTAAAAAAGCCGAAAATGAAATGGAAAAGGTAGAAATAAAAGATGAATATGCCGGTGTAAAGTGTGAAAAATGCGGAAGCGAAATGGTTTACAAAATGGGAAGGTACGGAAAATTTTTGGCTTGCTCCAATTTTCCAGACTGCCGCAATACAAAACCGATTTTAAAAGAAATCGGTTTGAAGTGTCCGAAATGCCATGAGGGAAATATTGTGGAGAGAAAGTCGAAGAGACGCCGCGTATTTTATGGATGTGACCGTTACCCAGAGTGCGATTTTATTTCTTGGGAAAAGCCGGTTGAAAGAAAATGTCCGAAATGTGGAGAAATTTTGGTAGAAAAACGTTTGAAAAAAGGTGTTCAAGTGCAATGTTCTTCTTGCGACTATAAAGAAGAACCGCAGCGTTAACAAATATCTTCTCTTTGGTGAGCAATGTAAAGCTCACCTTCTTCATGGAGATATTTCGGCAGTTTTTTTCGAAAACACAACAAGAAGAGAGCTTTTAAAAAGACGGAGGAGTGCTAAAATGAACAATCAAGTTGTCAACGTTATCGGTGCTGGGCTAGCTGGAAGCGAAGCGGCATGGCAAATTGCCAAAAGAGGCATTCAAGTTCGCTTGTACGAAATGCGTCCAAAAAAGCAAACTCCGGCCCATCATACGGATAAATTTGCTGAACTGGTCTGCTCTAATTCGTTGAGAGCCAATTCTTTGACAAATGCAGTCGGAGTATTGAAAGAAGAAATGAGAATGTGTGACTCCGTAATTATTTCGGCTGCTGATCAATGTTCCGTTCCGGCTGGGGGTGCACTTGCCGTTGATCGCCACGAATTTGCGGATATCGTCACTAAACGGGTGAAAGAACATCCCAATATTACCGTCTTTCACGAAGAAGTGACGGACATTCCAGAAGGGCCGACGGTAATAGCGACAGGACCTTTAACTTCAGAAGCATTATCGGAAGCATTAAAAAAGCTTACTGGCGAGGAATATTTATATTTTTACGACGCAGCCGCACCGATAATTGAAAAAGACAGCATTGATATGGAAAAAGTATATTTGAAATCAAGATACGACAAAGGGGAGGCTGCATATTTAAACTGTCCGATGACAGAGGAAGAGTTCGACCGCTTTTATGAGGCATTAATCAGCGCGGAAACTGTTCCTCTAAAAGAATTTGAGAAAGAAATCTTTTTTGAAGGATGCATGCCGATTGAAGTCATGGCAAAGAGAGGAAAGAAAACGCTTCTTTTCGGACCGATGAAGCCTGTCGGCTTGGAGCATCCCGAAACAGGAAAGCGTCCTTTTGCCGTCATCCAGCTGCGGCAGGATAATGCGGCAGGGACTTTGTATAATATCGTCGGCTTCCAAACTCATCTAAAATGGGGTCCGCAAAAGGAAATCATTCAGATGATTCCGGGGCTTGAAAAGGCGGAAATTGTCAGATATGGAGTGATGCATCGAAATACGTTTATCAATTCCCCGAAACTGCTTAGACCAACTTATCAATATAAAGGGCGCGAGGATTTGTTTTTCGCCGGACAAATGACTGGCGTAGAAGGCTATGTTGAGTCAGCTGCTTCCGGATTAATAGCAGGCATTAATGCGGCATGCCTCGTTTTGGGAAAGGAATTGATTGAATTTCCTGATGAAACAGCAATGGGAAGCATGGCAAAGTATATTACAACGGCAGATCCGAATAATTTTCAGCCGATGAATGCGAATTTTGGTCTTTTTAAACCGCTTGACACCCACATTAAAGTGAAAAAAGAAAGAAATGAACAATTGGCAAAAAGAGCACTTCAAACTATTCAAAAAATTTCGAAAAAATTATAAAATGGATTGAAAGGGCTACTGCAAATGTGATACGATTTAGTAGCCCTTTGTGAGGTGCTAATAGTGGAAAATGTTAAGAATTTTTTAAATTTATTCATTGAATATTTACAAATTGAAAAAAATTATTCACAATATACAATTGTGAATTATCTGCATGACTTGAATGATTTTTTTTCTTTTATGGAAAAAGAAGGGTTAGAAAGGCTGGATGACGTTCAATATTCAGATATACGTATTTTTTTGACGGATTTAAGCAAAAAGTATTCCAAAACATCCATTTCCCGTAAAATTTCAAGCATTAGAACTTTTTATCATTTTCTTTTGCGGGAAAAATATGTAACGGATAATCCTTTTTCTTTAGTGTCACTTCCGAAGCAAAAAAAAGCGATCCCTAGATTTTTATTTGATGAGGAGCTGGAAATGCTGTTTTCCATTTCCGACCTGAATGATCCGCTCGGGCAGCGGAATCAATTGATTTTGGAATTTTTATATGGAACGGGAATCCGTGTAAGCGAATTATGCCAAATTCGCCTTGAAGACCTGGATTTTTCCATTGAGACCATTTTAGTAAATGGAAAAGGAAACAAACAGCGCTATGTGCCTTTCGGAAGCTATGCACGTCAGGCAGCGGAACGATATATCCATGATGGCAGAAGCAAGCTGATGAAAAATCAGTCCGGACAGGATCATCGCTTTTTGTTTGTAAACCATCGGGGAAAGCCTTTAACAGCAAGGGGAGTTCGGTATATATTAAAACAGCTGATAGATGCTTCAGCAAAAAATCTGCATCTTCATCCGCATATGTTTAGGCATACTTTTGCGACTCACCTCTTAAATGCTGGAGCTGACTTAAGAAGTGTTCAAGAACTTTTGGGCCATGTTCATTTATCATCAACGCAAATTTATACCCATGTGTCAAAAGACCATTTGAAAAATGTTTATATGGCCTACCATCCACGAGCAAAAGATTCTTAAAGGGAGGCTTGCAATTGTCAACATTTCATGCGACAACGATTTTTGCCATTCGCCATAAAGGACAATGCGCGATGGCAGGTGATGGACAAGTAACACTTGGCAATCAAGTTGTGATGAAGCATACAGCACGAAAGGTCCGAAAAATTTATAATGGAAAAGTGCTTGCTGGATTTGCGGGATCTGTTGCTGATGCGTTTACGCTGTTTGAAAAGTTTGAAGGCAGCCTGGAAGAGTATAACGGCAATTTGGCAAGAGCGGCTGTGGAAATGGCAAAAGAGTGGCGAAGCGACAAAGTATTAAGACAATTAGAAGCAATGTTAATTGTGATGGATGCCCAAAAGCTTCTGCTCCTTTCTGGGACGGGTGAAGTAATCGAACCGGATGATGGCATTTTAGCTATCGGCTCAGGGGGAAATTATGCCCTTGCTGCAGGCCGTGCATTGAAACAATATGCCGGTGAACAAATGTCTGCCAAAGAAATCGCTAAATCCGCTCTAGAAATAGCAGCAAATATTTGCGTTTTTACGAACAATAACATTATCGTTGAGGAACTTTAGAAAGGAGGGAGGCGAATGAAAAAAATGCAATTATCTCCGAAACAAATTGTTGAACGATTAGACCAATACATAGTCGGTCAGGAAGAAGCGAAAAAAGCGGTTGCTGTTGCGTTAAGAAATCGATACCGAAGAAGCTTATTGGATGAAAAAATTCGCGATGAAGTAGTTCCGAAAAACATTTTAATGATTGGTCCGACTGGGGTTGGAAAAACTGAAATTGCTAGGAGAATTGCAAAGCTCGTCGGCGCGCCCTTTGTAAAGGTGGAGGCAACAAAATTTACAGAAGTAGGGTATGTCGGGCGAGATGTGGAATCGATGGTTCGCGATTTAGTGGAAACTTCCGTCCGGCTTGTGAAGGAAGAAAAAATGCAGGAAGTAAGAGCTCAAGCGGAAGAAAACGCCAATCGCAGGCTGGTCGAGCTCCTCGTCCCGAGTAAGAAAAAACAGGCTGCTTACAAAAATCCTTTAGAAATGCTTTTCGGAGGAAATCAACAAACAAATTCGTTCGAAACTCAGGGAGAAAATGAACAGGATCTAAAGGAGAAGCGGAGAGAAATCGCCCGCAAATTAGCAGCAGGCGAACTAGAAGATCATTTTGTTACGGTTGAAATTGAGGAACAGCAGCCCTCTATGTTCGATCTCCTGCAAGGGACAGGGATGGAGCAGATGGGCTTTAATATGCAGGATGCTTTGAACAGTCTTCTTCCAAAAAGGAAGAAAAAAAGAAAGCTTACTGTGAAAAACGCCCGAAAGGTTTTGACGAATGAAGAAGCAGCAAAACTGATTGATATGGACGAAGTGACACAGCTTGCCATTGAACGCGCGGAACAATCAGGCATCATTTTTATCGATGAAATCGACAAAATCGCCAAAAACGGCCACAACAGTTCTGGTGCTGATGTTTCCCGCGAAGGTGTGCAAAGAGATATACTTCCAATCGTGGAAGGATCTGCAGTTGTAACAAAATATGGCACCGTAAAAACCGACCATATACTCTTTATTGCAGCTGGTGCTTTTCACATGGCGAAGCCATCGGATTTAATCCCTGAATTGCAAGGGCGTTTTCCGATTCGCGTGGAATTGAAAAAGCTAACGGCAGATGATTTTGTCCGAATTTTAATTGAACCGGATAATGCTTTATTAAAACAATATGAAGCATTATTGGAGACGGAAGGTATAAAATTAGAATTTTCTGACGAAGCTATTCGTAAAATTGCTGAAATTGCTTACCAAGTGAACCAAGATACAGATAATATTGGGGCAAGAAGGCTTCATACCATTTTAGAAAAACTGCTGGAAGACTTGTTGTTTGAAGCGCCGGATATAAATTTAGAAAAGGTTGTGATTACACCGAACTATGTGGAAGAAAAATTAAATAAAATTGTTCAAAACAAAGATTTAAGTCAATTTATTTTATAAAAAGATGAAATTTTTTAGGAGGATTTGAGATCATGGAGTTATTAGAAAAAACAAGAAAAATTAATGCGATGCTGCAAAAGGCGGCAGGAAAACCTGTTAATTTTAAAGAAATGGCGGAAACATTAAGTGAAGTCATTGAGGCAAATATTTTTGTGCTCAGCCGCCGAGGAAAAGTATTAGGCTTCGGCTTGAACAAGCAAATAGATAATGACCGCATGAAAAAAATGCTGGAGGAAAGAAAATTTCCTGAAGAGTATACGAAAAGTTTATTTAATATTACCGAAACGTCACCAAATTTAGATGTATATAGCGAATATACTGCATTTCCTGTTGAGAACCGCGAGCTCTTTAAAAACGGATATACGACCATTGTACCGATCATCGGAGGCGGAGACCGCTTAGGAACCCTTATATTATCTAGACTGGGAACCCAATTTAATGATGATGACCTAATATTGGCTGAATACGGGGCAACTGTTGTTGGAATGGAGATTTTAAGAGAAAAAGCCGAGGAAATTGAAGAGGAAGCGAGAAGCAAAGCGGTTGTCCAAATGGCAATCAGCTCTTTATCATACAGCGAACTCGAAGCGATCGAACACATTTTTGAAGAATTAAGCGGCACAGAGGGATTGCTAGTTGCAAGCAAAATTGCTGACCGCGTCGGCATTACCAGATCTGTGATCGTCAATGCGCTTCGCAAGTTAGAAAGCGCTGGTGTCATTGAATCTCGTTCTCTTGGTATGAAAGGCACATATATTAAAGTGTTAAACAACAAATTTTTAGTTGAACTAGAAAAATTAAAAAACCATTAAAAGAAAGCTGCTCTAAAGGTTTGTTTATCAAACCTTTTGAAGCAGCTTTTTATAAATGTTTTCTACAAATTTCTTCTTGAAAATCGGCTGATTTGTCCAATTTCAATAAGTTCTAACCTCCTACTTATCCCTCTGAAAAAGCTGCAAAATCAAATTCCAATGTTAAAAAAGTGATAGTCATTTAGAACTAGAAAAAAAATAATCGCAATGTACGACGATTTTTTACAAATTATACATAGACTTTAAGCTGTTTCTTTTTTAAAATAATATTTATAAATTAGCAAAATTCGACATTTTTACTTCTTATTTCTTTTGCAATACAAGATCATCATACTTTTGGAGGGAGCAATGAAAATATTTTCTAATTCAATAGCCAATTTGGAGCAGGTAATTCGAATTTCTTCCTTAAACGGAAAAGTTATAGCCAATAATATTGCAAATGTGGACACTCCAGGGTATAAAGCGAAAACAGTTAATTTTAAAAACGTTTTGGATCAACAAATAAAACTGGATGCATATCGGACCAATCCGCGTCATCTTCCTTTTGTGGGCAGCGAAAGCACATCGATTGTGGAAACGAGGACAAACAGTGCTTATCAGCATAATGGCAATAATGTCGACATTGATCAAGAAATGGCAAAGCTTGCGGAAAATCAAATTTTCTACAATGCATTGATTGACAGATTGAATGGCAAATTTAATTCATTAAAAACAGTAATAAAAGGTGGTCGTACATAATGGGGATTTTTCAGTCTTTGAACATTTCCGCATCAGCTTTAACAGCTCAGCGGCTGAGAATGGATGTCATTTCATCGAATATGGCAAACATGGAGACGACTAGAGCTGAATATGTGGACGGGCAATGGCAGCCTTACCGCCGGAAAATGGTTGTAACAGCAGAGGATACAAAACCTTTCTCAGCTTTTCTGAATCAAGAGCTGAAAGGCGTTGGAAACGGCGTGAGAGTTCAAGCCATTGTTGAGGACGAGACGCCTTTTAAAATCGTTTATGATCCCGACCATCCTGATGCAGACGAAAATGGCTATGTTTCTTTGCCAAATGTAGATCCTTTAAAAGAAATGGTCGACTTGATCAGCAGCACGCGCTCATATGAAGCAAATGTTACAAGCTTTAATGCATCGAAAAACATGCTGCTGAAAGCATTGGAAATAGGGAAATAGAATAGGAGTGATGTAAATGATTGAGCAAATTTCTTTTCCGACTCAATCGATCCAGCTCGAAAACCGAGCACAAAGTGAGGAAAATTCTGGGAAATCATCCTTTTCAGATATGTTGAAAAAATCGCTGGAAGCTGTCAATGAAGCTCAATTAAATTCCGATCGGCTGACAAATGCTCTTGCAGCAGGACAAAATGTAGAGCTTCATGATGTCATGATCGCAGCACAAAAAGCGAGCATTTTACTTGAAGCAACTGTTGAATTCAGGAATAAAGTCATTGAAGCTTATCAAGAAGTGATGAGAATGCAAATATAATTAGTCTATTTAGAAATGGAATGTCATTATCGGGGGATCAGAAAGAATGAATCAAAAACTACTGCAAATAAAGGATACAATTTTGTCATTTTGGAGGCAAAGGACAAAATGGCAAAAAGCCCTCATCATCGGAGGCGCATCGCTCATCATCATTGCCATTATCGTTTCGTCAATAGTTTTGTCAAAACCGAAAATGATACCGCTATATACGAATTTATCATTGGAAGAAGCTGGCCGAATCAAAGAAACCCTCGATAACAAAGGGATTCAATCGGAAATAGCCGATAACGGAACAACTATTAAAGTGCCGGAAAGCGAAGCAAATGCACTGAAAGTGGAGCTTGCTGCTGAAGGTATTCCTGAAAGCGGAAATATCGATTATTCGTATTTTGGACAAAATATCGGTTTTGGCATGACAGATAATGAATTTGATGTATTAAAATTAAAAGCTACACAAACGGAACTGGCCAATTTAATTAAAGAAATCGAAGGCGTAAAAAACGCTAAAGTGATGGTCAATTTACCTAAAGAAACGGTATTCGTCGGCGAGGACGCAGGAGAAGCATCAGCTTCCATTGTTTTAAATTTGGAGCCGGGTTACAAGCTTGACCAATCGCAAGTGAATGCACTCTATCACCTTGTTTCCAAGAGCGTGCCGAATTTACCTGTTGAAAACATTGTTATAATGGACCAAAATTTTGATTATTATGATTTGAAACAAGAGGATACACCTGGCACTAATTTTGCTTCCCAGCTTGAAATCAAATCGGAAATTGAAAAAAATATTCAACGGCAAGTGCAAAGAATGCTGGGTACGATGATGGGCCAAGACAAAGTGGTTGTCAACGTATCAGCTGATATTGATTTTACCCAGGAAAAGCGGGAAGAAAACTTAGTCGAGCCAGTTGATGAGGAGAACAATGAAGGAATTGCCATCAGTGCAGAACGGATTACGGAAACATACACAGGTACTGGGGCGCAAGCTGCCGGCGTTGCTGGAACAGGTCAAACAGATGTCCCGAATACATATCAACAGGCTGCCGGTGCAAACGGAGAAGGAGAATATGAAAAAATTGAAGACCGAATTAATTATGAGGTAAACCGGATCAAACGGGAAATTGTTGAAAGTCCATATAAAATTAGAGATCTGGGCATTCAAGTTATGGTTGAGCCCCCGAATCCGGAAAATCCAAATTCGTTGCCGCAGCAGAGTGTAGATGATATTGAACAAATTTTATCAACAATTGTTCGGACAAGCATCAATGAAGATCCGGAGGCCGAGCCGTTAACGGATCAAGACATTGAGGATAAAATCGTAGTTTCTGTTCAGCCGTTTTCAGGCAAAATAAATGCGGATGATTTAAAGGAGCCATCATCATTCCCAATTTGGGGCTATGTGTTAATTGGAGCAGGCATTCTGCTTCTTGGCTTGTTATTCCTATGGTGGTGGAAAAGACGGAGAGACGAAAAAGATGAGTATGAAGATGATGAATTTGACGAAATAGAAGAAGTGGTGCCGCAGCCTGTGCAAGAAGAAGAATCTGTCGAGCAAACGAAAGCAAATGAGCAGCGTAGAAAGCTTGAGGAGCTTGCCAAAGAGAAGCCTGACGAATTCGCTAAACTGTTGCGCACTTGGCTCTATGAAGACTAGGGGGAAATGACATATGAAAAAGTTAAACGGTAGGCAAAAGGCTGCTATTTTATTGATCTCCTTAGGTCCGGAAGCTTCTGCTTCCGTTTATAAACACCTCACGGAAGAAGAAATTGAAAAGCTTACATTAGAAATATCGAGTGTACGGAAAGTGGATTCGCAAAAAAAAGAAGAAGTGATTGAAGAGTTTCATCAAATCGCCCTTGCGCAAGATTATATTGCCCAAGGGGGGATCCAATATGCGAAAGAGGTGCTTGAGAAAGCATTAGGAGGGGAAAAGGCAAGTGAAATAATCAGAAGGCTGACATCTTCTCTTCAAGTACGGCCGTTTGATTTTGTTAGAAAAGCAGATCCGGCTCAAATTTTAAACTTTATACAAAACGAGCATCCGCAAACGATCGCTTTAGTTTTGTCCTATCTGGATGCCAAGCAGTCGGGACAAATTTTATCGAGCTTGCCTCAGGAAGTTCAAGCGGATATTGCAAGAAGAATCGCCATTATGGACCGCACATCCCCTGAAGTAATTAATGAAGTTGAACAAGTTTTAGAGAAGAAGCTTTCTTCTACTGTAACGGAAGATTTCACAGAAACGGGTGGAATCGAAACAGTAGTGGAAGTGTTAAACGGTGTCGACCGCTCGACAGAACGAACGATACTGGAAGCACTAGAAGTACAGGACCCCGAGCTGGCCGAAGAAATCAAAAAGCGGATGTTTGTATTTGAAGATATTGTTACCTTGGATAACCGCGCCATTCAGCGCGTCATTCGCGAAGTGGATAATAATGATCTCATGCTGGCGTTAAAGGTTGCGTCGGATGAAGTGAAAGAAATTGTCTTTAAAAATATGTCAACTAGAATGGCGGAAACATTCAAGGAGGAAATGAATTACATGGGTCCTGTTCGGCTTCGTGATGTAGAAGAAGCGCAATCAAGAATTGTTGAAGTGATAAGAAGATTAGAGGATGCTGGCGAAATTGTGATCGCTCGAGGACAAGGAGATGAAATCATTGTCTAGAGTCATAAAATCCGGCCATGCTTGGTCATTGCACAAGCCGCACAAATTGACGATCAGAACGATCCAAATTCAGGAAGAGTTCGCCGCTTCCGATCAAGAAGAGAACACACAGCGCTCACAGTTCCTTGAGGCAGCCCATTTGGAAGCAGAGAAAATTTTAGAAAAAGCTGAAGAAGAAAAAACGCGATTGCTTAAGGAGATCGAAAAAGAAAGGGAAGCTTGGCAGGAAGAAAAAGCGCGCCTAATAGAAGAAGCAAGAAAAGAAGGGTATCAAGCCGGTTTTGAAAAAGGGAAAAAAGATGGACTTCAAGAGTATGAAAATGTGATTGAATCTGCCAGACAGGTAGTCCAGCTTTCCAAAAAAGATTATGAGAAAAAAATAGAAGCTTCCGAGGAAACCATTATTGAAATTGCTGTAAAAGTAGCGGAAAAAATTATTGCAGCCAACCTAAAGCGAGAGCCTGAACTGTTTACTGGATTGGTTCGCGAAGTGATTTGTGAAGTAAAGGAATATCCAGAAGTCAAAATATACGTTCACCCTGACAAATATGAATTTATGCTTGAACAAAAAGAAGAATTAATGGAACTATTTACAACCAAAACGGAGCTCTATATTTTTCCGGATGTAAATTTGCCCGAAAACGGAATTTGTGTAGAATCGCCATTTGGAAAAATTGATGCGAGCATTGATACACAGCTGGAGCAATTAAAAAGCAAGCTGTTAAATCTTGTCAGGGAGGATTGAAGCGATTGAAACTAGCTCAATTGATCGACCATATAGATCGGCTGGACTCTTATAAGAGATATGGAAAAGTGAAAAAAGTAGTCGGACTCATGATTGAATCACGCGGACCTGAATGCTCCATCGGTGATGTTTGCTATGTACATGTAGGGAAAAATGAAAAAACGCTGGCAGAAGTTGTCGGATTCAAAGAAGAAAATATTCTATTAATGCCGTTTACAAAGGTCAACCAAATTGCACCTGGCTGTGTCGTGGAAGCAACAGGCTCGCCCCTGAAAATAAAGTCGGGAATCAGCCTGATCGGAAAAGTATTAGATGCATTTGGTCATCCAATGGACGGATCCAATCTTCCAAAAGGTTTAACGACTATTCTGTCTGAAAATGAGCCGCCGAACCCGTTAACCCGGCCGCCGATCATCCAA
Organism: Aeribacillus sp. FSL K6-1121; assembly: GCF_038003725.1. NCBI lineage: Bacteria > Bacillati > Bacillota > Bacilli > Caryophanales > Bacillaceae > Aeribacillus > Aeribacillus sp. FSL K6-1121. Next base: position 920,632 of record NZ_JBBOPS010000001.1, read on the forward strand.
AAAATTGAAGTGGGTGTGAAAGCAATTGACGGTTTTTTAACGATTGGGAAAGGTCAGCGGGTAGGTATTTTTGCAGGAAGCGGCGTTGGAAAAAGTACTTTGCTCGGAATGATCGCAAGAAGCTCAGGAGCAGATATAAATGTGATTGCCTTAATAGGTGAAAGGGGAAGAGAAGTTCGAGAATTTATTGAGAGAGATTTAGGCGAAGAAGGGCTAAAGCGGACGATTATTGTGGCGGCAACCTCCGATCAGCCGGCTTTAATGAGAATTAAAGCTGCCTATTCTGCAACGGCGATTGCAGAATATTTTCGAGATAAAGGATATAATGTCATGTTTATGATGGATTCAGTCACGAGAGTAGCGATTGCGCAAAGGGAAATTGGACTGGCTGTTGGGGAACCGCCGACGACAAAAGGATACACCCCTTCAGTGTTCGCCATGCTTCCTCGACTTTTAGAAAGAACAGGAAATAATGAAAAGGGTTCGATCACAGCCATTTATACTGTCTTAGTTGATGGCGATGATATGAACGAACCGATAGCGGATACTGTGAGAGGAATTTTGGACGGGCACATTGTGCTCGATCGTGAGTTGGCGAATAGAGGACATTTTCCTGCAATTAATATTTTAAAAAGCGTCAGCCGCCTTATGAACCATATTGTCGAACCGGCGCATCTGGAAGCTGCGAACAAACTGAAAGCATTGTACTCTACATATACCGAGTCAGAAGATTTAATTAAGATCGGCGCATATAAAAGAGGCTCTTCAAAAGAAATGGATCAAGCAATGGATTATTATCCGAAAATAAACGGATTTCTTCAGCAGCATATGAATGAAAAAATAACATTTGAGGAAAGCGTACAGCAATTAATTTCGCTACTTGAAGAAGGTGACAAGACATGACATACCATTTCCGCTACCAAAAAATATTGGATGTAAAGGAAAATGAGAAACGAAAATCATCAAAAGAATATGAAGATTCCGTTGAAAATTTTAAAAAAGTTGCAACAAAGCTGTATACATTTTTAAAGCAAAAAGAGGAGTTCGTAAAGCTTCAAGAAGAAAAATTGAACAAAGGGATGTCCGTTCAAGAAATTAAGCAGTATCAACAGTTTGTTCAAAATTTGGAAAAAACAATTGAGCATTACCAGCAGCTTGTCATTTATTCTCGTAATGCAATGAATGAAAAACAGTCGATTTTGATGCAAAAACATATAGAAGTAAAGCAATATGAAAAAATAAAAGAAAAAGATTACAAGAAATTTATGGAGCTAAGGAAACGAGAAGAAGGAAAAATGATGGATGAAATATCAATCATTACATATTCGTTTCATAGAAATTAGGTGGAAATGATGGCGAAAAAAGAAAAGAAACGAGGCGGTTTAAAAACTTTCTTGACCATATTTTTATCACTTTTTAGTCTTGGGCTTGTCGCCGTAATCGTCATGTTTTTTCTCGGCATTCTGCCGGCCCAAAATATTCCGATTATTTCGGACTTAGCGCAAGGAGGTCAGAAGCAAGAAAATCTTGAAAGGCTGAACGAGCAGCTGGAAAAAGAGCAAGAAGAGCTCAAGCAAAAGATTGAAGAGCAGGAAAACACAATCAATCAGCTGCAAGAACAGCTGAAAAGCAAGGATGAAGAAATACAAGAGCTGACACAGCAAATCAACTCATTGGAAAACGCAGCTCAAACCAATCCGCAAAAAAATCAACAACAAGCCGTTGATATTGCGAAAGTATATGGAGAAATGTCAAGTAAAAAAGCAGCTGCCATCATTACAGAGCTTTCTGATGATGAAGCAATCAGCATACTATCATCTTTAAAAAAAGCCGTGCTTGCTAGAATTTTAGAAAAAATGACTCCCCAAGACGCTGCCAAATATACGAAGTTGTTATCCGAGCAATCAGCAGCTCAATCTGAACAACCAGCAGCCGAATCTGTACCATCAGCAACTGAAGAGGCAGCTGCTCAATAAATAACTTACATGACATTCTGATCATATTACAGGAGGTGAACAAATGGATGCCATTAAATTGCAGTTTTTCCAATTGAACACGCGAAACATACAATCAACAAACGGAGAAGAAAAAAAGGAAGAGTCAACTTTTCAAACGTTTTTTGATCAGCTTGTGAACATGAAGCCAGCCGATCAGGTGAAAGGAAATGAACCGCAAAAATTTGAAATCGAAACAACTATCTTAGAAGAGTTGAAAAATGCGATCAAAAATTGGCTCTCTCTTGACATTTTGTACGATCAGGAAACAGACGCTCAAGACAAACAGGAGAGAGAAGACAGCAGTTTATCTTCTGTCAGCCAACCTTCTTCTGAAAAGTTGGAATTGACATTTGCGAGCAATATGGAACTGAATGTTGATCATACGGAGCAAAGTCCGGAAAAAACTGTACTTTTTCAGCAAATCACTGCTATTTTAGCTTATTTACAACGAAATGAGCCGAGCGAGTTTATTCGAATGCTCGAAGTTTTTGAAACCATTACTAGAAAGTATGGCGATCTAGGCAGCACGATGCTTCAAAATATTTTAACAGCTGTTCGGATTGGACAATATGAGAATCACAGTGCTACCATAGCTGACATATTGCCTAATGATCTAGAAACATCAGAGCCGCTTCATTTTATACAACAAATGGACACGAATAAGAAACCATTTGTGCAGCGTGAGGAAATATTGGCAAGAACACATCCTCTAATGGAGTTTGTTCAACAAGAGAGCCGTGCTGAACAAAAAAGTGTTGGAAATTTCCTAACGGGCCAAACGAAGGATACGTTTGAGTTGACTCTTACATCATACATAAACAAATTTGGCTCAGAAAATCCGGCTTCGCAAATTGATTCTGAACTGAGTATAGACGTCCAAGAGGAATTTTTTCAAAAGTTAAAAGACGTAATAAAAACAAGTCGATTTGGCCAGCTTCCCAATGGCGCACAAAAATTGACGATACGACTCACTCCGGAGCATTTAGGGACCATTACCATTCAATTAATAAAAGATGGCGACCAAATGAGCGCCAAAATTAAGACATCGACTCAATCAGCGAAAGAATTGTTAGAGCATAGTATTCAGCAGTTAAAGCATTCGCTGCCGAATGTAACATTGCAAATTGACCGCTTTGATATTTTTGACGAAGAGCATTATTTCTTTCAAGAAAAAAGAGGACGTGGCAATTCGCAGCAACATAACGGGGAAGATCAAGAAAAGCATCAAAATGAACAGCAGAACGACCAAACTTTTATGGAAAAATTAAAAGAGTATGTAAATGCCATTATATAGGAGGTTCTTATGAGCGGAATTTCCATCGACAGCTATTTGTTATCGACCTATACAGAAAACAAAGCAAGGGAAGCTAAGTCAACTCTTGGAAAAGATGATTTTTTGAAGTTATTGATTACCCAATTGCAATATCAGGATCCGCTAAATCCAATGGAAGATAAAGAGTTTATTGCCCAAATGGCGAATTTCTCAACATTGGAACAAATAACAAACATGAATAAATCGCTTGAAGCCTTTTTAAAATCGGATGCACTCATCAAATATTCGCAGCTCATCGGCAAATCGGTAGAATACTCAAAAGAAGGTGAGCAAAAGCAGAGCATTGTCAAAAGCGTGCGGATGAATGGAGATACAGTCATCATTGCGCTTGCCAACGGCGATGAAGTGGAAAGCTCAAGTATTACGAAAGTATCCGAAGCTGGAGAAAACGATTCATCTGATCAGGAAGGATAATAATATTAAAATTTTAAAGAAAGGGAGAGGTTCATATGTTGCGTTCCATGTATTCTGGTATTAGCGGAATGAAAAATTTTCAATTGAAATTGGATGTCATTGGCAACAATATCGCGAATGTCAACACGTACGGCTTCAAAAAAGGACGTGTCACTTTTAAAGAATTAGTCAACCAGCAAATTTCAGGCGCAAGCGCCGCTGTAAATGGACGAGGAGGTATAAATCCAGCACAGGTAGGATTGGGTGCGGCAATCGGAACAATCGACACTGTTCATACATCTGGACCAACTCAATCAACGGGAAGACTTCTTGATGTAGCGATCAGCGGAGACGGTTTTTTTCCTGTCGGAGTGATTACCGATTTAACGAGAGTCAACATTGATTACGCAGGGCAATTTGGAGACAATAAAATTTTGGGCGCCATTGATAGAGCAATTGATTTAGCATACACCCGCGCTGGAAACTTTTATTTGGACGCAAACGGATATTTAGTAACTGGCGAAGGGCTTTACTTAATTGGCGAAACAGGTGAAAAAATTCCTCCGACAGATCAAGGAATTCAAAAAGCAAATGCAGCGCTTCAGCAAATCACGTCTTTCAATACACCTTATAAAAATATGTATGAATCGTTGAGAGACATTTCAAAAAGAGCGAATGCATTGATGGAAGCTTATGAAGCATATAATGATGCGGTGGAAATATGGGAAAAAGCCGGACAACCAAACCCATCACCTTTATACACCTCTATGCAAAATGCACGTAATGCTTTAATTGATATATGGACAGAGTTTAATGCAGCCATTACAAACCCAACGTCAGGGTTTGGGAATATTCGAGACCAGTTTGAAACGGCAATCGGACAATTAAATAATTCTATTAATAATTTTAACACTACACCGCCATATACTGACGTCATTACAACAATCACGAATCCGATTCTGCCGATTACAGCGGGGGATTATCCGCAAAATCCGTCAACAGCTATCCCATTGGGTTCAAGTGCTGACACGAATACGCTTGATTTAATGACGAAGTTGATCGGGACAATTGAGAATTATAAAGTTGCTCTTAACAATGTTGGGCAAGCAGTCATTAAATACGAAGATATTGCCGAAAGTTTAAAAGAGGCGCAATGGACGGATTCGTTGAGCGGAGAAGCCGGTCTCATCCAAATTCCGCTTTCGGCTAAAAGCTTTAGCATCGGGCCTGATGGAAAGGTTACGTTTATTGATCGAAACGGTCAGTTAAAAGTCGCTGGACAAATCCGGCTTGCGAACTTTCCAAATCCAGAAGGATTAGAAAAAATCGGAAACAATCTTTTTAGAGAAACACCTAACTCTGGTTCTATCGACAAAAATGGCAATGGGCTGCAGCTTAACGAACTTTCCGTTCCAGGAGAGGATGGAGCAGGCTCATTGATTAATAGTTCACTAGAAATGTCCAATGTGGACTTGGCGGAAGAATTTACGGAAATGATTGTGGCACAAAGAGGTTTTCAATCAAATACGAAAATCATCACAACTTCTGACGAAATTTTGCAGGAGCTCCTTGGCTTAAAACGTTAATAGGAAGAACGGGGGAGCTTGAAACGTGATCAAATTAACAAAACTGAATGGCGAAGCTTTTTATCTGAATGTGTTGTTAATCGAACGGATTGAATCGTTTCCTGATACGACTATTACGTTAATATCCGGCAAAAAATATATAGTAAAAGATTCACAGACGGAAGTAGTAACAAAAATCAATGAGCTTTATAAACAATTTGGTTTTGGGAAAGCTTTCTATTTCGGGGGACAAGAAAATGAGTAAAAAATTTATAACTGCATTATTAATCATTATTTCAACCGTTGGAATTGCTGCACTGACTACGTTTGTCGTCATGGAATTTTTTACGAAGGATCCGGTAGAAGCGAAAAACCGTTCCATCGACGAGGTGGTGGAATCGTCATTTGATGTTCCTGAAATTACGACAAACTTAAAGAGTAAAAATATTGTAAGACTATCTTTCAAAATTGAAGCATCTGACAAAAAAGCGAGAGAAGAATTAGAAAAGAGAGAATTTCAAATAAAAGATATTATTATAACCGAACTGGCAAATATGGAAGCAAAAGATTTGGAAGGGCAAGCTGGAATGGACCGCTTTAAAGATACGATTAAAAAGAAGGTCGATGCGCTTTTACAAGAAGGAGAAGTGAAACAAGTGTACACGACTTCCTTTATCCTTCAATAGACAAAAAAGGGATAAGGAGGTGATGTTCTCATTATGTCAAATGAAATTTTATCGCAAAGTGAAATTGATGCGCTATTATCTGCATTAACGACCGGTGAAATGAATGTTGATGAATTAAAGAAAGAAGAAGAAGCAAAGAAAATAAAAGTTTACGATTTTAAACGTGCTCTTCGTTTTTCAAAAGATCAAATTCGCAGCATTACTCGAGTGCATGAAAATTTTGCAAGGCTTTTAACGACGTATTTTGCTGCGCAATTGCGGACATATGTCCAAATAACCGTCACGTCTGTAGACCAGCTGCCCTATGAAGAGTTTGTCCGTTCCATTCCGAAAATGACGGTTTTAAATGTTTTTGAACTTGGGACACTTGATGGAAGAATTATTATGGAAGTGAACCCAAATATTGCGTACGCAATGATGGATCGGTTAATGGGCGGTTTCGGGGCTTCCATGAATAAGATTGAACAATTAACAGAAATTGAAATGAAAATTATTGCATCCATTTTCGAAAAAACTTTGGAGCACTACCGTGAAGCTTGGAGTACCATTTTGGACATTGAGCCTTGCATGCAGGAATTTGAGGTAAATCCGCAATTTTTGCAAATGGTATCTCCAAATGACACAGTTGTTGTTATTTCCCTTAATACACAAGTGGGAGAAGCGAGCGGAATGATAAACCTTTGTATTCCCCATGTTGTGTTGGAACCAATTATTCCAAAGCTTTCCGTCCATTATTGGATGCAATCAGAAAGGAAAGCCCAAAACTCTGTGGAAACGGAAGTAATCAAAAACCGGATAAAGCTTGCAGAAGTTCCGGTGGTTGCGGAATTAGGGACGTCCGTTGTGACAGTTCAAGAGTTTCTTGAAATGCGAGTGGGGGATATGATCCGTCTTGATCAATCGACCAGCGACCCGTTGGTGATTAAAGTAGGTGACGTCCCTAAATTTTTTGGACAGCCTGGCAAAAAGAACAAGAAGCTGGCCGTTCAAATATTAGGCCACATAGAGAGAGGTGACGAAGCTGATGACTGATAACATGTTGTCACAAGAGGAAATCGATTCTCTATTAAAAGGGGGAAATCAAGAATCAACTGAAACTGACAATCTATTGAATGATATTGAAAAAGATACGATTGGGGAGATAGGAAATATTTCTTTTGGCAGTTCTGCTACCGCTTTATCATCCTTGCTTAATCAAAAAGTAGAAATCACTACTCCGAGCGTGTCAATTATTAATAAGCAAGAACTGGCAAAGGAGTTTCCACATCCATACGTAGCAATAGAAGTAGTTTTTACAGAAGGGCTGTCCGGCAGCAATCTGCTTGTAATTAAACAAAGCGATGCTGCTGTCATTGCTGATTTAATGATTGGCGGGGATGGTTCCAACCCGGACGAATTGGGGGAAATTCAATTAAGTGCTGTCCAGGAAGCGATGAATCAAATGATGGGATCTGCTTCCACATCAATGTCAACCGTTTTAAATAAAAAAATAGATATTTCACCGCCTCGCCTCGAATTATTGAATGTTAAAGAAGGGGAAGGAACCGATGCTATTCCTGATGATGAACTGCTTGTGAAGGTATCCTTCCGATTAACTGTCGGCAATTTAATTGATTCGAATATTATGCAGCTCTTACCCCTTGATTTTGCTAAACAGCTCGTTGTTGAATTAATGAATAAAGCGAGTAAAGAGGCATCAAATAACGTGCAAACAGAACCTGAAGAAGCGCGAGAAAATCAACAGCTGCATATAGAAAAAAGCGAGAAGGAAAAAGCTCAGCCTGTTGAAGTTAAACCTGTTGAATTTGCGACATTTGATGAACAAACGAATCAATCTGTAGACACGCACAATTTGGAGCTGCTGCTCGACATTCCTTTAAATGTAACGGTTGAGCTTGGAAGAACAAAAAGATCCATCAAACAAATTTTGGAATTGTCTAAAGGATCCATTATCGAGCTTGATAAGCTGGCCGGGGAGCCAGTCGACATATTCATAAACAGCAAAAAGGTAGCAAAAGGTGAAGTAGTTGTCATCGACGAAAATTTCGGTGTTCGCGTAACGGATATCATGAGTCAAGCAGATCGGATAATGAATCTAAAATAGTTGATAGGAGTGAGGAGCAAAATGTCAAAAAGGATTTTAGTCGTTGATGATGCAGCATTTATGAGAATGATGATCAAAGATATATTGACAAAAAATGGATATGAAGTAGTAGGAGAGGCTGCAGATGGTGCGCAGGCAGTCGAAAAATTTAAAGAATTGCAGCCTGATTTAGTCACGATGGATATTACAATGCCTGAAATGGATGGCATCACTGCTTTAAAGGAAATCCGCAAAATTAATCCAAATGCAAAAGTTGTCATGTGTTCAGCGATGGGACAGCAGGCAATGGTAATCGATGCTATTCAAGCTGGTGCCAAAGATTTTATTGTGAAACCTTTTCAGGCCGATCGTGTACTGGAAGCTATTCAAAAGACATTGGGATAAGGAGCATTTGCATTGAAACGACGTATTACATATTTGTGCTGTTTATGGCTGTTGTTTTTTTATGTTCCAATAAACGCCGATTTCGTGCATGCAGCCGTGAAAAATCCCACCGTTGAGGAATATTTAAAACAGCAGACATCCGATCAACAGGATGAAAAAAAAGAAGAGAAAGCGACGAACGAATTGGTTGAAGATGGTGGCAACAGCACCTCCTTATCAGTATTCGATGTTTTGAAAATGATTTTTACACTTATTCTTGTTTTAGGTCTCTTAATCTTTTTATTAAAATTTTTAAACAAAAAAATGAAGCTTCCGCAAGAAACTAAATACTTACAAAATCTCGGCGGCATTTCCTTAGGACAAAACAAGTCCATCCAGCTGGTGAAGGTGGGGAATCGCATTCTAATCGTTGGCGTCGGGGATACGATTGAACTATTACAAGAAATTAATGATGAAGAGGAATATAAGAAAATTATCGACATGCAGAAAGAGCCCGGCAACAATGCTTTTGAACAAAATATGATGCGCTTCATTCTAAATAATCATAAACAAAAGGGTAGCGAGAAGACCTCCTTCAAAAAAGAACTGGAATCACTATTAAAAGAAAGACGTGAACAGATGCAGCGTCTTCGGCAGAAAGGATCAAAAAAATGAGTGAGTTTTTTAGCTATTTTAATCAAAATGATCCGGAAAATGTTGCGACGACTGTGAAGCTTTTGCTTCTGCTCACCGTTTTGTCAATTGCACCAGGGATATTGATTTTAATGACTTGCTTTACGCGCATCGTCATCGTGTTATCGTTTGTGCGAACTTCGCTTGCTACCCAGCAAATGCCGCCCAACCAAGTGCTCATCGGCCTTGCACTTTTTTTAACCTTTTTTATAATGGGACCGACTTTTCAAGAAATACATGAAAAAGCTTTGAATCCTTTGTTCAACAATGAAATAACCATTGAGGAAGCGTATGAACAGGCGGAAAAGCCGATAAAGGAATTTATGAGCAAACATACGAGACAAAAAGATTTAGCTTTGTTTTTAAATTACGCCAATATTGAAAATCCTGAGACGATTGACGATATTCCGCTCGTGGCTTTAGTGCCTGCATTTGCCATCAGCGAATTAAAAACAGCGTTTCAAATAGGTTTTATGATCTTTATTCCTTTTTTAATCATTGACATGGTTGTATCAAGTGTCCTCATGTCAATGGGAATGATGATGCTTCCTCCTGTCATGATATCATTGCCTTTTAAAATATTGCTGTTTGTGCTCGTGGACGGCTGGTACTTAGTTGTCAAATCATTGCTGCAAAGTTTTTAAAATAAGTAGGTGAGCCAATGAGTACCGAAATGATCCTTTCCATAGCAGAAAAAGCGGTTTATACAACTTTAATGATCAGTGGGCCACTTCTTTTAATATCGCTTGTTGTCGGCTTAATTGTCAGCATCTTTCAAGCAACGACACAAATACAGGAACAGACATTGGCGTTCATACCAAAAATTGTGGCTGTTTTGGTCGGATTGATTATTTTTGGCCCATGGATGCTATCTGTCATTTTGTCGTATACACATAATATTTTCAGCAATCTCAATCAATTTGTTGGATGAGTTGAATGATGATGCTGGAGTATTATCCGCTTTTTTTGCTTGTGTTTACAAGAATAACAGCTTTTATTGCAACACTTCCATTATTTTCATATCGGAATATTCCGATGCGGTTTAAAATTGGCATGTCTTTTTTCCTTTCCCTTATCATCGTCATGACGATCGATGAGGGAAAGGTTGACTTAGATGCGAATTTCTACCCGCTGATAATAAAAGAAGTTTTAATCGGACTATTCATTGGTCTGATCGCATATATCATCATGTCAGCTGTCCACATTGCAGGAAGCTTAATCGATTTTCAAATGGGGTTTATCATCGCGAATATTATTGATCCGCAGACAGGAGTTCAAACGCCGTTAATTGGACAATTTCTTTATTCTTTTGCCCTATTGCTCATGCTGAGCCTAAACGGGCACCATATGCTGATTAACGGGATTGTATACAGTTTTCAAGTAATCCCTCCGGATCAATATTTTATTCCGATTTCTGATGGAGCTGTTGCCGAACAAGTTTTGAAGGCGTTCAGCAAAATGTTTCTCGTAGCATTTCAAATGGCGCTTCCGATAGTCGCTTCGCTCTTTTTAGTTGACCTTGCTCTAGGGATTGTTGCCCGGACAGTTCCGCAAATGAATGTATTTGTCATTGGGTTTGCCATTAAAATTGGCGTCAGCTTTCTGATGATGGTGCTCGTTTTAGGCATTATATTTATGCTGATTCAGGGGCTTTTCCAATACATGTTCGATGTGATGAGAACCTTAATGAATTTATTAGGTGATGGCGCATGAATTATTTACCGTTAGATTTGCAATATTTTGCCGGAGAAAAAACGGAAAAAGCGACTCCGAGAAAGCGGCAGGATGTCAGGAAAAAAGGGCAGGTTGCCAAGAGTCCCGATTTGAACACAGCCATCACCATGTTTTTAGTTTTTCTGTCATTGCTGTTTTTCGGGAAAACGGTGATTGATAATATTTTAAACATGTTCCATTCTACTTTTGAAGATTATTTGTTGACGGATATCACAGAAGAAAATGTGCATTCAATCTTTAATAAATATGTATTGGAAGGCGCTCAAATTACCGCTCCATTCATGATAGCAGCCTTCGTTGCTGGAGTTTTCAGTAATTATATTCAAGTTGGATTTCTTTTTACAACTGAACCGTTGAAAATGAAATTAAATAAACTGAATCCGATTGAAGGATTTAAACGCATATATTCCATTCGGGCAATTGTCGAGCTTTTGAAATCGATCTTAAAAGTTTTCTTTATCGGCGGGGTAACCTTTGCGTATATTTATTTCAATTGGCAGGAGATTTTGCGGCTTCCGCAAATGCCGCTTGAACGAGCTTTTGCTTCAATTTCAAAGCTGGCGGTGCAGATAGGACTATATGCTTCAGGTGCGCTTTTGTTCATCGCATTGCTAGATTACTTGTATCAAAGATGGGATTTCGAAAAAAACATTCGCATGTCTAAGCAGGAAGTAAAAGATGAGTACAAAAAAATGGAAGGCGACCCGTTAATTAGATCGAGAATTAAACAGAAACAAAGGGAAATGGCGATGAGAAGGATGATGCAGGAAATTCCGAAAGCTGATGTCGTCATTACGAACCCTACTCATTATGCAGTTGCCTTAAAGTATGATGAAAAGGAACACGATGCACCTGTCGTAGTTGCAAAAGGAACAGATTTTGTCGCGCAAAAGATCAAGCAAATTGCCAAAGCCCATGAAATCATAACAGTCGAAAACAGGCAGCTCGCTCGTTCCTTGTATGACCAAGTGGAAATTGGCGAGATGATTCCTGAACAATTTTTTAAGGCTGTGGCTGAAATTTTAGCTTATGTTTATCGTCAAAAACAAAAAGTGTAACAATTTTGCTAGGAGGAAGTATCATGTCAGCAAGAGATTTATCGGTTATAGTAGCTGTCATTTTAATTGTTGCCATGCTTATCATCCCGCTGCCTTCATGGCTGCTGAGCATATTGATTATCATTAATATATCTCTTGCCTTGCTCGTCCTCCTTACATCCATGAACATTGAAAAGCCTTTACAATTTTCAATCTTTCCTTCTCTTTTGCTTTTGTTAACGTTATATCGACTCGGCTTAAACGTTTCCACAACGCGTTCGATTTTAGCTAATGGAGAAGCGGGAACAGTCGTGGAAACGTTTGGAACTTTTGTTGTCGGTGGAAATATCCTTGTTGGTTTTGTCGTATTTATCATTTTAGTTATTATTCAATTTGTTGTCATTACAAAAGGATCTGAACGGGTAGCAGAAGTGGCAGCCCGCTTTACGCTTGATGCCATGCCCGGTAAGCAGATGAGTATTGATGCAGACTTGAATGCGGGAATCATCTCGGAAGACGAGGCAAAAAAACGGAGAGAAACGATTGCAAGAGAAGCAGATTTTTATGGCGCAATGGACGGAGCAAGCAAATTTGTAAAAGGAGATGCGATTGCTGGTGTCATAATTGTGCTGATCAATATTATTTTCGGAATTATCATCGGCATGATCCAGCAGGGGCTTTCTTTTCAAGAAGCTGTTTCAAAATTCACGCTTCTTACAGTTGGAGATGGATTAGTCAGCCAAATTCCAGCTTTATTAATCTCAACGGCAACAGGGATTGTTGTCACGAGAGCTGCTTCTGACGGAAATTTAGGACAAGACATTACGAACCAGCTTTTAGCATTTCCAAAGCTGCTGTATGTTACCGCAGGAATCATCTTTATTTTAGGTATTGTTACTCCGATTGGTCCGATCGTAACAACTCCGATCGCTCTCATGTTTGCTTTCTTAGCATTTGCGATGAATCGTACGAAGAAACAAATTGAAAAAGACGAAGAGATTGTTGAAGAAGAAGTGGAAATGAACGAAGCGAAAAGTCCGGAGCAAGTGATGAATCTGTTATCGATGGATCCAATTGAATTTGAATTCGGATATGGTTTAATTCCTCTTGCTGATAGCGGACAAGGGGGAGACCTGTTGGATCGGATCGTAATGATCAGAAGGCAGCTTGCCGTAGAATTGGGCCTTGTCATTCCTGTCGTCCGAATACGGGATAATATCCAATTAAAGCCGAATGAATACAGATTAAAAATTAAAGGAAACGAAGCGGCGAAAGGTGAAATTATGCTCGATCATTATTTGGCGATGGCGCCAGGAATGGATAATGATTCGATTGAAGGGATTGACACAATTGAGCCTTCGTTTGGACTTCCTGCAAAATGGATCAGCGAACATTTAAAAGAACAAGCTGAATTGGCAGGATATACGGTCGTCGATCCTCCTAGCGTTGTTTCTACTCACATTACGGAAACGATCCGGAGGCATGCTCATGAACTGCTTGGACGACACGAAACAAAACAGCTTGTCGATCATTTAAAAGAAACATACCCGATATTAGTGGAAGAAGTTACGCCGAATCCACTTTCTATTGGAGATATTCAAAAGGTTTTGGCGAAACTGCTTAAAGAAAAAATTTCTATTCGAAATTTGCCGGTTATTTTTGAAACATTAGCTGACTATGCCAAATTTACAACAGATCCGGAAATTTTAGCTGAATATGTAAGACAGTCGCTGGCAAAACAAATTACAAGCCAGTATGCAAAAGAAGGGGAGACATTGAAAGTCATTACTCTCTCCGCTCAAGTAGAAAAAGCCATTGCCGATGGCGTGCAGCAAACGGAACGAGGAACCTTTTTGTCATTGGAGCCGCATGTATCACAAAGGATTGTCGAAGCCATTGCAAAAAATGTGGAACAGCTGGCAATGGAAGAGCAAACGCCAATCTTGCTCTGCTCGCCTTCTGTCAGAATGTATGCACGGCAGCTGATCGAGCGATATTTGCCTGATGTACCCGTATTGTCATACAACGAACTTGAATCAAACATTGAAGTACAAAGTGTCGGAGTGGTGAATATTTAATGAAGATTAAAAAATTCAAAGCCCATACTATGCAAGAGGCGATGAAGACGATTCGCAGCCAACTCGGTCAAAATGCTGTCATCCTCAATTCGAAAGTCGTCTATACTGGTGGATTTCTAGGAATGTTTAAGAAAAAAATGATTGAAGTGGTGGCGGGCATTGACGAAGAAGATGAAATGATCAGCGGGTCCCAAAAAGAAAAAATAGAACATCAAACGGACCAACAATTAGAGATGGCTCCTGTACTGAATGAAATAAAAAAACTGAAGGATCTAGTTCAATCCATGTCCGTAAACAGTACTGTTATTCATCCTGACCTAAAAGAGATCGAACAAAAAATCGATTCGTTAGGTTTGCTGCAGCCGATTAAACAGGATGTGATCGCATCTATACTGGAAACGTATTTGATTCATCAAAAAAAGCTGACAAACGAACAGCTGGAATTTCAATTGAAGAAAGAGTTAAAAAAGAGAATTTCGGACATTCCTTTTCACGGCATTACTTTTTCAAAAAAATTTGTGAATGTTGTAGGACCAACCGGTGTTGGAAAAACGACGACATTGGCAAAGCTTGCCGCAATCTGCAAAATAAATTACAAGAAAAAAATCGGATTTCTTACGACGGACACTTATCGAATTGCTGCGATCGATCAATTAAAAACATATGCCGAAATTTTAAATGCCCCGCTTGAAGTTTGTTATAACTCATTTGATTTTCAGGAAGGGAAAAAGAAGCTGAATGACTGCGACATCGTTTTTATTGACACAGCGGGCCGGAACTTCCTTGAACAGCAATATGTGCAAGATTTAAGCGAAACCATTGACTTTCAGGATGAAATGGAAACATTTTTAGTATTTTCTTTAACTTCAAAATTTGAAGATATGGAAAAAGTTTATAACCAATTTTCTCATTTGCCGATTCATCAATTTATTTTTACTAAACATGACGAAACCTCCTCTTATGGAGCTATGTATAACATCGTCTACAAAACAAAGATTGGTGCCGGATATATGACTGACGGTCAAGATGTTCCAGACGACATTCATAAGCTGGATCATGAAACTTTTATTCAATATTTAATGGGGTAGCAGGATATGGATCAAGCAGAACAACTCAGAAAGATTATTCAACAAAACAAATATGCGGTGATAAAAGACTCTCCGCCTAACCGTCATGCAAAAACAGTGGCTGTGATTAGCGGAAAAGGGGGAGTCGGCAAATCGAATTTCGTTTTAAATTTCGCTTTAAACTTGATCAAAAAACGAAACGACCGTGTGCTGCTGGTAGATTGCGATATTGGGATGGCAAACATCGATCTTTTGCTGGGACAGCAGTATCAAGAAAGATCAATTGTCGATTTGCTGAAAAACCGCATTGGAATTGAACAAATTATCAAAAAAGGTCCTTTAAATTTGCAGTATTTGTCAGGAGGAATGAGCCTTTCCAATATTGTCACAATCGATGAAGCAGAGTTTCAATTTTTTCTTTACGAGCTTGAAAGAATAATAGAGAAATACGACACCATCTTATTTGATATGGGGGCAGGAATTTCGAAAGACAGCTTGAAATTTTTGCTTGCAGTGGACGAAATTATCGTCATTACGACGCCTGAACCGACATCGATTATGGACGCCTACAGTGCGATAAAGCTCATTCACCAGTTCGATCAAGAAAAGGTGATGAAAGTAGTTGTCAATCGATTCAAGAAAAACATTGAAGCGAAAGAAACATGGGAAAAAATTAGAACCACTGCAGAGCGTTTTTTACATAAAACAATTGATTTGCTCGGCAGTTTGCCGGAGGATGATCATGTACAGAAATCAGTCATGGAACAAATTCCGTTTATTTTGCGTTTTCCGAATGCTCCTATATCGAAAGCACTAGAAAATATAACAGAGATGTACTTAAATGGTAAAATAAAAAGAAAAGGATTTATTCATTCTCTTAGATCTTTGTTTTCAAGTAGGTGATGTTTTTGAGTCGTGTAAAGGTTTTGGTTATTGATGATTCGGCATTTATGAGAAAGTTGATTTCCGATTTGCTTTTAGAGAGTCCTTCCATCGATGTGATTGGTACAGCTAAAAATGGAAAAGAAGGAATTGAAAAGATCGCAGAGCTTGATCCTGATGTTGTGACGTTAGATATTGAAATGCCGGTTTTAAACGGGCTTGATACTTTGCAGATTATCATGGACAAGTTTCCAAGGCCAGTCATTATGCTTTCAAGTTCGACGAAAGAAGGAGCCGAAAACACGATAAAATCTTTAGCTTTCGGGGCGTTTGATTTTATCCCGAAACCTTCCGGCTCCATATCTCTTGACATATTTAAAGTGAAAGAAGAATTAATTGCAAAAGTTCTAGCAGCAAAACGGGCAAAAGAAAAAGTTCAGATGTTAAAAAAAGAGATCGACACGTTTCCTCGAAAGGAGATGATGAAAGAAAAGAGCCATCGACAGCGAAAAAAATCTTTAATTGCCATTGGAACTTCTACCGGAGGACCGAGCACCCTTCAAAAAATCGTTCCATGCTTCCCGAAAAACCTGAATTCGCCGATTTTCATCGTACAGCATATGCCGCCAGGATTTACAAAATCGTTGGCTGAACGATTAAATGAAATGTCAAACATCGAAGTAAAAGAAGGCGAGCATCAAGAAATCGTCAGAAATGGGGTAGCATACATAGCGCCTGGAGGCAGCCATATGAAAGTAATAGAAAAACAAGGGAATTTATTCATTGAACTGGATCAATCGGAAAAAAAGAGAGGGCACAGACCTTCAGTAGATGTACTGTTTGAATCTTTATCGAATTTAAAATATTATCAAACGATTGCTTGTATTTTAACGGGAATGGGTTCTGACGGGACAAAAGGATTAAAAGCATTAAAAGAAAGGACAGATGCGACAGGGATCGCACAGTCCGAAAAAACCTCCATTATATTTGGGATGCCAAAATCCGCCATCCAAGCGAATGTGGTTGATTACGTGGAAGATTTAATGGAAATTCCGTATTTAATTCAAAAGCTGATCTAAATCCAAGGAGTGTGCTGCCATGGAAATGAATCAATATTTGGACATTTTTATTGAAGAAAGTAAAGAACATTTGCAGTCGTGCAACGAAAAGCTTTTGGAGCTTGAACAAAATCCGGATGATTTAGGAATTGTGAACGAAATTTTTCGCTCCGCCCATACATTAAAAGGAATGGGCGCAACGATGGGGTTTGAAGATTTAGCCGATTTAACACATAAAATAGAAAATGTGTTTGACGCCATTCGCAATCAAAAATTAGAAGTAACGCCTGAAATTTTGGATGTCCTTTTTGAAGCATTGGAGAATTTGGAGGAAATTGTTTTATCGATTGCGGATGGAGGAGACGGCAAAAAAGATGTTTCGGCCATTGTGAAAAAACTGCAAGCGATTGAAAGCGGAGAACAAATTGAAGATGAGACAGCTGAAAATGAAACATCAAGAGAACAAGTGCAGGATGTGAAAAAACTGAAGTTTGATGAATATGACAGGACGGTCATTCTTCAATCAATTGAACAAGGATTTCAAGTATACGAAATCAACATTCGGCTTCGAGAAGACTGCATCTTAAAAGCAGCGAGAGCATTTATGGTTTTTGAATTGCTTGAGAAGCACGGGGAAGTGGTCAAATCATCGCCTTCTGTTGATTTACTCGAAGAAGAAAAGTTTGACAACAATTTTTCGGTTGCCTACATTACGAAGGAAGATAAGGACTTTATCCGGAACAGCCTATTGAAAATTTCAGAGGTTGAAGAAGTACTAGTTGAAAAAGTGAATGTAGAAAAGCCAAGTACTGAAAGAGTACAGCAGTCTGTTTCCAGCATACAATCTAATGCCAGCCAACAAACTGCTGCTAGCAAACAAACTACTGTTTCCAGCAAGCAAAGCCGTCAGCAGAAGGACAGTAGTTCGAAAGACACTAGCCAAAAACAGAAGAAAAACCAGCAAAAGACGATCCGCGTCAACATCGAGCGCCTCGATATTTTAATGAACTTGTTTGAAGAATTAGTCATCGACAAAGGGCGTTTAGAGCAAATATCAAAAGAATTAAATCACTCGGAGCTGAAAGAAACGGTTGAGAAAATGTCCAGAGTTTCAGCTGATTTGCAAAACATTATTTTAAATATGCGCATGATCCCAATCGAAACCGTTTTTAACCGCTTCCCGAGAATGGTGAGAAATCTCGCCCGCGATTTAAATAAAAAAATCAATTTAGTTGTCACTGGCGCAGAAACCGAATTGGATCGGACCGTCATTGATGAAATTGGCGATCCGCTTGTGCATCTAATCCGAAATGCGATCGACCATGGGATTGAAACGCCTGAAACCCGCCTGAAATATGGCAAAAAAGAAGAAGGAACGCTGCGGCTCAGCGCATATCACAGCGGAAATCATGTCTTTATCGAAATCGAAGACGACGGTGCAGGAATCAATCAGAAAAAGGTATTGCAAAAAGCTATTGAGCGGGGAATCGTTACAAAAGAGGCAAGCGAAACATTAACGGAAAAACAAATTCATGAACTCATTTTCGCATCAGGCTTTTCAACGGCTGAAAAAATTTCAGATGTCTCTGGACGGGGTGTAGGGCTTGATGTAGTGAAAAATACAATCGAATCGCTCGGAGGAAGCATCACCATCGAGTCGGAAGAAGGAAAAGGATCTTTATTCTCGATCCAGCTCCCGCTGACATTAACGATTATTTCCGCCATGCTCATTGAAGTTGGAAATGAAAAATACGGTATTCCGATTTCGTCTATCATTGAATCCCTTGTTATTAAAAAAGAAGATATTTTACAGACACATCAAAACAAGGTGATTGATTATCGCGGAAAAATTGTACCTCTAGTGTTTTTAAAAGAAATTTTTGAAGTGGACGCCGAGGATGACCAAGATTATGTTTCAATCGTCGTTGTCAAAAAAGGAGATAAAATGGCTGGTTTAGTTGTCGATTCCTTCATCGGTCAGCAAGAGATTGTTTTGAAATCGTTAGGACAATATTTGACAAATGTATTCGCCATCTCAGGTGCCACAATTTTAGGAGACGGTCAAGTTGCATTGATCGTTGATTGTAATGCATTAATCCAGTAATGCTTGATGGAAGGGGAAGATGAGAATGGCAAATAGTGTATTTAATGAACAGAAGGTCATAGTTTTTCAGCTGCAAGACAAAGAATACGGGGTTTTTGTACAAAATGTGAAATCGATTGAAAAAGTTGACCATATCACCCGCGTTCCGAAAACAGCTGACTATATAAAAGGAGTCATCAATTTGCGCGGTGTTGTCACTCCGATCATAGATTTAAGAAAAAGATTGAATATGCCGGAAAAAGAAATAACAGATCAGACGAGAGTGATTATAGCTGTTCAAAATGAAATGGAAGTTGGATTGATTGTTGATTCTGCCAATGATGTCGTCGATATATCTGAAGACAGTATTGAACCTGCTCCAAGCGTCATCGAACAAGTAGAAACCGAGTTTATAAAAGGAATTACAAAATTGGATAAACGGCTGATTATGCTCCTTGACCTTGAAAAAGTGCTGAGCAAAGAAAATCAGAGGGTAATAGAGCATGAGCAAGTTGTTTGATTTATCAAACAAAAGGATCGATATATTAAAGGAAATTGCCAATATCGGAGCGGGAAATGCCGCAACGAGTCTGTCCCAACTTCTTAGTAAAAAAATTGAAATGAAAGTTCCGAACGTTTATGTCGCCTCTTTTAACGATGTGATGGATTTAGCAGGCGGTGCGGAAACAGAGGTTACGGCTGTATACATCCGCATTCAAGAGGATATAACTGGATCGATGTTTTTCATTTTGCCGATCCCGCAGGCTAAAAAATATGCAAAAGCATTAATGAATGATTATGTTCTTCAGGATGCTTCAACTATGAAAGAAATGGAATGCTCTGTTTTGCAGGAGCTCGGCAACATCCTGATTGGATCCTATTTATCTGTTTTATCGAACATGACCAATTTGATGGTTAATCCGTCCGTTCCTGCCATCCAATGTGATATGTTCGGCGCGATTATCAGTCATGCTCTGATCGAGCTTTCGCTTGAAAGTGATGAAGCACTTGTCATCGATGCTGTTATAAAAGAAGAAGGGCATCAAGATTCCGAATTAATAAGAGGGCATATTTTCTTTCTGCCCGACTCACAGTCATATAAAAAAATTTTTGACATATTAGAGGTTTAGTGAAATGGGGCATTTTGAAAATGTTGTAAAAGTCGGTATTTCGGAAATGAATGTTGTGAAAGCTCCGTGGAAAATTCGAACAACTGGATTAGGATCTTGCGTCGGACTCGTCATCTATGATGATGTAAATAAATTGGCAGGACTTGCTCATATAATGCTGCCTGATTCTTCGCTTTCAAACAAGGAGCCTTTAAATTGTGCAAAATATGCGGATACGGCTGTAACAGAATTAATTCGTCTTTTAAAAAACTATGGAGGAAACATCATGTTTTTTAAAGCGAAAATAGCTGGAGGAGCTGAAATGTTTCCGCATCGGCCATCTTCCAAAATCATGCGAATAGGTCCGAGAAATGTTGAAGCGGTCAAACAGCATTTGTTGAGCAGTAATATCCCTATCGTTAGCGAAGATGTTGGCGGTAAAAATGGAAGAACCATTGAATTTGATACGAATTCATTCATTTTGACGATTCGCACCGTCAATCTTGGAGTGAAGCAAATATAGCCGGAGATTGACATTTTAGAAGGAGGAAAAAGGCAATGGTCCAATCGATGACACTGAATGATGAAAGGGTGTACTGGGACAAGTGGTTTCGTCACCGTGATCAAGATGCGGGCAACATGCTCGTCAAAAAATATATGCCGCTTGTCCGCTATCATGTCAGTCGTATTTCAGTGGGTCTTCCAAAAAATGTCGATAAAGATGATTTAATAAGTTTTGGATTGATGGGATTATATGATGCACTGGAAAAATTTGACCCTACACGGGATTTAAAATTCGATACGTATGCATCCTTCCGCATACGCGGAGCCATTCTTGACGGGCTAAGGAAAGAAGATTGGCTTCCAAGAAGTTTTCGGGAAAAAGCAAAAAAAGTGGAAGCAGCCATTGAGCGGTTGGAGCAAAAATATCATCGCAATGTGACGCCTAATGAAGTTGCAGAAGAGTTGGGTATGACACCCGAAGAAGTCGTTCATGTCGTCAATGAAAACTTTTTTGCCAATGTCTTGTCAATTGATGAACAATTGCATGACCAAGAAGAAGGGGAACAGATGAACATTGTCCTTAAGGATGATAAAACATTAACTCCGGAAGAGCATCTGTTAAAAGAGGAATTATTTGAGCATTTAACAAAATTGATCTCACAATTAAACGATAAGGAGCAGCTCGTATTAAGCTTGTTTTATAAAGAAGAGCTGACATTAACAGAGATAGGAAACGTGCTGAATTTGTCCACTTCGAGAATTTCGCAAATTCATTCGAAAGCATTATATAAATTAAAAGGAACGCTCGTTAAGCTTTTATCTTAAAAAGAATACAATTAAATGAGGTTGAAACATGGCGGTATTTCTTTTACTGAGCTTTGTTTTGCACATCGTTTCGTTTTACTTTATCATTCTCCTTTATACACGCTATCAAAATGTAAAAAAAATAGAAGAAAAGCAGGAACAATTATTAAAAGAAGCAGAAGATTCGCTCGCGATGTTTTTATTGGAATTAAAAGAAGAAAACAAACAATTTCTTGAACAGCTCGAGCAAAACAGCGCCAAGCCCGGTTCTTTTGATCTCGAAAAATTAGTTACGCAGCTGGAAGACAAGGTGGAAGTGAGCACAATCCAGAAAGACACGAGCGCGGATGTAGAGCCTATCGACAAGGATGCAGAGCTTATAGAAGAGCCTAAAGATAAAAGAAAAAATTTGCATAAACAAGTATTCCAATTATTAGAGAAAGGATATACTATAGACGAAATTGCACAAACATTACATGTCGGCAAAACAGAAATTGAACTCGTCATGAAATTTCAACAAAACGATTGAATTCTTTCTTGATTGCCAAACTTCCATATGTTATATTTGTTTTTGGTGCTAATACACACGTCTGTTGATTTAAGCATCGGTGCTGTTTTGTGCAGTCATGCTTAAAAATGAAGCGGGCGGAGGATGAAAAACCATTAGGAGGAATGAAAATGTCAGTTATTTCAATGAAACAATTATTAGAAGCTGGTGTTCATTTCGGTCATCAAACACGCCGTTGGAATCCGAAAATGAAACGCTATATTTTCACTGAACGGAACGGAATTTACATCATTGACCTTCAAAAAACAGTAAAAAAAGTTGAGGAAGCGTATCAATTTGCAAGAGAGTTAGCTGCAAATGGAGGCAACATTTTATTCGTTGGTACGAAGAAGCAGGCGCAGGAATCTGTTAAAGAAGAAGCAGAACGTGCAGGAATGTTTTACGTCAATCAGCGCTGGCTGGGAGGAACATTAACGAACTTTGCTACAATTCAAAAACGAATTGCTCGTTTAAAAGAAATTGAAAAAATGCAAGAAGACGGCACATTTGATGTATTGCCGAAAAAAGAAGTAGTTCGTTTGAAAAAAGAATTGGAACGCCTTGAGAAATTTTTAGGCGGCATTAAGGAAATGAAACAGCTGCCTGATGCTGTTTATATTATCGATCCTCGCAAAGAGCGCATCGCTGTATCGGAAGCTCGCAAATTAAATATTCCGATTATCGGCATCGTTGACACAAACTGCGATCCAGATGAGATCGATTATGTAATCCCTGCAAATGATGATGCAATCCGCGCCGTCAAATTGTTAACTTCCAAAATAGCAGATGCTGTTTTAGAAGGCAAACAAGGCGAAGAAACTACAACTGCCTAAATGACAAAAGGTGATAAGAGGGGATTTTAGCCTTTTATCACCTTTTTTAAGCATACGAATTGAAGGAGGAACTTTTATGGCAATTACTGCTCAAATGGTAAAAGAGCTTCGGGAAAAAACCGGTGCAGGCATGATGGACTGCAAAAAGGCATTGACTGAAACAAATGGTGATATGGACAAAGCAATAGATTATCTTCGTGAAAAAGGCATAGCGAAAGCTGCGAAAAAAGCTGACCGAATCGCTGCAGAAGGCTTGACATTGATCAAAACTGACGGCAATACAGCTGTTATTTTGGAAGTGAATTCCGAAACAGACTTCGTTGCCAAAAATGATTCTTTTAAACAATTAATTGAAGATTTGGCTAAACACTTGCTGGCAAGCAAACCAGCTGATTTAAAAGACGCATTGGCTTCCAAAATGGAAAACGGTTCAACAGTGGAAGAATACATCCATGCTGCTATTGCTAAAATTGGCGAAAACATTACATTACGCCGTTTTGAAGTTGTCGAGAAAAATGATCAAGATGTCTTCGGCGCTTACTTGCACATGGGCGGACGCATTGCAGTATTAACGGTGCTTGAAGGCACAAATGATGAATCTGCTGCAAAAGATGTAGCAATGCATATCGCAGCGGTTAATCCGCGTTATATTTCTCGTGAAGATGTTCCTCAGGCTGAAGTGGAGCACGAACGCGAAGTTCTTAAAAAACAAGCTCTTCAAGAAGGAAAACCTGCAAACATTGTAGAAAAAATGGTTGAAGGCCGCCTCGGCAAATTTTTTGAGGAAATTTGCCTTTTAGAGCAAAATTTTGTAAAAAATCCTGATCAAAAAGTACGCGATTTCGTCAAAGCACAAAACGCAAACGTAAAAGCGTTTGTTCGCTATGAAGTTGGAGAAGGAATTGAAAAGCGTCAAGAAAATTTTGCTGAAGAAGTTATGAATCAAATTAAGAAATAAAAGTCATGAAAACGTTAAGAAGGGAACACAAGCGAGTGTTCCCTCTTTTTGAAAACCCTTTGTTTCAACTTTTCTATATATAGCGTCAAGAAATAGCTTGGAGGTTAATATGAGTACGCCAAAATATCATCGTATCGTGCTGAAATTAAGTGGAGAGGCGCTTGCTGGAGCTCAAGGCTTTGGAATTAATCCTTCCGTCATACAGTCAATTGCCAGACAAGTAAAGGAAATTGCTGAAATGGGTGTAGAAGTCGCAGTAGTTGTTGGCGGCGGAAACATTTGGAGAGGCAAAATCGGCAGCGAGATGGGGATGGATCGGGCAACAGCAGACTATATGGGAATGCTGGCGACTGTTATGAATTCTTTAGCTTTACAAGATAGTTTGGAAGGACTCGGCATTCCTACCCGAGTGCAAACTTCAATTGAAATGCGACAAGTCGCAGAACCGTACATAAGAAGAAAAGCCATTCGCCATTTGGAGAAGAAAAGAGTAGTCATTTTCGCAGCAGGAACAGGAAATCCTTATTTCTCAACAGACACAACGGCTGCGTTAAGAGCCGCTGAAATCGAAGCAGATGTCATTTTAATGGCGAAAAATAATGTAGATGGTGTATATAGCGCAGATCCAAAAAAGGACGCCTCAGCGGTAAAATATGATGAGTTATCTTATTTAGATTTATTAAAAGACGGGTTGGCTGTCATGGATTCAACAGCTTCTTCATTATGCATGGACAATAATATTCCTTTAATTGTTTTCTCGATTATGGAAGAAGGCAACATTAAACGTGCTGTTTTAGGAGAAAATATTGGAACAATTGTAAGGGGGAAATAAACATGTCTAAACAAGTTCTTTCACAAGCGAAAGAAAAAATGGAAAAAGCTTTATCAGCTTTCAAACGTGAATTAGCAGGTGTTCGTGCAGGCCGGGCAAACGCGTCTTTGCTTGATAAAATTCAGGTCGACTATTACGGAGTTCCAACTCCTGTAAATCAATTGGCATCGATTTCCACGCCAGAAGCACGTTTGCTTGTTGTTCAGCCTTATGACAAATCGACAATCGGTGAGGTTGAAAAAGCGATTTTAAAATCTGATCTTGGATTAACGCCGACATCGGACGGATCCGTCATCCGCATTGCCATTCCTCCATTGACGGAAGAGCGAAGAAAAGAACTGACAAAAGTAGTTCGCAAATATTCAGAGGATGCAAAAGTTGCTGTGCGAAACATTCGCAGAGATGCAAATGATGAATTAAAAAAATTAGAAAAAGCGGGCGACATTACAGAAGATGAACTGCGCGGTTTTCAAGATGATGTACAAAAACTGACGGATGAATACATTAAAAAAATTGATTCCGCAACAAAAGAAAAAGAAAAAGAAATCATGGAAGTTTAAACAAAATGAATGTACAATAGAAATGTGCTAAAAACCCTCTTTTCTCACAGGGGGTTTTTTTGTTCAAGAGGATTTGCTACATTTTTTAATGTCATATTATTCTCGGTGGAGGATTCTTATGTTTAATTTTCCTTATAAAAAAAAGAGCAGCAAAGGTTCCAAAAACTTGGTGGCGAAAGAAAACATTTTAGTAAATGAAATACCGGAACATGTGGCCATCATCATGGACGGAAACGGAAGATGGGCGAAAAAAAGATCGCTGCCTAGGATGGCCGGCCATCGGGAAGGAATGAAAGTAGTTAAAAAAATTACGAAATTAGCGAGCGATATCGGCATCAAAGTTTTGACCTTATATGCGTTTTCAACAGAAAATTGGAAAAGGCCAAAAGATGAGGTTAATTATTTAATGCGCCTTCCGGTCGAATTTTTATCGACTTTTTTGCCGGAATTAATACAGGAAAACGTGCAAGTTCGGGTTATCGGCGATCAATCTATGCTCCCCGATTATACGGTAAATGCTGTGAAGAAAGCTGTGAATGAAACGAAGCAAAACACCGGGCTGATTTTAAATTTTGCGTTGAACTATGGCAGCAGAACAGAAATTGTTGAAGCAGTAAAAAAAATATTAAGAGACCGCGAAGATGGAAAACTACATATAGATGACATAGATGAACAATTGTTTTCCAACTATTTAATGACGAAAAAGCTCAAAGATCCTGACCTGTTAATTCGGACAAGCGGAGAAATTCGGCTAAGCAACTTTATGCTCTGGCAGCTGGCTTATACTGAATTTTGGTTTACGGATGTGCTCTGGCCGGATTTTAATGAACACCATTTTTTGGAGGCAATCCGCGAATATCAGCAGAGAATCCGCAGATTCGGCGGCGTATAGAAGGAGCTAAAAAAAATGAAAACACGAATCATTACAGCAATTTGTGCTTTAGCCTTATTTGTACCAATTGTCATTATTGGCGGACTTCCGCTGACAATTGCTATTTATGTGCTCGCATCAGTTGGATTGTTTGAATTATTTAGAATGAAACGATTTCATTTATTTTCATTTCCAGTTTTGTTCAGCTTTATCCTTTTATGGATTTTAATTTTCCCAAACCGTTATATTGATTTGCTTCATCAAATACATATAAGTAAAACTGGCTTTCTTTTTTTTGGCGCGATCCTGTTATTGATCTATACAGTGTTTTCAAAAAACCAATTTTCTTTTGATGACGTTGGATTTGCGCTCATTGCGATCATATATGTGGGAGTCGGATTTTATTTTTTTATTGAAATGAGAGTGTTAGGTCTAGACAAGCTTTTGTTTGCTCTGCTAACGATTTGGGCGACTGATTCAGGCGCTTACTTTATCGGCCGAGCCTTCGGAAAGAAAAAACTATCAGCTGAAATCAGCCCTAATAAAACAGTCGAAGGATTTTTCGGAGGGATTTTCTCGGCAATTTTGGTTGGATTAATTTTCCACTATTTTGCAAATTTTTTACCGACATATGTTCAAACCGTTTTTGTGTCCGTCATTGTTTCTATTGTTGGACAAATGGGGGATTTAGTACAGTCCGCTTTTAAACGCCATTACGGCACAAAGGATTCCGGAACGATTTTTCCAGGCCACGGGGGAGTTCTTGACCGTTTTGACAGCTTGATTTTTATTATGCCGATTTTATATTTCTTCATCCAATTGATCAGTAGACAAGGGGTGACAATGTGAAAAAAATTATTTTGCTGGGTGCGACAGGATCTATTGGGCAGCAAACTCTCGATGTGATTCGAGCAAATCCGGATTCATTCAGGCTAGTTGCGATGTCATTTGGAGAAAATATCGAACTTGGATTGAAGGCTGTTCATGAATTTAAACCAGAGCTTGTTGCTGTCAAAAATCGTGAAATTTATGATCAAATTCGTTTGAACATCCCTTCTAACTGTCAGCTTACATACGGACATGACGGGCTGTGTGAAACGGCTGTTTATCATAAAGGCGAGATAGTAGTGAATGCGGTCATTGGGAGCGTCGGGCTTATTCCAACACTAAAAGCGATCGAAGCGAAAAAAACGGTCGCTTTAGCGAATAAGGAAACACTTGTTACAGCTGGACAAATTGTGACCGACTATGCTCGAAAACACAATGTGCAAATTCTTCCTGTGGACAGTGAACATTCCGCGATTTTCCAATGCTTGAACGGGGAAAAAAAGGAAAGCGTCGAACGGCTTATTTTAACGGCTTCAGGAGGAAGCTTTCGGGATAAATCGCGAAATGAATTAAAGCATGTTACAGTTAAGGAAGCGTTAAACCATCCGAACTGGTCAATGGGCGCAAAAATAACGATCGATTCTGCGACGATGATGAACAAAGGGCTTGAAGTCATTGAAGCACATTGGCTGTTTTCTGTTTCATACGACCAAATTGATGTGCTGCTGCATAAAGAAAGCGTCATTCACTCGATGGTCGAATTTCATGATGGCAGCATCATAGCGCAGCTTGGAACTCCTGATATGAAAATACCGATTCAATATGCGCTTACATATCCAAATAGAATTCCTTCTTATGAAAGCGAAAGATTGGATTTAACAAAATATGGACAGCTTCATTTTGAAAAAATTGATTTTGATCGATACCGTTGCTTAAAATTTGCTTTTGATTCGGGTAAAATAGGAGGTACAATGCCTGCTGTTTTAAACGCAGCGAACGAAGTGGCAGTCAATGCTTTTTTGGAAGATAAAATTCCGTTTTTAAAGATAGAAGAACTTGTGGAAAGGGCATTAGAAGAACATGCTCCGCTTTTCAATCCGACCTTGGAGGATATACAAGAAGCGGATGGAAGGACAAGACAGTTTGTTCAATCTTTAATTAATTAGAGGTGGTTAAATAAGTGAACACGGTGATCGCATTTGTCGTTATTTTTGGCGTATTGGTGTTTTTCCACGAATTAGGGCACTTAGTTATGGCGAAAAGGGCAGGCATTTTATGCCGTGAATTTGCAATCGGCTTTGGGCCGAAAATTTTGTCGTTTAAACGAAAAGAAACGGTCTATACGATCAGGCTTTTGCCTATCGGCGGCTTCGTGCGCATGGCGGGGGAAGACCCGGAGATGATTGAGGTCAAACCTGGCTATCAGGTTGGACTATTGTTTAATCAGAAAGGACAAGTTGAAAAAATTATTTTAAACAGAAAAGAAAAGTATCCTAATGCAAAAGTGATTGAAGTTGAACAAGCAGATTTGGAACATGGAATGTTTATCACAGGCTATGAAGATGGAGAAGACAGCGGTCTAAAAAGGTTTGAAGTAAGCGAAACATCCTTTTATGTAGTTGACGGTGAAGAAATTCAAATTGCACCTTATAACAGGCAATTTGCTTCAAAAACGCTCGTTCAAAGAACGCTCGCCATTGCTGCCGGACCTTTTATGAATTTTCTATTAGGGTTTTTAGTTTTGTTTTACCTCGGCTTAAGCCAAGGAGTGCCCGTGAATGAACCGGTTTTAGGAGAAATCGTCCCTGACAGCGCGGCTGAACAAGCAGGATTACGGGAAGGCGATGTTGTAAAAGAAATAGAAGGAACGCCGATGAATTCGTGGAAAGATGTCGTTGAAATGATCAGAGCAAATCCGGAGAATGAGCTTCTTTTTTCAATTGAACGTTCCGGAGAAGAATTGGAAATGACGGTAACGCCGGATTCTGTGAAATCCGAAAACAAAACGATCGGCCAAATAGGAGTTTATTCCCCGGTTGAAAAAACATTTTTCGGTTCTTTGAAATATGGCTTAGTTGAGACCTATACATGGTCGAAAGAAATAATATTTGCGGTTGGGAAGCTGATAACCGGACAATTTTCAATTGATATGCTCTCTGGACCTGTCGGCATATATGATATGACAGGAAAAGTTGCAGAAACAGGCTTGACAAGCCTATTAAGCTGGACGGCTCTCTTAAGCATTAACCTTGGCATTATGAACTTGCTTCCAATTCCAGCTCTAGATGGAGGACGCTTATTGTTTTTTGCCATTGAAGCGGTCCGGGGAAAACCGATTGATCGACAAAAAGAAGGGATCGTCCACTTTATCGGATTTGCACTTCTAATGCTGTTAATGCTCGTTGTGACATGGAATGACATCCAAAAGTTTTTCCTTTAAAAAATAATATAGAAATCAAATTCGAGGTGCTTTAAATGAAACAGAGTCAGTCATTTATACCCACAATGAGAGAAAATCCAGCAGATGCGGAAGTTAAAAGCCACCAGCTGCTGTTGCGTGCCGGATACATTCGGCAGACAGCTAGCGGTGTTTATTCGTATCTGCCTCTTGCTCATAGAGTGTTAACCAAAATTGAAAATATTATCAGAGAGGAAATGAACCGGATCGGAGCGGTGGAGCTGCTAATGCCGGCTTTGCAGCAAGCAGAACTTTGGCAGGAGTCTGGCCGCTGGTATTCATACGGATCAGAATTAATGAGATTGAAAGACCGTCATGAGCGTGATTTTGCTTTAGGTCCGACTCATGAAGAAGTTATAACAAGTTTGGTAAAAGATGAGATCAAATCTTATAAACGTCTGCCGCTCACCCTTTATCAAATTCAAACGAAGTTCCGGGATGAAAAGCGTCCGCGGTTCGGTCTTTTGCGGGGACGAGAGTTCATTATGAAAGATGCTTACTCTTTTCATGCTACACAGGAAAGCTTAGATGAAGTGTACGAACAGGTACGAGAAGCATACAGCCGCATCTTTACTCGATGTGGGTTGAACTTTCGCGCAGTCATCGCTGATTCGGGAGCAATGGGCGGTAAAGATACTCATGAATTTATGGTGCTTTCGGAAATCGGAGAAGATACGATCGCATATTCTGATTCGTCCGATTATGCAGCAAATATTGAAATGGCTCCGGTAGTTGCATCTTATGAAAAGGTTGACGAACCGCTCATAGAGCTTGAAAAAAAAGAAACGCCAAACAAAAAATCCATTGAAGAAGTGGCGCAGTTTTTCCAAGTTCCGAAGGAAAAATTAATAAAATCCGTTTTATTTAAAGTAGATGAAAAGTTCGTTCTTGTTCTTGTCCGCGGTGATCATGAGGTCAATGACGTGAAACTGAAAAACCTTTATCAGGCATCAGTTGTTGAACTTGCTTCAGCTGAAGAAACAGAGCAGGTAATGGGAGTTTCACCCGGATTTTTAGGACCGATCGGCGCATCCGACAAAGTGGAAATTGTCGCAGATTATGCAGTTCAAGCAGTCGTAAATGGAATATGCGGGGCAAATGAAAACGATTTGCACTATATCGGAGTAAACCCTGATCGGGATTTTACCGTTACCAAGTATGAAGATATAAGATTTATTCAGGAAGGGGACCCTTCCCCGGACGGAAAGGGACGGATCAAGTTCGCGAAAGGCATTGAAGTCGGCCACGTCTTTAAGCTTGGCACAAGATACAGTGAAGCGATGAAGGCAGAATTTTTAGATGAAAAGGGAAAAACAAACCCTATCATCATGGGATGCTATGGTATCGGTGTTTCACGCTTACTGTCTGCGGTGGTCGAGCAATTTCATGATGAAAATGGAATTATTTGGCCTAATAAATTAGCTCCGTTTGAAGTCCACCTTATTCCGGTTAATATGAAAAACGAAGAACAAGTCAAGGTTGCAGAGCAAATTTATCACGATTTGCAGGCGAAAGGATACGAAGTCCTTTATGATGATCGTGCTGAACGGGCGGGTGTGAAATTTGCTGACAGTGATTTAATTGGCATTCCTGTCAGAATAACGGTCGGAAAAAGAGCTGGTGAAGGGATTGTAGAAGTGAAAGAAAGAAAAAGCGGAAATAGTATAGAAGTTTCTGTTGATCAGCTAAAAGAGCAGCTTGCCAAACTTCTCCGCTAATGAAGCTGGATGCCGCAGATGAAGCTGGCATAGGTAAAGAGTAGGGGGTCTTGCCTTTATGATAATTTGTCAAACGGGTCAAGCCCCCTATTAACTTTTTGGGAAAGAGGGGAAACCAATGGATGATAAAGACTTGCAGCAGCAAAAAGAACGGTTTCAGATTTTGCTGAAACAGCTTGAAATGACGGATGATCAAATCTACCCTTATTTCCAAAACGGAGCGATCTTAAAATTAACAGTTCATAAAAAATCTAAATTATGGGATTTCTCTTTTCGGCTTGAAAACATTCTTCCATTTCGTATCCTGCAATTGTTTGATAGAAGATTGAACAAAACATTTTCTCATTTAGCCAATGTTACGTTTCACATTACAACTGTGAAACAAGAATATGATGAACAGCTCGTTCAAGACTACTGGGAGTTTTGCCTCCAAGAAATGGAGGGGGTTTCTCCGCCGATATTATCACTGTTAAAAGAACAAATGCCGAAGCTGGAAAAGCAAAAATTAATGATTCGCACGAGAAATGAGACGGAAAATGAAAGGATCAAGAAAAAATACGGCCCCATCATCCAGCAGGCGTACGAGAAGTACGGCTTTCCAAAGCTGACTATCGACACGGTGATCGATGCATCTAACGAAGAATGGGAAAAATTTTTGGAGCAGAAGCAAAAAGAAGACGAAGAGCGGATTTTACAAGCAATGATGGAAATGAAGCAAAATGGAAAGGAAAATCAAACTCAGGAGCCTAAAAAGCAGGAAGGTCCTCTTATTATCGGATACAAAATAAAAGATGACGAAGAAATTCGCACTCTTGATAACATTTTTGATGAAGAGCGGAGAGTCGTCATTCAAGGATATGTTTTTGAGGCGGAAACAAAGGAATTAAAAAGCGGAAGAACGTTATGCACGTTTAAAATTACCGATTATACCAATTCCATTTTAGTCAAAATGTTCGGCCGCGATAAAGAAGATAATGCATTGCTTGCATCGATCAAAAAAGGAATGTGGCTGAAAGTTCGCGGAAGCATTCAAAACGATACATTTGTTCGTGATCTTGTCATGATTGCCAACGACATTAATGAAATCAACCCGAAAAAACGGCTTGATACCGCACCTGAAGGAGAGAAAAGGGTGGAATTGCACCTTCATTCGCAGATGAGCCAAATGGATGCCGTCACATCGATCACAGATCTTGTTGAACAAGCTAAAATGTGGGGCCATGAAGCGATTGCATTGACAGATCACGCAGTTGTCCAATCTTTTCCAGAGGCATATACTGCAAGCAAAAAGTTTGGCGTTAAAATGATTTACGGTCTTGAAGCAAATATTGTTGATGACGGTGTACCGATTGCTTATAACGAATCGCACAGACTTTTAAGCGAAGATACCTTTGTTGTCTTTGACGTTGAAACAACAGGGCTTTCGGCTGTATACGACACGATCATTGAACTTGCAGCGGTGAAAATAAAAAACGGGGAAATTATCGACCGATTTGAATCGTTTGCCAACCCTCACCATCCGCTTTCAGCAACAACGATAGAACTGACGGGAATTACCGATGATATGGTTCAAAATGCTCCCGACGTCGATGAAGTATTGTACAAATTTAAAGAATGGGCTGCCGACAGCATTTTAGTTGCCCACAATGCAAGCTTTGACATGGGCTTTATTAATGCAGGCTACAAAAAATATTTGCAGGTTAAAAAGGCGGACAACCCTGTCATTGATACTCTTGAACTTGCAAGATATTTATATCCTAATTTAAAAAACCACCGCCTGAATACATTGTGCAAAAAGTTTGATATAGAGCTTGTACAGCATCATAGAGCCATTTATGATGCGGAAGCAACCGGCTATTTGCTTGTAAAATTGCTGCAAGAGGTAAATGAACGAGGAATTCTTTATCATGATGAGCTGAATGAGCGGACTGGGGATTCAAAAGCGTATGAGCGGGCAAGACCGTTTCACGCGACGCTTCTTGTGCAAAATGAAACAGGGCTGAAAAATTTATTTAAGCTTGTATCTCTTTCCCATGTTCAATATTTTTATCGCGTTCCGCGCATTCCCCGTTCTGTATTGTTAAAGCATAGGGAAGGCATTTTAATTGGTTCAGGCTGCGACAAGGGAGAAATTTTTGAAGCAATGATGCAAAAAGGTCCGGAAGAAGTTGAAGAGATGGCTTCATTTTATGATTTTCTCGAAGTGCATCCACCGGAAGTATATTACCCTCTAATTGAGACGGAGCAGGTTCGAAATGAACAAGCGATCAAAGAAATCATTGCAAACATAGTCAAACTAGGGGAAAAGCTGTCGATTCCGGTTGTGGCAACAGGCAATGTCCATTATTTAAACAAGGAAGATAAAATTTACCGGAAAATCTTAATTTCTTCGCAAGGGGGAGCGAATCCTTTAAACCGCCATACATTGCCTGATGTGCATTTCCGTACAACAAATGAAATGCTGGATGCTTTTCGTTTTTTAGGCGATGAAAAAGCGAAAGAAATTGTTGTGACAAACAGCCAGTACATCGCCTCTCTCATAGGTGATGTAAAACCGATTAAAGATGATCTGTATACACCGAAAATAGACGGTGCCGAAGAAGAAATTCGGGAAATGAGCTACAATCGTGCCAAAGAAATATACGGAGACCCATTGCCGGAAATCGTTCAAGCAAGGCTTGAAAAAGAGTTGAAAAGCATTATCGGCCACGGATTTGCCGTCATTTATTTGATATCTCACAAACTAGTAAAAAAATCTTTGGATGACGGGTACTTGGTCGGTTCAAGGGGATCAGTCGGCTCATCCTTTGTTGCCA
Organism: Aeribacillus sp. FSL K6-1121; assembly: GCF_038003725.1. Classification (NCBI taxonomy): domain Bacteria; kingdom Bacillati; phylum Bacillota; class Bacilli; order Caryophanales; family Bacillaceae; genus Aeribacillus; species Aeribacillus sp. FSL K6-1121. The sequence continues at coordinate 954,543 of NZ_JBBOPS010000001.1, forward strand.
CGATGACGGAAATTACTGAGGTGAACCCTCTTCCGCCTCATTACGTTTGTCCAAAATGCAAGCATTCCGAATTTTTCAATGACGGCTCTGTAGGATCCGGATACGATCTTCCTGATAAAAATTGTCCGCAATGCGGAGCACCATATAAAAAGGACGGGCATGACATACCGTTTGAAACGTTTCTAGGATTTAAAGGAGACAAGGTGCCTGATATTGATTTGAATTTTTCAGGTGAATATCAGCCGAGAGCACACAATTATACGAAAGTGCTGTTTGGTGAAGATAAAGTGTACCGTGCAGGAACAATTGGCACCGTTGCCGAAAAGACAGCTTTCGGATTTGTCCGCGGCTACATGAACGATCATAATCTGCATTTCCGCAGTGCAGAAGTCGATCGGCTTGTGAAAGGATGTACGGGGGTCAAGCGGACGACAGGACAGCATCCCGGAGGAATCATCGTTGTTCCCGATTATATGGATATATATGATTTTACTCCAATTCAATATCCGGCAGATGATACAAGCGCTGATTGGAAAACGACACATTTTGATTTCCACTCCATTCACGATAACTTATTAAAGCTTGATATACTAGGGCACGATGATCCGACGGTCATCAGAATGCTTCAAGATTTAAGCGGAATCGATCCGAAGACCATTCCAACAGATGATCCGGAAGTAATGAAAATCTTTTCCTCAACCGAATCACTTGGCGTGACAGAGGAGCAGATTGGCTGTAAAACGGGCACTCTGGGGATTCCAGAGTTCGGCACGCGATTTGTCCGCCAAATGTTGGAGGAAACAAGACCGACGACATTTTCAGAGCTTGTCCAAATATCAGGATTGTCCCATGGGACAGATGTTTGGCTAGGAAACGCACAAGAACTGATTCAAAGCGGCACATGTACATTAAGTGAGGTCATTGGCTGCCGCGACGATATTATGGTTTATTTAATCTATCAAGGATTGGAGCCGTCGTTAGCCTTTAAAATTATGGAGTCGGTTCGGAAAGGAAAAGGCTTGATTCCCGAATGGGAAGAAGAGATGAAAAAGAACGGCGTTCCAGACTGGTATATTGAATCTTGCAAAAAAATCAAATATATGTTTCCAAAAGCTCACGCGACAGCTTATGTATTAATGGCTGTGCGGATTGCATATTTTAAAGTACATTTTCCTCTGCTATTCTATGCAACTTATTTTACAGTCAGAGCGGACGATTTTGACATCGAAACGATGATCAAAGGAAGCACCGCAATCAGAGCGAAAATTGAAGAGATCAGTGCAAAAGGGCTCGATGCTTCTCCAAAAGAGAAGAGCTTGCTGACCGTATTGGAGATGGCACTTGAAATGACGGAGCGTGGATTTTCATTCCAAAAAGTAGATTTATACCGCTCTCAAGCCAAAGAATTCATTATTGATGGCGACAGCCTGATACCACCGTTTAATTCGATACCAGGGCTTGGTACGAACGCGGCCATCAATATTGTCAAAGCGAGAGAAGAAGGAGAATTTTTATCCAAAGAGGATCTGCAGGAGCGGACAAAAATTTCAAAAACGATTATGGAATATCTTGAAAATCATGGCTGTTTGGCATCGCTGCCTGAGCAAAATCAGCTCTCCCTTTTCTGATTTGCGATTCAATTTGCAAACCTGATTAGGTTATGTTATATTCATTTATGGAAATGCTAAAAAAAGCCTAACGAAAGAGTGGGGAAAAAACCCACTCTTTCCTATTGGAACTAGTTTTTTATGACGATTAAATAGATGTCCCTTTCTGAAACGCTGAAATTAAGGAGGAAAATATGAGCCAATCTATAACAAATCTCGTCAAAGAACTAGCATCGCCAATTCTTGAAAATTTGCAGCTGGAACTAGTAGATATTGAATATGTAAAAGAGGGGAAAAATTGGTATTTACGGCTTTTTATTGATTCTGAAGATGGTGTCGACATTGAAGAGTGTGGTATGGTAAGCGAACGTTTGAGCGAAAAGCTGGATGAAATCGATCCGATTCCTCACAACTATTTCTTGGAGGTATCTTCTCCAGGCGCTGAACGCCCTTTAAAAACAAAGGCCGATTTTGAAAAGGCTGTCGGGAAAAATGTCGCACTCAAAACTTACGAGCCGATCAACGGGGAAAAACATTTTGAAGGGGTTTTAACGGATTTTGACGGCGAGATTGCCACACTCGAAATAAGAGTGAAAACAAAAACTAAACAAGTGGAAATTCCTTGGGGAAAAATTGCAAAAGCTAGACTTGCCGTTTCATTTAATATTTAAGTGATGAGGAGGAACATCATTTTATGAACAGCCAACTTTTAGATGCCTTGACAGTATTAGAAAAAGAAAAAGGCATTAGTAAAGATGTCATTATAGATGCGATTGAAGCTGCCCTCATTTCTGCATACAAACGCAACTTTAACCAAGCGCAAAACGTGCGTGTCGATATTAATCGCGAAACAGGTACGATGCAGGTGTTTGCGAGAAAAGAAGTGGTGGAAGAAGTAACGGATCCCCGTTTGGAAATTTCCATCCATGATGCGATGAACATCAATCCCCAATATGAAATCGGCGATGTCGTTGAAATTGAAGTGACACCGAAAGAATTTGGACGAATAGCTGCACAAACTGCGAAACAAGTCGTTACGCAGCGAGTTCGTGAAGCCGAAAGAGGAGTCATTTATTCGGAATTTATTGATCGTGAAGAAGATATCATGACCGGAATCGTCCAAAGAACTGATCCCAAATATATATACGTAAGTCTAGGGAAAATAGAGGCTCTCCTCCCACAATCGGAACAGATGCCGAATGAAAAATACGAACCTCATGACCGAATTAAAGTATTCATTACAAAAGTAGAAAAAACAACAAAAGGACCACAAATTTTTGTTTCCAGAACACACCCGGGGCTGTTGAAGCGTTTATTCGAATTGGAGGTTCCGGAAATATATGACGGGATAGTGGAAATTAAATCAGTCGCCCGGGAGGCAGGTGACAGATCAAAGATTTCGGTTCATTCCGACAATCCGGAAGTTGACCCGGTCGGATCATGCGTTGGACCAAAAGGCCAGCGTGTTCAAGCAATTGTAAACGAGTTGAATGGCGAAAAAATTGATATCGTTCGCTGGTCTAAAAATCCTGTTGAATTTGTTGCAAATGCTTTAAGTCCTTCAAAAGTTTTGGACGTTATTGTCGATGAAGAGGAAAAAGCTACAACCGTCATCGTTCCTGATTATCAATTATCCCTTGCGATTGGCAAAAGAGGGCAAAACGCTCGCCTCGCTGCCAAATTAACCGGATGGAAAATTGATATTAAAAGCGAATCGGAAGCGAGAGAGCTGAACATCTATCCTCGCGAAGAGCATGATAGTTTATTCCAATTGGACAATACGGATGATGAACACGGAGAAGAACAAGACGAATAGAGGTGGTTACCAGTGGCAAAGCAAAAGAAAATTCCGATGAGAAAATGTGTGGCGACTGGCGAAATGAGACCCAAAAAGGAGCTTGTTCGAATCGTTCGTTCGAAAGAAGGAGAAGTTTCGGTTGATTTAACAGGAAAGAAAAATGGACGCGGTGCTTATATCACTCTTGATAAAGACTGCATTTTAAAGGCGAAAAAGAAAAATGTGCTATCCGTCCATTTAGATGCGCCTGTTCCGGAATCTATATATGATGAATTAATTCAGCTAGCTGAGAAGGAGAAACCTTCATTGCCATGAATGGACAATGGAAATCTTTATTAGGCCTTGCCTATCGGGCAAGAAAAGTGATTTCAGGAGAAGAACTTGTTTTGAAAGAGGTTCGAAATAAGCGTGCAAAACTCGTTTTATTGGCAGACGATGCTTCTTCTAACACGAAGAAAAAAATTACGGATAAATGTTCGTTTTATAAAGTTCCGCTCGTGATTGCCCCAAACCGATACGAACTTGGGCAATCGATCGGTAAGGAAGAAAGAGTAGTTGTTGCCGTGACGGAAGAAGGTTTTGCCAAGAAGTTGAAGCTTCTACTTGAATAACTACTTTGGGGGTGAACGTATGGGTAAAATGCGAGTATATGAATATGCAAAACAACAAAATATAACGAGCAAAGAAGTAATCCATACATTAAAAGAAATGAATATAAATGTTGCAAACCACATGTCAATGATCGACAGCAATACAATTGAAAAACTCAATGGACGATATCAAAAGGAACAACCTAAGAAAAACGTTCAAAAAGATCATCAACCAAAACAAAAGGAAGAAAAGCATGCAGCATATGATGACATTCCATTTGATGACGATGAGGATATCGTATTGAACAAGAAAAAATCAGGCAAAAAACCTTCTCCAAAACGCGAGGAACGCAAACAAAACGTTCCGATTCAACAAACGAAACATAAAAACAAAAAAAATGGAAAGAAAAACAAAAAAGCGGTTCAAAATGAAGCTCCAAGCAAAAAAGAATTGCCGTCCAAAATTACGTATCAAGGCTCTTTAACAGTCGCTGAGCTTGCCAACAAACTCCATAAAGAACCGTCAGAGATCATTAAGAAGCTCATGATGCTCGGCGTCATGGCAACAATCAACCAAGAGCTGGAGAAGGACATTATCGAACTGATCGCTTCTGAATACGGCGTTGAAGTGGAAGAAGAAATTGTTTTCGATGAAACGGAATTTGAAAAGTATGAAATCGAAGACAAGGAAGAAGATCTTGTCAGCCGTCCTCCTGTTGTGACAATTATGGGGCATGTTGACCATGGGAAAACGACTCTTTTAGATTCCATTCGAAAAACAAAAGTGGCTGAAGGCGAAGCTGGAGGCATTACGCAGCATATCGGCGCTTACCAGGTTGAAGTGGAAGGGAAAAAGATCACATTTTTAGATACACCTGGCCATGCAGCGTTTACAACAATGAGAGCCCGCGGTGCTCAATTAACAGATATTACTGTTTTAGTCGTTGCTGCAGATGATGGTGTTATGCCGCAGACAGTTGAGGCAATTAACCATGCAAAAGCTGCGAATGTGCCGATTATTGTAGCGGTCAACAAAATGGATAAGCCGACGGCAAATCCTGACCGTGTGATGCAGGAATTAACGGAACATGGCCTTGTACCGGAAGATTGGGGCGGCGACACGATATTTGTGCCAATTTCGGCATTAAAAGGTGACGGAATTCCTGAACTATTGGAAATGATCTTGCTCGTTGCGGAAATGGAAGAGTTAAAAGCGAATCCGAATCGTCTTGCAACCGGTACGGTTGTTGAAGCAAAGCTTGATAAAGGCAGAGGTTCAGTTGCAACATTGCTTGTTCAAAACGGAACGCTTCGTGTCGGTGATCCAATTGTTGTCGGAAACACATATGGACGGGTGCGTGCGATGGTGAATGATGTCGGAAAACGTGTAAAAGAAGCTTTACCGTCCACTCCGGTTGAAATCACCGGTCTTCATGAAGTTCCATTAGCCGGCGACAGATTTATGGTATTTGAAGATGAGAAAAAAGCGCGTCAAATCGGTGAAGCCCGTGCGAAAAAACAGCTGGAAGAGCAGCGCAGCGAAAAGACAAAGCTAAGCCTTGATGATTTATTTGAACAAATTAAGCAAAATGACATGAAAGAAATTAATTTAATCGTCAAAGCAGATGTGCAAGGTTCCGTTGAAGCTCTTTCATCAGCTCTTCAAAAAATCGATGTTGAAGGAGTAAAAGTAAAAATTATTCACACCGGTGTCGGTGCCATTACGGAATATGACATCATGCTTGCCTCTGCTTCCAACGCTATTGTGATCGGCTTTAATGTTCGCCCGGATGTGAATGCGAAGAGAACAGCGGAAGCGGAAAACGTCGACATTCGCCTTCACCGCATCATTTATAAAGTGATCGAAGAAATCGAAGCGGCTATGAAAGGTATGCTTGATCCTGAATACGAAGAAAAAGTGATCGGTACCCTTGAAGTGCGGCAAACATTCAAAGTTTCTAAAATCGGTACAATTGCCGGCTGCTACGTCACAGATGGTTCTGTTACACGCGACAGCGGCGTTCGCTTAATTCGGGACGGAGTCGTGATTTTTGAAGGAGAAATTGACACTTTAAAACGTTTTAAAGATGATGTAAAAGAAGTTGCTCAAGGATATGAGTGCGGACTTACGATTAAAAACTTTAACGATATTAAAGAAGGCGACACGATTGAAGCGTTCATCATGGAGGAAGTTAAAAAATAATGCTCGGGATGGTATCATGTGAATGCATGATTTTTGAAGCTTCTTCTTTAAAAGAAAAACGTGCAGTAGTGCAACGAATTATAAAAAGACTGCAAAATAAATTTAATGTCAGTGTTGCAGAAATCGGCTTTCAGGATGCATGGCAGCGGACCGAAATCGGCATTGCCTGCCTTGCATCGAGCCGCGCCATCGCGGAAAAAGAACTGAACCAGGCATTGAAGTTGATCGATTCTTTTCCTGAAATTGAACGAACCATTACAACATTTGACTGGTTTTAGCAAATGAGGTGATGAAATGAGCCTAAGAGCAAACAGAGTAGCTGAACAGATGAAAAAAGAGCTAAGCGATATTATTGGCAGAAAAATTAAAGACCCGAGAATTGGATTTGTAACTGTAACGGACGTTCGCTTAACAGGGGATTTGCAAATCGCTAAAGTATATATTTCTGTATTGGGAAATGAGGAACAGAAGGAAAACACGATGAAGGCGCTGGCGAAAGCCAAAGGATTTATCCGCTCTGAAATCGGGTCGCGGATTCGGCTGCGGAAAACTCCGGAAATTCATTTTGAATTTGACGAGACAATTGATTATGGCAATCGAATCGAATCATTAATCCATGAATTGAAAAAAGAAGAAAGAGATCATGAAAGCTGAGGCATCCCGTTTCACAATTGTGTAACGGGTTCTTTTTTCATGATTGCAGCTGGCAAAAGGAAGGTGTGACTGTGGACGGCGTTCTTCTCTTACATAAACCTAGAGGAATGACTTCAAATGATTGTGTCCAAAAAGTGCGCAAATTGTTTCGAACGAAAAAAGCGGGGCATACTGGTACATTAGATCCGGATGTCTCAGGCGTGCTCCCTATTTGCATCGGCAAGGCAACAAAAATTTCGTCATATTTAATGGCTGAGAATAAGGAATACATTGCTGAAGTAACATTAGGAGCTGCCACTGAAACAGAGGATGCTTCTGGAAGCATTATTGCTGAAAAAGAAGTAAAGCTCCCGCCATCAAAAGAGGAAATTGAACGAGTGCTGGAAAGCTTTCGCGGAGAAATTGAACAAATTCCGCCAATGTATTCTGCTGTAAAAGTGAATGGAAAAAAATTATACGAATACGCGCGTGAAGGGAAAGTAGTCGAAAGGCCGAAAAGAAGGGTTGTCATTCATGCCATACACCTTTTAAGCGATATAAAACAACATGACAAAACGGCTTCCTTTTCCATTCAAGTCTCTTGCTCAAAAGGGACATATATTCGAACTCTCGCGGTCATGATCGGAGAAAAATTAGGGTATCCTGCTCACATGTCTGAATTGGTGCGAATAAGATCCGGCCGTTTTCATTTACATGACTGCGTCACGTTTTCTGCGGTCGAGCAATGTTTAAAAACGGGAGATTTGCCAAACGGTTTTCTTACCATAGAGGAAGCATTAAATCAATTGCCGAAAATTAAAATAAATGATACATTAGCAAAGAAAGTAAAAAACGGAGCGATGTTGGAAATGAACGAGGATTTCCAGCATATTGGACAAAATGATGTTGTAGCAATATGGAATAATCGAGAAATTATTGCCATATATAAAAAGCATTCAGAAAAAAACAATGTGCTTAAACCCGTCAAGGTGTTAAAAACGAATGAATAGGTAAGAAAAGGGGAACTTTCGGTGAAAATGATAAAAATAACACATCCACACCATTTGGCAAAACAAAATGTGCCGAAATCGGTAATGGCGCTCGGATTTTTTGATGGAGTCCATAAAGGGCATCAAAAAGTCATTCAAACAGCTAAACAGAAGGCTGAAGAATTAAATGTTGAATGTGCGGTGATGACATTTGATCCGCACCCATCCATCGTCTTAAAAAAAAATATTCAACAAATAGAATATATTACTCCTTTACAAGAGAAACTGAAGTTTATTGAAGATCTTGGAATTGATCGATTGTATTTAGTCGAATTTACAGAAAGCTTTAGCTCGCTTCAGCCTCAACAATTTGTCGATCAATATATTATCGGATTAAATGCCATTCACGTTGTGGCCGGTTTTGATTTTACATTCGGCCGGTTTGGAAAAGGGACAATGGAAACTTTGCCTTTCTATTCAAGAGGAGCCTTTACGCATACGACGGTTGAAAAGCTGACAGACGGTGAAAGAAAAATCAGCTCTTCCCTCGTTCGAAACGCTATTAAAAATGGTGATGTTTCTTATGCATGCTCTCTTCTAGGGCGGCCTCATCAAGTATCCGGAAAGGTAATCCATGGAGAAAAGCGAGGGCGGACAATCGGCTTTCCAACCGCAAATATTGAACTAAGCGAATCCTACATTACTCCTCCGACAGGGGTATATGCGGTCAAAATCAGCATGAATGGGAAGGAATATGCGGGCATATGCAATATCGGTTATAAGCCGACATTTCATGAAAAAAGACCGGACAAGCCGAGCATAGAAGTTCATATTTTTGATTTTCATGAAGAAATTTATGATATAGATGTGACCGTAAAATGGTTCAAACGAATACGCAGTGAACAAAAGTTTTCTGGTGTGGAAGAATTAATTGCCCAAATCAAACGGGACATCAAGGAAGCTAAAGATTTTTTTCAGCGGCTGACAGAATCGGATAAAATCACGGCTGAAAAAAATTTTTAATGGAACCTCCTTGCTTTTTCTTGGGAAAAATAGTATTCTTATTCTTGTAACTTTTAACCGCTGCGTGGCAACGCGAGTCACCGACGCTTGCTAGGTAGCCGGGGATTATATTTAGGAGGTGGACAAGGATGGCTTTAACGCAAGAACGGAAAAATGAAGTGATTGAGCAATTTAAAACACATGAATCAGATACTGGTTCTCCTGAAGTGCAAATTGCTATCCTAACTGAAAAAATCAACATTTTAAATGAGCATTTGCGCGTTCACAAAAAAGACCACCATTCACGCAGAGGTCTTTTGAAAATGGTTGGGAAACGCCGTAATTTGTTGACGTATTTGCGCAATAAAGATGTTGCACGGTACCGTCAACTCATCAATAAACTCGGTTTGCGTCGTTAAGTTGTATGGAAGCGGGAGATTTCCCGCTTTTTTACTGTATTCAAAAAAGTTTATGACAGATTACATAAAAACGATATAGATTGAAAAGTTTAAAAATAACATTTTTGTACAATTTATGTGCGAAGATAGACTTTGTCAATGAAAGAGGGGTTCAAAACAAGTATGGATCAAGAGAAACATGTTTTTTCCATAGATTGGTCCGGACGGAAGCTGACTGTTGAAATCGGCCAGCTGGCGAAGCAAGCGAACGGCGCCGTTTTAGTCCGCTATGGAGATACGGTTGTTTTATGTACGGCAACCGCTTCGAAGGAAGCAAAAGGAGTGGATTTCTTTCCCCTAACGGTCAATTATGAAGAAAGGCTTTATGCTGTCGGTAAAATCCCGGGAGGGTTTATTAAACGAGAGGGTAGACCGAGTGAAAAAGCTATTTTAGCGAGCCGTTTAATCGATAGACCGATTCGCCCGCTGTTTCCAGAAGGGTTTCGCAATGAGGTTCAAGTAGTCAGCATGGTGATGAGCGTCGACCAAGATTGTTCTTCCGAAATGGCGGCTATGTTTGGATCTTCGCTCGCGCTGTCAATATCGGACATTCCGTTTGAAGGTCCGATTGCCGGAGTCACGGTCGGCCGCCTTGATGACCAGTTTATCATTAATCCAACTGTCGAACAGCTTGAGAAAAGCGATATCCATTTAATCGTAGCCGGCACGAAAGATGCCATCAACATGGTGGAAGCAGGAGCCAATGAAGTGCCTGAAGAAACGATTTTAGAAGCAATCATGTTTGGCCATGAAGAAATCAAACGTTTGATTGCATTCCAAGAAGAGATTGTAGAAAAAATCGGAAAAGAAAAAATGGAAGTCGAATTATATAAAATCGATGAGGAGCTTGAAAAAAGAGTTCGTGAAATGGCTCTTGCCGACTTATTGCAAGCTATCCAAGTGCCTGAAAAACACGCCCGCGAAGATGCTATTAATGAAGTGAAAGAGAAAACTGTCGCAATATTTGAGGAAGAAGAAGCAGATGAAGAAACGATTAAGCAAGTAAAAGAAATTTTGCACAAGCTCGTGAAAGAGGAAGTGCGCCGTCTCATTACAGAAGAAAAAGTGAGACCTGACGGACGAAAAATTGACGAAATCCGTCCATTATCGTCTTCCGTCGGAATTTTGCCGCGCACGCACGGTTCAGGTCTTTTCACCCGCGGCCAAACACAAGCCCTGTCTATTTGTACGCTCGGAGCTTTAGGAGACGTACAAATACTTGACGGACTCGGCGTGGAAGAATCAAAGCGGTTCATGCATCACTACAACTTCCCGCCATTTAGTGTCGGGGAAACCGGTCCGATGAGGGGGCCTGGCAGACGGGAAATTGGTCATGGAGCGTTGGGAGAAAGAGCGCTTGAGCCAGTCATACCTTCCGAGCGCGATTTTCCGTACACAATTCGTCTCGTTTCAGAAGTGCTTGAATCAAATGGTTCAACTTCACAAGCGAGCATTTGTGCAAGCACCTTAGCGATGATGGATGCCGGCGTGCCGATTAAGTCGCCTGTTGCTGGAATTGCAATGGGACTTGTAAAATCTGGTGACAACTATACGGTTTTAACAGATATTCAAGGCATGGAAGATGCGCTTGGTGATATGGACTTTAAAGTCGCTGGTACAGAAAAAGGCGTCACTGCGCTGCAAATGGACATTAAAATTAAAGGCTTGTCCCGTGAAATTTTAGAAGAAGCGTTAAAACAAGCTCGCAAAGGCCGCCTTGAAATTTTGAAATCGATGCTGGCGACAATCTCTGAACCGAGAAAACAATTATCGCCATATGCTCCAAAAATTTTAACCATGGTCATCAATCCGGATAAAATTCGTGACGTGATTGGACCTAGCGGAAAGCAAATTAACAAAATCATTGAAGAAACAGGAGTAAAAATCGATATTGAACAAGATGGCACAATCTACATTTCTTCCGTAGACGAAGGAATGAATAAAAAAGCGAAGAAAATTATTGAAGATATTGTAAGAGAAATTGAAGTCGGACAAATGTATTTAGGAAAAGTTAAACGGATCGAGAAATTCGGCGCATTCGTGGAACTGTTTAACGGAAAAGATGGTCTTGTCCACATTTCTGAGCTTGCAGAAGAGCGGGTAGGAAAAGTGGAGGATGTTGTGTCAGTCGGTGATGAAATTTTAGTCAAAGTGATGGAAATCGATAAACAAGGTCGTGTCAATTTATCAAGAAAGGCCGTTTTAAGGGACCAAAAAGAGCAGCAAAAGTCTTGACCGGAGCCAGGGAAAACCCGGCTTCTTTTCCATTTTTGCGGTTGGCAGTTCTATCTTGTCCCCTTTTTTCATAGTTTTATAAGTGAAAAAGGGGATGTTGAGATGAAGCGAAAAAAAGGGAAAATAGCCATTTTTATATTGATCATACTTTTTTCTTATGTCATATTGGATAATCGTTATACATTGATCTTTCTCCAGCAATTAAAAGCAAAACATGAATTCGCTGTATCTGGCGGAGATTCGTTGTATCAAGAAATCGTTGCCAAAGCAAAAGAGTATGAAATTCCTCCGGAAAATGCTGAAATACATAGAGTTTGGAAAAAAACGCCCGGTTATAATGGGCGATCAGTCGACATTGACGAATCGTATAAGAGAATGAAGAAAAAGGGTTCTTTTGATCCGAAGCTTCTTGTATTCAAGCAAATTCCGCCTTCTGTTCATTTAAGCGATTTGCCGAACGAAGCGATCTACCGTGGACATCCGGATAAGCCAATGGTATCCTTTTTAATAAATGTTGCATGGGGAAATGAGTATCTTCCTAAAATGTTGGCCGTGCTAAAAAAGCACCATGTCAAAGCGACGTTTTTTTTAGAAGGAAGATGGGTAAAAGAAAATCCTGAACTGGCTAAAATGATTGTAGAAAGCGGCCATGAAATTGGAAATCATTCATACTCGCATCCAGATATGGCCCGCCTGCCGTCTGCAAGAATTAGACAAGAGATGGAAGAGACGAACAAAATCATCAAAGCGACGACAGGAAAAAACGTGAAATGGTTTGCGCCACCAAGCGGCAGCTTTCGCAAGGAGGTCGTAGATATAGCGGCAGAAATGAACATGGAAACGATCATGTGGTCTGTTGACACGATTGATTGGCAAAAGCCGCGGCCTGAAACGTTAATCAATCGAGTGATGTCAAAAATTCATAACGGCGCCATGATCTTAATGCATCCGACGTCATCGACCGCAGAGAGTCTAGATTCATTAATTAAAAAGATTAAAGAAAAAAATCTTTCCATCGGTTCACTTTCTAGTCTGCTGGATGAAAAACGTCTTGACTGATTGGAAGAACAGGGGGTTACAATTTGATCAAGAAATATACATGCCAAAATGGTGTTAGAATCATTTTAGAATCCATTCCGACTGTTCGCTCCGTTGCTATCGGAGTTTGGATTGGCACAGGTTCTAGAAACGAGACGAAAGAAACAAACGGTATTTCTCATTTTTTAGAGCATATGTTTTTTAAAGGAACAGAAAAAAGAACAGCTAGAGAAATTGCAGAAGCTTTTGACAAAATTGGCGGTCAGGTGAATGCCTTCACCTCAAAAGAATACACCTGCTATTATGCAAAAGTGCTCGATGAGCATGCAAATTATGCACTTGAAGTGCTGGCTGATATGTTTTTCAACTCAGTATTTGAAGAAGAAGAATTAAACAAAGAACGAAATGTTGTTTTAGAAGAGATCAAAATGTATGAAGATACTCCAGACGATATTGTGCACGATTTGTTAAGCCAGGCTGCGTTTGGCGATCATCCGCTTGGCTATCCGATTTTAGGCATAGAAAAAACTTTATCTAGTTTTACCGGCGATGCGTTGAAAAGCTATATGGAAAAATACTATACTCCTGACAATATCGTCATTTCAGTAGCTGGAAACGTTCAAGAAAGCTTTATTCAAGAGGTTGAGAAATGGTTCGGCAATTTTAAGTCGTCTCATAAAAAAGAAAAATATAAGGAACCGGTTTTTTTGGACCAAAAAATCGCCAAGAAAAAAGAGACGGAGCAAGCGCATCTCTGCATTGGGTTTAAAGGGTTGAGAGTCGGTCATGACGACATTTACAGCTTAATTGTGTTAAACAATATTTTGGGCGGGAGCATGTCAAGCCGATTATTCCAAGAGGTGAGGGAAGAAAAAGGGCTTGCTTATTCTATTTTCTCTTACCACACTTCATATGAAGACAGCGGAGTGCTCACAATTTACGGTGGGACTGGAAGAAACCAGCTGAATATTTTATTTGAAACGATTTTTCAAACAATTGAAAAATTGAAAAAAAGCGGTATTACTGAAAAAGAATTAATGCATTCAAAAGAACAAATTAAAGGGAATTTAATGCTTAGTCTTGAAAGTACAAATGCAAGAATGAGCAGAAACGGCAAAAATGAGCTGCTCTTAGGCAAACATCGATCTTTGGATGAAATTATCGAAACGGTTAACCGTGTTGATATCATGAGCGTCAATGAACTTATTCAACATATTTTTACAGATGAATATGCTGTATCTTTAATTAGTCCGGAAGAGAATCTTTCTTCTACAATTCCAGAATTAAAATGCCTGCTATGATGGATTGGCGGGCATTTTTTATTTGCCAAAAACGTATACATGTATGGAAAGCTATGTTCATCAGTTTCGAATCAATCTCTGCCTGTGAATATGTTCGTATATTTATAATGAAAGAGGGGAGCCAATACTATGCGTTTATCCGAGTTAAGCGGAAAAGAAATCGTCGATGTAAAACGAGCGGAACGTCTAGGCGTGCTCGGTCAAACAGACTTTGAAATCAATGCGGAAACCGGACAAATCACGGCGCTTATTATTCCTTCTTTAAAGTGGTTCGGTTTAAGGAAGCAGGGACATGATATTCGAGTACCGTGGGAGCATATCAAAAAAATTGGTCAAGATATGATCATTATTGACGTACCGGAAAATTCCTTAAATAAAATTGATGACTAATGAAGATCCGCCGGCTAAAGAAGCCGGCTTTATTTCTTTGGCAATTTTTCGATGCGATTCACCTATCGGCTGCCGCCTACATAATATGCTTAAAACAGGGAGCTAATTATGGTTTTCGAAACTGAACTGAATTGCCATAAAGAAGGTGAAAAAAGGATGTTAACTGGCTTAAACGTTGCTGTAATTGGCGGTGACGCCCGGCAGCTAGAGGTGATCCGAAGGCTATCAGAGCACGATGCCAATCTATTTTTAATCGGATTTGATCAGCTTGAACATGGGTATACAGGATCAGTGAAAATAAACAGCCATAATATTAGTCTGGAAGGAATGGATGCAGTAATATTGCCTGTTTCAGGAACCGGAAGCGAAGGACAGGTCGAAGCAGTTTTTTCCGCTGAAGAAATCGTACTGACAAGAGAAATGGTGGCCTCCACTCCTGAGCATTGCATCTTTTATTCTGGGATACGCACAAAATATTTAGAAGAGTTAATGGAAAAAGAAAAACGAAAGCTTGTACCGATACTGGACCGTGATGATGTAGCGATATATAATTCCATTCCGACAGTAGAAGGGACCATAATGCTCGTTATTCAACATACTGATTTTACCATTCATGGTTCCAACATTGCCGTTATCGGATTTGGACGGACAGGAATGAGCGTTGCCCGCACTTTTGCAGCATTAGGAGCTAATGTGAAGGTAGGCGCTCGCAAACAGAAAGATTTGGCCAGGATCACGGAAATGGGAATGAAGCCGTTTCATTTGAGTGAACTGAAGGACGAATTGTCGTCGATCGATATTTGCATTAATACAGTTCCAGCGTTGGTGTTGTCTTCTGATGTTTTGGCAGCTATGCCTGTCCACGCTCTTATTATCGATTTAGCATCAAAGCCGGGGGGAACCGATTTCCACTATGCTGAAAAAAGAGGTATGAAAGCCATTTTAGCACCTGGTCTTCCAGGAATTGTCGCACCGAGGACAGCGGGCCAAATTTTGGCGAATGCGTTGACAATCCTTTTAACTGAACAGCATCAGCTTGAAAGGAGTATGGATAATGGAAGTGAAAGGTAAACGGATCGGATTTGGTTTAACAGGCTCTCATTGTACTTATGATGCGGTATTTCCGCAAATTCAAAAGCTCGTTGAAAAAGGAGCAAACGTTTTGCCAATTGTCACCTCGACCGTAAAGACGACAACAACTAGATTCGGGGAAGGAGAAGAATGGGTCAAAAGAATTGAAGAAGCGACTGGAAATCAAGTAATTGATTCGATCGTGGATGCCGAGCCTTTAGGTCCGAAAATTCCTCTTGATTGCATGGTCATTGCGCCGATGACCGGCAATTCGATGAGCAAACTGGCGAATGCCTTGACGGACTCTCCTGTATTGATGGCTGCAAAAGCGACTATGAGAAACCATCGCCCCGTTGTACTAGCCATTTCTACAAACGATGCTCTCGGGTTAAATGGCGTAAATTTAATGAAGCTAATGGCGGCAAAAAATATTTTCTTTGTTCCGTTCGGCCAAGATGCACCCCACCAAAAACCGAATTCAATGGTGGCGAATATGGATCGGTTAGTGGAAACAGTTGAACATGCGCTTGAACATAGACAGCTTCAGCCGGTTATTATTGAACATAAAAAATAATCAAACAAATAAAACGCTTTCATGAAAAATCGCTCATCACTTTTTTTGGCTACTGTGATACAATTAAACGTAATACGAATACATGATTATTCGACTCTGATGCATTTTGGAAGGAGATAGATAGAAAATGGCTCAAAAAGGTTTTCATGTAGCAGTTGTCGGAGCAACTGGAGCAGTAGGAACACGAATGATCGAAACATTGGAAAAAAGAAATTTTCCTGTGGAAACTTTAACGTTGTTATCATCCGAACGATCTGCAGGAAAGACAGCTACATTTAAAGGAAAACCAATCACAGTACAAAAAGCGGAACCGGAGAGCTTTGAAGGGGTTGATATCGCTCTTTTCAGCGCTGGAGGAAGCGTGTCGAAGCAGCTTGCACCGGAAGCAGCCAAAAGAGGCGCGGTCGTGATCGACAATACGAGCGCATTTAGAATGGATGAAAACGTTCCTCTCGTAGTACCGGAAGTGAACGAAGAGGATATAAAATGGCATAACGGTATTATTGCCAACCCGAATTGTTCGACGATCCAAATGGTTGTTGCATTGCAGCCGATCCGTAAAGCGTTCGGGCTGAAAAAAGTCATTGTTTCCACTTATCAAGCAGTATCAGGTGCGGGGGCACAAGCGATCCAGGAATTGAAAGAACAGTCTAAAGCGATTTTAGAAGGAAAGCCGTTTGTACCTGAAATTTTACCTGTTAAAAGTGACGAAAAACATTATCAAATTGCGTTTAATGCAATTCCGCAAATTGATAAGTTCCAGGAAAATGGATTTACATTTGAAGAAATGAAAATGATCAATGAAACAAAAAAAATTATGCATATGAAGGATCTGGAAGTTGCAGCGACCTGCGTCCGCTTGCCGGTCGTCATCGGGCATTCAGAATCAGTCTACATTGAAATCGACAGGGACGATGTTACTGTAAATGATATTCGCAATGTATTAAGAGATGCGCCTGGCGTTACGCTTGAAGATGATCCGGCAAATCAAATTTATCCAATGCCTGCTTTTGCAGAAGGCAAATACGATACATTTGTAGGCCGAATTCGCAAAGACTTAGATCGGCCAAACGGCTTCCACCTTTGGGTTGTATCCGACAATTTATTAAAAGGAGCAGCGTTAAACTCTGTACAAATTGCCGAAAGTTTAATTAAACTGAAACTAGTATAAGGTGAAAAGAAGAGAGTTGAAGCCATCAGCTCTCTTCTGTTTAGTTATTTTATAGAGGTGAACATCATGAGCATTGTTGTTCAAAAGTTTGGAGGAACGTCTGTCCGTGATGAACAAGGCAGAAGACATGCGTACGAACATATAAAGGAAGCCTTGTCTGAGAAAAAAAAAGTGGTCGTCGTCGTATCAGCGATGGGGAGAAAAGGAGATCCGTACGCAACAGATACGCTGATCAGCCTTGTGGAAGGCGGGATCGACACCATTTCCAAACGTGAACAGGATATGTTGCTGTCCTGCGGAGAAATCATCTCTTCTGTCGTATTTACTAGCATGCTAAAAGGGAAAGGAATAAAAGCGGCAGCTTTAAGCGGAGCGCAGGCAGGTTTTTTGACGACAAATGAACATACAAATGCTAAAATATTAGAATTGAAATGTGATCGCCTGCTCGGGCTTCTAGAAACAAATGATGTCGTTGTTGTCGCAGGCTTTCAAGGAGCACAAGCAAATGGAGATGTGACGACAATTGGGCGCGGCGGCAGTGACACTTCAGCAACAGCACTTGGAGCAGCTTTAAAAGCAGAATATGTAGACATTTTTACAGATGTGGAAGGAGTTATGACAGCGGATCCACGTATTGTTAAGGATGCAAAGCCCCTTTCATTTGTGACGTATACGGAAATTTGCAATTTGGCCTATCAAGGAGCAAAGGTGATTCATCCGCGTGCGGTTGAAATCGCTATGCAAGCCAAAATCCCGATTCGCATTCGTTCCACTTATTCTAAATCGAAAGGAACGATCATCACTTCTCACCATCAGGACAAACTAGGTGCGGACATAAAAGAACGTTTAATTACTGGAATTGCTCATGTTTCCGATGTCACGCAAATTAAAGTAGATGCAAAAGAAGGGAATTTCCGTTTTCATCAAGAAATTTTTAAAGCGATGGCTACAAGCGGAATTAGCGTCGATTTCTTTAATATTACCCCTAAGAGTGTCATATATACTGTTCATGGGGATGTAACGGATCTTGCTGTTGGAATTTTGAAAGAGATCGGATATGATCCGATGATCACGCGGCATTGTGCAAAAGTCTCAATTGTAGGAGCAGGCATTCAAGGAGTTCCTGGAGTCGCTTCCAAAATCGTTGCTGCTTTATCGGAGGAAGGGATACAAATTTTGCAATCGGCAGACAGCCACACAACAATTTGGGTGCTTGTGAAGGAAAGTGAAATGATTCAAGCAGTTAATGCACTTCATAAAGCGTTTGATCTTGGAAAATAATCGATAAAGGTGTGAGGAACAAGTGGGTATGTTTGGAAGAATTTCAACTGCAATGGTTACCCCGTTTGACAATAACGGGAATATTGATTTTCAAAAAACGGAAAAATTAGTAGAATATTTAATCCATCATGGAACAGATTCAATTGTTGTGGCTGGAACAACGGGTGAATCTCCAACTTTAACAACGGAAGAAAAGCTCGCTTTATTTAAACATGTCGTTTCTGTTGTCAATAAAAGAGTTCCAGTGATTGCAGGGACAGGTACAAACAATACAAGAGCTTCCATAGAACTGACAAAAAAGGCGGAACAAACCGGCGTCGATGCGATTATGCTTGTCACTCCATACTACAACAAACCGAATCAGGAAGGGATTTATCAGCACTTTAAAGCGATAGCAGAAAGCACGCATCTTCCTGTGATGCTTTACAATGTGCCTGGCAGAACATCGTCCTCGATCGCGCCTGAAACGGTTATTCGTCTATCGGAAATTGACAATATCGTTGCGATTAAAGAAGCTAGCGGAGATCTTGATAATATGGCCAAAATTATCGAGAAAACGCCAGATGATTTTGCTTTATACACTGGGGACGACAGCTTAACGCTGCCGACATTATCAATAGGCGGTGATGGCGTCATATCTGTAGCCTCCCATGTTGTAGGAGATGAAATGCAAGAAATGATTCAAGCCTTTTTGTCAGGTGATGTGAAAAAAGCCGGAAGCCTTCATCGAAGACTTCTCCCATTAATGAAAGAACTGTTTAAGGCGCCAAACCCTGTTCCAGTAAAAGCAGCGCTGCAAATAAAAGGTCTGGATGTTGGTCCGGTTCGCTTGCCGTTAGTTCCGTTAACAACAGATGAGCGAACATCATTAGCCGCTGTGATCCATGAATTAGGCTGATCATCGTGATTAGCCTTTTTTTATTTTAAAAATTCCACTCTGCCCCATTCAAAACAGCTGTGTCTAGCGGCTTAATTTTTCGGATAAGTGTGCCTGATATAAATTAACTTGTATTCCATTTCTTTCATCAGGTATAATATTGCTAAGTGCTTTGGACGGGGATATTTAGGGAGGATCACTAACACTTATGAAAAAAGCTGAAAAAATTCAACTTATTGCTTTAGGAGGGGTTGGGGAAGTCGGAAAAAACCTGTACATCGTCGAAATCGACTCGGATATTTTTATTGTGGATGCCGGCTTGAAATATCCTGAAAACGAGATGCTCGGAATTGATGTGGTGATACCGGATATTACATATTTGCTTGAACGTAAAGATAGGGTTCGGGCCATCTTCTTAACAAATGGCAGATTGGATCGGATCGGTGCGATTTTCTACATTTTAAAACATATCAATGCGCCAGTTTACGGAACGAAATGGACAATTGCCTTGACAAAAGAAAGAATGAAGCAATATTCTGTTACCGCTGATTTTCGCGAAGTGAATATGCGAAAGCCTGTACATTTTCCTCAAGTGACGGTTTCTTTTTTTCGCACATTCTCAAATATTCCTGATTCTATGGGAGTTTGTTTCCATACGTCAATGGGAGCGATCGTGCATACAGGCGATTTTAAATTAGAGCAATCCTCGATCGGAAGTCATTTTCTTGATTTTGGTAAAATGGCGGAAATCGGTAATAGCGGAGTTCTTTGTTTGCTTTCCGACAGTATCAATGCAGAAAGACCCGGCTTTTCTGGTTCCGAAGCTCTTGCCGGAGAAATGATCAACGATGTTATGTATAATTCGCCTGGAAGAGTTGTTGTATCTGTAGCAGAGACGAATATTTACCGAATTCAGCAAATTTTCAATGCCGCAGTTGAGACTGGAAGAAAAATAGCAATTATAGGGAAATCGTTTGCCAAAATTATTGAGCTTGCAAGACAATTACGGTATTTAAAGGCTGACGATGATTTGTTTATTCCGGTGTCGCATTTAAAAAAGCTTGAAAAACAAAACTCTGTTCTACTATGTGCAAGCGATTCATTCGATCCGCTTGCGGAAATTTCAAAAATGGCCAAAGGCATTCACAAGCAACATCATATAACTTCCGATGATACGGTTTTAATTGCTCAGACCCCAACACCCGGACAAGAACTTATTTATTCGAAAACGATTGATTTGCTGTTTCGAGCAGGAGCCAATGTTGTTTCGATTGATAAAAAAGCGTTTTTTTCTGGTCATGGCTGCCAAGAAGAGCTGAAGCTTATGCTACATTTAATGAAACCAAAATACTTTATTCCCGTTCATGGTGAATTTAAAATGCAAATAGCGCATGCTAAAATTGCGCAATCGATCGGAATACGCGAAGAAAACATTTTTTTGCTCGATCAAGGAGATGTGGTTGAATTCACCCCTAAATCTGCCAAAACGGTTACAAAAGTACCTTCTGGAAATGTACTCATTGACGGGCTTGGTGTAGGAGATGTTGGAAATATCGTGCTAAGAGACCGGCGTTTGTTATCTCAGGACGGCATTTTAATTGTTGTTGTTACGTTAAACAAAGAGATGAAAAAAATTGTCGCTGGTCCTGAAATTATATCAAGAGGGTTTGTGTATGTTCGTGAGTCTGAAAGTTTAATTTCCAAAGCTACGAAAATGGTGCATGACACACTGTCGTCTTGTATGGAAGATGTTTCAATGGATTGGTCAACAATGAAACAAAACATTCGCGACGTCTTGAATCAATTTTTATATGAGCAAACGAAGCGCCGCCCGATGATTTTGCCAATTATTATGGAGGTTTAGACAAAAAGCAGGCCGACGAAGCCTGCTTTTTTCACATTTTTAAAACGGTTTCCTGGCCGCATGAAAAAATGGATTCCGTTCATACTAACATCATAACGGTAAGAAGAAAGGATGATTGGGATGAACGGAAATGCTGATCAACCGACTGTTCAGCCAGTGGAAAAGGGAAGCGAAAATGTAGTTGACAAAATTCAGCAGTTAGGACAAACAAACATTCCGCAAATGGATCAGGAAACAAACATTCATTGTTTGACCATTATCGGTCAAATTGAAGGACATATACAGCTCCCTGCTCAAAATAAAACAACGAAATATGAACATATCATTCCGCAAATTGTGGCGATCGAACAAAATATGAAAATAGAAGGACTGCTCGTCATTTTAAATACTGTCGGCGGCGATGTTGAAGCAGGACTTGCGATCGCTGAAATGCTTGCTTCGCTTACGAAACCGACTGTATCCATCGTTCTTGGCGGCGGACATTCTATCGGTGTGCCCATCGCTGTGTCATGCGATTATTCATTTATTGCGGAAACGGCTACGATGACGATTCACCCGATAAGGTTAACCGGTTTGGTCATTGGTGTTCCGCAAACGTTTGAATATCTTGATAAAATGCAGGAGCGGGTTATTAGTTTTGTAACAAAGCATTCCAATATTACAGAAGATAAATTTAAAGAGCTGATGTTTTCAAAAGGAAATTTAACAAGGGATATTGGAACAAATGTTATCGGTCAAGATGCGGTTAAGTACGGCTTGATCGATGAAATAGGCGGTGTAGGAAGCGCGATGAAAAAATTGAACGAGCTTATTTTGGAAAGAAAGAATGGAAAAGGAGGGGACATCCTTCAATGATTTTATACACGACTGTTCCTGAAGAGCTCATTTTTCCATCAGATCAAGAAGCTTTTCAAAAAAGGCACATTATTGAGATGAACGGCATTTCATTATTAATAGAAGAAACGGGAGAAAATCAATGCCAAATCGTCAGAGTGCTTTCAACCAATCCAAACCATTATTTATTGGAATCTGTTTTCCCCGGTCAAAAAGTACCTTTTTTTCGAAGCTAACATTCCTTTTAAAGACAACATCGTTGCTAGCATACCTAAATTCAAGTTTGTATGATATAATATGGACACAAACAGTCGTTCGCAGCCAAATAGTGGCTGCGTTCTTGTTTTACATAATACATAGGTGGGATTAAAGTGGCAAAAGTGAAAAGAAAACGAAAAAAGAGAAAAACGGATTGGCAAAATAAACTAAAATTTGAAATAGCGGGGCTTCTGCTATTATCATTGTCGATAATCGCTTTAAGCGAATTTGGATTTGCTGGCAAAGCGCTTGTCTCCTTTTTTCGGTTCTTCGCTGGAGAATGGTTTATTATCTTTTTGCTAGGATTATTATGGTTTTCCATATATATATTTTGGAAAAAGACATTCCCTCATTTTTTAACGAGAAGATGGCTCGGGATCTATCTTATAGTTGGCTCAATTTTAATTCTCAGCCATATGAAGCTGTTTGAAAATTTGTCAAAGGGAGGAGTTTTTGCTTCTCCAAGCGTTATATTGAATACTTGGGAGATGTATTTAAAGGAATTAAACGGGGAGGCAAGCGCTCAAGATCTTGGAGGAGGAATGATCGGCGCCGTTTTTTTTGCTGCATCATACTATTTATTTTCTTCAGGGGGCACTCGAATTATTTCCATTGTCTTGATCATAATTGGTTGCATCTTAATTTCCGGAAAATCACTCGGAAACAGCCTCTCCAAAATTGTTGAGTCCATCGGCCGGATTTTCAAAAAACAATTTTTTGCCTTTGTGGATGATATGAAGAACTTATTTTCCTTAGTAAAAAAACAAAAGAAAAAGCAAAAGAAGCATCGCTCCAATAAGGTTCAGGCTGAAGACGATCAAGAACAAGAAGATGAACATTTAGAAGAAAATACATCTGAACCGATTATTTCCAGTTTTACAGACCATCCGGAAATCATGACAAATGATAAAAAAGAGCCCGAAAATAATTTAAAGCAGGAACAAATTACGTTTGAAGAAAAGGATGAGCCGATCGCCTTTCAGGAGATAGAAAACAAAGATTATAAATTGCCTCCGATTGATTTGCTGTCTCTTCCAAAATACAGCGGTCAGCATGCCGATAAGCGGAATATTTACGATAATGCGAGAAAACTAGAGCGCACTTTCCAAAGCTTTGGAGTGAAGGCAAAGGTTACCCAAGTACATTTAGGGCCTGCTGTAACAAAATATGAAGTGTACCCGGATGTCGGGGTGAAGGTAAGCAAAATTGTCAGTTTAAGCGATGACCTGGCGCTGGCTTTAGCAGCAAAAGATATTCGGATTGAAGCGCCGATTCCGGGAAAGTCTGCAATTGGAATTGAGGTGCCGAATTCAGAAATTGCGATGGTGTCATTGCGCGAGGTGCTGGAATCCAAAATGAACGATCGCCCTGATTCCAAGCTGCTGATCGGCTTAGGACGTGATATAACTGGAGAAGCGGTGCTGGCTGAACTGAACAAAATGCCGCATCTGCTTGTCGCAGGTGCAACAGGCAGCGGAAAAAGCGTCTGCATTAACGGGATTATTACAAGCATTTTGATGAGGGCGAAGCCTCATGAAGTGAAAATGATGATGATCGATCCAAAAATGGTCGAATTAAGTGTTTACAATGGGATTCCGCATCTATTGGCTCCTGTTGTGACAAATCCGAAAAAAGCGTCGCTCGCATTGCAAAAAGTAGTTAATGAAATGGAAAGAAGATACGAGCTGTTTTCACATACTGGAACGCGCAATATTGAAGGATATAATGAAATGATCAGAAGGCAAAATTCGCTGTCAAAAGAGAAGCAGCCTGAGCTTCCTTTTATTGTCGTCATCGTGGATGAGCTCGCTGATTTAATGATGGTTGCTTCTTCTGATGTAGAAGATTCGATTACACGCTTGTCGCAAATGGCCCGTGCTGCTGGCATTCATTTAATTATTGCGACTCAACGTCCGTCTGTTGATGTAATTACAGGAGTCATAAAAGCCAATATTCCATCGAGAATTGCCTTTAGTGTGTCCTCCCAAACCGATTCACGCACTATTTTGGATATGGGGGGAGCTGAGAAGCTGCTCGGAAGAGGAGATATGTTGTTTTTGCCAGTCGGATCATCAAAGCCGATTCGTGTTCAAGGAGCGTTTTTATCAGATGAAGAAGTGGAAAAAGTCGTGAATTACGTCATTTCACAACAAAAGGCGCAATATCAAGAAGAAATGATTCCGAACGAAGATTCCGAGGATCATGGAGATGTTGATGATGAATTATATAATGAAGCGGTTCAACTAGTTGTGGACATGCAAAGTGCAAGTGTATCCATGCTGCAAAGAAGATTTAGAATCGGCTACTCAAGAGCTGCGAGATTAATTGACGCCATGGAAGAGAGAGGGGTAGTCGGACCTTATGAGGGAAGCAAGCCGCGTCAAGTGTTGATTTCTAAAGAAGAGCTGGAGGAACGTTTGTCATAAAAATTTTCGTGTTTTTCATGCAAAAATATTTTAATAACGGGCATACTAAAACTACATTTACTAGAAAGTGAGAGATCGATGGATGGCAAAAGATGCGAAACGTAAAAAAACAAAAAGCAGTTTGAGCAGCGCCCAAGAAGTCACTTATTCGAGAGCGTTTAAAATGGCTGACAGAGCGGGAGGCTTTTCAGAAAAACATGAAAGCCATTAAAGCATAAAAATGCCAATTATAAAATGCTCCGAACATGTCACCCTAATGGATAGGACATGTTGTGAAAGCAACTGTCTACACCCTCTTTGCGGAGGTGCGCAAAATGGGAAGAGCACATAAGCAAAAAGCGCGTGATAAAAACAAAGCTAAGCTGCCGCAAGTGCCAAAAAATTTGAAGTCAGACGGCAAAAGTATTGAATTTTCAAGAGAGCTTGCCGACAAGGACGATCTTCAAGCATTGGCTCGCTCTGCTGCAGCGGACAAAAGGCAACAGAAAAGAACATAAAGGTTGTTTCAAAAGCTGTGCCTGAAAAATAATGATGAAGGGGCTGTCCAAAAAGTCAGGGTAACTGACTTTTTGGAGCCCCTCATTTTTTCACTTTTAAAAAAAATGCACAAAAAAATCGTCCTTTCTAGTAAAATGAAGTTGCGACACAACATTACAGAAAGGACGATTTTTTATGAGCAATCAAATGATTACTCCTGAAAATTATAACACACAAATGACACTTCCTCTAGATGGAAAAGAAGAAAAAACTCCTGCTAAAAGAAATTTAGCCCCTACTTTCAAACCATATGACAACCGTCAAGTTCAAATGATTTATGATATTGAATCGCTCATACCCGAACATCACGTGGCACGTGTCGTGGACGAAATGGTGGAGGCGATACCAGATGAACAATTGTTTTCTCATTATAAAGGCGGCGGCAGAAGCTCCTATCATCCCAAAATGATGCTGAAAATCATTCTGTATGCTTATTCTCAAAAGGTTTATTCTTGTCGAGGAATCGAAAAACTCGTTAAAGAAAATATTCCTGCCATGTGGCTTTCAGCGATGCAACAACCAGATTTCCGGACAATCAACGAATTCCGAGGCGGACGGATGAAGGTCCTAATGGATGAGTTATTTGAAGCGATGATTCTGAAGCTGATTGAAGAAAATTACATCACGATGGAAAACTACTTTTTGGATGGTACTAAAATTGAAGCCAATGCCAATAAGTATTCTTTCGTGTGGAAAAAATCAACCTTGAAATTTGAAGCGAAGGTAAGAGAAAAAATTCAAGAAACACTTCAGTACATTCAAGAATTAACCCAATTAGAAGCAGGAACAGCACAAAAAGAGGCGAAAGAAGATCCAGAAATCACGGAACAGAACTTGGAAGCCATCGCTCAAAAATTAGAAGAAAAAGTCGAAATCCTAACAGAGGAAATCGAACAGGAATCTGATACAAAAGTTCGGAAGGAAAAACGAACAGAACGCAAGAAATGGAAAAAACCTTTAAAACGGATTCGAGAAAATTTTTTACCTCGACTAGCCAAATACAAGGAACAGAATGAAATCTTTGGCGATCGTAACAGCTATTCAAAAACGGATAAAGACGCAACTTTTATGCGAATGAAAGAAGATCATATGAAAAATGGTCAACTGAAGCCAGGGTATAATGTGCAAATCGGGACAGAGAATCAGTTTATCTTGTTTTATACCATTCATCAACGACCAACCGATACACGTTGCTTTATCCCACATATGGAGAAGCTAGCCTCCACTTCATTACCGATGCCCCAAACAGTTATTGCGGATGCAGGCTATGGTAGTGAAGAAAACTATGTATATGCAGTTGGTGATGAGAAAGAGCCCCGGTTTGAGTTTCTGATTCCTTATGGGAGCTATGTAAAAGAACAAACACGTACATACAAAAAAGACATTAAAAATGCCAAAAACTGGACCTATTGTGAAGAGGATGATTGTTTTATTTGCCCGAATGGAAGGAGAGTAACGTTTAAAAAATACCAAAACAAAAAGAATCCATCTGGCTATGAACAAAGCTTCAAAATATACGAATGTGAAGATTGTACCGATTGCCCATTGAAAGCGAAATGCACAAAAGCGAAGGGAAATCGTCAAGTTCACTGGAATCCCATCTTCGAAGAAATGAAAGCAAAGGCCAAAACAGCCCTTGAATGTGAAGAGAAAGCCGCCATCTACGCTCGACGCAAAGTCGAGGCAGAAAGTGTGTTCGGTCACATCAAGGGCAATCGGTCGTTCCGCAGATTTTCTTTACGGGGGCTCGACAAAGTACATGTTGAGTTTGGGATTGTGGCATTAGCCCACAACTTCCTGAAAGTAGCCGGCATCCGCCAGCTACTTTCAGATAAAAATCGAAAAAATATAAAAGCAAGTGGAGAGAAACGCATTGTTTTTCTCCACTTGCTTCATTTTAGGGACTTATCGGACAGCCCCTTTTAAGTATATGGTATTTTTTCACTTAAAATTGAACAATAAACTGAAACACACAAAAAAGTATTGGGCAACGATCAATAGTGTGTTTTCTCCGAGAATCTGCTAAAGACTTTTTAATTCCTGCATGTTATCGTATAGTATACCCCTATTTTATACATAAGAAGGATGTCATAACTCAGCTGATCTGGCTAGAGACATCCCTGCTTTTTGTTAAATAATTAACAGTAATATAATTATGTAAACTTTAAATAATAATTCATTTCGTTATGATTTCCTTCAATATCCTATGATTGATATAATTACTAATAACGTGTTTTTTCATGATTGGAAACAATAACATATAGAAAGCTTTCAGGCTTAGGAGGGATAGAATGGGTTTTTTACAAGAGCAAGTAAGCGAAATAAACGGGATTCAGCTGCATACCGTTTCATCAAATGCTTTTAAAACAAATTCACTCATTTTAAGGTTAAAGGCGACGCTATCGGAAAAGGATGTAACCATTCGAGCTTTGCTTCCCCATGTTTTGCAAAGAGGTACAGCATCCTACCCATCCACAACTGAATTAAGGAAATATTTGGATGATTTGTACGGTGCAACACTGCAAGTCGATTTAGCCAAAAAGGGAGAAAACCATATCATTACGTTCCGGATGGAAATCCCGAATGAAAAATTTTTAAAAGATAAGACACCTTTATTGGAAAAAGGGATCGAATTGTTGTCCGAAGTACTTCTTTCGCCTCCTCTGCAAGAAGGGGTGTTCAATCAAAGCATTATCGAACAAGAAAAGCGGACATTAAAACAGCGCATTCAAGCGGTTTATGACGATAAAATGCGTTATGCGAATTTACGTTTAATCCAAGAAATGTGCAAAACTGAGCCGTACCGTCTGCATGTCAACGGAGAGAAAGAGCATATCGATCAAATTTCTCCTCAACAGCTGACAGATTATTATACAAACATGCTGCAGCATGATGAAGTCGATTTATTTGTGATCGGGGATATTGAAAACGAACGAGTGGCTGATATTGTCAGGAAATATTTCCGTTTAACAAAATCCAATCAACAAGCTAGGGCTGAAAGTGTTGAAAAAAAAATTGAGAAGGTTAACGAAGTTATCGAAGAACAAGACATTACCCAAGGGAAATTGAACATCGGGTACCGCACGCACACAACATATAGTGATCATGATTATTACGCATTGCAAGTGTTTAACGGCATTTTTGGGGGATTTCCGCATTCGAAGCTGTTTCTAAACGTTCGCGAAAAGAACAGTCTTGCTTATTATGCTTCCTCAAGAGTGGAAAGCCATAAAGGCTTGTTAATGGTGATGTCAGGAATTGAAATGAAGAACTACGAACGCGCTCTCACGATTATTCATGAACAAATGGAAGCGATGAAAAAAGGAGATTTTACAGATAAAGAATTGGAACAAACGAAAGCGGTGATCAAAAATCAGTTGCTGGAAACAATCGATACCCCTTACGGAATGACGGAAGTGCTGTACCACAATGTTGTTGCGAAAACAAACCGAACTATTGAAGAATGGATCGAAGGGGTAGAAAAGGTCCAAAAAGACGAAATCGTCCAGCTTGCTGAAAAAATTCAACTGGATACGGTTTATTTTTTGAAAGGGGGCGGATCTTTATGATAAAAGAAATTACATTCGATCAACTGAAAGAAACGTATTATTATAAGAAAATGGAAAATGGATTAGATGTTTATGTCCTTCCAAAACAAGGGATTCATAAAACGTATGCAACATTCACCACTAAATACGGTTCTATTGACAATAAATTCGTTCCAATTGGCAAAGAGGAAATCGTTCACGTCCCGGACGGCATTGCTCACTTTTTGGAACATAAGCTTTTTGAAAAAAAGGATGGGGACGTATTTCAACAGTTTAGTGAACAAGGGGCATCGGCCAATGCATTTACATCCTTCACGAGAACAGCATATCTTTTTTCCAGCACGGCAAATGTTGAACAAAATTTAGAAACGTTAGTAGATTTTGTCCAAAGTCCTTATTTTACTGACCAATCCGTTGAAAAAGAAAAAGGCATTATAGGTCAAGAAATCAACATGTACCAAGACAATCCTGATTGGCGGCTTTATTTTGGACTCATCCAAAACATGTATGAAAGCCATCCAGTACGGATTGACATTGCCGGCACAATTGATTCGATAAATCAAATTACAAAAGAGCAGCTTTATGAATGCTACGAAACGTTTTACCATCCCAGCAACATGCTCCTGTTTTTGATCGGGCCTGTTCAAGCGGAAAAAATTATCAAGCAAGTGGAAGAGAATCAGGCAAAAAAAGATTTTAAAAAGCCAACGAATATTGTTCGTGAACAAGTACATGAAAGAGATGAAGTGTTTAAAACGAGTGAAAAAATTTATATGAATGTCAAGTCGTCGAAATGCTTAGTCGGCTTAAAGGCAAAACATCCTTTCCGAAAAGGGGAAGAACTGCTTACGCATGAGCTTTCCATGAATTTAATTTTAGAAATGCTTTTTGGCAAAAGCTCAAAGCTTTATTTGGAATTGTATGAAAAAGGGCTTATTGATGATACGTTCAGCTTCGATTATACAGAGGAGTACAGCTTCGGTTTTGCTATGGTCGGCGGCGATACCGACCGGCCGGATGAGCTGAGTGAATATATAAAAGAAGCTCTTATGAAAAGCAAGCAATCGTTATTTACCAATGAGCAGCTGGAGGCCGCCAAAAAGAAAAAAATCGGCTCTTTTTTAAGGGCTTTTAATTCTCCTGAATTTATCGCCAATCAATTTACCCGGTATCAATTTAACGAAATGAATCTGTTCGATGTTGTGCAAGCTTTAGAAAATATAAACATGGACTCGATTGAAGCAGTTTTAAAAGAAGCGATTGATGAAGATTATTTAACAGTTTTCCAAGTTTTGCCGAAATCATAATATTGCGGAGGGGAAATCTTGAAAACAGCGTTAGTAACTGGAGCCAGCGGAGGAATCGGAAAAGCGGTTGTAGAAAAATTGGCTCAGGAAGGATATCAAATTTATGCTCAATACTTTCGAAACATTGAACCGTTAAAAGAAGCAATGAAGTTATATGATCAGATCATTCCAGTTTATGCGGATTTGTCATCGGAAAGCGGGACGGAACAATTACTTGAAAACATTCCAACTTCTATAGATGCTCTTATTTTTGCTAACGGTATTTCCCACTACGGACTGATTCAAGATGTTTTGATGGAAGATTATCAAAAAATTATACAGCTTCATCTTACGTCGCCCTTTTTTATTACTCAAAAAGTAGTCAGTGGAATGATAAGAAAACAAAAAGGAAGCATTCTTTTCATCTCCTCTATATGGGGGCAGACAGGAGCCAGCTGTGAAGCTTTGTATTCCATGGCAAAAGGGGGGCAAATTTCCTTTGTGAAAGCACTAGCGAAGGAATTAGCGCCTTCCAATATTCGCGTCAACGCCGTTGCGCCAGGCATGATCGATACAAGTATGAATGATCGATTCTCTCCTGAAGAATTGGAAGATATTAAAAACAGCATCCCCCTTGAAAGAAATGGAAAGCCTGAAGAAGTCGCGAATGTTGTTTTATTCCTTATTAGCGAGCAAGCTTCCTACATTACAGGTCAGGTGATTGCTGTCAATGGAGGATGGTACTGCTGATTCCCTCTCCCGTATAAAAACTGCATGATCAAGGGAAAATAAAAATTGATTAAACGATAAAGGAGGGGAACATATGTCAGTATTGGAAAATTGGAATCAATGGAAAGATTTTTTGGCGGATCGCCTCCAGCAAGCAGAAAGCGGCGGATTGTCCCAAGAGGTTATTTCCAATTTAGCGTATGAAATCGGTGATTATTTAGCAAAGCAAGTGGAGCCGAAAAACCCTGAAGAAAAAATTCTTCACGATCTGTGGAGTGTCGCTTCAAAAGAGGAGCAACATGCAATCGCCAACATGATGGTGAAACTTGTTCAAAATGACAGCGTCCATTAGGATGTTTTTCATTTATTACTGTCAAGTTAGGGCACTTGGTGAAATGACCAAGATGCCCTTTATTTTTTCCTTGCAATTATCCTTTCTTCTTTATCTAAAATGATTTATTATAAATTTATAGGTGTTATTTGGGGGTTTTTGAAGGTGGAAAAAACTGAATGGTATTTAGAATATAAAATTCAAAAAAACCGGCCGGGGCTGCTGGGAGATGTTTCGTCTTTGCTCGGTATGCTGAACATTAATATCGTTACGATTAACGGCGTTGATGATATGCGCCGCGGGATGCTTCTGCGCTGCGAAACGATTGAACAAATTAAAAGGCTTGAATCTATTCTGAATACGATGGACAACATAACAGTGACAAAATTGCGGCAGCCTAAGCTGAGAGATCGTCTTGCTGTCCGTCATGGCTTTTATATTCAACGGGATGCAGATGATAAAAAGACGTTCCGTTTTGTTCGCGATGAGCTTGGTATTCTCGTTGATTTTATGGCCGAGCTCTTTAAACAAGACGGTCATAAATTAATCGGCATACGCGGAATGCCGCGTGTCGGGAAAACAGAATCGATCGTAGCGGCGAGCGTCTGTGCGAATAAAAGATGGCTTTTTCTCTCTTCAACCATGCTGAAGCAAACTGTCCGGGAAAGGCTGATTGCTGATGAATACGGGACAGATAACGTGTTTATTTTAGATGGAATCGTCACGATGAAAAGAGGCTCTGAACAGCATTTGCAATTAGTTCGGGAAGTGATGCAGCTTCCGGCAACGAAAGTCGTGGAGCATCCAGATATTTTCGTTCAGAGCTCCGAATATACTTTGGATGATTTCGACTACATTATTGAACTTAGACATCACCCTGATGAAGAAATTACGTATGACGTCGTAGAAAATAATCATCAGCCATTTGGTAACTCAATTTATAATGGATTTGATTTTTAGAAAGGTGGGTACGTTTTGAGCGAGTTAGGTAACCATCTGAGACAAGCTAGGCTGGAAAAAAACATTTCACTCGATGACTTGCAGGAAATAACTAAAATTCAAAAGCGCTATTTAATCGGCATTGAGGAAGGAAACTACTCGATCATGCCGGGGAATTTTTATGTGCGTGCGTTTATTAAACAATACGCGGAAGCGGTTGACCTTGATCCGGATGTTTTATTTGAACAGTATAAAAATGAAATACCAAGTACATATGATGAGATATCTGAGAAATTGTCCCGCGTTCAAACGCATAAAGAGCTTCCAAAGCCAGCTTCCAAATTTTTAGAGCTGTTGCCGAAGCTTGCCGTCATCGCTGTTATTATTTTGGTGGCGATTATCGTTTGGGTGCTTTCCCAGCGTGGAAGCACAGACGAAGGCGTTCAGACGGAGGACGATACAAAATCCGTCAAAATAGAAACCTCTGGCGTGGAGCCTGAGAAAAAAGAGCAAAATAATATTGTCGATGAAAAAGACCGTTCGGTTGAAGAAACAGAACAAGAGGAGAAAAAAGATGAGAACGCCGAAAATGAAACGAAGCAAACATTGACGGTAAAAGAAGTAAGAGGGAAAGAAACCGTATATGAATTGTCCAATGCGGACAAATTGGTGATCGATATTTCAACCAATGGGAATTCGTGGATAGAAGTGAAGAACGGAAAAGGAAAATCGTTTTTTGCAGGAATGATGCGACAAAATGAGCAGAAAACGGTTGATGTAACAGCGGAAGAAGAAGCAAAAATCGTTGTAGGCGATGCTCGATTTACGACCATTCAAGTGAATGGAGAAGCCGTTTCTTATGAAACGGACCCGAATAAAATGGTTCGGCAGGATATTATCATTTTAAATAACAAGAATGAATAAGTCATCGTACGAGATGGCTTATTCATTCTTACTTTATGCTAGTGGAGGTACAAAATGAATTTGCCAAATCGAATTACTGTATCAAGAATTATGCTAATTCCAATATTTATGATTGTGATGCTTGGCGATTTTAACTGGGGAAATTGGTCGGTCGGTGAAGAAGTCATCCCTGTTAAACATGTCATTGGCGCCCTCATTTTTATTTTAGCTTCGACGACCGATTGGATTGATGGATATTATGCACGCAAGCTTGGACTTGTGACAAATTTAGGAAAGTTTTTAGATCCTCTTGCCGATAAATTGCTCGTTTCTTCAGCTCTCATCATATTGGTGGAAATAGGTGCTGCTCCGTCTTGGATTGTCATTCTGATCATCAGCCGTGAATTTGCCGTAACCGGATTGCGTTTAGTTCTGGCCGGTGAAGGAGAAGTCGTAGCAGCTAACATGCTCGGCAAAATAAAAACATGGACGCAGATCGTGGCTATTTCCGCTTTGCTTTTACATAATATACCTTTTGAATGGATTTCGTTTCCATTTGCAGACATTGCTTTGTGGGTTGCGCTCTTTTTTACCATTTTATCTGGATGGGACTATTTCATGAAAAATAAACACGCGTTTGTCAATTCGAAATAACCATGTGGAGGATATTGTATGAATGTGAATGCTGAAATTATTGCTGTCGGTTCAGAACTGTTGCTTGGACAGATCGCCAACACAAACGCCCAATTTATATCAAAAAAGCTTGCTGAAATAGGTGTTAATGTTTTTTATCATACGGTCGTTGGAGACAATGCTGAGAGGCTCAAGCATACGATCGAAACGGCAAAAAAACGGTCGAATTGCATCATTTTTACCGGCGGGCTCGGCCCGACAAAAGATGATTTGACGAAAGAAACGATTGCACGTATTTTGAATAAACGCCTCGTGATCGACGAGGCGGCGATGAAAAACATTGAGGATTTTTTTAAACGGACGAAACGGACAATGTCGGAAAACAATCGGAAACAAGCATTAGTTTTGGAAGGTTCTACTGTTTTGCCAAATCATTACGGAATGGCGCCAGGAATGGCGTTAGAGGCGAACGGAATTACATATTTGCTAATGCCGGGCGTTCCGAAAGAAATGAAGCCGATGTTTATCAACTACGGTGTGCCGTTTTTGCAATATCATTACGGGTTAAAAGAAAAAATCATCTCGCGTGTGCTTCGTTTCTTTGGCATCGGCGAATCTCAGCTTGAAACAGATATAGAGGATCTGATTGATCAGCAAACAAATCCGACCATCGCGCCGCTGGCAAAAGACGGCGAAGTAACATTGCGCCTGACAGCAAAACATGAAGATGAGTCGACTGCGCTGAAGCTGATTGACGAAACAGAAAAAAAGATTTTAAGCCGTGTTGGCCGATATTTTTATGGACACGGTGAAACTTCGATCCAAGAGCAGCTTATGAAGCTTCTAAAAGAAAAGCAATATACTATTTCGGCTGCAGAAAGTTTGACGGGCGGTCTTTTTTCCGAACAGCTGACCCATTTTCCAGGCGCTTCGAATATTGTGCTTGGAGGAATTGTCTGCTATACAAACGAAGTGAAGCAGCATGTTCTTGGCGTGTCGGAAGAAACGTTGAAAACAAAAGGAGCCGTTAGCTCTGAATGTGCGAAAGAAATGGCGGAAAATATAAAAAAATTGACCGGCAGCAATATCGGCATCAGCTTTACGGGAGTGGCAGGACCTGATCCTTCTGAAGGAAAAGAAGTTGGAACTGTCTATATCGGCATTCAATTCGACGATCGGCCGACAGCAGTCTTTGAGCTTCATCTTTCCGGTACTCGGGAAGGGATCAGGCACAGAACGGCAAATTATGGCTGCTACTATGTAATGAATGTAATAAAGGAAATGGAAAACCGGTTATGAGCGTCTTCATCCGGTTTTTTAATTTTTATATAATGAAAATTAAAAAACGAATAAATGTTCCCTTTTTTCTTGGCAAACAGGAAAAAACACGGTATATTTATTTTGAAGCTATCAATTTTTTAAGGAGGAAATTGTATTGAATCATGATCGTCAAGCTGCCTTGGAAATGGCGTTAAAACAGATTGAAAAACAATTCGGAAAAGGTTCGATAATGAAGCTTGGAGAACAAGCTGAGCGAAAAGTTTCAACAGTTCCAAGCGGATCGCTGGCATTGGATGCAGCTCTTGGCGTCGGCGGATATCCTCGAGGTCGGATTATTGAAATATATGGACCGGAAAGCTCCGGTAAAACGACAGTGGCCCTTCATGCCATTGCTGAAGTTCAAGCTCTAGGCGGGCAAGCAGCGTTCATCGATGCGGAACATGCGCTCGACCCTGTCTATGCGCAAAATTTAGGTGTTAATATTGATGAACTGCTTTTGTCGCAGCCCGATACCGGCGAGCAGGCTCTTGAGATTGCAGAAGCTCTCGTTCGCAGCGGTGCAGTCGACATCATTGTCATTGACTCGGTCGCAGCACTCGTCCCAAAAGCGGAAATTGAAGGCGAAATGGGCGATGCGCATGTCGGATTGCAGGCTCGTCTTATGTCGCAAGCGCTTCGGAAGCTTTCAGGAGCCATCAGCAAGTCGAAAACCATTGCGATTTTTATTAATCAAATAAGGGAAAAAGTGGGCGTCATGTTCGGAAATCCCGAGACAACTCCAGGGGGACGCGCGCTGAAATTTTACTCATCTGTCCGCCTTGAAGT
Organism: Aeribacillus sp. FSL K6-1121; assembly: GCF_038003725.1. Classification (NCBI taxonomy): domain Bacteria; kingdom Bacillati; phylum Bacillota; class Bacilli; order Caryophanales; family Bacillaceae; genus Aeribacillus; species Aeribacillus sp. FSL K6-1121. The sequence goes on from NZ_JBBOPS010000001.1 coordinate 990,155, forward strand.
GCGCAGAGCTGAACAGCTGAAACAAGGAAATGATATGGTAGGAAACAAAACGAAAATTAAAGTTGTCAAGAACAAAGTAGCGCCTCCTTTTAGAACGGCAGAAGTTGATATCATGTACGGGGAAGGGATTTCAAAAGAAGGAGAAATCATCGACCTGGGAACGGAATTGGATATTATACAAAAAAGCGGTTCGTGGTATTCTTACCAAGAGGAGCGTTTAGGACAGGGAAGAGAAAATGCAAAGCAATTTTTGCGCGAAAATCCGGATATTCGCGATGCCATTCAGCAAGAAATTCGCAAGGCATATGGCCTTGAAACGAATGAACCTGTGCAAGAGGGGCAGGAAACGTTCGAGCTTTTGGATGAATAATGTACGCACATCTTAGCGTAAGGCTGGCGGAGTAGCCGGTCTTATTTTTTTGGTCAAAAAAAGCCCCATCCTTTGTTCGACAAGATGAAAACTTGACAAGGGTTATTCCCACATTTAAAATGGATATGTATATTTTTTCATTTTTGCAATATATTTAACATATTTTTTTGGAAAATGTTATCGGGAGAGTAAATGTGTAATGCCGACACTTTCTTTGTGACAAGTTCATAGCAAGAGGAGGTGAAAGAATGGAACTCATTGAAATCATCTCCATTTTGCTTGGCCTAATCGTCGGTGCAGTTGTTGGTTATTTTGTTCGAAAATCCATTGCTGAAGCGAAAATAGCGGGTGCAAAAAACGCCGCGGAACAAATTCTTGAAGATGCTAAGCGTGAAGCTGAAGCAACGAAAAAAGAAGCGCTTCTGGAAGCAAAGGATGAAATTCATAAGCTTCGTTTGGAAGTAGAAAAAGAAATTCGCGAAAGAAGAAATGAACTTCAAAAACAAGAAAACCGTTTAATGCAAAAAGAGGAGAATCTCGATCGAAAAGATGAATCATTAGATAAGCGTGAGGCGATGCTAGATAAAAAAGAAGATTCTCTAAATGAAAGACAACAGCATATTGAAGAGATGGAAAGCAAAGTGGAAAAGATGGTGCAAGAAGGACAAATAGAGCTTGAACGCATTTCTGGTTTATCGCGTGAAGAGGCGAAACAAATCATCCTTGAACGAGTGGAAAAGGAACTTTCTCATGATATTGCTGTAATGGTGAAAGAAGCAGAAACAAAGGCGAAAGAAGAAGCAGACAAAAAAGCAAAGGCAATTCTTTCCCTTGCTATACAGCGCTGTGCAGCAGATCATGTGGCTGAAACGACCGTTTCTGTTGTGAATTTGCCAAATGACGAAATGAAAGGCAGAATTATCGGCAGAGAAGGAAGAAATATTCGCACTCTTGAAACGTTGACAGGGATCGACCTCATCATCGACGATACACCGGAAGCGGTTATTTTATCGGGATTTGATCCGATTCGCCGTGAAACAGCAAGAATTGCGCTTGACAAGCTTGTTCAAGACGGGCGCATTCATCCAGCGCGAATTGAAGAAATGGTGGAAAAATCGCGGCGGGAAGTGGACGAGCATATTAGGGAAATCGGAGAACAAACGACATTTGAAGTTGGCGTTCACGGTCTTCATCCGGATTTGATCAAAATTTTAGGCAGATTGAAATTTCGAACGAGCTATGGCCAGAACGTGCTGAAGCATTCAATAGAGGTTGCCTTTTTAACCGGATTGATGGCTGCCGAATTAGGTGAGGATCAAATCCTTGCAAGACGTGCAGGGCTTCTGCACGACATCGGAAAAGCCATTGACCACGAAGTAGAAGGAAGCCATGTTGAAATCGGCGTGGAGCTGGCAACGAAGTATAAAGAACACCCGGTTGTCATCAACAGCATTGCTTCCCATCATGGGGATGAAGAACCGACATCGGTAATTGCGGTTTTAGTTGCAGCTGCTGATGCTTTATCGGCAGCACGGCCGGGTGCCCGCAGTGAAACGCTTGAAAATTATATTCGCAGGCTTGAAAAATTGGAGGAAATTTCCGAGTCGTTTGAAGGTGTGGAAAAATCGTACGCCATTCAAGCAGGCCGCGAAGTTCGCATCATGGTAAAACCGGATGCAATAGATGATTTAGAAGCTCATCGATTAGCAAGAGATATTCGCAAGCGGATCGAAGAAGAGCTTGACTACCCTGGACATATTAAAGTGACCGTCATTAGGGAAACTCGTGCGGTTGAATATGCCAAATAAAGTGGTACATGAAAATGTGCCGCTTTATTTTTTTTTCAATTTATGCAAAACTATATAATAAACATTTAGAAAGGAATTCATCATGAAAGTTTTATTTGTAGGCGATGTGGTAGGAGCAAAAGGGAGAGAAATGGTTGAACAATATTTGCCGAAGCTGAAGAAAAAATATAATCCTGAAGTAACAATTGTCAATGGTGAAAATTCTGCACATGGCAAAGGAATAACTGTGAAAATTTACCAGAAGCTTCTTTCATTGGGAGTTCAGGCAGTGACAATGGGCAACCATACTTGGGATAAAAAAGAAATTTTTGAATTTATCGATGAAGCAAAAGCGTTGGTTCGACCGGCTAACTTTCCTGAAGGCACACCAGGAAAAGGAATCGTGTACGTGGAAGCGGATGGAAAAGAGCTTGCAGTCATAAACCTCCAGGGAAGAACATTTTTGCCGGCAATCGATTGCCCTTTTCGGAAAGCGGATGAATTGATTCAAGAAGCGAAGAAAAGAACTCCATATATTTTTGTTGATTTTCATGCGGAAGCAACAAGCGAAAAACAAGCGATGGGCTGGTATTTGGATGGGAAAGTTTCCGCAGTGGTTGGCACTCATACACACGTTCAAACTGCCGATGAAAGAATTTTAGATAAAGGAACGGCATTTATTACCGATGTCGGGATGACAGGACCATATGACGGTATTTTAGGAGTTGACAGGGAAGCAGTATTAAAAAAATTTTTAACGAATCTCCCTGTTCGGTTTGAAATCAATGAAGGCAGAGGACAATTGAATGCCGTATTAGTGGAAATTGAGGAAGGAACCGGCAAAGCAAAATCGATCAAACGAATATTAATCAATGATGATCACGTTTATTTTGATTAAATTAAATGAAAAAAAAAATTAAAAATAAGCAGGAATACTGCCAAACTTTAGGGAATATAGTAACTATGGGATGGAACCAATTGTTCAAGAGGTGATGGGTCTTTTGAACAATGCATCTAACAGCATTTGTTCCAATAAATTTTCACGAACCATTGTAAAAAATGAAGGGGGAACTAGGAAATGGAAATATTAAAAGTTTCAGCAAAATCTAATCCGAATTCTGTCGCCGGAGCGCTAGCAGGGGTGCTGAGGGAGCGTGGAGCCGCCGAAATTCAAGCGATTGGAGCTGGAGCATTGAATCAAGCTGTAAAAGCGGTAGCGATAGCAAGAGGATTTGTAGCTCCGAGCGGTGTTGACTTAATTTGTATTCCGGCATTTACAGATATTCAAATAGACGGTGAAGAACGAACAGCCATTAAATTGATTGTTGAGCCGAGATAACATGTTTAAATAAATTAGCTAAACAGTCTGCACTCCTTTTCGGTTGCAGACTGTTTTTTGCTTAAAATGTTGATAATATTTATCGGTTTTATTATAATTTCATTATACAGAAGTAGAGAATGGTGAATATTTAAAATTTTTTGTCATTACAAGCATTTAAACTTGTAATTTTGATTATTTAGGGATAAAATTGAAATCGTTTAGGATTATCCCAAAAATTTTAAGGTATGGTGGTTTTGCTGCCAGAACAAGGTTATTATGGCTAAAAATAGCATAATTCATCATCATAGACTTTTCGGCAGGGCAGTGGGCCTCTAAAATACCGGAAATGATAAAGATATTTTAGATCCAAAGGAGTGTAACATAGAAATGGTAAACCAACTCTCATGGAAAGTCGGTGGGCAGCAAGGAGAAGGAATCGAAAGTACAGGAGAAGTCTTTGCAATTACGCTCAACCGGCTTGGTTATTACCTATATGGATACCGCCACTTTTCTTCACGAATTAAAGGGGGACATACAAACAATAAAATTCGTGTCAGCACGAAGAAAGTTCGAACGATAAGCGATGATTTAGATATTCTTGTTGCTTTTGACCAAGAAACGATCGATTTTAATTTTCATGAATTGCGGGACGGCGGAATTATACTTGCCGATGCAAAGTTTGGACCGAAAATCCCTGAAGGAAGCAATGTTTCCTTATATTCAGTACCTTTTACGGAAATCGCTTCAGAGCTGGGAACATCTTTAATGAAGAACATGGTTGCAATCGGTGCAACAAGCGCAATTTTGAATCTTGACCCGTCATTATTTCAGGAAGTTGTACAAGACACTTACGGAAGAAAAGGCGAACAAGTCGTCTTAAACAACATGGAGGCGATTAGAAAAGGCGCCCAATATTTAAAAGAAGAATTAGGGTTTGACCGTTCAGATCTTTATTTGGAAAAAGCGGATGGTCAAAAGCGGATGTTCATGATTGGAAACGACGCCATCGCTCTAGGTGCGATTGCCGCTGGTGCACGCTTTATGGCTGCCTATCCGATTACTCCCGCTTCGGAAATTATGGAATATTTGATTAAAAAGCTTCCAGATTTAGGAGGAGCTGTCATTCAGACGGAAGACGAAATCGCTGCAGCCACAATGGCGATTGGAGCCAACTATGCCGGCGCTAGGGCATTTACTTCCTCTGCTGGTCCAGGTTTATCATTAATGATGGAATCGATCGGTCTGTCAGGCATGACGGAAACTCCGCTAGTCATAGTTGATACACAGCGCGGTGGTCCGAGCACTGGACTTCCAACTAAGCAGGAGCAATCGGATTTAATGGCTATGATTTACGGAACACATGGAGAGATACCAAAAATTGTTATTGCACCGAGCACGGTGGAAGAAGCATTTTATGATACGGTTGAGGCGTTTAACTTAGCGGAAGAGTACCAATGCCCTGTGATTGTACTTTCTGATTTGCAGCTTTCTCTTGGTAAGCAAACGGTTGAACCTCTTTCCTATGAATCTATCCAAATTCGGCGCGGAAAACTATTAAATGAAGAATTAGTTCCGGAAGCAGGTAATCAAGGGTATTTCAAACGCTATGAAATAACAGAAGACGGTATATCGCCGCGAGTGATTCCTGGAATGAAAAACGGCATCCACCATGTGACAGGTGTTGAGCACGATGAAACCGGAAAACCTTCGGAAGCTGCCGCAAACAGAAAGGCGCAAATGGAAAAACGGCTTCGCAAATTAGAACAAATAGAGTTCAACAATAAAGTTCATAAAAATGACAAGCATGAAGAGCCGGATATTTTGTTCATCGGCTACATTTCGACAAGAGGGGCCATTGAGGAAGCGATGGAACGTCTAGAAGAAGACGGAGTGAAAGTGAACCATGCGCACATCCGTCTCATTCATCCATTCCCGAAAGAGGAAATTCGCCCGCTCATTGAAAAGGCCAAACAAGTCATCGTTGTGGAGCATAATGCAACAGGACAATTAGCAAATCTTATAAAAATGAATGTCGGATTTGCTGACAAAATTCAATCTCTATTAAAATATGACGGAAACCCGTTCCTGCCGAATGAAATTTATACGCAAAGCAAGGAGTTCACAAAACAAGGAGTGTTGTTCTAAATGGCCACTTTTAAAGATTTTCGCAACAATGTCAAACCGAATTGGTGTCCGGGTTGCGGCGATTTCTCGGTTCAAGCAGCTATACAGAGGGCAGCTGCTAATGTCGGTTTGGAACCGCATCAGCTTGCAGTCATTTCCGGAATTGGATGCTCAGGAAGGATTTCAGGTTATATATATTCTTACGGCTTCCATGGAATTCACGGTCGTGCGCTGCCGATCGCACAAGGCGTAAAAATGGCGAACCAAGATTTAACGGTCATAGCAGCTGGCGGTGACGGCGATGGGTTTGCTATTGGTACGGCGCATACCATTCATTCGATGAGAAGAAATATCGACATTACGTATATTGTGATGGACAACCAAATTTACGGGTTAACAAAAGGACAAACGTCCCCAAGAAGTGATGTCGGTTTTAAAACAAAAAGCACCCCGCAAGGTTCAATTGAATCTCCGCTGTCCGTAATGGAATTGGCGTTAACAGCAGGTGCTACGTTTGTTGCGCAAAGCTTTTCGACAGATTTAAAAGATTTAACTTCCTTGATCGAACAAGCAATTCAGCATAAAGGCTTTTCCTTTATCAACGTGTTCAGTCCTTGCGTTACTTATAACAAAGTGAACACATACGACTGGTTTAAAGAGAATTTAACAAAGCTGAAAGATATTGAAGGATATGATCCTTCTGACAAAAAACTTGCGATGCAAACGTTAATGGAATATAACGGTCTTGTAACAGGTCTTATTTATCAAAATAAAGAACAAAAACCATATGAAGAGCTTGTTCCAGGATTCGGCGAAGTGCCGCTTGCAAAAGCTGAACTGAAACTTAGCAAAGAAAAATTTGACGAATTAGTAGCAGAGTTTATGTAGGAGAGGGGGTTCCCCTCTCTCTTTTTTTGACTTCAATTGTTAAAGGAAGAAATCTACTTTTAGCTTATTTCTAGAAATCTTGTATCGAAAATTTTAAAAAAAAGTGTCTTTATTATAAAATAATGGTGCAATATTGTGTTCTGCTACTTAACACGATATACTATAAAACAGTGTACACTTTTAAACATGAAGGAGTAATGCGCCATGAATGAAAAACAACGATTAGCAACCACGCTGGTTAATCCTTCGGACAAAAAATCCGAGAAGGATTACAGTAAGTATTTCGAGCGTGTTTACATTCCGCCTTCTTTAAAAGATGCGAAAAAGCGCGGAAAAGAAGAAGTGAAATACCATAAAGATTTTGTCATTCCTGAACATTTAAAAGGAATGGGAGAAGGCAGAAAGTTTTATATTCGCACATACGGATGTCAAATGAATGAACATGATACGGAAGTGATGGCCGGTATTTTTATGCAGCTCGGATATAAGCCGACTGACAGCACAGAAGATGCTGATGTTATTTTGTTAAACACATGTGCGATCAGGGAAAACGCTGAAAACAAAGTATTTGGGGAAATTGGGCATTTGAAGCCGCTCAAAATGGAAAAGCCGGATCTTATCTTAGGTGTTTGCGGCTGCATGTCCCAAGAAGAATCTGTTGTCAACAAAATTTTAAAGCAGTACCAATATGTTGATTTAATTTTTGGAACACACAACATTCACCGCCTTCCGCATTTGTTGAATGAAGCGTACATGTCGAAGGAAATGGTCGTGGAGGTTTGGTCAAAAGAAGGCGATGTGATTGAAAACCTTCCGAAAGTCCGGAAAGGAAATATTAAAGCTTGGGTCAATATTATGTACGGCTGCGACAAATTTTGCACGTATTGCATTGTTCCGTACACTCGAGGCAAAGAACGGAGCCGCAGACCGGAGGATATTATTCAAGAAGTTCGCCACCTTGCAGCGCAAGGGTATAAAGAAATCACGTTACTTGGTCAAAACGTAAATGCCTACGGGAAAGATTTTGACGATATCAAATACGGCCTAGGCGATTTAATGGACGAGCTTCGAAAAATCGATATCGCCAGAATTCGTTTTACCACAAGTCACCCGAAAGATTTTGACGACCGTTTAATTGAAGTTTTGGCCAAAGGTGGCAACCTTGTCGATCATATCCATCTTCCGGTGCAGTCAGGCAGCTCGGAAATATTGAAATTGATGGCACGCAAATATACGCGCGAACAGTATTTAGAATTAGTGCAAAAAATTAAAAAGGCGATTCCAAACGTTTCGTTAACGACTGATATCATTGTCGGCTTTCCAAATGAGACGGATGAGCAGTTTGAAGAAACACTCTCCCTCTATCGCGAAGTCGGCTTTGACAGTGCCTATACGTTCATTTATTCGCCTCGGGAAGGAACGCCTGCTGCTAAAATGAAAGATAATGTCCCGATGGAAGTGAAAAAAGAGCGGCTGCAGCGATTAAATGCATTAGTCAACGAAATTTCCGCCCAAAAAATGAAAGAATATGAAGGCAAAGTCGTTGAGGTATTAGTTGAAGGCGAGAGCAAAAACAATCCTGACATTTTGGCAGGGTATACGAGAAAAAATAAACTAGTTAACTTTAAAGGTCCGAAATCGGCGATTGGTCAGCTTGTAAAAGTAAAAATTACAAAAGCCAAAACCTGGACTCTTGATGGAGAAATGGTGGAAGAGCAAATTGGGGTGACATTGTAATGGCGTATACGAAAGACGATATTTTAGAAAAGGCAAAAGAACTGGCGCAAATGATAGCCGAAACAGAGCAAGTTGACTTCTTTAAAAAAGCGGAAGAACAAATTAACGAAAATCAAAAAGTTCGGGAAATGATTGCCAGCATTAAAAGCCTGCAAAAACAAGCCGTCAATTTTCAGCATTTCGGAAAGCATGAAGCTCTCAAACAAGTGGAGGAGAAAATTGACAGCCTGTATGAAGAATTAGATCAAATTCCGATCGTCCAGCAATTTAAAGAATCGCAAATTGAAGTTAACGATCTTCTTCAATTAGTAGCGAATACAATTTCAAACCATGTGACAAATGAAATTATTCGCTCAACTGGAGGCAATCTGTTAACGGGTGAAACAGGCGCCCAAATTCGGAATAAACATGGATCTTGCCATTAATCGTATTAAGGTTTTCAGGCTATTTTTGAAAAAATAAAAACCGTTTGAGCTTATGAACAATCGGTATTTCTACAATTTCGGCCAACCCTCCCTCATTTTGTTTAAAGACGCGTCAGCGTCTTTTTTAATTTTTGGTACATATTTTCTGGCTCATGCATAGAATGAACTAGAAGGATTTATGAAAATATCGAGCTTGTCCTAGCGAAAATCTTTTTACGATCGTTTTGAGGAGGGTTTGGCAAATGGCAGAATATAGGGAAATCATAACGAAAGCGGTAGTAGCAAAAGGTCGAAAGTTTACTCAAGCAACACATACGATTAGTCCTGAGAAGAAACCAGCAAGTATTTTGGGTGGTTGGATTATTAACCATAAATATGATGCGCAAAAACGGGGGAAAACAGTTGAAATCGAGGGAACATATGATATTAACGTTTGGTATTCATTTGATGAAAATACGAAAACAGAAGTAGTTACAGAGCGTGTCAAGTATACAGATGTGTTAAAATTACGATATAAAGATGACAACTATTTAGATGACGAGAACGAAGTGGTTGCCCGTGTTTTGCAGCAGCCGAATTGTCTGGAAGTCACCATTTCTCCAAACGGCGAAAACATTGTGGTTCAAGTAGAAAGAGAATTTTTAGCAGAGGTCATCGGAGAAACGAAAGTGGTTGTCTCCGTCCATCCTAACAACTTGTCTGAATCCGATGAGGAATGGGATGATTGGGAAGAGGATTTAGAGGATGAAATAGAAGATTTAACGCCAGAGCTTTTAGAAGGTGAACCAGAAGAATAATGAAAAACTAGGAGGGCTGCTTCCTAGTTTTTTATGTCAAAGATTTGATGGAAAAAACTAATTTGCGATAATCGCGCACTGGTTTCCTTGTTTTTTAGTCAAATGTTTGACGGAATAAATAATCTGCGAATAATCGTGCCCTTGCTTCCTGTTTTTTATGTCAAAGATTTGACGGAAAAAACTAATTTGCGATAATCGCTCGCTGGTTTCCTTGTTTTTTCGGCAAATGTTTGACGGAATAAACAATCTACGAATAATCGTGCCCTTGCTTCCTGTTTTTTATGTCAAAGGTTTGGCGGAATAAACTAATTTGCGATAATCGCGCACCTGCTTCTTAATTTTTTATGTCAAAAGTTTAAAGGAATAAACAAATCCGCCATTAATCATGAACATTTATGTCAAAGGTTGACGCAATAAATAAATTAGCGAATAATAATGTACGTGCTTTTTAGTTTTATTGTTTTGTCATAGGTTATTTGAGCGAATAAGTTTTTTTCGGAATAAAGAGTTTGTGCTATAATAAAAGATGTTAACTTTTACATACAGTCGGGGGATGAACATGGCACAATACACGCCAATGATACAGCAATATTTAAACATCAAGGCAGACTATCAGGATGCCTTTTTATTTTTTCGTTTAGGCGATTTTTATGAAATGTTTTTTGAGGATGCCATCAAGGCTTCTCAAGAATTGGAAATTACGTTAACAAGCCGTGATGGCGGGGGCGAGGAAAGAATCCCAATGTGCGGGGTGCCGTATCACTCAGCCTCAAGCTACATCGAACAGCTCATTGAAAAGGGCTATAAGGTGGCGATTTGTGAACAAACAGAAGATCCGAAACAAGCAAAAGGTGTTGTGAAACGGGAAGTCGTTCAGCTCATTACACCAGGGACATTAATGGAAGGAAAAGGGCTAGGCGAGAAAGACAACCAATATATTGCTTCCGTTACGGTCTTTGAAGCGCTTTTCGGCTTAGCTTTGACAGATATTACGACAGGGGAATCATATGTCACCCTTCTCTCCACAATGGAGGACTGCTTGGGAGAGCTTTATTCCCGCCAAGTGAAAGAGATTGTAGTGGCAGATGATTTTCCTGAGAAACTGAAAAAAATGATATTAGAAAGACAGCCTGTGACATTTTCGATTGAAAAAGACGCAGCTTATCTTGAAAAATTAGACAGCATTGCAGGACATTTGCAAGATCAGCGGCTGAAAATAACGTTTGCAAGGCTATACAACTATTTAGAACGGACGCAAAAACGGACGCTAGAGCATTTGCAAAAGGTGGAGTTTTATCAATTAAATCAATATTTGAAAATTGATATGTACTCGAAAAGAAATTTGGAGCTGACCGAGACGATTCGGTCGAAAGGAAAAAAAGGCTCTCTTCTTTGGCTGTTAGATGAGACGAAAACAGCTATGGGCGCGCGTCTGCTGAAGCAATGGATTGACCGTCCGCTTATTGACAAAAAAGAAATTGAAAAGCGGCAAAATATCGTTGGAATGTTGATCGACCGCTATATCGAAAGAGAAGAACTAAGGGAATTGCTGAAGGAAGTATACGACTTAGAAAGACTGTCAGGAAAAATTGCGTTCGGAAATGCAAACGCAAGAGATCTGATTCAATTGAAAAAGTCGCTTGAAAAAATTCCTGAGATCCGCTCAATCGTTGCTTCGTTAGGAATTGCTGATTCGGAGCAAATAAAAAAAGAAATTGATCCTTGTGAAAGCTTGAAGGAGTTGCTTCAAAAAGCGATCATCGAAAACCCGCCGATTTCAGTCAAAGAGGGGAACATCATTAAGGACGGATTTAACGAAGAATTGGATCGCTACAGAGATGCAGCGAGAAACGGAAAAACGTGGATAGCAGAGCTGGAAAAGAGAGAAAGAGAGCTGACAGGAATTAAATCGCTTAAAATCGGCTACAACAAAGTGTTTGGATATTATATTGAAGTAACGAAAGCGAATCTTCATCTTTTGGATGAAGGAAGATATGAACGGAAACAGACGCTGGCCAATGCCGAACGTTATGTGACACCAGAGCTGAAAGAGAAAGAAGCGTTGATTTTAGAAGCGGAAGAAAAAATCGTTGATCTTGAGTATGAATTGTTCGTGCAAATTCGCGACGAAGTAAAGCAATATATTCCTAGATTGCAGCTCTTGGCTAAAAAGATTGCCGAGCTTGACTGCCTGCAATGCTTTGCTGTAATCAGCGAAGAACGACATTATACGAAACCGTCCTTTTCCGACTCCGAGCTTTACATTAAAGATGGTCGTCATCCAGTCGTAGAAAAAGTGATGGAATCCGAAAACTATGTTCCGAATGATTGCTGGATGAAAGAAGGAAGGAACATTCTTTTAATTACCGGTCCAAACATGTCAGGAAAAAGTACGTACATGCGGCAAATTGCTTTAACGGCTGTTTTGGCGCAAATCGGCTGCTTTGTCCCTGCCAGCGAAGCGGTTCTGCCGATCTTTGACCAAATTTTTACTAGAATTGGAGCGGCGGACGATTTAGTATCAGGGCAAAGTACGTTTATGGTGGAAATGCTGGAAGCCAAAAATGCGATTGTACATGCCACGAATCAAAGCTTGATCTTATTTGATGAAATCGGGCGCGGGACATCGACATATGACGGCATGGCGCTTGCTCAAGCGATAATCGAATACATTCACGACCACATCGGAGCCAAAACATTGTTCTCGACCCATTATCACGAATTAACCGTGCTCGGAGATGAATTGCAAAATGTGCAGAACGTCCATGTTAAGGCAATAGAGGAAAACGGAAAGGTTGTTTTTCTCCATAAAGTGGATGAAGGGGCGGCTGATCAAAGCTACGGAATTCATGTTGCTGAGCTTGCGGAGCTTCCTGAAATTCTTATCCAAAGGGCAAAAGAAATATTGAGCAAACTGGAAGGAGACAATCAGAAAGAGAAACATACACCATCCGTCATCGAGCATTCGGTGGAACGGAGCATCGAGTATTCTGCGGAGCCAAGCCAGCTTTCTTTATTCGGCGATGAAATAGCAGAGAAGAAAAAAGAGCCGGCAGGGAAAAAGCTTTCATCAAAGGAAAAAGAGGTGCTCTCCATCATTTCTTCCTTAGATCTATTGGATATGACGCCTCTTGAAGCATTAAACACACTGTATGACATCCAAAAGAAATTGAAATAGGTGATGATGATGGGAAAAATCATCCTTATGGATGCTAGTTTATCCAACAAAATTGCCGCTGGGGAAGTCGTGGAGCGGCCGGCTTCTGTTGTGAAAGAACTAGTCGAAAATGCGATTGATGCAAACAGCACAGTGATAGAAATTGAGGCGGAAGAAGGCGGTTTGAGCAAAATTCGCGTCGTGGACAATGGGGACGGAATGGAGCCAGATGATTGCGAAAAGGCGTTTAAGCGGCATGCAACAAGCAAAATTAAAGATGAAGCGGATTTATTCCGCATCCGAACTCTCGGTTTCCGGGGCGAAGCGCTGCCTTCGATTGCCGCCGTTTCTCATCTGGAAATGAAAACTAGCACTGGGGATAAACCCGGGACGAAAATTACTTTAATCGGCGGGAAGGTAACAGCAAAAGAGACAGCATCAAGTCGAAAAGGAACGGACATTACGGTCACGAACCTGTTTTTCAATACGCCGGCGCGATTGAAGTATATGAAAAGCTTGAATACGGAGCTTGGGAGAATAACCGACATAGTCAATCGTCTTGCGCTGAGCTATCCAAACATATCGTTTAAATTTACGCATAACGGCCGGCGGCTTCTATATACGAACGGCAAAGGAGATGTAAGGCAAGTTCTTGCAGCGATTTACGGGGTTCCCATTGCGAAAAAAATGTTTCCAGTCCATTTCCGTTCGCTTGATTTTGACATACGCGGCTATTTATCGTTGCCGGAAGTGACAAGAGCATCCAAAAACTATATTTCTACGATGATCAACGGAAGATTTATTAAAAATCATTCCATTACGAAGGCGGTGGAAGAAGGGTACCATACGCTCCTGCCTATAGGGCGTTTTCCGGTCGTCTATCTTCATATTGAAATGGATCCGATCTTAGTGGACGTAAATGTTCATCCTGCCAAACTGGAGGTCAGAATCAGCAAAGAAGCGGAATTATTTGAAGTCATCGCAAAAGGCATCCAGGATGCATTTAAGAAAAAAGAGCTTATCCCAACCTCCGATACTGTCAAAAAGAAAAAAGAGCACCCGGTAAATGTGCAGCAGGAGATCCAATTTGAACATCTGATCAATGAGGAAAAACAGGATCCAGAATGGACGTTTCAACCAAAAACGGCTGACAATCAATGGAACGAAGATGATTTGTATTCGATTGATCATAGAGGAGCGGATGAAGAGCAGCAACAATCCTTTTCCTCTGAAAAAATAGCTGAACCTCCAGTTGTCAATGGAGAAACTGAAGTACAAGAGTATTTACCAAATAACAACGAAGAACATGAAGAGAAGGATTCGGACAATAATACGTTGGATGAAAGCCGAGTTCCTCCAATGTATCCAATTGGACAGATGCACGGCACTTACATTTTGGCGCAAAATGAAAAAGGATTATATATAATCGATCAGCATGCTGCCCAAGAAAGAATCAAATATGAATATTTTCGCGAAAAAGTTGGGGAAGTGGCGAGCGAAGTGCAGGAAATGCTTGTTCCCCTTACACTGAGCTTTTCCTCTGATGAAGTCATGGTGATCGAAGAGCATAAAGAAGAGCTGGCAAAGGTCGGAGTGTTTTTGGAGAATTTTGGACCGAACACCTATATCATTCGATCTCATCCAACATGGTTTCCGCAAGGTGAAGAAAAAGAAATTATTGAAGAGCTGATCCAGCAGGTGCTTGATGAAAAAAAGACGGATATCCACAAGCTTAGAGAAGATGCAGCCATCATGATGAGCTGCAAAGGATCAATTAAAGCGAATCAATATTTAAACAATGAAGAAATATTCGCGTTGCTAGAATCGCTAAGAAAAGCGTCAGATCCATTTACTTGCCCTCATGGCCGGCCGATCATCATTCATTTTTCCACCTATGAGCTCGAAAAAATGTTTAAGAGGGTTATGTAATAGTTTTCTGCTGCATGTAAAAGATCGTTGTCAAGTTATGAGGTAAATGGAGATGGGAGCAATGATTGGACAAAAGTTGTTTTTTTCGGATTAGAGCAGTATAAAGATAATATGAAATCAATTGAAAAGAGTATACTCTATGATGAAAAAGGGTATAATATATTGGTGTTTTCTTAAAAATCATGATACGATGAAACAGTGAGTATTTTTTGAAAGTGTGGTCAATATGGAAGAAGAAAAGGATAGACTTGTTGTTTTAATTGGCCCAACAGCTGTCGGAAAGACGAAACTAAGCATTGAATTAGCCAAAAAATTAAACGGTGAAATTATCAGCGGAGATTCCATGCAGATTTATAAAGGAATGGATATCGGAACTGCAAAGATAAAAGAGCATGAAATGGAAGGAATCCCCCATCATTTAATTGACTTAAAGAATCCTTCGGAAGAATTCTCCGTTGCCGAGTTTCAAGAGCTTGCGAGAAAAGCAATTGCCTCGATAACAAAGCGCGGAAAAATGCCGATGATTGTTGGGGGAACAGGCTTGTACATTCAAGCGGTTCTATATGATGATTACCAATTTTCCGATATTCAATCTGACCCTGAAATAAGAAAAGAACTGGAAAATTTTTTGCATGAGCATGGGAATTTAGCATTATACGAGCGTTTACAGGAAATCGACCCTGACAGTGCAGAACGAATTCATCCAAACAATGCTAGGAGAGTCATCCGTGCTTTAGAAATTTTCTATAAAACAGGAAAAAAAATGAGCGAGCATATAAAGGCGCATGAAGCAAATGAGCGCTATCATACCGCCATTATCGGCCTTACGATGGACCGCGATGTATTGTATCAACGCATTGATAAAAGAGTTGACGAAATGATTGAGGAAGGTTTGATTGAAGAAGCAAAATCGCTGTATGATTCTGGAGTTCGCGGTGTACAATCTGCGCAGGCGATTGGATATAAAGAATTATACGATTTTTTTGATGGCAAGGCTTCTCTTGCAGAAGCAATTGAAACGTTGAAAAAAAACACAAGAAGATATGCGAAAAGGCAACTAACATGGTTTCGAAACAAAATGAATGTCAAATGGTTTGATATGACTCCGCCTGTCTCGATGGAAGAAAAAGTTAGTGAAATTTTTCATTATATAGCAGGAAAGCTTCTTTCTGAGAAGAAATAATAAATATAGAGGATATGAGGAGGACGAATGATGAAGCAACCGATAAACATTCAAGATCAAGTGTTAAATCAGTTACGAAAAGATGGCACTTACGTGACCGTGTTTTTATTAAACGGTTTCCAAATTAGAGGACAAGTAAAAGCATTTGATAATTTTACGGTCCTCATCGAATCAGAGGGCAAACAGCAGCTCATTTACAAGCATGCGATCTCAACATTTGCACCGCAAAGAAATGTACAAATTGACATTGAAGCATGACGAAAAAACCGGAGATGATCTCCGGTTTTTTCATGAGAAGGAAAGGTTTCGTGGCAGCGGTTCCGATATGTCAGGTATTTTTCTATCTTCAATCCATGTTTTCCTAATTATCGGCTAAACGCAGATAATTTGAATGGTCGTTATTTTTGCCCTTCGCTAATATTTAACTGACCTGTCCTAGAATCTGTACTTGTCCAGGCCGCAAGCCACCCAGGCTTCAGAAAAATACTGCTTAGTTTTTATTAAGACATAGATGAAAAGAAGGTTTGTACTACTTGGCTTTCAGCATAAATATTAATAATAACAACCTTTTTCCATGACATGTTCCTTTAAACAAAGTAGATGTAATTTAGAAGATAAATATAAAAATGAGGTGAAGCCTGTGGAGCGAGCGGTCACCTTCAAAAATAACGGCCAAATGAATATTGTCTTAGGACAAAGCAAAACTGAACTTGAAGGTAAAAAGGAAAAAATCGCGACATATGATCTTTCCATTTCCAAAGCGGCTGTCGAACACAGTGTATTAAAAGAGATTGAACAGGAGATGGGCGCATTAGTTGGAATGGAAGAAGTGAAAAGATTATTAAAGGAAATATATGCATGGATTTTTGTGAATAAAAAAAGAGAAGAACAGGGGTTAAAAACCGGAAGGCAAGCGCTTCATATGCTGTTTAAAGGGAATCCCGGAACGGGAAAAACAACGATCGCGCGATTGATTGGAAAGCTTTTTTTCCAAATGAATGTTTTATCGAAAGGGCACTTAATTGAAGCGGAGCGGGCTGATTTAGTAGGTGAATATATCGGCCATACAGCACAAAAAACGCGCGATTTGATCAAAAAATCACTTGGCGGAATTCTTTTTATTGATGAGGCATACAGTTTAGCCCGCGGAGGAGAAAAAGATTTCGGAAAAGAAGCAATTGACACCCTTGTCAAACATATGGAAGACAGACAGCATGATTTTGTGTTAATTTTAGCTGGATATCCAAGGGAAATGGATCGTTTTTTATCTTTAAATCCCGGACTCGAATCCCGTTTTCCGATCGTAGTTGATTTCCCGGACTATTCAGTCGATGAGCTGATGGAAATAGCAAAATTAATGATGAAGGACAAAGAGTATCGATTTAGCCATGGAGCTGAATGCAAATTGAAAGAGCATTTGCTAAAAGTGAAATATGCGACTCACCCAACGAACTTTTCAAATGGAAGATATGTTCGCAACATTATCGAAAAATCTATACGGGCACAGGCAATGAGGCTCCTGCTTTCTGATAAGTTTGGCAAGGAAGATTTGCTTCTTGTAAAAGAAGAAGATTTAATATTAAACGTATAAGCAGCCCCTAGGCTGCTTTGCTTGATTATTGAAAAGAATTGATTGATAAAACTTTATTTAAATGGGCTTTGAAGAAAGCTCCTGTTTTATTGCTGCACATAATTTACACAAATTCGTTTATTTTTCTCACATAGTTTAGAAAAGAATGATGGCAGCCATTTTAATTGGCTGAAACGATTAGAATTTGATACTCTTAACGTTGACTCAATAAGTTTTTCTAGTGTTGAAGTGCGTTGACGATTTAAATTTGATAATCTTTATTTTGACTCAATACGTTTCTGTTTTTAAGGCATACTGAAGATTTAGTTGAGTCCTAATTTTGAACTTAGAAACGCTTCTAATCTTGAAGTGCGCTAAAGATGAATTGAGTTTGACTTCTAATTTGAACTCAGTACGTTTTTATCTTGAAGCGAGCCGAAGATAAATTGAGTTTGATCATCCTACCTTTGAACTCAATAATGTTTCTAATGTTGAAGTGTGCTAAATGATCCTAACTTTGAACAGAGTACGTTATTGTCTTGAAGTGCGCTAAGGATGCTTGGAGTTTGTATCCTAATTTTGAACTTAGCAACGCTTCTAGTCTTGAAGTGCGCTAAAGAAAGTGCGCTAAAGATAATTTGAGTTTGATCCTAACTTTTAACAGAGTACGTTATTGTCTTGAAGTGCGCTAAAGATGATTGGAGTTTGTATCCTAATTTTGAACTTAGAAACGTTTCTAGTCTTGAAGTGTGCTGAAGTTGATTTGAATTTGAATCCTAATTTGAACTCAGTACGTTTTGTTTTGAAATGCGCTGAAGATGAATTAAGTTTGATCATCTTACTTTTGAATCCAATACGTTTCTTTTGTCTTAAAGTGCACTAAAGATGATTTAAATTTGATAACCTTACCATTGATCCGTTTATCGAAGGTTTAATTCATAACGCATAACTTATAAATTTGCAGCATAATTGGAGGAAGAAGACGAGTGGAAGAGAAAGAACAGGTGATTCTCGTTGGCGTCAAGTTCATGGAAACCGATGAAGAACAGTTTTTTTATTTAATGGAAGAGCTGAAATCGCTCACGGCTGCTGCGGGCGGCCAAGTCGCAGCTGTTTGCACACAAAATCGACTGAGGGCCGAACCATCTACATATATTGGAAAAGGAAAAGTTGATGAGATTAAACAGCTTATCGAAACGACAGAGGCAAATACCGTTATTTTCAATAATGAGCTGTCGCCTAGCCAGCTGCGAAATTTAGCTCGTCTGTTAGAGGTAAAAGTGATCGATCGGACTCAGCTAATTTTGGATATTTTTTCAAAAAGGGCGAAGTCAAGAGAAGGAAAACTTCAAGTTGAGCTGGCACAGCTTGAATATTTGCTTCCGAGACTTTCGGGACATGGATTGAATCTATCTCGGCAAGGAGGAGGAATCGGGACAAGAGGCCCGGGAGAAACGAAGCTTGAAACGGATCAAAGGCACATCCGAAATCGCATTCACGATATAAAACAACAGCTGTCCCATATTGTTTCCCATCGCGAGCGTTATCGTTCGCAAAGAAAGAGAAATCATCAAACTCAAATCGCTCTTGTTGGCTATACCAACGCAGGAAAGTCAACGCTGTTCAATAAGCTGACAGCTGCTGATTCATTTCAGGAAGATATGGTGTTTGCCACATTGGATCCTATGACAAGGAAAATGTTTCTCCCATCCGGCATGAAGGTGCTCATGACTGACACTGTCGGCTTTATCCAGCAGTTGCCGACAAGCCTTATCGCTGCTTTTCGTTCTACGTTAGAAGAAATAAAGGAAGCAGATTTGCTTTTACATATCGTCGACAGCTCTCATCCTGACTATATTCAGCATGAAAACACTGTGAATGAATTATTAAAAGAATTGGGAACGGACGGATTGCCTGTTTTAACAGTGTACAATAAAAAAGATCAACAACTAGAGCATTTCTTTCCTTCTTTAAAGGAAGACTATATTGTCATTTCTGCTTTTTGCGACGAAGATATAGAACGGTTAAAAACAGCTATTGAAGAAAAATTAAAGAAAAAAATGCATCCTTACGTTGTCTCCGTTCCAACAGGTGATGGGAAACGTCTATCGTTGTTAAAAGCAAATACGCTCGTTTCAACCTTGCAATTTGACGAACAAAATCAGCACTATATCGTTTCTGGTCTAGTGTTTCGCGACCATCCAGTATATGATCAAATTATGAAGAATAAGTAGAAAGGGTTTTACAGATGTTTCAATATTTTACACATGGAAAAAAAATTATGGAGATAGCTCAAAAAGTAGAAAAAAAAATAAAACCATTTCACGAAGAAATTGACAAAGTAGTGGAAGTAAATCAGCTTCGCGTGCTCAGAAGCTTTCAAAAGCATCGGGTGAGCGATTCCCATTTTATTCCCTCAACAGGATACGGATATGATGATATCGGCAGGGATACATTGGAAGATGTTTATGCCGATATTTTTGGATGTGAAAAAGGACTTGTCCGGCCGCAAATCATTTCTGGTACACACGCCATTTCAACGGCTCTCTTCGGCGTATTAAGGCCCGGCGATGAACTCATCTATATTACCGGAAAGCCGTATGATACGCTTGAAGAAATTGTCGGTATCCGCGGAAAGGGGACAGGCTCTTTAAAAGAATTTGGCATTTCTTATCAAACAATTGATCTGACTCCTGAAGGACGAGTTGATTTTGACCGAGTAAAAGCGGCAATCAGTGATAAAACAAAAATGATCGGAATTCAGCGTTCTAGAGGATATGATGTCAGACCGTCATTTTCCATTCAGGAAATTAAGGAAATGGTTTCTTTTATCAAATCAATCAATGAAAAAATTGTTGTTTTTGTCGATAATTGCTACGGTGAGTTTACCGAAGATCAGGAGCCGGGACATGCAGGTGCTGATCTTATTGCAGGCTCTCTTATAAAAAATCCTGGAGGAGGGCTTGTGAAAACGGGAGGATACATCGTTGGAAAAGAAGAGCTCGTGGAAGCTTGCGCGTACCGGCTCACTTCGCCTGGTATCGGAAGGGAAGCCGGTGCAATGCTTTACAGTCTTCATGAGATGTTTCAAGGTATTTTTCTCGCTCCGCATGTTGTTGGACAAGCACTAAAAGGAGCGATTTTTACCGCTGCAATGCTGGAAGAAATCGGGTTGCGAGTCAATCCTAGCTGGAATGAGAAAAGATCAGATCTAGTTCAGTCTGTTCAATTTGATAATGCAGATATGATGATTGCGTTTTGCCAAGCGATTCAATCTGCATCGCCCATAAACTCGCATGTAACACCGGTTCCAAATGAAATGCCTGGTTATAGCGATCAAGTCATCATGGCGGCCGGGACTTTTGTTCAAGGCTCCAGCATCGAGCTTTCAGCGGATGGACCGATTCGTCCTCCATATGTGGCATATGTGCAGGGAGGCTTGACGTTTGAACATGTCAAAATCGCTATTTTCCATGCCGTCAATGAATTAATTGAAAAACGATTAGTCGAACTATAAAAAAACATTTCATCTGGTTAAGCGTTCTGCTTACGGTTTCAAGGGAAGTTCCGATCATATTTGCCAATTCCCGATTCGTTAAATGGGCTGTCAAACGATAAAGTTTTCCTTGTATAAAAAACCATGTTAAATTTTGTGACATTATATTGACATGATATCTTACATTCATCTATAATGTAGGTAAGCAAAAGGAAGGAGGGGCTAAAAGAGCATGAATGATCAAGATCGCCGTTCCATGCCGTTGTTTCCAATCAGCATCGTAAAACAACTGACGGAACTATCTGCCAGACAAATAAGATATTATGAAGAACATGGTCTTATTTCCCCTGCGAGAACGGAAGGCAATCGCCGGTTATTTTCCTTCAATGATGTCGATAGATTGCTTGAAATTAAATCGTTGATTGAGCAGGGTGTCAATATGGCAGGTATTAAGCAAATATTTGCGTATAAAGAAAACGAACAAGAAAGACAAACTTTCGAAAGATCCTCATTGGCAAAAGAAAAATCAGATTTATCTGATGCCGAACTTCGCAAACTATTAAAGGAAGAACTTCTCCATGCTGGAAGAATGAACCGTGCAACATTAAGACAAGGAGACCTTTCACGGTTCTTTCATTGATAATATCGCTATATAAATTTATTTTTTATATATGAGAGGAGAAATAATATGCCAAAGTACACAAAAGAAGATATTATTCGTTTAGTCCAAGAAGAAAACGTAAAATTTATCCGCCTGCAGTTCACTGACATTTTGGGAACGATTAAAAACGTTGAAATCCCTGTTTCCCAATTAGAAAAAGCGTTGGATAACAAAATGATGTTTGACGGATCATCTATTGAAGGATTTGTCCGCATTGAGGAATCTGATATGTATCTGTATCCTGATTTAGATACGTTTGTCATTTTCCCATGGACAGCGGAAAAAGGGAAAGTTGCCCGCTTAATTTGCGATATTTACAATCCTGATGGAACGCCTTTTGAAGGAGATCCGCGCAACAACTTAAAACGAGTGCTGAAGGAAATGGAAGAGCTCGGATTTACAGCATTTAATTTAGGTGCTGAGCCGGAATTTTTCTTATTCAAACTGGATGAAAAGGGTGAACCAACATTAGAATTGAATGATAATGGCGGATATTTTGATCTTGCGCCGACTGATTTAGGCGAGAACTGCCGCCGCGACATTGTGTTGGAACTTGAGGAAATGGGATTTGAAATCGAAGCTTCCCACCACGAAGTAGCACCTGGTCAGCATGAAATTGACTTTAAATATGCAGATGCCATCAAAGCTTGTGATGACATTCAAACATTTAAGCTTGTTGTGAAAACCATTGCCCGTAAACACGGCTTGCACGCAACATTCATGCCAAAACCATTGTTCGGCGTCAACGGTTCAGGTATGCACTGCAACCTTTCTTTATTCCGCAATGGTGAAAATGCATTCTACGATCCAAATACAGAAGATGGATTAAGCGAAACAGCTTTACAATTCATTGCAGGTGTCATCAAACATGCAACAAGCTTTACAGCTGTGACAAACCCAACTGTCAACTCTTACAAACGTTTAGTGCCTGGCTACGAAGCTCCTTGCTATGTTGCATGGTCCGGCCGCAACAGAAGCCCGTTAATCCGGATTCCTGCATCTCGCGGCATGAGCACTCGTATTGAAGTGCGCAGCGTTGACCCATCTGCAAACCCATACCTTGCCATGGCTGTACTCTTGAAAGCTGGTCTTGATGGCATTAAAAACAAATTAACTCCGCCAAAACCAGTAGATCGCAACATTTATGTGATGACAAAAGAAGAACGCATCGAAAACGGCATTGTCGACCTTCCAGCAACATTATATGAGGCACTTGAAAACTTAAAACAAAATGAAGTCATTGTCAGTGCTTTAGGATCCCATTTATTCGAACATTTCGTTGAAGCAAAAGAGATCGAATGGGATATGTTTAGAACTCAAGTGCACCCATGGGAGCGCGAACAATACATCACCCAATATTAATCCCGAAACCCCTTGACGCTCAAGTGAAGTGACCCAGTAAAATGGGACAAGGAAAAAACACCTCCTGAATCGAATGTATAACTTACTTCGATTTGTGGAGGTGTTTTACTTATGGGGACAAGAGTTCATTATCCAGAGGAGATCAAGTGGAAAGCTATCGAGATGAAACAAGCAGGGTATACCAACCGAGAAATTATGGAGACGTTAGGGATTAAAAATAAGACGCAGATCAAGACATGGATGAGATGGTATAAACATGGCGAAACTCATCGGTTTTCTCAGCCTGTAGGGAAGCAATATGTATGGGGGAAAGGGGCACAGGAATTAAATGAAATGGAACAGCTCAAAATGCAAAACCGTCAGCTAGAAACACAATTGGAAATCTTAAAAAAGTACAAGGAACTCGAGAGGAGATGGTGCCAGAAGTAGTGGTCCAAGTTGTAAGAGAGTTAAAAGACAGATATCCTGTTACCCTTATCTGTTCTTGTTTAGGAATTCCAAGATCGACCTATTATCGATGGGAAAAGAAATGGGAAGAGTTCATGATGGAATCAGAGTTAGAACGGTTGATTCAAGAAATTTGTGTAAAGAATCATTATCGTTATGGTCATCGCAAGGTAAGAGAAGTCCTACGGCTTAAATATGGAATCAAGTTGAATCGCAAAACCGTACAAAAAATCATGCAAAAACGGAATCTTCAATGCCGTGTGAAGAAAAAACGTCAAAATTGGATCAATGGAGAAAGTAAAATCATCGTACCGAATCGTTTAAACCGTGATTTTACGGCTTCTCAACCAAATGAAAAGTGGGTAACGGATATCACTTATTTGCCGTTTGGTACTTCGATGCTTTACTTGTCAACCATTATGGATTTATACAATAATGAGATTATTGCCTATCAAATCAGCGACCGACAGGATGTTCAGCTAGTGTTAAAGACACTAGAAATGGCCGTAAAAGAGCGACAACCAAAACAAGTGTTATTCCATAGCGATCAAGGGGCGGTCTATACGTCTTATGCTTTTCAACATTTAGCCAAAGAAAAAGGCATTACCACGAGCATGTCCCGCAAAGGAAACTGCCATGATAATGCCGTAATAGAATCGTTTCATTCTTCATTAAAGTCTGAAACATTCTATTCACAAGAAAAACAAAATCTCACTAACTCTATTGTAAAACAAATGGTTCAGAATTACATCTATTATTATAATCAAATTCGAATTCAGGCCAAATTAAACTACCTGTCTCCTATTGAGTTCAGGAAACAGGCAGCATAGGTGTTTTTTCTGTGTCTCAAATAGGTGGGTCAGTCCACAAGCGTTGGAGGGGTTTTATATTTGTGGGTGAAAACAATAAATCTAACTTTCAATAAAAAGCACCCACAAAAATTGAAAAAAATTACTCCATAATTGATGAGGTGTATTCTTCATATTTACGCATCGAATCTTGATCAACCGTGAAAGCAGATTTACGGCAAATTCAATTATTCCACACAGACAGAGGTAATGAATTCAAGAAACAAGACAATTGATGAAGCTCTAGATACTTTTTAGATTAATCGGTCGTTAAGCATGAAGGGTTGTCCCTATGACAACGCAGTAGCTGAAGCAACCTTTAAAATTATCAAAACAGAATTTGTTAAAGGTAAATATTTCGAAAATTTTGACCAATTGAAACTGAAATTAGATGATTATGTTCATTGGTTTAATATATTAGAATCCATGGAACACTTGGGTATTTAAGCCCGTTGGAGTACAAAGAGAAACACCTCAAACAGAAAAAAGGAATTTTAAGTAAAAACTACCAATCATTTTTCAGATCATGTTCTTATTTTAGATCGTAGGAACCGATCGAATAGACCTAAACCAATTTTCCTGAATGAAATGTTAAATATGGTCTCACTCTTCCTTCAATTGAATGAGAAGGGAATGAGCCGGATGTTTACTTTATTAAAACAGATGGATCAGGTAAAATGGTTGATACAACATGGATTTCATTGTCGGCAGGCAAACTTAGAAATCTGTTTTAAACGGAAATAAAAAAGAGTCGTCGACCCCCAATCGTGCAAAAATCCCGGGGGATCGACGACTCTTTCAAATCTTCATTGAGCCTACGCAAATCAAAGGATTGATAAATTTTTACTCATTGGCTAAAATGAAATTAACCAATCAACCATTTAAATCGAAATGCTGATCTAACAACATTTTTTTGGGGTTTTTATCTTAACTATGAGGAATTGAAACATTGATTCTGTTTAAATATTCCTCTTTTCTTTTATGTTTTTATCTTAACTATGAGGAATTGAAACTTGTAATAGTGATCTCGGAGTTCTGGCGCATATAAGTTTTTATCTTAACTATGAGGAATTGAAACAGTAAAGATTCGATTCTAGGATTATCTTCAGGCTTTTGTTTTTATCTTAACTATGAGGAATTGAAACACTTTTCGACAGCGCGCCGTTGGTGATCGTATAATTGTTTTTATCTTAACTATGAGGAATTGAAGTGAAAAAGCATTGACCACTTCTTGTGAAGTTGCTTTGTTTTTATCTTAACTATGAGGAATTGAAACAAGAATGACGGTGATGTTAGGAGTTTGAAAACATCTTCGTTTTTACCTTAACTATGAGGAATTGAAGCCTCCAACAAGAGAACCTTTCATTGTGTAGTTGGCGAGTTTTTATCTTAACTATGAGGAATTGAAGCTGAATAATGGCCAAAACAGCATCATACATTTCCTTTCCGTTTTTATCTTAACTATTAGGAATTGAAGCCCTGTTGTGGATGGCGCAATTTCCGCCCAAAAATATGCTTTTATTTTAAACTATGAAGAAAAACTTTAAACAAAAAAGCACGGCCAATGTGAAGTGAGCCATGTCAAGTAGACAGGAACATTTTTATCCATCTTTCAGAATTGAAGTATTTTCATGATATATAAGCCATACTTTTTCAAGAAAAAGAAATCACATATCTATTTTTATAGCGATCATCTCTACAATCCAGCAGGAAATTATGCACAGACTTGTGAAAGATAACGGCCAATCTTATAAAAAATGTATTCAAAAGTGATAGCTTCAAAACTATGAAATTCGTAAGTACAAAGTAAAAGAAAGCGAAAGAATGGAACACCATGAAAGACGAGGAAGCTCGTCCGGATCGTACCAATCGGGAAGAAAGAAGTTAAACTGCAGCCAATCGAATGCTAGACGAAAAAAACTGTAGAGCGCATATGAATCCTATATTCAAAAATCCTTCAACGCTTTATTGATATTTCATTTCCGACGAAGTCGTCCGGGTTGCGTTCTCCAATCCGCAAACTTGGGACGAATAATCATCTGATCAAAACCAGCCGTGTAATATTATGCGGTTTAACCAAAGGAATTGCTGCGTTATTTCTGTTAATTATAAAACGACAAGTAAACCTTCACCTTACAACAAACTATTCAAAAATCCAGAGTAGACGAGGATCTATTCCAATATTCACAATGAGAAGAAGGCCATCCTTTTGTAATAGCTATAAATCTAAATTTAACCTGTTCTTTGCCACATCAGTCTTGTTGGGGACAGGTTTTTTCTATTTTCATGAACAAAATGCACATAATTATTTTTATTTGCAAAAAAACATTATTCAGAAAATTGCTGCTATAATACCTTTGAAAATGTAAACGCTGTCAAAAAACAAGGGGGTACTGTTGAAATGAAAAAGTGGTGGTTCTTTCTAGTGATGGGGATTGTCGCGGTGATGCTGGCGGCTTGCGGAAGTACTGCGGCGACAAAATCATCTAACAAACAAGAAAATTATCCAACAAAACCGATTATGTTTGTCGCTCCTTCAGGTGCTGGGGGCGGCTGGGATTTAACAGCAAGAGCGATTACGAAAATATTGGATGAAACAAATCTGGTGGAGCAAACGATGACGGTAGAGAATAAACCGGGCGGTGGAGGAACCGTGTTTATGGCGGAATATGCGACGCAAGATAAAAACAATGATTATAAGCTGTTTGTCAACTCCCCGCCGATCATTATTAACAACTTAAAAGCGGAAGGAAATAGTCCATATGGTTATAAAGATACAACACCGCTTGCCCAACTAACAAAAGATTTTGGAGCGATCGTGGTCAGAGCGGATTCGAAATTTCAGTCGTTGTCTCAATTATTGGATGCGATTAAGCAAAATCCGAAATCGGTGACGGTTGCCGGCGGATCTGCACCAGGATCGATGGATCATTTGGTTGCGATTCTTCCTATTTATAAATCCGGTATCGATCCGAAAATAGTGAAATACGTGTCGTACGATGGCGGAGGGGAAGCAATTGCAGCGCTGCTTGGTGGAAATACCGATGTCATTGCAACCGATGCTTCTTCTGTCGGGGAATATGTAAAAGCAGGAAAAGTGCGGGTGCTTGCTGTCTCAGCGCCGGAACGTCTTGGCGGTGTTTTGAAAGACGTACCGACGTTAAAAGAGCTTGGCATTGATGCGGAATTTACAATTTGGCGCGGCGTCTTTGGTCCAAAACAAATGTCTGACGATGCGAAAAAGTTTTGGGAAAATACATTCAAAAAATTGTCTGAGCATGAAAAATGGAAAGAGGAGTTAACAAAACAAGGCTGGGAGCCTGAGTACAAAGGTTCCAAAGAATTTACACAATTTTTACAAGAACAAGAACAGCTTATTAGCGACATGTTAAAATCGCTCGGAATGCATAAGTAAGTGGACGGGGCTGTCCAGAAAGTCAAAATCCATTGAAAACGAAACATCATAAACATTGATATATCAACATTTCTAAAACATTAAAGGGACGTCTATAAGCCGGAAAATCGACTTATTAGACAGCCCCATCGTTATATCAAGAATGGAGGGATGTGAGTGAGTAAAACGTTTGATCGCATTGCTGCCATCACCTTTTTGGCCGTTGGAGCTTTGTTTATGGTGGAAAGTCTGCGAATCTCGAAAAGTGCTTATGGGAGTGCCGTCGGACCAAACGTGTTTCCATTTTTGCTAGGACTTATTCTTGTGTTATTAAGCATTAAACTGCTCTTCGAAACAGCAAAATATGCGCACTCAGAAAGCGAAAAGCTGCCGCTGCAATATAAAAAGTTTTTCATCATTTTACTTGCCGCCGTTTTCTATGCCGCTTTATTAGAAACAGTCGGCTATGTGATTACCACTTTTGTCTTTCTTGTTATTGGATTTCAGGCAATGGAAAAAGGTGGGCTGTGGAAATCGGTGTTGTTTGCCGCTTGTTTTTCTCTAGGGGTATACGGGCTATACGTCAAGCTGTTGCAAGGAACGTTGCCTAGCTGGCCAATTTGGTTGCAGTAAAGGAGGTAGAAAAGTTTGGATGCATTGACATTTTTAATTGATGGTTTTCAGACCGCATTGCAGCCGCACAATCTGTTTTTCGCCTTTCTTGGAGTGCTCATCGGAACGGCGGTAGGAGTGCTGCCAGGAATTGGGCCGATGAGCGGGGTAGCGCTGCTCATCCCGGTAACCGCTTCAATGACGTCCGGTCTTGACCCAGCTCAAGCGGCGACAAGCTCGATTATTTTGCTTGCTGGTGTTTATTACGGAGCGATGTACGGCGGTTCGACAACATCGATTTTATTAAATACGCCTGGAGAGTCCTCCTCTGTTGTAACGACATTGGACGGTTATCAAATGGCAAAGCAGGGAAGGGCGGGGGCAGCTTTAGCGATTGCGGCGATCGGTTCATTTGTCGCCGGGCTCGTTTCCTTAATTGCCCTTGTGCTGTTGGCAGAGCCGCTTTCCAATGTAGCGTTGAAATTCGGCCCAGCGGAATATTTTTCCTTAATGCTTCTCGGATTGGCTGCTGTCAGTGGACTGGCGGGAAACTCGATGACAAAAGCGTGGATGATGACTGTTTTCGGCTTGTTGCTTTCGACCATTGGTCTTGATAATGTATCAGGTGTGGCACGGTTTACGTATAACATTTCGTTTCTATACGGGGGCTTGGAATTTTTAACGGTAGCGGTCGGTTTGTTTGCCTTAGGAGAAGTATTCAAAGCCATTCTTCATAAGGAGAAAAATGACGGCGAAATCGCAAAAATCGGCCGCATCCTTCCGTCGAAAGCAGAAGCAAAAGAAAGCGTGGGACCGATTGCGCGCGGATCGCTGCTAGGCTTTTTCGTCGGCGTATTGCCGGGAGCAGGGGCGACGCTCGCCTCGTTTTTCTCATATATCATGGAAAAGAAATTAAGCAAAACGCCTGAAAAATTCGGAAAGGGAACGATTGCCGGCGTGGCGGCGCCGGAATCAGCGAACAATGCCGCTTCAGGAGGGGCGATGATTCCGCTGTTGACGCTCGGAATCCCTGGCTCTGGGACGACGGCGATTTTAATGGGTGCGTTAATTATGTATAACGTCCAGCCGGGTCCTCTTCTTTTCGACGAACATCCAGATGTTGCATGGGGGCTTATTGCCAGCATGTTTATCGGCAATGTGATGCTGCTTATTTTAAACATGCCTCTTGTCAAAATATTTGCTAAAATTATTGAAACTCCGACTAAATATTTGCTGCCGCTTATTGTTGCGATTTCGGTTTTCGGTGTTTATGCGGTGCAAGTCACAATATTTGATGTGTTTTTACTCATTGGGTTTGGCCTTTTAGGCTATTTGCTGGCACAACATGACTTTCCCCTCGCTCCGCTTGTATTAGGGCTGGTACTTGGTCCGATGATCGAAAATAACATGCGAAGAGCACTTACAGCGTCGAATGGCGATTTTATGGTGTTTTTTGAAAAACCAATCTCACTTGTACTGCTGATCATAGCGTTTTTATGGATTGTTGTGCCATTTATCATGAAATTAAAAGGGAAGTCGATTATTGTAAATGAAGATATGTAATAAGGGAAAGACTATTGCCTTTTGGCGGATAGTCTTTCTCTATTTTTAGTCAAGGAGAGAGAAAAATGAAGCTGCAAACGCGACTGGTGATCATTATTTGTTCATTGCTTTTATTTGTTATTATTTTTCTTTCCTTTTTGTTTCAGTACATGCTTGCGGCAACACTGAAAGAACAAATCGGAATGCGGGCGCTGAATGTAGCAGAAACGGTGGCCGCTACGCCGCACATTCGGGACGCTTTTAAACAGCCGAACCCTCATCAACAAATTCAGCCGTTTGCAGAAATGATTCGTCGAAAAACAGGCGCAGAGTACGTTGTCGTGGGAAACAGACAAGGAATTCGTTACGCCCATCCGCTCCCAGATCGAATTGGGAAGAAGATGGTCGGGGGAGATAATCACGAGGTGCTTAAAGGAAAAGCGATTATTTCTGAAGCGGTTGGTTCGCTCGGTCCGGCGATACGCGGAAAAGCACCGATTTTCAATGAGCGGGGAAATGTGGTGGGCATTGTATCGGTAGGCTTTTTGCTGGAAGATATTGAGGATATCGTTTGGTCATATACCTCAAACATTTTTTTATTTTCTATCCTTGCACTATTGCTAGGGATTATTGGAGCGGTTGTTATTGCCAAAACGGTAAAAAAATCGATTCATGGATTGGAACCGAAAGAAATCGGGCTATTATACCAAGAAAAGCAGGCGATTTTAGAAGCGATTCGCGAAGGAATTATTGCTGTGAATCAGAATGGAATCATTACAATGGTCAATAAAACGGCGATGACGCTGTTAGGCTATGAGAGAGAACAAGATGTGCTAGGAAAATATATTTTACATATTATTCCTCATTCTAGGCTGTTAGAAGTAATTCGAACAGGTGAAGCAGAATATGATGACGAAATGATATTAGGTGAAGAAACGATCATTACTAATCGCATTCCGATTGTTGATAAAAAAGAAAACGTCATTGGGGCGGTATCGACATTTCGCAATAAGTCGGAACTGTACCGATTGACAAAAGAGCTTTCCCAGCTTAAAAGCTATGCCGATGCACTGCGGGCGCAGACACATGAATTTTCCAATAAATTATATCTTATTTCTGGATTGATTCAGCTGGAATCTTATGAAGAAGCGTTGGAACTTATTACAAAAGAAACAAACATGCAGCAGGATATCGTTCGTTTTGTGATGAAAGAAGTACCTGACCCGATTGTTGGAGGGCTGTTAATCGGAAAATTTAACCGAGCTAATGAGCTGAAAATTCAATTTGATATTGATCGGCAAAGCAGCTTTAAAGATATTCCGAAACAATTGGACCGCGATCATCTTGTTACGATTATCGGTAATATTATTGATAATGCCATGGAGGCGGCATTGCATAATGGGCGTGACCAAAAGCGGGTCAACGTCTTTTTAACCGATCTTGGCGACGATCTAATCATTGAAGTGGAAGATAACGGAACGGGTATTCAGGAAGAGATTGCTGAACAAATATTTGAACGGGGATTTTCCACCAAGGGGAATGCACAGAGAGGATACGGTCTGGATTTAGTAAAAAATTCGTTAAAGGTGCTTGGAGGGCACATTACTTATCAATCAGAGCGAGAAAAAGGAACCGTTTTTACCGTTATCATTCCGAAGCAACGGGAGGAATTATGATGGAATACACTATTCAAGTGCTCATTGTCGAAGATGATAAACGTATTGCCGAAATTAACCGCCGCTTTGTTGAAAAAGTAGAAGGATATAAAGTGGTCGGGATTGCCACAAATGAACAGGAAGGGAAAGAACTGATAGAAGTGCTGCAACCCGATTTAGTGCTGCTGGACATTTATTTTCCTGATATGAATGGAATTCAATTTTTAAAATGGATTCGCGAGCATTTTGCGAATATCGATATTATTATGATTACAGCTGCCAGAGAAATTGATACATTAAAGCAAGCGATGCATGGCGGAGTGTTTGACTATATTATCAAGCCGATTATGCTTGACCGTTTTACCGAAACATTGGTGAAATACAAAGAATATTTTTATAAAATGCACGAACTGATGAAGGAAAAAGAATTGATTGGACAGGAGGAAATCGATCAATTAATTCGACGGGAACGTACCTTTGGAGACGCAGAAGGGGAACTGCCAAAAGGAATTCACCGATTGACATTGGAGAAAGTGCTGGCGGTAGTGAAGCAATATCGAGACGGCATTACAGCGGAAGAAGTAGGGAAACTTATTGGCGCGAGCCGAACGACATCAAGAAGATATTTAGAATATCTTGTTTCCATTTCTCAAGTGACAGCTGACATTTTGTACGGCTCTGTTGGAAGGCCAGAGAGAATTTACAAGTTAAAACGATAGGGAGGAAGACAGCTTAGATGTTTTTATTCTGATTTTGCTTCATGTCATTTTACCGATATTTTGCTTGCAGGTATTGGCGGTTCCCATCGTTGCTGTTTTTTACGGTTTTCAGACGCCTTCTTCTTTCGCCGGCGCGGCGATTGCCGCTATGATTATGTTTGTATTGCATCTTGGTGGAGTGGAGTGATTACTTATTCGTTATTCATCGGTAGGCCGTATCCTTGCTCAAAAACACAGCGTTTTACGCATTGAATAAGGTCTCACTCTCACCGCAAATGAGAGAGAAGGATAAACCCAGAACACAGCGTTTTATCCGTGGAATATGGACACTACCGGATGATGCCGCTTAAGCGTATTGATTTCAATACTGTTTAGTTCAGAGACCGTGACGATGATGGTCTATCTCTCTAACCATTCAATGGAATAACAAACGGCATGAACTTCTAGTTTGGCCGTTTGCTCTATTAAAACAGATGGATCAGGTAAAATATTTCAGATAAAACACGGATTTGATTGTTGGCCTGCAAACGTGGAACGCCTGTTTTTAATGAAAATTGTCGTCGACCCCCAATCGTGCAAAAATCCCGGGGGATCGACGACTCTTTCTAATCTTCATTAAGCCCATGAAAATCAAAGGATTGATAAAATGTAACTCCTTCGCTAAAATAAAAATAACTCATAAATCATTTTAAACTAAATACTTATATAACAGCGATTTTTGGGGTTTTTATCTTAACTATAAGGAATTGAAACAAAACTGACGTTGAAGAATACGCAAAGCAGGCAGAAGTTTTTATCTTAACTATAAGGAATTGAAACCAACTAGAAAAGCATATGTAAAAATCACGGTGAAATGTTTTTATCTTAACTATAAGGAATTGAAACTAGCAAGCGTAAGCTAATACCCATACATAACGTTTATGTTTTTATCTTAACTATAAGGAATTGAAACTTATATAATTATATAATTGTATAGTCAATAGTTTTTTTAGTTTTTATCTTAACTATAAGGAATTGAAACGTTGCTCTCCTGAACGCATCAGGAATGCGAATCTCTTTGTTTTTATCTTAACTATGAAGAAAAATTTTAACCAAAAAAGCACGGCCTATGCGGTCGTGCTTCATCATTATTTTTATAATCGGGGAAACAGATATAAGTTAAGTTCGGAACATCAATGAGCCAGCCGATGTTTTTTGTGAAAGTGATGTCGGGGCGGGGGTGCATGGAACATCAAAATAAACGAGAGAATATTTTTATGGTTCTCGTCAGATTTGGCAGTGCTTATTTCATAAGGTCAACTGCTTCGAAATAGTTGAATTTATTTGAGCTTCTTCAAATTTCAAAAGCAATCTCATTCTCTGGTCAATCTCAATTCTTTTTTGGCTTCTTTGTCGACTACAATTTTCTCATGGATATATCCGAATTTGCCTTTTGAAGTTCCGCAAACAGGACAATTTTGAAGTGAAAGAGGTAATTCCAAGCCACAGCTATTCAGCAGATCTTCATTGGATAAAATGTCCACTGCGGTTCCATCTGCAGCTATTTCTCCTTTTTTTATCACAATAATCCTTTTACAGGTTTCAAGTACCATGTCCAAGTCGTGGCTGGTAATTATTTTTGTATGTTCAAAGCTTTTTAACAAATCAATTACTCTCCGTCTTGATTTTGGGTCCAGGCCAGAAGTTGGCTCATCCATGATCAATACATCAGGTTGCATGGATAAAACGGATGCAATTGCGGCAGATCGTTTTTCTCCTCCTGATAGTTTATAGGGGGCTCGGTCTCTCAAATGAGGTATTCCAACTTTCTCCAGTGCCTGCATCACCCGTCTCTCCACGTCTTCCTCTTCCAGCTTATAATTTCGTGGTCCAAAGGCAACGTCTTCATAAACAGTAGTCATGAACAATTGGTCGTCAGGGTCCTGAAAAACCATTCCCAATCTTTGGCGAATCATCGGTAATGTCTTTTTGGTTACACGCACATCTCCTACCAGCACTTCTCCGCCATCCGGAAAATAAACTCCCATCAACAGCATTAGCAGCGTAGACTTCCCAGCACCATTTGCACCAATGATTCCGACTGATTCACCATGATAAATGGAAAAAGACATATTTTTAATTGCTTTATGTCCATCCGGATACGAAAAATGCAGATTCCTCACTTCAATTTTATGATGACTCATCCTATCAAATCACTCCTGTAAACAATGACCCTATCAATACAGGTATGTTGTAAATTCTTGCAATAATAAAAAATAGACTCCATCCGGCAAAATAGGCAAGATCTTTAAAGCTTAGTTTTGAAATATCTCCTGTATAATACTCTCCTGTAAAGCCTCTTAAATTCATTGCTTGATATACCCGCTCTGCTCTTTCAAAAGTCCTGAGCAATATTTGTCCGGCAAAAGAGCCCCAAGCGCTCCACTTTAATCCCTTTTGTCCTGGCTCCCTAAGTGAATACGCCCTTATCATCCTAGAAACCTCTTCGATCAGCACCGATATATATCGATATGTTAATAGAAGCTGTAAGACAAAAATCTTAGGTATTTTGAGCATCCGCAAAGCTGCAGCAAACCGATCCATCCCTGTGGTTGCAATGAGTAAAATGCTGGCTGTCACTGTTAAACTGCATTTTATTAAAATGGATAAAAAAGTAACCCAACCTTTTGAAATGGCAATTCCACCAAACAGCACTTTAGATTGATCAAACAATGGATTTAATATTCCAATTCCGATAATGAAAGGTTCAATAAGCAATATCATTTTTAAAATTGGTGCAACTGGTAGCTCTGCAAAAGCAAAAAGTAGTATAGGATAAAAAATAAAAGGCAAAAGACCAATTATTTCATACCTTTCAAATGATACAACCACAGTTAAATAGACGACTGTGGTTAACAGCTTTATTAGTGGATGAATTCTGTGTATAAAGGTCTCTTTTCGCGCCAGATCATCCAGAAGCCTCATATTAGACAGCGAATTTATCATGTTCGACATTTACATCCATTCCTATTATATATTTTTAATAAACTAAAGGGAGGACCCCACCATAAAAATGATCAAGCGGTCGTTTTTATTTTTTTCCTTTTAATCAACATGATGCCCCACCCTGTAAATACGGCTAATGCAAGAGTCAATGCTCCTCCTACTATACCCGAAACGCTTGTCCCAGCATTAACAGCAGGCCACGCATTTTCAGCTTGTCCAGCTGTTTTTTCATTTTCACTTGCTTTAAAATCATAATCAGGCAATAATGCTGTTTTGCTTTGAATTTCAGAGAGTGTTTCATGAATGCCGTCAGGAGCTTCCAATTCTGCCGTACCTGCTGTTTTTTCGATAGACCATTCCAGTCCGTCAGGATTAGCGGATGCAAACCAAGAAAACAAACCGCCAACCACAACTACAGCGATTGAAAAGCCTGTCAATACTTTCTTCATAGATATATTGCCAAAGGCTTCCTCGTTTGCTGCTTTTTCCAAAATGTCAGGTCTAGCTCTCCATACGAAGGTAATGATTGCTGCGGTTACCAGCCCTTCAACTATCCCGATCGCAAGGTGTATCGGCTGCATTAACAATACGAATTTCTCAAAAGGCAATTCGGTTTTTCTAGATAAAAGAGTCTCAAGGACAACGCTAAAAGCACCCAATTGGAGAGCAACCAGCGCTGAAGCCATCGAACCAGCAAAAATCCTTTTGGAAGTAACCCCTTTACGTGTAATCCACTTATATATGAATGGATACGCTATAAAGCACGTATAAAAACCAAGGTTAAATACGTTGCAGCCATAAGCAAGCAATCCGCCGTCACCAAAGAACAATGCCTGTATCAACAAAATCGAAGC
Organism: Aeribacillus sp. FSL K6-1121; assembly: GCF_038003725.1. NCBI lineage: Bacteria > Bacillati > Bacillota > Bacilli > Caryophanales > Bacillaceae > Aeribacillus > Aeribacillus sp. FSL K6-1121. The sequence continues at coordinate 1,026,018 of NZ_JBBOPS010000001.1, forward strand.
CATCGTTAAAAATCCCGCATAAGGACCTAATAATATTGCCAGCAGCATTCCTCCTCCGAGGTGTCCGCTTGAACCAGTGCCTGGTATTGAAAAATTAATCATTTGTGCTGCAAAAACAAATGCTCCCATCACTCCCATTAAAGGAATTTTCTTTTCATCCAGCTCATTCTGGAGTTTTTTGATTGAATAAGCTGCAACTCCAGCAGTAGTTGCCAGCATGGTTCCACCAACAGCTGGTGAAATCAAGGCATCCGCCATGTGCATCATGTTCACCCCTTTATAACATTATTTTTAGAATTTTTAAAATAATTTGTAAGTCGAGCGTATCACGGTTTGACAAGAATGGTCAAGAGAATGTTAAGTTACACGACTTTCAATGGTCAGAAATGTTCAGCTTTGTTGAACGCGATTTGTTTTTGTCCAGCAATTACAATCTTTTGCTATCCAGCCATTTCTCACTATCCGGTTTCTGGATTTGAAACGGGGGAGGGGATGGATTTTTACTGGTACTCATGTTGTTTTCGGCTCATCGTTAAGGGTCAACTAGTATCGCAGATTTTTTGTGCCGGGTCATAGATGTCGAAAATTACATCTTTATGATCGCTGTTGCGCACAGCCGGTAATTCCGTCAATGTTTTGCGAAGATTTTTTCTTATCGGCGATTAATGAATCTATCCATATAAACGGGCAGTTTTTTTTAAATTGGATTTGTCCGCATTTAACTGGTTCACAAAAATATCAATTTATTTACAACGTTTGGCAGCCAGATATGTTGATTTTTAAAGAAAAAATTTTAACAAAATAATTGTAAAACGATTTCATTTTGTTTTATAATTTTACTAAACCGGTTTATGAAAACGCTTATAAATACTAAATCGATTTAGTAATGAAAGAGGGATCCCTTTGAAGAAAGTTACGATGGCTGACGTCGCAAAGTTGGCGGATGTCTCGAAAAGCACGGTGTCGCAATATTTAAATAAACGTTATGAATATATGAGCGAGGAAACGAGAAAACGAATTGCCATGGCGATTAAGGAATTGGGATATCAACCGAATATTATCGCCCGCAGCTTAAAACAGAAAACAACGATGACAATCGGAGTGGTCGTCTTCAACATTATGCATATGCTTACGACGCAAGTGCTGCATGCGATTGAGGAAGAGTGCCAAGAGCGGGGTTTCCATGTTATCGTCTCTAATTCCGATGATGATCCGGAGAAAGAAAAGAAATATATTGAGATGCTGCGGGCAAAACAAGTCGATGGTTTGATTATTTTTCCAACAGGAAAAAACGCTGATATATATCAAAAATTACTTGAAGAACGGTTTCCGCTTGTGTTTGTCGATCGGATGGTTCCGGAGGTCAAAGCGGACGCAGTTCTGCTTGATAATCAAAAGGCTGCTGAATTGGCGGTCGAATATTTTGCTGAGCGTGGTTACGAACACATCGGAATTGTCACTCCGCCGCTTGTTTCCCATATCGTTCCGAGGATGGAGCGCATTGAAGGATTTCGGCAAGCGTTAGTAAAAAAGGGACTTCCAGTTGTTGACGATTATTTTATCACAACGGAGATCCCGCGTATTCAAAAAGAATTGACAAGGTTGTATGAATCCGGCCGCTTGCCGGAAGCATTGTTTGCGATCAATGATTTAACATTGATGGAAGTTTTGTATTTTATTAAAGGAAATCATATTAATACTCCTGACGAATTGGCGATCATCAGCATTGACGATGTGCCGTTTGCCCATGTTTATACGCCGACGTTGACGACGATCTCGCAGCCGACGTTTGCCATGGGGAAAAAAGCGGCAGAACGGCTTTTTTTGCAAATCGCCAAAAAAAGCGAGCATCAACCGCAAGTTTTTCGTTTTTCGCCTACGTTTATCGAACGAGGATCGGTAAAGGAAAAAACATCATAGAAAGAGGGAGCAGACATGGAAGCAAAACAACCAGTTGTAATTGGTGTCGATATCGGAACGACGAGCACAAAAGCGGTGGCGTTTGGCGAACAGGGGCGGACGCTAGCCTCCCACGCAATTGATTATCCAATAATACAGCAGCATCCAGGCTGGGCGGAGCAGGATCCGGAGGAGATTTTCACAGCTGTTGTGAAAACTGTAAACGCTGTTATTTCTAAGTTAAAAATTCCTTCTAGCCAAGTGAAGGCGATCGGATTCAGCGCGGCGATGCATTCATTAATGGCGCTTGATGTATCAGGACGCCCGCTTACCCGCTGCATTATTTGGGCCGATAACCGCAGTGTCGAACAAGCAGAGCGGCTTTTGGATGAATTAAGCGGCATAAGCATTTACAAACGGACTGGAACCCCGATTCATCCGATGTCCCCGCTTCCGAAATTGCTTTGGCTGAAAGAGGAACAGCCTGATTTATTCCGTCAGACGCACAAATTTGTATCGATGAAAGAATATGTGCTGTATCAATTATATGGCCAATATGTTGTCGACTATTCGATCGCCTCAGCAACGGGTCTGTTCCGCTTAGATACGCTTGATTGGGATGAGGATGTTCTTAAACTTCTCGGAATGACAAGAGCGCAGTTATCGAGCTTGGTGCCAACGACGCACATATTGCGGGGGATGAGGAAAGAATGGGCTGAGCAAATGGGCTTGGATCCGAACGTCCCTGTCGTTGTCGGAGCTAGTGACGGGGTGCTCGCTAATGTCGGCGTCGGAGCGATTTTGCCCGGGGAGGCGGCGATTACGATAGGAACAAGCGGCGCGGTGCGGACGATTTCCCCAATTCAAAAAACAGATGAAAAAGGGCGGACGTTTTGTTATGCGCTTACACCAAATCATTGGGTCGTTGGCGGGCCGACGAACAATGGCGGTATTTTGCTGCGTTGGTTGCGTGACGAATTTGGCAGCCCAGAGCGCGAAGTGGCGAAAAGGCTCGGCATTGATCCATATGAACTGCTGACAAAGTACGCTGAAAGAGTTCCAGCAGGTTCAGAAGGATTGCTGTTTCTTCCATTTTTGTCTGGCGAACGTGCACCGTACTGGAATGCGAACGCAAGAGGGACTTTTTTCGGCATCAGCCTCCGTCATAAGCGGGAGCATTTTATTCGCTCGGTGATGGAAGGGGTATGTATGAGCGTCTTTTCTGTCGCTCTGGCGATTCGCGATGTCACTGGGCCGCTGTCGGAAATCCGCGTATCTGGCGGTTTTGCGAAATCTCCGTTTTGGCGGCAAATGCTTGCCGATATGATGGGAAAAGAGCTGTTAGTACCGGAAACGCACGAGGCGTCTGCGCTAGGCGCTGCAGCATTGGCATTGTATGCGCTTGGCGATATTCCATCGCTTGATACGGTGAAAACGTGGATTCATATTTTATCACGCCATGTGCCAAATGAAGAAAATACGCTTATTTATTCCGAACTATTTGATATATATACACGATTATATGATCGCTTAAAGGATGAGTTTGATGTGATTGCTTCTTTCCAGCGTAGAAATGGATAGCTACTAAATCGGTTTAGTTTGCATCAAACAGAAAAGAGGAGGAATGGAAATGGGAATCGCGATTGTTATTGCTGCGATTGTTGTGTTATTGCTGCTCATCACGGTTGCGAAAATGCATCCGTTTGTCGCTTTGATTTTGACATCTGTTGGAGTAGGGCTGGCAATGGGGATGCCGCTGATCGCACCGTCGCCGGAAACGCCGGGAATTATTGATTCGATTAAAGCAGGTCTTGGCAATACGCTTGGCTTTTTGGCGATCGTATTGGCGCTTGGAACGATGCTTGGAAAGATGATGGCGGAGTCCGGAGGCGCTGAACGCATTGCGAAAACATTGATTGACCGTTTTGGCCAAAAACGCGTCCATTGGGCAATGATGGTCGTCGCATTTTTAGTGGGGATCCCAGTATTTTTCCAAGTAGGATTCGTGCTATTAATTCCGCTTGTGTTTACCATTGCAATGGAAACAGGAATTTCACTTGTGACAATTGGTATTCCGCTAGTTGCCGGATTATCTGTCGTGCATGGACTTGTTCCGCCGCATCCGGCTGCGATGGCTGCCGTCGGCATTTTTAAAGCCGATGTCGGGACAACAATTCTTTATTCGCTTATTGTCGGGCTGCCGACAGCCATTATCGCCGGCCCGTTGTTTGGAAAATGGATCGGGTCGCGCATGTATAAACAAGTGCCTAGTGAAATCGCCGAGCAGCTTGTACAGCATAAAGAAAAGAAAGACCTCCCTGGCTTTGGCAACACGTTATTTACGATTCTGCTTCCGGTTATTTTAATGCTGGTTGCTTCCATAGCTAATGTTACGCTGGATCAAGCGTCGGAAGCATCGAAAGTGCTGCGCTTTATCGGGGATCCAATCATCGCGCTTTTGATCGCGACGATTTATTCGTTCTTTAGCCTTGGCTACGCTCGAGGATTCAATCGCGATAAAGTATTAAAATTTGCCAATGACTGCCTTGGTCCTGTCGCCAATATTTTGCTTGTCATCGGCGCTGGCGGGGCGTTCAATAAGGTGTTGCTTGATTCTGGCATTGGCGACCAAATCGCAGACTGGGCTACACATTCGCAAATGTCTCCGCTGCTGTTAGGTTGGGGAATTGCCGCGCTCATTCGGATTGCGACAGGTTCTGCGACGGTATCGATGATGACAGCGGCAGGCATTGTTGCCCCAATTGCCGCCAGCATTCCTGGCACGAACGCTGAATTGCTTGTATTAGCGACAGGAGCGGGATCACTCATTTTATCGCACGTCAACGACTCCGGCTTCTGGATGATCAAAGAGTATTTCGGCATGACCGTCAAAGAAACGTTGATGACATGGACCGCAATGGAGACAATTATTTCTGTCGTCGCTTTTGCGCTGATTGCGTTGCTGGATTTATTAGTGTAAGATATAAAAAATGCCAGGCGCTTCCGCAAAAACCTGTCAAGTGGGCATTTCCGACTGAGATCGAACAACAATGCTGTAATAGTTACTTGCACATAACTCTGTCAAGCAGATATTAAAAAAAGAGTATATGAAGCTGCGGCCTTTTCTCGATACTCAACCGGGGAAAGGCCGTTATTTTTTCTTGGAAACGACTGTGATGGTAAAAAATGAATATATTCTTCAATCGCAATTACAAGCCTTAAAGAATCACACATTTATTTTTTTTTGATCATCAAACCTAACCCAGCAGGAAATTGCGTAAGGACTTCTAAAAGCGTGAGACTAATCGCTCGCTGAATCGTATAAAAAAGGAGATGCCGTCAAAACTATGTGTTTTTTGTTCATCTAAATGTAAAAAGCAGGTGAATATGCGAAATTAGAAGAACGGAACATTCATTAAAAATTCTTCCAACGACATAAAATTTAGAAGTTGTATTTGATAGAGCATTTTTATTTAGGTTCAAAAGAAAAATCCTTGGACTATTGTTTATTGCTATTATATTTTTCGAATAAATTCGTCCACAGAATAATAGAACACTGCACGAATAACTGCATAAATCAGTAATTCAGGAGGAGACTATAATGCAAATATAGATATAGAAAGTTTCTGAACTCTCTAACGTGTTTCGCTTTACTTTGACTGTAATGCAAATATAGATATAGAAAGACAGTATATAATTGCTTTGACTAATAGTCGATTTTCTTTTTTCATAATACTTTTACTTAAAATTTCAGAGAGGATTGATGCGGATACCCCATACAACAAAACAATGAAAGATACATAGAAGCCAGCAGATGAAAATATAGGAAATATTTACATCCAGAATCTAGGGATAAGACAGATCGTTATCAGTACTGATACCAACCAATATGTTGTGAGATTTCTAAATAAAAATGCTTTCATTCATACTACACGACCTTTTTCATGTTTATCCATCGATTTTAATACAATGTAAATTTTGCAGTAAATGACAGTTTCATAGAGATTTTATGTTAAGCAGCGATGGATAAATGAATGCGGAGTTGAAAAATATTAAAATATATAGTCCTGTTTGTTTGGACAACTCTTTTTTTGTATGTATACGATATGATTCTGCCGAAAAATTTTTTATACATCTTGATAGGAATACCTGTTTTATTAGTAAGTTCATTTTTTCTTTTGAAAATTTTTAATGAGAATCGAGCAAACGATTGAGTTTTAAATATCGACATTTGAAATTCAAAGGATAAGAATGTAATTTAATTACGGTTCTATATCAATTGTTTTGGCGATCATTATTGGACGAAAAGAAGCCGGACGTAAAACTCCTGCCTTCTTGACCACAAGGCGACTACAAAAATTTAATGACATTCGAGCTATTAAGGACGATACAAAGTGGCTACGGCTAACGATCACAAGCGCAATTATTGTGTCAGTGATCGGAGGAGTCGTAGCTATTATTTTTGCTGCATTGAAGTAAGTGTTCAGTGACGGAAAAAATCGTGCGGTAGACAAGTAACTAATTTGTTGAATTGCTATGCTTCTGCTGTTTCTCTTGTCCTAGGTCTTGAATAAACTAATGTTGGAGCAATGACAATTAGAAAGGAGAAATGTTCAAATGGAAGCTATTCTATCAATTGAGTTCACTGCATATGTGGCATTAGCCGTTTTGCTGTACGCAATCCGTCAAGCAACCAATCTTTCGAATCGCTACATTCCGATTGTCGCGGTTGTACTTGGCGTTGCTTTCTCTATTTTTGAAGCCAGCGCTTTCTCATTTGAGGTTTTAGTAAACGGATTAAAATATGCCTTGTATGGGATCGGATCCGTCGCTGCAATCAAATATGCTCTTGAAAAGACAACGGAGAAATAATGGCAGACATAAATCCGGGGCGGCTGGTTGGAAAAGTATAAAGTGTTTCCTTTCTTGACAGCTGCATAAGCGTACTTGAATCAGCTCGAGGAACAAGCGGTTTGGCCGGAAATGGTAACAACCAGATGGTTCGTTTTTCGGGCAACACCATCACAATGCCAACCAAAGAATATGAAGGGTTGTTGTCAATGCGAAGTTAAAAAGTACGAAATCTGGGCAGGAAGCGTCGAACATCTAGACGCTTTTTTGTTGATAATAAACGTTGCAAAGCTGAACTTGGTGAAAAAGATTATGTTTAAACCGTAAAGAAGTTAACGCTGCCGGCTATGTATGCGCCTGAGCGGACGAGTTGACCCAAAAATGCTTGAGAAATATATTGTTCATATAATTTTTGGATTTAACGATCAATTCTTGTATAAATTTACATCTGGTGTATAATCAATTTGAGATTCAAAGGCAATCACCATATTACAAAATCAATAGATGAAAATGTTCCAAAGAAAGAAGAGATCGAGAAAAAGCTGGTGGAATATTGTCTATGATACAGAAGCGGCAGTAAAAAGCATTCTGGAAAAAACACGGATTTAAACAAAATTGAATTGTCGATCTGCAAACAAACGTTATGTTTTAAAAATAATGAAATTTGTCGTCGACCTCCAATCGTGCAAAAAAACTGGGGGATCGACGACTCTTTCAAATCTCCATTGAGCCTGCACAAATTAAAGGATTGATAAAATATAACTCCTTCGTTAAAATGAAAATAACCAATCAACCATTTAAAACGAAATGCTTATCTACCAACAATTTTTGGGATTTTTATCTTAACTAAGAGGAATTGAAACATGATCACATCAAGCGCACAACGCGTGAAATCGATGCATTTTTATCTTAACTAAGAGGAATTGAAACAAAACTGGATCGATAAATTAACGATTTCAGGAATCGATTTTTATCTTAACTAAGAGGAATTGAAACTTCGATCTCTTTCCTATTCATCCCGATCATCTCCTTGATTTTTATCTTAACTATGAGGAATTGAAACCGTGTTTCTTCGTTCGTTAAGGCTACCTTTTCCCCGCCGGTTTTTATCTTAACTATGAGGAATTGAAACGACACAGGTGCGTTTTTCACCAACCGAGTGATTTCGTTTTTATCTTAACTATAAGGAATTGAAACTGCTCCGACTGTCTAAACTTCCCGCGCCGGAGATCCCGTTTTTATCTTAACTAAAAGGAACTTAAATAAGGCACTTTGTTTTGAAAATGCATAGTTCCAGCGTGTTTTTTATTTTTAACTGAGAAAAATATTAAACAAAAAAGCACGGCCAATATCAATACGGTCGTGCTTAATCTATTTTTATGGTCGGAGGAACGTATTGTAGATCCGGACTTCAATGCGTGAGCAATGCCTTTGTTGAATAAACATTTGTTTTGGCCACTCCTTGTGCGAGATAAATCAGTTTGAAGACCTTTGCCGATTCGACTTCTTTTTTTCGAATTTTGTTGCGAAATTTGGGAACTACACAATGCTGCAAATAGGTTTTTGGATAAACGGTTTATTGGTCTCTTCTATACTGGAAAGTAAATTGTGTGACCTAAAAACACTTAATCTTAATTGGCTAATCTAGTTAACTTAAAAAAAGAAGAGTGCGAGTACTCCCTAGTTTTTATTGCTCCTCACGAAATTCCCTTTCAATCTATTGACCCAAAACTGGTATGTCAACACTAAACTAGACAATTTTTTTGAGGTGTTTCTCTTTGTACTTCACCGGGCTTAAATACTCAAGTGTTCCATGGATTCTAATATGATTAAACCAATGAACATAATCATCTAATTCTAGTTTCAATTGGTCTAAATTTTCGAAATATCTACCCTTAACAAATTCTGTTTTGATAATTTTAAAGGTTGCTTCAGCTACTGCGTTGTCATAGGGACAACCCTTCATGTTTAACGACCGATTAATCTGAAAAGTATCTAGAGCTTCATCAGTTGTCTTGTTCTTGAATTCATTGCCTCTGTCTGTGTGGAATAATTGAATTTGCCGTAAATCTGCTTTCACGGTCGATAAAGCTTGGTAGACTAGCTGGGCATCTTTGTTTGGGCCTGCACTATGACCAATAATTTCTCGATTATAAAGATCGACAAATAAACAGATGTAATGCCAGCTTTTTTCTACTCTAACGTATGTTAGGTCACTAACCACAACTGTTAATTCTTTTTGTTGATCAAATTCTCGTTTTAACACATTTTCAACTTTTGATTCATTGCATTTATCTACATGAGGTTTAAACTGGGCAATCGTATAATTTGATACTAGCCCGTTTTCTTTCATGATTCTGCCAATTCTTCGTCTTGAGGCAATCATACCAAGCTTCTCTAATTCATGTTTGATTTTACTTCACGAGTTGAGTCATCATCCGAGGCACCGAACAACATAAACCATTTTTTGCATAAAGGTGTGTGGGACGAAAACCGACTCCTTCAAGCCGCACAACAATCCGGTTGTAAGCAGATTGACCGATTAGCGAAACAAACGAATGAGCCGGTTTTCCTGATGATTGATGATACGATTTGCCAAAAGACAAAGCCCTCGTTACAGGCTAAGTCTCCTATTGAAGGGTGTGATCATCATTTTTCACACACCGAAGGCAAATTCGTATGGGGGCATCAGGTAGTCTGGATGATGATTCGTTGTGCTTATCGTGCGTTCCCTTATGCCTTTGCACGGTACGATAAGACATCAGGAATTAGTAAAATCGCTCTCGCACGCCAAATGATCCAATCGCTCCATGGGTGGAACCATCGTGTCTATGTTCTGTTAGATTCTTAGTATACATCGAAATCGCTCATTGAAGTGTGCCTAACGAAAGAAGGCCCATGTCATCGCAGTACTGAAAACCAACCAAATCATGTATTCAAAAGGAATTCGTCCATCCGCCAAAGAATTTGCCCTTTACATCAATGTTTCCGATACCCACCGTGACCGTGGGAGGGGAAACGTATCGAGTGTATCGCTACGAAGGGGCATTGAACGACATTCCAAATGCGGTGGTATTGTTTTGTTGGAAAACCGATCAACCGATGACATGCGAGCATTTGCGTTGTTTTTTAAGTACAGACACAAAAACTGAGCGATCAGGCTATTCTTGAATACTATGCGAAACGCTGGTCGATCGAAAGCTACGTTCAGCAAACGAAAGAAACATTAGATTTCGATCGATATCGAATCCATCATGAGTAAGGCATCAGCGATATTGGACCATCGTGCAATTTACGTATATCTATTGCATGACAGAACATTCAAGTGATTTTTCAACCGGTCTTGCGAGTATGAGGTCGAGAAAGATTCATGATCTCATTAGAGTTTATTTATTACGAAGTCCAACAAGGAGTGCCGCTGATTTCAATAAAAACTAGTTACGAGTGGCATAAGGATACCTTCGTTTACTTTTTGAAGATAGCAATATAATAAATATACTGTAATTTATTAATTTAAATAAAATTACAAAAAAATATTGACTCCTTAGATGAACTTAAATTATAATTTAGACACAAAAGTGCCGTTATTTGGATGATGATAAGTAGTAATTCTATTTTACACTTTTGGTAAAGCGCTTAACTAAATTTGTTATTCAAAATTGGATAAAATAAAAAATATTGATTTTTCAAATAATTTAAATTATAATTTATGCAAGATAATTAGCGTTCTTTCAACTATGGTGGATTGTAATTCTACTTTGCACTTTTAGTAAAGCGCTTAACTTAATTTATTAAATGTAGATGGTTTAGATGTAAAGGAGCTGTTAATACTTAAGGCACAATGCAGAGAGGATGCGATAAATGTATGGGAATTGTTTAATTCTTCAATCAGGAGGTCCTACTGCCGTTATTAATAATTCAATGGTCGGTATTATCGATGAAATCTTGAGTTCTTCGTTTACCGGCAAAATATATGGTGCTATAGGCGGGATTCATGGACTGCTGAATGAGTCGTTTATTACACTAAATAACTTGTCTATTCAAGATCGTTACCGGCTTCGATGTACGCCGGGGGCTGCATTAGGTACGTGGCGTTACAAATTAACTCCTGATGATTTTGAAAATATTATTAAAATTTTTAAAAGAAATAATATTAGATATTTCTTTTGTATCGGTGGTAACGGTTCGATGAATGTGGCGAAAATAATGAATGAATTCGCAAAAGCAGCTGGATTCGAAATGGTTGTTATTGGGATTCCGAATTCGATAGATAATGATTTACTAGGGACTGATCATTCTCCGGGATATGGTAGTGCAGCTAAGTTTCTAGTCACTTCAGTTCTTGATGTGAAAATGGACATGGCCAGCTATCCAGAAAGTCGCAGGGTAACGATTATCGAAACGATGGGAAGACATACTGGCTGGCTTGCTGGTGCCTGTGCTTTGGCTGAAGTGTCTACTGATAACGACCAGCTCCTCATTTATATTCCAGAAGTTCCGTTTCATTTGAGTGATTGTTTAAGTAGAATCTCTAAGGCTTGTGATGAAAAAAGAAATACAGTATTAGTAGTAGCAGAGGGCCTACGTAATGAAGATGGTCAATTGATACAACAAGATATAGAATATGATATTTTAGGAAGACCAAAACTCGGCGGTATTTCTTCTTTTTTGAAAGAGAAGATCGAAGAACATATAGGTATTGACACACGTTCTATCGCTTTAAGCATTTGGCAACGGAGCAGTATTGCTCTTGCTTCGAAGGCAGATGTAGATGAAGCGTACAAAATAGGAAAAGAAGCTTGGTTATATGCCGTTGAAGGATATACAGGAGTCATGATTGGCATTAAACGAAATATGAATACAGACAACTACCAGGTATCTTATGAAGCAGTTCCGCTTGAAGAAACAGCAGGGAAAGAGCGATTTGTACCACAAGAATGGTATGATTCTCAAAAACATACAATGACCGAAAAGTTTAAAGAATATGTACATCCGGTCATTCAAGGGGAGATGCTCATTCCGATAGAAAATGGTCTACCAGCTTATAAGCGAATTATTTAGGCGGCAAAAGGTAAGCGCTTTACATTTAGTTTTAATAACTAATTATAAAAAAGTTTCTCGAAGTATATAAAAGGAGTTGGGGAAATTTGAAAGAAAAAGTTCGTTGTGCCGTCATCGGTGTAGGCAGGCTGGGGTTTGTTCATGCGAAAAATGCTGCGACCTGCATCCGAGGAGCAGAAGTTGTCACAATTGTTGCTTCTAGGAAAGAAAGGGCAGAAAAAGTTGCACGTGAGTTAGGTGTTCAATGCTGGACGAACGATCCCCAAGAAGTATTCGATAATCCACTGATTGATGCTGTAATCATTGTAAGTCCAACGAAGACTCATGCTGAATTAATTATTCAAGCAGCACGGAGCAAAAAGCACATTTTTGTAGATAAGCCGTTAACAGAAACTTTGGAAGAAGCTGATGAGGTGATTAAAGCGATTGCTGAAAATAACGTCTATTGTCAAGTAGGGTTCATGAGACGATTTGATCCTTGTTATGCAGAAGCGAAAAGAAGAATTGTCCGAGGGGATATAGGAGAGCCTATTTATTTTAAAGGGGTGAGTCGAGATCCTGGTTCCCCCCCTGAAGATTATATTAAAACAAGTGGTGGTATTTTTCTTGATTTGTGTATTCACGAATATGATATTGCTCGTTTTTTGCTTGGAGATGAAGTGAAATCCGTTCAATCATTCGGTCGAGTACTTGTTCATCCATTTATGGAAAAATACAATGATGTTGATCAAGCCATGACATTTATAACCTTTAAGAAAGGGGCGGCAGCTAATGTGGAAGGAAGCCGAAATTCTACATTTGGCTACGATGTTAGAGGGGAGGTCGTTGGCACAGAAGGAGTGATTCAAATTGGGTCGATACAACATCACCATAATATTATTATGACCAAGAACAAGAGTTATCATGATAATATTCCAGATTTTCAGACTAAATTTCAAGGTGCCTTTTTACTAGAACTTGAGCATTTTATTGATTGCGTCCGAAATGATGTTAAGCCATCTGTAGATGAAATAGATGGGAAAATAGCGTTGGAAATTGCGGTAGCTGCGACTGAATCGTTTAAAAAGAAGGAAATTGTATATCTGTAAAAATTTTTATAGAAAATAATTTGTAAAGGAGAGGGAAAAATGGAAACGATCCGTTTGACTATGGCACAAGCGCTTTTGAAGTTTTTAGACAATCAGTATGTTGAGTTTGACGGAAAAGAAATTAAATTTGTGAAAGGCGTATTCGGTATTTTTGGCCACGGTAATGTGACGGGACTCGGAGAAGCGCTTGAAAGACAGCCGGGGGATCTAGTATATTTGCAAGGAAAAAATGAACAAGGTATGGTGCACGCGGCAACTGCTTATGCAAAGCAAAAAAACCGACTACAAATTTTTGCTTGCACATCGTCGATTGGACCTGGAGCGTTAAATATGGTGACGGCAGCTGCAACTGCAACGGTCAATAGAATTCCTGTACTCTTGCTTCCAGGAGATATTTTTGCTAGCCGACAGCCTGATCCAGTTCTACAGCAAATAGAAGATCCGACTGATTATACGGTATCAGCAAACGATGCTTTTAAGCCGGTTAGTAAATATTGGGATCGTATTTCCCGGCCAGAACAACTAATGACTGCTGCATTAAACGCTATGCGTGTACTGACCGATCCTGAGGAAACAGGCGCTGTGACATTGGCGTTGCCGCAGGACGTTCAAGCAGAAGCTTATGACTATCCAGTAGACTTTTTTAAGAAAAGAGTGCATCATATCGAACGAAAAATTCCTTCAAAAGCAGCAGTACAGCGTGCGGTTAAGCTCATTTCTGAAAAGAAAAAGCCTATTATTATTGCTGGTGGGGGCGTACATTATTCATTGGCTACAGAAGTGCTGGCTTCTTTTAGTGAAACGTTCAATATACCGGTGGGAGAGACACAAGCAGGAAAAAGCGCGCTTTCATGGAAGCATCCAATGAATATGGGCAGTATCGGCGCCACAGGGTCGCTGGCTTCTAATATCTTGGCTAAAGAAGCAGATTTGGTTATTTGTTTAGGAACAAGATTAACCGATTTTTCGACATCATCTAAAACAGCATTCCAGAACCCAGAAGTGGAGTTTCTGAATATTAACGTAAGCACATTTGATGCCATGAAGATGGATGCACACATGTTAGTGGCTGATGCTAAAGTCGCGCTTGAACTGCTAACAGAAGAGTTAAAGAAAATTAATTATCGAAGCAGCCATGATACAGCCAAATTACAAGAGTTGAAAGAAAAGTGGAATCAGGAAGTAGATAGACTTTATGAGGATGAACGCGAGAATGGCTTGTCACAAACTCAAGTTCTCGGCGAAATTAACCGGTTCATTGATGAAAGCGATATCATTGTATGTGCTGCGGGAAGTATGCCTGGAGATTTACACCGTTTATGGAGAAGCACTCAACCAAAAACATATCATATGGAGTATGGTTTCTCGTGTATGGGATATGAAGTGGCTGGTGCGCTAGGAATTAAAATAGCGGAACCAGATAAAGAAGTCTATGCCCTTGTTGGTGACGGAAGCTATTTAATGTTGCATTCGGAATTAGTCACAAGCTTACAAGAAAAGAAGAAAATTAACATTATATTGGTCGATAATAATGGATACCAATGCATTCACAACTTACAAGTCGCACATGGAAGCGACGGATTTGGAAATGAATTTCGCTATCGCTCTGAAGAAGAAAACGTTTTATCAGGAGATTATTTACAAATCGACTATGCCGCAAACGCTAGAAGCTTAGGGGCCAAAGGGTATACTGCCCGTACGATTGATGAATTAAAAGAGGCGCTTGAGAAGGCAAGAAAAGAAACGGTATCCACATTGATCGATGTTAAAGTTTTACCTGGCACGTCTACAACGGGATATGAATCATGGTGGAGACTTGGGGTTGCCGAAGTGTCCAATAGCGAAAAAGTGCAAGAGGCTTATGAAAATATGCAAGCAAAATTAGAGCAAGCAAGAAAATATTAAGCACCTAAAAATATCTGTTTGTCCCTGAAACTGTTGATGTTGAGGAAGGGTTTTATATCACCAAAGATACAGTGCTCCATGAATACCGATTCCCTTCCTCCTCAAAATTTTAATATTTAATATATGTCAGGAGGAGAAATAAAATGTCAAAGCTTCTAGTAACACCAAAAACACAAGCGACTCAAGACGGTAATGCAATTACAATCACACCTGAATCAGCAGGTTGGAAATATGTTGGCTTTGAAGTTTATCATTTGAAAAAGGGACAGATGTTTGAAAAAGAGACAGGGAGAAACGAAATGGCTGTTGTCATTCTCTCTGGACTTGCAAACGCTGAAACCAAATCTAAACATTGGGATAACATTGGAAAAAGAATGAGTGTATTTGAAAAAATACCTGCATATACCGTATATGTTCCTCATGATGATCAGATAAAGATCGAGGCGCTCACCGAACTCGAAATCGCCGTCTGTCTCTCTCCTGGTGGCGGAGACTATGAAGCCCGGCTGATTAAGCCGGAAGACGTCGAAGTCGTAACGCGTGGTTACGGTAACATGGAGAGAGAGATACACAATATTTTGCCAGAAAACAAGCCTGCACATAGTCTATTTGTGATTGAAGTTTTCACACCACAAGGGAATTGGTCAAGCTATCCGCCTCATAAGCATGATCAAGACAATATGCCTCATGAAACATATTTAGAAGAAACATATTATTATAAAATCAATCCTGCAGATCGCGGATTTGCCCTTCATCGCGTATATACAGATGATCGTTCACTCGATGAAACAATTGTTGTTCGAGATGGGCAAGTTGTACTCGTTCCAAAAGGCTATCATCCTGTTTCAGCGCCACCTGGATATGAATTGTATTACTTAAATGTAATGGCTGGTCCAATTAGAAAATGGTGTTTTACAAATGATAAAGATCATGAATGGTTAATGAAATAAAACATGGTATGTTGAGTTGTAAGTAAAAATTTCAAATAGATAGGGAGGGATGCATAATATGAATCTTCCTTTTCATCTCGGGATTCACCCAATCAACTGGGTGGGCGAAGATGTACTTGAGCATGGAGATTTTTATACGTATGAACAGGTTATGGAGGAAATATCATCACTTGGTTTTGAAGGGACAGAAATGAGTCGTAAGTTTCCTAAAAATGTAAATGAGCTTAGAACAGCATTGGAACATTATGACCTTCAGCTAACAACACAGTGGAAATCCGTCTTTTTTTCTGATCCAAACCAGCATGAAAGTGAATTAAAGGCGTATCGCAAACATGTTGAGTTTCTCAAGCAATTCGGCTGTAAAGTTGTGAGTACAGCGGAGATCGGAGGATCTATGCTTAACCAGGATCCGCGTCGTGGACAGGATGAAACATATGTTGAGTGGTTGGATGATGATGGGTGGAAATACATGATTGAGGGATTGAATAAAGCGGGTGAAATTTGCCGTGAGAATGGGATGTATTTAGTTTATCATCACCATGCCGGTACAGTAGTAGAAAGACCTGAAGAAATCGAGCGTCTAATGGAAATGAGCGATCCCGAAACAGTGTTTCTTCTCTATGATACAGGGCATGCCTATTACGGAGGAAATGATCCTGTTCAGCTATTGGAAAAATATTACGATCGGATTAAATATATCCACTTAAAAGATGTGAGACAAGATGTTTTGGATAAAGCAAGAGAAGAAAAATACAGCATTAGAAAATGTATTAGAAGCGGTCTTTTTACAGTTCCCGGAGACGGTTGTCTTGATTTTGTGCCAATTATTAAAATTTTACTAGAACGAGGTTATAGCGATTGGGTTTTAATAGAAGGGGAACAAGATCCTTTACAATATAATCCATATGAATATGCAAAAAAATCAAAAAGTTATATAGAAGATATTATTAGAAATTTAAAGAGATAGATAATATTATTTCGGTTTGTCGACAAAGCGGATATTAGTGAGAAATAGTTGAGAAACATGATTTAACGACCTGATGTATTCAAAGAACTAGATAGAGGGATCTAACGAAAGCTTTGAATGCATCTATGGAAGAGTGGGAGTGTTCCAAGGACAGAATCTGGGAACTACAAAGTTTAGGAATGCTCAAACAGACGGTACGGAATATGATATGAATGGGAAACACTCGAAATAAATTGTTGTAATTTTTATAATAATATCTATTTTCATAAAAATAAAAAAAATACTTTGACCCTTGAAGTTCTTTAGCTAAAATTAGAATAAATTACATTGGGTAAGCGCTTTACCTATTGGATAAAAAATAAATATAAGCTTTATTGTTATTGTTGGATTAACAGAGTTTTGTCATCCTAAATTATAAATAATGATGCCTTTTAATTAAGTGCTTATCCGAAAACAGTATCGAGAGGATGGGGTAATCATGGAAAAAACAATACGTTGTGCAGTATTAGGATTGGGGAGACTTGGATATAAGCATGCTGAAAATCTTGCTTCAAAAGTGAAAGGTGCCGAACTTGTAAGCGTTGTCGATCCGCTAGAAGGAAGAGCTGAGCAAGTCGCTAAAGAGTTGGGGGTAAGGAAGTGGTCTTGTAATCCCGATGGGGTGTTCGAAGACGACAATATTGATGCAGTGGTGATTGTCACTCCAACTAGCACTCATGCGGATATGATTAAGCGTGCTGCAAGAAATGGGAAGCATATCTTTGTGGAAAAGCCAATTACTCAGGAGTTAGCTGAAGCAGATGAAGTGATTCAAATTATTAATGAGCATAAAGTTATTTGCCAAGTGGGCTTTATGAGGAGATTCGACCCAGCATATGCTGAAGCCAAAAGAAGGATTGAGGCCGGGGATATTGGAGAACCTATTTACTTTAAAGGGGTAAGCAGAGATGGAAACGTCCCTCCTGAAGAATTTATAAAACATAGTGGAGGCATTTTTCTCGACGTTGCTATTCATGATTACGATATAGCGCGTTATTTAATGAATCAAGAAGTGAGTTCTGTTACATCAACAGGGAGCATTCTATTAGATTCAAACAAATTTATGGAAAAATATAATGACGTGGATCAAGCACTATCTTACTTGACTTTTGATTCAGGGGCTACTGGAGATATTGAAACAATGAGAATCGCTCCTTATGCATATGATATTCGCGGAGAAGTAGTTGGGACAGAAGGCGCGATCCAAATTGGTTCCATGAGGCTCAATGATGTGAAATTGTTTACGAAAAAAGGAAGTTATCACGATTTAGTTCAGGATTTTCCGACACGATTTGAAGATGCATATTGGTTAGAAATGATTCATTTTATTGAGTGCTTGCAAAAAGGTGAAAAACCAGTATGTACCGAAATTGATGGAAAATTAGCTTTGGAAATCGCTGTAGCAGCAACACGATCATTTAAAACTGGAAAAACGGTTTATTTAAAAAAAATAGCCATATGAAAGAGGGGGGCTTTTTAAGATAAAACAAAATTGTTAAAATATGGTAAAATTTTACCAAAAAAGGGTGATTTAAAATGAATGTAAAACTAGGCGTATGCCATTGGTCTTGCCCAATAGATGGGCCGTATGCTTTGAAGATGGCATCAGAACTAGGTTTGGAAGGAATTCAGTTAGATATCGGAAGTTATGAGCGCGGATTTCCTTTGTCTAGACCATCGATCCAAAAAGCGTATGTAGAATATGCCAAAAAATATAATATTACTATTACATCTTTGGCAGTTAGAGAGTTAGATAGACACGGGATGACTAGGAAAGACGGCACTATGGAAAAGGAAATTGCAGTAGAGGCAATTTTGAAAGCCATTTCAGCTGCAGAGGCTATGAATATTCCAATTGTTATGCTTCCTAGTTTTGAAGATGGGGAAATTAAAACGGATCGGGATTTTCAAAGGGTTGTAAACTGTTTAAAAATGGCATGTGAGGAAGCCGAGAAGAAAAATATAATAATCGCAACTGAAAATCTGCTGTCTATAGAGGAAACAAAGCAACTTTTCAATTTAGTTAATAAACCGAACCTTAGATTATACTTCGATACCCAAAATTATCACTTAAGAAGAAATTATAATGTGGCAAGTATGGTAGAAGAGCTTTTTCCTTATATTTGTGAAATCCACGTGAAAGATGGTAGAGATGGACATATGAGCGGTGCCCTTTTGGGTGAAGGAGATTCTGGTTTTTTTGAAACGATGGAAGTATTAAGAGATAAAAATTATAGTGGGTGGATTCTGCTAGAAAATTACTATGATCTAAGACCTTTATCTTTAGAAGGAGATGATCCAATAGAGTTATTAAGGAGAGATATTTCTATTTTAAAGACACAAGTTTTGTATTCAAATGGATAAATCAAATTACAACCTTATAAAGGGAAATGGGGGAAGAGGCTTATGAAAAAAAAGATGATAAATCTATCAGTTATGTTGCTGGTTATTGCTGTTCTTTTAATTGGATGTGTCCAGCAAGAGAGTACTCAAGGAGGGAAAACAAGTAATGATAATAAAATAGTGGTTGGATTTTCACTCGGAACAATTAAGGAAGAAAGATGGCAGCGGGAAATTGAAATGGCAAAGAAATTCGCAAAAGAACATAATTTTGAACTAGTAGTTCAGTCTGCAGAGGAAGATGCATCTAAGCAGGTTAAGCAAGTGGAAAATATGGTTACACAAGGAATTGATGTTTTGATTATATCTGCGCAGGATTCAGAATCGGCTGGAGCTGTCGTAGATATAGCACATAGAGCGGGGGTTCCAGTGATTGCATATGACCGACTGGTTCGAAACGGTGATTTAGATTACTATGTTACATTTGATACGGTAAAAGTAGGAGAGTTGCAAGCTCAAGGGCTTGTACAAAAGTATCCGAAAGGGAATTATATTTGGCTTTTAGGTGGGCCGGAGGATTTTAATGCGTATCTACTTAAAGAAGGGCAAGAGAAGGTATTAAAACCTCTAATTCAGAAAGGGGATATTAAGATCGTTACACAACAGTGGTGTAAAGGGTGGAGTCCTGAAGAAGCATTAAAACATACCGAAAATGGGCTTACTGCAGCAAATAACAATGTAGTAGCAGTTCTTGCTTCAAACGATAATACAGCTGGAGGAGCAGTACAAGCATTAGAAGCTCAAGGATTAGCTGGAAAGGTCGGAGTTTCAGGACAAGACGCTGATTTAGCAGCAGTTCAAAGAATTGTAGAAGGTAAACAAACGATGACAATTTACAAACCAATAAAAGTTTTGAATCGAAAAGCTATGGAATTGGCATATGCTTTGGCTAAAGGAGAGAAGGAAAAAGTGAATAGCATGGTAAACGGTAAAGTTAACAATGGAACTAAGGATGTACCTAGTGTAGTAGTTGATGTTGTCAACGTTACGAAAGAAAATGTAGTTGATACGGTAATCAAGGATGGATTCCATAAAATTGAAGATGTTTATAAAAACATCCCGAAGAATGAGTGGCCAAAACAATAATGATATGAAAAGGGGTATCTATCTGGTAGATATCCCCTTTGTCCAAAAACAAACGTGATGGAAAGAAGGTGGGATCATGGGATTGTATATATTAGAGTTAAAGAATATTTGCAAAAAATTTCCTGGAGTAAAAGCATTAGATAATATCAATCTTAGAGTTAAATTTGGAGAAATACATGCACTGTGTGGAGAGAATGGAGCTGGGAAATCAACACTAATAAAGATTCTCAGCGGCGTTTATCCATATGGAACGTATGAGGGAAAAATTTATCTTGATGGAAAAGAGGTACAATTTCGTAATATCCGTGACGCGGAAAATAACGGAATCGTCTGTATTCATCAAGAACTTGCACTAGTAGGTGAATTAACTGTTCAAGAGAATATTTTTTTAGGAAACGAGCCGAATATTGCAGGTGTTATTAAAGAGGACGAAATGTATATTAAAACTAAAAATCTTTTAAATGAGCTTGGATTAGATATTGATCCCAGAGAATTAGTAAAAAATCTTGGTATAGGGCAACAGCAGTTAGTAGAGATTGCTAAGGCGCTATCCAAGAATGCGAAAATTCTTATACTTGATGAGCCTACTTCAGCATTGACTGAAAAAGAAAGCAATACTTTGTTAAATATCCTTTGTCGTTTGAAAGCAAAAGGAGTTACATCTATTTATATTTCCCATAAGCTTGATGAAGTCCTAAGTATCGCTGATACTGTTTCCGCTATACGAGATGGGCAATACATTGGTTCAAAGGATATTAATGAAATTACCAAGAGTGAACTTATTTATATGATGGTGGGGAGGAAGCTCGATAAACTATATCCACGTAAAAAGAGGGAGAGAAAGGATTGTAGTTTTGAAGTAAAGAACTTGACTGTTTACGATCCTGAAATTCAATCAAGAAAAGTTATTGATAATATTAGTTTTAGGGCTTATAAGGGAGAAATATTGGGTATAGCCGGTTTAATGGGAGCAGGCAGGACAGAGATGGTTTCCGCAATTTTTGGAGTTTTCCCTGGAAAAAGGGAAGGAGAGTTTTATATAGATGAAAAAAAAATAAATATTCGCCAACCAATAGATGCCATCCAAAATGGAATCGCTCTTGTTCCGGAAGATAGAAAAGGAACCGGACTTGTTTTAAATATGACTGTCAAAGAAAATATTTCAATGGCTAGTTTAAGAAATTTTTTCAATTTTATTATTAAAGAAGATGAGGAAAATTCGTACACTCTTCGTTATGTTCGTGATTTAAATATAAAAACATCTAATATTGAAGAAGCTGTAAATAACCTTAGTGGTGGAAATCAGCAAAAAGTTGTACTGGGAAAGTGGCTATTAACAAAACCAAAAGTCCTTATTTTAGATGAGCCTACTCGTGGAATTGATATTGGTGCTAAATTTGAAATATATGAACTTATTAATCAGCTAGTGGATGAGGGTGTTACAGTAATTATAATTTCTTCTGAGCTTGAAGAAGTTCTGGGGATTAGTGATCGAGTTTTAGTTATTTATGAAGGTAAATTGAGGGCTGATCTCCCTATTCAAGAAGCAACCCAAGAAAAAATAATGTATTATGCTACAGGAGGGGTCTAAAAGTATGGAAGGAAAACTCAATAAAAGTTTAGAGCTCAATGAAGTGAACAACAATAAAAAGAATTTTAATCCAAAAAACTTTTTTTCTACTAATGTAAGAGCATATGCCATGATCATTGGTCTAATACTTATATGGGCCATGTTTGCTATATTAACTGACGGGATATTTCTTTCAGCACGCAATATATCTAATTTAACTATGCAAATGGCTGTTGTTGCTATTTTAGGAGCAGGAATGGTCTTGGTCATTGTGACTGGCCACATAGATTTGTCTGTGGGTTCACTAGTAGGTTTAATAGGAGGAATTGCTGCAGCATTAATGGTTTGGAAGGGGTGGGGCACTGGACTAACTATTATTACTGTCCTCTTAATCGGGTTGGCAATAGGAGCTATTCAAGGTTTTATAACTGCCTATTTAAATGTACCTGCCTTTATTGTTACGTTAGGTGGAATGATGGTTCTTAAAGGAATATTATTAGGGATTACAAAGGGAGTCACTATTGCTCCTATGAGAGAAAGTTATAAAGTTTTTGGTCAGGCTTATATTACAAACGTAACCTTATTTAGCTTTGCTGGACTAGTGATTTTATCTATGTTCTTCCTAGCTTATCGCAAAAGAAAAAGTGGAATTAAATATAATCTAAAACAGGAACCAAGCTCTTATTATGTTAAACCTTTGGTTTATAGTCTTTTGATTTTAGGCTTTGTTTACATTATGGTTGCCTATAAAGGCATGCCCGTACCTGTTTTCATTATGTTGATTTTAGTAATTGTATTGACTTTCTTAGCGGATAAAACAACATTCGGAAGAAGTGTATATGCAATAGGCGGGAACTTACAAGCTGCTATTTTTTCGGGTATCTCAGTAAAGAAAATTGTTTTGATTGTTTTTGCTTTAAATGGACTAATGGCTGCTATTGCGGGAATCATTTTGTCTGCGAGGTTAAACGCTGGTTCTCCTGCAGCGGGAACAATGATGGAATTAGATGCCATTGCAGCGGCTGTTATTGGTGGAACAAGTTTAATGGGGGGGAAAGGAAAAGTATATGGTGCAATTTTAGGTGCTTTAATCATGGCAAGCTTAGATAACGGAATGAGCCTGCTTGATATGGATGCTTTTTGGCAATATATTGTGAAGGGCTCAATTTTGATTTTTGCAGTATGGTTTGATATATACAGTAAAAAGAAAGCATAGGATTTTGTATTAAATTATCGTGTTGTAAAACGCATAATGGATGCATAAATGCACATATAAAAAACACCGCTTTGGAAATCATATACAGCGACCAAAAGATAAACACCCAAGGGGTGGATGCTATCATGATTTCCAATTCTATGATCGAATATGCACTAACTGGAGAAATGGATCCTATTTTAGATGTATTATTTCGATACATCGATCAACTTTCTTTGGAACCTCTTATGTGACATGAAGATCACCCTTGCCCATTACTGATCAAAATTTGGGAAGTGGTTATTCAGCTTTCGAAGCATCATCGAACGGGTCTTTAATCAACCGGATAGTAATAGTCTGGAACCATCACGATCGTATGGATTTAATTGATATTTGTTGCATATGTAACTTTGTATACTTATGCATAAATTTTAGTTTTCACTTTAATTTTACAACACCATCTTAAATATTAAAGTGAAAAAGTACAATAAAAAGCTTTAAAAAGTCAAGGATTTGTATTATAATAAGAAATTAAGGAAAGCGCTTAACCAAGGGTAGGTGAAATTATTTGAAAAAGTTAACAATTGGAATTATTGGAGCTGGAAGAATTGGACGTCTACATGCTGAAAATATTATTCATATACCACAAGTGAGAATTAAAACAATCTCTGATCTTTTTGTCGATAGTGTAAAAGATTGGGCATGTCAAATTGGTGTTGAAAATGTGGCAACGAATTATGAAGATATTTTAAATGATGATGAAATTGATGCTATTTTTATTTGTTCACCGACTGATACACATGTACCGATTATTCGAAGAGCTGCAGAAGTGGGTAAACACATTTTTTGTGAAAAGCCAATCAGCTTTTCGATTCAGGAAACGAAAGCTGCTCTAGAAGCTGTGGAAAAAGCAGGCGTAAAGCTACAGGTCGGCTTTAACCGTCGTTTTGATCGTAATTTTGTAAAAATTCAAGAAGTAGTAAAAAACGGGCTTATCGGAGAAGTGCATATTGTAAAAATCACATCCCGCGATCCTGAACCTCCTCCAATAGAGTATATTAAAAGTTCAGGAGGTTTGTTCTTTGATATGTCAATCCACGATTTCGATATGGCTCGTTATGTGACGGGAAGTGAAGTGACAGAAGTATATGTTCAAGGAGCTAATTTAATTGATCCAGCTATCGGTGATGCGGAAGATATTGATACTGCTGTGATTACTTTGAAGTTTGCAAACGGGGCAATCGGAGTGATTGATAACAGTCGTAAGGCTGTATATGGATATGATCAGCGTGTTGAGGTGTTTGGATCGAAAGGTAGCATTATGGCGGAAAATGACCATCTGACCAACGTCGAGATAAGCACAGAGGAAGGGGTATATAAAGATAAGTTAAAGTACTTTTTCTTGGAGCGTTATAAAGAGGCCTATATTCGGGAAACATATGCATTTATTGACTCTATTTTACACAATAAACCACTCTGTTGTACCGGAAATGACGGTTTACAAGCAGAATTAATTGCTAGAGCTGCACAGGAGTCTCTAAAAACAGGTAAGCCCGTAAAAATAGAATATATAAAAATTTAAAAAGATGGCATAGACTTACTGCTTTATCTTATTTTTTTCAGGTATAAGGTAAAGCGCTTAACCTATTTATTAAAAGCAAGTTTAAGGAGGAATATAAAGTGAATCAAACACTTTCTAAAGAAAACTTGGCTTATTTGAAGGAAAAGTCAATTGAAGCACGACGCCTTATCATTGAAACAGTATTCCATGCAGGTGCTGGTCACATTGGAGGGCCATTGTCAGCGGTTGATGTCTTGGTTAATCTGTATTTTAATGAAATGAACATTGATCCACAAAATCCGAAAGCAGAAGATCGTGATCGTTTTGTTCTATCAAAAGGACATGCAGCAGTTGGACTTTATACTGTGTTAGCAATGAGAGGATACTTTCCGATAGAAGAATTAAAAACATTTGATGCTCTTAATTCTCGATTGCAGGCACACCCTGATATGAATGCTTTACCAGGTATTGATATGTCAACTGGTTCTCTTGGTCAAGGAATTTCAGCAGCAGTTGGAATGGCACTTGGAGCGAAACTTCAGAAGAAAGACTTCGTTACTTACTGTATGATTGGTGATGGAGAATCACAGGAAGGTCAAGTATGGGAAGCCGCAGATGTGGCATCTAAATACAAACTGGACAATCTTGTATGTATTCTTGACTATAACAAATTGCAGCAGTTTGGCTGGAATGCTGAAGGAGGAGGGAGAGAAATACCTGTGTTTGAACCTGAAAAGCGCTGGGAAGCTTTCGGATGGCATGTGATTAGTATTGATGGGCATGACCATGTACAAATTAGCAAAGCTTTTAAGGAAGCTCGTAAAATAAATGACAAACCAACCATTATTATCTCAAATACAATAAAAGGAAAAGGTGTATCCTTTATGGAAAATCAGTATTTATGGCATTCACGTGTTCTGACAGGTAAAGAATTTAACGATGCAATTCAAGAAATAGAAATGGGGTTTAAGAAATGAAAAGAGTATTATCTACAGAAAAAGTTTCAATGAGAGATGTGTTCGGTGAAATATTGTTACAATTGTCAATAGAAGATGAAACTGTTTACGTCCTTGATGGGGATTTGGCTAACTCTACGAAAGTAGATACAGTGGCTATGAAAAATCCAAAAAAATTTTTACAGATGGGTATTGCTGAACAAAATATGATGAGCGTTGCAGCAGGGCTTGCAACAACGGGATTACAGCCATGGGCTACTACATTTGCAGCGTTTCTTTCTAAACGGGCAATTGATCAAATTCAAGTTCAGATTGCTCAACCAAGTTTAAATGTCAAAATGGTTGGTGCCTACAGTGGTCTATTGACAGGATTGACAGGGAAAACACATCAGGCATTGGAAGACATTGCCATTTTTCGCTCACTTGCAAATATGGTTGTGCTCGCGCCAGCAGATAGTGTGGAAGTAAAGAAGATGATGGAGTTTGCCCACAAATACAAAGGTCCTGTATACATGCGTCTTGCACGTGATCCTTATCCAGTTATTTTCTCACAGGATTACAATTTTGAACTTGGAAAGGCAGTTACATTAAAAGAAGGAAAAGATATTACAATTATTTCAACAGGTACACAAACGAGTCGTTCGCTTGAGGCAGCTGAAAAGCTGGAGGAAGAAGGGATTTCAGTGGCTGTCATCCATATGCCAACAATTAAGCCACTTGATAAAAAAGCAATTATTAGAGCAGCGGAGACTACAGGAGTGATAGTAACAGCTGAAGAACATAGCATTTACGGTGGTCTTGGAAGTGCTGTAGCGGAAGTGCTTGTTGAAGAAAAGCCAGTTCCAATGCTTCGTGTAGGGGTAAAAGATCGGAACGCTGAGTCAGCTCCAAACGAAGAATTATTAGAGAAATACGAAATTTCTGTTAAATATGTTGCTGAAGCTGTAAAAAAAGCACTGAAGAGAAAGTAAATATATAAGTTGAATTTTTGTTTTACAACTAATCCATTCAGCAGTCACGTTATATTTTGGTCTATAAACAATGCGGTTGTAGATGATATGGGAAGGGTGTGAAACTCTTTATTGCAACTAAATACTAGAAATTGAAAATGGAAGTTTAGAAATTCCTAAACTTCCATTTAATATAATATTTTTTAAAAGGTGGGAGATGAAAACATGCGGAGGAACATTGTCAAAGAAAAACTCTTTATTAATGGCAAATGGATAGAAACAGATACTACACATAAGATATATAATAAATACACAGGAGAACTTTTTTCTGAAGTTTGTGTAGCAGATGAGAGATTAGTAGATCAAGCTGTTGAAGCCGCAGTGTACGCTCATAAAAATACATTATTTTTACCAGAGCACCGATATACAGTGTTAATGCGTACAGCTGAGCTTTTACTTGAGAGTAGTGAAGAATTTGCAAAGATTATTGCACAGGAAGGTGGCAAACCGATTACAGACGCAAAAGTTGAAGTCAATCGGTCAATATCCACATTAAAGATAGCGGCAGATGAAACAAAAAAGCTCGTTGGAGAAATTATTCCTAATTATAATGTTCCAGGCCGTTTCATGTATACAGTGAAAAAACCTGTTGGAGTAGTAGCGGCTATTACGCCATTTAACTTTCCGTTAAATCTTGTCGTGCATAAAGTTGCTCCTGCACTCGCAGCTGGAAACCCAGTGATTATTAAACCGGCATCTGATACTGCTACAACTGCAATTAAACTATGTAAACTGTTAGAAAAAGCAGGGGTACCGAATGGTTACGTGCAATGCGTTGTTGGAAGCGGTAGTACAGTTGGTG
This sequence comes from Aeribacillus sp. FSL K6-1121, assembly GCF_038003725.1. NCBI lineage: Bacteria > Bacillati > Bacillota > Bacilli > Caryophanales > Bacillaceae > Aeribacillus > Aeribacillus sp. FSL K6-1121. The sequence goes on from NZ_JBBOPS010000001.1 coordinate 1,053,358, forward strand.
AACAGCTTCTTCGCGATGAGAGGATTGCCCACTATACGTTTACAGGTTCACCGGCTGTTGGTAAGCATATTCGAAAAACGATTGGCTTAAGAAAAGCTACATTAGAACTTGGTTCAAACTCTGCTACTATTGTTCATAGCGATGCCAATGTTGGAAAAGCAGCAATGAGACTTGCCAAAATGTCATTTTCTCATGCTGGACAGATTTGTATTTCAGTTCAGCGCATTTTTGTCCAAGAATCGATTCAAGAAAAGTTTCTTGAGAAGTTTTTAAAAGAAGTTTCTCTTTTAAAAGTAGGAGATCCGTTAGATCCTGATACAGTCGTTGGGCCAATGATTAATGAAAGCGAAGCGAAGCGTATTGAGCAGTGGGTGAGAGAGGCAAAAGAAGGTGGAGCTGAAATTTTAATCGGTGGCACAAGAGAAGGGAATATTTTTCATCCAACTGTTATTACTAATGTAAGAAAAGGAATGAAAGTATTGGATGAAGAAGTATTTGCGCCAGTTGTTACAGTGTCAGCATATAGAACAATCGAAGAAGCTATTGAACTTGTTAATGATTCGAAATACGGGTTACAAGCTGGCATTTACACATCTGATTTGAATTTGTCCTATAAAATTCCTTACTTACTAGAGGTGGGGGGTGTAATTATTAATGATACCTGCTGTTACCGGGTAGACCAAATGCCTTACGGTGGTGTAAAAGAAAGTGGAAATGGTAAAGAAGGACCGTCATATGCAATTCAGGATCTTGTGGAAACAGTAACAGTTGTTGTAAATCTAGAAGACTAATTGTATGTAAAATTTTTGTGTAAAAAATCCCATCTCACCAAATGGATTGATGGAAAATGCATTTTAAATCCATTTGGTGAGATATTTAGCGATAACATTGCAGGTTTGATAAAATTAAATTATAAGAAAGAGTTCTATTTTTGTAGAGTAGAATCTGACTTTCGTCATCAGCTCTTAAACGATTTACGCGTCGCTCTCCTAAAGTAGTCATGGTCGACGCTATCGCTTTATGAAGCGGTCTCTTGATATTAGGTCAATAAAGTAGACACAAAAATTTATAAATTTTTTTTTCGCAGCTACCGCGCTATCGCTTGGTGACCTTTTAAAAATAATTACGACGTTGTCCTAATTATTTTTAAAGGTAAATTTTCGGGTCTAACTATTCTATTAATATGCTCATTAAGCTTCTTTTTTCCGTACATACGTTCGTATTCAGATGGCGAAAAACACTCTGTTGCGGAGTGAATACGTTTATTGTTGTAAAATATTTCTACATACTCAAATATGCTCTTTTTTGCTTCTTCCCTTGTTTTATAACGAGTCTGATAGATTAGTTTTTTTTATTATCCCATGAAATGATTCAATACAAGCGTTGTCATAACAATTTCCTTTTCGGCTCATGCTACATTTCATTCCGTATTCCATTAGCTTAGCTTGAAAGTCATTTGAAGCATATTGACTCCCTCAATCAGAATGATGGAGGATAGAACCCTGTGTGTTGACGCTGATAGGCTTGCTTTAAAGCACTCAACACTAGCTCCTTTTTCATGGAAAAGTCTATATGCCAGCCGACTATTTTTCTTGAATACAAACATAATACTAGCTAGATAAAGAATATTACTATAATAAACTGTGTCTACTTTTTAGTCTAACATCAATGAAGAAGCTGAACATTTAAGACATGCCGAAGAAAACAAAAAAATCTACGCTTGAAGAAAAGAAACGATTGAACGAGTGTTTGCGGATATGAAAGAGAAGAATGTTCTGCGTTGGACAGTTTATCGAGGTCTAGAAAAAGTTTCAATGCAGGAGATGCTTGTTTGTGTTGCCGTGAATTTGAAAAAACTAGCTACATGGCTATGGAGGGCAACTCCAGGCTCTTCATTCACATTTAGGCTCTTAATCAAAATAGGGTTCAGACTCAGCGTCTGAACCCTATTTTGTCTACAGTCTGCGACATGAATTTCATGTCCTAGGTCATCGCGAAAGATTACGATGCGATGACGTTTCTTCGAACGGCATTGTGGTGTTCCTAATTAGCATATGACGTCTCGAATCATGATGATGGCTGTTTTCTAAACGTCTCAAACTGCGACATTGATGCAGTTCCATTTTCTTTGATGCGAATCACAAAATCTTGTCCGTTTTCAGCAAATGGTCGATGCGTTCGATTTTGAAATACGCACGGTCTTCAACAAGAATATGTCGTTTGTGCGCTAATGTTTTTCCGACAGGAGCATCATGACGAAGGGACGATCGTTTCCACCGTTTCGAGCGGCATTTCCAGTTCAGGGGAATCAGTGACATGACGCTTGACACCAGAGCACTCCCTGTGATATATGGCCCAAGGAAGGCGAGATTTTCCTATCGTTATGGTGGTCGAATTCATCACTAGCAATAGACGTGGAAACTGGAGAGCACGACATGTTTTTCGATAGCATTTGGATACAATGAGATTGAAGAGTCGTTTTATGATGTCATAGCAAACATCACTGACTTTTTTCGAAAAGGTAGAGGAAACTTACGGCAATACATAAGTCGCTGCTACAGCGGATCCATGGTTGAAATCCTTCCCATTCGTTCATAGAAGCAGTCACAAAGTAGTGAATCAGCGTACGAACATCAGAGACTCGGGCAGTATATTTATAGCCGAACACTTCGATTTCGATGTGGTTTGCAATTCCTCTTCTGAAACAATTTTTTACAATAGATTCGGAAGTGTGGTATTTATTTTCATGAATAGCACCTCTTTCCTTGGTGATACTTATATTCTAGAGGAAAGGTGCTCTTTTTTGTATCTGTCACTGGATTTTATTGGTTAATCAACACGCCTGAAATATAAGAGCTATGTGCTTGACTTCAATTTTACTGTAGATTTTCGCTCTACAAGCGTTGGAAGAAGAGTAATGCGCCTCTTTTCTTTTATTTCTCCTTCGATCATTGAAACCATTAAATCCATTACTTCTTTTCCCATGCTTTGAATTGGTTGAGCAATGGTTGTTAATGTCGGTTCAACGATTGTTGCAATAATAGTATTGTCAAATCCGACAACAGAAAGTTGCTCTGGTACGTTCATTCCCATTTCTTTCGCTGCTTGGATTACTCCCGCCGCCAATAAATCATTACAAGCAAAAATAGCTGTTGGAGGTTTGCTACCACTTAAATATTTATGAGTCATAAATTTACTTGCTTCTAAAAGATTATTGGTTTTTTGAATAAATTCGAAGTCAGGTGTGAACTCCAAATTATTTTCCTCCAATGCCTGTTTAAAACCACGGAGCCGTTCTCTGTTACTCCATACATCAAGAGCGATGATACCGATATTTTTATGACCTAGCTTAATTAAGTGTGAAGCCGCGAGGTATCCTCCCATGAAATCATCAATTGCTACCGTATTGATAGAAAACATCGGAAAATCACGAGCAACACTCGCTACAGGAATATCTTCTTGCATAAGTTCTTCCACTTTATCTAAATTTTCAAATCCGGAAGCTAAGATAAAGCCGTCTATACCTTTTTGTTTCAGAAGACTAAGGTATTTATTCTCCTTATCAATTTGATAATCCGTGCTACATATGACGAGGTTATAACCAAGTTCGTGTCCCCGATCTTCAATACTTCTTGCTAACTCTGAAAAAAATGGATTCGCTAAATCGGGAATAAGTAGTCCGATTGTCTTTGTTTGCTTTCCCATCAGAGCTGATGCCATCATATTCGGATGATAGTTAAGTCTTTCCATCACTTCACGGACTTTTCTTCTTGTCTTTTCACTAATCCGTCCGTTATTATTAATCACCTTAGATACGGTTGCGATTGAAACATTCGCTTCTCTTGCCACGTCATAAATGGTCACTTTCAACCTTATTTCTCTCCCCTATTTTTCAGGATATTGTTTGAACGATACAAGAAATAGGAACTACTTCACTTATGGAAATAGTTTCCTCTAGATTTTTGAGTTAAATTTCGATAAAGGAGGATCCATTGTATAATGATTGATAGCTTCTTTGCAAATAACTCGCCATTTCAAATGAATTTCCTTTTACGATGACTTTTCACTACCGTCTGTTGAAACATTAGAGCGAAATGAAGAATCTACAAAGATTGATTCTTTCGGTCTGATGATTTCATAACGATTATAAAGGGAAGATCTATTTGAAGCAAATACTTCCCCTGTTCGATATTCATCGTCAATTAAGATACAAATAGGTGAGGTATCAGCTGTATATTCAGGATGAATTTTCCCGCTCATAGACACTTTTACTAGTTTCATGCCTATTAATTGAGTAAGTGTATGAATGCCCCGTAACACCCTACATCCCACATGGCACCACCGAACTCTTGGTGTAGCCGAATATTATTCGGATCATTAAGTAACCATGAAAAATGCACCTTAATATGATGGTGATTACCAATAAAATCAGATTCGAACAATTCTTTAACCCTTTTATATTGACTATGAAATTGATACATAAACGCTTCCATCAAAAATAACGTTATTAGCTTCAGAAGCTCTTTTAATTTCAATCATTTTCTCTTCAGTTAAGGCAGCTAGCTTTTCAAGTAGTACATGCTTTCCTGCTTCCATTGCTTTTACTGTCCATTTTTTATGCAATGAATTAGGAGGTGGAATATATACTGTATCAATTGTTGAGTCGTTTAAAAGATCATCATTATTTTTCATAAATTTTAGGTGTGTTAAAGCGCTTAGCTCTTTTTTACTCCTTGAAGCCACTGCTGATACAAATGCACGATCTAACACTGCAGTGTAGGAATTATTTCTGTAAAGACAATATTTGCAACACTTAGTATACCCCAATTTATCCTTTTCATAAATATCTCCAAATTATAAATTCAATTTGTAATTTTGTGATTAAGCGCTTACTTGTTTTTATTATACCTTAACTCAACTTTCGCAGCTCAATTTTGGTAAATAAGCCTTGATATAATTAGGCAAAACTGCAATCCATTTACGTAATTGACTTTCGATTAATTTTTTAATCTGTTGATTTACATTTTGAAGTGCATCTTCAAGAATTTCAATGAGTAGTAAAGTGCCAAGGCCCAATCTAGTTCATCGATTTCATCACAAAGTTCATAAAAAATGCCGCCTAATGTTCGATAATCTGTACTTACTCGGTTTTGCCAAGACAAAGACAAAACAATGTACCTTGTAAACACAATAGTGGTATGGCTGATCATGGAATCATAAGATCTTCCTTGGAACTCTTTTTGGAGTTTCAATAATGATTTGACTGTTCTGAAGAATACTTCAATATCCCAACGTATGCATAAATACGAATGAATTCTTGATCCGATAAAGTACAGTCTGTACTCAAAATAGCTAGCCACTGTCTCTTTTTATTACGATTACGGACAAATACCACTTTAACAGGAACGCCATTTACCATCGTTGTGTGAATAGAGCGCAAAATACCCTTTTGATGTTGTGATGGTTTAGCTGTTTGGTATAGTTTTTTTAGGCTACCCATTCACCGTTCACTTGATATCTTTGTTTTGTATCCTTCACCATTCCAATAACATCCAACCCTTGATCCACAATTTTGCTTCGAACATGATTTGATTGTAGTGTGAACAATTTTGCTGAGGTAGTCAAAGTCTGTCAAAAAAGCGTCTATCCGAATGGATGGGCGTTTATTTATTTGCTGAAAGGTAAGATATCTACCGACTTATTTGAAATTAAAATAATTGTTTAAATGAGAATTTCCTTTAACTCAAAAATAGGCTAAATTAATTTGAAGGGCTTAAATTAGAAAATTTGTTCCCTTTTCATTTCAACACATGCATTCCAACTCAGGCATGTGTTTTTTTATTTCGAAAAAATTTGATAATATAAATAAAGAAAAATTTGGATTTGTGATGGGAAAGATGCTAGAGAAACTACTAATTGAACTTGCAAAACAGGTAGATTGTATTTACACATTAAGCTCTAATGAACAAATTTGGATAACAAAAATAGATTCGAATGGGTTGTATTGTATGTCGAGACAGAAAAATCGAGAGAGAAGTTTGAAAATGGAGGACTGGATCAGCCTTGGGAATATATTTCCTTTGACTTTATAAGAACAGGCTGGAATGAATTTATAGAGCTACGGACGGCCAATTCAAATGATTTTCTAAAAACAAAAGAAAAATCTTCTTTTTTGATGGCCTTTTTTCATCAGCTTCCATTTGTCACGAAAACAGTCAAGGAGAATGCAGTTGCCATTCAATTAAAAGAATTTACTACCGAAGATTTACCAACTGAACAATTTCATAAGGTGATTTCTTTTTTAGAAGAAGTAATAAACGGGGTATATGATCCTAAAAGATTAAGTGAACAAACCAATAAAAATTTATATCGAATTAAATCAAGAGGGAGACAAGATTTAAGACTTTTACGTTTCCTGAATGATGAAAATGAATCGCTTTTTTATGAATATATCAATGCAAAAAATAAAGTTGAAGTGATAAAGAAACAAATTATAAAACATCCTTACAGTCAAATCGTATTGGAAGTTCTAAAACTATTAAGTGATGTTGATAAAAACGAGAAAAAATCAATGCTTTTTGAGTTAGGAAAGTTAATTGTTCGTAATTCTCGTGGAGAAAATCTTATGGTTGATTCAGTAGCTAAGGAGCGAACGATCAATTTGTTAAATTGGTTAAATGCCGTAGGATTGGTAGATGATGAATGGAGCTTGATTCAACAAAATCCTGAAAACAAATTATTAAATTTTAATGAATTTAAACAAAATATTTTTCACAGCTTTTTTATTAAGCTACGAAAGTATCGTGCCAATCAACTGAAAGAGCTATTAAATGGAAAAAACAAAATTTCCTTACAACAATTTAACGAGGAAGTTTGGAATATCGGTTATGCAGTCTTAAATGACTCGAAAGTTAACGTATTTAACTTAATACATAACAAGGATTTTGATACGTTAAAGAAATTAAACGAACAATTAGAAAAAAAGGAATTAATATATAGTGGGAATTCTATCTGGAGCACAGCAACTAGAGTTTTTGGTGCTCAATTAAAATTGACCGATCAAGAAAAAGAACAGTTAATCAATAACGCTGTTGAAATATTAAATAGAACCGATCTAACTCCTTTGGAGAAGGTTAAAAATTTGGTAGATATAAAGGGATTTGGTGAAAATATTGCAACAGGTCTCGTCATGGTATTTCATCCAGATGAATTTGCCATCTATAATTCTCAATCTATTAAAGCCTTGAAAAAGCTAGGATTTTCACCAGACACATTAGAAGCTTTCCAAAAAGATATCGCTCATTTGAAGGAAACCTTACATGCAGCTGATTTTATTGAATTGGATTGGTATTTATATTGGATAAATCAAAATGAGGAGAGAAAAAGTTTGAAATATTGGTGGGTTAACCAAGGTCAAACACATAAAGAGGAAAAAGAAGGCGGCTATTTGTGGGCGCCAAAACAAACAAAAAGTGGGACCATTTTTGCACATCATCGAAATCTCGTTTATGCAAAAGTAGGGGATCTTGTATTTGCATATTCGGTAGGAGAAATTAAAGCAGTTGGAATTGTTGAAAGAGAAGCAGAAGAGCTTCCAAAGCCTAAGGAAATATCCTCTGGAAATTGGGAAGAAGAAGGAAATCTTGTTCGATTAACATATTATGATTTAATCTCACCTATTAAAAAAGAAGAGATTCCAGAAGAGTGGCGTTTGAATGAAACCGGACCATTTGATCGGAACGGAAATGTTAAACAAGGCTACTTTTTTGAAGTATCAGAAGAATTTGTAGGAAAACTTTTAGGAAAATTTAAAAATCATTTCCCAAAAGAACTCATAGAGATAATCAACATTCCTATTCAAGAGGAAGAAAAAGCATTAACATCCGAACAAATCACTCACCACATCCATTCCTATATTTCTAGTAAAGGCTTTTACTACACTAAAGAAGAAGTGATCAATCTATTTTTATCATTAAAAACAAAGCCGTTTGTCATTCTTTCGGGGATTTCAGGCACTGGGAAAACGAAAATTGTTCAATGGTTAGCAGAAAGTGTGGGAGCCACCGAAAAAAATGGAAGATTTACGTTAATCCCTGTTCGACCCGATTGGAACGATGGGTCAGATTTGTTAGGGTATGAAGACATTAAAGGAGAGTTTCGACCAGGTCCGCTTACGAAAGTAGTGCTCGAGGCGGAACAAAATCCAGAATATCCATATTTTGTTTTGTTAGATGAAATGAATTTAGCGCGTGTCGAGTATTACTTTAGCGATGTTTTAAGTGTAATGGAAAGTAGAAGGTGGGAGAATGGAAAAATTGTGTCCTCGAACCTTCTTTCCAAAGAGGTAGCGAGAAGAGAGGTCACCTTTCCATCAAACGTTTATATCATCGGGACGGTTAATATGGACGAAACTACTCATCCATTTAGTAAAAAGGTGTTAGATCGGGCAAATACGATTGAGTTTAATCGTGTGGACTTGTCACATCTTGAATTTTTAAAAGGGCTCGAGGAAGTTCATCCAATTACATTAAAGGATCAAGCTTTTTCAGCGAAATATTTGCATCTAAAAGATGTTTATCAGGAGTATCCACATATCGTTGAGCAAGCAACGAATGAGCTTGTACAAGTGAATCAGTACTTGCAGCCACTTGGGGCTCATGTTGGTTACCGTGTGCGGGACGAAATTTGTTTTTACCTTGCCTATGCTGAAGAAGGAAATTTGATGACATATAAAAATGCGTTTGATCACTGTCTTCTTCAAAAAGTCTTACCAAGAATTTCTGGAAGTGATACGAGGGTACAACGGGCATTGGAACAGCTGTATATGTTTTGTACAGGTGTTGAATTACATGAGAATTACGAAGATCTAGCCAATTTTTCCTATGCCAAATATCCGAAAAGTGCAGACAAAATTTTAGAAATGTTAAGGAGGTTAACGGACGATGGCTTTACGTCCTTCTGGATTAGCTCATGAGGATGTAGAGCTAGTCCATATTGAAACTGAACTATTAACACTCGTTATGAAAGGGAAGCCTTATCATGAGCGGTATCAAGGCCTGAAGCAATATCGAAACATGGATATCCATGAACAAATGGAATTTTCGGTCGATGGGGAAGGCATTCAAGAAGTAAAAGTATTTGATGTAGATCAACAAACATTAGTCGACTGGTCGTATCATCGGCCAATCTTTTTTGAAAACGGAATTTACCAAGTCATCGTCTCTCCGAAAGTCGATACAGAATTGTCTTTTTATCATGAACATCCTTCTTTAAGAAGAGCGGTAGACAAAGTAAAGGTCGGAAAATCTTATGTGTTAATGGGGAATCTCCAGTTTCAAAATGAAGTGGGGCTATCAACCTTTGAGATTAGAGATGAAAACAAAACTGTGTTAGAGGTCACAATTGAAATTTTTCCAACGAAATTAAATTACAAAGATGATTATCTCAAACTATTACAAGAAGTAAACGATGAAATTTATAATCTCGCCTTCCACTTTATCAAAAAAACGTATCAGCGGGCCAAAGTAAAACTGGAGGGAACCCCATCTAGAAGTGAATTTTTTCGCTTAATGGACGTTCATTTTCACTCTTTTATCCAAGCGATCAAACGAATCGAACAGCAGCCTCACCACCAGCTTGTAAAAACTCATGTCAAGGCGAGAGGGGATCAATTAGGACGTCTCGATCAAAAAGGAAGACATTATTTGCGAAAACGTTCGCAGCTTTTTCGAGATGTGCCCAATGGTATTGCGATCCATGACCGTCTCGTCATGCCTGTTTCCGGATTAAAAGTCAAAAAAGATCTCACATTTGATACGTTGGAAAACCGTTTCGTCAAATGGATGATGAACCGATTAATCGATAAATTAGCGGATTTACTAGAAAAAATACATTCAAAAAACAAGCGCTATGAGGTTGAGCCTGATCAGGATCTAATCGAAAAGCTTTCAAACATGAAAAGAGAGTTAGAAAAGAAAGTAAACAGTTATTTTTGGAAAACGATCGGGATACTCGATCGCTCTGTCATGAGCCTTGTATTGCAAATGGCTCCTGGCTATCGCGATGCCTTTCAAATTTATTTATTAGTGACAAGAGGTCTTGCGCTGCATGGAAAACTGTATCAAATGTCCGTTAAAGATGTCGCGACCCTTTACGAGTATTGGACGTTTTTGAAATTAGGGCAAATCTTAGATAAAAAATACAAGTTAGTGAGTCAGGATATTATTCGTGTCAATCGAAACGGTTTATTTGTCAATCTGAAGAAAAATGCTACAGCTACACGAATATATAAACATCCGTACACAGGTGAAAAAATTATTTTAACGTATCAAAAATACGAAGGGAAATTACCAACCATCCCGCAAATCCCGGATACAATGCTATTGATTGAAAAGAAGGGAAAGGATTACACATACAATTATATATTTGATGCAAAATACCGTATCGATTTTGCGATGGTAGGGAGCAGCTATCATCGAAACTATCAGCTTCCAGGACCAATAGAAGAAGATATAAATACGATGCACCGTTATCGAGATTCACTAGTTGTCCGCCACCAAGGACCATACGAACGAACCGCTTTTGGCGCTTACGTTTTATTTCCTTGGTGGGATGAAGACAGCTATCAAGAACACAAGCTTTATAAAAGCATCAATGAAGTCAATATCGGCGGCTTGCCGTTTTTACCAAATGCCACACGCTTAGTAGAACAACTGATCGAACGACTAATTGAAAAAAATCCTGAAGAATTACAAAAGGAAGGAATCCTCCCAAGAGGAACGATCGAGGAATGGCAATCTTCTCTTGAGGAAAAGGTCCTTGTCGGTATGGTCCCAAGAGAAGAAAACTATCGGGCGCATCTTCAGCATCGATTTTACCACATCCCTGTCAAACGTCTTAATAAAGGCTGGCAAGAAGCTAAATATGTTGCCCTTTATCCGAAAAAAGGAGCTGCAACGACAAACGGTGTGACGTGCTACGGAAAAATAACCGACGTCCAATTTGTGAAAAGATATGAAATCATCGAATTACCGAAAAACAGTGCAGAAGAATATGTCAAATTCGAAATCGAAAGCTGGCATTTTCTCAAAGAAATTATTAAACCTGTTGGCTATGGAATTTCTGTCTACACGATGACAACCTTAAATACCTTAAAAGATGCGAAAGAATTGCCAGAGCTTTTCATGAAATCGAAAGAAGAAGTCACATTATGGCGCATGTTGCGCAGACTATCCAATCGCATTCGCTTCGACCTTGACGCCCGTTATCTCGACAAAGCATTGAAAATCGAAGCGTATCGTATCAAAGATATCGTGCTAAATCTTGACTATGATCAAAATATCTTGGCTATCGCGAAAGAGAATGTAAGAAAAATCGTGAAGCTTGAGGAACTGCGTAAACAGCCATCGAAAGTGTTTAAGGAAATTTGGAAGATGATGGGGGAGGGCTAGTTTTTTTGGAGGAAACTAGGTCCTTTTAATGATTCCTTTGTTGTCTTTGAAAAAGTCGCTTTTTTGAGAACTCTCATCTTTCATTCCTTTTTTAAGTGCTTATTCAATAGGAGGGAGCTTTTATGGAGGATTCCTGTTAGAATACTTTTTGGAAAGACTCGGATAAAAAACTCTCGATATGAATCAGAATGAATCAGAGTGGTACAATCGGTGAATTGCTCTTAATTTGGGTATCAAAGAGGACTATACATTTTACATTTCTTAAAAAAGAACATTAATTTAAGTCGCTGATTAAAAGCTGGTTGTTGGGATGGATATTGAGAAAAAGGCATTATGCCTGACTTGTGGATGAACGAGGAAGGAAGGCTAAAAAGTCGTTTTCCCTTTCTCAATCTAAAGAAAGATTTAAACGATTTTATCAGTACACTGAGATAGTGGCGAACAGTGACAGGACTGTTCACCAATTACCAAGATTACGTACGAACCAATTTTGTTTGTTCTAATTTACATTCATTAATGTACTAATAGATGATGTTCATTTCAGCATATAGTCCCAATGGTGTAATAACACTTATGCCGGACTCATACTCATTAATTTTCCATGTTGGAATATCTTCAAAGTGATGATAAATTTCATCAATATATTCTGAATAAACATCTACATGAAATATATTTTCAACTACAGATTTTTCAATTCCAATTTTGACTTCTAGCCCATATAATGAATTTTTACTATTATCTTGATCAGAATAATCAAATTTAAATATCATTTTTGTTAATTTGTATTCTTTTTGGTCAATAAATACACTTGAAAGAGATTCGATTTCTTCCCTAGTTCTCTTTTCAAATTTACCTTCTAGTCTCTTATTAAGTGCAATCGCATTGGCAATTTTAGGAAAGCCAAGCAAATGAAAATAAGTAGCTAAGTTTCCTATTAAAATAGTTTTTATTAAATCTTCGTTTTCGACTTGTCCTAAATCTATTTCAAATTCAGGATCTTCGATTCTTAACAACGCTTCTTCTGGATTTCTGTATTGTGGAACAAAAAGTCCTACAACAAGCCTTTGATCAATAAGACTACAAGGATCATTTACATTATTCTTTTGTTTTCGGCCAGTCTCAAATTGCCTTCTCATAGAGTCTATACTAGATTGTGTTCCTTTACACTCGAATATATGGAATCTCCCGCTTCTATCGACTCCAATAAAATCAGGTGATTTTCTTGGTCCAGTTTTCCCTCCTGCTGAACCTAATGAAAAGTAAGGAGAATGACTTACTAAGTAATTAGTTGGGATTATTTCAATTAGGTTTAAAGCTTCTGTTAGAACACATGATGAAAAGCCAACTCCCCAATCATCACTCAATATAGTTTTCTGGTGTGAATCAATTTCCTCCCATTCAGGTTTCAATCTTAGCTCTGTAGTAGTAGATATGGCCGGAAAATATCTTAACCACGCCCAAATATCTCCTAGAGTGAAGCCATAACTCAAAGGAGGACGTGTTCGAATTGCAATATGAATCATTACTAAAAGTATATTAATGTCTTTTTTTCCAGATAGTTTAGCTAAACTTATGGGTGGACTTTTCCCATTCATAGTCCATGTTGTAGAAACAACATCAATATTAATTTTTTTCCTAATCATTTTGTCACCTCTATATCATCTGTTTCTCGATTTCTTTGATTTTTTTCTAGCTTGTATATGAAAATTGCCGGTTATAATGGCAATGATACCACCTAATACAGCTGTTCCGGCAGCCATACCACCTTCAGTTGCTATAGTTGCTCCAACTCCAAACCATGTCAATGTTGCATTTGTTGCAGCATTACCAGATATAGATGCGATGGTTGTTCCTATAGAAGCTGTTCCAAAGGTAGAAACTAATATCCAAGCCCCAAGTGCAGAGATAACACTAGCTGAAATCCCCTAAATAGCATTCATTGCAATTCCTCCAGCAACTAATGCTATCGTTAATTTTATCAAATTTGATTTGTTCGACTTCGTTACCAAATATTCTATATAAAAACATCTTTATCTTTTGATTGTATATTTATAGAGATTTTGATGAGTTGCTTCAAAGATTTGAGAGATTCTGCTTTTTCACCAATCAGGTGTTTTAGTTTAATCATTGACTTCTACTCTTTTTTCTCCATTTTTCATAAAGTAATTCATATTCGTATTTTAAATCTTCAAATTCTTCTATTTTCCGTTCAATTCGACTAGCAGCACCAAAATATCACCAAATTTTTCACGAAACTCACACTAACCACCTTCAAAAAATGGATGTTTTGGTCATATTATACAATATATTGTGATTTTTGGACTATAATTTTTTGATTGATGGAATAATTTTTTGGTAAAATGAGTAGCAATGTAATAAGGGGCTCGTTTCGTATAGTCAGAAGAAATCAAAGTCGAAATCAGAAGTATAAGCCAACTTCAAATTAGTTCGAAAATTTATGAATCCATTGGTATATTTAGGACCAAAGAAAAACGTTACTAGTTTTGAATTGAGCTCACAACAGAAGCCTTTTGTGCTATTGTTGTTTGATTACATGATTCAATAGCATTTTTTACCAAAAAATGCGTAGTGTTAACTGAGCGGATAAACGACTTTTAAAAGGATATGAATCCAACAGTATTGGCTATTAGGGGGGAGAAGAAGATATGGAACTGTCCTTCGATGAAGCTATAATTTGTTTCGATACATTGTTAAACTGACAAATACTTAGACTACGTATCGAAAATAAAAGCGTATCGAATCAAAGACATCGTGCTGAATCTCGACTACGATCAAAATATCTTGGCTATCGCGAAAGAGAATGTAAGAAAAATCGTGAAGCTTGAGGAACTGCGTAAACAGCAATCGAAGGTCTTTAAGGAAATTTGGAAGATGATGGGGGAGGGTTAGTTTTTTTGGAGGAGGCCAGGTCCTTTTAATGATTCCTTTGCTGTCTTTGAAAAAGGCACTTTTCTTACTTGTGGAACAAAAAGTCCTGCAACAGGTCTTTGATCAATTAAACTACTAAGATCATTTACATCTTCTTCAAAAAATAATGGAAATTTGTCGTCGACCTCCAATCGTGCAAAAATCCTAGGGGATCGACGACTCTTTCAAATCTTCGTTGAACCTTGACAAATCAAAGGATTGATTAAATGTAACACCTTCGCTAAAATGAAAATAACCAATAAACCATTTAAAACCAAATACTTATCTAACAACAATTTGTGGGGTTTTTATCTTAACTACGAGGAATTGAAACATGAATGGATCATTGTTCAAAAAAAGCCCGGTTGGCGTTTTTATCTTAACTACGAGGAATTGAAACGAGCTCAAAACTTTTTTCTTCGGAATCCATGAGTGAGAGTTTTTATCTTAACTACGAGGAATTGAAACTCCAGGGAAAGTCTGTTTTTGCGTTCAGACGTTGAACGTTTTTATCTTAACTAGAAGGAATTAAAACTAATAGTTTGGTAGTATGACAGCCCCGTCACCCGTAGTTTTTATCTTAACTAAAAGGAATTGAAACACCCCCGAATCTTCGGGATCTCTGTCCCACCGAGCCGCCGTTTTTATCTTAACTATTAGAAATTGAAAACCTCTTAGATTGGCGTTCCCTGTTTCAGCTAGGTGCGTTTTTATCTTAACGATGAAGAAAAATTTTAAACCAAAAAGCACGGCCTATGCGGTCGTGCTTAATCAATTTTTATGGTCAAGGAAACGGATGTAGCGCTGAAACATCCATGAGCCAGCGATGCTGATGCCTTTGTTGAAACATTTGTAATGACTGCTCCTTATTTATGTGCGATGAAACAGCTTGCACGTCTCTGTATTTTTTGCTTGCAAACGATAGAAAGAAATGAAGAAGCCCATTCTTCATTCCGATCACGGTGGCGTTATCTGATGAAGCGGTATCAACAAGTTTTATAAGAACAAGGGTTCACCCAAGAAGAAGGTTATTAACTTTCTGGTTAATATATTGTCTACATGAGCGTTTACTAGGCGCTCATTTTATTTACTGATAAGCGATCAGATCAGGAAATTCATTTTATTTCCAAAATTAATTGTGTGCATACCACAAAAAATACTAAAATAGAAAAAAATAGGTTCTGTTCAATAAACGTGCTTGATTCTTCCTCTAATCGCTTAATTTCTCTACTTTTCAAGGTTGTTGACATTCTAATCTGATTCGTAAGGTAAACTTCTCTTGATTTGGACAACCGAAACTACGGCGTTTTATGGTCTTGATCAAGTTATTGGTTCCTTCGATTTTGGCATTAGTTATTCGATATTTGAAATAGTTCAGAATTTCTGTTTTCCATTGGAGGAGGGTTTTTGCTATTCGCCTTGTGGCAGGTGCACCATCCCATAAATAGTAATCTATCCATGCTTGTAAACTCTGCTCTCCTTCTTGATATGTATGACTTTGATAAACTCGACGTATAGCTTGGAGAGCTTGATACTGCTGGTATAGATTCGTATCTTCATCTAACCATTTAGATAGCTTGTCTTTTTCTTGGGGATTTAACAGCTTAGGATCTGTCATTAATATTCGGCGTTGATAACGAATTTCGAGGTGTTTGGTCGCATATTTTGAACTCAATTTTCTGGCGCGTTCTAAGGCAGCTGTGAAAAGTTGAATAACGTGAAATTTGTCGGCGACAATATCTACATGAGGCCACACTTCTTGTATGGTTTTCGCCATTCCAGGAGCTAAATCGGTGACAGCTACTTCTGGTGCAATGAATGGATACCGTTTCAACGCCTCCTGAATCTGTGCACGACTCCTTCCTTCTGAAACTTGCCATATATGGCCCGTCTCTGCATCTTGGATGGCTAGACTATATTTGTGTCCCTTTTTGAGTGAAAATTCATCAATGCAAACTTTTGTAGGAGAGGAATGCTTCTCAGGCTTAGCCACAAGTCTCTCTGCTTCTTGGTAAAACCAATGAGTAATGGTTGATGGGGAAATCCCTGTTTTCTTAGAGACAGATTGAAACGTATTCCCCTTGCATTCTTGAATAACCATCTCTTTAAAACGATTTGTCACTTTTCCTCTTTGTGGAATTCCAGGCCACTCCACACTCCATGAAATCCCACAATCATCACAGCGTTGACGGTAAACAGGTACCCGAACATAGATAAGACCATGGGTCGGAATAAACAAATGTTTTAGAACTCTCTCTTTTGGACGAGCATGATTGACACTTTTTTGAAAGCATAAAGGACAAATAAAAGATTGTTGTCTAGGAATTATGTATTTGATAATTTAAAATTGAGCCACTTTTGAAGGGTTCGATCACATAAAAAATGAGCCACCTGATTTCCAATTTTCATTACCTCCCTTATGATTGAAAGTGCCTAAACTTTTCATCAGAGGGAGAGAAAAAGGATGATCAAGATGGCTCAATTTCATCATATCAAATTCTTGCATGAGGTAGAAGGGCTATCCCAACGACAAATTGCTCAAAAATTAGGGATTTCAAGAAATACCGTAAGCAAATATCTAAAACAGAATGAGGCTCCAACCACCATTCATCGGCAGAAAAACTATCATGGAAAGGAGTATTCCGATGAAACGAAGCGAGTCTTGCCCATTATTGATCAATGGCTCGAAGACGATCTAAAACGTTGGGGAAAACAACGTCATACCGCTGCCAGAATTTATCGAAGATTGGTCGATGAGTACGATTTCAAAGGATCTGAGTCCAACATCCGTAAGGTTGTAGCCAAACGTAAGAAGAAGCTACAGGAAGTCTTTATTCCCCTTGACTTTCAACTCGGCCACCAATTCCAATTCGACTGGGGAGAGGCGGATATTATTCTACAGGGTCGAACACAACGAATTTACCTCTTTTGTATGCAACTTTCGGCAAGTCGAATGCGATTTGTACGAGCATACCTGCATGAGAAACAGGAGGCTTTCTTAGATGGCTTTGTCCATGCGTTTGAATTCTTTGGAGGAGTACCTACCGAAGGGGTATTTGATAATTTAAAAACAGCCGTAGTAAAAATACTCCAAGGGAGAGATCGTCTCGAACAGGATGCTTTTCTAGCCTTACAATCCCACTATTTGTTTAAGGCAGAGTTTTGTAATATTCGTTCCGGGAATGAAAAAGGACGAGTGGAAGGGACGGTCGGATACGTAAGAAGAAACGTCTTCGTTCCGCTTCCGGACGTACAATCGCTGGAGGAATTAAACGCTTATCTATTGGACTGGTGTTTGAGAGAGGCGGAAGAAAAAACCGTTCCGTTCACTAAAGAAACGGTTGCGCAAATGTGGGCGAAAGAAAAGGAGTATCTACACCCACTCCCTGAAAAGAAGTTTGAAGCTTGCCGATTAGTCTCTTGTCAGGTGAATAAGACCTCTTTAATTACAGTGGAGACCAATCAGTATTCTGTCCCTTGTAGTTATGTAGGTCAAGCTGTATGGGCAAAAATATTTGTCGATCATGTGATCGTTGTGGCTCAAAATCAAGTGATCGCTGAACATCCTCGTTCTTACGAACGGAACCAGATGATCACCAATCTAGATCATTATCTGGAGGCATTATTAAAAAAACCGCGAGCGATTCGGGATGCCCATGCATTTCAATCATCTGACCTTCCGGATGTATTTAGGCGTTTTCACCGAAAAATGAGGGAACAAGAAGGAGCCGCGGGCGACCGTAAATTTATCCGACTCCTTCTCCTTCATCGAGAGATCGGGATGGAAAAATTGACACAAGCATTACGAGAAGCTGAACAAGCGCAGGTCTATCGGTATGAAGTCGTCCATGAAATCATTCAAAGACTGACGAATAACTACTTGCAGGTCCAAGATCTATCTAAGGAGAAAACGCCTGTAAATCTACTAGACTATAAAATTCAAAAGGCAAACGTAGCTCAATACGGACAATTAACGGGAGGTCAGATGAAATGACAACAGAAATCCTTTTAGACCATATCACGAAGCAATTGAGAATGCCTACAATTGCGAAACAATATCGCTCTCTCGCAAGAGAGGCAGAAGAAAGAAATCTACGGTATGAAGAATACTTATTGGCACTATTAGAAGCAGAAGTGCAGGCAAGAGAGGAAAATCAAAGACAGCGAAGGCTCAAACAAGCTGCCTTTCCCATCCACAAAACTTTAGACACCTATGATTTTACTTTCATGCCGAGCTTAAATCGAAATCGATTTCTCACACTCGCAAAAGGTGAGTTTGTAGAGAGAAAAGAGAATATTATTTTTCTAGGGAATAGTGGCACAGGGAAAACCCATTTGGCCATTGGGCTTGGAATCGCCATGATCCAAAATGGCTACAAAACCAAATTCATTACTGCTTCCGAGTTAGTGGAAGAGTTGCTTATTGCTAAAGAAGAGCACAAACTTGGTGCGTTTGAGAAGAAGTGGCTCAAATATGATGTGATCATCGTAGATGAACTGGGATATATCCCCTTTTCCAAAACAGGAGCAGAGCTATTATTTCAGTTCTTTTCCAATCGCTATGAACGTGCAAGTGTCATCATTACAACAAATCTTGAATTTGTAGAATGGACGAACATTTTTGGGGATGAAAAGATGACAGCAGCGTTGCTTGATCGGCTCACTCACCGTTCGCACATTCTTCTTCTAAACGGAGAATCTTATCGATTCCGTCAAAGTATGAAACAGAGGGAAAATGGGGAGTGGTAGCCAGGTGCGCGAAGCGTTTGGATGAGTTGCCCCTAGGGGCAACTCATCCAAACACCCACCTTCTCCCATTTATGGGAACTCTGATTCTAAAAGTGGCTCACTTTTGAAGTGATCGCTCTGGCTCAATTTATTATTGACAAAAACAAATTAATTGAATCTCCCAAACTCCATTCATTTTATAGATCTCTCCTAATTCAAAACTTGGTAAATGCACTAAATCTGTAGTAAACTGTTTATACAAGCAGAATCTCTCCTTCTATTGTTTTGGGTGTGGTTACTTTAAACAATAGAGGAAGATTCTGCTTTTTTCAATGTCAAGCACGGTTAATTAAAGAGAGCCAAAAAATAATCATTACAAACAAATAATGTAAAAAATACTCCAAATTACCTATAAATGTGATAAAATGATAATTAAGGTAAAAAGTGTATAATATTCAATTATTTAGGTGAAAAATGCTTGCTTTATCTTTTGCTATATTACTATGTTTTATTTTTATGTTTTCACCATCTGATGATGCTTATCGAGCCACCAAAACTGTAAATCGCCGCCCTGTTCTTTTCTAACCAAAGCGTTAATCCCGATAACAATGTAACAGCGAAAGCCGATTTGCCTTATTTGTCTGACTGGAAAGGTTGCGGAAAATATAAAGCATTAAGTTCTACTACTAGAACCGGGTTTAAGAAGTTAACTCATCAAGTTTCGTTTTATACAGTTGGAGGAAGTGTTTCTTTTAGCGGAGCCGGAGCAAGTGGTAGTGGATCTAGTCCTGGTTATTCAAGAAGCACAACTACAAAATCTTATAGCAGCTCTGGAAATGTTTGTGGAAGCGGTTTAACAATATATCTTGGCATGTACACTACTACTATAGTTGATTATAGTAATAGAACATACACAGCTACTGCAAAAATCTAATATTTAGAGCAGAATATCTACACTTTTTACCTCATTTCCAGTATAAAGGCTAATAGGTTAGGAGATATGTTTATATGAAACAAAATATCTATTTGCTTATAGTATGTTTTTTCCTGCTTACAGCTTGCAGTGAACCTTATTTTAAAAATCGGCCTATTCATAGTAATAATTTTATTAATACAATCAATTCTTATATGAAAGAAAGTAATGATGGAAGTGTTTTTGAAGTAACCAGTCAGTCTGAGGAAATATCTGATTTGAAAAATAATAGCTCGATATTATATCTTGGCAAAATAAATGATAAATTACAGCCTAGTGAATGTAAGCAAGAACAAAATAATTTTTATTGTAGGATTTTATTATCAATGTTAAAAAAAGATAGTTTATTCTCAATAGAAGAAATTAATAAGGTTCGTTCATTTTTTGATTTATATTTTCTTTATAATATGATGGAATATATTGGTGATTCAGAGGGGTTAGAAAAAATAAAAAAAGTATTTATGAAGCTAGAGAATCCAGGCAAGGCTGATCAAGTGGAGTATTATTATTTTCTAATATTGGATTATAAGATAAATAACACGGTTGCAGATATGAAAGATAAAATTGAAAATAACATTTCAAGTTTTACTGAACAAGACCTTTTAGACTTAGACTATAATAAACCAATTCTTCTTCATGCCTCTATTATTTTAAGCAATCTATATGATCTTGAAGTAAATTTGGACCATTTAAAAGACATATATGAAAAGAAAGAAAACCAAATAACAATATTATTCAGAGATGAAATTACTTATTGGGTTCATTTAATGATCGCAAAAGAACTAGAGCAACACTTTGAGAACAAAAAGTTTATGACTAATATATTATCAGAAACAAGACCTTTTCATACGTACTTTTATTCATTGGAGAGTATAAGAAATCTATATTTAATGTCGAATGTATTTGCTAGTAAAGAAATTTCTGATGTCGATAAATATTTAAATGTACTAAGCCATCGCATAGATAGTTTTAGTCAGGAATTGAAAAACAATAGAGATCAAAGTTATTACCAATATTCATATTATTTAAACTATGCAGAAGAAGTGATTGGAAAATCCTCTCGTAATCAAGAAGCTGCTGAAAATACAAACTGCCGAGACATAAAATTATTTAATGAAATGTATTACTGTTATAAGGCAACTGGTGAGATGGCTACTTCTGAAGCTGTTGCTATAGAAGAGTCAGATGACTTACTTACAAAGGTACTAAAGTACGATATCATTGACCCTACTCCCAAAGATATCGAAGAAATGAAAAAATTATATCCTGAAGTTTTAAATAATGAAAGTAAAGACTTCTATATTATATTAAATATTTATACTAGTCTAGTTCAAAAGCATAACCTTGATATAGATAAGGAATTAATTAGAAAAAAGGTAGAGCAGTATGAATGTTATTTAGGATATTGTGAACCAAGAGGTAACTATGTTTTTGAGCTAAGTGTGTATTTGAATAATATCCTTAATATATTAGAGGGTGATGAATTTGCACAAAAATTCCGTTGACAACTATGAGGATATTCATGTTAGTGTTAAAAACATTAACTTTCAATACGGCGAAAAAATAATCTTGAGAAATCTCTCTCTAGAGATAAATGAACCTGGTTTATATGCTATTTATGGAAAAAGCGGGTGTGGGAAAACCACTTTTATCAATATTTTATCTTTAATACAAAAACCTCACTCAGGAAGCATTAATTTATTTCATAAACAAATTAATTTTAAGGATGTTGAATTAGTTGATGACTTGCGGAAAAAAATAGCGTATTTCTTCCAAGATTTAAATTTAATAGAGACTTTAACAATTAGAGAAAACCTTCAAATTATCTCACTTATAAACAGCCAGCCTTTAGATAACGAAAAACTAAATAAATACAGCAGGCAAATACAAATGGAAAACAAGTTAGATATTCCAGTAAATAATCTCTCTGGTGGTGAAAGACAACGAGCAGCTTTTTTAAAAGTATTGGTATTTGAATATCCGCTTATTTTATTGGATGAGCCAACGAATAATTTAGATGAAGAGAACATTCAAATCATAATGGATATTTTATCTAGTATAAAAAAAGATAGGGTCATTATAGTAGTAACCCATTCAAAATTTGTTGTGGAAAATTCAGACAAATCATTTGATTTTATTCAATTAAATAAAGGATTGAAAGAACTATGTTAAAACATGATTCGGTTTTTTATTATATAAAGCAAAAATATTTAAAAAGTTTAAGAAAGCTTGCGATACTAAACTTTTTATTATTAATATTGATTATATTTTCGATCTTTACAGTATTTATTTCTGCTGAGAACATCCATAATAATATATTAAATCACTAGCATTGCACTAATTAAATCTGATGATTCAAAATACTAAGAATGTTCAATTTTTTATTGATTTCGAAACAAAAAAATCCTTTACAATGGAAGTACAGGTGGTTCCTGTCCAAATCCAATCGTAAAGGATAACCATTATGGACAAGAATACACTAATTTCATCATTTGGTAAATGGGTTTCACCCATAAATATTCAAAAACTTAGCGAACAAGTCAAAGAATTGAAACAGGACTATTACACAAAAAAGCTGACAACAGAAGCCTATATTAAACTTTTATTGGTAGCCCAGCTGCTCGAATTTACGAGCTTAGAGGAAATGAGTGATGCACTTGTAGACGAAGATCTTCAAAAAGCACTCGGATTTGAATCGATAAGTGCCTCTCAGCTATCCCGAAAAAACAATCAGATCAACCCACTAATTCTTGCAAATTTGTTCTTGGATCTTGTTTGGAAAATTCAACGGCACCATTATCAAAACGGAAAGAATATGCCACTGAAAATCATTGATTCAAGTACACTCCCGTTGAATTTGACCCATTATAAATGGGCAAAATTCCGTAAAACAAAAGCTGGTGTAAAGCTACACTTACGGCTCGTTTTCATGGATAAAGACACCGTCTATCCTGAAAAAGCAGTGATTACGACAGCAAAAGAACATGACCGAAATCAACTCGAAGTCCTAGTGGATGATCAAGAAGCCATGTATGTGTTTGACCGCGGTTATGTGGACTATGAACGTTTTGATCGGATGACAGATGATGGCTATTTCTTCGTTTCAAGACTGAAGAAAAACGCAGTCATTCGTGAAGTCTATACATTTTCACTTCCTGATGATTGTCACGTTCTATCCGATAAAATGGTCTACATTGGTACCACACAAAATCGTACTGAAAATGTCTTTCGTCTACTAGAAGTTACGGACACAAAAGGGAACTTACTTCGTTTCATCACCAACCGATTTGATTTAAAACCAGAAGAGATAAGTGATATTTACCGATCTCGCTGGGCTATTGAGCTCTTTTTCAAATGGCTCAAGCAACACGTGGAAATTAAGCACTTTTATGGGATGAGTGAAACAGCTATTCAAAATCAAATTTTCTTAGCCCTTATCACGTATTGCTTACATGTTCTCATTCAATTGGAGATGAAAAGTAAGAAATCTCTACTTCGAATTACTCGTTGGTTAAAGAGAGCTCTGTGGAAACCAGCTTATGTTTGGTTGCGAAAATTTGATGGGCGAGCCAGTCCATAATCTCCCTTTTGTCGTTGTCCCTCTGGTTTAACTGTATATATTTACCAAATGGGCAGTGCCACCTTTCTTTAGGTTTTGTCTTTTTGGCACAAATTCACAAAAATTAATTAACAGAAAATTCTAACTATATTTATGCAATGCTAATGATATTAAATAATGATAAATTATCAATGGTACTGATCAATGGATATACAGAAACAGGAGAATTTGAGTACGATACTAACTTAATTTTAAATTTGCCTCATGTTAAAAATCTTACCTATGATTATGAAATTCCTCTTATTTATTCGTCGGAAAAAGAGGAGGTAGAGTTTTTAGATTGCTTGCCTCTTAATGAAACTACTAGAGAAGCAATTAGTTTTGACGAACAAGTTGATGACAATGCTTTAGTGCTGCCAGAACATTTTAAAAATCAAACATTAATTATTTCTGATATGAATCACAAGCCCGTTAAAACTACAAACTATTATTATGAAGGTTCAGGCACATATTTTCTAAAGGATAAATGTTATCTCGCTCAACCTTTATATAATAAAATGTTGGCAACAATTAATAGCAGTAACTATTCAGGTGTTAAATCACTTATTGTGAACTTAGAAAAAACAGAATATATATATGATTTTGTCAAATCCTTTCATGAAATGTTTAATGAAGATGAAGTTTATGTATATTATCAATCTGAAGGATTGGAGAACTTAGTACAAAATTCGAAAGTCTCTTTTCATTTGCTTTTGTTTTTCCAGCTAAGCTTACTTATTGTAATTGTTATTGTATATAAAAACAGCTTAAATTCTCTCATCAAGTTAATAAATCGTGATTTACTGTCTCTCTATTTAAACGGAATGTCTAGCAAAGAAATCACATCCCAATTTTATAAAACAATCGAATCAGGAAACAAAAAAGTTTATATTTTCTCTTATGGAACGGTTATTTTATTTGCTATTCTTCTTTCTAAAGTGCTAAATAATGAAGTATTAATGATGATTACCGTTGGTTTATTATTACTATTAAGTTTATTCATTTTGCTAAATAAATTGTTTGTAAAGTATGTTATTTCCAGATTATTAGCGAAGGAACTATCAAATGAGAATATTGTTTCCCAGCTGCGTAACTAGTCTTTAATCAAGTAACATTTAGAATGACAACGGGGACGACTAACCGTTGTCATTTTTTAAATCCAATAATTTTTAACATTCCACTTTTTCTGATAGCACATGCTGCAAATTTTCATTTATCTGAAACAGAAAATCGTGTGTAACTGGACCGTTGCAGACTAGAAAATTGCGCCACCAATTAGTCCATATGATTGTGTCAAAAGGGAAATAGAAAAGAGCCACATTGCTTCCCCTTCCTTTGTAGAATTTACAATGGACAAACATAAGGAGGAATGCAACAATGGCTTTACCGTAAATGATGTAATGTCAAATAATCCACTTATTATTTTCTAAATCAGGATCTTTAATTCTTTACAACGCCTCTTCTCGATTTCTGTCCGAATAAAAAGTCCTAAAAACAAGCCTTTGATCAGTAAGAATACTGGAATCATTGACATTCTTCTTTATAAAAATAATGAAAATTTGTCGTCGATCTCCAATCGTGCAAAAATCCTAGGGGATCGACGACTCTTTAAAAATTCAATTGAGCCCACGCAAATCAAAGGATTGATAAAATTTGACTCCTTCGTTAAAATGAAAATAACCAATTAACCATTTAAAACGAAATGCTTATTTAACAACATTTTCTGGGGTTTTTATCTTAACTATAAGGAATTGAAACAGTTTGCCCCACCAAGCTGTTGGAATGTCGCCTTTTTGTTTTTATCTTAACTATAAGGAATTGAAACCGTGCTGCGTTTGCCATGTGGCTATTCGCTGCCGCGTTTTTATCTTAACTATAAGGAATTGAAACAACTTTAAAGGTTTATTAGTATTTATATAGTTAGCGTTTTTATCTTAACTATAAGGAATTGAAACCTCATGAAATCAATGCTTAAAACATCTGCAATACAATGTTTTTATCTTAACTATGAGGAATTGAAACCTTACCGTCTTGGTCTTTCTTTAGCAAGGTTCGAAGGGTTTTTATCTTAACTATAAGGAATTGAAACATTGCTGGCCGGTTCATGTCTTTCGCGGAATACCGTTTTTATCTTACCTATAAGGAATTGCAACACCAAACTAAAGGCCTTTACGTTTGATGCCTACCAATTGCTCCCTTTATAGACCCCGCTGTTAAAAAATAAGGAATAAAAAACTTTGCGGCGGTCATATGATACATTTGAGATATAAAAATATTGTGCCGATATGATGTTCAAAACAGTAAAATTGATGCAGGTGTTTGCTTATGAAATATGATCAAGGTGTTTCCTTGTCTTCTAGATACAGGCATGGCATCACGATCCCCATAATTGTAGATGTAAATCCTGCTGGGAAGTTTGAAAATTGGACATTTCCTTCATGATTAGACGGATGACCCCCATTCCAATGATGAAGAAGCTGTTTAAGGCGCCACACCCTGTTCCGGTGAAAGAGGATGACGGTACGGTTGCCGCTTTGACAGAAAAAGATTGTTCAAAAGAATGCTACTGGATGTACTTGTTAGCCAATGGCGATTCAGCTCCAACCTTCTTGTTCTGGCTTTTCTAGATGAAAAAGCTCATTTCATCCATCCTGCTGAGAGCTTTATGGTGTGCAATTCATTTGTGAAACGATTTCATTGAATGGTGGCCCATATTTTTTTGAAGCTTTTATTCGCCTTTTTCCTGCAAAAAATTTGTTAATCCTTATTGTTTAAAGAAGGAAAAATTACCCCTTTGTCGAATGGAGTAGGAGAAGAGAGGTAAACGTCGAAACTTAAGCAAATTCGTTGCGTTTACGGTTCAACACTTATGAAAAACCGAATCAACAGCAGGTTAGAAATTGTCGTGCCTCATTCCCAAATGTAGACGGTGAAGGAGAACAAAATGTTTTCAGCATAATGAGTGGCAACAAGGCTGTTCAAAAACTAAGCTATATAGGGGGGTGTTGAAAGTCGAAAAAGATGAAAAATATTTAAGGGCGAAAAAAAGAGTGGAAAATTTGAAAGCCTTTTATATGCATTTCATTTCTTATGTTTTAGTGAATTCTATGCTTTTTGTTTTTAATTTAATTTCGGATCCCGGTAATTGGTGGTTTCAATATCCGCTTTTTGGCTGGGGGATTGGGCTTTTAGTACACGGCGCCTCAACGTTTGCATTTGGCATATTCGGGGAAGAATGGGAAGAAAAAAAGATAAAAAAATATATGGAAAAAGACAGGTAGAACATTTTAAAAGCGTTCGGAATCGAACGTTTTTTTGTGGAGAGTATTAAAATGGAACATCTAAAAGATGCACCCTGTGAGGTGCATTTCAAACATTACAGTATGGAGAGTTGAATTATGTTTCGTCTATTTCATAAGCGGTGCTTTTTGTGTAAGCGAAAAACAAAAACTTACTATCATTATGTAGACCATAACGGAAATAGTATGAAAGTTTGTCCGGAATGTGCAGTATATGCGGAAAGAAGGGCATTTAGAAAAAAAGTGTAGGCACCTTTTGAAAGGTGCTTTTTCTTTTCCTTCAAAACTCAACTTCAAAGGAGGGAGCTCTTTGTTAAATACTACACAAGCAACGGGTAAGAGCAAGAGCCCAAAACGCTGCTAAAATCGATTGGAAACCGCTGCAGAATCAATGTTGAAGCGAACAGCAGCTGATAAATTAGCCAAGATTAAGTTTAGTAACCCATAAAATAATTATGCAAACTAATATAAAAAAGTGTCGACTCATTCATCATATGGATATAAATGGATGTATTGCAACTGATGGGGATTAACTCAAAGTATGGATATTGTTGAGGAAACAGGTTGGAATGGGTTGATAAAAAGAAAGCTTTCTGATCTTGGAGGATGGCCGCAGAGACATCCGAGAGGATGGCGAATCAGAAGACGAAAAATTCCTTTTGTATACATTGAAACATCCAGAGGGCACAAAAATCCTTTGTTCACAATAAACGCATCGGCATTTTGCAAAGGAATAGTTGCTTGGTCTGTATCGGCTTAATTTATGGTGTCTCCAATGAAAATCTGAACATTAGTGTACTTTTGAAATGCGAAATAATGATGGAACCTCTTGAGGTTATGGCGTTAAGGGAATTTAAAACAAAACAACCCCCCCCTTAATAAAAGAGGGGCGCATTGTAATGTCATTTAGCAGCATTTAGAAGGGTATCCTGGATCAACAATTACGTTTCTTGTAATTGGTCTATAAATATGTCTAGGAACATTGACAATATTGAAACGATTAATCCTTACAATTGGATGAATATAAGGAACTACACGTGGAATGAAACAGTCACGAACCACATGTTTAGGCGGACAGATAATGGGTCTAGTATGACCAAACATTGGAAACTCACCTCCTAGAATATCTATATACATTAAATGTATTAGCAGGGCTTTTTGAAACGGACAAATATCACAAGTTATATAAAAAATTCATCTAATTGTAAAATATTGTAATATCTGGTATTGGAAGAGCATTCATAGTACGCATTTTGAAGAGAAATTTTTGTTCGATGTGTTGACGTTAAAAGACGTCCAGATATCCCGCTTTATGTAGAAAGCTAAATTTGGAATGATCGGGATCAAATCCATTTGCCAGCTGCTGGAACAAAAAAGAGTTCAGCAACAGAAGAGAAAATGAACTGTTATTATGTTTACTAAGGACAGGAGAAACCCATTAAGTGAGGGGCTATAAGTTTTCGTGTAACCGATTTATCAGCTCCATCAGAGCGGGGTATTATGATTTAAATGGCAAATTGCTAAATGTGAACGGCTCATTTCTTTGTTCTACAAAAGCACGGATCCAACGCTTTTATGCCATATTATGCAAAAAATTGCTATGGTGACTTCCCAACATTTTAACAGCAGCATTGGAATTCCACTTCTTTCAAATAATTGCTTAGAGAAAAAAGCTATCGTCTAAAACAGCATTTCTTCTGTTAAGAAAAACGGTAAGCTGCTTTATTTTTGGCCTGCTGAAACAACCTAACAAGTTGTGAAATAGGGTTTTAACATGTTACCGTACATTCGTCAGGATGGCCGTCCGGGCTTTCACATTTTAGCATGTTACTGCACATTCAAAAGGGACTGTTTCCCGGGGTGGATCGGGACTGTATAATTGAAATCAATCTGTAATTAACAAATCAACGACCGGTGAGGCAGAATTTTTTTGCCTAAATTCATAAAAACATAAATTTATACTTGACAGGTAGGATTAATATGTTTTAATATAATGTTAAATTTACTGGAAAATTAAAAACGCCGACTGGTTCACTAGAGGCTCCATTCAAGATGGATTTTCTTGATTTGGGAGCCTCTTAGTTTTTAAATTCGCAGCAGGAATATAAATGATCCGTATAAGGCACAGAGGATGAAATAGTCTTAACAAGATCAGACTTGCACTAAGAAAGCTGGTGCAGCGAAATCGGATAACCATTTAAAAAAACGTAAAAATTTTATGATAAGGAGAGGATCACATGAGTAACCTTCTTCGTCAGGCTGTAGAAATCAGAAGAAAAAAATTGATCAACAAACTGATTGTCTTAAATGCATTTAAGAATGAGGAGCAGCTTTGCAAATTAACGTTATCAGAATTAGAATATGAATATAAAAAAACCCAAAGGGATTCCCATCCGCATAGTGAAACAGGGTTGATTCGTTGGACGAGCAAAAAAATATAATTTTCATCAAAAAATACGCATGATTCTTTTAAACCCGTACATTGGAAAGGGAAGGACAGTGAATTCTTCTCAAAGCATGGGTAAGTGAACTGAATTTTCCAAAAGGCCTTCAACCCTTCTCAATTATTCTGCTAGTGATTTGCAAATCAAAACGCTATGGAAAATTCCAAAAATTTTGAATGAGGATTTATCGAAAACGAAATTTTACGCAATGGCTTTTAGTAAAAATTTCTATCTGCTTTTGCACCTTTAAATACTACTATATAGATAGTATTAGTATGATTTAATAAACTACCAGCTGAATTATTTGAGGCTCTTGATTCGAGATAGGAGGAAATCTTGATTTAAGAGCCTCTTAGCTTTTCATTTTAGTGTAAGGATTATAGATGCCGATTGAAACAGCGTTCTTCATTTTCGCTAAATCCGCCTTTAAATTTTTAACATATATAGATGCCGATTGAAACAGCGTTCTTCATTTTCGCTAAATCCGCCTTTAAATTTTTAACATATATAGATGCCGATTGTGCCATAGGAAAAATAGAAAAAATGTACATATGGAGCTCGGTTATTCAGAAGGGGGGAATAAGGCTTCAAAGGCTATTGCAAAGCACAAAATGGCGTCCTCAAACGGTTTAAAGATTTTGTACAACTGAGAGGGGAAGCCGTTTTCATCATCGGCAGCCTGAATCAAATGCAGATCAGCTTGAGTTTGAAAATGAACATTAAAAAATCGCAAACGCGCGTTATTACATAGAAAATAGCAAACAAGAACTTTCAACGACTAATGTCATGAAGTGTCAACCATTACATAAAAAATAGGGGGAATTTTCCGGCAAAAACCATGAATTTCAACCTTACAGTTTTGGCTTCATTGGCCAGACATTGAGAAAAGGATAAACTTGTGATCAATCAATTTCGGTTTTTGCTTCGTTTTCAGATCAGCACACTGAGATGTGATCTATCTACTCCGGTTTTGACCGAAAATAGCAAAACAAAAAACAAAGTTCATTTGATCTTCTAGCAGCTGTATGGCCTGCTGTTTATATGAATTAGACGTTTAAATTCTGACAACATTGAAGTTTGTGACAGCTCGCCATTACGGAAAGGCGTAACGGAAAAAAACGCTCAGTTGAAATTTCCAACAAAAAAAGGCATCCGTGATGGATACCCTTTTTCATTATTTTTGTACTAAGGAATCTAGAATATCATCGATGATTTGCGAATTGGCAATAGAGCCTGTGTACAACCAGCTTTTTTCAGGTGAAAATTCAAAAACGTTGCCTGCTTTTACAGCCGGAATGCTTTTCCATAGAGCATCACTTAAAGGTGCTGCATTGGAACCGTCACTATTAATTAAGAACAAATAGTCAGCATCCAATTCTACTAATTTCTCTAAAGAGATAGAGCTCCAGTTATCTGCTGAGTTTGCTGAAATTTCTTTTACAACTTTTGGCACTTTTAATCCTAAGTCTCCGTACATGACGGCACCGCTTGAAAGTTTTTCATTTACGATAAAGAATTGTCCGCCTACTAACCAGACTGCTGCGACAGAAGGATTTCCTACTTTTTCTTTAATTGTCTCTTTCGCTTTGGCTACTTTGGCGTCATATTCTTCTAGAGCTTTTTCCGCTTCTTTTTCCTTTCCTAATACTTCGCCAATAAGCTTCAATTCTTTGCGCCAATCGCTGTTATCTTCTTCACCAATAACAAAAGTAGGGGCGATTTGATTATATTGTTCATATTTTCCGCCTTCTACCATGCTAGCGGAGTCCATTATAATTAAGTCCGGATTCATTTTTTGAACTGCTTCAAACGGAAGATCATGCGGAATGGTTGGAATTCCTTTCAGCTCATCTTGCAGATAATCTTGTACGGTTTTCCCGTCGTTTACACTCCATTGTGCGACAGGTTTTACGCCAAGGGCAACAAGATGATCTTCAAGATAGCTGGCAATAATTCTTTTTGGATTAGCAGGAACTTCCACTTTATTTCCCATTCCATCTGTTAATGTTCTTGTTTCTGCTGACTTTTCATTCTCATTTGAAGCTTGATCCGATCCGGAAGAGGAGTCGGTTCCTTGTCCACCGCAAGCGGTTAGTGATAGAGCTAATAGCGCAGCTCCTATTAGAGAAAATAACTTTTTCTGAAATACCATTTCTAAACCTCCAACTCATATGATAAAATAAATTTTTGGGAAGCAATAATGATAACCATTTTCAATTAAAATATATCTCTGCCACTTTGTCAATCTTAATTTTTATCATTTGGAGGAAAAATGGTTTATGGATTCAACGATACATACGAAACCTGCTTCAGAATCTTTACATAAAAGCAAAAATAGATGGATTGCTCTTATCGTTCTTTTCATAGGCATCATTGGCCTATTTCTGTCAGTTGTCATTTCGATTCGTTTTGGTGCTGCGGCTTTGAGTTATCGGGATGTTCTTGGTGCGTTTTTTGCCTTTGAAGAGGACAATCAAGCTCATGTCATTGTCAGGGAATTGCGTTTGCCCCGTGCAGTCGCAGCCATTCTCGTCGGTTCTGCCTTGGCTGTTTCCGGTGCTATTATGCAAGGAATGACTAGGAATCCATTAGCCTCTCCTTCTATTATGGGTGTTACGGCAGGATCGTCCTTTCTCATTGCCATTGCGCTGGCATTTTTACCGGGAATCTCTTATTTCGGTCTATCAATCTTTTCTTTTATAGGTTCAGGTCTTGGCGCTTGTCTTGTGTTCGGCATTAGCTCCCTTTCCCGCGGAGGGATGACGCCTGTGAAGCTGGCTTTGGCCGGGTCAGCGATTACATCACTCCTAACCTCCTTATCGACTGCGATCGGAATTAAATTTAATATTGCAAAGGATATCAGCTATTTTTTTGCGGGAGGAGTTTCAGCTGTCCAACCAACCCAAGTCCATTTTCTTTTGCCGTTCGTCATTTCCGGTCTTTTGCTGGCCATCTTACTGTCGCGCTCTATTACCGTCCTTAACTTGGGCGAAGAAGCTGCCAAAAGTCTCGGGCAAAATACAAATGTGGTAAAATTTTTAGGAGCGGTCACGGTGCTGCTTTTAACAGGGGCAGCTGTTTCAATTGCTGGAGTGATTGGCTTTGTCGGACTCATCGTTCCTCATATTGCACGGTTTTTGGTCGGAACGGATTACCGTTGGATTATTCCTTGTTCTGCCGTTTTAGGCGGGATTTTATTAATTGCGGCTGATATTGTCGGACGCATGGTGAATGCTCCGTTTGAAACTCCTGTTGGAGCGATAACTGCCGTTGTAGGGGTTCCCTTCTTCCTCTATTTAGCCCGTAAAGAGGGGAGGGTGTAACATGTCAAAAAGATTAATAAACTTCAAAACATTGTTTTTTTCAACTATTTTTATCATCATTATAACCGCAATCATAAGCATTAATGCCGGCTATATACAAATACCTCTTCATGAGGTCATTGCCGCCTTATTAGGAAATGGAACAGATCAAAATGAATTGACCATATTCCAATTCCGTTTGCCTAGAATATTCATGGCATTGCTCGTAGGGATGGGAATCTCCCTTTCAGGGGCTATCCTCCAAGGGGTTACGCAAAATCCGTTAGCGGATCCGGGAATATTGGGGATTAATTCAGGAGCAGGGTTTGCCGTTGTATTATATATGTTCTTTTTCCAAGGAGCTTCCTTTTTGAACGGCTGGGCTTCCGTGTATGTTTTGCCCATAACGGCTTTAGCAGGCGCTTTTCTTACCGCCGTCTTAATCTATTTTTTATCTCGAAAAAATGGACATATTACACCGATAAGACTTTTATTAATGGGAATAGGGATGAATGCGGCATTCAATGCCGGCATCCTCATCTTCCAAATGAAAATGGAACCGAATGATTTTACAAGAGCACTTACTTGGCTGTCGGGAGCCATCTGGGGTGCGAACTGGAACTATGTATGGGCGCTGTTACCATGGTTATTGATCCTTATTCCGATCGCGATTTATAAATCAAAGGTTCTCGATATATTGCTTTTAGGTGATTCAACAGCAACAGGGGTAGGAATAAACGTTGCAAGAGAACGCAAGATTTTATTAATCATTGCCGTTACACTGGCAGGAGTTTGTGTAGCGGTTGGCGGAGGGATTACGTTCCTTGGTTTGCTTGCCCCTCATATTACAAGGCAACTAGTCGGGCCAAAGCATTCGAAATGCTTGCCCCTTACTGCTGCTTTAGGAAGCTTCATTCTTTTGGCTGCAGATACATTAGGACGGGTTGTCATGGCTCCTTCAGAGCTGCCTGTCGGGATCGTTGTTTCCATTTTGGGGGCGCCTTATTTTATATATTTGCTAATAAAATCAATTTGACGCTATATACAGCAAGATTTCATTGCACCGCTTCGTCTCAAAAAAAACTATACGAATTTGTCTAAAAGCGGCCCGGTTAAATGAGGGAAGGGACAAACACCTCCAGTGTCGAATGCATCAAATAAATTCGATGAATGGAGGTGTTTGTTTTATCCAAAAGATCAAGCGGTCAACGTTTTTTTCATTATTGCAGCTTGAAGCTGCGCTTGTTCGTTATAAAAAACTGTTTTCTGCCGGCGAAAGGATGATCGTTTGCCATGCTATCCCGCAATTAATACAAAAGCAAGCCAGGCGAGCCCAGGTCCAAGCGCTACGACTACAACAGCAGAAAGTAAAAGCTGTTTAAAAAATACATTCTCTTTTACCCCTTGTACGTTTGCGAGCAGCAATGCACCGTTAGTGGAGAAGGGGCTTATATCGACGATGCTTGAAGAAATGGCAATGGCTGAAACGACACCGACGGAAGAAATGGTCGGGTCCTGTAAAATGGGCGCTGCCAGCGGGATGATAGCTGCCAGAAACCCTGTTGTCGAGGCAAAAGCTGAAACGATGCCTCCTACGTATGACGATGCAAGGGCTGCGATTACCGGATTTCCTACTTTTGCGATTAAGTCAGTCATGTAATCAATCGTTCCAATTGTTTCTAAAACGCCTACGTATGTGACAATACCAGTTATTAAGAGAATCACAGACCAAGGCATCCGTGATAGAACGCCCTTTTGCTGCTTTGGAGCAATTAATGCTAGCACTAATCCTACTCCAAGCGCTGCAAAGCCAATATCGATATCGAACATAAGAGCGAGGACGACGAGTGTGATGATCCCTAAAAGTGTGATGCCTCTGTAAAAAGTTAATCCATTTTCTTGTGATTTATTGTTCTCATTTGCGGAGGACCCTTCAGCTCTAGACGCTGCATCTTCTTCGGCAGCAGTTCGTTTTTTTAGCAGCCGAAGTCCTCCCAAAACGATGAACACAATCACAGAAGCAAATACACTGAAGATAAAAGCGTTTATGAAAAGCAACCCCGGCGAATGAGGAAGATCTCTTGCCTGCATAACGCCGTTAACAATCACTCCATAAGGATTAAGCAGTGAGAAGGATCCCGCTGTGGAACCAATCACTAACAATAACCCCATCAAGAGAGGATTAATGTTGTATCGTGCGGCAAAACGCAGCGCAATCGGCGCTAGGATCGCAATAGCAGCAGGTCCCAAAGTGCCGACGCTAGTTAAAATAGCGCAAAGCAAAAACATTATCCATGGCACGAGACCTAGATTACCTCTGACTAAGCGAAGACCCCATCCGGTAATCAAATCAACTGTCCCGTTTTTCTCAACAATTGAAAACAGATAAGTCACTCCAGCAAGAGTGACGAACAATTCAGCCGGAAAACCGCTGTAAATGTCGTCAATATTTAATCCGCTGAATACAACTCCGACGATAAAAGCAGCTACGAACCCTAAAACACCGAGGTTAATTGGCAAAACTGAACCTACAATAAACATCAACAGAAGCACAATAATTCCAATGAGCTCAATACTCATATTGATTTTTCCTCCTAAGCTTTGGAATGAAAATAGAAAATCCCAAAAATTTGAAACCGCTTTCTAAAAACCCCAGCTTACAAAATCGACGATCGACAATGCATTATAAGAATATGAATGACTAGAAAAAAGGTGACTTTTTTATTTGAATATTCTGAAAAATATAATTTCAAATCATAAATCGTCACCTCTCGAAAAAATAATTGAAATGTATGCTTTTATTTTGAATGACATACCTGAACATTTCGGCGACTTCACAAGGAAATCGGCTGCTTATCCTATTTGTTAGAAGGCGGTCCAAGGGCAAAATAAAGAGAGAAACAGCATTTATAAGATTAAGATAAAGTGTTTTTCGCACATTACCTCCTTTTCTCCGTTTTTCATTCATCACAGATTGTTTACAGCTATTTATTCATTTACAAAAATGTTTACGAAAGCAAAATGAAAAATATGCATCTTTGTCAATTGTCGACAGGATGTACGAAGCGATGAAATATTCGTAATAAAAATTTGAATATTCTTATTTATGAAGTCATTTATAATGAAAGGGATCACATTAATTTTTATATATGGAGGAAGGAGAACTTCTATAAATTTCGAATAAATTAGAACAGTGCAGCAAACGAAAGATTTGCGGAAAATCTTCCAATACAATGCCGACTTTACAGAATTTTTCGATTTGTATTTATCACTAGCGTTGCATTAATTTAATTCGAAAATTCCGAATTGAAAAAAGTCCATAAAAAAATCCTTTATAATGGATGGTACAGGTGGTCCCTGTCCAAATCCAATATAAAGGATGAAGCCTATGGACAAGGATACACTATTTTCTTCATTTGGTAAATGGGTCACTCCTCTCAATTCTGTTAAATTTACACAAAGAATTGAAGAGATGAAACAAGATAAATATACGAAAAA
Source organism: Aeribacillus sp. FSL K6-1121 (assembly GCF_038003725.1). Classification (NCBI taxonomy): domain Bacteria; kingdom Bacillati; phylum Bacillota; class Bacilli; order Caryophanales; family Bacillaceae; genus Aeribacillus; species Aeribacillus sp. FSL K6-1121. The sequence continues at coordinate 1,089,578 of NZ_JBBOPS010000001.1, forward strand.
ATTAACCACAAAAGCGTATTTACTTTTGTTTTTGCATGCTCAACTTCAACAACGAGAAGGACTGCGCGCCATCGCCGATGATGCGTTACTGGATGATTTTCAGCGAGAATTAGGATTGACATCTATTAGTGCTTCACAACTTTCTCGAAAACATCGCCAAGTAAAACCCGAATTGCTCGCAGAAATCTTTCTGGATTTAGTGAATCAAATCCGCCAGATGTCCACGAATTCCTCCAGTCAGGTGAGTGGCTTAAAAATCGTGGATTCTACGACCATTTCACTGAATCTGAAAAAATATCAATGGGCTACGTTTCGCAAAACGAAGTCGGGAATTAAGGTTCATTTACGACTGGTGTTTGTCAATGAAGATACGGTTTATCCGGAAAAAATGGTCATGACCCCAGCAGGGAACAATGATCGAACACAAATGGAACAACTGATCGACGAAACAGATGCCATGTACGTGTTTGATCGTGGTTATGTAGACTACGAAAAGTTCGATTATTACTGTGATAAAGGCCTCTTTTTCGCCTCCCGTCTGAAAAAGAATGCCTATGTTCGATTTCTTGAATCGTTCTCTGTCCCATCCAATTCCTCTATTTTATCTGATTCGATGGTGGTCATTGGGACACCACAAAAACGAACGGAAAATGTCTTTCGATTAATCGAAACATTCGATTCGGACGGGAATCGAATTCGAATCATTACGAACCGATTCGACCTAGATCCAGAAGAACTTGGTGATATCTATCGTTCTCGATGGGCCATTGAACTATTTTTTAAGTGGATTAAGCAACGTTTAACACTCAAACATCTTTATGGAACGAGTCCAGAAGCTGTAGAAAATCAGGTTTACTTAGCTCTGATTTCTTACTGTTTACTCATTCTTATTCAACTTGAAATGAAATCGAAACATTCTCTCACCCAGATTTATCGTTGGCTTCGCGTTTTTCTTTGGAAACCAAGTACCGTGTGGGTGGAACGAATTCAACGGGAATGAGTTGAAAAAAGTCGGCGAAGCGCAGTAGCCATGTAACAATAAAACAGATACATTTATTACCAAATGGATAGTGATCACCTTTAGTTGGTTACTGCCTTGTTTTTCGTTTATTATAAAATATTTTATTCAGAAAATTCTGCATAAAATGTTTTTATTTTTTATGCAACGCTACTGTGTATTTATAAACAAGTTATAATAGGATTATAAAAAATAGACAGTCGACATTATAGAGAGGAAGAGCGGGAATGAAAAATAATCAATTATTTTACAATCATTCGTTGTCCCACAAAATAGCGGAAAAAATAACAAACCAAATTATGGCGGGGGAGCTGAAGCCCGGAGAAAAAATTATTGAGTCCACTTACGCAGAAGAGTTTGGAACGAGCCGGGCGCCTATTCGAGAGTCGCTCTATTTGCTGGAAAATGAAGGGCTAATAGAGCGAATTCCTAGAAAAGGCGCTGTTGTGAAAGGCTATACGGAAGATGAAGTTTATGATCTTCTTGAAATGAGAATCGTATTGGAAAGCCTTGCGATGAAAAGAATTAAAGTCCGCGGGATAAATGAAGAAATTCTTAAGAAAATGGAGCAATTGGTACAAAAGATGTCAGAGGTTGATGACGAAAAACAGTATGCCAATCTGAACCAAGAGTTTCATATGCTCATCATTGAAATGAGCAAAAGCGAAATTATTAAAGAAATGTATTGGAGATTAGGACGTCCTTTGCTTGTACTTCAAAGAATATCGTTTCTTGAAGAGGAGCATATAAAAAAGTCTTTGAAGGAACACCGCATTATTTTAGATTTGTTAAAGGAAAACCTGATCGATGAAGCGCTTGTTTTGCTTGAAAATCATAATCATAGCGTAATTAAAAGGGTCGAAAACAAAACGAAAAATAAACAATCGTACTAGCAGCAAAAAAGGGAAAACAACGAGCGCTGTAAATGTCTTGAAACGAACAACATATACATGATTTTAGGGAGTTCATATGAAGGAGTGAAGCCCTTTTCATATAAGCTCCTTTTTTTATTTTTCAGCTTATCGACTGGGTCATAATCAAAACATGACATAAGTAGGTTTTCCTCAGCAAATACAAAATGAAAATTTAAAATTTTCAGAATTTTTATTGACTTTTATAACATGAGGGGATATCATGGTTGTAACAAGATGATTGTCGACAGTCGTCCATCTTCTAGGAAGAGCATTTTTTGATTTTGTTAAAAAATATGAAGACAAGAGATAGGTGATTTTTAATGAGGGTAACGATTAGTCAGGTCGAGGCGGATGGGAAAATTATACTTCAGGAAAGTGCCGGGCTTGCCATTGTAACGATCCAACGTCCACACCTAAAAAATGCTATAACATCGGGGATGTGGAGGGAGCTGGCGGAAATTGGAAGGCTGATTCCTGAAAACCCGAAAACACGAGTGGTGATCCTGCGCGGAAGCAAGGATCAATTTTGTTCAGGTTCTGATTTGAAAGAATTTAACCAAATGTCGATTAACGAAGCGCACGAAGCTTTCCGCTTAATGGAACAAGCCATTTCGACGTTTGAAAAACTTCCGTTGCCAACCATTGCCGCTATAAATGGTCCGGCATTAGGTGCAGGATTTGTTCTATCTTTAGCATGTGATCTTCGGGTTGGGACCTCTAAAGCTAAAATGGGAATCCCAGTCGGACGGCTGGGAATTACGTTAAACCAAATGTTTGTAAAACGGATTGCAGATCTGATCGGAGGGAGCCGGACGATGGATTTAGTTTATACAGGTCGACTGCTAGACGCTTCAGAATGCTGTCAATTGGGATTAGTTAATTACATGGTTCCGGATGATGAGGATGTGGATCATTTTACATTACGTTTGGCGAAAAAAGTTATGGAGCAGTCACCGGCGTCTCTTCTTGCTGTTAAAAGATCTGTCGCCTACAATAAGCCGGCACTTTCATTTCCGTGGGATACAGGTACGGCGTCCAGTATTGACGCAAATGATTTTCCTGAAGGTGTTCGTTCCTTTGTAGAAAAAAGAAAACCGAATTTTAAAGGGAGAGGTTGACATGCTGCCACTTGCAGGAATTAAAATTATTGACTTAACGAGAATATTGAGCGGCCCTTTTTGCACAATGACATTAGCTGATTTAGGCGCCGAGGTGATAAAAATTGAAAGTCCGCAAGGGGATGATACAAGGCAATGGGGTCCTCCGTTCATTAAAAATGAAAGCGCGTACTTTCTAAGTGTCAACCGCAATAAGAAAAGTGTTGTTTTAAATTTAAAAGATCCAAAAGGAAAAGAAATTTTACTGAAAATGGTAGAAGAAGCGGATGTTGTTGTTGAAAACTTTCGACCCGGCACATTAAAAAAGCTCGGAATTGATTATGACATCTTAAAGCAGCATAACCGCGGAGTCATTCTTGCTTCGATTTCCGGCTTCGGTCAAACAGGACCGTATTCAAAAAAGCCTGGCTATGATGTCCTGGCTCAAGGAATGGGCGGGTTAATGTCCGTTACAGGCGAACCAGACGGTACACCAGTTAAAGCTGGATATTCTTTGGCAGACATCGGAGCAGGAATGTGGGCAACAATCGGCATTCTGTCAGCACTTTGGGAAAGAGAGCGTTCAGGTCAAGGACAATGGATCGATGTCTCCTTGCTCGACACGATGGTTTCTTGGCAAACGTACCTTGCCGGCAACTATTTTGCGACAAACAATGATCCAAAGCCGCTGGGAGGAGCCCATCCGAATATTGTGCCTTACCAGGTTTTTGAAGCTTCGGACGGCCACTTTATTCTTGCAGTAGGAAATGACAGCCTTTGGAATTCGCTGGTTGACGTATTGGATGTGGAAGCTCTTAGAGACCGGAAATTTAAAACGAATCCGGACCGGGTTCAAAATAGAGATGAACTGATTTCCATACTTGAAGAAATATTTAAAAGAAAAGCGAGAGATGAATGGGTTGACATGTTGGAATCTGCGAAAATTCCATGCGGACCGGTTAATAAGCTTTCGGACATTTTAAATGATGCCCATATCAAGGAAAGGGAAATGGTCGTTGAAATGGAGCATCCTTCCCTCGGAATCTTAAAAATGCTTGGTGTTCCTGTAAAATTATCGCGCACACCGGGCAGGATCAAAACGGTCCCTCCAGCTCAGGGGGAGCATAGTGAAACCGTTCTAAAGCAAATGGGCTACAGTAAAGAAGAGATAGAAACATTTATAAAAGAGGGGATTATTATTCCTCAACAAAAATGTGTATAATTCGATAAAATTCAGTCGACAATCGACTAAAAATATTTTAATAATTTGCTAGTTTTTTCAAGTAAAAAAACTTCCTCTGTTTTATTGTGTATGATGCTCGATCCAAAGCCTATTTTTTTGAAATTCATGAATATTAATATCCCACATAACAATCGGAGTCCAGAAACAAACATTTGCTGTCATACGAACTGAATTTTCCTGTAAATAGACAGAATAGAGTTTCCGGTTTGCCGGATCCGGTCCGCCTTTAAGTTTTACGGGCATTTTCCTTCAGGTTGAAAGATTTTTAAGAAAGGGGTATTCACCCAATGCGCGTATTCGCTCTTGTTGGCCGCAGCGGCACGGGAAAAAGCACCAGCGCACTTTCTTTTGCACATAGTAAAAACATACCGGCTATGATTGATGATGGATTGTTAATTTATAAAGGGCGAAAAGCTGCAGGGAGTTCAGCGAAATATGAAAAGAACTATATAACCGCTATTAAACGGGCTGTCTTTTTTTATGAGGATCACCGAAAAGAAGTCCAAAATGCTATTAAAGCACTTGATATTCATTCGCTTCTTATTATTGGTACGTCTACAAAAATGGTTGATCAAATTGCGGAAACATTGCAATTAGGAAAAATCACCAAATATTACAAAATTGAAGAAATTAGATCGTCAAAGGAAATCAACATGGCATTATATGTGAGAAAAACAGAGGGGAAACATATTATTCCGATTCCATATGTACAAGTCGAACAAAATATTTTAAAGAAGATCATTATGAAGGGAAAGAAAATTTTTTCTACCCAAAAAGAAGAGATTGGTGAAACAACGATTATCAGACCACGGTTTCATCAAGGAACCATCCACATTTCTGAACACGTTTTAAAACAAATCATTTCCCATGCCTGCACTTCGGTAGAAGCAGTAAAAAAATGCCATCGGATAGATATTGCATTAAACGAGCTGCCGAATATAAAAATCACCCTCACCATGTTTTATCCATTGGATGAAGCATTACCCGTCATCGCAGAAAAGATTCAACAAAAAGTTGCTGAAGATTTTTTAAAGTTTTTAAATATAGAGTTAAATAGCATTACTATTCATATCAGTAAATTGTCGATGGAACACTCTTATCCTGCATCAATGATCCGGACTGCGCGCATATGATTTGGGCTGATAAGTTATGCAAAATTAGGTAATCGTAGCTGAGCAAAGGGGTGCCATATGATCAAAAAGTCAGTCATTATTATAAAAATGGCAAATGTAAAAGAACGGATTATACAGTAAAAGGCATATTGAAAAAATAAATTCATATAGAGCAAGTCACTAGCATTGCACTAATTAAATCTGATGATTCAAAATACTAAGAATGTTCAATTTTTTATTGATTTCGAAACAAAAAAATCCTTTACAATGGAAGTACAGGTGGTTCCTGTCCAAATCCAATCGTAAAGGATAACCATTATGGACAAGAATACACTAATTTCATCATTTGGTAAATGGGTTTCACCCATAAATATTCAAAAACTTAGCGAACAAGTCAAAGAATTGAAACAGGACTATTACACAAAAAAGCTGACAACAGAAGCCTATATTAAACTTTTATTGGTAGCCCAGCTGCTCGAATTTACGAGCTTAGAGGAAATGAGTGATGCACTTGTAGACGAAGATCTTCAAAAAGCACTCGGATTTGAATCGATAAGTGCCTCTCAGCTATCCCGAAAAAACAATCAGATCAACCCACTAATTCTTGCAAATTTGTTCTTGGATCTTGTTTGGAAAATTCAACGGCACCATTATCAAAACGGAAAGAATATGCCACTGAAAATCATTGATTCAAGTACACTCCCGTTGAATTTGACCCATTATAAATGGGCAAAATTCCGTAAAACAAAAGCTGGTGTAAAGCTACACTTACGGCTCGTTTTCATGGATAAAGACACCGTCTATCCTGAAAAAGCAGTGATTACGACAGCAAAAGAACATGACCGAAATCAACTCGAAGTCCTAGTGGATGATCAAGAAGCCATGTATGTGTTTGACCGCGGTTATGTGGACTATGAACGTTTTGATCGGATGACAGATGATGGCTATTTCTTCGTTTCAAGACTGAAGAAAAACGCAGTCATTCGTGAAGTCTATACATTTTCACTTCCTGATGATTGTCACGTTCTATCCGATAAAATGGTCTACATTGGTACCACACAAAATCGTACTGAAAATGTCTTTCGTCTACTAGAAGTTACGGACACAAAAGGGAACTTACTTCGTTTCATCACCAACCGATTTGATTTAAAACCAGAAGAGATAAGTGATATTTACCGATCTCGCTGGGCTATTGAGCTCTTTTTCAAATGGCTCAAGCAACACGTGGAAATTAAGCACTTTTATGGGATGAGTGAAACAGCTATTCAAAATCAAATTTTCTTAGCCCTTATCACGTATTGCTTACATGTTCTCATTCAATTGGAGATGAAAAGTAAGAAATCTCTACTTCGAATTACTCGTTGGTTAAAGAGAGCTCTGTGGAAACCAGCTTATGTTTGGTTGCGAAAATTTGATGGGCGAGCCAGTCCATAATCTCCCTTTTGTCGTTGTCCCTCTGGTTTAACTGTATATATTTACCAAATGGGCAGTGCCACCTTTCTTTAGGTTTTGTCTTTTTGGCACAAATTCACAAAAATTAATTAACAGAAAATTCTAACTATATTTATGCAATGCTAATGAGAGCAAGTATTATATTTTTAATGCTGACAGCACAAATGCAAATGCTCCAGATAAACCTAGCATCATTTTGAATTCAGGATGCTCCTGAAGCTTCTTTTTAATAGAAAGTAAGCCTATAATTAAAGAAGGTAAAGTAACCCCCCACCAAAATAAAGCCCATTCAATCGGCAGAAAACCTTCCATAATATGCATGGCGATGGCCTGTTCCGGGATAAAAACGAATAGAAATGATTGGGAGCTTCCTTTTCGGCCCAACAGCGATGAGTGTTGTTGGATTTATTGTTCTCTTTTTCCAATCATTATTTACACAAATTTATCTCTTGTTAATCCGCCATTTTCAAACATTTTTAGCTGATTGAAAACGCCAGTTTATTCATCGTGAAGAATACTCAAAGTTTTCAATAAATAGGGAAATATACAATTTAAAACTCTTGTACGATTCTTAGTTTTGCACTTTTTGTTATTTTGGAAAATGAAAAAAATTGACTTTGTCCTCAGGGACAGAAAGAATATAAAACGCCTCAAACTAATTCGTGGGCACAAATAAATCTTTGAGTATCTTCGGGACAGATAGAATATAAAACTCCTCAAACAGCAGGAAGCTAAATGGAAGCGACCTTTCACACTTACCATATGAAGCTGTTTATTTACTTTAAAAAGTTAAGGAAAACCGGGCGTTCAATTTTCACGCCCGGTTTTCCTTAATGCCCTCCATGCCCGTGTCCGTCTTCCTGAGCAATTTCAAGCTTGTCATCTAGAATTCCTTGTGTTTGAAAGGAAATTTGTTTTTGATCTCCGATGATAAAACCATGATTGTAAGGACCTGTTGTCGGGTCATCTTGAAAGGTTGGCTTGATGCTTGCCAAGAAATCATATGTTTCTTGTTGAAGCTGTCCTTTGTTTAACCAAATCATCGGTGCATGTTTGCCGAGATGTGAAAACGGAGCGGCAGCTAAAGCAAGCTCTGGTGAATCTGTTGAAATAAAAGAAACACCATGGCCCGGTTCCGTTATACCCCATCCGAATTGAGTGTCTTTATCTTTAAATTTGGCAAATTCAATCGAAGTGGTTACAGGGTCATTTCCAGCTATTCGATGAACAGTCCCGTATTCTTTCAATTGATTTTCTACATCTTTAGAAATAACCTTCTCTGGTCCTAAAATATAAATGTTTGCTTTCTTGTTCCGTTTCTTAAGCGCATCTTTCGTTTCTTTAGGAAGCTCGTGTTCAGCAGCAAACAGTATAGGCTCAGGCATATGGGAAATCCAATTAACGGCTGGTATGGAATATAGTTTATGTTGATCCTCTGAAGAAACGATGATCACGCTTTCTGGATAGCCTTCGGATACTTCTGCATAAGCTTGATCGACATTTCTTGCGAATTCTGCGGGATTTTTTCCTTTGATCTGTTCTATTTTATAACCTGACAACTGGTTGATGACATTGTTTGAAACATCTCCTAACACAACAATTTGAGTGCCGTTCCGGTTCCCAGTCGGATTTAACCGTTTGATTTCACTCAACACTTTATCGGGAATGTTATCTTGATGAATCAGTAAGATCGGGCCGTTATTTGGATGATGGATTAAGTCAGCTCCGGCTAATGTTGTTTGCCATTGACCAACAGGCGACAGAATAACGGCTCCGGGTTGATTTTCTTTATGTGTGGCAGGCCAAATGGTTTGGGATACGTAAATGGATGCACGAATTGGATCGGCAACAGGAATTCTCGTTATATTTTTCGTGTTTTGAACAATTAAGCTTTCTTCAGCATTTGGATTAAATTGTGCGGGCGCTTTGGAAAAGTCTTGATTTTTTGTGCTCTGAGTGTCTTTTCCGTTATGATTGGCATGATCATTCATATTTTCGTGGTCCATTTTTTCATGATTCATGTCTTCCGTATGTTCTCCTGTATGGCCGTTGCTGCTTCCGTTGGAACATGATGCAGAAAAGAGCATGAAAGCTGTTAAAACGGTAAGAAAAATCAGCAGCTTACTATTTTTTTTCATTCTAATTCCTCCTCCTAACATTTTCTTTGCATCTGTTTTAACAAAAAAATGTGCAAAAATGATGGAGACGGTCCATTTTTGATCCTGTAAATTTTTTTATGCGAAAATTATTTACTCGCCAAAAAGGTGTGCCCGCATTTGGCATCCGCTCGCTGTTTTAAAGTTCGGACGGGGGAGAACAGATAAGCGTTGGATGAAAATGATATAATGAAAAAATGAGAACAGAACGTTCGGTTAAAGGCGGCGAAGAGCTTTCCTTTTTGAAGAGAAAGCTAGTTGGCTGATAAGGAAGGGACAAAAAGTGAAAAAAATTTCGTTTAAATTAGGGCTGCTATTTTTCGTGTTTGTTTTGGGAGTCGAAATCATTTTATTTGTCTCATTGTACATAACTTTGGTCAATTCAAGAATTGAGGAGGAGTTTGAGCATCTATTGGCGAGAGGGAATAACCATCGCGATGTGCTGGAAAAAAACTTTGACCATTCCACGCTGGAGCATGTGACGATGATGGAATCGGAAGCGGTGACGGATGTAGTGATTACAAATGAGAAAGGCAATATATTGTATTATTCCGATGACATATTGCCTTTTGCCAAAAAAATTGTAAATACAATGGACAGAACGATTCCGCATGACGGAATAATCGTGCAAAGAAATTGGCAAAAAGAGTCGCATATAGCGACAGTAAGCCCGATACGTATTGACGGCAAGATCAAAGGGTATGTCTATATGTTTCAAAATACCGATGCTATTCAAAAAATGATCTATAAGTTAAAGCATCATTTCGTTTTGGTTGGATTTCTTTCGGTATTTTTAACCATTTTGACGATCGCTTTTTTATCAAAAGTGATAACAAATCCCCTTATTCGTATGAAACAGGCAACCGAAAAATTGAGCAAAGGCGATTTTTCTGTTCGCTTGCAAGTGAAAGGGGAGGACGAATTGGCGGAGCTGGGGGAAGCGATTCAAACATTGGCGAGAGATTTGGAATATTTAAAAAAAGAAAGAAAAGAATTTCTTGCCAGCATTTCTCATGAGCTCCGAACCCCTCTTACATATGTAAAAGGGTATGCAGATATCGCAAGAAGGCCGAATCTAAAAGAAGAGGAGAGGAACCGCTATTTGTCCATTATTTATGAAGAAGCGGAGAATATGCAAAAGCTTGTAAAGGAACTGTTTGAATTAGCAAAGATGGATCAACATTCATTTCAAATCCATAAGGAACCGGCCAACCTGTGTGATTTCTTAAAGAAATTACATGACAAAATGCTACCTGCGTTTCATGAGAAAAACATGTCACTTATCTATAAATGTGAAAAAAACATTACCGTCCAAATTGACCAAAAGCGATTTGAGCAGGTGATGATCAATTTGTTGGACAATGCTTTAAAATATTCCGATGAAGGCTCAGTTGTATCGATTGAAGCAAGAGCGGAGAAAAACAGCATAGTGATCATTGTTTCAGACGATGGAATCGGAATTCCAGAGGAAGATTTGCATCATATTTTTGAACGATTTTACCGAGTGGATAAATCAAGATCAAGAACAAGCGGCGGTACTGGTCTCGGATTGGCCATTGTTAAGGAGATCGTCGAAGCGCACGGAGGAACGGTTTACGCCGCCAGTGAATACGGAAAACGAACAAACGTTGTTATCACGCTGCCGGAGGTATAAGGATGTACACGATTTTGCTCGTTGATGATGAAAGAAAAATGTTGGACTTGCTGGAGCTTTATCTTTCCCCTCAAGGATATCATTGCGTCAAGTGCGAATCAGGACTATCAGCCATCCGATATTTAGAAAACAACAAAGCTGAACTTGTCCTGCTCGATATTATGATGGCGGAAATGGATGGCTGGGAAACCTGCCGGAAAATAAGAGAATTTTCAAACGTTCCTATTATAATGGTAACAGCAAGAGACCAAACATTCGACATTGTTAAAGGCCTCAAACTCGGTGCGGACGACTATATAACAAAACCGTTTGACGAAGCTGAACTGCTTGCTCGCATCGAAGCGGTGCTGCGTCGTTCCGCAGGAAAGCGTTCAATTATTGATGTTCAAGGATTGGTGTGGGATCAAGAAGAACATAAAGTCCATTTTCAAAACGAAGACATATTATTAACGCCGAAAGAATTCGATATTTTAGGGCTGCTTTTAAAGCACCCGAACAGAGCGTTCAGCAGGGAAGAAATCATTTTATCCTTATGGGGATACGATGCTGAAACTGAGGAGCGCACCATCGACTCTCATGTAAAAAATATCCGCGAAAAACTGAGACAAGCCGGTTTTCCGATCGATCAATTCCTTCGCACTGTTTGGGGAGTAGGGTATAGATGGGGAAAATAGCTGTATTGCCGGATTAGCTTTTTTTAATGCTGATACGGCAAGAGTGCATACATCTTTTATATTTGTTAATAGGCAGATGAGAGCCAGCTTATGTCTGGCTCTTTTTTATGTTTTGGAACCAATTTACAGATCATCTGTCATTTGCTTTCCGACCTTTAGCAAGAATAATTTTGTTCGAACTGTAAAAAACTACCCACAAATAAATGAATTAAAAAAGGGGTAAGTTATATGGAGCGCTTTGAGGAATTGAACAAAAATTATATAAATGGTGAATGGGTCGAAGGATTAAGTGAAAGAAAATATGAAAATTTGAATCCATATGATGGAACTGTCATTCAAACGATTCAACTGGCGACTTCACAACAACTTGAACAGGCATTTTTAAACGCAAAGGAAGCTCAAAAAGAATGGGGAAAAACATCGTCAGAAGAACGAGAAGAAGTGCTGCGGAAAACCGCGGAATTTTTTAAAAAAAATCGTGACGAAATCATAAAAGTGATCTCTCGTGAAACAGGCGGAAGCTTCATAAAGGCTAACGTTGAACTTGACTTGACGGTAGGGCTTGTGGAAGAAGCTGTGAAAATGGCCAAGAAATTAGATGAAGTGAGGGAAATTGAAGCCGATATAAAGGGGAAAGTGAATCGTGTTTATCGTCTTCCTTTAGGAGTTATAACATCCATCTCGCCTTTTAATTTTCCGATGAATTTATCCATTCGGACAATTGCTCCTGCTATTGCACTTGGAAACAGTGTCGTTCATAAACCTGATATTCAAACAGCCTTGACAGGAGGATCAATCATTGCGAGGGCATTTGAATATGCAGGACTGCCAAAAGGTGTTTTTCAATGTATTTTAACGGATATTGATGAAATTGGCGATGACATGCTCACTTCTCCGCATTCACAGCTTATTAGCTTTACTGGTTCAACGCCAGTTGGCAAGCATATCGGAAAAATTGCCGGCAGCATGCTGAAAAGGGTTGCCCTTGAACTAGGCGGAAATAACCCGTTCATTGTTCTGGCAGATGCAAATGTAGACCGTGCTGTTGATGCAGCTATTTTTGGAAAGTTTATACATCAAGGTCAAATTTGTATGATTGTAAACAGAATTATTGTCCATAAAAATAAATATGATGAATTTGTACAAAAATTTGTGGAAAAAGCCAAATCGTTGCCTTACGGAGACCCGTCTGACCCGAAAACAATTATTGGACCGCTTATAAACGAAACACAAATTGAAAAAGCTTTAAATATTATAAATGAAGCAAAAAAAGAAGGAGCAAAAATTGCGTTGGAAGGGAAGCGTATCGGAAATATTTTAACTCCGACTGTATTTGTGGATGTTGATAACAACAGCAAGCTTGCTCAAACTGAGTTATTTTCACCAATTGCTACGATCATGAAAGCGGAATCAGACGATCATGCAATTGAAATGGCGAATAATACAGAATATGGTTTAAGCTCTGCGATTTTTACAGAGGATTTAAGTGAAGGTGAACAACTAGGACTTCAAATTGAAAGCGGAATGACTCATATCAATGATCAAACAGTCAACGACAGCCCGACAATTCCGTTTGGCGGAACAAAGTCGAGCGGAATGGGTAGATTTGGAAATCCTTGGGTGGTAGAAGAATTTACGATGACAAAATGGATTTCGATTCAAAAAGAATATCGAAAATATCCTTTTTAACAACATCCCGACCTGCCAAACAATAAGGGATTTTTGAACGAACAGTTAATGGTTAACTGAAAATGAATTTGTGTATCATTTTTGCTTGGCAAATAATCATGACGTTTCCAAACTCTTTCCCGCGATTTTTGGGAAAGTTTTTTATGTTGTGCACTTTTAAAAATCTAGAAATGAGCAGGATGATCTTTTCTAATCTCGTGATATGAGCATAGATAGTTTTACTGTCACTATTTCTGCATCTTTTTAATATTCAATCCGGCTTCAAAAAACGATGAAGCGTGTGTCTCGTTATCTTAGGCAGCGATGGATTACGACTCAAGAAGCTTTCCAGCTTGTCGTTAAATATTTTCATTTATACTCTATTGGATAATAACGGGTGAATACTGGCTGCTTATTATCCGATTTCACTTTCAATCCGGCTTTAGCGTATTGTTCCAATTATTTTAATTATCATTGTTTAGAAATCTCTAATGTTCCAGTACCAACAAAAAAATGTTATTATTGGATAAAAAGGAGAAACATGTATGTCAAAAGAATCTGTTTCAGCTTTAGGGTATATACTTATTTCTATTGTTTTGATAATTTCAATTTATTTGTTAATTGAACCCAATTCACTAGTGCCTGAAGCATATAAGCTGGCTGTTGATGGTTATGTAATTGCTAGAACTTTAGTAATTCTTTTTATCTTGTATTTAGTGTCAAAACTAGGATTTTTATTTATAAATAAAAAAAATTAACTTCAAACTGTGAAATAATTAAAAAGTAAAGTGAATGGCTCTGTCGGTATCATAAGCTGCCATTATAGACAGCAGCATCTAAATAATAACGCTGTTCGTCCATTCCTATATTTTAATTTTTCGGAATGAAACTTCCTAAGTTTTGGCTAAAATGATTCTTTTGTGGATCCATATGAATCGATATAATGATTCCATATCATGTATTGAACAGGAGAGGGAAAAAATCGTTTATGAAAAGGTACATTCATACGAAAGCAAAATAGGCGAAAAAATAGAAAGAAGGATGAAGGTGCATGAACGTTTTTGAAGCTATACAGAAAAGACGTGAAATGACAAAGTTTCTAGATCAGCCTATACCAAATGAACGGTTGGAGCAAATTTTAGAAGCAGCTTATTTAGCCCCTTCTGGGAACAATCTTCCTTCCAGGGAGTTTATACTTATAACAAATCGTGAAAAGCTTGATGAATTGGCAAACGCCACGCCTTTTGTTTCTTGGTTGAAAGAGGCGAAAGCGGCCATAGCCGTTACAGGCTGCCCGGAAGTGAGCAAATATTGGCTGCAGGACGCCTCGATCGCATGCGGTTTTATATGGCTGACTGCAACTGAATTAGGTTTAGGGGCTGCTTTTGGTGCGATATATCACTCACAGGATCAAGAAGAATCAAAAAAACGGGAAGACTTTGTCCGGACAGCCTTAAACATTCCATCAGACCGCCGCGTAGTTGCAATATTAGGTTTAGGTTATCCTGAAAAGGAACCGCCCGCAAAAGAAATGGTTCGGAAGGAATCTATTATTCATTATGAACGGTTTCAAACGTAATTACGTTTGCGGAAATTTTGAAAAACCTTTTTCCAAGCAACATATGTAAGGAAAAAGGTTATACGAGTGTCATAGCATTTTATGGAATTTTTTGAAAATCGAGCTTTTCCATAAACTCGACAAACGCTTTCACAAATTTCAGTTGGATCGATTCCTTGTGATAAAACATCCAAGTTTTTCTTAAAATGGGCTTCCCATTTTTCGATTTCAGATCGATTTTATAAATATCGTCGGCATCATCTAAAATCAAGCTTGGCAAAATAGCGTAACCTAATCCGTTCAACACCATTTTTTTGCACGTATCTGCTTTATCGACTTCGATGCTGATCAATGGTGGTTGGGAGTAATTCTCAAACCACCAATTGTCCACTGCCGTTTTTAGCAAGGGATCCGTCCGGTAATCAATTCTCGGCAAATTTGGAAGATCGCGGAGATCTATTTTGTCTTTAGAAGCAATACAAATGGATTCCTCAAATAGTAATCGTTTTTGATCGTTCCAGCTGTAAGCTCCTTTTACGAAAGCGACATGGACTTCGTGGCTGTGGATCAAATGGGCTATCTCGCTGCTCGAGCCTGTCAGGACCTTAAATTCAATGTCGGGATACTCGTTTTTAAAAAGCTTTAAAAGACCGGGGAGTTTATAATCTGTAAAGTAATTGGAAACCCCTAATCTTAATGTGCCGGTTACTCGGTTCTCCATGTTCACAACATTTTCTTTTATTTTTTGTATTTTCAGCAGCATTTGATTCGCACATTTCGCTAAATATTCTCCTTGCGGGGTAAATTCAACTCCCCGCCTTCCTCGATGAACAATCTGTACACCGAATTCCTTTTCAATTTGCTGAAGCCGGTTTGTTAAAGCTGGTTGAGAAATATATAAATTTTTTGCAGCTTTTGTAATGTTTTTTTCGTTGTAGAGAACTTTCAAAATAAGCCAGTCTCGATCATCCATCGTCATCACCTCTCTTTTTCCATCAATAATTTTTATAATCATGCATAGATTATTGATATTTTATTTATATCTAAAAAAAGTATACAATATGTTTGTAGCAAGTTCGAATGCCGCAAGATATTTTGTTTAGAAAGAAGGATTGAAATGATACGAACGAAAGGTTTCTTGCGCAATGTTTCGTTTATTTTATTCAGCAGTATTGGAGGATTGCTTTTATCTCTAACAGGCCTTTCCATCGGCTGGATGCTCGGAACATTGGTGATGGCAGGGGCTTTTTCATTTTGGAGCCATACCAATTCAACATCGTCCGATGACAAGTATGTTTTGCCCCGATTTTGGATGAATGCTGGGCAATTTATTTTGGCGATTGAATTAGGGCAAAAAATCAATTTGACAGTTATAGATATTTTTAGAGATCATTGGATGTCCATCATGACAATGCTTCTCTTGTCCATTGTTTTCTCGCTGCTGTCTGGACTCGTTTTGTGGAAGTTCAGTCATACAGATTTATTGACTAGTTTGTTCGGAACGGTGCCCGGGGGCTTGTCTGTTATACCCGGCATAGCAGAAGAAGTCGGGGGCAACATTGGTGTCGTCAGCATTATACAAACGATGCGGGTATTTTTAGTAGTGCTTGTGATCCCGTTTCTTGTTTCTTCATTTGCGGTCCATTCTGCGAAGCTTGAAGTTTCGAACAACCAATCAGCGTTCATTTTTCCTAGCTTGGAAATGGACGAAATGATTTGGACGGCAGTATTGGCACTAGGGGCATTGGCAGGGTATTACATTGGAAAGCGGCTGAAGTTCCCTGCACCTTGGCTCGTTGGCGGAATGCTTGGTGCTGCTAGTATTCAAGCAGCCGGCTCATCATTTGCAGGCCACAACTTGACGCCATGGTGGCCGAACATTTTGATCATAGCGGCGCAAGTTTTCATCGCTGCAAGCATCGGCTCGAAATTTCATAAAAAGATGTTTACAGGGCTAGGGAAAACAATGGCGGTTGCTTTATTCAGCACGATTGGTTTAATTCTTTCCTTGTTTATTTGCGCTTTTATTGTTTCAAAGCTGACTGGAATAACCTTTGTCACAGCAGTTCTTGCATTTGCGCCGGGCGGTATTACGGAGATGGCTACAACAGCCGCTGTACTTCATGAAGATTCAACATTTGTTGTGGTCGTTCAAGTACTGCGCATTGTGTTAGTATGCATCGCAGTACCTCCATTGATCAAACTGCTCCATCAAAGAAGATTGCGCAATAGAGCACATTCGCATGCAGCAAGAAATATTTGATTGACATTAGGAACTTAAGACATGAAGCTTTTCAAGACTGACAGCTTCAAGTAAAATGGTAAGCGATGAATCTAATAGAAAGAGTGGTTGAGATGAAATATTTTGTCGTATTATTGCCGATGAAAGATGAAGAAAAAAGCAAAGCGTTTCGGAATGATCACTTGAATTATTTAGAGCAGAAAGGAAAAGAAGGAAAAATATTTGCAAAAGGCAGATTTACCGACGGCACAGGCGGTATGGTGATTTATCGCGCCGGCTCTTTTGAAGAGGCCGAAAAGCTTGCGAAAGAAGATCCATATGTTGTGACTGGCGCTAGAGGGTATGAGATTCACGAATGGGAAATGGTCAGCGACGCAGTGCTCCCAAATTAAGATTTTGATAGGAAAGCCGTTGTAGAATGACAGAACATTTGCATCGGTGCTGTCCGTTAGTCTCTAAAATAAAGCCCTTAGAGAAAAAGAGCTGTTTTTCTCTAAGGGCTTTTGTATGTTTACGATTTTTCTCAAAAAAACAGTTCGCAGATGCCGACTGCTTTCAATATGCTGTGGGCTGAAGGCACAATTCTGATAACATTTATATGCAAAAAACAATCATCAGAATTTTCTTGACTTATTTGTTATTATTATCGATAATGATAATAATAACATAAATAAAGGAGAAATTAACATGATTGAACAATTTGTCAGCTTTCAAAGCTGCGGATATGAGTTAAAAGGAACATTATCCATGTTACAAAACAGCCAAAAGCCGGCTATTCTCATTCTTTCCGGTTCTGGTCCGTTGAATCGCGACGGCAATGATGCAAAAGGAAAATTCCAGTTGAATATATATAAGCAATTGGCATCATTTCTTACTTCTTTAGGATTTATCGTGTTGCGATATGATAAAAGGGGAGTTGGTGAAAGCGGCGGCGATTATTTATCTGCAGGAATGTGGGATTTCGTCCGGGATGCAGCTAGCGCTGTACAATTTTTAAAACAACATCCGCTTGTTGATGAAAATCGGATCATTGCCTTGGGGCACAGTGAAGGAACAACATTGGCAGTTGCTTTAAACACCTTGGAGAAAATGGATGGGCTCATTCTTCTCTCAGGGGCAGGGGAGAGGCTGGAAGAAGCTTTAACGAGACAGAGAAAGCTTGTGTATGAAGCTTTAAACAATGTAACAGGTTTAAAAGGAAAAATGATCCGCATGTTTAACATCGAGCAAAAAAACGAAAAAAAGTCGAATGCCCTTTTTGAAAAAATCATGCAATCTGATCAAGATGTGATCAAAGTTGGTTTTCAAAAAATAAATGCTAAATGGTTTCGGGAGCATTTGCAATACGATGTGCTCGAAGATTTGAAAAAAATAGAATGCCCTGTTTTGGCCATTACCGGTGACAAGGACGTTCAAGCTGATCCGGAAAAGCTCAACCGCCTCCCCGCTATAGTGAAAGGGGAGTTGGAATATTATATGATTCAAAATATGGATCATTTATTGAAAAAACAAGAAGATGAGATTAATATGTTGAAAATGAAAAAAAATTATATCAAAAATGCGGATCAACCGCTTCACGAAGAGCTTTGCGACCATTTGAAAAATTGGTTGAACAAACGGTACAATGAGGTGTTTTCATGATTGAATCAAAAGCTGCTTTAATCTTGCATCCGGTACGGATTCGGATCATTCAAACATTGATCGGAAAACGCTTGACTGTGCAGGAAATAATGGAGTTTCTGCCGGAAGTTCCGCAAGCATCCTTGTACAGACATTTAAAAAAACTTGAAGAAGCAAAGCTGATTGAAATCGTTGAGAAAAGAAAGATAAGGGGAACAATAGAAAAAGTTTATGCCTTGCCGGATGAAACGATTGGGCTCGAAGACAGCGATTTGCAGCATATAAGCAGAGATGAACATTTGAACATATTTATGAGATTTATCGCCAATATTTTAGCGGATTATGAGAGATATTTACGACAAGAACAAATCGATCTCCTAAAAGATGGGGTGGGATTTCGGCAGGTTCGCTTTTATGCAAGCGACGAAGAGTTTTTTCAATTTGCTCAAACTATCAACCGGGCGATGAAAAAGCTAATGGAAAACCAGCCTGCTCCTAACCGAAAAAAAAGAATTTTTACATCTATCATCATGCCGGAAGCAGAAGAAAAATTAAAATAGTGCAGTTTTTTTTATCCGCTTTGATTGGAAATGAAAAGCTAATCAATATGGATCAAAACAGGAGGATTATGTTCTGAACGAGCTATAACTAGAAAAATTGGGGAAGCGATCTGATTGTTGCTTCGGAATTGTCATGGGGCTGTCCAGAAAGTCAAAATCCACTGAAAACGAAACATCATAAGCATTGATATATCAACGGATCAACGTTTCTAAAACATTAAAGGGGCGTCTATAAGCCGGAAAATCGACTTATTAGACTGCCCCATAAAGTTTCAAAATTAATGCATGTGGAGGAATTTATGTGGCGAGCTGGAAGAAAGTTCGGCTTGGTGAGATTGTTCAAATAAATCCTGAATCATTAACGAAACAATTTCCCTTTCAAATGATCGATTACATCGATATTTCGTCTGTTGGAACAGGCGAACTGAGGGAGACATCGCAATATTTGATTCATGAAGCGCCCAGCAGAGCAAAAAGGCTGGTTCGAGCAGGCGATACAATTCTTTCGACCGTCCGTCCGAATCGAAGATCCTTTTTGTTTTTAAAAAATCCGAAAGAAAATCAAGTTGTATCGACCGGTTTTGCGGTTCTTCGGCCTACGGAGCATATTCATCCGAGGTATGTGTATTACCTTATTTCCAATCAATCTTTTACAGATTATTTAGTTTCTCAGGAACAGGGAGCTGCGTATCCGGCTGTCAGCATGGATTCTATTAAAAATGCGCTCGTATTGCTGCCGGACATGCGGACGCAAGAGAAGATTGCGGACATATTAGGAACAATTGATGATAAAATTGAACTGAATATCAAGATAAATAAAACGATCGATGAAACGATCATGACACTTTACAAATACTGGTTCATAGAGTTTGGGCCTTTTAAAGATAGAGGGTTCGAACTTTCTGAATTGGGAATGATTCCGAAAGGATGGAAGGCAGGAACATTAGGTGAAGTTATAGAATTACAAAATGGATATGCTTTTAAAAGCAAGGAATGGAAATGTGAAGGCATACCAGTAATAAAAATAAAAAATATTGTCCCGCCTTTCATCAACAAAGAAGATGCAGCATATGTAGATCCATCTTTATTCCATCGATTAGATCGTTTCAAAATTACACAAGGAGATCTGCTCATTGGGCTAACAGGCGCTGAAATCGGGAAATGCGGCATTTACTATTTTGAAGAACCCGCATTATTAAATCAACGTGTCGGCAAATTTTATTCTAGCGTGCACGAGATGAACACATTGCCATTTGTCTATGCCATAACTAAATTGCCGGATTTCCGCCAAAAAATTTTAGATCGGTCTACTGGATCTGCACAGCCGAATGTCAGCGCGGATGAGATAAAAAAAATGAAAATTGTGCTTCCGCCGGATGATATTTTAAAAAAATTTATACGTTTCACCAGCAATTATTATGCGATGATGATACATAATGCCAATGAAAATGACCGGCTCAAAAAATTGCAAAACGCTTTGCTGCCCCGGCTTTTATCAGGGGAGATGGATGTATTAGATGCTGAAAAGCATGTTGCTAACATGATGTAAAATGATAAATAAGTTCCAAAAGAGGGGGATTGTCCCCCCCTTTTTTGGAATACTGCTACTTATCTTTCCAGTTCAATAGGAGATCCAGCATGTTTAGTATGAATTTTTGATCTTCAACCGGCCTTGCCTGAAGTTTTGTAATAATTTGCGACAAAGTATAATCTGGTTTTTTTGAATTTGGTTGAATAGATTTAAATAATTCCTCTAAAGAAACCTCAAGCGCCGTTGCGATTTTGTTAATACTTTCCAATGTTGCGTTTTTTTCACCTCTTTCTAATTGTCCAATATAAGTAGCATGTAGATTTGCTATATCTGCTAATTCTTCTTGACTCCACCCTTTCTTCTTGCGAAAATTTCGGATTCTTTCTCCGATTATTTGCTGTATTTTAGTCATGAACCGTCACTCCTTGGGGATAATAGTGATTCCTTTTTACAATCTACTATGAGAGTTAAGCCCCCAAGAGACTATTGATATTAAAAGTATTAAAATATATACTAAAAATATGAAATATAACATTAGACATTATCCGAAATAGGTCTATAGATAGACGTATAGGAGGTTCTTCCATTGGTTAAATGGGAAATTAGAAGGATAAAAGAAATTATAGATAACAAATCATTTTGTCATTTTTTTCAACCTATTTATGAATTAAAAGAATCAAAAATATATGGATACGAAGCTTTGCTTCGCTGCAAATATTTTTCCGATCTGGAAATTTTGTTTCAAATCGCCCGTGAATGCGGTTTTTTATATGAACTGGATACTTGCTCCATTCACAATGCAATAACATCGATGGGAGACCTGCAGCAAAAGCTGTTTATTAACGTATTTCCATCGACGATTGTTCATCATTCTTTTACCCAATTTATAAAAAAAATAAACCTTTTTTTTCAGTCGACCGAAAAAGTAGTTTTTGAAATAAATGAAAGTGAAAAAATCGAAAATATTGAATTGTTGAAAAAAAATATTCAATTTTTAAAAGATGAAGGGTATAAAGTTGCCGTTGATGATTTCGGAAAAGGTGAAATATCGTTAGAAACCATTGTCGATTTAAACCCGCATTATATTAAAGTCGATCGTTCTTTAGGCCAAAATTTATATAATTCGGGCAAAAATCAAGATGTTATTAAAAAACTTTTATTTCTTTGCGAACGTACCAATATGAAACTAGTTTTAGAAGGAATTGAGAAAAAAGAAGATTTAGACATGGCTAAAGCATTGGGGGTTCATTACGCTCAAGGATATTTATTAGGCGAGCCGAAGCCGATGAGGGAAAATACAAAAAAATAATTGCTGCTTATTCATAGTAAATGAATTAGAAAAATAAATTTTATCGGATCGAACATATAGACTATTTTCAGATTATTTTTGCTTCATTGACGTAAAAGAACCGCACTAAATGAACGATAAAATTAATGAAAACGCTTAAATAAAGGATTATCGGTTCATTATATTTTTGACCATATACGTTCGATGTTAGCTAAAAAAATACATATTTGACAATAAATGATTAATTAACTAAATAAAAAAAGTATGTTTAGAGGCCGATAATTAAAATGTCAAGCAACCAATTTCGGATTTGGGGAGTGAAAATGGATGGAAATGAGTTCGTAACGCTTTTCTAAGAGGAAAGAACGAATTCTTTAAAAAAATTATGGCATAACAAAGGGGTAATGATTTTCATGAAAAAGAAATTTCAATTCACGATACGTATGAAGCTAATGACCATTTCATTTCTATTATTAACGATTCCGTTAGTCATTTTAGGCTTGTTAAGCTATCAGAAAACAACTTCCAGTTTAAACAAGCTGGGGGA
The DNA here is from genome assembly GCF_038003725.1 of Aeribacillus sp. FSL K6-1121. Lineage (NCBI taxonomy): Bacteria > Bacillati > Bacillota > Bacilli > Caryophanales > Bacillaceae > Aeribacillus > Aeribacillus sp. FSL K6-1121. The sequence goes on from NZ_JBBOPS010000001.1 coordinate 1,111,912, forward strand.
AAAGAACTTAAAAAATAGCGTCGAAATGACCATTGAGTTAATCGATGCGTTAAATAAAGAGGTTGAAAAGGGAACATTGTCTTTAGAAGAAGCGCAGGAACAGGTAAAAGTTGCGATATTGGGGGAAAAGAATGCTGACGGCAAACGGTCAATTAATAAAAATTTTGATTTAGGCGAAAACGGATACATGTATATTATCGATCAAAAAGGAACTCTTATTGCACATCCAGTTATAGAAGGCAGACAAGGCTGGAATGACGAAGATTCCAAAGGCGTAAAATTCAATCAAAAAATGATTAAAACCGGAAATGAAGGTGGCGGTTTAACTTATTACGAATGGGCTTTGCCTGACAACGAAAATCGAATTGAAAAAAAAGTCGCCTATTCAAAAACTGATCCTCATTGGGGATGGGTTGTATGTGCGGGCACGTATTTAATGGATTTCAATCAGCCGGCTAATGATCTTCTCGTTTTTTTAATGATTGTCATTGGCGCAACGATTGTGATTGGATTTTTCATCGTATGGCTGTTTTCAAACAGCATTTCCAAACCAATACACGCCGTATCTGAGCGCATGCATTTGCTGGCTAATGGAGATTTAACACAAGGTGAAATAAAAATCCGTTCGAAAGATGAAACACAAAATCTGGCACATGCCATAAATCAGCTGCAAAAGAAACTGAAAGAAATGATTACAAACATTTCGAATGCTTCTGAAGTACTGACAAGCCACAGCGAGGAGATGACCCACTCTGCAAATGAAGTGAAGGCCGGATCAGAGCAGGTTTCAACCACCATGCAGGAATTGGCATCAGGCGCTGAAACGCAAGCAAGCAGCGCGAGCGACATGGCAGCAAAGATGGAGGTATTTGTCGAAAAAGTTCAAGATGCCAGCGAAAAAGGGGAGCATATTGAATCAGTCTCCAGAGAGGTGCTTGAAATTGCCGGCAAAGGAAATAAACTAATGATGTCTTCTACCGAACAAATGTCGAAAATTGACGAAATTTTTCAACAATCTGTTGATAAAGTGCTCGGTTTAAACGGACATTTGCAAAAAATTACAAAACTCGTATCAGTCATACAAGGAATTGCGGACCAAACGAATCTTCTAGCATTAAACGCAGCGATTGAAGCGGCAAGAGCAGGCGAAAACGGAAAAGGCTTTGCAGTAGTTGCAGATGAAGTAAGAAAGCTCGCTGAACAAGTTTCCGTCTCAATCTCAGACATAACAAGCATTGTCGACAATATCCAAAATGAATCAAAGAATGTAGTTGATGCTTTAAAGAGCGGCTATCAGGAGGTTGAACAAGGAACAGAGCAAATTAAAAATACAGGCGCAACATTTCAAACGATCAACAAAGCTGTTACGGACATGGTTCATCATATTCAAACGATTGCGAACAACTTGAAGGAAATCGCTTCCAACAGCCGGGAAATGAACCGTTCCATCGAGGAAATAGCCTCGATCTCCGAGCAATCAGCAGCAGGTATTGAGCAAACCTCTGCGGCAGCCGAACAAACAAGCAGTTCTATGGAAGAAGTGGCGAACAGCTCCGAACAACTAGCGAAGCTAGCCGAAGAGCTGAATGAATTTGTACGGCAATTTAAGCTTTAGAAAGAAGAATGTGTTTGATTTTTTTGATATCAGAAGATGTATTTGGGTGGGGATAAATGTCCTCACCTTAAACTTTTGAGCGATACATAGACCAGCTCCCTGCAAAAAGGGGGATAAATGTTCAGTATTGCTGGCATTTAGAGGGGGAAGACAACTTGCATAAATGTCAGATCAAATACAGACCTTTCTTTATTAGAAAGGAGATCAGTCGTAAAAGCATACATTTGATTAGAGATTAGTTCTTAGTGTGCACGAATTGCACAGTCTTTTTGAAAAAACTTTTGTCTTATTGCTCAAATTCCCAATTTTCCACATCACATTTTCTTCATTTAAACCGCCTTTTTGCTGCGTGAACGATAAATCTATTATAATCATATGTAGAAGTGGAAATAAAGAGAGAAGATTCTCCTCATACAAGCTCATGCAAACTTTCAAGCAAGGCAAATCGTTTCATTGAAACATCTTTTGGTTTGACAGCAAAAAAACTTCTAAAAGTTTTGCGCCAGTTTAAGAAATGGTTCATTGAGAAAACGATTGTTTTAACACGAGTTAGTTTTGAGGTACTTTAAATAAGTTCAAATCTTTTCGAGAAAACGATCACTTTAACTTGAATTAGCTTGGTGATGAGGAAGTTTTTTCAATCAGCTTGTTTCATGCGAAAATGGTTCACTAAGGAAGGATGATTTCATGATCATAGATGAATTTGACGTGTTTTTATTTGACCTAGACGGAGTGATTTACATAGGAGAAAATCCGCTTCCTGGGGCAGTTGAATCTTTGCGGCGCTTGCGTCAAGAAAAGAAAATGATTCGGTTTCTTACAAATGATCCTTGTACAACGAGAGAAAAAATTGCCGGACGGCTCAAGCGAATGGGGATTACAGCAAGTCCAGAGGAAATCATTACATCCGCTTGGTTGACAGCTCAATATTTGCGAAAACAAAATATTCGCAGTGCCTATGTGCTGGGGGACGATCATTTAAAGCACGAGTGCAGTCAAGCAGGAGTAATGGTTGTAAAGGGTGAAGAGCAGGCAGAAGCCGTTGTTGTCGGTTGGAGCGGCAATGTATCTTTGTACGATATTCAGGAAGCGGTAAAACAAATACATAATGGTGCGAAGTTTATTGCAACGAATGCCGATATGAGTTTCCCTACTTCGAAAGGTCCTTTGCCTGCAACAGGAGCTGTTGCTGAAATGATACGAGCATCAACCGGGAAAAAACCGTACATTGTCGGCAAACCGAATCCATTTATGTTTCAGAAAGCGATTGAATCGATTTCGTCTAAAGCAAAAGTGGTTATGATCGGCGATAACCCGTTAACTGATATATTAGGTGCTCATCAAGCAGGGATTCAAGCGATTTTAATTTCCAACGGGAAGAATGCACCGTTTCCATCTCCCGGGGATTACCGCAATCCGGATGCGGTGATCGGCAATTTGCAGTCTTTATTTGATGATCGTGTCAAAATTAAACAATGGAATACGCGTGATTTTGCATGGCCGGAGCGGATCGAAGCAGGAGTGGCGGGAATTATTTTTAATGAACAGCAGCAAGTTCTCCTATTAAAACGGTCGGATAACGGACTATGGAGCATTCCATCAGGGCATGTAGAGCCGGGAGAAAAGGTGGAAGAAGCAATTATAAGAGAAATTTATGAAGAAACAGGTCTTGAAGTGGAGGTAACTCGGTTGATCGGTATTTACTCAGATCCGGATTCACAAATTTTTTTATACCCAAATGGCGAAATCAGCCACTTTATTACAACTTGCTTTGAGTGCAAAATCATTGGAGGCACGCTGCGTCAAAAAACAGATGAAACGCTTGATGCACGATTTTTCGCTCCAAACGATCTGCCGGAAAACCTTTTAACGATGCATCCGAGATGGCTGCAAGATGCATTGGAAAAAGAGCATGCTCCATATATACGATAAAAGCCGGAATACTGTTGGGGGAAAATTACGTCTTTTTCAAGTTTCGAGCAGAAGAACCTTGTTATGTATCTCATTTTGCACTGTTCCTAAACCTAGAAACAAAAGGCTTATTTAATATGCTATCTGCAAGGAAAGGTTGCTATTTTTCGGCAGCCTAGATAGTCATGCTAGGACTTTTGTTCATCTATTGTTTTTTAAGAGAAAACTAGTTTTTGGCGGAAAACGAATAGGAAAATTTCTGATTACTTTTACCGATTTTATCGATTATTTCGATTTCCGCCATCGTTTCGCTTGAGATTTTTGAGTTATTTTTAGCCGATTTTATCAAGCGTTAACATGTTTATATTTGCTTTTGTCGACGAATATGCATTCATTTGGTAGATGAATAACATCGCTTACGTATGTGATCTTCTATTAGGTTGGGAAAACTAGCAATTTTTTTGTTTTGATTATATATGTAAAATGATACATAAATTTCGAATGAAAACGGTTTTCCTGTATTTGTCTTTCGGTGAAAAACCATTCCACATTCTCTTTTCTTCGCTTATTGCCAATTTTACTTGATTAGCGAATGCTTGAACGCATAAATGACGGCTTGGGTGCGGTCTTGAACGCCCAGTTTGCTTAAAATGTTGCTGACGTGAACTTTGACGGTTTTTAATGAAATGAACAACTCATCTGCAATTTCTTGATTTGATTTCCCTTGAGCCATTAAAAGCAGCACTTCCATTTCTCGGTTTGTTAATTCTTCATGAGGATGGCGGTTTTGTTTTTTATTCATTCTTGCCATCATTTTCGTTGTCACTTCAGGCTCTAAGACAGATTGTCCCTGATATGTTGAACGGATCGCATCGGCGATTTCGTCTGCTTTTGAAGTTTTTAACATATAGCTGACAGCACCGGCTTCAAGGGCAGGGTAGACTTTTTCATCATCGAGAAAGCTTGTGACAATAATGATTTTTGCCTCTGGCCATTGATGAAGTATTTCTTTTGTCGCTTCAATCCCGTCCATTTCCGGCATGACGAGGTCCATTAAAATAATATCAGGCTTTAATTGTAAAGCTAGTTCAATGCATTTTTTGCCATTATCAGCCTCGCCGACGATTTCTATGTCAGGCTGGGACGATAAAAAAGCCGAAACGCCGATTCTTACCATTTCATGATCATCAACTAGTAATACTTTAATCATTTTTATCACCTTCATCTGTTAACAACGGTACTTTTATTTCCAATCTAGTTCCTTCATGAGGGACACTGACAATTTGCAATGTTCCGCCGATTTCGGCTGCACGTTCATACATGTTTTGCAAACCATATGCTCCTGATTTTGCCGATTGAACGTCAAATCCTACACCATCGTCGACAATCCGTAAAATGGCCATATTTTTCCGTTTGATCAGCAATACTTCAAGTGTATTCGCTTTGGCGTGGCGAAGAGTGTTTGACACCGATTCTTGCAAAATGCGGAATAAATGGTCTTCAATCCCTTTATCTAGAGGAAATTGCTCTGTCTTCCATTGGATGTTCATCGGCACCTTTTGCCGCAGCTCTGTGAGCAGTTCTTCAATTCCAGTTTGCAAAGATTTACCTTTTAAAGGGACAGGCCGCAAATGCAAAAGAAGAGCGCGCATTTCAAGCTGGGACTGCTGAATAATTTCTTCAACTAAATGGATTTGTTTGCTCGTTCCTTCATCGATTTTTTCCTTGTTTCCTTTAACAGCAGAAATGAGCATCGAGGCCGCAAACAAGTTTTGACTGACAGAGTCATGCAGCTCGCGTGCCAGCCTTTGCCTTTCTTGTGAAATGATTTCTTCCAATCTTTTTTCTTGTTCTTTTGCGTTTTCACCTGCAAGTTTTTGCGTTAATTTCGTCTGTTCAATGAGATGATGCTGCACTTGGTCAATTCGAAGGTTGATTTCATCTAATTCTTTAATGTTTATATGTTCATTTTGTTCAACCGTTTCTCCTTTTGTTATTTTTTTTAGTTTGTCTTCAATCTTGTGTAGTTTATCTTTAAAAGGAAGTCCGAATAGAATGCCGAAAAGCAAGCCGATGGCGCTGCTGATTACGAACGTGAAGAGGATAAACGGAATATCAAGAATTTTTTGTTTCCATAGTAATGTCCAATTAGGAAACAGGAACGTAAGCAAAAGCGAAACAGTGAAAAATAAAAAAGTGACTACTGATGTTACTAAGCAGATAATAATTTGTCTTTGCAATACATTCATGTTCTTTTCACCTCTATTCTGCCAAAGGTTATAGAGGTGATGATTTTCACTTTTTGGGCAGATTCATGATAGTTTTTGGACTCATATCGAATTGTTTCGTTCCATACATTCGGTTCACTATAATCAAAAATGGAGTAGGAGCCGATGAAACCGGAATGGTGGACGGACACTTCCAGCTCGTAAGGAACAATTATTTCGATATTGCCGATAAGCTTTCGGATGACAATCACCGCTTCACCTTTCGGAAGAATCGTATAGTTTAAATCTATTACTGTATCGCCGATGCCTGTTTGAATGTTGACATCGTTCCATCTGTATATTTGTTCTTCGGTTCGCTGCGTTCCGAACAATCTGTTTTGAAAAAGAGGCGTTTTGGAAAATGTCTCTTCTTGCGAGAGGATTGGATCTGCTTCTTCAATTTTAGGAGACTTTTTAGCAGCTACCTGCTTGTTTTGAACATAGTGAAAAATAAAGTAAATGAAAACAGCAAATAGAAGCAGTCGGAATGTAAACATATTGAAAAAAGATAGAACGCCGCCGATTATTCCGATCCAAAATAACAATAATCCTGATTTTTTCGGCATTCTTTTTCTTCCAATATATACGCAAAAAATCATCATCATTAGGAAGAAAAGGGCCTCACCATTGAAAAATAAAAGCTCTGCGATGAATAAGATGATGCCAATGACGAAAATCCATTTTGTAAAATCTATTTTCGATTGATGAAACACGAGGCTCCTCTCCTTCCTATTAGTGTGAACATAAATATGGAAAGGCGTAGAGAACTACGCCCTTATAGCATAACAATTTACGTTAAGAATTTGAATCCGTTTCTTGATTTTTTAATTCTTTTTCAAGCTTTGCGATTCTTGCATCAAATGTTAATGTATCGTATCTGTTGTTGATTCGATTTTCCAGTTCATCAAGGTAATTCTCTATTTCAGCAAAGCGAACAAAATGGTTCTTTTCGGAATTATGCTGCTCAAGAACTTGGTTGATCCGGGAGTAGGCGCGTGCAATATTTTCTCGTCCCATCAGCTCCATGCGCTTTATATGCATATCTTTTAATTTATGTTTCATTTCTTCATATTTATGTTCTAAGTCAATGAGCTGTTTCGTTGCTTGTTCAAGCGCTTGTTTTAATTTTGATGCACGCTCCTCATACTGCTGCTGCTCGTTGATGGCAAATTGATGCAATTCTTCTTCTTGCGCTTTCAACGCAATTTCGGCTTGATATTTTCTTTTTTCTTTTAAGTGTTCAGCATGGTTGTATTCTCTTAACAGCTCTTGTTTTAATAATCGTTGGCGTTCGATTAATTTTTGAACCTTTTCAACTTCCTTTTCACATTGGCGCAAATATTCATTTAATAGCGCAATTGGATTCCTTTGTTCCTGTTCATTCAATAAATCATGTAAATCGGCCATAATCACATTTTTTAATCTCGTAAATATGCTCATTTTTTTCCCCTCCATTTATTGTCGTTTTAGTGATTCCCATTGTTTTTCAAAATTGGTGAATGGATCGTCTGACACATACGGATCATTCGATTTTTTCCAATTATTAAAAATGAGATAAAGCACATATGCGGCGATTAAACCGAGAATAGCTGGGACATTTGCAGCTGAAACAGATAGTGCAATCAGCCCGACAATCCCCCAAAACCATTTTTTTGATTTTTTGTCGGATTTCACAAATTGTTTAAACGAAAAGTATAGAACAAGCAAACTGATAAGAAGTCCGACGATTGAGCCGAGATTGGCGATTAAAACTATTGCGGCTATTGCACCTGCGATGAACAAACCAATTTTTTTCATAATTTGAATGACCTCCTTTCAATTTTCATCTTACCTTTTGTGGTCGCTGCTCATAACGAACCTGAGGCATATTTTGAACTACGACTTGAGGCGTATTTCGATTTCCTTTCAATGATTATGTTCTGCTTAGGATCATGGTTAGAAGGGAGGACGGGGCATGGGAAACATTGATCAATCTGTATAAAAAGCACGCCATTATTGATTTAATGCGATATTACACCGTGATGAATTTGTTAATGATCTTGTTGTTTTTCTTCCGTAATCTAGCGGATGTGCCTTGGCATTTAATTTTATTCGCCTTGCTGCTCGGGTTGAATTTTTTGCTGATTGGTGCGTTATTGATTTTATTGGTCAAAAATGTTGAAATGGCGTTCGGATTCATTGCCATTTATACGGTTGTCGAATACGTGACAAACGGCGAACTTATACCATGGCCGCACTTTTTTTACAAATTCAACTCGATGGTTGACGGAAATGAAGCGTTTGTTTATGCAGCAAATATTTTGAGCATCGTGATCGCAAGCTTGCTGATAAGAAGAAAATTAACGGAGTAGGAAAATTGTTTTAAAAAGCGGTTTGGGGAAATAACGCTCCAATTTTAAGGATTTTCATTGCTATGCAATTGAAAACATCTGTAAGGCCATTTGTGATTGACGTACACTTTGCTGTCGGCCAAAAAGGGGAGTAAGTATGCAGACAAGTTGTTAACCAGCTTTGAGTAGTAATCGATGAATTTCACACTGAACGTCAAAAGAAAACGGAATATGGAAAAAGACGCATGCAAATCGTCAAAATGATTACAAAATCAAATGAAAAATCCTGCCAAGCTGCTTCGGTTTTTGCAGATGATCGTTTGGCAGGAATGATTTGAACTCTAAAGAGGGGGCATCCTTCTTCATGGGTTACACAGTTTTCCGCTCAATTAACCGAAAGGGGAGAGTCATCTTCTTATTTGTTTGCTCCCGTTTTTCTTTACAATGAATAATCGATTGCACCGCAAGCTTCCCCATTTTTCTTATTGGGATTTCAATAGTAGTGATTCCCATGATGTCGGCAATAGGCTGATTATCAAAGCTTAAGATGGCAATGTCTTGAGGAATCTTTATTTTATATTGTTCGGCACTTAATAAGATACCTGCTGCCACTTGATCGTTTGTAACAAAAAAGGCAGTCGGTTTTTTCTCTAAATGCTGAAGCTTTTCCATAAGCTGTTTGCCGTCAGTGATCGATAGGCATTTGTCGAAGATCCACTCGCTTCGAATCGGTTCGCCTAATTCCTTCATTTTTGTTTTATAGGCTTTTCTTCTTTTTTTACTGTTTGGCCCTTCCATTCGTCCTAAAGTAAATGCAATTTTCGTATGACCTTTCGAAATTAAATAGTCCAAACCAAACTGAAATGCCTGTTCATGCGGAATGCTCAAAGAAGGGAAATGGCTTTGGTCTGAATCTTCGCAAAGAACGATCGGTCCAGCATTTTTATATTCTTTCAATACATCAAAGGAAATGGCTCTTGAACAAAAAATGACACCATCCAATAAGGTTCCCCGCAACAATTCCAATGCTTCAAGCTCTTTTGCTGGTTCATAATTCGTTTGAAAGAGAACAAGCTGCAAATGATGCTTGATCGCTTCCTCCGAAATCCCTTCCACAATGCTGCTAAAATAAGGATGATCGATTTTAGGCAGGACGACGCCGATCAAATTTGAAAAGCCTCTAGACAAGTGGACTGCATGAATGTTCCGTTTATAGTTGATTTCTTCTATCACTTTTAAAACCGCTTCTTTTTTTTCGTCACTGACATATGGATGATTATTTAAAACTCTCGAAACCGTTGTAACAGAAACACCTGCAAGCTTTGCAATATCACGAATCGTTGCCATGAAATATCCCTTTCTTTTAAAAATCCTTGACCTGAAACGCGTTTCATACATTATGTTGATGTTGACAAAGAGATGAGTTTGAGGGGGGGAGGAATATGATGAAAGGATTACTTATTTTAATTGGCTTATGTCTTCTCGAAATCATCTTAGCAAAATTGGCGTTAAAAGACAAAGATGCTTCGCTGATGGATTTTGCTGAGTTCTTTGAATTAGATGATAAAAAAGAAGATCAGAAATGATACCTGTCCGGTTACGGTATTCAACTTCATTTGTCTACATTTGCTAAAGCCATACGGATTTACTAATATTAAATTGCAACGGTCATTCCGATCAGTCTGCAAAAAGCAATTTGCTTTTGCATGTTTTCGGTTTATCTGAAAGCAGCTGGCGGATGCCGGCTACTTTCAGGATGTTGCGTGTTCATCACCAATCTTAAATTCGACTGTGTTTGCCGAGCCATCACAAAAAAAATTTATGGAACGGCCGATAGCCCTTGCTGCGGCCAGAACAACAATTTCTGTAACGATTTTGCGCGTAAGAGGAGAGGGAGGTTTCTCTTCGCATTCAAACGCTGCTCTTGCGATTGCTTTCATTTTGGTAAGGATGGTATTTTAGTGAATACGGAACGAAAAGAGATGAAAAATTCAACAGATCAGCTTTTTGACAATAAATGAAAGATTTGATAAAATTATTTCGAATTAAAAATAATTTAATTCGAGATATTTTAATTCGAAATAACGACCCGTTAAAATAATTGATTTACAAAAATGAATCGCGTAAAGAAAATAATAAAGTCCTGCGGTAATATGTCAAGGTGAAAAATCATAGAAATTGGAAATTCCCTTGTCCGATGATCCGAAAAAAGGCAATACTGAAGAAACCCAGTATTAGTACATGTAATAAACTGGGTCTAAAGGTTGATATTGGTATACCAGATCGATCCTCTTATCGATCTTCCCCCTTTCTTGGCGTGTAGATTTGACCGTTGCGTAGCAGCGCATCGATCACACGCACGAGTTTTCTAGCGGTGAGGACGAGGGCTCGTTTATGTTGGTGTTTGGGCACTTCCTCATACTTCTTCCGGTAGTACGCACGAAACGTCGCATCATGCCGTTGCACCGAGTTGGCAGCCTCCACTAGGTAGTAACGGAGATAGCGATTGCCGGAACGAATGAGGGAGGTGTCCTCGGCTTGAAAACGGCCCGATTGGTGCTTGGACCATGTCAAGCCGGCATATTTTGCCAAGGCGGCCTGGTTGTGAAACCGCTCGATTTGCCCGATTTCGGCCAGGATGCCTGCGGTATAAACCGGTCCGATGCCTGGGATGGTTTGCAGTGTGTTCGGAATGCCTTCAAGATGGCGGGTAATGGCTTTATCGAGCTCTTTGAGCTGCGATTGCAGGCTGCGGATTGATTGAATCGACAGCCCTAACAGCAAGTCGATGGAATCCTCGACACACTTGGACAACCGATACGACGAACGGGCCGCCTTTTGAATCGACTTGGCGATGCATTCCGGATCGGCAAAGCGATTGCGCCCTTTTTGGCGCAGGAAGTCGGCCAACTGCTTGACATCCATTTGGCAGATGTCATCGAGGCTCCACGACTCAAGCAGCAGTTCGAGAATGGCATGTCCGAAGATCGAACTGTCCACCTCTTGGGTAAAGGAACTGCATTTGTAAAACAAGTGCTGGAGAAAATACTGTTTCTCACGGGTTAACTGGTGGACGAGATGATATCGCATGCGTGTCAGTCGCTGAAGCGCGAGAAACTGCTCCTTGAGGACAGCCGTCATCTTCAGACGGCCGAAGCGAAGCCGATCCGCAATGATCCAAGCATCGATGTCATCCGTTTTCTCCAAGTCGACATAGGCTTCTTTAAACTTGCGAATGAGCTTTGGATTGATCGTAAACACCTTGACGTTCCAAGCCTGCAAGGCCTCCTGCTGGTGGAAAAACATAGCTGGATGCCAACTGTAGACCGAGGTGGCTTCCATCCCGATCAGAATTTCGGTTGGCTTTCGCTTGTTAGCCCACAGGAGGATTTGATCCCGAAGGAAGGTGGCGCCCAGAAGATGATTATCCACTTTGAAGCGTGCGCACGTATTTCCTTCATGATCCATAATGCAGGTGGCTAAGTCGCGTGAGCTCACGTCGATCCCGACGTAGAGTTTCATGAGATCACCTCCTATTGTTGTAGGATCGAGGGGTAGGACTCTTCGGGATGCCCCCGGATCGCGCCTGTTGACCAGTCACCCTCGCATATGAGAACTCACGTTGGACCATGGGCTGCCCTGGAAGCTGCTCCTTCCAGCATGGGGAAAACCAACGGGAACAGCCTGCGGGTTAGACGTCCAAACAGGAGCCGGGGAGACAGACTTTACAAGTAGTCGAAGCTACAGGAGTGAGAAGAGTATCCCCGATGATCCTAAGACCATTATCCAGGAACATTGCGAAAAGTCCAACCCCGGTACGCTGAACCCTTTGTGGGAGGGGCGCGCCCCTCCCACAAAGGTAACCACCCAAGATATGCGATTGTCAAGGAGCGTATCGGACTGGAAATTCGATAAAAAAACTTTCTGAAACTTAGTATACGAGGAGAATCAAAGATGAAAAAGAAAACAGCTGGAATTCATCATATTACTGCTATTGTCGGCCATCCGCAGGAAAATATTGATTTTTATGCTGGAGTTTTAGGGCTGAGGTTAGTTAAAAAAACTGTGAATTTCGATGATCCCGGCACGTACCATTTTTATTTCGGGGATAAAGAAGGAAAGCCAGGGACACTGATTACTTTCTTTCCTTGGCCTGATGCGTATCAAGGAAAAATCGGCAAGGGTCAGGTGGGTGTAACTTCTTATGTGATACCAGAAGGTTCCATGAGCTTTTGGCAAGAAAGACTAGATAAATTTAGAATTCCGTTTACAATGACAGAACGGTTTGGTGAGTCACTGCTTGTATTTCAAGACCCGCACGGTTTGAACATTGAGCTAGTGGAACGAAAAGAAGGAGAATTAAATCAATGGGAATTTGGCCATGTCACCTCTGATGTTGCCATTAAAGGATTTGGCGGCGCCGTATTATATTCATCATTTCCTGAAAAAACGTCAGAGTTGTTGGAGAATATTTTTGGACTTCAACGAATTGGAAGGGAAGGAGATTTTATTCGTTTTCAGTCTCCAAGTGAAATCGGCAATGTCGTTGATGTAAAATTTACTTCTTCCGGACGCGGCATCATGGGGGTTGGAACAGTCCATCATATCGCGCTTCGGGCAAAAGACGACAACGATCAATTAGAATGGAAAACATCTTTAGAATCAAATGGATACAGGGTAACGCCAGTTCAGAATCGAAAGTATTTTCATTCTATTTATTTCAGAGAGCATGGTGAAATTTTGTTCGAAATTGCAACAGATCCTCCGGGTTTTGCAATTGATGAATCTTTAGATGCACTTGGAAAAGAATTAAAGCTTCCGGAGCGTTACGAAAAGTATCGGGAACGGTTGGAAAATAAGTTGATGCCAGTGGAAGTCCGTAACCTTGACGAATAAGAAAAGTAATGCTTAATAAACGCTGAGAAGGAGAAAAAACGATGAAACATATTTTTCAAAAAGGAAGCAATCCGGCAAAACCGACACTCCTATTGCTGCATGGAACCGGCGGAAATGAGTTTGATCTTCTTCCCATTGCAGAAATTATTGATCCAGAAGCATCGATTTTAGCTGTGCGCGGAAATGTAATGGAAAATGGAATGCCGCGTTTTTTTAAAAGACTTGCCGAAGGAGTTTTTGATGAAGAAGATCTTGTTTTCCGTACAAAGGAATTAAACTCGTTTTTAGATGAAGCAGCGCAAACATATCGATTTGATCGAAATTCTGTAATCGCAATCGGTTATTCCAACGGAGCAAATATAGCAGCCAGCCTTTTATTCCATTTTCGGGATGCGCTAAATGGAGCCATCTTGCATCATCCGATGGTGCCGAGAAGAGGGATGGATCTGCCGGATCTATCAGGAAAAAACGTTTTTATTGCAGCTGGAAAGCGTGATCAAATTTGCTCTCCTGAAGAATCAATAGAGCTTAAAACATTTTTAGAAAATAACAACGCAAATGTGCACTTGCATTGGGAAAATGGAGGACATGAGCTGACTTTATCAGAAGTTCAGGCAGCATCCAATTGGTACCGGCAGCTTTATCAAAAATAAGCTGTGAAAGATACCAATAAAAGCAAGTAAATTGGATCAAAATGTTGCCAGCAATCAATTGGCCGTCATTCCAAAATGTTTATAACAAAATGCGGAAGGAAATTGGGCGTGCTCTTTCATTTGTAAATGTTTGTAATTCTCAAGGCTCGTACATCATATATCAAAAGAGCTGCTTAATTCCACGCAAAGCGGATCAAAAATGATCCGTAATGCCAAAAAGTTTCGTCAAAGTGCGGGAGTTCTTATATTTGAAAAAATGTTTATCAACTTTGAACCTTGTGCATCAAATATATTAACAGAGCTGCCGAATTCCACAAGATTTACAATAAAAAATCGTGAGCGTTCGGTGGATTTTATGAAATCAAGATAAGTATTCGCAAAATAAATGTTTTGACAGACACTAATTTGCAATTTTTCAGTAATGCTTTATTCTGTTTTAATTAATTGATATAATTGCCGAAAAAAAGAATATCCTTCTAAATAAAAAGATTGAAAGTAAAGGACGGAATTGCTTTCAAGCAAACAGTGGGGCTGTCCGACGAGTTGCTAAAATGAAAGATTTTGAGAAATACAACTGTGAAGGACAAAAATAATGAAATAAAATTTATAAATGTTCTTTATAGAGGCAATGAAGTCCAACAAGAAGCGATTGTATGTGCTGAATGTCCGTCATAAAACTTTTGAAGAACCTAATGAAGAAAGAGAGCAAAAGAAAAATCCTTCATAAGACTTCTGAAGGATATAAACAAGATTGAAAAAAATTGTCTGTCCGATAAGTCCATAAAATAAAGAGGTTGTCCAGAAAGTCAAAATCCACTGAAAACGAAACATCATAAGCATTGATATATCAGCGTTTCCAAAACATTAAAGGAGCGTCTATAAGCCGGAAAATCGACTTATTAGACAGCCCCCTCTTTATTTTGTTATTGCAGCAGGCTGCAGTTGCTTAAGATATTTTTATGATGCTTTAGACAACCTCAAGAATTTGAACATAATGGAACAAACAATAAACAGTCGAGCAACTGCTGCTTGAAAATGAATAAAAGAATCCTTTCATAATTTCATTTATAAAGCCATAATAATATTTAATAGCTTATTAGTTAAAAAACTGATTTTTCTGATAGAATTTGTTATAATGTAAATGAAAGGAGTTGAAATATTGTGACAAAAAAGACTAGATTAGGCAAGACCGATATATATGTGAACCCAATCGGACTTGGAACAAATGCTGTTGGCGGGCACAACATTTTTCCAAACCTTGACGATGAAACTGGGAAAGAAATCGTTCGTACAGCTTTGGATCATGGAATAAATTTTTTGGATACGGCATTTTATTACGGTCCTGAGCGTTCGGAAGAAATTATCGGTGAAGTCGTCAAGGAGTTTGGCCGTCGTGATGAAGTAGTCATTGCTACTAAAGGTGCTCACAAATTTGTAGACGGAAAAGTTGTTCTTGATAACTCTCCCGATTTCCTTCGCGAGTCGGTCGAGGGCAGCCTGAAACGCTTAAAAACGGATTACATAGATTTATATTACATTCATTTTCCGGACGAAACGACACCGAAGGATGAAGCTGTCGGTGAATTGAAGAAGCTTAAGGATGAAGGGAAAATTCGTGCGATCGGTGTATCGAACTTCTCGCTCGAACAATTAAAGGAAGCGAACAAAGATGGGTATGTCGATGTAATTCAGTCCGAATATAACTTATTTAAACGACAAGCAGAAAAAGATTTGCTTCCTTACACAGCGGAAAATGGAATATCGTTTATACCATATTTTCCACTTGCCTCAGGTCTATTAAGCGGAAAATATTCGAAAGATGCGAAGTTCAATGATTCACGTGCACAAAATCCTTTGTTTCAAGGGGAAGCATTTGCGCGTAATCTCGAAAAAGTCGAGCAATTGCGTCCAATCGCAGAAGCGAAAAATGCTGAAATTGCTCACGTTGTGCTAGCATGGTATTTAACGGTCGATTCCATCGATGCGATCATCCCTGGTGCGAAGAAGCCGGAACAGGTACTTGACAATTTAAAAACGTTAGATGTCCAGTTAACAAAGGAAGAAATAGAGAAAATCAGTCAGATTTTTCAATAATTTTGTAAAAAAGCTGTGATGGAAATATCCCATTCACAGCTTTTAATAGGACTTTCTCATTCGTCAGAACGTTTAGAGAAGAAGCAGGAGTGGTAATATGAGACGTGTTTGTGTTTTTGCAGGATCGAATCCGGGAACAAATCCTAAGTATAAAGAAGCAGCTATCAAACTGGGAGAAGAATTGGTAAAAAACAGGCTTGAGCTCGTATATGGAGGCTCCAGCATTGGTCTGATGGGAGTGATTGCAAACACCGTATTAGAGTTAGGAGGCACCGTATTGGGCGTTATGCCGACGAATTTATTTCAAGGAGAGGTTGTCCACAAGCATCTCACTCAGCTTTATGAAGTCAATGATATGCATGAGCGGAAAGCAAAAATGGGAGAGCTTTCAGATGCGTTCATTGCTCTTCCCGGAGGCTATGGTACTTTTGAGGAAATATTTGAAGCGGTTAGCTGGGGGCAGCTTGGGATTCATGAAAAGCCTGTGGCGTTGTTAAATATCGATGACTATTACACGCCGGTAAAACAGATGATTGAGAATGCGGTAGAGGGAGGCTTCATGCCTGAAACGCATAAACAGTTTATGATTTTTGCAGACAATCCCTCTATATTAATAGATAAACTTCGTGCGTACAAACCGCCTTTGAAGACAAATAAGTGGATCGAACTAGATCGATAAATGAAAATATCAGAACTTTACTTCGCCTTTAGCTTTCTGATCAGTTTGTCTAAAAATGACAAGCTGATCAGAAACGTCAATGTTTAGTCGTTTATGCTTTTTTCAAGAGCTTTCAGCTTATGTTCAAGCTGTTGAAGCGCATCATCAATTTGATTTGCATTTTTCTCTAAATAGATTGGTTCGCCAAATGCAACGACAGCTTTTTTCCCGGCAAAAAAATCTTTTAAACTTTTTGGACCATGATAGGTTGCAGGCAATATGGGAACGCCGGCTTTCATCGCAATTGTAACCGCGCCTCTTTTTAAAGGAACTTCCTCGTCTGTTCTTGTGCCGCTCGGGAAAATTCCAACAACTTTATTTTCTTTTAACAGTTTCAAAGGAATTTTTAGTGCGCTCGGTCCAGGATTTTCACGATTAACTGGAAAAGCATGCATCTTTTTCAAAAACCAACCTATGAGCGTGTTCTGAAACAATTCTTTTTTGGCCATATAATGGACATGAATTGGAAAAAGTGCTGCGGCGAGCAAGACTACATCTACCCAGCTGCGATGAGAGCATGTAACAATAAAACGATGGTCTGCCGGAATATGCTGCTTGCCTTTGACTTCTAGCAAACTAAAAATTTTAATGATCAATATTGCAAGTTTTCCTGCTAAATGATAAATCATTTTGTTCCCCCCCCCCCGAATGACTTCCAGAAATATGTTTGCGTTGCAAAAGATCTGTATTTTCGGTTAGGGCGCATGTCGATTTTGTCTGCGTTCAGTTTAGCATTTTTACGTGATGCATGTAAAGTCGGTAGTACATCGTCAACGAATCGTCTTATCCAAAGTCAGTCAGTGAAAATACCGCCGTTTCATTTGGAGGAAGGGCGGGTCGTATTCGGTGTTTTTTAGATGAACAAGTATTTGTGCTGAAGGTTGTTGGCGCTGGATAAAAGGGGCAACCACATCAATAATAAAATGTTTTAATTGGAAAAATCAATTTTAATAGCAGTTACTTTGTTTCTATAAATTTTATACTTAATGATACAAAATATTGAGAGTAAAGAAGAGAAGAAGCAGAAAAACGAACATCAGCGCAATCTGTCTTTTTTAATTAAAAAGCAAGAGACAATCAGTCCAGGCATCAGCGTAAAAAAATATGTAAGATAATCTGACATAAAACTTCAATTCTCTCATTGAATGGGATACACTGATAGAGAAAAATTTGATCCAATCGTGGAAATAAAGAAGAGTGAATTTGGATCGGTGTGATGTCAATTTCTATTCACTCAAGTTAAGATGGGGTATTATAGTGAGCATGATGAATCGCCAAAGCAGGTTAGGTAAAGCTTTAGCGATTATCATATATGTTTACTCACTATAAAGAATAAATGATGGAAATGACCATTTTTCTATCTTTTAAATGACTCCTTGTTCTACCATTGCATCAGCGACTTTTTTAAATCCTGCAATGTTAGCGCCGACGACAAGATTTCCGGAGCAGCCGTATTCATTTGCAGCGTTGACGCAATTTCGGTAAATGTTCTTCATGATATCACGTAATTTTGCGTCGACATCTTCAAAGCTCCAAGACAATCTTGCGCTGTTTTGAGCCATTTCTAATGCTGAAACAGCAACTCCGCCTGCGTTAGCAGCTTTTGCAGGTCCAAAAAGAATATTGTTTGATAAAAACACGTCGATCGCTTCTAATGTAGACGGCATGTTGGCGCCTTCTCCAACAGCTTTGAGTCCGTTGGAAACAAGGAGTTCAGCTGCTTTTTTATCGATTTCATTTTGAGTAGCGCATGGGAGGGCAATATCGCATGGAATGGACCAAATTCCGGAACAGCCTTCATAATATTCTGCATGAGGATGTTCATTTACATATTCTTTAATTCTTTTTCTTTCAACTTCTTTTAACCTTCTAACCGTTTCAAGATTAATTCCATTTTTATCAAAAATGTAGCCATCAGAGTCGCTGCATGCGACAACTTTTGCACCTAATTGTGTTGCTTTTTCAATCGCATATATGGCAACGTTCCCAGAACCAGAGACAACAACTGTGCTTCCTTTGAAGCTTAATCCATGGTCATTAAGCATTTCTTCAACAAAATAAACAGTTCCATAACCTGTCGCTTCGGTTCTCGCTAAGCTTCCGCCGTACCCAATGCCTTTTCCGGTTAACACCCCAGCTTCAAATCCGCCGCGTATTCTTTTATATTGGCCAAACAAGTATCCGATCTCTCTTGCGCCAACTCCAATATCACCGGCAGGAACGTCAATATCTGGTCCAATATGTTTGTAAAGCTCTGTCATAAAGCTTTGTGTAAATCTCATAATTTCCCCATCTGATTTACCTTTCGGATCAAAATCAGATCCGCCTTTTCCTCCGCCGATCGGCTGCCCAGTCAATGAATTTTTGAAGATTTGTTCAAATCCTAAAAATTTAATAATGCTGGCGTTGACGGTCGGGTGAAAGCGCAAGCCTCCTTTATATGGCCCAATTGCACTATTATATTGCACTCTAAATCCGCGGTTTACACGCACTTTTCCTTCGTCATCCACCCATGGAACGCGAAAAATGATCAATCTTTCCGGCTCAACAATTCTTTCAAGTATTCCGTGCTTTATATATGTAGGATGTTGAGCAAATACAGGCACAAGCGAGTCAAATATTTCTTTTACAGCTTGAAGAAACTCAGGCTCATTCGGATTTTTTTCTTGCACGGATTGAAATACTTCATTGACATATTGCTTTGCATTTTCCAGTTCACTTTGTTTCATAAGTAATTGATTCATAGCACCTCTCCTATACCTAAAATTTAAGCAGTTAGAAGAATTCAAACAATTCAGTAAATCATCCCGGCACTGGCTAAGGAAGCGAAATCTACAATAAAAAATTCTACAACAAAATAAATCAAAAAACAATGACTGTTGAGAATTGTTGCATAATAGCTTTGCATGCAGGCACGGAGAAGGCGCCTGAAATTTGTTTCATTGAATCTAGCTTGTCTGCATACATATTGATTAGAAAACATTTTTAAAAATTTAACATCGCTAAGAGAGGGAATTTTGAAAATTTTATAAAAAGAAAAAGGATGCCTCACCTGTTTTGAGACATCGAATATTCAGTGTATGGAACGGTATAGCCCGATCACTTTTCCGAGTATTGTCACATTTTTTAAAATAATCGGTTCCATTGTTGGGTTTTCCGGCTGAAGCCGTATAAAGTCTTTTTCTTTGAAAAACCTTTTTACGGTCGCTTCATTGTCGTCTGTGAGCGCGACAACGATGTCGCCGTTATTGGCTGTTTGCTGCTGTCTGACAATAACTAAATCTCCGTCCAGAATGCCTGCTTCGATCATGCTTTCTCCGACTACTTCAAGCATGAAAAGTTGATCATCACCTGATGCAATATGATTCGGAAGCGGAAAATATTCTTCGATGTTTTCAACGGCAGTGATCGGAATACCAGCCGTCACTTTTCCTATGACCGGCACGTTGATCACATTGTTTGTTAGAAGGTGGCTGCCATCATCGTCCAAAATTTCAATGGCTCTCGGCTTTGTGGGGTCTCTTCTAATCAGTCCTTTGCTCTCAAGCTTTGCTAAATGCCCGTGAACAGTTGAACTGGAGGCAAGACCGACCGCTTCGCCGATTTCTCTTACAGAGGGAGGGTATCCTTTCTTTTTTACTTCCTCCTTAATGAAGTTCAAAATATCTTGTTGTCTCTTAGATAATTTTGTTGACATGTCAAGCACCTCAGTCATATCAATTTGTGTCGATTATAGCATGATTTTTCCAAAAAAGCAAACGTAAGTTCGAATATTTGCTTGACAGAAACATGTGTTCCCTTTTATACTTAAAAACAAAAAACCGAACAAATATTCTGTTTCAGGGGGCGGTTCTATATGGATAAATTATCATGGTCTTACATCGTTTCTTTTTTCCTTGTCATCATGGCGGCAGTTTTGGCGATTTCGTATACTGGAGAAAGGGAAGAGCTCGATCATTATTTGGAGGTTCAAGTGAAGGAAGGGGACAGTTTGTGGAAAATCGCTGATGAATATAAAGAATATGACAATATGTCTCATTCAGAGTTTGTTAAATGGGTTCAGGAGCGAAACAATCTCCAAAGCCTTGTTGTAAAACCGGGGGAAACAATCGTCATTCCGATTGAAAAAAATAAATACTACAATGCTGAATATTTGGCAAACAAAGAATAACCGCAAGGAGCATTTAACATGAGAGCAGTCGTTTATGCAAGAGTCAGCACTGAAAAAGATGAGCAGGAAACATCTTTGAAAAGACAGAAGGACGAGCTGTTAAAGCTCGCAGCTGAAAACGGTATGGAAGTTGTTGAAGTGATAGAAGAAAAAGCGAGCGGGTATGATGTTGATCGTGAAGGGGTTTTTCAACTGCTGGAATTGATTGAGGAGAAAGATATTGAAGCGGTATTAATACAGGATGAAACAAGAATTGGCAGAGGGAATGCCAAAATCGCCATTGTCCATTCCATTTTGAAACAAGGTGTGAAAATTTTCACCGCTGCCCATCGCGGGGAGATGGAACTGTCTGAATCAGACACGATGGTGCTTGAAATCATAGGAATTGTCGAAGAATATCAACGAAAAATTCATAATTTGAAAATAAAGCGGGGAATGTTGAGAGCTATACAAAATGGGTACAGGCCTGAAAAAAATTTAAAGAATAGAAATTCTTCCTATAAAAGAGAGCGAAAAGAAGTTCCGATCGAGGAGATTGACCGATTGCGGAAAAACGGCCTGACATTTTCAGAAATAGCGGCAACGTTAAGAGGATTCGGCTATGACGTTTCAAAAGCTACTGTCCATCGCAGATATCAACAATTTTTGTCAGAAAAAGGAGAATCATAGCAATAATTGTTGTCATTAGTGGTTGCATTTAGTATGATAAAAGAGCGCGGCAAAAATATACAAGGGGTTCAGCTTATGATTTCAAAAGAAAAACTTAACCGTATTAATGAACTATCTAAAAAGTCTAAGTCAGAAGGACTGACGCAAGAGGAAAAGCTTGAGCAGCAGCAATTAAGGCAGGAATATTTAGAGGCGTTTCGTCGGGATTTTCAAAACACCTTAAAAAATGTTACAGTGATTGATCCGAAAGGTAATGATGTTACACCGGAAAAATTGAAAAAATTTAAAAATAAAAGGCTGCATTAACGGATGGGTGTTGCCTTATTGCAACAATAAAGATAAGATTATAAACTGAAAATACAGATGAGAGGATGATAATGGTGACTCATTCCATTCAAGATTTATCCATCATGACGATTCGAACATTATCCATTGACGCGATTGAAAAGGCGAATTCCGGACATCCTGGAATGCCAATGGGCGCCGCACCAATGGCTTATGCGCTGTGGACGAAATTTATGAACATTAACCCTGAAAACCCTAATTGGTTTAATCGAGATCGCTTTGTTTTATCTGCCGGACATGGTTCGATGCTGCTTTACAGCTTGCTTCATTTATCGGGTTATGATCTTTCCATGGATGATATTAAATCGTTTCGTCAATGGGGAAGCAAAACACCTGGACATCCTGAATACGGACATACACCTGGCGTTGACGCAACAACTGGACCATTAGGCCAAGGAATAGCAATGGCCGTTGGAATGGCGATGGCAGAACGTCATTTAGCAGCTACATACAATAAAGAAGGATACAATATTGTTGATCATTACACATACGTCATTTGCGGTGACGGTGACTTAATGGAAGGGATTTCCTCTGAAGCAGCTTCCTTAGCTGGTCACTTGAAGCTTGGACGATTAATTGTTCTTTATGATTCGAATGATATTTCCCTAGATGGGGATTTAAATAAATCATTCTCAGAAAATGTAGAAGAGCGCTTTAAATCTATGGGCTGGCAAGTGCTGCGCGTTGAGGACGGCAACAACATTGAAGAGATTTCGAAAGCCATTGAAGAAGCCAAATTGGATGAACAACGACCGACATTAATTGAAGTAAAAACAACAATCGGATATGGTTCGCCGAATAAAGCAGGCACTTCTTCCGTTCATGGTTCGCCGTTAGGTCCAGAAGAGACAAAATTGACAAAAGAAGCCTATGCATGGACATTTGAAGAAGATTTCTATGTTCCAGCAGAAGTTTATGAGCATTTTGAGAAAAATGTAAAAGAACGTGGAAAGCAGAAAGAAATTGAATGGAATAATTTGTTTGAAAAGTATGAGAAAGAATATCCTGAACTTGCAAAAGAGTTAAAGGCAGCAATCAATGGTGAATTGCCAGAAAATTGGGATCAATCTTTACCTTTTTATGAAGAAGGAAAAAGCGTTGCAACCCGTTCTTCTTCTGGAGAAGTATTAAATGCAATAGCTGAAAAAGTTCCTTATTTCTTTGGGGGATCTGCAGACTTAGCTGGATCAAACAAAACGACAATAAAAGGTTCAGGAGACTTTTCTGCGGAAGATTACAGCGGACGAAACATTTGGTTTGGTGTCAGAGAGTTTGCCATGGGAGCAGCATTGAACGGTATGGCTCTGCATGGAGGTTTACGTGTTTTTGGCGGAACGTTCTTTGTTTTCTCTGACTATTTGCGGCCAGCGATTCGTTTAGCAGCATTAATGAATCTCCCTGTAACTTACGTGTTCACTCATGACAGCATAGCGGTTGGAGAAGACGGACCAACACATGAGCCGATTGAACAATTAGCTTCTTTGAGAGCAATGCCGAATCTTTCTGTCATTCGTCCAGCTGATGGAAATGAAACAAGAGCTGCGTGGAAGGCTGCGCTGGAATCTAAATCAACACCGACTGCATTAGTATTAACGCGCCAAAATTTAGAAACTATTAAAGGTACGAAAGAAAATGCTGAAGAAGGTGTTGCAAAAGGCGCTTATGTCATTTCACCGGCGAAATCGGATCAACCGGATGCTCTTCTACTTGCATCAGGTTCAGAAGTAGCATTAGCTATTAAAGCTCAACAAATTCTTGCATCTGATGGAATTGATGTGCAAGTCGTCAGCATGCCGTCATGGGACCGTTTTGAAAAGCAATCAAAAGATTATAAAGAATCAGTTCTTCCTAGCAGCGTAACGAAGCGTCTTGCGATCGAAATGGCATCTTCGCTTGGCTGGGAGCGCTATGTCGGATCTGAAGGTGAAATCTTAGCTATCGACAAGTTTGGAGCATCTGCACCTGGGGAAAAAATTATAAGCGAGTACGGTTTTACTGTTGAAAATGTTGTCGAAAAAGTAAAAGAATTAGTTCGGAAATAATCGCCAAAATTAGTGCCTCTATCCGCCACCATAAGACAAACCTTTTACATTCCTTGCTTTATAATAGCAAAAAAGGAATGTAACAATGAGGTGAGCGCATGAGGCACTTTTATTTGTATTTGATAAAAAAGGAATTTGCTGAGCATTTTTATCATAGGGAATCGAAAATTTTTCAGTTATATCAAGAATTTTTTTGGACAAGGAAAACGCATCCTATTTTTGAACAATTGGAAAGGCAAGTCAATTATATTTCAAGAGCCATTCCCATTTCAGAAATAGATTTGCTGCTTCAGTCATTCTTGTCTCACCGAAACCATTATCAAAAGGTATCATCGATTCACGCCATCCAAATGGAAAATCAAAAAGGACAAGCTACTATGGTTTTAAAGGAACGGTATATTGAAATGATTTGTACCGGCAGCTTTGACGGTGAGTTATTGTTTTTTGATATATTGGGAAAATTTGATCCTTATTTTTTTGCCATGGATTTTACAAATGAACGATACGGGTGGCTGAGTCCGATTAAAGAAAGAAAATTTGTCTAAAGTTGCGGAAATTTGCTAATGAAATATTGTATAATGTCATATGGTTTAGTACACTGTATGATAGACAACATGAAGGAGGAAATAAGATGGAACTTTGGCTGGCGATATTAATCGCTGTTCTGGCATTACTTGCCGGCGTAGCGCTAGGCTTTTTTATCGCTCGAAAGTATATGATGAATTATTTGAAGAAAAATCCACCTATTAACGAACAAATGTTGAAAATGATGATGATGCAAATGGGAATGAAACCGTCCCAGAAGAAAATCAATCAAATGATGAAAGCGATGCAAAATCAATTAAAATAATTTCGTTTCAGGCATTATTGAATGATTTTTCATTAAATTAGTTCATGATGACCAATCATATTTTTTGACATCATGTAATTTTTATCTATACTATTTAATATATGCGTTGTTTTATACGGAATTGTGAAGTAAGAATTAGTCTTTCCTTTCTCAAGGTAAGATTAATTCTTTTTTCGTTGTAAGAAGTTGTGAGAATATGTTATTCATGGCGGGAGAAGGTTCATTGTAATAATGTGCGGAAAATGTCAAACGTTCTTTTAAACATTTATTCAATGATCTGTTAGAATGGATGGAGGTAAATCTTTTGGAAGGAGCAGCAAAATGTCGGAAATTAATGTGTTTTTAGCATTTGGAGCAGGTTTTTTATCGTTTATTTCTCCGTGCAGCTTGCCTTTATATCCTGCTTTTTTATCGTATATAACTGGGGTATCGGTTAATGAGTTGAAAACTGAAAACGCTATGCTGCAAAAAAGAAGCTTATTACATACTTTCTTTTTTTTAGTTGGTTTTTCTGCCATTTTTATCGCAATGGGATTCGGCACATCCTTGATTGGAAACTTTTTCTTGAACTATCAAGATCTGATAAGACAAATAGGAGCGATCCTCATTATCTTTTTTGGACTTGTTATTCTCGGTGTTTTTCAACCTGATGTTTTAATGAAGGAAAGAAGGATTGAATTCAAAAATCGTCCAGCCGGATTTCTTGGATCTGTTCTGATTGGTATGGCGTTTGCAGCTGGATGGACTCCATGTACGGGCCCAATTCTTATGGTAGTAATCGGTTTAGCGGCAACCAATCCTAGTTCTGGAGTTCTGTATATGACAGCATATGTGCTAGGCTTTGCAGTACCGTTCTTTATTTTATCATTCTTCATCGGGCGGATGAATTGGATCAAAAAACATAATGTGAAAATCATGAAAATTGGAGGCATATTCATGATTTTCATGGGAATTCTGCTGTTTTTTGATTGGATGACTAAAATTATTAATTGGATGAACAAAATTCTTATATTTTTACCAACCGGGTTTTAATTTTTAGTCATTTAAGAGAAAAACGAGATTTTTGACAATATTTTAAACCTCTCGGTACTTTTTTGTGACAGAAAGTAGTATAATATCAAAGGATTTAGTTTGCGAGGATAATTGAGGTGGAATTAATTTGAAAGCATTGATCGTTGACGATGCGAAATTTTTAAGGGAGACATTAAAGGACATTTTGAAAAAGCATAGTATTGAGGTTGTTGCAGAAGGGGAAAACGGCATCGAAGCGGTACAATTATACAAACAATTACAACCAGATGTATTAATCACAGATATCACAATGCCGAAAATGAACGGCATTGAGGCTATTACAAAAATTAAACAGGAATTTCCGGATGCGAAAATCATTATATGTTCGGCAATGGGACAGCAAAAAATGGTTATCGAAGCGATAGAAGCAGGAGCACTCGATTTTATTACAAAGCCTTTTGATGAAGATCGTGTGATGGAAGCCATCAAAAGAGTTATGAATTAGCCTTTTCATTTTGCTTTTTTTTCTATAATATTATTAAAGAAAGAAGCTGAAAATAAAAGGATGGTTCTGCATGGTCATTTGGTCTTCTATTACGGCTGTATTAATGGGCATTGTCGTAATTATGATCAGAACAAAGGCTGCTAAAAAGCCGGCGACAGCGAAAAAAATTATTTTGCCTCCGATCTTTATGAGCACTGGAGCCCTTATGTATTTATTTCCGCAATTCCGCATAACGCCGATGGAAATTTTGGAGGCGTTGACAGTCGGGCTGATTTTTTCGATTTTTTTAATAAAAACCTCTACTTTTGAAGTTCGGGGAGAAGAAATCTATTTAAAAAGGTCAAAAGCTTTTGTTTACATTTTGATTGGTCTGTTAGTTGTACGAATTCTGCTAAAATCTTATTTAAGCGCGTCTATCGATGTTGGCGAATTAAGCGGTATGTTCTGGCTGCTGGCTTTTGGAATGATTGTTCCTTGGAGAATTGCGATGTTCATTTCGTATAAAAAACTGAAAAATCAACTGAACGGAACGTAAAAAAATACATATAGCTGCCGGCTGTTCAAAGCAGGTTACCGTTTATTCCATATAAATAAGCCTTTCGGGACAAATCCCCGAAAGGCTTATGTTTTTGTTTAAAAGAGTGCTTCATATTTGGAATAGTCGATATTTTTTTCTTTTAGTCTTTTAATTAAAAATTTATGGTCCCGTTTTGGAGTTGCGATAATATAGCCTCGAATGACTAAATCTTGCGTAATAGATGGAGCTTTTTCTTCTAATGCCAGTTGACCGATTTTTGCTGCGATTTTTTGTCTGGCAACATCGCGGAAAAGCTCTGGAACCGGTGCAACCAATTCTTCTAACAACGCCTTTTGTTCCTCTGACCATAAATGCCGAGTCTGTTGAATATAATACTCTTCCCAATCAAGTTCAGATTTTCCGTCTTCTTTCGGCAGCCGTTTCAAAAATTTGCGAAACATGAAGAAGCCGCCAATCGATAACATAGTTATAAGAAACACAACCCATATGAGAATAAACCATAAAAACCAGCCTTCAAGCATGAAATCACCCCCATCGCCTTAACATTTCCATTAATTCGTGCACTTCGGCGAAGTTGATGAAAACCGTTAAGGATTAATCGACTCATATGCATCTATCAATTCTTTTACAGCACGTCTCACAGCTTCTAATTTCTTTTTATGACGGCCGACAGAAAAGCAGTCATTAATTTCCGCGAAAACTTGGTATTCAACTGCATCACGGTAAATACTGATTTTAATATCGCCTGATTTGGAAGGATAAATTAACATTTCATATAAACGCCCGTTCATGACAGCCTCCAGACTTAAAAATTTTATATTATCAATATCTGTCATTTGCTGAAAAAAAGCTTCCATTTTCACCTTACTATATTTTATGATAGATTCCACTTTCATTTCAATCATTTGTCATCAACTTTTTATTATTAACAAAAACATTGTTCTAAATGAAAAATAGATATAACTTAAAAATTCGTCGTTAAAGAAAAACCATAAACGAGGATTTCCGCAAGACATAATATGTAGAAAAGACGTGTATAAATTCAAAACTGCGGCAGTCCAGAAAGTCAAATTCTCATTGAAAACATAAACATCATTTCAACATTTCTATAAGATGAAAGGGGACGTCTATAAGCCGAAGAAAGACTTATGATATGCTTAAAAGCCATAGTATGACAAGAGTTGGACGTTGCATTGATAACGGCCCAATGAAATCTTTTTGGGGAACCTTATAATGTGAAAGAGGGATATGAAACGTTTGAAGCGTTACAACAGACCATTAAGGAATATTCAGTTTTATAATAACGAACGTTATCAAAAAAATTAAACGGCTTAAGCCCATTAGAATGTAGAGCTCAAGCCGCTTAAAGCATTTTTATTATTTCCGCTGTCTACTTGGGGACATTTCAATTAAACATCCCCATTTTTTTATAAATCATGCTCCGAGTTATGTTTTTGGCGGCTATGATTTCGATTTTTTATTTTTTTCGATCCAGATAACGGCTCTGGCTGTCCCTTCCGATTTTGAACGTTTTGTTTTTGATCATTTTGTACTTGATCTTTTGCCATATACATCGCTCCTTAATATTTAATAGTAAAGAATAGCATTGTTATCTTTCGTCGTTTAGTTTGAATGATTTTGAAATCATTCATTCATTTTAGAATAAATTGATTTCTTGAAAAAAACACTATAGAAGATAAAAAAACGAAAGGAGTGCTATATTTGCCGTACCATAAAAATAAAAAACAAGCATTTGATGCAGTGCAACAAGGAATGGTGGAAGTTCATAAAGTACATGTCAATCTAACGAAAAACAGTTCTGATTATGGACATCAGCTAAAGCATCTTCGCCAGGAAATTAATGAGGCGTATGAACAAATTCAAAATGCATTGGAAGTTGCATCGGAAACGCAGAGAAAGCATTTAGAACAGTACAAGCGCGATTTAGATCGAATTGTGCAGGAAGTGAATTTGGATGAGACTTGAAAGCGGCGGAGCTTCCGTCGTTTTTCACTATTTTTTCTCTTATACGAACGTTTTCATTAGCAAGAAAAATTATACTGAAAATATTTAAATTTTTTAGTGAAATAAGCATTTCTTATAATAATTGATAACATCATTGATATTTACTTATCATAAAAAGTATATTAAGATTTAAATGTGTGATGTTTAAAGTGGGGAGATATTCGGCATTTTTGTCGAAATTACGTTTAAAGGGGGATAAAATGACATGTCACAGCAACAGTTAGAGAAAAATGACGTTTTCCGTGCAAGAAAAAGCTTTTCAATTAACGGAAAAACGTACAACTACTATTCATTAAAAGCGCTAGAAGATGCAGGAATTGGTCAAGTTTCCCGTTTGCCTTATTCAATCAAAGTTCTTTTGGAATCAGTCCTGCGCCAAGTGGATGGACGAGTTATTACAAAAGAACATGTTGAAAACCTTGCGAAATGGGGAACAGATGAAATTAAAAATTTGGATGTTCCATTTAAACCATCTCGTGTCATTTTGCAAGACTTCACCGGCGTTCCTGCTGTCGTTGATTTAGCTTCATTAAGAAAAGCGATGGCTGACATGGGCGGAGATCCACAAAAAATCAATCCGGAAAAGCCTGTTGATCTTGTTATCGACCATTCTGTTCAAGTGGATCGTGCCGGAACAGATGATGCGCTGCAATATAACATGAATCTTGAATTCGAACGAAATGCTGAAAGATATAAATTTTTAAATTGGGCTCAAAAAGCATTTGACAACTACCGTGCTGTTCCGCCAGCAACAGGTATTGTCCACCAAGTAAACTTGGAATATTTAGCAAGCGTTGTCCATGCGGTTGAAGGTGAAAATGGAGAATACGAAACATATCCTGATACGTTAGTTGGAACAGACTCCCATACAACCATGATTAACGGACTCGGTGTTTTAGGTTGGGGTGTCGGCGGAATCGAAGCTGAAGCTGGAATGCTTGGACAGCCTTCCTATTTCCCTGTACCTGAAGTCATCGGAGTAAGACTTGTTGGCGAGCTGCCTAACGGAACAACAGCAACAGATTTAGCCCTTAAAGTAACTCAAGTACTGCGTCAAAAAGGCGTGGTAGGAAAATTTGTGGAGTTTTTCGGCCCTGGTGTTGCAAAGCTTCCGCTTGCTGACCGTGCTACTATTGCGAATATGGCGCCTGAATACGGAGCAACATGCGGATTTTTCCCTGTTGATAATGAATCGCTTGAATATTTGCGTTTAACTGGTCGCGATGAAGAGCATGTAAAAGTAGTGGAAACATATTGTAAAGAAAACGGTTTATTCTTCACGCCTGAAGCAGAGGATCCTATTTTTACGGATGTAGTTGAAATCGATCTTTCTCAAATTGAAGCAAATCTTTCCGGTCCGAAGCGTCCTCAAGATTTAATTCCTCTTTCAAAAATGAAAGAAGAATTTCATAGAGCTCTTACAGCTCCGCAAGGAAACCAAGGATTTGGCTTGCAGCCGGAAGAACTTAATAAGGAAGTAACGGTTGAATTTGCGAATGGCGAAAAAACAACAATGAAAACGGGTGCAGTCGTTATTGCGGCGATTACAAGCTGTACGAATACGTCAAACCCATATGTTTTAGTAGGCGCTGGTCTCGTTGCAAAAAAAGCTGTTGAAAAAGGATTGACTGTTCCGAAATATGTAAAAACATCATTAGCACCTGGTTCAAAAGTTGTAACCGGTTATCTTCAAAATTCTGGCTTAATGCCTTATCTTGAAAAATTAGGGTTTAACCTTGTCGGTTACGGATGTACAACTTGTATCGGGAACTCTGGACCGCTTGCAGATGAAATTGAAAAAGCGATCGCTGAAAATGATTTGCTCGTCACATCTGTTCTTTCCGGAAACCGGAACTTTGAAGGCCGTATTCATCCGCTCGTGAAAGGTAACTATTTAGCTTCACCGCCTCTAGTTGTTGCTTATGCATTAGCAGGGACTGTTGACATTGATTTACTGAATGATCCAATCGGAAAGGATCAAAACGGAAGCGATGTTTACTTTAAAGATATTTGGCCTTCAATGGAAGAAATTAATGAAGTTGTGAAACAAACTGTTACACCAGAATTATTCCGTAAAGAATATGAACGTGTATTTGATGATAACGAACGCTGGAATGCCATTGAAACAACAGATGAGCCATTATATCAATGGGACGAAGAGTCTACTTATATCCAAAATCCGCCATTCTTTGAAGGATTGTCTCCTGAGCCTGGTAAAGTAGAACCGTTGAAAGGGCTTCGCGTTGTTGGAAAATTCGGTGATTCTGTCACAACAGACCACATTTCTCCAGCAGGTGCGATTGGCAAAGATACTCCTGCAGGCCAATACTTGCTGTCTAAAGGTGTATCGCCAAGAGATTTCAACTCTTACGGTTCAAGACGCGGAAACCACGAAGTAATGATGAGAGGTACGTTTGCAAACATCCGCATTCGCAACCAAATTGCACCAGGAACTGAAGGCGGATATACAACGTACTGGCCGACAGGCGAAGTAATGTCTATTTATGACGCTTGCATGAAATATAAACAGGACGGAACAGGACTTGTTGTACTGGCAGGAAAAGATTACGGAATGGGAAGCTCTCGCGACTGGGCTGCTAAAGGAACGAACTTATTGGGAATCAAAACGGTTATCGCTGAAAGCTTCGAACGTATTCACCGTTCTAATCTTGTTCTTATGGGTGTTCTTCCGCTTCAGTTTAAAGAAGGCGAAAATGCGGAAACACTTGGTTTAACCGGTAAAGAAGTATTGGATGTTCACATTGATGAATCGGTAAAACCGCGCGATTACATCAAAGTAACGGCAACTGATGAGAACGGAAACAAAAAAGAGTTTGAAGTATTAGTTCGCTTTGACAGTGAAGTTGAAATTGATTACTACCGACATGGCGGAATTTTACAAATGGTATTAAGAGAAAGATTAAAAGGATAATAATTGAAAAAAAGCGGGAACTGTTCATAGTTCCCGTTATTTTTTGGCTAAAATTAGACAATTGATATGAAATACTGTTTTTTTTACAAAAATAATATATGATGAAATTGAGCATCTTTTCGAAATGCTATCGTATTGAATCAGAGGTGTTATGGTTTATGAAACAAAAGCTTGCTGTTTTTTTATTAATCGTATTAGCAGCGATTGCAGTATGGCAATGGATCAATTCCCAGAAGGAAACAGTCGGTTTAGAAATAGGAAACAAAGCTCCGAATTTTGAAGTGACGACTTTGGATGGAGAAAAGAAATCGCTTTCCGATTTTTATGGAAAAAAAGTACTTTTAAACTTTTGGGCCACTTGGTGTCCACCATGTAAAAAAGAAATGCCGATCATGCAAAAAATATATGAAAAGCATCAAGATGAAGTAACGATTGTCGCGGTTAACTTTACTGCCAGTGAGAAAAGTGCAAAAGATGTTGAAAATTTTGTTCAACAGGCTGGATTTACGTTTCCGATATTACTTGATCCAAAAAATAAAATGAACAGTGGATATAAAATTCTTACATATCCGACGTCATTTTTTCTTGATGAAAATGGAGTCATACAAGATAAAGTAGTGGGAGAATTAAATGAAAAAACGATAAAAGAAAAACTAAACCTGAAATAAAAAGACGCTGATTTCCTTTCGGGAATCAAAAAGAATCGGCTGACTTTGCCGATTTTTTCTTTTTGCAAAAGAAGAGTTTTTTTGAAACGTATGAAATTTTGCATTATTGGTTATATTGTCATTAAACATTCAAATTTTCAACGGGAAAGTGTCGGAATATTTTGTACAATAAAAGTAACAGAGAAAAGAAGTGAGGGATAAAAAATGAAAAAAACGAAAATTTCGTTTAAACAGCTTGTGTTGGAAAATAAGCAAAACTTGCTAAAAGACCGTGAAGCATTGAATGAAATTGAAGAAAGACTTGAAAAAAGGCTGGAAAAACGGCAATTGGAAAAATCGAGCTGATAGCAAACAGTCGTGTTTGACAGCATGTTTTCTGCTTTATTGGTAAACAATAAAAGCAGGAGGCGATTGTTTGATGACAAATTCAAATGATATCCAGTCTCATTTTAATCCGAATCATATCGGAACAAAACCGAGAGGATTCGGTGGAAACAAAGGGAAAAAAATGCAAAATAAGACGAATGAGCATCCTCAAGTGATTCAGACAAAAGGCGAGTAGGACATATGTCCACCGCCTTTTAATTTACATAATATAATTATGGTTCCATCATTTTTCTCCTTTTCATTGAGGAAACAGGTTCGTTTCATAATTTAACATCAAATGCACAAACTATATTTGAAATGGCGATAAAACAATTTTTCCCAGAAAGGAGAATATTTGATGCAAAATCGAACAAATCGTGATGACCGTTCCGACAATGTTGAAAAATTGCAGGAAATGGTACAAAATACGATTGAAAACATCGAAAGAGCAGAAGAAACATTAGAGTTTGCCAACGACAGAGAGCGTGAACAGATTGAGGCAAAAAATCGCCGCAGAGAAGAAAGCATTGAGGCGATGCGACAAGAAATTAAAGATGAAGCCCGTGAACGAAACTCCTAGCTTTCAATTTAGGTTGATAATTCCATTTTAGTTTTCGATTGCAAATGGAAATGTTATAATAAAATTGTTCATTGAAAATTTTTGTCTTCTAAATTCATTTGATGAACGGCCAACAATGGGACAAACTTTGTTGGACCGGCTTGAATAAAAAACAGACTCCGCAAAAAAATTTAAGTAAGAAAGTTGAAAAGGCCTAAAATAGAAAGCCTGTATCACAGACGCTGATGCAGGCTTTTTCGATCGATTTCATTTTTTGCAAGGGAGAGAAGCTTATGTTTGTTTCATCAAAAGAAATAGAAGTTCGTTATGCGGAAACCGATCAAATGGGTGTCGTGTACCATGCCAATTATATTATATGGATGGAAGTTGGACGGACGAAGCTGATCCAAGATCTTGGCTTTTCGTATGCAGCGATGGAGAAAGACGGAATAATTTCCCCTGTCGTGGATATTCAAATCGAATATAAAAAACCGATTACATACGGTGAAAAGGCAATAATACATACGTGGATTGAGAAATATAACGGAATTAAAACAGTATATGGATACGAAATTTTTAATTCTCATGGCGAATTGGCAGCAAAAGGTTTTTCCAGCCATGTTTGCGTAAAAAAAGAAACGTTTCGCCCAGTTGTATTTAAGAAATTATATCCTGAATGGCACGAAGCATATGTAAAAGCGATGAAAGAGGAGAGATAAAGATTGGCCTTTGGAATCAAGAAAGAGGAGCTTGCTGAGTGGAAGAAAAAAGTGCGGAAAGGGGAAATCGCCTTTTTAACGCATTATTGGTATGATGAACGGTTTCCGGATTATCATTCTGTAACAAAGGTCGGATGCAGCAATATAAAGCATTTAATAGAATGGGGAAATAAGAACGGTTTGAAAATGGAGTGGATCCATCATCATAAAGATTTTCCGCATTTTGACCTGCTGGGGGAAAAACAAGTAGAAATCCTGCAAAAATATCAGCTAACCGATCATTTAAGAAGATTTAAATTGCTGAAAAAATAAAAGATTTGACGGGCATCATGTGGAAGTCAGATTTGAGTAAAAAATGATGAGATGAAACAAGAAACCCAATCGGCAAATTAAATTTGCGGTTGGGTTTCTTTTACTGACTATAGCATGCTTCGGCTACTAGAACAGCTCTTTGACAAAGACTTGTTTTTCGACCTATAGCATGCTTTCAATCGATTTGCTAATTTATAAGACGAACAACAGGTTCATGAATTTTTTCATCCAATTGAATGGTCACGTCATGATTGTCGAAATACCATAAATCATCATGTTCAACATAAAATGTGACCCCTAGTTTTTCGGCTTTTATTCCGATTTGATTTGGTGCTTCTTTTGCAATCCCAAGGGAAAATCCGCTTTGCACATGACCGCATCCGCCATATCGGACAAAGAAGCGGACTGCATCTCCCTCGTTTAACTCCAATTCTTCCTTGTACCATTTTGCTGCATCATCGGTAATATTCAGTTTCATTTTTGTCACTCCTAATATCAGCTTCCTGTTTACATTATATTACATGAAAAGCTTTCTTTCCATGAATAAACTCTACTGGATAGAGTTCGTCACTTCTTTCGTTTCCAACCATTGATGCATATGCTTCATCACTTTTTCATAGGCGTTTTTGTCGATGCGGTCCAGCAATTCAACATAGTAATGATGATTTTTATTTTTGGTAACGTAGGTAGGGAGTAAACGCGGATTTTTCAAAGTCAGTGTCGTACCGTTAGCATCAGTCCGCTTAATTACATCAATCGAAAAAATCCCTCCGATGTCTTTTCCATCTCCCTTTTGGCCAGACAAGAAGTTGCCTAACGAATACACAACGATACTCTTGTTTCCATTTTTTCCTTCCAGCCATTCGATCGGCTGCAATACATGAGGATGGTGACCGATGATAATGTCTGCACCATGATCGACTAGCAGCTGCGCCCACTGTTTTTGAGCGTCGCTTGGAAAGGATTGATATTCTTCTCCCCAGTGCATGTTAACAATAGTTACATCAACTTGTCCATTTAGTGTGTCTAAATCCCTTTTCATTTTTTCTTCATCAATAAGGTTTACTAAATAGGGTTTATTTTTCGGAACTGGAATACCGTTTGTCCCATATGTATACGAAAGAAAGCCGATTTTCACCCCGTTGACCTGTTGAATTCTCCATGTATTGGCGTCCGCTTCGTTTTTAAAGCTCCCTACATACGGTAGCCCGATTTGTTCATAATGCTGAATCGCATTTAAAATACCTTTTTCTCCTTTATCTAAACTATGATTGTTTGCCGTTGAGACGATATCAATGCCAGCATCTTTTAGCGCATCTGCCACTTCGAATGGGC
Source organism: Aeribacillus sp. FSL K6-1121 (assembly GCF_038003725.1). NCBI lineage: Bacteria > Bacillati > Bacillota > Bacilli > Caryophanales > Bacillaceae > Aeribacillus > Aeribacillus sp. FSL K6-1121. The sequence continues at coordinate 1,147,443 of NZ_JBBOPS010000001.1, forward strand.
TATTAAACAACGGATAACTGGAGATTCCAAGTTCTGTTCCCCCAATGATCGATTCTTGGTTGGCGATGGCTAAGTCGCTTTTCGAGAGCAAAGGTTTTACTGTTGCAAACATTGGCTTAAAATTGTATGATTCGCTCCCGGTCCTCGCATCTTTAAAAAGCTGGCTATGTATGAGAACATCACCTATTGCAGAAACAGTGACGAGCGATTCGGTCGGCTCCACTTTTTTGGGAGCAGCTTGTATAGATTGTGGCGAATCATCCACATTTTCTTTTTTGACCGTGTTTTGCTCATTTGCCTGACCTTTGCTGTCGCATCCTGAAAAAAGCATCAAACAAATAATTGCGAATATTAAGAAAACCTTTCTCATAAAACCCTCCTTAAATACTGTTTTTACTATCATAAACGTTTTGTCGGAAAAAATAAACTATTGTCTAATTTTGTTTATATGTTAGATTTCCTAACATACTTTTTCGAAAAATTATGGAAAATGAATTGACATTAAAATAAAACGGGTGTAAAAATAGAGATATACTTCTTATGTTATTTTTTATAACACAATTAAGAAGAAATAATTACATGGGAGGTTGTGCTATGGACTCATTAACGTTAATGAACAGTTTATGGGTGATGCTGGGAGCTATTTTGGTCATCTTTATGCAAGCAGGATTTATATTGCTCGAAGCGGGTTCTACACGAATGAAAAATGCCGGACATATTGCCGGAAAAACTGTTTTTACATTCGGAATTGCCTCCATTGTTTTCTGGGCAGTCGGCTATGGATTTATTTTTGGGAAGAACGGCAACTTTTTTGTAGGAATGTCTGACTTTTTTTATTCAGGATATGAAATAGATGGATTATCTCTTTCAACATCCGTCTTTTTTGTATTCCAGTTAGCCTTTGCCGGAGTTTCTCTAGCCATTGCTTTTGCTGGATTTGCGGAACGGGCGAAACTTTCAGTTTATTTAATTTTTTCTGTATTGTTTACCGTACTTGTTTATCCAGTTGTTGCTCATTGGATTTGGGGCGGAGGATGGCTGTCAGAACATGGAAAACAAGATTTTGCAGGTTCTACCGTTGTTCATTTGACAGGTGCAATGGCAGCTTTGGCTGCAACGATCTTGTTGAAACCTCGGATCGGTAAATATAACAAAGATGGTTCTGTTAATAATATTTATGGACATAACCAAGTTTATACAGCTCTAGGCGTACTTATTTTATGGGTTGGTTGGTTCGGTTTCAATGCAGGAAGCACGATTACAGTTGAGGATGGATTTTTTGGATTTGTTGCTTTGAACACGAATTTAGCTGCCGGAGCAGGAGCCGTAAGCGCCTTGATCATTTCATGGATCGCTGGCGGAAAAGCTGATATACCGACAATGTTAAACGGAGCGCTTGCAGGATTGGTCGCCATTACCGCATCTTGTGCATTTGTCGACACATGGGCTGCTGTCGTAATCGGGCTAATAGCTGGAATTCTCGTATATTTTAGTATGAAGTTTTTTGATAAAGTTAAAATTGATGATCCGATTTATTGTTTGTCTGTTCACGGAGTAGCTGGTGTTTGGGGCACTTTATCAACTGGATTTTTTGCAACCCCTGAATTAGCAACTATTGGTAACCCTGGATTGTTTTACGGCGGAGGCCTTACTCAGCTCGGCATTCAAGCATTGGGAGTGTTTACTTCAGGTTTATACGCCTTTGTTGTTTCATTCGTCATCTTAGCTGTGATGAAAAAATTGCTCAATGGCTTGCGGGTGACAGAAGAAGAAGAAATGATCGGTTTGGACTTAAGCGAGCACGGAGTTTATGGGTATCCGGAAGCATTTGAATCCAATGAACAAAAGCTTGGAAGCTAACCGCAAGAGCGTATGGATGATGTATCATCTGTACGCTTATTTATAAAAAAGGGGATTTTTATACACATGGGGAATCCTTACAAACAATTGAAGGAATGGCGCAACAGTCATTTGCAAAAAGCGAAAACAGTGACGGAATTAAACAGTATACACGATCAGGTTATGAAACAATCCTTCCATCTTTCTTTCGAGATTGTAAAAAAGAAATACGGCCCTGCGCCTTGTGAATTTACTTGGTTTTTAGTCGGAAGCGGCGGAAGAGGCGAGCAGGCGAAAATAAGCGATCAAGACCACGGACTCATTTTTCATTCCAATGAGAAAGAAGCTCTCGACTACTTTTTGCTGCTTGGAAAAGAAGTTTCATTCGGCTTGAACGTCATCGGTTATCCTTACTGCGAAGGAAATGTCATGTGTTCAACTTCTTTATGGTGCCGATCGGAACAAAGCTGGAGCAATCAGATCAATAAATGGCTGCAGGATGAAACATTTGATTCTATCCGCTATTTATTAATCTTTTTTGATGCGCGTATGATCATCGGACAATCCGAATCGATTCATCGACTGAAAAACCAAATTTTCCAATATATTCAATATAATCCTGATTTTCTCGGTCGATTGTTAAACAACACAATGCATGTCAAAAAAGGGGTGGGTATTTTTCATCAGCTGCTTCCTGAAACATACGGCCCTCATTCAGGCGCTATTGATTTAAAACAGGCCGGGTTATTGCCTTACATTAATTCTGTCCGCTTATTGGCGATCAAAGAACGATTGTTGGATACGTCTACGCTGTCGAGGTTTCAGCTTCTGATGAAGCAGGAGTATTTTCGTCATGTATTATCTCCATATCACACATATTTTCAAGAATTAGTAACGATTCATTTTAAAAATTCATTAAAAGCGAACACATATGATGAAGTTCATTACCTCTCTTTAAAGGATTTATCAAAAGAAGAAAAAGGAAGGCTAAAAAAAATCATTTTAGGCGGAAAAAAATTGATGAATGAAACGAAATCCATCATTGAAAAGGGCGTTAATCCATGAAACTTCCATCTTTTTTTCACTTGATGAAGCAATTTCAGGGGAAAATGCAATCTTCAGCATTTACAGGTCTTGAAACAAATCTTCAGCATGCAGCGTTTTTGCGGAAAATGGAACAAGACTTAAAGCGGGAGGAAAGCTTGTCAACTCCTCTTAAGGAGCTGGACGTTGTTGTGCTTGATTTGGAAACAACAGGTTTTTTTCCGGAAAAAGGGGATCAAATTCTTTCGATTGGAGCAGTTAAAGTTCACGGCATGCAGATTGAAGAAAAGCATACATTTTACTCTTTTGTTCAGTATGAAGGGGAAATTCCCGTTGATGTAAAAAAATTGACAGGAATTGTTGAAGAAGACGTAAGAGCTGCTCCCCCTATATCGGAAGTATTGATTCGTTTTTATCAATTTGCAGAAAATCGGACGCTTGTCGCCCATCATGCCAATCATGAAAAAAATTTTCTTACAGAAGCTAATAAGGAGCATTTCCGCATTCCATTTAAACATCGGATTGTGGATACAGCCATGCTGTTCCAGCTCGTTCAGCGAGAACAAATTGCCGTAAGTTTAGATGAATGCTGCCGGTTTTTTTCCATCCCGGTCCAAAAGCGTCATCACGCCTTAGAAGATGCAAAAATGACAGCCGCGATCTGGTGTGAATATGTAAAAATGTTTGTTGAATCAGGCTATAAAACGTTGATGGATGTGTTTATCAAACTATCACAATTAAAACAAGGAGCGAGAAGATGAGTTCCCGCTCCTTTCTATTTTACAGCCATTTCACTTTTGGCTCTGTTTTATTTAAGATCCTTTTAATATTGGCTCTGTGCCGATAGAAAACAAAGGTTGCGAGGATCGCGACAATGATCATTAAAGCCGCATCACCGGTAAAAATAGTATAAACTAACGTATACAGTGCTGTAACCATAGAGGATAAAGAAACATATTTTGATACATATAAAACAAGAAAAAATACAGCAAGCATGGATAAAAAGAGTAATGGGCTATAAAAAAGCAGCACCCCTCCGCTTGTCGCCACGGCTTTTCCGCCCCGAAAGCCTGCGAAAATTGGATACATATGTCCTACAGCAGCCACCATTCCTGCAATGAGCGTCCATGCTTGGTGTAGGTCACCACTAAGCAATACGGGGAGGCTTGCTGCGAGAGTACCTTTTAAAATGTCTGCAACCGTAACAAACAGCCCGGCTTTTTTTCCAAGCACTCGAAAAGTGTTGGTTGCACCTAAATTTCCGCTTCCATGTTCGCGAATATCAATACCGTATCCAATTTTGCCAACGATAAGTCCAAAGGGGATGGAACCAATTAAATAAGCTAAGATAAGGACTAAGATTAATAGAAAAGACATAATGAAACTCCTTTATATTCATGATTCTATTATTATTGTACACAATTGATTCGATCAGGACTATATTTTGTTGATAAAAGCCGTTTTAAAACTTTGGTGTTCGACGCTTTTACAGTTATAATAAAAGAAACATTGGAAGGAGTGAACAAATTTTCATGCAAAATCCAAGTCTAGACGAAATCCGTGATATTTTAAAAAAAAGCAAACGAATCGCTGTTGTCGGCTTGTCCAACAATCCTGAAAGAGAATCTTACCAAGTTTCACAAGCGATGCAAAATGCGGGGTATGAGATTATTCCTGTCAATCCGATGATCGATGAAGCCTTGGGTGTCAAAGCGGTCTCATCCTTAAAAGAAATTGAAGGACATGTGGATATTGTAAACGTTTTTAGACGTTCCGAGCATTTATTAGATGTTGCGAAAGAATTTTTAGAAATTGATGCCGATGTTTTTTGGGCTCAATTAGGCTGCGTTAACGAGGAAGCTTATCAATTATTAAAAGAAAAAGGTTATCCCGTTATCATGGATATGTGTATAAAAGTGGCGCATGCGTTAACAAAATAACAAATGTTTCCCCCATCATCTTGATGGGTTCTTTTTTTGAAGAAAGGTTTGAAACATACGACATTTGAGTAATACAATAATATACGTTGCCGTGTAAGATTGCCAAACGCAGGGAAACCATGTAAAATACAGTTTACAAACATCTGTTCTTGTTTTTTGAAAGGAGTTATTTGTTTGTGGGAAAAGCAAAGATAATGGAATACAATGACGATGCGATTCAAGTATTGGAAGGATTGGAAGCAGTAAGGAAACGGCCGGGGATGTATATCGGCAGCACGGATGCTAGAGGATTGCATCATCTTGTATATGAAATTGTTGACAATTCTGTAGATGAAGCATTAGCAGGCTTCGGAGACCATATCATTGTCAAAATACATAAAGATGAAAGCATTTCTGTTGCTGATAAAGGAAGAGGAATGCCGACTGGCATGCATAAGCTTGGTAAGCCGACTCCGGAAGTAATTTTAACCGTGCTTCATGCAGGAGGAAAATTCGGGCAAGGCGGTTACAAAACAAGCGGCGGCTTGCACGGAGTAGGCGCTTCAGTCGTCAATGCTTTATCTGAGTGGCTTGAAGTGACGATTAAACGGGACGGATTTATTTACAAGCAAAGGTTCGAAAAGGGCGGGAAACCCGTTACGACATTAGAAAAGATAGGAGAAACAAAAGAAACCGGTACGACAGTCCATTTTAAACCAGATCCTCTCATCTTCAGCACTACGACTTTTCAATTTGACATATTGAGTGAACGATTGCGGGAGTCTGCATTCCTCCTAAAAGGATTAACAATTGATTTGATTGATGAACGGAACAATGTTCAAGAATCTTATTGTTATGAAAATGGGATCGAATCATTTGTCGCATATTTAAATGAAGGAAAAGAAACTCTTCATCCTGTTGTCTTTTTCGAAGGTGAGCAGCAAGGAATTGAAGTCGAATTTTCTTTCCAATTTAATGACGGCTACAGCGAAAACATTTTGTCGTTTGTCAACCATGTGAGAACAAAAGACGGCGGCACACATGAAGCGGGCGCCAAAACTGCCATGACAAGAGTGTTTAATGAATACGCACGAAAGACCGGTTTATTAAAAGAGAAAGACAAAAACTTGGAAGGAACAGATATTCGTGAAGGGCTATCGGCAATTATCTCCGTCCGAATCCCTGAAGGACTTTTGCAGTTTGAAGGACAAACGAAAGGAAAACTCGGTACAACAGAGGCGAGATCTGCTGTTGACACAGTCATTTCGGAAAAATTATCTTATTTTTTAGAAGAGAATGCGGAGATCAGCACCCTCCTGATTAAAAAGGCGATAAAAGCGCAAGAAGCAAGAGAGGCGGCAAGAAAAGCGCGCGAAGAAGCAAGATCAGGAAAAAAACGAAAAAAATCTGAAATGTCTTTAAGCGGAAAGCTTACGCCTGCTCAATCACGGAATCCAAAGAAAAATGAATTGTTTCTTGTGGAGGGGGATTCTGCGGGAGGATCAGCGAAACAAGGTCGGGATAGAAGATTTCAGGCTGTTCTGCCTCTGCGCGGAAAAGTGATCAATACGGAGAAGGCGAAGCTGCAGGATATTTTTAAAAACGAAGAAATCAATACAATTATTCATGCAATCGGAGCTGGCGTCGGTGCTGATTTTAACATTGAAGATTGCAACTACGACAAAGTGATCATTATGACGGATGCTGATACGGATGGCGCCCACATCCAAGTGCTTTTATTGACTTTCTTCTATCGATATATGAAGCCGCTCATTCAGGCAGGGAAAGTCTATATTGCGCTTCCGCCTTTATATAAAGTAAGCAAAGGCAGCGGCAAATCCGAAGTCATTGAATACGCATGGAATGAGAAGGAGCTGTCCGCTGCCATTAAGAAGGTCGGCAAAGGCTACACAATCCAACGATACAAAGGGCTTGGAGAAATGAATGCGCCGCAGCTATGGGAGACGACGATGAATCCTGAAACACGCACTCTCATCCGCGTCCGGATTGATGATGCAGCAAGAGCGGAAAGAAGAGTGACAACCTTAATGGGTGACAAGGTTGAACCGCGTCGACAATGGATCGAAAAAAATGTGTCTTTTGGTATTGACGAAAATGACAACATGTTCGAAATTTAAAACAATGTGCTAGAGGAGGAGCAGCATGGAAGCTCAACAACGTTATGTCGATTTACCCCTTGAAGATGTGCTGGGCGACCGTTTTGGACGGTACAGCAAATACATTATTCAAGACCGCGCGCTTCCGGATGTTCGCGACGGGCTGAAGCCGGTGCAGCGGAGAATTTTATACGCGATGCTGATGGACGGAAATACGCATGATAAAGGATTTCGAAAAGCGGCCAAAACAGTCGGGAATGTTATCGGGAACTTCCATCCGCATGGAGATTCTTCTGTATATGAAGCGATGGTTCGGATGAGCCAGGAGTGGAAGGTTCGCAATGTTTTAGTGGAAATGCACGGAAACAACGGAAGCCTTGACGGCGATCCTCCTGCCGCCATGCGTTATACGGAAGCACGGCTGTCCAAACTTGCTTCCGAGCTTTTAAAAGATATTGAGAAAAATACAGTCGAGTTTGTACCGAATTTTGATGATACAACGAAAGAACCCGTCGTTCTCCCCGCGATGTTCCCAAACTTGCTTGTCAATGGTTCAACAGGGATTTCAGCCGGCTATGCAACTGATATTCCTCCGCATAATCTCGGCGAAGTTATTGATGCTGTGATTATGCGAATGAATCATCCGGATTGCACAGTTGAGGAATTAATGGAAGTGTTAAAAGGCCCTGATTTCCCGACTGGAGGAATCATTCAAGGAATCGACGAGATTAAAAAAGCATATAAAACAGGAAAAGGAAAAATTGTTGTTCGCGGCAAAGCGGAAATTGAAAAAATCCGAGGCGGAAAAGAGCAAATTGTCATTACAGAAATTCCGTATGAGGTCAATAAAGCAAATTTAGTTAAAAAAATAGATGACCTTAAGTACGAAAGAAAAGTGGACGGAATCGCCGAGGTGCGCGATGAAACGGACCGGACAGGTCTTCGCATCGTCATCGAACTGAAAAAAGATGCCGATGCTGAAGGAGTTTTAAATTACTTATATAAAAACACAGATTTGCAAGTTCCATATAACTTTAATATGGTTGCAATTCACCGTCGGCATCCGAAATTATTAAGCCTGCCTGAATTGTTGGATGCTTACATCGAACACCGAAAGGAAGTCGTGATTAACCGATCGACTTTTGAGCTCCAAAAAGCTCAAGAAAGGGAGCATGTCGTAAAGGGATTAATCAAAGCTCTATCCATCTTGGATGAAGTGATCGCTGTTATTCGTGCTTCAAAAGATAAACGGGATGCGAAAGATAATTTAATCAGTGAATTTGCATTTACTGAGCCGCAGGCAGAGGCGATTGTCTCGTTGCAGCTGTACCGTCTGACAAACACTGATATTACAGCGTTGAAAGCGGAAGAAGAAGAGCTTGAGAAAAAAATCAAGGGGTTAACAAGCATTTTGGAGAATGAAAAAAAGCTTTCCAAAGTCATTCAATCCGAATTAAAACAATTGAAAAAAACATTTGCCGATGAGCGGCGGACGAAGATTGAGGCGGAAATTGAATCCATTACTATCAATATGGAATCCCTCATCGCAAGCGAGGATACAATTGTTACTGTGACAAAAGACGGCTATGTGAAACGTACAAGCTTGCGGTCGTATACAGCATCAAACGGAAAAGATTTCGGCATGAAGGATTCGGATCGACTGCTATGTCAGTATGAAATGAACACAACAGATGTTCTTCTCTTATTCACAAACAAAGGAAATTATTTATATTGTCCTGTTCACGAGCTTCCGGATATTCGCTGGAAGGATATTGGACAGCATATTTCAAGGACCATTCCGATTGATCAAGATGAACGGATTGTACAAGGCATTCCTTTAAAAAGTTTTGACGACGAGAAATTTTTCTTGTTTGTTACGAAAAAAGGCATGGTGAAGAAAACGGAAATTCGCCAATATAAAGCTCAGCGATACTCCAAGCCGCTTGTTGCGATCAATTTAAAAAACGACGATGAAGTGGTTGCGGTTCATATAACTGATGGAACAGGATTGATTTTGTTATCCACCCGTTTTGGATACGGTCTTTTATTTCACGAAGAAGAAGTGAATATTGTCGGCTCCCGTGCCGCAGGAGTCAAAGGCATCCAATTAAAGGAAGGCGATGCAGTCGTTTCTGGACTTGTGTTTGCTCAGAAACATGTTAACGATCAAAAGCTCGCCATTGTCACGCACAGAGGCGCTGTGAAAATGATCAATATCGGGGAAATCGAACGAACACAACGAGCCAGAAGAGGATCAATGCTGTACAGAGAGCTGAAAACAAACCCGCATCGGACAGCGGCCATCTTACTCGTCAACGGTAATGAGAATTTGGTATTGGAAACGGAGAAAGGCATCAGGGAAATAGTGCCTCTTTCCAATGTGAAGGTGACTGATCGATACAGCAACGGTTCCTTTTACATAGATAAAGAGGAGGCAGGAGAAGTCACTGATAGCTGGCTGGAAACGGAAGCATAAAAAATGATCACCCCTATCCGGATTTAGTGAGGATAGGGGTTTTTCACTCTATTTGCTTCATTGGCGGTTTAGGAGCGGGTTCTGAAAGAAAACCGCTTGGTCTCGATCAGACATATTATTCGGACACATTTCTAAACGTTGTTTGAAATGCATAATCTAAATGCCATTTATTTGCGCTTTCAATGGGATGGATGAGAAAAATCCGAATTTTCATTCTCTTCTAAGCATGAAAAACAAAACAACGACCCATTTTTTTCGTCAATAGCCCCATTCAAAAAACCGTTTAGACAATGAATAGGTTTGCTGCACCTTATACAGAATCCTACAAATTCCTCCAATTTCCCTTCACTTCCTTTGTGATCGTAGTGGTGTAGTTGAAAAAAGTTGGATATAACTTATTATACTTATTATATCAGAAGAAAGATGTTTAAGTTATTCTTCTTTTGTGCCAAACAAGCAGAATATCAAAACAAGAAAAAGAGCGCTTCCAAAAAAGAAAGAACCATATCGAAAGCCGCTTATTCAGCAACATCAGCGAAAATGACGTCACACACCGAGGCGCTTTTCGTTTTTAGCTTTCTATTCCCTGAAAAAACCGTTTCCGTGATGTTGAAATGGATCTTAGAAGCAACGAAGATGGAACGTAGATGGTGAAGAATGAGGCGGGGGATCGCCGCCTCTTTCTCCCGAAATTATTGAAGAATGCGTGGAAATAATACGTTATTTTCCAAATGAATGTGTTCAAATAAGTCTGATTCCAAAGCTTCTAAACGATTGTAAACGAGTTGATATGTTCGGCAAGCCCCGTCCGGAAGGGTATAGTCATTTGTGATCCGTCTAATTTCTTTTATGATATCCCCTGTTTTATCATGTTCATTCGTAAGATCGGCAATCATTTTTTTCATTTTTTGTTCGTTTTCGCTTGTCGGCTGCTTCTCGAATTGGCTAATAAGCGGAAATACTTCAGACTCTTCTTTCCATAAATGTTGTTCTAGTTCCGTTTTTAATTCATTAAACAATTTATGAATCTTTATTAGATGTGGATGATTTTCGCCGTGGACTCGCATAACTTTTGTCACATAGGGACTAAGGTTTGGCAGTTCTTCCAACAAATAACGATGATGTTTATTTATGATATGGTCAATAAGTTCTGAGTATGTTGCTGTCAACCAATTTTTCTCTGTTTTTTCATCAGTTGCAGCATACAGATCCTGCAATTGACTCATTAATTCCTCAATCGCCACTCCCCGTTTATCAGCTGCTTCTTTTAAAGAGCGATCACCGCCGCAACAAAAATCAATTTTATTTTTTTTAAAAACATCGCTCGCTTTCGGAAGCATTGCGACAATTTCTCCAACTGTCGTATTTTCCGTAAATATTGTTTTCATTATTTTTCCCTCCCAATTTCATTGTTAAAAAGATAATACCGCAACTCGTTCTTTTCAATAGTGACAGGTGTCACTTTCCCGTTTAGTGTTGTGGCTATTTTGTGACAAAACAAAGAGGTATGCAACAAATCACAACGTAGCTAGTTTTTTTCACTATAATGGAATTTAGAAGAAATTGTTGATGAAAGGTGGATACATGATGGCAACCGTCAAGAAATTAGTGATTCCAAAACAGCATGGAGCCTGGGCAATGCTTGTTATACCATTTCTATTAGGGGCTTATATAGGAGGGTTCTCTTGGATTCATATTCCATTATTTATCGGCTGGTTATGTTTATATTTAGCAACATATCCGTTACTGATGGCTATGAAAAATAAGCGCAAGCCATTTTATATAAAGTGGTTTGCTCTTTATTTTGCCGCTGCTGCCGCTATACTGCTCTTTCCATTAATGTATAGATGGGAAATAATATATTTCGGAATGGCGATGACACCGTTTTTTTTAATAAATATTTATTATGGGAAAAAGAAAAAAGATCGTGCTTTTTTCAATGATCTAGCAGCAATCGCTGTTTTTTGCATTGGAGGTCTTGCCAGTTCTTTTATTGTAAGCGGAGAAATAACAAAAGAAGCCTTCATCACCATAATGCTTTGTTTTTTATTTTTTGTGGGCAGCACTTTTTATGTCAAAACAATGATTCGGGAAAAAAACAATCCGAACTATAAATGGTTGTCATGGGGTTTTCATGTTTTCTTAATGATCGGCTTGGTCGCTACCGAATATGCCGTTTTTATAATAGCTTATATTCCGAGTGTTATTCGAGCTGTTTATTTTTACGGAAAAAAAATGCCGATTTTAAAAATCGGTTTAATAGAAGTGGGCAATGCCGTATATTTTTGTTTTGCAATGTTTATGATCATCAATCTGTTCATGCTGCCGTAAGCGCATTTTCCCTTTGCAGAAGGTTGATTGCCCAATGATCATTCGATTTTTTGGGGGAAGTAATGCCGATATATTTTTTTAAACGCTGTCAAGACAAAATTGGCCATGAAATTCCCCCGCAATCATCATGATGATTGCGGGGGGTACAGGCATTTCACTTAAATTTTTAATATCAGGAAAAAAAGGAATTATTATTCTTTTTCAGTCTTCAACGGGATGTTGTTGCCGTCAACATCCTCCATCATCCCATCAATTGTGCCCTCCGTATATGTATCTCTTATTTGTTCCTGCGTTATGGCCAAACCTTGTTTTAGGTCGGATTCGCTGCCGCTCTTAAAAGGTTCATCATATGCTCCGAAGGTTGGGTTATTTTTCATTTTCTTGTCTTGACGTTTTGTGGACATTTCGTTTCCTCCATGAAAATTCGTTTTCTTTTATTATGATTCTTAATCGCTTCAAACATTCATCAAAAATAAGTTTTCTTTTTGGCGGCCGCTACATAAAGATTTCTTTCTCCAATTGTTCAGCATCAACCAAATAATATCCGTCGTCATCAACAAGAATAAGACCCTTCCGCTTCATCTGGTTAAGCGTTCTGCTTACGGTTTCACGGGAAGTTCCGATCATATTTGCCAATTCCCGATTCGTTAAATGGGTTGTCAAACGATAAAGTTTTCCTTGCGGCAGTGCATTCGTTTTGGTAAGCCGCAACAGCAACAATACGATTTGTTCATATGTATTATGAAGAATTTGCTCTTCTAACCGATTTTGCAAATCTATGATTTTTTCACTCATCACACGAAACAATTTGATGGACAATACCGGAAAGAGCATAAGCGTTTCCTCAAAATCTTTGATGGGAATGACAATTAATGTAGATTCTTCCATAACTTCTGCATGAGCAGGGTAAGATCCTTTGCAAAAAAATCCGGTATGGGGAAACATTTCTCCATTCTGCAAGATGGAAACGATTTGTTCTTTTCCATTTCTGTCCGTTTTATATATTTTAATAGTTCCTGAATGGATGAAATATACGTTTTCCAGCATGTCGCCTTGCATGAATACATACGATTTTGGTTGATAGGTACGTACTTGAGAGATAGCAACTATGGAAGTCAATTCTTCATCAGACAGTTCACGGAAAAGGGGAACGCTTCTTAATCTTTCAAACACCCAGCTATTTGTCATGGTATCACACCTTTTTTTCAACTTTGATTTTCGTTTCATATTATAGCGTTTCTTTACAAATGAGTCGTGTGATGTAAATCATAGTTCCTAATAAAAATAAGGTGTCTAACATACTTAAGGTTTGGGGCAGACCACCTCATCCATTTGCGAATTACCGAAGCAATCGCGGGGAAGATCCGCAGCAGCTGAACATTTGTCAAAAGAATGACTTTTTCGTAAAAATCATTTCTTCCCTTTTACCGGAAAGTGTGATGGCTTTCACTTCGAAAATTTCACCTTTTTATATGATGAGAAGAAGCAGAGATATTTTTCATTTTAAAGAAAGGAGTTTGTATGTGATGATGGATTATGACCAAAACCCTTTTATTGTCATTTGGGAGTTGACGAGAGCATGTCAATTAAATTGTTTGCATTGCCGAGCCGAGGCGCAATATCATCGTGATCCCCATGAGTTGACTTTTCAGGAAGGAAAAAAATTAATTGATGATATTTTTGCGATGAACCAGCCGCTATTAGTATTTACCGGCGGTGATCCATTAATGCGGCCGGATTTATTCGCTCTTGCCGAATATGCTATTGAAAAGGGATTGCGTGTTTCAATCACGCCGAGTGCAACTCCAAATGTAACAAAAGAAGTGATGCAGAGGGCAAAAAATATCGGGCTTTCCCGTTGGGCATTTAGTTTGGACGGCCCGAATGCGGAAATTCATGATCATTTTCGCGGCACAAAAGGTTCTTTCGATTTAACGATGCAAGGAATCAAATATTTGCATGAATTTAAGATTCCTGTTCAAATTAATACGGTTGTATCACGCTACAATGTTCATGTTCTTGAAGAAATGGCGGATTTTGTTGAAAAACTTGATTGCGTTCTTTGGAGCGTTTTTTTCCTCGTACCAACTGGAAGAGGAAAACAATCGGATATGATTTCTCCCGCCCAACATGAACAAGTTTTTCGTTGGTTATATGAAAAGAGCAAACGTGTACCATTTGATATTAAAACGACTGCCGGACAACATTACCGTCGTGTCGTCTTGCAAGCCAAAATGCGTGAACAGCAAATAGATGGAAAAGAAATCCATTATGAAGATATTTTGTTTAAAGGGGCTACAGGGGAAGTGGACGGACTCGGCCGTGCTCCGAAGGGAGTAAATGATGGCAACGGTTTTGTGTTTATTTCCCATATTGGCGATGTTTATCCGAGCGGATTGCTTCCAATCAAAGCGGGAAATGTAAGACAAACACCACTGGCCGATATTTACAGAACTTCACCAATATTTCAAAAATTGCGCAATCCAAATCTTTATAAAGGAAAATGCGGTGTTTGCGAATTTCGTTTTGTTTGCGGAGGCTCACGCTCAAGAGCGTATGCTGTGACAGGCGACTATTTGGAAAGTGAGCCTTATTGTGTATACATTCCTAAAGCGCTTCGCCAAAAACGGGAAGTTTAAACCGTTGGAAACGCAAGCGGTTTTTCAATTTGATTGAATGGGCAAAAATCGGAAAAACATTTTTGTTGAGGTGAAATTTTAACAATTATTTGGCAATCAATAATTATATGATAAAGTTCACAAACATTCCCCGCCTATTTTTATGGTACAGATGATGGCACCATTCATCTGTTTAGGAGGGGGATTTTGGTGAAACAAAAAGCATTACTGCCAGTCACCACTTTAGCCATGACATTTGCATTTGCCGTATGGCGAATTTTATCTCCGTTAGCAAGTACGTTCCAAGATATTTATAACCTGACAGCAACATAAAAAAGCATCTAAGTTGCCAACCCGTCTTGCAAGGTTCTGTCATGCGAATTCCACTCGGAATTTACTGACCGGTATGGCCGACGGTAAATGTATTCTTTGCTTTTATTATTTTTAATTGTCCCATAGTTGGCGTCAGTTTTGCCAATTCTTACGGAATGACGATATTTTGAGCTTTTTCATTGGAATGGACGAACGTCATTTGCAATTTCAGTTACATTTTTTTTGGTTGACACCTCTGGAAAAACAAGGAACAGCGATTATCCCCTGCAGGAAGACAGCATTTGTAAAAAGATTTTCCTGGAAGGGGATTTTTTTGGCTGGGAAACGATTAAACGAAAATTTTAAATGTGATGCCGTTTGTTTGGGAGCTGGAAGAAGAGCCAAAAACACCAAAATAATTGGGACTTCTTTCATAAAAAAAGCTGTCCCTTTCAGGAAAGGAACAGTCTTTGAAAAACGTTTAGGAAAGGAACCCTAGCTGCCTTAATGCTTTTTCGCTCATTCTATCAGGGGACCAAGGCGGATTCCAAGTGATTTGGACATTTACGTCTTGAATGCCTTCAATATCACGCAACGCGCGTTTCACACCGCCTGCTATTGAGTCGTGCAACGGACAGCCGGGTGTAGTCAATGTCATTAAAATGAATGCAGTTCCGTCTTTTACTTCAATCTTATAGATCAGTCCTAAATCAACAACATTAATTCCCAATTCAGGATCTAAAACGTTTTGCAGTTTTTCCAAGATCTTTGCTTTTATTTCCATTGTAACATCACCCTTTATATTTCAGTAAATCGTTCCCTCATTTTTTTATTTCAGCAATACGGAGCCAATCGTACAGGCAAATAATCCAGAAAACAGCACCATTCCTCCTTGAGCAAGATAAAATAGACCAGTACTTGAAGAGGCAAGAGCAGCGATCATGCCGATAAGACTCGCAACAAATAAACAGCATTCCATCACAATCCATTTTTCATTTATCATTTGTTTCAAAGTCGGCACCGCTTCTTTGCCGATTTTTTTGCTATACCGGTGTGTCCACCATAGAAAAGGAACAATTTTATATAAGTAGCCAATGATGCTTAATACAATCCAGCCGAACAGATAACAGTAGATGATGATGGAAAAGATGCGGGAATGGATTTCACTTTGAAAAGAAAAACCGGCCGCCGCTATATGCAGGATGACTCCAAAAACAATGGCCAAAAGAGCAAACAGAAAAGGTTTATCCAGTTTTTTCTTCATCCTTTTCTTTAAAATGGCAAACATATGGTATGCAAACAACCCATATCCGACAGCCATCAATTGAAGCCCTGCTGATAACAACCGGTCATTTGCCGTTATAAAACTGATGAAAGTTAACACAAGACCGCTTATATAAAAAATGTAGACATATCGGGCCGTGTTCATTGAAAAATGATGCGCCAATGAAAACATCGGAACCATTTTGTAAGAAAATCCGAAGATAAGAAGTGTAAACCAGCCGGAAAATCCCAGCAATATATGTGCTTTGAAAATCAAATCATGATCGATTAATTGTCTGCCGCTCCAAAAATGATAGGCAAGCGTCAATCCGAGCCCGATCGTTAAGAGCAAACAAATGAGGGCAGTACCAACAAATAAAGTGATGACCGTTCTTTTCTTCTGTTTTTTTAATGTCATGAACATCTGCCATAAAAACATTACAATCCCGCAAGTAAGAAGCAAGCCTGAAAATATAGCCATTTGAATATTAAAGGCCAGGCTGATGCTAAAAGATAGTATTCCTAATGACGTGACGACCATTTGGATAAAAGCAAATGATTCATTCCATATCGGGGTTAAAAACACGACTGGAACAAGCTGATACATGGCCCCCATGGCTGTCATTAAAGCAAAGCCAATCACTAATAAATGGACAGCTGACAATACGACAGGAAGGCGCATTTCTCCGGTTGAAAGCTGACGAGTTGACAGAAATAAAAGAATTTGAGAAAGGAAAAACGCCAGCAAGCCAAAAATAATAAACGAAAAAGGGATTCGAATATTCGTTTCATAAGTATGATTAGCCGTCATCATCGTCATCCTTCTTTTCAATCGTTATTTCATAGCTTCCATCACTGCGCTTTTGCGTTTGATAGGTATAACCGAGATCGTCAAGCTGTTCAAATAAAAACATCGGGCGGCGGTCATTAATAATTTTCAACGCTTCTCCTTTTTTTAATTTTGCTAATGCCGTTAAAGTCCGCATCATCGGTTGTGGGGGCTCTAAGCCGCGATTATCCAGTATCATTTTTTCATTCCTCCGTTTTAACAAAGGTAATTTTCCAATGTTTATCCTCTATTTTTTCCGCTTGATAAGAAAACCCTTTTTTCTTCATGATAGGAAAAAGCGGAACAGGTTTAAACGGAGCGTGTAAAATAAATACATCTCCTTGTGCAAGAGGCTGAATGGCCGCCATGATTTTTTGAAACGGCTCTAATTTCTTCTTTAAATCTTCGCGAACATCTAATTCAACAGTTTTTCCCATCCATATTCTCCTTTCCATCTTTTTTATCAATGTTCATCATAGTAAAAACAATTCCCGCAATTTGTGATTTGCTTCACTTCATCGGCATCACTTTTGAAAAGTTTATGAATAATTGATTCGTGATGCCGTATTGGCATATATCCTTCCAATTGAGGGAAGGGAAGATGTTGCAACATCAATTGAACTGCTTGTTAGAAAATGTTTCAGTTTTCAATGAAAGATCGGTACCATTTCGCTAAGGATATTGTTTTGCTTGAAATAGAAAGGAGAGTGTGTGTTTTTAAAGCGGAAACAGCTGATGGCATGTAGGGAAATTTATTTCTTTGTTAATATGGTCAGCGGCCATTGTGCGAAAAATACGTCTAACCCGGACAAAGCGCTATTGCAAAAAGATCATTCTAACATTGAAAGTATGTCATTGACATCAAAAAGATGGTTGCCTGAAAAGTGTGCTAGAAGAAAAAAGCGGGGCGTAAACCAAGTTAATGCCATTCTCGAAAACGATTGAGAAGTTGTTCATCTATTTAGGTAGCTGGTATTTTTTCATCTTATTGTAAAGTGTAACTTGTGAAATCCCTAATTCTCAGGAAGCTTTGGATTTGTTGCCGGCGGTTTTCTTTAATGATTTTTCTATCAGTTGTTTTTCGATAGTATCTTTTTTTCAATCAACTTTGAGTTTTTTCGAGTCTGGACGGATTCTCGACAGGTGACCCGAAATGGAAAAAGCTAAGAAGATCCTGTTGATGGATGAACGGTTTTCTAATATAATAACCATTCTTTCCATCAAGTCGCCAAGCATTGGTACATTGTCCATAATGAAAACTGCTGATTCTATTATGAAAGCCTCCGTTTGCCGAAATCGTAAAATATTTTTTGTGTATCTATTTTGCTTTCTCAATTCATTATATAGAGCCCCATCATGTTAGCCATAAAAAAATGATAAATTGGCAAAATGTATTCCAAATAGGTTTCTTTTTCAGAAAATTTTTTTTACAATTAATTTAACCTTTTATGATCATTCGAATTTATGTGACAGAGATCTCATTCTATTGTTTATCTTGTCTGTAACATATGAAGAATGAATGTATAAGGAGAGGAAGATGTTGCGAGATCAATTAACCGCCCTTTATTGAATTTGCGCATTTCGGTGACAGACCGATGGAATTTTCGTTGTGTATTCTGTATGTTGAAATGGAAGGAAGACAGTATTCTTTTATGAAACGGGAATAACTAATGACGTTTCAAGAAATATATCGTTTGGTCAGCCCCTTTACGTTTAGGCATTCGAAAAATTCGTCTGACCGGGGGGAAACCGCTCCTCCGAAAGGACATTGATGTACTAATATCGATGTTAAAAAATATTCAAGATCTTCAAGACGTTTCATTGACCATTAACGGATATTTTTAATATCATATGCCAAGCGTTTAAAAAAAGCGGGCATGAACCGGATCAATGTCAGTTTAGATGCTTTAAATAACGAAATTTTTTCTAAAATGAACGGAGGTAAAGCAAAGTCTGAGGAAATTGTTAGAGGAATTGAAGAAGCGGTTGCACAAGGTCTGGCCGTAAAGGTGAACATGGTTGTAAAAGGAATAAATGAGAGTGAAATTTTACCGATGGCTCGTTTTTTTGAAGAAAAAGGAATGACGATCCGCTTCATCGAATATATGGATGTCGAAACCTTAAACGGTTGGAAAATGGACGAAGTTTTGACGAGCAAAGAAGTTCATGATATGATTCACCAAGAAATACCTCTTAAACCAGTTCAGTCAACGTTTTTGGTGAGGTTCCTAAAAGGTATCGATACCGAGGTACGGATGTGGAAGGCGGTTTTATTTCTTCCTTATCAGGAGCTTTTTGTTATGATTGCACGCGAATGCGCCTATCAGCTGACGGTAAAAAGTATACATGCTATTTGCCTCAAACGGCGTTGATTTATTAGTTAAAATGCGAAAGGGAGCAAGCGGTGAAGAAATATTGGATGAGATCACCCGTGTTTGGCAGGCTCGGGACGATCGTTATTTCGAAGAAAGAGGAAGGATCAATGCTCTTTCTGCAAACAGACGTGTGGAAATGTCTTATATTGGCGGGTGAGGTGTGATTGATGAGTGTATCTGAACATCGCAGCAAGGCAAATGACCCTGTTCGCTGCAAAGTGATCACCGTTTCTGATACGAGAACGAAGGATACGGATAAAAGCGGTGCATTAATCATCGAATTATTAACGAGAGAACAAATGGAAATAATAGATTACGAGATTGTGAAAGATGAACGGGAAGCCATTCAATCTGCTGTGAAAGAGGCTTCTGACGAAATTGATGTTTTTTTATTGAACGGCGGGACTGGTTTTACAAAACGGGATGTGACGGTTGAAGCGGTAAAAGAATTGCTTGACAAAGAAATGGTTGGTTTTGGGGAATTGTTTCGTTATTTAAGCTATAAAGAAATTGGAAGCGCATCCATGCTTAGTCGAGCGCTTGCCGGTTCAATTGGACAAAAAGTCATTTTTTGCATGCCGGGATCGACAAATGCGGTTCGTCTTGCCATGGAAAAGCTGATTTTGCCGGAACTTCGCCATCTTGTTTGGGAGATGAATCGTCAGTGAACAAGATGATCGGGATTGTGCTGGCAGGAGGACAGTCGAAACGGTTTGGGCAACCGAAAGCATTTGCGAAAAGAAATGGAAAGGAATTTATTTTATATAGTATCGAAGCGCTGCAATGTATCACAAAAGACGTGGTTGTTGTCATACATCCTGAAATAGATACGAAATGGCTGCAAAGGAACCAGCTGACATATATTCAAGATCTCGAATTGTATCAAGGAAAAGGACCTCTTGCCGGCATTTATTCCGTTATGTCCCAATTCAAATCCGAATGGTATATCGTTTTACCTTGTGATACTCCTTTTATCAATTCGCATTTGTTGAAAAAATTACAATTATACAGAAATGACGGTTGTGAAGCGATTGTTCCTAGTGTTCACGGAAATATTCAGCCATTGATCGCCATGTACCATCATCGAGTGAAGGAAAAAATACGATGGCACCTTGAACAAAATAAGTTAAGCATGAAGCATTTTCTTCCAAGTATTCATACTAGATATGTTGAGATCAATGATGACGATGCTTTCATCAATATTAATACAAAGGATGAATATGACCAGTATATTGTTCATAATAACCTTTTTCCTCAAGCCTCCTTTTCCAAAACAAAATAAATGTTCCTTGGTAGTATCGGGTGGGGGCAAGAAGGGTGGAAAGGAATGGGAGCGTTGCGAAAGCCAATTCAAGTAGAGGAAGCAATCGACCGGGTGTTGGAAAAAAGCTATGAAGGTGAAATAGAGTATGTATCAATCGAAAACAGCTTTCATCGTGTGCTTGGTCAAGATATAACTGCTACAACGGATGTACCTGGATTTGATCGATCCCCTTATGACGGCTATGCTGTTTGGGCAGCATCGACCGAGGCCGCTTCAGCTTCCAATCCAGCAGTTTTGGAAGTCGTCGGGACTCAAGGAGCAGATTCTGTTTGGAAAGAATCTTTAAAACCTTTTCAAGCCGTTAAAATTATGACTGGCGCTGCCATTCCAGAAGGTGCAAATGCCGTCATCATGAAGGAATTAACACAGGAATTCAGAAAAGACGGAAAGACATATGTGCAAATAAAAAGAAAAGTTGAGGCAGGAGAAAACATCTCCCGCATCGGAGAAGATATGAAAAAGGGCAGTTTGCTTGTCGAAAAAGGAACCGTGATCACTCCGGGAATATCCGCTGTTCTGGCAACGTTCGGGTATCACTACGTTCCGGTTATGAAGAGCCCAAAGGTTGTCGTCATAGCAACCGGGAGCGAATTGCTTGAAGTGTATAAACCGCTGGAAAAAGGAAAAATTCACAACAGCAATACTTATATGCTGCAGGCACAAATTTTCAGAGCTCACGGTGAACCGATTTTATACGGAATTGTGAAAGACACATTTCAAAATATATTTCAAGCTGTTACAAAAGCAATGCAAATGGCCGACATTATCATCACAACAGGCGGAGTGTCAGTGGGCGATTTTGATTATATCCCAAAGGTGTACGAGCATCTTCAAGCCCAAGTTTTATTCAATAAAATCGGCATGCGTCCAGGGAGTGTTACCTCTGCAGCAGTTGTCGGCAACAAAATTTTGTTCGGCCTCTCAGGCAACCCTTCCGCTTGTTATGTCGGTTTTGAGCTGTTTGTCCGTCCGTATATAAGGGCGATGCTCGGACAAAAAAATTGTTATTTAAAACGAGCCCGGGCGATTTTAACGAAAGATTTTTTAAAGCCGAATCCGTTCACGCGCTTTGTGAGAGCAAAACTGTCCTATCATGATGGAAAGCTAGTAGCTGATCCGATTGGAAGGGACAAATCAAATATTGTTTCATCCTTAATTCATACTAATAGTTTAATTGTTTTGCCTGGCGGAAGCAGAGGATTTCAAGCAGGCAGTGAAGTTAACGTGCTGTTAATCGAAGATGAAGAAGGAGCCTCCAGTTGGCTATGATGATTTTACAAGTGGTAGGGCATCAAAACAGCGGAAAAACTACGCTAATTGAAAAATGCATCAAAGAGCTGACCAATCATGGGATAAAAGTCGGTACTTTTAAACATCACGGTCATGGTGGAAAACCGGATATTCCAAAAAAAGATACGTATCGGCATTGGGAAGCTGGTGCTGTTGTTTCAGCGGTTCTAGGGGAAGAAACTTTGCTGTTGCAAGCTGAAATAAAAGCGAATGAACATTTTTCGAACATTATGGAACTTTACCGGCATTTTTCAATTGATGTATTGATTATCGAAGGATTGAAAAAAGCTCCATACCCTAAAATTGTCTGTATCCGTGATGAGAAAGATCTTCATCTGCTTGATTTATCAAATGTGATCGCATCGATTAGCTCGATCCCTTTGAAAGAAAAACATTCATTTTTTATTAAAGATGAAGATTTGTATATCAGCTGGATCGTGAACTATGTAAAGGAGAAGCTGTTGGAAATGAGACAATAATTCCATTTTATATTATATTTGGAGGGATAATTATGTTTCAAATTGTGAAAGAACCGATAGATGTTTCACGTGTCATCGAAGCTGTTGTGGATCGAAATGCCGGAGCTATCGTTACATTTATCGGAACTGTAAGGGAATTGACAAAAGGAAAAAAAACATTGTATTTAGAATATGAAGCATATGAATCGATGGCTCAAAAAAAACTGGAACAAATCGGAGCTGAAATTAAACAGCAGTTTCCGAATGCTAAGGTTGCCATTGTCCACCGTATCGGACGATTAGAAATTACGGATGCCGCGGTCGTCATCGCCGTATCTACTCCTCACCGCGCTGATGCTTATGAAGCAAACCGTTATGCAATCGAGCGGATTAAAGAAATGGTACCGATATGGAAGAAAGAGCATTGGGAGGATGGCTCATTGTGGATCGGCAATCAGCAAGAAACGATTTCTTATGAAAAAGGCATTCCAAAGGAGATGAAGTCATGATCCGAATTTTATTTTTCGCCCAACTAAAAGAGCAGCTGAATAAAAAGGAGATGACATTGCCATATCAAGAAATAACTGTTAAACAACTCCGCGAACGGTTGGAAAAAGAATATTCACTGCCCGCCCTATCCTCCGTCCTTTTTGCCATCAATGAAGAATTTGCTGCAGAAGATGACATCATTCGGGATGGGGATGTTGTCGCCCTTATTCCGCCGATGAGTGGAGGTTAAAAACATGAAGAAGCTGACTCACTTAAATGAGCAAGGAAGGGCAAAAATGGTAGATATTTCAGAGAAAGAGGAAACAGTCCGTACTGCACATGCCATCTCAAGTATTCTTGTTTCAAAAGAAGTGTATGAAAAAATCACAAGCTCACAGGTCAAAAAAGGAGATGTTCTGTCAGTAGCGCAAGTAGCTGGAATTATGGCCGCCAAACGCACGGCTGACATCATTCCAATGTGCCATCCGATTGCTTTAAAAGCGGTGGATATTCAATTTGAATGGAAATGCGACGAAAACAAATATGAATTAATGATCCATTCATTTGTGAAAACAAAAGGAAGCACAGGGGTTGAAATGGAAGCATTAACTGCTGCGATCGTCTGCGCCTTAACCGTGTATGATATGTGCAAAGCAATCGATAAAGGAATGGTCATCGGCCAAACATATTTAATGGAGAAAACAGGCGGCAAAAGCGGTGACTTCCGCCGTGAACTATAACTTTTATAGGTAATTGATCATTATAGAAAAGAATTTTTAGCTGCAGAAAGAAACTAGTTACCATGAAACCAATCAACTTACTCTGTCTTTAAATAAAAGGACGCCAAGCTGAAAACTACAAGGAAAGAGACACTTTTGAAAAAAGCATGATCATATCAAATGTTTCGCAATCCGGGCTCTTGGAACTGGAAAAATTTCTAAGGAGCCCTGTACATATTTTTCATTCGGCATATAAGAGCTTCTTCATTATCATCGATGAAGGGCTGCATAAGCGTTGTGGACAACGAGCTTGTCGGGGTGTTCTCGTACCGTCCTATAACCGCCTCGTTGCCGTCTGTTTTGATTTATGTCATTCTTTCTGAACGATTCAATCAGCTCTATTTCACAAGTTATTCTATTGTTTTAAGGAAAAAATTTTATCATATCGAGTTGAATGCTTTTGCATCCCGTTTTGCAAAAAAAGGCCAGGGGCTTATGAAGTGTCTAGAGCCCCAAAATTGTTGGATTGCTGAGGCAGCATGAATAAAACGAAAGGTTAAGGACAAATTTTTTTAAGCTCCTCTGATCATTTCTCCAAAGCAGGGAAGAAAACTGCTTCAAGACGCAAAATGTCGATCTTCATTAAGCCCTCATGATCAAAAGGCGTTTTCCTTTCAATAACATTGATTTTCCGCTTCGCAAAAAATTTTACAAAATGCTCCAAATACGTTAAAATTTCATTCAAAAAGCTTTTTTTATTTAAAACAAGAGGTATAAAATTCAAATTTTTTATCTTTTTTCCATTCCTTTGTTCCGACATTAAATGAAATAAAAAATTTTCAGTGGTTTGCTGCACGAAATAAAATAAATAAGAGTGCCAAGCTTTTTATAAAGAGAGAAGTGTTTAATAAGTATAATGGTTTGAATCATTTGCAACTTTATTCATATTCAAAACAGGGGATTTCGCTTTTTATGAAGAAAGGGCTGTTTTACATGTTTCACATCAAAAATTTACGATACAAAGATATTCTTTACATTGACGAGTTGAAAATTGAAGAAAAACAAGTAACGTGCATCATTGGCCAAAGCGGGGGAGGAAAGACAACACTTTTAAAAATGCTCAATCACATGCTGTCGCCAGATCAAGGAGAAATTGTTTATAAAGGCCGGTCATTGTTTGAATGGAATCCAATCGCTTTAAGACGGGAAGTTGTGATGCTTTCACAGCAGCCAGTAATGTTTGAAGGAAATATTCGAGAGAATTTGAATTTCGGCAGAATTTTATCTGAAAAAGAGCCTATTGACGATGAAAAGTTGAAAGAAGCACTAAAATTTGTGTGCTTGCAAAAAAAATTAGAGGATGACGTAGAACAATTGTCCGGCGGAGAAAAACAAAGACTTGCACTAGCCAGAATTTTTCTAATGGATCCAGAAGTTTTTTTATTAGACGAGCCAACCTCTGCGCTAGATAAAGGAACTGAAGAGAAAATCATGGATGCATTCATTCGTTATTCAAAGGAAAAAGAAAAAACGGTTATTATGGTAACACACTCAGATACAATACCAAAAACATATGCAGATAAAGTTATTACGATAAATAAACCAACAGGTGATAATCAATGAAGCAAGAAGTTATCAACATCGAATTTTGGAGGCTCTCGGCAGCATATTTATTTGTTCTTATTTTAATATTGCTTGTAAAAAAACGAGAAATTAAACGTGAAAAATTAATTGTCCTTTCAACTGCCAGGATGACGATTCAACTTGTGCTAGTCGGATACATATTGATGTATATTTTTAAAAATCCTTCACCTTGGATTGTTTTATTGGTGCTTTGTTTCATGGAATCGTTTGCCGTTTATAATATATTTAAACAGCTTCATAAGCCTTTATCGAAAAAATTGAAGCTGGTCATTGTGCTGTCAATGGTTATCGGCTCTCTCGTCAGCCTGTTGTATTTTAATCTAATCGTCATTCATTTTAAGCCTTGGTATGAACCTCAATACTTTATCCCGATTGCCGGAATGTTTATTGGAAATTCAATGATCGGTATAACGCTAGGCATGAAAGAAATGATCGAAAATTTTGCTACCCAAAAGAATCTGATTGAAGGGGCGCTCATGTTAGGTGCTAAACCCGATGCAGCAACAAAACCAATCGTAAACTCTGCATTTGATTCAGCTATTTTGCCGACTATCAATAACATGGTCGGTATGGGGATAGTGTTTTTGCCGGGAATGATGACAGGTCAAATCCTTGCAGGTACAAGCCCTTTAGTTGCAATCGAATATCAAATTGTGATTTTGATCGGTATTGCCGGAAGTGTAGGGATTTCATCTTTTTTATCACTGCAATTCGGCTACAAAACATTTTTTAATGATCGCTTCCAATTTATACCACAAAATGGAAAAGAGAAGTAAAAGAACGGCAAAGAGCGGCAATAATTCATTGATTTTGCCGCTCAAATCATGAGGATGAGGGTATGAGTGGAGTTTTTTAAAAACATAAATATATTATGTAAACTTAGAAGAAGATGAATGAACGGACTTCGGGATATAGAACAAACAAAAATGAAGCGTTAATAAAAATAAATAAATCATAATCCAAAATTAATCATGGAATGAATTTAAACACGCAGCAAATCATAACGAATTTTTAAGATCAATTAATTAAATTGCAATGTAAATTTACAATTTAAAAAGAAATTCATTAAATGCAATTAAAATACAATTTGTTTCATTTTTTTATTTCGTCTCATCACAACAAGTAATCTCTTTAGTGAAACAAGATCCATTTATAACTTCCTATAATATATATTATGTAAACTAAAATTTGAAAAATATAAAGCAGCTATTGACTACTTAACTGCCCTTTCGTTAATTTTATAAAATTCTTCGCTAAATGATTTGTCACGTTTTAACCATGTATAATACGTTCCTAATGTAATTCAAGCAGTTCCACATGCTCGATGAATGCAATAATTTTTTTCGATATTCATCGATAAAAGCTTTTTTTCTTTCTGCAACAGCTTGTTTTATTCTTTTTCATTTCGCATTTTGCAATATTTCTGTATCCAAATTTTGATCCGGGAACACTTCAAATTTGCGTTTTAAGTACAATCCTTTGTCATGAGTCGTAAAATTCCTTAATGGTTTTTCGGCTGCTCATATATAAACGAATATGATTTTCTTTTTTAGTTAAGTTTACTTCAAATCCACATGCTTTTAAATGATTCTCCAATGCAGTTACAATAACTTTTCTATAAATCTCTATCACCAATGCAACAAGCATTTCAAAGGAATCTGAACTAGAAAAAAATTAATTTAAGTTATTATTGTTGATGTATTCACAATATTTATTTAATTATCTGGTTAAGAAAGTGAACATCGTTAAAAAGCAGTTAATTTAACAAACCGATCGACTTGATTTTCTTAGATTTCATGCATTAATATTCAACCCGCAAATTATAACACCGCGTTTTCCTGTAAGAAAATCCGATTAAACGATAATTTAAATTTCCTGGTTCTTTTTGATACAGTTCTTCATATAAGCGCAATGCTTCCACGTACTTTTTTCATGTTTAAGAAAATTCTTACTTTTTACTGCTGTTGCAAAGCTTTAATGGTGTGTATCCTTAATGGTTACTCCTTCAAATTCGAGAATTTCTTTAGGGGGGTTCATTTGTGTCGTGAGTTTATGAAGTTAGAATCTATTTGATTAATGGAATATTGTTGTCTTAACCTTTTTTCTTTTATTCGCAGGATGGTTGAGGTTCTTAACAAAGATTCCTTTCTGCATCTGCTTAGATAATTTATCTAACTTCTCCAAGTTTTCGAATACAGACATGTCCCCTTCAATTGCTTTTCCAAACAACTCTTTTATGATATCCGTTTGGGCATTCTTTTCATAAAGTTCTGCTTGTTTTTCTATTTCAACCTTTATTCTCTCTATATCACGCAAAGACTGCTCTCTTATCCTTTGTATCTCTGCATTCTGCTGCTCTTTTAGTTTTTCTAGCTCCGCCTGTTGTTGTTCTCTTAGCTTCTGTAAATCAACACTGTGTTGTTCTTTCAATTTTTGCAACTCTGCCTGTTGTTGTTCTTTAACAGTTTGTAGTGCACTATTCGCCTGATACCGAGCTCCTAAATATGAAATAAAAGCAGGTACAATCCCAACAACAAGTGGAATTACAATCGATGTTAAAACATCTTTCACGAATTATCACCTACACTTACCTAAATTTTAATTCGAATAGTGTTGAAAATGTTTGAAACTGATAATATGTATACCATCACACACAAATCATGAATTGCTCTAACCTTAGATCCTTTTTTAGCATAAAAATTAACTTGAAAACATTCATTAGAGATTAAATTCGACAAAAACTGCTAAATTCCTCCACCTCCCTCCACCTCCAATGATAAGTTTTTCTTCCTTAGAGTGGTTTAAATGAAAAATGTGATTCTAAACATTGCTATGTATCGCAAATGTTAAGGCCTTGACATCTTGAGCATTCGCCTCATAAGATAAAAAAGCAAAGGCAACTTTAATGAGCATCAACGACATCTGTTTCTGAACTGCCCACAAATTTTTTTCTAGGAGAGGCATGCCCTTCTCCTTATTTTTACATAATCCCTTCGAAAGAAGTTGGAACATGGGTATTCGTTATGAAGTGATTTCCGAAGACGAGATTATTTGTATTAAAGATTTATGCAATGAATTAATGGCCTATCAAAAATCTAAAGCAAGTGATCCATCCGGAGTGGTTTGACGGTATGTGTTTTGAAACGTGAATGATTCCATCGATCGAAAAAGCTAAAGCGAACTACATCATTGTAGCGAAAGATGATGATGAAATTGTTGGATATGCATATAGCAATATTTCTCCAAAAACAATCTATTCCAATAATTTCTCGACTTTGCCGAGTGACGCATTTTTTGATTTTGATTCTGTTCCAACCGATGACGCTGGCTGCCTTTCGCAGTTTTATAAAAAAGAAGGATATCGCAACCATGGAATTGGCAGCGTTTTATTCGAAAAATAGATGGAGTGGTTAAGTTCATTTGAATCAATCAAGGACATATTTATTTTTGTATCAAACGGAAATGACGATGCGTTAAAATTTTATCTCCGAAAAGGTTTAAAATCAGTCATCAAATACTGGATGGGTTTATTACGGTATTAAGGAATACGCGCTAAACATGCTTTCTTTTTCATGATGTTCGTAGAGAGGGGGGAATTTTTTCTCTCTACTATATTCTCGTATAACAGTGCCTTGCCGCTCATGAATGAAGGTGCAGCTGAACGGTTAACTCCGTTCTTTCTCCCACTTAGCTGCGAACGGAAATACTCCCTTGACGCATGTCTACAATCTTGCTTGTGCGCGATAGACAGTCCGATCATTCATCAATAGAAACAGCAGTAATTGAAATTTATAAAACCTTTTCTCTTAGTTTTATAAATGCAGCATTTGCAAAATCTAACTCAGATTGATAATTATTAGGATGAACACCTGTTTTCGGTATAGTTTTCATGATTTCCTTATATCCATCTAGTACATAAATCCGACCGTTTTGGATATCAGATAATGTTTTCTCAAGCTCTTTCTTTTTATAAGCAATATACTGTATATCTTCATCTTTCATTGCCGTTAGTTTTTGAAGCAATATTTCATTGGTATGGCTTTTCTCCAATCCTTCTTTAAGCTTACGAAGCTTATCATGTCTGATTTCGATTTTTTCATCCACTTTTTTCAATATCGGTTCTAACAGATAGAAGGCCGAGTCTTTTAGTTCTTTTTCTTCCTTGCTTGCCAGAGCTTTTTTAATAAAATCTGATGCATAGCGGCTTTGAGATCCAAAAAGTATGGCACCTATGCCTGCTGATAAAATTCCATACTGTGGGCCAAATAGTGCAACACCAAGGGCTGTTCCTGTCATTTTTCCTAAACTTGCAAATGCAATTTTTGCGGTAGAATCAACTAAAATATTTATAACAGCTTGCTCAATTGTAAGGTCATTTCTCCATACTCTCTTTACATTTGAAGCAGTATAAATAATAAACGTAATATAAGGAATCTCAAAATCAGTTAAATCGGCTGCGTGAGAAAGCGTCTGCTTTGTTGTATTGATGACTTCTTCATGTGAAACAGAAGTAACATATACTTGAGGATTCCCCTCGAAATATTTCCCAAGTTCCTCATTAACGTAAACAGGAATATCAGGATATCTCTCTAAGTGTTCTCGTACTCCTTGTGGATTAATTAAATTTTTTACTTGAAATGGTTCCCCATCCACAAGAAGATCATAACCAGCTTGATTAGAAGTAGCAGGAAATTCGACATCATGGCCCCGTGCTTGAAGTTCGCTTCCTATCATTCGCTCTGCTACATACCCTTGTAGTTGTGCCATGTCTCCAGTTAGTGAAGTAGTATCAACTGTTTTGGCAAATTCACTTAAAGAAAAAAGATGGGATAAGTCTTCTTCCCTAGCAAAATCAATCCCTTCTACTGCCAAGGGATCCAGCATGATAAAATCATAGAAAAACTCACCGACACTAATGGTCGAAATAGCTACTGTCTGTTGAATTTGTTTTTTTCCTCCAAATAATAGATTACGTAAACGCAGTTCTTGGGATGACACTGTTGGAGCAACCGAACATGATAATGCCTTTTCATAGTTTTTTTGTCTCCATAAATTCCAAAATTGCTCGTTTTTTATGCCCTTCATCATCGTTCATCTCTTCTTTCTGCTAGTTTAATACAATATGCTCTAATCCATATGTTTCAATTTCCTTGTTTTTTATTTCGTTTCGAATCGTACGTTCCTTTATTCGCAAATTGGATAGTTCTTTATTCTTTTCAGACAACTGAATTTGTAAGGTAGAAATTTGCTGAAGTAATTCTTGTATTTCCAATTGCAAGGAATTGACTTGTCCAAATTGTTCGTTTGCATACTCCAACTTTCCCTGTAAAATAATCTCCACCATTTGCTCAAAGGTTTGATCCATTCTTCTTTTTAAACTAGCAATCTCTAATTGATAGTTACTTGTTTTTAATGCTGTTTTTATGGATCTCCAAAAGCCGGTTGATGAACGTTTTTCAATTTTAATTTGTTCTTCTAAGCCGACGATTTGATTCTGCATTGAATGAAGTTGATTAGTTAATCCTTCTATATAAGGTCGTCCCTTATCATTTTTTAGCTTTTCTTTTAATTTTTCTTTTATTGCAGAAATTTTGTTCTCTTTTTCTTTTTTATCTGCTTCTCTTGCTTTCAATTTTGTATTCAATGCAGAAATCTCTCTATTTAGTTTCCTTTGTTCCTCTTGATTAAGCTTTAATTTATGATATAACTGTTTATAGTTATCAAATTTTGGAATCCATTCATTCGAGATAACAGATAAGTCATGATAAGATATTTCAGGATTTGTTAAATATGGCAAGGAGATCTGCATTAAAACGATTGGAACTAACCGTTTTCGTAATGATTTATTTTGGTGATTAACTAGCAACACTCCCCCGCCTAAAATCAAGGGCAGAATAAATAATGGGTTTGCTAGAAATGCGATTGTTGAAGTAAGTGTGGTATATGCACCAAAAGGCAATGTAATTCCAAAGAAACCCATAAATGCTGCCAACATCGATGTCGCTGTTGTATAAAAAGCAAAACCGCTTACCTCAACAATTGTTGCAAAAAGAATACTTGCACCACTTTGGGCCATTATATTCTTGACTACTTTATTGGATATTTCCTGAACACCTAATTTTTCTTTAATTTTTTCTTGTTGATCTGAAGGAAGTGAGTTCACAAACTCCAATACTTTTTCAGCCAATTGATCCTGTTCGTACTCAGATAAACCTGTTAACTTTAGGTCCAATTCTTTAAACACTTGGTTCATTTGCCAATGTATCATTGCTTCTAACTTGTCTATATCTTTTTCTTTATAGTATTGTTGAAATTCTTTATTCTTTTTCTGAAACTCATTAAAAGCCCAATCCACAATCTCTTGACACTTATCCTCTATTTCTTTTTTTAAATCGTATCTCCCACCTTTTAACTGTGCGATTTTTGTTAATTCTAGAAATAATGACAAACGAATTTCTTCATCTGTTTTAGATAGCAACTTTTTCGCTTCTTCTTCGAGATGTTTTGAAAAATGATTTGATTCATCAGATGATAGTAAGTCCTTAGTCTTAGTGGAAATAAGATTGAAAATATTTGTTTTACAAAGTAAAGCATAAACTAATCGCAAATCATGCCCTGAAAGTTTTGCTAATGCTTGACTTAATATCTGTCCACTCATATTTACCTCCAAGACGATTATTGATAAGCAAGTTTAACCCCAAAAATCAACATAAACTAAAACTAGAAACTCTCAAATAACTCTGTGTTTGGAGTTCCGTTTAATCTAAAGACGACATCTCTACAGTCGATTTTCAGCAAATTTATCTTTAACAGATAGTATTATTCTAAGCGTTTAAGGATTGTATTTCTTTTTCCTTCTGTTCATACTCTAGCTGTAACGTATGCAATTCTTTTCTAATTTGTTCGGTTTCTTCTATAGAAGAGCTATTTTCTAAAAGGGTTTTATAATACTGTTCTTTTTGTTCTAGTAAATCGATCTCTTGCGATAACTGCCGTAATTGTTATTCTTTTTCTTGATAAGCTTGTTGTACTTCATCGTCACAAATTATGTATTGCTCTAACTTTACCAATGTTTATCTACTTTAATCGGTTTTCGATTTAAATATGGTGTCATACTCAACATTGGTACTATCGCTTATTAATTGTTAGCGGCTTATTTCGATAGCTATTTCCCAAAAAATTTCAGAATGTTTATCCATTTCCAAATTAAAGCCTACACCTATTTAATTAATAAGCTTTTTACTTATTATACCATTTTAAAAAGAAATAGACATAAAAAACAAGAAAGACGATACGGTTCTGAAGTATCGTCGTTCGTTAGCTTATTGACCTTTTTAAGTTTTTATGAGCTAAACTATTCTAACTGTGAGCTAAATATGAAAAACCGATACCCGTTTGCAGCGGTTGGAATAATAATCTGTACTTGAGTAAATTTACAAATAAACATAAAAAGAGACATGAACCGATTCTTGGTTAGAATAGATTTGCTACCAAACTACCCAAACAAGGAGGTTCATGTCTCTCGTATGGATAAATTAGCACATCATCAAGACATTTACAATACGTTATCTTCTCTTGGATTGTTTTTTTATTACTTGAAGTCAGTAATGAACCATCTCGTTCATGTCATTGATAGAATGATGACAAAAGGGTTCTCTGGTATACCGGACCGATCTTCACGAGTTGAGTCATCATCCGAGGCCCGAACAACATAAACAATTTTTTGCACAAAGGCGTTTGGGACGAAATACGACTCCTTAAAGCCATACAACAATACGTTCGTAAACAGATTCATCGAGTAGCGAAACAAACGAATGAGCCGGTTTTACTGATGATTGATGATACGATTTGCCAAAAGACAAAGCCCTCGTTACAGGCTAAGTCTCCTATTGAAGGGTGTGATCATCATTTTTCACACACCAAAGGCAAATTCGTATGGGGGCATCAGGAATTAGTAAAATCGCTCTCGCACGCCAAATGATCCAATCGCTCCAAGGAGGGTATCTTTGTTTGCTTTTTGAAGATGGTAATAAATGTAATAAAATTTACTCATCTACAGTAATAATAAAAAAATTAAACCCTTCAGAAGAAATAAATAAAAGAACGGAGGCTCACTAATAGTAACAATGGTATTATATTCAAAAAAATGCCTCCCCTTTTTAATCAATTGATTTTATTTCCTTCACTGTCTCTGCATTCTCTTACATGCATGAAAAGTTTGGAACAGAATTTTACTTATATTAAATATCTACATATAGATACTTAATGACATTTGATAAATGCTTACCACTGTTCATTTCTTGAGCCGGCCATCATTTGATTACTTTCAAGCCTTCCTCTTCATCAGTTTGTTCGGGATTGTTACCTGCATGATTATCACAAATGCTCTTGGTCTATGAATCATACAAAAACTGAATCATACAAAAACTTCTTTATTTAAATTTAACAGTTAAAGTGACTTACACTATGTGATACATAAAGCAACATTTTACAAATAAATTCCATTTCTATATCTATACAATAATCTATATGTTCTGGTAAAATATATCAAGAAAAAACTGGAACATTTGGTATTTACTTTAATATGAGTTGTAGTCATATTTAACTATGTAGCTCTTTACTTGATCGGAATGCTCAACCTTATTACTCAAAGAAAGGAACAGAAAAGTGATTTCGCAAGTACTGATCATTAAAGACGCTCATATATTAATAGTCAAATAAATCGTTCAAAGAGGTGACATCGTGTGGAACTTCCCGGGTGAGGAATAAAGTCGGATGAAACACTAAGAGAAGCTTGTATGCAAGAAGCTTCTTTTTAAAGATAATCAAACAATTGGGGAGTTTCTTCTCTTCTACTCTCATTGCTGATTTGAATCATACGATCATAATCTGCAAACATTTTGTATAAAGCATTCCGACTGTTCTTTGCCTAATCTTAACCTTACTTATGTCGGTTTTTCAGTCTGAACCTATATAAATAAAGAAGAAGATCAAATGACCTTCTTCTTGAATACTTTGGTGATAGATGGGCTTCTTCTGCTATCTTGAACATATTGAAATTGTAGAGCGTGCAAATTTGAAACATTCGAAGAAATGGATTTTATTCCTTCTATCAGTAGAGCATTTTTTACATCATGAGCGTTTATTTTGAACGACGAAATGAACTTTTTATTTGGGAAAGTTTATTTTGTAAGTTTGCGTGATCACGTTTCATTTGACTAAGACGATTCGTTACAACTTTTTTTCCATATCCATGTGGTGCGGAGGCGATTAATATTACATTTTCTTTATAATTGTTCATTTGAGAGACCTCCTAACAGCATTTTGATAAAGTAACAATAAGAATATCCTTTTGATTCAAGTATAGCATTAAATATATTCTCTTGGTAAGCCTTCAGTTTATAATAATCCCACTCTCCTAGCAGGGGCAGATGAAAGCAAAATACATAAGTCTTTACCTTAAACAAGAAATAGCATATTCTTTTTTCCAGTGAATAGTATAGCTTTTCATTATGATTATGATCATTATATGTTTGCACAACGTAAGAAGAAGTATCATCTAATGAAAAGTTCTCAGGAGTTGTTAATCCATCATATTCTTTGCAAATCATCTGGTTATCTCTTTTTTCGTAAAGAGTTACGGCTTTACAGTCCATTAATGCTCCTATAGCTTCTTGTTGGTACTTTGTATTTGTAGAGTAAATATTGCAGCCGACCATCTTAGATCGTAAAAGCGCTAATAGCCTTCTCCAATTTGTAATTTGCCCATTCCGCAATAAACTTATGAATTCAAGTGATAGTTCATAAAAATCCCCGTATAATTCTACATGTTCTAAGCTCCGTTCTATTTCAGAACGAATATTTAAGTATTGAAGGCTTTCTTTGAAAAGAGCTGAAAGATAGCTTTTTATGTTTGAAAGAATTTCGACACCTAATGAGCATTTTTCGAAATATATCCCTTTTTGTTCTGCATCATAAAGAAAGTACCATACATAATTTTCGGCAATATGAGGCTCCTCTTTAATATTTTCGCTTATAAAATTCAACATTGAATCCGGTTCTTTACCGTGTTCGCTTAAATACTGTACTAACGATTGTTTTATTTGAGGTCTGATCGTCCGAAAATAGGTATCAAGAACTATATCGTGAACATACACGATAAGACGTTTATTTTCGTGATATGCACGTAAAAATTCAAGGTGAGTAACAGTTTTCCCTTCATCCTCTAAGAATGTTCCTGCTTTATCCGCGATAAATAGCAGAAAGATATCACTTCTTGATACGTACTCCAAACAAGTTCGGATGGCATCTTGATGAATATATCGCATACTATCTTCAAAGCGAATAGGTTCATGCCCCATATTTTTTAATTCTTCAAATACAGCGTTTCGTATAGAGGAAAGAGCATCTTGTGCAACAGAACTTATAAAAATAGTAGTTCTATCCATATTACAAAACCACCTTACTTTTTAAACAACCTCCCGTGAATCTATTTGATTAATCGAACATTGTTGTCTTAACCTTTTTTCTTTTATTCGCAGGATGGTTGATGTTCTTAACAAAGATTCCTTTCTGTATTTAGCTTACGACAAAAGCTGCTAAATTCCTCCGCTTCCAATGATAAGTTTTTCTTCATAAGAGCGATTAAAAATCACTTCAAATGAGAGAAAGAGCTCCGTAATCTGAACGCTTACCTCTAAATATCGCTTCATTCGAGCATTAAAGATGTAAATTTTAGGGTACCTTGGTACTTTAAACAAACGACTACCTGTTTTAATCCGATAGATATCGAACGCACTTGTTCCAACGGGGAGAAAATACATTCAAATCATATACGAAGGTATATGACCAAGTATGGCGTACCACATAAAATAAGTTTGCTATTAATTCTGCCTTTCACATATTTTCATTTTCATAACTTTTTCGTTAGGGATGTATTGGAAATTTCATCTATCAATAGTCTTATCATTTGATTATTTTCATATTATTCTAAAAATAAAACGATTAGGAGAGATTATGGATGAATACTTATTTTATTGCCGGTCACGCCAAACTTCCGACAGGGATGGCGGCCAGAAGTGTTTATGAAACTTTAACGATTACAGCAGAGGTTGATAAATTATATGGTGTGATTGTGGATGCTTCCTGTACGCTTGCTACCGAACACGGCAGAGAATATATTTCCAGGCTCTTGAAAGGTCATAGTTTGCGCAACGGCATTGAAAAGCCGTTGGAAGAGTTAAAGAATGGTTATTTAGGAAAGGCCAATAATGCCCTAATTGCCGCATTAAAAGATCTGTATAAACAGTATGAAGCTATCAATCAATAAGCAATAAGGGGATCGGATGCAAAATGGAATCCGATCCTGCTATCGATTGGTACCTAACTATCCGTTACTGTCTCTTTATCACATTCAAAGGGCCAGGCTGGCAGCATGTTATTTAATGGCTTATCTTCCCGATACCCAAGCACATATTCTGCCTGCATAATGGTGTGGATTTCTCTTGTTCCTTCGTAAATAACAGGAGCTTTGGAGTTTCTTAGGAAGCGCTCAACAGGATATTCATTGGAATAACCGTAGGCTCCGTGAATTTGAACCGCATCATCTGCGGCCTTATTGGCAAAATTACAGGCCTGCCATTTGGCTAGAGATGTTTCTCTCGTATTGCGCAATCCTTTGTTTTTGAGTTCTCCAGCACGGTACACCAATAAACGGCTCATTTGCAATCCCGCTTCCATGTTGGCAATCATTTGCTGGACAAGCTGGTGTTTACCAATTTCTTTGCCAAATGTTTTACGCTCGTGACAATATTTTACACTTTCTTCCAAACATGCCATAATCAGGCCTACTGCCCCTGCAGCAACGGTAAAACGTCCATTATCCAGCGCAGACATCGCAATTTTGAATCCTTCTCCTTCTTGGCCAAGTAAATTTTCTTTTGGTACACGGACCTGATCAAAGAACAATTCTCCTGTATTTCCGGATCGGATTCCGAGCTTTCCTTTAATGGACTTGGATGAAAATCCAGGCATAGTGCGTTCGACGATAAAGGCGGAAATTCCATGATGCTTTTTCGATTTATCTGTATACGCAAACACGATAAAATGATCGGCGACATCGCATAAAGATATCCATGTTTTGGAGCCGTTTAAAATGTAGTGGTCACCGTCTTTAACAGCCGTTGTTCCAAGTGATGCCACGTCAGATCCAGCTCCCGGTTCTGTTAAGCCAAAGGCGCCGATTTTTTCACCTTTTGCTTGTGGAACGAGATATTTTTGCTTTTGTTCTTCGGTCCCCCACTGTAACAACGTCATACTGTTTAATCCGGTATGAACGGATACCGCCGTGCGGAAAGCTGTGTCGCCTCTTTCCAGTTCTTCACAAACGATGGCCAGCGAATTATAATCCATTCCGCTGCCGCCGTATTTTTCAGGGATGCAGACACCTAGCAAGCCTAATTCTTTTAAGCGCTTCCAAATGATCGGATCGAAATATCCCCGTTCATCCCACTCTCGCATATTCGGGATAATTTCCTTATCAACAAAATTTCTGACCATCTTTCTCAACATCCGTTGTTCTTCTGTGAATTCAAAATTCATCTTAAAAACTCCTCCCGCGATTAAATAATGTTATTCTCTTTAAAATAGGTAATCTCCTCAAATGAAAATCCAGCTTCCTGCAGGATTTCCCATGTATGCTCCCCGGCCATCGGTGGATGACGTTCTATCTTTGTATTCGTTCTTGATAGTTTAACAGGCGAACCAACGAGTTTTACCATTCCTGCTTCCGGGTGTTCGACTTGGACAACCATATCACGGGCCAAAACTTGTGGATGTTCAAATACTTGATCTATAGTATGGATGGGACCGCATGGAATATTTTTTTCTGAAAACAGTTTTATCCACTCATTGACCGTTTTGAGCTGGAGCTGGTATTCTAAAATCCTCGTCAGCTCCAGCTTATTTTCCATTCTTGCCACATTCGTACAGAAGCGAGCATCCATTGCCATTTCGCTCAGCCCCATTACTTCACATAGTGTGGCAAACTGCCGGTTATTCCCGACTGCGATAATTATGTCCCCATCTAACGCTTTGAATTTCGAATAAGGGACTATATTCGGATGGTCATTCCCGAGTCTACGCGGTACCTTCCCGGAAATTAGATAATTGCTGGCGACATTGGCAAGCGAGCTGACCGCTGTATCCATCAGTGATAGATCAATTTTTTGCCCCTTGCCCGATCTTCCCCTTTCCAACAAAGCCGCTTCAATGGAAATGACCGAATATAATCCTGTTAAAATATCCACCATGGCAACACCGATTTTCATTGGACCGCTCTCTTCGCTTCCGGTTATACTCATCAGGCCGCTCATCCCTTGAATAATAAAGTCATAACCCGGCAGATAGCGGTACGGGCCCGTTTCCCCGAATCCCGTGATGGAACAATAGACGAGCCGTGAATTTATTTTTTGTAAGGAGTCGTAGTCGAGCTGCCATTTTTCCATCGATCCAGTTTTAAAATTATGAATGAGCACGTCCGCTTCTTTTGCCAGAATTCGAATGATTTCCCTGCCCTCTTCCGATTTCAGATTCACGGTAATGCTTCGCTTATTGCGATTTGCACATAAATAGTAAGCACTGACACCGTTTTGAAACGGCGGTCCCCAGAACCTCGTTTCGTCGCTGCCGCCCGGGGCTTCTACCTTAATGACATCTGCTCCGAGGTCTGCCAAAATCATCGTACAATATGGGCCGGCAAGCACCCTAGTCAAATCTAATACCTTTACACCCTCTAGTGCGCCTCCGATGTTCATCGCCTCCTATTGAAAAAGGTTTCTTAAAAACAAAAAACCAGCCCAAACACACTTTAGTGATATGGACTGGCTTTACGAACCATTTGAACCAGCCGGCTAAGGCTGGAAATGGAATCTTATCAGTCAACTGTTAAATTAAAAAGAGATATCTTCATTACCTTCACCTGTAAAAGGTAGATAGGATGAAGTTTACACTTATTTTAAAAGAATTTTCTGAATATTTCAAGAGGATTTTACCAAAAATATATAAACATTTCGCTCCTGTTTTGCTTATCGTTCATTACCTGTTATTTTTTGCTTAACCCCTAGATGCAATGATGTCATGAAACCTTCGTATGTTGCCTCTTCTAATGTTCTTGGTGCCAAACAGTCTCCAATTTGCCATACCTGTGGTACCAAATGCTTGATTTGTTCGTATAATTCACTATTTGGTACACGACCAAGTGAAAGAACGATCGTGTCCCAATTTTCTATCATTTCTTTTTCATAAGAAAATAGATTTCTGATGACAACCTGATCATCATTAATTTCTCCTAAGTCATAATGCGGTTTCATTTTAACATTCAACTGATACAATTTTTTTAAATATTCATTCCTTAAATATTGATGAACTTCTTCGCCAATATGGAGCCTAGCAGAAATCAACAAAACGATATGGCCTTTTCCGGCTAAATCAATTGACGCTTCAATCGCCGGCCAATCCCCCGCAAAATCAAATACCAAAACTCTTTTTCCGATGTCTTTCCCCCGCTTATTAAACAGTTCATCAACCGTCATCACTCTAGAATTGTTTATTCCGGGAATGTTTGGGATAAACGGTCTCGAACCGTTAGCACAGATGATGGCATCAGGTGAAATTGGTATAATATCGGCGGGCTGAACATCAAAACCTAGCTCAAGCTTTACATGACTATTGGACAATTTTCGTGTGTAATTATCGAGCATGGATTCAGCGAGCTCCTGTCTCATGGTCGCCTGTCTTAATGTATGCAATAATCCTCCCACTTTATCTGTTTTATCAGCTAAAATGACATCATGCCCTAGTTCATCTAATGTGACGGCCGCTTGCATCCCTGCTGGTCCCGCTCCGATTACAAGTACTTTCTTTTTCTCTCTTGCAGTTTTCTTTAATGCTGTAACCTGCACTTCCTTCCCTGCAGATGGATTTTGCACACAACCAATTGTTAATCCTTTGTGATAATGACCTATGCAGGCCTGAAGGCAGCCAATACAGGCATCAATCAGCTGTAAATTCCCAGAATACGCCTTATTAGGCATTTCGGGATCGACAATCAATGCACGGGTCATGCCCACTACATCCGCTTTTCCGGTTGCCACGATCTGTTCGGCCTCCGCTGGGTCAACAATCCGGGAGCCCACAAATACAGGCACAGCCCCGGCCATACGGATTTTAAAGGATTGGGGAGTAAGGTATCCATGTTTTATTGGTGAAGGCGGGACGATATGTGTCGAGCCGGCAAAGGTGCTGGAATCCCCAGCAGTGACATCGATAAAATCTACCCTTACCCGCTCTACTAAATATTCAACTATTTTCACGGCGTCTTTAATAGTGGTGCCATCCATGGTCATTTCATCCGAACTCATACGAATTCCGACCGTAAAGTCTTCTCCCGCTTTCTGCCATATCTGTTCGATTACTTCTACAATAAATCGCATTCGATTTTCAAACGTGCCCCCGTATTCATCGGTACGGAAATTCGTTTGTTCCGACCAAAATTGAGCGGGAAGATAACCATGCGAGCAGCAGATTTCTACCCCGTCAAGACCTCCTTCTTTCGCTAATTTTGCGGAAACGGCAAATCCTTCAATCACCTCTTTGATTTCCTCAATGCTCATCGCCTTTGGCATCGTGCTGAAACGCAGGCTGGGAACAGCGGACGGAGCCCAAGCGGCATTCCGGTAATCGCTCGAAACAACCTCCCTGCCTCCGTGAAATAATTGCGAGAACACTTTTGTTCCGTATTGATGCACCTCATTTGCCAGTTCCAAATAGGCAGGGACTACATTTTCATCATACCCGGCAATGGTATTTGTCGTCAGCTTCCCAGATGGATGAACAGCTGCAGCCTCGAGGATGATTAAGCCTGCACCGCCCTTTGCCCGTTCAACATGATAAGCCGTCATATCCGGGGTTGGAATCCCATCAATGACATGATTTGTTTGATGGGCTGTACTTAAAATCCTATTTTTTAATTTCGTACGACCAATGATGGTTGGACTGAATAAATGTTTAAATTGTGTCATGATCACTCTCTCCCAAGAAATATTTTTATAAATTTTACCAGCAAGAATCATGCCAACTATATTTCATATAAATTTCAATTTTTTGAAATTATTTAGAAAAAACAATTATATAATTTCTCGTAAGATTGAACCTTTTTTACATCACCCGTTGCAAAAAGGGTTCAAATCTCTAATATTACTTGCAAACAGTTTAAAATTCTGCTTCCAGGCTATTCAAACGGATTTTATTGATGCAAAATGTGTTCAATTTTTACAAAAAGGAGTGAAAATATGATGGGTGTTGACTAATACAAGCAACAGATTCATGATCTATTACATGTGAACGCCTCTCTTCAAGAACAATTAGATATTTCCCTAAAAAAAATTAAAGAGCTTACCCAAATCCTGAATTCCAGTTATGATGAAATTTTTGTTACCGACGCAAATGGCAATGTGTTATTTGTAAGTGAATCATGCAAATATTTTACAGGTCTTCCTCCTGAGGCTTTTATCAATAAAAACATCCGTGAATTGGTACAAAAAGGTATTATTAAGGAATCGGTCACATTAAAAACGATGAAAACGCAAACGGTTCAATCCATTGAGCAGTATTACCCAAACGGAAAAACCGTTCTGGCTACGGCCAAACCTGTTTTTGATGAAGAAGGAAAATTATACCGGATTGTCTGTAATACACGAGATATTTCCGAACTGGTTGAAATGAAAAGAAAACTTTCAGAAATCCATTCCCTTCAACAAGAAAATAAAATCATCCTTACAGCAGGCAAGCAAAAATTCATTACACAATCCCCAAATATGATCTCCACGCTGCAAACGGCTCAAAAGGTTGCGCCCATGGATTCCTCGATTTTTATTCATGGTGAATCCGGTGTAGGCAAAGGTGTA
Organism: Aeribacillus sp. FSL K6-1121; assembly: GCF_038003725.1. NCBI lineage: Bacteria > Bacillati > Bacillota > Bacilli > Caryophanales > Bacillaceae > Aeribacillus > Aeribacillus sp. FSL K6-1121. The sequence goes on from NZ_JBBOPS010000001.1 coordinate 1,189,454, forward strand.
TTAGCGAGAATTATTCACGAACACAGTCCGAGGAAGAATAAACCTTTTGTTCAAGTGAATTGCGGAGCCATTCCGGTAACTTTATTAGAGGCGGAATTATTTGGATATGAGGCAGGAGCATTTACGGGCGCAAATAAACATGGAAAGCTCGGACTGGTTGAATTGGCGGACGGTGGGACATTGTTTTTAGATGAAATTGGTGAAATGCCGCTGGAGCTGCAGGTCAAAATTTTGCATTTAGTTCAAGAAAAATCCTTCAAAAAAGTCGGAGGTACGTCCGAAAAACAAGTCGATATCCGAATTATTTCGGCTACGAATAAGAACCTTCTGCAGATGATCGAAGAGAAAACATTTCGCCAGGATTTATATTATCGTCTGCATGTTGTGCCGTTAAGAATTCCGCCTTTAAGAGAACGCAAACAGGATATTTTAGTTTTGACAGATTATTTTCTTGAAAAATTTAATAGGAAGTATTCGCAACGCATCAATATTGATGAAAATGCTAAATTATTCATCCAACTGCAGGAATGGCGCGGAAATGTCAGAGAGCTCGAAAATTTCATTGAACATCTTGTGGTTACTGCTCACAAGCCCCTGCTAAGCATTGAAGATTTACCAATTGCCATGGACAATCGGATTCAAAACGACTTTTCATTTAAGGAAATACCATTGAAAAAAGCCGTTGAAGAAACAGAGAAGCATGTCCTTTTATACGCATTATCGAAATATAAAACGACTAGAAAAATGGCAAAAGCCCTTGGGGTGAATCAAACGACCATTATGAGAAAGCTTCGTAAGTATAAACTGAAGTTATATGGGACTAGTTAACATTAAAATTAACAGAATTTTAGAAATGGCACACAATTTGCATGGTATTTAATTGAACAAATGCAAAGGAGTGAATGAAATGGGGGAGTTTCTCTTTACTTTAGGCTATGGAGGCTCACTGATTATTCTTGGACTTATTACACATGCATTTATCCGTAACATGGATCACAGCACGGTTCCAAAACGTTCGGAAAATACGGATTAAAAGGCGGGGATATCATGATTTATACAATCGGTATTGCGGCATCCTTTATTCTGTACGTCCTTATCGGTTTGGTTCTTTCAAGGAAAGTAAAAAGCTCTGAGGAATACTATGTTTCAGGCAGAAAAGGTTCCACGCTTATGGTAACAGGAACACTTGTCGCTTCATTTTTAAGCACAGTGTCCTTTATGGGTGAAGCAGGATTTTCTTATGAAGGTTACCCTATTCTTTTATTAATTCTCGTTATTTTTAATGCAACAGGTTATGTGGTTGGTGTCTTCTTTTTCGGGCGATACTTAAGAAGAAGTAAGGCTTTAACTGTTCCTGAATATTTTGGTAATCGCTTTCAATCAAACAAAGTAAGGATGGCCGCTGCCATTACGACGATCCTAGGAATTTCTGCTTATTTAGTGGCGGTTACACAAGGCGGAGCAGTGCTGCTGTCGGAAATTTCGGGCGTCTCCTACTTCGTTGCCTTATTAATTATGTGGCTTGTATATGCATCCTTCACGGTTCTGTCCGGAGCAAAGGGTGTAATGGTGAATGATACAATCATGTTTTTCTTGTTTTCCATCGCGACATATATTTCATTCCCCTTTATTATAGGCAAGTCAGGAGGAGTTCCGGATGCTATTATTAAAGCAGCGACCAATCCGGAACGGCCAGATTTATTAAGCTGGCACGGAATCACCGGTCCTAATGCTTATATGGGCGAACCGTGGGAGGCTTTGATTTGGGCTGTTATTTTAGGATTAGTTTGGTCTGCCGTTATTGCAATCAGCCCGTGGCAAAGCAGCCGCTACTTAATGGCTAAAAATGAACATGTTGCTATTCGTTCCGGTGTCTGGGCGACGATTTCCATTATTACGATTTATCTATTCCTTCATATTAGTATTTCAACGATTACAACCGTTAATCCGGATATTAAACCTGCGGAAAAAGTATTTATTTGGTCAGCCATGAACATGGTCCCTACATGGTTGGGAGTTATTATCATAAGCGGGATTATGGCTGCAGCCCTTTCCTCGTGTGCAAGTTTCCTGCAGCTAATCGGCTCAAGTGTTACGAGAGATATTATGGAGCAATCCAGAAACAAAACGTATTCGGACAAACAATTGCTAAGAGCAAGCCGCATTTCGATGATTGTCGTTAGTTTTGTCATTCTTTTGATTGGTCTTTGGCAGCCGCCTTCTATCATGTGGATTGGTTATTTTGCAGCAACACTATTCGCCGCTTCTTGGGGTCCAGTTGCTTTTGCCAGTGTTTATTCAAAAAAGGTAACAAAAACCGGAGCTTTATGGAGTATTATTATGGGCTTTTTAGGTGTTGTATTTGGAGAAAGCTTGAAAAAGGTTGGAGTCGCACTTCCAGTTTATTTTAATCCCGTGATTATCGGTATTATCCTAAGCTCACTCGCCTTATATATAGGCTCTAAATTCGGAGAAATCACTGCCGAAGAAAGGGACTTTCAAGAAAACATTTTACAACGTCCGATTGAAGAAAACGAAAAAGAGGAAATGGCTATCACTCGCAGATATCCAATGTACTTGGCCGTTAGTGGTATTCTCATTATCGTGATAACTTTCATATTCTATTATTGGCCGCTGATACTGGCCATGAAGGGTTGATAATCGTTTAAACAATAAGCTAACATCAACGTAAAGCTGGGCTAGCTTTTTATTATCTTCAATTGTTGTGAGAGGAAAAATGTAAAAGTCATCTTCTAGAAAGCGTTCCGCCCGCTCCCTACCGCTTTAACGCGTTTAAACAGATGTGGACTGACCCATTTTTAACACACCTTTTAATCGACTTGGTGCGGAAAAACGATGGACCAATCAAAAGCAATGAAGTGTTGACGCTTAGACCATCTAGCTGTGACAGAATTATTTTCGTTTTGTTATTGAATCAAGAATAATTCTGTCACTTTTTATATACACAAGGGCTGCCCCCTCAACGTCTTTCACTCCATCATTGCGGCATACATTTGCTACCTTGTTACAATAAGAAAATGTTAATCTATGTACCGTATAAGAACTACTCGGTCATGAAAGTTTAACTATGGCTTAAGTGAAACTCGCTAAGGGGCTCATCCCTCTCTTTTTTGCATATAAATAAACGAATAGAAAGGCCTAAATCCAAAGGGGAGAAACAATTATCTCGACAACAAGATACATAAGAGGATCTTTCCATTATCGATCGTGTTTTCATTTACCTATTCCTCATTTTTCCCAACATCCATGTAATTGCATCAGACTCATTAGTAAACATTTCTCCAGAACAACCAAGCATCTTTGATATTATCATTCCAGCTAAGGGTTTATATAATTTCAGCAATCTATCAGAATTTGTAGCCATTGCTACACCGACGCAATATTGCTTTAGGAGAGGTTTATTTTTCTTCAACCAACCATTAAACCATTTGGTTGCTTCAGGATTTTTCTGATGATCTCCGTTTCTTATAATAATGATTCCGAATGTCTGTTGCTGCTTTAATTTTTCTTCAAGAATCTTAACCAATTCTCGCATATGGTTCACTGTAACAGAAGTACCTACTTCGTATTTAATTAATTTATCAGACATCTGTTCGATTTTCATTGATTCTCAACCTTTCTTTTTAGTTTTCCATTTCGATCTTAATGTCCAAAAAGCAGCCGTGAGAAACGATAAAACCCAGATGCATGAGACACCTTCAACTATATGTATCATTCCTATACACCGCTTGCACGTCTCTTCCTTGTTTTCACTGCTATGAGAGAATGAACAATCCTGCAAGCAAAATGCACAAGATATATCAAAATAAATTACTTACGGTATGCCTAACCTACGTATAACTGAATCTATCCTATGGAGACTGTTACAAGTGATCGATAATAATTATCATTCACAAGTCAATTTTTGTACTACCTGTTGAGGAAGTTTTTTTCCCTGTAAAAGGAGAAAATAAGAAAAACCCTTCAAGCACTTTCATGTGTTTGAAGGGTTAGGCTTATCGTTTATGGTCATCCTGCACACTGCCTTTTATTCCGGCCTGTTGATATATCTGTTTTAAGTATTCGCTGGGATTGAATCCATATTTATTTATACTATATTATTTGCAATTTGCAAATAATCATTTTTAATAATAAACTGAAGCTCCATCAGATCGTTGAATGGAGCCGAAAAAAACTGTTAAGACATTAGTTATGAAACTAGCTGAATTTTGCACTACAGAGTTAAAAATAGACTATTCACACAAATCTTTTGTCCGCTTTAAACCACTCATATATTGTTATTGGAACCATGCAAAAGTTTCGAGTCTTTCAGTACCTAGACCTGTGCTGCTTATTTATTCGCTGTTAAAACAGTTGTTAGCTCGTCAATTGCTTGCCGAATATCATCCTGCGTATTGTAAAAATGAGGAGCGATTCGGATGACGTCGTTTCTAGCAGAAACAATGATATTTCTCTCTTTCAAGATCGATTCTATTTGCCCAGCATTTTTTACATAAAAAGCAGTTATGCCGCCTCTTTTGTGAGCCGATAAAGGAGTAACAGTGTGTAATCCTTTTTCTTGTCCATAATCTAATGCGAATTGAGCTAATAGGTTTAAATAAGAAGATATATTCTCCACTCCTATTTCAAGAAGTAAACGAATAGCGGCAGCTGCTGCATAAGCGCTTATAAAAGAAGGCGTTCCAGTCTCAAAACGACGTGTTCCAGCTGCTGGTATAATTTGATGAACATTGAATTTCGAATGATCCTCCTGACCAAACCATCCTGTGACGCGCGGCTTCCATTTCTCTGCCAATTCAGCTTTTATGTATAGGAAGGATATTCCCGTAATACCTAACAAGTATTTCCTTGTTCCTGCTGCCAATATGTCGATATCCATTTTCTTTACATCAATAGGCACCTGTCCAGCAGATTGATATGCATCAACAAAAAGAAGTGAACCTTTACGATGAACAATGTCTGCAATCGCTTTGAGATCTTGTTTAAAACCGTTGTAATAACAGACATGGGAAATGGATGTGACAAGTGTGTCAGACGTTACATAACGTTCATAATATTCTAAAGGAATGACTCCTTGTTGAGAAGGAATAAATCTGACCTTTGCTCCAAATTTCTCCTGAGCGAGCCATACATGACCGGCGGTTGGAAAGTCCATATCTGTCGTCACAATGATATTTTTCCCTTTTTCAAAAGAAAGTGAAGAGGCGATAGCAGAAAAAATGTCAGAGACCGAGCATAATACAGCAATTTCATTAGGTTCAGCACCGATTAATTTTGCAAAACGGTATTTTGCCTGTTCAACTACTTTTATTGCTTGATTCCAATTACCCCCCGCCGTTAGCAAACTATTCATATACGCTTCAATCGATTCGGACACAGTTTTTGAAATGGCTCCTTGCGAACAGCTCGCCAGATGGATTTTCGATGCTAAAACAGGAAATAAAGAACGATAATGAGCATACGGGTGTTTCAATCCTATCTCCTCCCTTCAACTCCGCAAAAAAATTTTCTCCTAGTTATTGGTCTCCCGATTATTATAGTAATCAGCAACTGGGTTTTTTCTTTTAGTTTATTATCCTGTTTCATAGACTTACAAGAGTTTACTATTTGGAGTAATGAAACCTCTACTGTAAACTCCTGTTTTTATTTTGCCAGTGTGAATCCAATATAAATCGCTGCTCCCCACATGACGAGCGCGGAAATTTTGTTGAAAGCACTCATCAAACGTCCAGATTGATCTAGATCCCCTATTCTCCGCCCTGCCAAAGCCAGCCCCGCAAACCAGATCCAGGAAACTAGAATACAGGCAAGTGCAAAAGCTGCTTTTTCCCCTTCATTGTATTGAAGTGAACTCGTTCCGATCACTCCAATCGTATCCATGATCGCATGTGGATTGAGCAGCGAGACCGATGCTGAAAACACAACTTGTTTGAATGGTGTAAAAGTTTCCTTAGCTGTTTTTCCGTTATTCTCTTTAACAGCAGAAGGGGTACTTTTCCAAGTGCTCCACCCCATGTATAACAAAAATAAAATCCCAAAGCACAGCATAATCGTTTTGATCAAAAAAGAACCCAAGACCATAATAGATACTCCGAAAACAGCAAGGATGATTAAAAGTGTATCACATAGTGATGCAGTTAAAACGGCTGGGAGCGCATGAATGAAGTGTTTCTGAAGAGCTCCTTGATGAAAAATAAAAACGTTTTGGACGCCAAGAGGAAGAATAAGTCCAAATGCAAGAATAAGTCCGTGAATAAAGGCTTCCGCCATTCCAATCCCTCCTCTCCTATTGCAATGCATATGAATACAATTTTACTCGGAAATCGATTATTGTCTCCAACCAATTGGATGGATTCAATACCAACCAAGTTGTATAATCGACTCATATGATTGTAAAGGGAGAGTATTTTTTCATGAATGAATTAGATTGGAAGCCAGACAAATCGACTCCAGTTCCCCTTTATATCCAGATCAAAGAATATATTAAAGAAAAGATTGAAACAGGAGAATGGACTTTAGGGACAAAAATCCCTCCTCAACGCACATTGGCCAAAGCATTCGGAGTGAACCGCAGTACGATCGTGGCGGCTATGGAAGAATTGATTGCTGATGGATTGCTGGAAGGAAAAAGAGGAGGCGGTACCAAGATTATTAACAATTCATGGTCTTTGATGACCTCTACCCCTCCCCCAGACTGGAATTCCTATGTGCAAGCGGGGAGTTATTATCCTAATTTGCCTACGATACAGGAAATCAATAAAGCAGAGTTTGATCCAAATATCATCCGTTTAGGAACAGGAGAGCTTTCTCCAGATTTATTTCCACGTGAGATGATGAAACAAGTATTTGAAAAGCTGACGGGGCACATTGATTCACTTGGCTACGAGGAACCGAAAGGGCTGCTTTTTCTCAGGGAACAGCTCAGTAGATATTTGAAAACCATTGGGATTGAAGCTTCCCCTTCTTCCATTTTGATTGTGTCAGGAGCTCTGCAGGCATTGCAATTGATATCAATAGGTCTATTGCGGCGAGGTGCTACGATCTTTCTGGAAAAACCATCGTACCTGTATTCCCTGCATGTATTTCAATCTGCCGATATGCGATTATTTGGACTTCCTTTAGATGAGCATGGAATTCAAGCAAATAAGATTTCGGAACAAAAAAAGCGGCAAAATGCTTCATTGCTTTATACAATTCCGTCCTTTCATAATCCAACAGGAATTTTGATGTCCGAAGAAAGACGGAGAAAATTGATTGATGTATGTGAAAAGGAGCGGCTGCCGATTATTGAAGATGACGTATACCGGGAACTCTGGCTCGATACACCGCCTCCCCCACCATTGAAAGCCATCGATAAAAATGGGCTTGTTTTATATCTTGGGAGCATGTCGAAAACATTGAGTCCCGGTCTGAGAATCGGCTGGATAGTCGGACCGAAGCCTGTTATTGAGCGATTGGCGGATATTAAAATGCAAACCGATTACGGATCCAGTTCCTTGTCTCAATGGGCAGTTGCGGAATGGCTAGCAAGCGGGCTCTATCATCAACATTTGGAAGAGGTCAGAAAAGAATTGAAGGTTCGAAGAGAGATCATGATTGATTTATTACAGAGGTATTTTTCCGATATTGCGACCTGGACTGTTCCTAGAGGTGGTTTTTATATATGGCTGCGCATATTGCCTTCAATCTCCATACGGGAACTTTTTGAAAAATCATTAGAGCATGGAATTCTATTAAATCCAGGAAATGTCTATGATAAGCATGCAGCCCAGTACCTTCGCCTTTCTTATTCCTACGCTTCTTTAGCTGACCTGGAGAAAGGAATGTTCCGTCTTTCGAAAGTCATCCGACAACTAATCACCTAACTCTTTAACGTGCGTTCCATAGCGGTAGTTGAATCCATCGCATACATCAACATCTCGTATAAAACAGCCAATATCGAAACTTGAATAGGTCCCACATTCAGGCGATTGTGAATCGACGCTTGTATCGGAAGCTTTCTCGATTTTATTCTTTCAAGCCCCACTTAAACTACACATAACCAAAATAAAATAATGTTAGAAATCGGGCGGTGTTTCAAAAATGTAATAATTGAAGCCTCAAATCGTACTATAAATCCCTTAAAACTTTTACCTAAATTAAATATCTATTTTTCTCCCTAAAATCTGCCCCATTGCAGCAAATCTATTAATCTTAATGTTGATATTGTCTTGCAACAGCCAATGCTATATGACTTTTTCGTTAATTGTCTAATTCTTCTCCTAAAAAACACGAAGAGCCCAAGAAAGTTCTCCAGGCTCTTTTTGTTATTGATATAGAGGGACTGAAGGAAATTATTCACCAGTCTCAGCAAAACGTTTAATTCTTTCACCAATCGCATCGCGAACACGCATGAACACAGCCCATTTTTCTTCTTCTGTCCCCTCTGCCTTCGCAGGATCATCGAATCCCCAATGTACGCGTTTCACGTGCGGAGGTGTTACCGGGCAATGGTCTGCGGCGTGACCACATAATGTTACGACCAAATCCGCTTTATTTAAAATTTCCGGATCAATGATATCCGATGTTTGGTTCGAAATATCAATTCCTACTTCTTTCATGACTTTTACCGCGTTTGGATTTAATCCGTGAGCTTCGATACCGGCGCTGTACACTTCCCACTCGTCGCCAAGATATTTTTTTGCCCATCCTTCTGCCATTTGGCTGCGGCAAGAGTTGCCAGTGCATAAGAAGTAAATCGTCTTTTTGTCTTTCATGTTCATTCCACCTTTGTTGTTAGTATGATACTGATTCGGTTTTAAAGTATTTTCGTTTAAACCATAATGCTACGTTGACCAATGCAATCATGACAGGCACTTCCACAAGTGGTCCAATGACAGCTGCAAATGCTGCACCAGAATGGATCCCAAACACGCCAACAGCTACAGCAATCGCTAACTCAAAGTTATTGCTGCCGGCTGTAAAGGCAAGTGTGGTGGTGACAGGGTAGCTCGCTCCAAATTTCTTCCCCAAGAAGAAGGAAACGAAAAACATCAATACAAAGTAAATGAACAATGGAATGGCGACTCTCACTACATCCAACGGCAAACTTACGATAGCATCTCCTTTTAAAGAGAACATGACGATAATCGTAAACAATAAAGAAATCAATGTAATCGGGCTGATTTTTGGAATGAATACTTTTTCATACCATTGTCTGCCCTTTGCTTTTACCAACAAAAAGCGCGTCACCATTCCGCCAAGAAACGGAATTCCTAAGTAAATGAACACCGACTTGGCGACTTCCGTCATTGTAATATGAACGACAGCACCTTCTAGTCCTAACCATTCTGGAATGATTGTTACAAACACATACGCATAAACAGAGTAAAATAGCACTTGGAATACAGAGTTAAACGCTACAAGCCCAGCTGCGTACTCTCTGTCTCCTTTCGCTAAATCATTCCAGACGATCACCATCGCAATACAACGTGCCAGACCGATTAGGATGAGTCCGACCATGTATTCCGGCTTATCCGGCAAAAATACAATCGCCAATACAAACATCAATATTGGTCCAATAATCCAATTTTGTACAAGGGACAAAACCAATACTTTTATGTCTTTAAAGACGCGTCCCATCTCCTCGTAGCGAACTTTTGCTAACGGAGGATACATCATGAAAATTAAACCAATGGCAATTGGAATCGATGTGGTTCCTGCCTGTAAACTGTTTATTGCGTCTACAAAGCCCGGAAAGACAGATCCAAAGCCAATTCCTGCTGCCATAGCTAGGAAAATCCAAAGCGTTAGATATCGATCCAAGAACGATAGGCGTTTTTTCCCCGTATTATTCATTTTCCCTCCCAATTAAATTAAAATTAATAGGTTAACAACCACAACGGAGTGTAGGGTTGGTTTCCTCAATCTTACGAATATTCTCTGTTTGATCTGGAATGTGCTGCAGAATTTCTTGAATGAAATCATATAACTCATTTTCTAGATTGATAGAATAATAAATCCATTGCCCCCTTCTATCTTCTTTTACTAATCCTGCATCTTTTAACTTGCGTAAATGCTGACTAATAGCCGGCTGACTCATATCAAATACTTCTAGAAGCTCACAGACGCAACACTCGCGTTTCTTTAAAATGGCCATAATCGTTAAACGTGTTTTATCACCGAGTAGCTTTAAAACGTGTGCTGCTTTTTCTATTTCCACCACTACTTTTTGCATTTGGAACACCCCCTATACATATATAGTTATATAAATATTTACTTATATATCAATCTACTTTATGGTTCATCGCACACTAAAAAATGTCTTTTCATATCCACGACATGAATACTGTTTAGTATTATCATTTCCTTAACTTCAATAAGCATATAACAATATACTTATATAAATCAACGGAAAATACGATTTTTAACATAATCTTTATAATTGACCCGAAAGTGTGAAAGAAATTTTTAAAGTCAGTGCAAATAACTTACACAATTGATTATGAGGAAAAAAATAAAACGTTAAAATTCCCTACTTTTTTAAGAAGCCAATACTATGTTTAAAACAAGAAGCTGTTGAACAATAACCCATGTCAACAGCTTCCTTCATCTATATAAAATTAAAAGAGGGGGAACAATTGTTTATCGCATTTTCTTATGCGAGACTGGATTTTACTAAAACTTTATAGAAGATCTCGATTCAAGCAATGCTTTGAAACGAATCATCATTTTGTTAAGACACTATGTTCAAAAATCCCGCAATAAATGACTCCGTTTAGCTTATCGTTTATCCAAAAAACTGGCTAAACGGCTGCCGCTAATTTGAATAATGGAAACTAAAATGATCATGATAACAACTGTAGCAAGCATAATATCCGGTTGATAACGATAATAGCCATTTCGAACGGCAAAATCTCCGAGGCCGCCTGCGCCAACAACACCCGCTATGGTAGAATAAGATATTAAAAGAATAATAATATTAGATAAGCTGACTACCATTCCTGCTCTCGCTTCAACAAACATTACTTTCCATATAATTTGAAATATATTAGCTCCCATTGAAATAGCTGCTTCGATGACCCCTTTATTTACTTCCACTAAAGATTGTTCTATTAGTCTGGCGAAATAAGGAATAATAGCGATCGAAAGCGGTACAGCGGCAGGAACCGTTCCAACGGATGTTCCTACCAACAGCCGAGTAAACGGAATGACAGCTACGATTAAAATTAATAATGGAAATGCGTTAATTAAATTCACTAATGAATTTAAAATATTGAAAATATGCGGCTGTTCTAATAATTGCCCTTTTCTTGTTAAAAACAGAATCGTTCCTAAAGGAATTCCAAATAGTATGCCAGCTGTTACTGAAATACCTACCATAATGGCTGTTTGCTTAGTGGCTTCTATTATATCAGGAATTTGTTGAATGATGTTTTCAAACATTTAGGATCATCCTTTTGTCCTTATTAAATATTAATTTAGCAATATCAGACTTAGGATTATATTGATTGTCTGATAACGAAAATTCCTCTAAAATACTTCCTTTTTCCATTACGGCTACTTTATTGCAAATTTTTCTCACTACATCCATTTCATGTGTAACAATAACCATCGTTATATTTAGCTCTTGATTAATTTTCTTTAAAAAGGATAGAATATTATCCGTTGTTTGTGGATCTAAAGCTGATGTAGGCTCATCACATAACAAAATTTTCGGGTTCGTTGCCAAAGCTCTTGCGATGGCAACTCTTTGTTTTTGTCCCCCGCTTAAATTAGAGGGGTATTGATTTGCTTTATCTTCTAATTGAACTATGGAAAGACATTCTTCTATTATACTTTTACGTTTAACGGATGGTATTCCGGCAATTTCTAATGGAAAAGATACATTGTCATAAACCGTTTTATTATGAATCAAGTTAAAATGTTGAAATATCATGGAAATCGATTGTCTCATATGCCGCAGCTCTTTCTTCTTTAAAGCCATTATATTTCTTCCTTCAATAAGAACCTCCCCTTCATCAGGCTTTTCAAGGAGATTGATTGTACGAAGCAGAGTTGACTTTCCTGCTCCGCTAAATCCGATAATCCCATAGATATCCCCTTTTTCCACTTTTAATGATACGGATTTAATTGCTTCCAATTTCTCATCTTTTTTAATTTGATAAGTTTTCTTTATATTTTTTAAATGTATCATTTGTGACAGCCCCCATTATTCAAATACTGGGATTATGTCCCCATGGAATGTTTCCTCAATGAATTTTTTAACCTCCGGTGTATGCAAAACCTTTTTTAATTTTTGGATTTTTTCGTCATTTTGGTTGTCTGGTCTAGTCGTGATAACGCCTATAAATTCAGAGCTAGAGTCTTCCGCTATTTTATCTTTTCTTGATGTCTCTTTGAAATTCCTCATGCTCGACATGTCTAGATATTCAATTGACTTAAAATTTAAGTTATCATATAGTTCGTAAACTGGTTGCTTGAGAGAAAAATAATTAACAATACCACTTTTGCTTCTCCGGTTGTTTCATCATCTGTATCGTTTGCAACATGATTTCCTTTCTTGCAAAGGGTAATAAACATTTCATGTAGTTAATAATCAAGCAGTCTTTGTAATGAATGTATTGATTGGTTTCTCTAGTATTTCCAAGAGCCAAAATAATTTTGCAAACATATTTCCGAACGAGTGGAACATTATTAAAATTGAATTGGAGTCTTTTGTTACGTTCTTCCGTATTCTTTACATAGATTGACTAATATGTCTCATAAATATCAACGCTTATTGTATACTATCATTATTCATTTATTGTAATCGTAGTTTTAGATGCACAATAAAAGAAGGAGTAGTTTCATGGGTGATATTAAATTATTTCGTATAAATGGAGAACATGTAAGTGAATTGGAAGGCACATCTCTGACAATTGAAAAATCGCTGCAAACCCTTATTGAGCGTAATCTTGAAACATTTTTAGGTGTACGGTTTTTAGCATCAGAATATTCTACTGGTAAGACACATGGCGGCAGAATCGATACATTAGGTATTGATGAAAATAACTCTCCAGTTATTATCGAATATAAACGAGCTGTCAATGAAAATGTCATTAACCAAGGATTATATTATCTGGACTGGCTGTTGGATCATAAAGCAGAATTCACTCTTATGGTAATGCGCAAATACGGTAATGACTTGGCTGACGCAATTGATTGGACGAATCCGCGCTTATTATGTATTGCGGGTGGATTCACAAAATATGACGAACATGCTGTTCAACAAATTAATCGGAACATTGAGTTGTACCAGTATAAGTTTTATAAAGATGGATTTCTTTTGCTCGATTTAGTAAATACAACAACTGCACAACCATTACTGGAAGTTGAAAACCATATTAACTCATCGAAGCCCGGATATAAGACAGTCTCCGAATATCTGGAACAATCCAGTACAGAATTAAAAGACCGGTTTGAAGCAATAAAAGCATATATTATGGCACTAGGCGATGATGTACAAATGGCTGTATTAAAATACTACATAGCCTTTAAGCGCATTAAAAATTTTGTCTGCTTAGAAGTGCATCCTCAGACAGAAAAAATCGTCTTATTTTTAAAAGTGAATCCAGATGAAATTGAACTCGAGCCAGGATTTAGCCGTGATGTACGAAATATCGGTCATATCGGAACAGGGGATTTAGAAGTCAGTATTTATAACGATGAAGATTTTGAAAAGGCAAAGCGACTTATTCATATGAGCTATGATAGAAGTTAGAAATCGCCGGTAATTATTATACTTGGCGATTTTTAATAATTAAATATTTTTAACCAATCCTCTGTAAAGAAGGCAGGATTTATTTTATCTCATTATTTCCATGATACAATTCCAATAAAAAGTGTTTATTAAGAAGAGACAGGAATTGTCAAAACATATAGGTGGAGCAGATTTTTGAAGGAATTTGCGGACGAAAGCATGATGATGCTCTACATATATTTGACAAAAAGGCAGTGTTAGAATATGAATAGCTGGAGGGAATCTTGTGAATCAAACTTTAAAGAAACAACCTGTTGCGTTTGTTACAGGAGCTTCAAGCGGCTTTGGATTGCTAACAAGTGTAGCGCTTGCCCGCGAAGGCTACCGCGTGCTGGCTTCAATGAGAGATTTGGATAAGAGAGGACGACTGGAAGCGGCAGCCAAAGAAGCAGGTGTAACAGACCGGATTGAGATTATCCAACTAGATGTAACCGATTTTTCAGCAGCGGAAACTGTAATTCAGAATGTGATTGAAGATTACGGCCAAATTGATCTGTTGGTAAACAACGCGGGGTATGCAGCGGGAGGGTTTACGGAGGAGCTTGCTGTTGAAGAATGGCAGAGGCAATTTGAAACGAATTTTTTCGGTTTGGTGGCAGTAACAAAAGCTGTTTTGCCGTCGATGAGGGCACGCAGAAGCGGCAAGGTTGTGAATATAAGCAGTATTAGCGGACGAATCGGATTCCCTTCTATGGGACCTTATGTGGCATCCAAGTTTGCGGTGGAAGGATTCAGCGAGTCTTTGCGTTTAGAGATGCTGCCGTACGGTGTTCATGTCGTTTTAATTGAACCGGGATCCTATAAAACGGAAATCTGGTCAAAAGGGCTGGATGCGGTATCGGTCAATCCGGATTCTCCTTATGTTAAAGAGATGGAGAAAATTTTGAAATATGTCAACCATGTTGCTGACACGGCACCCTCTCCGTATGAAGTGATCCAACAGATTGTACACGTGGCAAAGTCTCCTTATCCGAAATTGCGGTATCCGGTTGGCAAAGGTGTGAAATTAGGAATTGTCTTGAAAAATATATTGCCGTGGAAGTGGTGGGAGCGGATGGTGATGAAGCGGCTGTGGGACAGATAGAATCCGGATACTAGGATTTTCTTCCAAAAAATCTAGAAGTACGTTTTCCACTCTATTTTTGTTTTTAAGGTATTTAAATTATCTAGAAATTTACAATTGATATTTCTTGTTTAAAATGAAGTATTGCTTGCGGCAATGCTAACCTTTTTGGTTAACTATCTTGTGAGTGCCAATATCGTTTCAAATATTCCAGCATGGTTTTACTGGTCGCTTATCTTTCTAGGTCTTGTCATAAAAAATTTTGCTATAAAAAAAATATGTTCCTGGTCAGCTCATTGCTGCTGTTACTCATTTATTCGTTGTGGTTCCATCAATCTTTTCCATTGGAATTTTTGTGGTGCTTTTATCTGTAATTGTATTCATATTGCAATTATGAATATAAAAAAGCAAAACTACGGATTCGCAAGTTGAGTTGAACGGAATTTACACAATAATCATTTCAGATTTTATAATTCATAAAAAAAATTCGCCCTAATGACTAATGTCACCATATGACATTTAAATGAAACAAGGCGATTTTTCCATACTATCGCTACTAATGAAATATAATAGCTGATAGTTGTCTTAAAAATATTTGTCGCATTAAAAAAATGATGGTAATTCAACTTTAACGGAGATTTAGACGATGACGACTAATCCAATTCAAGGTCCTAACTGCCAATCTTTTGTCCATCTGTATTGTACAAATAAACATAATAAATGCTCTGAGGCAATTTCCAAGGATCAAAACTCTCGTAAGTTGAACTACCTTTCGTAATCAGCTTTTTTCTTTAAGAATCTACTAATGGCGGGCATGAAGGGCTCAAATATTCTTTCGTCATATCGCTTATTTCAAAATCTTAAATCCGAATTTTTCAAAAATTTGAAACGAATCTTCTGTCTGTAGGTACTGATAGAAATCGGCAGCCTCTTTTTTATGCTTTGTGTCCTTAATGATGCCAACTGGATAAATAATAGGATCATGCATATTTGCGTCTGCGATGTCGACAATTTTTATCTTATCAGATATTTGAGCATCAGTTTTGAATACAATTCCTGCGTCCACTGTATTTGCTTCTACATATGATAATACTTGGCGCACATCCTTTGTGTATACGACTTTCTCTTTTACTTTTGGCCAAAGATTTAGCTTGGTCAGAGTTTGCTGCCCGTATTGACCTGCTGGAGTAGTTTCAGGATTTCCTAATGCAAATTGCTTAATACCGCTGTCTGCCAAAGACTGAAATCCTTTTACTGTGTCTGCTTTATCTTTCGGAACGATTAAAACGATTTCATTTCCTAGCAAGTTTTTACTCTCTTCTTTGTTAATCAATCCTTTGTCTACGAGTGGACGAAACTTATTTTCAGCAGCCGAGAAAAATAGGTCTACCGGCGCTCCTTGTTCGATTTGCTGTTGCAATGCACCAGAACTTCCAAAGTTAAATGTAATTTTTATATTTTCATGTTCTTTTTCATACTTTTTCTGAATTTCCGTTAAGGCATCTTGTAAGCTTGCGGCTGCTGAGATGGTTAATTGTACTGTCTGTTTATCCTCTGTCTTCTTTGATTCCTGTTTTTCTCCCTCGTTTGTACAACCAAAAATAAAAAAGATTGAAGCACACAAAAACATGATCATGATCATGCGAATAGAATGCTTCATGCTTTCTCTCCCCCTTCTACTTTTAATCTAATATAAAACTTATTATAATTTCTTATAACTATTTTGTATAGTATATAATTAATTTATATAAAATATAATTATATAGAATAGTAAAGTGTCTCCGTTCATGGATAGAAAAAACACATTTGTTCAGTGCAATGAAAAAAAACCATAAGGTGCTTTTTTAATCGGCCTTGCCAATAACGCCTTTTCAATAAATGCTTTTATCAGCTTTTACTTTATCTACGTTTTCGATTCTTTTTTCAAACCATCCAATCTTAGATGTTTCTATTGCATCAAACATCGGAACGTAAGGCTTTATATCGAGTAGAGGTGTTTCGTTCAATACATCGACATCTAGGACATGGATATGGTTCCCCTCAATACTTTTCAATCGAACGACTGAAAAGCCGATTGGGTTCGGTCTTTTCGGGAATCTTGTTGCAAAAATACCATGGGGTTGATCATCTAAGAAAGGAACTACCTGCAATGAATATTCATGAATCTTATGAAAATAATAAATAAGAATAAGATGTGAAAAGCCGTCCAGATCTTTCATCCCTTCTACATACAATGGGTTAAGCTCTATTGTTCCTTCTACATTTTTCGCCGCCGCCGATTGAATCGGCATTCCTTCCAAGGTGTTAAAAGGGGTTAGAATTTTTCCTATCGCTTTAAAATGAATGTTCATCTTTACAACATCCTATGTTCTTTTATTTATAATTAATTATATTTAATTATAAATAAATATAATAGAAAAAGATATACTTATGTTTCTCTTTTTGGTTTTTCATTTCCAGTGCTCACGAATCAAGAAAACCAGATATTCCAGTGCCAAAAAGTGATAAAACAAAGCCAGAGGTTTTTAAGAGAACCCCTGGCTTTTAGCTGGATCCATTTCAGCTTTCATAAACGACTTGTCCGGTTTGTGACAAATCATAGCCTCCTAGTGCTTTTAAATCGTTTTGAAAGTGAACCGATCTTAAAATTTGCAGGACTTGACTAATTAACTCTCTATTCTCATCGTTCTTTAAAATAACCAAATCGTACTTTTCATTAACTAACGGAATGAAATCGACATCTTTAACTAGGTTAGCCCCTCTTTCAATTCCTACCCCGACATCTGCATCCCCTTTAGCGACAGCACTTGCGACACTTACGTGATTGGTTACCTCATTGTCATAGCCGTTAATTTCAGAAACAGGTATGCGATACTTTCTCAAACATTCATCTAGTAAAACACGAGCACCCGCACCTTTTTCCCGGTTCACAATTTTTATATTTTTTCTTCTTAAATCTTCCCAATGCTTAATATTCAACGGGTTTCCCTTTTTGACGTAAAAGCCTGCCTTCCTTGTTAGTAAATGAATCACGATATACTGAAAATTCACTAGTATCTTATTGATATACGGAACATTATATTCACCTGAAATTCCTTCGATTAAGTGTGTACTGACAATGTCTGAATATCCTTGATACATTGAAATTAGGCTTTCTAAGCTTCCAACATAAGAACGAAGTGGCCGAAACCTTTTCGAGGATTTTTCTAAGTAGTTCGCCAAAATATCTAAGCTCATATCCTGGCCGCTTATAATTAATTGTCTAGGCTGCAAATACCCTTGAGTTTCAATCGATGTTTCTTTTTTTGATGACTGTACGGAGCTTGGCTGCAATTCTTTTTTTGACTTTTTTATATACTCTTCTAGATCGGAAGGATCAATTCGCATTTGTCGTCCGACACGATAAGCAGGTAATAACCCTTTTTTCACTAAATCATATACGGTTAATTTTGAAACCTTTAATATGTTTGCCACTTCCTCGGTTGTATAAGAAAGATTTTTTTCCATACCTACTTGCTCCTTCATAAAAAAATTCGTTATAAGTAATTAAATGTAATTTGATATATTGTATTGATAACTTCTGTATCAATGATTTATATTTAAATATAAATAAAATTAATTATTTTCTTAACAAGAAGATGGCTATGTAGTTTATATCTAATCTTGATTATATCATGTTTTGTTTCGCTCTTTTTCAATGGAAATGACTCAACTTCTTGTTTTACCATTTCCTTTACTCCAAAGTTCAAAATAATTATAACCATTTATAACGAAAAATGATGAAACTTTATGAAAAGGTGAACGACAAATATGAATTACTCGCCACTTATACTCTCTTTAAAAACGGCAACAATCGCCACGTTTATTGTATTTGTTACTGGGGTTGTGTTGGCACGATTGATTAGTCGTAACTCCTTTCGAGGGAAAAGTATTATAGAAGCGATTATTTTGCTGCCACTCGTGCTTCCGCCTACAGTTGTAGGCTTTGGTTTATTATATATATTTGGTAAAAACGGTTTTATTGGTCGATTACTGCTTGATTGGTTTGATTTCCAAATTGTTTTCACCTGGTATGCTGTTGTGATCGCAGCAGTCGTTGTGTCTTTTCCTTTAATGTATCAAAGTGCATCTGCAGCGTTTCGGCAGTATGACCCAAATATTGAAAATGCTGCATATACAATGGGGGCATCTAAATGGAGAGTGTTTTGGACGATATCTTTTCCACTGGCATGGCCAGGACTGTTAGCTGGCTTAGTTTTATCCTTTGCACGAGCGTTAGGAGAATTTGGTGCCACTCTTATGCTCGCCGGCTACATTCCGAATGTCACCGACACTATTCCTCTAGCCATTTATTTTGCTGTGGAGTCAGGTAATTTGGAAGCGGCAAAATTTTGGGTAATCATTATCGTTGCCCTCGGCTTTAGCGCTATTTTATGGCTTAATTGGTGGAGCAAACGGAATATGATGAGACATGTACAAAAATAGTAAGTTCAAATTGTCGCTTACTTAAAGGAGTTTTTTCTTATGCTTATCGTTGAAATCCAAAAAAGACTATCCCATTTTGAATTAGATGTAAAATTTTCAGTGGCCAATGAGATTGTTGTCCTTTTTGGCCCCTCTGGCTCCGGAAAAACGACAATCTTAAATTGTATTGCTGGGATAAGCAAACCTGCTGCTGGCATCATCCGATTAAACGACACCATTTTATTTGAAAATAAGAAAGTATTTGTTCCTATTCAAAAAAGAAACATCGGCTATGTATTTCAAGATTATGCGCTTTTTCCCCATATGACTGTTTGGAAAAACATTGCTTATGGCATGCAAAATGAAAGCTTTGTCAAAAATTTAATGAAAGAGCTGCGAATTGAACACCTTAGAGATAAATATCCGTCTGAAATTTCAGGCGGCGAAAAACAACGGGTCGCCATTGCACGAGCCATTGCAATCGAGCCGGATGCCTTGCTTTTAGATGAACCTTTTTCTGCATTAGATAATCAAACACGTGTAAAAGGTCATGAAGAGCTATTACGTATCCATAAGCTTTGGCGCATTCCCATTATATTAGTCACCCATCATCTTGAGGAAGCAAAAAAATTGGGGAATCGAATTTTATATTTACACGAAGGAAAAATTCGTGACAGTGAAATGAACGCGAATCTTATTCAGAGTTAATTGACAGACTTACTCTTTAAGCTAACATCAATTATAGCAAATTATGAGGAAAAAGGGGGTTTATAGCATTCCCCTTTTTCAGATTTTGTGTTTACTTCCTTAAAAACAGTAAATTAAATTTATTTTTATATTGTTCATTTAGCACATAGTTCTAAGTTTTGAAAATCTACAATAGTTATTTGAATCAACTTTTTTGTACAAATAGAACATTCCATCCTCCCTCTTTTCACAAACCAATCCTTGCCGCTAAATAAGCAGCGAAGGATTGGTTTGTTTTTCTCTCTGATAGATTCGTATTGTGATAATGTATCATATGCATTTTTTTATTTCTGAAGCAAGATTAATTTTTGTTTTACAATTTCTTTGATTCTCTGATTGGCTGGTATAAAAAGTTTTCTTAATGATGTTAAAGGGCGATCAGCTGCTTTAGGGAAGGTCTTATTTATTTCCTCTATATAAGCTTTATTTAGTTCAGATCCAATATTAACTTTTTTCACTCCTTCAGAAACACATCTTTTTATATCTTCATCAGATACTCCTGTTCCTCCATGTAGAACTAAACCCACATGGCCTATGTTGGAAGAAATTTCTTTCAATAAATCAAAATTGATTTTTGCTTTCGATTTATATAATCCATGTGTTGTCCCTATTGCAACGGCAAGGGCATCAACATTTGTCTCCTTAACAAACATATATGCATCCTCAGGATTTGTATACATTACATCTTTTTCATCGACAACTAATCCATCTTCAGTTCCGCCTATCGTTCCTACTTCTCCTTCAACAGATACATTCCGTTTATGGGCATATTCCACAACTTTTTTAGTATTTTCAATATTTTCATTAAGAGGCAAGCTAGAACCGTCATACATAACAGAAGTATATCCGCTATCGATTGCCTTTTGAATTGCATGAATATCTTGGCAATGATCTAAATGAAGACAAACATCAATATTGTATCTTTCAGAAAGCGTTTTAATAATAGATACCATCAAGTCGAAGCCAACATACTCTGCAGTGCCTAACGATGTTTGAATAATAATAGGAATGTTTAACTCGTTTGCTGCTTCCATCATGGACGGTAACATCTCTATACAATGCACATTAAAAGCACCAATTGCCCCTTTGTTATTAGTCATTTCAAACAACGATACTAAATTTTTCATTTTTATATCACCTTATGCCTTTCCTCTAATAATATCTTTGGATAATTTGAGCAATTCATCTATTTTTTTTAAATATAATTGAACATCTGAATCTCTTTTTTGATCAATTGCTTCTTTTCTCTTTATGTTATATAGTTTTAATAATTCATTATTCGCTTGTCCTATAGTTTTATTCTCAGAAATACTTAATTCATAGTAATTTATAGCTTGATCGATTTCCCCTGCTTCAAAATATAGCTTCCCTAATTGGTTTAAAATCTCTATTTTGTTATTTTCATTAGCGTTTTCTAATAATTTTTCTGCTTTTTCAATCTCAATCATTAAATCCTCTTTATTTGGTGCTTTTGGAAGCTCGTTCGTAATCTTTTTTTCCTTTTTTCTTTTTTTAAAAAATACCACTGCTGTTCACCTCGACAGAATCAGAATAATTGAAGTATTGGATTAAATATCCAATGGTAAAGGAGTGCAGCCATCACAGTATCGACATCAGTGGCAGTTGTATTTACGAATCCTATAGAATTTAAAATGGGAACAAGTAAAGCGGGAAGTAATGTAATAAAAATTCCATGGGCTATAGTGGATATAATAGTCCCCCTTCTTCCGCCTACTGCATTTGCAAATACTCCTGCTGATCCACCGGCAAAAAAGTTTGTAAGCATCCCTGGTAAAATCATTGGCAATCCACATAATGGTAGTGCAAACATTGCAATAACTGAACCAATTGTTGTACCGATAAATCCTAATGTCACAGCATTTGGAGCATATGGAAATAATACAGGGCAATCTAATGCAGGTTTAGAATCTGGAACTATTTTAAGGGCAATACCTCTAAATGCCGGAACAATTTCTGCTAATAACAATCGCACTCCTGATAAAAGGACGTATACACCGACAACGAATTGGAAGCCTTGAATAAACGCAAATACTAAATAATTTAAATTATCCGAAAATTTAGATGAGAATTCTTCTCCTGCAAACGCTGCAGTTATGATATAAAGCGGAATCATGACTAATCCTACACCAACATAACTATCTGATAAAAATTCTAACCCTTTTGGAAATTTAAAATCCTCTGTAGATTTACTTTTGTCGCCAACGAGCTTTGAAACTCCTGCAGTAAAAATATAGCCAATTGTACAAAAGTGACCAAGGGCAATATCATCGGAACCTGTTATTTTCCTCACAATTGGCTGAGCAATGGCAGGCATAGCAACAGCAAAAATACCACCGACTAATCCACCTATTAAAATAAGAGGAAACCCTCTCAATCCAGCATTTACTCCAAATACTGTGGTCATTGTAGCCATCCATAATATTGCTTGACCAGTTAGGAAGATATATTTCCATCTAGTAAATCTAGCAATGAGTATATTAAAAATGAATATAAACAAAAATGTAAGAGCTATTTCACTCCCAAGGTTTAAATCATTCATAGCTTGCCCGTTTATAGCTTCTATCGACGGGACGATACCTTGCAGTCCAAATGCTTTTGAAAAAATTTGTCCAAAATAGGTTAAAGATGATACAATTATTCCAGAACCTGCTGAAAGCACCAAAAATCCCAACATCGTTTTAAACGTACCAGAAGTAATTTCACTAAAAGATTTTTTTTGCAGAAGTAATCCAATTAGAGCAATCAAGCCAATTGTCACAGCTGCCTGAGTTAATATATTTTCGATAAAAAAGTTAATAACAGACATTTTCATTTCCTCCTATAGCTTCTATTGGAGAATTCCTAATATATGTTTCATAAATTCTTTTAGTTTGATGAGGTATTGTGTTTACACAATCCTCATTTTTTAGTTTATAATTCTCCCTTTTCCTGCAAAATCGGCACTAATTTTTCTCTAATTTCATTTTTGTCTACTAGTTTATTTAAAAAGATAAAGCTGGAATTAATGTTGTATCTCTTAAACTGTGGCTCAAAATTTTTGCCTGCAATGATAATATCAGCTCCATACCCAGCTGCTGATGAAAGATCCGAATGATCTAATGATGCTTTAACATTAAGATCTTTTAACACTGACTCAACACTCATTTGGCAAGCAAAGCTGCTACCTAGACCAGCTCCACATACAACTAAAATTTTCAACATTTATTTCACCCCCTTTCTATTTTTAATGTTTTATTAACATATTATTTTTTATTGCTATATTTACTAATTGCGGATCAAGTTTTTGATTTGTTGAATGAACATCATTAAAGTCTATTAATTGAACCGTGCCATTTTTAACGCCAACCATTTTTCCAGAAATCCCTTTATTAATGCACTCTCTAGCCAATGCACCCATCTGTACAGCTATCATGGCATCTCTAAAAGATGTATTACCTGCTCTAATAAAAAATCCCATGATTGTTTTTCTAACTCTAATATTCAAGTGTTTTTCAATGTATTCTGAAATTTCAAAAGAAACTCCTTGATCCCCACTTTTATATAGTCTGCCATCATATGCAGACTCAGAACATACAATTATGATAGATTTTTTTTCTTTCAGTTTTTCTACAATAATATCTACTGCTTTATTTTTATCTGTAGGGAATTCGGGGATTATTGCCAAATCACAGCCACCTGCAATTGCACTAGCCAAAGCTAAATTTCCGCATTTTCCTCCTAATACTTCCACCATAAAAATTCTGCCAGGCATATTGTGTGCAGTATCATGCAAGTCATGTATAGTTCCTATAATCCTATTTAAAGCAGTGTCAAATCCGATCGAATATTCACTGCCATCAACATCATTATCTACCGTCATGGGGATAAAAATGGTTTTTGTTCCTTCCGAATTCATTAATTTTGCCGCTTTTTGCGAACCGTTCCCGCCAAAAATTAGTAAATAATCAAAACCAAATGATTTTAATTGTTCATGTATTTTTTTCCTTCCTTCCTTTTCATACGGTAATTTGCTTCTTGAAGTCCTTATAATCTGTTTTCCATCGAGTGAATAATTTTGACAATTTTCCAATGTTAAAGGAATTGGCTGATTTTTTAATATTCCGTCAAACCCCTCATGGAATCCGTAAAGTTCTATTTTTTTATCTTTTGCTATCATTTCAATAGCAGCATTAACACCTGATCCGTCTCCCCCGCTAGTAATTATGGCTACTTTTGTCATCTTCCTTCTCCCTCGCTGTTTTATTTAACATTTTTACTCAGAAGTTGATTTAATTCATCAATTGAACAAACTTTGGAGATTTCATCTATTAAATCAGAATTTACAATATTCACTATCATTTTTATTAATTCTAGGTGTGTATCGCTATCTGTCGCTGAAAAACTGATCAAAACATTTACTGGAGTATTACTATTGGGAAAATACACAGGATTTTTTAAGGTAATAAGACTATATCCAATTTTAATCGCTCCATTTTCAGGTCTTGTATGGGGAATGGCTAATCCCGGATATATGACGATATACGGTCCATATTCCTTTATATTTTGAATAACTGACTCAACATAGTTTTTATTTACATGACCATTTTTTTCTAATAAAAAGATGCTTTTTCTAATAGCATCTTCCCAATTGGAAGCTTCTACATGAATTTCCACATTGTCATCGTTAAATTCTATTTCATCCATAGTTATTGCCACCCTTATCTACTACTCATATTTTCTAGGTTGTGAATCATATCCTCATAAGTAAATTCATAAATTAGTTTACTTGCGCCAAACTCGTCAATTAAAAATTTATAAAGTAAACGAAAAACATACTCATAACTTTCAGCTTGGTTTTTAGGGATACTTAAAACGAAAACAACCTGTACTTTTTCCTTATCCCATATTATTGAAGACTTTAAAATACATACCGCAATTGCTACTTTGTTCATGTTATTTTCTAGGGCATGTGGTATTGCTACTAAATCACCTAATTCGGTTGAAGCCATTTTTTCTCTTTCAAATATTGATTGCTTTGTTTGATAATCAATATATCCATGCTTTTCCATTAAATTAGTAATATAATCAAGTACTTCATATTTGGTTTTGAATTCCACACCTTTAATAAATAGTTCTTTGATAAATATTTTTTTCAAATCAAAATGAATATTCAATTTGTCACCATTTAAAATATTTTTAATTTCAACCAAATCTTTATGATTTAAAATAGGATTGATTAGCATGATTTTCTTTGATTTTAAATTGTTAATCGGAACAGTAGTTAGAATCAAATCCGCTTGATTAATCATTTCCACATTAAGTTTTAAAAGGCTGGTAGTTTCTATAATATTAATTTGATTTCCGAAAAATCCCTTTAGCTTCTCTCGGAGTAAAGAGGCAGTAGCCAGACCTGATCCACAAACAATGAGTATTTTTTTAATATTATTTTTTTCATTAATTCCTTTCCTTTCTAAAGCCGCTCCAAAATGAATAGCAATATAGCCGATTTCATCTTCATTTATCGAAAAATTTGTTATTTCTTTTATTTTTTTACTCGCAATAACTGCAATTTCAAATGCTAACGGGTAGTTATATTTAATTTGATTTAAAAGATCATTTCGAATATTCATTTTGTATTTTAGTCTATTTAGAGCTGCACTAAGGTGGACGGTCAGATGATTCCTTAATTCTAAATCTTTTGTAAAATCAATTGAGGTTTCTATTTTTATTTGTTCCATGACTTTCATGATAATGTTATGGATTTTATTTAATTCAAAGGAATTCATCTGATGATAAATCAGTTTTCCACTGCTTACTAGATGCTGAGTCAAATAGTAGATTTCCGAATCGATATTTTTTCCCAATCTATTTTTTATTTCATTTATGATTTCAGCAGCAATCGTAAACTCAGGGGTATTTTTTAATTCCTTTTTGGCTTGGTTGCTATAAGAAAGATGCATGTTAGCTAAAGATCTTTGTATACTTATTTGGATGTGAATAATCAAATTGTTTATGGCCATATCAGTTAAAATAAAATTGTGATTTAATAAAATTTTTGTTATTATATCTTTAATTTGCATCATTTCATCAATTGAGAATAATTGGTGTGATGCATAATTGTCTCCTCTAAAAATATACTCAGACACACAATATCTAAATTTGTCCTCATCTCCTTCGATCCTAATTCCATTAAAACGGTCAATTTTAACCTTTAAATCAAATTTTTTTAATTCATTATTTACTGCAGGTAAATTATTTTTTAAAGTAGTTAAACTAATAAACAATTCATCCGCTAATTCTTGTAGATACAATTTTTTGTTAACAAGCATATTAATTAATATTTTTTTTATTATTAATAGTAAGAACTCTGATTTTTCCGCTGGGAATGTAAAGCAATGATTGTTATAAATAATGTGGTTGTCTATTTCTGAGAATTTAGTATTATTACGAATTTCTAATTTATATCCCATGCCTCTTTTTGAAACAATCTCTGCCCCGTAATTTCTCAATACTCGATTTAATGCTTTTACATCATTTCTTATAGTCCTTGGGGATACCCCCATTAAAATCGCAATACTTTTTCCTGTTTGATATGTCTTCCCCCTCCTTAAAAGAAAAAGTATGGACCTTTCCCTTTCTGTTAGCGTTTTCATCTCGATGATCCCCTCTCTTTTATTAGAATAAGTCGTAAAAACATTAATATTAAGTCAGAAATTTGCCATTGCAAAGGAATTTCCTCTTTAGTCAATTTCTGTTTAGTTAATTATCAAAGATATATAACTAAAGCATCGTTTGGCATTCCCAAAAATTTTTTAAAAAAACTTGCCAACTTTTTCGTTGAGCCAACCGACAGGGTTGTTTCTTTCAGACAAAGGAAATTAAACTTTTATTGAATAGGAAAGTTTGTTTATCATAATATATTTCACTCCTTGGGTCGTCCTCTAAAACAATAATTGATATTCTTGTACAAGAGTTAATAGTTGTTTTCTTCTTTCCTGACTTAAAAAAAATTCCGGAATAGTATGTATTAATCTAAGTTTGCATGTTTCATAAATTCTCATTCCATCTTCATCCATTGGTACAGATACAATGTTCTCACCGCAGGATCGGAATACATTTGAGTGCAGTTGGATAAATAGGTACCTCTTGAAATTTCCCTGAAGGCAATCGTTCCCCCTCAATAAAAAAACAGACCAAATAAAAGTAAGCGTAAAGTAATCCCCACCTGTATTCAGATGGGGATTTCATGTATGCTTTATTTAGATTTTTTAGGAACACAGCATTCCTGCGGAAGCGTCGGTGACCATGGCAGGAATTCAGCTAATTTTGTTTTATCTGTCGTATCTATATTGGGAAGCTCTTGAAACAGATAGCTAAGGTAGTTGAATGGATCCAACTCGTTTTCCTTGGCTGTCTCCACAACACTATAGATGATCGCACTAGACCTTGCTCCTTTTGATGTATTACTGAAGAGCCAGTTTTTGCGACCGATCACAAAAGGTTTAATTGACCGTTCCCCGCGATTATTATCGATCTCCAAACGGCCGTCCTCTAAAAATGCCTCCAACCGCTCCCATTGGTTACGACAATACTTGATCGCTTTGCCAAGTGCGCTTTTTGGCAGTACGCGCGGCATTTGCTCTTTAAGCCATGACAAAAAAGCCTCAAGCACGGGTTTGCTGTGCTCCAGCCGTGCTTGATAGCGCTCCTCTGGACTTGCATCTTTAAGCTTGCGCTCAATTTCAAAAAGTTTATTGCAATAGGCCAGACCTTCCTTTGCTTTGACGGTGGAAGTGCTCGCCGATTCAGGCAGTGCCTGCAGGGCTTCTGTGAATTTGCGGCGGGCATGGGCCCAGCACCCGACCAATTTCACATCGGGGAGGACGTTATAACCCGCATACCCGTCCACATGCAAATATCCCCGGAAGCCGTCCAAAAAACGGCGTGGGTGCTTGCCTGCACGGGTTTGCTGGTAATCGTATAAGACGATTGGTGTATCCCCGCGACCGGTACGATAAAGCCATATGTAGGAAGTCGATGTCGCTGGCCGGTCCGGTTCAGACAGGACCTGCAAGGTTGTCTCATCCGCATGCAGACGATCCTTCTGTAGGAGGTGCTCATGCATCTCATCGTAAATGAGGCTAAGCCAAGTTTGAGCCCCATAAATTGTCCAATTGGCCAGCGTTTGCCGAGGTATGGACACGCCAAAGCGTTCCAGTTGTTTCTCCTGGCGATACAGGGGCATACCTTCTATGTATTTTTGTGTCATGGTATAAGCCATTGACGACGGAGACGCTAGGCTTCCAGGGAAAACAGGTTCCGGCATCTTCGCTGTCACAATAGGTGTGTTCAGTTCATGACGCTCACAGTGACGGCAGCTATATACATGACGCACATGTTCGACTACTTTCACTTGGGCAGGAATGACTTTCAATTCCTTGCGTACTTCTGTGCTCATTTCATGCATGGCACCGCCACAGCACGAACAGACCTGTTCCTCATCAGACAAACGGTATTCGATCGTCTCTGTAGGCAGGTTTTCAAGCATGCGTTTGCGTTGGCCGTGTTGTTTCTTGCGTCTATATGTCATCGTCTCAACGGTAGGCTCTTCCATAGCTGGATCAGCCGTGGACTCGGCTTCGTTGAAAAGGGAGAGCTGGTCCGGATGGGTCTTCTCGCTGGAAGCTCCGAATCGGCGTTGCTGGCTGAGGCGGAATTGTTCCTCATACCATTTTAATTTCGCTTCCAACTCTTCCTTTTCCATTTGGAGCTTTTCGTTGAGCGCTTTGTAATATTCAATTGTGCCTTTTGAAGTCTGCGCTGATTTTTCCATATGTCCAGTATACGGAAAAGAATCCAACTTGCCTAGTATCGAATTCTTTTTTTATTTATTTGTTTTATAGAAGGATGCGTGCCTTCACTTCCTGATGCGCTTGTTTTTGTTCGATTGGCAAGCCGTCCAGCAGCCAGCGCAGCTGGCGTGAACTGATAGACATGGGCGCTGTATCATTCTCCGACGGCCAGTGGAACGTCCCTTTTTCCAGACGGCGATAATGAAGCCAGAAGCCGTTATGTTCCCATTGAAGAATCTTTAACTTGTCCCGTTTCCGGTTACAAAACACGAATAAGCACGGAGAGAAGGGATCGAGTTCAAAGCATTCCTGTACAATAGCGGCCAGTCCGTCAATCGATTTGCGAAGATCCGTACTGCCACGCGCCAGATAGACACGTTCAAACGGGGAATTCATCAACATTGGTGTTGCAGCACCCGAATCACATCGGTTAATAGATCCAGATTGGCACCGGGCCGTACTTCAACGGAGATCGCATCAACGTGTAAAAAGATCGGACCTTGACCTGAAGAGGGCAAGGATTCTTCTACCTGAACAGCCAGCCACTGCGTCTGGACAGGCGTTTCAGTGCAACTGCCACCGCGGGAGAACTGCCTCACCCAATAGTACATTTGGTGAGTTTTGATTCCTTGATCCCGGCACCACTCCGCTATACTCTGTCCACTCTCTTTCCAGGCATCATATCGTGCTTTCCATTCTATTCTTTTTTCTTTTAGGGTCATGGCAAAACCTCCCGAATCATTCTAAGAAGATTATCACACGGATGACCTATGATCGGAATGTGGGTTTTATTTGACGCTTACAAATAAAATTTGTTGAACCTTTGGGATACTGGCATTTTGATTCAATTTAATCTTCACAAATTTCCTCTATTCGTATATAGATACAAATTGATTTTCCTGCAAATGAAAAACGTTTTGGCCATTAAACTTCTAGCCTATGTGGATTTTCAATTTGAATTCATATCGTCAATTTGATTACGGATATAGTGTTATATAGTCATATTGACTGTTATACATATAATTCGTTTAGTATAAGTTTAGTTTATTATGAACCAGGGAAGGAATGACTCGTGCCAGAAACTATTTTAAATGTAAGAGATAAAACAAAATATCGTGATAATTTTATTGAAGGAGTAAAGGCCTGTTTACCTACCATATTTGGTTATTTAAGTATTGGCTTTGCTGCTGAAAGTTGTAGAAAAAGCGGCAGGTCTTAGTGTGTTGGAAATCGCTTTATTGTCTCTCTTTCTTTATGCAGGTTCTGGACAATTTGTTACAGCGGGGATGATTACAGATGGCAGTACTGTTCCATCTATTATTTTTGCAATTTTTTTAGTTAATCTTCGGCATCTTTTATTTAGTGTCTCTCTAGCCCCTTATTGTAGGCGTATGATCCTGTGGAAAAATTTTTTAATAGGTTGTCAAATAACAGACGAAACTTTTGGAGTAGCTTCTAATTATCTTGCAAACAAAAAAGAAGCTAGTTTTTCTTGGCTACTAGGGTTAAATATAACAGCTTATATCAATTGGCTTATAGCAAATATTTTGTGAGCCATCATGGGAGGATGGGTAACTAATACGGAGTCTATCGGAATGGACTTTGCGTTACCAGCTATGTTTGCTGGATGATTAGTATTTCAAATTATTGGTAAAGATGAGAGGCTATTAGAAATAGGCATAGCAATGTTTACAGTTGTTTGTTTACTTGTTGTTAATTTTTTAATACTAGGGATGTGGGGAGTCATGATTGCGACTATTATAGGATCAACCGTTGGGATGGTGATGAACAAATGGAAATAAGGTAGGAGATTTTTTTAATCATACTTGGAACAGGTATTGTTACATTAATCCCAAGAATAGTGCCTTCGTTATTCTTAAGCAGAATCAAACTTCCTGAGTGGTTTTTAAGTTGGCTTAGTTTTGTCCCCGTTACTGTTATGGCGTCGTTATTGACACAGAGCCTTTTATTTGATGATGGTCAACTTTCTCCGATGGCAAATAAGTTTGAATTATTGGCTATTATACCCACTTTTTTAGTTGCTCTATTATTTAGAAGTCTACTAGGAGCTGTTTTAGTGGGAATGATATCTGTCAGTTTATTTAAGATGGATTTTTTAAATGAAATTTTAAGGGGAAGATTTATAAAAAGACTGAAAGATTAGTCTTCCCCTGGTTAAAGTAAGCAGATATAAAAATAGTATGTAACTAGTGGTGTTATGACAAGAAAATGGATACGTTTAACAGAGAGTAATAGCCTAATCAGTTGCTTTTTCCAGGTTAGCTAAATAAACTGCCTCATATTCACATTGGGTACATCATTCACACTGAAAAAATAGTTCATATAATTCCCACTACAATAATCACCAGCTGAAAAATATAGTTCAAATTTTTCGGAAAAATTACCAATCTATTTTCAGTTATGTCCCCTTTCCTTATTTCATGCTTACGTTTTTCTGCCGCCAAAGTAAAATCCATAGAAATAATCCCAAGCTCTTAATTCCCTAAAGAACTGAGATGGTTTGACTGTAAAAAACCCTGCACGTGCAAAAGCAATAAGAAAAGCAAACTTGACAAATTGAAAAATGAATGATTCTCAATCCATCTTATCATCCCCCCTCTTTTTCTAATTGTTGAGAAATAAGAGGTAGTGGCTTTAGTTGTATTCACTTCTTCTTATAAGTCAACATAACATTTTTATTTAAAACTTTAAAAATAAGTTAATGTATTGTTGATTATTTGTTCTAGCCCTCTCCTTCCAAGTATGTATATTCGGAGATGAAGAGTATCTTTTTCTTTCCATTTGTTCGAAGTCCTCAAATGATTTTCCGTTTTTTAATCCTTTCTGCCCTTTAATTTTGCATTTTACCTTCTTGTATAATTTCTTTCTTTATTTTGTTTTATTGTTCATTTAGCACATAGTTCTATTTTTTTTTTTTTTTTCTGGAAACGTCTCTCGCTTGTAACATTGTGCCTCTGCAAAACGGCATAATACTTGGTCGTGAAATTTATAAAATTTTCCCTTATGATGCTTTTTGATAAAATCTATTAATTTTTAATGCAAAAGGATCAATGACGGACAGTTGAACAAAGAATTCTGGGGACAAATTACAGCGCTCGTCTCATTCATTTGTCGCCGGCAGTGGTTGCATTGGGCGCAGCTTATGGTGCATTAGAATTAAGCTCAGACGTTTCTGGAAAAGACTGGCTTTCAGGTTGAGAGCTTGGCACAGGGGAAAAATTATTCTGCAGCGCCCTCGACCCATTGGATATCGTCACTGGCGTTAGTTCGTTTTCTAAATTCAGCAGCGCGGCCCGGTTACGCCCTCTTCGAGAAGCAATGGATCCAAAGCTATTTAAGCTGGATTGAATCAAAAATCACAACATGCCTGCGACATGGTTGTCCGTATAGAAGAAAGGCGTATCTTCCCTCATCAAATGCGACAAGACAAAGCAAGTGATCAACAATTTAACGGAGGTATGAAAGCGAAATGCCTATGGATATAAGAATTTTACCCGTTTTCGTTCAAAAATACTATTATTCCACAAGTTTAAAAGAATTGAGGGACATATAGGCTAGCACTACCTTTTCTTTTAGAAAGGGAGGTACCCCCTTTCCAGAAGAAAAGGCCACCAAGCGAAGCGCGGCAGCCTGAACCCCAATATTTGACAAAGAACCTTTTTTATTACACCGGATATACTCCATGCTTTCTTTCCGAAAAGACGATATATTTCGACATATAGGCATCAAAGCGACGAATCAATTCTTCGCGAAGCTGGTTTGGAGCGATAATTCCATCTATCACCATCTCTGAGGCTAAACGATAAATATCAATATCGCGGCGATACTCCTCCCGTTTTTGTTCAATAAAGGCTGCCTGTTCTTCTTTAGGAAGCTCAGCAATTTTATTGGCATAGACTGCATTAACCGCTGCTTCTGGTCCCATCACGGCAATTTGCGCATTAGGAAACGCTAAGCAGCAATCCGGTTCAAAGGCCGGGCCAGCCATCGCATAAAGACCTGCCCCATACGCTTTTCGCACGATAATAGAAATTTTCGGAACCGTTGCTTCTGACATCGCTGAAATCATTTTCGCTCCATGGCGGATAATTCCTGCCCTTTCCACTTTAGTGCCGATCATAAATCCTGGAATATCGGCTAAAAATAAAAGCGGAATATGGAAGGCATCACATAAAGTAATAAATTGGGCTGCTTTATCAGCCGAATCATGGAATAGAACACCGCCTTTGATGCGCGGCTGGTTAGCGAGTATACCGATTGGCTGTCCATTCAAGCGAGCAAGTCCTGTAATCAATTCAGGTGCAAACAGCTTTTTGATTTCGCAAAATGAGCCTTCATCAATAAAACGCTCGATCAAGTCATACATATTAAACGGCGCATTTTGATTCAGGGGTAAGATGTCCTCAATCGTTTTTTCAAAGCTCTTAGCTGGCTTTGCTTCGACAATCGGCGGTTTTTCAGCGAAATTGGCTGGAAAATAAGATAAGTACTTGCGGGCAAACTGAATGGCTTCTTCTTCTGTTTTCACAAGTACATCTCCACATCCAGAGACACTGCAATGCATTCGCGCTCCACCCATCTCTTCAAGCGTCACTTTTTCGCCAATCACCATCTCCGCCATTCGCGGCGATCCTAAATACATCGAAGCGTTTCCTTCGACCATAATGACGATATCGCAAAAAGCTGGAATATAAGCACCGCCGGCCGCCGATGGTCCAAATAATAAGCATATTTGCGGCACTTTTCCAGAAAGCTTTACTTGATTGTAAAAAATGCGCCCTGCCCCGCGACGACCAGGAAACATTTCGACTTGATCCGTAATCCGCGCCCCAGCCGAGTCTACTAAATAAAGCATCGGGCACCGAAGCTTTTCTGCGGTTTCTTGGATACGAATGATTTTTTCTACGGTTCGTGATCCCCACGATCCCGCCTTTACCGTTGAATCATTGGCCATTACACATACGGTTTGCCCGTTGATTTTTCCGATCCCTGTTACCACGCCATCAGCTGGCAGACCGTCAGCAAGACAATTGGCAAATAAAGCATCCTCAAATTGCATTCCCTCATCAAATAACAGCTTTAGACGATCTCGTACGAATAGCTTGCCTTTCTCCGCATTTTTTTGATGGTACTTTAATGCGCCGCCTTGTTCAATTTTTTCGACTTGTTCCGCCAATTTCTCGGTCAATGTTTTTGCTTGCTCGTTGATCACTTGCACTTCCTCCTTTACTCTCCTTTATAAACAGGCTTCCGCTTTTCTTTAAAGGCTTGCAGCCCTTCTAAACGATCCTTCGTTGGAATTGTCATCTCATAAGCCATCTGCTCCAGCTTCAAACCTGTATATAAATCGACTTCCAGACCTCGATTAATGGCTATTTTAGCTTGGGCAACAGCAATCGGCGCATTTTGAATTATTTGTCCGGCAAGTTCGTTTGCCTTTTCCATTAACTGCTCATACGGCACAACATATTCTACTATTCCGATGCTGGCTGCTTCCGCTGCCGTTAGCCGTTTAGCCGTAAAAATGAGCTCCTTTGCTTTGCCTTTTCCGATTAAACGCGGGAGACGCTGAGTTCCGCCAGCACCTGGAATAATCCCAAGCGCCGTTTCGGTTAATCCAAGCTGAGCATGATCAGAGGCAATACGGATATCGCAAGCTAACGCCAATTCGAGGCCTCCGCCAAATGCAACGCCATTAATCGCGCAAATAGTTGGTGCTGGAAGCTGTTCAAATTCATTGATCGTCTCGCGAATCAGCGCAACGGTTTTTCTCACTTCTGTTTCAGTCATACTGGCACGTTCTTTTAAGTCAGCACCAGCACAAAATGCTTTTTTTCCACTTCCTGTTACGATCACACAACGGATCGAGCGATCAAACCTTAATTGCCCAAGCTTTTGCTTCAGCTCCATTAACAGCGCTGTAGACAAAGCGTTGACTGCTTGCGGGCGATGCAAAGTTAGCACTGCCACTCCATTCGCCGCCTCATAGAGAATAGAAGATTCCATTTAATCACTCTCCTTTATTAGGACAAACAAGGATCAACGGTTTGCAAATAATGGCTATTGAGCGCTCGACCGATTTTATTTTGAATAAATAGCGCTGCCTCCGTTAACCGCCCAGCATCAATGCCTGTAGCAATACCCATGCCATGAAGCATATATAATAAATCATCAGTCGCTACGTTTCCGGAAGCTCCCGGTGCATACGGACAGCCGCCCAGTCCACCAAGCGAGCTGTCAAAAGTCGTAATCCCCATTTCTAATGAAAGCAGCACATTGGCTAAGGCTGTTCCCCTTGTATCGTGAAAATGCATGGATAGCTTTTCTTTCGGGAATCTCTTTAGAAGCGAGTTGAGCACAGCTTCCACTTGGCGAGGGGTAGCAACACCGATCGTATCACCTAAAGAAAGCTCATCCACTCCCATTTCAAACAACCGCTCTGATATAGCAGCTACCTGCTCAATGGAAACTTCTCCCTCATAAGGGCAACCAAAAACCGTTGAAAGATAGCCGCGAACGGTTTTCTTAGCACGCTTTGCCTCCTGAACAACAGCTGTTAAGACAGGATAGGTATCTGAGATTGATTTATTAATATTTTTTTGATTATGCGTCTCGCTTGCAGACATAAATACAGAGATTTCATCAACTTGAGTCGTCAAAGCATTTTCAAGCCCTTTTTGATTCGGAACAAGCGCTGCATAAGTAACACCAGGAGCTCGTTCAATTCCTGCTGCAACATCTAGCGCATCGGCTAGCTGCGGAATCCATTTTGGATGAACAAATGATGTTATTTCAATGTACGTCAACCCTGTTTTGGAAAGCTGATTGATCCAAGCAATTTTATCTTCAGTCGCAATGGCTGTCTTTTCATTTTGCAGCCCATCACGAGGCCCTACCTCTTTAATCGTAACGTGTTTAGGCCAGTTGCCCACGCGCCTCACCTCTTATTCAAATTCAAGCAAAATATCGCCTTCATTGACAAAATCGCCTTCCTTCACATGAATTTCTTTAACGATTCCGCTTGCTTCTGCAGCAATAGGAATTTCCATTTTCATTGATTCTAAAATCACGACATCTTGCCCTTTCTCAATGTTTTCTCCGACAGAAACAACAATTTTCCATACATTCCCTGCCATTATTGCAACAATCTGATTCATCTTTTTACTCCTCCATTTCCTGAACTTGCAGATTAAAGGTCTTCCACTCTCTAATCAAGAAAAGTGGAAGACTTGATCAACATCTTATTTTTTGATAGAAACGCTGCTTAAATGCCGATTTACAAAATCGGTTGTTGTATGTCCCGCTTGAAATTCTGGGTGTGCCAACACTTCTTTTAGCATTGGAATGTTTGTTTTAATTCCTTCAATTTGATAGCTGCCAAGCGCTTGCAGCATGCGATTAATCGCTTCCTTTCGGTTTTCGCCTTTTACAATTAATTTAGCAATCATTGGATCATAAAACGGCGTTACGACCATTCCGCTTTGAACCGCTGTTTCATTGCGAATACGCTCTCCCTCCGGTAATTGAAGCGCAGTAATGGTTCCGGGGGATGGAAAAAATGTTTTTGGATCCTCTGCGTAAATCCGCACCTCGATGGCATGCCCTTGACGCTGGATGTGATCTTGGCTATAGCCGAGCTTTTCCCCAGCAGCGATGCGCAGCTGCTCTTCGACAAGATCCAGACCGGTGATCTCCTCAGTTACTGGATGCTCTACCTGAAGACGCGTATTCATTTCAAGAAAGTAGAAGTTTTTCTGTTCATCAACAAGAAATTCAATCGTTCCTGCATTTGTATAACCGATATATTGGGCAGCTTGAATGGCTGTCTCCCCCATTCTTTTTCTTGTTTGCTCATCTAAAAACAGAGAAGGAGCTTCTTCAATCACCTTTTGGTGACGCCGCTGAATCGAACATTCACGTTCCCATAAATACACATAATTCCCGTAGTGGTCAGCAAGAAGCTGAACTTCAATATGGCGCGGATTCTGAATATACTTTTCCAAATACATCGCCCCATCGCCGAAGAAGGAAGTCGCCCGCTTTTGGTTGCCTTCAAACACTTTGTGCAATTCCTCTTCATTATGGACGATTTGCATTCCGATACCGCCACCGCCGCAAGACGCCTTTAACATAATAGGATAACCGATCGTCGCTGCTGTGCTTGCTGCTTCCTCGACATTTTGAAGCGGAAAGGAGATGCCGGGGACGATCGGCACGCCTGCTTCTGACATTGTTTTCCGCGACTCAATCTTACTTCCCATTTTCGCAATAACATCAGCATTCGGTCCGATAAATACAATTCCTTCCTCTTCACAACGGTGCGCAAATGTCGGGTTTTCCGACAAGAGACCATATCCTGGATGAATCGCTTCCGCTTTCGTCGCTTTTGCAACGTCAATGATTTTGTCAATATTCAAATAACTTTCACTGACATGCGGCTTTCCAATTAAATAAGCTTCGTTTGCCCATTTTACATGGAGCGAATCAGCATCTGCTTCTGAGTATATGGCTACTGTCTGAATTCCTAACCGCCGGCACGTTCGAATGACTCGAGCTGCAATTTCTCCCCGATTGGCCACTAACACTTTTTTAAACATGCAACTCCTCCTATTCATGTGTTGTCTTTGTACTAAGAATTTGTTTTGCCTGCTCGCGCAATTTAAATTTTTGAATTTTTCCGGATGCTGTCATCGGATACGAATCGGTAAATTCAATATAACGGGGGATTTTATGACGCGATATTTTTCCGCGACAAAATTCTTGAACTTCTTCAGCCGTCGCAGTTTGCCCTGGTTTTAATATAATCCACGCCATTACTTCTTCTCCGTATTTTTCATCAGGTACACCGACCACTTGAACATCTAGAATTTTCGGATGCTGATATAAAAATTCTTCAATTTCCCGTGGATAAATGTTTTCTCCACCGCGGATGATCATATCCTTTAGTCTTCCAGTAATGCGGCAATATCCATTTTCATCCATTATTGCTAAGTCGCCTGTACGGAGCCATCCTTCCTCATCAATCGCTTCTTTCGTCGCTTCCGGATTGTTATAATATCCTTTCATGACATGATAGCCTCGCGTACATAGCTCTCCTTGCACACCGTACGGTACTTCCTTGTTTGTGCCTGGTTCGACTATTTTGACTTCAACGTTTGGAAGAGCACGCCCGACTGTCTCGACGCGCAAATGAATAGGATCATCCGTTCTCGTCTGAGTAATGACAGGCGAAGATTCAGTTTGTCCATAAGCAATCGTAATTTCTTTGGCTCCCATTTTTTCGATAACCGCCTTCATTACTTCAATTGGACAATTTGATCCCGCCATAATTCCTGTCCGCAATGAAGACAGATCGTATTTTTCGAAATCAGGATCGTTCAACTCAGCAATAAACATGGTCGGCACACCATGTAAAGCGGTGCATTTTTCGTCTTGAACCGTTTGAAGCACTTGGGTAGCATTGAATTCTTGTATTGGTACGATCGTAGCGCCGACAGAGACGCATGCTAAGACGCCAAGCACGCAGCCAAAGCAGTGAAAAAATGGCACAGGAATACATAAACGATCATCTTTCGTGAGTTTCATGCATTGAGCAATATTGTAGGCGTTGTTGATAATGTTGTAGTGGCTGAGCATAACTCCTTTTGGAAATCCTGTCGTTCCTGAAGTGTATTGCATGTTGATGACATCATGCGGGTCAAGGGAGTTCATTCGTTGATCGAGTTCATCTTCAGCGGTATCTTGAGCCATCGCCAAAAGATCATTCCATGTATATGTGCCAGGGTAACGCTTATCACCAAGAACGATGACATTTTTTAGACGTGGAAGACGCTTCGCCTTCAGCTGTCCTGGCTGACATTCGTACAGCTCCGGGGCAATCTCATAGATCGTGTCAATGTAAGAGGTTTCGCGATATTGTTCGATTAAAAGAAGGGTCGTGGAATCTGATTGCTTCAATAAGTATTCTAATTCAGCTGTACGGTAGTTCGTGTTGACCGTCACAAGTACAGCCCCCATTTTGCCTGTAGCAAACTGGCATGCCAGCCATTCAGGAGTGTTGGTTGCCCAAATTGCAATATGCTCTCCTGACTGAATGCCCAGTTTCATTAAGCTTCGAGCAACAAGACGACAATATTCATCAAACTGCCTGTATGTCATTCTAAGTCCGCGATCTGCATACACAACAGCCTCATGCTCTGGATAAGCATTCGCTTTTTCTTCTAATAGTTTGCCAACCGTAACCTCTAACATCTCCGTCATAACATGCGCCTCCTTTGTTTAAATAAATTTTCATCCTCTCCATTTTTCTGTCCTTTAACATCCAAGCTGACGGGCAATAACGAGCCGCTGAATTTCTGATGTGCCTTCACCAATTTCCATGAGCTTAATATCGCGCAAATGGCGCTCGACCCCATATTCTTTCATATACCCGTATCCTCCATGAATTTGAATTGCCTGATTACATATGCGGAAGCCAGCTTCAGAAGCGAACAGTTTAGCGAAAGAGGCTTCTTTTGTAAACGGTTTCCCTTGATCTTTTAGCCAGGCCGCTTTATACACCATGCTGCGGGCTAATTCGATTTCCATCGCCATATCGGCAAGCTTAAATTGAATCGCTTGGAATTTAGAAATGGATTGACCAAATTGTTTCCGTTCCTTCGCATATTGAAGCGCTTTCTCAAACGCGGCTTGAGCGATGCCAACGGCAAGAGCAGCAATCGAAATGCGACCGCCATCTAGAGTATATAAAAATTGCTTAAATCCCTTTGCCGGATCCCCTAATATGTTCTCTTTCGGCACGCGTACATTTTCAAGCACAAGCTCGCACGTATTCGAGGCACGGACACCCATTTTGTCGTAATTGCATTGAATCGTAAATCCCGGAGCGTCTGTTGGAACAATGAAAGCAGAGATGATGTTTTTATCCTTGTCATCCTTTCCGGTCACTGCGGTGACAATCACTTGTCTTGCATGTCCTGCATTCGTAATCCAGCATTTTTCTCCATTAATCACATATTCATCTCCGTCAAGCACCGCTCTCGTTCGGGTTCCGCCAGCATCTGAACCGGCATTCGGTTCAGTTAACCCAAACGCTCCCAACGCCTCTCCTTTTGCCATCGGAACAAGCCACTTTTGCTTTTGCTCTTCTGTACCAAAATAGTAAATAGGGCTTGCACCTAATGAGACAGCAGCAGCATAGCTAAGACCTGTTCCTCCACAGGCGCGGCCAATTTCCTCTACAGCAACAGCATATGAAATCGTATCGCCACCAGCTCCGCCATATTCTTCTGGGAACGGGATTCCCAATAGCCCTAGCTCTCCCATCTTTTTGAATATTTCGATGGAAAAATAGGCTTCTTCATCCCATTTCGCTGCGTTTGGTGCAATTTCCTTCTCAGCAAACTCCCTTACCATTTCTTTAATCATCTGTTGCTCTTTTGTAAGTTCAAAATTCATGCTCTCTCCCCCATTTCTAACATATTATTATAAAACCGACTAGTCGGTTTGTTTTTCATGAAAAATTTACGTTAACTAAAAATCATTTTTTAAATTTTAAAATGATTGAAGCGAAGCCTGCTTGCTTTTGATGAAATAAATGATATTTTCCGCCTTTTGCTTAGCCTTTTCTGTAAGGACAGAATGCAAAATAAAATCAATAAAATAGTCGGCAATTTGCTCGATTGTCATCGGCCCTTCCGGCTTATACCATTTATACGTCCAGTTCACCATGCCAATAATCGTCATTCCTGTAATTTCCACTGAAAGCTCTGGGCGAAACTCGCCTGCGTCAATTCCTTCGCGAATGACCCGAAAAATCACATGCTTAAACTCATCACGTTTTTCATTAATTTTTTGTGCATACTCCGGCTTTAAATAATTGCTTTCTTGATAAAACACCGTTATATGCGGCTTATATAAATGAAATACTTTTACAAATGATTGAATAATAGCACATAAACGCTCTGTTGGGGTTTTGTAGTTTTCATAGGCCGCCTGTGCCTTGTTGAGCACATAGGTGATAAACACGTCGTGAATGTGATAAAGAAGTTCATCTTTTGATTTAAAATTATGATAAAAGCCGCCTTTTGATGCGTTGATTTCTGTGACAATCCGATCGACAGTAACCCCATGATAGCCGTATTGTTCAAAAAGATGCAGAGCCGTATCGATAATTCTTTCTTTTAAAGTTTTATTTGCCATAGAAAATCTCCTTCATCAGCTTATATTAACATAATTTTCAGAAAAGTTAAATATTTTATAGCTGTTATCTATAAAATACGTAATAAATGCCCCAAATGTCAATCCTCGTTTAATAAGATTGAGTCAAAATTTTGTGGGTATTTTCTTTTTTGTACAGAAGGATTTTTTATTCAAAAGCGTTTACTGAACTCCTTAGTTTGCTTGTGCAGTACCGTTTAGGATTTTTTAAATCTAACCATCGCTATCAAGGCATGATACATCGGGCTGCCAGATGAGTGTTGTAGTTAAGGAACTGATCATGAAGACACAGATATTGCTTTGATTTGTTTGTTTTTCTCTCTTATAAAACAATCGTTTGATATCTTCGCACAAGAGTTAATAGTTGTTTTTTTCTTTCCTGACTTAAAAAAATTCCGGAATAGTATGTATTAATCTAAGTTCGCATGTTTCATAAATTCTCATTCCATCTTCATCCATTGGTACAGATACAATGTTCGTGCCGCAGGATCGGCAACATTTGAGTGCCGTTGGATAAATAGGTACTTCTTGAAATCTCCCTGAAGGCAATCGTTCCCCCTCAGACACAATGTTTTTAGGTTAGTTTTTGTCTATTCTATGTTGTAAAACGACCTCCTTAAACCGTCTAAAAGAATAGGTTATCCTTTGCTTTGTTTCTCTAACAGTTCAATGATTCTATCCAGCTTCTTATCAATTTGTGCTGAACTTTTCTCATGACTAATGATTTGACTACAAAGAACACTGCACGTGCAAAAGCAATAAGAAAAGCAAACATGACCAATGGAAAAATGAATGATTCCCAATCACCCATCCTCTTTTTTCTAACTGTATCACAAAGAAACAAAGGGCTGGAATCTTTGGTTGTATCCCGACTCACCATACAGTTAACATAACATTTTTATTAAAAACTTTAACAATCAGTAAATAGCAAATTTATTTTGATTGTTTGCTCTAGAGTGAAAAGCATCCATTATGCTTCTGTTTGATGCCCTTTAAAGAATTCTCTGTTTTTAATCCTTTTTCTTCTCCTTAAACTTCCATTTTTCCTTTACCTTCTTGTTTAATTATTTTCATTATTTTATTTCAATGTTCATTTAGCACATAGTTCTATTTTTAAAAAATAAGCGTTCACACTATACAATTTCTTATTAAAAAATCACCCGCCTAAAAAGGATTCTTATAAAAAAGAAGCAGGAACGTCTTCCCTGCTTCAGTTTCTTAGCTTCAATTGTTGGTTTTCCATGACATATATATGATCTGCGACACGATCAATAAACATGCCATCATGCGATACGAGGATAACAGTTCCTTCATATCCTTTTAAAAAACGCTCTAACGCTTCAATACAAAAAACATCCAAAAAATTGGTCGGTTCATCTAAAATCAGTATATTGTATCTTCCTAAAAATAGTTGACACAAAACTAGACGGATAGCTTCGCCACCGCTTAAATTGCGGACGTTCTTTTCTAAATCATTTCCTGTAAAATTCATTGCGTGCAGAACTGCACGAATCTTACTTTCATGATAGTCGCTTCGTTCTTTCATAAATGAAACTACTGTTTCGTTCTTTTCAAATTGATAGCCCATTTGTTTATATGATCCGATGACAGCTTTCGGAGAAAGAATAATTCCTTCCCCTTGCTGGATGATATGACGAAGGAGTGTTGTTTTCCCTGAACCATTTTTTCCCGTGATAGCGACCGTGCTCCCTAATGGGAATTGGAAACTGGCTTCTTTAAGCAGAATTTTATTTCCTGCCTTAAGCGTCAATCGATCCGCCATAATGGGAAACTTATTGTGCAGCTTGAGAGCAGCTGGCTGAGGAAAATAAAGGGTTTGTTCCTTTTTTGGCGCCTCTACTGCTTCGAGTTGCTCCGCACGCTGCTCAATCGCTTTTGCTGCACGTTGAATCGCCTTTTGGCTTGTATCCTTTGATTTCGTCATAAACATTTTATTTGCCTTTGCTTTTGTTTCCTTTTTTGACATACGTTTATTTGGCTGAGTAATTTTTTCAGCCTTTTTCATTTTCTCCTCAGCTGCTTTTAAAAGACGCGTTTTTTCTTTCACGTATTTTTCGTACTCTTTAAGCTGTCTATTAAGAGCGAGCTTTTTTTGTTCTGCGTAGTCTGAATAATTCCCCGTATATTCCGTTACACGCCCGTCTTCTACCTCCCAAATTTTTGTAACGAGTTCATCCAGCACATGGCGATCATGGCTTACAAGAACAAGCGCGCCATAGTAATAACTTAGCTCATCAATGAAAAACTGCACACCGTCCTCATCTAAGTGTGTTGTCGGCTCGTCTATTAATAAACCTTCATGATAGGTGGAGAAAATTTCCGCTAATTTCAAACGAGTTTGTTCTCCGCCGCTTAAATTTTTCACTTCTGTTTGCGGGATTGACAACCTTCCTAGCAATTTATAATCGATTTCACGTTGAACCGGTCTTGACAGCTGATCAAAATAAGCAAAATCGGCAAAGCGATGTACTTGACCTTTATCAGGCGTAATTTGGCCTGCCAAAAGCTTCAACAACGTACTCTTTCCGGCCCCGTTTTTTCCGACAATCCCGATACGATCAAATTGGTGTACGGCCAGTCGAGGAATATTTAATACAAGTTGGCCGGAAAATGAAACTTCAATATTATTTAACTCAATCAATACTTTTTCCATGATTCGCAGCCCCCATTCTTGTTGCAAATGTTTTCTTTACGCCTACTAAAATTTCCAAATCCACCATGATCTCAGCCGAATCCCGA
This sequence comes from Aeribacillus sp. FSL K6-1121, assembly GCF_038003725.1. Classification (NCBI taxonomy): domain Bacteria; kingdom Bacillati; phylum Bacillota; class Bacilli; order Caryophanales; family Bacillaceae; genus Aeribacillus; species Aeribacillus sp. FSL K6-1121. The sequence continues at coordinate 1,233,381 of NZ_JBBOPS010000001.1, forward strand.
TTTATAAACGCATCAATACGCCCTTTATCCGCAGACCATGCTAGCGGGGTCATTTGCACCAAGTGTTTAAGATCAGCTTTATTAAGGTTCTTTGTGTAACATAAATGCTGCACATCCAGTAGATGGAGATGTTTTTTGAAAAGCGACACTGTTTGATCATTTTTATAGACCTTTTTTTCGTTGTGATCAAATAGTTCATCTCTCAGCTCTTTCAAATAATGAGGACGAGGAATAACTTTAATGACAAGTCCATCTTCAACTAATATCCTCTTGAATTCTTTGTAATTGGCAGGAGATAAGATATTTAGAATTACATGAAACGATTGATCCGCAAGCGGTGATGTTGCCAAGTCACCTACTAACCAAATTTGGTTTTCGTATCTCTTCGCAGCCATGGCAATGCCTTCCTTTGAAATATCAAGACCAATCCCAGTCATTGCCGAAACCTTACATTCGTCCAAAATCCTTTGTAAATGGGAGCCCTCTCCGCACCCTACATCTGCAACCATTAAAGGTTTAAAAGAAACGTCCATATACTCCTTTATCGACCTTGCAATCGCTTCATGCACGAATGTGTATAAGTCGCTTTCCATAATGATTTTGCGTCTTGCTTCAAACAATTCCTTCTTGTAATGACTAGTAGAGGAACGAGTCATCAAGTTTACATATCCTTGTTTAGTGAAATCAAAAGTATGATTTTTAGAGCATATTAGGCTTTTCAAATCAACAACCCTCATCGAACTTTTACAGAGTGGACATCTGAATACCGCTACAAATTCACTAACAAGTTCTGCACTTTTGATTTTTTTGGTCATGTGATCTCTCCCTTTCCAAATAAAAAAACACAGGCGATCTGCCTGTGATTCAGAGTAAAGGGAAGAAGACCCATCCTTATTTAAATTACGGGGCTATTTGAAGCCGTCACCAAATAAAGTGAAACTTCCATCAGTGGGCGACATGTGCTAGTGCCGATGAAGAAATGATGACGCTGCGTTTTTAATCGGCCTTCATCCCCACTGATGGTTAGCTAAACCAATCGGGCTTTTACGGGCAGTTATTCCCCACTTAGACTTATTATATTTAGTCTTGAAGCGGGGACTTATTGCCCGTTAAAGCGGGATAAACCTTCCTTTTGCTAAATAAAAGAAGGATAATTGATAATTATACATATATAAAAAAGACAGACGAGACCCGTCTGTCTTCATATTACATATTTTCTATATGAAATGAAGATTATTAAAAAAGGACAGACTGCTCCCATTACTCTGCATTCACAAGCAGAGCCTTTGAACGTATTTAATTACTTAGTTCAAAGCTGGGAAACGCAATCTGACAGAATACACTTTTTAATAATCCTCCTTTAAATTTTCAGTACACCGATTATTATAGAGATCTTATCTGAAAAAGTCAAAGAAAACTAGCAATTATTCCGCTTTTATACAACATTTTCTTGAAGAAGCTGTCCATTAATCTCCTTTTAACTTGCTGATTCTCCCACCATCCTGATCCCTTTAGAAAACAATAATACCTGAAGTTTGTGACAGCATTTTGTGCTTAACACATACACGTGATCATTTTATAAGCTTTAAATGATCGTGATCCAAGCAGTTTCATCACTTCCTGTAAAATCTTTTCTGTATTTTTTGCTCAACTGTCCAAGACGATATTGGTATTGCTCTTTAAATAAAAGCTATACATCGAAATTACCTTGGTTCAAAAAAGAATTCTTCGCAATTATTCAAACTTGTCCAATTCCCTTTTTTCTCGTAAAAGTTTTTGAAATTCCATTTCTAATTCTTTAGATGGTTCGATACTTAAGCGACTTAGTACTTCTGATATTTTTGTTTCGAGTAAGAGACGTTTTTCTTTTGCAGTGTCTCGATTTTTTTGCAGTTGAGCATGTTTATATTGCTGATAGGTTCCGTCAAAAAGTACAATCTTTTGATTACGTATTGCCAAAATTCGTGTAGCGATATTTTCAATGAATCGGCGATCGTGGGAGACGAAGATCACGCTTCCTTCATACTCTTTTAGAAGAGACTCTAATGCTTCAACAGATTCCGTATCAAGAAAATTCGTCGGTTCATCTAAAATTAACGTATTGATATCACTTAAAAATAGTTTTGCCAGTGCAACTTTTACCCGCTCACCGCCGCTCAAAACCTCTACAGGCTTATAGACATCATCTCTGAAGAAATGCATTCTCGCAAGAACCGTCCGAATAAGTGTTTCATTCTGTTTAGAAGAAGACTGGACATTCTCAATAATAGATTTTTCCACATCTAAAATATTTAAATTTTGGCTAAAGTAACCCATTTTCACAGCCGGGGAAAGTGTAATGCCAGGCTCTTCGTTGATGATCTTTTTTACAAGCGTCGTTTTTCCACTTCCATTTGGACCGATAATCGCTAATTTATCACCACCGCGTACATGGAAGCTTGCATTGCTCCAAAGTACACGTTCGCTAATCCTGCCTGTTACATCCTCTACACGAAAGATAATTCGATTTTTAAACGCTTCTGCATTCGGCAAGTTCATCTTAAGCGGCGGGAGTTCTTTCACTTTTTCTACCTTTTCAAGTTTTTCTAATCTCGTTTCAATGGCTTTCGCTGTTTTTTGCAGCTTCTTTTGCTTTTTGGCAAAGTACGGCTTCGCTCCAGTAATTTTCGCCTCTGATTTACTTACCTTTTTAGGAGTCTTTGTTGCTCTTTCCGCTTTTTTCTCTTTTAATTTTAATGCTTCTTCTAACTGCTTTCTCTTTTTCTCGTATTTTTCATACGCTAACTGTTCTTGACGTCTCTCTACTTCTTTTTGTTCTACATAATCGCTGTAATTGCCTGTATATTCCTTAATCTTTCCTTCATTGATTTCCCATATGGTCGTACAAAGAGCATCCAAAAATTCGCGATCATGTGAAACAATGATAAATGCCCCCTGCCACTCTTTCAGTTTCTTTTCTAACCATTCAATATGGTCTGTATCGAGATTTGTCGTTGGTTCGTCTGCAAGTAAAAGCTCTGGATCTTTCACAAAAGCTTTTTGAATATATTCTTGCGTCACTTCACCACCGCTTTTTGTTGTATCAGTTCGTTTAAACTGCGGCAAAAGTCCACATTGAGTATGTTGAATAACGCTCCCTTCCTCTGAAGAAATTTTTTTAGCTAAAATATGAAGTAACGTCGTTTTCCCGCTTCCATTTCGACCAACTAATCCAATTCGATCTTTTTGATGGATTTCCAATCGATCCACATCTAGTAATAAACGATCCTGTACATAGTGCTTTATATGATGAGCTTCTAATAAGAGCATATGAACATCTCCTTTGTACTAACTTAGGAGACAAAAAAATGCCTCCTATATACATTCAGAATAGGAGGCATAAATATTTAGGGGCACACCAAAAAGAAACTATTCTTTTAGATCCACCTATAGAAGACCAATCCTATTCTGAAAAAACGACAATTGAAGTCATTGCAAACACAGCAGAGATTGTCTGCTAAACATAGCCTTCAATTGTAACCTTTCATAAATAGGATTAGTACTTCATTAGGTCAGTTCACCCTTCCGATCTTAAGTTTAAATTTACTATAAACGATTTACTAAGAATTGTCAAATGTTAATTGTAAATAAAAAACATTTTTGTTAATGGAACAAATTTTTACATTCCACTCATACATAAATAGCATTCGAGGAGTTTCGTCACGTTTACACATCGACAGTCTGACAAAATTAAATATTACGCGTATCAAGGTATTTTTGGGATTAGAAAACGTCCCAACTGCATTTGATGAACAACAAAAGATTTATGATCGCGCCTGCAGAGGATTGAATATATGGATGCAGCAAGGGCAGCTTTACGAGAGTAAATGATTAAATGGTAGTTCTTATGTTAATAACATGTAACTTTTTTGCTCCTTGCAAAAAATTGTTTCGTTAGCCAACCATAAAACGAGTTCACACACAGAAGTTGGAATTTAACTCATATTTCATGGGAGTACAATTGCTCCCACAATTATTCTACAACAGAGAAAATTAGCGAATCTTTTGTGTAAACCTGCATTTGGGATAGGTGCTGCAGCATTTAAATTTTCCATATTTTCCATTTTTGATTACTAGAGCGCTGCCGCATTTCGGACAGCGGTTTTGCTGAATATATCGATCCTCCTGCTTTCTATTTGTTTGAATCGTTTGTACATGCCGCTTTTTTATTTCTTTTTGTTGCTGCTTGTTCTTGGCAATGACAGTTTCTAATTTTCGAATCAACTGTTGTTTTGTTTCTCCGTAAGCGTAAAGTAATCCCCACCTGTATTCAGATGGGGATTTCATGTATGCTTTATTTAGATTTTTTAGGAACACAGCATTCCTGCGGAAGCGTCGGTGACCATGGCAGGAATTCAGCTAATTTTGTTTTATCTGTCGTATCTATATTGGGAAGCTCTTGAAACAGATAGCTAAGGTAGTTGAATGGATCCAACTCGTTTTCCTTGGCTGTCTCCACAACACTATAGATGATCGCACTAGACCTTGCTCCTTTTGATGTATTACTGAAGAGCCAGTTTTTGCGACCGATCACAAAAGGTTTAATTGACCGTTCCCCGCGATTATTATCGATCTCCAAACGGCCGTCCTCTAAAAATGCCTCCAACCGCTCCCATTGGTTACGACAATACTTGATCGCTTTGCCAAGTGCGCTTTTTGGCAGTACGCGCGGCATTTGCTCTTTAAGCCATGACAAAAAAGCCTCAAGCACGGGTTTGCTGTGCTCCAGCCGTGCTTGATAGCGCTCCTCTGGACTTGCATCTTTAAGCTTGCGCTCAATTTCAAAAAGTTTATTGCAATAGGCCAGACCTTCCTTTGCTTTGACGGTGGAAGTGCTCGCCGATTCAGGCAGTGCCTGCAGGGCTTCTGTGAATTTGCGGCGGGCATGGGCCCAGCACCCGACCAATTTCACATCGGGGAGGACGTTATAACCCGCATACCCGTCCACATGCAAATATCCCCGGAAGCCGTCCAAAAAACGGCGTGGGTGCTTGCCTGCACGGGTTTGCTGGTAATCGTATAAGACGATTGGTGTATCCCCGCGACCGGTACGATAAAGCCATATGTAGGAAGTCGATGTCGCTGGCCGGTCCGGTTCAGACAGGACCTGCAAGGTTGTCTCATCCGCATGCAGACGATCCTTCTGTAGGAGGTGCTCATGCATCTCATCGTAAATGAGGCTAAGCCAAGTTTGAGCCCCATAAATTGTCCAATTGGCCAGCGTTTGCCGAGGTATGGACACGCCAAAGCGTTCCAGTTGTTTCTCCTGGCGATACAGGGGCATACCTTCTATGTATTTTTGTGTCATGGTATAAGCCATTGACGACGGAGACGCTAGGCTTCCAGGGAAAACAGGTTCCGGCATCTTCGCTGTCACAATAGGTGTGTTCAGTTCATGACGCTCACAGTGACGGCAGCTATATACATGACGCACATGTTCGACTACTTTCACTTGGGCAGGAATGACTTTCAATTCCTTGCGTACTTCTGTGCTCATTTCATGCATGGCACCGCCACAGCACGAACAGACCTGTTCCTCATCAGACAAACGGTATTCGATCGTCTCTGTAGGCAGGTTTTCAAGCATGCGTTTGCGTTGGCCGTGTTGTTTCTTGCGTCTATATGTCATCGTCTCAACGGTAGGCTCTTCCATAGCTGGATCAGCCGTGGACTCGGCTTCGTTGAAAAGGGAGAGCTGGTCCGGATGGGTCTTCTCGCTGGAAGCTCCGAATCGGCGTTGCTGGCTGAGGCGGAATTGTTCCTCATACCATTTTAATTTCGCTTCCAACTCTTCCTTTTCCATTTGGAGCTTTTCGTTGAGCGCTTTGTAATATTCAATTGTGCCTTTTGAAGTCTGCGCTGATTTTTCCATATGTCCAGTATACGGAAAAGAATCCAACTTGCCTAGTATCGAATTCTTTTTTTATTTATTTGTTTTATAGAAGGATGCGTGCCTTCACTTCCTGATGCGCTTGTTTTTGTTCGATTGGCAAGCCGTCCAGCAGCCAGCGCAGCTGGCGTGAACTGATAGACATGGGCGCTGTATCATTCTCCGACGGCCAGTGGAACGTCCCTTTTTCCAGACGGCGATAATGAAGCCAGAAGCCGTTATGTTCCCATTGAAGAATCTTTAACTTGTCCCGTTTCCGGTTACAAAACACGAATAAGCACGGAGAGAAGGGATCGAGTTCAAAGCATTCCTGTACAATAGCGGCCAGTCCGTCAATCGATTTGCGAAGATCCGTACTGCCACGCGCCAGATAGACACGTTCAAACGGGGAATTCATCAACATTGGTGTTGCAGCACCCGAATCACATCGGTTAATAGATCCAGATTGGCACCGGGCCGTACTTCAACGGAGATCGCATCAACGTGTAAAAAGATCGGACCTTGACCTGAAGAGGGCAAGGATTCTTCTACCTGAACAGCCAGCCACTGCGTCTGGACAGGCGTTTCAGTGCAACTGCCACCGCGGGAGAACTGCCTCACCCAATAGTACATTTGGTGAGTTTTGATTCCTTGATCCCGGCACCACTCCGCTATACTCTGTCCACTCTCTTTCCAGGCATCATATCGTGCTTTCCATTCTATTCTTTTTTCTTTTAGGGTCATGGCAAAACCTCCCGAATCATTCTAAGAAGATTATCACACGGATGACCTATGATCGGAATGTGGGTTTTATTTGACGCTTACGTTTCTCCGTCGATCTCGCTTGTTCTATGCTGCTCAAGCACTTGTTTCAGCTGTTTTGGATAAATAACGTATGCATTGGAAAAATGAATTTCTGATTTGAACTTTGCCCGCGGCAGAAGCACGACGACCGAGTGAATTGGTATATGTGCAAACTCCTCCCCAAGCCAGTTTCTTAACGCCTTGATATGACCTTTATTTTGAAAAATTGGATTAAGAAATTTTTCTTTTCGTTTGTAAATGACTTGTGTCCAATATTTTGACGTTTCATCACCAAAAATCCAACCGCTGTAATTTTTGGTTTCAATCACATACAACCCATGATCAGAAAGAATAATATGATCTATTTGCGAAGTGGAGCCATCTTGTTTCGGAATATACAAGTCATGAAAAGATTTGTATTTTTCAGACGATTCTTCTATCTTATTTATTTCTTTTCGGACTTTATATTCTCCAAGCGATCCAAGCCATTCCGCTTCTTTCGATTTGAACCATCTTGCTAACAAGGCAAACAAGAATAAAAGAAGGAATGTATAGAAAAGATTCGTATTCATTCTATTCCCCTTCCTTGCTGCATCTACTGTATACTGTTGCAGACTGCTTTATTGATTTCTTTCAATTCTTATCGTATTGTTTTTTTTCAGCATAAATTGTTGAAACAATATAAAGGAGTGCATAATCCTTCTTTTAAAAACAAGCAATTAAGAATATCAGCAATACTAGTACTGCTAAAATTGATACAAAAGCCGTTGTTATTAGCAAAATATATCTAAACGGGGATTTAATTTTAAAGGACTGATAACAAAAGACTATTCCTAAAACTAATGTAATCAGAGAACCCATTTGCCCAAGCCTAGTATCTAATTTGTCTGTCATAAAAACGAACGAATAGAGAATAAGCAAGTGAATCGTTACAAGGAAAAGACAAAAAGCATTGACTGTTTTTGATTGAACATCTCCCATATTAACCTCCCAAGCTATTGAAATTTATATTTTTAATCTTTGTCACAATTAATCACTAAATACGAATGAATATTTAATCAGTTACCTTGAAGCGATTCCCAATGCCAAAAAACATTTATAAAGGGTATCGTCTTACCTATTAACGCTTTTTTACTTATATAAACCTAAAATTATTTCTAAAAGTCCTGATAATGCCGAATACACTCATGATAATGTTAGTTTTAGCTCAAAAAGACAAATGTTAAAAATAATACTCTAATCAAGCTTTATTCATTTAGCCGAAACATTAATTCTTATAATTTGCCAACTAGTAATTCGTCGGTGATCGCAACAAAAAGCTTTCTCATCATTTTAAGTTAACCTTCTTAAGCGATGAAAGATCTTTTTTAATACTTCCCACTCCTTTTTTTTGAAAACGAACACTGTATCCATGATGATCGTTAATGTAATAGATAATAAGTCAATTTACTAATACAGTTTTGAATGATCTGCTCGAAAAAAATTTTGTAGCTGCACATTTTTAAATTGCACCCTCCAGAAATTTACTGATTAAATGTTTATAAACGTTTCTTCATTAGCTTTCCCAGCTTTTCTCATGCGTTCAAATTTGTAGTAATGCATTTTGAATTTCAAAGCTTAAAATCAAGTAGGACTTTTCTCCCTCATTCTATTGACTCTTTCTAGTCCAAAATATACATAATAGACACAAAAAATGCTGTCGAATATTGTCATAAAACTAAAAAAAGCAGAAACTTACCTGCTTCTGTCTTAATGGATTGACTTTTACACACTGCCGTAATTCGCCAACGCCGTTTTGGAACAATCATGTGGAATGATTCGGCAAATTGAAAACGCCACCTTATAAAACTGCGCCCATATTTCAAACTGTGCGTGATTATGGAAAATTTCACAGCTGAATTGATCAAAAATTTTTTCCATTCTAACTACGAATGCCATTACACTTTGCCAATTATTCATTCCTCTTCAATGATTTGTAGAAATCTTCACATAACCTTATCGATTCACTTTTCTTATACACGATCACATGGATCCAATATTTTAAAACAGATTCTGATAAGGACAGTGAAGTTGGCCAGTTTTTAGTACGAACTCTCATAGTTCTGGCTCTGTCACGGTCATCGGAGTAAGACTTGTTGGCGAGCTGCCTAACGGAACAACAGCAACAGATTTAGCCCTTAAAGTAACTCAAGTACCACTTTTTACTACAAAAATAACAGCACAGACCTTTGCCCTTGGTCTGTGTTGCTAATCTTTATATTTTTTTCTATGTTATGTTGTAATCGTTGATTGATTGCTTTCCTTCTTTTCGCTTTTTTTACGGAAATAGGTCGCCACAATCGGTCCAGAGATGTTATGCCAAACGCTAAAAATTGCGCTTGGAACAGCGGCAAGAGGCGAAAAATGAGCAGTCGCCAGCGCAGCTCCAAGTCCGGAATTTTGCATGCCGACCTCAATCGAAATCGCTTTTTGTTTCGGCTCTGACATTTTAAGCAGCTTCGCAAACCAGTAGCCGAGCAGCAATCCAAGCCCATTATGAGCAACGACGATAAGGAAAATAAGAAGCCCGCTTTTTGCGATAGCCTGCTGGTTTTGAGCGACGACAGCAGCCACGATAGCCACAATAGCGATAACGGAAACGAGCGGAAGAATTTGAACGGTTGCTTTTACTTGTTTTTTAAACAACATTTGTACAATCAGTCCGAGAATAATAGGAATAAGTACAACTTTCACGATTGACCAAAACAGAGCACCGGCTGAAACGGACAGCCATTTCCCTGCAAGCAGCAAAATTAAGGACGGTGTTAAAATGGGAGCAAGCAAGGTTGACACGGACGTAACAGCGACTGAAAGCGCCGTATCACCTTTTGCCAAATACGTCATGACATTGGAAGCCGTTCCGCCAGGACAGCAGCCAACAAGAATGATGCCGATCGCTACTTCAGGTGAAACAGGCAATAAGGTAGCGAGCAAAAAGGCCAAAAGCGGCATAATAAAAAATTGGGCGATTACCCCAATCAGCACATCTATCGGACGTGCGAAGACTTCCTTAAAATCATTGGCTGACAAGGTCAATCCCATTCCAAACATGACGATACCTAGCAGCGGCACAATATATGGGGCGACCCATGTAAATGCTTTTGGCTCAAAAAAAGCTAATGCTGCGAATATTAATACCCAAATTGCAAAAGTATTGCTGACAAAATTGCTTAGTTTTACAAGAATTCCCATTATTTCTTCCCCTTCCAATTTTATGAATACAACAGCTATTATACTTTTAATATTCGAAAAGTTTCAACTATAAAAATAATAGGTTACTATAGTCTCTCCCGTTTTTTATTTTTTACAGTCAAGGAAAGCAATCTGCAAGTAAACCGACGATCAGCGTGCAAAATGAAAATACTATATTTCATTAAAGGCGATCCAACCAATTTGCGAATACGATAAACGCATTGATGTTTTCAACATCGAAAACACTCAGGAACAACCGACTGCATGGCTTCATGTCGATTGACCGATACTGATAGCAATTAATATTGGATAGATCGTCGTATATACACGGGTACACTGGTCAACGTTTGTTTGCATCGTTTTCCTCTCCCAATAATTAATGAAAAAGGATGATGACTCTTATTAACAACGATGAATTCGATAAAGTTTACTTGATAACGGCTGATTTTATGGACCGTATCTATCACTGATTAGCTATATATTCATGACATTTTACGAGCATAGCGCTTTATGCTTTACAATTGGAGTGTTTAGCCTACGTGATTCCATCCGCTGGCAGACAGATCTTTTCTGTATATAACTGCCCTTAAATTTTTCTTAGTTTGCTTTTTTAGATCAATTTTTGTTAAAAGTTTAATCAAATCTTCTTTGTTTTGGAGTAACTATTTCAACTGCTGCTAATATGCAAAAATCCCGCAGCTACTCGCCGCGGGAAAATGGAGCAACATTTATTCCGGCTTATAAATCCCATATTTCACAATTTTAAGATAATCATTCAGTTCCTTTATCGAAGAATCCAAAATATGAGCAATATCAATTTGTTTATTTTTATATAGAGTCAAGTACTTATTAGACAGCTGTTCACAGATAAACATCGTCATTCTGATCACGGTATCAACGGAAATATCATCTCTCAGTTTTTCCGTTTGGATTAAGTCTTTAATATAAACATACTCCAGCATAAAATCGTCCTGGTACGTTTCGTAGTGTTCCTTAATAATTTCTTTCATTTCCTTAACTGCTACAGGGGGATTGGCGAAAGCATCCGCAATAAAATGAGCTTCTAGCAGATACTTCGCTGTCACTTTATGTTTTATCAGGACAATTTCTTTAATTCTTTCAAAGAAATCATCAGCTTTAACTTGTTTTATGGCTTCCATAACTTCTTTCGTTAGAAGATCTTTCACATAATTGACTAAATAAAGGTATAAGTTTTTCTTGCTCTTAAAATAATGAAAAAGAATTCCTTTAGAAATTCCCGCCCGCTTCGTAATGACATCTGTAGAAGCTTTTTCATAACCGTTTTTTACAAATTCCTCAATGGCCACCTTGATAATCAAATCTTTCTTTTCCTGCGGCTGCTTTTCAAATGCTGAATACAATTTTTACACCTCAATTTTCATTAAACTGCAATATCCTTCTTTCTATATACCATATATGAAGTGATAACACTAATGAAAATGACAGCAGCCATAATAAACATATAAAGAGGCTCTAATTTATTATCATTAATAATTTGGGCGGCGTCCACATATTTAAACGGGCTGAAATATTTTAGAACTTCTAAGTCTTCCGAAATCCCTGCCATCACATTCATAAAATAGGCAGCTAAGACAATCCCAAGTGAGACAGACATGATGCTTCTTGTTTTTTTCAACATTGATGACAACATAAACGCAATGGCACCGAATGTCAAATGAAGCAAAATGGTTGCGACGGTTAGTAAGCTAAATGTGTCTGTCGGTACATCCGGGTCATCTGCAAATTGAAATCCAATGATACTTGTTATCGTTGAAACTCCGTTCAAGATCAATATATTTACGAAAACGCTCAAAAGTTTTTCTGTTACGATTCGGCTTCTTCCGACCGGTTTTGACAGCAAAAATTCAATCGTCTTTTCATTTTCCTCCTTCGCCAGTATATTGGATGCAAGAATGGCCGAGTAGATGCTTCCTAAAAGTGTAGTCATCATATATATTTCTACTCCGTAAAAACCCATTAGCTCTCCAAGATTTAATTCATTCATTCCAAACACTTTTTTTATCGGTTCCGGATAGGATTCAAGCAGTTTGTTCATTTCATTTTGCTGCTCAGCAAACTGCGGATAAATACTTAACGTCAATAAAATGAGACCGCTGAGTACGACGCTCCAAATAATCAAAGATTTTAAGTTCCGTTTCAACTCTCTTTTAAAAATCATATAGATCCCTCCCTTACTTCTCATAGTAATGGATAAATACTTCTTCGAGAGACGGCTCTTCAATTAATAGATCTTGAACCGGCATAGTATTCAATTGATTTAGAAGCGTCTTTATATCCCCGCTGTAAAGCAGCATCATTTCGCTGCCGTTTATTTCTTTTTTCACTATTCCTTCCAGATCGAAGTCAATTGCATTCGTTTGTTCAAACGTAATGGTAATATTTTTCAAATTGTTTTTCGTGAGATTTTCAATCGTTTCTACTTTAACAAGCTCCCCTTCCTTAATAATGGCAACCCGATCGCACATCTTTTGCACTTCAGAAAGAATATGAGAGGAAAAAATAATCGTTGTTCCCTTCTCTCTTTCCTCTGTAAGAATTTCAAAAAAAGTGTTTTGCATAAGCGGGTCGAGTCCGCCTGTCGGTTCATCCAAGATTAGAAGTTTTGGCTCATGCAAAAGCGCTTGGACAATCCCAACCTTTTTCCGATTGCCAAATGAGAGATCCTCAATTTTTTTATGGAGATCGAGATCAAGTCTTTCTGCCAGCTCTTTCATTCTTTTTTGGTTAAATTTTTTGTAAAAGCCTGCCGAGTATTTTAATAAGTCAATCACTTTCATATCATCGTAAAAATGAACTTCAGACGGCAAATAGCCCACGTTTTGCCTAATTTCTTTTGACTGTTTGACGATATCTTTCCCGAAAATCGTAGCGCTCCCGCTGGTCGGATAGAGGAAATTTAAAAGCGTTCGAATGGTTGTGCTCTTGCCTGCTCCATTCGGACCGATAAATCCAAAAATTTCCCCTTCTTCAACTGAAAACGTTAAGTTCACAATTCCCCTGTTCTTCTTATACGTTTTGGTCAAATTTTTAACATCGATAATTTTCATCCTTACGCCTCCTTTGGGTGGCTTTGTACGGATTGACTGAGCAGTCAACTCCATTATATTAAAATTGACTGGATAGTCAATGTGTTTTTTTAAACTGCAGGTTAAAAACAGTTCCATGCGAAGAACATGACATAATCCATTTTCTCCAAAACAAAAAAAGAGGATGCCATCTAAATAGACATCCCATTTTGTCGTATATGCTTTGTTTGAATAAAATATAAATATGCAATAAAAAGGCGTGAAATGTTTACTTTTCTTAATTTTTTTGAAAACTTTCGCTTTATATTTCCCTTTTTCGCACTTAATTCCACTTTACTTTATTTACAATACCATTCCATTGCATTTTGATAAAGGATTTTTTTAACTGCTTTATCATCAAAATGCTCTTGGATTAATTCGATATCTGAAAACCGGAATGGTCTTTTTGCCCTTGTAGAAGGCAGGTCCGTTCCAAACATGAGGGCATCTGGATTCACCTTATAGATATTTTTCATCGCTTCAACCGGGTCAAAATCAATTCGTCCAAATCCTGTTGCTTTTACACGTACACCCATTTCAACTAATGCAAGCAAATGTGGAAATCCTTCCTTCGACAAGCCTAAATGGTCAATGGATACTGCTGGAAGTTGGGCGATAATTGGCTTGATAGCCGGCAGCTCTTTTGAATTAATATACAATTCTGTATGCCAATTAGCTAGCTCATAAACTCTTTTAGCAAAATAATCTAATCGACGAATGTCCTCAGAGCCCCCGCGATTCACATTAAAACGCAGTCCTCGGACACCGTGTTTATTTAGCTCAATAATTTCTTCGTCGGACGTATCGTATGGAAGCTGTGTTATACCAACAAAATTCTTTCCTAGTTTTTGTAATGCATCCAACAAATATGTTTGGTCAAACTTTTGAAAAGAGCCTGAAACAATTGCTCCACCTACTAAATCAACTGTATTTACATGTTGTAAATAATCCTCTGTTGTAAATGGCTCGGGCAAGAAGCCTTGATTTGCGTATAATGGAAACTTTGGATCAATAATATGTAAATGCGCATCAAATATTTTCATCAGATTATCCCATTCAATTGAATGTATATATTTTAAGATTCATCTTGGCTGAACCAACATTTAATCTTAATTACAAATTTCAATATTATAATCATGCCTATAATTATTACTGTATTTTTTCAATTAATATCGGAATATTCTTGCTTCTATTATATTTGGTTAAAAAAAGATGCATAAATATGGCTCTTTATCATCTTCTATAATAGAGTTTCTACCAAACTTTATATCAAATCTGCAAAAAAACGTCAGTATAAACTGACTTTAAAACTTTCTCTTTATTATGATTTTTTAAAAGTACATAAAAAATCAGCCTATCTCGTTCCAATATCGTATCGTTATTCCTATTCATGATAAACAGAAAGAAAAAGACGGGATCTTTTTTGTAAATATTATACAAAATTCATGCTTAAAAAATAGAAGACTGTTGTTCCTGAATCGAACATACTATTCTTTCATTTTGCTCACTTACCGCAAACCATTCCGTTGTTCTTCCTGGAAATATAGGTAGGATTTAACAAACAAATATACAACCCCGATCAATGTAACGGCTAAAAACAAGATAAAACCCCATATTCCTTCAATAAATACCGTCAACATTAATGCTAATCCCATGAACACAAACACTTTTCCACCTATACGATGCGTCTTGTTCCAAACTGTTTCATTCGCTATCGTCCAAGGTGTACGAATCCCAACGAAGTAGTTATGTTTGAGTTTAGGCATGTAGTTTCCTAATACAATGAATAAAACTCCGATTCCGATTGGCACAAATAAACCCACATCTACAGGAAACCCTAGGTTATAGGCTAATGTCACGATATGAAGAGCGATAAAAAAGATCACTAATACGTTGATTATTATGTTATAGCTCCCTTTAAATTTTTCATAGTTTGCTTTTTTCGGATCCATTTTTGGTAAAAGTGTCATTAACAATACGATTGAAGTCATAATGAAAGGGAGACTAAACGCCCCAAACCATTTGCTACTGTACCCATCCGCTTCACCAGCCGTATTCCAATGAGTAGCCACTTCATCAGGTAGATATGGGATCGCAATCAAACTTAACAAATAACTAAAAACCGTCAACATGACCACGAAGCGATTTGTTCTCATCATTTATCCCCTTCCTTTTGTAAAAAATTATAAAACCAACTCATTAAATCTTGAAAGACGGTTGTGTTTAACGAATAATAAATATGCTGTCCGACGCGTCGATCTTGAATCAAATCCGCTTGCTTTAAAATTTTTAAATGATGCGACACGCTCGGTTTCTGCATATCAAAATGGGAAGCGATTTCACCAGCGGTTAAATCCCCATTTTTCAGCAAGGAAAGAATCTTTCTTCTAGTGGGATCAGCAATGGCTTTAAACGCTTCGTTAAATAACAAAGAACGCACCACCTTTTAAAAAAATAAGTAATATTCTATTTAGATATTTAGAAAATCATCTAATTATGAAACAAAAAAAATTAGATATTTAGATATTTTTCTAATTATAGAATATTCTATTTGCAGATAATTGTCAATGAGTTCGTAAAACAGGTTAAGTAACGAAGCCGTTGAAAAATCGAACCGTCTGATTTTTTCCTACACTCTATACCATAATAAACCACACCATTCATATTTTCATTTCTCCAGTTCAATTTGTTTTTTCTTCTTCTGGGAAAAAAAAGCCGCTGCGGCGGCTTTTCTATATAAGCAATTCATATTTTTAGCGGGTTGCAGCCGCTACTTCCTCTAATTTTTTGGTGGAATTTGTCATGTTATTCAACAAATCCCTCAATCTCTTCAACGCTCCCGTCACCTCTTCCACCATGGCCAGCAGCTGCTCGCTGTTTGCGGCATTGGATTGAATGTTGCCGTGCATATTCTCAAATACATCAATCACGCATTGGCCGTTTTGAAACATAGTTTCAACCGAATCTCCCAGCTGGGCAATCTTTCTTGACGACTCTTTCGTAGCATCAATCAAATGCTGAATAGAATCGTTCGCATGCTGAATTCCCTGTCTGCTGCTTATAATAACTGACAATTGATTGTCATTTCCTTCTTTCGTACTGGCAATTTCTCGCTGAATATCCAATAAGATTTGAGCAATCTTATCAGTTGCCCTTCTGCTTTCCTCCGCCAGTTTTCGGACTTCTTCGGCCACGACAGCGAATCCTTTCCCCTGTTCTCCAGCTCGAGCGGCTTCAATGGCTGCGTTCAACGCCAGCAAGTTTGTCTGTTCCGCAATACCTTTAATTAGTGAAATAATTCCTCCAATTTCCTCTGAACTTTTGGCTAGCTTTTCGATTCGGCTGCCGCTTTCTTCTACTCCTTTGTAGATATTTTCTATTACATTCGTAATATTTTCCAACCCCCGAATACTGCTTTCCGCTAGACCCTTGGCATTGTTTGAGAAGTCTTCGAGCTCGGATGTCATGCTGGAAACATTCGTCAAGGTACGGGACATATTTTCCACGATTTCCCCGGCTTCATTCAGCTGCTCAGCTTGCTGTTGATTGTTGTGTGCATTATCTGTCACAGCCTTGGTAACCTGTTCCAATGTCTCCAGCGTTGTATCCATCTCTGAACGATATTCCTTCTGGGTCTTTGTGACAGCAACTAAATTGCCTTGGATTGCCGACAGCATTTCCCGGTACTTTTGTACCACTTCTGTAATTGCTTCTTGAATCTCTTTTAACTCTTTCGCTTTTACTTGCTCCCATTTTACTTCCTGCCCGTCCCCTGCTTCCCGCAGGACTCTAGAGAAAAATTTCAACGGCTTTAACACCGAGCGGATCACACCAAAAAGGACAAAGAGGAACAACAGTGAAAAGATAAAAATCGCCAGCATGATTTTATATCCAACCCCATTAATCAACTGCTGAAACTCCTGCAATACTTGGTTAGTGGATTCGGCATGCTGGAAATACGGGGCAGCATCTAACAAGGTATATAATACATAACGCACATTTCCATCCGCTTTTACCGGAACATAAGCCTCCACATGATTGTCCTTCAGGAAAATCCGAGTTTTTCCGGAAGAAAAGACTGACTGAACATTTTCGTTTTTTGCAGCCTTTCCTTTTTCCCACAGCAATCGCTGTTCTTTCTTTAATGTTTCCATCAATACGACTTGTTTGGGATCAAACAAATAAATTGCTTTCACTTCTTCCTTCTCTTGGATGTGACGGGCGAGCGACGATTCAAAATTGCTTACATCTAACGCCGATTCGACAATTCCCTTTCCATCAGCGCGGGGAATGGCCATAAACTTGAAAATCTCTCCGGTCTCTGCTTTGATCGTCAAGGTTGAAGGCAGCATCTGCTCTTCACCCGTCAGCAATTTGCGATATCCGTCCCAAATATCAAATAAATTACTCCCTAGTGCCGCTTTCTCTGTAGATGCGACAAAAATTCCATCTCGATTTGTCAGATAAAAATCTGTCATCCCTGTTTGCTCTGCCAAACGCTTCAAATCTTCGTTATGTAACGTTCTCCCCCGATCCTGCTCCTGCAATAAATAGGCTGCATTCAGCATATTTTTCTCCATCGACTGCTCAAGTTCAACTAAATTTCTGGAAATTTGATTCGCAAACGCCTCCACTTCCACCTCTAATTTTGTTTCCGCTTCCTTCCATACTTCATCAGTTATTTCATTCCCTTTTTTCTCTAAAGTGTTTCTTTCCAACCATAATACTAGAAACGTGCTGGACAATAACAAAAAAACAAAACCTGCCATTAAAGCAAAAAGCTTAGCTTTCATAGTCATTCCGTCATATCCCCCTTTTAAATCGACAAATGTGAAAAAAACGGCTGTAGGTTTGTTTTTTAGAAAATTTAAATCTCATATCTAGTTTTTTATTTATTGTCATCAGTGGAAAATAAATCCAACGGCTCATCTTGCCGCATCCAATTCCTTTTCGATAATTCCGAATTTTTGCTCTTTATATAAGTAAAGCGGTTACAAGCTGACCGATTGCCTATCGTTCAACTGCACAATCTCCCCTCGCTTTCGTTTTTAATAAACGGACATTTATTTAGATTTTTTAAATAATTTTCAAATTAAGGTATTATTTTACATATGTTTCAAAAAATGTTTCAGGAAAATGATGGATACATTTTTATTAAAGCGAAATGAGGAGGAGAAATCAAGATGATAAATAGAAAATTCCGACAAAAAAACAGAAAAAGATACAAATATTTTTTGAAGTATGAGCAGCTCTTTTCTCTGACAAATAAACATAGGATTGGAGAAAAGAAGTTTTTTTTGGAATTAAAATAACATATTATTCCAAACAATTTTTTAAACTTCCATTTAAGACCATTCAAATGTTGATTTTAAAAAGTTTAATGTGATCTACGTTAAAATTTCTGGAGTATGTTACGATGAATATAAAAGAAAAGGCACATCTATGTCCAAAATGAGTGGAAATGATTTTGTAAGCAATAAAAAAACATACGAAAGAAACGAAGGAGCACTTTGAACCAATAGATCGCGTTTCCAAACAAACGAAGCACCTAAAGCCGATGAACAGTTTGAGCAGTTTAGAAGCCGCGGAAAAAGTCGTGTATTTGACTGTTCAAGATTTTAATGAGAAATGGGCAGGGCGAAAGTAACGAGGATTTGCCGAAGCTCATGAAGCCCTTCAACGAATGTTTGAAGAACGTTATTGTTAACCAAATATTGCAAATAAACAAAATAAGGGAATTCTCCCTTTCCACACAGGAGACTGAATATTCAGTCTCCTGTGTGGAGGTAATATCCCTCTCTATTCTAAATCCATTTCAGAGATACCCTACCTATCTTACATTACACAAAATTCTTGACAGTACCGTTTCTCCTTTATCCAATATATAACATATACACTTTAAACAACGAAGAACCATCCTTAATTATATTTGTTCAAAACATCACGCTTAAAGTTATTAAATTTGTCAACATACTGATCTTCATAAAGAACAACTTCTTGATTTTTTATATCTGCATATTTTAAGCTGCCATTTAGCATTTTATCTTCATCTAATAGGGAAACTTTACTTTCATCTATTTGATATTTGCTTAACACTGTAGTGGTTGGCAAATAAACTACACTGTCATCACTATAATGCGAATCTTTAAGTGGTCTAAGAAACAATATATATTCTTTTTCTTTATCCATCCAATTATATCCATCAACAGAATTTACTGTTCCAGCGGAATCCACCGCATCTATAATATCTATAGGTTCAAAAACGGAGATGAAATCATTGCTAATTTTTCCTTTATATACATTTAGGACTTTTACTGTTGTCAATGTAGTTAAATAGTACCTAATTCTAGGTGATTTTGAATCTACTTTTGCTTTAACAATTATAGGTGATTCTTTCTCCAATTCATCCAAATTCTTCAAACTTTCAAATTTGGTAAATACCTTTGTAATATCTTCCTCGTATTTAGATATAGTATAATTTAATTCTTTATCATTAAAATATTTATTGACATCTACATCATTTATATAGCTATTTCTTGTTAGTATTCCAATTACTACCATGAAAATAGTCATTATTATGGGGATAAAAATAAATGATACTTTTTTTATGGTCACAGATTTTATCCTCCTATCATATCAGTGATTTTACCTGCCTGTATCTTTATCTTACAATCACATAATGTCTCAATATCTGATTTATTGTGGCTAGATATAATCACGATAGCTCCTCGCTCTTTTTCTTCCAAAAGAATCTTGTATACTAAATTAATGCCATCTTCGTCCAATGCACTTGTCGGTTCATCTAAAATAATAATATCTGGTTTCTCCATTATTGCTTGTGCTATTCCTAATCTTTGTCTCATTCCTAAAGAATATTTTTTTACAGTTCGTGAATCATTAGGATTAAGCCCAACTCTCTCCAAAGATCTTATAATCTCTTCATCATCTATAATTCGTTTATGTTTTTTGCAAGCAAAAAGTGCAGAGTATTGCAGCGAAAAATACATAGGCTTGCAGCTTTATTTTTTTACATTAATTACCATTCAATTTCACAGAAGAAAGAGCATTTTTCAGCCGGTAACTTTCACCTGTGAATGCGATGATATGGGCATGGTGTACCAAGCGATCCACTAAAGCGGAAGTTAAGCGGTTATCTCCAAACACTCGATTCCATTGGCCAAACTCTAAATTCGATGTGACAATCACACTTTTATGTTCATAACAGTCGGCTATGATATGAAACAATAATTCCGATCCTTGTTTTTGGAAAGGAACATATCCCAGTTCGTCTAGTATAAGTAAATCGCACTTATCGATTTGACGTTTTACTCGTTGTAAAGTACCTTCTTTTAACGCCTCCTCTAATTGTCCTACCAAATCTGCGACACGAAAGAAACGAACCTCAAACCCTTTTTCGCAGGCTTTTAATCCAAGAGCTGTCGCTAAATGGGTTTTGCCTGTTCCTGGTGAGCCAAGAAGCAATAAATTTTGTTTCCCATGTAAGAAACGAAGGTCACAAATCTCTTCTTTTGTCGTGGTAGCTGGCAGATGCAACTGGTCGTTCCATTCATAATCTTTCAACCATTTCAGTTCTCTAAATTTGGCTTTTTTTATTAGTCTCGATACCTTGGCAGCTTGTCTTGATGAGACTTCGGCCAGTAATACATCACATAAAAACTGTTCTTTATTCTCAAAGACAATGTCTTCATACTGATCAGCTATATAAGCAAGGTGCAGGGTTTTACAGACTTCTTTCAGATCACGAGCGATCATCAGTTATCCCTCCCTTCTAAGGTCGGACATAGCCTCTGATCATACATGCTTAAATCCGTTTCATAATCTAGTAATACAGAAGGGGTATGGGGTTCTGACAATTTTTCCGGATAAGTTGCTTTCTGAGCTTCCAATAAGGAACCCAATTCGTGCGGCTCTTTTTCAATACGTTGCTCCATTTCCAAACATTTATGGATGTCTTGTAAGGCATGAACCTCCAGCAGTTTTTTTAAGCCTGCCACCCGTTTCTTAATCTCATCAGGTTTTATCGTAAGATAAGTTTGTACTCTTTCGGGCAGGTATTTAAAGAAACGAGAATACTTAACAGCACGTGGCTTTTTCTCCCAGTCGGCCAAGATGTTGTCCCATGGTATAGGCCTTGTGGTCATCATATAGGGACGTGAGTCTTGATAGATCATTTCACCGTCATTCGAAAAGCAAGTGAATTTGTCCCATTCCTTTTTAATAACTAGTGTCTGTTTGATCCTCGCTTTATGAATAAGGAATTTTTCTCTATCGACTAGAATCTCGCCATATTTATTTACAGTAGCCGAGTCGATTGAAAAGATTGGAAGATCACTGATTGGCAAAGCTTTTAATTGCTTCTGATCCTCAGCCCACAATTCTTCTATCGGAACTCCTTTTTCGTAGTGAGGGCGTTTTCGATCGGTTACCATTTTCTCTTCTAGCCAGTGGGCCAGTTGTGAAAAATCCTCCATTACTGGGGCTGTTACAAAAAAGTTATTTCTTGTATAGCCTACCTTTTTCTCTACATTCCCTTTTTCATGTCCACTACCGGGATTGCATGGTTGTACTTCAAATCCATAATAGGACTGGAAGCGTAAGAAAGAGTCCGTATAGCTTCTCTTGTCTCCCTTGCCTACCGTTACAACCGCTGCCGACAGGTTATCAATTCGTAAATATGTCGGGACACCCCCAGCCTGGTGAAATAACTGTTTCAAGCCCTCTAGAAAACACTCCGAGTTTTCTGCCGGCAGGGGATAAGAAAAGGCGGCATTACTATATGGAAAACTGAGAATAAGAGTTTTGATGTCTTTATATGCGCCGTCTTTTACAGCCGTCATATTTCCAAAATCCACTTGGGCTTCGCCCGGAGGGTGCTCCAGACGTTCGTATCTTGTGGTTTTTTCTTCTTTTATTTGTGGTCTGCGATGCTGAATGTACTCACAAACGGTTCGATAAGAACCTTTAAACCCGTGCTCTTCTTTAAGTTGTTCAAACATCTTCTTGTTTGTTCGTCTTTCTTTTTTCTTAAGCTTCATGTCCTCCTCAAGCCAACAATCTACGATTTCTCCGTACTCTTCCTCGTACATCATTCCCCTTCGACGGAAGGGAAGAGATTCTACTGGTACTTCACCGTCAGCGTATTTTTTTGCTGTTCTCCAATTTTTACCTGTCTTTTTAGCGATCTCAGAGATTGACATATCTTCGACTTCTCTTAAATGTTTGATATAATTAACTTCAGGCATTGCTAGCATCCTTTCTTATCCTCCTACTGTTAAGTTCTGCTCAATCTCAACAGTAGAGGTTATTGGGTGAGCTGGCAAGCCTTTTTTTATGCAGCTATTCTGCACAAATTTCTTGCAAAACTATGTACTTTTATTTTGCAATAAACACGTTTAATACTTGCAAGAGTTTTTAGCACTTCTTTTCCGGTATAGTTAGGCCAAAAATTTGGATTTTCAATTAATACCCCTATACTTCTTGGAAAGTCTATGTCCTTATGTAATTCTTCATTAAAAATAGTAATTGTTCCTGACGTTGGTTTAATTAACCCACTCAAAGTTCTAAATAGCATAGTTTTACCTGAACCATTATGTCCATATATGCCATAAATTTTTCCTTCTTCAAAGATAATATTTATATCTTTTAAAATTGTTGTTCGATTGATTACTTTTGAAACATTGTTCACTTTTATATTTCTCATCATGACCTCCAAATATAATTGATTTAATATAAAACTTCTTTTTTATTGAATATATTGATAGATATAATAATTACTATAAATATTAGTATCAACAAATATACTATTGAGCTGTCATTATTTATTCCTAAACCGTTATCATTTAGTGATACTAATGCATTTGTTGTAGGTATATATACTAAAAAATAACTATTCCAATTTAATATAAGATTTGATATGTACAGCATTGCTAATTGGATGATTAATACTAGATATACCCCGTAAATCGATTTGAATAAGATGGAACTACTATTCACAGTTAATATAATTAAAAAGCTATATAAAATTAATCTCATTATGATAAACATTGTTTCTATATTTAAAACTAGCTCCAATCCTAATATAGCACCAATTATAATTACAATCATAAATTGTAATAAATAAAAGCAACATATGATGAACAGTAATTGTAAAATAAACTGTAATAAAATTTTCATCTTCTTATTTGTCCTAGTAAAAATTAATGTTGCATTTTTAAGAAGTCTAACTTCAATGTAATTGCCTAAGTATACAAGTAAAATTAATTGCGGAAGCAACCAACGAATTATACTGAAAACATTATTGACATGCCATAAATCAACGTATCCGTAAGTAAAGCTAATTAAATCATTTGTTGTGTTTATATGATGAAAAAATAAACCTAGGAAATTGAAAATTATAGAAAACAGTAAAACAATTATTAAAGAAACTTTATTACCTTTTATTAATTCCTTCATAAATATCTACTCTTTACCTTTCAATTTTAAGATCTCTTTTTTTGACCAAATGACTATATATTACAAACAATATTATGATAATAATGATATTCATACATAAATACTTAATCATGATCATATATTCTCGATTAAATTCATAAAAGAACATTGTATCCCATATGGGAACTATGTAATCTCTTAACGATATAAAAGATAATGGAGACATAATGAGTCTAATAGCTAAGAAAAATGCTATTTCTATTACATACGCTAATTTAATACTATTTGTAATAGAGATAAGATTCATAAAAAGCATACCAATTAGACACCATCCGACACTTTGTACAACTATTGAGATATAATTGAAAATATAAAAATCTTGATTGTACAAAATATTTGTGTCACATATTACCATAAAGATTGATGTGATCACGTTAAATGTAATAGAAAGTCTTACACTTAATGCGGCAATGATTTTAAGATTTGAAATACTCCAATTTTTTATGCTTTGATACCTGACAATTACTTCGGGTTTTAATCTTTTTGAAAACTTGTCTAGAAATATATATAAAAAGATCGGCAAATAGACAATTGTAAAAATTTTATTATTAACTATGGCCATATACATATCCTCTACATTATGAATAGAACCTAAAATTTTGTTAAAAAACGCCAATATGAATACTGTAAAATAAAAAAGCTTCTCCCCTACAGTTATCCTCATCAAAACGTTTATAACCTCGCAATCTATAAAATTTCATTCTTCATACCTCTTCTAATTAAAATAACACTAAACAAAAAGTAACCACATAGTACGAATAGTAACCATATAAAACTTCCGTAGCTATTTGTCCCTAAAATATTTGTTCCGACTGCTCTGGCTATAGTTTCATCAGATATAATTCTTGATAACGCATCAGTAAAAATCATAAATAAAGTATTAATAATAAAAGGGGATAATATGACTACATATTTATTAACTTTTTTAAAAAATGATACTCCGAATGCCATGAGAGCAAAACTAGATGCAAATAATGATCTTATTATGATGAATATTAAAATATTGCAATATGGATAATACACCTGTAAGTTATGTAACATAATTCCTGAATCTATATACGATAACTTTTTATAATCTGGTAAACCGAATGTATTATATCCTTGGATTGGAAAAGCAATAATCGCTAAAATTTCATTTACTAATAATGGTATTAATATTACAAAAAAGCTTACTAGAGTAATCGACATAGCTTTAGCTAAAATATATTTTTCTTTGTGTACCCTTGTATGAATAAAGTTACTTAATCCCCAATTTTTTTCTTCTAGGAATGACACAGAATAAATGATACTTACGGTTAGTGGCAGCAAGATCCCTACTATTGGTGACAAAGGTGTTGCGACAACGTTTGTAAGAATAGTACCAGTTGAAGCAGACATTACCTTTGATAATTCCGATCCATAATATTCTTTACACAAAATAATGTAGTCTAAAAATATTGCACAAAAAACAGCTATAAATGCTATCTTGAACTCTATTCTTTTCATACACTTACTAAGTTCAAGCTTAATTAATTGAATCATGCCATCACCTCAATATTTTACTACTTGCATGGTACAGCTTAAAAAGGTCAGTGTTTTATCATGTCGGCATATTATCTAATAAAAAACATTCTGAGTTTTTATTCGCACGGTATATAAGAAAAAAGGATAAGGGAATCTATTTGTAAGTAGTCCTTATCAAGTTTTCACAAACAAAATTAGACTTTTATCATCCTTCATTTGATGGATTTTTTGAAATTACTTTTTCTTCAATTGATTGAATATATACATTTAAATTTAATAAATATTAAAAGAATATATCATGCAATGCATGACATATTCTTTTTAGCATTACTTGTAATTAGAAGTCTATTTATAATAACCAAACCGAATCGATGAAAGTTAATAAAAACATACGGCTAGGATATCATTGACAAGTTGATAATCCAAATACTGTAACTAACACTAGTATTTTTTCTTTAAAATATAATAATAGACTTTAATGGTAAAAATTCTTATAATAGGAAAAAATTATTACTTTATTAAAAAAATACTATATCAATATTTTGGAAGTCAATATCTTATTTTTTAATATTTTACAACACGACCAAAAGAAATTAGACAAAACGTGGGCTACTTGCCGTCTGAAGTTCATTTTGCCAATTGAGAGGAAGCTGCCCAAAAAGAAGTTGACGTTCAAAAGAAATGAAAGTAAGCCCCTTTTGCACCTTCTTCTATAGCCATCTTAACAGCACGCAGTCAATGACGATGCAAACGACTAATTGTAGACTGCGTTTTCTATTGTCCAAATAGGATACTGCTTGATCCACCGAAAAGATCTCGACCGTCCAACGTTTTGGATACATATCGGCGATCTTTTCCGCCGATAGTCAAAACATTGGCTACAATGCGAATCTCATGTCCATGGATGTCACGAAAGATGGCCACTCGATAACGTTTCTTCGAACGGCATTGCTTTGTTCCTAATTGACATGTTGTTTTCTGAAAGAAAAAAATACAGAGTTTTGCAGTATATCTATATCCAAATTTTGTATAAATATACATATATGCGATCTATCCATCAAGAGCTTGGCATGGATCCTCTGTAGCCATGATTCTTTAGCCAAGCACCAGCTTCAACAGTTTTGGCAAAACCAAAAAAGGTTTTCATGTCTCCCCCTCCATGTAAAGCACCTTGTATATCACTGCGTAAGGATTTTGTAATTCTCTGCACTTTTATTTTGCAAAAACAGAGTTGTGAAAGTGATCCATGATTTCACGGTTTGCCCTTCCCTCATCAAAATATTTCTTCACAACATCTAATTTATATTCTTTACTGTATGTTTTTTTAATTTTTACCTATAAAAATACCCCCTTCTAGTAGACAGTGACATCCCTTTCTTTTTTCTGTCTAACTATAAGGGGATAATATCAAAAATCTGGCCCTTATCTTCCTTTCAACTGTGAATTATAAAACTCAAGTTATCGACAATTATGACGGTTCCGTTACTATCCCTTGAAAGGCTGACTGATATATGGTTCGGATATCTTCTTTATTAAGCTTCATTGGACTTCTTGCGAGCAATCTTTTTTGTTTCACCCCGTCTTCCGTCAATTTTTCGATCGCACTTTCCGGAATGCCGAATTCTCCCAAAGTTGTCGGAATTCCGACATCTGCCACTAATCTTTTTAGTTCCTCGACACATTGATAGGAAGCTTCTTTTTCAGACAAATAGCTTGAATTCTCGCCTAGAGCATTCAATATGTCCACCATTCTTTTTTGGCAGCTTTTTCGGATGTAGCCCATCACATATGGCAATAAAACTGCATTGGAATCGCCATGGGCAATATGAAATTGTCCTCCAAGCGGATAGGCTAAAGCATGTACGCCTGCCACGCCGGCATTAAAAAAAGCTAATCCGGCAATATAGCTGCCGTAACTCATATCAATCCGCGCCTGTTTATCATTTCCGTTTAACACAGCTTTACGGATGGAACGGCTGATCAGTCTCATCGCTTGCAGGGCAAGACCGTCTGTTACCGGATTGGCATTGATTGAGACATATGCTTCCACTGCATGTGTCAATGCATCGATCCCCGTTGCAGCGGTCACTTTCGGCGGGACAGTGACAGTTAGTTCCGGATCAATAATTGCTACATCAGCGAGCAAATAATCATGTGTTACAACATCTTTCGTACTTTCTAAAGATAAGACAGAAATATTAGTGACTTCAGAGCCCGTTCCGGAAGTTGTGGGTATCAAAATTTTGGGGAGACCTTTTTTATCTACTTGATTTGTACCTGTTAAATTTAAATAACTTTCCACTGTTCCTTTATGAACAGACAAGACTGCTGCAAGCTTTGCCAAATCCATTGCGCTTCCTCCGCCTAAACCTATGACGAGATCGAATTTGTTTTCTCTCGTATAGGCGACAAGCTTTTCTCCGATTTGAAGCGGAGGCTCTGGTTCGATGTCAGTATATACATCAATGCTGTATCCTTTTTCTTGTAATGGAGATGTGACGCGGTCAACGAGCCCTATGTCATTCAACACCGGATCTGTCACAACAAGAATTTTCTTAGGTTGATATTTTTCAACTTCCGGAACAAGCTGGCTTAACGAACCCCATCCAGTATAACATAAAGGTGTAAAAACTAGCTTTGAATGTGTCATGACTCTCCTCCTTCACACCCTGGAATGTTCTCTTAAAGCATCGACATTTGTGTTCTTTAAAATCTAAATGGACGTTTCCACCCATTTCTTCTATATAAACTCCGGGAAATTTTATTCATAATATCCTTCCGTCGATTTTCTGAATCCTTTAAATTGTTCTGCATCATGCCCGAACCATACTTGGGAATTTGTTTCTTTGGCAATCCGGCGAATTCGTTCGACCGTTTTCGCATATCCGAGAGAATCATAAATAATTCCAGGTGGCTTGATTGGCGGCCCGTAGCTTTCTGCCGTATAGATCGCATCAGATGCAAGAATGATGCCGCCAGTTTCAGGAAGGTGTACATGAAGACCAAGCATTCCCCAAGCATGACCGCTGCCAAAGTTTAAAACTTTCACCCCTTCCGCAAGTTCAACATGATCTTCATCCCGATTGATTGTCCTCCATTGAAGATTATTTTTTATCCATGCATCAATATCTGCCCAAATGTATGCCCCTTCTTTTTGGTTGCGGGCATAAGATTGTAATGTGCCGTTAAATTCGTCTTCATGTACGACAACGGTTGCGTTTGTAAACATTTCTAAGCAGCCCGCATGATCGAGATGAAGATGAGATGCCACAACAAATTTAATATCCTCTGGTCTGACCTTTAATTGCTCAAGTCGGTTATGCAAGTAACAT
Organism: Aeribacillus sp. FSL K6-1121; assembly: GCF_038003725.1. Classification (NCBI taxonomy): domain Bacteria; kingdom Bacillati; phylum Bacillota; class Bacilli; order Caryophanales; family Bacillaceae; genus Aeribacillus; species Aeribacillus sp. FSL K6-1121. The sequence continues at coordinate 1,261,778 of NZ_JBBOPS010000001.1, forward strand.
TCTTCGCTCGCTGTCCATGGGAACGTTTTTTGCGTCGTTTCAGACCAGCGGCCTGCTGGACCCATGGAATTTGGATTACATGCCGTGTCAAAAAGAATTTTTCCTTCAGGATGGTCAATTAAAACGGTATAAATCGGGAATTCGACAAACTCAGTCTGCGCGTTCGGATTGTCAATGGTTGCTGGATTGTGCATCGCAATCATCCAGTTTTTGTCCATTTTCATTCGGCCGTTGTCCATTACATACAGTTTCGGGTGTTTTTTAATAATGTTTGCCATAAAAAACCCTCCTATAATGAAATAGAAAATGTCAATCAAGACATGAAATAATTCTTAAATGACGACATGTAAAAATGTGTTCTTGTTTTTGTTTCAACATTCAGCCATTTCTACCACAACATATTCCAAATTCCGTAAGCGCTTTCTTTATACAGTACAAGAAATACTGCTGAAAGAATAGAGGCAGTATATTCTTTTTTTCTATTCATTCATCATTCGTTCTACTTTCCCCCTCCTTATTTTTTGCTCATCAATTTAAATGCAAAATGCATGCCAAAAAAAGCTTCTTACAAACAAAGGGATTTTTAAGCTTCTTTACTGAAAACTGTTGAAAAATTTCACCATAAAAAAGGATTAATAATCGAAATTATCGAAAATATATGGTGAAATTATTCACCAAACGGTTGAAAAAATTCACCAATCAGATGAAAGGTTGTGATTATAATCAAAGCAAACTCTATTAATTCCTTAACTTGGGAAAATATTTTTTCATGCATGCATAACGGAGTAGTTGTCGTCGATCGAAAAGGAAACATTGTTGTGATGAATGCTGCTGCAAAAAAGTTATTGCAAGCGGAAAATGGAAACTGGGAAGGAAAGCATATTCAAGAACTCGTCCCTCACACAAAAATTTTGGAGGTTGTGGAAAGCGGCGATCGTTCAATCGGTCAAAAAATGATACTAGCGGACAGACAATGTATGGTAAACCGGACTCCTCTGTATCAAAACGGCAAGCGCATCGGTGCGATCAGTGTTATTCAAGATATTACTGAAATCGAGCAATATCGCAGCCTACTAACACAGCTTGAGGCGATTATCGAGTTTTCAACTGACGGCCTTTATGTTGTTGACCAAGAAGGGATTACGATCTATGTTAATTCCGCATATGAAGAGATTACAGGTTTTGAACGCACAGAACTGGTCGGAAGGCATATGAGGGATCTGATGACGAATGGTTATATTGACCAGTCAGTATCTCTCTTAGTTTTGGAAAAAAAGAAACAAATTTCCATTATGCAAAAAATAGGAGGCAAAAAAGATGTCATTGTCACCGGAAATCCGGTATTTAATGATCAAGGAGACGTTGAGCTCGTAGTAACGAGCGTAAGGGATATCACACAATTAAATAAACTTAGAAAAGAGTTAGAAAAAGCAAAAAGTATTTCCGAAATAAACCAAAACCGTTTTTCGGCTCATGTGAACGGATCAGAACAAATGTTTATATGCAACAGCAAAAAAATGAAAAACATTTATGAGAAAGTAAAACAAGTGGCGCCTTTTCCAACAAGCGTCCTTTTAACAGGCCCTTCCGGAACAGGAAAAGAGGTGATCGCCAATTTTATCCATCATCACAGCCAACGGAAACAAAAGCCGTTTATTAAAGTGAATTGCGGGGCCATTCCTGAACATCTGCTTGAATCTGAACTATTCGGCTATGAAAAAGGTGCATTTACTGGTGCGAATAAAGAGGGGAAAATTGGTCTGCTTGAATTGGCGGACGGCGGAACCGTTATGCTTGACGAAGTAGGAGAAATGCCTCTCTCTTTGCAGGTAAAGTTATTACGAGTATTGCAAGAAAAGCAAATTCAGCGAATAGGAGGCAGGGAGCCAATTAAGCTTGATATTCGATTTATTTCTGCAACGAACAAAGATTTAAAGCAACTTGTTTCAGAAGGAAAATTTCGTGAGGATCTTTATTACCGTCTGCATGTTGTTGAAATAACTGTTCCGCCCTTATCTGAACGCCAAGAAGATATATCACCGCTTATTGATCATTTCTTTTCATACTTTTGCAAGCTTTACCATGTCGATAAAACATTGTCAAAAGAAACTAAGAAGGCTTTAACGAGCTACCATTGGCCTGGAAACGTCCGAGAATTGAAAAATTTAATAGAAAGCATGATCGTATCGGTTCCCTCTCAATTGATCGAACCGCACCATCTTCCTTTGCACATTCATGATCAAAAAGACGGTGAAGAAGCTTTGACGCTGAAACAGCGCGTGGAAAAATTTGAACAGCGAATTGTAAAAGATGTGATCAAAAAACATCCATCACTACGGATTGCGGCAAAAGAACTCGGCATCGACCATTCCACATTAGTCAAAAAGTTAAAGAGATGGGGTTTAGATCCAAAAAAAGCAAACATATAAACAATCTCGATTTCTGCTCATCTAAAGATTTTATTCTGTTGTGCCGGAGAAAAATAATTTGCAGTTGCCTAATCAAAAGAAGCGTCCTCATTTTTTTCAAACGCTCTATATTAAAGGAGTAGAATTTTTACATGGGGTGTCTCATAAGTCAATTTTCGACTTTGAGATTCCCTTTTAAAAGACTTGATCGCTTGTTGGATCATCATGCGAAATACCGCTTAAAAACGGTTTAAAGACGCAGACATTCATTCTCTTCTCTTTTAATACAGCTGCTAGTCCGCAAGCTATTATCGTTTTTCCAACACTAGTATCAGTTCCTGTTATAAAAAAAACCTTTCATTTGATCATATTCAACTCTTTTCCGATTAATTTAAATGCATGCAACAAATAATCTATCTCCTTTAAGCTATGGTCCGCGGTCACCGTTAACCGAATTCTGCTTTCTCCAATAGGTACAGTCGGCGGTCGAATCGCCGGGGCATATATTCCTTTTTCTTGTAATCTTTTTGCAAATATGACAGCCTTATGAGCATCTCCGATCAATACAGGAATAATTGGTGTATGATCTCCCTTCACGGTGTACCCCATTTCTTGTAAACTAGTTTTTATTCGTTTTGCTTTTATAAGCAATTGCTGTCGTTTTTCTTTACTATGTTCGATGATTTCCAATGCTGTATATGAAGCTGCACAAATAGATGGTGATAGTGCGGTTTGAAAGATAAAGGTTCTGGCATGATTTCGCAAAAAGTCAATGAAAACCTTCGATCCAGAAACGACCCCGCCTTCCGTTCCAACCGCTTTACTTAAAGTGCTAATCACTACATCCGGAAAGACGTGAAAAAATTCACTTGTTCCCCTGCCGTTTTCTCCTAAAACTCCTGTTGCGTGTGCGTCATCCACAATGACAAATGCATGATAACGTTGAGCAAGTGACATGATTTTATCTAAAGGCGCAATGGTACCATCCATACTAAAGACACCATCTGTGACAATAAAGCGTCGCCGTGATGAATTTGTTTCTTTTAATTTTTTTCCAAATCTTCCATATCTACATGGTTATAAATGACGGTATCCGCTTGTGAGAGACGACATCCATCGATAATACTCGCATGGTTTAATTGATCGCTAAAAATAACATCACCTTTTTCAGGCAATGAAGTAAGCACACCGATATTCGCCAAATAACCGCTTGAAAACAGCAAGGCACTTTCAGTCTGTTTGAAATCTGCAAATCTTTTTTCAAGCTTTTGATGCCACTGCGTATTGCCTGTCGTTAGCCTCGAGCCGCTGCTCCCAACCCCAAACTCGTGCAATGCCTTTTCTGCTGCAAGAATCAAGCGTGAATCATTAGCCAAGCCCAGATAGTTGTTTGAGGAAAATACTATGTACTTTTGGCCATCTACGTACATTTCGGGACTAGGTGCAGTATTCATTGTTCTAAGCGTCCGATACAAGCCGGATTCCTTTGTCTTCGCTAAACGGTCGTTTAACCACCCATTAAAGTTCAACGCTTGTCACCTCATTATGTCTTTAAAAAGCAAAACCTCTTTTTCTGTTACCCGTGACAATTGCTTCTTCCATCCTTGGACCATTGATTCAATTGTTAGTGCGCAATTTCCTGATGCTTTTCCTTAAGCAGTTGTTCAAGTATGTTTAAGCATTCATCACGACAATGTTTCGGATCGCCGCTTTTTGACCGATAAACGTAAGGAATAGGTGCCTTAAAACTTTCAAACATAAATGTCCCATATACTTGATGATAAAAGCTGGATGGAACCGACACTTATGGAGCCGACCGTATCCTCATGATAGCCGTTTTGCATTGTAATAAACTTTTGTTTCTCTGGCTTATAGATATTTTTCCAATATTGAAACGCCATCTTAAGTGCAATTTCCATCGCTTCAGCTCCGCTATCTGAATAAAAAACACGCGTCAGCTTTTCAGGACTTATTTGAATGAGCTTTTCCGCAAGCTCTGTTGCTGGAACATTTGTCATGCCTAAAAAATGTGGAGTGGGCAATTTTTTCGAGCTTTTTTTAATTGCTTCGTCCAGTTCTTTTTTTACGATGACCATGTACGTTAAGTCAAACGGAAGAAAAGCCGTCATATATTCTTTTCCTTCAATATCTTTAACTTTCATTCCTTAGCCGCTTTCAATTATTAAAGGATGATCATCATCTGTGTAAAAGGCAGTCATAGATATTTTTTACTTTTTTCGATTAATTGTTGTTTCATTCTCTACCTCCCAATGAATAAAGACTGGCTGTTTTTCTAAATAGTGAATATAGGCATTCAGATCTTTCCTGCAATCAACAAAAAAGATGCGGCAGCCGCGTTCATCTCCATATTCTTTTAGGTTTGTAATCCGTTGATACCCCAGCTTTTTACTTGCAACATAGCCAGTAGTATATTCAGGATCGTCTGACCAACATAGTTCAGCGATGGTAGCCGGATGCGCACACACCTTTGTGGCAATCACAAGTGCTTCCCTGATTCTTGTACTCTTGGGCACATGAAAGTAGTCTGCCCAATGTTCAAAATTCGTCTTCATCCAATCGATTCTTGAAACACGCACTCCCTTTTCCTGCCTATTATCAATACGTTTTCCTGAATGAACATCAATTAATATAGCGCCTCTCATTCCTGAATATTTCGTCCATTCTGTAAATGCTTTTTCAATAACCCGTCTTTCGATACCGACTTTCTCCAAAAGCAGCCTAGACAACTTTCGCCCTTTCTCTACTGTATCTGCCTCATTTGTGTCAATATGTAATGGTTGAATTCGTTTAATCGGTTCGTGAATAGATTCAAATTGAATTTGCATAAAATCCGGAGTACCTCTTGAGTGATGAAGTCCCTTTTCTAATAAAGCATTTACTGAATTTTTTAAATCACTATAGGTTGAAAGCAGTTCTCCACCAGATATATGTTTTCCGCCATGTTCATGAGGTCCATTCTTGGCAGCTCTCATTCTGACACTATAATACCTTTCCTCTTTCATTCGTTGGCCTCCAGCCTCCGTCATTTATTTTATGTCAAAGAAATTCCTTCAAAATTCATTAAACTAATTAAAAAGCTATTTCTAATTTTTCAACCTACAATCTTTTGTTTTATGTTAACTTTTAAAATAAAATGGTTAACAATTAAATGATAAAATTGTTATCTATTAATGTCAATTGGTTAACTAAAATACGCACTCAAAATGGCAGCCAGTCTCGGGTGAAAGGAGCTTTTATTGAAGATAAGCGGTTAAGCTGAGTAGGAATGCTTTGCAAAATGTTTTTATCTTAAAAAATGCCGTCTAAAAGGATATGATTATTCCTCGCTTTTCTCATTCATTATCAGTTCAATGCCGATTTGAAAAAAATAATGTGGTCTTCGTTGAAATCGCTGGAGCATGTTAATAAAAATGAAGAAATTTGAGCCCATCTTATAGCTAAGATGATTTTACAAGCGTTGAAGGAATTAGCGGAGCAACTAAAAAATCATACGGGAAACAAGGCAGCGCTTTGAACAAATCGATTAACGTTTTAAATCAAACAAGTTGATCAACAGTTTGAACTAACAAAGCAGCAATTGACCGAAATAAATGAGCGGTTGGACCAAGTCGAAAAAAAGATTACCCAGATGGACAAACAACTCAATGATATAGCATCCGGTCTTTCTCTAAAAAATGACAAACCAACTGTTGCACAAACAACGGGTATTGTTGGCATTCAATTGAACAATTCAAGGATTCGTTCGTTATTCTATCAATCTAAATTATATGAACAGGAAAAAGCGGACTTTTAAAAAATCGATTCCAATTCAACTCGTAGTTAAAAAGAATCTAGTTCAGCAAATTGTTCTTCTGAAATGACCTGAAACCCGTTTCTCTTTAGTAAAGCAGCTGTTACCCCACTTCCAACCATTTTCTTTCCAGTAAATTCGCCGTTATAAATCATTGAACTGCCGCAGGACGGACTATTCTCTTTGAGAACTACTAATGTTGCTTTTATTTCTTTTGCTTTTTTTAAAGCCGCATAAGCGCCCTTTATGTAAAGCTCTGTCACATCGTTGCCTGACCGATCCACTACTTTCGCCTTTCCATCCAGTACATCCTCCCCATTTCCACCGATGATCTCTGCAGGTTCTCTAGGAGTCGAAAATCCGCCTAATATTTCAGGACAAACCATTTCGGCTTTCTTCTCCTGAACTAATTTCCATATTTTATTATGTAAACAATGCGTCCCATTATACCTCACTTCTAACCCCGCTAAACAGGAGCTTACTAATATCATCAAATCACCTCTTTTGCAATTAATTTTCTTATGTTATACCTATTACAATTATAAATTGCTATATCGGAACAAATTTTTTGGCTAACGGCTTCACTAATGAAAATGACCCAATTATGATATCTTCTTCAGTTCTATTATATACCAAATGATGTTGTTTCGATATGTAACTTCAATATACGTATCTAATTTTGGAATTGCTATTACTAATTACTAACATACTAACTATAGAAAACTTTCGTAAATTTTTACCGCTTTTCTCTTTTTTCCGATAGTTTGCACATAGTTTCAAATGTCGAGACATACAGCCCAGTTAAAATTTATGTGTAAATTTTTACACCCTGCTAAACGAACCTAGATCTCAGGCAAATAAAACTGCTTCCTTTTTGCACAAAGCTAAGGCTTTATTAGTCATTCTGACCTCTTTTAATAATCTCCCGTTTCTTCCTCCACAATGTTTAGATTAATAATTTTCTGATCAAAAATTTGAAATAGAGTTCAATATTAAGGGCTCTCTTGTTTAACAATCTAGAACATAATTCGTAATGAGTCAGGTATCGATTTAATTATTTTGAACAAAACTTGTCAGTTTGACGCATTCTTGAATTTTTCAAAGCGCTGATCGAAATTTCCTAAAATATCCGAAACATAAACAATATAAGCAAACGGTGCCTTCTTCTGCTGTTAGCATTGACGTTTGAAGCAGCTTCTTTGTTTTGGAATAATCCGACAAAAAATGTTGTTAAATGAAAAATCAAATAATTTTACACTATGCTAAAATAATCGGAATTTTCAAACCCTTAATCTTAAAACTATAATGAAAGCGCAATCAAATTTAACAAATAAGGGAGGAAATATAATGCAAAAAATCGGAAAACAACGAAACGGAAAAGTAAAGCTTCCGAAAGGAAAAAGAGTAGCAGTAAACATTGGGTGTGACTTTGATGCACAATCCATCTGGATCGGTTCTTTTAACCTCACTTCTCCTGCCTACATGTCACGTGGTGAGTTCGGCGCTGAAGTTGGTGCCCCAAGATTGTTAAAACTGTTTGACAAATACGGCATCAAAACAACTTGGTTTATTCCAGGTCATACTGTGGATACATTCACTGACATTTGCAAAGAGGTAGCGGCTCGTGGCCATGAAATTGGCCATCACGGGTATGTTCATGAAAATCCTACCACAATGAGCTATGAAGAAGAAGACAAAATCATGCAAATGGGGTTGGAATCCCTCGCCAAAATCGGCGTGAAACCGCGTGGCTACAGATCTCCTTATTGGGATTTTAGTCCAAATACATTGAGTATTTTAGAAAAATATGGGTTTAAATACGATAGCAGTTTGATGGGAAATGATCTTCATCCTTACTGGCCGAGACCGGTAGAAGTAAACGCTGATAAAGCGAACGTTTTCTTGAAAGAAAGCACCATATTGGAAATCCCTGTTTCTTGGTACCTCGATGATTTTCCACAAGTAGAATATATAACAGGTATACAAGAAGGGCAAAGACCTGCCCAAGATATTTTTGAGCGTTGGGCATCCATTTTCGATTATGCATGTGATCAAGAAGAAGGGGCTTGTTTCGTGTTGACGACACACCCGCAAACAATCGGACGAGCACATATGATCCAAATGTTAGAAAAATTGATTCAATATATGGAATCCCGCGGTGCATGGTTTGCGACTCTCGGTGAAATCTATGACAACTTCTACGAAGAATAATATACTTCGCTCATAAAAGATACATTCCGTACACACTTACATCCTCCGTAAAATAAATCAATTTAGCTTACGGAGGATCATTTACAAAATTAATTCTTGGAGGAAAAAAATGAGAAAAGTAACCATATCCGCTTGCCAGTTTCGTGTAGAACGAACAAAAAGTTTTGATGATTTTAAAAATCAAGTTGTTGAATTGATCGAGCAAGTTCCACAGCAATCCGACTATGTGATCTTTCCCGAACTATTTACCGTCGGTTTGCTGACCAGCTTTCCAGACAGCGAAAAATTAACAGCAAGAGATCTTATTTTGATTGACAAATACACTGATGATTATAAACAACTCTTTATCGAGTTGGCGGTAGAAAAAAAGCAGGTAATCATTGGTGGATCACACTTGGAGCGAAGAGACGACAAGTATTACAACATTGCCTATATTTTTAAACCAGACGGTACCTATATTGAACACAAAAAAACTCATATTTTTCCTTCGGAAAGCGACTGGAAAACCTCAGAAGGCGATGAATTAGCAGTTTTCGAGATTGGCCCTGCCAAAATTGCACTTGCTGTTTGTTATGAGGCTGAAATTCCGGAAATTTCAAGAATCTACAGCATTAATGGTGCAGAAATTATCTTCTGTCCTTCCTATACATTTACGGAGCATGGTTTTTGGCGTGTTCGTCATTGTGCACAAGCTCGATGCATCGAGAATCAAGTGTATTTCGTGCACTGTCCAACTGTTGGTGAGCCGGGTACACCTTTACCGAATGGATTTGGAAGAGCGTCGATCTTGAGCCCTTGCGATTCGGCTTGGTCTCCAAACGGTATCGTTTCTGAAGGAGAAACCAACAAAAATATGGTCGTGACAGGAACTGTAGATATAGATGAATTGTATGTAAATAGAAAAACCGGTGCTGCTACTACGTTCGTTGACCGTACCCGAAGAGAAAATATTTACACTAAATATGAACCTTACAGATCATATAACCGAAAAAAATAACGAAAAAATGCGTACCTTTCGGGGTATGCATTTTTTCGTTATAGAACGAATGCAGTATATTAATATTTTTTAAAATTCTCAATGTCCTTTCGAACGGTTAAATACGTTGTTACTTGATAGATGTATTGAAACAACCGAGTGTAAAAAATTGTTGCTTGCACTTGATACACAATCTTTGTTACGATATCATTTCCTTTAATTTTGTATCAGGACAAAGTCACCCCATTCAAGATATATAATCTTCCAGTTCACTTGAAGAAGGAATTTCTCGAATAATCCATAGAGGAATAAGTGCTAACGGTAATAAAATGATACCAGAAAACGAAATGGCTGTGTAATAGTCGTTTGCTTCAATAATATGAGGTGCCAAATAACTGATGACAGCCCAGCCGAGCCAGCAAGAAGCGGAACCGATCGATGAACCAGTGCCCCTGGCTCTTGTAGGGAAAGCTTCTGTAAAAATTCTTGGAATGGTTCCCCATATGCCCGCGCCAAAAAAGTTCCATAACAAATAGGCAGGCAAAAAAGCATTGAATGTTTGAGCAAAAAATGTCATCCAAATGGTCAGTGGTATGGAAATGACAATAAATAACAGATTGGCATACCTGATGCCAATAATCCCGCTGAGCCATCCGCAACAAACAAAACCTAACATGCTAACTAAACTTCCCGCCCCTACAGTCCATATTGCTTCATTCCAATTTAATTCAAACGCATAATTCATCCAATAGGGAGCAAACCAGATTAACAAACCATATGCAATCACAACAAGATTCATATATACCCAGATTAATAGGGTATTTTTAAGTAGCTCCCCTTTCATTAGCTGCAAATACGTAAATTTTAGAACCTCTTCTTTATTTATTTTAAATCTGTTTTGGCTCACAATTTCCTTTGTTTCGGCAGTATATGATTTAATACTTTGTCTAAATTTAACCAATTCCTTGAATCTAACAGGTTCTTTGATATACAAACGGACGACTATAACTAGAAATGCAGGAATAGATGCGAGATAAAAAGCACTTCTCCACCCCCATTCTGGTACAACGTATATTGACAAAAGGGTAGAAATTGCTGTCCCGGCAGGCCAACCCGCTGCCATAATCCCGACGATCCACCCCCGATGCTTGGCAGAAACTGATTCAATTAAAATAGTGGCGCCCACCGCATATTCTGCAAAAGCACTTCCGGTTGCAAGAATTCTGAAAATAGTCAGTGATTCAAAATTCCAAGATAAACCAGTCAAAAAGGTGCCAATCGACACCAAAAATAAAATCCATTGAAAAACTACTTTTCTTCCGAAGTAATCCATCAAAGGACCTACCACAATATTGAACACAATAGCGACAATGAATCCTGCCGCAACAATAATGCCAAATTCAGTTAAAGAAAAGTCAAACTCCTCCATTAAATGTGGAGCCACGAAGAAAAATATGGAGGTATCCATCGCGGAAATTGTCCATCCGATAAATGCTATTAATGTTACAAACATGCTATAACCTTGAATATCATTCTTCACTTATAATACCTCCGTACTATTTCCATCTTATGTGTTCAATTCTCTGAATTGAATCGGTGTTAAAGACACCTCTTTTTTAAATACTTTGATAAAGTATTTTACATCGTTAAAGCCGACTGCCTTACTGATCTCATATAAGTTCAGTTTAGTTTGAATTAAAAGCTTCTTTGCCTCCTCAATTCTTTTTTTGGCAATGTAGGAGGTGAAATTGATTCCGGTCTCTTTTTTAAACAACCAACTGAGATACGATGGCGAAAGTTCCAAATACTCTGCTACCATATCTAGGGACAGTGAAGAATTGTGATAGTTTTGCTCAATAAATATTTTTACTTGAAGGGAATAATCTTTGGAATATTTGTCCCACTTGTATAGAATATAGTCGATCAGTGGATCAAAAAATATTGCTTTCCACCTATACAAGTCATCCCATTGAGAAATCGACTTGAATTCCTGTAACCATGCTTTATTCTGATCGAGCCTATTATCAATGTTGAAATATTTGGATATCTCTATATAAAGCTGAAACAGGATAAACCAATGTGCTTCCAAAGTTTGATTGTTGTCCAAAATTTCGTTCAAATGCTGAGTAAACACTCTTTTCTCTCCCTGTTTCAATGCCAAGAGCAATTTACTTTCATCCTCAATGTTTAAAAAAACATGATTTGACACATTCTTTTCGTCTTCTCGATAATATTTTAGATTCTGAATAGCTTCTTTATATGCATGTTCAACGGAAAGATCCTCGCCTTCATGTATTTGACTCACGCCACAAGGATAACGCTTCTGCAATTGTTTTATGTTTGTTTTTATAATGTTTATTAACGCCTCTGAGGAATCTTCATAGACTACGTAGATATGTTGGGAACCCATACGTAAAAGAAAATTCCTGCCAATGTTTTTCAGTTCCTCATTCGAAATAGGGACTAAGGAAAAAATAAACAAATAATATTTGCAAGGAAACACTACATCAGCATCCATATGTTTTTCTCTATTAGAGATTCGCTCATAAATATAATTTTTCAACTGGATTATACTAATGTTTTCTCGCTCCTGCCTTTCTCTTTCAATCTGATTCTTGATGTTTTCAATGGTTGTTTTCAGCTCTTCCGGATCGATCGGCTTTAATATATAATTGGAAACGCCGTATTTGATCGCTCTTTTGGCATAATCGAAATCGTTGTAACCGGAAATAATAATAATTTTGGGATACGATGTCATTTCCTTGTTCAATTGTTCCAGCATGGACAAACCATCCATGACAGGCATTCTGATGTCCGTGATAATGATATCAGGTTTATATAGTTTGATGAGATCCAAAGCGATTTTCCCATTTCTTGCGTTTCCAACTATTTGAATATTGTATTGCTGCCATGGCAGCATCTTCTCTATTCCTTTGCTAATCCAAGGCTCATCTTCCACAGTCAACATGCGCAGCATATCAACCACTCTCCTCTTCCTGCTGTTTACGATTATGAATTGGTATCGTGATAACCGCGCATAGTCCATGCGGTGAAATATTGTGATACTGAAGGCCGTATTCTTCCCCATAAGCAATTTTCAAACGATTGTTTACATTGAAAATTCCGATTCGGTTACTTTCTTTATTGGTTGGAGGGTGTTTATTATCCAAAGTAAACGTTTTCAGTTCCTCGTTTAGCTTTTGCAACTTTTCTTCCGGAATACCTGGTCCATTATCGGAAATGCTGATGACAATGTGCTTGTTTTCATTGATTTTGCCTTCAATTCGAATCATTCCTTTATCAGTTAAATTTTTGAACCCATGGATGAAACAGTTTTCAACGATCGGTTGGAGAACAAATTTGATGATTTTGTATTCTAGAATTTGTGGATCGATTTGTCGTTCACATTCTATAAAACCGTCAAATCGTATTAATTGAACATTTAGATAATTGTCCATGTGATCCAACTCGTCTTTGATTAATACTTCTTCAGTATCCTGCATCATATTGTACCGGAACATTTTCGATAACGACCTAGAAATTTGGGCAATTAGCGGAACATTATGAATAATGGCCAACGAATTAATTGTTTCCAATGCATTATGAAGAAAATGCGGATTGATTTGTGACTGCAATGCCTTGAATTTTGCTTGATTCGTTAATGAGATTAATTGATACTGAATCCTCGCTTGTTCCTTTAATTTTAACATGATTTTATGAAAGCTTATTTCAATTTCCCATATTTCATCTCTGATCATTACATCTCGATCAAACGAGTGATTAAAATCCCCATTTTCTATCGCCTTGATTTCTTTTCTGAGAGAACGAATGGGGGAAGTCACATGAAATGAAATGAGTATAATTGAAAATATGCTGACCACAATGCTGCTGATAATGATATAAACCATTAATTTTTTGTTATTTTCATTTTTTTCTAATATTTTAGATGCTTCAGTTACGCTAATTACAGAGAGATTCGTCTCCGGATCATGGTTATAAATCACGAGCATATTTCGGCCACTTTCTTTGAACGTAAAATTCCCACTGACTTTGCCGTTGACAGATTCTTTGTTTTTCACTGTTTCAAGCAAACTATTATCATTTTTCCACGAGTTTGCAGAATAGACAATTTTCCCGTGGTCCGTGATTATCAGATCGGCAGGCACATTGAAGTCAACGCCTTGAAGGAATTCCTGCAACAATCCTGATTCGATAATAGAAAACCCATGACTAGTGGATTCAACATTTTTTTTGAAAAGTGCTAAAGAGCGATTCAGCTGCTTAATTATTTTCGTCTGAGACTCAACAGTATTGTTGTAAAATTTTGTTGTCCAAATTTGATAAATTAATAGATCACATATAACGAGGGGAAAAATGGTGAGAATGAAATAAAGTACGATATATTTATATTTGATACTGAAGTACACGGAGCGCCCCCCTTTAAAGAATATCAAATTTCTCTTTTTATGAATGTTTTTCATTTCCGTATTCATGGGAAGTGAATCGATATAGATTTTGAATCTTAAGATATCTTTTTCCCAGCCCGTTGCTTCGTATACCAGTGTTACTTTTAACTTTAAACATTTGGTCCATGAGCAATCAACAGGGAATATAAGAAATGTTGCTACATCCATCAAATAAGATATACAGTAAAAAAGCTATTAAACTTTCATTAAAAAAAAGATAAGAACCACCATTAGAAAAAAATATATTTTCGTTTAATTTTACAATTGATATATCAAAATTCAATGAATTTTCGGTTTTAATTTATCGGTTGTCATATTCGTACCTTTATAAGATTACAACAAACAAGCTGCGTTACAGACTGCTTATTTACTAATAAATGCTAGCACCCCACTCATATGTATACAATTTATTATCATAATACTTAAACCATTAAGTCCATTTTCAAATTGAGGCTTTTGATCGTCCTTTTGGTAATATTTTTGATGAAAAATGTAGAGATCGCTTGTTGTTAAAGAGGAATGTAAGGAGAATGTAAAAACTAAAATAGAGTTTTTACATTGAAATTGAAAGAGAGCCGTGTAATATATTACAGGCTCACTATTTTCTGACAACAGCTGACACAAAATCAATTACTACTGTTTTTAAAATGTTTTTTGCGGATGTTCCATTTATTCATTTTTCGGTATAATGTGCTACGAGTTACACCAAGTATTTTCGCAGCTTCCGTCATATTTTTTGTTTCTTGGAGAACTTGCTCGATCATTTGTTTTTCCAAAGACTTTAGATTGCCAACTACATGAGATTGTTTTATTGTACTGGAGCTTTGGAAGTCTTCAGGCAAGTGCATAGGACAGATTTTCGTCTCATGAATTGCTAAAAGAAATGCCCTTTCCATCACGTTTTTCAGTTCACGAATGTTTCCTGGCCAATAATAGGACTGAAGCATTTGCAATGCGGAATCGCATAACTCTAGTGGTCCTTTTCCATAATACTGATGAAACTGGTGCAAAAATTGTGCAGATAAATAAGGGATATCTTCTAATCGGTGTCTAAGCGGAGGAATCTGAATAGTAAATACATTTAATCGATAATACAGGTCAGAACGGAAAGAACCTTGGTAAGCAATCTCCTCTTTTAGATTGCGGTTTGTTGCAGCAATGACCCTTACATTAACTGGACGTTCTTTATAGTCACCTATGCGAACGACTTTTCGCTCCTCCAACACTCTAAGAAGGCTTACTTGCAATTCTAATGGCATCTCTCCAATTTCATCAAGAAACAATGTGCCCCCGTTGGCAGCTTCAAACTTCCCAACGCTTCCACCCTTTTTTGAACCAGTAAATGCTCCTTCCACATATCCAAATAACTCACTGGCAATCAGTTCTCTTGGAATAGCACCGGCATTCAAAGCAATAAACGGTCCATTTCGGCGAGGGCTTTGCTCATGAATCGTTCTTGCCAAAACTTCTTTACCAGTTCCTGTTTCCCCAAATATCAATACATTGGCGTCAAATTGTGAGGAGATCGAAGCAATGCGGAGCTCTTTTTGAAAGGCCGGATTGTAAGTTGCTATTTTTCCAAAATGGTATTTTTCATTTGACTGCTGAATAGCTTGTCCTGATCTTTTCTTTATAAAAATCAAAAAAGCGTTGTACGGCTTTCTCATTTTCCTTTTCATTACTTCATAACCAATATCCAATAGGTTCGCTTCATCGAAAAGATCACCGGATTTAGCTTTCGTTATTTCAAAAGCATGGGGATTTACGTATAGTATCTTATCATTTTGGTCAACAGCGATAATTCCATCAGATACCTCTTTCCCTATTTCTTCGACTAAACCTTTCCATATATCTTCTTCATCTACAGAATCAAAAAGCGTATTTGTTAAAAGCGGTCTAGCAAAAATTTGTTTTTCCGAGCTCCAAACTATCTCAAACTGTCCATTTTCCTTTGCTTTTCCAATCCTCATTTCTCTTGACAAATGATGATTAGATTCTATTTTAATTTTTCCACTCGGTGATGAAAACTCTTTCTCATATAAATATTTTGTGATTTTTTTTCTTTCTGTAGATTGTAAATGACATATCGCGTCTAATACTATTTGAACCCCTATGTAAGTACTGCACATAACCGAGGAAATAACAGTATCCAACCCATATTTTTCTTTCATGCCTTTTACAAGTAAATCGTTTTCAGGAATATCTAATGACTGGAAATAACTAAAACAACTGTAATGACCAGCTGCATATTTTGGCCCCATTGCTTGTATCTCCAGCTCTGTTGTAATTGGGCTGATAATAGGCATTTCCTCAGGATTGAATCCTAATTCATAATACATTTTATAAAAAGGTAATATACTTTCCCCGACAAGCGTAGACAATATTGCATTGGAAGAAGAATGTTTAATCTCTTCCAAATAAGTCGAGAACTCTTTATGCCCTAATGGAACATATTTTTCCCCAATCACTTTCCCGTCCAATTCATATAACATCTCTCTAATTTGTTGATTCGTATATCTAGGGTAAACATAATCGTTTCCAATTAGGTAAACTTTTTTGCCAAATTGTTCAATCGTAAATTTAAGCAGTGAAGTGATTTGTTGATTGGGAATTTCTCCAACATAGAAAACATTTGGATGAATCTCCTGTCCTTCATAAAGCGCCGGATATATTAAAAGGCAATCGTATTGTTCAAGAACAGGTAAAATAGCTTTCCGACATGCGGACGTATAGCATCCTACAAAAACTTTTATCCCTGAACGCGCCATATCTAATGCTTGTCTATAGCTTTCAATTGGATCGGAACGAATGTCTCTTGCTTCAAAGGTAAAGGTAATATTTGATTTACTGTTGTCTATTTGGAATTTTTCAAGAGCATACACAGCTGCTCGATATTGGCCAATTTCTGTCAAGGAAGTGATGCCCGTTAATGAAAATAAAAAGCCGATGCAAATATTCATATAAATCCCTCTTTTGTATCAATTTGCGACAATGTATAAAAATTAAACATGCCTATTTCACTTTAATCTTATTATAAAATTCATAATATTTCAAATATTTAATCAACAATAATGTCGCAAAAGTGAAATCCTCCCTTTCCCTCCTATTCTAAAAATAAAGCATTTATAAATTTGGCATATTACTTGCAGTAAATATAAGCGAGAAAGCTGGAAACAAAACAATAGGCTACGTTTCCAGCTTTACATTCAATTATAGAAAGGAGTAATGAAAAATGAGACATGGGGATATCTCAAGCAGCCATGACACAGTTGGTATAGCAGTGGTCAATTACAAAATGCCTCGTCTTCACACAAAGAATGAGGTATTAGATAACTGTCGCAAAATAGCAGACATGATTGTAGGAATCAAAAAGGGACTTCCTGGTATGGACTTAATCGTTTTTCCAGAGTACAGCACTCATGGAATTATGTATGATGAGCAAGAAATGTACGATACTGCCTCTTCCATTCCTGGAGAAGAGACTGCAATATTTGCCCAAGCATGTCGTGCTGCTAACACTTGGGGGGTATTTTCTTTAACAGGTGAAAGACATGAAGATCATCCCAATAAAGCTCCTTATAACACCTTGATTTTAATGAACAATAAAGGAGAAATTGTACAAAAATATCGAAAAATTATTCCTTGGTGTCCAATTGAAGCGTGGTATCCAGGAGACACAACATATGTAGTAGAAGGACCAAAAGGAATAAAAATAAGCTTAATTGTCTGCGACGATGGGAACTATCCGGAAATTTGGCGTGATTGCGCCATGAAAGGCGCTGAACTTATTGTGAGATGCCAAGGCTATATGTATCCTTCAAAAGAACAGCAAATCATTATGGCAAAGGCTATGGCATGGGCAAATAATACGTATGTAGCTGTTGCGAATGCATCTGGATTCGACGGCGTCTATTCTTACTTTGGCCATTCAGCTATTGTTGGTTTTGATGGCCGTACATTAGGGGAATGCGGAACAGAAGAAAACGGAATCCAATACGCGGAACTGTCGATTTCGCAAATCCGTGATTTCCGCAAAAATTCGCAATCACAAAACCACTTATTTAAACTGCTTCACCGTGGGTATACCGGTTTAATTCAATCGGGAGATGACAGCCGCGGTTTAGCAGAGTGTCCATTTGATTTTTACCGCACCTGGGTGCTTGATGCAGAGAAGGCTCGTGAAAATGTAGAAAAGATTACACGCTCTACAGTGGGAACTGTGGAATGTCCGATAGAAGGAATCCCTCATGAAGAAATTGAGAAAACAACTGGAAAATGATCTTGATAAGAAGAAGAGGTCAGGTTCTAGGACTTGACCTCCTGATCGCTAATCAGGAGATGATGCTATGACATTTATAACATCTAAATTAAAGGATTTAAATGAGAATCGCCAGCAAAATTCTATATCATCTGATAACCATTCAGAAACTTTTAATTCTTCTTCTCCCTTAGTGACCCGATTTCGTTTTGAAGTCAACGAAGTAATTCAACACATACGTTCAAAAATTTGGGGACAAGATGAAGTGTTAGAAGGTATAGAAGAAATGTTAAATATAATTTGGACGGATATTACAGAAGAAAACCGCCCTTTGTATGTAGCCTTACTTCTTGGGCCTACAGGGGTTGGAAAAACAGAAATCGTTCGCGTACTTAGTGAAGCTATTTACGGAAATGCGGAGGCTTTTTGCCGTATTGACATGAATACACTAACCCAGGAACACTATGCTGCGGCACTAACCGGTGCACCTCCAGGATATGTAGGAAGCAAAGAGGGGAACTCCTTATTTCAAAAGGAAAAAATTGAAGGATCCTACAGTAAACCTGGAATTGTTCTTTTTGACGAACTGGAGAAAGCAAATGACCAAGTGATTTATTCCCTGCTTAATGTAATGGATAACGGCATACTCGTTATGACATCTGGAGAGAAGGTTATTCATTTTCGTAATGCCATGATCTTTATGACAAGCAATATTGGGGCAAAAGAAATTATTAGTTATGCAAATAAAAGTTTAAAATATAGATTACGTAAACTGCTTTGGTTTTTAAGCCCTTCCAATTTTGGAAAAACAGAACAAGATTTTCTCCGCTCGATAGTTTTTTCCCAATTAGAAAAACGATTTAGTCCTGAGTTTATCAACAGATTCGATGATATTTTTGTCTTTCAGTGGCTAAAACAAGATGCGCTGGAACATATTCTTGATCTTAACATTCAAGCTATTAACCGAAGAATAAAAAAATACAACTGCACACTTCAGCTCGAAGGATCTGCTCGTAAATTTTTGATTAAAAAAGGATTTGATCAGCGATATGGCGCGAGATTTTTAAAACGCGCTATTCGAAAATATATAGAAGTTCCTTTAGCTGCAAAAATCAGCAAGAGATTACATCAAGATCACCCAACCAAATTTATTGCAAAAATTAAGGACGGCAATCTCATCCTCTTTGAAACAGCACAAGACAAGTGATAATTATTTCACTGGATAAAGTCGTGGTGCAGTATTATGTATCAATGGTTTAATGCTATTGGGAAAAGTCGATGAAAAAAGCGCGAGAGTGTTTAACTTATTTATTGGATCGATGCAAGTTATGACACCATTTTATCTCATTTTTACATCTACAGGAGATTCATGGATGATCTTAAACGCATCCGGCATTTTTCTTTTTGGTTTAACTTATTTATATGTTAGGAATTTCGAATCTAAAAAACTTTAACTCTTCAGGTTTAGGTTGGTACTCTCTATGGGTAGCAATTCTTGCTTTAGGATACAGCTATATAAACTTTATTAAACTGCAAGATATAAAATTCGGTATTATTTGGCTTATGTGGTCCTTTCTATGGACATTATTTTACTTGCTGCTTGCACAAAAAAGAACATTGCTATCTTTACTGGGTGGAGCGCGTTTATTCAAGCATGGATTACAGCAACTATTCCCCCCTTTCTTCTTCTCAATAACCAATGGGAGTTCGTAGGATAAAAAACTGCTTTCGTAGTAACTATTTTAACAATTCTAGCTTTTATCGCTATCTATATTCACAAAACCTACTTCTGTCAAAATAGACAGCATTTCAACAAAATCTTAATTATAGAGCTCGGATCACCTATTGATTTTTTCTATACTTTAGCATTTGATTATTTTCTTTTGTATTAAAATAAGACTTGTAAAACAGCATGAAGACGAATATTTAATTGGCTTGAACAATCATTGTGTTCTTGTGTTGGTTAACAATAAAGATCAACCAACACAAAGGGTTTATTTCGATGATGATGAAAAATTTAGATTCCTGATTTTGAAAAGCAATTTTATGCCTATTTAATCCTTCTGTATTGTTCTACATAAAAATACCTTAATTCTCAATTATCTTATTCTTTAATATTTCGAACACACAATGAAATGATAAAGCGAAAACATAATCTTCAACATATTCCACCGACTTGTTTGAGTATGAATCCCTTTATCGTCACATAGTCTTTCAGATGTAAATGTTTTATTAATGCTCGGGCATTTACTGCATTTAATCAACACAAGGCACCCAATCCGTACTTGTCAGAACCATTTCATTCGAATAAAATTGAGGAAAGGAGATTTTTAAAAGGAGTCAAAAAATGGAACAAAAACTCGACTTAATTTTAGAAAAAGTGATGTCTATTGACAATGATCTTAAAAATGTGCATGATCGACTAGATTATATCGGGACGCGATTGGACCAGGTGGATGATCGATTAAATCGGGTCGAAAATCGGTTGGATCGAGTAGAAAAGCGATTAGATCAAGTAGAAACACGCTTAAATCATGTTGAAGAGCGATTGAATCGGGTCGAAAATCGGCTGGATCGAGTAGAAGAGCGATTAGATCAAGTAGAAACACGCTTAAATTATGTTGAAGAGCGATTGAATCGGATTGAACAGGAACAAAAATCAATTAAACAAGCTGTAATGGAAACAAACGAAGAAATGAAAAACCTCCAAGAAAGCTTCAAATCTGTTTACGAAATTATTGGCGAACATGACGTTTCCATCCGTACGTTACGAAAAAAAATTATGTAACCTACAACCACCTCAAAAAGTGATAACCTCACTTCTTTTTTTAACCCTGTGCTATTTCCTGGAAATACCATACAAAAAGCAAAAATTTTTTCCCATTTTATTCAAAGAACCTGTATTTAAACTTTTATTCTGACCTTTGAAAATAAATAAAAAAACGTGCCCAATCATACAGTTCTCTATTTGGCATATTGTGCTAATGAATAACTTAGGATTGCTAAAGCTGATGAGCACGAGCACATTCAAAGCCGCCTCATCTTGATGTCTTCTCCATTTTTTCACTAAAAGGATGTAAAAAATATTGAATACTATAAACTACTAATCTAAACTGATAGTTGATGAGGTAGAAAGACTTCCCTTTGTTTGACTGGAGTTGATTTGATGATTGCTACTATGTATAAACGGAGAATGAAAGTAGCATTTGCTTTATCTTCTATAGTTATGCTCATTTGTATTTCTGTTTTTTTCATCGATCGACCAGATTCTTTACAAAATTGGTTAAATCTTTCTTCAATAGGTATTGTCGGTCTTTTTTTGTTTTTTACCGGAGTTTCAAGCCAGATGAAATATAACGGTGAAAGATATTCAAATTCATGAGTCAAAAGCTTCCCTCCTTGAGTTGGATCATCTTGTTTTAAAAAAAGATATTGGCTTTTTTCCTCGTCTCCTACTGTTTGAAAAAAGCGGCCATTTTGTTGGAACGATTAAGCCAATCCGTATTCCTTCTATTTTTTACCCAATGAGCCTGCTGCTTCGTGATTCATTGATCATGACGCTTCCGATTACATATGGTGTTTTTTCGAATAAAGGAAATGTGCTGTTTACCTTTAAGAGAAAAGGAATGAAAAAGTCGATTGTAACTGTGAAGGATGTACATGGCCGAAAACTGGGAGAATATGTACAAGAGGATTGGAAAAGTCTAGTCAACATAAAAGGTGAGCTGAGAGATGCTGATGATAAGCTGATTCTCCCTGTTAAGGTTAAGGCCTTTTCTGGTGATTTTACATTAACAGATTCCGAAGGTCGGCAGTTGGCCCGTTTCTACAATGGATATTTCCCTCATGAATATACAAATATTTTTCGTGATGTGTACAATGATATCGTTGAGCTCTCTGACAACTTGTCGAAACATCATAAAATGCTTTTAATTGCAATGACTGGCTTTTTATTTTTGCAGCGCAACCAATAGTCTAGTGTTGTTTTGGGAGTTTTCCCGCTACCACTTTACGATTTCCAAATTAACAAAAAACTTTTTAAAATAGATCCAGTGAACTGCACGAGCTTACTAGTTGATGTGTGTAATAATAAATCCATGCAGGAAAAGATGCTCCTGCATGGATTTTTGTACTGAATATCGTCCTTACAACGAAATTTTTTTAGGGGGGTAAACGCATTATCACTTCCGGAGTGTCGAATTTATTTTTTTAGCTGTATCAAAGAACATGGCAGATGTTTGATACAGTCTTTTAATCTATCAAAAGAGTTTTTATGGACAGTCAAGTTATTTCGTTAATGCAGGTTCATTTTGTGCACTTTCCTCTTTTTTTGGCATTTGGCGGACTCCAAATGCAACACGTTTAATGTTAAACAAGTGATTGACCGTAACATTGTCAGATGTAACGTTGTTGCCAATAGCACCGCAGCCAAGAGTCAAGGACGGTTTTACGTTCACTGTAGCGCCAATAGCGCCAAATGTTGTACCGGCATTTACAATGATACGTCCTGCTGGTTTATCGATTGTGTAAGCTTCGATTACTTTTTCATCCTCAGCGTGAATTCCGACTGTGTGACCAAGTCCGCCTGCATCAAGAAGTTTTTGGGCAAGCTCGCTTGCTGCTTGCATATCTTTCACTGTATAAAATGCTAGCGTTGGAGATAGTTTTTCAATTGAGAATGGATATTCTTTCCCAACTCCTGTTTCTTCTGCAACGATCACTTTCGCCTCGGACGGAACTTCAATACCTGCCATTTCACCAATCACTTGAGGTGACTTTCCTACAATTTTTGCATTCAGTCCACCGTTTACGAGAATGATGGATTCTACTTTTCGTTTTTCTTCTTCATTCAAGAAATAAGCGCCTTGTTTTGTCATCTCTGCAACAACTTTCTCTTTAATCGACTCATCCACTAAAAGAGCTTGTTCAGAAGCACAAATTGTTCCGTAGTCAAAAGTTTTGCTTTCAATAATAAGTTCAACAGCTTTTTCGATATTGGCACTTTCATGAATGTATACAGGTACGTTTCCAGGACCTACTCCGTATGCTGGTTTTCCGGAGCTGTAAGCAGCTCTTACCAATCCAGGACCGCCTGTGGCAAGGATGACATCAGTTAATTTATGCTTCATCAGCTCGTTTGTTGCTGCCAATGTTGGTTGGGTAATGCACAAAATCAAACCTTTTGGTGCTCCGGCACGCTCTGCTGCTTCTTGCATAATTCTTGCCGCTTCCGTTGTACATTTCGCAGCAGCTGGGTGAGGGCTGAAAATAATCGCATTTCCTGCTTTAACTGCGATCAATGATTTAAAAATGACTGTTGAGGTAGGATTTGTAGATGGAACAATTCCTGCAACGATCCCTACAGGTTGAGCAACTTCCCATACGCGGTTTTCTTCATCGCGACGAATAATCCCGACTGTTTTCACATCCTTGATAGAATTGTAAACATCATTCGCTGCGAACAGATTTTTTACTGTTTTATCAGGAACATTCCCGAAGCCAGTCTCTTCGACTGCCATAGCAGCCAATCGCTCAGCTTCTTCCCTTGCCGCTTTAACCATGCTTTCAACAATATGATCAATCTCGCTCTGATTCATCTTTGCCATTATTTTTTGAGCTGTTTTCGCTTCCTCAAGGTAATTTCTTACTTCTTGGATAGATTGTAAATCAATATCTCGCAACATCTTTGCTTCGCTCCCTTTCATAGTTTTCATTTAACTAGCAGATTCATATTGTCATGATCTCAAATGACACTATTTCAATTTTGTTCGCTTGAACAAGCATCATTTTTTGTGTTTCTGCCCTCACCTCCTCAAATGCTAGCAGTTTGACATCACTGATTCTTGTCATGACCACTTTATCGAACGACGATCTAATCTGATGTCGTCACCAATATGCAAAACTCCTTCTTCCAATACTTTCGCTTTTTGACAAAGAAGAAGCATTTCAACCGCTCAAAAATTGATAACGATTACAAAAAAGCGGTTTCATAAAACCCGAAAATTTGTAGAAGTATATTTTTTATTTATTTAAATATCTAGAATCATCGATATAAATAATTATAAATCGATAATTCTCGATATCTGAATCTATAAATATAATAAAACAAAATAAAAAGGGATTCAAGCCAAAAGCAACAATTAAAAAAATAGGCCTATAAATCCCTTGATAATAATTCATTCAATTTTTTGATGTTCTCTTCATCCCTTTTATAATAAGTCCATTGCCCAACACGTTTTGCCTTTATTAATCCGGCATTTTGCAGCATCGATAAATAATGGGATACAGTAGATTGTGACAGTCCAACTTTTTTATGGATATCGCTCACACATACTCCATCTTCGTGTATATCACCGTGCTGCGGTTTGGGAAAGTGAGCTTCCGGATTCTTGAGCCATTGTACGATTTGCAGCCTCGTTTCATTTGACAAGGCTTTAAACACTTCTAAAAGTTCCATTGCTACCTCCAATTGACAATACTTATATTTCAAAACAACAGCGGAATAAAATTTGCATTAACAGACAATAAAAACACAAACAACGACAATCCTAAAACGGAGGTTGATCGCTCTTGCATGGATAGATTAGCATATAACCAACAAATCTACAATACCTTGACGACTAGCTCTGATTGTTGACAGCGTGGCAGTGATCATTAGCCCCTAAAACGTAATAATTTTATTATTAATTCAATAATACACGAAGCCCAACCATAAAAGCAAAATCCAAGTCTTTTAGCAATAAACTGCTTTATTTTCTGTAAAGCCCTGATAATAAAATTACATACAATTATAATCAACTTGATTCTTGAACAGTCAATCAGCCTCCTCAGCGCTTCATGTTCAAACACAACCTTATAAACATGTTTTCAGAGCAGCCAATCAAAGATGAACTGTTGAATCTTTGATCCGGATGATCGTAAAAACAAATTCATTGTTCCTTCTATAAGCGAAAGACAGCTATATTGAATGCGGGCAAAATCCTTTTCAGACACACTTGCAGAGCGAAATTGTTTCAGATTGTGGTGAAAGCGCGCTGAACACCATTGCATGATCAGGCGAATCATTGCATATAGTTCATGTTTGTTTTCATCATACACTTGATCACTATAGCATCCTTATCATCCAAGTAAGAACTCCAAATATTCTCTCTTTGTTTTCCTAACTTTAAAACCAATAAATGATACGCCATAATTATTATACATCTTGATTCGTTTTTTCGAATCACACATGAAAGTTTTTTCACTGACGGCTTAAAAAATATCGATCCAAATTTTCGCTGCCGTCGCTAAAATTAAGACAGCTAAAATTACGCGGAGTACTTTTGTGCTCATTTTTTGTCCTGCTTTTGCACCTAAAGGAGATGCAATCAAACTTGCAATGATCATAATTATTGCAGGAATGAATTCAACTTGGCCCGTTGTGATTTTTGCAAATGTCGATCCGATTGAGGAAATAAACGTGATCGCTAATGAGGAGGCAATCGTCATTTTCGTTGGAATTTTTAGAACAGAAAGCATAATCGGCACTAATAGAAAAGCTCCTGCCGCTCCGACGATTCCTGATCCAATTCCGATCAAAAATGAAAGCGAAGCTGCCAGCCATTTATTGAAGCTCACCATGCCCAATGGAATATCATCAATCCCTTTATTTGGTACGAACATCATCAAAACAGCAAATGCTGCTAAAATGCCGTATACAAGATTAATGCTTCCTTCACTCATCATCCTAGAAACGTATCCGCCAATGAAACTTCCAATTAAAATACTGCTCCCCATATAAAAAATTAACGACTTATTTAAGTATCCACCTTTCCGATAGACTAAAACACCGCCAATCGTCGTAAAAAATACTTGGACGGCACTAATTCCCGATACTTCATGGGCGCTGAACTCGGCAAGCTCAAAAAGCGGGGGCAGGTAAAGAAGCATCGGATATTTAATAATGGAACCGCCAATCCCAACCATACCGGAAAGGAAGGAACCGATAAAGCCAATAAGAAACATTACGATAATAAAATTGAACGTTATTTCCATTGATATACTACTCCTTTGATGTTGTTAAAATCGGGGTGCGTATATGCACCCCGCTAGTAAGTGAATTATCCTTTTTAATTCGAAAATGACCGATCATGTTCTTCTTTTTCATCATCGTATGCCTATTGCTTGATGCCCAAGGCGATAAATGAATTTTCGTCCCAATGCAATGAACCATCGATTAATTCACAATAAGGAACAATTCAATATTGAGAAATTTCGCCTTTCATTTTCCAATTGCAAAATAGTTCGCATGTATACTATAAAAATGTTTTTTTGTTGTTTAAAGATTTTTTGTACCTTTATCATATATTTGTATATTGATAACCAACTGTTCAATCATTGTTCAAGCGATCCATTCCATTCTGACATACCGGGGACAATATTCCATACGTTTGAAAACCCTTTTTCTGCTAATTTCTGGGCTGCCAAACTACTGCGCGTTCCCGTGCGGCAGACGACATAAATGGTCTTATCTTGCGGGAGTTCCTTGATTCGTTCCTCCAATTCTCCAAGAGGAATTGACACGGCACCAGGAATATGCCCAAATGCAAACTCTGCCGGTTCACGGACATCTAAAATGATAATTGACGGATCATTTATTTTGTCTGCTAATTCTTCATTGCGAATAACATGGGGGAATTTCGCTTCATTCTTTGCCTCGCTCTCACTTGCTCTACGAATATAGTGCTTTAATATCCCTTCTTCTTCAATTGTACCGAGATAGTGATGTCCAGTGCTTTCTGCCCATGCTTTCATATCCGCTTTCGATCCTTTGTCTGTTGCTTGTACCTCCAGTACTTGTCCAGGCTGCAACTTATGAATCGCTTTTTTCGCTTTGACAATCGGCATCGGACAAGACAACCCTTTAGCGTCTATTGTCATATCTACTTGAATCATGACTTTCTCCTCCTTAAATGGGAACTATTCTACAGGATCTTCTTATTTATGCATTAATTTCCGCAACTTTCCGATAGTTTTCGGCTCGTCTGCTTTTTCCTTCAGACAGCAGGCGAGAGTATTTTCTTTTTCTGTATCTAGTTCATTCTTAGAAACTTAAACAGTCAGGGCGTAATATTTATGGAACTAGAAATTTTCCTAAATCGACTTCTTCTAGTTCATGAACATCAATAACATTGAATGTTTTCCTTTTATGGAACAACGCCTCAAATTTCTTTAGCAGAATAGTTGTTTCATAGCAACCTTTATGACCAAGAGTTCATGCCGCCTTTTACATTGGTTACACGCTGAAATCCTAATTTCTTTAATAATTTGCTTGCTTTGGCGCTTCTCATTCCACTTTGACAAATCACAATAACTTCTTTATCTTTTGATAGTTCATGAACTCGTTTTGGAAGCTCGTGAAGCGGAATATTTTTAAAACCAGGAATATGATTCGTATGAAACTCAATAGGTGTGCGTACGTCAATGTAATGAACATCTTTTTTTCGTAATTCCTTCTTTAATTGCACTACAGATATGATTCGCACTCCTTTTATGGGCAGAAACCGATTGACAACGAACCATATCACCAATAGAACTAGACCAATATTAATAATGGTTTGAACCATAGACCCCACCTTAAATAAACAAATTGACATTTCCTTCAGAAGCATCTGCTAAATACGCAGCAACCCCTGCAAATTCGATGCCGTCTATTAATTCATCCTGTTGGAGTCCTAAAAGATCGACTGTCATTTGGCAAGCAACCAGCTTTATTCCTTGTTCCTTTGCCATATCGATTAATTGCGGCAGCGGCACAGCATTATGTTTTTTTATCACCCGCTTAATTAACTTCGCTCCTATTCCGCCAAAGTTCATCCGCGACAGTCCCATGCGGTCAGCACCACGCGGCATCATTTTCGCAAACATTTTTTCTAATAATCCTTTTTTCACCGGAACTGTCGAATCTTTACGCAATGCGTTAAGCCCCCAGAACGTATGAAAAATTGTAACCTCATGGTCATAGGCAGCAGCGCCGTTCGCGATAATATACGCTGCCATCGCCTTATCATAGTCACCGCTAAACAAGATGATCGTTGTTTTTTTCTTTTGCTCCGACACTTTGTTTCCACCTTCTTCTCAAAATACTCATAGGGGTATAAAGATAGCAAAAATTATCCCTTTTTAATCCAAAACGTAAAAACGCCATTTTCTTCTTTCATATTAACAACCGTATGTCCACTTGCCTTTGCCCAAGCGGTCAAATCGTTTTTGGAACCTTTATCCGTTGTATGCACCTCTAAAACTTGACCAGCTTCTAACTCATCAATTGCTTTTTTTGCTCTTACGACTGGCATTGGGCATGCAAAACCCTTTGCATCTAATACTTTATCTGCATTCATTGTAATGACCTCCTTTAATATTACCATTACCCCTATATGTATATTAATAGGGATAAAAAAATCTGTCAACTTTTCTAAGAAAAGTTGACAAATTTTTAACGACTTTTTACCAACAGCTCTACAGCTTCTTTTACTAGGTGTTCCGTTTTTTCCCCATTTTCTAAGCTTTCACGGATACATTGCTCTAAATTGGAACTTACAATAACGGCAATAGTGCGATCAATAGCGTTTCGTGCAGCAGAAAGTTGAGAAATCACGCTTTTGCAGTCCTTTTCTTGTTCCATCATACCAATAATCCCTTTTACTTGTCCTTCAATTCGTTTTAGGCGGTTTTTGATCTCTTTGCTGTATTCCATTTGGCATTTCTCCTTTCTTTGCAAGGACAATCGGCCATTGAATAGCTCTTAACTTTAAAACCGCGGCTGCGCAAAAAGCGAATGCCTAAATTTTTTCCTACTTCATCACTTGCAATCACATGGATTGGTTTATCAGGAATTTCATAAACATGCCGTTTTAAATAAGCAAACGGTATGTGAAAGGAATTCGCAATGGGATAATGATTTGTTTTTTCGTTGTAATCACGAAGATCTAGAATCGTTAAAGAATTTATACTTTCATCGCGGTAGTCAACACACGGAACTCCTCTTACTGGATAATACCGCCGATAGACAGATATTGATAACAAAATAAATAAAGCCAAAAGCAGTATTCCTTCCAATTCTTCTTTCCACCTCATTCATTGTTTTTATTTATGAACAATTATATACATGTATAAGTATATAATCAACCGATTTATTTTTCTAAACAAATTTTGGAATAGAGGCATTGTCTTTACTTGTTAGTTATCAATATAGCTTTCCCTTTACTTAATTTAAAAAATATTTGCGGAGGGAGAAAAAGGAGACTCGGCATGAATGACTCAAGTCTCCCTTTTTTAATCATTACCGGACTGCGCAACGGTTTGGACCGATTTCCATCTCGCGTTGCTGCTCTTCATCTGGATGAAGCTTTCCCATATTTGTTTGCCGAATTTCCTGATAAGCATTCGGTTGCGGAGGCAAGTTTTCCGTCACCGTTTTTCGAAACTCTTCTTCGCTCGCGATATTGAGACCATGATTTTTTGCGTACAACATACCTAATGTAGTACCAACACTACCATCGTCATTCATTTCACCCGGTACCATAAAATGTGCAGGCAAAACCAACAGGTCATCTGCTAATTGTTTATAGCGCTCATATAATGTCTTGCGCAAATCCCCCACCCAATCCTGCGCTTTTCCAGCCAAATCCGGACGACCGATCGAATCGATAAATAAAACATCTCCCGTTAGTAAATATTGGTCATCTATAATAAACGAAGTGCTGCCAATTGTATGTCCCGGTGAGTAAACAGCTTCGATCACTGCATGACCGACCTGAATGCGATCCTCATCTTGAATCGGTGCATAGGAAAAGGTCACTTCTGTCGCATCTTTTGGAGGCAAATAGTACGTCGCTCCCAATTGTTCAGCCAACTTGCGGCCGCCGGAAATATGGTCTGCGTGCAAATGGGTATCAATGACATATTTAATAGAAATCTCGCGTTCCTTCGCAAACTCAACGTATACATCCGTCATGCGATTTGTATCAATAAGCGCACCTTCTCCGTTTGATTCGATCAAATAGGACAGGCAGCCTTTCCCGAGACGGACAAATTGATAAATCGCACCGCCGTTTTTCAGCTCAGCGATTTTGACCGGTTGTAAATGCTCGCTCCACGCTTTCATACCGCCTTCAATGGAATAGACATGTGAAAAACCTGCTTGTTCAAGCTGTTCGGCAACAAATAGCGATGATCCTCCTTTGGCACATACCACATAAATTTCGTTTTCTTTCTCTTTAGGCAATTGCTCAAGAAATGGATCCACACCGTCAAGAACTTCAAAATAAGGAATATTTACAACTTGTACGTTCTTTCCTTCAATTCTCCAATCAGCATACTCCTCTTGATTGCGTACATCGACTATAAACAAGTCTTCCCCGCGAATGATTTTGTTTGCAATTTCTTTTACCGTGATGGTTTTTACCGTCATATTCCCTTCTTCCTCCTATCGAATGTTGTAAATTTGGTTTAAACTAATCATTTTACACATACATGTATGGGTATTTATGGTCTTAATATTACAAATTATTGCTCTAAAAGTCAACGCTTTTTATTTTTAGATGCAATTACTTCCTTCAGTTCGCCGTATTGTTCTATAAACGATAATGGAGGGATTGAAGATGTTTGCTTAAAATAAACGTATGATTCGAACGAGATTGGGAAGGTCGATAAATTGAAACGATCAATGAAGAAGACACTGGATTTTACATATTCGTAATAGAATTCAAGCTTATCCCTTTTTATAAATAGGAGAATTAGGTTTGTCGCTATGATAGGGATTATCTCGTTTCCACCGCCATCGATGCAGCATCGTTTTGCCATAATGGCGAACGGACGAGTTGCTGCAATCATCAACGCAACTTTTTTAACAAGCATTTCCAGCTTGGGACTCTATACTTATATTTCAACCATTTTGGATAACTTAAAAGCACCCTCACCCTTGCACCTTATTTGTGGGCATGGGGCATTGGGGGCGTTATCGGGAGCTTTTCCGTTGGATATTTCATTGACCGGACGGCACAACCGAAAATGCTTATGGCCGGAATTATAGCCATAATGGCTTTAGCTATGATCTGCATACCATTTGCACTCTCTTTCCCGATGCGATCCTTTTTACCTTTTGTTCTATGGGGGGCGATGGGCTGGGCTTCGCAAGCCCCGCAACAACATGAACGGCTTCGTTACCAGCCTGAGCATGACGCTGCTGTTGTAGCTTTAAACAGTTCCGCTAATTATTTAGGAAGTGCAGTAGGTTCTTCTCTTGGGGGGGATTGTATTGCTTGCAGGATTGGCTCCTTCCTCCCTTCCGTTTGCTGCCAGTTGTCTAGTTTTGGCGGCTTTACTAGTACAATGTTTGATTATGTTCAGTAAAAAAAGTAAGCGCATATCAGAACTTAAGAAATAAACTTATCTATGAAAAACAATTCTTTCTATAATTCGTATACCGAGAAGCATGACGCACTCAGGCTCTCACAAAGCGATTGTTTGGCTCGCGATGCTTGAAAACTCATAAATGGTATAACAAGAATCATATAATAATTATTTTCTCTAGAAAAATATAAATTCAAACAAACAGGGTGCCGTTATCGGCTTAACCAGAATAAATATGATACGTGAATTTATTGGCAGGCGGAACCTGAATCTCATCGTTCCACGAAATATATTGAGGAACTTATCGTGTTTTGGGGAAAGGTATTAATAACTGTTCATTTTGTTCGCCTGCAAGATTTCGGTTCCGTCTCTTATGATGTTTTGATTTAGTTGCGAAAAAACAATTTTTCTTATGTCTATTTAAACCATCCCCTTTCTTTAGATTGTTTAATCGCTTCGATCCGGTTCGTTACCTCAAGCTTATCCAAAATCGTTGAAATATAGTTTCGGACCGTTCCGGTTTTTAGTTTCAGTTCGTCCGCTATTTTTTTTGTGTTTTTTCCATCGGCAACGAGTTCTAATATTTCCTTCTCCCTTTCCGTGAGAGGATTTTCTTCACTGTAAACATCATCCATCAGCTCGGGTGCATAGATTCGCCGGCCTGCCATGATGCTGCGGATCGAACTTGCCAGCTCCTCGCTGGGGCTGTCTTTCAATAAATAGCCGCTGACACGAGCTTTTAAAGCCCGTTGGAAATAACCAGTACGGGCAAACGTTGTTAAAATGATCACTTTACATTCCAGGTCTTTCAGCTCTTCAGCTGCCTCGAGGCCACTTTTTTTGGGCATTTCGATATCCATGATGCAAACATCAGGCTGATATTGCTTCACAAGTGAAACAGCTTCTTCTCCGTTGCTCGCCTTCCCCACCACTTCCATATCCTCTTCCAAATTAAGCAAAGTCCCTAAAGCGCCCAGCATCATACGCTGGTCTTCAGCTATGACGATTCGAATCATGATTTGAGTCCCTCCTTAACGGTCTGTTTTACTACATTAGGTATTTTCATGATTAATGTAGTCCCTTTTTCCGAGCAAATTTCCAGACTGCCGTTCACAAACTCCAGACGTTCTTTAATTCCGATCAGTCCGTTTCCTTTCGCAAGATCCCGTTCCTCCTCCATGCCGATTCCGTCATCTTGCACCGTAATACATATTTCGTTCCAAGATTGCTGAATGGCAATCCGGCAAGTAAACGCCTTACTATGTTTTACGACATTTGTTACTGCTTCCTTCAAACACATACTTAAAATGTTCTCAATAAACGGGGATACGTTTGATAGTGTGAATTCTTCTTCATTACTTACCAACTTGATTTCAGCAGCTTGGAGTAGTTGTTTTATATGTATGATTTCCTCTTTCAATCGAACCCCGCGCATTTGTGAAACTATTTTCCTTACTTCATTCAATGCAGTTCTGGCCGTTTGTTGAACGTCTTTTAACTCGCTGCGGGCTTGTTCAGGGTCTTTGTAAATTAATTTTCTAGCCAAATCGCTTTTTAGACCGATAAGGGACAGCTTCTGGCCTAACGCATCATGAAGATCGCGGGCAATTCGCTGGCGCTCCTCCTGTTTCACGAGCTCGGAAATTCTTTTGTTGGCATCTTGGAGCTGTTCTTCGAGCTGCCCTTGCTTTTTTCGATTATAAATGTTGAATGGAAGAAGGATGACGCTAATCCAAATGATGATGACAAATGGCAATTGCTTTAAGAATAACTTTTCCTGTAGAACCACGTTATAGTTGATCGAGATGGTCGTTGCAGCTAAGTGAATGATGTACAATATTAAAAAAGCAATGCGGTTTTTGATATGACCGTTATAGTAAGCAATATAAAAAGCAAAATAGATAAATTGGAAAAGGATCGTCATCGTGATAGAAATCCCAATTAAAATTGATGTCCACAAGTAGACAGGCCACTTCTTTGAAATAAAAGCTAAACGATATACAAAGAAAAATATAAGTGTCAGCACGATCCCTGCAATGATTTCCTTAGTGGAGGAAGATTGAAAAATAAAATAAAACGGCAATATGCTAAAAACGCTCCATATATAAGGAGTAATTCCCGAGAATTTCTCTAAGATCATATACTTTTTTTGCATGGTCAAATCCTCTAAAAATTTGTTTTATATGTTATCTTATCATAAAAAGGTACACTGCGTCTTGAAAACTTTGCCCAATTTTCTAAAGATTTTACAATTCAGATTCAATATGGACTTTCGACTTTTTTTCCTTCTTTTTCGATAAGTCTTTAAACCCGACAAACTTTTTCGCTTGCTCATCCCATAAGCGGAATTGGAGAGATTTTAAGCTTGTCGCTAGAGTGATGGTTGGTACATTCTGTAAAAGATACGTTTGATTGTGTGCCTCTTCCAGCTTATAATTAGGTATCCTTGGGCTCAAATGATGGACGTGGTGAAAACCGATATTTCCAGTAAGCCATTGCAGCGGTTTTGGAAGCTTATAGTATGAACTCCCTTCAACAGCTGCTTTCACATACTCCCAGTTTTCATCTTCTTCAAAATAAGAATCTTCAAATGTGTGCTGTACGTAAAAAAGCCAAATGCCTAAAGAGCCTGAAATGAAAAAGATTGTGCCTTGAATGATAAGAAACGGCTCCCATCCGATCGTCCAACCAAGCAGCCCAACTAAGGCAACGATTGATATGTTTGTTATATATGTGTTGATGCGTTCCTTTAACCTCGCATTTTTTCTGTTAAACCGATTTTTAATAAGGAAAACGTAAATCGGTCCTAGCCCAAACATCACGAACGGATTTCGATATACCCTGTAGGCGAATTTAGTTAAAGGCGGTGCTGACAAATATTCATCAACTGTCAAAACCCATATATCCCCTGTTCCGCGCTTATCTAAATTTGAGCTGGTTGCGTGGTGGACTGAATGGTTGTGCTGCCATTTGCTGTACGGAAACAACGTTAAAATACCAGCTATTGTTCCAAAAATTTTATTGGCAAGGCGGTTTTTAAAAAAGGAATAGTGACAGCAATCATGGAAAATGATAAAAAGTCGAACTAAAAATCCAGCTGCGATCATGCAAATAGCGAAAGTAAGAACATAAGAAATGGATAAGCTTTGATAAGCTAAAAACCATAACAGAAAAAACGGCACAGTCGTATTGACCAACTGCCAAACACTATTCATCGTGTTGGGTTTTTCATAAGGAGCCATTTGCCTTCTTAATTTTTTTTGCATTTGTTTCATCATGTTTCGATTCCCTTCTTTATTTGATATTTCTAATCATAAATGAGGGAAATCGATCTGTGTAGTCATATATGTCATATTCAAAATATGATAAATGTCATATATCGTTTTCTATCATATTCGCTTTTGCTGACGGACATGCACACTTGGAAATGAATATTCCTTAACAAAATGCATATTTTCTCAAAGCTTAATGCAGTGAGGGAGCCAACGTGCAAAAGATGAAAAGAAAAAGATAACGGCATTTGCGGAATTTTGTGGATCATCAAAAAATATACTCTGGGGAGATTTTTTCATTTAGTATTGAATTTGGATGAAGGTGTGGAGTTTTCTTGTATTTTTTCGATATTACTCTGTTAGCTTACTGGCGATTTTTTCGTAGCTCTAACCACCAAACTCATCCATTCATTTCTTTGCAGTTTTAGTGTCTTTTTCCCTTTTATGAAGAAAGAGAACTTTTTCAAATCGCAAAAAACTGAAACTTGAGGCCTCTTTGTTAGACTTCTCCATACGCAAACGGCACAATCAACCTGTATGATGATATTCGAACAAAATTCTCATCTGCTTCCCTGTTTCTTTTCGTCTATTTAACCCCTGTATAAATTTGCTCGTTTATAACGATTTTTTTTAAGGCTGCCACAAACGACAGCCTTGTCCATTTTTTTATTTTGCTATTTTTTGAGGATGATCTGGCAATTCATTGACTGAAACAACTTGGTCTGTTTTCTTTTTCGGTTTTTTCCAATACTTTTCGTTGCCAGGCAGATCATCAAACCATGTTGCATCATCAGGGCAATCAAGCACCATAAATTGTCCATAATTGCCATCTCTAGATTGGTGATATTTCAAATACGCTTTTCCGTTTTCGATAGCTAAAATCTCGATTTTCCCAGAGGTATGGCTCATTGACAGGCGGACGCGCTTGCCTAGTCCTGATGTTCTTGCTTTTGCTTGTTCAACGATATCGTAAACTTCTTTCAATGTTAATACAAAGTCACTGTTGCCAGCAACAGGTCGATTCACAAAGAAATAATAAGGTGTTACTCCCGCCCATGATAACTTATCTAATAATTCGCCTAAAACAACAGGATCGTCATTAATTCCTTTTAATACTGGAGTTTGGTTGACCACTATTGCTCCGGCGTCATGGAGCGCTTCAAAAGCTTTTTTTGCTTCTTTTGTAATTTCTCTCGGATGGTTGACGTGAGCCATAATGTAGATTCGTTTTTCAGGAGAGGAAAACTCTCTAATGAGTTGGAGTAAAGATTCATCTTCATAAATTCTCATAGGGTTAAAGACAGGCATTTTGGAGCCGATGCGGATAATTTTTACATGCTCGATTTCTCGTAAGCTTTCAATGATCATGCGCAATTTTTTCGTAGCAAGGATTAAAGGATCCCCTCCAGTTAGAAGAACATTGTTGATTTCAGGAGTTTTGCGAATATAGTCAATACCAGGCTGTACGTCTGCCATCGCTTCTTTTACATCACTTCTAAATAATCTTTTTCGAAAGCAATAGCGGCAATATGCTCCGCAAACCTCAGAAACTAGCAGCAATGCTGTTGTTTTGTACTTATGCTGGCAGCCAGGAACGACATAGTTTGTATCTTCATCTGATGCGTCCCACCTCCCATACTCTCGCATTTCTCCTTCATTTGGAATAACTAATTTTCTGATAGGGTCGTTTGGATCATTCCAGTCGATCAGGCTTAAATAATAATCATTGACCCGAAACACATATTTTTCTGTGATCGGCTTCAGCTTTTCCCGTTCCTCTTTTGGGATTTGTTCAATTTTGTCGATGTTTGTTATATATTTTGGCATCGCCACATGTATCACTCCCCCATCATTAGTTAACAGTTCTATGATAACATATAGTAACAAATTATTTAGCAATATGTCCAAAACGTTCATTATTTTTTTGCAAAATTCGATAATATTTTTTCAAAAAAATTTGCCTTCCAGCAAGGAAAACTATTAAGCTAGTTTTCCAATGCGGACTTTTCTCTAATACAAGTCCAAATAGAAGGCAGATTCCACTACATTTGCTAAAACAAGGAATAAATATCTGACATATCTTGATAAGCTTTCACTAAATTTAGAATCCTTTTTTGTGAGTCTCCATCCCCGCTGCAACAATATATTGACTTAAGCCAAAAATGAAAAAAATCGTTTTCTATATTTTATATAAATAAGTAAAATAAGCGGCTTCCTGCTTTACATAAATTCTTTCGGGCAGCATGAAGCATTGCTTAAACTGATACAACCTTCAACAGTTCTTTTACCGCATAGGCAAAGCCGTTCTCATCGTTCGTTTTCGTGACAAAATCGGCCTTTTCTTTCACTTCCTTTGGAGCATTTCCCATTGCAACCGATGTGGTCGCGATCTCGAATTGGGCAATGTCGTTGCCTCCGTCGCCAAACGCATAAATTTCTTCAAATGTCAGCTGCTTCATTTTTTGATAGCGTAAAATCGCTTTTCCTTTATGCGCTTCGCTGGAGGTAATTTCAATATTATTAGGAAATGATGAGGCAATGGATAGGTCGCTTCTTTCGCTTAATGCTTCCTTCACTCGATCGATTTTTTCCGTTTCATCATGATTCACTAATCCAATCAGCTTATAGATTTTTACATTTTCCAGCTTGAAAATAGAGTCATAATCAAATTGGCGAAACATCTCTTCGATCTCATTCCAGCTCAGCTTATGCAAAGGCGGTAAAGTGGATGGAAAGCCACCCTGATTGGTGTAAACGAGAATTCCGACATCCAGAGCTTTTACTGTTGCAAAAATTTCTTTAAACGTTTTTTCATCTATTGTTGCTTCATACATCAGCTCTCTTTTATCGGAATATAATACAGCCCCATTAACACAAAAAATCGGCACTTGGAGCTCTTCAACCGCTTTAATCTTGATGACGTCCGGAAATGCACGTCCCGTATTTAAAATGACTTCATGTCCTTGCTTTTTCAATTCATGTAAAACTGATAAATTTTCATGTGAAATTTCATGCTGCGAATTTAATAGTGTGCCATCTAAATCAATTGAAAAACATTTCATATCCTCATCCCAATTCCTTTCTTTTTTTAAAATAATAAAGAAACTTCTTATTTTTCTCTTACCTATTTTATCAAAATCGTCCTGATCGCTGTAAAGATTTCCTGTTTACAAGAATGGCCAAAAAGCTTGCTTTGCCAGAAAGTCAATTTCCGCTCGGTTGATGGCAGCCCAAAAGATGAAAGAGGTTTAGAAAAATAAAAAGAAAGCTTCAGTACAAAATGGACAGTGACATCTATGCAAAAATAGCTGGATTCGAAGCATCGGCTGGGCATACAACAAATGACAAGAAGATGGCAAATAGATACACGCACAACTAGGCTATAGATGCAAATTGTCTGGCTTTTTTACCTTCAACTGGAAAAATTTTTTCATAGTGATTCACTCTTCAATGTTATAAGTTTTTATTAGGGAGTGAATATCAAATGATCTATCGAAGTGTCAAACAACTGGAAAAAGAATATAAACTAAAAGAAGCCCTTCGTTCTGTCAGAGATTTATGGTATCAACTAACGGAAGGGTATGTAACGATCCCTGAATCGACTGAAAAGCTTCAATCTTTCATTGAATATTTTGAAGGAGAATTGCCTGCAGGATGGATCCTCACAATGGATGAACAAGGAACGATACAAGCACGTACAAATTATTCTAATAGATTTAGTCAGATGCTAGTATGTAAAAGCTTTTCTGGAAAAGAGCGTGTAAAAATAATTTCTTAAAAGTTTTCCCTCAGTATCGCAGACTGAGGGGTTTTTTGTATAAAATGAAAAATTTCAAACATAATACTAACTGTTAAAAAATTACTTAGGAGGGATTGAAGGTATGAATCCATTAGGTGCTCATGAATTAATGGAAGTACATGAAGTTTTAACAAACACAATTGATGGAATTAACCAATTTCAACTTTATCAGCCCCATTGCAAAGATCCAGAGCTGCAAAACATTTTGCAAAATCAAATCATTTTTATGACAAATGAATACAATTCAATCGTTCAAATAGTAAAAAACAAGAGCAGTCAGCAAAATTTCAGCACTTACCGCCCATTGAAAAATGCAAGCCCTTCCTTTGGCACCTCAGGCGGAACACCGGAAGCTCCCAACAGCTCAATAAACGAGATGAACGACCATGATGTTGCGTCAGGAATGTTAGGATGTTTAAAAGCGTCAGCAGCATTAAGAATGCATGCTGCATTGGAATGCTCAGATCCGGAATTAAGAAATGTCGTGCTCCAAGGGGCGAAAAATTGCGCAGAGCAAGCTTATGAAGTTTGGCAATATATGAACCAAAAAGGTTATTATCAAGTGCCGGTCTTTCAGCAAAATACTGCTCAAGCGATCATTAATCATTATCAACCGGCTGGCAATCAAATGAACAATCAGCAGACATAAAACGATAAAGCAGCAGGGCTTACCCTGCTTCTGCTTTATTTTTTAGCTATTGCCAAGAAAAAAATTAGCTTTCGCTCACAATTTGCTTGTTTTCTTTTTCCTTTAGACTTTCGTCTTTTGCCGCTTGCGAATTTTTCATAAAAAACGATAAGATGAGAGCGATCGCAGAGAATATACCTGCCACTACAAAAGATATATTTACTCCATGTATCATTCCTTCAATACCTTTTTCAGGCAACGCTGTATTTGTCATGACTGTCACAAGCAAAGCTGTTCCAACTGCACCAGCTACTTGCCGCATTGTGTTGTTCATCGCAGTTCCGTGTGAAATTAAATATGTAGGCAGTTGATTTAAACCAGCGGTTGTCACCGGCATCATGACCATCGCAACACCGACCATCCTGAAAGCATTTACTGCCGCTAAATATGTAAACGTTGTATGTAAGGTGAGGTGTGACAGCATAAACGTCGTGATCGTTAAGGTAAAAAATCCAATAATCGCCAGCCATTTGGCACCGAATTTATCAAATAATCTGCCTGTTATCGGGTTGGCCACACCTTGGACAAGTGCGCCTGGCAAGAGCACCAGTCCGGACTCAAATGCTGAAAATCCCAGCATATTTTGCGTAAACATCGGCAAAATAACTGCTCCGCCAATCATAGACATAAACACAATCATGCCTAAAACAGTTGTGATCGAAAATGTCTTGCTTTTAAATACTTTGAATTCCAGGATCGGCTCATCCAATTGCAGCTGTCTAATTATAAACCAAGTAAGAGTGATCAAACCGATGAAGAGCGATAAAATAACTTGACCGCTCCCCCAGCCGCTGCTCCCAGCTGCACTGAATCCATACAATAAACCGCCGAACCCTAACGTTGAAAGGATGATGGATAAAATATCGATTTTGGGGTAAGTTTGCCGCGTAACGTTTTTTAGGATGAAAAAAGCTAAGAAAAGATCAATGACTACAATAGGTAAGAGCACATAAAACAAGCTTCTCCATGCAAAATGCTCTACAAGGTAACCGGATAAAGTCGGACCAATTGCCGGCGCAAATGCAATAACGAGTCCAAACATCCCCATTGCCGTTCCTCTTTTTTCAACGGGAAAAATTAAAAACAAGATTGTCTGCATCAGCGGCATGATAATTCCGGCACCAGCAGCCTGCGCCACTCTCCCTGCCATTAAAACAGAAAAATTGGGAGCAATTGCACAAATTGCAGTTCCAACAGCAAAAATTCCGATGGCTGTAAGAAACAGTCCTCTTGTCGTAAAACGACCAATCAAAAACGCGGTGATCGGTATCATAATCCCATTAACAAGCATAAAAATCGATTGCAGCCATTGAACTGTATTGGCATCAACTTTGAAATCCATCATTAAATGCGGCAAAGCAGTTCCAAGCAACGTTTGGTTTAAAATGGCAACAAAAGCACCGGACATTAACACAATCATGAGCGGCACTTTATTGAAGGTTTCCTGTGCCAGGTCTCGTTCTTCTCCCATATAAATCCTTCTTTCTAACAATTTTTCTATATTATTTAGCGATACAAATAGACTGCTTAATACATGTTATTGTAATATTTTTTCTTTGTAAATAGGAAGAATATACACTTGATGAGGATGAAACTTGAAGAGTGTTTTCCATAAATAAATGAAGCAATTGTTGTCTTTATAAATATATTAGCGTACATTACCATAGTGAAGGAAGATGAAGAAAAAAGCAATTGTTTCGCTCACCTTTATTTTCTTTTTTGATAATTAAGAAGGAAACGTTTGAAAAAATTTTTACATCATGAGTGTCAAAGAAAAAAATATCACTCCTTCCAATATAAAAAAAAGAACAGCCGTTTTTTCTCTTTCGGTTTGAATTGTTTCAAATGCAAAACCCCTTTTCAGCTTTATTTTTTTGAAAAGGGGGTGACAACAATTTGAAAACATAAGCATCTTATTTAAATATTTTCAATCGCTCTTCTATTGGTTTTATTTCTTTATCACCGGGCTCAGCTGTCGGTTTTCCGAACGGCATTTGAGCAATTAGTTTCCATTCATTTGGTATATTCCATTCTTTCTTCACTTCATCATCGATGAGCGGATTATAGTGCTGCAGCGAGGCGCCCAATCCTTCAATTTCCAACGAAGTCCAAATCACAAATTGCAGCATTCCAGAAGACTGTTGTGACCAAATCGGGAAATTGTCCGCATATAATGGGAATTGTTCCTGCAACCCTTGAACAACG
Source organism: Aeribacillus sp. FSL K6-1121 (assembly GCF_038003725.1). Taxonomy (NCBI): domain Bacteria; kingdom Bacillati; phylum Bacillota; class Bacilli; order Caryophanales; family Bacillaceae; genus Aeribacillus; species Aeribacillus sp. FSL K6-1121. Next base: position 1,303,264 of record NZ_JBBOPS010000001.1, read on the forward strand.
CGGTCATCTTCAAAGAACAATACAGTACCGTATCCATTTCGGAATGAATTTATTTTTTCATCTGTTGAAGCAAATTGATCCGCTGGAACAATTTTTCGCAACGTTTCTTTCGTTATATCCCACAATTTGTTATGATGCTCGCCAAGCAAAAGAACGACTCGGGCGCTTTGGGAATTAAAAGCGGATGGTGTATATAGAACTGCGTGGCTGATCACTTCTTGAATACGCTCATCAGAAACAGTTGATTCTTTACTGATTCCGTAATAAGTGCGTCGATGTTTGACTGCTGAATAAAAGTCATTTGACACGTTCATCTCTCCTTTCTGAATTTCAATCTTTTTATATCATTCCTTTTAAACGCTTCGCCTATTACACTTCTTAGTAACGTTTTGAATAAAATTTTTTCTTGTAAGAGCCGTATTTTGAGGGATATAATTTACATGAAATCAATAATATTAGAAAAGGCGGTAAAAACTTGAAACAGCGGAACTTATTTTTCTACATTTTGATTTTTGCCATGATGTTTCTGTTCGGATGTACATCAAAAGAATATAAATTCAACATGGAATCTGGTATTGAAGCGCTAAAAAAAGAACAATACAGCGACGCCATCTCGTTTTTTAACAAAGCTCTTCATGAAAAAAACACTGAAGAAGCTCAATTGGCGCTGGATTTGTCAAAACAAATTAAAAACAGCGTTGCTGCCCTTGAAAAAGGAGAATTTGAAACCGCCATATCATTGGCAGAAAAAATCAAAAATTCAAATGAAACCTCCAAGATTCTTGATATTCTCAAACCGAAAGCTGAAAAAATAATCGAAGAAGCGGAAAAAACGAGCGCTGCTTTAAAAGAAATGGAATCTGAACTTGAGTCAGGGAAAGCATTGTTGGAAGAAAACAAGTATGACGAAGCATTCGCCATATTTAAGAAAATTGCGGAAACAACATCAAATAACGAGAAGGTCGTCAGCGTTACCAAAAATGCAGAACAATTCATGAATCAAGCAGCTGCGGCGAAAAATCAATACTTGCAGGAGCAGGAGAAAAAACTTCAAGAAGAGCGGCAAAAAGCTGAAGAAGAAGAAGCAAAAAAGAGAGAGGAAGAGCAAAAAAAGGCTGAGGAATCAAAGAAAAGCCGTCCTATAAGCCATACTGAAGCTGAACAGTTAGTCCGGGAGTATTTAAAAATTGAAAATACTTCTAACGTTTACGTTGAATATGATCATGATAATGAAAAAGGCGAATATATTATTCACGTTTATGAAATCGTGATCAGTGATCCGGAGACAAAAGAGGGACATACTTCTACATGGGGCTGGTATGCAGTCGACCCGGTCAAAAAAGTTGTGCGTGATGCGTTTGAATAACAAATTTTAAGGATTTTCCGGTGGATACATTCGGAAAATCCTTTTTCTTTAGTTATTTAATCAGAATGATATTAATCAACTGATAAGGCTTACAAAATTGCCTTGCTCATTAAACAGCTACTAAGTATTGTTCAAGGATCGAACGCATTTCAGGAGTTAAAGGCTCAGAACGCTGCAACTTAAAATTGTAATGAACGATAACTCCTTCCCCTTTTGCGATCAATTTCCCCGTTTCTGCATTTTTTATTTCATGCTCCATCGAAAAGCTTTTCGTTCCAATCCGCGTAATTTTTGAAGTTACCGTTAATGTATCATGGGCATACGCTTGAGCAAGGTAATCGCATTTTGTGGATGCTAAAATAAATTTCCAGTCTTGGTTCCCTACTTGTTTTGACATGTGTTGTAAAAATTTAGTCCGAGCTTCCTCCATATACAAATAATAGCTTGTATTGTTAACATGGCCTGACGCATCCGTTTCGCAATATCTTACATAAATTTCTATATCCGGAATGGTTTTCATGCTAAATCGTCCTTTCTTTTATGTCTTATTTTTCTGTTTTTATCAATCGATCGATATTTATGTATGAATGGAATTGAATCCTTCATGTGTATAGGAATTGTCCATCGGATCATCGATGTGTTTCAAGAAAAAGCAAATTGCTGTACAACGTTTGAAGAACAGGCGTTTCAACACCAATCTGCCGCCCCTTTTTCACGATAAACCCGCACAATGATTCGATTTCCATCCTTTTTCCTTTCAATCGATCTTGCAGCATGGACGGCTTATGCTTCAGAGCTGCTCCTGAATTGGCAAAAGTGCGATGAAACATTTCTTCATCTAATGGAATCCCGATTTTATTGGCTACTCGCATCACTTCTCGGCAAGCATTTTCAGCTGTTTTCCTCAATTCTTTATGCTCCATAATTTCACCGACAGTCGCTTTGGATAAAGCAGCAAGCGGATTGAAGGTTGCATTCCACAACAGCTTTTTCCACTTATCCAGCATGATATCATCTGTTGTTTTTACAAAAATTTCAGCTTGACGAAAAAGATCTGCCACTTTATCGCGGAACGAAATGAGTGATTCATCCAGAGCACCGATCACTAGTTTTGCTCTTCCGCTATGCTTTATGACCCCAGGCTCTTCCACATGTGACGACAGATAGGTTGCAGCTGACAAGAGCCTTTTTCCACCTAAAATTTGAGCGAGCTTTTCTTCATTGTCGACTCCATTTTGCAGCGTCAAAACAACTGCGCGATCATTCCGCAAAGAGGCAATCTGTTCTGCTGTACTTTCCGTGTCGGTTGATTTCACACAAAACAGTATCAGCTCACAATCAGCAAAACCCTCTATTTTATCTGTAAAAACACCGTCTATTGTGAGGAGTTGATCATTCGTTTTAACCACTAAACCTGATTTTTTCATTGCCTCTAAATGCTTGCCCCTTGCAAGGAAAACAACATCATGTCCGGCTTTCTTTAATAAAGCTCCAAAATAGCCGCCGACCGCGCCAGCTCCAGCAACAGCGATTTTCATAACATTCCCCCTTCAATTGAATCAAAAAGCTTATGAATGACAGAATAAACAGAAAATAATGAAATGCAAGTTTTGCACCTCAATTATTAACCTAATCTTTTCATTAATCAAGTGAAAGCATTCGGGACTGAAAAGTCTTGAGTGTTTAAAACCAATAGTAAAAACGAGCCTCCCAAACAGATGATAATCTTGAAACCAATATCAGACTCTAGACTATTATGATTTATTCTATGTTCCATGAGGATTCGCAAAGCGCGCAGATCACTAACACTCATAACTTAAAATGACGGCAATGCTATAAAAAAAGAAGCAGAAGTTGAAAAAAGCCTGTCCAAAATGAACGAACTCCGTGAAATAGCATCTCTCCCCCGCCGAATCGTTGACTTAGCTTTCGAATAAAATACGCTGAATTTATAAGTCTTGTAAACATACAGCTGCTAGCACGTTTTTGCTTTCTTACATTTTACAGTTTTATATGAAAAACGAACAGATAGGTTAATCTTTTTCCGCTCCATAATGATGTTTCTCGCAATCAAATAATGAAGCTTTTTCTTTTTTCTAATAAATTTAAGCATCCATCCAACACACATAACCCCGTTCTAAGTTTAGGACGGGGTTACAATAAAATGGTTTACTTTTTAAGAACAATGCTTCACTTACATCAAGTTTTTTAAAGGTTAATCATTGGATAAAATGACTTTCATCGCTTTTTCTTTAGCCGCATTGCGAAATACTTCGTATGCCTGCAAAATCTGGTCCAGCGAAAAACGATGAGTGACTAACTGTTCCGGTTTAATTTTTCCTGACTGCACCGTCTTTAGCAGCATCGGTGTCGTACTCGTGCTAACTAGTCCAGTTGTGATTTTGACATTGCGAATCCACAATTGTTCTAAGTGCAATTCGACAGGCTTACCATGAACACCAACGTTGGCCAACCGTCCGCCCGGCTTTAGGATTTGCTGGCAGATGTCGAAGGTCACCGGGAATCCGACCGCTTCAATCGCTACGTCAACACCTTTTCCGTCCGTTAGTTCAAGCACTTGCTCAACCGCATTTGTCTTTGAGCTGTTCATTGTCTTAGTGGCACCGAACTTTTTGGACAGCTCCAGACGATTATCGTCAAGGTCGATCATGATGATTTCCGCTGGTGAATAAAGCTGTGCTGTCAACAGTGCTGCCATTCCGACCGGTCCGGCCCCGACAATTGCGATTACATCCCCTGGTTGAACTTCGCCGTTGATTACCCCGATTTCGAGACTTGTCGGAAAAATGTCACTCAACATAACAAGCGCTTCTTCATCGACTCCCTCAGGGATATGATACATGCTTGTATCCGCATATGGAATCCGAACGTACTCTGCTTGGGTACCGTCGATCAAATGCCCTAAAATCCAACCGCCTTTTTCACAGTGTGCGTACATCGCTTTTTTACAATAATCGCAGCTTCCACAGGAAGTCACACAAGAAATCAGCACTCTGTCTCCAGGTTTGAAATTGTTGACACTTGAGCCGACTTCTTCTACTATACCAACACCTTCGTGTCCCAATGTCCGTCCGTCAGTTACAGCCGGTACATCTCCACCCAAAATATGTAAATCTGTTCCACAGATTGTCGTTTTGGTGATTCTTACGATGGCATCTGTTGGTTCCTGAATCGTAGGCTTGTCCTTCTCTCCCCACTCAAGCTTGCCTGGTCCACGGAATATTAGTGCTTTCATCATCATACCTCCTAAATATATTTGTTCGTAAGCTGTCTTCGGTTTCAAATAAAGGCCATGGCGGGTCTAACTAAATTAGATGTTACTAGCGGTTTGTTATCCCAAAGGTATTTTTCCCCTTGCGATCAAGAAATTATTCTGCTCAATAGGTATGTATGATATATATCCCCCCTCTCAAGTTAACATAAAGTATCTTGCCGGAAGTTCCCTATCACAGATTGCGTGGGCAACAGGGTCAGGAAAAAGTGTTAGTGAGCGGCGGAAATAAATAATTTTGCCGTTAACTATGTGGCATTTTTTTTAATCCGTCACAATTGGCTCCCCTGAACAACTTCAACTTGTTGCAATTGATGATCCATTGTTGGCCAATCAGCGTTTGTAGCACTTTAACAACGAACGGCTGCAACAAAAAATAGCGATTTATGCCATAAAAAACACTATTCTTACGACAGACAACTTAGCTAGAGCACCACAGCTGCTCACGTTCGTTATTATTATTTTGAAAATTAATACTATTCTCTTAATTAATTTGGCCTTTTGTTATTTTGCCTGAGAAGCTTTTTCTTTCAGCATCTTATAAAACGTATCAGGATGATCCAAACGTAAAGCCACTTTCGAATATGTTTTTTGAAATCCTAAGAAAAGTGTGGCACGGCAAGGATTCTTTAATTCTAAAATCATATTCGGATGTACCGTTTCGAAATCTCTAGCAATAAATTCAATAGTTGTTTTCTTATCTATTTTTTTCTCTAATTGTTTTTGATCAATGGTAATTGACTCTATGTCATCTAACGACAATACCATTTTTTTTGCTAATCCAAGAGATAAGTACAAGTAATTATCTGTCATTTTCAATGGATTTAAGCGTACTGCCTGTAAGTCGCCGAGAAAAAAGATAATTGAATAAATATTCAAAATAAGCAGCAAAATGGACAACAGCTTGGACTGATCATGCAGCCACCAATGAATTCCGATCGTTTCAATAATAATTGCGTGAATGATCATAATTTGAAATGCCACTATGCTGGAATTTTTATGCAATGTAAAGTATTTTTCACCTTTCGGCGGTCGTTTCTTCCACGACATAAAGGCATAGTAAAACATAAGGAATTCTGACGCTACGATGTGTACAATAGGATGTTTGCGAACTTTTTCTTCAACAGCAGTCGGAAAAGAAAACAACAAGCTGTCATCACTCATGCGGACCTGTCGAATAATTGCAGGCAAATAGCGCAAAAACATGAATAGCAAAGCTAATTCTGACAATACTAACAATCCTTCAATGGCAATACCTATATAAGATATTGCTGCAAATGGCTCAAAGTATTTTGCTGGAATGATAAACCTAGCTAAAATTAATCCTCCTGCCATCCAAATAATAAAACGTTTAACTGAAAAATTCTTTTTATATATTACTGCCATTAAAAGCGGAACAACGATTGCCAAGTCCATTAAAGTGCCAAGGATGACCCATCCCATCTCCTCAGGCAATACCATAATCGACAAAGGCGACCTATATATTAGAAAATTGGAACAAAGCACCAGCACTAATAAGGACAACCATATATACCTTTTTTTATCAAATTGCCAAGCTTCCACAAATCCACCCCTTTTTACCTATATTGTAACAGATTTTAAAATATTTCGTTTTTTATTTTTGTTAATTTTCAAAATTGCCAGCTTTCTCCTTGTCTCTGCTGATTTTAAGAAACGAACATGTTCCTAAATTGAGTGTGATTGATTTCTTGAGGTAATACGAAAGAACTAAATTTGAACATGCATCCTCTGTATGTGAACAGTCAATCATCCCATAGTACAACCTTTACAAGAATTCATTGCCTTAAGAGATATAAAACTGAAACATATTATGCTTTTTCATTCAACTAATGCAAACCTCCCTCCTTTCCGTTATACTTAAAACGTTGTTGATTGAAAGAAAGGAGCATTATATGAAATCTCTCGTTTTAGCTGAAAAGCCGAGCGTTGCACGTGAGATAGCCCGTGTGCTTGGTTGCAAAAAAAAGCATAAATTTCACTTTGAAGGAAGCAAGTATATCGTAACGTGGGCGCTCGGTCATTTAATTGAATTGAAGATGCCGGAACATTACGATCCAAAATATAAAACATGGCGGCTGGAAGATTTGCCAATTATCCCAGAAAAAATGGGGTTAAAAGTAATTAGACAAACGAGCCGGCATTATAAAGGCATAGAACTGTTGGCGAAACGAACGGACATTAAAGATTGCATTATCGCAACAGACGCCGGACGTGAAGGCGAACTTGTTGCAAGATGGATTTTAAAAAAGCTGAACTGGAAAAAGCCGATTTTGCGCCTATGGATTTCATCTCAGACCGATAAAGCCATTCGTGACGGTTTCAAGCATTTAAAACCTGGGAAACAATTTGAAGCATTATATCAGTCTGCTGTTTGCCGTGCAGAGGCAGATTGGCTCATCGGCTTAAATGTGACAAGAGCTTTGACGACGAAATATAATGACCCGCTTTCGGCAGGGCGCGTGCAGACCCCAACCCTTGCCATGATCATGAAAAGGGAAACAGAAATTCAAAAATTTGTACCGAAGCCGTATTGGACGATTCATGCAAAAATCGGTTCCATTCATACCATCTGGGAGCGAAACGGCGAAAAAAGAATTTTTTCCAAAGAAACGGCTGAACATCTATTGGCAAACCTGAATGGTAAAAAAGGTACAGTCATCAAAGTGGAGCGCAAGCAAAAGAAAGAACATCAACCGCTGCCATACGACCTAACCGAGCTGCAGCGGGATGCCAACAAGCGTTTCGGCTTTTCCGCAAAGAAAACGTTAACGATACTGCAAAAGCTTTATGAGCATTATAAGCTTGTCACATACCCGCGGACAGACTCCCGTTATTTAACTGCGGATATGGAATCGACAATGTTTGACAGGCTTCAGGCAATGGCTTCCGGCTATAAAGACGAAATCCGTCCTCTCCTTTCCAACAAAGGAAAAATTTTATTAAAACGGGTGTTCAATAATGAAAAAGTGACCGATCATCATGCCATTATCCCGACTGAGGAACCGCTAAATATGAGCGAGCTTTCCGCTGATGAAAGGAAGCTGTATGATTTGATTGCCCGCCGGTTTTTGGCGCTGTTTTATCCTGCTTACGAATATGAAACCGTCCATGCAGTTTTTGATGTGAACGGAGAAACACTCACTGCAAAAGAGACAATTGTATTGAATAATGGATTTAAAGCCGTTTTAGGGAAGCAGCAGGATGAGCCGGAAAACAGAAACATCCCTGCTTTAGTTAAAGGACAATCTTTTGCTGTTCATCAAGTAGAAATAGAAGAAAAATTGGAAGAACCTCCTCTTCGCTATTCAGAGGCGGACATTCTTACGCAGATGGAAAAGTTCGGACTCGGCACTCCTGCAACTAGGGCGGATATTATTGAAAGACTTATCGAAACAGAAGCGGTTGAGCGAAAAAACGGAAGGTTCTACCCAACGAAAAAAGGTAAACAACTGATTGAACTTGTCAATGATGAACTAAAATCACCTGAACTGACAGCGCGCTGGGAAAAAGAGCTTGAAGCGATCGCACGGGGAAAAGGAAATCCTGAATTTTTCCTAAACAACATTCGCAAGCAAACGAAACGGCTCGTTAATGAAATAAAAAATAGCGATAGAAGCTACAAAGCACACAATTTAACCGGCTCCATGTGCCCGGAATGCGGCTCCTTTTTAAAAATACGTTCTACAAAAGAAGGACGTTTATTAGCATGTTCGAACATGGAATGCCGCTATAGCAAACGAAAAGATCCGAAGCTGTCCAACCGGCGCTGTCCACAATGCAAAAAACGAATGGAAATCCATAACGGCAAAGCCGGCGTTTACTTCCAATGCCGCCGCTGCAATGTGGTTGAAAAAGCGGAAGAAAAGAAAACGGCAGTCAATAACCGCAAAGATCGGGCTTTAATTCAAAAATACAGCCCGAAAAGCGATTCTTTTGGCACAAGTTTAGGTGATTTGTTAAAACAGGTGTTGGAAGAAAAACAGCAATAAATAAAAAAGCTTCCGGATGCTGCGTTTACGACAAAAAGTTAGCTTGTTTCTATTTAAAAAACGGTGTCACGACGAATCTGGAATGGTATGCAGTTTGTTTCAAATTTTAAAAGGGATTTGTCAAATAAGTCATTTTTTCGGCTTATAGACAAACCCCTTTAATATTTAGAAACGTTCATATCGATGTTTATGATTATAATGGGCTCCACTTTCTGGACAGCTCCTTATCATTCGTTAACTACACGCGAATTAAAACGTTATGTACTATTTGTTCCCCCTGCATTTCTAAAAAACTCAAAACAGTCAACCACATATATTCGAAAATGGTCTCCCCTCTTTCGACCTCCCCAATATATTTAAAAATCAAGAATGTTTATACACATGCTGCAGGGTCTTTATCGAACAGTAATCCTCAAGTCGAGATGTTTATAAATTTCTAAAAAAAGCGGCACCTAAATAAGGCGCCACTTTGAAAGGATTAGTTTTTTTGTACGTTTGCCGCTTGAGGTCCGCGTTGGCCTTCGACAATTTCAAATTTAACAGTTTGCCCTTCTTCTAACGTTTTAAAACCATCGCCTTGAATCGCCGAAAAATGAACAAACACATCGTCTCCACCATCGACTTCAATAAATCCAAACCCTTTTTCACTGTTAAACCATTTTACCTTACCTGTGTTCATGCTTTTTCCTCCAAAAAAAGATTTTACCATTCATTGTTTGTTTTTCATAAGAAAAAAAGCCGTACACTCATGAGAAATGCAGACCATATAAGATCGCCTGCATTTCAATATGAGGTACGACTTATAATGGATCCATGATAAAACGAACTAAATGGCTAATTCATTATAACCAATCAAACATTAAGAGTCAAGAAAATGTAAGAATGTTCTTGACTCTTTAAGGGTGATACTTTACGTTATACGCTGCTTTCCCCTTAAAACAAATCTCATTCACTGCCGCGGTAAAGAAAGAACAGAGCTGTCAGCATTAGCCCGATCCCAATCAGGCGGTTTATGTCTATTCGATTTTTCGGCATTCCAAATAATCCAAAATGATCAATGATGACGCTGATGGCCATTTGACCGATGATTCCTGCAAGGAGCGTTACGGCCACCCCAACCTTCGGAACAGAAATAATGGTAAACGTGACGAACATCGCGCCTAAAAATCCCCCAAGCAAATTCCATTTTGGAACTTGAAACAAATCGGTAATGTGGCCCTTTCCAAAAAATAAAACAAGGAACGCTAAAACCATTGTTCCAACAAAAAAAGAGACAAATGCTCCTTCAACAGCACCGATTTTTTTGCCTAGACTTCCGTTAACCGGCGACTGTATTCCTATCATCATCCCACCCAGTATCGCTAAAAAAATGTAAATCCATTTCATCCTGAACCCTCCCCAGAAATATAATTTCTCTTCTACCCGCTTGAACTCCTTTACGTAAAAACGTTCTTAAGTAAAAAAGTTGATTTTCTAAAATTTTCATTTTGTAAAAAAAGAAGAGACTTAAAAAAACGGCGCTTTCGTAAAAGCTCTTAAAATGATGAAAGACAACAGAATTTTTCAATAAATTTCTGTTGTCTGAAAGTGCAAACCTGCCGTTCAGATGAGAATCAAACCCGTTAAATAATTTTCTAGCACCCACACAGAAAATGACGCTGTAAAGGAGGAGATTAAGACCGATCTATTTGTTTGATGAAGAGCACAACGTTTACAAGTATATTCGGCCTGATGATTAGTTCAATTATCCATTAACGACAATTTACTACACTTGTTTATGTAAAGACCTTAAAAAATTATATTCAGCAAACTATTTTCTCTCATGTCATTTTCTAGATCAACCATTTTCAACATATATATAAACAAAAAAAGGAGGCACTTATGATCATTCATATTATACAAAGAGGAGAGACTTTATGGAACATAGCTGAACGCTACGGTATCAGTCTTTCAGAAATTATTGCTGCAAACAGTCTGCCCGATCCTAATCGATTACTGATTGGCCAATCACTTGTGATTCCCATTGCTTTTCGTCAACATATCGTCCGAGCAGGGGAAACATTATGGCAAATTGCCCAAAAATATGGAGTTGCCGTCGGGTCTATTGTTCAGGCTAACCATATTAGTGATCCTTCAAAAATTAATCCGGGAATGATTTTAAACATTCCGCCTCGCATCCATACTGTGAAGCCTGGAGAGAATTTATCGCAAATTTCTCAAATTTACCATATATCCGTACAGGAAATTGCCAAAGCCAATCGAATTCAAAATCCCGACCTTCTTTATCCGGGGACAAGATTAACGATTCCTTTTGTAAAACCAGTCATTGACGTAAATGCATATACGATCCATGCAGGTGAAGAAGGAGGCAAAGAAGTTCGAGAAGCTGGCAGCTTTTTAACATACGTTTCTCCATTTGCCTATATCATCCGGGAAGACGGCGGACTCGATGCAATAAACGACACAGCGATTCTTCAATCTGCTAGATCGGAGCAAGTGATTCCGATGTTGAGTATAACAAATTTTACGTTTAGAGATCCTGGGTCCCGGCTGGCTCATGTCATCCTTTCAAATACGGAACTGCAAGATCGATTATTGACCACCATTATAAACACTATGAAAGAAAAAGGTTATCGTGGATTAAATATTGATTTTGAAAATGTATATCCTGACGATCGTGAGTTATATAATCAATTTTTACAGCGCGCCGTTGACCAATTGCAGAAAGAAGGATATTTTGTTTCAACCGCGCTCGCCCCTAAAACGAGCGCAGAACAAAAAGGAATATTATATGAAGCACACGACTATGCCGCACACGGCAGGATTGCAGATTTCGTTATTTTAATGAGATACGAATGGGGTTATAGGCTTGAACCTCCTCAGGAGATCTCTCCGCTTAATCAAATCAAACAAGTGCTAGATTATGCTGTAACCGTCATTCCAAGAAATAAAATCTTTATGGGCTTCCAAGTATATGCTCGTGACTGGCTCCTTCCCCATGTTCAAGGTCAGGAAGCAGAAACATTTGATATGCAAGAAGCGATTCGTCGAGCAGTTCAACACAGTGCTGCGATACAGTATGATCAAACATCCCAATCACCGTTTTATCGGTATGTGGATGAACAAGGCCGTACGCATGAGGTCTGGTTTGAAGACGCGCGCAGCACCCGGGCAAAATTTGATGCGGTAAAGGATTACGGTTTACGGGGAATTAGTTATTGGGTACTTGGCTATCCGTTCCCACAAAATTGGGTATTACTTGAAGACAATTTTCAAGTGCGGAAATTCCGTTCAATTCATTGATAGCAGAAGTCTCTCATAGCACAAATGAATCGAGTAGGAGGGAGCGATTAACTCCCGTCCTCTCACACCACCGTACGTACGGTTCCGTATACGGCGGTTCAATTAAGATAATTGACGCAAGTTTTCATAACTTCCGTGAATAGCTGTTCTCTTTATGCCAGTTGTCACTCCACCCTCCAAGAGGTCTCCCACGGGATTCACCGCTTCCTCCCTCAAGTGAGGTACTACGTTTTCTGTGTTCATCATGACTCACTGAATGCCAAGGGCTATTCTCTCTTAATTGTTCGGTCCTTCTCAGTTGTTCTAGATCAACTAATACTATGACCTCTGCTGACTTCTGACGGTTCAGCTACTTATCACTAAGTAGGTTATGAAGCGTACTTCACATATCCACCAGACCTCCCCGGGTAAGTACATGCACTTTCACACCATCTATCCGCCTCATTTACTCGATATGACCTTCGACAGAAAGAGCTTTGTTTTGTTTTGCAAACTCACTCAATCATACCTAGCCTTATATGAGGTTCGTGTTCCTCGGACCGGTGTTTTGCCTCCAGCTTCCTTCAGATTCCGCGTCACCACGGACACCCTTTCGTTGAGCTAACCTCTACTTCTGTCTTCGGGGTTCGGGACTTACACCCTATAGTTCATGTACATGCCGGGCGCACAAATAAGGGAACCTACGCACAAAGCGTATGTTCCCTTCTCGCTTATTCCTCTTTCATAAACGGCCACCAGTTCGCTTTACCAAACATTTTGACCATCACCGGTACAAATAGCGGTAGTACAACAAGAGCATATAAAAATAATCCTGTTAAAACAATTGTGGCAATTTCGAGCAGCGACAGCACACCGGACGGAAGCATCGCCGCAAATGTTCCGCCTAAAATGACCGCGGCGGAAATAATGACCGTTCCCATATGACGCATAGCTGAAAGCATCGCTTCTGTGACAGGCAAATCTCTGTATTCGTTGAAGCGGTTCATAAGGAAGATGCTGTAATCTATGCCAAGCGCAATTAAAATGACAAATGAGAAAAATGGAACTGCCCAGTTCAAACCGTCGTATCCAAGAAGACGAACGAAAATGGCTTCTGACACCGCCATTGATGTGTAATACGTTAGAATAAGCGATAAAATTAAATAAATCGGCATGACAAACGAGCGCAGCAATGCAATTAATATAAGAGCAATCCCTATCAGCATCAATACAACTGTGCGGGAGTAGTCGTTTGCTGAAATCTCGTTCAAGTCGGAGTAAATGCTAGTAACCCCGTCATAGGCAATTTTCGCATTTTCAAGCTTCGTGTCTTTTACGGTAAACTCCACCGCTTGTTTGACCTCAGTAAGCTGATCCATCGCTGAAGTTGAATATGGATTTTTCTCGAAAACAACATCAATGGTTGTCACTTTGCCGTCATTCGATAAGTAAGCTTCTTTCGCATCCGCAAATTCTTTGCTTTCAAGCACTTCCTTCGGCATGTACCAGCCTGCCATTTCCTGATTTGAAGAAGAAAGACCAGATAAGTAATTTTCGGCAGAACCGAGACCATCGGCTACTTGATTTAGACCATCCACGCTTTTGTCAAGGCCTGAAATCAGCTGATTCATTTGTCCATCCAGCTGAGAAAAACCTTCCAGCAATTCCTCCTGTCCATTGTTGACTTGGCTTAAGCCGTTAGACAGCTCCGGCAATTTTGAAATGATGGTTTGCTGTCCAACCGCTGCTTTATTCAACCCTTTTTGCAGCTGATCAAGCCCGTTGATGAGCTCTCCCATTCCATTAACGAGCGCTTTTTGACCTGAAAGTAATTCAGAATATGAACGGTTCGCCTGCTCTATTCCATTTGTCACTCGCTGAAGCGCTCCGTTAATTTGCTGAAATCCGCTTCTCATTTGTTTTACTTGCTCACTAAGCTGGGAAGCTGCCATTTTCACCTGTTGATACTCAGCATCCTGCTGAAGCTGCTGATGTCGTTGTTCGATGCGGTTTAAAGATTCACTCATGCCGGATAAATGTGTTGACAATTGACCGAGATGTGATTCCATCTGTTGATATTGTTTCAGCAATGAATGTAGACTGCTTCCGGCTGTTTCGTATCCTTTCAAAAGCTGTTCTGCGCCGGATTGCAGCTTTTTCGCATTGTTTTGAACGGTCTCAAGCCCTTTCTTTATGTCACCGGCCCCCATTGATCCGCTCTCGATCCCCTGTTTAACTTGCGAAAGCCCTTTTTCAAGTTCATCGACGCCGGCTTTTAATTCATTTGTTCCGGAAACGAGCGCTTCAATACCGTCTGTAGCTTGTTTTAATTTCGGAGATGATGCAGAAAGCTCTTTGCTCGCTTCATTCAAACCGGAGCTGATTTGTTCAAGCCCTTCATTTCCCTGACCAATTCCGTCTTTCAGCGTTTTCGCCTGTTCTGTCACAAATAATTGGTCGATCTGTTCGCCTGTCGGTCTCGTTACTGAGCGGACCGTCTCGACACCTTCAACTTTTTCGATGCTTCTGCTTATTTTTTCAATTAAAGCAAAATATTCCGTCCTATTCATGTTGTCATCATTTTTGATCACAATTTTTGTCGGCATCGCTTCGCCTGGGTTGAAGCTTTTCGAAATAATATTAAAAGCCTTGACAGAGTCGTAATCATCCCCGATTTCTTGAAGGGAATTAAACGACAGCTTGCCGTCATAGGAAAGCAGCACTGGGAGGGTAATAATTCCTACGATGATTAAAGAAACAAGCGGTCTGGTGAACGAAAAACGTCCTGCAAAGTCCCATAGCTTGCTCTGTTTATGTTCCAGATTTCCTTTAACTGGCCAAAACAACACCGGGCCAAGCACAGCCATGAAAAACGGAACAAGCGTCATAAGTGCTACCAGCAGGATGGCGACTCCGACAGCGACTGCCGCAGCCGATTGATAAAGCTTAAATGATGACAATCCGATCGCCGCAAAGCCGATCATAACGGCTAAACCGCTGAAAAACACAGTTTTTCCAGCCGTGCGATAGGTTGTTATAATCGCTTCAGTTCGGCTTTCTTGTTTGCCAAGCTCCTCTTTAAAGCGGCTTAGCAGTAAAATGCAATAGTCTGTACCGATCCCGAACAAAATGGCGACCAAAAATGTTTGCGTAAAAGTGGACAATGGAAAATTCACCATTTCAACTAAAAAGGCGACAATTGACTGTGATGCCAAATATGTAATGCCGACTGTCAAGAGCGGCACAAATGGCGCTATAAGCGAGCGGAAAACGATCAGCAAGACGATCAAAATAAACACGACTGTTATGCCTTCTGTTTTTTTCACTCCTTCCTGCGAGCTGACAATAACGTCTTCATCGATGATCCAGCTGCCGGTATAATAATGCTCCAATGAAATATGATCGATCACTTTATAAAGAGCGGATGTCATTTCTTTTGCCGTTCTTCCGTCTCTTTCCATTTGTATTGACGTCAAGATGGTGGTTTTATCTTTTGAAACAAGCTGATCCTTTAACTCCTCTTGATGAAAAGGCGAAACAATTTCTGTAATCCGTAAATTCTCGCTGTGTTGTTCAAGCTGTTTTACAGCTTGTTCCGCTTCTTTCCAATCTTCCTTTGTCAGCCCGTCCTCATTATGCAGCACAAGGGCGACTGATATTAGATCTCCTGAATGCTCTTTGCTCTGAATTTCTTTTAAAATGTCATTCGCGATCGAAGAGGAATAACCTTCCGGAACCGTAATTTGCCCTTTTTCGCGCACAAGCTCCTCCATGTTTGGCGATGTAAAGAGCAAACCAATAACAGCGACAAGCCATAAAATGAGTACAAACCATTTTCCTTTCAGGATTGCCCTCATGACTCAACCTCCAGTTCAAGCAATATGTTTGCCAATTTTTCATAGGTTTGAATAAACGATTCGATCTCGTCCTCCGAAAATTTTGTTATGAACGATCCTACAACTTTATGAACTCTCTCTTCTGTGCTTGCAAACAAATTGCTCCCTTTTTCAGTCAAAGCCAAATAAATGACCCTCCTGTCTTTTTCATCGCGAATTCGCCGAACAAATCCTTTCTCAACAAGCCGATTAATCATCGCTGTGATCGCGCTTTTGTTCACTCGAAAAACATTAGCTAGTTCTGTTGAAGTGCACCTTTCCTTTTGATGGATATAGCGCAAAAGATAGTGTTGTTCGTTTGTGATATCTGGATCAATTTCACATTTCACAAGTTCTTCCGCTCTTTTCGTTACAATGAACGAAACCTTAATATACCGTTCGATCAATTCATCTATTTTTTTTCGATCCATTGTCTGCCCCCTATTTTAAATAGTTCAACTATTTAACTATTAAACTATTTAACTATCAACCTGTCAATCAATTTGTATGAAAATTGGCAAACTTCCTCTTCTTCAAACGCGTGAAAGGTGCATTCCAATAATATGAAGGCTTCCCTGGCGTGCCCATGACTGAACGCTAGTTTCCATTCTCTAAAATATGTTCTTAGCATAGAAAAAATGTTGTGTGAGCTAAGCTTTCATACTGTAAAAGATCCGCATCACTTAAGAGCAGATTCGCCGAGCAGCAGGCAGGACTGTCCGTTGCACTCTCAATGCTTTCGTTATAGAACTGAGAAGCTCCTGTTTCAAGTGTCAGTTAAACGGCGAGCAATTCATGGAAAAAGGGATCAACCTGCAAAGATGATCCCATCCATCGGTTCACAAAATCATCCAAACCGAAACAGCTAGCGAAACAACAATTGGAATAACCTGAATACATACCATTCCTTTAAAGGTGATTCGTTCTTCAGGAATCGGAAATGAAGCCTTTTCACACAGCCAATTAGCAAGCTTCTCCATTTTTGACTTTTTCATTGGAAAATCCGGTATTTCCACTGTATATTTTTTTTAATAATTTATAAATTTCACGATCCTTTTCCATCAGATTCGATCCCCCATTCTTTCCTCATTTTTTGAACCGCTTGATGCAGCCTTGATTTCACCGTGCCCAAAGGAATGTTTAAGATGCGCGCAATATCCTTTTGTGACAGATCATGATAATAAAACAATACGATAACGGCCCGCTGTTCGTTTGAAAGCGATTGAAGCATCCGCTCGACCTCCATTTTTTCATCGGAACGGGATATGTTGACAGGCTCTTTATATAAAAACGGAAGAAGACGGTGCCACCTTGCTCTCATTTTTATTTTGCTGATCATCGTATGATAAGCAATTTGAAAAAGATATGTCTTCAGCCTACCTTTTTCAGGGGAAAAGTAATGCTTTTTTTGCTGCAGCTTCAAAAAATGCATCTTGAACGACATCCATGCTAAGCTGGTCGTCAAGTGTACAACGGTAAATAAAGCGGAAAAGCGGTGCTCGATATCGTTCATAAAGCTCGTTCAAAGCTTCCGTATCACCGTTTTGAAATTTTTCCATGAGCTTTTCATCTGTTAAATTCATCTGACCACCGCTCTTTAATTCCTTTGAACACATACAGGATTCTTCCGATGAACCAAAGAAACGTCATTAAAGTAAACATAAACGATTGATGAAGGAAAAATTGAATGACAGGACTGTTAATGTTATCTCCCCTTATTAGAAAGATAAAGAGTCCTGTGAGGCAGCAAAATGAATAAATTGCGGATATAACCGTAATCGTATCCCAACGGGTCCAATAGAAATAAAGATCGGTTTTTTTAAAATCGATGTTTCCCCATCGATCCCGAACGACCTTTTTATTTAAAGAAGCGATCGAAACACCGAAAATCGTTCCGATGATTCCGCCTACAATTGAACTGATTACCCAGCCGGTTACAGGCATAATTGTCAACTCCTTTCCCATCATTCATTTGTTTATACAAATCGTGAAAGGAAAAAGTTCATTTTTCTCCGTAATTTTTTAATAAAAAGGCTTCAGGTTGATTTCATCTGTAATATTAACAAAATCGCTGTTAGTTCTAATGTTTCGCTGGCCGTTTTACATGAAACGCTCCGATTCCATTCCGTTGATCAACATTTTACATCTTCTTGCAGATAAATCTCACGCTTTTTTCGCAAACGTCATAGGTCCGAAACAGATTCAATCATTTTAATGTTTTATGAAAAATGAAGTTTTCCTGTTTCTTTCTGTCAAGTCGAAAAAGTTGAAGTTGTTTCTTTTCATTCGATACAATGGATGTGCGATTGATTGATAAAAGAAGGTGAAAACATGAAAATTGAAATATGGTCTGATTATGTTTGCCCATTTTGCTATATCGGAAAGCGGCGTATGGAAAAAGCGCTCGAGCTGTTTCAGCACAAGGAGCAAGCGGAAATCGTGTTCCGCAGCTTTGAGCTTGATCCAACCGCCAAAAAGGAATACGATCTTTCCATCCATGAAATCATTGCTCAAAAATACGGCATTTCCGTTGAGGAAGCGAAGCGGGCAAATAACGATGTTGCCAAACAGGCAGAGTCCGTCGGATTGACATTTCGCTTCGAGGAAATGAAGCCAACAAATACGTTCGATGCCCATCGATTAGCGAAATATGCGGATAAAAAAGGGAAAGGAAGAAAAATGCACGAACGGCTCTTTTATGCTTATTTCACTGAATCGAAATTAATCAGTGACCATCAAGTTTTAGTTGAACTCGCAGAAGAAATCGGCTTGGATGGCGACGAAGTCAAGCAAGTGCTTTCAAGCGGTCAATTGGAAGAGGAAGTTAGAAAGGATGAACAGGAAGCCTCACGTCTCGGTGTCAGAGGTGTGCCGTTTTTCGTCATCAACCGCAAATATGCCATTTCTGGGGCGCAGCCAACAGAAGTATTTTTGAAAAGCTTTCAAAAAATATGGGATGAAGAAAACTCTTCTTCGCCGCTCAAACCACTGGCAGCTGATGGCGGAGGACTATGCAACGATCAGAGCTGTGAAATGTAATTCGTTTTGACCGCAAATGGGCAGGAGGAACAACGGTCATCAATAACGACGTGTCCTCCTTTTGCATTTCTTTCAGTTCATGACATCTGTCAATTGCTCACATCGCAAAGTTTGTTTAATTTATTTACTTAAATTCGTTTGTTAACACATATAAAAGAACCGAATCGTCAGGTTATCAATGTATACATCCTTTGTTACATTGACTAACCTTCCCAAGTTTTCTTTAGAGGAACAATTCTTACTTTACTCCTCAAACTATGAAATTTAGGCGGTGCGGCTGCTCATTATGTCTTCATAACGGTGATGAATCGTTTAACTATTTTTCTTGTTGATCTGCTATTCCTTTTTTCTTGAATGATGCAAAGACCTTTCCATTTTATTACACTTGCACCCGAAATAAAAAATCCACGTCAAAGGCCTAGAGGTAAAATACTGGGATTTTGACGTGGATCTCCATTTTCCCTTCAAATTTATGAATTTTTCATCCATCGCAACATTGTAAATGATTTCAAAGAACGGACTTTTTTCCATTTAATGTTTGATTATCCATTTCTTCATAAATTAAATTCTCGCTTCAAAAATGACCGCCTCTTGATCAAATTTCATATCCAATAGACCCTCTGTTTTATTTATAAAAGAGTTCCAATTGTTGATAAGATTATTGTAAGTAAATGGATAATACGCATGATGCGCCGACCAATCATTTTGAAAAAACATGTCCCAGTCGTTTTTTGAGGAATGATAACGGACAAGATCATTCCAATTCGCATCATTTGTTTTTTGTTCATATGAAACGTAAGCAGACGGTATAATATGCAAAAAGACATGATCTATATTTTTTTCTTTTGCGTGCCTTCTCATGCTTGAAATAATGTCATCGATGATTTTCGAATCAAGTATGGAATAAGCCCTTTTGCTCCGTCCATATGCTTCTTCCCTCTTTTCCTCCTGGAAGCGGTTTTATGATTCAATCGTTTTTTGGATATATGAATGGTATACATGCTCAAGGTTGCCGCGCATTTTTTCAGACAATGGTGTATGAAGCAATGCTTCCAGCTTCATCCCTAATAATCCGAGTTCAATCCCGATTTGTTCTTCGCTTTTTGAAGCCGTATAGCCATGTTCTGTTCGGACCGCTTCTTGATAAAAGGACCCAGCCGCTTCAAAATCATATATTGTATAATGATCGCCGGTTTCTAAAGCGCTTTCCTTCTGTAAAAATTGTTGGCGGAGCGCCTCCAACTTAAAAGTATGGCTTCCCCTTAACAGCTGTTCACCATCCGTTCTGTCGATTGGGGCATAATCCTTATGCTTGCGTAAAAAAGATGTATATTGTTCGATGCGCTGTTCATAAGCTTTTAAAATATCGTTATACATCTCCTCTTTCACGTCTGGGAGACCATGCTTCACAAAAAAGCCGCCAACTGATTTTGAAAAAGAATCAGCTAACTGTTGGATGCTTTGTTGAAAAAAATGATCGAGTTTGTCGAGCCGCTCTTTTCGTTGTTCACCAAAAAAATTTTCTTCAATCCAGTTTTTTAAATAAACATATTCTGAAGCTAGATCATCAATTTTTTCACCTAGGCGGTCAAAACGCCCAAATCCTGCCCGCCCCCTTGCTTTCGCGTAGAACTTAGTTGATTTCCAAGGAACGATTAGAGCGTTTGACTTCCCCCTTTTTAACGTGATTGTTTTCAGAACAGATCCGTGTGCCAGCGCTTCCTTCCTCAAATCTTTTATGTTGTCCTTTTCTGATTGGGCCCCAAGATTGGATTCATATATTTTTTCGACAATAGACTGTTTTTTCTCATGTTCTTTCAATGATTGCTGCAGAGCCACAATAGGTGCAAAACTGAATTGATCTGTGTAATAAAGCTGAACCATTTTCCCACCTCCTTTTATATCAGAAGCTAGAAAGGATTCCTAAACTTTCATTTTTTTGCGGATGCGAGTTTGTTTGATTTATATTCTTAGTTTCGACGGAAACCATTATAAAACCTCTTGTTTGCACAAAGATTTTAAGTGACTGTCCAAAATGGATTCGATCATCTCATTAGATAAATATTCCGGATGCATTAATCCATGAATGGCCAAGCCATCGATCAGCGCATACAGACGGTCCACCTCCAGCTCTACATTGATATTCGGCCGCGCAAGATCAAGTTTGACTAAGGTCTTGATGACCTGTTCAAATCCATAACGCATTTTAAGATATACTTCTTTGCTTAAAGGCTGAAGTTCCGGCTCCGAAAGAGCTTTCTGGGTAAAAGCAAACCATACCTCCATTTCTTTCTTTGTATCATCTTCAAGCGGCAAAACCTCCCGGATCATCCTTTTCATTGCATCAAGCGGCGGCATAGAATAATCAATTTCGTTAATTCGTTGACTCACCCTTTCCGACACCAATTTCATTGCAAATGACAGCAGTTCTGCTTGAGTTGAAAAATAATGTCTTAATGAACCGACGGAAACTCCTGCTTCTCTCGCAATATTGCGAACGGTTGCTTTTTCCATCCCGCCTTTCGCAATGACATTCCATGTCGCTACAGCAATTTTTTCTCTTTGTTTTACGTGATCCACTTTTTTCGGCATATTTTTATTATATCATGGTTGTTTTTTTAATACACTTGTGTTAAATTTTTATTTAATACGTGTGTTTTAAAAAGGAGTGGAATCATGATCGGTTGGCTCATTGTCATATGCGAAATTTTGTTTTGGATATTTGTCGGCGCCGGATTATTCGCCAGATATATTCTAGGCTGGAAAAAAATCGGGTCGCTCCTTCTATTGTGTACGCCTCTTATCGATCTTGTTTTAATCATCGCAACGGTTTTCGATTTGAAAGACGGCGCAACAGCTCATTTTGTACACGGATTGTCTGCTGTATATATTGGGGTTTCGGTTGCATTTGGCAAACGGATGATTCAGTGGGCGGATGAACAGTTTGCTTACCGATTTGCTGGAGGAAAGCGGCCAAACAAACGGCCTCAATTCGGAAAACAGCATGCTGCTTATGAACGGCAAGGCTGGTACCGCCACCTTCTAGCATGGATTATCGGGAATGCACTTCTCCTGTTCATGGTTCTTTTCGTCAACGATTTCCAGAAAACAGAAGCACTTTTATCATTTTCTGCAAAATGGACGTTCATCCTGTTTATCGATTTTTTATGGAGCTTCAGCTATACAATATGGCCGAAAAAAGAGGCGAAAGGGCATTATGAAAGTTAAAAATGTAATCCTATAATTTGACCATTTTCCCCTAGATTAGCGCTACAGAGCTTGTGGAGAAGGACAATATTTTTCTCTACAAGTTTTATTTACAGCTTTTTATACCATGTTTGTAAACTCTTTACGTTAGTACCATCCCATCATAAACACTCCGAAACATGCAGTATTCACTAAAAACGTAATCCCAGCTGCGATCAGTATTCCTTGAGCAATCGCTGTTTTTCTTTTCATTAAGGCGATCACGACTGCTGGAATGATATAAATCACCTGAACAAAACCGATAAAAAAGATCGTAATCGGAAAAATCAACAATAGTCCATGTAAAAGAAGCACAATACCGATGCCTTTCCAAATGTTTTTTGTATGCTCATTCATGCACAGTCATCGCCATTTCTGTTTGAATTTCTTTCAGCCGGTTTTCAAGGCTGTTCCTGTAAAACAAGTTATACGTGTCAAACGGAATGATGCGGCCGTCGTGATGTACAATATGAACACAGGATTTTTTAACTGAACGAACATCAAAGTTATAAGCATCTAAAAATTGCATAATAATTACACGAAACACATTGTTATAGCTGATATTTTCCGGTATCGCTACTTTCGGCAGACAGCATAATAAATCTTTTAGTGACATCGCGGAAGAGCCGGGAGAATGATTTAAACTGAATAGCTCAAAAACTTTATGTTTCAATTGTTCATCCTGTTCAAATACGATCGTATTTTGATCTCCTTCAAGGAGAATATGCGGATCGATCATACCCGTCAGAGGCTTTACTTCCCCGTTTAACTTCAGCGCATACCCCATAGCCAAACAGTCAGGATGGCAAGGGACGGGAATAATATCGTCTGCTTGAAAAACCTCCGATTGCTCGATAATCATGCTGCGAACTTCGCTCAACGTTAATCGGTCAGTTGCAGGGTTAAAATTTTTTGTTCTTCCGGCAATTTGCACCGGCTGAAAGGTGACTCCCCTGACTGCCTGCTGCGAAAGACCGTATTTAATGATTTTTCCGACCTCCTGATCGTTTACACCTTTTTTTAACGTGACAACTAATGTTGTGGAAATGTTGTATTCATTTAAATGTTCTATTGCCTTCTCTCGGACTGCACGCAAATCTACTCCGCGCAGATCGATTAACGCATCTTTTTCAAAACTGTCAAACTGCAAATAAATTTCAAATCCGGGCATGTAGCGAGCCAGCTTTTCAGCAAATTTTTTGTCCTGGGCAATTTTAATTCCGTTTGTATTCACCATTATATGCTTAATTGGCTTCGATTTCGCCATTTCTAATATCTCGAAAAACTGTGGATGGATCGTTGGTTCACCGCCGCTGATTTGAACGATATCTGGTTCCCGCTCATTTTTCACAATCGCATCAAACATCTTCTCAATTTCCTCTAGTGGGCGCCATTTCTGTTTTTTCGGGGAAGACTCCGCATAACAGATCGGGCATTGCAAATTGCACTGATCCGTAACTTCCACCAATGCCAAGCAGCTGTGCTGCTCGTGATCCGGACATAAGCCGCAATCATACGGGCACCCGTATTGAATGGAGGTATTCCAGCGATACGGCATTTCTGCACGCTTCAAAAATTCACGGCATTTTTTGTAATATTCGATATCGGTTGAGATCAATACTTTTTCTCTTCCATGATGACGGCAATGTTTTACTAAAAAAACTTGATCATTCTCAAATATGACTTTTGCTTCCGTTTTCCGCAAACATTTTGAACAAATGCTGTTCGTTAATTCATAGAAAATGTATGGTCTATTTGGCATACTGAAATTTCTCCCTTCTTTTTTTCCTTATAAGGAACAAATAGTACATCAATCCGACGAAAGCTGCTAACTGAATGTTGTTTAACCCAAAATACGGGTGAGGTGTCGGCTTGATAAAATCAATAAAAAAGCGAAACAGCAAATAGGAAACCATAAAAAACTGGAACAGAAACCCTTCCCACGGAGCTGTTTTCTTTTTTCTTATGTATAGAACGAAAAAACCGATCAGCCATAAATAGACAATTTCATATATTTGAGTTGGATGTCTCGGCACGCCGTCTCCAAAATCAACACCCGTCACCCAAGTCGTTGGGGTGCCGTGCGTATGGTCTGAGAGGCCGGTTAAAAAACAGCCTATCCTGCCAATGCTCATGCCAATAATAAGCGGTAAGACAAAATCATCGCCTGTCGAGCGCTTCCAGCCGATTAGCTTTTTTGCGGTTTCAACTCCGATCAATCCTCCCAGCAATCCACCGACGATCGTTTTCCCGGCCATTAAATAGTTGAGATTCGTCACATTTTTCAGCGTTTCAACAGGATTTTCAAGCCAATACAGGAGCTTTGATCCTAACGCAGCCCCGGCTATCGCACCGATCACGACCCACATCGCCTTATCAAGCGGAATTCTTTCTTTATTTCTCGTATGCAAGTAAACTCTGAAACCGACAAAATAAGCCAAAGTCTCAAAAAATAAATGCGGATGAATCGAAACAGGACCCAAACGTATATAAACAGGAAAATCCATTTTACACCTCTTTTTGCAAAACCTTACTTTCATCATATCAAAAAATATGAATTTATTGTTTTAATATTTTAAACATTACAAAAAATTTTGGTTGCAGCAGTTATATTTTTTCCCCGTCTCAACTAAACTAATGGAAGCGCCGGCAAATATTTTCGAAAGCTGATTTTTGTTCAATAAGCTTAGCATCAATAAGTGATTCCAAACTGTTTGCATCAGTCCATTTGCAGAAAGCTATATTTTCTAATGTTTATAATCAAGGCAGATTGGATTTTTCCGGAAGGAACTCCCGAATTTCCTTTGAATCATGATGGCAATCGCTTTTGCATACAAATAAATAATTAAAAGTTATTTGTTAGGAATCGTTGTTTGAGCAGGTTTCCTAGATTTGATTCAACGATCATCCTGTCATTTCCTTGCTCTCATTCATGCAAATCTTTCAAACTTTTTTTACACTTGACAGAATCGGTTTTGAAAAATATACATCCTACTATTGTGCAATTCAAAATTTACGAGACTATATTTTCGTTTATAATGAAGTTGTCAAATTCCATAACGTAAAGGGGGAAAACACCATGTCTGGCAAGATGAAGACTTACCGAGTGGGGATCGCAGGTGCGGGCGCTTTTGCCACTTTTTTGTCCGGTGCGCTTGCACGGCTGCCTGAATTTCAATTGACAGCTGTCGCAGGAAGGACGGATACAAAACGGGAGAGCGTGATGGCTGCTTACAAAAAACAGAGACATAATGCGATAACGCCAAAAGAATATTATGAGGCAGCCGACCTTATAGCCGATCCTGAAATCGATATTGTCATTTTAGCAACACCGCCCCATCTTCACTCCTCACTTAGCCGACTGGCTTTAACACACGGAAAGCATGTCTTGTTAGAAAAACCTGGTGCCCTTTATGCCAAGGAACTTTTGGAAAATGCGAACTATGCAAAAAAACAAAAGCGTGCATTCGCCGTGAACCTTGTATTGCGTTACAATCCGCTAGTAGAAGCTGTTGAATGGATCGTCCGCCATCGGCTGCTTGGATTCGTGCATCATGCAACTCTCACCAACTCGGCTCATCACGTCGCCAATGGCCATTGGTTTTGGAATGATCAACTAAGCGGAGGCATTTTTATTGAACATGGAGTTCATTTTTTTGAGGTCGGTCGTCACATACTCGGAGAAGCGGTCGATGCGAACGGTTTTGCTCTGACGGAGGAAAACGGTGAAAAACAGCGTGTTTGGGCAAGCGTTCTTCATAAACCAGTTTATCAACAAGACGAAAAAAGTTCGGGAAACAACATATATTCTTTAGTTCCTGTTCAATATTACCACGGCTTTACGATGGATCCTGACGCACCGGAATCGACAAAATGGGAAATTCATTGCACTCATGGACGGATTGTACTTGAAGGATGGATTCCCCAAAAATTATATTTAGAGGGCAAAATCTCAAAAGAACAGGGCGAGCTGATCGATCAAATACTAGACAGCATACCGAAAAAACCGGTAGAAAACGCTGTTGAAAAAGTACGCTCTTCAGCCTTTCATTGTTTCAAAAATAAATCGTTCCCGCTTAAAGCACTATCCAGCATTTCATACGAACGGACAATCAAATTGGAGCAGCGGCAATTGTGGTATGAGGCAATGGTCCAAGACCGTTTCCTTGATTTTTGCCGAATCATTGAAGAAGAAGGATGGGAAGGATTTGTTACAGCTGAAGACGCCGTGAAAGACTTAGAACTGGCAAATCGTGTAACGTTTAATAAAACGGAGCAGCCGCTAACCGAATAAATTGGTTAGCGGTTTTAAATAGCATTTTATCCAATGGAAAACGACTGATCTAATCTCGTTTTTTTATTTCACATATACACTAATGCGAAATGATGTTAACGTCATTCCAGCACCTTTCATGTTCCCCTTTTAATTTTTATTCAAAATCCCCTCTAAGAACAAAAGGGACACTTGGTCCGCAAGTTCATTTTCTGTTTTTTCTCCTGTCATTACATATCGTTCAATAATGTGCTCGATCACTGAGAGAAATGCTTCACCGGCAAATTGAGTGTCAATTTCCGTTTTAACAATTCCAAGTCTTTGATTGTTGCTCATATTTGCTGCTATTTTTTCAACAATGATGCTTCGTAAACGATCATCTTTGTTCTCCCTGAGTGCAACTTTCGTTAAGTGAGGATTTTTTCCGAGAAACTTCAGAATGTCAGCGATTGTCTCACGGACATGGTCTTTCACTTGCTCCGGTTGTATATCAGCCACTTTTTTTCCTGCATCACTAAAATGAATTAACTGCTTTTCAAAATCTTCAAGCATTTGTTCGAAAATTTCTTCCTTGCTGTTGAAATAAAGATAAAAAGCTGCCTGCGTGAGCCCTGCTTTTGCCACAATATCGCTGATCTTTGTAGCATGAAAACCTTTATGAGCGAACAGCTCCGCAGCAGCTTGAAATATTTTCTTTTTGCTCTCTTCTCCTTTATTTCTCGCCATAAAAATCACCCTTTTTTATACAACTAACTAATTAGTTAGTTGTTATTGTACATGATATTGCTTTTACGATCCATTACTTCCATTAAGTTTTTTTGCCATCGTTTGATCATTTCTCCTCCTCTGTCGCCACCGCTGTTGTGATGCTTAAACAAATAAAGAGCGGCATCAACAAATGAGCCGCCCAATTACCCTTGTGTCAGGCTGATTTAGCCTCCATTTGAAAGCCCGGATCATTCCATATTTCAATCCATTTTTTCAATGCCGTTGCCAAGATGACAATACCAAGAACGAGCATAATGATGGATAAAATTCCGTTTAATACGTTGTAGCCTGCAGCTTCCGGATTCAAATAAACATTTACGGTCATCCAGTAGCCTGCATAGTTTACTGTAGCAAATAAATAAGCTAACGGAATGAGGCAAGTAAGCATATATCTTCGTTTATCGGCAATTTTTAAAATGACTGTCGCACCGACAATCAGTCCGATGGATGCCATCAGCTGGTTCGATACGCCAAACAATGCCCAAACCGATCCAATATCTCCTGAGTAAAGCAGGTACCCCCACATAAAACAGGCTAAAGCGCTTGCAAATACGGAAGCCGGAACGGAGTCTACCTTTTTTAATGGTTTATACACTTCACCGAAGAAATCTTGAATTAAATAACGTGCTACACGTGTTCCTGCATCAATCGCAGTTAAAATGAAAACAGCCTCAAACATTATAACAAATTGGAAAAAATACGAAGCCAAATTCTCAAACCATGGAATCGCAGTAAAAATATAAGTCATTCCAACTGCAAGTGTAACCGCTCCACCTGTTCTTCCTTCCAAATTTAAACCTATTTCCTGGCTTAAAGCTGGTAAATTAATAACATCCATTCCAAGTGTCCGGAATACTTCCGGCGCGGAATTGATCGCAAAATAATCTGCCGGATGAAGAGCTGTTGCAGCGATCAGCGCCATGATGCCGACCAAACATTCCACCAACATGGCTCCAAAGCCGACAACTTTTATATCGCTCCACTTATTAAGCATTTTCGGCGTTGTACCCGATCCGACAAAAGCGTGAAATCCTGAAATCGCACCGCATGCAATTGTAATCGATATAAACGGCCAAACAGGTCCAGCTAAAATCGGCCCTCCGCCGTGGATAAATTCTGTAAAGGCCGGCATTTCAATAGAAGGATTAATGATAAAAACACCAATGATCAGCGCAATGAACACACCGATTTTCATAAAGCTGCTCAAATAATCACGAGGAGCAAGCAGCAGCCAAACCGGCAAAGCCGCAGCAAAAAATGCATAGATTGGTAAAATAAGCGCCAAAGTTTTAGTATCGAATGTCAACCAATCCCCAAGAGCTGTTTCTTGTATGGAAGGTCCTGCGAAAACACCTATCATTAATAAAATAAAGCCAACTGTTGAAGCTAATTTTAAATTGCCTGTTTTCTTATAGAAAATTCCGACTCCCATTGCAATAGGAATGGTGATTCCGACTGCAAACGTGCCCCAAGGGTTTTTTTCCAATGCATGAAGAACAACCATGGAAAGACCAGCCATTGTTATGGTAATAATAAACAGCATGGCAAGTCCTGTGCAAAAGCCGGCTACCGGACCTAATTCTTCTTTTGCTACTTCCGATAATGATTTCCCTTTTTGCCGCATGGAAGCAAATAAAACGACTGCATCATGGACGGCTCCCCCAATTACGGCACCAATCAAAAGCCACAGCAGACTGGGCAAATATCCAAATTGTGCGGCCAGGATCGGTCCGACGAGCGGTCCTGCTGCAGCAATAGCGGCAAAGTGATGCCCGAAGCTTACCCATTTATTCGTTGGAACATAATCCTTTCCATCATTTAATTCGTGAGCTGGTGTCGGTTTTGAATCATCCAGCTTCAACACTTTTACAGCCATAAATGTTCCGTAAAGACGGTAGGCGATCATTAAAATACACATTGAGGCAATCACGATTGTAATCGCATTCATTTTTTTGCAACCTCCCCTTTGTTCTTGCTTTTTACATTCATTGTATTAAATAAACATCTTCATGATCGGTTTTCAAAACAAAATGCAAGAATCCGGGGATAAATCGTCAATTTCTTAAATTGAATTGCAACAATTTTGTCACAAATATTGCTTAAAGCTTTCAGCTTTTTTTAAATGCCCAATCGCTTTTTCAGTTCCTTCGTATAAGTTCTGCTGACCGGGATCGATTCGCCATTTTTCATGATTACATGATACGTGGAGTTGAACCACGGCTGAATTTCAACTATTTCATTCAAGTTGACTAAATAAGCTCTATGAACACGCATGATGTGCGTTTGCTGCAGCTTTCTTTCAAAAGTGACAAGCGATTCTTTAACTTCATATTTTTGATCGCGGCAAGTGATAATAGTTTTTCCGTCATTAAACTCAATATAAAGAATATCTTTCACGTTAATAAGCAGAATGCGGTCGTCTAATGATACAGGAATCTTTTCATCCTGCATTTGAAAATATTGCGGTCTTTTTTCTTGGCGGGCTTCCAGCCGCTTTGAAATTTTTTCAATTGTATGAAATATCCTTTCTTCATCAAACGGCTTCAAAATGTAATCAACCGCATTCAGCTCAAATGCTTTTAAAGCGTACTCATCATAAGCGGTTGCAAAAACAATCTCAGGTCTATGATCAATCTCCATTAGCTTTTCAGCAAGTCTAATCCCTTGTTCATGAGATGACAGCTGTATATCGAGAAAGATCACATCCATGTCGGTCTGGCGGATTTTTTCAATCGCTTCATCCATTTGTTCCGCTTCCCCAACAATCTCTACCTGCTTGCTCCTTTTAAGCAAGTAAATAAGTTCGTCTCTTGCCAACGGTTCATCCTCCACGATAAAAGCCTTGATCATACGGCTACTTCTCCTTTCATTTCTAATGGAAACTTAATCGTCACTTTCGTTCCATTTTCATCACTTTTAATATGGAAGGCTCCGGCGGAACCATAAATTTCTTCTATTCGTTTTTTTATATTCCAAAGAGCTGTTCCTGTTCCATCATTCGATTGAACGGTCTGATTTCCCAATTGGCACAATAAATGATCAGGAATGCCGCTGCCATTATCTTCGGTGATTAAGATCATTTGATCATTTTCTGCATACGCCCGAATGGACACTTTCCCATGCTCCTTATTGGCAAAAGCGTGCTTGATGGCGTTTTCGACGAGAGGCTGAAGCGTAAACGGCGGAACCATTACTTTCTTTAAGCTTTGGTCAATATCAAAACTTACATGATATTTATCAGGAAATCTTGTCTGCTCAATAGATAAGTACGCTTCAACATGCTCAAGCTCTTTTTCAAGCGGAATGACAAATTGTCTAGCTCCCTGTAAATTACTTCGGAAGAACACGCTTAATTTTAAAAGAAGCTTTCTAGCTTTATCCGCATCAGTTCTGATCAAGCTGGAAATCGTGTTTAACGAATTGAACAGGAAATGCGGATTAATTTGCGCCTGCAAAGCTTTAATTTCTGCATCTTTCAGCAGTTTTCTCTGCAGTTCTGCATCAGCAAGCTCCAATTGGGTAGAAAACAGCTTGCTAAGTCCTTCCGCCAGCTCTTGCTCCACTTTATCCATAAGACTCGGGTCTAAAAAATAAAGCTTTAACGTGCCAACCGTTTGGTTGTGTACTTGAAGCGGCATAACAATCGCTGACTGAAGCGGACAATCAGAATTTGGGCATTGGATTTCCTCCTTCGATTTTGCTTTAATGATTTTACCCTGCTCTAAAACCTTTTTTGTCAGCTTTGTTACTAAAGTTTGCCCCTGCTTATGATGATCAGAACCGGCACCGATATGAGCGAGGACAATTTCCCGATTGGTAATGGAAATGGCATCTGCTTTCGTCCATTTTAAAATAATTTCCGCTACTTTTTTACACGAATGCTCATTTAAGCCTTTTCGGAAAAATGGCAAGGTCTGCTGCGCGATGTAAAAAGATTTATGTGTTTGAAGCGCCTTCGTCCGCTCTTCCTCCACTAGAATCGAATGAATAATTAAAATAAAAATAAGAGTCCCAAATCCGTTAATCGTAATCATCGGAAGAGCGATTAATTCTACAAGCTTAACTGCGGATTCAAACGGGCGGGCAAGTAAGAGAATAAGTCCCATTTGAGTACATTCCATAAAAATTCCGGTCAAAACAGCTTTCCAAGGTGAAAAATTGTCTTTTATTCTAAAACGCTTCCAAAGGAAACCGGTCACGAATCCAGCCAAAATAGTAGATGCTCCGCAAGCAAACGCGGTAAATCCTCCTAATGTCATCCGATGCAGTCCTGCTACTAAACCAGTGCCGATGCCGACGAATGGACCGCCAAGCAATCCCCCAATCACTACTCCCATAATTCTTGTATTGGCAATTGCGGCATCTCCATCCACTTCTATTTGCCATGTTTGTGAGCTGATATTGCCTTGAGCAATTTCGACACCAGTATAATTACTAATAATGCCAAAAGATCCAAATACGGCAATCAGCATTAGCTTTTCGCTTAATCCATGCTCATGATGAATCATTCGCCGAAATGCCTTCATCCTTGATAACAAAAAAGCTAAAATGACTAAAATTCCCACTCGCTCCAGCATTAAAGGCATTAAATCAAACAAGACAGACACACTCCTTTACACCGATATTCCAGCTTTTGTTCGCTCGCGGTGTCAATATTCATTGTACCTATTAAAGGGTGCTGAATAAAGTTTAATGTTCACAATGGTTATCATTACTATTACATTTTAAGCTTCTCAAAATGGATTTTTAGGCAGTACTCATTATAATATGGGTGTTATAGTGAAAGTCGCACAGTTGCTTAGAGCGGGTGGAGATGCGGTATTTGATGCGGCAAGACATTTTAACATAATAGACGCAGCTACTGCCAGAACGTTTAAAAATAATAGTAAAAAATCGGAAATTGGTTAACCCAATTTGAAAATGCTGGTTCAGATGCAGCTGCTATGGTTAGAACAAGACTTCCAGTTTACTTAAAAAAGAATACTAGAATGAGTAAAACTACCGCTGAGAACATTGCAATAGCTGTAAGCTGGGCTATTCGTATGGCAGATGCCTTATTCTTTTAGGAGAGATACTTGTGGGGATTTTAGCTGTAAGTGAATGGATGAAAAAATGGTTTACATGAAGATGATATACATTTTATCGAAACAATTTTGACTTTTGCTTCAACATTATAAAACCCAGTGGCTGAGAGTGAAGAATCAATAACAAAGTCAATAATAAAATAAATAGCCTTTTCACTGAAAGAAAGGTGAAAATTAATAGAAAGGGCACTTATCAAGATTTTAAAAATGTATTAAATGAAAATAAAATATTCATAAACCTAAGTGAATTATTGAGTAGATACCATTCTCAAGGAATTTGCAAGGATTTATGTGAAAAATTACTTAAAGAATACAATGATAATAAAAATGTGTAATTTTAGTTATTTCGGTTGTAGTCATATAATAACTATTCGAGTGCTCTTCGTAAAGAAACTTATGCTTTAATGTTTGTCCATTATAATTTATATTGTCTAATTAAGGAAAAAGCCTAATTTCTCATCATTTAAAATGAGAGAATTAGGCTTTTTATTTCGGAATTTACTTAGTGTTCTCAATCTGCATTTTCCTACAGCAACCCTAAGTAGAAGCAAGGAATGATTGGAATCAGCAAAAAACTTATTTCTTTGAAACGTAGCAGCATATCTTAATTGAAATAAAAAGTCCGCTCAAAATTATCAGATGCACATAACAACCCAAATATTAGGAAAAGATAAAAGCATCATCAGATCTAATAGGAGGAACTTTTTTATGAAAGAAGCCGTTAGTAAAAATGAACTTCCTAAGCTTTCGAAACCGTTTTGGCCAGATTCTGTTCAGCTGCCCTCCTTCAACAAGCTTGACAAAGATATTTTTGTTGATGTAGCGATTGTAGGCGGCGGGATCACAGGCATCACAAGCGCCTATCTGCTTGCGAAAGAAGGAATCAAAACCGCGCTGATCGAATCGGATCGTATTTTAAATGGTACGACCGGGCATACAACCGCAAAAGTCACCGCACAACACGGGCTGATTTATGATGAATTTATACAGCACTTTGGGGAAAGCAATGCAAAGCTATATTATGAAGCAGCCAGCGATGCAATGGAGTTTATCAAACAAACGATACAGGAGCACAACATCGAATGCGATTGGAAAGAAGAGGATGCATATGTTTATACGAATTCAGAGCAATACATAAAAAAAATCGAAAACGAATATAAAGCATATGAAAAGCTTGGAATTCAAGGAGAGCTTGTGGAAAACATCCCTGTTCCCGTACAGGCAAAAACAGCAGTTGTGATGAAAAATCAAGCCCAATTTCATCCGTTAAAATATTTGCAAAAGCTTGTGGAAAACGCGTCGGAAAAAGGGATAGACATCTATGAGAATACAGCAGCTGTCGATATAAAACATGGCCCACACCCGAAAATTTTGACAAAAGACGGTTATCACATTTTGTGCAACTATGTATTCATTTGTTCGCATTTTCCTTTCTATGATGCCGCCTTTTATTTTTCAAGAATGTATGCGGAAAGATCGTATATTATTGCTGTCAAAACAAAAATTGAGTATCCCGGCGGCATGTACATCAGCGCCGAAAATCCGGTTCGGTCGCTTCGGTCCGTCACGATCAACGGAGAAAAGCTTGTGCTGATCGCAGGTGAAAATCATAAAACTGGACAAGGAATCCCGATGATTCAGCATTACGAGTCCCTTCAAGCTTTTGGCGATCAAGCATTCGGCATACAAAAAATTCCTTACCGATGGTCTACTCAAGACTTAACAACGTTGGATAAAATTCCTTATATTGGACATATAAACGAACAGAAAGCAAATATCCTGTTTGCGACAGGGTTTCGAAAATGGGGAATGACAAACGGCACAGCCGCCGCACGACTGCTTGTCGATATAATTAAAGGGAAGGAAAACCGATATCGCGAGCTTTTTACCCCAGCAAGATTTCAAGCAGATCCAAGCGTGAAGCAGTTTATTTCAACAAATACAGATGTTGCAAAGCATTTGATTGAAGGAAAGCTTGAGTTTGCTCTAAGAAAGCCGGAAGATTTAGCCCCTGATGAAGGAGCAGTCGTTTCCTATAACGGAAAAAGAGCCGGTGCCTACAAAGATGAAAATGGCAGCCTCCACATCGTAGATACTACCTGCACCCATTTAGGCTGTGAATTAGAATGGAACAGCGGCGAGAAAACATGGGATTGTCCATGCCATGGTTCGAGATTTTCAATAGACGGCGATGTTGTAGAAGGTCCGGCACTCAAATCAATTAAGAAATTAAAGGAGTGACTGCATCGCTTCCAAGTCCAAAAAATGAAAAATAAAAGGGAGAAAGACTTGTTGAACAAAAACAATCCTTTCTCCCCTTTTTTATTGAAACGTCTGTTCTTCAATCAAAATTCTGCCATAAGGAGAACTACGACAGGATTTGCTTAATTTCCTCGAGCACATCTTCCGTTAATTCCACATCAATTGCTTTGACGTTTTCTTCGACTTGCTCCGGCTTGGTGGATCCGATCAGAGCGCTGGCAACATTCGGCTGCCGCAATACCCAAGCAATCGCCAATTGGGAAAGTTTAATTCCTAATTTATCCGCCACTTTTCCTAATTTTTCTACCTTCAATAAATTTTCATCTGTCAGCAAATCATTGATATATTTATTTGCTTTTGGATCACTCGCACGGCTTCCTTCCGGGATGTCTCCATTGCGCTTATATTTCCCCGTCAGAACACCTTGTGCAAGCGGCGAAAAAACAATTTGGCTAATACCGTTATGTTCGCAGACTGGAATAATCTCCTTCTCAATATAACGGTTCAGCATATTATATTGCGGCTGGTTGACCACGATGCGGTCCAGCAAATATCGATCTGCTGTGCCAAGAGCTTCTTGTATTTGCTGAGCAGTCCATTCACTGACGCCGACATATAACACTTTTCCTTGCCGGACAAGATCATCAATTGTGCGCAGCGTTTCATCGACCGGTGTTTCCGGATCATAGCGGTGGCAGTAATAAATGTCAACGTAATCTAATTGAAGGCGTTTTAAACTGGCATGGAGCTGTTCAAACACATGCTTCCGCGATAAGCCTTTGTCATTGGGGCCATCTCCCATCGGCCAAAATACTTTCGTTGCCAAAACATATGATTCACGCGGATATTTCCGCAATGCTTCACCGACGACCTTTTCCGCTTCCCCAGTTGCATAAACGTTCGCTGTATCAAATGAATTGATGCCTAGCTCATACGCTTTGTCAATCGTCCGAATGGCCGTTTCTTTTTCGATGGAGTTTCCGTATGTAAGCCAGCTTCCCAAACTGATTTCGCTAACCTTTAGCCCCGTTCTTCCCAATTTGCGATATTTCATTTATTCATCCCCTTTTTTCAAAAAATAGCAAAAAAATTCATTCAAGACTCATTATAATACTAAACATTTCGAATCTGAAAGCAATTTGTTTGAAGGGGACAAAAATCTATCATTTTTCCGCATGTGAAAAAGTTCTCTAGTTTTCATAAAACTTGCGCTGCCGATCAGTCAGCGTCATGGTAGCGAACCACTTCTTCATAAAAAATTTTTTGCGAGTTAATGACTGGCTCGTTTTCCGACCGTTCAACATAATGATAATCGCCGTTTGCGTCCTGAAAACGCGCTTTGACGTTGTCCTTAAGTTGTATGTCCAAGATGTTTTTCAAACGCTCTTTTAAACGGACATCATAAATCGGAAAAAGAATTTCAACACGTTTAATCATGTTTCTTGTCATCCAGTCAGCAGAGGATAAGAAAATTTTCTCCTCCCCAAAATGGTGAAAGTAAAAAATACGGCTATGCTCCAAAAAGCGGCCGACGATGCTTCGCACTTGAATGTTTTCGCTCACGCCTTTTATTTGCGGTCGCAAACAGCAAATTCCCCTTACGATCAAGTCAATTTTGACTCCAGCCTGCGAAGCTTCATAAAGCTTCATGATGATCGTTTTATCTGTTAAAGAATTCATTTTGGCAATAATCCGGCCTTTGCCGCTTTTCTGGTGCCATTCGATTTCTTGATTGATGAGTTTGATAAAGGTCTCCCGCATATCATATGGCGATACAGAAAAATGATTCCAATCCGGTTTTTCCGCATAACCGCTCAAATAATTAAAAAAGTTGGTTGCATCGATCCCGAATGTTTCTTCGCTTGTAAAAAAGCCAATATCCGTATACAGTTTCGCCGTGACGTCATTGTAATTTCCCGTGCTCAAATGAACGAAGCGTTGAATTTTACCCGTTCCTTCTTCCTGCCGGACGACAAGGGTAATTTTGCTGTGCGTTTTTAAATGGTGAAAGCCGTAAATAACGTGAACTCCGTGCTGTTCAAGCATTTTTGCCCAATGGATGTTGTTCTCTTCATCAAATCTTGCCTTTAATTCGACTAAAACCGTCACCTGCTTCCCGTTTTCCGCAGCTTTTGCCAATGCTTGAACGATCGGCGAATTTCCGCTTACACGATACAACGTCTGCTTGATTGCCAACACTTGAGGGTCATCCGCTGCACTTTCAATAAATTCAACAACAGGCTGAAATGATTCGTACGGATGGTGTAATAATAAGTCCCGTTTTAATATAGCTTCGAACAAATTTCCGTTCGGCAAGTCGAGCGGAGGTGGTGGAATGAACGAATCATGAACAAGGTGCTCAAAATCGGTCAGCAAATGAGTATAAAATGGAAATAAAAACGTTAAATCGATGGGGCCGTCCACTTCATAAACATCCATTTTTTGAATTTCCAGCACATCCATTAAATAATTTAAAACACGTTCATCTATCGTTCCTTTTTGAATTTCAAGCCTGACCGCCGCACCCCACTTCCGCTTTTTCAGCTCCTTCTCAATCACTTCCAGCAAATCCCGCGCCCCTTCTTCATCAATGGTCAGATCTGCATTTCTCGTAATGCGAAACGGTGAGACCGAAATGATGTTGTAACCGAGAAACAGTTTGTAAATAAAACTGCTGATCAAATCCTCAAGAAATACAAACTGCCTCTTTCCATCTTGATTCGGCACTTCAATGAATCGAGGCAAAACAGCAGGAACTTGAACGATCGCAAAAAAAGGGTTTTTCCGCTCTTTTTTCTTATATTGAAGCAATACGGCCAAGTTCAACGATTTATTTAAAAGCATTGGAAACGGTCTGTACGCATCGATCGCAAGAGGCGTCAAAACCGGGAAAATTTGCTCATCAAACTTTTGTTCCAAAAAGCGGAATTGTTCGCCAGTTAATTCATTAAGCTTGAGAAATTCAATCCCTTCCTCTTTTAATTCCCCCTGTACATATTCATTAAATATTGCATATTGGCGTTTGACCAATGTGTGGCATTTCGCCGAAATGGCGTTAAGCTGCTGCTTTGGCGTCATGCCGGCTTTATTTTCCGGTAAATTAAAACCAGCTTTTTCTTGATCTTTTAAACCAGCAACCCTCACCATGAAGAACTCATCTAAGTTCGAGCTGAATATAGCTAAAAACTTCATCCGCTCAAGCAAAGGATTTTCAAAGTCAATGGCCTCTTGCATGACACGCTCATTAAATGCAAGCCAGCTTAATTCCCGGTTATTATAAAATTCTGGACGGCTTATATCTGGAATCAATTGTTCTTTCTTATCTTGCATAATTTCGCCCACCTTTTACCTTTCGTATGTCCATTAGACGAGTGTAAATGATAATTCGACTTGGCAGTTAAAAGCGCGTTCCATATGCTTTTTTTGCTTATTTGCTTCCTGCTCTTCAAAAGTATAATCACTGTTGCAGGCTAAAGATATTTCCATCTTTTCCCCCTCCTTTTTGTTCACCTCCAGCTCGGAAATGATTGAACGGTGTGTCGTGTTGAGGGAATAAAGGAATTTCAAAATCGCGCCTAATCGCTCCAGCGATAAAATTTCTTCTTCCGTTAATAATGATTTGTAAGGAGAGATATATTTCATCAAAGTTTTTTTGGACTTAAAGGAAGCGACGCATGCGAGTTTCAACCGCATTTTATGACTGATTCCGTCAAGCGATCGATTTGTCAAAATATAAAACGTATGCTGACTGCTTGAATGATGATCGATAAATTCCCCGAATTGAACCAGCTTTGTGCTTTTAAACAAAATTTCTTTTTCCTCTTGAGTAAAAGATATAATTTTCTTTGCCTCACATTCACTGACAAATACGTAAGCAAGACGAAGGAGAAATGATGTATTCTTCAAGTTGATTTTATAATCACTTGCCAGCTTGGAAAATGTTTCGTCCGCTACTTGAGAAAAAGACCGGACGTTTAAGTTGGAAAACACCTCCTCAAAAAAGACCCCTTCCCTTAAGCCTTTGCTGCTCATTGTAAAAAATGGAGCTGATACGATTTCCGTCAGCGTATAAATTGCTTCAATTGCAGGAATGATGATATCCGCGCGTTCCTTCGACAGTCCATCTAATTTTTGACGCTCCGAGACAGTCATTCCGATCAGCCATTGATTTATTTTTTTAATTTCATTCGGTTCCATTTCATATTGATGAATACCAAATAACGGGTAATTGGTTTTATTTTGATGAAGCCGTATTAGATTTCTGGCGCTGCCGCCTATCCCGATTACCGGAACATTTTTGTTTTTAAGCCATTTTTGCGAAGAAAATTCATTTCGCAAAAACGCTGTCAGCTCTTTCATTTCCGATTCTTTCGGTTCGCTGTTGGCAATAAACCTTTTCTTTAATGTGAGGGCCCCAAACGGAAAACTGTATGAATGGACGAGCTCCCGATTTTTAAAATACGCAACTTCCGTGCTTGCTCCGCCTATATCAATGGTTATGCCTTCAGTTAAATATACGGAATGTATAACAGCTAAGTAGCCGTAATAGGCTTCTTCTTGGCCGGAAAGGACGCGAAAATCGAAATTCGTCTCTCTTTTTATAGCCTCTAAGACCATTTTCCGGTTTTTGGCAGATCTAATAGCTGCCGTTGCAACCCCTTTCGTTTCTGCCACTTGATGAAATTGAACGATTGGAACAAATTTTTTTAAAGAATCGATGACAACCTCGATCCCCTCGTTGGACAAATTTCCTTCGGCGTCAATATACGTAGCTAAACGGGCATTGATCTTAAAATTGTAAAGCTCTTTATATTGTCCATTTTGATCAATATGAAAAATAACGAGGCGAATGGAGTTCGATCCTAAATCTATTATGCCGATTTTTTTCTCTGTCATTTTTCCCATCCTTTTATGAAATCCAATGAAGAAAGTATGTTATTTTTTACTTATATCGTACTATTTTTCCAGTCTATTTAAAAGATTTGAATAGATATAAATAAGCAGTCAACATCCAAAAGACATTAAAACCGCAAAGCCTCCGATTGCTGGAAGCTGACTTCCATTTTTAAAGTCAGTTCTTCAAATGAATTTTGTGAAAGCTGTCGTTTTACAAAAACGAAAATTCCGAAGATTCATTTTCTTTTTTTAAAAAATGTGCTATATTTGTTCCAGAAGTAAAAAAATGGTTTCCTAACCATTTAAGCTTCGACAAGGAGAGGCGGTCAATTATAGCAAGATCGCTTTGAGATTTGGGAGAAATGAATAGGCTTTAAGAAATGAACAATGTTATTGTCTCAGCAATTGCCCAATAACAAAATTTGTGAAAGCGATCGATCATCCCGATATTCATTTTTCCCTGTTTGCATTAAAAGTAAAGCGTTTTCGAAAACTTTTGAAGGAGGTATATTTGATGGAGTTTAGACCAGGATTAGAAAACGTAGTGGCAGCTGAGACAACGATTTCGTTTCTCGATGTAGAAAATGAAGAAATTGTCATTCGAGGATACGATTTAATTGAACTTGCCGAAACAAAATCATATGTCGAGGTTGCGTTTTTGCTGCTTGAAGGCAAGCTTCCGTCTGAACAAGAAAGAGCTAGATTTGAAAACGAGCTTCTAGCGAAAAGAGAGCTTCCAGACGTGCTTTACGACGTATTTTCCAAACTGCCGAAGACAACTCATCCAATGGACGCCCTGAGAACAGGCATTTCCATTTTAGCAGGATTTGACCCGCTCATTGATGACAGATCTGAACAGGCCAATAAAACGAAATCTATCAATCTTCTAGGACAGATGCCATCCATTCTTGCCAGCAGTTATCATCTACTCAATCAACAAGAAGTCATTCCACCAGATGAAAATCTCTCCTACAGTGCAAATTTTTTATATATGATTACAGGAAAAAAACCGACTGAACTTGAAACGAAAATATTCGACCGCTCGCTCATCGCTTATATCGAACATGAAATGCCAAACTCTACATTTGCCGCTCGCGTCATATCGTCTACACATGCAGATTTGTATGGCGCTCTCGCCGGTGCGGTTTCCTCATTGAAAGGACACCTGCATGGCGGAGCCAATGAAGCGGTGATGTATTTAATTGAAGAAGCAGGTACAAAGGAAAATTTTGAACGATTGATTAAACAAAAATTAGCAAATAAAGAACGGATCATGGGATTTGGCCATCGCGTCTATATGAAAAAAATGGATCCAAGAGCATTGCTTATGAAAAAAGCATTGCAGCAGCTGTCCGAACAACGGGGCGATTTTCGATTGCTTGAAATATGCGAAGCCGGGGAAACCATTATGAGAGAGGAAAAAGGATTGTATCCGAACCTCGATTATTATGCGGCTCCTGTCTATTACATGCTTGGCATTCCGATTGATTTATATACTCCTATTTTCTTCAGCGCTCGAACAGCAGGCCTGTGCGCCCATGTGATCGAACAGCATAATAACAACCGTTTGTTCCGTCCGCGCGTGAAATATACAGGAAAACGCTCTTTGAAAGTACAACAGTAATGGATAGCTTAGGAGGTTGTAAAAATGGCAGAAGTACTAGTAAAAAATAATGAAAATCGACAAACAGACAAACTGCTTGAAGAAATTGCCGATTATGTTCTAAATAAAGAAATTCAAAGTAAAGAAGCGTTTGAAACCGCCCGCTATGTGTTGTTAGACACGCTGGGCTGCGGCATACTTGCTCTTCGCTACCCTGAATGCACAAAGCTTTTAGGTCCGATCGTTCCGGGGACGATTGTTCCAAACGGGTGCCGCGTCCCTGGCACTTCATATGTATTAGACCCCGTGCACGGTGCATTTAACATCGGCTGCATGATTCGCTGGCTCGATTATAATGACACTTGGCTTGCAGCGGAATGGGGTCACCCTTCTGATAACTTAGGGGGAATTTTAGCTGCGGCCGACTACATAAGCCGAACGAATGTGGCAGAAGGGAAAAAGCCGCTCAATATGAGGACAGTTCTTGAAGCGATCATAAAAGCCCACGAAATTCAAGGGGTGCTGGCACTTGAAAACAGCCTGAACAGAGTCGGGCTTGACCACGTGCTGTTCGTAAAGGTTGCTTCAACTGCTGTCGTTACGAAGCTTCTTGGCGGGGGAAAAGATGAAATCATCAACGCCCTTTCCAATGCCTGGATTGACAATTCAAGTCTTCGGACATATCGACATGCTCCAAATACTGGTTCTCGCAAGTCGTGGGCGGCTGGCGATGCAACAAGCCGCGCTGTACGTCTTGCATTTATGGCCATAAAAGGTGAAATGGGATATCCTTCTGCCCTATCGGCTCCGAACTGGGGATTTGAAGACGTGCTGTTCCGAGGACAGAAACTGAAGCTCGCCCGTCCTTTGGAATCATACGTAATCGAGAATATTTTATTTAAAATATCATATCCAGCAGAGTTTCATGGGCAAACAGCTGCTGAATGCGCCATTGAGCTTCATCCTGAAGTAAAAGATCGCCTTGATGAGATCGAAGAAATCACGATCACGACGCATGAATCAGCCATTCGCATCATCGACAAAACGGGACCTCTTCTCAACCCGGCTGATCGTGATCATTGCCTTCAATATATTACTGCCATCGGTCTTATTTATGGCGATTTAACAGCAGATCATTACGAAGATGAAATCGCACAAGACCCTAGAATCGATGCGCTTCGTGAAAAAATGACAGTTGTGGAAAATAAACAGTTCAGCAAAGATTATCTCGATCCGGACAAACGGTCAATTGCAAACGCAGTTCAAATACGGTTTAAAGACGGAACGGAAACGCGCCAAGTTGTGCGGGAATATCCAATCGGCCACAGATTCCGCCGTCAAGAAGGTCTGCCTAAGCTGATCCAAAAATATGAAAACAATTTGGCAACACGGTTCCCAAACAAGCAGCTCAAGCAAATCTTAGACGTTTCGCTTGACCAGAACGTGCTGGAAGAGTCGTTTGTACATGAGTTTGTAAACTTATTTGTTATATAAATCCGGGGCAGATCACACGTTGTTTTGCATCAGATGCATGTTACTTTGGCGCAATTTCATTGTTTGGCAAGAAAAAACATGTTATAAACCTTGTAAGAACATTTGAGATAACTATATCGAGCTGGTGTGGCAATCGGCCACACCGAAAAATGTTCTGTAAAGCGAAAATTTTTTGGGCAGTCAAAAAGAACGAAAGAATCGATTTTGTACCAAATGACGGAAGTTAACAGACAAAAGATCAGGGTACAAAACAGACCGTAAGCGAAGCGTGGATACAGGGCGGCACCCTCGAGTAGACTTGACGAGGGCAGCGCTCGTTTAATGAAAAACGCGGCTTGCCTCTAGAAACGTAATTAATGGTTCTGTAAAGCTAAGATGAAATGACAGAAAAGAAGGTGATTCCATGGTTTGGATCGTTGAAAAAGAATCGACACAAGAGGAGTTGGCCGATCGGTTTCGAACGTTAATGAACGCACCGGAAATCCTTCAAATTCCTGGAGCCCATGATGGAATGGCTGCACTTATAGCGAGAAAAGCAGGATTTCAAGCGCTTTATTTGTCAGGCGCCGCCTATACCGCGAGCCAAGGGCTTCCTGACTTGGGCATCGTCTCGTCAGAAGAGGTTGCCCGCCGGGCGCGGGAAATCGTGCGGGCGGCTGATCTGCCGCTTCTCGTTGACATTGATACCGGTTTCGGCGGTGTTTTGAATGCCGCCCGAACAGCTAAAGAAATGGCAGAAGCACGAGTAGCTGCTGTCCAAATCGAAGATCAAGATCTTCCGAAAAAATGCGGACATTTAAACGGCAAAAAGCTTGTGTCTGTAGAGGAGATGATGCAAAAAATTAAAGCTATTAAACAGGCAGCGCCGACTCTTGTCGTTGTTGCCAGAACGGATGCCTATGCAGTTGAAGGAATTGAAAGCGCCATTGAACGCGCCAAAAGATATGTTGAAGCGGGAGCAGACGCTATTTTTCCTGAGGCTCTTTCAACAAAAGAAGACTTTTTAAAGGTGAGCCGGGCAATTTCAGCTCCTCTTCTCGCAAACATGACAGAGTTTGGAAAAACTCCTTACTATACAGCAGAAGAATTTTCGGAACTCGGCTATTCAATGGTGATTTATCCTGTTTCATCTCTTCGCGCCGCCGCTAAAGCGTATGAACGCCTATTCCAAACCATTAAATCGTCTGGAACTCAAAAAAGCGAGCTCGAGAATATGCAAACTCGCAAGGAACTTTATGAAGTGATTCATTACGATGATTTCGAAGCGCTCGACCAAACGATTGCAAAAACAGTATTGCCTGAAGATTAACCATCCACGGGGTTTGCCCCGTGGATGAAAAAGTATTTACCGGAAAAAATAGTAGCTGCTCACATTTCTGATTCATAAAACTTTTTAATCCCACAATCCTTTTTTCGTGTCCTTCCATTCCCATTGCTCCAAAATCGTTGTTGTTCTTGAACCCCATCCTTCCAATGCTTCATTAGCAAACTCTCTCTGTATATAAAAGTACTGTCTGTTATGCTCGCTTAAATAAATCTCGCCCGTTCTCGTCTGCTCTACATTTTCATAATGAAAGGAACGGAGAGACCAATCAGGTATATTTCTTTTCTCTTCTTCTTCCGCTGATAAAACTTTATAAGAAACATTTCCCAGCAATTCATCTGTAATGTAATTTTCCGCCTCTCCTAAAGATGTCCCTTTTGGAAAAAACATGACATCAACTTCCCCATATTTTTCATTCACCGCTATCAGCTTTGCTCCGATCAAATTTTTTTCTTCAATATATTCTGCCTGCCAACGATCCGGAATATATGTGGTAAAAGGTAGTTGCTTTATGTTTACGAGGTGATACAGCTCCTTTTCTTCCATTCCTTCCAATGAAATTGTCATTTCGATCGATTCAGGTCGGTTGATATCTCCTTTTTCTTCTTCCTTTTCTGCATTTTGAGATTGTTGGGGA
Organism: Aeribacillus sp. FSL K6-1121; assembly: GCF_038003725.1. Lineage (NCBI taxonomy): Bacteria > Bacillati > Bacillota > Bacilli > Caryophanales > Bacillaceae > Aeribacillus > Aeribacillus sp. FSL K6-1121. The sequence goes on from NZ_JBBOPS010000001.1 coordinate 1,347,715, forward strand.
GACATTAGTATGCTTTGTTGATCTGAATGCTGGCCGCCTTCTTTCGTCTCATTTGTTTGAAAAGGAGGAAAAATCATTAGAAGGATGCATACAGCTGCTGCGGCCGCAAATGAGAATACAAGCTGAAGCTTGCTAGCGGCTTTTTTCCTTCTCTCTTTATTTCTAGCTAATTCAATTCCGGCTAAAGCTTTTTGAAAACTTTTTTCTTTAAATTCATCTGTCGGTTCTATATAAAAGTGATGAAAAAGCTGTTTTATTGACTCTTCACGCTTTTCGCTATTCGGCGGTACGAGTTGTTTTTTCATGATCATTCACCTCGCTTTTTAAATGGGCTGACAATTTCTTTTTAGCCCTTGTTTGCAGCGATTTAACCGCCATAACCGTTTTCGACATTACCTTGGCTGTTTCTTTTATAGACATTCCTTCAAAAAATCTTAAATAAAGGACCGTCTTTTCATCCGGGGACAATTTTTCCATACTGGCTATGATCTGTTCTCTGAGCGAATATTCCAGAATATTTTGTTCTACTAAATGTTTATCCTGTTTATGCCCTAAGTCCTCGGGGCTTAAATAGACTGTGTTATTTTCTTTTTTATACTTGCGATGGTAATCGATAACAACCCGCCTTCCAATTGTAAACAGCCAAGTTTTAAAGCTTGATCTTCCTTGAAAGTTCGCTAAATGAACCGCCATTTTATACATGACATCTTGAGCAATTTCTTCTGACCGATGATAATCCCCCGTCTGCATATATGCATAGCGGAGCACTTGGCCAATGTAGCGGTCATGAAGCTCACGGAAGGCTGAATCGTCCCCCTCTAAAGCCTTTTGAACCAAATCTTCATCTCGCATGCCGAGGTGCACCTCTCTTTCTCGTACAATCAATTAGACGAAATGCTGGAGAAAAAGTATCGAATCATCAGATTCTAGTTGCAGAAATAGATTGGAGGAATTCCCATTTTCTCACAAAAAGCAAGAACTCAAATTTTGGAGCTTTTTAGATGGCAAAGTTTTGTAAAATAAGCCAACGATCTGCCCTGCATCAGTGGATCGTTGGCTTATTATATGGGAAGTAGCTGAAATGTAAGACGCTTTCTCCACAGAAGCTCAACCTTTGAAAATAGTAATCTAAAAACAACGATCATTGAAATTTTAATGATCTCTCTTGCATTTCTAATTTATATACAAGCCGATTTTCCAACCCCTTCTTTTGGTAGATGTTCCTAAATGGATTGTAAGCGTTTCATCAATGAATCCCGAAAGCTTTCCGATAGTTCGTCCACACGAAGAATTTGTTCAATTCCTTCTTTATTTGTTTTATCATGAAACATGATTTGATTCGCAAAAGAAACCGTTATGTTTAGCGGATGTTTTTCAATGAGCTGCAAGCTTGATTGTGTCTCCACCCAGCCTTCTTTCAGCACCCGAAAATAAAAACCGGTATAACCAGTATTTTGAACACGAAGCGGCAAGTCATTCACCCTGTGCTTTTTGGCAATCTTATGGCATGGCTGCCGAGGCTGGCTAACTTGCACAACCGCTTCCCCTAATTGGAACGTATCACCGATGCAAACTTCTGTTTCCAACAAGCCTTTTACTGTCAAATTTTCACCAAATGCCGCCACATCCAGCTTTCTTTCAAGCTCATGCTCCCAATAGGCATAATGATCATACGGATAAACGCATACCGCTTTATCTCTACCGCCATGATGAACAAGATCTGCCTGACCATCGCCTGAAAAATTAAGAAATGACAAAAAAACCGGTCCATCAACAGGCTGCTTTTGAATTCCAGTGACGAATTCTTTGCCGTTATATATGAAATTTTTCGGTTTTCCTACATTTATAGAAATAATTTCATAAGTTTTTGCTTCCATTTTGATCAACTCCATTAATTCTTTAAGATCTTCCAACTTCGTTTGGGAGCAGCAATAGATTATCGTTAAGCGGCAAGTCTGCAGTTTGTATGATTTTCAAAAAATCATACAGGATAAAAAAATCTATTCCAGTGCTGTAACCTCCTAAAATGGTTAAAAAGCTGAATTGGGAACAACAAAACAAAAACTAGCATAGTTTATAGTGAGCTTTTTTATTGTCTACTAGATAGATGCGCTCTTTTTGAAGAAACTTCCATTTTGTCTATTTTTTATTCATAATAAACTCGTTGATGAGACGCTTCACTTTTTCAGCAGATTGTTGAAATAACTCTTTTTCCTTTTGTTCGATTTCCCATTCAAGGATGCTTTGGATGCCTGTATGATTCACTGTTAGAGGTACACCTAAACTAATGCCAGAAACGTCATATTCTCCGTTTAATACCGCAGAACCGATTGCTGTCGACGTTTTTGGTTGAAGCAGCTGATCAATCAGCCTTTCCATACCGACGGCAGACGTCCACCCGGTTGTTCGGTTTATGCCTAGGTCATTGAAGTTTCGAAACCAATTTGTCAGCTTTTCTTTAACTTGAATTTTCTGATCTTCTGATAAAAGCAGCGGCTTATAGTTTACTTTGACTTGGCTGAAAAGCGGAACTTGTGTTTCTCCGTGCTCACCTATAACAGGGCTTGATACTTTATCATTCTCGTGTAGCTTTAGAACTCGGCGAAGCGCCCATTCAAACCTGTAGGAGTCATTCATGGTGTATCCGATTAATTTTTTCTTATCAAATTGAAACGTATGAACTAAATAGTAATTCAGAACATCGACTGGATTGGAAGCGGTGATAATCAAAGCGTTTGGGGCATGTTTTGCGACGGCTTCTCCGATTTGACGAAACAATTGCAAGTTTCCTTCTAAAAACTCATCTCTAGAAGAAATATCGGTTCGGTTTGGGATGCCTGCCGTAATGATGACGATATTAGAGTGCTTTAAATCGTGAAAAGTCCCTTTATAAATCGTTTTGGACGGATAAGCATTTTCCATATCCATTAAATGATTGAGCAGCAGCTTTTCATTTTGATCGATGAGACAAATTTCATCGATCGCTTTTTTCCCTGCTAATTTGAAAGCGATGGCGGCTCCAAGAGTTCCTGCTCCGCCAATGATCGTAATTTTGCACATTTTCTTTTCCCCCTTTGCAGCCGTTAAGATTCTACTCCACGTCAAACAGGCAGCATGACCCGTTTTGACATTGAATACACAAATTTCCCCGTCTTGTCAATGGATCATCTCTGAAAAAGTGCACCGTTTTAAAACAAGCTCGTCTCTTTTTGACTAAAATCACAAAGTCAGGCACTACTGATTTTGAATACCACGGACGATATTATGGTATTTTCCGCAAAAGTCGAATTAAATCTTGAATTTCTTCTTCTGTAAATGCGTTGAATTTGGAACGCATATATTGAATCAAGTCCTGTTGAACCGCTATGATGGTTTCTTCTCCTTTTTTTGTTAAAGAGATTTGGACAATTCGGCGGTCCTTCTTTGATCTATTCCGTTCGATGTAGCCTTTTTCGATTAGCTGATCAGTAATACCTGTGAGGAAACTGGGAGATATATCAGATTCTTGGGAAATGGTAGATAGTTTTTGAGGGCCGTTTTTCAGCAAAAACTTCATAATAAAAAATTCATTTCTTGACAAGCCATATTTTTTCCCCATTGTATAAAAATTTCGCAAATCACGAAAAATCCTTATAAATTCGTTCTCTAATTCCGTCATGGAGGAGGATGTCGGATTCATAATATTACTTTCCCTTCCTTTCACATATATAAAGGGTGTCCTCTGCCGGACATCCCCGTTTCATTCATTATATCTTTGTTTATAACTCTTGGGAAGATGCTTCGGTTTTAACTTTTGCTGCTTCGAACGAGCTTTCCTGGAGCGTTTTCTTTGGTGTTTTTAAGAAAAAGGAAAGAACTAGCGCGATGAATGCCAAAACGGTCGCAATGTAAAATGCATCGTTGATCCCTTCGATGGTTGATTGCTGCAATGCCTGCCCTAAAAGTGCCTGAGCACCAATAGTTTGACCAGCATGTGCAGAAAGTCCGGCTGATTGAGCCATACTGCTGCCAAGTGCTTGCAGCTGATTCATCAACATTGGATCAGTTTTTGACACAAGATTCGTATAATCTGATAAATGATTTGTTGATTGCTGTGTCATAACCGTTACTAATAATGCGGTTCCAATAGATCCAGCCACTTGGCGTATCGTATTCGACATGGCTGTACCGTGGGAAATCATCTTTAATGGCAGCTGATTCATACCGGCAGTCATGATCGGCATCATGATCAATGACATTCCGAAAGACCGCAGCATATATATTCCTAATAAGGTTGTGTAGGGCGTATCGGCCGTCAGCTGCGTGAATTCATATGTTCCATATGTTGTAATGGCCAAACCGACAATTGCTAATCCTCTTACACCATATCGATCGAAAATTTTTCCTGCTATCGGCCCCATTAATCCCATGATCATTGCTCCTGGAAGCAATAATAAACCCGATTCAATCGGTGTAAAACCGCGAATATTTTGTAAATAAATCGGGAGAAGCAGCATTCCTCCAAATAATGCCATAGTAACAATCGAGTTGATAATTAATGTGAACGTAAAGAGGTTGTACTTAAATACTCTTAGTTCAAGCAGAGGTTTTTCCACATTCAATTGTCTTACGGCAAAGAAAATTAAAAAAACAACTCCGACCATTAAGCTGATGATAACTTCCGCGCTTGACCATCCTTTGCTTCCAGCCTCGCTAAACCCGTATAAAATGCCGCCGAATCCAATACTTGAATAAACAATCCCTTGGATATCAAACGTCGGGCGAGTTAATTCTTTTTCTAAACGGAACCAAATAAAGGCGAAAAAGATATCAATTAAACCGATCAAAGCCATCGCGTAGAACAAAAAATGCCAATCATAATTTTGCACAACCCATCCTGAGAGTGTCGGACCAATTGCAGGAGCCAGAATCATGGCAATCCCCATCGTCCCCATGGCTGTTCCTCTTTTTTCAGGAGGAAAAACAGTCAAAAAAATGTTCATGCCAAGCGGCATTAAAATTCCTGCACCAATCGCCTGAATAATTCTGCCAATCATCACCAATGGAAATGTTGCTGATACGGCACAAACGAGCGATCCAATTGTAAACGAGATCATCGCTGTAATAAACAGCTTGCGAAAACCGAAATTTTCAACTAAAAATGCGCTGATCGGTATTAAAATTCCGTTTGCAAGCATAAAGCCTGTCATCAGCCATTGTGCTGTTGTCGCATTGACATTTAAATCCGTCATCATGACCGGAAGCGCTACATTTAAAATTGTTTGGTTCAAAATCGCAATGAACATTCCAAACATTAAAACGAACAGCACTTTTCCAACCGGCACTTCCTTATCAAGTGCTTCCTCTTTTTTTGTATGCCAGTTTTTCTTTCTGACAAGGAAAACATTCATGACGATCAGCACAATCAGAGTGAAAAACGTATAACTGATGATAAACGGCATGCTTCCACCTCCTTCAGTTTATATGGTTAAATCATTTATTTATGGATGCGTACTTTTGCATTCATTCCCGGCATAATTCCTAGCCCTTTTGCATCCGCAATAGATATTTTCACAGGAATCACCTGTGTTACTTTCGTATAGTTTGCGTCCGCATTTTCACTTGGAAGCAATGAGAAGACGCTAGCTGTTGCTTTTCCGATTTGCTCTACTTTTCCCGAAAGTTTAGACTCGCTGTACCCGTCGATGTAAATATCAACATCTTGACCAACTTTTACATCCCCAATAGTGGTTTCTTTAATATTGGCAGTGATCCATAAATGATCGAAATCATATGCATATGCCAAAGGGGTACCAGCTGCCACAAATGAATTTTCTACCGCATTTGTTTGGACAATCGTTCCGGACTGGGGCATTTGAATGCTGACAGGTTCATCCTCCCCAGGTACGGCTAATTTTCCAATGACTTTATCTTTCTGAAATTGTGCTCCAACCTTTCCATCAAATTTTGTCAAGACTCCGGAAGCAGGGGCGGCGATCACTAATTGCTGTCCGTCCACTTTTGCGTAATCTGTTTTAATATAGTTGACCGACTCATTGTAATAATAGAATCCGGCAAAACCTCCTAAAACCAAAACAACGAGAACAACAATATTTAATATGACCAACTTTTTCACATTCATTTTTTATCCCCCTTACAAAAAAAATATTCATTAAATAAATATTTCATTTTGTGAAATATTTATAAACTGCATTATTTATCATATGACAATCGTTTATCCGAGTCAATGTTTTTCGTGTACCGAAATATATATATAAAAATGACCCAGACAGTACAATGGACTGTTTGGGTCATTTTGTCCAAAAAGCATAATCATGTTCCATTCGATTTTTGATAAAAAACTGCTGAAAACATTCATGAAAGTCCAAGACAAACGAACGAAATCTCAAAAAGAAAACGGTTTAAATAAATCACATTGTAAAAATGCTGCATGAATAGGAAAAGAGCAGCTATGATAAAAGCGATTCCCAGCCCAAGATTTATTTTTCCAACTAGTGTAAAATTTTTTATTTCAATTCCTCCAAACAATCACGTTTTCAAATAAACGTTACATGACAGGCGAATTTAAACTTGAAATATCGACTTTTTGTTTCCCTACTTTTAAGAATACCATAGTCATATCATCTTTTTGCGGAACGCCTTCTGTAAATTTATGAATCGATTCCAGCACTTTTTTTTCAATCTCCCCAGCATTTTTATCCTGATTTTGTTTTAACGTTTCGATCAGCCGTGCCAATGTAAATTGCTCGCCGCGTTTATTCTGCGCCTCAATGATTCCGTCTGTATAAAAGAAAATTGAATCATGTTCAAATAATTGGATCGATTCTTCATGGTAAATTTGATTAGGAAGACCGCCAATCATAATCCCTTTCACTTTTGGAAGCTCATGTACCGCATCGCCTCTTATAAACAGCGGAAGATGATGGCCGGCATTTGCATATGTAAACGTTCCCGACAGCGGATCCCAATCGGCACAGAAAACGGTAACAAAAGATTTTAACTTTCTCAAATCATTGTATAACGCTTTGTTCATTGCAGTCAGCGTCTTTCCGGGGCTTTGCGTGCTTTCAGCGGCTGTCCGAAAGGCGCCGCGCGTTAAGATCATGAGCATCGCAGCAGGAATCCCTTTTCCCATCACATCCCCAATAACGATGCGCACTTTTCCGTTGACAAGCGGATAAAAGTCGTAATAATCCCCGCCAATTAATCGGGCAGGTATAGAATAGCCAAATACCTCTCCCCCTTCGATCAATGGAGCATGCCCGTTCAACAACGTTGTTTGTATCGTCCGTGCCAAGTTTATTTCCCTTTGCAGCAATTGTTCTTTTCTCTTAACATCTTCTATCGTATAGGAAGATTGCTGATACGTTAAAAAGTCTCTTTGCATCAAACAACCTCCCCTTGAATCGATTTTAAAATTTCGTATAATCCAACTGTTTCAAATAAATGGTTTGTGAAGTCATTCATACCTTTAAAAACTAATTTAATGTTTTTTTCTTGAGATAAATAAATTAAATCGATGATTTCACCAATGCCGGATGAATCAATGAATTCCAAATAGCTAAAATCAATCGTCAATACTTGAAAATTGCCGATTTCATTAAAATGACCATGAAACACATGAGCCGTTGAAATATCTAAAACTCCTTTAATGTATAATGTGAGGTTTTGTTCTTGAATTTCCTTTTGAACCGTAAGACCCATACATACCCTCCTTGGCAGAAAAACTGAGCAATTCATTTTCACCTTTATGTGTTTCATGATTCTTGAACTTTAAATTTATTTATTTTATTTTCTAAATCCTTTGAAAGGTTGTCTAATTGAATAATAATTTCATTCAATTGCTGTATCGCATCAAAAGAAGATAAATTCATTTCCGTAACTTTTTTGACATTTTGTTTCATCAAATCATTCAGTTTTATGAGTTGATGACTTGATTGAATAATAAAATTAGAGACATGATGGAATTCAAGATGATTCGCTTCTTTTAGTTTTTCAAATTGTTGATTGATATTTTCATAGTTTTGTCGTATTTCTTTCACCTCTAATTCTATTTCATGAAAAATTTCCCGCGATTCCTTCGTCATGGTTGTTGAAACTTCGTCCATGACATGAAAGTAAGAGTGCACTGTCTCTGATAAAACGTTTGAAACGAGCCTTAATGTTTCAATATCGTTTTTAATATCGACAATTAATTGGCTGATGCGGTCAGTCATTTCATTTAAATGGGCAGCAATATCACCGAATTCATTTTTCTGATCGACATGAATTTCTTCGGTCAAATCGCCTGCTGCAATTTTATTAATATAACGGTGAATAGTAGGGATCGGAGTTAAATATTTTTTCGTAATGACCTGCAAAACGAAAAATATAATGACAAAGGCAGCAACAAATGACAGGACAAACAAAAAAATGATATTATGAAAAAACTTTGTGCCAGCGCTTAAGTCGGTGACAATCGTAATAACCCTGTCATTTGGAATTGGCAGATAATATTTCCGATAGTTTTCCCCGAGTTTCACCGACTCCATTTGATTTTCTTTCAAAACTTTTTGAATATAAAAATGATCTTTTTCATGCTTATATGAATTTTTTCCATATAATATCGGCGCATCTCTTTCCGGTTCAATAATATCTCGATTTTCGCTCCGAAGCAGTACATTGGCATTTATAACCGCAATTTCTTCTATTTCACTTTCTTTAAATTTTAAAATGGAATGAATAAGCGCTTCAGGATCCGAATGCTTCGTTGCATGATAAATTTCAGAATCAAGAATATACGGATTAATCATAAATTCAGTTGTTCCGTCATAATAATAGGCATATTTAAAATATTTGTTTTCCCAGTCTGATTTGGAGATCGGACCAACCCAATAATGTTCTTGATAATAACCTTTTCCTACTGTTACAGGCTTACCTGACATCAGTTGTTGAAAAGCATCATACCAATACCCCCACTCTTTTGTGCTTAAACCAATTTCATTGGGGTCTGAAGATTGGGCAATGATTATATCATCATTTCTTCTTACCAATAAAGAAATATTGTACACATCATATTTATTGCGCAATGCAATTAAATCTTGCTGAGTCACTTCCTCGATCGTTTTCCCGCGCAATTCTTTTGCAATCTCTTTTGAAATTAAGTGCAGCTTTTCGTCAATTAAACGTTCAACCGTTTTTTTGGAATTTTCGCTGATTTCTATCGCGCTTTTTAAAATGCTTGCTGTTCGTAACACATCATTTTTATGAAAATGATCAAATTCTTTCTCCATCTGCCTGACAAAAATAAAGATGAAAATAGAACAAATAATAATCGGAATAAGCGCAATCATTGTAATAATTTGACCAATGATCGTTTTATTCTTTAAGAAATTCATCCGCATTCACTCCGAACGAAAGGATCAAGTACTTGATTGCAAAATGATCTTTATCATAATGGAATGTTTTTTCTTCTCTCTATGAGTCGATCCTTTAAATCTACTTCTAAAATAATCGTCGTTCCTTCTGTACTTGTATATATTGAAATTTTATCCATCATTTTTAACATAATGCTGAAACCGTGCCCAAATGACCGTTTGCTGGAATAACCTTCTAACAATATTGATTTCGGCAGTTCGCTTAATTTGATGCCATTTCCTTTATCTTCTACAATCACTTTTAACCAATCATGGTTCAAATAAACTTTCATTTTTCCTTCAACCGCATGCTTTAATACATTTGTTACAGCTTCAGAAATAGATAAGAGCACATTATATCTTTTCTTTTCTGAAATATGCCGATCTTTTAACAACTGGTCAATAAATGTTCTACATGCCGCAACATCATTTTTTTCAGAAACAGGAAATTCTGCAATTTTCTCACCTTGATTAAAGCTTTTTAATTCTTCCCGTTCAATCAGAGTCAATTTTCCTTGTGTGACGGCGTATAAACAATCACGGTAAATTGTACGTATCCTCAATTCTTGTTTTCTCTCATATTCTCGTAAATGACTTACATCAAACAATAGACATAATATTTTCTTTTCCAAACAGATCCAATGAACGTTATACATTTTCCGACTTGGAACATCTTCAATAAATTCATGTGCATATCCATTTTGAATAGGATGATTCGTAATCAGGCTTTTGATTTGTTGTTCACAAGGAATCTGAACTTTTTCGCCATTTATATGATAGAAGCTGCCATTTTGATAAAATACAGCTTGTACAACAGCAAAATCTTTCAGAAGCTTCGAGCCTTTATATTTTATATCGTGAAAGTGCTGCTGATTTTGAGCCTGAATCAATCCCGGATGATGATCTTTGCCTGCCTTTTTGAAATCAGCTATTTTTAAAACAATTTCTACTAATTTTGGATCAAGTTTTGTATTCTTTAAATTTTGAAAAGCTTTCTTTTGATTGATAATTCCAGAAGAATGCATCAATTTGTCATACTCATTTGCCGCAGCAATAATGCGGGCTCCCAATGGAATTTCTTCTCCTTTTTTTCCATCCGGATAGCCTTTTCCATCCCATTGTTCGTGATGAAAACGGACATACTGGGCAGCTTTTTCGATTCCCGATATTGCTGAAACCACCTTTGCCCCTAACTCGGAATGTTGTTTATAAAGCTTTTCTTCTTCAAGCGTAAGAGCCCCTCGCTTCTGAAAAATTTCATGCTCCATTTGTATTTTTCCAATATCATGCAACAAGGCAGCGTAATGAACAGCATCAACATGTTTGGGGCTTAACTTTAACTCTTCTGCGATGCGGCGTGCTAAATCTCCTACCCTTTTAGAATGCCCCTTCGGCAAATGAACTTTTTGTTCCATATACTGTGTAATATTTTCTAAGGTCGTCAAATGGTTTTTTCTATGACGAACTAGTACTTGAGCAATGGATCGTGCGAATAGAAAAACAGCGACGGTAAAGATCGTTTCAAACCAAAATGGAAAAGGCTGTTGATCGTAATCAATAGCAGCAAGCCGAAATCCTAAAATAAATGTCACAGCAAATGCTAGCAATGTATCATTCATCTCTGTTTTCAAAACATCCGAAAAATTTTGAGAGAAAACGAGACTCTTATAGCTCACTGTAATGGCAAAAAAGATGAAAAAATATATAAACGTTGTGCATGCAAATGCGAAAACGGAGGTTATATATGTAAAAACGCCGAGTTTGCCAAAAAAATACTCAAATACAAATCCTGATAAAAAAACAGCAACCGCACATTGACTAGCCTGAAATAACCAAGAAATAAAGCTTAATTTGCTATTGTAAAATAAGAATAAAGAAGCGATGAAAACAACAATCACAGCTTCCGGAATTCCCATTTGAACAAGAACCACAATGTTAAAAATGCTTGAACAAGAAAGCTTCTTACCATTGCGGAGTTCGATAGGAAATATTTCTAATATCCCTGCAAGAATCGCTATTAAAATGGCAAATGGCATATGTGTTTTCTCTAAACTCCATAATTGTATTAGAATAATGGGCAGGCCAAAGCCGATGACAATAAGCATGAACCCTTTCTCTTTCAACAAGATCGGCATGTATGATACACCTTTCTTTTAAAAACTCGGGTCAGACATATTTTACGAATTGAATGAAAAATCCCCGAATAATTTTTAAAGCTTTTTCAATATAAAAAAGAAAAAATCCATTTTAAAACTTCTCCCTTGCAAATATCATGCCCTTAACAATCCGTGCACCTCTTGTATTTTCAATTTCGAAATGTAGGCAACTTTATCGCTTCCAGAAAAATGGGCGGCATACGTTTCGCCTTGTGGTTCAATTTTTATGATCTTTTTCAAATTAACAATATAGGAACGATGAGTTTTATAGAAATTACAAGGCAATTTCCCTTCTATTTCTTGCAGGGATTCGTTTGTTTCGTGTTGATGTTCTGCAGTATGAAACACCGTTTTTCTTCCGTTCTTCTCAATAAAAAGAATGTCGTCTGATGAGATGTAATGAAAGGTTTGATTCGATTTAATCGAAAGCTTTTTAATCTCTTTAAATGGATGCTTGTTTAATAATTTTTTCTCTATTTCAATCGCTTTTTTCGCCTTTTCAAGCGCCGTAAATAATCGAGTCCGTTCAATTGGCTTTACGATATAATCTGTAGCAGACAGATTAAATGCCTCAACAGCAAATTCATCATACCCAGTTGTAAAGATGACTTGCAAGGACGGATGTATTTCTTTACATATTTTCATAGCTTCCATTCCGTTAATTTTCGGCATATCGACATCAACTAAAACAATATCAGGAATTTTCTTCATAAATCGTTGAATTAATTCTTCTCCGTCAGCTGCCTCACAGACGATTTCATATTGGGGGAACAATTGAATAAAATGGGATAAAATCAGTCTTGAAGGGTGATCATCATCTGCAATAATCAGTTTGTATTTCTCCATAAATCTCCACCTCGTTGCTCTAGTTTGCGTGCCGTCTTTTTGAGTTTATTGTGTATTCTGCATGGATGATGATGTTCCTTTTCAAAAGGAAAGCATGAATTGCGGATGAAACCGGCATCTTTCCTTGTTGGATGTCTCCATGATGCAGACAGCGTCTTCGATGTTTATCCATGTACATAAAATGCTGAAAAGCCGTTTTGCTTTATGAATTTCACATAAATATTTTCATAAAATAAGTTTTTCATTATAATCAAATTTTGTCGCCGAAAAGATGCTTGCAAGCTGCGAAAAAGTTGAAATGCGTCGATTCTGAAAGGATCGTTCTGCAATTCAAATCTTTTCCCGATATAAAACCGCCGGGATGCCAATTTTAAATAAAAATTATTTTAACAGAAACATTATAGAAAAAATTTGATTTTTCCCCGGGCTCCCAACTCAGTCTTCAACAATCTGTAAAATACACAAAATGCTAATATTAGTATTTTTTTACATATCAAAAGGTAGAAATCGGCTGTTTTGCTGATTTCTACCAATACTGCATCGTCTACATGATGTTTTCTGCTTCTAAAATAGCACTCATCCCACTTCATTATCGTAATACCTATACAAATACATTTTCTCCTAAAATTTTATCTAATTGGAGCATATCAAATACATCTTTCACTAAAGGTTGAACGTTTTTTATTTTCACTTGAACATCCAACCCATTATTTTTGACTGTCTCGATTAAATTTAATAACAGTCCAATCCCGGTGGAATCAACGAAAGGAACTTCTTGAAAATCAAACTCAATATTTGTATAGGTTTGCAGAGCCGGAATAATTTCTGTTTCCATTAATTCCGCGACTTCAATATCTAAATCTCCGACAAACCGGACGTATGCTTTTTCGTTCAATTGATCGAGGCTATAAGAAAACATACAAAAATTCTTCCTTTCTAAATCATGCCTGTTCGTTTTGCTGAAAAATCTTTTAATAAACGGCACGTCCTTTTCAAACGTCAATTGTTTTTATGTCGCTAAAATACAAGATTTCCATTTTTATCTAATTTCGCTATTATGTTTCTTTTCCCTTCATGAAACACATGCTTCATTTTTCCTATTTCGATGATTGTCCCTTCATTGGCATGATCAATGATAATTTTTCCATTGCTTGGCACGCTGATTTTTGTCATAACCCCGCTTTCTGAACCACTCTCTCTCACCATGACCTCTTTTTCGGAAAATATTTCCCCACCTCTGAGGACATTTTTTATGGCGATCGTTCCACCAGCATACACTTTGCTGTTAAAACAGCCTTGTCCAGTTATAAAAATGTCCCCTCGGGAATAAATGGTGCTATTTTGAGCATACTTTAGTTTGACAAAACAGTGATCATCTTGTTCATTTTTTTGCCGCTCTAACAGTTCAGTTATTTTTTGCATGAGCTGATTGATTTTTTCGATCGTATGGTATTCATTTACTGCAGGTGAAAGGAAACATAGTCTTAACTGTTCGCTAATTGTTAGCCATTCCAGCTCTAAAATATGACTCCCATTATTGCAGGTCGCAATATATTGCTTTACAAGCGTAAGCAAATTATTGAACTTTTTTTCAAGCAAAATTTTTATTAACGGCTGTAATCCTTTTGATGAATAGTCTGACATTTTATATGCAGGGAGCTTAATGACTTGATAAATGGATTTGATCAATTGATCCATTTGTTCTTGAATGCTTGTTAATAATCGAATGAGCTCGGATGAATAAATATTTTGTTTTCCTGCTGAGATTGTGCTTTTAATAAAGCTTCCATGAACGACAATGGCATTTTTCGATGAAATTGTAGCTCCATATACATTTTTTTGAATCAAAATGTTTCCATCCGCCTCTACAACCATTCCCTCTTCCACATTGCCAAGAACGTCCAGATCACCCTTAAAACGAATGTTTCCTGATAATAAATTCACATCATGAGAATGTACAAGTTTTGGCAATATAGATACTCTGACGATTAATCCCCTTTGTTCAATGAGAGGACGCCCCGTTTCTGTAGCTAAAATTTTTTTACCTTGCTCGATAAGAGCGATTCCCTTTCCCGGCTGAATCGTAAGCGGATATGTCGGTTTAGGTGGTAAAGGTTCGTTCGTAACCGTAATTCCAGGTATTCCAGGGACAGGAGGATGTACAATAGCAATGACCTGTCCTTTTTCAACTGAAGGGAACTCCTGTTTTTCACGAAAATCGACGGTTCCGTCTTCTTTTTCTTTCACTTTTGCTCCTTTATTTAAATCAACGAGAAGCTCGATTTTTCCATTTTCCCCTTCTTTTGGTTTCATGCCAGATGCAATTGTAAATTTTCCTGGCCGGTCCGTATGAATTGCTTTAATAATCTCATTATGGTTAAATCCATGAATAACTCGCAGCTCTTCTAGTTTTTTTAAAATTTGATTGTAATCAACTGCTGGAATCGTTTCAACAATTTCTTCTCCTTCTAATACAATATGCTCACTAGGTTCGATATCTTTCACTTTATACGTTTTTCGATACCCTGGTTCTATTTGTAAAAAAACATGCAGCTTGTCAGAGTCGATCGTAATATCCCATTTACCTTCCGTTACAACTTCATCCGTTTGAATTTTATACTCATCCATTTCTGTTACGATGGTTGTTCCGGTAATGAGTTGACCATTTTTATACAACTTTATTCCTTTTCCAACAGTAACGGTCGGGTATTTATTTGAAGCTGGCTGGCAATATAATTTTCCATCTTTTATCCACACTTTACCTTCTAATGAATTTTCTTTTATTGGTTCAGAGCTTGCAAATGATTCGATTTCTAACGAATCAATGATCTGTTCTAAGGGATCCTGTTTTATAGAGCTTTGCTTAGAAGATGTTTCCTGATCATCCAGCTTTGTTAATCTGACGATCGCCTGTTTAGAACCAATTTTCCAAAATCCTTTGCCGCCTTTTTCGATGATTTCAATCGAAACTTTCTCCTTATCAGTCCCTAAAATACTCAAACCTAGTTCGATCGCTTCCTGTATGTTTTTTCCTTTCGCTAAAACTGACTGATTCATTTGCATCTACCTCTCCATATAAAATTCAGGAGAAACATGTTCATTCATCTGTCGGAGTGCTTATCGAAAAATATCTTCAATGGTGTGGACGGCTGATTTTTCTGGTTTTCCTAATAAATTTCCTTGGCCAACAGGAACTTTTAACAATTTTGCCTTAGCTAAGTCCATCTCCTTTTCGATTCCTTCCAAGATAATAGTGATTTGTTGTTTTGCATATTGCACTAAAAGCGAGACAATGTGCTGTTTTTCTTTAGAACGATATAATTCTTTAGTAAAATGCCGATCAAGTTTAATATAGCTTGCTGAAAAATCAACAATTTGTTGTAAAACAGCCGTTCCATTTCCAACGCCATATAATGCTACATCAAAACCGTTTTTCTTTAACATGTTTATTTTATCTTTTAAATCTGGCAAGTCCCATATATGCTTTTCACTTGGTGTATGATTTATTTGAAATACAACTTTTTCTTGTATTTGAGGATATTGTTTCAATAACCGCTCGACAAATTTTTCGAATTGATGATGAATGAGTGTGGAAGGGAAAAGATTGACGAATATTAATGAATCATCCAAACGTTCAATCGGAAAACACGTAATCGCATTTAATATCGCCTTTATGTTCAGTTCATAAAGACATCCTTTTCCCCGTGCCAGTTCATATATTTTTTCTATGTCCATTTGGCCATCTGGAAAGGTTAAAAATGCCTCATATCCAAATACATTCCAATTATTTAAATCCCAAATCGGTTGATAAACTGATTCCATTTTATTGGCTGCACTGTTTCTCATCTTTTCCCTCCCTTGCCATGTTTTATGATATTTTTGTTCTATGTTCAATGTAACTGTATTCCAACTTATTGTCTAACCAGCCTCCAGCATGAGAGGAACGTATTTTGACTTAAGAAAAATGATAGAGGACAGAATATGTCAAAAATCCGACATTTTACGACTTTTTTATTCAAACTTACAAATATTGCCCAAATAGTTCTTTTGAACTAAAAACAATAGCAAAAAAGACCTATGACTAAATAATCATACTAAAATTATTTCATTTTTTTTAGCAGAAGTTTGAATCCAGAAGGAAAAGCTTCAGAATCGTCATTGTCTTGTATTCATGATTTTGTAACTAGGAAATTGTATTTATGAAAAAAAGAAGCTGCTATGATTAGCAAGCCTCCTGTTCAAGTATGAAATTCTTCTGCTTTTTCGACATTGCCGGCAAGTTTGACGTGTTCGTCTAATAAAGTTTTTTATAATTCTCATTTCCTGTATTTCCACAAGATGGTATCTTTTGCTTAAGAAAAGGTTTTCATTATCACTGGAATGAAAAAAGCTTTGATTTTCATCAAACCTTTTACTTTTGCATATTGAATATTGCAAAACACTTTGTAACAAGGCAACTGAACGATCAGTCATTAAATTCCAACATTAAACGGAACTCTTTTAACCTATTTGAACAAAATAACATTTTTCCCATAACTCATGCGGCATTTTCCGTAAACATAGAAAACAGTTTATATATATATATTAATGGTGCTGCCTGTGTTCTAGATCTTTCTTAACAGCATGATTCGTTTCTCGATTCAACATAGGCAGTTTAATCCAAAAGTCACTTCCTTCTCCTATTTTGCTAACAACCCCAAATTCCCCGTTCATCAGCTCTATCAGTTGTTTTACAAGTGAAAGTCCGAGACCGGTTCCTTCAACTTGCACATGTTGAATACGATAAAAAGGTTCATATATTTTTTTCAATTCTTCTTCGCATATCCCGATTCCGGTATCAATTATGTGAATAACTAGAAATCCGTTTTGACATTTACAGGTTATATGGATCTGTCCACCTTCAACATTATATTTAATCGCGTTATCTAACAAATTTAAAATGACTTGTTTTAATCTTAACGAATCAATGTGGATCATTTGATCCACACACTGATCAATGCTTTTGATGATTTTGATCCTTTTTTTGTTTGCCGCTGGCTTCATCAATGCTATACATTCACATATGACCGAATCAATTTGTACTTCGTCATTTGAAATTTTTATTTTTCCTGTTTCAATTCTGGAAAGATCTAAAATTTCATTAATCAAATTTAATAAATGGCGGCCTCCTTTTAAAATTTCTTCCACAAATGCTTGCTGCTGCTCCGTTAACGTTTTATCTAGTTCCAACAAATGAGAAAAACCAAGGATTCCATTTAACGGCGTTCTTAATTCATGACTCATTTTCGATAAAAATTCCGATTTCGCCATATTGGCTTTGACGGCTTCTTCTTTCGCCTGAATAATGCTGTTTTCCATCTTCTTTTGTTCTGTTATATCTTCAAACGTCCATAAATGGCCTTTCAGTTTCCCGTCCATATAAAAAGGAAAATAACTTCTTTTCAAGATTTTACTATTTTTGATGTTCACTTCATCAGAGAAATGCTTATAGGGCGTGAAAATCTTTGATACTTCCCCTGTGTTCTCTTCAACCTTTCGGCCAACGGCTGGAAAATAATTTGTGATGTTTTTCCCAATCAGCTGTTTTATTGGCTCATTGATTTGAAAAATTTTCAATATCGTCTTATTTAAGGCGATAATCTTCATTTCATGATCAATCACAACAATTCCGATTGGCAGATTGTCAATAATCGTCCGTCTTAGTGCATTCGACTCATTTAATTTCATTTCCTGCTCTTTTCTGACGGTTATGTCTACACAAGAACCGATGACTTCAACAACTTTTCCATTTTCTATAACCGGACTTAACACAGCCAAGTAATCATATCCGTTCAGCTTTCCCTCAAAATGGACAATCTCGCCATTCCAGGCTTTCTGATAAGCTCGAAGCTGCCCTTCAGCGACTTCTTTCGGCAAAAAATCCCGCAAATCCTTTCCAATAATCTCATGGGGAGAATAGCCAAGTTTATAGAGCAATTCCCCTGCACATAACGTATGGATAAACTGATCGTTTATTTTGACGAACTTAAATGTCATTCCTTGCTGGCGTTCTAATGTATTCATTAAATCTTTCTGCATTTTTCGAAGTCGTTTTTGATATTGTTTTAATTCTTTCATATCTTTGGCGATGACGAAAAAACCTTCATTTTTTCCTTCAACGATCATAGGGACAAACGTTAAAAGTAAAGGAATCCATTCACCTTTACTATTTTTAAACGAAACTTCCATTTCATTTTCGTTATGCTCCAACAAACGATTCATTTTCTGTTTTACCCTTTCGGCATCGTCTTGAGGCAAAAACGAAAAAATCGATTGATGAATCATTTGTTCTTTTTTTGCTTTTAAGATTTCTAATCCTTTAGGATTTATATTCGTAATCATTCCGTCGATATTAATGATGAAAACGATATACGGATTATACGTAATCAATGACTCGTAATATAGATTTGTTGTTTCAAACTTTCTTTCTAGCTTGTTTTTTTCTTTTTGAACAAATGCAAAAATCATAAAAATCATGATGATTGAAAGGAGAAGTTGATTTGCCAGCAATGTAGAAACCGAATAAATCTGCTCATATATGAATAATCCAGCTTTTTTTATTTCATTCATTACCGTGTATTGAAAAATGAAAATACCCAATCCCAAAACAATTGAAAGTATTATGATCGCTTTCATTTGAAGCTTTTGAGATCGCTTATTGTGATGGAAAAAGGCAATCACTGCTCCCGCTAAAACAAAAGCGATTAAGTTAGAAAGAACGGAATAAAATCCGTCATATTCATTCTCTTTCAATGATTTTATACCAATATAATATATTACAAAAATACTTAAACCCACTACAATCGAAATCGCCGCTGCATTAGAAACATTTTTTTGTTTATCTTTCATGGAAAAAGCAGCGAATGATGCAATGATCCCTAGCAAAAAAGATAATAACGTATAGACGGTGTAATACGTTGCAATCAAATATAAATCATCACCGAGCATGTCAATAAATTGCATTGTCCAAATTCCTAACCCTACCCATATCGTTCCTAACAATATGTATAACCACTTATCTTTTTCAGTAGACACCTGTATGTTCTGAATCATGTGAACAGAAAAAAAAGAAGCAATGATTGCCATGACGACAGATGAAATCACTAACTCCCAATTAAACAAAGCTTCCATGTTTCACACACCTTATCTTATTTGCTTACATCATAAACAAATAAAGAAGGTTAGACAATTATTTTTACTCTGTGGAACCAATTTGAACAGAACGGAACAGTTTTTTTAGTAAAATATTAAAACTGTTTTTGAAGACGGTGGAGTAATATGCCAAAGAGCTTTGCAGATAAGCGGGATACTTTTTTTAAAAAGCGGAATTTAAAGCGTCATCCTAGTATTGAAAAAACAAAAAAAGCACCGAGATTTAAGAAATTTTATAGGTGCTATTGCTCTCAAACAATCATTCTATATGAAAAATTTCATAGAAGCAATTTTAAATGTTCTTAACAATCTTTGCATTTTATTGCACCTATTGATTCAAAAATCTCTTAGTGCAGCATTGTAAATGTTATATTTATTTATTTTTGTAAAATATAAAAATTCTTTTGATTTAAAGAGTACAACTACAGAATATGACTTGCAATAATTCGATCAAGCTTCCGAATATTCACTTTTTTATTTAATAATAATTTGAATTTCCCTGCCCTAGTCCATAGTTCGAGTTCTGCATTAAGGTCAATCTTTCCTCCATTTTCAGAAGAATACATGACAATCGATTTAAATGGAATGGTGTAGATTTCCACTTTTTTACCTGTAATTCCTTGACGATCGGCAATGATTATTCTTTTGTTCGTC
Source organism: Aeribacillus sp. FSL K6-1121 (assembly GCF_038003725.1). Lineage (NCBI taxonomy): Bacteria > Bacillati > Bacillota > Bacilli > Caryophanales > Bacillaceae > Aeribacillus > Aeribacillus sp. FSL K6-1121. The sequence goes on from NZ_JBBOPS010000001.1 coordinate 1,367,957, forward strand.
ACGACCGCAACATCTCGAACCGTTTTATACGCAGCTTCCGCAGTTTCCCCTTCAATTAAAATTTCCTCCACTTCTTTTGGAACATCTGTCTCTTCATAAAACGTCCAAGTCATAATAGAACCTACATTTGCCATACCTGATTTCATCCCCTATTTGCTTCATTTATGAACAATAAACATAATTTTGGCAAACTGTCTTGGAGCTTATCTTACAAATGTGATAAAATCAACGTTCACTGGTTCATGCCGTTCAGATCGCAGTCTCAAGTTGATCTGTCCTCGATGGTAATGTCCGTGCAAAGCGACATGAGTTAAAATTTCCCTTAATGTATTTTGAAACTCGATTCCTTTACTGTTTTTGTAAGTGACAATGTTGTCTAAATCACGATTCGTCAAATTTTTCAAAAACGATGTAATGCTCTGTTCATTTTGTTTTGCAAGTTCTGCACAGGCATCTATATGTACATCCTCCCAAATCGCAATGTGTGAGCTGTCCAATCCTTGCAATCTTGTAAACCATAGTTTTTCAGTTAAAAGAATATGCGAAAACAAGCGCAGCGCCCCATTATTTTCCCCTTCAATCTTTTGCAAAGTGTCTAATATACGCTCGTTCGCCCAATGCAAGTGCTCAAACATCTTTTGAATCGTTTCCAATAAAAATCCTCCTTCTTTACTTTACTATGTATGCAGCAAATGCTGTTCCTTTGAGTTAACTGACAATGATTAGGTTTTATCGTATAAAAGTTCGTCAAATACACGGTTTATTTTTCGAATATTCTAATAATTTATTGTTGACAAGCTCTTGATTATGAATTCCTGTTTTTTACTGTTTTATCAAATTGGGAGATATCCAACCTTTTAAAACTTTTTGGGAAAGCCACTCCAAAGATTGTTCAGAGTTTTGCATTCTGCCTCGCAAAATGACAAGTGTTGAAACAATTATAACATGAGTTCGCTTAAAAATTTAAACATTTTTTCAGTCTGCGAGCATAATTAAGCTCTCTATTATTAATCCAACTTCTGTCAAATATTATGCAAAATTACATATTCAATATACCTGCTTGACAGCCGATTTTCTCATTGATTCGTTCAATCATTTCGCAAACTTTAAAAGTCGGATAGATCATATGCTTGCTGGACAGATCAAGCAATCAATAGTTTACTTGCTATCAGTTAGTATTTAATAATAGAAGAAGGAAAGGGGCATGCTGACATCAAACGACAAATAGTTAATATTTATATCTATAGAAGGAAAGAGGTTGTAATAGCCTGACTCTTCTTTTCAACCTTTTGAGGCATTGAAGCTCTTCATATAGAACTAGCAAAAGGAAAACCATCCCCTTTTAGGAGAGGATGGTTACTTGACATCGTAGCCTTGATCTTCAATGGCGTTTTTCATTTTTTCAATTGTTACTTTTTTGTCGTCATATTCTACCTCAACAGTTCCTTTTTCAAGTGATACTTCGACCTTTTCGACTCCGTCCAGCTCTTTTAGAGCGTTTGTAACAGCCATTTTGCAGTGATTGCAAGACATTCCTTCTACTTGAAATGTAAGATTCATTTTCATTTCCTCCTTAGTATGATTTTAAGATATTCAGATTAAATCGTTGCAAATACTTTACAGTTTAATTCGTTTTAGACGCAGCGCGTTTGTGACAACGGAAACTGAACTGAGTGCCATCGCTGCTCCGGCGATCCAAGGCTCCAAGAGGCCAAGGGCGGCAACTGGTATGCCGATTGAATTGTAGAAAAGAGCCCAAAATAAGTTTTGCCGAATGTTTTTCATCGTTTTTTGGCTCAAGGAAATCGCTTTTGGAATGTGTGTTAAATCGCCTCCGACCAAGGTGACGTCAGCCGTTTCGATGGCGACATCTGTCCCGGTTCCGATCGCCATGCCGATGTCGGCAACTGCTAGAGCGGGTGCGTCATTCATTCCGTCTCCAACCATTGCTACACGATATCCTTGCTTTTGTAGATCCTCCACGATTTTCGCTTTTTCCTCCGGAAGCACTTCAGCATATACTTGCCCGATCCCCGCTTCCTTCGCTACTGTTTCCGCTGTTCTTTTATTGTCTCCCGTTGCCATAAATATGTTGATTCCCATTTCCTTCAATGTTTGAATGGCTTTTTTTGAGCTTTCTTTAATAGTATCAGCGACAGCGATGATGCCGGAAAGCTCCCCATCAATTGCAACTAGCATAGCTGTTTTTCCTTCTGATTCAAGCTTCACCATTTTCTCCTCATGGTCTGAAGTTGCAATCGACCGTTCTTTCATCAGCTTTCTTGTGCCAACAAGTATATGTTTTCCATCTACTTTGGCTTCGATGCCATGTCCAGTCACGGCTTTAAAATGCTCCGGCTTTTGTATGTTGATGGAACGTGCTTTACCGAATTCCACAATTGCTTGGGCAAGCGGATGTTCAGAAGCGCTCTCCGCAGAAGCGGCATAATAAAGCATGCCTGTTTTTAATTCAATACAATCGGTCACTTCCGGTTTTCCTTTTGTTACCGTTCCCGTTTTGTCAAGGAGGACCGCATTGATTTTATGTGTTTCTTCTAGATGCTCTCCCCCTTTAAATAAAATCCCGTTTTCTGCCCCTTTTCCTGATCCGACCATGATCGATGTCGGCGTCGCCAATCCGAGTGCACAAGGACAGGCGATGACAAGAATAGAAATCGCTACTTCTAACGCTCTTGCCATATCATATGGCGTTATGAACAAATACCAAACAGCAAACATCACGATCGCAACGCCTACAACAATAGGAACGAATATACCGGATATGACATCGGCCATTCGCTGTATTGGCGCTTTCGATCCTTGCGCTTCTTCAACAATTTTAATGATGTTGGCAAGAGCGGTATCCTTCCCAACCTTTTCTGCCCGTATTGTTAAAAGGCCGTTTGTATTGATTGTGGAGCCAATTACTGCATCCCCTACTTTTTTCTCAACCGGGATAGATTCACCTGTGATCATCGATTCATCGACAGAAGACATTCCAGAAATGACCGTTCCATCGACTGGAATTTTTTCTCCGGGCTTTACGATTATCTCATCCCCTACTTTTACTTGCTCCAGCGGGATCCATTCTTCCTTCCCGTCACGGATGACAAGCGCGTCCTTCGCTTGCAGGCTTAACAGCTTGGAAATAGCTTCTGTCGTTCTACCTTTTGCAATCGCTTCAAAATATTTTCCAACGAGCACTAGGGTGATCAAGATTGCGCTCGTTTCAAAATATAGATGCGGCATATGATCGGAACGACCGATTGATTTGATCGCTTCGTACAAACTATAAAAGTAGGCTGCTGATGTGCCGAGCGCCACGAGCACGTCCATGTTTGCGCTTTTGTTTCTTAAAGCCCGGTAAGCTCCTGTGTAAAATGAGCCGCCGATATAAAATTGAACAGGTGTTGCCAGCAACAGCTGAAACCACGGATTCATAAACAGATCCGGCACCGCAAGCCCCGTTTCAAACGGTAAATGGGCGATCATTGTATACAATAAAGGAAGTGATAATAAAATAGAAACAATAAGCTTTCTTTTTTTATGATGCAATTGTTCTTTTTTTCGATCCGATTGATGGGTAGTCTCGTCCCGAACTTGTCCTTTATAACCAAGCTTTTTTATTTTCTCTAAAAGATCTTCAACCGAAACAACGCCTTCCCTATATTCCACAACAGCGCTGTTTGTCGCTAAATTGACAGTCGCATTTACAACGCCTTCCGTTCTTTTCAGCCCTTTTTCAATACGTGCACTGCATGCGGCACACGTCATGCCTTCAATATCCAATGTTACTTTTTCCGATTCGACGCCGTAACCTAACTGTTCAATTTTCCGCTGGATGTCTAAAAGATTTTGTTTCGAAGGGTTATAATGAATAGTTGCTTTTTCCATCGCTAAATTGACAGTTGCCTCTACTCCGTCCATTTTATTCAGCACTTTCTCAATGCGCGCGGAACATGCAGCACATGTCATGCCGGTAATGTTTAATGTGACAAGCTTCTGTTCGCTCATTTGTTCCACCTCTTATTTAGAAAACTGTTTGATCACATCCATCAGCTCGCGAATCGACTCATCACCGCTTCCTTCTTTGATCGCTTTCGCAACACAATGGCTGGCATGCCGCTCCAACAGGTTGAAACCTACTTTTTGCAGCGCAGCTTGAATGGCTGAAATTTGGACTAAAATATCAATGCAATAACGATTGTCCTCAATCATTTTTTGTACCCCGCGAACCTGCCCTTCAATCCGTTTCAGCCTCTTTAAAAGCTTGTCTATTTCATCAGAAGTTCTAGGAACCATTATTTTCTCGTGATCATGTTTTTCATTTTCTGTCACTGACACCCCTCCCTCCTTTCGTTTGTATACATTATACCCGTTATAGGTATAAAAAGCAAATGATTCATCTTTCTAGTTTTTTTTACAAAGATTCAACTCTATCAAGTCGTGAAACACAATTTTCTGCAAAAGCTGACCGCATACTTAAGAGTGGACAATAAAATTCAAAAATTGGCAAGATTCGTTTTAATAAAAAATCAGATAGCATGAGAGGTGCCTTCATGAAATTGTTTTCGTTTATAAAGAGGATGTATTTTTATATTTTTCTCTAGAACTATCGCTTATTCCCCAAAAGGAATTTCCTCGTCCAAAATTCCTCTTACAATAAATCACTCCCTACACAATGTATAGGGAGTGGTCATCATTAAAACGGAAATTGACGCTCTTTTTCTTGAACTGAAACCCATTTTGTCACGGTAAATTCGTCGACAACCCATGGATTTCCGAAACGTCCTAAACCGCTTCCTTTGTTTCCGCCGAATGGAATATTTGGAGCATCATTGACTGTTTGGTCATTGATATGGGTCATGCCTGAATCAATGGACAACGCAAGCTGTTCCCCTCTATTCAAGTCGCTGGTGAAAATAGAAGAACTTAAACCATATTCGGTGTCATTTGCCATTTCAATCGCTTCTTCATCTGATTCAGCCTTAATGATTGTCGCGATGGGCGCAAAAACTTCTGTTTGCGCGAGCTTGCTTGAATTTTTGACATTCGTAAAGACAAATGGAGTGAGGACGTTTCCTTCTCTTTTCCCTTCTAAGACAAGTGTTGCGCCTTCCTTCTTAGCTTCTTCAATGTAGCTTAAAGCTTTTTTCAGCTGCGTTTCATTGATTAATGGCCCAATGACCGTATTGGGATCGGAAGGGTTCCCATAAGGAAGAGATTTTGCTCTGGAAACAAATTTTTCCACAAATTCATCGTAATGATCTTTATGAACGATAAAGCGATTGACGATCATACAAATTTGTCCTTGGTGGATAAACTTGCCGAAAACAGCGGCGTTCACTGCCTGGTCTACGTCGGCATCCGACAGCACGACAAACGGACTGTTGCCTCCAAGCTCCAGCGCAACCCGTTTCAAATTGCGGCCAGCAATTTCACCGATATGTCTGCCAACGGCGGTGGAGCCGGTAAAACTAATTAAGCGCGGAATCGGATTTGTCAACATTTCATCACCGATTTCAGGAATATCGGTTAAAATCATGTTGAAGACTCCTTTTGGAAGTCCGGCATATTCAAATGCTTTCGCAATGATCGAGCCTCCAACAAGACCTACCTGTATATCCGGTTTATGGACAACGCTGTTTCCTAATGCAATCGCAGGAGCGATTGTTCTCATCGATAAATTCATCGGGAAATTGAACGGTGATATTGATGAAATCACTCCGAGCGGAAGACGGTAAATTTTGTTCACTTTCCCTTCAATTGCACTTGGGACTTCCCTGACTTCATGTATGGCTCCTGCATAGTTCAAGGCTTCTTCGAGAACCTCCAGCGTCAAGTGCAATTCTACATTCGCCTTTAAAACAGTTCCGCCTGTCTCACGAGTGATAACGCTTACAATTTCATCCTGATGAGACTTTAAATATTCTTCTGCTTTTCGAATAACTTCCTTTCTTTCTTCAACAGACGATTTCGCCCATTTTTTTTGTGCCTGTTGAGCGATTTCAAATGCTTCTTGCACTTGTTCTCTTGTTGCTAAACGCACTTTTGTGATGAGGGAATTATCGTAAGGATTAACATCTTCAAATATGCTTTCGCTTTTTCCTTCAACCCATTGTCCGTTAATATAGCTTTTATTGTAGTTCTCAAATTTCTCCATTTGGTCCCCTCCTAAAAATTCCGAATTTTCAATCCAATTTTATTAGTTTATGGCGCGGCTGTCAATCATTAAGCATCATTTCATATTTTTCGTCCTGCTGTCATTGTATCAATTTGCTTGGCCCGCCATGAAATTGGCGAGCTTCTAAAAAACCTTTCATTGAGAACTGTAAGATTTTCTAGGAAGCTGCATCAACATAGCAGTTATGCTCCGTTTTATAGATAAATATGTTTCGCTGCCGACTTCCATTCCAACTCAAATCCCAAATATTTCTCGCTTTATTACGACAATGTTTAAATGATTTTCGAGTCATTTTTATTGAAATGGTTCAGAAGTTCCATTTGATTGTGCTTTTGAAAAGTGGATCAACTGTATATAGTTTTGTTCAAACATACTTTTTGGCTTCTTACATTCTAGCAAAATATTTTAAGCCGATGCATCAGCATGTTCCATTTTTACTGTGCATATAATACGGCAGTTACTTGCCTGGATCTAAAAAGCGGTGATTCAACTCTCCATAAAAATAAAATAAAGAGGATTCTCACCGCTTCCAAAAACTATCAAAACATGGTAAAATAAAAAGGAACATTTGTTCGTTTATTTTCGGTCTGCCTTTCGTCACGAATTCATGAAGGGATCAAGGGATGGAGGGTTATTTTTGAAAAGAAGATAAAAAAACATACAATGCTTTCTTTTGCTCATCATTTAAAGTAGAAAGAATATGTTCTACTTGATCATCAACAAGGGATATGTCCTCGTTATCGATCATTTTAAAAAAGCTTCCCATCGGTATATTAAATCTTTGGCAAAACTTTTGAATGAGGCTAATAGGAATTTCTTGTTCACCATTTTCGATTCTGGAAAGCCTTGGCTGAGAAATTTCCAAATCCTCGGCCAGTTGAACCATCGATATATTATACTTTTTTCGCACTTCTCTTATTTGTTCTCCGATTTTTTTATTGATTTCCATCTGTTACATTCCTTCTTTGCTACTTCATCTATAATATAGTTTAACGTTTTCCTATTTTACTTTCAATTCGTTTTGTATTACTATAAAAATGAATATTTTTTATTCATTTTTATCTTCAAAGGGTTGGGTGAGCATAGATGAACTTTGAGCAAGCTTTCAATGAATTCGCTTATAATCGAATTGAGCAAGCTTTGTTAAATCGACAAAACCGTGAGCTCAAAGCTCTATACAACGAGCTTGAAGAAAAGCTTAAAAAGCTGGGCATAGCCAAAAACGATTGCGATGATTTAAAAGGAACCATCTATTGTTTGATGGATACTCAAAATTTGCTAGTTTATAGGCAAGCACTTGCAGATGTCATTTCCTTTCTTATCAAACTGGAAGAAACAAAAGCGGGCACCGGCCAAAAATAAACAATTCTACGAAAATATTTCCCGTTCATGCTGATCAAAAGGGTTTTTGGGGGTCAAGATGTTGACAAATGAATTAAATCCTTCTTTCTATGAACATCGTAAATATTTTTCACTGCCTCTCTACATATTTAATAATGAGTATAAAAAAGACCATCATGAATCAATTATTGAACAGCATCTACATAAAAATGTAAAAAATAGGTATTTTCAAGTCCCGGAATTCGTTTTTAAAGAATTTGCCAAAGGAAATTTGTCTGAAGTGTGTGTCTGGATTTTATTGACTTGTTTTTATTTGCTCCATATAAACAAGAGAAACGGCTTTAACGAAGGGGAAATTTTGCGGCTCGTAATGGAAGCGAGGAAAAAGACATGTTCTTATCCATCATTAAAAAAATGCTTTAAGCATTGTGTTGCGGAGTTAAAGAGAAGCGGATGGATCGAGCAGAAAAACAGGCTAATCTTTCTGAAAATTTTTTGAGTATTCATTCTCTTTTTTTTAATTTTCTTGTTTGAGAGAAAAGAAAAACGCGGTTGTGAAACCGCATTTTTAAATAAAAGGGCGAAAATTATATCGTTTCAAAAAGGATTGAAACCATCTGCTTATTTTACTATTAAATCGACACCGATAACCCCGACGATGTCTCCGTTCTTATGAATGGGGAAGGAAATGGTGATGCACGGTTTTTTTGTAACAGCAGATGTATAGATGCTTGATATAAAGATTTTATTTTTACTAGCTTCGATAAACCAAGGACGGGCTTTTGCATTTATTAAGCCTGCAGGAGGGTTGGAATAAACGAATGTACCGTCCAGTCGATTCGACCAAATAGCTTCGATATGCTCGTTCTCCTCAAAAAATTGATCCAATGCTTTTTTATGAACATCCGCATCTAGTTCATACAATGGAAATTGTGATAAAAGATTCATCACTTTTTCTTTCATTTCATTGATTTTTGCCAAATCTATTTCTGTAATTTGTTGAAGCTGATCCCTTTTGACTAACGTTTGCAGCTCTTTAGAGGTTTGATCCAATGTCTCGCTGATGGCAATCATCTCTTCAATATGCTGGTGCTGCTTATCCATATCTTCTGAAACTCTCAGTGCATATGTTTTATTTTCATGAGCCATATCTGATATTTGCTTGAGCACCGTAGTAATTTCCTGTACATGATCACACTGCAATTCGACAGCGTCTTTCGAATCCGATACCATTGATGTGATTTTGCCCAACGATGTTTGAAAGGAATGGATAACATCAATTAAAGATAGTAATTCAGCCACATTCTTTTTCATCTGATCGTTTTCCGATTTTACCATTTTGGTCGAAAACTCAATTTCTGATTGAATCGAAGAAAGAATTTGATGTGTTTCTTCAACCGCATCATGCGTTTGGTTTGCTAAATTTCCAATTTCATTTGCAACGACCGAGAAGCTTTTCCCATGTATTCCGGCTCTTGCCGATTCGATATTTGCATTTAATGCAAGTATTTTTGTTTTTAGAGAAATCGCTCCAATCGAAGAAAGAATGTGATCCATTTGTTTGGAAAAAGAAACGAGCCGATCCATTTGATCAAGAATTTTCAAATGATTTTGCCGCAGCTGTTCCGTTTCTTCTTGTATTTTTTGCAGCTGCGTTTTCGATTTTACGAGCTGTTCATAAAATAATATACTTGAGGAATGTATCTCTTGAGAAGATGCTGTGATTTTCACAGCTGCCTCTTCAATTTTACGCATCTTTTCTGAAACGTTATTTGTGTCTTGCGCGGTCTGCTCAATATGCTCTAATAGCTGAAACGTGCTTTTTTTACTCGAGGAAGATCGTTCATCAAGGGAAACAGCGGTTAATTTCATTTGCTCAATGACGCCTTTTAATTGATCCGCAGCAACTTCCACCTGTGCCGCAAACGAATCCTCCATTTGTTTTTTTTGTCTATCTTCTTCATGATCCGCTGCTCGATTCCATTTTTTTAAAAACAGCATATTTATCACCTACTGTCTCCACTAATTTACTCTTTATTGTAACAAGCCGAACAAGAACGAAACATAATTTATGTCACATAATCTGACACAAAACATTTCAATATACAACCATTCGACAGATGCTACCTTTTTTCTCGTTTTTTCTTTATCATTGTTGAATTTTGCGCTTTCCCGAGAAATAATTTTTATTTACAAAAAAAATACTCTCCTTCCGTGCATAAAAGTCGGAGAGTTTATCAAACTGTTATTCTCTTTCATTCAAACTTTCCTGTTTGATAGTCGACGATTGCTTGCCGTATTTCTTCTTACGTGTTCATAACAAACGGACCGTAAGCTGTGACAGGTTCATGGAGAGGTTCTCCCGCATATAGAAGCAGCCGGAGTTTGTCTGTCGTTGTGACGGTTATGTAGCTTTCCTCTCCCTCAGCACCCTTTGTTAAAAACAGCACTTGCCCTTTTTCCCCTTTTGTTTTAGACGCACCAAACAAGCCTTTTCCTTCTAAAATATAAAGAAAACCATTATAGTTTTCCGGAAGATCTTGATGAACGGACGCATCAGGTTCCAGAATCATTTCCACCATCGTGACAGGAACGTAATTTTTTAGTCGGCGCTTGAATACCTTTTGACGAACCAGAAAAAATCCGAATCAACGCTCCTTTTTCTTTTCTAACTGGCCTGTCAGCACTTTTCAAATTTTGATAGCGGGGAGCGGTCAGTTTTTTTGAACTCGGCAAATTAACCCACAGCTGCAGACTGTGAACGGTAGATCCAGGTGCAGGATCTTCTTGATGGATTACTCCTCTTCCAGCAGTCATCCATTGAACATCCCCGGCTTTGCTTGCCATATCCATTTTTGTTATCAAAATGCTCCAAAATCCCGTCAATTACATATGTGACAGTTTCGATTCCCCGATGGGGATGAAGGTCAAACGTCCCTTGCTGAAAAATATCCTCCGCAAGCATTAAAATCGATCATATTCCTCCCAATTACCAGGTTCTAACACAAACCCATTAGTATGAGTCGGATTATTCGTTTGTAACGCAACATTTTTAATTTTGCGTATATCCCTTTCCATACAAGCCTTATCTATTTTCTGCTTTTTGCAAGTAATCAATAATCCCTTGCGCACAAATGCCCATATCGATTTTTAAATACTCGTGCACTTGATGATCTTCGGAAATATGTTTTTTCTTTAAGTAATCTTGCAGCGTGCTGTACAATCTATCAGATAGAAGCTTTGATCTTTCTTCAAACGGCAAGCTTCCATGCTCTTTTACAACCGCTTTGCCTTGATCTACAAAAATGTCCAGCCAATATTTTAGCTGTTTATAAACTTCCTCTGGATGCTCGCTCATGCCAAAATGACCGAAAAATATTTTCGAAACGTTTAATGCTTCGATTCTTTCACATGATTCAAGCATTTTATCCGGATCAAACTGGTTAGGAGAAGTAGACGGCAAATAAAACTCTAAGTCTGAATCTAAGAGCATTGAATAAAAAACTCCGATCGTGTCGCCGGTAAAGATGCCGTTGCTTTTGGAATCATGTATACAAAAATGGTGATTCGCATGACCTGGTGTGTGATAAAACGTCAGCACGCGATCATCGCCTACTTGAAGCGTTTCCAAATCTTCTTTTACAACTAGCTGGTCTTCTGGCACGGGCAAAATCGGATCAAACAATTTTTGAAATTGCTCCTCTCCATACACCATTTTGGCGCTGGCAATTAATCTGGATGGATCTTGCAAATGACGTTTCCCGCGGGGATGGACGAACACTTTTGCTTTTGGGCAATGTTTAAGGAAAAGCCCGACACCTCCCGAATGATCTAAATGAATGTGCGTAACAATGATGTTTTGAACATCCTTCGGATCAATTCCTAAACTATCAAGACCTTTTAATAAATATGGGACAGACGGGCTCGCGCTTGTTTCGATGATGGTCAGCTCTTTTTCGTGAAGAACGTAAGCCCCTGTTCTGTTTTCTAATCCTAAGTCAAAAAGATCAATTAATGTGATGTCATCGCCAATGTTTTGTACCTTCAATGTTATGTGACTCCTTTCTTTTATTTGCCTACTACATAATTCAACAAAAAAAGATTAATTTCCTTTTCCAAACTTTTTGTTGATTGGTTAAAATTTTTTGATGACAAATTTTTTATTTTAATATATAATATCAATGCTGACGTTTTTCGGGAAGTAGCTCAGCTTGGCAGAGCACCACGTTCGGGACGTGGGGGTCGCAGGTTCAAATCCTGTCTTCCCGACCATGGAGAAGTACCCAAGTGGTTGAAGGGGACGCACTCGAAATGCGTTAGGGCGGGCAACCGCCGCGTGAGTTCGAATCTCACCTTCTCCGTTTAAAAAACGCGCTTTTTAGCGCGTTTTTTTATTGCCGGAATTTGAATAATTGACCCTTTTAAAAATTTTTCAAAACAATTGATATTCTTATTTTCATAAAAACTGTTTCAGCAAGTTATGCAAAAAACCTGAAAAGCCTATTTAGTGCTTTTCAGGTTTTTTGCTTATCATTCCTCGATTGGAGCTTTTCTTCTAAATTTGCTTAATACTTCATAGACGATTGGAACAATGATGAGAGTCAGCAAAGTCGAGCTGGTCAATCCGCCGATGACGGTTAAACCAAGTCCTCTCGAGATCATGCCTCCATCTCCTTCATAACCTAATGCGAGAGGAAGCAATGCTCCAACTGTTGCCAGCGCAGTCATTAAAATCGGTCTTAGACGAGTTGCCCCTGCTTCAATGAGCGCATCTCTTGTAGAAAGTCCTTCACGCTCTTTATGAATGACACGGTCAATTAACACAATCGCATTCGTCACAACAATACCGATTAACATGAGCGCACCGATCAAAGCTGAAACGCTCAATGTTTCTCCCCCAAGCCATAGCGCTACAAATCCGCCGATGACGGTAAATGGAAGTGAAAATAGAATGGCAAAAGGCGCAAGTCCTTGACTAAACGTAACCACCAGCACAAAGTAGACAACAGCGATGGCAGCGAGCATAGCCAATCCTAATTGTGAAAACGACTCATTGATCTGTTCGGACACTCCACCTGTTTCAATGTTCACACCAGGCGGCAATTCTAAACCATCTATTTTCTTTTGAATGTTTGCATTTACTTGGCTAACGTCATTAGTAGTAATCTCTCCGCTGACTGATACTGCAAATTTTCCGTCGCGTCTAGTAATCGTATTGGATGTTTCGCCTTCTTTTACTTTCGCTACATCTCCAATTTTCACATTCATGCCAAGTGGGGACTGAATGGTTTTCTTTTTCATCTCATCAATCGAATCAAATGTTTGCTCTTCCCCTTCAATATAAACTTCAATGTCTTGACCTTCTTTTTGGATTGTTGTTAAAACCGGCCGTTCATGGTGTTGGCTTAATGCCATCGCAATTTGCCCAGCGGTCAATCCTAGCTTGCTCATCTTTTCTTGATCAACAACAAACGTGAACTCATCATAAGTTTTCGATAAACCTGATTCGACATTTTTCAAGTTTTTTTCATCTTCCAAGATTTTTTGCACTTTTTGGGCGACAGGCTCAATATCTTCCATCGAATCGCCAAACACATACAATGTGTACTCATTGCTTGCCATCATCATGTCAATGGTGCCCCAATCGCCTTTTTCGTTCGTTAATTCATTTAAGTCTTTAACAATTTTCTCCTTTTCTTTTTCAAAATTCGGTGTGTCATCTTCATACATAATAAAGAAAATGGCCTGATTTCGATTTCCAGGATTCATCGGATTTTCGCTTCCGACAGACAATTGAATCGTTTTTACATGATCACGGTCGACAAGGAAATCTTCTGCCTTCAATGCGATATCTTCTACTTCTTCCAGCGTTTGCCCTGGATCCGGATCATACGTTAAGATAACTTGCTTTTCTTGTTCATTCGGCAAAAAGCTTACACCGATGACAGGAATTAAAAACAGACTGGAGACAAGAAGCAGAATCGCAATCAATGATGTTATCCATTTATGGTTCAAAGACCAATTTAATATTTTTTTATAGTTAGTAACCAAAAAGCCAGCTTCCTTTTCTTTTTCGCCTTTCCGTTTTACTCCTTTTTTAAATAAAACGTGAGCAAGTGCCGGCACAATAGTAATCGCCACTAAAAGGGACGCTAAAAGCGAGAATACAATCGTAAGGGCAAACGGCATAAATAGCTGTCCGACCATCCCTTCGACAAATGCGAGCGGCAAGAAAACCGCTATCGTCACAATGGTTGAGGACATAATAGGAATAAACATTTCTTTTGTCGCTGCAATAATCAGCTCTTTCCCTTTTAACGGCTCCCCTTTTAATGTCATCCGTCTGTAAATATTTTCAATGACGACAATCGAATCGTCAATGACGCGGCCGATCGCCATTGTGATAGCTCCAAGCGTCATCATGTTCAACGTGATGTCCATTTCACGCAAAATGATTAATGCAATTAATATGGAAAGCGGAATTGACACCACGGAAATCAACGTTGAACGAATGTTGCGCAAAAACAGCAAAATGACAATAACTGCAAAAATCGAACCGAACAGAGCTTTATTCAGCATTGTTTCAACAGATTTTTCAATCGGTTCTGCTTGGTCCAGCGTTGAAACGACTCCGAGGCCTTTATATTCGTCTTTTAATTCATCCAATTTTTCTTTTACTTTATTTACGACTTCAACTGTATTCGCATCAGTAGCTTTTACAATTTGCAGTCCGATTGCTTCTTTTCCGTTCGTTCTTGATACGGATTCAGCTTTTCCGACGATTTCGATATCGGCAATTTCTCCTAATTCGACTGTTGGCAATTCAATGCTTTGCTGCTGGATCGCCTGATTTGGCGCTGCACCATTTGCTCCAGACAAACCGTTTGGCACTTGGCTCATTTGCGCCTCTCCGGCTTGCTGCCCTTGTGCTGATCCTGTGACTGGGATTTTAAGCTTTTTCAAATCGTCAATTGTCGTAATATTTCCGTCAACGACAACAGACTTTTCCGTGTCTTTAAATGTATAAAGACCTAATGGCGCACGGAGATCCGCACCTTGAATATAATTTTTTATTGTTTCCTCATTTAGCCCGAGCTCTTTTAATTTGTCTTGATGAAAAACAAGCCGCCCCTCTTCTACCTGCTGTCCAGAAGTTACAATGCTTTCTACTCCATCAATTCCTTTCAATTCAGGAACAATGATGTCTTCAACCAGTTCAGTTAATTCAGGAAGTGTTTTTCCTTCATCAAAAAAGCTCACTGTATAAACAGGGAAAGCGTTCATGCTAAATCTTGCAATTTTAGGCTCTCCTGCTCCATCAGGAAGTTCGACTTGTTCGATTGCCTTTTCAGCTTCCTCTTCTGCTCGTTCCATATCTTTTTCAAATTTGTATTCGATTTGAATAGAAGATGCATTTTCAAACGAATTAGAGCTGACGATTTCCACCCCGTTCAAATTGCGAACAGCTTCTTCAATAGGAACCGTCACTTTCTCTTGTACTTCTTCAGGGGTTGCACCTGGATATGTAGTCGTAACACTTATGATGGGAGTGTTTATGTCCGGGATCGTCTCCAGCTTCATATTAAATCCAGAAAATAGTCCCGCAAAAATTGCAATGATAGTTAAAATCCAAATAGCCAGTTTATTACGGAGCGAAAATTTAATAATGTTCTCCACCAAGTCCCATTCCTTTCATGAAGATTTGACAATTCTCCTTTTTTTATACATACTTATAGTAAGTTGACTATATAGTCATTATAATTGACCGGTTAACTAGTAGTCAACTAAACTAATAAAATTTTTTCCGACAATAAGGGGATGTTCATGTGAAAGAAAAAGAACGTTTAATCATTGAAGCTGCGATGAAGCTGTTTGCTCGAAAAGGCGTTTCTTCCACCTCCATCCAAGAAATTACCAATGCATGTGGCATTCCGAAAGGTTCGTTTTATTTTTATTTCAAGTCAAAAGACGAGCTGTTAATTAAATTATTGGAGCAGTTTTTTAGTCAGTTAAAGAAAAAAACGGAGCAAATCGGGGCAAATTACGAAGATCCAAAAGAGCGGTTTATTAAACAATTGTCTGTTCAATTAAAAGAATTTTTGGCGCATAAAGAAATATTTATTACGCAGATGCATGAAAATTTAAAAGAAAATAATGAAAAAATTGATTCGTTGTTACAAAACCTAAGAAACGATTTTTTTCATTTTTTAACAAACAATCTGAAAAACATTTACGGCAAGTCAATTGATAAGTATATAGCAGATGTAAACATTATCGTTCAAGGAATCTTTTTTTCATTCATTCAGTTCCTCATATTTGAAAATAGGGTGAGAGTAGATGAGGAAAAATTGGCAAAATACATTTTGCAAACAGCAGATGATTTAGTCAAAGGAATGCTGGCAAAACAAAATGACCCCATCATTCCAGCTGAGATCATGACCAAAATGTTCAATCATCCTCAATCCCCTAGCCATCCGTTGAACATTTTAAATGAGATAAAAGAAATGAGCCGTTCTATAATCGATGATGGACAGTTAAACATTACGATTGAAGTGTTAGAAGCTGAAATAACGGCTGAAAAGCCAAGAACTCCGGTCATTAAAGGAATGTTGTCAAATCTCCATGAATATCCTGAACTACGCTACTTGGCCAATCAACTAGCTGATTATTTTCAAATTAAATGAGCCTCTAAAGGGTTTAATTCCTTTAGAGGCTGTATTTTTACTCCAGCTCCAACGCTTTTGTTTCTTGTCCAAACAATAGAACAGCTAATGCTCCAATAATAATGGCAGCGCAAAAAATTGAAAAAATGGCTACCATGGAAACTTTGAGAGCGGCTAAATAACCAACTAATAAAGGCCCGAAAATGCCACCAATTCTTCCAAACGATGCGGCCATTCCCGCACCTGTCCCGCGAATTTCTGTTGGATAAAGCTCAGGTGTATAAGCATAAAGCGCTCCCCAAGCCCCTAAGTTAAAAAATGATAAAAAGATTCCAGATATTAAAAGCTCTGCCGTTGTATCGGAAAATCCGAAAAAGAATGCGCTCAGTGCAGTGCCAAATAAATAAAGAGAAAGAACAAATTTTCTACCGATTCGTTCAATGAGCCACGCCGCACTAAAGTATCCCGGAAGCTGTGCAATCGTCATAATAAGAACATACTCAAAGCTTTGCACTAAACTGTAGCCTTTCATCATCACAACGCTTGGAAGCCATAAAAACATCCCGTAATAAGAAAAAACAACAGAAAACCACAACACCCAAAGTACAGCTGTTTGTTTCACATATTTTTTTGACCAGACAGCTGCGATATTTTTCCATACATTTGATTTTGTTTGTATCGATTTGAATTTTTTTGAATCCGGAAGCTTCATGCGCAAATAAATCGCATAAAAAGCCGGAAGAGCTGTTAAAATAAGGGCGAGACGCCAGCCAAATTGAGGGATAACAAAATAAGATATAATTGCCGCGATCAACCATCCTGCAGCCCAAAAACTTTCAAGCAGCACGACCATTCTTCCCCGATCCTTTGTCGGCGAGCTTTCTGATACTAGCGTTGATGCTACTGGCAATTCACCCCCCAGCCCCATGCCGATAAAAAATCTTAACAGCAAAAATACTGCTAATGTGGTTGTAAAAGCCGACAGGCCGCTGCCGATCGAAAATAACAATAATGTGATAATAAAGACAGTTTTTCTGCCAATTTTGTCTGACAAGAGACCGAAGAAAAATGCCCCTACAGCCATGCCGATCGAGTTGATGCTCCCGATCCAGCTCATTTGTTCTGCCGTCAAATTCCAATCTTCTTTTAACGCGGCAATGATAAAAGATAAAATGCCGACATCCATTGCATCAAAAAGCCATGCGAGTCCCGCAATGCCTAATAGCTTTTTTGTTGACATCTCTTTCATCTTGTCAACTTCACCTCTTTCTGATGTCTTTACATATGTTTTGTTATATGTAAACTATATCATATTTTACATAATTGTCATGTTTTTTGTTTTATAAACGAAACATAATATTGTGCCATCGGCATATGAATCCTATAATCGCAATTTCAGACCATCTTTGCAGCGTTTCATTTATTGCAAAAGGTACAATTCCTTGAAATTTCTACTTTCAGAGAAATCCTTAACAACTAAAAAAGATCCACAGAAATCATTTATATATTCTGTAGATCTTCGCCATTTAAAAAGGAATAGGAGACAGCATTTTGTCTATAAAATTTTTATTTTTTGTTTTTTGTCCCATCTTCTACGTTATAGGCTTGACCATATGCTTCACGGGACGGTTCATATAAGTCATGTACATCCGTTCTTCTTTCGAGTTCCGTTTGTTCATGTGTACGTTTTTTGTTTTTAAACCACTTCATTCTTGCTCACCTCTCATATATATCATCATCTTCTTATTTATTGTTGCGAAATTTTTTACGTTTATTCGAAAATATGCATGCCATTCGCCAACCAGTTCTGTTTTTCATTTATAATGAAATTAATCGATTATGTTAGATTGAAGGTGACAGTATGGAGATCGAAGATATTATAAAGAAGGTTAAAAATCATAATCCGACGATAATTGGGATGGATCGTTTAGTAAAATTTGCGGTATTGCTTCCGTTTATGCGAATAAATGATGAAGTTCATTTGTTGTTTGAAGTACGCGCCAAAAAATTAAAAAGGCAGCCCGGCGAGATTTGTTTTCCAGGTGGGAAAGTTGAGCCGACCGATCACGATGCAAAACATACAGCTATTCGCGAAACATCAGAAGAGCTAGGTATTTCAGCCGATATGATTCAGCATGTATATCCGCTTGATTATGTGATGACTGCCTACGGAACGGTTGTTTATCCTTTTGTTGGCATGATCGATCCTGACGCTTCGTTAGAGCCAAACAAAGACGAAGTCGGCGAAGTATTTACAGTTCCTTTTCAATTCTTTTTAGAAACGAAGCCAGAAATTTATGAAGTTCATTTTCGGGCAGAACCTGAAGAAAATTTTCCTTATGAAAGCATCATCGGGGGAAAAAAATATAAATGGAATTCACCGAAAATAGAAGAACATTTTTATTATTATAAAGATAAAGTGATTTGGGGGCTGACAGCCCGGATGATCTACTATTTTATCGATATGCTAAAGAGCGAGCCATCCCTATAATAGTTTTATGGGATGGCTGTTTATTTAAGCTGTACCGTGAAACAATTCTTTTTTCCTCCACCCGCCGAGCCTAAAATATAAAAAGGCGAATAAGCTGGAAATAACAAAGCTGACGCCCATTCCGACACCGATGCCGTCTTCGCCGATCCAATTGGAAAAAAGGTATGTGAGCGGGTAACGCAGCACCCAAAACGAGATGATGTTTAAAATTAAGACTTGCATCATCGCACCAGATCCACGAACAACACCGTTTAACACAAAATTGATGCCAAGAAACGGATAGAAGAAAGCGACGATTTTTAAATAATTCACACCAAATTGCACCGCTTCTTCCTCCTGGATAAATAATTCCACACCAAAACGGGCGAAAAAGAGAATTAGCAATGATATCAAAACCATAATAGCTAAATTATACATCAATCCATATTGAGCAATTTTATAAACTCGATCCCATCGATTTGCACCAATGTTTATGCCTGCCAAGCTGTTGACAGCAGTTCCGAGGGCCATTGCGGGAAGCAAGATAATATTATCGAGCCTCTGAGCAGCGCCGAATCCGGCCAGCGCGTCTTCGCCAAAACTAGCTACAACGCTCATGATCGCCGTCACTCCAGCGGAAATGACCATCATTTGCATGCCGGACGGAACCCCGATTTTTAAAATAAGAGAAACTTCTTCTTTTTTCGGCATACGCGGCCATGTAAAAGGAACTAATTTGTAATGAATCGCCAAATATATTCCGAATAAAAAGGCGATCCCTTGGGAAATCACTGTTGCATAAGCCGCTCCGGCTATGCCGAATTGAAATCCAGAAATAAATAATGGATCTAAAGCGGCATTTAAAAGAACAGCCAAAACAACAAAATAAACCGGGGCTTTGCTTTCTCCAAGCGCACGCATCAATGTCGCCACAAAATTGTAGCCGAATAAGAAAATAATTCCAAGAAAATTAATTCGCAAGTATAAGGATGCATCTGCAACTAAACTGTCAGGTGTTCCAAGCAAAAATAAAATCCGTTCGGCAAAAATAAATCCAAAAACTCCAAGCAAAATCGATAATATAAACAGCGTGACAACAAAGGCATTCACATACCGTTTCAACCCTTGTTCATCGCGTTTTCCTTTTAATTGGGACAAAATCGTTAATGTTGCTTGGTTGATCCCGATTATGAAAGAAAGAATTGTGAAAATGACAGTTCCAGAGAGAGACACCACCCCTAATGCACGAGCCCCCAGCAAGTTTCCAACCCATAAACTGTCAATTATTTGATAAGAAACTTGAAGCAAGTTCGTTAATAAAATAGGCGAGGAAAAAGTGATGAGCTGCTTTAAAATATTTCCTTCTGAGTAATCCGTCTGTTTCATCCAAGAATCACCTTTTTCTTTCATCTTACATTGACGCAGCCTTCGAATAAGCAAAGTGCCGCTCGGTGAAGGATTTACGACCACGTCCTGCTGAGAGCTTTTTTTGAACGAATGGGGCTCTCTTGCTTCCTTACCTTTTATCAAGATTTATTCTTCATATATCATTTTTTTCGTCATGCCGCCGTCAATAATAATATTTTCTCCCGTAATAAAATCGTTGTCGGGATGAGTTAAAAACAAACACGCTCTGGCAATATCATCCGGTTTTCCGACTCGCTTTGCAGGATGCTGTAGATGATCGCGCTCAGTAAGCAGTTCATAGTTGTTCGTTTCAATCCAGCCGGGGCTTATACAATTGACTCTGATTTTGTCTTCCCCCAATGAAATAGCTAAAGCGTGTGTTAAAGCAACGATGCCGCCTTTAGACGCAGCGTACGCTTCCGAATCTTTTTCAGACATGAACGCTCTTGTTGAAGCAATATTAATGATCGAACCTCCCCTTTCATTTTCTCGCATATATTTTGCAGATTCCTTTGCAAATAAAAATACGCTGCGAAGATTTGTTTGTAATATGTCATCCCATTCTTCAACCGTTAGCTCATAAAGAGATTTAAATCTTGAAACACCTGCATTGTTAATCACAATATCGATTCTTCCCGTTGTATGTTTGACCGTTTCTATTAATTTGATGACGTCCTTATGATTTTTGACATCCGTTTTGATAAACGTCGCTCCATATTCCTCAGCTGTTTCCTTTCCTTTTTGTTCATTCACATCCGCTATCACAACTGTTGCTCCTTCTTTTGCATAGGCGGAAACGATCGCTTTCCCGATCCCTTGTGCACCGCCGGTTATAATGACTGTTTTTCCTGCAAAGACCATGTCGATTCCTCCTCTTATCGTTTTTTAAAATCCTGCTCTTGTTTTCGATTACTTCCGTTGGAAATAACAGGGTCAGCCCCACAATATTGAAAATTTTCATTTAAAGATAGACTTTTTTCGTTGAACGCAGAAACCGTCTAAAGATCTTTTATGCAAGCTTTTTCCCTCCTTTTAGCTTCGGCTGCTTAAAAGGTTGGTTTCACCATCTTGTGTTCGAGCTACTAGTTCAATCTGGCTGCAAAGCTGGAAGCTTGCAACCTTCCCCTCCCCTAAATCGAAAAAAGAGTCCCCCTTGAAAAAGATTGACTGTTAGCTCAGAAGACACGCAGCCTGATATAAAAAGATCCACTCTACTCGCCTAAACGGAAGCGAATTAATTTTTTTGTATTGCCTTTTTTCGGCTACAGATTTTTACATTTCTTCAATTTAGTCGCTTTTAGATAGCTCACTCATTTATTATATCATTTATAAACTTAATCAATTGACAACAACGTGCAGCATACATAAAATACAATTAAACAGATCGGAATAAAAGTCAGAAAGGAGATACCTTTGGCAATTAAATTGACAACTGTTTCCATCTTTGTTTTCATGATTATCTCATGGCTGTTTGGCATCTATTCGCTGTCAAAGTTTTACACACCAACAATCATCATCCCGATTTTTAACAATTATTATTGGTCTACTCCATTTGTCGGAATGTTAGGTTTAACTGTTTTCTTTTCCATCGTATCAGTAGCGGCATTTTTTATCTTGAAATATAAAAATTTTAGAAAACGAACCACGATCTATTCTATAGCCTCCATTTTATGGATAGCTATTATCGCTGGGCAATTTAAAATTTTACTGTTTAATCTCGGGATTTGCCATTAACTTTATGATATTATTAAACTTTAACTCATTCTAACTGGACCAGGAGTGAAGAAATTGGAGAAGAAGCTAGAGAAAGCAACATTCGCCGGAGGCTGTTTTTGGTGCATGGTAAAACCTTTTGACCAGTGGGACGGCATTGAGAAAGTCATTTCTGGTTATACGGGCGGGCATGTTGAAAATCCTACTTATGAACAGGTCAAAACAGGGACAACTGGGCATTATGAAGCGGTACAAATCGAATTTGACCCAACGGTGTTCCCATATGATAAGCTCCTTGAAATTTATTGGCAGCAAATCGATCCGACCGATGACGGCGGACAATTCCACGACAGAGGCAGTCAGTACAGGACAGCCATTTTCTATCATTCAAATGAGCAAAAAACGCTGGCAGAACAATCTAAACTCGCCTTAGCCAAAAGCGGAAAATTCAATAAACCGATCGTAACCAAAATTTTACCGGCTGCGCCATTTTACCCAGCAGAAGAATATCATCAAAATTTTTATCAAAAAAATCCAGAAGCATACAAAAAAGATCGGGAAATTTCCGGACGGGATGAATTTTTGCGAAAGCATTGGAAATAAAAATGATTGAAACAGTAAAATCTTACAATAGATTTTACTGTTTTTTTGAATGGCCATCACTGATTATGCATTCATTCAGCTTCCTGATTTCCGGACATCCAAACGCATTTGTGTAAACGATTCCATTTTGTGTGTCAATGCAGCCTCTCACTTCCAAAATGTTACAAACGAAATTTTGAAAACGTTTTACAAAAATGATTGACTATTTTTTTAGCATAACTTATTATTGTAATTGACAAAAAATTACGAATATTACCAAAGAAAGGGGATGGTACAATGGAAACATTCGGAAAGGAGAAAGAACAGGGGGAGCGCATTCTCGATTATGAGAAAATTGTTGCAACGAGCAAATTTCAACAGTTGATTCAAAAAAAGCGGAATTTTATTGTACCCATTATAATCGTTTTTCTCATCACTTACTTTTTATTGCCGATTCTCACGGGTTATACATCCATCTTGGAGCATAAAGCAATCGGATGGATTACATGGACGTGGCTCTATTCGCTTGGTCTTTTTGTCATGGTTTGGGTGTTCGCTACGATGTATGTAAAAAAAGCGGAAACATTTGACCAATTGGCGGAAGAAATTATTGAAGAAAATATAAAATAAAATAAGGGGGCTGCACTTTCATGAGTGTACCAGCATTTATTCTGTTTTTAATCATCCTTTTAGTCACGTTATATATCACGTATTGGGCTGCAAAAAGAACAAAAACCGCAAACGAATTTTATACAGCCGGCGGAGGCTTGACTGGGTGGCAAAATGGACTTGCGATAGCTGGAGACTATTTATCAGCCGCATCATTTCTTGGTATCGCAGGCGCCATCGCATTGAATGGATTTGATGGTTTCTACTACAGCATCGGCTATTTAACCGCATATCTCTTCGTTCTATTCATCGTTGCAGAGCCTCTCAGAAATTTAGGAAAATATACACTCGCAGATATGATCAACTCAAGATTCAGTGAAAGAAAAGTCCGTGCAACAGCTGCTCTTAGTTCCATCACAATTGTTATATTTTATATGATCGCACAGCTTGTTGGTGCAGGTGCACTCATTAAATTGTTATTGGGGATTGAGTATTGGATCGCCGTATTGATCGTTGGAGTCATGATGACCATTTACGTATTATTTGGTGGAATGACTGCAACTAGCTGGGTGCAAATCATAAAGGCTGTATTGCTTATGGCAGGAACGGTCATTATTTCATTCCTTGTTTTATTGAAATTTAACTTTAATATCGTTGGCATGTTTAACGAGATGTCACAAGCGACTCCACACGGTGAAAACTATTTACATTCAGGAATTGTATTTAAAAATCCGCTCGATTTACTTTCAATGATGCTTGCCTTAGTGTTGGGAACGGCAGGGCTTCCTCACATATTAATGCGCTTTTTTACCGTTAAAGATGCACAAACTGCACGTGCGTCAGTAGTTAATGCAACTTGGGTTGTCGGAATCTTTTATGTCATGACAATCTTCTTAGGATTCGGTGCAGCCAAATTTGTCGGTTCAGAAACGATTATAGCCGAAAATCCTGCTGGAAATATGGCGGCGCCGCTGCTTGCGAAAGCACTTGGAGGAGATTTCTTAATGTCCTTTGTTTCTGCAGTAGCTTTTGCAACAATATTAGCTGTTGTTGCAGGTTTAGTTTTGTCTGGTGCGTCCGCATTCGCGCACGACATTTATGGACAGATCATTAAAAAAGGAAAAGCTACGGAAAGACAGCAAGTGTTAGCTGCAAGATGGGCTTCTGTAGGCGTTGCCGCATTTTCAATCCTGCTAGCCCTTGGCGCTCAATCATTAAATGTTGCATTTCTTGTGTCTCTTGCGTTTTGTGTAGCAGCAAGCGCTAATTTGCCCGTCATTGTTTATACGATTTATTGGAAAAAATTTAACACTGCCGGAGCGGTCACTGCCATGCTGGCTGGTTTAATTACAGCGATTGTATTAGTGTCAATCAGCCCAAATGTCATTCATCCTGAAGCTGGAAAAGCCTTTTTTGTCGGCGATCCTATTTTCCCGCTGACAAACCCAGCGCTCATATCAGTACCAGCAGGTTTTATCGGTGGTTTGATTGGTACGCTTGTTTCCGCCAAGCGGGATGAGAAAAAATATGCTGAAGTGACGTTTAAAGCCAATACTGGATATAAAGAAGCCGAAATGTAAGCGCTTGAAAAATAGATGAAGGGGGTGTCTGATAAGTCGTTTTTACGGCTTATTGACGCCCCCATTAATGTTTTAGAAACGTTGATATATCGGTGTTGTTTTCAATGGCGATTTGACTTTCTGGACAGCCCCCTTCAACTTTAAAACATGAAAAAGCCCATTTGAAATCATTAAAAAATGGGCTTTCATAATTTCATAATGAAAAAAACAATCCGTTCTCGTGCTTCTTCTGAATCCTTTCTCTGTTTTATATGCGTCAAAACGAGATGAGCAGATCTTTGTTTCACACTTTCTGTATGTTGCTTCCCCTCATCTTTCCAGCAGTATTGGATCAGAAAAATTCGCCAAATCAAGTGAGATCATCTGAAAAATGCTAGCAAGACGCGGCAGTCGCGTCTTTCTAGAAATATGTGCAGCTATGAATAATATAGGAAAATCTGTCCAATTTTTAATTTTTTGAAAAAGGGGGCGGTTAGTGACGTCAAATTTTCATAATGCCGCCTGTGCTAGCAGATGTAACCAGTTTGGAATAGCGAGCTAAGTAACCGGTTTTCACTTTTGGCTCAAAGCCTTTCCATTCCGCTTTTCGTTTGTTCCATTCCTCTTCTTTAACATGCACATCAATCGTCCGTTTTTCAATATCGATCACAATACGGTCTCCTTCTTTTACAAAGGCAATCGGTCCGCCTTCCGCAGCTTCAGGTGATACGTGGCCAATCGATAAACCGCGGGATGCACCGGAGAAACGTCCATCCGTGATGAGAGCAACTTTCGGTCCAAGACCCATCCCAACAATTTGTGATGTCGGCGCAAGCATTTCAGGCATTCCCGGGCCTCCTTTAGGACCTTCGTAGCGAATGATGACAACATCCCCTTCTTTTACTTTTCCTTTCGCAATTCCTTCAAGCGCTTCCTCTTGAGAATCAAAAATTACGGCAGGGCCGTCAAAATGAGTGATTCCTCCTTGAACGCCGCCTGTTTTAATGATAGCGCCATCTGGAGCTAGGCTTCCAAATAATACGGCAAGTCCGCCTTTTTCAGAAAACGGATTATCAATTGGGCGAATAACGTTGTAATCTTTTACTTCGCATCCGGCAATATTTTCACCGAGCGTTTTTCCTGTTACCGTCATGCAGTCTAAATGAAGAGTTCCTTCTTTTTTCGTCAACTCATTTAATACGGCGGAAACTCCTCCAGCTGCATGTAAATCTTCAATATGAACATCAGATGCCGGCGCAAGCTTTGCTAAATGAGGCACTCTTTCCGCCACTTCATTGATCCGTTCAAGCGGATAATCAACGCCTGCTTCATTGGCAAGGGCTAAAGTATGCAAGACCGTGTTGGTCGAACCGCCTAACGCCATATCTAAAGCAAATGCGTTATCAATTGCTTTTTCCGTCACAATATCACGAGGTTTTAAATCCATTTCGATCAATTTCATTAATTGTTTTGCCGTTTGTTTGACAAGTTCTTTCCGTTCAGGCGAAACAGCTAAAATCGTTCCGTTCCCAGGCAGGGCCAAACCTAATGCTTCAGACAAACAGTTCATTGAGTTTGCTGTAAACATGCCTGAACAAGATCCGCAAGTCGGACAGCCGTACATTTCAAGTTCTTTTAATCCGTTTTCATCTATTTTTCCTGATTGATAAGCTCCTACTCCTTCAAAAACTGAAGATAGGGAAATTTTCCGGCCGTCGCTTGTTCTTCCGGCAGCCATCGGTCCTCCGCTGACAAAAATCGTCGGAATGTTAATCCTCATAGCTGCCATCAACATACCAGGCGTAATTTTGTCGCAGTTCGGAATGCAGACCATGCCGTCAAACCAGTGTGCATTGACGACTGTTTCAACAGAATCAGCAATAATTTCTCGGCTTGGCAGTGAATAGCGCATGCCGATATGCCCCATTGCAATTCCGTCATCGACACCGATCGTATTAAATTCAAATGGCACGCCGCCAGCTTCGCGAATCGCTTCTTTTACAAGCTTTCCAAATTCTTGTAAGTGAACATGGCCTGGAATAATGTCCACATATGAATTAACAACCGCAATAAACGGTTTATCAAAATCTTCTTCTTTTACACCAGCTGCGCGCAACAAGCTTCGATGCGGTGCACGGTCAAACCCTTTCTTGATCATGTTGCTGCGTAATTGCGCCAAAATAAATCCCCCCGCTTTTAATTCCTTTTTTAATTTTCAATTAATTTTAATATTTAAATATTATACTACTATTTTATTTTTTTCACAAAGGTTTTTATTATGGCCTTTTTCATTAAAAAAAAGAGGAATCGTATGCGCCGCTTCCTCTTGTCATTGCAAATAATCAATCTCCATCAAACAAATCCCCAATTCCGCCTAAAATGCTGCCTTCATCTTTGCCTCCACTTTGCGCGGCCAAAACTCTGTCAGCTAAACGGCTGAAGGGCAATGATTGCACCCAAACAGAACCCGGTCCACGTACGGTTGCGAAAAACAGACCTTCGCCGCCAAAGAATGCCGTTTTCACTTTGCCGACAAATTCGATATTGTAATCAACATCTTTTGTCATTGCTACTAAACAGCCTGTATCAATTTTAAGTTTTTCTCCTGGGAGCAAATCCTTCTGGATAATCGTTCCGCCTGCATGAAGAAAAGCTAATCCATCTCCCTCAAGCTTCTGCATAATAAACCCTTCACCGCCGAAAAATCCTGTCCCTAATTTCCGTTGAAATTCAACTCCGACGGAAACCCCTTTTGCAGCGCAAAGAAATGAATCCTTTTGACAAATGACCTTCCCGCCGAATTCCTTTAAATCAAGCGGAATAATTTTTCCGGGATACGGAGCGGCAAAGGAAACATGTTTTTTTTCCATCTGATGATTTGTAAACACTGTCATAAATAAGCTTTCTCCAGTAATCAAACGCTTCCCTGCGCCAACAAGTTTACCTAATAAACCTTTTGATTGATTACTTCCGTCACCAAATACTGTTTCCATTTCAATACCATCGTCCATCATCATCATGGCGCCGGCTTCTGCTATGGCGCTTTCGCCAGGATCAAGTTCAATTTCGACAAATTGCATATCGTCTCCATGAAGTTTGTATTCAATTTCATGAGCGACCATAGTTTCACCCCAATAATTGTAATTTTTTGAATATGTAATATACTCATCATAGCTCTTTTTCATCCATATTGCCATAATTTTTTTAAGAATCTCTATGACCATAGAACCAGTGCATAATACCACTTTGAGCAATCCGTTCGATTTCTTTTTTCAATCGGGCTTCGGTGCAATATGAATGTTTTGTCCTAGGCAAGGAAAAAGAATTGCTTGCAGCAAAAAAGCCAAAGGATTAACGGCTGCTCAGTTAAACGATATATCTACTTCATTTGCAAAATGCAGATGTAAAATAAAGTTTGATAAATAATCGTCTTATATAAAATTGAAAGTTTGATCAAACATCCTGTTTATATAGGATTTATCCTTTAAAAAAGCAAAACAGAATTTGATCGAATTTTATCGATTTAGGAGCGAGAAAATCAGCCTCTAAATCCGAAAAAACTAACGAGGTATTGGTACAGCTCGAACAGTTCATACAGGGCTGACCAGTTTATAAAGATAATATAAAAGTTTATTGATGAAATTATCTGAGTAATAGATTTTCGAATAAACTAACATCACTGGATATGGAATATTCGTTCTGGATCGCTGCTGAAATAATTTCGCAGAAGCAATTTGAGAAATTTTAGATAATACCGATAAACAGTTTCTACTTCATAGGTATACTGTTGCCCGTGATTTTATTAGTATTAAGCGGCTTTCTACAGTATCGTAATCGTATGAGAATGTGCATTGAACCCAAATGAGGAAAAATGAAAAAACGGTTGGATTTCTGCTGATCATTTCTGTAATTGCCATTTCCTTTGCAGCAATCTTCGCCAGGTGGTCGGTAGCATCGGCAACTATACTAAGTATGTATCCCATGTATTTAGCCTCTATATTATTGTTGCCAAATAATCTATGTAAATAGGAAAGAGTTTAGTAAGATTTCCAAAAAGGAATGGCTGATTTTATTAGCTGCAGGTGTTTTTCTAGCCTTACATTTTGCTTTGTGGTTTGAATCTTTGAAACTGACAACAGTGGCCAGTTCGACGATAATACTTTCTTTGCAGTTCTATAGTCGCTTTGTTAGGAGGATTTTTAATTTGCAAAGAAAGAACAACTATTTCAACTTTAATCGCTATCGTGATTTCAATTATAGGAGTAGTTATGGTTGGATGGGGTGATTTTGGGCTTAATCGCCAATCAGTCATTATTGGTGATATTTTTAAGTGTTTTGGCAATTGTTTGTTATTTATTAATCGGACAAAATACGGTAAAGCTGATTTCTCATTGGATTTACAGTTTTTTTGCAGTTACTTTAACGATTTAAACCTTTTTGCGAATGTACCCATCAGCGGTTATGATTCAAAGGAATGGGGAATTTTTTTTGTTGCTGGCAATAGTCCCTACAATCGCCCATGTAATATATAATTTTTTATTAAAGTATGTAAACTCAGCCACTATCTCGATGAGTGTTTTATTTGAACCTAAAGGAGCTACAATTTTAGCGGCAATCCTATTAGGTGAAACTGTTGTCGGTTTGCAGATTGCAGGCGGCTTCTTTGTTTTATTAGGTGTATTTTTATTTTTACTTCAACAAAGGAAAGCAGCTGCAAATGAATCTTATCGTGCAAATAATATAGAATGATTTCTTGTCTTTGATAAAAATTCCTATGTAAAGCTGGAGAATAGTATGTGAAACATACACTTCAACAATTCGGGGCTTTAGTTGAAAACATCTGAGCCTTCATCGTAAAAAAATTAAAGATTGAAGAGAGCTTTTTCGCCAAAAACAAATGCTCAATCCCTATCATGTGCAGAACTTCCATTTTCGGATTCTCACTTATTTGATCACATTTACTTTCTCTGCAGCCTTGAAAGGCTGTAATCATAAATATCTTCATGTCAACATAAAGTAGGGCATCGAAACTTCCAGCGCTCAAAACAATTGATGTCCTCCCCCTCCTAGCTTTATTCAGTTAACTTTTTCCAATACTAATTCAAGACAAATCCGAGCATTCGCTCCTAAATTGCTCGTCATTCTTTGTCGATAACTTTTACGGTCGTAAAATCGGCAAAATAATGGAGCCCTGAACAGCTCGGAATTTTCAGATCTATCAATCAACATCAAGTCCGTTGTTCCTCTAAAAGCCGTTTATGAATCCAAATCGCTGCTTGGATTCCATCCCCCATTGCGATTGCAGCTTGTTCCGAGTGAGCCGCAACGTCTCCGGCTGCCCAAACATTTTGGACGCTCGTTTCTTTCGTCCATGCATGGATGACTAGATGCTTATTTTCTAATCGCTCGGCGCCGAGCTGAGCGGCAAGATCTGAATGAACGCGATTGCCGCCAAATCCGAGGAAGCCTCTATCCGCGAAAAGGCGTCTTCCGCTTTCCAATTCAACTCCCTTAAACCATTCACCGTCTCTCATCACTTTCGTTAACCGTTCTTTTATGTATTCGATATTTTTATTAGAAAGTTCATTTTTTAATGCAGCATTAATTTCTTCTCCATCATGATTCACGTACTGAATGTCTTTCGTCCAGTACGTTAGTGAGAGAGCCAGCTTCGCTCCTGCTTTTCCTGCCCCCATTACAATGACCGATTTCCCATCTACTTCATATCCATCGCAATCAGGGCAAACATATACCGAAATGCCTAAACAATGCTTTATTTCTGACAGCACTTCTGGTATGCGGTCGGTAACCCCTGTTGCAATCAGCAATTTTTTTGTTTTGTATATGCTGCGATCGTCCGTTTCGATAAGGAAATCTTTTCCTTGCTTTTCGACTTTTGCTGCCAGCTTTTTCAAAAATTTTACTCCGTATTTTTCTGCATGTTCTCTTCCAAGAGTACGCAGTGTCTGTCCGCTTACCCCGTCAGGCCACCCTAACAAATTATGATAGCTTCTGCATAGCGTCGATCTTCCGTTCATCTTGTCGATGACTAAAACATTATGTTTATACCTTCCAAGCATAATGGCCGCAGATAAACCGGCGATCCCGCCGCCAACAATGATGCAATCGTATGTTTTCACTTTTCCACCCTTTCAGTCAACCTTGCAAAAAAGGCGTTAATGTTTTGATCATTTCAGCTATTTTTTTTCTATTTTTTATATACATGTTTTTCGCTTCCGTATTTTCAGTTTGCAGAGCGTATAATTCAAAATCTGCCTCCACTTTTTTAAGGGATGAAAGAAGAAGCTGTTTTTCAACAGGTTCAGGCACTTTTACTTTATCATCATATAAATCAACAGTGAGTTGTCCATATGAATCGACTTGGGCTAAAAAAACATTCTCGACGGCGACTCCTAATTGATCGAGTTTTTCTTTCAGCCATCTTCGATTCAAACCGGTCGTTGAAAGAGCTTCGTCCATAATTTTTCCGTCCATTATGACGGTTTGCGGTTCTTTAACAGGGGCAACGTTCGTTTTGATATCTCCTACCGTTATAGGCTGTTTTTCTTTTTTTAGCAAAATACTCAGTTCACCAGTAGTTTCCAAAATAGCAAATTCCACATCACTGGCATGATGGACATTATTTTTCCTCAATTGTTCCAACAAAGCGGCCAAAGGATATTTTTCTTTCTTTAAATTTTCCTCCATGATTTTTCCGTTTTTAATAAAAACGGTCGGTTTTCCTTCAATAAATTGCTGAAACGACGGACTTTTCATGGAAATGAATGAAATAATAACCGGAATCATCACCCATATGGCAATGCTGATAATACCGTTTGTTAAATTTAAATTCGTATCCATTGACAGTGTCCCGGCAATGTCACCAATGGTAATGCCGACGACGTATTCAAAAAAGGAAAGCTTGGAAAGCTGTTTTTTTCCCAATAGTTTGGAAATGAAAAATAATCCAGCTATTATGGCAAGTGAACGAATAATGACTTCAACCCACTCTGGCATGTTCATCCCTCTTTTCAAAAGCCTTTATACTCAGGTTCCTCAAACTCCAGCTCTCCAATTCGAGACTTTACATCATTGATAATTTCTTCAGATATTAACATGTTTTCGTGAAAAACTCGTTTCGTTTCTTCATCAGTTGACGTAATGGCCAAGTTTTGCAATCCCGCATGAATGCTTTTTAAACTGGCCAGCGTTTGCTTGACCTGTGATGCTACTGTCAATCCAATCACCCCTTCGGTTTAAATAAAAGCGCTCCGATAAAACCAAAAATAATAGCTGCTGAAATACCGGAGCTAGTCACTTCAAACATACCTGTTAAAACGCCGATCAATCCATGTTTTTCTGCTTCTTGCAACGCTCCATGAACGAGAGAATTTCCGAAGCTTGTAATCGGAATGGTTGCACCTGCACCCGCAAAATCGATAAATGGTTCATAAAGCCCGAAACCGTCCAAGATGGCTCCAATCACGACAAACGTACTTAATGTATGAGCAGGTGTTAAATGAAACACATCAAACATGATCTGTCCAATTACACAAATTAATCCGCCTATGACAAACGCCCAAAAAAATGACGCAACCAAATGTTTCACCCCCTGAATTCAATGGACACAGCGTGTGCAATGCACGGAATGGTTTCATTTTGCTGGAACGTTAGCGGAGAAAGCAGCGCCCCAGTTGCGACAGCGAGAATTCGCTTCAGCTCGCCTTTTTTCATCCGATTTAATAAATGGCCGTATACGACAATTGCCGAGCAGCCCGCCCCGCTTGCACCGGATAAAACTGGTTGTCCTTCCCGATAAATCATTAAACCGCAATCCTGAAATTTTTCCTCATCCATTTGAACTCCATTTTTTTCAAATAATTCAAGAGCGACGTTGCGTCCGATTTTTCCTAAGTCGCCTGTTACAATTAAATCATAGTAGTCCGCATCAATATTTAAATCGCGGAAATGCGCTTCTATCGTATCAACTGCTGCCGGCGCCATCGCACCGCCCATATTAAACGGATCAGACATGCCTAAATCGACCACTCTGCCAATCGTTGCCGAGGTCACGGCAGGTCCTTTCCCTTCATTGCTTAACAAAGCAGCTCCTGCACCCGTGACTGTCCACTGTGCAGTCGGTGGCTTTTGCCCACCGTACTCGGTCGGATAGCGAAATTGTTTTTCGATTGCCGTATTATGGCTGGCCGCACCAGTCAGTAAATATTTTGCTCCGCCGTAATTGACGATAAATGCGCTTAATGCCAGCCCTTCCATCGACGTAGAACAAGCGCCGAAAATGCCGAGATAAGGAACGCCGAACGTTCTTGCTGCAAAGCTGGACGGGGTGATTTGATTCACTAAATCTCCGGAAATAATAAATTCCACCTGTTCTTTTTCAATGTTTCCTTTTTCAATTGCTTTGTAAAACGCTTCTTCAAAAAGCACTTTATGAGCTTTTTCATAAGAGTCCTCACCCAACCACAAATCTTCGTGAAGAAGATCAAAATCGTCGGCTAGTCTGCCATTTGCTTCAAACGGCCCGCCAACGGTAGCGGTTGAAATGATCACGGGTTGATTATGAAATACCCAAGTGCGATGTCCTTTCAGCATTTCAAAAACCACCCCATTTAATTAAAATCGTTTTGATTAAAGCAACTACAAATGCAGAAAATGTTCCAAATAAAATAACAGATCCGGCCAATTTAAACATGTTCCCGCCTACACCGAGGACAAATCCTTCTGTTCGGTGCTCAATCGCTGCAGAAATAACAGCATTTCCGAACCCTGTGACTGGTACAGCGCTTCCGGCACCGCCAAATTGAGCAATCCGGTCGTAAACACCAAATCCGGTCAAAAGCATAGATAAAAAAATCATCGTGGCAACAGTCGGATTTCCAGCGGTTTGTTGAGTAAAATGAAAAAAGTACATGTAAAAAAACTGTATCGCTTGTCCGATGGAGCAAATAATTCCACCGACTAAAAAGGCTCGTAAACAGTTTTGGACAACAGGTCTTTTCGTTTCATTTTTTTTCTCCAATTGATAGTATTCCTGCATGATTTTCGTTTGAAGTTTTCTTTGCTCATTCGCCATCGAAAACACCTTCTTATGTTTCTTCTCTGCTTAATTGAATAATGTTTTCCACTTTCTTGTTCATTTCACGCTTGTCCAGATTTTCCAGTTTGTTAATTAATTTTTCTGTTTCCCAATAAATTTTCATGTCGCTTGAAACGGTGACATCATAATCTCGGAAAGATTTTTTTAATTTTTTTTCAATTGTTTTTTCCTTTTGTTTTAATTGAAACCGTTTCATATGATCTAATTGAAAAGCAAGCAATAGCTTGCGGTCTGTATTGACGCTTATGGCTTTGGGAACTCCATCATAGCTTTCCGCTATTTCCTCCGCCTTTTTCGCGACCTTTTGATTAAAAGGAGCGTTCTTCGTCGAATAATTGATTTTTGTCGGTTGTTCTAAAGTCGGATCGACCATATCGTTCTGTTGGCATGCTGAGAAAACAAAAAGGAAAGTGAAAAAGAATATAAAATGTTTCATCCTGACCAGCTCACTCTTATTTGTGATGTGTTGAAAAGGTTGGTAAATACCAACCTTTACTGTTGTTTATATTGAGGCTCTTCATTCTGGATTTGCTGCAAGCGGGTATTAATTAAATCAACAATTGACTGTGTTTGCTGCGCAGCCTGTTGATAAATCTGTTTTGCTTGCTTGTTTTCCGTTTGCAGTGCAAACGTTTCAAAGCTTGCTTGAGCACTTTTTAATCCTGCTAATGTTTGTTGAACTTGAGTTGAAACTGTCAATGTCAATTCCTCCTTTTTGTTGTTACAAGTTTAATATTTCCTAAATGCCCAAAAGTAAAAAAGGGATGTTCTTCCCTTATATCCATTTTATTCCGTATTATTATTTTGATTTTTCAGGCATAATGACAGCAGGTGCCGAACCAGTCCCGCCGCTGTTGTAAAACTGCGGAACTTTTCCTTCAATAAATAAATCACCAATTTTCACTGAATTTTCTATTTCCATATCTTTTGAAATCGAAGGAATAATGACGTTAATTTTAACTAAAATGTCCATATAAATTTCTAAATAAGCGTTATTAATGCCAATTTCCTTATATTTTGTGCTAATTTCTGAATTAACTGAACCAATAAGTTCAAAGCGTACGGGAACTTCAGGACCTAAATGGGAGATGAGCGCATTGTTTGTTATTAATCCGAGTGGAATATGATAAACCAGGCCTTTTCCATCTGGGTTTTGATTGACGGGGATGCCGTCTTCCGATTCAACCTCCACATTCCCATCCAAATATTGCTGAATATAAACGGTCGCATCTGAAATAAGACGGTTATAAATTTGGGAATTAAAGCTGTAAGTCGCCGTTTCGTCTGATTTCTTTTCATGAATAATGATCAATTCCTTCATATCAAGTTTTTCTGCTATTTTTTTCGAAACAGCATCATGAATTGCATGTTCGGCAATTTGCCTCGTCTTTGTTTCCGCTATTCTGACCAATGTCGGTTCAATAATGGCATTGATCAGCCATAAGCTGTATGCTGTCAAAACATTGAAAATGACAAATGTAATTAAAAAAACATATTTAGCCGGCAGAGGGCCGCGTCTTCGTCGTCTTCTGAATTTTCGGTACAAAAGAATTTCCCTCCCTTTGTACCAATATATGTAGAAAAGAAAGCTGATTAGAAGCTAAAATAAAATTGGAATCAACTGTAACTAATAAAGAATCGTGAAAAAACAATACTATAACTGTTGGAAGATGTTCTTCCAAACACAACTTAGGAAGAGGTGCTTTTATAATGAGAAAAATGGGGTCCCTCTTCAAAATGGGAAAAAAACGCTCCATGTTTCCTAAGAACCGGCAAAGAAACAGCATGATGTGGATTTCTTTAGTCGGTTTGGGGGCTGCAGCATTATACGGATTTGGCAGACGACAAAACTTATTCGCTAACATCATCAAACCGCTGCAACAAAAATTTGCAAACAGTCAAATTCAACAAATCATGCCAAACCGATAAAAGAAAACGGGGGCTGTCCGATAAGTCCCTAAAATGAAGCAAGTGGAGAAAAACAATTCGTTTCTCTCCACTTGCTTTTATATTTTTTCGATTTTTATCTGAAAGTAGCTGGCGGATGCCGGCTACTTTCAGTATGTTGTGGGCTAATGCCACAATCCCAAACTCAACATGTACCTTGTCGAGGCCCCGCAAAGAAAATCTGCGGAACGACCGATTGCCCTTGATGTGACCGAACACACTTTCTGCCTCGACTTTGCGTCGAGCGTAGATGGCGGCTTTCTCTTCACATTCAAGGGCTGTTTTGGCCTTTGCTTTCATTTCTTCGAAGATGGGATTCCAGTGAACTTGACGATTTCCCTTCGCTTTTGTGCATTTCGCTTTCAATGGGCAATCGGTACAATCTTCACATTCGTATATTTTGAAGCTTTGTTCATAGCCAGATGGATTCTTTTTGTTTTGGTATTTTTTAAACGTTACTCTCCTTCCATTCGGGCAAATAAAACAATCATCCTCTTCACAATAGGTCCAGTTTTTGGCATTTTTAATGTCTTTTTTGTATGTACGTGTTTGTTCTTTTACATAGCTCCCATAAGGAATTAGAAACTCAAAACGGGGCTCTTTCTCATCACCAACTGCATATACATAGTTTTCTTCACTACCATAGCCTGCATCCGCAATGACCGTTTTGGGCATCGGTAATGAACTGGAGGCTAGCTTCTCCATATGTGGGATAAAGCAACGTGTATCGGTCGGTCGTTGATGAATGGTATAAAACAAGATAAACTGATTCTCTGTCCCCATTTGCACGTTGTATCCGGGCTTGAGCTGACCGTTTTTCATATGGTCTTCTTTCATGCGCATGAAGGTTGCGTCTTTGTCTGTTTTCGAGTAGCTGTTACGGTCACCGAACATTTCCTTTTGTTCCTTGTATCTTGCCATTCGGGGCAGGAAATCTTCACGAATTTGTTTCACCGATTTCTTTAATTGACTGCGTTTTTTTCGCTTCTCTTTCCGAATGGATGTATCGGTCTCCTTTTCGATTTCTTCCGTTAGCGTTTCAACTTTTTCTTCTATTTCTTTTGCGATTTCCTCCATGTTTTGTTCGGTGATCTCTGTATGTTGATCGCTTTCCTTTTGCCCTGTTCCGGCTTCTAATTGGGTTAATTCATGAATGTGCTTTAGTGTTTCTTGGATTTTTTCTTTTAATTTCTCTTCGAATTTCAAAGTGGATTTTTTCCACACAAAAGAATACTTATTGGCATTGGCTTCGATCTTAGTGCCATCCAAAAAGTAGTTTTCCATCGTGATGTAATGTTCTTTTATCAATTTGAGAATCATGACTTCAAAGAGCTCATCCATGAAAGCTTTCATCCGTTCCCCTCGGAACTCATTAATGGTGCGAAAATCTGGTTGTTGCATCGCTGAAAGCCACATGGCAGGAATATTTTCTTTAACGAGTTTTTCGATTCCTCGGCAGGAATAAACCTTTTGAGAATAAGCATACAGAATGATTTTCAGCATCATTTTGGGATGATAGGAACTTCTGCCGCCGCCTTTATAATGAGAAAACAATTGTTTATCTGGTATCGCCTCCACCATTTCGTCCACGACACGTGCCACGTGATGTTCGGGTATAAGAGATTCAATATCATAAATCATTTGAACTTGACGGTTGTCATATGGTTTGAAAGTAGGGGCTAAATTTCTTTTGGCAGGAGTTTTTTCTTCTTTTCCATCTAGAGGAAGTGTCATTTGTGTGTTATAATTTTCACGAGTAATCATTTGATTGCTCATAAAAAATCGTCCTTTCTGTAATGTTGTGTGGTAACTTCATTTTACTAGAAAGGACGATTTTTTTGTGCATTTTTTTTAAAAAGTGAAAAAATGAGGGGCTCCAAAAAGTCAGTTACCCTGACTTTTTGGACAGCCCCTTTTTTTGTAATATGTGTCAGTTGCAACTTTTTCAACCCATCGCTGTTCTAGATTTTCCATCGATTTGTGAATTTTCTTCTCCAGCTTCTATTAAAAAGAAAAGGCAACCAATCCATTGAGTTCCTTTGAAAAATTTGTATAATAGAGTAGTTGGTAATTGTTCGAGTATCTAAATATTTTTGTTTTTACGACACAGGAGGTGCCATCAAATCCATGAAGGATTCTGCCGTTCATACCGCCAAGCCGCCGCTTTGGACAAAATCATTCATTTTGTTAATTATCGGAAATTTATTTGTTTTTATGAGCTTTCAAATGCTTTTGCCTACTTTGCCGCCGCAAGCGAAAGCAATTGGAGCATCGGACATTGAAATCGGGCTTGTTACAACCCTTTTTTCCATCGCTGCTGTTGTCATTCGACCGCTCATTGGTTTTCTTCTTGAATCAGCGAAACGAAAATGGCTCGTTATAACTGGAGCTGTAGGCTTACTCTTTTTAACCCTTTCATACTCGCTTACATCGATTGTTTTTTTATTTTTAATTGTCCGCCTCCTTCACGGTTTTGCCTGGGGATGGTCAACAACAGCAAATGGAACGGCAGCTGTTGAATTGGTTCCAACGAAACGCCTCGGAGAAGGAATGGGCTATTATGGTTTATCTATCACCATTGGGATGATCATCGCTCCTAGTTTTGGCATTTTGCTTTTTCAACATTTAGGATTCCAGCCGCTCATCATCGGTTCCGCCATTTTCGGTGTCATATCGATTATCGCCCTTTCATTAGTTCAATACAAAACGCCAAAGTCTGTTTTAGAAAAATCAATGCATGTAAAGGATTTTTCTTTTTTTCGCTCACTCATTGATAAACATGGGGCGTTTCCTGCACTGATTACATTATTATCAGCTTTCGGTTATGGGGGAATTGTCACGTTTATCGTCATATTCGGCCAAGAAAGAGGGATCGATCAAATCTTCTTATACTACTTATGTAATGCGTTGGCGGCAACTGCTGTACGACCAATTTCAGGAAGGTGGTTTGATCGAAGCGGTCCTTGGCTTCTTGCCATTGTTTGCTCATTCTTAACATTTATCGCCTTTTGGGTTTTATCTTTCACATACTCAGTCGGAATGCTTGTTTTAGCTGGTATTTTATTTGGCGCCGGTTTTGGGTCACTGCTTCCTGTTTTGCAATCATGGGTGCTTTCTAAAACACCTGCCGATCGGAGAGGAGTCGCAAACGGAATGTATTATTCAGCATTGGATGGAGGAATAGGAATAAGTGCGGTTTTTCTAGGCTTCTTATCATCCTATGTTGATTTAGGAACGATTTTTCAATTATCAAGCATTTGTTTTTTCATTGTTATTCTGCTAGTTTTAATTGATTATTTAAAAGAGAAAAAGAAAACGGACAAGCGGGAAAACCAGCAAGTTCATGCCAAATCGTTTTCGTAACGAGCATTGACAGATTCAAAGCTTGCGACTCCCGCGCCCGTTTCACGCCGGCAAGCTTGCGGTCGAGACCGTCTAAGCAAAAGAAATGCTCGGAGTCTCTCGCTTTCTTTGCGCCTCAAAATTGGGGCACCCGTCAGTTCGTTGATGATGATAGAAAAATTTTTTATGGAAGAAAGTCTTTTCTTCATTCCCGAATTTTTAACGCCCTAATCCGGTTCAAAGCTGCCGCTAATTCAAATCTTCTTACATACGCCAATTCACCTTGATGACCATGATGGGCCGAAAAACTTTGGAGACCGTCCTGATTGATCTTATTTTCTACGAAATCAAGCAATTGTGATACTGTTAAGCGTCTGTCAAAAAGGTTTGTCCGTTCGATATACGATAATATTTCTCCAATCATTCTTGTCTGGCTTTCGTCGACCAGCTGTTCTACATAAGATAAATCAATTTTTTCTAGTCCATATTGAATTTCAGAAAGCCGGCAAGCAATTTTAGATTTTTTCCCTTTTCTGCTGTTCAAGCTGCCTGATTCCGGAATACGAAGCTTCCATTCTCCAAATTTCTCCCCTCCTTCATGCTTTCTTCCGGTTTTAATTTGACAGGCAATCTGTTTTGCTTCATGTGTGACGTCATAAGGCTTATAATGATCCATTTTAATTACGCGATCCGCAACGGAAAAGTAATCTCCCGATCCGCCCATAACTAAAATTGTTGAGACATCAAAATCCTGCTTCAATTGTAAAACTTTATCGATAAATGGAGTAATGGGTTCATGCTCTTTATGAATTAATGCTTGCATTCTGGCGTCCCGAATCATAAAGTTT
This sequence comes from Aeribacillus sp. FSL K6-1121, assembly GCF_038003725.1. Classification (NCBI taxonomy): domain Bacteria; kingdom Bacillati; phylum Bacillota; class Bacilli; order Caryophanales; family Bacillaceae; genus Aeribacillus; species Aeribacillus sp. FSL K6-1121. Next base: position 1,407,740 of record NZ_JBBOPS010000001.1, read on the forward strand.
GTTGCACTTGTATCCTCGTCGATCAATAATGTTTTTGCTCCTGCTTCTAGCATTTCCATTATATTGGCTGCCTGCGATGTACTGCCGCTTGCATTTTCCGTAGAGAAGGATTTTGTGCTTTTTTGAAACGGCAGATTGTTAATAAAAGCGGAAATATCCACCTTCTTTATACTGCGGCCATCTTCGGCACGTATTTTGCATGCTGAACGGTCCGTCAAAACAAATTCACGGCCGTCCCCTTCAATATGGTCATAAACACCATGCTCGAGCGCCTTTAATAAAGTGCTTTTTCCATGATAACCTCCTCCAACGATCAAGGTGATGCCTTTGTATATAGCCATGCCCTTCAACGGTTCTTGCCGATGCGGAACAGGAATTGAGACTTCCATTTCCTTTGGACTTTGAAAAGGAACAGCGCCTTTCAACGGCTGATCACTTACGCCGCTTGCACGCGGCAAAATTGAATTATTTGCAATAAACGCTATTATTCCTCTCTCTTTCATATAGGAGCGGATCGCCATTTGCTGGTCGCAAAGCTGAATCGCGCCCTCAATATCTTTCCCCTTCACAGAAAAGACAGAATGCCGCAAAATTTCGGGAAGTAGTTGAAAAAATATTTTTTTGGCTTCCTTGCCTAATATTGTTCTCCCTTGAGCCGGAAGACCGATTGAAAGACAAACTGTAATATCGTTTTCTCCTATCTGAACAGCTGTCCGTTCTAACACCTTCTGCCCCGGTTTGTCAATCATGATCAGCCCGCTTTTTCCAGAGCCGCGTACGTTATTTTTCAAATTAGAAATTGCTTGAAATACTTCGCGGACAATCATATCTTCACATCTTATCTTTCTTTGCCGGCTGTTTGTCCATTTTTGTAAAAAAGCCGTTTTGCTTCTAGCGATCAATATTCTGATTTTCGAAGGACTTGCAAACGGATCGCCCTGTACATAATCAATCAACAATTCAAAATCAGGAAACTTGTACGAGCCTTGAATCTGTTTGTACGCTTTATATCCTTTGCCATCGATTTGTTCCAGCTTTTTTGCAAGATTGATCATAATACTCCTCCATATTTATGCAAAATTGTCTCGTATAGCTTTTTCAATAATTGCTTTTGAGCGGTCCAGCTCTGCTTTTAGTTGTCTTTTATATTGTTTTGCTTTTTCATAATCGACAAACTGATAATAGACAACCTCTTGAAACTCGGCTCCTTCCTTTTTTCGTTTAATTTGTTTTAAAATGCCGTCTTTTATTAAATCATGAAGCGCTTTGTACAGCTCAGAATGATTCGGACGGTAGCCATACGGGCGAAACTCTTCCCGCAGTTCATCCAATATTTTAAAACCGTACAGCCGCTTCTTTTCCGTCATCGTGATTAAATATAATTTTAAAAAAGCTCGCTGCTTCAATAAAAAGCCGCTAGGTTTTCTTTTTTCCGTCATCTCTCCATCCATCTCCTTTTTACAATAATATAATTATGTAAACTTATAGTTTTCCGATCCTTTTATTTTAATCATAATATAAGTTCATATAAAAATATATCTTTTTTTCATTTAGAACATTGTTTGCAAAATGAATTGTCACATAATATGACAAGACCTCCATGCTATTTGTTAAAATATTTGTTTAAGCATAAAGTGGAATGGCATTCGGCTGTTGGTCAATCCGAAAGTCTTTTCCTCTACCACCGAATCTTGACCTTTTTAAAATTTCGATTGCTTCTCGGAAGCATCGGGCATGCAGGCATAATGCTTCTTTTTCGCGATATCCATGCCAACGATGAGCGTTTGATCGGTGACTTGATTAATCTTCTTGTTTGAGATAGAACTCATGTATAGTCCTCCTTGGTATCCAAATTAGGGGGCAATTAATCCGATTGACACCCCCGAATCATACCAAGAGGGCTTTTTTTATTCAAGTCCCCGAAAAAACTTCTAACAGGAATGTTCCTTATAGGCTTTTGTTTATTCTTTGCTATGGCTGTTCCTAGCCTAATCATTTACTTTGTTTCTTTAGGAGTTAATCATTTCTTAGGAGACTATGTAAATTATAGCTCTCGGTCAGACTTATACATTTTTCTTTATTGGTAAGTGCAGTAGCACTCGTTTATATGCTCAGATTTATGGTAATTATTAAAGGACTCGCAGCATCGCTCATAATACCTAACTGGATCACTTACATTTTTAAGTTTTCTTTTGCATAGATAGCTGTGTATTTTCCATACAGTATGTTATAAATAACCATTTAAGTAATGTGTCCATTTTTCAAGGAGGAGAGTTACTTTTATCCTTTTTTGTTGCATTTTTATTTTTAGGGTGTGCCATTCTTTTCTAACCTAGATGATATATCAAGGATAAAATTGGGATAGACATAGTAGAAGTAGAAAATACTATGTCTTCATAAATATTAAGAAGGAGGATATGATTTTGAATTTTATTCATGGGCTAAAGAAAATGGATTAAGTAATGCAAAATACACTATTTTTGTACGTGAACAGCTTCAATTGATCGATTGTACAGCTGCTTGTATTATTTTAAAAGAAAGAGAGTAAAAAAATTCGATCAATGCTGTCAATCTTGGATATTACCAACAATGTTCTGCCTGAAACATAAAAGGAGCATCCAATAGATGAAAGTACGTCTGATTGGATGCTCCTTGAACTTCTTAAAAAAACTTTTTACGATCACGTTCTTCTTTTAAAATTTCCACCGCCTCTCGAAAACGTTGCGAATGAACAATTTCTCTTTGGCGCAAAAATCTTAATCCGTCATTTAAGTCTGGATCATCTGACATATCGATAATCCATTGATAAGTAGCTCTTGCTTTTTCCTCGGCAGCTATATCCTCATACAAATCAGCTATCGGATCCCCTTTTGCTTGAATATAAGTCGCAGTCCACGGAGTTCCAGCAGCGTTGTTATAAAACAAGGCGCTGTCATGATTGACATAATGCTCGCCTAGTCCTGCTTCCTTTAATTGTTCCGGTGTCGCATCTTTCGTCAATTTATACACCATTGTTGCGATCATCTCCAAATGAGCAAATTCTTCTGTTCCAATATCCGTTAAAAGTCCTACTACTTTGTCGGGGATCGTGTATCTTTGATTCAAATAGCGAAGGGCGGCGGCAAGTTCTCCATCTGCTCCGCCGTATTGTTCAATTAAATATTTTGCAAGTTTTGGGTTGCACGTACTCACCCTGACAGGATATTGTAGTTTTTTTTCATAAAACCACATGTTCTTTCTCCTTTCATCGTATGAGTATAGTTAAACGGATTAAAGCTATACTTGCCATGGCCACGGCATCGTTCCCCAGCTCCAGTTCGCGTCTGAAAAGCTGTTTCCAAATTGCTGCAGCGCACCGAATTTTGATTCAAACATTTGCTTCAATTGTTTTGAGTATTGGGCATATTGGTTAAATTGCTGGATTGCTTCTATATCATTTGGATGAGTGTCTAGATAAAGCGATAATTCAACAAGCACGAAATCAGCCGCTTGAATTTCTTCAAGGAGCTGATAGTACTCTTGAGGAAGCTCCTTCATTTTGGCTACCTCCCTTTTTTCTCATACGGATTTTCGTAATAGTCATAAAAAAATCGCCAAAGAGTCCCTTTTTTTAATGCTTCTTTTGCGGAAAATTGCTGCAAGTTCGGCGGCTGAAAACCGAGGAAAAGGTTTGGCGGTGTGGAATAGTATTTGACACCGATTGGTTTACATGGATCATATCTGCTATGAAAAGGACGATATGATTTTACGGTCGTAAAAGATTTTTGATGCTTCTCATTCATAGTCATCACCTCTTTGAAGTTCATTTCTCTTTATACGATTATTCTTAAATAGTTTGTCTTGATGACTGAAATAAAGTTGTTTTCTTAAGTTTTCTGCGGCCATCCAGCAGTTGTTGGTCAGGAGATTTTTGGTAATTTTTAAAAAATGGGTTGAAATATTCTGAATTTTCCTTTATTATAAAACTGTATTTCGTTCATCCAGAGTTTACACAACGAAAAAAAAATTAGGAGGATGATCGATGAGTCAATTAATCGCTAATGTTGAAGGGAAAGTAGCGGAGTTTCTAAAAGGGAAAAAAAAGTTGTACATTAATGGTGAATTTGTCGAAAGCGTTTCCGGCAAAACGTTTGACACTCCTAATCCAGCAACTGGAGAAACTCTTGCAACGGTTTATGAAGCGGACAAAGAAGATATTGACCGTGCTGTCCGTGCGGCAAGAGCTGCTTTTGACAGCGGGCCATGGTCCAAAATATCAGCTGCTGAACGAAGCCGATTATTGTACAAACTGGCGGATTTACTGGAAGAAAACAAAGAAGAACTAGCTCAGCTGGAAACGCTGGATAACGGAAAACCGATCCGGGAAACTAGAAATGCAGATATTCCGTTAGCCATTGAACACTTGCGTTACTATGCCGGATGGTCTACAAAAATAGTCGGGCAGACCATTCCTGTCAACGGACCATTTTTCAATTATACAAGACATGAACCTGTTGGTGTTGTCGGCCAGATTATTCCATGGAACTTCCCGCTTCTAATGGCAATGTGGAAACTTGGTGCCGCTCTTGCAACTGGTTGTACAGTCGTTTTGAAGCCTGCAGAACAAACTCCACTTTCAGCCCTTTATTTAGCAGAGCTTATTGAAGAAGCAGGTTTCCCACCTGGGGTTATCAACATAGTACCGGGCTTTGGGGAAACAGCTGGGCAAGCGATTGTTGATCATCCTCTGGTAGATAAAATTGCTTTTACCGGATCGACGGAAGTTGGCAAGCTGATAATGAAAAATGCCGCACGTTCACTGAAGCGAGTTACGCTGGAATTAGGAGGCAAATCGCCGAATATTATTTTGCCGGATGCTGATCTGTCAAAAGCGATTCCAGGTGCATTAAACGGTGTAATGTTTAATCAAGGTCAAGTATGCTGTGCAGGTTCTCGTGTGTTTATTCAGAAAAAACATTACGATAATGTATTAGCAGATATGGTCTCCCATGCCCAAAATATCCGCCAAGGCTTTGGTCTGAATCCGGAAACAGAAATGGGGCCGCTCGTATCTGAAGAGCAGCAGTCAAGAGTGTTGAATTATATTGAAAAAGGAATTGAAGAAGGCGCAGAAGTTGTGACCGGCGGATCTACGCCATCTGAAAAAGGGTATTTTGTCACTCCTACAATTTTTGCTGATGTTGAAGATAAAATGACAATTGCCAAAGAGGAAATATTCGGTCCGGTCATTGCTGCATTGCCTTTTGAAGATTTAGATGAAGTTATTGATCGGGCAAACAACAGCGAATACGGCTTAGCTGCCGGTTTATGGACGAGAGATGTGGCCAACGCTCACTATGTCGCCAATCGCTTGAGAGCAGGAACTGTTTGGGTCAACTGTTATAATGTATTTGACGCAGCTTCTCCGTTTGGCGGATACAAACAATCAGGTATCGGTCGCGAAATGGGTTCATATGCTTTGAACAACTATACAGAAGTAAAAAGCGTGTGGATTAGCTTAAATTAAAATATATAATTCAGAATAGCGCCTGTCTAAAAAACAATATCTAGGCCCCACAGAAAATGATTTCTGTGGGGCTTTCCAGTTGTCGAGAACTTCTCCTAAAAGGTTGAGTTCCGCCTGCTTTAGTACTTTCTGCATTGAGAAAAGCTCGGGCATTTCCTCTGTGAAAAACAACAGAAACAGTAATTGTCCATAATACAGCAGAACACCCCTTCCCTGTTCGGCTTTAAATTAAAAAAAGCGTTGTCTTCTCTGCTTTTTACAAATTAAAGGACGCACAGCATCAAAAAGGAATTACAGGGAAAATCGCGATATAAAATGAACATTGTTTCTAAAAATCTTTCAAAAACAGAAATGAAGAGGATTATGAAATCTTTAAAGGAAAACCAAGTAACGGGATAAATCAAGTAATTTAATATATGAAATCTGTAAAAATAGTAAACAAAATGAATTTAAAGGGTGTATAGACAGATGAAGCTATTATTTGAGATTGAAGAATATGAGGATACAAAAGATGCTCCTTTTGAGCTATCCTTTTATTTCTACAAAAGATTATATATGTATATTGTTGAAAAAGGACAAAAACAACATTCCGTGATGGTCTTTTATTAGATATCGGAGATTACTTGATCAAATTCAGTAATGAAAAATAGTTCAAGGGACCGTAGAAACTCATGAGAATGCTTTAAAATATCACATTAAAAAAATCCCAAAATCGTCTGTTTATTGATTGTTGTATAATGATTCAAGCAAACAAAAAGTACTGGATTGTCATTTCACGGACTTTGTTAAAGCTTTTATAAAGGAATACCAAGATATATAGACGACATTTTAAAGCAGGATGAAAATGCGTATGATGATAATATTTTTGTTATGATGGCAGATCTAATCAAGAAGTTACATAGTATTTGTTGTTAAAATGAAATTTGAATGTACTTACTTCTGTCATTAAAGTAGAGTTTGTCTATTAGTTTCCAAAAAAGCTAAAGAAGCTGACGTGCTTATTTGAAAAGATGAAAAGTATACTGTTCAATGAACGATGTTTGGGCAGATTGAACTTAAGGGGCTGTCCAATTAGTTGATTTCACGGTATTGGATCCCCTTTTCATGTTCAGTAATGCTGATATATCAGCATTTCTTGATTATTGAATTCCAATGGATGTATCCTTTTGGGACAATCCCCTGATTTTATTTTGCATTGATATGCATGGCATTTTTCATACATAATTCAGGCAGCTGCTCTTTTTTAATAACAAGACCGAGTATTGACAAACAAATTTCTTCCCATCCAGCCTCTCCTCTCATATAAAAAATGCACGTCTTCAAAAAATCATCCGTTTTTAATTGGTGAAAAACCGCTTTAAGGAGCTCCCCTCTTCCATCTAAAAAAAGACGCGCTTCTTTTAGTTCACCCTTTTTCAAATTGCTTCATATAGTATTCTGGACGATTGAATGAAAAGGAGGATTTTGTTGTCTTGAGTGAATCGTATATTAATGAATTAAAAAAATGGTGTGATGATCTTTATGGAAACATCATTTCAGAACACCCTTTTGCAAGCGAATTCGAGGAAAAAATAATCCGTTTCAAAACAGAGCTGGACAAAGCCGAGTCCGTTTCAGAAAGCGAACTTTATGAACAGGCGAATCAATTGTATGATGAATTCAGATCATTTATTGAAGGTGAAGATGACCGGTCTTTGGCTGTGCCGATAGGACAACATAAGCTCCCTCCTCTTCCCTATCGATACAATGCGCTTGAGCCGTATATTTCAGAAGAAATCATGAGGCTTCACCACTTGAAACACCATCAAAGCTATGTAGACGGTTTAAACAAGGCGGAAATCGAAATGGAAAAAGCACGGAGAACAGGAGATTTTTCATTGATTAAACATTGGGAACGGGAAGCAGCTTTCAATGGGGCAGGCCACTATTTGCATACAATTTTTTGGAATGTCATGAACCCAAAAGGCGGGGGCGAGCCAAAAGGTGAATTAAAGGAAGCGATCAAAAATTCATTTGGAAGCTTTCAAGCATTTAAAAAGCATTTCAGCGAAGCTGCAAAAGCAGTCGAAGGCGGAGGCTGGGCGATATTAGTATGGTCCCCCCGTTCAAGAAGATTGGAAATATTGCAGGCGGAAAAGCATCAAAACTTAAGCCAATGGGATGTCATTCCTCTTCTTGTATTAGATGTTTGGGAGCATGCATACTACTTGCAATATAAAAACGATCGGCAAAAATATATCGATAATTTTTGGAAAATCGTCAACTGGCCAGAAGTGGAACAAAGATTTCAAACTGCAAAAAAAGTCATTTGGAAGCCATATTGATAAGGCTATTCGAATCGTTTCATCACTTCCGGCAAAATGTCTGGAATATCGCCCGCAAGCATTGATCTTACACCTTTCGTTTTTACAAACAGATCTGCACATAAACCGTGTAAATAGACTGCATTTGCCACAGCTGCTTTTTTGTTCTCATAATAGGACAAAAAAGCAGCGATGATTCCCGTTAATGCATCTCCGCTTCCGCCTTTGCCCAAAGCAATGTTTCCAGTTGGATTGATCATTCCTGTTCCATCCGGAAATGCAATCACTGTATATTGGCCTTTTAAAACCACAATGACATTTTCTTCAACGGCAAATTTAGAAGCAGCTTCGATTCTGTTCTTTTGTATATAGCTGATCGGCTGATCGATTAAACGGCTAAATTCACCCGGATGCGGTGTTAACACAATAGGATGTTGTCTATTTTTCGGATATGTGCGTTTATGTAACGCACCGGCATCCAGCACAACAGGCCAATCGTTTTGTAAGATGGATTGAATGGCTTTTTCGGTCTCTTCTCCAGGAACGATACCTGGTCCAATTGCACATACTGACAGCTTTTCCGGGAATTCACCATCTCCTGCTTTTATAAGACCTTCAAAAAAATAAGTTGCTTCAGGAATTTGCCCGGCGATGGCACCGGCTACAAATGGTGTTGTGCCGATCACAAGCTTGCCAATTCCTGCCCTCATAGCTCCCTTCGCAGCAAGAAGCACACTTCCCGGCATTTCGTCGGAGCCAGCAATTAAATAGCCTGTTCCAAAAGTGCCTTTATGGGAAAAAGACGGATGGTTCGGCCATGTTTGCTTCACATCTTTTTCTGTCCAGACCTTCCATTTCCCTTCTTCCTTCAGGCCGATGGACACAACTTCCTTTTTTCCGTAAAAAGATGAAGAAGGCAGCAAAAAGGCTGATCGCTTATATCCGTGGATGCTGATGGTGACGTTTGCTTTAACCGCTATTGGCGCTTCTCCGGAGTCGGATAAAACTCCTGAAGGAACATCAACGGAAACGACAAAAGCGTTTTGTCCATTAATCCATTCAATGATGTTTTTCACATCATCTCTTAGCGGATGCCTTGCACCGACCCCCAGCAAAGCGTCAACGATGACTTGGTAATGATTTTGTTCATATTCGGCTGTTTCGAGAAAACCGCTGTTTTTATAAAAAGCGAAATGATGCTTCGCTGCTTCACTTTTCGGTGCCCCAAGCGGAAAAGAAAGATCGGCATGGTAGCCGTTTTGTTTTAAATATCTGGCCAAAACAATTCCATCTCCGCCGTTGTTGCCTTTACCGGACAATATTAAAATGCGATCATCTTTTTTTACATACGAAACAAGCTTTTGAAATAAAGAGCGCCCGGCGTTTTCCATCAACACAATAGAAGAAAGGCCATTTTTTTCTGCCAGATTGTCAATGTTGCGAATATCCTCTTCAGTATAAACGAACACGAACAACACCTCCTCTCAAAAAGGAAAGAAAAAATAAAGGGATGATTAGCTATTTTGCCTCTTCAAAATATTCCTTGTAAAATCCGCCTACTTTTCCGGAATTGTCGATAATAAAATAATACTCTTCCGTTTCGTTCAAGACATCATAAGTTTGTCCAGGTGTCAATACATTATTTACCATATACTTTTTTGCATTTGTATGTAAACATACAACTTTTTTATTCGCTTTTTTGTTTTTCCATGATAGATGATTCATGTTTGCCACTCCTTCATTCGTTCGTTTTCATATGAAAAGAAGAACGCGGAATGCGTTCTTCCTTCATTAGTGATTTACCCTTCCAGCAAGAGCTGCTCTGGATCCTCCAACAGCTTTTTGACAGTTGCCAAGAAGCTGACAGCTTCTTTTCCGTCAATAATACGGTGGTCATATGATAAAGCAATATACATCATCGGACGGTTTTCAATGCGCTCTTCGTCAATCGCAACTGGGCGAAGCTGGATTTTATGCATCCCTAAAATACCGACTTGAGGTCCATTTAAAATCGGTGTTGACAATAAAGATCCGAAAATACCGCCGTTTGTTATCGTAAATGTTCCTCCTTGCAGATCCGAAAGCGCAAGTTTATTTGCTCTCGCTTTTGCTGCAAGATCGGCAATTTCTTGCTCGATTTGAGCAAATGTTAAACGATCTGCATCTCTTACAACAGGAACAACCAAACCTTCATCTGTAGAAACAGCTACTCCAATATCATAATATTTTTTCAACACAATTTCATCGCCTTGAATTTCCGCATTCAGTAGAGGGAATTTTTTCAAGGCTGCGACAACTGCTTTTGTAAAGAAGGACATAAAGCCTAAACGAACGTCATGCTCCTCAAAAAATTGATCTTTTCTCCGTTTGCGGATGTTCATAACTGCTGTCATATCCACTTCATTAAAGGTTGTCAGCATAGCTGCTGTATTTTGAACTTCTTTTAGACGTTTGGCAATGGTTTGTCTTCTGCGGGACATTCTGATCCGTTCCACAGGCTTCTGATCTGCAACCGTTGCCTTTTGTGTTTCTTGCGGTTCTGGTTTTGGTTTATTAGGGGCTTTTTCTTCCGCTTTTGGCGCTTCATAATATGCAATATCTTGTTTGCGAACACGACCGAGCGGATCAGCCGTCGGCACGGCCGATAAGTCGATTCCTTTTTCACGTGCAAGCTTTCTTGCTGCAGGTGTTGCGATTGGGCGCGGTTTGCCTGCAGACTGTTCTTCCGATTCCACTTGAACTGTTTGCTCCTCTAGATTTTGCTCTGGAGCGGCTTCTACTTTTTGTTCTGGCTGAGGGCTGCTTGCCTGTGGAGCTTCACTTGCGCCTTCATCGATGATTCCGATGACTTCGCCAACTTCGACAACATCGCCCTCATTTTTAAATACTTCTTTTAAAACACCAGCATGTTCAGCAGTAATTTCAACATTGACCTTATCGGTTTCCAGCTCAAGAATGTATTCGCCTTTTTCAATTTTATCGCCAGGTTTTTTCAACCATTGAGAAATTGTACCTTCTAAAATGGATTCTGCTAGTTCTGGAACTTTAATTTCAGCCATTTTTTAAATTTCCTCCTCATTCATTCCATGTAAGCGCTTCTGTTATGATTCGGCTCTGCTCTTTTTTGTGAATTGTCGGGTCTCCTTCTGCAGGGCTTGACCGTCTTGGACGTCCAATATATTTAACAGCGAGCTTATCACCCACAATAGATTTTAATTGCGGATATGTGAAAATCCACGATCCCATATTCTTCGGCTCTTCTTGCACCCAGACGATTTCCTGCAAGTTAGGGTATCTTTCTATAATCTCTTTAATTTCTTCTTCAGGGAACGGATAAATTTCCTCCACCCGTACAATATGAAGAAAATCTTTTTGATCTAATTTTTGCAGACCATTCGCCAATTCTATCGATATTTTGCCAGTGCACAAAATTAAACGTTTTACTTTTTCTTTATTTTGACCTAAACCAGGCTGCTCAATAACCGGTTGAAATTGACCTTCAGTCAGCTCTGTAACGTCGGAAACCGTATTTGGATTACGCAGCAAGCTTTTTGGCGTCATAATGATGAGCGGACGCACTTCTTCTTTTGTTAAAATCGCTGCTTGTCTTCTTAGCAAATGAAAATATTGAGCAGCAGTCGTTACATTTGCCACCGTCCAATTGTTTTCTGCAGCAAGGGTCAAGTACCGTTCCAAACGCCCGCTGGAATGTTCCGGTCCCTGGCCTTCATATCCATGTGGCAGCAACATGACGAGTCCAGATTTTTGTCCCCATTTTGCCCTGCCGGCTGAAATAAATTGATCGAATATGACTTGTGCAACGTTTGCAAAATCACCGAATTGTGCTTCCCAAATAACAAGCGTTTCCGGAGAAAATACGTTATATCCGTATTCAAATCCCAATACAGAAACTTCAGACAACGGGCTGTTATGAATCGCAAACGATGCTTGAACATCCGACAAACGATGCAGCGGCGAGAAGGTTTTGCCTGTTTTCACATCGTGCAAGACTAAATGTCTATGAGCAAAAGTCCCGCGTTCCGAATCTTGTCCAGTAATTCTAAGCGGAGTTCCATCTCTCAAGATTGTCGCAAAAGCGAACGCTTCTGCAAGCGACCAATCTACTTTTCTTTCTTCTTCATATACTTTTGCCCTGCGTTCTAGAATTTTTTGCAATTTATTAAAAACGGTGAATCCTTCTGGGAAAGTAATTAATTCCTTGTTAATTTTGTCAAGGACATCCACCGGCACAGTCGTGTCGATTTTGGGCAGACCATGGCTGACCGTTTCTGGAATATGAATTTCCTCTTCTTGGTGTTCGTTTTTTGGAACTTTATCGTATGCTTTTTTCAGCCGATCCTGCACTTCTTGTTCAAACTTTCTTGCGTCTTCTAAAGAAATAATTCCATCGCTTTCAAGCTGTTTAGCATATAATTTGCAAATTGTTTCATGTTTCTTAATTTTTTCATAAAGCAACGGATTTGTCGCCATCGGCTCATCCATTTCGTTATGCCCGTAACGGCGGTATCCGATTAAATCAATTAAGAAATCTTTATGGAATTTATTGCGATACAAAATGGCAATATAAACAGCTGCCAAACATGCTTCTGGATCATCCGCATTCACATGAACGATCGGAATTTCGAAGCCCTTGGCTAGGTCGCTGGCATATTTTGTTGATCGAGAATCATGGCTTTCCGTCGTAAATCCAATCATATTATTGGCGATAATGTGGATTGTTCCTCCGGTTTTGTAACCGTTTAACTGACTAAGGTTAAGAGTCTCTGCCACGACTCCCTCGCCAGGGAATGCTGCATCGCCGTGAATCAGCACAGCCATGGATTTGTGAATATCTTGTTCAGGATATCCGCGCACATTACGATTATCTTGGGCTGCACGTGTATACCCTTCCACAATCGGATCCACAAACTCTAGATGGCTAGGGTTGTTCGCTAGCGTGAGCCGTGCACGAACAACATTATGATCTTTAATTTTTCTGTCCGCACCTAAATGATATTTCACATCTCCGGTCCAGCCGTAGTTGATTCCGATTGAACCTTCAGACGGAACCAATTCTTTGTTCGGTGCATGCTGGAACTCAGAGAAAATAAGCTCAAATGGCTTTCCTAACACATGAGCCAACACGCTTAGTCGGCCCCGATGCGCCATTCCGATGTTTATATTTGTCGTTCCGCTTTTCACAGCTTCAGAAATCAGCTCATCAAGCATCGGAACGAGCATATCAACACCTTCAATGGAGAATCTCTTTTGGCCGACAAATGTTTTATGGAGAAAAGATTCAAATCCTTCAACTTCTGTTAATCGCTTCAAAAGAGAAATGCGTTTCTCTTTTGAAAGTGTTTTGAAAATTTTCCCAGATTCCACCATTTCGTTTAGCCATTCATGCTCTTCAAAATTGTGGACATGCTGAAATTCAAATGCAATCGATTTTGAATAAACATCTTTTAAATATTGGATCGCTTCGTACCCGTTGTGTACATGATCAGGAGTATACGGACTCAACAATTTGGCCGGTATTTCAATTAAGTCCTCTTTCGTCAGACCGTATCTTGATTCATTCAAAACATCTTCTTCGTTATGTTTTATCCCCATAGGATAAATAGAAGCATCCAAATGTCCAAATGTCCGAATATCCTCTGCAAACCTTACAGCAGCTGCTACTTTTTGCAGCTTTTCAAACGTATAAGACAAATTTCTGCTTACAGTGGATGAGGAGTTTACATAAGATTGTTCAGTTAGAGCCTCAGGAGCCCCCCAAGCATCAAACATGTTTCTTAATTCTTCATCAACAGAATTCGGATCTTCTAAATATTGTTCATATAAGTCCATGACATACCCTAAATTAGGTCCGTGAAAATCACGCCATGCGATTTTTAAATTTGACGAAGTTTCTTCCATTTTCTTAAAAACCCCCAATGATCACTAATCATTAGAATTCTTCTGCTTTGTTTCCCCACAAAAAATTTTTTTAAATTCTCATCACCATCCCACAAGAAGCAAGCTATATTTTTTTAAATAACCGCTTCCACCGCTATTTTAACACTATTCATCAGATTGACCAATAGTATTTACTTAAAAATTAGCATCTTTATATAATAATTTTCTTGATTTTTTGAATACATGTTGTATTCTGCCATGTTTTGGCGGTTTATTCGATTGTTTTTTGCAGCAATTTTTTCAAAAGCGGGAACAAGACGTCCGGGAGTTCTGTGATATTTTGCACCATGATGCTGTGTTTTCCATAAATCGTTTTCATTACCTTTCTTTTGCTTTCTTCAACTGCTCCGGCGGATAAAAATATGTTCAGCACCTCTATACCGTGCTTTCGAGCATTCATTACGGCTTCATGTGTATCGACAATTCCGTTTTGATCATATCCGTAGGCAGCAGGCTCACCGTCTGAAAAAACAAGAAGAAATTTTTGCTTCTCTTTTCTTGCAAGCAGTTCGTTTGTCATATGCCGGATCGCAAAACCGTCGCGGTTATCTTCTTCAGGCAAAAGCTGCATGATTTCTGGTCCTGATCTGGAGCTAAGTGAAGTTTCGAAGTTGATTACTTTTTTGAAATAGTTCGGCTGGTTGTTTTCTGTACTGTTTGCCGAGTCTTCCCAAAAACCGACAATTTGATGTGGAACCCGAACGGACTTTAACGTTTCATGAAACAAAATGATGCCTCGTTTTGTTTCTTCCATTTTGTCGTGCATGGATGCAGAGCAGTCGACGAGCAGTGTAAACACCTCGTCAAGATCATTCGCAGGATTCCTTTTTTTGAAAAAAAGCTTCGGGTTTTCATCCGTCCATAGACGCAACAGCTTTTTATTCAATCTGCCAAAATGTTCATCTTGTTTTGGATATGTCTTTTTATGTTCAAGCGTTTTTTGAATGATCCGCTGCAAACGTTTTTTGTACACGATCAATTGCTGCAATTCCTTTTCATACGCAGATTTTTCTGCTTCCTTTGGCATGCTTGCCGTCAGGAAATATGCTTTTGCATGCTTGTTTTCCTTCCCGAGTTGTTGTTGTATTTCTTGCTCTGCTTCTTTTTGCAGCTTTTCATCAGCATTTACTTCATCATAATAATTGTTTTGAGTCTGTCTAGCTGAACCTTCCACAATCACAAGCGCCTGATCTCCCGTCTCAGTTTGCCTTGCATGTTCATCTATTAAATTCGTTTGCGTTCCTTGTTCTAAATCAAATTGCAAAAAGCTTTTCGTCGGTGTGGATGTTTCACGATGCCATATGGCCATTTTTTCATCATGAAGATCTTCATCGCCCTTTTTTACATTATCCAGTGCATCCTGATTTTGAAGCCGGTCTTTTCGTTTCATGTCGTCAAAAGTCAAGGTATGGAGATCTTTTTCCGATAAATCAGGCAAAATGAAATAAGTATGGATCAAATCTTTTTTCAACACTTCATCCAACAGCCTCATCGTCTTCAGGACAATATCGGAAACTTCTTTCGTGCTATTTGCATCGTATACGTTCATCACTTGTTCCTTCACGAAAGGCAGCAATTCATCTATTTGGACGCTTATTTCTGATACATTCAAAACAGGTGATGTGGCCGTAGCCATTTCATACAGGGCCGCAAAGAGCGCATCGGTTGCAAATCCCCGATCAAGACTTGCTTTCAGCTGATCATGGTAATATTTTTTATAAATATTCAGTCGCTTGCGGAAATAGCGCTTTGTCCCGGGACGATCGCGTTTAACCAGTTCTTCAATCCGGACATCTTCAAGCAGCATCAACAGCTGTTTTGCAAATTTTTGATGATGTAATGTCCGAACGAGATCATGAAATGCAGCAATTTGATGAAAATCCGTATAATAATAGCTGCCAATTGCGCGCAAATAAATGTCTGATTTAAATCCTGCAAGCTTGTCTTCTTCCGCACGATCATTCCAAAAATGGCTGATATAAATTTTTTGTTCTGCTGGATGAAAGTAAGACTGAACGGCAAAAGCGATATCGATATCTCTTCGTTTTGTCAATGTTTGCGCTAAATCGGACAGCTCCATCATTAACATTGAATCTATGATTTCATCATTAAATTTTATATAATGCATCGGATTTCCCTCACTCAAAAACGGTTTCTGCAATGTTCATGATCGCTCTTTTTTCCAGCTCATCATCCAATTTTGCTGCAATGGCCCGTTCAATCGCTCTTAAAGGGGGCAAATAAACCGACAAATCGCAGGCATCGATCAAAGCCCGGATGGAAGCTGCTTCTTCCGAAACCTTCCCAATTTTTACTTGTGTAATAATGTCGCTGGATAATGTGAGAAACTTTTCTATCAGCTTTTCATCTTTTAAAGAAGACTGCTCAGTGAGCACTTGTTTTAACTTTTCATTTTGTACATATGGAACATCAATCACGACGAATCGGTTTTTCAACGCTTCGTTTAACGGAACCGTCCCTACATACCCTTCGTTAATAGCTGCGATGACACCAAATCCCTCTTTCGCCGTCACTACCTCTTGTGTAAATGGATTCGTGATCCGCCTCCGGTAATCTAGCACCCCATTTAAAATTGGCAATGTCTCAGGTTTCGCCATATTGATTTCATCTATATATAAAAAATGCCCTTTTTTCATCGCCTGAATAACAGGTCCTTCGACAAACTCAATGGCTGTTTGATTGCTGGAATTGACAATCGTTTTATATCCAAGCAATGCTTCGGCATCAAGATCAACTGAACAGTTAATGCTGTGCATCGGCTGAGAAAAAAATGATGACAGCGTTTCAGCAAGTTTCGTTTTCCCAGCACCGGTCGGTCCTTTTAACAAAACATTCTTTCCAAGGGCCAATGCCACCAACGCATCATACAAAATGATTGGATCGTCAGACAAAAAACCGCCTTGTCCAATTAATCTTTGATCTTGATCAGAATGCACCCGCTTTTTGCGAGATTCAATTACATTTATTATTTCTTTTGGCAAATGAAGCTCTAAAGACATCATAAAAATTTCCTTTCTAATCATCACGTTCTTTTTTATATTGTTTCACTACATAACTATATCATATCCTTTTTTAACACATTAATTTTTAAGATTCTTTTGAATTTAAAATATTGTAATTTTTACAGACAGCACAAACCATAGACGTGGTTTGTACTACTGGGATTGTCCAGAAAGTCAAAATCCATCAAATCATAAGCATGAATATATCAACGTTTTAAAAAAAGTTAAAGGGGCGTCTATAAGCCCAAAAATCGACTTATTAGACAGCCCCTATAAATCAATAAATTATATAGAAATTTATTTATATTGAACTCAACTTTCGCATACTAGTAGCTTAGTTAAAATTTTATATATATAGATCTTGTAATTCAAATGTATCATTTAACATTTTGGCAACATTAAGAAAGACACCTATTTTCAGACCGTCGAAAAACGGTCCAAGCTACATATCCATGCAGATGTTAACATGTCAAGTTACATATATATAGGGAGGAATGGATTTTCTATCTTACCAAATGAAAGGAAGATGATGGACGCCCTTCCGCCATTCCCCCATCTCTGGATGTTGGGAGCTCTGAACAGACAATCTTAATTAATCGGAATAAAAAGAACAAATCATTTGATGGAAAAGATGAAGCTTTCCCTTTAACTGATGAACGCCGCTCCGTATCAAGAAAGAGCGGCTTTTCTGATTGGACCATCATTCGTTTACACTTGTCCTGCACCATACGAGCGTTTTCGTCGTTGTGATGGCATACAAAATCCATTGAACACCGAACGTGCAGATTTTGGATACTAATGCGTCTTTTCAAGCGGCTTTTTAGTCTAATTCACATTCATCGAGAGGAACGACCTTTGTCTTTTTCACGATTTTATAGCCAAACCAAACTGCTAAAAACAATGGCAATCCAATGTAAGAAACGAGAATACCGTACCAGTCGATTGATTCTCCCATGAAGGCCCTGTAGTTCTGTCCCAAAATGACGACCGCGCAAAGTACCAGAGCAAACAGCGGTCCGAATGGAAACCATTTTGCTTTGTAAGGAAGATCACGGAGATCTCTCCCTTGCGCAACATACGCTTTGCGGAAACGATAGTGACTGATTGCAATGCCAAGCCATGCAATGAACCCCGACATACCAGAAGCATTTAATAACCATACATAGACGATCCCATCCCCAAAAAACGAAGCCAAGAAAGCAAGCGTTCCTAATGAAGCAGTAACCAGTAATGCATTAACAGGGACTCCCCGGCGATTCAACTTAGCCAGAAATTTTGGCGCTTTCCCCTCTTTTGCTAGCCCCCAAAGCATCCGAGTAGACGCATACATACCAGAGTTTCCAGCTGATAAAACCGCTGTTAAAATGACAGCATTCATAACGGATGCAGCGAACGCAATGCCAGCTTTGTCAAAAACGAGAGTAAACGGGCTGACCGTAACATCGCTATTCGCTAGATTTTCATTCGTATATGGAATAAGAAGTCCGATTGCTAAAATAGCCAATATATAAAATAGCAAAATGCGCCAAAATACTTGCCGAATGGCGCGAGGAATGTTACGCTTCGGATCCTCGCTTTCACCTGCTGCAACTCCAAGCAGCTCTGTTCCTTGGAAAGAAAAACCCGCCGCCATAAAAATGCCGAGAGTCGCCATGAAACCACCATGGAATGGAGCGTCGCCGATGGTGAAGTTTTTAAATCCAACCGCTTCACCACCCATAATACCTACAATTATTAAAAAGCTGACAATAAGAAAAATAATGACTGTTATTACTTTAATGAGCGAAAACCAATATTCTGCTTCGCCAAATCCTTTTACGGATAAATAATTAAGCAGAAACATAATTACTAAGCATAAAGCGCTCCATAAAAGTGAAGGACTATCAGGAAACCAAAATTTCATAATTATAGTCACAGCAGAGAGCTCTGCGGCAATCGTAATGGCCCAGTTGTACCAGTAATTCCATCCTAGAGCAAATCCGAGCGCAGGATCGACAAACTTAGTTGCATACGTACTAAACGTTCCAGTAACTGGCATATAAGCTGCCA
Organism: Aeribacillus sp. FSL K6-1121; assembly: GCF_038003725.1. NCBI lineage: Bacteria > Bacillati > Bacillota > Bacilli > Caryophanales > Bacillaceae > Aeribacillus > Aeribacillus sp. FSL K6-1121. The sequence continues at coordinate 1,426,579 of NZ_JBBOPS010000001.1, forward strand.
TTTCTGCAAGACTGGTCATCAAAAAATACACCATTATACCAATTGCAATATACGCTACCAGCGCTCCGCCCGGCCCAGCAGTATGAATTGCTCCACCGCTGGCTAAAAACAATCCAGTGCCAATCGTCCCACCAAGAGAAATCATCGTTAAATGCCTTGTTTTTAGCTTGCGTCGAAGCTGGTTAGGCGAAGAATGGGCGGTCGTAGCTGTTTCCTTCTTTTTAATAACGCTTTCCATTGTTTTCATCGCTCCTTTTTTCTTTGTCATGGAAAGGAGCCGGGTGATAATCGAGTAGGAGTGGGTGACTAACCCCCGACCTCTCACACCACCGTACGTACCGTTCAGTATACGGCGGTTCAATTAAGATGACGCAGAAATTGATATCTTTCGAATAGACTTCTTAACCCTTGTCGACTCCAGTAGGAGTTGTCGAGGGTTTTGTGTAGAATGGGACTGCAGGCAATCCGACAGTATTTCTTGCGTATTACCCCACTCGAATGGCTTATGCGTTTGAACACTTAATCCTCTGAGTTTCCGAATTTTTGTTTTCGGCGTTTTCCACTCTTTCCATAAACACATTCGAAGTCTTCGTCTGATCCATTCGCCAAATTCTTTGAACTTACTTGGCGTATCTGCCAAGGCAAAATAGCCGCACCATCCCCTTCTGTTAAGCTAACTGCTCTTCTGCCTTTGCAGCTCGGGACTTTCACCCTAGAGATTACACCCATGCTGGGCGCACCAAAAAAGCCGCCGAAGGTGATTCGGCGGCAATACAAACATTACCCGTATCAACCCTTCCGTGAAGATAGCGCTCCACGGCTGCTTTTCTTCAGGCAAACCGTGACAGTGCTGCCCCTGTTCGGTGGCAACCCCAGTCCGCACATCCAGAGAAATGTGCGAACTTCGGCGGCTTTCCCTTTCCAGCGAAGTCTTCAATGTTCTCTGCATCTCGTTCGCAGTACTCATAAAAGCCGCAACCTCTACCTCATCGGGTGAATGAGGATGCTATTTATTTAATTCCATAATGATTATAAAACAATTTTTGTGCAAAAACAATATCTATTTGCACCTCGATTGAGACAAGATTTTTTCGTATAGAATTTTTTAAAATCCAACCATTGCTTTCAAGGGATGATCAATCGGTCTACCAGATGATTGTTGTAGATAGAAGACATGGTTTCTCGTGATGACTTCGATCTTTTGTTTAGAAATGATTTTAAATATGGTTCTTACGAAATTTTTTATGAAAACGAGTAAGGGTTGAAAACAAGTTTATATTTGTTATTTCGCAATAGTTATCACAATCGATAAAGCACCTGTTTCTCTAACAAAAATAATCCAGTTCGTCCGCAAGTCACTCGTTTTATTATTTGCAAGCGATTGATTTGACCCTCAAGCAGACCGATGTTTTAGGGGGAAGTAAAGCATTCTTTACAGCTTGGATATCACTTCTCAGCCTAAAAGCATAATAATAAAATAGTGTTTGGATCATTTCACCCTCCCTCTATAAACTTTAATTTTCTTCAAAATTCTCACGTTTTCTTTAAATTTCACTAACTTCCAATAGCTTCTTCACCTCATGTTAGTAGATATTAATTGAATATATTTACATGGTAGAGTCCGTCCCACCGAACAGATTTACAATATCTGTAATATCCTGTATGACCGTGCTCCTAATCAATACCTATAGCACCTCCTTCAGATCAACAGAGTATGCCTTATTTTCTAAAAATTATTCCATATCATTTGCTGAATTCGTTGCAAAATATAAATTTTTATATACAATTGTATTTCTTGTCAATAATGTCGAAACATTTTTAACAACCCTAAATTTCATACATATACAAAATCTCCAGTAAGATGGATGTATCGGCAAATTAGACGATTCTATCATTCTTCCGATTAAAAAAGCAATCAGCCGTTTGTTGGCTGATTGCTTCATGTTTCTCATTCTCGCAAAATATAATTTTAAAAATAAGATCTGGCTCCTAAATATCGATCGTTCCAATATTTTTGGTTTAAATTCGATATTTGCACGCCACTTGATCCGGCATGAATGAAATCCCCATTTCCAAGATAGATTCCCATGTGGGAAGGACCTTCTTTATATGTTGAAAAATATACAAAGTCTCCGACATCTGGTGAACTTACTGGTTTCATCATGTTCCAATAACCGGCTGTACTTAACCGAGAAACGGATGTCACTTTGTTTAATACATAGTAAACAAATCCGCTGCAGTCAAAACCAGATGGCGTATTTCCGCCCCATCTGTACGGAACTCCAACTAATTTTTTGGCTTCTCGAATCATTACTAAAACTTTGCCGTTTTGAGTAGATGAATCAGAATTCGTTTTTGTACCGGAATTCACTTGACGTGCACTATCGGCTGAAGAGCCTGACAGCTTCAATACTTGGCCGGGGTAAATAACGTCAGATGAAAGGTTATTCGCAGCTTTTAATTGATTGACGGTTAATTTAAATTTTACAGCAATTTTCCATAGAGAGTCGCCTTTTTGGACGGTATATGTATTTTGTGAACTTGCTTTATTTGAAGTTTGTGAGGTTTGTTTGGGCGCCTGCACCGGTTCTTTGGCGCTAACCTTTTCGCTAGATACAGCTTGGCTGGATCCAGATAGTTTTAACACTTGGCCAGGATAAATTAAATCGCTGGTTAATCCGTTCAGCCTTTTTAATTCGCTGACAGACGTTCCGTTGTTTTTGGCAATGCCCCATAACGTATCACCTTTTTTCACTGTATATGTCGAACCAGTTTGTTTAGGAGCCGCCTCTGTTTGATTATTAGTAGTTACTTTCGCTTTCGGAGAAGACGATGCTTCTGAAGGAATATTTAAAACCTGACCTATGTATATTGTATCGCTTGTAAGTCTATTTGCTTCTTTTAACTTTACAACAGTAGTATTATATCTTTGCGAGATTCCCCAAAGAGTATCCCCGGCTTCTACTCGAATCGTTTCAGCGGAAGCGACTCCTGCGAAAACCGAAGATCCAAGAACCGCGGATGTCGTTAATCCCAACACTTTTTTCTTCATACAGCCTTTCCTCCTCATATGAGACATCCTATGTTCGTTTATCGTACAATAAAATTTCTTACTTATTATATCGACAACTTTCTTCATATTTTACTATATTATAAGATAAAATTCATCATTTTTTCAAAAAAGAGGATGATAGACCTGTATTGTAAATATTTTCAAAGCAGCCTATTCGATCGTTTATTTTTCATCATCAAATGGGTAAATCCAGAACGTTTCTTTATGAAAAAATTGTTGAAATTGAGGGAGGTCTTTTCCTCCTTCTTCTATTTTTTCTACGATGGAATAAGTTTGCGATCGATGAGCCTTCAATGCCTGTATTTTTATATCTGCAACTTCAGATATATCGATTTCTACATCCGGCTCGCCTATATGTTCAAATCGATCGTTTGAAAAAGCTATGCAATAAACGGTTGGACGCTCCTCCCTTTTCAAGCGTTTCACCGCACGAATAACCGCCTCGCCACAAGCGTTGTGATCTGGATGAACAGCATAACCAGGATAAAACGTGACAAGAAGGGTCGGTTTGACTTCCCGGATGATCTGTTCAAAGTGGTCTGCCAATTTTTCTTCATCTTCAAATTCCAATGTTTTATCCCTATAGCCGAGCATTCGTAAATCGTTTATATTTAAAATTTTTGCGACCTGCTCCAATTCTTTTTTTCGAATATCTTTTAATGTCTCCCTATTGGCGATTAAAGGCTTTCCCATGCTGCGGCCCATTTCGCCTAAAGTGCAGCAAGCATACGTGACAGGTACGTTTGCTTTCCGTTTTAAAGCGATCAGTCCTGCTGCTCCGAACGATTCATCGTCGGGATGAGGCAGGATCACTAATAACCTCTCTTCCATTTATTCCTCTCTCCTTTTTAAGAAAATGGAGTTTCACTAATTTGTAATGCAATGGCAAGTTTTCCATCTCGATCGTGGCCGGCCATGAGAAGGCGATTTTGTTCATCAACGGTATAATCGGTAAGACCTTCAGCATACACCCAGCCTTCCTCTGTTTTTAATCCGACACGGTATGGTCCTGTTCCTTTTATTTTACCTTGTGAAAATGTAATTTTTGCATTTCGGACAAACGCGACAATAGTCATGCTGTTTTGATTGTGGTGTGAAGTATAAGCACCGGTTGTCGTTTCAAGATGAATATACACCTCTTTATGTAAAAAAGAATCAATGATTTTTTGAACCCTTATCGGATCAATCGGTTTCAAAGCTTCCACCTTCTTTATTTTGTTAAGATTTTCTCATACATCTCCATATGCTTGCTGATTAATTCAAGCTTCTCTTCCGGTGAAATGTCGGCTGCTATAATGCGTTTCAGCGCATCTAGTAATTTTTTATCTGGACTTTTTCTTACTCTAGGGTGAGTCATTTCATCGAGGAGTTCTTTTTTAATCGCCTCTTCCAACGTTTTTTTCTCATCTGACCCTACTGAAAGAGTTCGGTTTGACCAAAGTTTTCTGTATGCATGAAGAAGTTCGTTATCATTCACATTTATTCACCTCGAGGAACCTGCTTGCATGAGGTTACTTTGAGAGTCTAGTCTTCCATATCGTTTTGAAAGAAGGTTCACTCATTGTAAAAATGATGATGCCTGTCCAAATGCAAACAAAGGTGATCAATTCTACAACAGTAAACGGCTCGTGGTAAAGAAAAACGCCGAGAAAAAAAGTGATCGTTGGCGCAATATATTGCAAGACTCCGAGAAAATACATCGGAATTTTAGGCGTACCTTTCGCAAACAGCAATAAAGGGATCGCCGTAATAACGCCTGTTCCCATTAGAAGAAAGTTGGTCGATGCATCCCATTCAAAAAAAACACTGCTTCCTAACGATTCTAAGTATAGCACATAAATGATTCCAATTGGAAACACAACAAACGTTTCAAGCGCCAGACCAAAAGCAGAATCTAATTTTATCACTTTTTTAGCCAGTCCATAAAACCCGAATGTACTCGCAAGAATAAGCGATGTCCACGGGACATGGCCATAATGGACAGTTGATATGAGCACTCCGAAAGCCGCAAACAAAAACGCGGTCTGCTGCCCTTTGTTTAATTTTTCATGCAAAAAGATCATTCCTAATAGTACGCTCACCAATGGATTTATGTAATAACCAAGACTTGTCTCAAGTACACGGTCATGATTCACCGCCCAAATATAAACAAACCAATTGGCGCTGATTAAGAAGGATGAAAGAGCCAACGTTAACAAAATCTTGGGTGATTTAACGATTTTTGTGCACTCATATAAAAAATCAGCAAATCGTTTTTGGAACAAAAGCAACAGCAACACAAAAACAAAAGACCATATGATTCGATGAGCCAAAATTTCCTCAGATGACACATGATCTAATACTTTCCAATAAATAGGGAATATCCCCCATAAAATATAAGATAGACTAATATACATGATTCCTGATCTCATGCTAGATCATCTTCCTTCCCATATCACACATTATATTCTGTTTCGATCGCTTTTTCCAAGAAATTGTTTTGAACGATCTTTCCGCAGCAGTCATATATTACAATGTAACAATTAGGGTCGAAGAGGGATGTGTGAGCAATGAATCTTTGGAAAAACATGAATGCCGGACATGTTGAACAATATATTCAGGAAGTAATGAAGCAAGCGTTTGGTTCACACTATACGGAGCAATTCCCATTCACCAGTCCTTTTCCTATTATGAATCATAAAGAAGCTCCTCCTTCACCTGAATTTTATGAGACAGATGAATTTATCTATATTAAACTTCCGATGAATGATGATTTAAAAAAAATGATAAAAATCCAACATAACCAACACCATTTGCATCTTATGAATTATCCGGAAAAAAATCAACAAAAAAAATTTGTATTTCCTGCACCTGTGAAAAGAAAAGGGACAAAAGCCGTATTTTCTGACGGAATTCTTGAAATTAAATTCGTGAAATTAAAAGATCATCATTATACGGAAATTGATCTTTTCCCATCTGAGTAAAATGAGGCCGGTTTTGTTAACCAGCCTCCACTCATCCAATTTTCGTATGGATAAACTCCGCACTGCCAAAAGGGATCTTCAACATATTCCTGAAACTGAAGATGAAATGCAGACAAATCCGATTCCGCATTTTACTTTAATCCCTTTTCTTAACACCATTCAAAAATATCGAAGCGAACGTTCGCCGCATTATATGAAAGCTCAACAAAAATGAAATGAAAATGGCAGAACGATAGGGAGGTCTATGATTATTAAATTTTTTAAAATGAAATGAAAAGTGGAGAAGGTAGGCAAGAATTTAAAAGCAAAATATTTGTCACTTGCCCTTTTTTATTTGCGATCACTTTACATATATTTGGATGCCTTAGTTGTATTAGCAATCATTCCCTCTTGCTTTATCGTATAGAAAAAATCAGTTAAGTAAAGCTTTTGCAACAGGACTTTCCTTAAATAAAGTCCTTTCAATGTCAACAATATGCTTGAACAAATCTGAAAATAAAGAAGGCGGCCGGAAGACCAAGCCGCTGCTGTCAATTTTATTCCATCTTCGATTTCAATACTTCAATTGCTTTTTTCATTTGGGTATCATTTTTTTCAATTTTTTCTCTTACTAAATCCATCAGTTTGATTGTCGTATCTTGTGAGATTTTCCCCGTTTGTTTTAATTGATGGTCTCTTTGGAAAGCAACAACAGTATTTTTTAATGCCTTATCAAAATATCCGTCCACATCTGTTTTATAGCCTAAAGCTTGAAGCATTTTCTCAGCTGTTTTCACTTCTGTTGAAACGTCGCCTTCCTGCAACGTTTTTTCAGGATTTAAATATGGTAAATGAGCATATTCAGGCAAAGTCACTTTATATTGAGGTTCTATTCCTTTTTCGTGAATCCATTTGCCTGAAGGTGTCAGCCATTTGGCAATCGTATATTTCATCGACGAACCGTCTTCAAACGTTTTAGCGCTTTGAACGGTTCCTTTTCCGAACGTTTTTTCTCCTACAATCGGAATTCCCTCCGATTCGTTCAAAGCCGCGGCCATAATTTCGGCTGCGCTGGCTGTTCCATTATCTGTGATGACTACGACCGGAACATCAACGATTGGTTGATTTTCCGCTTTATAAATATCCTTTGATCCGTCTTTTGCTTCAACTTGCAAAATCTTTTTGCCTTTATCAACAAACATATTTGACATCGTTATGGCTTGGTCCATCAATCCCCCAGGATTTTGTCTTAAATCGAGGACAATTCCTTTTACTTTTTTCTCCTTCAGCTCTGTCAATGCATCTGCCAATTCTTTTCCAGTGTTCTCGGAAAATTTTGTGATTTGTATTTTTCCAATTTTATTTTCTACAACTTCACTATAAACTGTTTCAATCGGAATCGTATCTCTTGTAATCGTAAAGGTCAGCGTGCCGACGCCATCCCGTTCAATTTCAAGGCTTACTTTCGTTCCTTTTTCGCCACGAATAAGAGATACCGCTTCATTCACAGACATTCCTTCAACACTTTTATTGTCAACTTTTAAAATTTTATCTCTCGGTTTCAACCCTGCTTTCTCGGCGGGCGAGCCTTTTATCGGCGAGACGATCATGATATAGCCGTTCGTCTCTGTTACTTCTGCACCGATTCCTTCAAAGCTTGAAGATATATTTTCTTCAAATCCTTCTGATTCTTTCAAATCCATATATGACGTATACGGGTCGTCGAGAGATTCTACCATCCCTTTGACAGCACCTTCTACCAATTTTTCATCATCTATTTTTTTATAATATTCTTGCTTTAACGTATCATATGCTGAATAAAGCTTCTCAAAACTATCATTTTCTTTTTCAGATGCTGACGTAAAGTTGAGTAATGTGAGCGTAAAACCGCAAGTTATTATGACCGTCAGTACAATAGCGATGAAAAAATTTCGTTTTTTAATATACAACACAACTCCCCCTTTAATCCATCCATTTCATTATGTCCGACAATTACAATATCGTCAAACGATCTATGTGTTTCTGTCGGCAAAGAAATGGCAAGTCAAAACGTTAAATCAACGCTCTTTCATCCTTCATCTCTTGTTTATGAAAAAATCAATCCCGCTTCAGCGGGAGAGCTTCGGTTAAATTTTCTTTACTTTTTGGAAATATTCTTCAAGTGTTAAATTATTTTCATATATGACTTTTGCAGCTTTCTTTCCAACGTAGCGAATATGCCAAGGCTCATACTTATATTTTGTGATCGCTTCTTTCCCTTTCGGATAGCGGATAATATAGCCAAATTTATGGGCGTTTTGTTGAAGCCATTTTCCTTCCTTCGTTTCCCCAAATTTTTCAGTAATTTGAAAATCTACACTTTCACTCGTCACATCAATAGATAACCCTGTCTGATGCTCACTTTGACCAGGTTTTGCTACTGCTTGAACTGCTTTTTGCTCCCCTTTTTGTTTTTTTTCTGCTTCAAACAGCTCAACCTGCCGATCGTACGAACGAAAGCCTGAGGCTCCGAAAAGAATCACGCCGTCTTTTTTCGCAGCTGCAAAAAGCTGTTCAAGTGCCGCAGCTGCTTCCTTGCGCAAATAACGCTTCGGAACATCCGCGTCCCCGAATGAAAACTGTATGTTTGGCACTGTCAAATCATTTGGTTTATAGTCGACAGGAAGGAAAAAATCTTTATTGACAAGAACTAAAATATTGTCAGGATTTTGAATAACGGGTTGACCGTTAACCGTTTGTACGACATTAAAATATTGCTCCTCAAGCAAAAATTCCGGATCAATTTGTTCTGTTTGGACGGTTTTTTCCGTTGTTTGGACGAGTTCTTTGTTTTCTACTGTTTTTGCTTGCGGTTCATTCTCTTCAACATAGTCGCTTCCATGAAAAAAGGGAAGCTTATCAAATGGCATTGAGCATCCGGCAAGCATCAAAGCTGCAAGAATCGTGACTGCGATGATTTTATGCATAAAAATTCCCACCTTGTATAATCTCTCACTCCTATTTTAACACTTGTCCAAACAGAAGAAAAACGGTTCTTACATTATAACTTATCATAACGTTCAATAAAAGAAAGGAGCAGATGACGATCTTTCAAATTCTAAAACAAGAGAGTGGATGTAATAAATGGAGCTAAGCCGTTCCCTTCATTTTTTGTGAACATGTTTTTAAAAATAAAAAGCGGCATGACGCCGCACATGCCGTGTTATTCCTGTATAGCAGCTTCAAGAGCGATTTCAACCATTTCGTTAAAGGTCGATTCCCTTTCGGCAGCAGATGTTTCTTCCCCAGTCAGGACATGGTCGCTGACCGTTAAAACAGATAATGCTCTTCTGCCGAATTTCGCAGCAAGTGTATAAAGAGCAGCCGTTTCCATTTCAATTGCCAAAATTCCATATTCAGCCCATTTTTCGTGCTCCGCTTGATCATTATAGAATAAATCCGTCGTGAACACGCTTCCGACTTTGACGTCGATTCCTTTTGATACTGCAGCATCATAAGCTTTTTTCAGCAAATCAAAATTAGCGGTAGGCGCATAATCAACAGAGCCAAACGTTATGCGGTTCATTTGGGAATTCGTTGATGCGCTCATAGCTAAAATGCAGTCTCTGATGCGGACGTCTTTTTGAATGGAACCGCAGGAGCCAACGCGAATAAGCGTTTGCACATCGTACTCTTGCATGAGTTCATGAATGTAAATCGAAATCGATGGAACCCCCATTCCTGTTCCTTGGACAGAGATGCGCTTTCCTTTGTAAGTTCCGGTAAAACCGTACATTCCTCGAACTTTGTTGTAGCATACAGCATTTTCCAAAAAAGTTTCCGCAATATATTTGGCCCGAAGGGGATCACCGGGAAGCAATATTTTGTCAGCAATCTCGTCTTTTTTCGCACCAATATGAATGCTCATGTTATCAAGCCCCTTCATTTAAAATAATTGAAGTAATATTATCATAACATAGCAGATTTTTCATGAGAATCCGTGCAGCATATTTTGCATCCTCCAATCACCGGACGTGAATGCGGTGAATTTTTTTCCACCCGCCGGTCACTAATTTATAATACTTTGTTCCATTTTTTCCTTCATCAATAAAAACAATGTCTCCTGTCCAAATATAACGTCCGTTATAATCCGGAGGGATCGCTTCCGAAATATTAAATTTCCGAAAAATTTTTTTGAGCACTTCCTGATGATTTTTTGCACGGACAGTTAAGCGGTATACGGGCCGATACCCTTTTTTCTCCCCGATGTTTGGTGTTTGAAAGATCGTCACATCATAATCGGTCGATGGATTAGACAATTTAAGAAGATTCAGTGCCAACCTTGTCCCCTCCAAATACAATTTTCCAAACTTATTTGCTGTCAATGGAGGGAATTCCTGCTGCGAATGTCAACTACTTTTGTCGAACCTTTTCTGATATTGTCAAGATAAACATAAGCCAGCACAATCCAACCGCAAATCCCGCCAAAACATCTGTTAAATAGTGAACTCCCAAATAAATTCTGCTTAATCCAATCAACAGACATAAAATACTGGAAACAGCAAAAACGACCCGCTTTCCTTTTTTTATGCGGGTGCTGATTAAATAAGCGATCAAACCGTAGACAGCTGTTGAATTCATCGTATGACCGCTTGGAAAACTGTAGCCGGAAATATCGGTCAGTCGATCAAAATCAGGGCGCTCTCTTTTCACCATTTCTTTTATCATTTCATTCATCCAACGAACTCCGTATAAATTTATGTAAAGAATAATGAACGTGATCCATTTTTTTCGAAATATATAATAAATACTTATGAAAATAGTGACAGGGAGAAGAATATGATATGAACCAATTTCTGTAAAAAAGAACATAATGGAAGTGAATGGATCATTTCGAACCCCTTCGATTGATTGAACAATTGTATCGTCAACATGGCGAACTGTCTCATTTTTAATCGCAAAGGAACTCGTTATCAAATAAAAAAGCAGGATGAAAAATATATATGTTTTATTCATCTAAGGCAGCGAAGATATGCCACTTTTTAGCGAAAGTGGGAAAGGTAATCGCTTTTTCCTCCCTTCGTTTCGTTGTATTTCTTAGTATAGTAAAAAATAGGAAAAACGCAAATCGTTTAAAACGTCTTATTCTTTTTATCGCTGATATTCGAAACAATTTTTGCTGAAACCTATGATAGAATGATAGTTGGGGAGGTGGTGGAAAACAGTGGATAAAAAAATACATCCATTCATACTATTAAATTTGTTGATCAATTCGATCGTGTTGGGGATGTTTGCTTATGACAATTACAGCGAACATAATATAGGTTATAGCATCACTTTTACAGTCTTATGTATATTTTTTGTTTTCTTAACTATTTATGGGTTCATGAACAATAGTAAAATTAACCGAGCAAAGCAATAAAAGAATGATGCTTCTTTTTGATGTTAAATAGTAGTGATGGCCGCCTTTTAATAAGGTGGAGGAGAATTTCCTTTGCGTGCTGCTGGTATTTTCTTATTCAAGTTAAGAAGTTTACTGTTGCCGCGCATTGATAAATCCGTTCATTCATCTTTTCAAGAGAGTGTGTGAACTGGATACATTTCCTTCCGTCTTTATATACATAGAGAGCTTTGATTTTTAAGTTCTTCATCGCCATAAATTTTGATAGCTGGCTTCTATTTCTGAGCAGCAAAAGCAGAGGGGTGACGATATGTGCTGCCCAACACCCCTTCCATTTTCGCAGCCTTAATGCGCCCTCTTCCTCCCATTTTGGGTTGGTCCGATTTTATCGCGGCCACAATAAATTTAGCTAGTTAAAAATGCCGCGTAATTTGACTGCACAGCTACTTTGACAGCTTTTCTAAACGGAATAGTCTTTCTCCGTTGTCGCTAATATGAGAGCTTTGTTATACACCTACTTACGCCATAACCGACTGATTCTATTCCCCGTCGGATTTTATGACAACAGCCTTTTAAATTGGACATGATTGTAAAATTTTCATACAAAAAAACTAGGCTCTCCTTGTTTATCAGCTATATTGGCGAATGATATTGATAAGCTTGCTATCAAGATTCGGCACGTCCTGCCTGCTTACACGAACTCGAACGTAGCTTTCATCCAAATCTAGCGCTTCGGCGAGAAACCCGGAAAGTCCTCTTGCTCTTCGATCAATTTCCATAATCATTTCAATATCGTGTTCGCCTATCGAATAGAAAACAATTTCAAGCTCCTTTAAACGGCCTCTAAATGGACCGGAAGTCGGATAAAATTCAAACTCTTGAATGAACGGTAGCCTTTTTCTTAAACGATATGGCGCTGCTTCATTTTCAACTTGAAGGAGCTTAAATCCGATTCGGTTTATACTGTTTAATACTTCCTTCATTAAGCCGCCGGGAACAACGTCGATATAGTCCGTATCTTTCGGATCGATCGCTCCTTTAATATCCAATCCGGTATGAATCCATACTTTGGATGCTCCGATAGTAATTGGAGTATCAAGCGGAAGCTGAAATGAAAACGGAATTTCTTTCGTTTCATTCGGCAGTATGACGAAAGGTTTATTGATTTGTATTTTAGCGATTTCTGCTTGCCTCTTCTCTCTACGATCATCTACTTCTTTTATATAATGCGTAAGAACGGACAAGTAAATTTCGTCAATTTTTTGTTCAACGTTTCCTCCATTAATGACAACAATGCCTTTCACCTCTTCGCCGGGATAGAACGTTGAGGAGGTAAGCTTCGTATCTACTTTTGCCGCTCCAATCCCGATGCCCGCGAAAATTTTATTAAATAGAGACATTTATTCTCCCCCTATTTCGGAATTTTTCTGAATATCCTCTAGAATCTCCTCTGCTGATCTGTATGAACCATCCATTCCAAACAGCTTTTTTATAATATTCTTTGATTCTACGGAAATATCTAGCTCCTCTTCCCAACTTTTTTCTTTTTTTCCCTTTTGATCAAATGATGAATAAAGCAAAAACAATACGAAATGCCCCAGCGCATAAAAATCCGTCTGAAAGCTAATTTTACGCATCCTTTGCTTTTCCGGCTCCCATTTATGAAAACTCTCCTCTTCTTCATCTGTAATCAAACGGGACAAGCCAAAATCAATGATGGAAATACTGTCGTTGTAAAGAAGAATGTTCGGTATTCTTAAATCACGGTGGACAACGTTTTGATCATGTATATACTGGACAACTTCGAGAATTTTTGTTAAATAATGAAAAGCATCTTTTTCGGAATATTTTTTTCCAAATTGAAAGATTAATTGCTCAAATGTTAGCCCTTCTTTGTATTCCATGACAAGATATTGATGGCTACCATCATTGATTTCAGCATATAAAGCTGGAACGGCAGGATGACTTAATTTTTGCAATATTTCCCTTTCTTTTTGAAAAGGCCGTTCACCCGTTGTTTTTCTTCGCTTTCGGAGCTGCTTCAAAACGACTTTTTGATGTGTGGACAAATCTTCTGCAAGATACGTGATTCCGTAGCTCCCTACTCCTAAAAATTTTTGGACTACGTATCGTTCGATAACAGATCCTGGTTTATGCAGCCGCTCACCCCAAAGCGGAAACGGCTTCCAAAACTTTTTCCAAACTTCCATCATCAGCTGCTATACGAACCGGAAAAGAATCCAAACCCAGAGCGATGTTTTCTTTTATAATAATGATGGCCGTAAGAAGTTGGATCATGTTTGTATTTTGACTTAGGATAATGCTTTTTGTGGTAGTGGCTGCTGCTGGAATAATGGTAAGGGCGATGGCCTAAAAACGATTTGATGAATTTTTTCAACATACACCTTTTCCCTCCTTCTTGTATTACTTGTTTTTACGAAAAAAATCTGTATTGGTTTCAGTTTAAAAAATTTTTTGAATAAAAAGATTGGAAGACCTGGTAATCTTCCATTCCTCTATTTCTATTACTTGTCATCCATTGCAGTTTTTTCATTAGAAAATTTTTCAAAAAAAGATCATGGTAAGCGGCTCATTTTTTTCAAATATTGAATGACAACGTCCATCATTTCCTTATATTTTTTATCCCCAAATAAATCGTAAAGACCTTTGTAATCATTATACAGATCAAGGAGGGAATCAATGATTTCCTGCTGCATAGGCTTTGTTTTCTTTTCGTTTTTTTGGCTGTTCATCGGAGCAGAAGCATTTTTCTGTGCGCCCATCCCAGCAATATGTTGGATAATATGAATATTTTGCAAATGTTGATCTGCTTCTTTTTTCGAAACGGCCAGCTTTAATTCATCCGCAGATGATTCCATCCATTCCCCGTCGCGCACCCGCACTAATTCATAAATCACTTCCTCCCACGCATCGTCTTTATATCTCCACAATTCCGTCCGGTACCCGACAATTTTGAAAATTTCATCACCATAGCCTTTCACATAAACAAGATCGCCAATTCCAAACATCAGTTCCACTTCAACCGTTTCTGACTCAAACACAGTCCCATCATATTCTGATAAAAACTGTAATGAATGTTCAAAATATAAAATTTCACTGTAATTGATTTCATATAAAAACTCTTCGTCCATCGTATGGATGTTGGTAATCGTCCCCAAAGTACCGTACAAAGTAATAACGACTTGATCGCCAATATTGAACTTCGGTTTTTTTCTTTTCAGTATGAAGGCACCCCCTTTAATGCCATCACTCTTTCGATTATCACATTATATGCATCATCAACTTGTTTGAGTTGGGCGGACTATTTTGAAGGCTCAGTCAATGTTTTTGTTCAATCAATTGAACATATTTTTCCCAAGCTTCATCAAAAACAGACATGTTTTCCAAATATGATCCATTTAATTCCAAGTAATTGCTGAGTTCATCATAATCAGTTGAATTTTTCGGAAAGCTGTGGTCAAGATAAGCATCGTTTGCAAACTTGCTGATTTTGTCCTTCGGTTTAGGATGTCTGAACGTCATCAAATAATGATAAAAAGAACTCATATTTCCACCTTCCTAAAAAATTTGCTTGTTTCATTATAACGTTTTGATAAATTTTCGAAAATAAAAAAACCGCCTTTTTATGGAGCGGTTTTAAAGAGAAAACATGCTCTTTCTTCAGCTGCAGCTGGAAAAAGATTTTTTATTGTTTTATAGAATGGACCATATTTATTCTCCACTGATTAAAAAACAACGATCCATTATGCCAAGACACCGTTTCCTTATTGAACGGTTTCTGGAAGCGGATTTAAGTCAATCTCAAAGCCTAAATCTTTTAACATTTCGTGATCTTTTGACATTTCCTGTCCTTCAGTTGTTAAATAGTCTCCGATAAAAATAGAATTAGCCGCATATAACCCAAAAGGCTGTAGCGAGCGCAAGTTTACTTCCCTTCCTCCGGAAATGCGTATTTCTTTTGTCGGCAGCATGTAGCGGAATAAGGCAAGCACCTTTAAACAATATCGAGGATTAAGATTATTTTCTCCTTGCAACGGAGTTCCTTCAATAGGATGAAGAAAATTAACCGGAATAGAATCTGCGTCGATCTTCTTTAAAGCAGCTGCCATTTCAATAACATCTTGTTTCGATTCACCCATCCCGATAATCACACCGGAGCAAGGAGAAATCCCTGCACGTTTGACTTTGTCAACTGTGTTTACGCGATCTTCATATGTATGACTAGTGACTATATGTTCATGATATCTTTCTGATGTGTTCAAGTTATGATTGTATCGATTGACACCAGCTTCCTTCAATCGTTCCGCCTGTTCGTCTTTTAAAATTCCTAAACATGCGCAAACCGTCAAGTTGTATGTATCTTTTATTTCGCGTACAGATTCGCATATTTTTTCTAACTCATGGTTTGTAGGCCCTCTTCCGCTTGCAACGATGCAGAAAGTTCCAGCTTTCAACTCTTGTGCCCGTTTGGCCCCCTCTAAAATGGCTTCTTTTGAAAGCAGCGGGTATTTGTCGATCGGAGCCGTTGATACGGAAGATTGGGAACAGTAGGAACAGTTTTCTGGACAATATCCTGATTTTACATTCATGATCATATTTAACTTCACTTTATTCCCGTAAAATGCTTTTCGAATCTTGTAAGCACCATGCAGAAGAAGCAGCAATTCTTCATCAGGACAGTCCAAAATTGCAGCAGCTTCCTCATAAGTTATTTTATGTCCAAATAGTACGTTTTCGGCTAATTCAACCCAATCGATTCTCATTTCGTAATCCCCCTTTTCTGTAATACTTAAATGGTAAAAAAAGAAAGGATATATGTCAACTATTTTTTAAATTAAGTTTACATAAAATGCAGATAAAAATCCTGCCCGAAAAGGCAGGATTTTTTTATTTTACATAAGCGCAGCCGACAATGATCAAAAGTATAAATAATACTACGATCAAAACGAAGGAAGATCCGCCGCCATATCCGGCACCATGTACCGGATAACCGTATCCATGTCCACAATGGTGAAAATCGTGATGGTGAAAATGCATTTGCCCCACTCCTCATTTTTTAATCTAGGTTTCAGTTTACATTATGTTTTTTTGGACTTTCAGGTATGTGCACATGCCTATTTTTCCAAATTCTTTGGAACAAACGCCCTGCAGTTGGAAATTGGAAACACCAGTTGTGCAAGCGGGCAGATGATATCGTCCTATAAGAAACATGAGGAGGAACTCATCTGCGACCGCATTGTGATTGTCTTAAAAAATCAATTTTACAAATTTTAGATTATCTGAGATTACTATAGACATGGCAGCGGTCAACGAAAGAAAAGGAGTGGGCAAATTCGTCTTTTTCCGACATAAGCTGCTAGTATTAGTTCAGAGTCATCTGACCAGTTATGGTTGTACAAGTTTAAAAATATCTTTTTTTCCAAAAAATATAAGCTGTTAAGCTTGACATGAGCAATGAAATGGAAATGGGAATAAAAAACGCAAAATGATGATTTTGAAACGGTATCGGCACATTCATCCCATACAAGCTCGCTACTAATGTCGGAATAGAGATGACGATCGTAATTGCCGTCAAAAATTTCATGACAATATTGACATTGTTGGAAATGACTGATGCAAATGCGTCCATCATTCCGCTTAAAATACTTAAATATACCTCTGTCATTTCAATTGCTTGTTTGTTTTCGATAATGACATCTTGCAAAAGATCTTGATCTTCCTCATACATTTTCAAGTAATTTAATCGCAGCAGCCTTTCCATGACAATATTATTGGATTTCAGCGATGTCGTAAAATAAACTAAGCTTTTTTCCAGACTGAGCAATGAAAAAAATTCTTTATTTTTCATCGATTGATGAAGCTCTTTTTCTACTTCGCTCGTTTTGCGATTAATTTGTTTCAGATATCGCAAATAATAAGTTGAAGTTAAATATAAAATTTGAAAAGCAAAACGCGTTTTCATAAACGTATAAAAACCTTTAACTTTGTTTCTGGCAAACTGTTCAAAGATTGGGTTTCCTTGCAAACATACTGTAATAAAACAACTGTCAGTAATGATCATTCCGATCGGGATCGTTTCATAAAACGTTTGCCCGATGTCATCTACCGTGATAACAGGAATGTCAACAATAATCAACACATTGTGGTCCTCTTTTTCAATCCGGGATCTTTCCTCATCATCCAGTGCATCTTTAAAAAAGTCTATTGGAATTTGCAGCCGTTCTGACACGAAATGAACTTCTTCCTCAGTCGGTGCCACCATGTTGATCCAACAACCGTTTTGAATATCTTCAATTTCCTTCAATTGGCCGTTCGCGCTTGACATATAAATGTTCAGCATGCTTTAACCTCCTTTGCTAGAGGCAGTCTGCACGCGCAAGAGTGTCATCGCTTACGAACAGCGCCTCTTTCCGCATACATACTGCCTTACCTATCTCGGGCCCGTCCGGATCTAAAAAAGAACCGCTATTCATAAACGATTTTCACCCTCCTTCATCCATAAAAATTCAACCTAATATATGATACTAATTTTGTTTTACGATGTATATAGGTTTTAACGGAATTTTACATAAATTTGAACATTTAATAAAAAAAGGGCACATGTTTTTGTGCCCATTCGTTTACATATAATCTTTACTCTGTTTGATCGTCTTCAAACAGTTTTTTATATTCACCATAGCCTTCTTGTTCGAGCTGATCTTTCGGTATAAAGCGAAGCGCAGCCGAGTTAATGCAGTAGCGAAGGCCTGTCGGTTCTGGACCGTCAGGGAAAACATGTCCAAGGTGCGAATCCGCCGTTTTGCTTCTAACCTCTGTACGGATCATGCCGTAAGATGTATCTAATTTTTCGACGATCTCATGCTGATGAAGCGGTTTTGTAAAACTTGGCCATCCGCAGCCTGAATCAAATTTATCGAGCGAGCTGAAAAGCGGTTTTCCCGAGACGATGTCGACATAAATCCCTTCTTCTTTATGATCCCAATATTCATTTTGAAATGGAGGCTCCGTCCCGTTGTTTTGCGTCACCTCATATTGCATCGGAGTCAATCGTTTCTTCAGCTCTTCTTTATCCCAGTCGCTCCAATGCTTGCGTATAAATTCATCCCGTCCAGACGCTTGACGATACCGTTTGTAGTGAAAAGGATTTTTTTTGTAGTAATCTTGATGATAGTCTTCGGCTGGGTAAAAAGGTTTTGCCGGCAATATTTTGGTCGCAATCGGTTTTTCAAAACGTCCGCTTTTTTCTAAAAGCTCTTTCGATTGTTCCGCGAGCTCGCGCTGTTCCTCCGAATGATAAAAAATAGCCGTTTTGTAAGATTCTCCCCTGTCATAAAATTGTCCGCCCGGATCAGTCGGATCAATTTGCTGCCAAAATATATCCAGAAGCTTTTTATATGGAAACACGTTCGGATCAAAAGTAATTTGCACGGCTTCCACATGACCCGTCGTGTGCGAGCACACTTCTTCATATGTCGGATTTTCCTTATGTCCTCCCGTATATCCGGAAACAACCTTAATAATTCCCGGAAGCTCATCAAAAGGCTGAACCATGCACCAGAAGCAGCCACCCGCAAAAGTAGCCAATTCATATTTTTCATTGCTCATCATTTTCCCTCCCTTTAGCTAATTTTCCTGCCTGCTCATTCTCATCGCAAAAGTAAAGATCAACTTGTTCTTCCTACAATACATTATAAAACGATTAAAAAGAACAAAACAATTGATTTGCAACTCAAGCATAGCGAAGTCCAAAAACTAGTATATTCGTTCCATTAAGAATTTTTCCTTTTTTGCTCCATGTTATCACGAAATGGCCATAACGCTGCCATCATGAAGGCTAAAAGCAAAACGATGGAAGCTAAAACGTATGGAAAATCGACGTCGATATCAAACAAAATTCCTGCAATCGCAGGACCGACAATGTTTCCTAAACTTGTATAAGTAGAGTTCATGCCGGCAATAAACCCTTGTTCATCTCCTGCCATATTGGATAATAGAGTGGTGACAGCTGGTCGAAGAAGATCGCATGCTAAAAATACAGCAAACGTTACAGCCATAATGAAAAAGTAGCCGTCAACTAAGGTTGACAGAAAAATAAAGACGGAAGCGCCTAATAAACAAATTTCAATCAACCTTTTCTCGCCAAGATACTTCACTAGCTTGTCAAAGAAAACGATTTGGGCGATGAGTCCAAAAATCGTTCCTGTTGTTATGACGATGGAAATATCTTTCGGCGAAAAACCGAATTTTTTATCGACAAACAAACCGAACATCGTTTCATATGCGGAAAGACCAAATGCTAAAACAAACACGATCAATAGCGGTACAACATACGGAGGTTTGATCGATTTGCTTAATTCGCTGAAAAATTGAAGACGAGTTTGTTTTTCATCTAATTGTTGAATGTTATCATTTGGAAGCGGTTCTTTTAAAAGGAGAATGGAAAAAACGGCTGCGACAAGCGCAATAAATGCCGCAAGAAAAAACGGCACCCGAATGCCGAATTCTGCTGCAAATCCTCCGATGCCGGGCCCGATAATAAAACCTGCGTTAATGCTGGCAGACAAATATCCAAGCGCTTTCGGCCTGTCCTCTAAAGTGGTGATATCTGTAATAAACGCAGTAACAGCGGGCATAATACATGCCGCGCTGATTCCGCCAATTATTCTTGAAATCAAAAGCAAGAAGAACGCAGAACCTATTGCAAATAAAAATTCGGATACAGCAAACAAAACTAAACCGATGACAATCATAATCTTTCTGCCAAAACGGTCAGTAAAAATCCCCGTGACCGGCGAGGAAAACAACTGGGCAGTTGAAAATGCTGCTATGAGATATCCCATATAAACGCCCGATAAATTTAGTTCATTCATATAAGCGGGCAAAACCGGAACAACGAGTCCGATTCCTAAAAAAGCGATAAAAACATTGCAAAGCAGTAATATAAGGGAGATATT
Source organism: Aeribacillus sp. FSL K6-1121 (assembly GCF_038003725.1). Classification (NCBI taxonomy): domain Bacteria; kingdom Bacillati; phylum Bacillota; class Bacilli; order Caryophanales; family Bacillaceae; genus Aeribacillus; species Aeribacillus sp. FSL K6-1121. The sequence continues at coordinate 1,446,949 of NZ_JBBOPS010000001.1, forward strand.
TTGTTTATTTGAACGTAACATGATAACTTCACCTGCATATCTTTGACTTTAAATTTTTATGTATCAAGAATCAACTACGATGTAAAATTTTTACTTTTACAGGAAAGAAAGAAGGCGATCCATCAAAGGACGTTTTTCATCCTTCTGGATCCCCTTTCTATCTCGCTTTTCTTTAACTTTTATGCTCGCGCAAATGAAGTACATATACAGCAATGCTTAAAAACAAGGCGCAGTAACCGACATTTATGTAAACTTTGTCTAAATTGTAATCTAAGTTTCCAGCAAGGTATTGTTTATATGCCATACCGCCAAAATAAACAGCAAGGAGGAACATGACGATGCTAGCAATTAAATATATTTTTTTCAAATACATCACCCCTACACCAAATTCCCTTGCTTTTCTTTTTCTATAAAAATGTTTCATCTCTAACAATTTATTTTCTCTTATCTTCACCTCTCCGTCAAGAATTCGCCAGAAAGAATTTTCGCCATTATGTTTCATATTCCGCTATAATATTTTAGGAAAGGAGATCTGAAATATGGCATTACCTGATGATTTTTGCCGGAAAATGAAACAATTGTTAAAAAATGAAGCAGATGATTTTTTTTCTGCTTTGCGAGATGAACCGATCAAGGGACTGCGCTTCAATCGTCTAAAAATAGAAAAAGAAACGTTCATTCGGAAAATACCTTTTTCTCTTTCTTCAGTTCCCTTTTGTGAAGACGGATTTTATTACGATGAAAAACAAGACGAGCCCGGAAAACACCCTTTTCATGCAGCTGGGCTCTATTATATACAAGAACCGAGTGCTATGGTTCCTGCTGAAGTGCTTCAGGCAAAACCCGGAGAAAAAATATTAGATTTGTGCGCTGCGCCAGGAGGAAAATCGACGCAAATTGCCGCAGCGATGGAAAATGAAGGAATTCTTATCTCAAATGAAATTCATTTCAAACGAGCGAAAGCACTATCGGAAAATATTGAACGTTTCGGAATTCAAAACGCTATTGTGATAAATGAACGGCCCGAAAAACTGGTTCAACACTTTCCTAATTATTTCGACAAAATTTTAGTTGATGCCCCGTGCTCTGGAGAGGGAATGTTTCGAAAAGATGATAACGCCATCGAATTTTGGAGCGAGGATCTTGTTGAAAAATGCTCGTACACGCAAAAAAAGCTGTTATCTTTAGCGTTTCAAATGTTAAAACCCGGCGGAACTCTCGTCTATTCCACCTGCACGTTTTCTCCTGAAGAAAATGAACAGGTTATTGAGGCATTTGTAAGCATGCATCCAGAAATGTCTCTTGTTGAAATTCCTAAACGTGAAGGTTTTGATCGAGGAAGAGTGGAATGGACAAAAACGAATTTTGAAGAAATTTCAAAATGCATCCGCCTTTGGCCGCATAAAATCAAAGGTGAAGGGCATTTCGTTGCGAAATTAATCAAAAATGGCGAAAACAATACGAGAAGCAGCGTTTCATATTTAAAATCAAATGTCAAAAAACAGCAATTAGCTGAGTTTCAGCAATTCGAACATTCTTTTTTAAAGAAAAGAATAACCGGGGCATTTTTCTTAAAAAAACAACAGCTGTATGTATTACCTGAAAAATGCCCAGATATTACTTCGTTGAACGTTTTGCGGGCGGGTCTCCATCTTGGAGAAATCAAAAAGAAACGATTTGAACCGAATCATCATCTTGCCCTGTCACTCACACCAAATGATGTGAAATACAGTTATTCCTTCTCAACGAACGAAAAAGATTGGCAAGCTTATTTAACGGGAGAAACGATTTCATCTCCATTGGGTGTAGACAGGGGATGGATATTAATGACAATAGACGGCGAATCGATCGGTTGGGGAAAAGAAACGAAAGGAACCATTAAAAACTTTTATCCAAAAGGTCTTCGTGTTCAATTTTGACAAAACAAAAGCGGGTTTTGATACCCGCTTATTTATTTGAGAGGGAGCGGAACATACAAATTTGCTGAAATTACCCCTTCCTCCAAATCAATTTTTTCAGCTTGAATTTTAGACCCGTTTTCCAATGACAGCTGATCAAGAAAGACTACAATCTGGCGATTTTTTGCATCAATCTGCACTTCTTTTGGAAAGTGGTATTGGGAATCAATATATTTCAACACATAAGAAACCGGAACGGAAAGTCTCCCAACCGATAAGCTTTTCACCTTTAAAATGACGTTTCCCTGCTGTACACTCGGTTCAAAAGACATGACCATGTCCAAATCCCGGCCGAAAGCGAGAAGGCTGCCGTACAGTTTAATATCATCCGTAATTTCAACCCAGTATGTGAGAGGCTGATGAACGGCTTCCTTTTTTAAATAATCATTGATGACCTTAGTTACTGTCTGTTTATCTGTTTCCACTTTAAAGACAGCAAAATCTTTACTACCTTCCGCTTCCTTTTTCAGAGGCGGCTTTTCCCCAGGCATAAGCAGAAGACCAGAGGAGATGAGAATAATCAAAAAATTGGAAAACAACAAGATAAAAAATGCAAGCTTCCATTTATTCATTTACTTCAATCCTTTTTTGTTCCATTTTCCAATGTTTCCATAACCCTTGCCGCAATCAATACATATCCGTTCTCGTTCGGATGGAATTCATCTGTATATAAGAGGTTTTTGTCCTCTCCTTCTTGAAAAATATCCTGAATTGAAACGAATACCGCACGTCCATCTCCGAGCAAAATTTGTTTCGTCCGCTCGTTCCATTCCGAAATAATCATATCAATTTCCGGAAATTCTGCCAATTTCCACGCAAACGGATTATAAAGCCCAATAAACGCAATGACTGCCTGTTCATTTGTCGACCGGATCTTGTTCATAATGTCTCTTAAACGTTGTTCATAAAGAAGGCGTTCTTCTTGAAAAAGTTCAACTGTTAATTCAAAAATATTTTCCCGCACGACTTTCATTAAATCATTTGCACCAATCGTCATGAAAATGAGATCGGCATCTTCCAATTCCTTTTTTACTTGATCTTCATCAAGCTTTTTTAACAAATTTTCCGTTGAATGCCCCATCGCTGCAAAATTGACTGTTGAAACAGATGAAATGTCTTCCTTTTTTTCTAATTCATCTGAAACGAGACCAACATAGCCTTCTTTTGTTCGGTCGCCCACTCCTTTTGTCAGGGAGTCGCCAAGTGCAACAATTTTGATATCTCCTTGCAATTGAAAAGAGCTGGACCTACTTTCATTCCCCGCGACAGCGATTTCAGTTTCAATCGGTTTGCTCTCTTCCTCTTCCGCCTTCGCTTGATTTGAAGGAGAAGCAGTGGATTTTTGGACACATCCGGTTAATAAGAAAAAAGTCATAATAAGAAGAGAAAATTTTTTCGACAGCATTCCTATCACCTTGTGACGATCTCTTTCTTTTTATTATATCATACGAAAAAAAGTTTAAAATTGACCCAAAGGCATCATGTACAGAGGGTCCTTTCCCCCTGCTGTCAGACGCTTTAGGCCAACTTTAAACTTTATTGAACAGCTTTTATATCGTTGATGATTTCGTCATACGGCGTATTTTCAACACCGTTGTAGCTTTTTAAAACAACTCCGTTTTGATCCACTAAATAAAAGCTCGTTCCATGAATGACCTGATCATCGCTTTCCGGTTTTTGAACGATCGTTTTAAAACTGTTTTTTGCAAAGTTTTCAATTGTCTCTTGGCTGTATCCGGTTAAAAAATGCCAGTTGTCAAGAGAATCGGAAAATTGATTTGCAAATTGTTTCAGTTTCTCTGGTGTATCTACTTCCGGATCAACGCTGAATGATACAAACTCGACTTCAACACCTTCTTTTTCCGCTTTTTCCTGCAATTGAGCCATATGGGCTGTCATCGGCGGACAAACGGTTTCACAGCTTGTAAAAACAAAATCAGCTACCCAAACCTTCCCTTTTAAATCTGCTAAAGCAAAGGGCTGTCCGTTTTGATCCGTAAATTCAAAATTTTCCACTTTATAATTCAACGGATCTTTTATTTTATTTCCGCTGCAAGCCGTTAAAAAGATCAATAACAGAAAACAGGAAATGAACATTTTCTTCTTCATCGATCATTCACCTTTCACCTATTCTCATCGAAAGTGTATCAAATTTTCATTCAAGTGAAAACAAATTCCAAAATGATTCATAAAAGATTCAAAAAACTAGCTTTTACTTATGGCTTCACATAGTAAGAAACTCCTAAAGCTCCTTTGCCGGTATGAATGGAAATGATTGGTGTCGTTGTGCAAATATCAATTTTATCGGCGGTTGTGATCTTCAACAATTCCTCTTTTAAGCGCAGCGCCAAATCTAATGCATTGGCATGCGCCACCCCAATCCTCAGCAAATCGCGATCTTTTATATCTTGAATCAATTGCTTCATAAAAAATTTAACAACTTGCGAATGGCTTCTAACTTTTGTGATTGGCGTAAAGATCCCATCTTGTAAAGAAGCGATCGGTTTAATATTCAATAACGAGCCTAATAGAGCCTTTCCCTTTCCAATCCGTCCCCCTTTTTCCAAATGCTCGAGAGTGTCTACTGATACATAAAGAAAAGTGTTTTTTCGTACTTGTTCTATATGAGAGATTATTTTGTCTAACATTGCTCCCTTTTTTGCCATTTTTGCCGCTTCAATCACTTGAAAACCTAAAGCGCTAGATATATAGTTGGAATCTATGACCGTAACTTCTCCCTCGGTCAGGCTTGCCCCCTGCTGTGCGGCGCGCACTGTTCCGCTCAGTTTACCGGACATATGAATGGATAGCACTTGAAAACCTTCTGCATGAAGGCGATCATACACTTCCTTAAAATGGATCGGAGAAGGCTGAGAACTTTTCGGTATTTCTGCTGATTCCATCATTTTTTCAATAAATTCCGCTGGTTCAAAATCAATGCCGTCCGTATAAGATACACCATTCAATGTATAGGTTAACGGAACAACTTCAATATTGTATTCCTCCAAAATATTTTTATCTAAATCTGCTGTTGAATCGGTAACGATCCTTACCTTTTGTGTCAATATATTCACTTCCTATCAAACAATAATATTTCAACCTTATCACGTTTCTGATCAAAAGAAAAGAAACAGTCTCTAATCTTTACCCGTCCTAACATATTTTGAAACTTAAAAATTCAAAAACGGTCAATTTCGCAGATCTCTCCTTCTTCTCCAAAACGCTTAAAAAAAATAAAAAGCCCTTGCCGATAATCAAATATCTGCAAGGGATATTTCTTTAAGCGTTATGTTTTAATCGGTTGTCTTGAAAAATTGATTCATAATCTTTCCACTTTAAAGCATGCTTCAAATAGCTTCGAAAATTATAAAGGCTTTTTGGCTTTGATTCTTTGCAAATGTTCGCTATAAAAAGCTGCAAATGAATATTTAACATGAAACGGTAAGAGTTATCCTCCTCCAATACTGGGATTTCAACAATCTTCACCTTCTGTCCATTTTCAAGTTTGAACTCTAGGCTTTTAAATAGCAAAGTATCAATCCTCTTTTTACCCGTTTCTTCTATTATACAACAAAATAGGAGCGAATTTTGCAAAAATTTGTCATATACAAAAATATTTTAAATTAACAAATTGAATAAGTTGCTGTCCTTGTTAACCTCTGTAAAAGGAAAACCTTTCTTTTTCATTCTTTCGACTAATCCGCGGTAATCTTCCCGATGCTTGACTTCGATGCCGACAAGCGCAGGACCGCTGTCTTTATTATTTTTCTTCGTGTATTCAAAGCGAGTGATATCATCCGTCGGACCTAATACCTCATCTAAAAATTCACGTAAAGCACCCGCACGCTGCGGAAAATTAACGATAAAATAATGCTGCAAGCCTTCATAAATTAAGGATCTCTCCTTAATTTCCTGCATGCGCTCAATATCGTTATTGCCTCCGCTAAGAATGCAAACGACATTTTTTCCTTTTATTTGATCTTTGTAAAAATCAAGCGCTGCGATTGGAAGCGCACCTGCTGGTTCTGCTACAATTGCATTTTCATTATATAAGTTCAAGATCGTTGTACAAATTTTTCCTTCCGGCACAAGTAAAAGATCGTCCAAAATTGTCCGGCAAATGGAAAATGTCTGATTTCCTACCCGCTGGACCGCCGCTCCATCCACAAATTTTTCAATTTCATCCAGTTCGACTACTTCGCCTTTTTCGAGTGATTTCGCCATAGCTGGTGCTCCGGAAGGTTCCGTGCCGATTAATTTTGTTTCCGGCGATACGCTTTGAAAGTATGTGCCGATGCCAGACATTAACCCTCCGCCGCCGATAGCAGCAAACAAAAAATCAATTGGCTCATCGCTGTCATTTAAAATTTCAACAGCAATGGTGCCTTGGCCCGCAATGACATCTTTATCGTCAAACGGATGGATGAACGTACGGTTTTCTTTTTCGGCGCATTCAAGCGCTTTTTTATACGCATCATCAAATGTATCGCCTGTCAACACAATTTCAATGTACTCTCTTCCGTGCAATTCCACCTGAGATATTTTTTGTTTAGGAGTTGTGGAAGGCATAAAAATTTTTCCATGCACTTTTAACGCTCTGCACGAAAATGCGACTCCTTGCGCATGATTTCCAGCACTTGCACAGACAACTCCATTTTTCGTTTCCTCAGGAGTCAAATGTTTCATTTTGTTGTAAGCTCCTCTTATTTTAAAAGAGCGTACAACTTGCAAATCTTCCCTTTTCAAGTATACCCGGCAACCATATTTTTCAGATAATCTTTGGTTAAATTCCAATGGAGTATGTGTCACAACATCCTTTAATGATTGATGCGCTTTTAATATATCTTCTACTTGGACGAATGCTTCAACTTTTGTCAAATTCGTCATCGTACATCCCTGCCCTTAAACAATTTCTTAATTTTTAAATTATAACACGATTCAAATAAAAATAAAATTACATCTATTGTTTTTATTTAGAAATCGGCTTTTTTGACCGATTGAATCCAATTTTACATGTGAAATTATATGATTCTTATATGTATTACTTGCAAGATATGGCACAACTAAAAAAGACGCTGCAGCGCCTTTTTTAATGTCCTATAGAAGCCGGCGAAAGAAGCAATGCTTCCTTGACTTCAAATTGACTCAGACCGTTCTTATTTTATTTCGCTCGTACACAAGGAAGCGGTGCGGATAAACATTTTTTTCATCAACTACTCCATCTTTTTGGGAAATAAGCTTCCATTCAGAAAAATCAATTTTTGGAAAATATGTGTCGCCTTCAAACTCCCCCTCAATTTCTGTTACATAGAGCCGATCGGCAAATGGAAGCAGCGCTTCAAAAATCTTCGCTCCGCCAATTACAAAAATTTCTTCTTCCTTATTGTTTTGGGCAAATTGCAAAAATTCATTTATCGAATGAAAAACGAGACAGCCTTCGCAAGAAAACTTTTCATTCTTTGTTAACACAATCGTTTCTCTTCCGGGAAGGGGCCGTCCAATCGATTCAAAGGTTTTACGGCCCATGACGATCTTTTTGTTCATCGTTGTTTCTTTAAAATATTTTAAATCATTCGGAAGATGCCAAGGAAGCTTATTGTCCTTTCCGATCAGCCGGTTTTCATCCATCGCAAACAAAAAGGAAATCATACACTCACCTCACCTTTAATGTGAGGATGAGGATCATACCCTTCCAGCGTGAAATCTTCATAAGTAAAATCAAAAATGGATTTTACCTCTTTATTCAATTTCATTGTCGGAAGAGGCCGCGGCTCCCTCGTCAGCTGCAATTTTACTTGCTCAATATGGTTGTTATAAATATGAACATCGCCGAATGTATGGATAAACTCCCCGAGCTCCAAGTCGCAAACTTGAGCAATCATCATCGTTAAAAGCGCATAGGAAGCAATATTGAACGGCACACCTAAAAAAAGGTCTGCGGATCGTTGATAAAGCTGACACGAAAGCTTTCCTTCCGCAACATAAAATTGGAAAAACGCATGGCACGGCGGTAGAGCCATTTTATCTAAATCAGCGACGTTCCAAGCACTTACAATCAATCGCCGTGAATGTGGATTCGTTTTAATTTGTTCAATTACATTTGAGATTTGGTCGATGGTATTTCCATCTGCACCTGTCCACGAACGCCATTGGTAGCCGTAAATGGGGCCCAAGTCGCCGTTCTCATCTGCCCATTCGTTCCAAATTCGGACGCCGTGTTCTTGTAAATATTTTACGTTTGTATCACCTTTTAAAAACCATAACAGCTCATAAATGACCGATTTTAGATGAATTTTTTTCGTCGTAACAAGAGGAAACCCTTTAGCCAAATCAAAACGCATTTGATATCCAAATGTGCTGATGGTTCCTGTTCCCGTCCGATCCTGTTTTTTAACCCCGTGCTCAAGCACATGTCTGCATAAATTTAAGTATTGTTCCATTGATGACACATCCTTTAGTTGAAATGTTACTTTAGTTTACAATCGGCTCGTTCTCTCATTGCTATTAAACCGTTTGTCAAACGAAAAATTTTTTTCAAAATCCGGATCGAAAAAGCCGTCTCATGCAGCTTATTTTTGCAATCTCCATCTTTTAAAATGGAAAAATTGGCGAATCGCCAATTATTTCCCGCTGCACACTTTCTGAAATTATTTTATCTCTTCCAGCTTATCATTTACATTTTCGTTATTATGAGCAATGCGGCTAGCTGCACTTGCAGCAATGGCTGCCACGATATCGTCTAAAAATGTATTGACTTTCCCGTCATGGCTATTGTTCAGCTCTTTGATGATTCCAAATTTTTCTTTGTCTAAATAGCCATAATTCGTAAATCCAATTGACCCATAAACATTTACAATCGATAACGATAAAATTTCATCAATTCCATATAGCGGTTCATCTGATTCGATAATTTGCTGAAGCGGTTCAGGAAGCAATTTTTGTTCCGCAAGCTTGTCTAAAGCAATTCCTGTCAAGACAGCATGAATGATTTCTCGTTTTCTTAAAATCTTTTCAACATGGTATGTGCATTCTTCAAGAGACAGATCGGGAATGTATTTTTTTTGCAGCTCCAACACGATTTGTCCAATGTCTTTTAATGTTACTCCCCGATCTTCCAACAATTCAATCGCTTTTTTTTGGAGCTTTTCAAGTGAATACGCCATATTCAATCACTTCCTTTACTGCATCCAATTTGGAGGTGTGTTTGTGTCCCAATAAATTTTCCCCAATGCATAATGGGTTTGAAAGTGGTCATGGTATGTATGGTAATGAAAATCAAACCAATAGCCTTGTTTTGGCGGATGATCGACGCGAACATGAAATCGTATCAAGTCTTTTCCGCTCGTACGATCATAAATGTGAAAAATTTTTTCTCCTTTTCCATTCGCAGGTTTTTGGGATATAGCCAAATCTGCAAATTTTTCCTTCTCCGTTGCCAAGAAGGTTTTGATCACTTCTTCCATTTGCGGCAAAACTAAGTTGCGAAACTCATCTTCTATCACACCGCTGATTTTTTTGCCGAATTTTTCAAATGATTGTTTTTCCGCTTCAAACAAAAATTGATCGACAATGTTTGGCTGTTCTATTGCTGACTGATCTTGTGAATCACGATGCAGTAATAGTTTTTTCTCTTCGGCCTCCGGTGCATAGTTTGCGTCAGGAGCCTGTTTATTGACGGTTAAGGCGGACGGAGGCGCTACAAGCCCGAATGTTGCGAGTGTAAATAAAACGACAAGCGATTTTCGAATCCAATTTTTCAAGTTCCCAACATCCTTTCCGCCAAATGAACAAACGATACTATCATTCTATCATATTTTAATCAAAATAGATATTTGATAGAGTTTTTTGACTGAAAAGAAATGGGTTCAAAAAAACGAGAAAAAAGGGTAAAATAAAAATCAGAAGTTGGAGGCAGCAGATCGGAAGCCGACAATTTGGGAAACCGGCAGAAAATGACCGTTCAACTCATCCTGCAAAATTTTTTCTAGTTGATTGGAGGAAAGTACATATGTATGATGCAATGTTCATAATAGGTAGCTTTATTACACTTGCATATTTAATTGTAATGGAACTTACAGACTAAAAGGGGCTGTCCGATAAGTCCCTAAAATGAAGCAAGTGGAGAAAAACAATGCGTTTCTCTCCACTTGCTTTTATATTTTTTCGATTTTTATCTGAAAGTAGCTGGCGGATGCCGGCTACTTTCAGGAAGTTGTGGGCTAATGCCACAATCCCAAACTCAACATGTACTTTGTCGAGCCCCCGTAAAGAAAATCTGCGGAACGACCGATTGCCCTTGATGTGACCGAACACACTTTCTGCCTCGACTTTGCGTCGAGCGTAGATGGCGGCTTTCTCTTCACATTCAAGGGCTGTTTTGGCCTTTGCTTTCATTTCTTCGAAGATGGGATTCCAGTGAACTTGACGATTTCCCTTCGCTTTTGTGCATTTCGCTTTCAATGGGCAATCGGTACAATCTTCACATTCGTATATTTTGAAGCTTTGTTCATAGCCAGATGGATTCTTTTTGTTTTGGTATTTTTTAAACGTTACTCTCCTTCCATTCGGGCAAATAAAACAATCATCCTCTTCACAATAGGTCCAGTTTTTGGCATTTTTAATGTCTTTTTTGTATGTACGTGTTTGTTCTTTTACATAGCTCCCATAAGGAATCAGAAACTCAAACCGGGGCTCTTTCTCATCACCAACTGCATATACATAGTTTTCTTCACTACCATAGCCTGCATCCGCAATAACTGTTTGGGGCATCGGTAATGAAGTGGAGGCTAGCTTCTCCATATGTGGGATAAAGCAACGTGTATCGGTTGGTCGTTGATGAATGGTATAAAACAAGATAAACTGATTCTCTGTCCCGATTTGCACATTATACCCTGGCTTCAGTTGACCATTTTTCATATGATCTTCTTTCATTCGCATAAAAGTTGCGTCTTTATCCGTTTTTGAATAGCTGTTACGATCGCCAAAGATTTCATTCTGTTCCTTGTATTTGGCTAGTCGAGGTAAAAAATTTTCTCGAATCCGTTTTAAAGGTTTTTTCCATTTCTTGCGTTCTGTTCGTTTTTCCTTCCGAACTTTTGTATCAGATTCCTGTTCGATTTCCTCTGTTAGGATTTCGACTTTTTCTTCTAATTTTTGAGCGATGGCTTCCAAGTTCTGTTCCGTGATTTCTGGATCTTCTTTCGCCTCTTTTTGTGCTGTTCCTGCTTCTAATTGGGTTAATTCTTGAATGTACTGAAGTGTTTCTTGAATTTTTTCTCTTACCTTCGCTTCAAATTTCAAGGTTGATTTTTTCCACACGAAAGAATACTTATTGGCATTGGCTTCAATTTTAGTACCATCCAAAAAGTAGTTTTCCATCGTGATGTAATTTTCTTCAATCAGCTTCAGAATCATCGCTTCAAATAACTCATCCATTAGGACCTTCATCCGTCCGCCTCGGAATTCGTTGATTGTCCGGAAATCTGGTTGTTGCATCGCTGAAAGCCACATGGCAGGAATATTTTCTTTAACGAGTTTTTCGATTCCTCGACAAGAATAAACCTTTTGAGAATAAGCATACAGAATGATTTTCAGCATCATTTTGGGATGATAGGAGCTTCTGCCGCCGCCTTTATAATGAGAAAACAATTGTTCATCTGGTATCGCCTCCACCATTTCGTCCACGACACGTGCCACGTGATGTTCGGGTATGAGCGATTCAATATCATAAATCATTTGAACTTGACGGTTGTCATATGGTTTGAAAGTAGGGGCTAAATTTCTTTTAGCAGGAGTTTTTTCTTCTTTTCCATCTAGAGGAAGTGTCATTTGTGTGTTATAATTTTCAGGAGTAATCATTTGATTGCTCATAAAAAATCGTCCTTTCTGTAATGTTGTGTCGCAACTTCATTTTACTAGAAAGGACGATTTTTTTGTGCATTTTTTTTAAAAGTGAAAAAATGAGGGGCTCCAAAAAGTCAGTTACCCTGACTTTTTGGACAGCCCCTCTTTTACTTTTAAGAAGCTGAATATCATTAGCAATGCTTTTCAAATGCTTGAAGAAGATTTTCCATAACTCCTTCCAGCGTATTGCCTTCAATGTCATGTCTTGGGATAAAATGGACAACTTCTTTTCCTTTTAAAAGAGCCATTGACGGCGACGACGGTTCATAACCGATAAAATACTCCCTCATTTTTGCCGTCGCTTCCCGATCTTGACCCGCAAAAACTGTTACGAGATGGTCAGGAGTTTTTTCGCTTCTTACTAAAGCTTGTGTTGCCGCTGGTCTTGCAAGTCCCGCTGCGCAGCCGCAAACGGAATTCACAAAGACGAGCGTTGTCCCTTCCGCTGATTCCATAAATTGATCCACCTCTTCAGGTGTAACTAATTCGCGGAATCCGGCATTTGTCAACTCATCTCTCATCGGTTGAACGAGCTGACGCATATACTCTTCATAAGCCATTGACATTTTCAATCCCCCTAATTTTTACTATATTTAACATTATTCGTTTATGAAACAGAAATATGCTACTTTTGCCGGCTTTCGGTCATTTGCTTCCAAACGGATCCTTTTGCTTCTTCTCCTTTTTCGATCCTTTCTATTGCCATCTTTATTTGCATTTTCACTTCAAATTCTGGATCGTCTTCCGCTTCCTTCAGTTCCTTTAAAACAGATTCATCTCCTACTTCGTACAAAAACATGGCTGCTCGCCAACGAACAAGTTTACTTTTGTCCTTCAATGCTTTCGCCATTTCAGGAATAGCCGCTTTGTCCCCGATGTCAGATAGCGCATCACCTGCTGTTCTTCTAACAGTAACGCTTTTATCTTTTAACGCTTTATAGAGCAAAGGAAGGACAGCCGGATCTTCGAGCATTCCTAAATAGACCGTTGCAAGTCTTCGTATCGATGCTTTCTCATCATTCAACGCTTTTTCCAGCACATCTAAATCTTCAAGCGTTGGATCCATTTGCTCCAAATGGGCAAACCGCTTTTGCCAATCAGGATCATCAAGCATGTCAACCGTTACTTTGTAGCTGAATCGCTTAAACGTTTCCTTTTCATCCTTTTGATGAATGATTCTATTTTTTATGCGTTCCAGCCTGTCATCCGGATAGGCTGCTGATATTTCATCGACAACCTCCTGGCCGATTGCATCCAAATCTCCGTAGCGGACGCCATGCTCCTTCCATTCCCTTTCTAAAACAACGTTGTTCGCATGCTTTTGAACTTCCATGATCATGTTTCGGAAGCGTTCAGGCAGCCCGTAGCGGCGCTCCTCATGTCCGTCTGTCAGCTTTACTTGCATCGGCAGGCCGTGAAACATTTGAATAAACACTTTTACTTCGCCATATCCTTCTTCAGGAGAATAGGCGTCCTGGCTGTTATCTTCAACCTGCTCGCCGAAAATGCTTCTTACTTCTGATAAAATATCCTGCCAATGATATTTGCTGTTTCGTTCAATGGCCATAAAATCTGCAACATGATAAACCCCTTTCACCCCTTCAATTGCTAAAATGGATTGGATTTCCTTTGGTGCTTCATGAGCATTTTCTTTTTTATAATTGTTCCTTTTACCTGCCGGAAGCTCTTGGTCGAGAATTACTTTCATCGTATTAGGGCTTGGGGTAGGTTCAATCGACTTAATGTTCACAAGATGTCACTCCCTACTTCCTCTTAGCTAGTTCCATTTTAACATGCCAGTCTGCAAAATTCTTTCCAAAAGCACTTGCAGTGAAATAATGGAGAATTTACAAAAGCTTTTCGATATAAGGAGCGATGTCTTTCGGATTTGTTTGCGGAACAAATCGCTCTACCGGATTGCCGTCGCGGTCGATCAAAAATTTTGTAAAATTCCATTTAATCATCTTTGTTCCAAACACGCCTGGAATTTGTTCGGTCAAATACACAAATAAAGGATGGGCATTCGGGCCTCTCACATCAATTTTTGAAAAGACGGGAAATGTCACACCATAATTTTCACAAAATGTTTGGATTTCTTCGTCCGTTCCCGGCTCCTGATTGCCAAACTGATTACACGGAAACGCCAGTACGACAAATCCTTTTTCTTTGTATGTTTCATATAAATTTTGCAAATCTTTGTATTGCTCCGTAAAGCCGCAATAACTTGCAGTATTGACAATGAGCATGACATTTCCTTTATACTGTAATAGTGATATTGTTTGCCCATCTGCGGTTTTTACATCAAAGTCATAAACAGTCATCACGCCTCCCCCTCCATTTACGTTGATTTTACATTACAGTCATAATAATAACAAATCTAAAATTGAAATATCATTTTAAACTATCTATAATATTAGCAAAACTTAGTCTGATCATGTTCTGTTTCGCTCTGCACATGATTCATTTTTTTGTTTTTCGATTACATTCCGGAGGTGCACATACATGCCAATTAATATACCAGCAAATTTGCCGGCAAAAGAAATATTGGAGAAGGAAAACATTTTCGTGATGGATGAAAAAAGGGCTTACACTCAGGATATCCGCCCATTAAATATTGCCATTTTAAATTTAATGCCAGAAAAAGAAAAAACGGAGACCCAGCTTCTCAGACTTTTAGGAAATTCTCCGCTTCAAGTTAATATCACGTTTTTGCGTCCGAAAACCCATACGCCAAAAACAACGGCAAAGCAGCATTTAGAACAATTTTATACAACGTTTGATCAAGTCAAGCATCGAAAATTCGACGGGTTGATTGTAACAGGGGCTCCTGTTGAAAAAATGCCTTTTAATGCTGTTAATTATTGGGAAGAGTTGACAAACATTTTTGAATGGACGAAAGAAAATGTGACATCTACTTTGCATATTTGTTGGGGTGCTCAAGCAGGCCTATTTTATCATTACGGCATCGATAAATATATGCTGCCGAAAAAATGCTTCGGCGTTTTTGAACATAAAATATCAGATCCTTCCGTCAAGCTGTTAAGAGGTTTCGATGAAATCTATTACGTTCCCCATTCTCGCCATACGGACATCGATGTGGAAGAAGTGAAAAAACAAAAAGATTTAGAGATTTTGTCTTATTCGGATGAAGCGGGTGTATGTCTTATTTCTTCGAAAGACGGGAGATTTATTTTTTTAACCGGACATCCTGAATATGATGCAACAACATTAAGAGATGAATATGAACGAGATTTGGCGAGAGGACTTGACATCGAAATCCCAAAAAATTATTTCCCTAATGACGACCCGACGAAATCGCCTTACAATCGCTGGCGGTCACATGCGAATTTGCTGTTTGTCAACTGGCTTAACTATTATGTATATCAAGAAACTCCTTATATTTGGGAATAATAATAGCAACCTGGTCGGATTAAAATACGACGTTCTGAAATTGAGGTGATGAAATCGTTTATGAATAAGCAGAAAATTTTGATCTTGACAGCAAAGTACGGAAACGGGCATATTCAAGTGGCAAAGACGCTGGAAAAGCGATGTATGGAACGGGGTATGGACGTCATCGTTTGCGATCTATATCAAGAGTCTCATCCACTCATTACTGAATTCACAAAATACCTGTATTTAAAGAGCTTTTCGTTTGGAAAACAGTTTTACCGTTTGTTTTATTATGGTGTAGATAAAATGTACAATAAACGAGTCATGAATGTTTATTACACAATGGGCAGAAAAAAACTCGAACAAGTGATTGCTGCTGAAAAACCCGATATCATCATCAATACGTTTCCAATGATCGTCGTACCCGAATACCGGAGACGCACCGGTCACGTGATTCCGACCTTTAATGTCATGACAGATTTTTGTTTACATAAAATTTGGGTGCATCAAAACATAGATAAATATTATGTTGCATGTGAAGATGTAAAAGAAAAACTTCTCAGCTTAGGGATCGACGAAAAAGACGTAAAAGTTACCGGAATTCCTATACGCAGCCGATTTGAAGAAAATATTGAGATAGAACCGTTGTACCGCAAATATGGATTAAGTGAGAACAAACATATTTTGCTTATTATGGCAGGTGCTCACGGCGTCTTAAAAAATGTGAAAGAAATTTGCGAAGCGATGCGCTATTCAGAAAACGTCCAAACCGTTGTTGTATGCGGAAACAATCATGCGCTCAAAGACCGCTTAGCCCCTCTTGCTAAAGCAAGCAGAGATCAATTGAAAGTTTTGGGTTACGTCGAAAGAGTGGACGAGCTGTTTCGAATTGCTTCCTTGTTGATTACAAAACCCGGAGGAATTACGTTAACAGAAGCTTCTTCCCTTTCGGTTCCTCTCGTTTTATACAACCCGGTTCCTGGGCAGGAAAAAGAAAACGCGGAATTCTTTGCAAAACACGGTGCTGCGGTCATCGTCAACAATGTATCTGATATGATTGATGAGGTGAACAAATTATTGCATTCACCTGATAAGTTAAAACGGATGCGTAAAAATATTTTTCAACTGTACCATCCAAACGCTGTGGACACCATTTTAGACGACATAAAGTTAGAAAGTGAACGAATGTCTAAATATATTCATGAACATATTTCATAAACGAGTGTCAATAAGACATTCGTTTTTTTATAAAATGATGTCGCTTTATCGTATTAACTTCCTCGTATTACCTGGAAAATGCTTTTTTTTGCGAGAAAACAGCACCGATTTTCACGGTGAAAGCATCCTTGTCATGTAGCCGGCAATTAAGCTGATTTATTCCCAATCAATTTCCATCTTAGCGTTTTGACAAAAATTCGAATCATTGGAATAAACTTGACTTTCAATAATTGGTTAGTGTATAGTAGATATATCATTTAGCTGAATATAGGCAGCCTAAGGTTTTGAGACCTTGCTTGTTGCATTATATTCCTGTTAAATGATAAAAAATTTTTTAAGCACGGCTTTGTGCGGAAAGTATTAGGAGGAAATCGAAATATGCAACAAAATGGTAAAGTAAAATGGTTTAACAATGAAAAAGGTTATGGTTTTATTGAAGTTGAAGGCGGAGACGATGTTTTTGTCCACTTCACTGCAATTCAAGGCGAAGGTTTCAAAACCTTAGAAGAAGGTCAAGCGGTATCTTTTGAAATTGTCCAAGGAAATCGTGGACCACAAGCAGCGAACGTTGTAAAATTATAATCGATGATCATTTGATCTTCAAATATAAAAAGAGGCTTTTGCCTCTTTTTATTTTTTATTTTCGGAATTTTTATTTATTACTGAATTTTCGATCGCCGCGCTTGCGTGTCCCCCTCAAATTTTTCCCCAGCTCTTTAATTTGCTGTCCCACCGTGCATTTATTAATACAAAATGAATGGGCATATGTTTTTCCGTATTCTTTTCGAAAATGAGCTTTTAAAAAACAATTTACGCAATATTCATCCATTAATTCAGTCACTTTTTCAAATATAGCCGCACGATCTTTCATCATTCCATCTCCACTGTTTTTTATTTATCATTATGCTGTTTCACAAAAAGAGATTGTACTTTCTCGAAAATGTATCTTTCGCATTCTCAATTGAAGAGACTAATTTTTTATACCATATTCTGTTCAACCTTGCAACCGATTCACTCAAAAGGGTTTTTACAGACATTGATCGAATTGTATGGTATAATCACATCGATTTTTTTGAAAAGAAAAAGGCAGTCAAATAGATGTTTTACTTAATAAGATCAAAAGCTCCTCACATCTATTTTAAGCTTTTTTCATCCATATCATGATCTTGATGACATGTTATATTCTTCATTTTTAAAAAAATTCCTCTAAGGGAGTGAAATTGATTGGTAGAAGTCTACATAGATGGTGCGGCAAAAGGAAATCCCGGACTTTCCGGCGCCGGTATTTATATAAAAGGAACGAACATTCAAGAAAAATATTTTTTCCCCCTTAGCGTCATGGATAATCATGAAGCTGAATTTGCTGCATTAGTCAAAGGACTTATGATCTGCCTTGAAAAAGGATATAAGATCGTCTCTTTCAGAACCGATTCACAGGCAGTGGAGCAAGCAGTGCTTAAACGTTATGCAAAAAATCAACGCTATAACAGCCATCTTCAGGAAGCGTTAAAGCTCATCGATCAATTGGATTTGTTTTTTATTAAATGGATTCCCGAAAAGCAAAACAAAACGGCTGATGAATTAGCCAAAAAAGCATTGCAGCATCAAAAAGGGATTGATCATGAAGGAACAACAAGCGGCTGATTTTAAGTTTTTTCGCGTTGCTTATATTTGGAAACAGCATTTTTTATCGTTCGGAGGGCTTTATGTGTTAACTCATATTATTGAAGAAGAACTAACAACGTTGTGGTCTTTCATTGGAACCCTTTATTGTATTAGCACGCAATAAACTAACAACGTTCGGAGCGTTCACCGGAACCTTAATGTGTTAGCGCGATAAACTAACAACGTTTGTGAACATTCACCGGGACCTTTAATGTATTAGAACACAATAAACTAACAACGTTTGTGAACATTCACCGGGACCTTTAATGTATTAGAACACAATAAACTAACAACGTTTATGAGCGTTCCATCAAGAGCGGGGCCCCATGAGATCATCCGCTTTTTGATCAGAGGGATGAGCTTGGTTTTTGCGGCTTCTCCCGGCAAAAAACATTTCCATAAACCATTTTGCACGTTCTGTTAGCATCCAGAAAATAAAGACTCTTCCATAAATGTTATGAGGAACTGGGTCATCCAGTTCCTTTCAGCTTTGCTTCCGACTTACATATTCTTTTACCATTTCTTCCGTTACGTATTTTCGCTGCGGAACGATTCCGGTGGTTCTGGCCAGCTCATTCATTTCTTTTGTAATTTCGTTAATCGTTTGCACGGAAAAATGAAGCCCCTTTTCGCAAAGCATTACAGCTTCATCGATTGCCTGCTCCCGTTTTTCTTCGAGATGCAAAAACCTTTTCACGATCTCGTGCTGGCGGTTTGAATGCTTTGTTATCTCTTTATGTACTTCTGCCATCTTTTTTCCCCCTAATTTTTGAGTTCGAGCACTTTCAAAGGAAGAGAGGAGCTTCTGCCCCTCTTTATGAAAGCGATGTTAATTCATTGAATTTTTCTTTCATCCATTGTACATCATTTGGTGCTGTCAACGTTTTTAATCTAGCTTGAATAAATTGTTCCCCTTCATGAATCATTTTTTCCTTCAGCTGTTCGATTTCCTTTTTCAATAATGCTTCGTAATGGCGAGCCAGATGCTCTTCAAAAGCTTTCACCGACATGTCAATCGTATCTTTCAAATTCTGTTCTAAAATATCAAACAGCTTTTGCTTTTCGTTCTGCTCGAAAAATGATTTCGTATTTCGGAACACTTTATGTGCTTTTGAAACATCAAATTGAATGTAAGGGAAAACGGAAACTTGGATCCGGATTTCTTCCCATTGAACCTCTTCTATATTTGAAAACGGAACTGCTTCACATTGTTTAGCAACCATGTCGGAAAGGTTCTGATTGATTTTTTGCAATATTCCGTTTAAATAATTTTCAATACGAAGTGTTGTAGCGTTCATTTCCTGCTGGAGCTGAATATTCAGTCCTTCTATCATTTCGTTAAAACAATCCATTAAAATGGCTGCTTCTCCCTTTGTGTTGTTTGTAAATTTGCCAGGATGATACGCCTCTTTAAACAGCTCCGGAAGTTTATGAAGAAGCCGCTGTTTTACGTAATAGTTCAATTCTTCCGTTTCCTGCTGGAATGTTATAACGTATTCGTCAACTGATTGCGTACGAATTAATTCCTGCATGCGATTGAGCTGATCCTTCAATTCGCGAATTTTCTGATCGCGTTCGCTTTCATCAAGCTCCAAAAGCTTGATCATATCTGAAAGTTCTGAGACCGCCTGTTGAAATTCATGTTCAGCTGCTTGAATTAAAACGGTCATCAATTCATGATGGATAAAATGTTCAAACGACTTGAGAAAATGCGGAAACTCGTCTCGAACCTTTGAAATCTTTTTCTTTTCCAATGCCTGTAAGCTTGAAACTTGAAAAAGCTTCGGCTGTCGGATTGAATGGGACAATAGCATTTGCTCGACATAATTTCGAACATCTTCTGCATCTTGATCATGTTCCGCCAAATCAATTGCATTGATGATAAAAAACATTTTATCTAACGTAAAGGCGTCCTTTACAAGACCAAGCTGATCCAAAAACTGCTGATCTCCTTTTGAAAATGGATGGTTGTAGTAAGTTAAAAAGATAATGGCATCCGCATGTTTTATATATTGGAAAGCAAGTTCTGTATGCCGGCCGTGAAATGAACTCGCACCTGGAGTATCAACAAGAGTAATCCCTTTTCTAGTCAGATCACAATCATAATAAATCGTTACATCCTGAATCATACATGACCGTTCTTCTTTTGCAACAAATGACTCAAGCTCATCTGCCTTGATCCATTTCACTTTTTGATCTTCTTTTTCATAAAATGAGATTCCTTCTAAAAAGGTGTTCAGCCTTCGTTGAACCATTTCATCTTCCGTTCGTTTCATTGCTTGAAGCATCGCTTCGCGCAAACCGGAAAATCGCTCCGCCTTAAGAGAAAGCGGTGCTAGCAATTCATTAATTTCTTCTAAAATTTGCTGCTCATTTTTAAAGACTACTTCAACATCCCCGTGTTTTTTGCCATCTTTAACACCGGTTAATTTATTGATAACAGCGGTTGTTGGAGTTGGCGAGGAAGGGAAAATTTTTTCACCAATCAAGGCATTTAAAAAGCTCGATTTTCCTGCACTAAACGCGCCAAAAATTGCAATTTGAAAGGAGCGGTTCTCAATTTGAGAAAGTTTTTCTTTTAAGCGGTTGGCTGAATGCTCCAGCCCAGTCTCATTTAAAATTTCAATCCCTTTTTGCAGCTTATTTATCATTTGATCTTTCTTCGCCGCTTCATGTTTTCGTTCGGTTTCTTTTTTCTCTATTTTTTTATCTTTTCTTTGCTTTTCATTCGAAATAAGGAATTGAAGAGAATTCCATTCCATGATTTGTTTTTGCAGATGTTCGGCTTTCCATCGCTCGATATCGATATTGTCAACAGTTCCTTGACCATTTAATATGTCGGAAAGCTGTTTAAACTCATTCATAAATTGTTCTTTCTCATCAATCGCTTTAGACATTTGCATCAGTTTGACTGTAAGCTGTTCCCGCTCCTGCTTCATCCGTTCTCTTTCTGTTTGATTCATCTTGTGTAACGCTTTGATCATGTGATCGCGCAAGCTTTGAGCTTCTCGTTTGCACAATTGCTGTACAGCATTTGAAACATCTTTCCCATACTGGAGCACATATTGACCATTTAATTCAGCCCCTGGTTTGATCACGTCAAGCAGCATATTTTCATCAAATTCGATCGAAAAGCTTAGTATTTGCTGTAAAAGAGAAGGTTGGTCGATATGATGCTTTTCGTAATATTTTTTCGCCATATTGATGATGTGCCATACAATTTGCGATTCCACATTTTTGGCCAGCTCTTCATAAAATTGAATAAGTGCATTTCGTTTTGCCTCTTCTGTTTTCTTTTTTGAGAAAAACAAACCAACTTTAAAATCTTTTTTCTGGGTTTCAATTAATTTTGCCGCTTTTTCCCTTGTATCATAAGGCATAAGATTGGCGTTTCTCAACAAACCATCAAGTTCTTGATCAAATGCTGCTTCAAACTGTTTAATGTCTTCATCTATCAGTTTGAGCTTCTGTTCTATTTCCGACAATTTTTGCTGGCTGTTTTGAAGCAGCTGATCAAGCTGATTCCATTCATCCAATGAGAGATGAAGGCTCTCCGCTTTCTCTTTAGACAAATCCTCCTTCATTTGTTGAAGCAAAATTTTTGCCTGCTCCAATACATTTTTTCGCACTAAATGCTTTTTATTATCGACTAGCCCATTTAACCGCTCCTCTAACTGCTTAAATTCGTTTAAAGGATGCTCAGGCGATTTCGTTGTCGTATAATAAATATTTTCCTTTTCAATTCCGATAGCTGTCAGCGAGGCTTCAATGTTTGTTTTAAACGTTGAAAAAGGTATTTCATCTTCTTGATGCTTATCAATTTGGTTGATGATGACGATGATCGGTTTATTCATCTCCCTCAGCTTTGACAAGAAAGAAAAATTCAGCTCCGACTGAACGTGATGATAATCCGTCACATATACGATGTAATCCGCTAAATGGAGCGCCGATTCTGTTCTTTTGCGATGATCGTCATCCGTTGAATCAATTCCCGGCGAATCTGTTAAAATCAGATGTTCACGAATCGTAAAATAAGGCCGTTGAATAAATACTTTTTCAATTTCATTTTCTTGTTTGCACAGCTTGCTGATCAGCTCATTATCCAAATCGTCTTTCGATTCATACATTTTGCCATTAAACAGATGCACACGGGTCAAACGTTCGCCTTTCGCCAGCATGACGATATTGGAGCTGGTCGGAAGCGGACTCGAAGGCAAAATGGTTCCGTTTGCAAGCTTGTTTAACAGCGATGATTTTCCTGCCGAAAAATGGCCCATAAATGCAATTTGGATTTGATCCTGCATTTCTTTTTCAATTAATTCTTTCCATTTTTGTTTATAGGAAGCTTTGACTTCTTTAGGAAGCTTTTCAAATATTTGAATCAAGCTGCTGATTCGTTCTTGCTCAACTACATTTCCCATACCTCAGGCTCCTTTTCGTCAATTCCTCATGTTGATTTTACCATATTGCCCGTAAATGAAGGCAAAAAAATTATTTTCAGGAGCCTGGACAAGAAAAAACCCGCTTCGCTTCCTCCCAAGCGACTGTTAAAAAGCTCAGTTTTCCCATAAAAAAGAGATTGACTGTTTTTTGCCAATCCCCGCTATGTAATATATGAAAAATTTATTTATGAATTTGAGTCGACTCGCTTCAAAACATATCCGATTAAAATGCTATAAATCAAAACCGTACTACCGACAAAAAGCATTGTCATGTCGTCACAGCCTTTCTTGAGAATGATTTTCATCATTAATTAAAGAATAACATGAGTGAAAATCATTTTCAATAGTTTTTTCGAAACGAAGTTTTAAATTTTAAAATTTTACATAAAAAAACCAGCCAAAAATGGCTGGCACAAAATTTATTATTTAGTGATTTCGATTAACAAATCACCTGTTTGAATAGCTTCTCCGCTCTTCACATAAATATCTTTAATAACACCTGCAAATGGAGCTTGAACGGTCGTTTCCATTTTCATTGATTCAGTGATCATTAAATGATCGCCCTTATTTACTTTTTCGCCTTTTTCCACCAAGACTTTAATTACTGTTCCAGGCATAGACGCTCCAATATGTTCAGGGTTTTGCGGATCTGCTTTGACTCTTTGCTGAACAGTTGATTTGATGCTCTCGTCTTTAATGACAACCTCACGCGGCTGACCGTTTAATTCAAAGTACACGATCCGCGTTCCATCAGGCTGCGGTTGGCCAATGGAAACTAGCTTCACAATCAGCGTTTTTCCTTTTTCTATTTCCACTTCAATTTCTTCGCCTAAACGCATTCCGTAGAAGAATGTCGGTGTATCTAAAACAGAAATGTTTCCATATTGTTCATATGTTTTCAAATATTCCGTGAACACTTTTGGATACAGTGCATAAGCAATCGTCTCGTAAGGCGTCGGCTCACGATGGAGCAGCTGCTCCAGTTCTTCTTTTAATGCTTGGAAATTAACCGGCTCCAATAGCTCCCCAGGTCTAACTGTAATCGGCTCACGGCCTTTTAAAATCACGCGCTGGAGCTCTTTCGGAAAGCCTCCGTACGGCTGGCCGAGATATCCGGCAAAAAATTCAATGACTGAATCTGGGAAGTCAAGCGATTCTCCACGCTCATATACGTCTTCTTCCGTTAAATTGTTCTGAACCATAAAGAGCGCCATGTCACCAACAACTTTTGATGACGGAGTTACTTTGACAATATCGCCAAACATTTGGTTGACGCGGCTGTACATTTCTTTCACTTCCTCCCAGCGGTCACCCAAACCTACAGCCTTCGCCTGCTGCTGTAAATTGCTGTATTGTCCGCCAGGCATTTCATGTACATAAACTTCTGAATGAGGAGCTTTCATGCCGCTTTCAAAGTCTTGATAATATTTGCGAACTTCTTCCCAATATTGAGACAGCTTTTCCAATGATTGAATGTTAACATTCGGTCTTCTTTCCGAACCTTCAAGCGCATAATATAAAGAATTGGCACTTGGCTGAGAAGTTAAACCGGCCATTGAGCTCAACGCCGTATCTATAATATCGACTCCTGCTTCGATCGCTTTGGCATATGTGTATATGCCGTTTCCGCTCGTATCATGTGTATGCAAATGAATTGGCAGATCGACCGTTTCTTTTAACACTGAAATAAGCTCATATGCCGCCTGTGGCTTCAACAGTCCTGCCATATCTTTAATGCCTAAAATTTGTGCACCTGATGCTTCCAATTCTTTTGCCATCTGTTTGTAATAATTCAAATCATATTTTCTTCTTGTTGGATCGAGAATATCCCCTGTATAACAGATGGCTGCTTCGGCAATTTTTCCGGTTTTACGGACGGCATCGATGGCAAGGGTCATCCCTTTTACCCAGTTTAAGCTGTCAAAGATTCTGAACACATCAATGCCTGCTTCCGCTGATCTTTCGACAAATTCTTTAATTACATTATCTGGATAGTTTTTATATCCGACAGCATTCGATGCGCGCAAAAGCATTTGCAGAAGCAAGTTTGGCACATGCTTTCTGACAATTTGAAGTCTTTCCCACGGATCTTCTTTTAAAAAGCGATAGGCAACATCAAACGTTGCTCCTCCCCACATCTCAAGCGAAAACAGGTTTGGAAGCAATCTCGCAGTAGGTTCAGCAATCTTTTTAATATCATTTGTACGCACGCGAGTTGCCAACAATGATTGATGAGCATCTCGGAAAGTCGTATCCGTCAACAGCACTTGTTTTTGTTCTTTTACCCATTTAACAAGGCCGTCGACTCCTTCTTTCTCTAAAATTTGTTTCGTTCCTTCTGGAATAGGCTCCGATAATTTTACTTGCGGAATTGGTGGCTCATCAAATACTGGTTTTTTCTTTTTCCCGATGCCTGGAAAACCGTTCACCGTCACATTCCCAATATATGTGAGCATTTTTGTTCCCCGATCTCGTTGTTTCGGGAAAACGAACAGCTCAGGTGATGAATCAATAAAGGACGTATCATATTCTCCAGATAAAAATTTCTCATGTTTAATGACATTTTCCAAAAAAGGAATATTTGTTTTTATTCCGCGAACTCGAAATTCTCTTAAATTTCGAATCATTTTTCTGGCAGCTTGCTCAAACGATAGCGCCCATGTCGATACTTTTACAAGCAATGAATCATAATAAGGTGTAATAACAGCGCCTTGGAAGCTGTTTCCGGTATCCAATCGAACGCCAAAGCCGCCTCCGGAACGATACGCCATAATTTTTCCAGTGTCCGGCATGAAATTGTTCAGCGGATCTTCCGTCGTCACCCTTGCTTGAATAGCATATCCCCATGTTTTAATGTCTTCCTGTCTTGGAATTCCAACTTCCGGGCTGTGAATTGAGTGGCCTTCTGCCACAAGAATTTGTGTTTGAACGATATCTATCCCTGTAATCATTTCAGTAATCGTATGTTCTACTTGAACACGCGGATTTACTTCGATGAAATAAAAGTCATCTCCGGAAACTAAAAATTCCACCGTACCTGCATTGACATAGTTGACATTTTTCATTAACCGTACAGCCGCTTCGCAAATTTTATCCCTTAATTCCTGCTTTAAAGAAACGCTTGGAGCAACTTCCACGACTTTTTGATGACGACGTTGGACAGAACAGTCCCTCTCATAAAGATGAACAATGTTTCCATCGTGGTCACCAATGATTTGCACTTCAATATGCTTCGGATTTTCGATCAGCTTTTCTACATACACTTCGTCGCTGCCGAATGCTGCTTTTGCTTCCGATTTAGCTCGTTCATAAGAATCCTTTACTCCAGCCTTTGAACGGACTATGCGCATTCCCCGGCCTCCGCCGCCAAGAGCAGCTTTAATGATAAACGGATACCCGTATTCTTCACCAAACTGAATCACTTCATCCAAGCTTTTGACTGGACCGTTGCTGCCTGGAATGACTGGAATTCCGGCCTTTTCCGCCTGATGTCTAGCTTTCACTTTATCGCCAAACATATCTAAGTGCTCTGTTCTAGGGCCGATAAAAATGATTCCGGCTTCTTCGCATTTTCTAGCAAATTCGATATTTTCAGATAAAAAACCGTATCCGGGATGAATAGCATCCACGTCATGAGCTTTTGCAATTTCAATGATACCGTCAATATCGAGATATGCTTCGATCGGTTTTTTTCCTTCGCCAACTAAATAAGCTTCATCTGCTTTATATCGATGATAAGAACCTGAATCTTCCCTGGAATAAATTGCAACAGTTCGGATATTCAATTCATTGCAAGCTCGAAATACCCGAATCGCGATTTCTCCACGGTTTGCTACTAAGATTTTTTTAATTTTTCTGTTCGTCATATAAATCCCCCTTGCAGTGTATATTAGATTTTCAAGAAAATAAAATTAGAGCAGCATATGGCGGAACGATTACATGCTTGTAATTTCTTTTTCTTTTTTATATTGCTCCCGGTAATTGACAAACATTGAAACATTCACTAACAATCCCATCGATATTAATAGTACTAATAACGATGAGCCTCCATAACTGACAAACGGCAATGTAACACCAGTGATCGGGATCAGCCCTGTCACTCCTCCCAAGTTGACGGCCGTTTGAATGGCGATCATGCTTGAAACTCCTACGGCAATCAATGTACCAAACGGGTCAGTGCATTTTCTTGCAATATAGAGGCCTTTTAAAACGATAAACGCCAAAAGCGCAAGAACAAATAATACACCGAAAATACCTAGCTCTTCCGCTACAACGGCCATAATAAAATCAGTGTGCGCTTCCGGCAAATATCCGTATTTTTGCACGCTTTCCCCCAGCCCCAGTCCAGTAAGACCTCCGGATCCGATCGCAATATATGAATTTACGAGCTGATAACCTGCTCCGTCTTCATGTTCAAATGGATCCGTATACCCTGTAAAGCGGGAAAGACGTTCTTTACTAAAAATATCATCGGCCTTAAATAAAATGAGCGGACTTAGCAGCAATAAGAAAAATAAAGCAAGCAATACTAACTTTAACATGTTTTTGATGCCCATACCTGAACATAAAATAATAGACAAGGCAATCATTCCAATAATGAATGATGTCCCAATGTCAGGCTGAAGCATAACAAAAACGCAAATCAATACGGTAAAGATTACCGGAGGCAATGCTCCCTTTCCAAAGTGCCATATGTACGATTGCTTTTTTTCGTATACAGCTGATAAATAAATAATGGCGGAAAGCTTGACAAATTCTCCCGGCTGAATGGCTCTTCCGGCAACTTTAAACCAGCTTTGCGAACCGCCGGCAACATGTCCAAAAATAAATAACAGCCCGAGAACAGCAATCGATCCAAAAAACAAAATTCTTATAAATTTTCCGTTCAGCAGAGCGCGGTACGGAAAAAACATCATTACTAGAAAAGCTATCGTTGCAAGCAGGAGCGAGGACAATTGCTTGCGAAAAAAATAATCGCTTTCCGTATAATACCTCGTGACTGCCATGATCATACTTGAACTGTACACCATGACCAAGCCGAAACCGCATAATAAGAAAACTGCTAAAATAAGCGAATAATCATATGATTTTAAAATTCGTTTCAACATGTTCATCTTCCTTACGACTTGCTGCTCTTCTTGTTGCAAAATAAATACACAGTCATTGTTTTCATAAGTGTAAAGAAAATTTATTTTCTATTATACTTTGAACAATTCATTTTCTCAATGGCAAAATAAAAATTGCGAAGGAACACCTATTGTGGAAGGTCGATATGAGAAATGGAAAAGATAAAATAAAAGCCCAAACCTTTTTTTACCGGTTTGAGCAAGCTTTTTATTTTCGTACAAATGCCTCGTGCAGAGCTGACAGCTCACGCTCAAGCTCATCAAGCAGAGCTTTTCCCTCGCGTTCTTCAATCAGGCCTAGTCTGACAGCAAAGTCAATTTCCCGAGATAATCCGAACATTTGCGTATCTAAAACCTCTTCATAAAGAGGACATTGAGGCATTGTCAAATTGTCCATTTGTACTTTAATCAATTTCATGATTTTATCTGCATCCGCCTTTAAAAGCGAAAGAGCCTTTTCCCGGTGACTAAGAACCATTTCAAATGATGCCATCTGAATCCCTCCGTTCCCCATTAAGGAATCCCTATTCTATCTATTAATATTAAATGTTATAAAGGAAAATTGCAAGGAAACACGCACCCTCCTTCCCTAATAATTTTAAAGTTGTTCATATATATGTATGAACCTTCCAAAAAAATGCTAGAAGAATTCGTCTGATTGATTTGCCGCGTCTGGACTCAGCCGCCTGATTGTCGCCTTTTTGAACTGAAATGGGCAACGGAATGTGACAAAATCCATAAAAGCGCTTATACTTTAACGTGGAGGGATGCTCATGAGCGATATTATTCAAATAAAAGGGAATGTAAAATTTCCAATTACTTTGGACCCAGGTGTTTGGATCTTTGATGACCGCCGCATTGATTTAAATACATATTTTGATCAAGGCCGCAAAGAGGAAAACATAGAAGAGGACTATGTGCAAAAAACAGCAAATCAATGGCAACGGGAGATTCAGGAGGGAGCTGTATTTCCGCCTACTTTAAAAACGGAACAAAAATTTGAAAAAGAAAAGGTGCTTACCGGGACTTTCGGCATGCCGCTTAAACCGTTTTTATCAAATGCTGAACCGTTAACGAACGCCAAAACGGTCGTTTTTGAAACCGAAAACGGCGAAGTCGAAATGCCGATTGAAAAAGCAGAAGAATGCATTTTGGCATTTAGCATGGAAGGAAAACCGTTAAAAGAAGACGGCCCTGTCCACATCATTTACGGAGATGGCTCGAACCGCAATGATCCAATTAAAAAGGTGAGAGCAATAATCGTAAAATAATTTTTGGGGGTGTCTAATAAGTCGTTTTACGGCTTATTGACGCCCCCATTAATGTTTTAGAAACGTTGATATATCGGTGTTTATTACCAATGGCGATTTGACTTTCTGGACAATCCCTTTTTTTCCATTGCTCACAATTTGAGTAGAATCGCAAATGTTAGCGCAAAAAATCTTTTTGGATGCTGCAAAGAGCTTAAGATAAATCAGCTTCTGCAAAGCTCACACTTTTATCTCTGACCCCTGAGGCTTTTAAAAACTACAACATCTCACTTTTTCATAACAAATCTGCTGCTATTTGCGCCAATTGGGATCGTTCGCCTTTCAGTAATTTTACATGCCCGGCAATTGCTTGATCTTTAAATTTTTCCACTACATAGGTCAACCCATTGTTATATTCATCTAAATAAGGATGATCAATTTGTCCTGGATCCCCCATCAACACAATTTTGCTTTTTTCGCCAACTCTTGTTAAAATCGTCTTCACTTCATGTTTCGTCAAATTTTGCGCTTCATCGATGATGATAAATTGTTCCGGGATGCTCCTGCCGCGAATATAAGTCAGCGCCTCCACCTCGATCGAATTCATACCTGCTAAAATCGCATCAAGCTCGCCAGCTTTTTTCGTATTAAATAAATATTCTAAATTATCCCATATTGGCTGCATCCAAGGCCTCAGTTTTTCTTCTTTTTCTCCCGGCAAAAAACCGATATCTTTTCCCATTGGAACAATTGGTCTGGCGACAAGAAGCTTTTTATATGATTCCATGTCTTCTGTTTGCATCAGCCCGGCCGCTAAAGCCAAAAGCGTTTTTCCTGTACCTGCTTTGCCGATCAAAGTCACGAGCTGAATATCGTGTCTCATTAATAGTTCGAATGCCATCGTTTGTTGAACATTTCTCGGCTGAATTCCCCAAACATGGTCATGCTGAAAAACAAGCTTTTTCAATCTTTTCCCTGTTTTATCGACAATCCCAATGGCAGATGATTTGCCTCCTAAAGCATCCTTCAGCAAAATAAATTGATTCGGATAAAAAGGATGATTGGTTATTTCCGACAGCAGCAGCTCATTTTTCTCATAAAATCGGTTTAAGTTTTCCATACTTATGTAAAGGTCAAGAAACCCTGTATAGATATGGTCAATTTCTACTACACGATCGCTCAGAAAATCTTCAGTATGAAGTCCAATCGCATCTGCCTTCACTCTCACTAAAGCATCTTTGCTGACTAAAATTACCGATTTTCCATCTTTCTTTGATTGCTCTTCTAGTGATAAATTTTTGGCTACTGCCAAAATTCGGTTATCATTTGTTTTTTCCACGAAAATCTCCTGCAGATCATGAAACGAACGATGATTTAATTCAATTCTTAAAGATCCGCCGTTTGGCAGAGGAATTTTTTCGTGCAATTTCCCTTGTTCCCTCAACTGATCAATGATTTTTGAAACTTGGCGCGCATTTCGTCCAACTTCATCCATATATCTTTTTTTGGAATCCACCTCTTCAAGAACAACGGCAGGTATTACAACTTCGTGCTCATCAAAGGAAAAAATGGAATTCGGATCCTGCAACAAAACATTCGTATCCAGCACATATATCTTGCCCAATCTTTCTTCCTCCCTCATCCGAAATTATTGGAGGCTTCCTTAGCTAAAATATATGTCTTTATGAATAAAGATAGAAGGTTTATTAAACAATAAATAAAGAAAGATGCTGCCTAAGCCGATGTCTTCTACAATCCAGTCGGGAGTTAACTCCGAAAGATTCAGGCTTCTTTATAAGTTTTGTAACTAGAACCAATGTTATTCGTCAAAGACGGAAGCACGAAATAAGTAATGGATTACTTTACACCTTACTTGTAAGAAAAGGAGTGATAGCATGCGCAGCTTTTTGATGTTTATTTTGCTTGTCGGCTTTATTTTAAACGGTTGTTCCACAAACGAAAATGCACGAGAGGAAAATCGTGGTGAAAACTATTCAAGAACAATTACTGTCAAAGATTCCGTGCGGGAAAATGTTGATCGCAAATCCGGCCAGGAAATCGCCCGCCGCTTGGCAAAAATAGCCGAAAATGTTCCAGATGTAAATGATGCAACTGCAGTTGTTCTTGGAAATTATGCAGTCGTCGGAATTGATGTCGACAAAAAGCTGGATCGTTCAAAAGTTGAATCGATTAAGTATTCCGTTGCAGAATCATTAAAAAACGATCCTTACGGGGCTTATGCTGTAGTTATTGCCGATCCAGACACAAATGAACGAATCCGCCAAATTGGAGAGGAAATTCAAAACGGCCGGCCCATTGGCGGCATTCTAGATGAGCTCGCTCAAATTGTCGGAAGATTGATGCCGGATCTTCCTGGTGACGCGACAGACAATCAACAAAAGCAGCCGATGAATGAAAAAGATCAGCTTCCGAAGTCAAAAAATCAAGAGCTGAATAAAGAACAGCGTGATCAATCAAACCAAAAACAACAATAAAGACATTAAAACGCTTAAGTCCGAAGCTTAAGCGTTTTTCATTGCTTTCAACACCTTTTAGTCAAAATCCGATGATATTTTGTCATATTTAATAAAATAACAACTCATAAAACATTGTTTCACTATTGACCTGCGCGGCTGAAGATCAGTATGTCTATTCATTTTAATAATAGCTTGACTATCGCCGGATGATTCACGATCCCAAGTCGGAACGGAAATGCAAATGGCTCTGGTTTGGATAAAGAGTATTGACCTGTCTCACAATGTTTTTTGCAATGCTCGAAAGTGGCTCAATAGCTTATTTTTCTGTCTTTTCTTATAGAAATTGTATTGTGTGTAAGTCGTATAAAGCCGCTGCTGGCTTGATTCTTTTGCAAAGTTGCAAAAGAAATTGTGTGAGCGGAAGCAAAACGTGATATACTATGCGAGAGGCGAGTGAGTATAGAGGCGTGTTGTTTGGAAGCAATCCAAACTATCATCGAAGCCTTTTGATGCTGAGACGAACAACGTTGTACAAAGCTTAAAAATTTGATTAGAAAGTGTGAGAAGCAAGATGAAAGTCAAATGTGTTTTATGCGATAAAATCGAAACAATTGATGACGAATCATTGAAGGCAAAACAGCTGAGGAATAGACCGATTCATACATATATGTGCAATACTTGCTATAATCGAATTACGGAAAAAACAAACAAAAGACTATCAACCGGAAAGTTCCGTTTGTACCGCGAAAGAAAAAGGAATGAGCTTTTTTGAGAACAGAAAAATACTCAGAAAAAAGTTAAACAGATGAAGGTGGTGCGCACTGGCACATACCGACATCTGTTTTTATTTTCTTTAAAGCTATGTGTTGTTTTCATTTTTTTTCGAATAGTAAAGCCGAATTTTATATATGCTTAAAATAAGGACAGCGACTACCAATCCTTCTGCAATCGGTAGAAAAATTGCCAAAAACGTCAGCACCGTACAGCCGAAAGCGAGAAATAAATAGATTATAGCAGACTTTAAAATCGGGAGCTTCTTAGCAAATCCCAGTTTATATACAATAATTGATAAAATCAGAATGGTAATATACAAATACCACATTCCGACATCATGCTGCTCATGAACACGGAAAAGACGCGCAAAAAAAGACAGCCTTTCAATTACTTGTTCGTCTGTCACTACGTCCCTCCCCCTTTCACTCATTAGCTTTGATTTGACAGTTTTTTCTTTTTCGCTGCTTTTTCCCTCTCGTTTTTATCCAAGATTTTCTTTCTTAAACGAATCGATTGAGGCGTGACTTCACAATATTCATCATC
Organism: Aeribacillus sp. FSL K6-1121; assembly: GCF_038003725.1. Lineage (NCBI taxonomy): Bacteria > Bacillati > Bacillota > Bacilli > Caryophanales > Bacillaceae > Aeribacillus > Aeribacillus sp. FSL K6-1121. The sequence goes on from NZ_JBBOPS010000001.1 coordinate 1,479,698, forward strand.
ATTTAAATATTCAAGTGCTTCTTCCAACGACATAATCCGAGCTTTTTTCATTCCGACCGTTTGTTCTTTCGTCGAAGAACGGATATTTGTTTGTTGTTTTACTTTACATATATTTACAACAAGGTCATTTTCACGATTATGTTCACCGACAATCATCCCAGCGTACACGTCTGTTCCGGGTTCAACGAAAATCGTTCCGCGATCTTCGACCTGTTGAATGCCATAAGAGGTAGCTTTTCCTGTTTCCATTGAAACAAGAACCCCTTGACGCCTTCCGCCAACTTGTCCTTTTTGCATAGGCTGATACGAGTCAAACGAATGGTTTATGATGCCGTATCCTCTTGTTAAAGACATAAATTCGGTCGTGTAGCCGATTAATCCGCGCGATGGCACCATAAAAATCAAGCGGACTTGTCCATTTCCGTTATTGATCATGTCGACCATTTCCCCTTTGCGCGCGCCCAATGATTCCATGACAGGACCTGTGTATTCCTCTGGAACGTCCACCTGCACCCGTTCAACCGGTTCGCAAAGTACTCCATCGATTTCTTTTACAATTACTTCAGGCTTCGAAACTTGCAGCTCATACCCTTCCCTGCGCATGTTTTCAATTAAAATGGATAAATGAAGCTCGCCTCGCCCTGATACTATCCATTTATCCGGGGAATCCGTCGGCTCCACTCTTAGCGAAACATCTGTTTGCAGTTGTTCATGCAGCCTTTCTTCGATTTTTCTCGCCGTCACATATTTTCCTTCTCTGCCTGCGAAAGGACTGTTGTTAACTAAAAACGTCATTTGCAGCGTCGGTTCATCAATCCGAAGAACAGGTAGCGCCTCTTGATGATCAACTGGACAAACCGTTTCCCCGACATTAATGTCTTCCATACCAGAAACAGCGACAAGATCACCAGCTTTTGCCTGTTCAATTTCCAATCGTTTTAATCCTTTAAATCCAAACATTTTCGTAACACGGAAATGCTTCACACTTCCGTCAAGCTTCATTAATGCGACTTGTTGTCCGACTTTCATCTCTCCGCGAAAAATGCGGCCGATGCCGATCCGCCCAACATAGTCATTGTAATCCAGCAGCGCCACCTGGAATTGAAGGGGTTCTGAGCTGTTATCAACAGGTGCAGGAATATGTTCGATAATCGCATCAAATAGAGCTTCCATATTTTCATCCTGTTTAGTTGGATCTGTGCTTGCCGTTCCGTTGATGGCCGAAGCATAAATAACCGGAAATTCTAATTGATCATCGTTTGCATCAAGCTCAATAAACAGCTCAAGCACTTCATCGACAACTTCTTCAGGCCGGGCAAACTCTCTGTCAATTTTGTTCACGACGACAATCGGTGTTAAGTTTTGTTCCAACGCTTTTTTCAAAACAAATCTTGTCTGCGGCATGCAGCCCTCATAGGCGTCGACAACTAGCAGCACGCCATCGACCATTTTCATAATGCGTTCTACTTCTCCGCCAAAGTCGGCATGACCAGGCGTATCTAAAATATTAATGGTCGTTCCTTTATATTCAATCGCCGTATTTTTGGCTAAGATGGTGATTCCGCGCTCGCGCTCCAAGTCATTGGAATCTAATGCGCGCTCCGCCACTTGTTCATTTTCCCTGAACGTTCCTGATTGGCGAAGCAATTGGTCAACCAATGTTGTTTTCCCATGGTCTACGTGCGCGATAATAGCAATATTGCGTAAGTCGTTTCTAACTTTCACACTGTCATCTCCTATTTGCTAAACTGAACCTAGGCTATTATACCATAAATACTGTGGAAACGTTGAACGTTTTTCGATAAACTAAAGATGGAAAGAGGCTTAAAGGCTATTAATAGTTTTCGCCTTGGATTAATGAAAGGAGGATGGGAATGGGCAACGGAAAATGGATATTTTGGGTTCTCGCCACCATTGCGGCGCTGCTTATTGTGTTGGTCGGCTTTGCAATAGGGGCTGGCAGCCTGTTGGGAGTAGTTGTTAGCATCATTGGAATTATTATAGTATTTGGACTCGGCTTTACCCAAAAAAAGAAAATGCGAGAGAGAGGATTATTATAAAGAATTTACATCTTGGCATCGGCCATTTTATACTTTCAAACGGTTTATGATACATAGATCGTCCCCTCTACTGATAGAGGGGCTTTATTACATGGCATTAGTTTCTTTCAAACCTACAAAGACCCATCTTTTGTTTCACAATATGTTCGGTTTTAGCTAAAACTCATTTACAATAGCCTTTTTCAAAAGACCAGCCAGAAATGGAATGGATAAAAAAAAGTTCCATTTTATGTAAATTTTTAAACAACCCGATTTTTAGCCCTATTTACAAAACGTTGATTGCTACAACATTTCATTGCTCCACACTTGTTCCATTTTTCTCGCCTGCCATCACGATGTGAAGTTTGCCGAACGATACCAATTCTTTCATATTTTTATAAGAGACTTTTTATACTGCTTTCTTCATGCTTGTTTTTTAGCAAGCTATGATGATCTATAAGCTGTCAACAGCATTTGCAGCTTTATATTTTCCCTTTAATATACTCCTCGATAATTTGTTGATGAATGGTTTGGTTAGCGGTGAAAATGCTTTGCTTTTTAAGCAAATCGACTGGTTTTCCGTCAAGCGTTGTCGTAACCCCGCCTACTTCGTCGACAAGGATTAAACCTGCCGCAAAATCCCAAGGAGCAAGTCTCATTGTAATATAGCCGTCCAGCTTGCCTGCAGCTACATAGGCAAATTCAAGAGCGGCTGAACCAAATGATCTCGTTCCTCTTAAACGTTTGACAAGCGGACTTAATATTGCTGGGTCAATTCGTCTGTTTTCCACCAGCCATGATGCATTCAAGCCGATGATGGATTCTTCTATTGTTTTCTTTTGTAACGGCGGAAGCTCCGTTTTGTTTAAATAGGCGCCGTTCCCCCTTATCGCATGGTACATTTCATCTCTGACGACATCATAAATCAGTCCTATTTGACCGACACCATCCGCAAAAACAGCAACCGAAATGCAGAAATTCCGCTTTTGATGTACAAAATTCATTGTGCCGTCAATCGGATCAATTATCCAAACGATACCGTCCAATGATTTCAATTCATGACCGGAACCTTCTTCTCCTAAAATGCTGTGTTCCGGAAACGTTTTGCGAATATTTTCCCAAAAGAAATGCTCTACTTCCCGGTCAATATTCGTCACTAAATCGTTTGGACTTGATTTCGCTTCAACGACCAGCTTTTGTTGAAATGATTGGCGAATTCTTTCACCAGCCTCATAAATCCATTGCTTTGCTTTTTGATCTATTTCATGCCAGTTCATCTATCTTACCCACTTTCTATTCAATCACCTTTTTTAGCATACTGTAAAGAAATGGAGAAAATCAAGTTTTTCACCTTTTTCATTGCAATATTTCACCCACATTATTTTTCTTTCTCTGTCGGTTTGTGCTACAATGTGGACAAACAACACAAGGAGGATTTTTATGGATTTTGTGCCATTTGTGAAGGAAGATTTTGAAGTTTTTCAAATAGACGGTTTAGAAGCGAGAATGGATGAGCTAAAAAAACGGGTGCGCCCAAAACTTGAAGCGCTGGGACAGCATTTTGCACCTACTTTGTCTGCTTTGACGGGAGATGAAATATTTTATCATGTAGCAAAACATGCCCGCCGTACCGTTCATCCTCCCAATGACACATGGGTTGCATTTGCAAACAGTAAACGGGGTTATAAGAAGCTCCCTCATTTTCAAATCGGATTATGGAGCACACACGTCTTTGTTTGGTTTGCCATTATTTATGAATCCCCTGTGAAAGCAGAAATCGGAAAACAATTTCTACAGAATTGGCAGCAAATTCGAAAGCAAATTCCTGAAGATTATTTCTGGTCAGCCGATCATACAAAACCAGATGCGGAAAAACAAAAAAATTTATCTGACGAAGATTTTCAACGAATTTTTCAACGTCTGCAATCGGTGAAAAAAGCAGAAATGTTATGCGGCATCAACCTTCCAAAAAATGAAGTTCTCTCCATGAGCAGGGAGCAATTTTTGGAAAAGGTTGACGAGACGTTTAAAACGTTAATGCCGCTTTATCAAATCACACAAAAAAGCACTGTTTAAAAATGGTCAGGATGCGCTGCATCGCTGACCATTATTTCTTTTGAAAACAATTAAGCAATGCTGGACCATTTCCGCCTTATCTCTTTCGCCTGTTCAATGATTTCGTCAAACAGTTCCGCAACAGACGGAATATTTTTTACCAGCCCTATAGATTGACCGGCCCATGCGTATCCTTCCTCGATTTTGCCTTCATAAATATATTTTTTGTTCGCTTCTCCACTAATGAAATCTTTTAGCGACTCATAATCTCCTCTTTCTCTTTCAATTTCCAAAATTTTTTCGGTCCAATTATTTCGAAGCGCCCGACCTGGTGCCCCTAACGACCTTTTAATAATGACGGTATCAAGTTCAGTACCGTTGACAATTGCTTCTTTATATAACGGGTGTGCATGTACGCATTCCTTCGTTGCAATAAAACGAGTTCCCATTTCAATCCCTTCAGCTCCAAGAGCCAATGCTGCCATTAGTCCCCTCCCGTCCGCAATGCCTCCAGAAGCAATCACCGGAATGGAGACAGCTTCCACTACTTGTGGAATTAATACGAAATTGCCGATATCGTCTTTTCCTAAATGACCGCCGCCTTCTTGTCCGACGACCATCACTGCATCTGCTCCAAGCTCTTCCGCTTTCTCCGCTTGTCTTCTTGCCGCAACGAGAACTAGTTTTTTTACATCGACACCTTTTAATTGGTCAAAAAGCGGAGCCGGGTTCCCGCCAGTGATGGAAATGACCGGCACTTTTTCTTCAATCGCCACATCAAGCATATCGGAAAATGGACGGCCATGCTGACCTATGGCGAAGTTCACTCCAAACGGCTTATCCGTTTTTTGTTTCACCTTCCGTATTTCCTCTCGAAGCGCAGCTGGATTCGGAAGAGACATAGCCGTGATCTGACCGAGCCCTCCTGCATTGCTTACTGCACTTGCTAATTCTGAATACGCTAAATAAGCAAGTCCCCCTTGAATGATCGGATATTTAATCCCTAGCAATTCGGTAATTTTTGTTGAAAATACCATGTTTCCCCCTCCCCATTTCGTATTATTCTTTTTCCACGCATTAAATTCCTTCTTTATAAAAACGTAGCTCAAAACAAAGAGAAGCACAAAGATATTAAAAACCCTATTTAATGCCTTTTGCAGGTTTTAAAGGAAAGTGCTATAATTTCATTTGTTTTTAATTTTGGGGAACCTTTAAAAAGTAGGTGAAAAGGAAAATTGTCACAGCATGATACACCATTGTTTACAGGTCTTTTAGAACATATTCAAAAAAATCCAATTCAATTTCACATTCCCGGCCATAAAAAAGGAGCCGGAATGGAGCCAAAATTCCGAGAATTTATCGGACATAATGCTCTGGCGATGGACTTAATTAATATCGGTCCTTTGGATGATCTTCATTCGCCAAAAGGAATTATTAAAGAAGCACAAAAATTGGCTGCTGAAGCTTTCGGTGCCGATCACACCTTTTTCTCGGTACAAGGTACGAGCGGAGCCATTATGACAATGGTCCTGTCGGTTTGCGGACCTGGAGATAAAATTATTGTTCCAAGAAATGTTCATAAATCGGTCATGTCAGCAATCATTTTTTCAGGGGCTTCCCCCGTTTTTATACATCCTGAAGTGGATAAAAACCTCGGCATTTCTCACGGAATAACGACAGAATCAGTTGAAAAAGCTCTTCAGCAATATCCTGATGCAAAAGGGCTTTTAGTCATTAATCCAACGTATTTCGGAATCTCAGCTGATTTAAAACAAATCGTAAATATTGCTCATTCATATAATGTCCCTGTTCTTGTAGATGAAGCGCACGGCGTCCACATTCATTTTCATGACAAGCTGCCATTATCCGCCATGCAGGCAGGGGCAGATATGGCGGCAACTAGCGTTCATAAGCTGGGAGGATCGATGACGCAAAGCTCTATTTTAAATGTTCGGGAAGGTCTTGTGTCTCCTGACCGTGTTCAATCGATTTTAAGCATGCTGACTACGACATCGACATCCTATTTGCTTCTTGCATCACTGGATGCAGCTCGAAAGCAGCTGGCAACGAAGGGCTATGAATTATTAGAGCAAACGATTCAATTGGCGAATCAGACAAGATACGAAATTAACAAAATTGATCATCTATATTGTGTAGGAGAAGAAATTTTGGGAACGAATGCAACGTATGATTATGATCCGACAAAATTAATTATTTCTGTGAAGGAACTAGGCATAACGGGATATGATGCAGAGCTGTGGTTAAGAGAACATTACAACATTGAAGTGGAGCTTTCCGATCTGTACAATCTGCTCTGTCTGATCACGCCCGGTGATACAGAATATGAAACATCACTTTTAATAAGAGCGCTTCGTGCTTTGTCAAAAGAATTTTCCCATCAGGCAAACAAGCAAGCGGAAGTCTCTGTCCTTCTGCCCGATATTCCTGTTTTGGCGCTGACACCTAGAGATGCTTTTTATGCAGAGACGGAAATGGTACCTTTTGAACAATCTGTCGGACGCATTATTGCAGAATTTGTCATGGTGTACCCACCGGGCATACCGATTTTCATACCAGGAGAAATCATCACTAAAGAAAATTTACATTACATCCGAAAAAATTTAGATGCCGGCCTGCCTGTTCAAGGTACAGAAGATCCAACTCTTTCCTACATTCGCGTTATTAAAGAGCATAAACCGATTAAATGAGAAATCGCTGAAGAAGCTTTATAAATCCATACATTCGAGGACAAGTCGAAAAACGGATGAAACCAAATTTTGCTGAAGATCGATCATAAAATAATTTTGCTGCGGTAATGGCTAAAACCATTACCGTATTTAATTTATAATAATATTCAATTCTTTTAAAAGGAGCGACAACAATGAAAGAATATCAATTTCCCGTTCCGCCTATTTTTATTTTACTAATTGGTGTTATTTCTATTTCATTTTCTTCTATTTTTGTTAAATGGTCTGATGCACCTGCATCTATATTAGGAATGTATAGACTGCTTTTTACAGTGATCGTTATGCTGCCGTTTCTCCCTTGGAAGAAAATCAAAACAGGAGCTATTAACATTCAATGGAAGGATTGGATTCAACTATTTTTATCTGGAATCTTCCTAGGTTTTCATTTCTTATTTTGGATGGATTCCCTTAGATATACAACAGTAGCAAGTTCAATGATTATAACTACATTAGAGCCTGTATTTGTTATGATCGGAGCTTATTTTATTTTTAAAGAGAGAACAAACCTTATTGGGATTGTGAGTATTATTATAGCTGTTAGCGGTTCAATCATTATTGCATGGGGAGATATTAATCTTTCTACAAAAGCATTATTTGGAGATTTCCTTTCATTAGCAGGAACGTTAGCAGTAGCCATTCATATGCTTTTTGGACAAGTATTATGCAAAAAAATTCCAACATCAATATATAGTTTTTGTGTGTTCTTTATAGGTGGATTTGTATTATTGATTTACAATCTTAGTTACGAGATCCCGCTGATTCATTATTCAGTTCATGATTGGGGCATATTTGTACTTCTAGCACTAGTCCCCAATATTTTTGGTCACGTATTATTTAATTGGCTTTTAAAATATTTGGATGCTACGACGATTTCAATGAGTATTTTAGGTGAACCAATAGGGGCAATTATATTAGCATACTTATTTTTAGGAGAAGCTACATCTATTTCCCAAATGATTGGCGGAGCGCTATCTTTAATTGGAGTCAGTATGTTTTTGAAAAATAAAGGACTTTCAAATAAGGAATTGACTACGAATGCTTCTGTAAAAAGTGCTAATACATAACTAAAATATGGACGACGGCCTTCCTGCTTCGTGGGGAAGGTCTTTCATTAAAAAAACAGTTAATAGAAGTAATGAAATATTTTTTGATAAACAAACGGTAAAACGGAAGCAATAATTAAACCTGTAACAATTGAAGATATGGTGAAGATGATGAACTTCCGAAGCGTTATTTCTTTCCTCTTAAAAGCGATGATGAATACCCTTATCATAGAAAAGACAGTAATAAATATAATAATTGCCGAAAAGACGCTTGCTGCCATTACCTCCATTGTAAAGCTCCTTTCACAAAAGTCCTTTAGCTACATTTTACCGCCTAATGAATGGAATAGACACCACTTTTTATACTTTTATTGAAAAGACATCGATAACAAACTTCGCTATATCGAATTGCTGCCAGTTCCAATATTGGCTGCGAAATTTGTCGTAACTCCAATAAATTTTTCATCCAACCTTTTATGCACAAGTGACATTTGGTATATGTTTCATCAATCTTTACAAACCGCATCGCTGTCGTTTTAACACTTAAAAACCGCAATGACCGTACTTACTGAAAAAGACAAAGGTGAATTGATAAAAAATGAATTCAAACGATGTTTTTCTGTCTTAGCTCTCAATCACAATCCTGCAAGCATCCATTCCATTAAGATCACCAGCATTTGCTTTACATAAAAAAAAGCTGCCTTAAAGACAGCCCATTTATCTTAAACCCCTTTGTTACACGTGTTATTCAATATGTTATTGATGATTGCTTTTTTTACGATTCTTTTCTGTACAGCAATTGTTGCATTTACCATACAATACCGTAACTTTTTCATCATCAAAGAAATGAATTGTTGAATTGCAGTCTTGACAGACAATTGTTCCCATCCTGTATTCCCCTTTTCCATATAGCGTCATAAAGAATAAAGTGGAGACAAAATGACCTGATAGTTATATATTAATATGTCACATTATATTCGTCAAGCAGAAAATTGTATAACACATTTATTTTTTTTGCATATAACTACCTTCCCCTACAATATGAAGGATGACATTTTGAGGAACAGGAATTTTAATGGAATTTCTTGAATCTGCTGGAATTCAGAAACTTGTCTATTCCCTGAAACACTACTATTGAGAGAATTTTTACTAAAATAAGCATCAGTTGATGGTGCATCTTTAGCTTCTGCATGAGCCATTAATTCTTTGTATCCAGGAATAGAATTACGTCCACTACTATGGTTCCCATTTACAACGGAATCAAGGGCTAGAGAAGTAGCAACAATACCCGAATCATACATCTCAACAACAGGCTCCTGACCTCCTGCGCCGTAATACAATATCGCTCGGACACTTTCATTTCTATAAATATCGCCTGCTTTGTATGAAGAACCAGTCGGAGGACTACCTGTTTATTGCAAAATAAAAGTACAGAGATTTGCAAGGAATTTGTGCAGAACTTAACTGGATAAAAAATAGGCTTGCCAGCCCCTAAAATAACTCCTACTGTATAGATTGAGCGATCTTAACAGTGGGAGGAAATGAAAGGATGCTAGCAATGCCTGAAGTTAATTATATCAAACATTTAAGAGAGAAAGAAGATTTGTCAATAAATGAAATTGCAAGAAAGACTGGCCGTAATTGGAGGACAGTTAAGAAATACGCAGATGGAGAAAGTTTTGAAGAAACTCTTACCTTTAGGAAAAGAGGAATGATGTATGAGGAGGGGTACGGAGAAATCGTAGATTATTGGCTTGAGGAGGACATGAAACTTAAGAGAAAAGAAAGAAGAACCAATAAGAAAATATATGAACAGCTTAGAGATGAACATGGGTTTAGGGGATCTTATCGGACTGTGTGCGAGTATATTCAATACCGGAGACCGCAAATCAAAGCTGCAAATATTGAAAGTTATGAGCGTTTAGAGCACCCTCCTGGAGAAGCACAAGTGGATTTCGGTAACATGACTGTTGTAAAAGATGGAGCCTATAAGGATATAAAGGCACTTGTCATGAGTTTTCCACAGAGTAACGCGGGATTTTCCTACCCTCTTCCAAGTGAAAATACGGAATGTTTCCTAGAAGGATTAAAACAACTGTTTCATCAGGCGGGGGGAGTTCCAACCTATTGACGAATTGATAACTTAGCTGCAGCAGTTGTTTCAATTGGTAAAGGGGACAAGCGAACATACACTGACTCTTTTATTAGATTTAAATGTCACTATGGCTTTGAAGTTCAACCGTGTAACCCGTCTAGTGGACATGAGAAAGGCAATGTGGAAAAGAAAGTTGGTTATACAAGGAATAATTTGTTTACAACGGAACCAATAATGGAAAGTTTTCCGCAATTAGCGACTTGGATGAAAGAAGAAATGGAAAGTCTTTGCTGCTCACTCTTCCGAATATATTCCACAAAAGGAAAAATTACTATCTGGAATCCTTTGGCCATATCAATGAAATCTATGCGAAAAAAGTTTTTAATTAAACAAGGAAATGTTTTATATGGGGATGGGGACATTTTTTTGGTTCAAAGTAGCTTTCAAATGACCTTTATCTTTCTGATCATTAGCATTACATGATTGCTGAGTATGATCCATTACGTGCATCTAAAGTCTACAACCCAACAACTCAAACATTCGCTCTAGATATCATACTTCTCGTACACGATTTAAAATTTTTTAATTTGTTTAAATAATATTTTATTTTTGTAACATTTGCATAACATTCAAAAGTGACGGAATTAAATATGTTAAAATGGCGTTAAGAAAAAATGAACACATTTTACCAGTTTTCTTTAAACGAAAGAGGTAGGACAATGGTGAAATTTATTGCATATACCTATACCGTTGCCGTACTGCTTCTATTGTCATCTTGTATTGCTGATCCGAAAGACGATCACTCGATTTCAAGCTCCGACAAAAAACAAATTCTTTTTTTTACCGACCAAAAAATGATGGAAAAAGAATCAATTTACTACGATGCTTTATTAGATTTAAAAAAACAATTTCCAGAGGAAATGGACAATATGATGATCTACCAAGCTGATAACCCTGAATCTAAGCGGTTTAATATTAAAACATATCCTTCCATTATCGTGATGGATCATGACGGCATCATTTTGCATATTAAAGGATCAGTTTCAACAAAAGATGAAATTGTAGAGCCGGTCTCAGAAGTGCTTTCCGAATAATGAGAATGTCGGTTTGAGGTAATTAAGCGCTGAGAAGATTCTTTAGTTAAATAGGATTTGTGCTCAAAATCTCTGCACAACATATTTTTGTGAAAAAACTTTCACAACAGTGAGAGAATTGTTCCATCATTTACATTTCATCATAAAAAGGTGTTGTCCAAAAAGTCAAATCCCCATTGAAAACAAATAATCATAAACACCGATATATCAACGTTTCTATAACATTAAAAGGGGCAGTCAATAAGCCGAAAAAACGACTTATTAGACTGCCCCTTTGGGCTGCATTACTTATTTATAATATGAATCGGTGTTCCAAGTGCAAGTTCGGCAGCTTCCATTGCAATTTCTCCTAATGTCGGATGGCCATGAATCGTCAAGGCAATATCTTCTGCCGTCATGCCTGCTTCGATCGCAAGTCCAAGTTCAGCAATCATATCTGATGCGCTGACACCTGCGATTTGAGCCCCAATAACAAGGCCGTCTTCTTTTCGTGTAATCAATTTTACAAATCCATCGGTTGCATTTAATGACAATGCGCGGCCGTTTGCTGCAAATGGAAACTTAGCTGCCACAATGTCAATTCCTTCGTCTTTAGCCTGTTGTTCCGTATATCCGACAGAAGCCAACTCAGGTTCTGAGAAGACAATGACAGGAATTCCGTTATAATCGATTTCAGAAGGTTTTCCAGAAATCGCTTCTGCAGCAATTTTCCCTTCATATGAAGCTTTATGAGCAAGTGAAGGTCCTGGAACGATGTCGCCGATAGCATAAATATTTGAAATATTTGTCCGGCACTGTTTGTCAATTTTAATGTAGCCTTTTTCATCGATTTCTACTCCGACTTGTTCGAGACCAAGTTCATCAGTGTTTGGTTTGCGTCCTACTGTAACTAAACAATAGTCCGCTTCCACTACTTGCTCTTTTCCTTTCGCTTCAAATGTCACTTTTACTCCGTCTTTTGTTTCTTCAACACCTTTTGCAAGTGCGCTAGTATGAATTTCGACATTTCCTTTTTTCTTCAACGCTCTTTTTACAAGAGCTGTCATTTGTTTTTCAAATCCTGGAAGAATTTCTTTGTCTCCTTCAACAATCACAATTTCAGTGCCGAAATTCGCATAAGCAGTTCCAAGCTCTATGCCAATGACTCCCCCGCCAATAATAACCATTTTTTTCGGAACTTCTTGCAGGGACAACGCTCCTGTTGAGTCAATGACTCGCTCAGAAAATTTAATGCTTGGAATTTCAATTGGACGGGAGCCAATTGCAATGATTGCATTTTTAAATTTATACGTTTGAGCTGAATTCTCGTTTATGATTCTGACGGTGTTGCGATCAACAAAATATGCTTCGCCTTTTACAATTTCAACTTTATTTCCTTTTAAAAGGCCTTCAACACCGCCTGTAAGTTTTTTGACGACACTTTCTTTCCAAGCTTGCACTTTAGAAAAGTCTAGTGTTACATTTTCAGCTTTTATTCCTATATCTTCTGATTCTTTAGCCTCTACATAACGGTGTCCTGCACTAATTAATGCTTTAGAAGGAATACATCCAACATTGAGGCAGACGCCGCCAAGAGATCCTTTTTCAACGATCGTAACTTTTTGCCCTAATTGCGCGGCTCTTATTGCAGCCACATAGCCGCCGGGACCAGCTCCTATGACGAGAGTGTCAGTTTCAATCGGGAAATCTCCTACTACCATTTATTACGCCTCCATTAGTAATAATTGGGGATCATGCAATAAACGCTTAATATGGTTAAGCGCATTTTGTGCAGTTGCACCGTCGATCATTCGATGGTCAAAGCTTAAAGACAGCGCTAAAACAGGGGCTGCAACGATTTCTCCGTTTTTCACAACCGGTTTTTCAGAAATACGTCCGAGACCTAGAATGGCTACTTCTGGATGATTAATGACAGGAGTAAACCATTGGCCGCCAGCGGAACCGATATTGGTTATCGTGCATGATGCGCCTTTCATTTCATTTGGAGTAAGTTTGCCTTCACGCGCTTTTGTTGCCAATTCATTAATTTCTGCCGAGATTTCAAAAATCGATTTTCGATCTGCATGTTTGACAACAGGAACTAAAAGTCCTTTTTCCGTATCAGCTGCAATTCCGATATTGTAATAGTGCTTATGAATAACTTCTTCTGTTTCATCATCAAACGATGTGTTTAATACTGGATATTTTTTAAGTGCTGATGTTAAAGCTTTGACAACATAAGGCAAATATGTAAGCTTAATGCCTTGTTCTGCCGCAATAGCTTTAAATTTCTTCCGATGTGCAACAAGCTCTGTTACATCGACTTCATCCATTAATGTTACATGTGGCGCAGTTTGCTTTGATTTAACCATCGCTTTTGCAATTGCTTTTCGAATACCGCTGATTTTCTCGCGGGTTTCTGGGAATTCTCCTTCAAGGACAACCGGAGCCGGCGCTGCTTTTTCTCCTGCCGATACGCCTGTTGCAGCTTCTTTTTCCACGTTTTCAACAGGTTTTGCTTCTTCTTGTCCACCTTTCAGATAAGCATCAATATCTTCCTTCAATATGCGCCCGCCGTTTCCTGAGCCTTGTACCAATCGAATATCAACGCCTTTTTCACGCGCATATTTTCGGACGGATGGCATTGCAATAACGCGTCGGTTAACATCTACGTCTTCTGAAGCAGACTGTGAAGCGTTGCTTTCCACTTTTTGCTCTTCTGTGGAAGGCTTTTCTTCTTTTGCTGCTTCACCGCTTTCATCGCCTTTTGATTGATTTTCATAACCTGGAGCATCAATTGTGACTAATACTTGACCGACAGTTGCAACTTCCCCTTCATTCACTTTTAATTCTAATACTTTTCCTTTTACAGGGGAAGGGATTTCAACAACTGCTTTGTCATTTTGCACTTCACAAAGAACATCATCTTCATTGATTTCATCACCAGGTTTGATAAACCATTTTACTATTTCACCTTCATGAATGCCTTCACCGATATCCGGCATTATAAATTCAAAAGCCACAGATTTCAACCTCCTAAATAATTTTCAGTTGATGGCCGAAAAGAAGAAAAGATGATGCTCCTCTTTTTAGCCAATTAGAAATTCAATGCTTTTTTAGCCGTTTCAACGATATCTTTGTAGTTTGGAAGCCATACATCTTCCGCTTGTGAGAATGGATAGACAGTGTCTGGAGCTGCCACGCGGAAAACTGGAGCTTCCAAGCTAAGAATCGCTCTTTCATTAATTTCTGCAACAACATTAGCAGCAATTCCTGCTTGTTTTTGGGCTTCCTGCACGACAATCGCGCGGTTTGTTTTCTCTACTGAAGCAATAATCGTTTCTATATCCAGCGGACTTACTGTACGTAAATCGATCACTTCTGCTGAAAAGCCCTCTTTTTCAAGTTCGTCAGCAGCTTTTAAAGATTCATGCACCATTGCCCCGTAAGTGATGATCGAAATATCTTTCCCTTCACGTTTTATATCTGCTTTGCCGATCGGAATTGTATATTCTTCTTCCGGAACTTCATCACGGAAGGAACGATAAAGCTTCATATGCTCCAAGAAAATGACCGGATCATTATCCCGAATTGCTGAAATAAGCAACCCTTTTGCATCATAAGGGGTGGAAGGAATAACGACTTTTAAACCAGGCTGCTGCGCCATCAAGCCTTCCAAGCTGTCCCCGTGAAGCTCAGGGGTATGAACGCCGCCGCCGAAAGGAGAACGAATGGTGATCGGAGCATGCCAGCGGCCCCCGGAGCGATAACGCAAACGCGCCATTTGTCCAGAAATGGAATCCATAACCTCATAAACAAAACCGAAGAATTGAATTTCAGCTACCGGACGAAAGCCTTGTGTGCTTAAACCGATTGCCAAGCCGCCAATTCCTGATTCTGCCAGAGGCGTATCAAAAACTCGGTCTGGGCCGAATTCTTTTTGAAGTCCTTCTGTTGCACGGAACACACCGCCGTTTACACCAACATCTTCCCCAAATACTAACACATTTTCGTCGTTTTTCAGTTCCGTACGCAACGCATCAGTGATTGCTTGAATCATTGTCATTTGCGCCATGCTCACTTCGACTCCTTCTCTTTATAAATTTCATATTGTTCTTTTAGGTTATAAGGCCAGCTTCCTTCTTCAAACATAATGTTGATTAAGTCTGTCACTTTTTGTTTTGGAGTTTCATCCGCTTTTTTGATTGCTTCTTTTATATCTTCTTTCGCCTTTTCGATAACTTCGTTTTCTTCTTCCTCGCTCCACAATCCTTTTGCTTGAAGGAAGTTTCTGAAACGAACAAGCGGATCTTTTGCCTCCCACTCGTCATCAAGCTCTTTTGCCCGATATCTCGTTGGATCGTCTCCTGCCATTGTATGCGGACCGTAGCGGTAGCATAATGTTTCAATTAATGTCGGACCTTCACCGTTTATTGCCCGTTCACGCGCTTCCTTCACAGCTGCATAAACAGCAAGCGGATCCATTCCATCTACTTGTATACCAGGGATTCCAGCTGCAACAGCTTTTTGTGCAAGTGTTTCAGCTGAAGTTTGCACCTCTACAGGTGTTGAAATTGCAAACCGGTTGTTTTGAACGATGAAAATAGCAGGTGCTTTAAATGCCCCAGCAAAGTTTATTCCTTCGTAAAAGTCGCCTTGAGACGTTCCTCCATCACCTGTATACGTAACAGCAACTGCTTTTTTGCCGCGTTTTTTCAAGCCTAATGCTACCCCTGCAGCTTGCACATATTGGGCGCCGATAATAATTTGCGGTGAAAAAGCGTTTACGTCTTCAGGCATTTGGTTTCCATGAAAATGCCCGCGGGAATATAAAAATGCTTGATACAAAGGCAATCCATGCCAAACTAACTGCGGTATATCACGATAGCCCGGGAGAATGAAGTCCTCTTTTTCCAAGGCAAAATGAGAAGCAATTTGTGATGCTTCTTGTCCGGCAGTCGGTGCGTAAAAACCTAAACGACCTTGACGATTTAAAGAAATTGAACGCTGATCCAACACTCTGGTAAATACCATTCGTCTCATTAATTCCTTTAATTCTTCATCAGAAAGGGAAGGCATCGCATCTTCATTCACGACTTCGCCTTTTTCGTTTAAAATTTGGAACGTTTGGAATTCCTTGCGAATCGCATCAAATTGCTTTTCGCTGTCAACGACAACATTTTTCGCCTTTTTTGCCATTCAACACACCTCTTCGTTTCATTTTCTCAGCCTTTAAATTCATCCATAAAACTAGATTACCCCAAATTGTTCATGGAGACACACATTGCGGATCTTTAATTGCCAAAATCGTCAAGTACATTGCAAGATCGCTTTACAAACTGTATTAATTTTTTTATTTAAAATAGTAATACACATCGATTTCACTTCATAGTGTACACCCTTTTTTCACATGCGTCAATTAATTTGTTTATTTTTAAAACAATATATAAAACGCTTTCAAGATAATTGGAAATATTTTTACTTTTAAATCTGTACTAATACAACAGATAATTCTGTATCACTATTACAGATACAGACGGAAGCGAATCATTTATCTGGAGAGCGTGTTGCTTCTCTATATAAATTACAGAAGAATTTATATAAATAAGGAAGTCTTCTAGGCAAACGTCTATACCTTTATTTTGCTTCATCATACGATGATATAGACATTTGCCCTAAATAAGGCGATATGGAGTCCTTATGTGGAGGTGAAAGAGATGCATTATTATTCCAATCCGTCTTATCATTACCCATCATACGGATATTTTCCAGTTTCAAACTGGACATTTGTATTGATCACTGTGCTTTTTATTTTGCTCATTATTGTTGGCGCTGCCTGCTTAAACTATTAATTGATGATTGTCCGATTTTCGGGCAATTCTTTTTTGTTTCTTTTAAAAGATTTATGTATAATGAAATTTGTTGATATAGGTTCAGGAGTGATTAGCAATGATTACAATGGAAGATATTATTAAGGAAGGACATCCAACTCTTCGTCAAGTTGCCAAGGAAGTGGAATTGCCCGCTTCTGAAGAGGAGAAAAAAATT
Source organism: Aeribacillus sp. FSL K6-1121 (assembly GCF_038003725.1). Taxonomy (NCBI): domain Bacteria; kingdom Bacillati; phylum Bacillota; class Bacilli; order Caryophanales; family Bacillaceae; genus Aeribacillus; species Aeribacillus sp. FSL K6-1121. The sequence continues at coordinate 1,496,798 of NZ_JBBOPS010000001.1, forward strand.
TTAGCGGAGATGCTTCAATACTTAAAAAACAGTCAAGATCCAGAGATTGCAGAAAAATATGGATTGCGGCCTGGGATCGGTCTTGCCGCCCCGCAAATTAATGTATCAAAACGAATGATTGCCGTTCATGTGACGGATGAAAAAGGAAAATTATATTCGTACGGCCTGTTCAATCCAAAAATTGTAAGCCATTCAGTGGAACAAAGTTATTTAACAAGCGGTGAAGGATGCCTTTCCGTTGACAGAGAGGTTCCAGGATATGTTCCGCGTTATGCACGCATCCGCGTCAAAGGGGTTGACCTTGAAGGCAATGAAGTCGACCTTCGTTTAAAAGGTCTTGTCGCTATTGTGTTTCAGCATGAAATAGATCATTTAAACGGCATTATGTTTTATGATCGGATCAATAAAGAGAATCCTTTTAAAGAACCGGAAAATGCAACTCCAATTGACAGATGAAGCCAGAAGTTAGCGCCCGGCATCCAAGCCGCGGAATATTTTGAAGCAAAACGAAAATCCATGCAAAAAATCCCGAATAGTTCTTTCGGGATTTTTTGTTCATAAAGAGAAATTTTTTGTGCACACTACCATTTGAAATCGCCTTTGCAAGGCATTTTTTTAAGTTTAGCTTCGGATTTATATCAACTGCAATTGCTTTGCAGCATAAAATATTCCATCTTCATCAACAGGCTTTGTAACAAAATCAGCTACTTTTTTCACATGCGAAACAGCATTACCCATAGCAACGCCTGTTCCAGCAAACGAAATCATTTCTATATCATTCAAACCGTCTCCAAAAGCAACCACATCTTGACGGCTAACGCCAAGCATATCCATTATCTTTTTGATCCCTTCTGCTTTCGATCCTTTTTTTGGAACAACATCAGTTGAAAGCTGGTGCCAGCGGACAAATTTTATCTCTTCAGAAATATTGAACTGTTCTTCTTCTCCTTCTTTGCAAAACAAAAGCGCTTGGTAAATATGTTTTTCTTGAAAATAATCAGGTCTGTACTCAGGATGCGAGAGGTGCAAAGATTTCAAACTTTCATGAATAAACGGATGATCTTCCACATTTGCTTTCATATCTTCTTCACTCAAAAATACAAGCGGGTAATCAGTATTTTCAGTCGCTTCGATTAATTGCTCCAACGCATCGACCTTCAAAGGATTTTCATAAATGACTTCTCCTTCATGCACAACATACTGTCCGTTATAGCTGACATAAGAATGGATTCCGAGCTCTTCTCTTAGCTTTTTAAACATAAAAGGACCGCGGCCGGTTGAGATGGCGACGTGATGTCCGGCTTTTTTCAAACGGGAGACCACGTCAAGAGTAGATTCCGGCAAACGTTTATCATGATCCAATAAAGTACCGTCTATATCAAAAAAAATAAATTTTTTCCCCATGTTCAATCTCCTTTTCTCTTTCGTGAAAACCTTATTTACACTAAACAAAACGGTATAGTATGCAAACGCTTTATGTCAATAGAGCTTTTCCACGTTTAGCCATAAAAAAAATAAAAAAATAGCATATAATATAAGTAAATACAATCGGACTCGACTTTGACATCTTAATGAAGGAGGAGTTGATATGTTAAAACGTTTAAAGAAAAAAATTAAAAAACAGTGGAAGCAATTGCTTCGCAGAAAATCGATTGCTTAAAGAAACCGGGCGGCTTTAGCCCGGTTTTCGTTATTTTCAATGAAGGTTGGATTTGCCATCAGAATCGACTATAATAATAAAAGCTAGTTTAACATGGAAAGTAAGGAGAGATTACGCAAATGATGTTTAAAGTTTTTTATCAGGAAAACCCGAATGAACCGCCTGTTCGGGAAAGAACGAAAACATTTTTCGTTGAAGCGGAATCAGAAAGAGAAGTTCGTGAAAAATTAAAAGGCCGCTCCATAAACATAGAATATATTCAACCGATCAGCGGCCCGTTTTATGAATTTGAAAAACAAAGCGAAAATTTTTCTGTATTGGAGTAATGATAGTATATGAAATTTGTAAAAAGAGACCAAGTAGCAGCATTCGCCCTCGGCGGATTGGGCGAAATCGGAAAAAATACGTACGGTGTGCAATTTCAAGATGAAATCATTTTAATTGATGCTGGAATTAAGTTTCCAGAAGACGAACTTCTAGGGATTGACTATGTGATTCCGGACTATACGTACTTAGTAAAAAACCAAGAAAAAATTAAAGGCTTGTTCATCACACATGGTCATGAAGATCATATAGGCGGTATACCTTATTTGCTGCGGGAAATTAATGTACCTATCTACGGCGGTAAACTGGCGATCGGACTGATTCGCAATAAGCTTGAAGAGCATGGACTTTTAAGACAAGCTAAACTAAACATCATCCAGGAGGATGATGTGATTCGGTTCAGAAAAACTGCCGTAACTTTTTTCCGTACAACTCACAGCATTCCAGATTCATATGGAATTGTTGTCAAAACTCCCGCAGGAAATATCGTTCATACAGGAGATTTTAAGTTTGATTTTACTCCAGTCGGGGAACCTGCAAATTTAACTAAAATGGCGGAAATCGGCAAAGAAGGTGTGCTCTGTCTTTTATCGGACAGCACAAACAGCGAAATTCCTGAATTTACAATGTCTGAAAGACGGGTCGGCGAAAGCATTCACGACATTTTCCGAAAAGTAAGCGGCCGCATCATTTTTGCAACATTTGCATCCAATATTCATCGACTTCAGCAAGTAACTGAAGCAGCTGTTAAAAACAATCGAAAAATAGCTGTTTTTGGAAGAAGTATGGAAGCAGCTATCCAAATTGGTCAAGAACTCGGGTATATTCGCTGCCCGAAAGATACGTTTGTTGATGCAAATGAAATAAACCGTCTGCCCGCTCATCGGGTCGTGATTTTATGTACAGGAAGCCAAGGCGAACCAATGGCCGCTCTGTCCCGAATTGCAAATGGAACTCATCGGCAAATCCAAATTATTCCCGGCGATACGGTCGTTTTCTCATCATCGCCCATCCCAGGGAACACTTTATCGGTTTCAAGAACGATCAATCTGCTTTTCCGCGCCGGTGCGGAAGTAATTCACGGGTCGTTAAATGACATCCACACATCTGGCCACGGCGGACAGGAAGAGCAAAAATTAATGCTGCGGTTAATGAAGCCAAAATATTTTATGCCGATTCATGGAGAATATAGAATGCAGATCATGCATATGAAACTAGCTGTCGATTGCGGAGTTCCAAAGGAAAACTGTTTTATTATGGATAACGGAGATGTGCTGGCGATGAACGACCGCGAAGCATCCATTGCCGGTAAAATTCCGTCCGGATCCGTTTATATTGACGGAAGCGGAATTGGCGACATTGGAAACATTGTGTTAAGAGACCGAAAAATTTTATCTGAAGAAGGACTCGTAATCGTTGTCGTCAGCATCAATATGAAAGAGTTCAAAATTGCTGCAGGACCTGACATTATATCGCGCGGCTTCGTTTATATGAGAGAATCCGGCGATTTAATTAAAGATGCCCAAGAACTGATTACTAAGCACTTAAATAAAGTATTGGAAAGAAGAACTACGCAGTGGTCGGAAATCAAAAATGAAATCGCCGATACACTCGCTCCGTTTTTATATGAAAAAACGAAACGCCGACCGATGATCTTGCCAATTATAATGGAAATTTAAGTAATAACTTGTGATCGATCCCTCTTGTGTTGACAGTGGAACGTACTGTTTAACATAAGAGGGATTTATTTTGCAAAAATGTCCAGTTGTTATTTTGTCGGCTCATAACACGCAGCATCCGGCCGCTCTTGCTTTTTTAGGTAGATGGTTTTAAAGCGGGCAGCCGTCAGCTAAAAGTTCTTATAAAAAACGAAAAAGTGAGTGCTTGAAGAGAAGAAAGACGGAGATCAAAACATGTAAATGAAAAATACCGAAAAGTTTTATGGTTAATTTTTTCGATATACAAGTGTTTAATAGAAGAGCAGAAAGACATTTTATGTACGTTTGTGCCATCATATAAATTTATACGCAATCATTTGAAAAACATTTGATGAAAAAATTCGACTTGGATAATGTCATAATCAGAATTTTTCAGGAGCAGGTGCTGCAAGTGGCAGCAGTAAAGGGAGATAATAAAGAAATCAATTTGTAGTTAAAGAAGACATGTATTCGATTGCCAGAAAAAACAACGACATTCTTGCAATAAGCAAGGATTTTGAGCCGGCAAACAAAAAAAGAATGAGAAGAACTGTCTTTAGGCATTCTAGACAGCTGCTTCTCATTCAATTACCATGTAAGCTTCAAATGATTGTTTTTACTTGACTGGATAAGTTCAGTTCATTCTTCAGTAGATTTTGATTTTGCCCATGCGGATGAAACATTTAAAGCTCCGAAAGAATGTATATAAGTTTTCATTATTCTCCTAGCACTTTCTTTTCAAACCGATCAATATCGACGTCAGCTCCGATGACAATTAAAATATCTCCTGCCTTGATTACTTCTGTAGCTTGCGGCGATACGATAATTTCGTTATTTCGTTTAATCGCAACAATATTGATTCCGTATTTCGCACGAATATCGAGCTCGATGAGAGAATGACCGGCAATGTTGCGGTTAGCAGCAATTTCAACAATGCTGTGCTCTTCCGACAGCTCAAGATAGTCCAACACATTGTTCGAAAGAAGATTATGGGCAAGCCGCCGCCCCATATCCCGTTCAGGGTGAACAACTGTATCTGCTCCTATTTTTGACAAAACCTTTTCATGATAGTCGTTTTGAGCCTTCACCGTTATATGCTTAACTCCTAGTTCTTTCAACATAATGGTTGTCAAAATGCTCGCTTGAATATTGTCGCCGATGGCTACGATCACATGATCAAAATTTCTGATTCCCAAGCTTTTTAATACGGCTTCATCCGTTGTATCCGCTACAACAGCATGTGAAACAATATTGGCAAATTCGTTTACTCGATCCTCATCCACATCAATGGCAAGCACCTCTGCTCCTTCTTCCGATAACGTTCGGCAAATGCTTCCGCCGAACCGCCCCAACCCGATTACGGCAAACTCCTTTTTCATCAATACTCCCCCATTACAACTTGAATGACATTATTCTTGTATTTCTTGGCCAAAATCAATCGCTTGTTTCAACTTTTGCTGCATAAACCCTATTCCTTTGCAATCGGAAAGAGGATAATGAAAAGCTGTCTTATTTGTAAACACTTGTTCTATATATGGACGGAATTTCTTTCCTCCCAAAAGAACAATATCATCTACATCTAACAAATTTTTTTCAACCGCTTGTTCCTTCAATTGGTTGATTGTAATTAATTCAGGATGCTTTTTCATGCTAAAGGAAACATTGTAAGGACCAGGCACAAAATCATTTGGCCGCAAAAAGCCATGCTTGGCAGACAAAATCACCCATTCATCGAAAAATTTTTTAGCATACGCCTGGCAAAGGCGGTGAAAAACTCCTATATACGCTTTTTCTGCGGAAACAGCACCTGCACTGGGCTCTTTATCCCATACTTTTTTTGTTCCGCAAGGTATGACACAAATCCTTCTCATTTAACATTTCACCTGTTCAATCGATTATTCAATTCATTCAAAAATTGTATAATATCGTTATGAAAAACAAAATCAGCCCATTCATCGAAGTCTGTTTGTTCTTGGTTGACAATCACTAATACCGCTCCCATCCTTTTTGCCAAGAACGGTATTTCGTTCGCTGGCCGAACTGTTAAAGATGAACCAAGCACGATCATAACGTCTGCTTTTTCACATTCAAGCTCCGCATCTCTAAAAGCATCTTCCGAAAGCAGCTCTCCGAACAGTGTAATGGAAGGACGAATAAAGCCCCCGCAGCCGCAATAATATTGATTTTTCAAGTATACATCATTTAAAAAGCGTTGGCCGCAATTGTGGCAGTGAAACGTTTGAAGTGTTCCATGAAGTTCAATTACGTTTTTGCTTCCTGCTAAGAGATGGAACCCATCAATGTTTTGAGTAATAATCGATTGAATCTTCCCTTCCTTTTCCCATTTTGCCAGCAAGTAGTGTCCTTCATTCGGAGATTTGCTTTTATATAATTGAAGGCGTTCTTTATAAAATTGAATAAATTCATCACGGTTTGTCTCCATCGCTTCAATGCTTGCCAATTTACTCGGATCCTTTTTGCGCCACAAACCAGTTTTTGAACGATAATCCGGAATTCCGCTGGCAGTGGACATCCCTGCGCCAGTAAATACAACAGCATGTTCAGATTGTTGCAAAAGATCAGCGATTTCGGATATCAAAGCCATCTTTTTTCATCCTTTTTTATTAATTGTGAAAACAATTATTTTAACCTGAACTTACCATTTTTTTATAAATGAAATCAATAAATTCGTCAACAATTTCTTTGCGGAACCGTTCAGTCCGAGACAATATCGATAAATGCCGTTTAATTTCCACATCTTTTATTTTCAATTCATATAAGTAGCCGTATTTCAGCTCTCTTGACACCGTAATCCTCGGCAAAAAGCCGATTCCCAGCCCGGATTCTATAGCAGCTTTTACAGCCTGCGTGCTTCCTAGCTCCATATAATAATTTATTTTATCTAACACCCCATATTTTTTTAATGTATTTTCGATAATGAGACGGGTTCCTGAATTTTTTTCTCTCCAGATCATTTTTTCTTTTGCCAGCTCTTCAATGTCAATTTGTTTTTTCTCCTTCAAAGGATGCTCTCTTCCGCATACTAAAATAAGCTCGTCATCGACAAGCTTTTTTACATGAAAAATGCTGTTTTCTACAACTCCTTCTACAAATCCGATATCAATTTTGCGGTCAACAAGCCGATCAATAATGCCCGGAGTATTAGAAATCGCTAATGAAAGCTTTACATCTGGCACTTCTTTTTTAAATTTTCCGAGCAGACTAGGCAAAAGATATTCCCCAATTGTCAACGTCGCTCCGACACTTAGTGTAAAATCTTTGTGTCCGGTTATTTCCTTTACTGCTTCTTTTGATTGTTGAATTTCTTCCACAATATTTTTGGCAATCGGATATAACATTTTGCCGGCTTTTGTCAAAGTCATTTTTCCGTTCGAACGGTCAAACAATGGGGTTCCATAATAATCCTCTAGTTGATGGATTTTTCTCGTAACAGCCGGCTGGGACACATAGACAAGCTTTGCAGCACGGCTGATGCTCCCTTCCTCAACAACAAGACAAAACATTTTTAAACTTTCCAAATCCAATTCGGAATCACTTCCTTACAATTTAAACACTTAAAAACAACTTCATGCTAACACCTATCAGCAAAAAAGACAACATTTGCAAAATCCATTTTCCAGGCACTTTTGTTGATAAGATAGCTCCCAGTTGAGAGCCGATCATCACTCCTATACCGCCCCACAAGCAGGCCGTCCAATTAACATTCCCTAATGCAATTTGATTCAGCGCACCAACAAGTGAATAGATCGATAATGCAAAAAGAGAAATCGCAGTTGCGTCGTGAGGACGAATCTTCAATAAATAAATTAAAATGGGGACGAGCAACCATCCGCCGCCAATTCCAAAAAAATTCGATAAAGTTCCCAACAAAAGTCCGATGATGAATAAAAAAACAGCTTTTAAACGGTTTCTGCCCTCATTGAAAAAACCTGCTTTCATACTATGTTCCGGCTCTTCCGGAGCTTTTTTTAAAAGCAAAAACATCCCGAGCATGAATAAAGCAGCGGCAAATATCCAATAAAAAAAGTCGGGTGAAATAATTCCCAACAGCCAAGTGCCGATAAACGTTCCCGGGATGGAGCCGAAGATGATCGGCCAACTGATAGAAAAATGAACACGCTTTTGCCGTATATAATTCATCGACCCTGATATGGAATTGAGAAAAACCACAACAAGACCCGTACCAGCTGCAATTTCAGGAGGCAATTTCAACAGCAATAAGAGAGCAGGAACAAACACAAATCCTCCTCCTGCTCCCACCATTACCCCATAAGCGCCTGACAAAAGTCCAAGAGCGAGCAGCAAAACCATTTCCACCATTCAAGTTCACCTCTATTAATATCCTAATTAAAGGGTACCAGTGAGAAGGATTGGTGTGAAATGCTTATTCAACATGGGGTATAACAAAATGTTATAGTTTGTGATATTTTTGTTTTTAGTGCTTCTAGCCTTGCCCATTTAGAAAATGTTATATATAATTAAATCGAAATCATTACGATTTAATACAGCGGGGTACACATATATTTTGAAAGGAGTTCAAATCGATGAAAAAAGTCTTTTTTGCATTTTTAATGGCAATGCTTGCAATCTTTCCTATCGGCTGCGGCCAAAATAACAACAATGCCTCCGAAACGAACAATCATAATGAGGACAAAAACAATCAAAAAGAAATTGAAATTTATACAACAATCTATCCACTGACAGATTTCACTAAAAAAATCGGCGGTAAATACGTTCACGTCGAAAGTGTTTACCCACCGAATGTAGAAGCCCACACGTATGAACCTACATTAAAAACTTTGGAAGCAATTGCGAAAGCGGATTTATTTATCTATACTGGAGCTGGTATAGAAGGATTTGCCGATAAGGCAGAAAAAACGCTGAAAGACGGCAATGTCAAAATTGTAAAAGCAGCTGAAGGAATTCCATTATTAAGTGCGTCCGAAGATGAACATGACCATGAAAGTAGAGAAGAAGAGCATTCACATCATGAAGAAGATTCAGATCATGAAGAAGAACATGTGAACCAAAACGAAGAGGAACACGATCATGCACATGGAGATGTTGACCCTCATGTATGGCTTGATCCAAATAGGGCCATTACTCTTGCGGAAAACATCAAGAACGCTTTAACGGAAGCGGCTCCTGATCAAAAAGAATATTTTGAACAAAATTTCGCTCAACTTAAACAAGATCTTGAAGAACTGGATCAATCATTTCAAGAAACAATTAAAAAATCGAAAACAAAATATATTCTTGTGGCTCATGCTGCTTATGGTTATTGGGAAGACCGCTACGATATTGAACAAATTCCAATATCGGGATTATCTCCAACAGATGAGCCTAGTCAAAAGCAGCTTGTCAAAATCATTGAACTATCGAAAAAACATCATTTAAAACATGTGATCTTTGAACAAAATGTATCTGAAAAAGTAGCAAAAATCATCCAACAAGAAATTGGTGCCAAATCATTAACGCTACATAATTTAGAAAGTGTTTCGGAAACAGATTTAAAAAATAACGAAGACTACTTCAGCATTATGAAACGCAATCTTGAAACGTTATCTGAAGCTTTAAATTAAATACTATTTGCACGCTTTTAGGGGGCTGTCCAATGAGTCTTTTTTGGCTTATTGATGCCCCTTTCATGCTTTAGAAAACGTTGTTATATCGATGTTTATGAGTTTTTTGTTTTCAATGGAAATTTGACTTTCTAGACAGACCTTTATATATACTAAGTTGACATAATAAAACTACTGTATACTGTTAAACTTTTTTATTTCATATTTTTGTAAAATCAAGTAAAATATTTAGACATACGAATAAATATGAGAGGAGAAACCAAAATGGAAGCAGCTGTTCAAAAACAGAATATGGGTCAAATTACATTATACAGAATATTATTTATTATCGGATTTGTTCATCTTCTAAACGATTCGATTCAAGCTGTTATTCCAGCAGTTTTCCCTATATTGGAAAAATCAATGAATCTTACATATATGCAGCTTGGATTCATTACATTCAGCCTTCAGCTAACGGCATCTTTGCTTCAGCCTGCTGTCGGGTTTTATACAGATAAAAAGCCGATGCCTTATTTGCTGCCCATCGGGCTTACGTGTACGTTTTTCGGCATGCTGGGACTTGCTTTTGCACCTAATTATTGGATTGTTTTAGTTTCGGTATTTTTCGTCGGAATCGGTTCAGCCGTTTTTCATCCGGAAGGTTCAAGAGTGGTGCATTTAGCAGCGGGAGAACGAAAAGGGCTCGCCCAATCCATTTTTCAAGTTGGAGGTAATGCCGGACAATCTCTTGCTCCCATTATGACAGCTCTTATTTTCGTCCCTATGGGACAATTTGGCGCGATTTGGTTTACTTTAATTGCCGGCATGGCCGTCATCGTCCTTCTATACATTGCAAATTGGTATAAGGAAAAGCTCGACAGCCGAAAAAAAACAAGCGCAAAAAAAGCCGTTGTGCAAGTTCCTGCCGCTCGAAAAAAGCAAGTGAAAATTGGACTTATGCTGCTCATCTTCTTAGTTTTTGCTCGTTCATGGTATCATGCAGCAATCACTAATTTTTACCCTTTTTATTTAATTCATGAACATGGACTTTCCATCAGCAAAACACAGCTATATATTTTTATATTTTTAGCAGCAGGTGCAATCGGAACATTTTTAGGAGGGCCGCTTTCAGATCGTTTCGGAAGACGGAATATCATTGCTTTCTCAATGCTTGGATCAGCTCCGCTGGCGGTCATTTTGCCTTATGTGAATGAATTTTGGGCAATTCCAATAATGCTCATTAACGGCTTTATTATTTTGTCAAGCTTTTCTGTAGTTGTCGTATACGCACAAGAGCTAATGCCTGGAAAAATCGGAACTGCATCAGGCTTAATGGTCGGTCTTGCCTTCGGTTTAGGCGCTTTAGGATCAGTCGTGCTCGGTGCTCTCGCGGACTTATTCGGCTTAAAGCCAGTTATGATCGCGTGCGGCTTTCTTCCATTTATCGGCATGCTCTCCATGCTTTTACCTTCCGATCAAAAGCTGAAAGAATGGACATCTTAACATTTTTACAAGACAGCAGCTACTTTTCAATTGATGTGAAACAAAAGACAAAGTTGTTTTGACAATAAAAAAAGATTGAATGAAGTTAAAACCAATGAACAATTTTTTGTTCAAATGTAATAAATGAAAGCTTTTATTTGTACTAAGGAACGAATGAACACAGAAATAATAAAAGGCGTTTTTCGGCTGTCCATCAACTTTTCAGCCTGAGAAAACGCCTTTTGTGTTCTTTTATTCTTGAAAAGCACGGTCACCGAAAATTTTTAACGTTATATCATCTGCTGGAGGATTATGAAGACCGCATCTGACATCCCGATAGTAGCGCTCCAATGGGTATTCTTTTCTTAAGCTTTGTCCGCCTGCAATTCGCATGGCTAGGTCAACGACTTTGATCGCACTGTTTGTGGCAACATATTTTACGGCAGCCAGCTCATGCCCCATTTGTTCGTGTAAATGCGGCTGTTCATCCCATTTTTTCGCCACACTGTACATAAAATGCCGTGCGCTTGTAAGCTCCAGATCCATTTCAGCTGTTTTTCGCCGCACTTCCGAAAGTTCTGAAATTGGATGAGAAAGACTGGCAGGTTGATACTCTTTTGCATATTTGACAGCAAAGTTTCTTGCGGCGATAGCGATCCCGAGGTAGCAGGCAGGAATATGTAAAAGCCATCCTTTCGGAGTGGAAGGACTGAATGTAGCTTGTCTGATCGAAACGAGAGCGTCTTTTTCGACCTTTACGTTGTGCAGTAATAAATCGTCGCTTCTTGTCGCGCGCATGCCGATTGTATCCCATGTTTCTTTTATGGAAAGCCCCTCTGCTCCTTTTGGGACTAAATATTCGCCAACCTCACCTGTTTCTTCAATTGTTGCGGTTACAATAAAATAATCTAGAATCGGGGCCAGTGATGTGAACGATTTATGGCCATTAATAATCCAGCTGCTTCCTTCTTTTCTTGCCGTTGTTTTTGGTTTTCCGCCTCTTGCAGGACTTCCGGCAGCCGGTTCTGATGCACAGCTATTGATTAATTTTCCTTCAGCGACAATTTCTTCGCAAATGCGCTCAAACGTGCGTTCATCCCATTTTTTTGATTCGGATAAATCCATTACGATTCCATTATGCCACCCTAACGATAAACCTGTCGCTCCATCTCCTTCTGCAATTTTTTCTTGAACAAGCAGAAATTCATATAAAGAAATTTCATTTCCTCCATATTTTTTTGGCACAGTTAATTTCAGAAATCCTTCCGTTTTTAAATCTGAAAAGTTTTCAAATGGAAACGAAGATTCCTGATCATTTTTCGCGGCTCGCTCCGCGAACTTCTCCGCAAGTTTTTCGGCTTTTTCTCTTAATTCTCGATGCGATTTGTTGACAATAACCATTTCATCTAAAAAATTCATATTCTTCACACACCTGTTTCTTTTTCTTTCTTTTCTATCTCTATTGTAGCTCTATTATTCATTTTCGTTAAGCAATCCAATTGGTTTTATTTTAATTTTTTTGGTAAAATACAGAAAAAAATATGTAGGAAATAAAGGAGAATGATGATGACAACTTTCAAACAGCAGCTTGAAAAATATGCAGAACTTGCCGTCAAGGTCGGAGTCAATGTTCAAAAAGGACAAGAATTGTTCATTTCTGCAAGCATAGATGCAAAAGAACTCGTCCGATTTATTGCGGAAAAAGCTTATGAGGTTGGTGCAAGGAATATTCATATCGACTGGCAAGATGATGTTTTAACAAGATTAAAATATGAAAAGGCTCCTGATGACGTGTTTTTAGAATATCCTGAATGGAAGTCTCTCGAAAGAACTGCCCTAGCAGAAAGAAATGCAGCTTTTATTTCTATTGTGTCCCAAAGCCCTGATTTATTAAAAGGCATTCAGCCTGAGAGAATCGCTAATTTCCAGAAAGCGTCTGGAACAGCTTTAAATACGTTTCGCAGATACATACAATCGGATAAAGTCAGCTGGACGGTTATCGCTGCCGCAAGCGAAGAATGGGCGGAGAAAGTTTTTCCAAATGAAGAAAAATCGCTTCGAGTTGAAAAATTATGGAATGCTATTTTTCAAGCAACACGCATTAATGAGGAAGATCCGGTTTCTGCATGGAAAAAACATAATGAAAACCTTCATCAAAAAGTCGATTATTTAAATGCGAAAAAATATAGAAAACTCCATTATCAAGCTCCTGGAACGGATTTAACTATTGAACTGCCTGAAAAGCACCTATGGGTGGGAGCAGGAAGCGTTAATGAAAAAGGCGTTTCTTTCATGGCAAACATGCCTACAGAAGAAGTGTTCACAGCTCCGAAAAAAGATGGGGTAAATGGTTATGTGACTAGCACAAAACCGTTAAGCTACGGCGGAAATTTAATTGAAAATTTTGTAATCACATTTGAACGAGGACGCATTACAAATGTAACAGCCGAAAAAGGCGAAGAAATTTTGAAGCAATTAGTCGAAACAGATGAAGGCTCTCATTATTTAGGTGAAATTGCTTTAGTACCTCATAACTCACCGATCTCAAAGTCAAATCTTTTATTTTATAACACGTTGTTTGACGAAAATGCTTCAAACCATTTAGCGATCGGCAGCGCCTATGCGTTTTGCTTAGAAGGCGGAAAAACGATGACAGAGGATGAATTGAAACAGCATGGTCTCAACACGAGCATTACACATGTTGATTTTATGATTGGAAGTGCAGAAATGGACATCGACGGCATTCTTCCGGACGGCACACGTGAACCAATCTTCCGAAAAGGAAATTGGGCGTTTTAAAAAAGGGCCGGCTGATCGTTTCTCATGAAAGCCTTGCTTAAATATTGCACAACACTTAGCTGAAACTGTATCATTCATCCTTGACGTTTGTTTCAGGCAAGTCAGTAAAAGCTCTATATTTCTCGTTTTGCTTATTTGCTGCATCAACATCATCATAGTATTTGTCTTCTTTGAATCGAATCGTACTTTATCATGCTAATGGGCGGTCATTTGACTTTGCCCTTTTCATTCTTATTCAAAGAAAAAAACAGCCAAACTTTATAATGATCCACTATGCGAAAAGGAGAACGTAAAAAATGGAATTGTCCATCATTTTAAGTTTTCTTGCAGCTTCTATTTTATTAACCGTTGCACCAGGACCCGATAATTTATTTGTCATTGCACAAAGTATGTCTTACGGCTTTCGAGCGGGGTTCATCACTTCTCTCGGACTTTGCACCGGACTTATCGGACATACTTTAATCGCATCACTCGGACTGTCAGCCATACTCTATCAATCTACTGTTATTTTTACAGCTATTAAATCTGTCGGTGCGATCTATCTGTTATATTTAGCATGGGAATCTTATAAGGAAGGGAAATCAGCAGTTTCCGGTAAAATAGCAAATGTAAAAAGTCTTTCCCTCTTTTCTTTATATAAAAGAGGCATTTTGATGAACCTGTTAAATCCGAAGGTGTCATTGTTCTTTTTAGCTTTATTGCCGCAGTTTGTATCAACAAACAGCGTCCATGTTCAGCTCGACATGTTTGTACTAGGTCTTATTTTCATTGTACAAGCATTGGTATTGCTTTCCTTATTTTCAGCATTAGCCGGCAAAATAAAAATTTTGTTTCAATCTAAAAAAACAGTTTCTGCTATTCATTACGGCAAATCTATTTTATTTGCAGTTCTTGGCGGAAAGCTGCTTTTTACAAAAATTTAGTAGATACAATGAGGGGGAACGTCAGGAGCGAAATTTTTTTCGCTCCAGTTTTTTTACTCTGCCCCCTACTTCATTTGTTTAGAAGATGAATGTCCGAATCAACATCATTACTTTCCCGCACATATCTTTTCTTAAGGCAGTAAGATCAATTTTTTTACATGTTTTAAAGCCGTCCAAACTCATTCTTTTTACAGCTTCTTTTGTCTGCTATAATTCTACGTTTATTAATCTATTTGTCCTCCTACATAACTGAATTCTTCCTATCATCCTTCTCCCAAAAACAAAATCGTCAAGCTGAATAATCTCATTCCAATCATTTGAAGGTGTTTATTCATTTTAACCTTCTAATTCGCATATATTTGTACAAATGAGAGGTGAACATGGTGAACGCAGAAAAAACTAAGCCGGCTCTACAAATAAAAACATTTTTTGAACATCGTTTGCAGCGGTTTCTTAAGCATCTTTTTTTATCGATCATTTGCGGATATATTTTATACTACTTAGTTAATTAAATGCAGAATAAACACAGCGAATTCATAACAAAGAGACTTCACATTTTTAGTACATGAAGTTCGAAACTGCCTATAATAAACAAACGATGCCGAAAGCAAAAGCACTGCAATCGGTATTTCCGGCTTTCCGGAAAGCCAAATCCTCAATATATCAACGTTTCTAAAACAATAATGAGGGCTTCTATTATGCGAAAAAACGAGTTATAGATATCCCCTAAAAAAACATGCCTTGGCTCGCAAGCTTCTTTGAAGTCAGAGTTAAAAAATTCAAATTGAAAAAGACCGCACAATTTCATTAATAAATTGTGCGGTCTTTATCATTTTAACAGCCGATCCACAAGTAAAAAAGATTACTCAGTTTTCTCCTGTTTCTTTTTAAATGTTCGATATACGAAGAAAAATATAATAAGCGCCAATAAAACAATTGGTAAATTCCCTACAACGATCACAACAATCCAAGATGCCGCCTGAACAATCCAATGAATGCTTGTCAAAAATTGTTCTTTCGTTTTTTCCCACGTATTAAAATCCTTTGAAAAATTTTCATGAGATTTTATTTCTGTTAATTGCAGTTCAACTGTTGCATAGTCTGTTCTATTTTCAATATATTTTATTCTGCCCTTTAATTGTTCGATTTCTTCTTGGACAGCTGCCAAATCTTCCGAAATTTTCAACAAGTCTTCTGTTTTCTCAGCCGATTCCATAAATTTAAGGAGCCGAGCTTCAACCGCTTGCTTCGATTTCAATCGAGAGTTTAAATCGACATATTCTTCTGTTTGATCTTCACCAGTCATTTGCTCCGATTTGACTGATTTGCTTGCCTTTTTCACTTCCTCTATAAATCGTTGAAGTTCATTTTGAGGAATGCGGAACGTTACATATGCCTCGATCTTTCCATCCTGTTCCACTGCATTTGATTGAATGATATAGCCCCCTCTGCTTTCGGCCTTCTTTGTTAAGTTTGCAATCGTTTCATCATAGCTTACCACTTCTGCCGTTATATTCGCAGTGTACATAACTTTTCGTTCGTTTGAGTATGTGCTGGCAGCTGATTTCGCTTCAACTGTTTCCATTTCTCCTTTTTTTTCAATTTTTTTCTCTATCATGGTCTGATCCATTTTAGCACTTTCTACGGATGATTTTTGTTCTGAATTGCTGCAGGCGGCCAAGAAGAGCAGCAACAAACCAATCAAGACTTTCTTCATTTTCATCATCTCCAGTTAATTACAGTTTATGGATTAGACGAAATAATGAAGCAAAGGTATCTTAAATAGATGAATAAAATGTGTGCAAACAAATGAAAGTGTGCTACTATAATAAACGTACTTGCGCTTGAAACCTTTCGCTTTTACCATTCGTCTAACATAAGGAAATTCTACTCTTCTAAAAAAAACATTTTCATAAAGTTGGTGGGCTTCATGGATTCTAACAAAAAGGCGCAATCGCGGTTTGATTATCAATTAGCATTTATTATATTTCTACTATTTTGCGCGAGCTGCGTGGCCATTTACGGAGCGCAAATGACTTCAGGGCAATATGCGGTAAACTTTATTTTTAAGCAAATTGCCTTCTATGCAGCCAGCTGTCTTATTGCCGGAGTTGTCATGCTGTTCGATTCAGAACAAATTCAAAAAATGACATGGTATTTATACGGTTTTGGGATATTTCTTCTATTTTTGTTAATGATTTCACCGGCAAAAATTGCTAAAGAAATAAATGGCGCTAAAGCATGGTTTACTCTTCCCGGTTTTTCGTTTCAGCCTTCAGAAATCATGAAAGTTTTCTTAATCATTGCTTTGAGCCATATTATTTGCAAGCATCATCAAAAGTATTTGCATCGAACCATTCAAACCGATCTCATTTTGTTATGTAAAATGGGTGTGACGACAGCAGTACCGGTATTGTTCGTTATACTGCAGCCTGACTTTGGGACTGCGCTTGTCATGTTTGCCATTTTAGCCGGCCTTATTCTTGTTTCAGGCATATCTTGGCGGATTCTTACATTAGGGTTTCTCATCGTAACCCTCTTTGCTGCAACAATTTTTTATCTTGTATTGCGAATGCCTGAATTTCTTGCCAAATATTTAGGTGTCAAGCAATATCAGTTCGGCCGGATTTATGCATGGTTAAATCCCGAAGGATATAAAAGCGCTGAAGGCTATCATTTGCTCAATTCTCTAAAAGCTATCGGATCTGGACAAATTTTCGGAAAAGGGGTTGGGCATGGACAAGTATATATCCCTGAAAACCACACCGACTTTATATTCAGTGTGATTGGGGAGCAATTTGGATTTATCGGCACTAGTATTGTCATTAGTTTATTTTTCTTATTAATCTATCACATCATTAAAGTGTCAATTGAAACAACTGAACCGTTTAACAGCTATCTTTGTACTGGCGTCATCAGCTTGTTTGTCTTCCATGTATTTCAAAATGTCGGCATGACGATTGGCCTTCTGCCGATCACAGGTATACCGCTTCCTTTTATCAGCTATGGAGGAAGCTCCCTTATTGGCAGCATGATGGCGATCGGATTGATTTTCAGTATCCGATGGCACCATCGTGTATCTATGTTTTCAAAAGAATAGGTGTCCAATAAAGTTGGACACCTTTTTTGTTTTGTTTAAAAAATAGATTGTATTAGCATGAATTTTTCTCGCCTATGGAAGGCAGAGCCAGCAGCTTTCTGTATCACTCATATCTTAACGATTCGATTGGATCCAATCTTGCCGCCTTGTTTGCCGGCAATAGTCCAAAGAGAATCCCAATAAACATTGAGAATAAAAGTCCGCCGACGACAACCTGCCATGATACTAATGATGGCCAACCGGCAAAAATGGAAATGATGGATGCAATTCCTGCACCTAATAAAACCCCTAAAGTTCCCCCAATTAATGTTAATGTCATCGATTCAATTAAAAATTGCAGCAAAATTTGTCTCCTTGTTGCACCAAGAGCTTTGCGGATGCCGATTTCTCTCGTTCTCTCGGTGACGGAGACGAGCATGATGTTCATGACACCGATGCCGCCAACTACGAGGGAAATTCCGGCTATGCTTCCGATAATCATGGTCATAATACGGGTAATTTGGCCGATGGATTCTGCAATTTCTTCAAAATTCACCACTTGATACGAATCTTCTGTTTGATGCATGTCGTTTAGCAATTGCTCAGCTTTTTCCCCTGCAGCTTTGATTTCGTCTGCACTAACTGCTTCAAGCGTTACTTGCGTATAATTCGTTTGACCGAAAGCATTTCGATAAGCCGTCCATGGAGTGTAAATTTCCGACATGCCAAAGGCAAAAATTCCTGTCGGTTTTTCAAGTATGCCGATAATTTCGAACGGCTGATTCGATACCCAAACGACCTCGCCAATCGGATTATGTTTTTTAAATAAATCTTCTGCTAGTTGGTCGCTAATAATCGCAACACGTCTGCCGCCTAAAAAATCCGCTTCCGTAAACAGTCGGCCTTTATGAATGTTTAATTGATTGACATCCATATATGCAGCATTGATCCCATAGACCGTGGCATCGATTGTTTCTTCTTTATACCTTATTTGATAAGAACTTGTCGTGGAAGCAACAACCTGTTTAACTTCAGGGATCTCTTTCAACGCTTCAACATCTTCTTGGGTAAACGGATCCACTAACATTGCGTTCGGATTTGCTTTCAACTCTTCTTCACTTGGTTGATAATACACTTCTATCGTATTGCTGCTGCCTGCAATTTGGGCTTTTAAGGCTTGTTCGCCCCCTTGGCCGATTGCTACAACTAAAATAACAGATCCGACTCCGATAATTATTCCTAGCATTGTCAGAATTGAACGGAGCTTATGGGCAAGAATGGAGGAAAACGCCATCCGAAAATTTTCCATCAAATTCATAATGTGCTCCCCCGTCCCAAATCTTCTTGTAAAATTTCTCCATCTCTTACTACAATCGTACGCTTAGCAAATTGAGCCACTTCATGTTCATGCGTTACGACAATGATGGTTGTCCCTTCTTTATTTAGCATTGTAAATTGTTCCATAATTGCTTCGCTTGTTTTCGTATCCAATGCACCAGTCGGTTCATCTGCCAAAATGAGCTTTGGATTATTTACAATGGCTCGAGCTATTGCCACCCGTTGTTTTTGGCCTCCCGATAATTCGTTTGGCATATGCTGAATTCTATCGCCGAGTCCAACCTTTATTAAAGCCTGCTTAGCGAGTTCATCCCGCTGTTTTTTTCCAATGCCGGCGTAAATCATTGGCAGCTCTACATTTTTTAAGGCGCTCAACCGCGGCAGAAGATGAAACTGCTGAAAAACAAAACCGATTTTCTTGTTGCGTATTTTGGCCAATTCTTGATCATCAAGGGACGATATATCCTTCCCTTCAAAATAGTAAGCACCTGATGTCGGGCGGTCCAAACAGCCAATAATATTCATGAGAGTTGATTTGCCGGAACCGGACGGCCCCATAATGGCCACAAAATCCCCCTGCCGGATTTCTAAATTGATTTTTTTGAGCACATCCATTGTTTCTTTACCGTTTCTATAAGATTTCGTCACATCTTCCAGCTTGATCATTTGATTGTCACTTCCACGCCTGCTTTGATTTCATCAGATGGTTCACGAACAATTTCATCATCTTTTGTTAAACCGCTCGTCACCTCAATATATTCATCGGTTGAAGTACCGGTTTTAATTTCTTTTCTTGTTATTTTTCCGTTTTTCACTACATAAACATATTGTTGATCATCATCTTGTTGAACAGCGGTAAGAGGAATAACATTCGCTTTTTTTCTTTCCGTTTCAATTTCCATAATCAATTTAAAGCCAGGCTTCACCGGGATGTTCTGATCTTGGACAAGAACTTCCACTGGATACTGGACAGCCTCGTTTCCTGTTTCCGCCGCCATCTCACTGCCTTGTTGAGGCAAAATGCCAATTTTCAATACTTTTCCTTTCCATTTTGCATCAGGCACCACATCAGATTTTAAAACTACAGGCTGACCTTCTTTAATTTTTAAAGAATCGTATTCAGAAATGACCCCTTCCACTTTCATTTTGTTCAAACTGCCAATATGTATGAGCGGCTTCACATTTTCGCCCATTGCTACTGCTGCGTCTTCATCTACGGTAATCACAATTCCATCAACTTCGCTTTTCACTTCAAGTTCTAAAATCTTCTTTTCTACTGTTTCCAGTTGAATCTTCTGTTGTTTAAGCTCAAGATTCGTCATTTTCTTATCCATTTGCAGTTGATTTTTTTCATTTTCTATCTGCTTTTCTGCTTCTTCTTTACCGACTTGTTTCTTCAATTCTTCTTCTTTTTTCTTCAGATCATCCAACTGCTCATTGATTTGATCTAGTTTGATATAGCTTTGTTCAATCGAAAGCTTGGCCTGTTCCTTTTCAAGCTCTAATTGTTCGTTTTCATAAATGACGAGAGGTGCTCCTTTTTTTATTTTGTCCCCTTCTTTGACAAGGATTTTTTTGATCTTTCCTCTTTCAGCATCATAATAAATTTTTTGTTCATTCATTAATTGAAGAGTACCGGGAATCATAACATTCCCGGTAATTTCTTTTTGCTCCAATTTGACTGTTTCTACAGTCGGATTTTCCTTCGATGCAGCACGAAAAATACTGATCCCAACAAATAAAGCGATGATAACTGCTACTCCTACACCGATCAAAACTTTCTTTCTCATACTATAACTATGCCCCCACTAATGATTGTGTTGCTCCAGATAATGTCAATAGCAGACTGCCAAGAATGAATAAAACGATTGAAATAGTCCAAGATGCACCTTTTGACAGTTGACCTACATGATGAAGCCCAAAAGCGGTCAATATTGTTCCCCAAATTCCAAAAATTTCGATAGATGACAAAAATGATCCAAGCGCCCCTTCAGCTCCTACAATACTGTTTAAACTAGTAAATACTTGATTAGTGATGTCTCCTCCACCGACAAAATATAAAATAATCGCATTTAACAGTGTTCCTATTGATGTAACAAGAGAAATAAAAACGGTCATTGAAAACATTTGTTTAAAACGAATTTGTTTTCCGGCAATTTTTACAATGGCAAAAAGAATGAGTGCCGAAATCAATAGTGTAATAAGTCCGCCAATGATACCAGACACAAGTGCACCGACTGTTGTAAATGCGCCGACGTAAGCTGCTCCTTCTGCACCTAATTCCTCTTCCACGATGCTATAGTCGACTGATAACACTGAAAGGTAAGCTGCCAAAGATGAAATAATAATGACAACAATTAATGGAAGCAATACTTTTGGCTGTTGTTTGATCCGCTCAAGCGTCTCAATCGGACTTGTCACAATCCCTAACAACGACGGTTTATCCACTTTTTCATTTGAATGCTGAATGTTCAGTTGCTCACTCATTAAAGTCATCTCCTCCATTATAATGATTATTTTCAATTTATTTTACGAGATTGATAAGAATGAAGTTTCACATTTTTTGAATTTCTTACAAATATTTTGAAAAACTTCCCTTAACATGATGAAAAGACCGCAGAAATACATTCTACGGTCTTTTACAGGCTATTAACTCTTTGGTTATCATTTTGTCCGCATGTTGTCTAGCTCTAATTTGCTCCTGCTTGCCGCGTTTTTTTAAAACGGAGCTTGGGTTTGCTGTGCTGATTGTTGATTTTGCTGGCGCACTTCATTGACGTTCGTTTGGCTTGCTTGTCCGCTTAACGGATTGAAGCTGAAGCCGGATGCTTGCTGCGTTTGATATTGGTTCGGTATTTGCTGTGCTGATTGTTGATTTTGCTGGCGCACTTCATTGACGTTCGTTTGGCTTGCTTGTCCGCTTAACGGATTGAAGCTGAAGCCGGATGATTGCTGCGTTTGATATTGGTTCGGTATTTGCTGTGCTGATTGCTGGTTTTGCTGGCGCACTTCATTGACGTTCGTTTGGCTTGCTTGTCCGCTTAACGGATTGAAGCTGAAGCCGGATGATTGCTGCGATTGATACTGATTCGGTATTTGCTGTGCTGATTGCTGATTTTGCTGGCGCACTTCATTGATGTTCGTTTGGCTCGCTTGTCCGCTTAACGGATTGAAGCTGAAGCCTGATGATTGCTGACTTTGATATTGATTTTGCGGTTGTTGAGCTTGGTATACTGCTTGATACTGGTTTTTCGGTTGATAATTTTGCAGCTGCTGTGCTTGACTATGAAGCGACTGAGCCAAATTTTCAATTTGCTGCAAATTTTGCACCGCATTTTGTTCCTTTTGTCCAAATGCTTGTGTCTGTTGTGCTGTAAATTGATTTGAGCTAAATGCTTGATTAGCGTTTTGCTGTTCTTGCTGTTTCAGTACTTTGGCAATTTGTTGAATCTGCTGCAATGCTTGCTGCGCTTGATTTACATACGATTGAATGCGTTGTGGCACTCTTTTTCCCTCCTTATCATTTAAATTCATTTTATTTTTTTGTAATCACCTAATTTTTATTCATAAAAAAATGTGCTTTACATCACAATTCACCATTTTTTCACAATCAAGATTCCTAGGTTCTGGTAAAATATTGGTATATAGATGGTTTCCTTCTTGAAAGGAGGTTTTATAATGGTCAAACAAGTGGCGGATCCATTCTTAACCGATCCATTGAGTGCTTTGCATGAATATTTCGACGGAATCATAAACGTGAGGGAAGGGACGTATCTTTTTCAAGAAGGCATGGAGGTTCATGAATTATATTGCATCCAATCCGGCTTGGTGCAAATAAGCAAAACAACTTCAGATGGAAGAGAATTGGCGCTAAAGATCTGCAAAAAAGGCGACCTTATTGGTGAATTTTCTATTTTTTCAAATGACCCGAAGCACATATTTAACGCAAAAGTTTTGGAAAACAGTTCTATTTATTTCATAAAAAAAGAACGATTAGAATGCAAACTGTTTGAAAATCCGAATCTTAGCCTTTCGTTCCTAAAATGGATGAGCGAGCAATATCAAATTACTCAAACAAAATTCCGCGATTTGATTTTAAACGGGAAGAAAGGTGCCTTATACTCCACACTCATACGAATGGCGAACACCTATGGAGTAGAAACTGAAAATGGCATTCTCATCAATATCGACATGACCAATCAGGAGCTTGCGAATTTTTGCGGAGCAACTAGAGAAAGCATCAATCGAATGTTGAGCAATTTGCGGAAAAAAGGCGTAATTTCTTTTCAAAATAAAAAAATCACCATTCACGATCTTCAATATTTAAAAGATGAAATCAATTGTGAAAATTGCCCCGTTTCCTACTGCCGAATTGATTAAATTGTAAAAACATCTTATATGCGCCTTGTCTTTCAGAGATGGATCCGGAACTTTAAACTGGCAAATCGCCAGTTTTCTTTATTTATTTTTCATTTAACAAAGATCTATTCGTGCATATATTCTGTCAAGTAAAACAATGAAAATAGGGAATACTATGCCGGGACAATGATTCGATCGCAGGACAGGCATTTTTTAAAGCGGCTAAGGCTAAAAAAATGAGAACCTGTTCGATCGTTTCGGGGTGTGCTTCATATAAGTGTCTTTAATCTTTTCCTTCAAATGAAAGGTTCCTGATTTGAGGTTTTGTTTTTTCTTTGCCATTAAAAACCCCCATCCCAGGCAGACTCTTTACACATCATATGAAATGCATCTGTTTTTTTGTCTACCTGAGTAGGGGATACCAAATGGAATTTAACTCAAAATTTGCACTTGATTCCTGCAAATTTTAGAATTTCCATATGAAACTTTTATTATGAATACAAATCACAACCGGTGCCATTCCCATGCAGGAAAATGTCCGTACCTTTAGTGCCTTCATTATTTAATGCCGATATCGATCTCTCCAATCATCATTAATGACTGGATCGATAAAAGAAGTTGATGATGAATCATAGGATTTCGCAGTTCCTGCTGAATAATGCTTTCGATTTTGCTCACCCTGTAACGCAATCCGCTGATGGATAACGCCAAATCTGCCGCTGTCTGTTCCAAGTTACCGCCATTGACTAGAAAGATGTACAATGTTCGCAGGAACTCGATATTTTTTGGATCATCCAGTTTTAAGTTTCCAAGGCAAGCTTTGGCCATTTTTTTTACCTCTTGTTCATTCTTTTCATTAATCAGCACACCAACAACCCCTAACGATTCAAACGAAATGATTTGTTGGTGCTTCGATGATACCCTGACCGCTGTAAGTGCTTCTTTATATGCTTCCCCGGCATTTGACACATTGTTTACTTTGGAGCTGATTCCCCCGTAAAATTTAATAGTAGAGAATTGTGAAGATAGTAAATCAACGATTTTTGACAGCCATGTTTGTATACCTGTTTTGGCAACTTGATCTTCTGTTACCAGCAAAATAAGATGTTTTGCACGCTGGCCAATCAACATGTTTTGTTTTTGATCTTTGTCGTAAGCGGAAAGAAAACTTAAAACTTCTTTTTGCATTTCCAGCTCTTTCGATAAATCATCTTCTTGAAACCGGCAATCCAGCACACAAATATAAAAAGGCTTGGATAAATCCACTCCTATTAAACTAGCTTTCATGATTAAGTCGTGATCATTGCTTTGTTGTCCCGCATTAATGATTTCCTCTAAAAAAAATCCTTTAATCCGTTCATACGATTCTAGCTTCGCTTTTTCATTGAGCAAGCATACCGAGCTGACAGAGGCCAGCCGCTCTAAAATCATAGGAGAAATTGAGGCGTTATATTGATGCAAATCGCGATAAACAAACGAACAATATCCTACAATTTTGTTTTGCAAAAATATTGGTGTCATCAGGCGATCATGATGGCGCAAATGAAGAAGTTGTGTTGATGTGACGATGGCTTGAGGCTGGCAAAAAGGATTTTTTCCTACATAGTCAATAAGTTCGTTTTTATATTGTTCTAATTCATTGGAAGCAATCCCAGCATAGGCCATCGGATGAAGGTGCAGGTTCTCAATTAAAACTGGGATATTCGTCGATTGAAACACTTGACGAACTACGGAGTCTAAATTGTTTCCTTTAATGATTTCCTCAGTGAGCTTCTTATGAACATCCGTCACAAATTTTAAATTATTCCGTTCTTCTAAAAGTTTTTCGTATGTTGCCGCCAGCTCTTCTACGATTGGGGACTCTTCAAGATAGCACAGCTCTTGTTCCGCTTCTTCTCCCCATCGATCCACCGTTTGGCCGATCCAATGGCATTCTTCTTTTCCCATACCTTGACAAGCAATTTCTTTGAAAATCGTCTTTTCTCCGACAATTTCTGAAACGAAACCGCTGGCATAACCAGAAAGGGTAAAGCAAACTGGGATGGATGATGTCTCAAAATGGCGCACATGTTCTTCTGCTTCATAGGAATGACACCAATATCCTTCCATTCTGACTTGATATTTTCCATTTTCCCTTCTGACTTCTAAAAAAGTACATCTCGCTTTCACATGACCTTTCATCGTATGCAGCTTTGGGCCATCTTGAATGTACTCCTCTACTGTACAGTTTGCATGATTCAGCAATTCTTTCGCGTCTTGTCTACCTAGATTCCATCCATACCGAAACAAAAAACCTTTCATCCGTTCAAATCCCATGTCGCGAATTAAATCTCTGCGCAATAATCCGAGCGCATTTGTCGCCACAATCATCGAGCGGGACTTCCCCATATAAATGTAACCGTTATCAAAATTTAATTCCAGCTGATCTAATGCCGATCTTTTTTTGTTCATTTGTTACCACCTTAGCTTTATTCAACAAGATCACCAATCAAGTGGCTGAGCGGATACGTTTTGCAAGCCAATACATAACCTTGTTGCCGCTCCTCATCCGAAAGAGCTCCTTTCGAACACAATCCAATTTTGTATTCTCCCTTTTGGATTTTGACTTTGCACATTCCGCAACCTCCATTTGCACATCCATAAGGAATTTTTACTTGATGAGATCTCGCAGCTTTTAATAAATCAACGCTCTCTCCGCAAGAAAAAATTTCTCCGCCTATATGAATTTGATATACCATTATTATCTCCCTCCCAACATGATAATTTTTCTATTATTCAAGCATGCTCTACAGCATAACGTTATGCGCCATTTTGCACCTGCTTTTAGTGTGAGTAAAATGTTTGTGGGAGAAATTCTTAGAATTCCCCGATGAGGGGGTTGGGAACGTAGGTTCGCAATCCCCCTCATCGGGGCCACCAAGCAAAGCGCGGTAGGATCCCAAGCAGGAAACATGAAAAAAGGACTCTCTCCCTGGTAAGATGTTCATTGACCACACCACAAACAGGAGGAGAGAGTCCCATGAATATTCAACAACATCTTACCACAAATTCGTTGACATGGAAAGAGATCGAACTTGATTTGTTTCGAGCCCTGCAAAACGCCTTCGCTGAGCTGTTTACGGCTCTGTTGGAGGACATCGACCGACAATTGGCGGAAACCCGGGACAAGCGCCGGTACCACTTGAAAGACAAACGACGCACCACGATTCAAACCTTGTTTGGCGAAGTTACCTTTGAGCGAAACTACTATTTAGACCGAGAACAAAACCGTTACACGTTTTTGCTTGATTCCTTTTTAGCGTTTGATGGATCGCAGTCAATCAGCCCTTGTCTAGAAGAAACGGCGGTGGGATTGGCTGTGGAGTGCTCTTCCTATCGCAAAGCGGCTTGTACGCTTGCCCAGATGGTCGGGTATCCGGTGATGAGCCATGAGGCGATCCGCCAGTTGGTGCTCGAGGCTGAAGTTCCGCTGCACTGCCCGGTTGACCAGCGATATGGACGGGTGCTGTTTGTGGAGGCCGATGGACTGTTTGTCTCTCGCCAAGGGAAGGGAAAACGGGCCAAGGAAGACAAAATCCTGACCGTTCACGAAGGGTGGAAGCGCAACGGCTCACGGATCGAATTCGTGAATCAGCGCCATTACGTCCATGAGGGCAAGGGGGAGGTGTGGGAAGGCTTCGAGGAATTTTTGATGAACGAATATGCCTATGATCCGTGTCGGGATCTTCTTGTCATCAACGGGGACGGCGCTCCATGGATTACCGCGTGCCGGGAGTATTTCAAGGGACGGGTCTGCTTCCAATTGGATCGATTCCACGTGGCGCGTGAGTTGCGCCAATGCCTCTCGGGCCATCCACGGTGGCAGGCGATTCGGCAAAAGCTGGCGAAGCAGGATGAAGAGAAGCTGCTTGTGGAACTGAACAGCGCCCTCGGCACGCTGGGGGACGAAGCGAAAGAACAACAGCTGGCTGCCTTGATCCACCGGATCGAATCGATGCCGGGATGCATCCGTGATTACCGGGAATGGCTGAAGGAGCAAGGAGTGGACACAACGGGCATGTATCCGATGGGGAGGGCTGAAAGCGTGATGAGCCAGCTGGCGTATCGGGTGAAATACCGCCGCAGTTGGACAGACAAGGGACTCGGGGCGTTTTTCAAGGCAATGATTGCCCGGATGGATGGGATTCGTCTTTTCGGACGTCGTTTAGGAGAAGAATCGTCGCAGCCGGCAGAGGAAACGGCGTCGACGGCATCCACCAAACAGACGATCGTGAACAAGGCGAAACAACGCGTCCGCCGTCTTTGGCCGGAGATCACGCGGAATAACGTGCCATATTTACAGCAATCGTCCGGGACACCGATCTATCATGCCCTGTCTGAATTCAAGGGATGGTAAAAAAAGGTGTACATATTCGTCCGTCATGGCAAGGGATGAGAGTCCGAAAGCGCTTACGGATGAAATTCAAAAAAATGGTTCGCTAACCTATGACTTACATCTATTTTCAGCGAACCAAAAAAATTCCCACAAAGTCTTGACTGACTCCTGCTTTTACTAGCGCTGGCGAAAAGAAACAAAAATGCATAGCATTGATCGCATCGTTGATGAACATAACATCATGGCTATCCGACACCTATAAGCATAATAAATATTTTTCCTTAAGGTATGTTTTCTTCTTCACGACCAATGCCGCAGTTCTTGAAAGCGTCGAACGGAGTTCTTAATCACGCAACATGTTCCCCATTCATAAACAATTAACTTTCTACTTTTGTATCTGCCGATTTCATCCCTCTTTTTCATGCTCTCTTCGTTTTTTCACAGATTCTCCAGCAATTCCCCAATGTTCTAGAGGCATTTCTTGAATCATGATGCGGACATTTTCTTTCGGCGCATCCAATACTTTGCACACCGTCTCTGTTAATTCATAGATAAGTGTCTCCTTCTTTTCCGGAGAACGACCTTCTAACAAGTGAACTTGAATGAAAGGCATACGTTTTGACTCTCCTTTCCAAAGATAAAAAGGCTTCAACCGAACGAAAGAAGTTCAGGCTTATGGAGAAAACGTTTTGCTATTGCATCGGCTAACTCTCGCTTAGACGATTTCTACCATTGCACTGATTCCTGGTCACGAGAAAGTTTGTTATTGTTCAAATAATGGACCCTGACACACTAGCACCGCAACCGTCGAAATAATGGCACCATTCCTTTAAAAAACTATAAAGATGAAGCATACATCTGATCCAACATTTTTCGTAAATCGTTCTTTTAACATGATGCGGGAAGACAGCCGCTAAAGTGAGAAAATGCGATGCCGGCTGCAAAAAATTTCAAATCGCTTTTAGTGCAGGCTGTCTTTCTAGATAAAGCGTCAATGATTGAAATGTACAACAACCGTAACTGTTGTGTTGTACTAGGCATATTCGCAATGCTGTCTGGCTTTGAAAAAGCGAATCATAACCTTGTTTTTGATAAAAACATAAAAATATTCTTATATTTCATTGTGAAAAAAATGCAAAAGCAAAGAATGAAAGCTGTCTCGATATTCCACTTGCGTCCAATGGCTGCATTGTCCGTAAATCATCATTTTTACCCGCGGAAGATGTTTGGCAAAATAATAACTTGTCTCAACAGGAACGATCGGATCATTCAGCCCGTGAACGAGTAAAACTTGTTGTTGTATGCGGCGCAAAGTGGCGCTTGGCAAAACAAGATCATCTACTATCCGCTGGCGAAGCGGAGGAAACATTGCTTCATAGGAACGGCGCACGGCAGAATTCATTGCGGCCTCAAAGCGCATTTTACTAATACTGTTAAGATTGTCTTTAATAAAGCTTTCATCATATGCAAACCAGCGAATGATCTGCGCCATTGCCTCTGCGGATGGATCCTCATAAAACCCCCAAACACGGTCAAGTTCTGGAGTCAATCGAAACGGAGCACCCGCCGAGCCCATCAACACAACGCGATCAATTCGATCAGGCGCCTCGGCCAATAAATGAAGAGCAACAGCCCCGCCTAAAGAATTTCCCACTAAATGAACGTTTTTCACTTCCAATTCATCCAAAAGGTCTTTAAGCTGATCCACCCATAACCTCATCCATGACCGGATGCCTTTCGGAGGTGAAGACGGATGTTCCGACATTCCAAAACCGATTAAGTCTGGCGCGATACAATCAAATCCCTTTTCCTTGAAAAAAGGGAGCGCATATTGCCAATTAGACCAAGCAGTTGCTCCAGGACCGGACCCATGGATAAAAAGAATCGCTTCATTATTTCCGATGCCGGTGCGGTAAAAATAAGTTTCATAGTCTCCGGTTTTGACACGGGCACTTGTCGCTTCTTGCAAACCAATTCCTCCCCTCTCTACTCTATTATCGAATCATTTTCCAACACGTACTCCTGACACGAAATTAATTGACGCAATTTTTAGAAAATACTAATTATCCCAATCGTAAACGGTATTTATTGTTTATACAACTCCATTGTTTCATAATAAGAAACAAAAGGAAAAAATAACAAACTTTTTCATACGTTTGTATTCCTAAAAACATGTTCCTTTAGATGTATCAAAATGAAACGTACTATTAAAGAAATCTCTGAAAAAAATTAGGCATGGAAACCGCATCAAAAGAACAATCCGTAAATTATGAATTCGCATGTCCGTATAAAAAGAAGCTGACCCCAAACATCGACTTCAAGCGATTTTCGGTCAGCCATCTGAAGCATTTCTTTTTTAAGAATGCAAAATAAATAGCGAAGGGGCTGCAAACATCCCTTACGTGTTTCCCGAATCAGAAGAGATGATCGAACCCCTTTAACAAGAATATTCTTGATCTTTGTATTTTTATGTTAGTGCTTTAGAGAATGATTCAATGAGTTCTCTTCGATGATAGAAAATACCTGTTCCAATTTTATCTTCCGTCCAAGTAATGGTCGGAAAGTCTGCATAGCTCATATAACCGCTTGTGTATGCTTCATTTCTATTGCCGGATGGATCAAAAAAGTAAACGGTAAGGCCTCGTGTAATGCCGTGTCTTGTTGGCGTCACTTCTGCTTGAACATTATTTTTGGTTAAAATATCTGCTGCCTTTAATACTTCATACCAGTTATCGACATAAAATCCTGCATGATGAAATTTCGCATCCGGTCCTTTCACGAATGCAAGATCGTGACCTTTGTTCGTCACTGACATAAAGCTTCCGACTAAATCTTCTCCATCTACCGTAACGATTTTCTCGGTTTGTCTAAAACCGAGCACTTCCGTAAAGAAGCGGGTTGCTGTTTTTAAAT
The DNA here is from genome assembly GCF_038003725.1 of Aeribacillus sp. FSL K6-1121. NCBI lineage: Bacteria > Bacillati > Bacillota > Bacilli > Caryophanales > Bacillaceae > Aeribacillus > Aeribacillus sp. FSL K6-1121. The sequence goes on from NZ_JBBOPS010000001.1 coordinate 1,527,329, forward strand.
CATCGCCTGTTAAAAGAGCGTGATCCAATCGATGCGGAGCAATTCCTTTTAGTCCATCCGGCCATGGATCTGGGTTTAGATTCCCAGTTTTTGTCCCTACTTGTTCTATTTCCGTATACAGCTCCATATGATGGCCTGTTGGAAGCTGAAAACGAACCGCTTCTCCTTCTGCTAATCTAGTACCTTTGGAAATTCGGGAAAGTTTGCAGCCAAATTGCTCAATTTTATATTCTAATTTTTCCAGCTCGTAAATATCTTTTACCTTAAATGCCATATGATCCATTCCAGCTGTATCGGATTTTTGCAAAATGATGCTGTGATGGTCATATTCGTCCCAAGCTTTTAAATATACTCGATTTTCCTCGCGTCCCGTCACTTCAAGCCCAATGACATTTGTGTAATATTTTACAGATTCTTCTAAATCCAACACCCGAAGCTCCAATCTCCCTAATCTTAAAATTTCGCTCATTTGAATCCTCCCTTTCATTGAAAAATCTTATTTTAATGAATTTGATCATCAGCTCTTTCCATTAAACCGTTTCCAATAAAGATAACGCAGCCTCGCAGCACAATCTGTCTTCTTCTTCTGAGCCGCCGCTGACCCCGATTCCTCCAGCTAAATCGTTTCCGTCATAAATCGGGTACCCTCCTCCAAAAACGACAAGCTTTTCTGTATGGACAATCCCAAGGCGCAAGCTCGGCTCATCTTTGATCATGTCATACCATTGATGGGTCGGAATCCCGAAAGCCGCTGCCGTATAGGCTTTATTTTGAGCAATTTGTATGCTTAAAAGAGGCGCCTCGTCCATCCGGAAAAACGATTTCAAATTTCCGCCTTGATCCACAATAGCAATGTTCACTTTCACTCCAAGTTCTTCAGCCTTTTGTACCGCTTTGTCAATCATTTGTTTCGCCAAGTCACTGCTGATGCTTTTTTGCTGTAAAAACGCCAACATTTCTTCCCCCTTTCCTAAAGTCAACACCGCTATCCTTTTGTAAATACTAGATTTTTCTCTTCCTTTTCTTCGATCTCTAATGTGAAATCGAAACTTCTGGCAATCCATTTTACTTTGACTCGAGAAATACTCCACACAGAAGATATGGATGGACCAAGCCAATAGATTTTTTTCTGCTTAGTAACAAGCACGCGTCCCTCAAACCACCCTTTTCCTATATCAATTGCCACGTCGTAGCATCCTTTTGGAGGAAGCATATAGTACCGATCCAAAATCAATTCATCTTTTGCATCAGTATGGATCATTTTTCCTTTTGTTTCGTAAAATTCCCCCAAGTAATCAGGAAGTTCTTCCATCAATCCTGATTGAATCTTATTTCGAATCAACGTAGAACTAATTTTTTCATCGTTTCGTTTGACATTTTCTACTTTCGTGACAGTGATTGAGTATCCGCTGTCTTCCTCCATCGTATCTAAACTTCCTTTTCCTTTTCGGCCGTACGTGAAGTCATATCCAGCTGCTACATGCTTGATTTGCAGCGGAACTAAATATTTCTGGACAAATTCCTTCGGCTCAAGTCTTGCAAATTCCGATGTAAATCGTATTAAATAAAAGTAATCAATGTCTAAATGGGAAAACTTTTTTGCTTTTTCGGCAGGCGGGAGCAAATATTGGACACGTTTTCCCGTTTTGCCGATTATGTCTTTAGGGTGCGGAAAAAAGCTGATAACCGCTGTTTTTACCCCCATTTTTTCCGCCAAGTTTTTAGCGGTCTGAATGACTTTTTGATGTCCGAGATGAACGCCGTCAAAAAACCCTAGTGCAGCAACGACAGGGCAAGAGGCAATAAGATCTAGATCATTTTGATGATCAATGATGATTGTTTTCAATGAAATGCCCCCTTTTTTTAGCTCGACGCCGTCGCTTGTTCGCTTTGAGCAAGCTGATGGTATTTTCCGCTGAAAAACAGAAGCGGATCTTGCTCTGTCATGTTTATATCCGTCACTTCCCCGATGAAAAGGACATGATCACCTGCTTGAACCTCATTAACAACTTGGCAGGAAATTTGCGCAAGAGCATCTTTAATGACCGGCAGCCCCCCTAGCTGTTCAAATTGTACATCGACTGGTTTTTCCAGCTGCCCGGCAAAATTCATCGAAAGCACTTGTTGATCGTGCGACAAGATGTTAACGGCATATTTTTTTGATTGTTGAATTTTTTCCAGCATTTTCGCTTTTTCTCCAATGGAAATTAATACAAGCTTCGGATTTAAGGAAATGGACATAAAGGCATTTGCTGTCATTCCATGAATATCTCCGTTATGCTCCGTTGAAATGACCGTTACCCCTGTAGCAAATTTCCCCATCGCATTGCGAAACAAGCGATCGTCCATATCCACCATCTCCTTTCCTTTTATTTCTGAACAAGTTCTTTTTGTGGAGATACCCAAGTATCATTGAGCCAACCGTTTAGATCGTAATCATCCAAAGCGGAATCGACAAACGCTTTAAACCGGTCGGAATCTCCAGTTGCATCAGCAATTTTTAACGTCTCTAGACGGATGTTCTCATGGTTGCCCGCATAGTTGATTTCATAAAGCTCATGACGTCCGCCAAATTCCGTTCCGATCGCATCCCAAATCATTTTCATCAATTTCACCCGTTCTTTTGCATCAATGCCTGAACCGCGATAATAACGATCGAGATACGGACGCAGCTCCGGATTTAAAAAGTCGCTGGCACTGGAAGGCAATTGAATGAGGCCCCCCGCAACGATTTGTTCAAAGATTTGTTTGACACGCGGCCATACCATTGGAGCGAGCACACGGTAAGCAGCGCCGTACTGAAGGTTCGGAAGTGCAACGCCATTTTTCGTTTCACAATTGGCTGCCATTGCGGTAGAAAGAGCCCAAAACATATTGCGAAGGGCAATAACCTCACCGATATTTGCCTGAACCCCACGAAACTGCTTCGTACCTGCCGCCTCTGTCGCTTTCATTAATAAGCCGACCATAAAGTCAAGCTTGACGGCAAAACGCGTACAACCTTGGAATGTAAAGCGGTTTACAAATCCCGTTTCAACAAAAAACCCGTTTACTACGTTTACATTTTTGTAGGCAAGTACGTTCTCCCAAGGAATAAATACATTATCTAATACAATGACTGCATCGTTTTCATCAAAACGGCTGGAAAGCGGATAATCAAACGGAGAACCTAACGTTTTTGCGATTTGTTCATACGATTGACGGCTGATCATTTTTACGCCAGGCGCATTCATCGGTACAAAGAAGACGAGTGCATGGCTTTGATCACCATCTCCTAAATCTTGAGCTCCATAGTTAGAGACGAAGTTATAATGAGTTAGTGCAGCTGCCGTTCCCACCATTTTGGCACCGTTTACAATAATACCGTCATCCCGCTCTTTTACAGCGCGAACATAAACATCTTTATTTTCATGAAGAGGTTTTGAACGGTCGACCTGCGGATTAATAATCGTATGGTTAATAAACGGAACTTCTTTTGTTGTTTTTTTGTACCAATTTCGAGCATTGCCCTCAAAACCTTCGTAATAATCCGCAAACGCTTTCAAATGTGCTGTGAAAGAAGCTTTATAATCAGGGGTGCGCCCCATAAAGCCATAGCTCAGCTTGGCCCATTGTGCAATCGCATCTCTTGCTTCTAAAAGATCTTGAGCATTTTTTGGTTCTTTAAAAAATTTGTGAGTTTGATAGCCTTCTTCAGTAGTCGTCGTTAAAATTTTTCCCATCTGTTCATCATGAAGAGCATCATACATTCTTGCTATGGAGCGAGCAGAGTTTTCGTAGGCAGAATGTGTTGTAACATCATCAATCTTTTCTCCATTTAAATAAACAACCCTGTTATCTCTTAAACTTTCTAAATATTCCTTACCATTCATCATCTTTTATCACCTTCCTAAATGAAAATATAATGAACTGGTATTTCCTCTACGGTTCTATCATATAATTGATTTGAATTTTCAGACAATGACAGCGTTTGTTTAAAAATCATTGAAAACTAAACAATTGTTGTTGAAAATACACAAAAAAGACTGCCTCATTGCCAAACACCAGCATTGCGTCAAAATGGCAACAAGCTGGCGATTTGAGCGTGAGACAGTCTTCTCAAATAATATTCATACATATCTTGGCTTCGATCGCTTCCGGTGAATAGTCTCCAGGCGTTTTTTATCATATAATGCTCATACATATCCCTGTCTAATGTACTGAAATGTTGTAATCACATTTCCCGCTGATCTTTCAATGACCTAGCAATGTGAGCTTTCTTAATCCCTTGTGCTATCTGGGCATTGCTCTTTATTCCAACATGTTTGCAGCACCGCCGATAAGATCAGCGTTTCTTCTACGCTGCCAGGAGCCGAATCGTCAGCAATCGGATCAAGTCACCGATCAGAAAGTGCTCTTTAAACTGCAAACGAACGACTCCCCGTTTTCAGGATTGTCCTTTCACATAAAAACCCCAGTCCGAGGCAGACTTTCAGAACATCGTATTAAATGCATCGTTTTTTACTGCCTGCCTGTTGGGGATAATAGTATCGTACATTTTCATTATAAGTTCAATGTATTTATAACTTCCTCTACATCTGTTGTCGGCTGTTGGCAGGCAAAGTTTTCACATATATAAATAGTTGTTTCATTATTGATCATGCGATAATTTTTCGCAAATTCCGCAATTTGTGCAAATTGATTTGGATCTTCAGCAACTAACACTGAAAGTTCCATTGTATACGCCTGTTGAATACGATTCAATAATCTTTTCCTTTTGCTGCAATCTTTCGGACCAATAATGACAACCTCTTTTTGCGGCAGCTGTTCCATCAAAAGGCTTTGCAAGAAAAACGTATGACCGCTTGGGTATTGCTCCACTTCTTCTTTAAAAATAGAATACATTTGCTGAACGCTTTCGTGTAAATCCAAATTGCCGGTCAGCCTGCTCAATTTCAAAAGCGCGAAGGCCGCAACGCTGTTTCCTGAAGGGAGCGCACCATCATAAATTTCCTTCTCCTTGACAAGCATTGCTTCACTGTCATGACCTGTGAAGAAAAATCCGCCATTTTCTTGATCCCAAAAAAGATCAATCATTTTATCAGCAAGTTGTTTACCTTTATGCAAATAAGTTAAATTAAATGTCGCTTCATACATTTCGATATAGGCCCAAAGAAGGTATGCATAATCATCAATGAACGCCTGTTGTTTTACTTCGCCATCGCGATAGCGCACCATAACCCTTCCGTCTACAATTAAATGATTTTCAATAAAATCCAGCGCCTTTTTTGCCATTTCGATATATGCTTCCTGATCAAAAACAGCTCCTGCTTTTGCTAGTGCAGCAATCATGAGAGCATTCCACGCGGTCAGCACTTTATCATCAACATGTGGAAACGGTCTTTCAATTCGTTTTTCAAAAAGCTTTTGTCTCGCCTGCTCCAATTGCTCTTTTAGCTCTTCCAGCCCCATTTGATAGGTAATTGCCGATTTTTCTTCATTCGTATGAATGAGATTCGGGATATTTTTTCCTTCAAAGTTCCCTTCTTCAGTTATATCGTAAATATGACAAAACTGTTCGCCTAGTTCCTGCCCGAGAATCTCTACCACTTCCTGTTTTGTCCATACGTAAAATTTCCCTTCCTCCCCCTCAGAATCTGCATCAATGGCAGAATAAAAAGACCCTGATTCATTCCGCATATCCCGCCGGACAAATTCAATAATTTGTTCTGCAATTGTTTTAAATTGAGGGTTTTGGGTCACTTGATAGGTCTCGGAGAATGTATAAAGCAAAAGGGCATTATCGTACAGCATTTTTTCAAAATGCGGAACGAGCCACATGGCATCTGTCGAATATCTGGCAAATCCGAAGCCAATATGATCCCAAATCCCTCCCTTTGCCATTTGCACAAGCGTTTTATTCACAAAATAAAGAGCATTTTCATGTTTAGTCCATTCGTAATATTTCATTAAAAACATGAGCATGTGAGGAATGGGGAACTTCGGTGCCTGACCAAACCCTCCATAAATTGTGTCAAAATTGCTTGAAAGCTGATGAAACGTTTCATGAAGAACGCTTTGCTTCAGCTCACCTTTCTTATTTTGACTGGCATTTTTATTTAAAACTTCCGTTATGCGTGCTGCTGTCTTTTCAATTTTTTCATGCTCTTTTTGATAAATTTCCGAAAGCTGCTGCAACACATCGATAAATCCCGGACGTCCAAAACGGCTTTGCTTAGGAAAATAAGTGCCTGCATAAAAAGGTTTTTGATCCGGTGTGATAAATACATTGAGCGGCCATCCGCCTTGCCCCGTGAGAATCTGGCATACCCTCATATATATGGAATCAATATCTGGTCGCTCCTCACGATCTACTTTTATAGCGACAAACCGTTCATTTAATATCTTTGCAACTTCTTCATCTTCAAAGCTTTCATGAGCCATGACATGACACCAGTGACAGGTTGAATAGCCGATGCTGACAAGCAAAGGTTTGTTTTCTTTTTTTGCTTTTTCAAAAGCTTCTGATCCCCACGGGTACCAGTCAACAGGGTTATAAGCATGCTGAAGCAAGTACGGAGACTTTTCAGTGATTAATCGGTTAGGTTTATTGTTCGTTGACATACGACACCTTCTTTTCTCATGAATTTTTATTTTCATAATAGCCTTGCCCTAAATTCAAGTAAAAAAATTCGCTTAAAGGATCATGTCATTTTTGAAATGGAAGTCTGCGATCTGCTTAATAAAATAGGATACAGTTATTAACTATTCGATCTCCTGTTGCATATAACCTGCTTTAATATATAGTTCCTTTTATTAGATTCGGTATTTCACGAGTTGCTTTCTATAAGTGGTTAAAACGTTCGCCTTCCTCCCGAGAACTTCAGAATGAAGAAATCGTAAAAGAGATGAAAGTTCTCTATGAGAAAGTTGACGGCATCTATGGTTACCGTCGAATGACTTTGAATATAAATCGAAAGCTTGGTCAGAACTTCAATTACAAACGAATTTATAGACTGATGAAAGTTGCCGGTATACAATCTGTTATTCAAAAAAAGAAGAAATCTTATAAGCGATCTACCCCTCAACATGTTGCAGAAAATATATTGAATCGTGAATTCACAGCGGAAAAGCCAAATGAAAAATGGGTAGCTGATGTCACAGAATTAAAATATGGTTCATCAAAGAAAGCCTATTTAAGTGCTATTCTTGATCTATATGATGGATCAATTGTGAGCTATGTTTTAGGACATTCCAATCATAATCATCTTGTATTCAAAACGTTGGATCAAGCCACCGCACTTTTAAATGGAGAGCATCCACTTATTCATAGTGACCGTGGGTTCCAATATACCTCTCATGGTTTTAAACGTAGGATAGACCAAGCAGGGATGACACAAAGTGTGTCAAGAGTAGGCAGATGTATTGATAATGGGCCAATGGAATCTTTTTGGGGAACGCTTTAAATGCGAGAAGTATTATTTACAGACATTTGAAGAATTAGCTCTTGCGATGGATGAGTACATCCGCTTTTATAATTATGAAAGGTATCATAAAGATTAAACGGCCTTAGCCCCATGGAATATAGAGCTAAAGCCGCTTAGGTATATTTTTATTATTTCTACTGTCTACTTGACAGGGGGCAGTTCATTATTAGACAGCCCCTTCATATTTTTTAAACTATAAACACTTGAAAATTAATATACCATTATTAGGAATTAATTACAAAAAGAGATAACTAATGCTTTTTTTTTACTTTTTCAGTACCGGAATCCAAATTTCACATTTTACAGTCGGGGAAGTTAAATCTTTGCTTCCGATTGATAAGATTTCTGGACCTTCTATTTGTTCATAGTTTGAGGTTGGAAACCATTCAGAATAAATGCGTCCCCATACATCCTGCAGTGTATCAGGAAATGGTCCGATTGCTTCGAATACTGCCCATGTTGAGGCAGGAACTACAAGTTGTGTAAATTCAGCTGGACATTCCTTAGTTGTTGCTACGCCAATATAGTGATCAAGCTCCCCTTTTTCCTCCATTCTGCCTTCAGAAAAGTTCGTGGATGCTTGAATCAGGCCTAAAGGCTCGACATTCGAAAGTTTTTTAAGTTTATTGATCTTTTCATCATCTAAGCTTTTCCACATCGAGGCAATTTCCGGATTAATTCCTTTGAAAATGATCGGAACTCTTTTTTTAATACCAACAATACGAAATGCCTCTTTTTCTACAATTCGATAGTTCATTTCATTTCCTCCCTTAATTGTTAACTGGAAGGTCATTCGTGGATAAGCTTTCAATAAATGACCACGATTTCTGGCTTCTGACGGTGTTATACCATGCAAGTTTTGAAAAGCTCTTGCAAAAGAATCTGGTGAGTTGTACCCATATTTTATCGCAATGTCGATGACCTTTACGCTGCTATCTTTAAGTTCAAATGCTGCAAGAGTCAGGCGTCTGCGGCGGATGTATTCTGATAGTGTAATACCTGCAAGAAAAGAAAACATCCTTTTAAAATGATATTCGGAACAGCAAGCGATTTTTGCCACCTCTTTAAAGTCAATATCATGTGTAAGGTTTTCTTCAATATACTGTATGGCTCTGTTCATGTTCTTAAGCAAATCCATTATATGACCTCCCTTGATTACAAGAATAGCAGGAGCTGAATGGATCTACCCGATATTTTGTGCACAATTATGCAGGGTGGTGATATGATCATGTGCATTTTTGCGCAACCTGCTCAGTTTATGAATAAAAACGGTTTTATGATGGAACAAGTGAAATAGATCAGGTAAATAATGAAAGCAATATGTTTGTTTAGTATTTGGTGAAATGATCATTATCATAAATAAGCAAAGAAACGGCTCAATTTTCATAAACGGTTTTCGAACAAGTCCCTAAAATAAATCAAGTAGAGAAAAACGAGCTGTTTTTCTCTACTGATTTTGTATACCTTCGATTTTGATATGCAAGCAGTTGACGCCTTCTTCTTTCAGAATGTTGCGGGCTAATGCCATTTTTCTCCGCTTAGTGTCTTTGAATAATAAACTCCTCTTCAAGCAAAGTCCAATTTTGAGGGAAAGGCTCGCCAAGCACCCAATATGCCACTCCATTCAGTCCGTATTCTTTTACGAGATTAAACTTTGCCTGCATGCTTTGTTCATTTTCAAACCAGACCTCATGTGTTTTGTTTTGATCATCGGTGTAGCGAAACCAAGGTGCCTGCGCCTCGTTGTCATACTGAATTTCAACTCCTTCTTTCGCCGCTAGGTCTGCTGCTTCCGCCGGAGCGATTCGTTTGGCAAATTTACCGCCTTTTTTGTATGGTAAAGTCCAATCGTACCCATACAAAGGGGCGCCCATCACAATTTTGTTTCGCGGAATGACGGAAACGGCATAATCCAGTACTTTGCGAACTTGCGGAATCGGTGACACCGCCATTGGCGGACCGCCGGACCATCCCCATTCATACGTCATCAAAATAACAAAATCTGCTAACTCTCCATGTCTCTTATAATCATGGGCTCCGTGCCATGGTCCTCTTTGTTCATCGCTCGTTTTTGGGGCCAATGCAGTTGAAACCGTAAAGCCGGCTTTGCGAACCTGTGGCAAAATCGTTTCGAGAAAGCCGTTATACAGCTCACGATCCTTTTCCCGAATATGTTCAAAGTCGATATTTAAAGCTTTATATCCTTTTGCTTTCATCGTCTGAATAACGCCATTGATCAAACTTTTAGAGGCTGTTTTATCTGTAAAGATCCGATGAGCAATATCCGGTGAAAAATTTCCTTCTGTAAAATTGGTGATGACCATCATCGGAATCGCACCGGATTTTTTAGCAGCTGCGAGTGCTTCACTGTCTTCAATTGGAACAAGACTTCCATCGGCGTTCACTCGGTAGCTGAAAAAAGCTACATATGATAAATGCTGACTGACACCTTTTAAGTCAGAAACGGATTGCTGCGGAGTGATCGGCTCAAGAAATCCAATTGAGTTAATAGGTCTTTTGTCGCGGGCCGTCTGATCAGGGTTTACCTTTTGGATTCGTTTTGCTGGAGATTGGCTATGCTGTATCCTAATGAGCGAGCTATCTCCTTCATTCTGAGTTGTCGTTCCTTGCTGTTGATCATAAGAAGCGCCCTGCTTTTTATCATTTCCATCTCCGCATCCAGAAAGAGCGAGCGAAAGGCAGAGCAAAATGACAAATTTTCTCATCACAACATCTCCTCTTGTTTTTTCTTATACTTCCTAAACAAGAGGATGAATATTCCCGAGTTTTTCACTTCTGTCCATAGATTCAGCAAATATGCGCTGGAAAAAGTATTTAAAAAAAGACTGTCGCAAAATTACATAGAAATTTTTCATCTGCTGTTGACCTTTTTACAGTTCCATTTTGCTGCGTGTTTCTCCGTACATTTTTTTCATCAGTTGCTTCGAATTTTTTTATTTACATCCTGTGCTCCAGAAGTTGAAATTTTTTTGCAGTCCTTCTACATACCGTTTGGAGTTACTTAAAAATTTTTAGAACGAATGTTGTTGATGCCTATCCATACATTTTTTCAAAAAAGACTGGTCAAATTTAACAAAACGTTATATAGTGTGTATATAGATATACACAGTAAAACAGTTCACTTGGAGGAGATCAATATGAACGATTGGAAGGAAGCGTTTTGGCTAGCAAAGTTTGAATTAAAAAAATTGAAATTGGGATTTGTATTGCTTGCCTTGATGGCCATCACGTTTTCGATGTTTTTCGCCACTGTCATTCCGAAAAATACGGAAAGAAGCACCGTTATGCTAGATTTTTTGTTCTTTATTGTATTTGGTTTTGGAACTGCATGGATCAAACCGAAAGAATTTAATCATCAAAAAATAGGCGGCGACTTTTGGGCCCTCCCTTTTTTTATTACACTTAGCCAGCTGCCGATCCAAAAGGATGTGCTCATTAAAAGCAGATTTATCATTTTTTTCGCCTTTGCCGTTCCTTACTATTTAGGGGTATCGATTCTTACTTATGTGTTTTCCCCTGATCTTAGAGCAGCGTTGGACTTAAAGGAATATTTCGCATTTATCATGATTTGGATTGGTATTGGCATTCATTTAGGAGCTTCGTTTCCAGCTAGTGATGTCGGCTACCGGCTTTCAACGGTGAGGTTTGCCCTTTATATATTCGCTTTATTTTTTGGATTCATGTTTATCTTTACGATATTTAACGTTTTATATGGAAACGGCTTTGTGCCTTTGACGATGCTCATGGCGGAAAAATGGCCTCTAGTAAGTATTATTGCGTCAGTTCTTTTCGCTGCTATAGGCGTGCTCTACTCGCAAAAATATATGTCCAAAAAAATTGAAAAAATGGATTATTTATTTTAAGAAGGAGGAAGTTGAATGGAGCTTCCTATTCAGATTGCAAAAGATTCTCCGGAGCCTATTTATTATCAATTGGAAGAACAAATTAAAGCGCTGATTGCAAGCGGTCAGCTTCCTGCTGGTTCACCGCTGCCTTCGATCCGCACCCTTTCAAAAGACCTTGAAATTAGTGTGATTACGACTAGACGCGCCTACCAAAATCTTGAATATGAAGGGTTTATCCAGACAACACAAGGGAAAGGAACGTTTGTAGCTGACATAGACGATGCTAAGAAAGAAAAAGTAAAGACAGAAACGGTGTACAAAGCTATTCAAACCGCTGTACAAACGGCGCTCCGCCATGACTATACGTTTGCAGAGATTGAGCAAATCTTTCAACAAGTAATGGTTGAATTGCGGGAAAAGGAGGGTTCTTAATGCAGCCTTGGTTAGAAATCATGCAGTTAAGAAAAACGATCGATGATTTTCAATTAGGGCCAATTGATCTTTCGTTTGAGCCTGGAACGATTCATGCACTCATTGGGAAAAACGGAGCTGGTAAAAGTACATTAATGAAAATGCTGATGAATCTTGCGAAAAAAGATGAGGGGCAGATCCGCTTATTTGGTCAATCAATACAAAATCGTGATGAAAGCTGGAAGCAGCACATCTCGTACCTGCCGCAGACATTGATTGGATGCAATTCCTTTAACGGATTGGAATTGATGAAGCTCACTTCCCATTGGTATTCAACATGGGATCAGAAATATTTCGACCAGCTTGTACAAATGTTCGATATCCCTTTAAGAAAGCTATATCGAAATTTATCACAAGGTGTTCAAAAGAAATTAAGCATCGCCTTAACTTTAGCCTGCGATACCGACATTTTGATTCTTGATGAACCAACCGCTCATATGGATATCCCTTCAAAACAAATGCTGATGGATATTCTCGTAGAATGGATGGAAAGAAGCGAAAAGCTGATGATCATTGCCAGCCATCAAACAGATGATATTCGAAAGCTTGCTGATTATCTAATTGTACTGAAAAACGGACAATTGCTTGGAAAATTTGAAAAAGAAGAATTAGCCAGCAGATATAAACGTTACTTTTTGCAGCGGCCTCTGCCAAATAAACCGATACCGGGTGAAGTTGGAAGAAAAGGAAAGCAAATTGTCATCACTCAACAACAAGAAAATACAGAACAGTATTTAATAGAGCATCAATACGATTGGATCAAAGCAGAATCGTTAGAGTTGGAAGAAATTATCACGATTATGCTCAATCAACCAATTTAACAGAAAGGAACATAAATATGAACGAAACGGTTTTAACAGTTGAAAAATTAGGAAAATCATTCAAACATCAGCCGATTATCCAAAATATATCGTTTGAAGTGAAAAAAGGGGAAATTATGGCGGTATTAGGACCGAACGGGGCTGGAAAATCAACGATCATTCGCAACATTATGGGGATTATGTATCCAGATGAAGGAAGCATTACATTCCACAATAGCCAAAAAAATATGATCCCGCGCCATAAAATTGGCTATTTGCCGGAAGAACGCGGTTTATATAAAAATGTCAAAGTAATGGATATTCTCCTTTATTTAGCAGATTTAAAAAGCTACCCATTAAAAAAAGCAAAAGAGCGGGCTAAAGTCTATTTAAAAAAATTTGGCTTAGAAGGAAAAGAACAGTCATCAATTGATGAACTATCAAAAGGAATGGGACAAAAAGTACAGTTTATCGCTTCGATCCTGCATGAGCCTGAACTGCTCATCTTAGACGAACCGTTTTCCGGATTAGACCCTGTGAGCCAGGAGTTATTTAAAAAAGAAATAAGAAGCTTAGCTAATAACGGCACAGCGATTCTTCTATCTTCCCATCAAATGAATATAGTAGAAGAGATGTGTGACAGATTATTTATGATCCATCGCGGCCGCAAGGTGGTTTATGGATCGATAGAGGAAGTAAAGAAAACATATGCGAATTTCAAATGTGTCATCCGCGGAAAAAATGACCGCGCCGTACTAGAACAAATTTCTGGTGTTCAACGAATAGAACAAAATGAAGATGTATCAACTCTTTATTTAACAAAAGACATTCAACCTGCCAAATGGTTAAAAAACCTTCCGGAATATATGGGGCTGTCCGATAAGTCCCTAAAATGAAGCAAGTGGAGAAAAACAATTCGTTTCTCTCCACTTGCTTTTATATTTTTTCGATTTTTATCTGAAAGTAGCTGGCGGATGCCGGCTACTTTCAGGAAGTTGTGGGCTAATGCCACAATCCCAAACTCGACATGTACCTTGTCGAGGCCCCGCAAAGAAAATCTGCGGAACGACCGATTGCCCTTGATGTGACCGAACACACTTTCTGCCTCGACTTTGCGTCGAGCGTAGATAGCGGCTTTCTCTTCACATTCAAGGGCTGTTTTGGCCTTTGCTTTCATTTCTTCGAAGATGGGATTCCAGTGAACTTGACGATTTCCTTTCGCTTTTGTGCATTTCGCTTTCAATGGGCAATCGGTACAATCTTCACATTCGTATATTTTGAAGCTTTGTTCATAGCCAGATGGATTCTTTTTGTTTTGGTATTTTTTAAACGTTACTCTCCTTCCATTCGGGCAAATAAAACAATCATCCTCTTCACAATAGGTCCAGTTTTTGGCATTTTTAATGTCTTTTTTGTATGTACGTGTTTGTTCTTTTACATAGCTCCCATAAGGAATTAGAAACTCAAACCGGGGCTCTTTCTCATCACCAACTGCATATACATAGTTTTCTTCACTACCATAGCCTGCATCCGCAATAACTGTTTGGGGCATCGGTAATGAAGTGGAGGCTAGCTTCTCCATATGTGGGATAAAGCAACGTGTATCGGTCGGTCGTTGATGAATAGTATAAAACAAGATAAACTGATTCTCTGTCCCCATTTGCACGTTGTATCCGGGCTTGAGCTGACCGTTTTTCATATGGTCTTCTTTCATGCGCATGAAGGTTGCGTCTTTGTCTGTTTTCGAGTAGCTGTTACGGTCACCGAACATTTCCTTTTGTTCCTTGTATCTTGCCATTCGGGGCAGGAAATCTTCACGAATTTGTTTCACCGATTTCTTTAATTGACTGCGTTTTTTTCGCTTCTCTTTCCGAATGGATGTATCGGTCTCCTTTTCGATTTCTTCCGTTAGCGTTTCAACTTTTTCTTCTATTTCTTTTGCGGTTTCCTCCAGGTTTTGTTCGGTGATCTCTGTATGTTGATCGCTTTCCTTTTGCCCTGTTCCGGCTTCTAATTGGGTTAATTCATGAATGTGCTTTAGTGTTTCTTGGATTTTTTCTTTTAATTTCTCTTCGAATTTCAAAGTGGATTTTTTCCACACAAAAGAATACTTATTGGCATTGGCTTCGATCTTAGTGCCATCCAAAAAGTAGTTTTCCATCGTGATGTAATGTTCTTTTATCAATTTGAGAATCATGACTTCAAAGAGCTCATCCATGAAAGCTTTCATCCGTTCCCCTCGGAACTCATTAATGGTGCGAAAATCTGGTTGTTGCATCGCTGAAAGCCACATGGCAGGAATATTTTCTTTAACGAGTTTTTCGATTCCTCGGCAGGAATAAACCTTTTGAGAATAAGCATACAGAATGATTTTCAGCATCATTTTGGGATGATAGGAACTTCTGCCGCCGCCTTTATAATGAGAAAACAATTGTTTATCTGGTATCGCCTCCACCATTTCGTCCACGACACGTGCCACGTGATGTTCGGGTATGAGAGATTCAATATCATAAATCATTTGAACTTGACGGTTGTTATATGGTTTGAAAGTAGGGGCTAAATTTCTTTTGGCAGGAGTTTTTTCTTCTTTTCCATCTAGAGGAAGTGTCATTTGTGTGTTATAATTTTCACGAGTAATCATATGATTGCTCATAAAAAATCGTCCTTTCTGTAATGTTGTGTGGTAACTTCATTTTACTAGAAAGGACGATTTTTTTGTGCATTTTTTTTAAAAAGTGAAAAATGAGGGGCTCCAAAAAGTCAGTTACCCTGACTTTTTGGACAGCCCCGCTTGACCGCATTTCCCTGCATGAAATCTTTATTGATGTTGCCACAGATCAAAATTTATTACAGGAAGCTGGTGAAAATTATGAGTAATACTATAAAAATAGCAAAATGGGAAATAAAGCGGAATTTAAAAAACAAATCATTTATCATCAGCTTGTTTATAACGCCTATTCTCTTTTTAGCTTTTTTCCTGCTCGGAAATCTTGCCAATTCAGATGAGGATCAAAGTGTAACAACTGTTTATGTCAATGATAAGCTGAATATTTTGCCAGCCTTGCAGGAAGCAGTACAGCTTCACAACCTTCCATTCAAGCTTCAGAAAACTGGCATCGCGGAAGATAAGATAGAAGATTTGCTAAAAAATAGAGAGAATACAGCCTATTTGTTTATCGGTGAACAGTCATTAACGGATGGCGTTGTCCCTGTTTACACAAGCGATGTGATTAGCCCGATGTTTGCCAATCAAATTCAGCTGCTGGCAGAGCCGTTAAAAGCTTTGCAGTTGGAGCAGCTTGGTTTATCGAAAAATCAATTAGCAGCCATTTCGAAAGGAATCGTCTTTGAACAATCGACCGTTAGTGAAATCTCAAAAACTGAAGGCGGAGGAAGAGAAACGGAAAAAATTTTAGAACGCATTGTACCAGGGGCCTTTGCCAGCATCATTTTACTATCCATTGTTTTTAGCGGCATGATGATTTTTCAAAGCGCCTCGCAGGAAAAGAAAGATAAAATTGCGGAAATCATTCTTTCATCGGTCACGCCAAAAGACCTCATGCAAGGTAAAATTATTGGTTATTTCCTATTAGGAATGTTACAAGTTGTTGTATTTTTCATTTTTATCATTCCAATCGTTTTATGGAAAATTGATGTTCCGATATTTCACTATTTGTTCGTTCCTCATCTTTTTCTTTTCATCGGGATTGCCCTTTTAGGCTACTTGCTGTTTTCGTCAATTTTTGTCGGCATCGGCGCCACAATGGCAGATATATATACCGCCGGCAACTTTCAAGGATTAGTTATCCTGCTGCCATTTTTGTCATTTGTTTTTGTCGGACCTGTGCTGACAGATCCAAGCGGGCTATGGGCGCAAATCGGCACCTATCTTCCATTCACATCACCCGCTGTTTTGATTCTTCGTTTGTCGATATTAGAGGAATGGCCATGGGCGGAAATTGTCATATCACTTGCAATCTTAATAATAAGTGTTTGGATCTTTATGAAACTAGCTGGAAAAATATTTAAAGTCGGCATCTTAATGTACGGAAAAAATGCCACGCCAAAAGAAATATGGACTTGGATCAGACAATGATCAAAATAAAAAAATCGGCTAAACGCCGATTTTTTTATGGTTTGGTGAAGATGAATAACATTTGCAAGCTGCGTAGTTATGATCGGTCTTTATTCCCAAAATACCGGTTCGCCTTCGATATGGCAAGGCTTGGGCTGATAGATGTCTTCTTTTGTTTTAAGATAGTGATGAATTCTTTCTTCATTGGCTGTAAAAGCATTGCTTGCGATATCGCATCCTAAAAAGCGGCAGTTGTTTTTTATGGCTGCAATAGCTGACGATCCGCTCCCTAAAAACGGGTCGCAAACCGTAAATCCCTCTTCGGCACTTGCATAAATCATCGCTTGGAACAGCTCAACCGGTTTTTGCGTCGGATATTTCGAATGGTGAATTCGTTTAAACCTCCATACATCCGGAAAAGACCGGTTTCTAATTTTGCGGTTGTTTCCGTTCGTAGCAAAAATAATATATTCGTGCCTTCTTCTAAAATAATGCCCCATTCCCATATTGATTTTATCCCAAGTGATGATGTTTTTTACGTCAAAGTACTCTCTCATTAAATGCCCTAAGCTTAATAAAGAAAAAGAATCAAACATGATGTAAATGTGCCCTGTATCTTTTTTCAGCACCCTCTTGCACTCTTGTAAAAAGAGATGATAGTTTTCTTCACTGTCTTCAAATTCCGCAAACCATTTCCCATTTTCCGTTCCCTTTTGCTTATATTCACCGACGATTCTGCCCTTCCCGAGCTTCAGCTTGTTATTCATTCCAGAATAAGCAGGGTCTGTTACAATCAAGTCGATGCTTTCATCTTTTAAAGACTTTAAAAAGGATATGCAATCATTTAGTTCAATTTTTACTTCGAGATTGTTTCCATATTTAAACGTTCTCACAGATGCAGTTTCTGTGTCCATATCCAAACACCCTTTTAAAAATAAACGAGATAACTATTTTATCATACTATAGAAGAACGTATATTCTCAACCGATTTAGCTCGTATCTAGCATTTGGCGCAGCAACTTTCAGTGGATTGTTGTCTTGCCTATTTATTTTAATTTTCGTATTTGGGCATTATCGCGTGCAGATTATCTGATTATGCTTATGACCTTCTCCGCATAATCCTCTGGGGACGTTATTTCCTTCTTGATCTCTGTCCAGTTTGCTCGTCCAATCAAAGTTTTCCATACTACAGCCAAGGTATTTATCATGCACTCCAAAGCTCTCCGGTTTTTTTGAAACATTTTCAGCACTCACTTTCAGATGTATGTTGCTCAATTGGCTACAGTCCTAAACTGAAGAATAACTTTCCCGGTGTTTCATTCTGTTTCATGAGGATTCAACCATTAAGCCCCTATTTATTCCATATTTAATGACTTCGTCAACGAAGAAAAAAAATAACGGAAATAGCTAAAGAAAAAACTGCAAAAACCATAATACAATAGCAGGCAATATTCCGAAGATTATATGTAAAGCAAATGCGAAAAACCTTTTGGTAATGAAAGCAATTGCTATCGATATGGGTAGTCCATAAAAGAACACCCCAAAGCTTACAGATGAGATATCATGAGAAGATTGTGAAAAGAAGATCCTGTTTGTTGGTCAGAAAGAAATGCTACTGGCGAAATAAAATCGCTATGATAAAAGTAGAAATAACAAACGTAATGAGCGCTGTTAAAAATTTTCTTTTTATATATTAGTTATACTCCTTATTATTACTTGTAAATAATCAAACACTAGCATTGCAGTAATTAAATCTGATGATTCAAAATACTAAGAATGTTCAATTTTTTATTGATTTCGAAACAAAAAAATCCTTTACAATGGAAGTACAGGTGGTTCCTGTCCAAATCCAATCGTAAAGGATAACCATTATGGACAAGAATACACTAATTTCATCATTTGGTAAATGGGTTTCACCCATAAATATTCAAAAACTTAGCGAACAAGTCAAAGAATTGAAACAGGACTATTACACAAAAAAGCTGACAACAGAAGCCTATATTAAACTTTTATTGGTAGCCCAGCTGCTCGAATTTACGAGCTTAGAGGAAATGAGTGATGCACTTGTAGACGAAGATCTTCAAAAAGCACTCGGATTTGAATCGATAAGTGCCTCTCAGCTATCCCGAAAAAACAATCAGATCAACCCACTAATTCTTGCAAATTTGTTCTTGGATCTTGTTTGGAAAATTCAACGGCACCATTATCAAAACGGAAAGAATATGCCACTGAAAATCATTGATTCAAGTACACTCCCGTTGAATTTGACCCATTATAAATGGGCAAAATTCCGTAAAACAAAAGCTGGTGTAAAGCTACACTTACGGCTCGTTTTCATGGATAAAGACACCGTCTATCCTGAAAAAGCAGTGATTACGACAGCAAAAGAACATGACCGAAATCAACTCGAAGTCCTAGTGGATGATCAAGAAGCCATGTATGTGTTTGACCGCGGTTATGTGGACTATGAACGTTTTGATCGGATGACAGATGATGGCTATTTCTTCGTTTCAAGACTGAAGAAAAACGCAGTCATTCGTGAAGTCTATACATTTTCACTTCCTGATGATTGTCACGTTCTATCCGATAAAATGGTCTACATTGGTACCACACAAAATCGTACTGAAAATGTCTTTCGTCTACTAGAAGTTACGGACACAAAAGGGAACTTACTTCGTTTCATCACCAACCGATTTGATTTAAAACCAGAAGAGATAAGTGATATTTACCGATCTCGCTGGGCTATTGAGCTCTTTTTCAAATGGCTCAAGCAACACGTGGAAATTAAGCACTTTTATGGGATGAGTGAAACAGCTATTCAAAATCAAATTTTCTTAGCCCTTATCACGTATTGCTTACATGTTCTCATTCAATTGGAGATGAAAAGTAAGAAATCTCTACTTCGAATTACTCGTTGGTTAAAGAGAGCTCTGTGGAAACCAGCTTATGTTTGGTTGCGAAAATTTGATGGGCGAGCCAGTCCATAATCTCCCTTTTGTCGTTGTCGCTCTGGTTTAACTGTATATATTTACCAAATGGGCAGTGCCACCTTTCTTTAGGTTTTGTCTTTTTGGCACAAATTCACAAAAATTAATTAACAGAAAATTCTGACTATATTTATGCAATGCTAATGATAATCAAATACAAATTTGATAAGTAAAAATACATAAAAAATGTTCTAATATGATTGCCTGTGTAGATGGTGAAGGAGATTAAAATGGTCATCATGGCATTTTTGGCTATTTGTTAGCAATTATATGGACCAGTATTGCGGAATATAAAATTTCATTTTGCTGTTTGTTTTTGACGAAAAGCAGCAGCTGGAAATCAACGTAAGTTTTGTTAAGGAGGTTTGATGAAAGATTTAGTCCGCGAAACAGCTAAAACTTTTCTTTTGGCTGTAACTTCTCCTAATTTATTTCCAGGGTTGAATATACCGATGTGAGAACCTCTTCAAATGATAAAAGCCTGTAGAATTCCAATAATGAATTCTGCAGGCTTTGCCCTTGCCGGATACTTTCCGCCCCCCTGTGGCTTAAACCCTTCTCCAATATATTTAAATATGAAACAACGGATAGCATAAATCCCCGCTTTTTATAAATTCGCCGTTACCAACCGATTGCCGCACCGTCTCCTCTTGGATCAACTCCACCATGTAAAAAGCTTTGTTCATCAATTAATATGGCGTTGGCATGCCCCATTATTTTATCAATAGGTTCAACAACTTTCACAAGATGGCCAGCTTTGATCATCGATTCGATCACTTCTTTTGAGATGCGGCCTTCCATCTTCAATTCTTCCGTCTGTTCTCCCCACGTTCTTCCCCACACAAACCTTGGCTCATATATTGCTTCTGCAGGGCTCATTCGATAATCAATCATTCTTGTAATGATAGCTGTTTGTGTTTGCGGCTGCCCTTCTCCTCCTTGTGTTCCGTATAAAATATACGGCTTTCCATCTTTAAAAGCCATTGCAGGCATCAGCGTGTGGAACGTTCTTTTTCTTGGCGCCAAGCAATTGACATGCGACCGCTCAAGAGAAAAGAACGATCCTCTGTTTTGCATTAAAATCCCTGTGTCACCAGCAACAACACATGAACCGAATTCAAAATAAAGACTTTGTATAAAGGAAACCGCATTCCCCTCTTCATCCACGACAGCCGCATGGGCAGTGTCGTTTCCGACAGGCTGAGTCTTCACTTCGCTTGCTTTTGTCAGACTGATCGATTCGGCCAGCTTTTTCGCATATGTTTTGCTTAACAATTTATCAAGCGGAATCTGGTAGAATTCGGGATCTGTCAATACTTTGTTTCGGTCTTGAAAGCTTTTTTTCAATGATTCTGTCAAAAGGTGATAATACTGAAAAGAACCGTGCGGAATCGTTTTAAAATCAAAGTTTTCTAAAATATTTAGCGCCATTAGCCCGGCAAAGCCTTGTGAATTGGGCGGAACCTGATACATGGTATAACCGCGGTAAGTTCCGCTCAGCGGTTCGACCCAATCTCCGTGATGATCCGCAAAATCATCCTCTATTAAAATCCCGCCTTTTTCTCGAAGGCTTGATACAATGCGTTTTGTTAAACTGCCTTTGTAAAAATGATCTCTTCCTTTGTTCGCTAACTCTTTCAATGTATCCGCCAATTGCTTCTGAATAAATTTTTCATTTATGCTCGGAATTCGATGATGAGGCAGGAAAATCGATGATGTTTCCGGAAATTCTCGCAGAATTTGAACATTTTTTTGCGTGTTGACATATTGATCTTTTGAAAAAGGGAATCCATTTTCCGCATATTCGATAGCAGGCTCTAAAACCTCCGCCAATGAAAGTCTTCCGTATTCTTTTATGATGGCATCCCAACTGTCAACCATACCCGGCACGGTGATAACACTTTGAATGCCTCGATACGGAATGGCGGATAAACCTTCGTATTTTTCAGGCGTGGCGTTATAGCCTGACCGGCCGCTGCCGTTATACGCACGAACTGCTTGATCCTTTCTGCTGTAAAACAGCCAAAAAGAGTCTCCTCCGATCCCTGTCATGTGCGGATAAACGACCGCTAAGCAGGCACTGACCGCTACCGCTGCATCGAAGGCGTTGCCCCCTTTTTGCAGTATGCGGCAACCGGCTGCCGATGCTAAATAATGCGGACTGACAACCATACTTTTCGTTCCGATCATTGATTGGCTCATTTTACTTGTTCCTCCCCCGGTTTGTAGTATTGAACGAAATGGGTCATGCGATTTGAACTTTCCGTAAATAGAAATAAAACAGCGCCGATGATTAGCAAAACACCTGACAAATAAAAGCCGATTTCAAGCTTGCCGGTGATATCGGCAAAACAGCCCGTAATATAAGGTGCAAAAATTGAAGAAAGCATCCCACTGAAATTGAAAAAACCATACACTTTGGAGTACATGGATGACGGCGTAATTTCAGCCATATAAGATATTAATACGGGATCGAGCGCCAATTTTCCTAGCAGTCCGTAAAAAACTAATCCTGCTATCAGCAAAGAAAAATTTTCCGCATAAGGGATGACAAATTGGCAAACAGCTCCAGCAAAAGCTAAAAAGATGATCAGCGGCTTTTTATTTTTTACTTTATCTGAAACATAGCCAAAGAAAATAGCCCCCGGAATCGAAGCCCAAGGCACTAAAGAAGATATGATCCCTGTTTGCGAGCCTTCTACCCCTTTTACCGTCTGCAAATAATAAGGCAACCAAGTAAGCATTCCGAAGAATCCATATAAAGAGCAGAAGATGAGAATGTAAACGAAAAGATGATTTTTTGTAAACAGCCGTTTTAAGTTTTGTCTATCTTTCATATGAGGAACTTCTTGTTTTTTTTCATGGCTAGATTGATCTCGTACACATATTCCTATCAAAATGGCAACAATAATAGTTGGAATGGCAAATAGATAAAATGAAAATTGCCATCCTTTGTTTAAGGTATATGTGAAATAGCTAGCAGCAATAAAACCAAGAGAAATGCCGAAAGCCATTCCGCTATTGATCACTGCAGAAACGATCCCTCTGTATTTTTTAGGGGTAATGTTGGAAGAAATTCCGTATTGCGAACCGTAATAAGTACCTTCTCCAATACCTGTTAAAGCGCGCATCAGCAAAAACAATGCAAATGAAGATGCCAATCCGCTCAAAAAAGTGGTAATGCCAAATAATATATAACCAATTACTAAAACTTTCACTCTTCCAAACCGATCAGCCAAAAATCCTGTTGGAATTTGCATGATCGAATAGGCAATAAAAAATACAGTGGACATCAAACCTAATTGACTATTGTTTAAATTCCACTGCTCTCCTATTTCTCCCATCACTGGCGACAAAATATTTCGATCCGCATACATAAATACCCATCCTAGAAAAAACAAGAAAATAGCGATGGCTGGATGTGTGCGTTTCATTTTCTTCACCCCTCTCAACTTTTTTAAAAAATTTGATTTCATTATAGAAAGCTGCTGAGGAAAGTTCCTTGAATTTGTAAATTTTTTTAACAAAGTTTTTTCGTTTCGTAAACAAATAAATATTTTTATTTTTTTATAGAAATCATAAAACATATTTTGTATACTAAAGGAAATTATAATTAGAAAATTAACTACATAACGAAATAAAGGGTGGTATGAATGGCATTCGAATACAACATTCCGAATTTAGACATAGACCATATTGATAAACAAATTTTAGAGAAGCTGCATGAAAACAGCCGGATATCGTATACCGATCTCGGAAAAGAAATCGGTTTGTCTCGAGTTGCCGTTCAGGCGAGAATAAACAACTTAATTGAAAAAGGAATTATCGAGAAATTTACGACGGTTATCAATCCGACGAAAATCGGCATTCATGTTTCCGCCTTTTTCAACGTTGAAGTGGAACCGCAATATTTAGAGGAAGTGGCAGAACAATTGGCGGAGGAGCATGCCGTTACAAGCTTGTACCATATGACTGGACCAAGCAAGCTCCATATGCATGGAATCTTTAAAAATAATCAAGAAATGGAAAATTTTTTAACAAAAAAATTGTATCCGATGCGCGGTGTCGTCAGCGTTGACTGTCAAATTCTCATTAAACGATACAAGAGCCGCATGGGCATGAAATTATAAAGGATGAGGGGGAGAAATATGCAAACTTCTTATAAAAGTCTTATCATGGCTATGCTGAGAACCGGAATTTTTGGATTCGGAGGCGGTCCTTCCGTCATACCGCTGTTCCGTTATGAAGCAGTTTCCAGATACCGTTGGGTAAAAGATGAAGAATTTGCAGAAATATTGGCGATTGCCAATACCCTGCCCGGTCCGATCGCGACAAAAATGGCCGCTTACTTAGGATATAAACAAAAAGGGGCATTAGGCGCTTTTATTTGCGTAGCAGCTCATATTTTGCCTACATGTTTGGCCATGATTCTATTATTCAAAATGGTCACAGCTTTAAGCGATTCACCTGTTATCCACGGTATGATTTCTGCTGTTATGCCGGTGATCGCCGCCATGCTTGGGCAGTTGGCTTACGAATTTTCCGCAAAGGCCGTGAAAGGATTGGGAAAATGGCTTGGCGTCCTGCTGATGATTGTTTCGTTTTGCCTGCTGCAAGTGATTTCGATTCATCCAGCTATTGTAATTCTAATGTTTTTAACATATGGAGCTTTCCATTTAAAACGGAAGAGCAGAAGTAAGGAGATGTCTGCATGAAAATCTGGATCAGCTTATTCATCGGTTTCTTTTTGGCCAACATACTCGGTTATGGAGGAGGACCCGCTTCCATTCCGCTTATGTATGAGGAGATTGTCAATCATTACAAATGGCTGACAAATGCAGAATTTTCCAATATGCTCGCACTGGGAAATTCTTTGCCGGGCCCTATTGCGACAAAGATCGCCGCCTATGTCGGTTATGATGTGTACGGATGGTGGGGGGCCTTCATCGCCTTGTTTGCGACTGTATTTCCGTCAGCTTTCGCTTTGATTCTGTTGTTAAAACTGATTCAACGCCACCGGGAATCTTTAGTTGTGAAAGGAATGACCTTGCTTGTACAGCCTGTTATTGCTGTCATGATGCTGCTTTTAACTTGGGAAATGATAGAAGACTCTGTCCATTCGCTCGGAATTATCCAATCGCTCATCATTGCTGCTGTATCGTACTTTGCCTTAGAAAAATGGAAGGTTCACCCTGCCATTCTCATTATGATTTCCTTTGTTTATGGAGGAGTTGTTCTGCCCAATTTTTAAAACCGGTCTGTTTGGAGCACCAGAGAAACTGTGATTCTCAGCTTTTCGCAATACCTGAGAAAATTTTTCTGTCAAGAAATGCGCCAACTATCTTGCTTTGTTTCAATTAGAGTCGTATAATCTCTTTTTAAAAATACGAATGATTTTCTCGTATAAGTTTGGAAATACGGTCCAAACGTTTCTACCAAACTACCGTAAATAGTTTGACTACGAGAGACGATACACAACTCTCCCTGTCAAACTCAACGCGCGAGTTTACTACAGAAGGGAAAAGTGAGAATGGACAAAAACATTTTAAAGAAAAGAATCCAAGTGGCTAGCAAACAAATTCCGGCAGACATTGTGATTAAAAACGGAAAAATTGCCGATGTTTTCAATTTAGAAATTTTGCATGGAGACATCGCCATTGCGGACGGAGTGATTGCTGGAATCGGAGAATATGATGGGGTAAACATCATTGATGCCGAGAATAAATTCATCGTACCAGGTTTCATCGACTCTCATGTCCATATTGAATCTTCGATGGTGACACCGAAGGAGTTCTCCAAAGCAGTTCTGCCCCACGGTGTGACAACCGTTATTATAGATCCGCATGAAATTGCGAATGTCGCCGGGACGAAAGGTATATCTTTTATGCTGGAGGATTCAGAAGGCTTAGATTTAGATGTGTATTGCATGCTGCCTTCCTGCGTTCCGGCGACTTCGTTTGAAAATGCCGGCGCTGTGTTAAATGATGATGAACTTGCACCTTTTTACAAGCATCCTCGGGTGCTCGGGCTTGCGGAAGTGATGGATTTCCCAGGTGTTCAAAATTTAGATGACCGCATCATTGACAAGCTTTTAACGGCATCAGCATATAAGATCGACGGACACGGCGCAGGTCTTGGCATTGAAGGAGTCAATGTTTACAGAGCGGCCGGCATTCAAACAGATCATGAATGTGTGACAAAAGAGCAAGCAAAAGACCGCCTTGCTCGCGGAATGTACGTCATGATCCGTCAAGGATCTGCTGCAAAAAATTTGCCAGAACTAATCGGCGTGGTCAATGAAAAAAATAGCCACCGCTGTCTATTTTGTACGGATGACAAGCATTTAGACGACTTAATTGCCGAGGGAAGCATTGACTACAATATTCGTCTTGCCGTCGAGCATGGACTTGATCCTCTCATAGCGATTCAAATGGCGACGATTAATGCCGCCCAATGTTTCGGACTATCGCAAAAAGGAGCGATCGCACCTGGATATAGAGCAGATCTTGTCATAGTAGATAACTTCAAAGCTTTTACGATTGAAAAAGTTTTGAAAGCCGGAAAAGTGATAGCGGAAAACGGTCAATATATAGGATCTATAGATCAACCAAAACCTTCCGTTTTATCAAGAAATTCTGTCAATCTAAACATAAACGAGGTTACAAAAGAACGGTTGGCCATTCACGTAAAAAATAACCAAAAAGCGCATGTCATAGAAATTATTCCGAATCAAATTGAAACGGTTAAAAGAATGATGGAAGTTCCGAGCGACGGTGTTTGCTTCATCCCTTCCATTGAAAAAGATTTGGCAAAACTGGCTGTACTCGAACGCCATAAAAATACTGGAAACATTGGCCTTGCCATTGTAAAAGGATTAGGCTTAATCGGCGGTGCAGTCGCCACAACCGTCGCCCACGATTCCCATAATGTGATCGTTGCCGGCACAAACGATGAGGATATGATCTGCTCCATTCAAGAGATAAAGAGAATCGGCGGTGGGCTAGTAGTTGTGAATGATGGAAAAACGCTCGCCTCTTTGCCGCTTGTGATCGGCGGATTGATGTCAGATCAAGCATATCCAATCGTCGCCCATCAACTCGATGAATTGAACAGCAGCTTGCAAAAAGTGAGCAAACATCGGCATTTCAATCTCTTCCTCACGCTCTCTTTTTTAAGTTTGCCTGTCATTCCAGAGCTCAAAATTACAGATTTAGGATTATTTGACGTCACAACGTTTCAGCACATAGAAGTTGCAGCCGAGCACGGCATTTAAAAATCGTGTAGAAAATGATTGTATGGGCAGCAAAACACATAAAAAAAGAAAACTCCGGCAAGGGAGATTGGCTCATCTGCCGGAGTTTCATTTGCCTTTTTTCGCTTAGAGTTTAAATTCTTTAAGCCTGCTAAAGCTTTCCAATACGTGTCAGAAATGATTCATTCATAAATTCGCAGGAGATGTTTTTTACACGCTTGCCCGATAGCTTAACCGTTTTTTCCGCCGGACTTTATCCCGTTCCAAAATCCTTTGCTCGATCAATAGAATTCACCTTTTTGCCAGCTCGCTTCGGTCAAAATCAAACAAATTATACAGCTTGTATGCCATCATGAGCTCAAAGCGCATATCTGCATGATTTAAATCAACATTGAGTATTTCTTCAACACGTTCAATGCGATATTCAAGTGTGCTGCGGTGTATAAATAATTCTTTCGAAGCTTCGCGGTAAATCAAAAGGATTTTTGCAGCGCTTCGGTCATGGTAATACGATTAAATTCGGCAGGTTGTTTTCCTTCAACATTGTCAATTGATATTTTGAATGGTGCTATGACATGATCCGATCACTTAAAAGTTTTCCTTCACCAACATCAACTAACATCCTTGTTGCCTGCTTTGTGTGTGCAAAATTTCGTCATGTTTTTTTATCCATAAATGCAGATTTTCCCCAAAAAGACCATATACACGCTTCTTGCAGCTCCGCATCATTTCAGCTGCCCATCTATTCGAGAAAAACAGGATGCCTTTTAAATCGCATCATTTTTTTGAAAACCGCTCTCCTTCTCAAGAAGAAAGAAGTCCCTTATATCGTAACTTATGGTGCGGCGGAAAATGCGGCTTTCTTCACGTCATCTGCTTCACATATAATCCACTTTTTTCCGTTCTTACCCTGCTTTTATTTTTTCATAAGCTTCATCATATTTTTTCGCCAGTTCGAAATCAAGCTTTGTGAGTCCTTTCGCTCTCTGAGACGAAATTTTTACCGTGATGAACTTATAGTCAATAGAAATGAAGGGATGATGGTTTACTTCTTCAGAAATGTCCGAAATTTTCCGCACGAATTCGATTTCTTGCAAATCATCTTGAAAGAGGTACTTTCTTGCAATCCATCGCTCTTCAAGAAGCTTCCAATCTTCCATCTCTTGTAAAAGAGATTGCACTTCTTCATCTGTTAACCGCATGACCGTTTCCTCCCGGATTTTTATAAAAAAACAGACAGCTAAAATCACAGTGCAAAAAAGATTGCCATATGAATATAAAGAGGCGAACAAACATATCAGATTTCCGTTTATTTTCTTAGAAAAAAGATTTGCTTTGAAACCGTTCCATTTCCCGATAAATACACTCGATGTCCACATGCTTCCGGAGACAATCGGCAAGCCGGTCAAATGCTTCTTCACGAATGTTTTTCATTGATGGCCGCTCATAAATCGCCGGAAGACCTTTTCTTTTTCTTATCAAATTCAAAAATGCCGTCCGAAACTCATCGTTATGAAATATGCCATGAAAATACGTTCCAATTAGGAGGCTGTCTTGGCTTATGCAGCCGTCAACTCCTTCTTCCGTCGTAATAAATGGCGATACGTCCCCTTCATAAGAAGTTGTTCCCATATGAATTTCATAGCCTTCCACCGGCACATTACAATCAGCAAAGTGGGCCATCCCTGTTGTAAGAGTCGTCCTTTTCTCTTTCATCATGGCGGTGCGAATCGGGAAAAAACCGAATCCGTTTGCGCTCCCTATCGATGTTTCTACGTGATAAGGGTCTGAAATCTCCCTTCCGAGCATTTGATAACCGCCGCATATGCCGACAATGACTGATTTTTTCGCTCGATAAAGCTTTTCTATCGCATCCGCAAAGCCGGATTTTCGCAAAAGCAATAAGTCCTCAATTGTATTTTTTGTTCCCGGCAAAATGACAACATCCGGTTCTCTGAGTTCATTTGCCTCCTTTACATAGCGAACATGGCAATCCTTTTCATATAGAAACGGGTCAACATCGGTAAAGTTCGAAATGTGAGGAACATGAATAACAGCAATATCAATCTCGCTAGTTTTCTCATTTGTACGTGGAAACGTATCTAATATGACGGCGTCTTCCGCCTCAATGTTTAAATTAGAAATATATGGTACGACCCCTAAAACCGGTTTGCCTGTATACTCTTCAAACCAGCGAAGTCCCGGCTCCAGCAAGGAAATATCCCCGCGAAACTTGTTAATCACTACCCCAATTACGCGATCGCGATCTTCAGGCTCAAGCAGCTGCAATGTTCCTACTAAACTCGCAAATACACCGCCTCTATCAATGTCGCCGACAAGAATGACAGGAGCGTTTGTTAACCGGGCAATGCGCATATTGACAAGCTCGCGATCATTTAAGTTAATTTCCGCAGGGCTCCCCGCTCCTTCTATAACGATTCGCTCATATGTACTTGCCAAATGATGATACGCTTCTTTAATCACCTGCAAACCAAGTTCAAAAAATTCCTGCCGATACGCTGCTGCCTTATAATTTTGATACGGCTTACCGTTCACAACAATTTGTGAAGTGTGATCGCTCACAGGCTTGATCAAAATCGGGTTCATATCCGCCGTTGCGACCGTTCTTGCCGCCTCCGCCTGCACTCCTTGGGCGCGGCCGATTTCCTTGCCGTCAACGGTAATATACGAATTGAGTGACATATTTTGTGATTTAAACGGCGCCGTTCGATATCCGTCCTGCGCAAAAATTCGGCAAAAACCTGTCGCAATCACGCTTTTTCCCGCATCGGAATGCGTACCTTGAATCATGATGGGCAATGCTTTATTCATCTGTTTTTCTCCTCTCACAATCATTCACAAATGTTTCGCAAATTCCGAGTATGAAGCACCGCCGTATGAAAAGGCGGGCCAATAAATCAGGACTGCATGTAAATCCTTTATCTTCGAAAAAAAACACGGTGGCTATTTTTTTCATTGATCACGCCGATCAATTCAGGCAAATTTTTGGCAGCAAATCTTTGACGAATCATCACGTACATTCCACGGGAAAGTCGGTCTCTTGCTTGCTTTTTTGTCGCACATTTTTAACTCGCCCACATGATGCCAATTTCCCGACATTGCTTGCCGTTCCAACAATGATGATTCTTTTCCAACATTTTTACACGGTAACTTTTTGGTTGGATTCTACTGTTTCAACAACGATGATTTATTTCCAACTCATTCATGCTCCCTTTTCAAAAATTGATGATGACTGAAGTATTATAACATCCTTCATTTTCCGCTAGTATCATGATGCACGAGATGATCAAAAATAATTGCTATGTTTCTTTGCTAAATGAAAAATCCAGCATATACAGTGATCGTGATCTGTAAGTTAAGGCATATCTTTATGTGTCCAATCGTTTGATAGACTCAGCACTTAAGATCACCGGCACCTCATTTTTTGAATAAAGTTCTGTTTAATGCTGGAACATACATAGCTAAAAACACAGACCGACCGAGGCTGAAAACAATAAAAGCAAGCCACAAACCGTGGTTATAATACATCGGAATCAAAATGAAAAGACAAACAATATATACTGCAAGAGAAATCAGCATGGAATTGCGAATCGGATTGGTCATGGTCGCTCCTGTAAAAACACCGTAGAGAATTAAACCGAAGCTTGCCGCAAGTGGAAATATCGTGACCCAAATACTGTAGGAGCTGGCCAGTTCGATCACATTCTGATTTTTCGTAAAAACAGGAATGATCGAATCTTTAAACAGTATATAAATAAGCATCATAAACAAGGGGGAAATTATCGCCCATTGCCCTGTCAACGATAAAGTGCGTTTATACAAAGCTTCATCCTTTGCACCGACAGCTTTTCCGACGAGAATACTGTTGGCATTGGCAAATCCGTCTAAAAAGTACGCCATGATGTAATGAATTTGAATGAGAACGGCATTGGCTGCCAGTATTTCGGTACCAAAAGAGGCACCTCTCGCTGTAAAAAGATTAAACACGGTTAACAAACAAATCGTGCGAATAAGCAAATCCCGATTGACCGCCATCATCTTCTTAAATTCTCCTGCATTCCACAGCTCGCTGCTAGGAATGGAGAAAAGGCGAAGATCGGAAGACTTTAACACGATATACATTCCAATGAGAAATGCAGCCACTTCTGAAATCAATGTAGCGGCAGCTACACCATTCACATCTTGATGAAAAACGTTCACAAACAACAAATCAAGTACAACATTTAATAGATTCATAAATACTTGTAAAAATAGCGAAATTTTAACACGAGACATTCCCATGAGCCATCCTAGAATGACGTAATTCGCCAGCGTAAACGGGGCTCCCCAAATGCGGATCGAAAAATATTCGTCCGTGAAAGTCATGACTTTCTCATCCGGATGAATAAGCGTTAATGCGATATGCTTCATCGGCCATTGAACGAGGATAAATAGAATGCCGACGGCTAACGCAATGAGGAACGGTCTTACGAAATATAAAAAACATTGCTTGGCATCTTGCGCACCATAAGCTTGTGCGGCAAAGCCGGACGTACTGACCCGCAAAAAGCCAAACAACCAATACATCGTATTAAAAATCATCGTCCCTACAGCTACGCCGCCAATATACGCTGGATCAGGAAGCTGTCCCACTACTGCCGTATCGACAGCTCCTAATAACGGGGTGGTGATCGTTGAAATGATAAGCGGAATCGCCAAAGATAGATAAGTTCGGTGAGTCATTATTATCCCCCTTAACCTTCAAACAAGTGAATGAGCATTTTTGTATATGGGTGGCGGGCTTGAGAGAATATATCATTCTTTTGAAAGCAGTCAATAAAAGCCCCATCTTTCATTACCAAAATGCGCTCGCTTAAAAAATGAACCGACGGGAGATCATGGGAAATAAATAGATAGGATAATTCCAATTGTTTTTGCAGCTCCTTTAAAAGAGTTAATATTTGCCCTTGTGTATAGACATCTAAGCTTGCTGTCGGTTCATCTAAAATGATCAAAGACGGCTGGATGCTAATCGCACGAGCAATGGCAACACGTTGTTTTTGCCCTCCGCTTAACTCGTGGGGATAGCGATAAAGATAGCGGTCCGCCATCCCAACCATCTCTAATAGCCGCTTTGCGCATAATTCACGGTGCTCTCTTACATCCTGCAAATAAATGGGGCAGATATTACGATGTGTATCTAATGCCTCCATGACAGAATCGATGATCTTTCGTTTTGGATTTAAAGCCGCTGCCGGATTTTGAAACACCGCTTGCATACAATGGCGAATTTTTCGAATTTCTCTTTTAGTCATTTTATGCAATGGTTGGTCATGTAAAAAAATTTCGCCTTCGCTTATTTTTTCTAACATAAGCAAGCAGCGCGCCAATGTACTTTTCCCGCTGCCGCTTTCACCGACAAGCCCGACGCATTCGCCTTTTTGTATCGATATCGACACCCCGTTGACTGCTTGATGACCTGAAGCATAAATTTTTTTGATATTTTTGGCCAATAATAGATCTGCCATTATGACATATTCCTTTCCATTGCAAAATCCAGTTTAACAGGCGAGGCAATACGCCTAATCGCTGGTACAACGCTGAATGACCGCTCGGCCTTCACGTGATCACTTCATGCATTTTATTCGGCAAGGTTGGAGCGGCACTCAATAATTGCTTGGTATAAGGATGACGAGGATGGTGAATAACATTTGTTTTCGTCCCTGTTTCGACAATCTCCCCTTTCTTCATTACTGCAACAGTATCGGAATATTTCCTAGCAAGCCTCAAATCATGTGTAATAAATAATATTGCACAATTGATTTTCTCTTTGATATTCGCGATGACCTCTAACACATGTGCTGCTGTCATACTGTCAAGCGCAGTGGTAGGCTCATCAGCAATAAGCAATTTCGGATTCAGCATAATGGCCATAGCAATGGATGCACGCTGCAGCTGTCCGCCACTTAATTGAAAAGGGTAACTATTGTAGACGCGTTTTGCAGGGAGTTGTACGTCTTCCAATGCTTGAAAAGCGATTTCTTTTCTTTCGTTTTTAGTTAAAGAACAATGAGTTTGGATCATTTCATCCATTTGCTTACCGATTTTTATAAAAGGAGTAAACGAGCCTTGATAGTCTTGGAAGACATAAGATATTTCTTTTCCCCGTAAATTCTGAAATTCTTTTTTCGATAAATGAGTCATATCCTTGTTGTCAAACTGAATATGCCCGGTGGCTATCCACATTTCTTTCGGCAGAAGCCCTCCAATCGCAGAAGCTGTGATGCTTTTGCCGCTGCCGCTTTCGCCAATTAATGTAAACCATTCTCCTTTTCTGGCAGTTATATTCACATTTTCAACAATCGGCTTATTTCGAAAATTAATTTGCATTTGATCAATAGTTAATAATGACATACCATCTCCCCTTTATCCTTTTACATCAAAACGGTCTCGCAATACATCACCAGCTAAATTAGAAACTAGAACAGTAAACATAATGGCAATTCCAGGAATAAACATTAAATATGGCGAGGTGTGAAAATATGGTGTACTTTCGTTCAACATCGCCCCCCATTCAGGAGTTGGCGGCTGCGCTCCTAAGCCGATGTAAGATAAGGAAGCGATCAACAAAATAATTTTTCCAAGATCCAACGTCGCTAAAACGAACACATTTCCCACGACATGGGGCAGCAAATGCTTACGGATAATTTGAAATGTGCTTAAACCATTGACAACCGCCATTAAAATGTAATCTTTTTCTTTCTCAGATAACACCGTGCTGCGGACAAGCCGCACATAGCTTCCCCATTTCGCTACAACGATTGCAAAAATTAAATTTAACATACCGGGGCCTAAAATACCGCTCAGTACAATTGCGACAATAAAATCAGGGAAAGCTAGAAAAGCGTCTATGATTCTCATCAAATAACGATCGAAACGGCCTCCGACAAATCCTGAAAACATGCCTAACGGAACGCCGATCAACAAAACAATGCCCAATACGAGAATACTCGTTCCGACCGTTACTTGCCCTCCCGCTAGGATGCGAGAAAATAAGTCTCGCCCCAAATAATCCGTTCCGAAAAAATGCTCCGCATTTGGTTTCAGCAGACGTTCATTCATATTGATTTGCAACGGATCATATGGAGCAAGCAGCGGAGCTGTCAAGATGACAAGAAAAAAGGCAAATAGTATAAAAAGAAGCGTTCGTGAGTGCGTCCAATACATTTGTCTAAACATTTTCAACGTCTCTCTACTCCTTTTAAACGTATCTCAGGGTTTAAATAACGGCAGCAAATATCAACGAAGATATTAATCAAGACAATCAAAATCGTAATAAACAATACATACCCTTGAATGACCGGGTAATCCCGGCGAATAATCGCATCTACCACCATTTTTCCAATTCCCGGGTATGCAAACAGTACTTCAATGACAACTGTGCCGCTTATTAAACTCCCAAGACTCATACCAAAAATCGTTATGACAGGAATTAAAGAACGGCGGAAAACGTGGAATAAAAATATCCGTTTTTCGCTAATCCCTCTTGCCCTTGCCGCTTTCACATAGTCCTCATTCAAGCTTTCTAGTAAACTGGAACGCAGCAATCTGACATAAACAGCTGACATCGCGATTCCTAACGTAAGGGATGGCAGGATGACGTGTTGAATCGTTCCCTTTCCCATGCTTGGCAATATCCCTAATTGAACGGCAAATAATTCAATGAAAAGGAGCCCCAGCCAAAAGCTGGGGATGGATGAACCGACTAGTGCAAACAAACGGCATATATGGTCCACCCATTTATTTTTATAGAGTGCAGATAGAGTGCCTAAAGGAATAGAAATCAGAATCATTACGATTAAAGAAGTGCATGTGAGCGTAATGGTCGCAGGAAACCTTGATAACAACTCAGAAACTACCGGCTGCTTTGTTATATAGGAATGGCCTAAATCAAACTCGAAAAATCGTTTCAACCAATACCAATATTGAACGTATATAGGTTCATGTAACTTCAGTTCTTCTCTTAGCGCTTCAATTTGTTCTTTCGTAACGGACACTTCATCTACTTGAAGCATCTGTTTGACAGGATCGCCAGGTGCTAGTTTTATAAATATAAAACTAATGAAAGACAGCAGAAGTAAAAATATGATGAACTCTATGAATCGTTTCGCTACTTGAATCATTTACCCTTCCACATCCAAATCTTTTGTTAACATATAATACTCGCTTTTACTAGTTACCCAATTTTTTACTCCGTCACGATAGGCAACAATAATATTTGGATGTACGATAAAGGAATGGAGAGTCTTCTGATCAATGATTTTTAATGCTTTCTTCGCCAAATTGTTCCGTTCGTTCACGTCTACCGTTTGGTTCAATTGTTGAATGCTAGCTGTTAATTCTGGATGGTTAATACTCGCGTAGTTCAGCGCACCGTTCGGCATGTATGTCGCATTCAAAAAGTATGCCGCATCTCCGCGCGGAGCCGTCACACTGCTGTATGTAGCAAAATCCCAATCATCATTGGCCGCTAAATACTCATCAATATTTTCCACTTGCTGAATCGACATCTCTATGCCAAGTTCCTTCGCCTTTGATTGGAGAATTTGTACAATTAAAGGAAGTTCAGGACGCGATGCGTATGTTAGCACTTTAAGCCGAACGGCCTTTCCGTCTTTCGTAACTTTTCCGTCTTCTACTTGAAAGCCTGCGTTACTAAAATACTGTTTCGCCGCCTCTATTCCGCTTTCCTTTTCTTCATAGGATGGCGCAAACGGAGAACCAGCCAAAAAAGGACCTTTCGCTTCAACGGCATGTCCATTTAAAATATGTTCAACAATTTCCTTCCGATCTATTAAAGCATCCATCGCCTTGCGCACATTTTCATCTTTCATATAGGAGCTCTTCATATTATAAAACAGCTGATGTGTACGCAAACTTGGAACTGATTCTATTTTTACATTTTCTTCTTTTAATTTTTCAAGATTTTCTACCGGCGGTCTAAAAATAATGTCCGCATCTCCTGATTGAAGCGCCATTTTCCGTGCATTGGCATCCTCATTGAAAGCAAATGTTGCTTTTTCAAGCTTTGCTTTGCCATCCCAATACTTTTCAAATCGTTCGACCTTCAGCTCTACCCCAGGCTCAAAAGAAGAAATTTTAAATGGCCCCGTACCGATTGGCCTTTTATCAATATCTTTTTCATCAACATCGACGATCGCTGTATTTGGATGTACGAGTTCTGAAGGAAATTGCGGGAATACTTCTTCCGTTTGAATCGTTAACAATTGACCATCGGCTTTCATTTTGCTGATTTTTAATGCCGCTTGAACAGATGGACTATCGTTGATTGCTCTTTCTAACGAGGCCTTCACCGCTTGAGCATCAACTTTTTTCCCATTATGGAATGTAACACCTTCTCTAATTTTAAACGTCCAGTTTTTCCCATCTTTACTTTTCCATTCTTCTGCAAGCCAAGGTTCAATTTTTTGCTGTTCACTAATTTTGACAAGCGTCTCTCCTACTCCCGCACGAACTATCGTATAGTTCGTGTCTAAATGCGGATCGAGCGTGTTGGTTGGAAAGTTAAAAAGCAATGTTAATTCTTTGCTGCTCTTCTCCTTTTCTTTTGAGGAAGACTGTGAGCATCCGACAAGCAAAAAAATTGTTGTTAAAAGTATTAATATGCTTTTAAAATATCGAAACATTTTCTCACCTTCCTAAATCGTAATGATTACTATTTTTATTTTCCTATCATACATATATTCGCTATTTTTGTAAATATTATTTCGAACAAAAATAATTCAAAATCACATATTTTTGAAATGTCCATTTATTTCTCGACATTCCCACTTCAAAAAATTGATGAGTTTCTTCCAAAAATTCCATGCTGAATCACATATAAGGCAAAATTAAAAGGCATGAGTCCGGTGTAATACCGAATTCATGCCCAAACAGTTGCCTAAATTTCCGTGTCTAACTTTTTGGGTTCAGTTCAAATTTTTGAAAAAAGTTCGCTCTCTTTATTAAGCATGATAAGAGCCTTGACAGATTATGTGCCCTGCTTTTCGCTTAGTGCAAACCTCACAGCACGGTTAATCAACGCCGGCAGCACGGACACATGGCCTTCATCCTCAAATTCTTTAAATTCCACGTGAAAATTGTTTTGATCGAGTCGTAATAGTCGTTCTGCAAGCTCTTTAGCGTTCGCATTCATGCCGCTTTTATGGAATTTTTCCAATTCTCCTACAGTGATTAATAATCGTATATGATGCTTATCATTTTCTAAACTAGAGATAAATTTTTGCTCTGCATCAAGTAGAAGCGATTTATTCCAATGAATGGACGGGCTGCCTGCGATATACGTATTGAAGGCGTACGGCTTTGTAAACAATGTTTGTAATACGAAGAGGCCGCCGAGTGAATGACCAAAAATCGCTTGTCTGTCTTTATCAATTTTGAACCTGCTTTCGATCAGCGGTTTAAGCTCCCCATCAATAAATTGCAAAAACTGTTCCGCTCCGCCATATTCTGGTCTGTCTGTCCCCTCTCGTCTCGAATACAATTCCGAAGCTGGCGGAGTCAGTGTAAAATCATAATAGCGTTCAGGAGAAAACGGTTTTTCGATATGGTAACCGATGCCGACTACTAGTGCTGGAACGATTCCTGTCCTTTCGGGCCGCCTTGATTGGATACGGACTGCCTCAAACATTGTTCCGAATATAGCATTAGCATCCAAGAAATAAATAACTGGAAAGCCTGAAGGAGGAGGAGGCACATCAGGTATACCAAGCAAAATTTTGTATTGCCGATTTTCTTTTGAACGTATTAAAAATTGTTCAGTACTCGGAATGTTAACTTCTCGGCCAGCAGTATCTTTGTCCATCACATCAGCTTGTTTATCTTTTTTCCTATGCATGGTTAAACGCCTCCATATCATTGATTGATATCATCGGGGCAAAAATTACAACCCTCCAAATGAACATTTCAACCTCTTTTCCAAAGCCGACAAACATATGTATTCGCAACTGGTACTCTATTCTCTGACGGGCAAAACGGGCTCTTCCTTCATTAAAACAACCTGATGGGTAGCCGATATTTTGAATGGATCACCTTCTATGGTTCATAAGACTTTACCTAGTATTTAAGACATCGCTTAGTAATGCCAAAATGGTGCTGAACGATGATTCTCATCTATATGAAAATAATTAGGTCAGATGATGCGGGATGACCTTTGAACTTATGAATCATTTACACAATTCCACGTTTCATTTTTTACTATCTTTAAATAATAAATAAATGAAATAAGGAACACCGATGATGGAAATGACAATCCCGACTGGCAATTCAGCTGGAGAAAAAACAGTTCTGGCAATATAATCGGAGACAATGACCATAAGCATGCCGACCGTTCCGCTGACGGGAATTAGCCAAAAATGATGGATTCCGACCAAACGCTTGGCGATGTGCGGTGCTATCAAACCGACAAATACAATGTTTCCAGCCACAGAGACACAAGCGCTCACAATTCCGATACTGCATAAAAGGAACACATTTTTTTCTTTTTCCGTACGAATTCCCAGTCCTATTGCTCTATCTTCTCCTAATTGAAGCAAGTCGAGTATATACGATTTTTTTATAATAATAGGAACTAATATGACGAGCCAAGGCAAAATAGAGACAATGTATTTCCAATTAGCATTCCATATACTTCCATTCAACCAAACTGTCGCCATTTCAAAATCCTGAGGGTTCATTTTCAAGGATAAAAACATAGACAAGGCCCCAAACCCAAATCCTATTGCAATTCCAACCAAAATCGCTCGTTCGGAATCTAGTTTTCCATTTCGCCATGAGAATAAATAAATCAATAGTGCTGAAGCCAGTCCGCCTATCCAACCAAACAGCGGCATTGCCAAAGTTGACAGCCATCCGCTTCCCGTTATTTGCCCTTCAAAAAAGAGCATAAAAATAACGATAGCGGCTCCTGCCCCTGAATTGATTCCTAAAACGCCAGGGTCTGCAAGTCCATTTCTGCTGATCCCCTGTAAGGTTGCACCCGCCACTGCGAAACCAAATCCAATCAATGAAGCTATTAAAATACGGGGCAAGCGAAATTCAAATATGACCAAATCATGCTCAGAATTGGGATCAACCCGCAGCAAAGTCTTTACTATATCGATAACTTTAATATCAAATTCACCGTTTGTTAAGCTGACATATATTGCAGCAAAAATAAAGACTATACTGATCAGCATCACTGTCCAAAATCGTCTCGCCATTTGTTTATGCATATGTTCCTCCTCCTCTCTTGTAAATTAAATAGAGGAAGAAAGGAACTCCGATTAGGGAAGTGACAACTCCAATAGGAGTCTCAAACGGGTAATTCAAAAATCTGCTTAAAATATCGGACAGTGCTAAAAAAATACCTCCAAGTACTCCGGCACAAGGAATAACCCACCTATAATCGATTCCAATTAAAAATCGGGTTATGTGCGGAATGATTAAACCAACAAATCCAATATTTCCTGCCAAGGCAACAGAAATACCAGTCAAAATGACGGTGCTGGCCATTGCTAACGCTTTGACCAACACCGTTTTCTGTCCTAAACTCACAGAAACTTCTTCACCTAAAGAAAGAATTGTGAGCGATTTGGAAATATAAAGAGCCATTATGATCCCGACAATTGCAAAAGGAATCGCAAGTTTTATTAGAAAGGGATCCATCTGATGCAGCCGGGCATTATACCAAAAACTGATGTTTTGCGATACTTGAAAATACGTTGACAAGGCAGCGGAAATACTGCTGAGAAACGTTCCAATAATAGTTCCGATGATCGCCATTCGAACGGGTGACATTCCGTTTGGCATAAGCGACGCCACGCCGAAGACGAAGCCAACAGCAATGGCTGAACCGAGTAGTGAAAATATTATCATGCTCAAAGATGATGCGTCCGGCATGAAAATCATGCAGAGTGTAATAGCGAAAACCGATCCGTCAGAAACTCCCAAAATCGAAGGGGAGGCAAGATAGTTCCTCGTCATTCCCTGCATGATCGATCCAGATATGGCCAAGAAAATTCCGATTAAAAGTGCTCCAATCGCTCTTGGCAAACGGGAATGTATTACAATTTGGTGATTTACATTTTCCGGATCAAAATGAAAGAACGCCTCCCAAACCGTTTCGAAATTTATATCTTTCGCTCCATAAAGTATAGATAATAGAACTATGAGCACAAACGCAATAGGCGAAGAACATAAAATGAGAATGGATATAGGAATCTTTAAGCGCATATTATGATTCCCGCCCTGCATCATTCATTTGCCAATTTTTCAGTCGCTGCTTTTAAGAATTGAATTTTACTCCATGCTGTACCGCCTTGTGCCAACGGATCCACAACGTTTACGAATACTTTGTCGTTTTTAACTGCATTAATGCTTTTCCAGATCGGATTCTTTTGCAATTCCTCTAGTGCTTTTGGATTCTCTTGGTTCTCATCCTCTGAAAATTGGACAAAGAGATAATCTGGATTCATTTCGCTAAATTTTTCTAACGAAATCACTTCCTGCGCTTTGGCATTTTGAATTTCTTCCGGTACGGTAAATCCTAAATCTTCGTATAACGAAGGGTTGAAAAATATATCTTTCGAATAGATCATAATATTACCGCTTCTAATACGAACGATAGCTACTTTTTTATCTTTGAACTTCTCGCCTATTTGTGCTTTCGCCTTTTCGAGGTCATCTTGATATTCCTTTAAAACTTTTTCTGCTAGATCCTGTTTTCCCGTAAGTTCAGCCAATAATCGCAGGTTATCTTCCCAATTTGTTGATATATGGGAAACCGGGATCGTGACAGCAATTTTCTCTAATTTTTCAATAACGTCTGGTTTAAACTTTGTCGTTGCGAAAATGACATCCGGTTTCAGCTTCAGGATCGATTCAATGTTTGGCTGTGCCTTCTCTCCAATCGAAACGGTTGAAGCTGTAATATCCTTGAACATTTCCGGGAACTTTCCCCCAACCGTGATGCCTCCAGCAGGCTCAACGCCCAATACGAGCGCATCCTCCATCGTTTCCATACTGCCGGTGATTACAATTTTTTCTACGTTTTTAGGAACTGTATATTCTTTGCCGAGGTAATTGATCGTTCTCGTTTCACTTGACTCAGCTTCCTTCTTCTGCTCCGTTTTACTGCTTGAATCTCCCCCTGCGCTGCTGGTTTGTTCCTTATTACCGCCGCAAGCCGCCAATAAAAGTATAATTAGCGTGATAAGTCCATAGTAAAGCAGTTTTCTTTTCATAATATAGAATGTCCTCCTATCATCTAATTGATAATAATTATCATTTTTAATTATAAAAAGTCTTTCTTATATATGACCATGGACAGTATCCAGAATTCTTTTTGGACGATTTCCAGAAAAAAGACTTACCATTTCGTCAATTATTCGTTCGTGCGCGCTGGCAGAATACTCCAGCCATGGATCTGAGGAAATGAAATAAACGCGATTATTACGAACTGCGCTCAATTCTTGCCATGGCAACGAATATTGCAAAGTTTTCCAATAAGCTAACGTTTCTTCTTCTTGGCGAATTAGCAAGAGAAGCCGAGCAGGATCTAATTCAATTAACTGATCTATTGTCATTCGTTCATCGCGGGCTAATTGATTGCAATCATACGCAGATGCCAGCTGCAAATCGTGAAATAAAATATCAGTAATACTCCGATTGCAATGAACATACAAATTCTGCTTGGAAATTCGTAAAATGAGGAAAGTATCGTCCTTCACTTTATTTTTCACCCATTCTCGTGCATGCTTTACTTTTCTGTCATAGTTTTTAAGCCAGTCCTCAGCTTCTTGCGTTTCACCTAAAAATTCAGCTGTCAGCAGCAGCTGTTCCCGCCAATTTTTCTCCTGCCACGGAATATAATAAATTGGAGCAACCCGAGATAATTTTTCTTTCTCCATTTCATCTAGATCATCCGTACTTATGACTACTTCAGGTTTTGCTTGAAGCAGCTTTTCGATGTTGGACTCCCATTTTTGCCCATTCCGATAAGCATTGAGATGGACAGAAATATCTGTACGATACTCCTTATAATAATAAGCGGTCCATTTCGGATGAAGCGGCGCAGCATACGGGATGATTTTAAGAGCCAGCAATTGACCGGTAATGGGAGAACGATAAGCAGCTATTTTACGGCGTCGTCTTTTCATATAATGTGTTGGTGTAACTCCAACCTGCTTCTTGAATTTGCGGCTAAAATAAAATTCATCGTTGTAGCCGATTTGATGGGCAATATCTTTTAGCTTGGCATGAGACTGTGCCATAAGCTGTTTTGCTTTATTGATCCGCAGCTCTGTCAAATAGTCGATAGCACTAATTCCGTACGTTTTTTTAAATAAATCGACAAAATATTTCGGACTGATTTTTGCGATTGCTGCCAATTGCTCGATGGACAAATTTTCATAATAATAATGGTCCATATAGTCCTTTGCCAGTTCAAGCGCTGCACACGATCCGTTATGTAAAAAAGATCGGCTTTTCAAAATAATATAGAGCAATTTTTGGAAAGTAAACTGACTGCGGAAGCGTTCCAGCTCGTCATCACTATCCCAATATTGAAAGATCGATTTGCACAATGAAGTGAGTTGATCAAAAGGGAACACTTGAATTTCACCTTGCAGAGAAAATAAACGTCCATCTTTCTCATTTACCATGCATTCATACCTTTGATCGGTTGATCGGAACACCTCAAACTTCAACAGGTAGATTTCTGTTTCATCGAGAGCCTGTATTTCACCTCCATAAGTCTCTCCAGGTATACACGCATACACATGATTTTGTTGAATCCGATACTCGGTTGTGCCCAGCGTCAATTGTCCATGTCCGTTCACCACAATGATAAGAACATGTGAGAAGGTTAGCTGTTGCTCAATTTGCAAATTTCCATTCCGTTTTAATAACTCAATATGTCGAAGTCTAAAAGACAAGTCATCTAAAGATAAATTATTCGAAGCCTCTTTCACAACAAAACTATGGCCACTCATCAGCTTCCACCTTCCTAATTAGTTGTATCTTTATGTCAACTAGCATGTTCATTTCTTTTCAAATATTGAAGGAACAGCAAGGAAAATATTTTAACACAAAGATTATAAATGATAATGATTATCATTATTGTTTATAATCATACCAAATTCTTCTCTTTTTTAAAAGTTAAATGACGAGACAGTTCTTTAGTCTTAATGTTTATCACTTTGGACTCAAGAATTCGATTTAGGAAACGCTAAAAACAAATTTGTTTCATATCGAAAAGCGCGAAAAAAAGAATCAACGCGTTGTGGCGTTGATTCACAGATTAGGTTCTTTTGCCAATTTGTTACTGATTGGTCCTTGCAATCATTACGGTTTTCATCACTCATATTTTCGCAATCATTCGCTCCACTTTAACATTTCTTACCCGAAGGATTTGTTAATGTATTATGAAAGAATACACACCAATTTAAATGATGTGTTTCCCTGACAATGCCAAAGCTTCGTTAAGATTAAACCAGCTGCTTTACAGCGCTGAATGTGAAATTCTGCGCGTTTTCCATCACAACTGCCCCAAGACCTATTGATACTTGTACGGGAAGCAGCCAGTAGAAAAAAGAGTCGTTCAAAGTTTTTTTAGCTCTGAAAGGATTTTTTCTAACTCTGCTTCGTCTAACTTCGGAGCTTCTACACACATTTTTTGGGCTTCCATATATTCATTAAACTCTTTTACTATGTCTTCCGGCGCTCCAGGCTTTAGGTGCCAGTTACCCGGTTCATCAACGAAGAAAGGACTTTTTGTAAATTTAGGTTCTTTACACGTCATTTCATGCGCTCCTTTGGTATTCGTCTAGCGCTCTTTCATAGCTTCACTTATTAGTAGACTAGCATATTTTCTTAGATACAGGGGCTTAATTCCTCATAGTTAAGATAAAAACCAGAAAAGTTTACATCAGGTATTACGGAATCAATGTTTCAATTCCTTATAGTTAAGATAAGAACTGAAGAAGTCAATATTCAAGCGGTGGTGGTTTTGGCGTTTCAATTCCTTATAGTTAAGATAAGAACGCTTACCAGATCCGCAACCGGACACAATTTATGTTGTGTGTTTCAATTCCTTATAGTTAAGATAAGAACTTTAGCAGGAACTTCTGACGAAGGTGACGAAATTATTTAGTTTCAATTCCTTATAGTTAAGATAAGAACCCCAAAAAACGTTGTTAAATAAGCATTTCATTTTTAATGCTTGACTGGTTATTTTTATTTTAACGAAAAGGGGAATTTTTATCAAATCTTTGATTTGCGTGGGCTCAATGGAGATTTAAAAGAGTCGTCGATCCCCTGGGATTTTTGCACGATTGGGGGTCGACGACTCTTTTTTATTTCCGTT
Source organism: Aeribacillus sp. FSL K6-1121 (assembly GCF_038003725.1). Lineage (NCBI taxonomy): Bacteria > Bacillati > Bacillota > Bacilli > Caryophanales > Bacillaceae > Aeribacillus > Aeribacillus sp. FSL K6-1121. The sequence goes on from NZ_JBBOPS010000001.1 coordinate 1,571,671, forward strand.
TAAAACAGATTTCAAAGTTTGCCTGCCGACAATGAAATCCATGTTTTATCAACTATTTTACCTGACCCATCTGTTTTAATAAAGTAAACATCCGGCTCATTTTATATTCTAGGTTTATCCTTCTCATTCAATTGAAGGAAGAGTGAGACCATATTTAATATTTCATTCAGGAAAAATTGGTTTAGGTCTATTCGATCGGTTCCTACGATCTAAAATAAGAACATGATCTGATAAATGATTGGTATTTTTTACTTAAAATTCCCTTTTTTTCTTTCTGTTTACCAAAAGTTTCATATTTTCTCTTATAATGAAACAAAAAGCTGTTCCACATGTTGGAATCCATTTCGTTTCAATCGGAGGCATGAAGGCAGTGTATGTCAAGTATATCCCTTCTGAATGGGAAAAGACGAAGAAAGGTATTGGCGATCTGGTCGGTCTCGGTGTATGGGGCAAAGGTATGATTGATACTCAAAAATGGCTTGTTTCGCTTCTTTTCGCGTGCGGAATCGATTCAGATAAATACACTCTTTCTTGATGAGGCTATGAAACGACTCCATACAAGCATTGTCGTAACAGTTCCCACGTCTCGACATGCTCACTTGAAAATGATGTTCCTGTAAAAGTTGCTGATAGTCATTCGAAGCATATTGGCTCCCACGATCCGAATGATGAATCACTCGTCCCGTTGGTTTTTCGCTGTTTAGAGCCCGTTGTAACGCTTTGATGACTAACTCTTTCGTCATTCGTGTATCGATATACCATCCTACAATCTTACGAGTATATAAATCCATGATACTCGCTAAATACAACCAGCCTTCGTCGGTAGGAATGTACGTAATATCTGCCATCCATATTTCATTCGGAGCCGTTGCTTGGAAGTTCTGTTTCAATAGATTGGCATATACGTTGTAAGGATGGTTACTGTTCGTAGTGGCTTTGAATTTACGGACGGTAATGGATCTCAAGCCTTCTTCGCTCATGATGCGAGCGACCGTCTTTTGAGAAACACGAATCCCTTGTTTGCGTAGTTCTTGCGTAATTTTTGGGCTTCCGTAAATCTTACGGGACTTTAGATACTCATTTCGAATTTGTTGAGTGAGTTGTTCTTTTCGTTCTTTCTGTTTACTTTTCGCGCGCTTGAGCCAGTCGTAATACCCACTTCTTGAAACACCGAAAACTTGGCACATCTTCACAACAAGAAATTCATTATGATGTTGAAAAATGAAGGCGTAAATTACTTCTGGTTTCTGGTGAAGATGCCTAACGCCTTTTTTAGGATCGCTAATTCCTCCTCCAACTCTTGATTGCGACGGCGTAACTCGATGATTTCTTGATTTTGTGGCTTGATGTTGCCTGAACCTACAAAGCTTGTTCCATTGCTTTCTTTGTATTCTTTGACCCAACGATGAAGAGTGTTGTAAGCCAAACCTAGTTCTTTTGCCACTTGGGCGATGGACTTGTCCCCCTCCAAGCATAACTCAACAGCTTGAATCTTGTATTCTTGATCAAATGTTCTCTTTTTCATGATTGGACACCTCGAACCTATTGTAATTAAGTTTATTATAATCTCCCTGTTCTCCGTGTCCAATTTTTAGACTAACATCAAAGAGATTAATTAAGGATAACTTGTATGAGGGTACATTACCTAATGGTATAAGAATACAAATGAGATTAGATTCCGAGGGTAAAGTTAAGACGGCATATCCGATGTATTAGGGGGGGTATTATGAAATATGAAATTAGTTTTAAGAAGAATGATAAAGGATTGGAAGTAAACGTTCCGAGTTGTATTTCATCTGTAGCAATTCTTCTTATGGGGGATATTCAAAGCAATGGTGACCCATGGATAAATTTAATACACAAGGTTTTAAAAGGTGAATCTAGCTATGAGGAGTGTACGGGTAATAACTGTACGTTAGAAATTAAAAAGGACATCACCAAAATAATAGATAATTACAGTGAGGACGAAGAAGAATGCATAATTGAAACGATTGAACTAAAAAAAATTATAGAATTGTGGGTAAGAAAAATAAACAATATTTGAATAAAATAGTTATGCACCTTGATTGGCTATATGCCTTTCAAGGTTCTTTTTATTTAATGGTTTCGCTCTTAAAATAACTGAACATTAATTTCAGAGTTTATGATGGTTATACCTACATGGAGTTTGGCTGATATGCATGCTAAAGAGACGGATACCATTAATACCCTTAGATTGGATAAGAGAATCATTTACTGATGGTATTTATAGAACTGTAATTACAGAAGAAAATATTACGTTATATAGAACTTTTGGTGGTGGTGCAAAGGTTAATGGTTCATTTGTAACTACTAGCCCAGCTGGAATAGAATAAATGCTAAAATTAATACCGCTTTAGTACCGGATTGGAAAAATTCTAGACAATATGAAGCTGTTATAGAAGTACCGAAAGATCAAGTTTTAAATATTGGTAGGGGTGAAAAGCAATATACAAAAACAGGAGCATCATTAAAAGGTGATGGGGATCAAATACTACTACCACAAGGATGGCCATCAGAATGGATAAAGGAAATAAGAGAGGTTCCAAGTAGATAGGAGGAGGGTATAATGGATAATAAAAAGCAGTTAATCCAACAAATAAAAATTGTGTTAAATAATCTTGAACAAGATTATTGTAATAAAATAAAAAGTGGTGTTCTTCAACTTATATATAAAAGATATAAGAGTGCATTGGAAATATTAGAGAAAGATAAAGATATTAAAGCAATAAATATTATTGGCAGCATACGGGCTTATTTGGATAGTTATAGTGACTATGAAAATCCGTTATTAGAAGAATTGCATAAATCTGAAAAATTATATAAAGAATTATTAAAAAAGTAGATGTTAACAAGAGTAAGTTTCAAAACTTTAAACCTTGATTGGCAACCGGTATTTCAAGGTTTTTCTTTATTATTTGGGTTAAAAATAATTTGATCAAAGAGCTCATAAAGAAAAGCTTAAAAGAGGCTGTCCAAAAATGAACTGCCCCCTGTCAAGTAGACAGTAGAAATAATAAAAATATACCTAAGCGGCTTTAGCTCTATATTCCATGGGGCTAAGGCCGTTTAATCTTTTTTGATACCTTTCATAATGATAAAAGCGGATGTACTCATCCATCGCAAGAGCTAATTCTTCAAATGTCTGATACTTATGTAAATAATACTTCTCGCATTTAAAGCGTTCCCCAAAAAGATACCATTGGCCCATTATCAATACATCTGCCTACTCTTGACATACTTTGTGTCATCCCTGCTTGGTACGTTAACCATGAGAGGTATATTGGAACCCACGGTCACTATGAATAAGTGGATGCTCTCCATTTAAAAGTGCGGTGGCTTGATCCAACGTTTTGAATACAAGATGATGATGATTGGAATGTCCTAAAACATAGCTCACAATCGATCCATCATATAGCACTTAAATAGGCTTTCTTTGATGAACCATATTTTACTGCGACATCTTTTTTTCTTCCTCGTTTGTCTTTAAGCGCTTCTTCTCCACCATTTTCATACTTCTTCACCCATTGATATACTTGTTGATAAGAAACTTCATAAGTCTCTGCTTTTTTTTATAATCTTTTCCGTTCCCTAAACAATTAAGCACAATTTGTATCCGTTCATTCCAAGTCGTTTTTCTTCCTTTAGTCATAGAGCTTGTCTTTCCTTTCGACGTATCCTGTAAATCTCTATGGCTATTATACTTCTTAATCCATCGTTGAAGTACCGATCTACTAATACCATATGTCCTGACAATCTCGTACTGTGAGAACTCACTAGATAAATAATCTTTTACAGCTGCTTCCTTAAAACCTTTCCAAGAATTTGAACGTTCTAGACCCTCTATTCCAAATTCCTCAAATTCATTTATCCATTGCCTTAAAGAATATTTAGTAATTTGATGCCTTTTACAAAGCTCTTGATATAGTACATTCTCGGTTTTCATATGCAAGTAAAACTTCAAGTTTGAACTCTGTAGTATATTGCTTATACATAGAAAAACTCCCCTAAGGTAAAACAGATTTTTTATATTTTAATCTGTCTACCTTAAGGGGCATATCACTATCTGACTGCCCATCTTAGTTTCAATTCCTCATAGTTAAGATAAAAACAATGATTAAAATTTTCGTCGTGAACCTAGCAAAGTAGTTTCAATTCCTCATAGTTAAGATAAAAACCCCAAAAAATGTTGTTAAATAAGCATTTCATTTTTAATGCTTGACTGGTTATTTTTATTTTAACGAAAAGGGGAATTTTTATCAAACCTTTGATTTGCTTGGGCTCAATGAAGATTTAAAAGAGTCGTCGATCCCCGGGGATTTTTGCACGATTGGGGGTCGACGACTCTTTTTTATTTCTTTAAAACAGATTTCAAAGTTTTCCTTCCGACATTGAAATTCATGTTTTATCAATCATTTTACCTGATCCATCTGTTTAATAAAGTAAACATCCGGGCTCATTCCCTTCTCATTCAATTGAAGGAAGAGTGAAACCATATTTAACGTTTCATTCTGGAAAAATTGGTTTAGGTCTATTCGATCGGTTCCTACGATCTAAAATAAGAACATGATCTGATAAATGATTGGTATTTTTTACTTAAAATTCCCTTTTTTTCTTCCTGTTTGCAAAAAGTTTCATATTTTCTCTTATAATGAAACAAAAGCTGTTCCACATGTTGGAATCCATTTCGTTTCAATCGGAAGCATGAAGGCAGTGGATGTCAAGTATATCCCTTCTGAATGGGAAAAGACGAAGAAAGGTATTGGCGACCTGATCTGTCTCGGTATATGGGGCAAAGGCATGATTGATAAGAAATCCTGCACCATTTGAAAAACAAAAGCGCAAATAGTGCACTGAAAGCCGGTCGGTTCTTAGACAACGCCCTGACCAATCTGAAAAATTCAATCCCTGACCGGCAAATGGGATTTGCCATGGAAGGGATTGAGAACGTTAAAGTTCCACCCGAAAACACCAATGGATTGGAGAATAAAGTTCGAGCTTATCTGAGTGAGAAGACGGGGTTAAATCTAGGTGAAGGTAAAGCAGGCAACGATGGCGTTGAACTTGGCACTAAGGGTACGGGTAATGTACAAACTGGTGGCAGGGAACTTTCAATTGATGAATATCTAAAGCAACTTGATAAAGCAGAAGAGATGTATGAATCTTTTAGAAAATCCAAAACTGATGTCCAGTCTATCGCTAAAAACACAGGAATGACCGAACAGAGAATACAAAGAATTAAGGAGCATTTATTTATCAAAGAGCACATAAAAGAACATGGAATTGGACGCTTTGATCCAGATTATCAAATTGCGCAAGCTTGGGATAGACTTCAAAAAGGTACTTATATCAAGAATGATATTGATTTGTTAAATCATGAACTTTTTGAATCAAAATTTGAAGGAATATTCAAAACGGATTACAGGATCGCACATGATAAAACAATTGAATCTGGGCGTCCGTGGTATCCACCAGAGGAGGAGTAAAATTGGCTTCGTATGTTTTATTATTAAAAGAATATGAAGATGATGAAACTGTGGTTTACAAATTCGGACCTAATGAAGAGATTATGGGTAAAATTGAGTTAAATAAAATAACTAGGAAGTTTTCAGAGTTAGAAAGTTTACCAGATCAAAATATTCCCTCTAAGTTTTATTTTGATCGAGCTGCTCAAAGATTGGCAGTTTGCCTTGTAAGAGAAGGTGGCATATTTCCAGAAAGAACAGCTTTTGAGTCATAGTAGCTACAAAAAACCTTGATGGGTAGGATTGAAGTGACCCAGTAAAATGGGACAAGGAAAAAATACCTCCTGAATCGAATGTATAACTTACTTCGATTTGTGGAGGTGTTTTACTTATGGGGACAAGAGTTCATTATCCAAAGGAGATCAAGTGGAAAGCTATCGAGATGAAACAAGCAGGGTATACCAACCGAGAAATTATGGAGACGTTAGGGATTAAAAATAAACGTCAAAATTGGATCAATGGAGAAAGTAAAATCATCGTACCGAATCGTTTAAACCGTGATTTTACGGCTTCTCAACCAAATGAAAAGTGGGTAACGGATATCACTTATTTGCCGTTTGGTACTTCGATGCTTTACTTGTCAACCATTATGGATTTATACAATCATGAGATTATTGCCTATCAAATCAGCGACCGACAGGATGTTCAGCTAGTGTTAAAGACACTAGAAATGGCCGTAAAAGAGCGACAACCAAAACAAGTGTTATTCCATAGCGATCAAGGGGCGGTCTATACGTCTTATGCTTTTCAACATTTAGCCAAAGAAAAAGGCATTACCACGAGCATGTCCCGCAAAGGAAACTGCCATGATCATGCCGTAATAGAATCGTTTCATTCTTCATTAAAGGCTGAAACATTCTATTCACAAGAAAAACAACATCTCACTAACTCTAGTGTAAAACAAATGGTTCAGAATGACATCTATTATTATAATCAAATTCGAATTCAGGCCAAATTAAACTACCTGTCACCTATTGAGTTCAGGAAACAGGCAGCATAGGTGTTTTTTCTGTGCCTCAAATAGGTGGGTCAGTCCAGATCCTTTCAAGGTTTTTCTTTATTATTTGAGTTAAATAATTTGCTCATAAAGAAAAGCTTAAAAGCCATTCTCACTGCTGAAAATGGCTTTTTGCTTATGTTACTTTATTATGAACAAACCTGTCTATTTCAGCCCCAATTTTTGCCCAACGTAAATTTTGTTTACGTCTTTTAGTTTGTTCCAAGATTTATTGTGCAACCGTGCTACCGTATTTAACAGCCAATTCGGAAACGGTATCCCCTTTTTTGACGGTGTGGTATTTTTTGGATGATCCACTACTATGAAAGATGCGCGTGGTAGAACTAACCTTGAAAGAATGGAAAAGGGGTTAGCACCGTTAGGTTCAGATCGAAAGCCTATAAATCTCCATCACATGACACAAAGAAATGAAAGTTCTATTGCTGAGGTTACACAAACATTTCACAATGAAAATAGTAAGATAATCCACATTAATCCTAATACTATCCCTAGTGGGATTAACAGGAATGAATTTGATAAATGGCGCAAAGATTATTGGAAACATAGAGTTAGTGATTTTAAATAGTTCGAGGAGAAAATTAAAGTATATAGAGGGAGGGAAAAATATGAGTATGGAAGCATATAATCAAGCTAAAAAAATTATTTTGTCTAATGCAGAACTAAGTGATTTTGTGGGTCCCCGCTCAAGAGAATTAATTATTCAAGCAGAAGAAAAACTTGGGTTAAAGTTCACAGGTTCATATTTGGATTTTCTGTTGTCTTTTGGTGCGGGTAACTTTGGTTCTCAAGAGATTTTCGGGATAATTAGTAGCGATTTTGAAAATTCTTCAGTTCCAGATGCAATATGGTATACTTTAACAGAGAGAAGAGAGAGTAATTTGCCAAATAATTTATTAATAATTCACGATACAGGAAGTGATGAAGTTTTTTGCTTAGACTTTAACAAGATTGATAATAATGAACCTAAGGTTGTCTCATTTTTTCCAGGAGTTGACTTAGACAAACAAAAGTATGAAATAATTGCAAATGATTTCGGGGATTTCTTATTAGATTTAGTTAAACGTGAGCTATAACCTATATTACCTCGATTGGCTATAAGCCTTTCAAGTTTTTTTATTAGTTATAGTTAACCCAATATTAACTTCAGAGCCCATGATGGTTCTACCTACATGGAGTTTGGCAGATATGCATGGTAAAGCGACTAAACCATTAATACCCTTCGAGTACACTTTAAAACACGTGAGAACGCATTCTCGTGGCGAGAAAGTGGGGGTAAGCTTTTAACTGGTTGTGACAATAATAAACTGTCAAATTATTATTGTATTGTATTTTCACTAGAGACGGTCGTTCCCATGTCCGTTTCCATTACCACTCCATTGATCATCACGCCTGATTGAAGATACCGGCGGATTACCTTCAGTAGAATTCGATCTTTGATCGTTTTCGCTAAGATCCCCATCAGTTTGTCGTGATTCACCTTGTCAAAGAATTTCTCTAGGTCTATATCGACTACCCAACGATATCCTTCTTTGATATAACCCTTTGCTTCCCTAACCGCATCATGTCCCCTTCTACCTGGGCGGAAACCATAGCTATGGTTCGAGAAGGTCGGATCAAAGATTTTCGTCAACACTTGGGCAATCGCTTGTTGGATGAAACGATCCGTCACGGTAGGGATCCCTAGAAGCCTTACTCCACCGTTCGGTTTCGGGATTTCGACTCGACGGACGGGTAAGGGCTTGTAGGTTCCTTCTCTCAACGACTGTCGAATGGAGTCCCAATTTTCGTAGAGGTGTCTTCGTAGGTCTTTTACGGACATGCCATCTACTCCGTGACCTCCTTTATTCTGTTCGACTCGTTTCAGTGCCGCCAGGAGATTTTCCCGTGACAAAATCATTTCCATCAACATTGATATCCTCTCCACGTGAACGAATTCTTCTATTTGTGCCATCTTCTGCTCCACCCTCTTGAAGTCCCCCGTGGGATTCACCACTTCCTCCTTCAAGTAAGTCCTATCGGATTGTCTGCTTCCACACAGAAGATGAACGCCTAGCGATTCGTTCTCCTTAATTGTTCAGTCCTTCCTCTTCCATCTCGAGCTTGAAAGAGTACTATGACTTCTGCTGACTTCTGACTGTTCAGCTATCTATCACTAGATAGGTTACCAAGGTTACTTGGCGTGCCAGCCAGACCTCCCCGGGTAAGAGTGTAATCTTTCCTTCCATCCATCTGCTTCATTTACTTTGTATCACCTTCGGCAGAAAGGGCTTTGTTTTGTTGTGCAAACTCACCCAGTGATACCTAGCCTCATATGAAGTTCGTGTTCCGAGAGACCTTAAAGTTTGCCGCTCGCTTCCTTCAGATTCCGCGTCGCCACGGACACCCTTGCGTTAAGCCAACTGCTACTTCTGCCTTCGCAGCTCGGGACTTTCACCCTATAGATTACACCCATGCCGGGCGCACACATAAAAGGGTTCAGACACTAGATCCGAACCCTTAAAAGAAATTTGCTGCTCGTATTAGTCTTTTATTCTTTTACTTCTTTCTTTAAGAAACCGACCATAAGAGCTGTTACAAATGAACCAATTAAAATAGCAAGTACATATAACCATGGACTGCCGCTTATAAACGGGATGACAAATATGCCTCCGTGCGGTGCTGACAAACCAATTCCAAATACCATCGTTAACGCACCGGCAATTGCGGAACCTACGATAATCGATGGAATTACACGTCCTGGATCAGCTGAGGCAAAAGGAATGGCTCCTTCTGTTATAAAGGTTGCCCCCATAATATAGCACGTTTTTCCTGCTTCTCGTTCTGCTTTTGTAAACTTCTTTTTAAACAAAGTTGTTGCAATGGCTAGTCCTAATGGAGGAACCATACCGCCAGCCATAATCGCAGCATGCGGGGCGTAGTTTCCTGCATCAATCATCGCTAAACCGAATGTAAAGGCTGCTTTGTTGATCGGACCTCCCATATCTACAGCCATCATTCCCCCTAAAATCAAACCTAAAAGAACTAAGTTCCCAGTTCCTAAGCCTTCCAGCCAAGCTTTCAATCCATCGTTAATCGCTTTAACAGGATCATTCACCACATACATCATAATAAAACCTGTAATTAAAATACCGAATAAAGGATATAGTAAAACTGGCTTAATCCCTTCTAATGATTGCGGCAGAACCTGAAAGATTCGTTTTAAAAGAACGACTAAATATCCGGCTAAGAAACCGGCAATTAATCCGCCAAGAAAACCGGCCTCCCCATTTGCTGCCAAAAATCCTCCGACCATTCCCGGAGCAAATCCCGGACGATCCGCAATACTCATGGCAATAAATCCGGCTAAAACAGGAATCATTAATTTAAAGGCATTTTCCTTGCCAATAGTCATCAATGCTTCAGCAATCGGATGGTAAGATGGATCGTTCGGATCGAACGCTTTAATCCCAAAAATAAATGAAATGGCAATCAAGATACCGCCGCCAACGACAAATGGCAGCATGTTTGAAACCCCATTCATGAGGTGCTTATAAAATCCTTTTCGTTCTCCCCGTTGAAACGCTGAATTTGTTTCTTTTCCCGAAGCTTTGTAAATAGGTGCGTCTTTCTTTAATGCTCGTTCAATCAACTCTTTTGGTTGGCGAATGGCTTGTGCAACAGGGACTTCAATGACATGTTTGCCATCGAAACGGTCCATTTCCACTTGCTTATCTGCAGCCACAATGATTGCGTCTGCCTCTTCGATCTCTTCTGGCGTCAGCTTATTTTTGACACCGCTTGAACCATTCGTTTCAACCTTAATGTCAACGCCTAACTCTTTCGCTTTTGTCTTCAAAGCATCCGCTGCCATATACGTATGAGCAATACCAGTCGGACAAGCGGTAACGGCTAAAATTTTTCCTTTTTTAGAATCGATCTGCTCGCTCTCTTCTTCATTTTCCTTTTCTTTTTCATTGATAATTTCAATGATTTCCTCAGCAGAATTGGCTGATTCAATTTTTTTACGAAACTCTTGATCCATTAACAATGTCGATAAACGGGAAAGTGTTTCTAGATGAGCATTGTGGACGCCTTCACTAGCTGCAATCATGAAAAATAAATGGCTGGGCTTACCATCTAAAGACTCAAAGTCAATGCCTGCTTTTGAACGACCGAATGCGATCGCAGACTGTTTAACTGCATTCGTTTTAGCATGCGGAATCGCTATCCCTTCGCCAATTCCAGTCGTACTTTGAGATTCACGAGCAAGGATGGCCTCCTTAAACGCTTCTTTATCGTGAAGCTTCCCTGCCCTCGCAAGCGTTTCTATTAATTCATTAAGTACTTCCATTTTGGTAGCAGACTGTAAATCTAATATAATCGTCTCTTTCGTTAATAAATCCGTGATTTTCATTATACAATCCTCCTTACCGATAAATTTCCAAGCGAATATTTGGAAGAAGCTGTTCCACACTTTCCTTTGTACATAAATCTTCTGAAAATGCTGTTGCACTTCCGGCACTGACGCCGTGTTGGAATGCTTTGATCGCGTCATGGTTTTGAATATAGGAGGCTAAGAAACCGGCAACAGTTGAATCCCCAGCTCCTACTGTATTTTTCACGTTACCTTTTGGGACTTTGGCCAATACGGTATGATCAGCATTAATCAATACTGCTCCGTTTCCTCCCATGGTAACGATTACATTCCTTGCTCCTTCATTTTGCAGCTTCTTTCCGTACTTTATTGCATCTTCTACCGTCTCAATGTTTACATGAAACAACTCTCCTAATTCGTGATGGTTCGGTTTTATTAAAAAAGGTCTCATAGGTATCAACCGTTTTAGACTCGGTCCTGATGTATCAACGACAAACGGTATTTCCCTTTCCTGACAAATCGATGCTATCGTCTCGTAAAAATTTTCAGGAACTGTTGGAGGCAAACTGCCAGCAAGCACTAAAACATCATCTTTATTCAAAGAAGAAATTTTTGATAATAGCTTTTCCTGCTTTTCTTTTGAGATGGCAGGTCCATTCCCGTTAATTTCCGTTTCTTGATCTCCTTTCAGCTTTATATTGATCCGGGTAGGCTCTTCCACCTCAGTGAAATCAATGGCAATATTTTCACTAATTAATGCATTCTTAAGAAAATCTCCTGTAAAACCGCCTGCATACCCTAATACAACACTATCGATACCAAGGCGTTTCAATACGCGGGACACATTGATCCCTTTTCCTCCCGGGAAGTAAAGTGTTTCTTCCGCTCGGTTCAATTCTCCTATTTTTAAGTGATTAATACGGACGTGATAATCAATCGATGGATTTAAGGTAACCGTATAAATCATGATTATTTCACAACCTTTACTGCGGTTTTGGCTGAAAATTCTTCTAAGATTTCTTGATCAATTTCATCTGTAATAATGATGGCATCATTTAAATCTGTAATTTTTGAAAAGGTAAATTCATTAAATTTTGTATGATCAGCCAGAACAAATGACTTTTGTGAGAGATTCATTGCGAGGCTTTTCACAGCCGCTTCTTCTGGATCAGGAGTTGTATAACCAAACTCAAGGTGGATTCCGTTAACACCCATAAAGGCCTTATCAAAACGATACGATTGCAGCCCCTCTTGAGCCCCCTTACCGATGAGAGCTCTTGTGGTCTTTTTCACATAACCACCCGTTAAATAGGTTTCGATATTTTGTTCAAGCAGTGCTTCCAAATGGGTTAATCCATTTGTTACTACTTTTATTTTTTGAGCAGAAATGTACGGGATCATTTGAAAGGTGGTTGTACCCGCATCCAAATATATACAATCACCATCTTGAATGAGACTCGCTGCATATTGAGCGATCATCCGCTTTTCTTCTAAATTCTTTGTCGATTTTTCGGAGATGCTCAGCTCTTCACTTCTTTGTTGAAATAAGGAAGCTCCGCCATGAACTCTCTTTAACTTTTTTTCTTTTTCTAATTGGCTTAAATCTCTTCGAATCGTAGATTCTGACGAAGAGGTTGCCTCCACCAATTCTTGAATTTTGACGACTCCCTTTTGTTCCAACAGCTCTAAAATGATCCGGTGTCTCTCTGGTGTTAGCAGCCTTATCAACTCCCATCTGGATGTTTTCTCTTTCTCTAATTTCATTATAGTGTAAGCACTTTCGAAAATCTATCATTTTTTATCAAAAACATTCAAAAATGATCGTTTTATGACAAAAATCAGTCACAAACGATCATATGACAAGTCCATTTAATCCAAAACGAGAAAAAAAGGAATCTTCTACATCATGTTCGCCAATAAAATAACCCTTTCTCCTACAGACATCTGTCAAGGAGAAAGGGTAGTAAATAAATTATGAAAAACGTTGCCCTACGTGTTGTGAACCAGTCCGAATGAATGAGATTTAAGTTCTTATAGTTAAGATAAAAACCTAGCCATCAAGATTTACCTCGACGATAGAAAACAAAAGTTTCAATTCCTTATAGTTAAGATAAAAACTTATGTTACAACAATGTTACAAAACTTAAAATTTCATGTTTCAATTCCTCATAGTTAAGATAAAAACGAAATGCTTCTGAAAGAATTTGGTACAAAGTCAATGATGGTTTCAATTCCTCATAGTTAAGATAAAAACTGCTTGAGGAAAGTGTAGGTATCCCACCTTATTAGTTTCAATTCCTCATAGTTAAGATAAAAACGACATCCATCAGATGAAAAAATAGCAGGCTTTCAAACGCTTCAATTCCTCATAGTTAAGATAAAAACATGTCAGACGTTTTAAATGTTTTGATTGAAGGTTTGCTTCAATTCCTCATAGTTAAGATAAAAACCAAGCCTTGATGAGGAACTAGAACTTGAAGAGATGCTTCAATTCCTCATAGTTAAGATAAAAACCCCAAAAAATGTTGTTAAATAAGCATTTCATTTTTAATGCTTGACTGGTTATTTTTATTTTAACGAAAAGGGGAATTTTTATCAAATCTTTGATTTTCTTGGGCTCAATGAAGATTTGAAAGAGTCGTCGATCCCCGGGGATTTTTGCATGATTGGGGGTCGACGACTCTTTTTTATTTCCGTTTAAAACAGATTTCAAAGTTTGCTTGCCGACAATGAAATCCATGTTGTATCAACCATTTTACCTGACCCATCTGTTTTAATAAAGTAAACATCCGGCTCATTCCCTTCTCATTCAATTGAAGGAAGAGTGAGACCATATTTTTAACATTTCATTCTGGAAAAATTGGTTTAGGTCTATTCGATCGGTTCCTACGATCTGAAATAAGAACATAATCTGAAAAATGATTGGTAGTTTTTACTTAAAATTCCTTTTTTTCTTTCTGTTTACCAAAAGTTTCATATTTTCTCTTATAATGAAACAGAAAGCTGTTCCACATGTTGGAATCCATTTCGTTTCAATCGGAGGCATGAAGGCAGTGGATGTCAAGTTATCCCTTCTGAATGGGAAAAGACGAAGAAAGGTATTGGCGACCTGGTCGGTCTCAGTGTATGAGGCAAAGGCATGATTGATAAGAAATCCCGCACCATTTGAAAAACAAAAGCGCAAATAGTGCACTGAAAGCCGGCCGGTTCTTAGACAACGCCCTGACCAATCTGAAAAATTCAATCCCTGGCCGGCAAATGGGATTGGCCATGGAAGGGATTGAGAACGTTAAAGTTCCACCCGAAAACACCAATGGATTGGAGAATAAAGTTCGAGCTTATCTGAGTGAGAAGACGGGGTTAAATCTAGGCGAAGGTAAAGCAGGCAACGATGGCGTTGAACTTAGCACTAAGGGTGCAGGTAAACCTTTACAAAAACATCATTATGCTACTAATAATAAGTAAAAAATATACTCCACAAATAGAGGCTATAACAAAAAAATATGGACTAGATTTGGATGACGTTTGGAATATAGAATTACTACCTCATCATGGAAGACATCCAAATGCTTATCACGAGTATGTGTTAAGCAATATTAGAACTTTTGATAAAATAGCTAAGGGGGATAAAAGGAAATTTTTAAGATTATTCGAACAAGTAAAACAGGAAATTAGAAAGAACCCGGAGATGCTTTATAAAGATTATTGGAGGAAGAAATAATGAGATTTTATAAGTTGCTAATGGATGATAGTGATGATAGAGATGTAGTAGCATACTGTATAGATACAAAGGGATTTGAACAATATGAATTATCGGAAGGTAAGTATATTCATAATTGGAATAGCGAAATCACCTTTTACTTTGACCCTAAAGAAGGAGAAAGATTAACAGATTACTTAGCAAACAATTTAGGGTGGTTTATAGTTTCTGAAAGATTTAAAGCGATTTTAGAGAAAGTAGATGATGGTATACAATATCTGCCTATAAATGTAGTGATTAAAGGTGAAAACAAAATTTTAAAAGGTTTTTCGGTAGCTAACATTTTGAATGTTGTCGATGCATTAAACTTAGAAAATTCAGATTATAGTGTGTTTGAACTTGATGGTGAAAGTATATATAGTATAAAAAAATATGCTTTATGTAAGGAGGCGATACAATCAAAGCATATTATTAAACTCAAGGGTGATGAAATTCCAATATTCATATCAGAAGAACTTAGAGAACTAATAGAGAAAAATAATATAACAGGATGTGACTTTTTAGAAGTTAAAGTAATCTAAATATAGGTATTTTATACGGGAATAAGGCTCTGACTCATAAGGGTCTAATGGTATTATGTCAAGAAAATAGACACGTAAAATCGAGAAAAATTTAAAATCCTACTACCGCACTTCGTTTGGTGGCCTCTTGAGAAGGAGAACGGTTTGGTAAACCATTCCTCTTCTCAAGAGGAAAGATGTCCCTTATATCGTAACTTATGGTGAGAAACGTTGCTGCTTTTTGCCTTGCTGATGAATCTTCTCATACTCCATTGGGGACATGTACTCATTAGCGGGGCAGCAAATCAGTTTCAATCCCTTATAGTTAAGATAAAAACTAAACAGTCAGGGGAAGACCTTGACTGTTTTTCTTAGTTTCAATCCCTTATAGTTAAGATAAAAACCTCAAAAAATGTTGTTAAATAAGCATTTCATTTTTAATGCTTGACTGGTTATTTTTATTTTAACGAAAAGGGGAATTTTTATCAAACCTTTGATTTGCTTGGGCTCAATGAAGATTTAAAAGAGTCGTCGATCCTCTGGGATTTCTGCATGATTGGGGGTCGACGACAGTTGATGCATTCTATTTAAACATTTTAATCAATGATATGAAACATGCCAAATCCTTGAGAGTTTCGTCCACCTAAACCAGTATTATACAAAAACGTCAAATACTCTGGAGATGATTTCAAACGATATCTTCCCAACCAAGCCGTAACATAAAAATCTTTAAATTTAGTAACCACTTTATCTTTACGAGCTACTTCTATGGGCTCGAGGATTAATCGTGATAGCGGTCTTTGCTGATAAATAGCTTCATATTTATTCTCAAAATTTCTTTCAACCAATTGGGAGAACATAGGATCCAACGGTTGAAAATAGTGTGTTTTTCTTTTGCCATCTAAAGAGGAATAAGTAGAATAAACAGTTATTGGCGAAAGCATTTCAATAATAACTTCTTCTCGTTCAATTTTTTTGTTTTCAACTTCAATACTTTGAATTAAACACTTATTGTTCCCCAATACGAGTTCGGTTTGATTTGTAAAGTGATCGATTAACTCTTTTCCCATTTCGGTAAAAGCGGTCCCGATGTGACAAGTGACTTCATCGTAAAATATAATTTGCTTTTTATCTATTTGCAATTCATGTTTTCCAAGCAATCGGCTAAACGTAAACAATTTGAATGTTCGTTTTTCTTTTTGATACCCTTTGTTATGGATGAAATCGGACAAATATTTTGACCGCATTGAGTTATATAACATACCTTGAACTGCTGATTGATAATGGAGCGGTAAGGATATTTCTGAAGTTGAAGGTCTCAACTTCAATGTAATTCTCATATAAAAATCTACCTTCTTTCTGGCTTATAAATCGCATAATTTACTATGAATTTCTTATGAAGAACTTAACACTTTATTTAACCTACTGCCATAAAAAGACCGATCGAAAGGATAGAGATTTAAGTATTTTTCTGATTGCATATTATGCTTTTGAAAAATGAAGTGTAAAAAATGTTCAGCGGTTTTCACTGCCAATTCTGCATCATCTGCCTTGACTGGTAATAATCCATGAGCCGCATAAGAACTATTTCGTAACTTACGAAGATATTCTAAATTGTTGGATAACGATTGTTTCTTTTTGCCTGCTACTTCAACTACAATTTGATCCATCTCTCTCACATATTGTAGGTTGATTTCTTTTAAAACTTTTGCAGCTGAACTTAATGTTAAATTTCCATTCGATGAGTATTTCATGGCTGCTGCTTTAAAGTCTTCTTTTGAACTTTTATTTAGATTTCTCGGATCTACACCGATTCTTCTTAAAACATAAAATAATCCTTCTTCATAAATTCTCCAGAAGCGTGCAAGTGAATCTGCATAATTTCCTTCTTCATAGCGACGGATCATATTATGATATAAATCTACTAAAATTAACCCAATGTCTAACTTACTACTATATTGACCATCCTCAGTCACAACTTCATAAATCTCACGTAAAGAATCCAACACTTTGAGCTGTTCATCTACTATCGGTTCCAATTCAATAAACTCTCTTTTAATCGATGCCTTTACTTCCTTTAATTTTTTTAAAGCGTCTTCATACCGAAGCATGTCCCAATACATATATCCCTGTACTAGATGTGTTAAAGTTTCCGCAAGCTTTTGCCGACTTCCATATTGTGTTACTTCTTTCGCTAAATAAGAAAGGCGATCTGCAGCTGTAGAAAATTGATATTTGCTTAGTAAGTCCTGAATCTGTCTGAGGATATTTTCTTCTTCTAAATAAGCTATATTTACTTCCTTTACTCGCTCTTTCTCCTCAGCAAATTGGGGAGCGACAACTTGATACAATTTCCCTTGAATGATGCGTGAAAAAACGAGTAACGCCCAACACATTTGCATTTGAGGAGTACCAGAAGAAATTGAAACAAGGTACTCTACATGTTCATGACTCGTTTCTTGAACAATTTTACGAATGATTTGACGCATTTCTTCAATGATTTCTTGCACATCTGTTGGATTCATTACTTGAATAGGGATTATGGAGATATGAACCTCTTTTCCCATTTCTTTTGCTAAACCAAGAATATACTCTTTTGTTTCCTCCGCATTTTCTTCTGTATCACTTTTGCTTGTTGGACTTTTCACCGTTGGAAATAAATACATCCAATCCGGTTGTAATGCCTTAAAAGCAGCAACTATCGCTCCCTCTGTGCCATCGTTCGCCAAAGGATCTCTATTTCCAACGAAACTAAGCAGTATTTTCATATCGATCTTTTCTCCTTTTCTATATATTTTGGCAGTTTAATAGGAATGGCAAATGCGTATCCATATTGAACAACTTCGTGTAAATATGGATGTATATTTTCGACCATCCGTCCATAAAAAGGAAGTGGCTTGTCTACACGAAAAACGGCACCTGGTTTAATTCGGGTAAACGGTTTTTTAAATGGGTTGTTTCCTAAAGAATATGTATTTCCAACCTTCCCGTATTTTGTTTCGATTTGGTACCATCCGCTGACGGGATCTAATTTTTTAGGAACTCCATGGCTAAGCCACAAAACCGCATCCCCGCCAGATTGCGCCGTATCTAAGTCTGAACGTTGTTTCATTCCAAGTATCGAGAAACGACCGAACCCAATGCTTTTTTTCTTTCCAAATCCCTCTACTGATACTATTTCAAAAAGATGTAAGAGCTCCTTAATAACACTTTCTCTTTCTGCTCTTACAAATATTGAAAGTAATTGAAAGTCTGGAAGATACATTGACTCCAGTTCATAAACCCCGTTTTCTTGAAGGGAATGTCCTAGTTCGCGGTCAATGGTGTTATGCAGAGATACACTACGCTTATAATCTACTAATAAGTCTCTTTCGTGTTCTTCATGAAGTATAGTTTCGTAATTACCGGTAATGACTTTTAAAAACATATTTTCCGTAAAATACGTAACTTTTTTGAATATTTTACCTTTTTTTGCTTGTTCAAGTTGTTCCTCAAATGTATGCGCTTCTCTTTCTAATGGCGGAATCATTGGTTTAGGATACAGTCCTTTTATCCATGCATCCGAAAGTATAAACGGTGGTCTTCCTTCCTTAAAAAGAAGGAGCCAATCCTCAAATGATTGTTCTCCATTTAACTCTTTGTAAGCCCACGCTAAATGCCCAAAGATGGTATCAGCATGCCATGGTGTAAGGAACGGGCTTTGCAAGCGAACGGTTATTTCATAAATTTGCAAAACACTCACATCCTTAAACAAGCTCTAATTCTTTCAATTTTTTTGCATCTTTTTGAATTTTTTTAATAAAATTGAAAGAAACTTTTCCATATCCTCTGCTGCCAGATCCCCCTAAATAATCATGTTCTAGTAGCTTTAATCCGTGAGTAAAAAATTCAATCATTTCTTGTTCGTTGTCACCATCATATACTTTTAAAACAAACTCTACTGCAAATTCAGTCCCAGCAGGTACTCGCTCAAGTCCTCTTGGTGTAGCGCTCATTTTAATGCGATCAATTGTATTTTCCCATTTATAATCAGCAAGATTCAGCCCTTTTTCTAGTTGAAGTTGTGACAACTTTTCTTCCCATTCTTTTGTAAGGTGAGCATCACGAACAATTAAACGAGAAGGTCCTAGATGATGAGATGGATTTTTGTGTGGGCCAAATACTTTACATACAGTGCAAAAGCGTGCAGCACATCCACACGGTTGTCCATTTCTCCTCTCTACTCTTTTTCCTTCTTTTGTTTCAAACCGACCGTATATCGATTCTAAAAGAGAACGCATTTTTCCCTTTAGTGAAGAACCTGGAACGTATGGTAATCCACTGATTGGATCTCGAATAATTGGGTTGTCTACTCCGCCAATTTCAATCGACTCATTAGATCCGCCGATACGTAACCCCGTTTCACATTTCATAATAGCTTGTACTTGAATGAATTTATTTAATTTCATGTATCATTTCCCCTTTCTGTTTCCTTTTTGATCTTCTTTTGGAAAAAAAGCAACTACCGATTGAAAATGATCGACAAACGCTTTAAAATCTTTCAAACTTTGTTCCGCAAGCCGCACATTTACTTCCAGAAAGTCTTTAAATGATTCTGGAACATTTGCTTGATCGCGTTGCAATGAATAGTAAACAAGTGGAATTAATTTTTGTAGTTCGTGTTTATTTCTTTGAAATGTTTCTTCATCTCTGAACATTGTCGATAAGGCGCGTACACGACCGTAAAAGCGGCGGATGGAAGCACTTGTCATTTTATCTCGTTTAAGTTTAGATGCGATCGCTTTTGCCCAGTCAATATATATTTCTCTTTTATAATTTCCCGACTCATCGAAATAACCTGTATTAAGATATGTTTTGATTTCCATATGAGTCTTTCTCCTCTCTTTCTCGATAAAGTTGTGCTACCTCTAAAATGAGCTTCATATGTGCCCATTTCCATCGGACTTCGGCTACATCTATTTGTAGTAATTGGGAAAACCAATTTCCGATCTCTTGTCGCTCATTTTCGAATGTTCCTGTAATATTCCTTTGGATTTGGTCATTTAATAATGGGACTAGTTTAAAAGCACTCCCTTGCCCTTTTTGTAACGATTGGTACATATTAGCAAAGTAATACAGCTTGTGTAAAAACGATGATGAAATACACCCTTTAAGACACCATTTTCCTAATCTTTCCGCTTCGCTAAGAATCTTTTCAAAATCTCCCCATTCAACAGGTTTATGTCGGATGGCTATTTGATTTCTTCCTTCAAGTTTTCGATTATAACTCGGTTTTTCTTTAGCTAACTCGAGCTGTTCTTCTACCATTTTTGTTGCATGTGGTAACGGTATTCTCGAGCGGACGATTTCTATTCCTGCTGAAAGCGTCACATCTGTATTTCCACCTACATACGTAACGAACTGTTGATGAATTTCTTTCGCAAACTCAATAACTTCGTTCCATGAACCAATTAGGAACAAATCGTCCCCACCTGAAAAAACGGTATAGATGTTGCGGTATTTTTTTTCAATCATCTCGTTCACATGACCGGCAAAAAATCGTTCTAAGTAACGACTTAGAGTCATTATTTCATCCAATGTATAAAGACCACGTTCATCTTTGTTTCTTAATCCGAATGAAAAGAGCATTCCGAGTCGATCAACATCCGCCTTTAAATACGCTATTCTTTCTTTTCCTTTTGCTAGTGAAGCTAGACAATTAAAACTTAAAGGTATTCCCTCTTCTGTGAACAAGCCTTGTTCTTTGCAATGGTTACAACCTCCTTTTGGAGCTGTAGGAATATAGTTAGTCATCCAGCGTTGTTGAATAGGAACTTCTTTTTTGGGAATCGGATGTTGATTTATGATAACTATCAACTTTGAGTCGGTTGGAATGTGCTCTTCTGCCTGTATTAGAGAAACAGATACATTTGGAAATATGGATATATCTCCATTTTTTTGATGAAAAACAATATACTTTGTTTTAGGAATTAACTTTCCTATTTTTTCATCTTCTTGACAATACCTACATAGTTTTTCTTCGTTCTCAGCATCAGCCGGGTAACGACGACAACTTTTGCAAAATTCCTCAGTTATACTAACATTATGGATAAAAGCATCTTCATTCCATTTCCCATCTCGAATCAATATTTCTTCAAAGCTACGACTCTTCGATTTTCTTATTTGTTGAAAAAGATTCGTTAAGCAAGAAGGAAAGTCATTTTCGAGCTGATGAAGAGAGACCTCAGTTTTACTTGTGTGAAGAACAATGGTACCGTGATATTTTTCATAAAGATGTTGATTGATTTCTTTTTTCCATTGCTCTATAAATGTATCAATGCCTTTTGGTGCAAGTAGATAAAAAACACCACCTGCTGATAAAACTAAGTTCCATACTGGTAAACCTAAACGTTCAAGTAAATCGTAAGCGGCAGCGTCTGCAATAAGTCCTAATGAGAAGCTTCTAGCACGAAGAAGTTTTGCGACACTTCCACCACCTATTCTGGAAATATCAAATAAATAACGCTGGATGCCTGAGATATCACCCATTAATAAAGTCAAATGTTCACCTTTTTGAATAACAGATGCTATGGATGCAACTAAACGAATATATACAGATAATGGGACTGATTCCTTTTTACTCCCTACTGGTATATTTGAGAGCCATTGATCTGCCCAATAAAGAAAGTAACTAATACGAACTTGAGCATCATCAGGGCAATTAGACCAAAATCGACAAAACTCTTTCGTAATTGTTTTCCAGTAATTCTCTAGGGTGTTCAGACTTGGTGGAACTTCACTCGGTGTCATAAAAGGTTCGTGTAATGGCATTGGAGCATAATAAGACGGGATAGGTTTCTCATGGGAAAGAGATAATTGACTAAAAATAGAGCGTAATGGTGAAGGGAATCGACCAGTTCCCTCTTCAATTAATTCAAATAAGCATGTATCCTCTATTAAGTCATATGAGAAGTTCAACATACTTAAACACTCTTTAATTTTACGTAAATCATCTTGAGGAAGAAACGCTGAAAAACGATTCATTAATATTTTGATTAAGGCTTTTTCGACGTATTGAAAATTAGGGTTTTTATTCATAGTTTCACCATCTTAAACAATAATTTTGAATGCTCCTTGACACACTAATATTTCATTTAAAATAATTCACATAACAAAAATTTTCTAAAAAGAGAAAAACATCTCTTTCTTTTAGTATGGAATACAGTTGGATTCCAAGCTGTCATTTTTCAATCAGACTTTTTAGCGATTACTTCTATACTTCAATATTTGTAAATCATAAAATAAAGCAGTATTTAAATACGATTTGCATCTTTCCCCTTGAACGACCTCCCCAAGTTTTTGAACAATTCTTTCATACTCAGCATTAGATCTTTTAAAAATAACAATCTGTCCAAAATAGATTGATCGGAAGAGTGATCCATACTCTCTAATTATTAATTCCGATACACATTTCCTTAAATGACCTTTTAATTGACTAGCATGAATAAAAAACTTACCATTTTTTTCAATAAAAACGGTCATAAAAAACACCTCCTAAATTATCATGGATAAAACAAATGCACTACTCTTGGTTTTTCTAATCATATCATCTTGCTATTGAAAAGCATTTTTATAATTTACAGATATGGACAACTGATTAGAACTGTCAGTAAAGATTACTACATCTACAGAAAATCCCTTTTCAGTCTAATTTTTGGAGTCACTAAAAATATCGACTTTATTCTAAAAATATTTATTAAATATTGCGAAATATTTCTATACATCGTCGCGTCCCAGCAAATAAATTCCGAAAAATTTAAACATATCTAACAGCAAAAAACATTCGCGAGACAAAATTCTTCATTTTTCACTTATAATCTCCAAATTCTGCACACAAAGAAAAATTCCTTTTTTTGTTCAATGAACTTTTTGTGAACATTGTCATGTGTCTTTTCGATCAAGTAACTAACAAGTGACAATCATGTCAACACAAAGTAAAGTGATAAAACTATGATCATTTATCAATAAGAGGCATTTGACCAAATAAAACAATTTATTTACAAACCGACGGTCGGTTTTTATAATTGATTATAAATAGTTACATAACATCGGGAGGAAACTTGATTGAAGCGGGAACAGAAACGAGAACAAACGAAACGATTGCTGCTGGACGCTGTGAAAGAATTAATTTGTGAAAAAGGGTGCACCAATACAACGCTCAATGACATTATGGAGCGTTCCGGTTTGTCTAAAGGAGCCATTTTCCATTATGTAAAAAGCAAAGACGAGCTTTTCAGCTGGGTGTTGGAAGATAGGCTGGACGAAATTAACGGGCGCTTTTTTAATAAGGCTTCGCAAAAGAAATCATTTGAAGAACCGATGCATGAAATTACCGCCCGATTGTCGGATCTGGAAAATCCTCAAGATCCCGGCAATCAAGTACTAATGTATCTTCTCGGAAAAAGCGATCAGCTTGATGTCAAGAACATACTCCAACAGTATTATGAACAAGCCATTCATATGTCCAAATTATGGATAGCTGCTGGGCAAGAGGCAGGGGTAATCCCTCAGTCCGTTGATGCCGATAAAACAGCAGAGTTGTTTATGCTCATTTCATTTGGTCTGCGAATGCGCGGCGCCATTGATTCAAAGAAACATTTCTTTCATCATAAAGATTTTGCTGAGCTGATGTCTGGCATGCTTCAGCCAAAGGAAGAAAGGTAGGAGGAGGCATATGGAATTTCTGTTATTTATGCATATTGTCGGAGTTGTCCTTTTTTTAGGCAATATTATCATTACGGCTTTTTGGAAAATGCGGGCAGATCAAACAGGGAATCGTGAATTAATTCATAGTGCCGCCAAAAACGTCATGCTTGCCGATTTCGTTTTCACAATTCCGGGACTGCTGCTCATCATCACATCCGGAGTTTGGATGGCCGTTCGAACGGGGTATCTTATTTCGGGATTTAATTGGCTGACCTTGTCATTAATATTGTTTGTATTGACAGGAGTACTTTGGGCAGGGGTGCTTCTCCCCTTACAGCGAAAGATGATACGGCTCAGCGCTCAAACTGAGGAAAATGAGTTCAACACGGAAGCGTACCGTCGAGTGTCATGGCTCTGGATGATATTCGGAACTATTGCAACACTTCTTCCTGTTTTGATCTTATATCTTATGATTGGCAAGGGATTCTTCTGAACACACTTTTCCGCCGAAAGCGATGGAAAATGATCAAGTGGAGAGCTTTTCTAAAAAGGAGTACGGAAAATGCTTTCTGAAAAACAATCAAGGTCTGGCTTGTTAACTTCTGACATCAATCGTGCCATGTTCAATGAAATTTCCACTATACGTCAAGATCACCATCCATATGGCAGTGTGAAGAAGAGCGATTTGAATCTAAAGAATTAGCTTTCACAGTACAAAAAACAGAGTTTAAGTTTTTTAGAATATAAAGAAAAAAACTTGGGACGGATATACTGTTCCGAGTCAACCGTTTAAAATTGTACACGATCATAAGTGACTTAGAATTAATAGAAAGCGTTACGATGAATTATAAAATTGATGACCATAACACTTGGCTTTCATTACCTATCACCTGCTTAGATAGCTCCGGTAAGGTTCTTTTAATTCCACATCCTCGTACATGAAACCGTTCGATAGCGAGTTCGCTTCAGTTACTTATTTTTCATTCCACATTATCGTTATATACTTTGCGTACACTTCAGGGATTGTTACTTGTTTTCCCGAAGACTGATAAGTTTTTAATCCCTTGACGGTTCCCCAAAAAGTAATCATTTCATTTTCAAGCAGATGGCTTTTTTTGTTTGCATTTCGGTAATTCACGACTATCGCATTATTCCAAACGCCGTCTATACTTTTATCGACGTTCACTTTAAAAGTAATGTTGTTCCCATGTTCAATAATTTGAATAACTTTTCCAGTGAATACAACCTTTTTATTTTTGTAAGCACCAGGATTTTTCGCCAAATTTAAGTAATGAATTTGTACATCCATATACTCCTAGAAATCTTCTTTGACAGGAGCAGCCACAGCCGGGGTCTTTTTACTTTCTTCTTTCATATTTTCATTATTAAGTGTTTCGTCCGTCCCCATAGACCAAAATATTGCTGGAACCACAACGAATAACACCAGGTGAATGAGCGAGGATATACGATTTTTTTCGATATATTTCGCATCACGGTTTTGTCTTATCTTTTCATATTTCTTCATCTGTTAACAGCTCAACACCGCGCAGCTGACCGATTTTTATTGATCTAGACCTGATAAAATCGGATATTCCAAAAGTACAAGCATAAATGACAAATATAGTAATAACAATGAGAAACGTTGAAATCTCACCTGTTTGCTGACATACATACAACCCGAGTCGAGCTTCAGCTTTCAGCAAAATACTGAGTTTTGGTTTTCTAAAAAATATCGAAAGATGACTGACAACACTTCCGCTACGATAAACAGTTCCCAATGATATGCCAGATCGCAATCCTAAGCCCATTCTCCTTTCATTCTATTTATGCTGGCCCGCACTTTTCTTTGAACTTGGCAGCTTTTAATGGATTCGATTTTCAACTTGATTTATCCAGTTTAAATCCGCCTCTAAATGCAATAAAATACCGGTGATCAATAAATATTTGCTTTCGTCACCCTGAAGGAGCAGCTCTGTTTTTAATTTGGTCAATTCCATCACTTCTTTAATCACCACCGCTTTTTGCTGTTCAAGCATTTTCTTTTCCTGAGCAAAATTAATTTTGCGGGCACAGCTCCATTTAAAGAAAAAATCTTCTTTTGTCGTGGTGTATGGCACCGGTTCCAGCAACCATTTTTCCAACTCATCTTTACCTTTTGGTGTTAACTCGTATAATTTTCTTTCCTGATCGTCCATTCCTGCGGACGAGACAAGTTGATCACGAATCAGGCGATCAAGCGTAGTATAGATCTGACCGGGATTAATTTTGCCTTTAATGCCAAAAAGGGAATCCAATTCTAATTTCAATTCGTATCCATGATGTTTTTTTTGGTATAACAATGTCAAAATTCCATATTTAACTGACAAGTTGTCAACCTTCTTTCAGTGATGATTGGATATCTATTTTGCTGGCACTTTGGCTTGCCATCCAAGCGGCGCATAGACTCAACGCAACACCGGATATCACTGCCATTATCAAATTACTGTATGGCAGCTTGAAAGACATAAATCCGTCCATGAGTTCAGACTGACTTGTTACATAGATTAAGATCAACCCAGCTGCTATTCCTCCGATAACTCCGGATAACCCAACGAGCAAGCCTTCGGCGATAATCATATTTCTAACCTGTTGTTTAGTAAACCCAAGAGCACGCATCGTTCCGATCTCGAAAACGCGTTCCAGCGTGTTCATCAAAAGGGTGTTGGCTGTGCCGATACTGGCTAACCCGATGATCATAAACAGCAACATCAAGATCAGTTCATTCATACCGGAAATTGTTGAAGTAGTGGACTCAATTTCATCTTCAACCGTCTGAACCTTTGACAGATGATCGCGGAAATCAGACCATACCCGATCTCGGATGGAACTGGCCGCTTCGTTGTCAACAGTAAGCAGCAAATCAAAGCTTTTTGTCCATCCAAATTCCTCCTTGAGACGTTCCTCATCCATAAACGCGACATAACCGGAATAATGCGATGTTTTGACAACTCCAACCACCACATAAGATTGTTCACCATTTGGCGTATTCATCCGAATGCTCTGCCCGATCTCCCCGCCCCATTCATCAAATGCGCGTTCACCAAGAAGCACAGCATTTTGCTGTTTTAACCGGTTATACAGTTTTTCCTCATGTTGATCGGCAAATAACGCCGGACCATCTTCACTTACGGCAAAAACAGAAAATTGTCTACTTACTCCGTCAACCGTTTCCCACGTAATCGGGGTCGCTTCCATTAATGGCTCAACGCCTAGAACTCCATCATAAGAACGCAGTTTCGTTATATCTTCTGCAGACCAAGGCGCTTCAGACGTAAGTCTCATATCTCCCCCGTACGTATTCCTGATTTCTTGTTCATATCCTTCCGGAGCTGATTCCACCACCGCACCAAGCAATAAAATAACCGAAATTCCGATGCCGAGTATCGCTGCCGTATTTGCATTTCGATTGATTTGTTGAAAGAGGCTTTTGGCAGCCAAACTCCCCGCATAATGAAAAAGAAAATTTAAAACAGGTTTTATGATTCTGCTTAAACCGGCCAACAACAAAGGAAACAAAAGAATGACACCTGCCAAAACGGCTGCATAAGTTACAGAGTGGTCGATAAACACAAAGCATAGAAGCACCAAGCCAACTACAGCTCTAATCAGCAGAGGTCTTGATGATCCCTTCGATTGGCTGGCCATTTTTAACGTCAATAAAATCGATGTTCTGCCTGCATGATAAATAGGGAAAAGCGAAAACAGAACAGGGAACAGCACTCCAACAGTCACCGCCATAATCGCCGGCAATCTCCAATTTAAAGTATAAACTATATCAAATTGGAGCATGCTGAGCAGTTCCTGCATAAACAGATCACCGAGCCATATACCAAGAGGAACACCGATGGCTGTACCGATCAATGACAAAAGTACGATTTCAATGAGCACAAGCTTAGACACAGAACGTTGTGTGTAGCCGAAGCTTTTCATTATAGCAAATTCTTTTTTTCTTTCGATCACGCTTGTATAAATTGTGTTAAAGACAATAAAACCGCTGACTAACATCGATAAACCGGCAACAATATAAAAGAAGGTATAGAGGCCGCTAATATCGTTGTTCTGAAGGTCATCTGCTACAACAGGCTGTATGAACACACCTGACCCACGGAACTGCTGCTGTAAGGAATGAAAGAGGTCCTTGCCATCGCCGTTGACCTGAAACCGCATATAAGAAATCTCATCATGTTTGCCTGTCCATTCTCTTAACATATCGAGTGGAACTAAAACCCGAAAACTAGTTGATTCAGCACTGTCCCAATCACTAGGACTTGCAAGCAGCTGCGTATACTCAACAATAGCAGAAACTTTTGCCTCTCCCAAACCTTCAAACCGAACCGTATCCCCAACCTTTTTTCCTAAAAGGGTTGCAACAGTTTTCGGCAATATGACCCCTTTATTATCCAAACTGCCTTCAATCACAGGAAGCACCAGTAACGGGCTGTTTTGGTCACTGACTCCGATAATTCGTACAGATCTTTGACTTAAAGAGTGATCGTCTTCAAGTTCAAAGAACGCTTGCTTTTGGAGAACAAGCAGCATATTCGTAACATCGGGATCATCTTGAACAGGCTCAATCATTTTTTCCGGATAAGTATGCTTATCGCTTAAAACCCAATAATCTGCATTGGCTACATACATATCTGTGTAGTAATTAAAAACGTCTCTAGTTGTTCTATCGGCTACCAGCATAGCGGTGATAAAAGATGTTCCCAGTATAATTGCAAACAAGGTAAAGAAAAAACGCTTTTTGTTATGAGTGATATTACGCCATGAAATTCGCCAAATATTTAGCATAGTCGCCCTCCTCCCTCGATACCACCTGATCGATGCCTCCGTCCCTGAAAAGAATAATCCGGTCCGCAAATCCGGCTGCAAAAATATCATGAGTAACCATCACGATCGTTTGTCTGTTTTCACGATGGAAGACTGTCAATAGCCGGAGAATTTCTTCTGCATTCGCTCTGTCCAAATTCCCTGTCGGTTCATCCGCTAATAAAACAGTCGGGCTATTTACGAGTGCCCTGGCGATAGCAACACGCTGCTGCTGACCGCCACTGAGCAAGTTGGCGCGTTTGCGATGAAGTCCTTCCAATCCTACCGCCTGAATCAATTCTTGGATCACCCGATTCTTCTCCTTTGTCAGTTTGCCGTCGGCATGAAGTGGAAACGCAATATTTTCTTCTACAGTTAAAGTCGGAAGCAGTTGATAATTTTGAAAAACGAACCCCAGTTTTTGTCTTCTGAATATCGTTCTTTCTTTTTCGCTCATCTTATTTAAATATTTCCCGTCAATTTGTATATCTCCAGCGGTCGGTACGTCAAGGCCTCCCATCAGCTGCAGCAAAGTGCTTTTTCCGGAGCCACTGGGTCCCATTATCGCTACGAATTCGCCTTTTTTAATATTCAAATCGACGCCTTTCAACACCCGTGTTCTCTCTTGCCCCTGCAAAAATTCTTTAGTGAGATTGCTAACTTTAATCATAGCGTTCGCTCCTCTATTATTCGTATTGTAAAAATTTTCATATAAAATCACTATATTTCATTATCGTCAGTGCCTCGCTCTATCAATTGTCCACAGCGCGACGCTCCCTTCGATTTTCTGTATGCCACCAGCACCGAAAATAGTGTAATCGTCTCAATTGCTGATAGAACAAATGACCTACCTTTTGGTTTAGGTTAGCCCTTAAAACCCTCCACAGAAGAAGTGAACTCCGAATTCGACAATGGTTTTAAAACTTTTTTGGCATGCTTTTTTGTTCCCTTTGCCCTTGACGTCAATGTCAAAACTATTGGCGCTTTTGCCAATAGTAATTGCATGGCATTTCCATCTAATTAATGGAAATAACTATGAACATCTACTGAGTTCTCAAGGACTTTTGACACTACCTCAATTATTTCATCTGCTTTTATACACTCATTATATACTAAGTATATATTATAAACAAGCGAATTTATTGGTAAAATCATTATTGAAAGTTATTTTAAAGGCTAAAATAATATATATCTAGTATATATAATTTCAATATATGATTAAGTTCAAACGAATGTGAAAATTCATTTTCGGTCAAAAAATCAAGTTGACATTCTACAGGTTCATTACTGGGATTGTGTGTCAATCACAGAAAATGGTGAAGAGACAAAATCAGAAGTATAGTCATAGAGGATAATCAAAATATCGTGACTAAAAATAAAAACACATGTGTAGCTGAAGAGTAAAGTCCATATCATTGTGTAAAAAAAGAAAAAGAGTCATGCTGCTTCCCCTTTGACAGATAAAAACACCAACTAAGAGATATGCAAACATGACTCAATATCATATTACCGCAAATAATGAACTTTTGCACGGGTTATTGATGCGAGACAAAGGATTACCAAGCTGCTGGAGCAAGTCGTGAAGCAACTTCTCTAAATATTCGTAACTTTTTCTTCCGTTTCCAAAATTCCATACCGTTCTTTTTCAATTTCCCGCCCTGAGTGTTCGGTGCCAAGGCAATCCCGAACCGAACAATCCTAAGGGCACCAATAATACGGCCAGCATAAATGTAATGGTCGGTCCGATTGACCAAGCGAGTTCGGTTGCTCCCACTCTGAATGCCTGTTTATCCTTTTCAGAAATTCGATCAAAACAGAAAAGCAGATGAAAAAGAAACTGTCGTTTACTCTTTTTTTCGGGACTTTTCAGACAGCTCTTACCATGTTAATATGTTTTGGTTTTTATTGACATGGAGTTTTAAGTTAGTTCAAAAAAAAGATAATCGAATAAAAAGCTGCTGCAGAACATGTTATAATATGATATTCATGTACAAATATGAACAATAAAGGTGGGATTCGTTATGAGATTTGGTATTATAGGAACAAACTGGATTACCGACCATTTTATAAAAGCTGCAAGCGCACACCCGGAATTTTCCCTCGGCGCTGTTTATTCGAGAACAATGGAAAAAGCAAAAATGTTTGCCGAAAAATATCAAATAAAACACGTGTACACCAACCTTGAAGAAATGTTTCAAAGCGGCAATATTGACGCCGTTTATATTGCATCCCCCAACAAATTCCATGCCGAACAAAGTATTTTGGCCATGAAAAATAGAATTCACGTTCTTTGCGAAAAGCCGGCAGTAACGTCCGTGCAAGAAATGGATGAGGTCATTCAAACAGCCAAAACTTACAATGCCATGTTTATGGAAGCGATGAAATCAACCGTTACGCCGACCTTTTTAAATTTAAAAAAACATCTTGACGAAATCGCTCCGATCAGACGATTTGTTTTCCATTACAATCAATATTCTTCACGATATGATAAATATAAAGAAGGAATTATTGAAAACGCCTTTAAACCGGAATTAGGAAACGGTTCGAAAATGGATTTGGGTGTATACTGCTTAGCACCAATTGTTCATCTAGTCGGCGAACCAAAATCCATAGTAAAAAATCACTATTACTTATCCACCGGTGCAGACGGTCAAGGAAGTATGATTTTAAATTATGATAATTTTGAAGCAGTCGTAATGTATTCCAAAATAACAGACTCCTTTTTCCCTAGTGAGATCCAAGGAGAAAAAGGTGTTATTGAAATTGACAAAATCAGTGATCCGAAGAAAGTTGTCATCAAATATCGAAACGGTGAAATAAAAGATTTAACCGTGGAACATAAATTTGAAACGATGTATTATGAAGTAGAAGAATTTATAAACTGCGTGAAAAACGGCAAAATTGAATCCGATATAAATAGTCATGAACGGACAAAACAAGTTGTGAAGCTGTTGACGATGTAGTGAAATTCCTAACGCCAGTGGAAAAATGCTAATGAAATGAATCGCAATCGACTCAGACGGCACACTTTTAACAAATGATCATATGATTAGCGAAAAAAACCGTGAAGCAATTGTAAATGCACAAACAAAGACAAAGCCTCTTTTACCCATTTAAAGGCAGAAGAGGCTTTCTGTTTTTCTTTCCGCTATTTTCTTTTTCCGCACGTTCAATCATTGTTGGCACGGCTCTTTTGAAACATAAATAATTGGCAATTTGGCTGTATGATAAATAATGGCCTCCAGACGTCAAACAAACTTCTCTCTTTCGTATTGCTTGCAATTCCTCATAGTGAAGATAAAAACGGATACGGGCATCACGTCATTATTGGTCATGGAGACTTGCAATTCCTCATAGTGAAGATAAAAACCCCAAAAAAGTGTTATATACGCATTTCATTTTTAATGCTTGATTGATTATTTCCAGGGAAACTTTGCCAATCCTTTGATTTGCATCGGTTCAACAGAGATTTTTGCACGATTGGGTGAGACGACAGTTGGCATATTCAAATCATTGAGACCGTCTTCTGTAAAATAACCACCATCTCGGAATATGAACTGATTTTTGTCGCGATTGACGGAGAAAAATATTGGAAAAAATGGCTTGACTTAAACATCCAATTCGGTAGAATAGAAAAAATATTGAATCTTTAAAATCTTGAAGTTAGGAGACTAAACTAAAATGATGTTACGATTTCACTATGCTTGGGTTATTTTATTTGTCACGTTTTTATCTCTTTTAGCCGTTCAAGGTGTTCGTCTTTCTTTCGGGGCTTTTGTCGAACCTTGGGAAAGGGAATTTTCAATAGACAGAGGGACGGTATCGCTAATTTCGACATTAAGCTTTATCGTTTATGGACTTTCCCAACCATTTATAGGAAGGTTAGTTGATAAATTTGGGCCTCGTATAATCCTTTCTGTCAGTACTTTTTTGGTGGCAGTTAGTATTCTATTAACAGCTTTTGTCCATCATCCATGGCAATTGTTTATTCTATATGCCATATTTGTATCACTTGGGGTTGGCGGAGCGTCAAACGTGGCTGCAACAGTAGTCGTTACAAACTGGTTTAATGAAAGACGAGGATTTGCTTTAGGGATTGTCGAAGCAGGGTTTGGAGCCGGACAAATGCTGTTGGTACCAGGATCTCTATTATTAATTCAATGGTTGAATTGGAAAGCAACGGTCATCATCTTGGGATGTTTTTTAATGATTGTTGTGTTTCCAATTGTCCTGTTAATTTTACGAAACCATCCTAATGAAAAAGGTATGTTGCCAATTGGCGGAATGGATCAAGAAGAAAGCACAACTGAACAGCCAAGTAAATTCAATGATTTTTCAATTTGGGATGCTTTTCGTAAAAAACAATTTTGGTTCTTGATTTTACCATTTAGCGTTTGCGGTTTTACCACTACAGGTTTAATGGATACACATCTTATCCCTTATGCCCAGTTGTGTGGAGTTCCAACAAGTGCGACTAGTGCAGCAGTAACTATATTGGCTGCTTTTAATATTGTAGGAATACTATTTTCTGGTGTGTTAGCAGATCGCTGGAGCAGTCGAAAAATGCTCATCTGTCTATATGTTATACGGGCATTATCGTTGTTTATTCTATTCTATAGCTATAACCCTCTGCTATTAATTATTTTCGCTATCGTTTTTGGATTGGTTGATTTTTCCACTGTTGCTCCTACACAATTGTTGGTCACGCAATACTTTAAACAACACTCTGTTGGTTTTATCATTGGTTGGCTATCTTTCAGCCACCAAATTGGATCAGCACTAGGAGCCTATGTGCCGGGTTTACTATACAGTTACCACGGGAATTATAAGTAGCTTTTTATTTTTCAATAATCATATTAGTCATTTCAGCAATCCTCACCTTCTTTCTTCCTGAATTTTCTAAAGAAAAGGTAACGATTTAGGAGAAGGCATCTATGCGATTTTTTGGAGACCTCGAAACCTGTTGTCACTCGGCAAAAAAGCTGAACAAATTCGTAAGACTGACCTATTCATTTATTTATTGGGCCAACCTCAATATTCGCAGATCCCCTGTTCACATTTTTATTTGCCTAACCAAACTTCCTGTTTCGGTTTTCCGACAAGTCCTTTAAGGCTGCAGATAACGTGCTAAAAAAATTTTGAAAACTTTTCACGGAACATGATTGCAAAATGGAGGATACGGAAAACGTTCAAAAAAAGCTGTCCAGAAAGTCAAAATCCATTGAAAACGAAACATTATAAACATTGATATATCAACGTTTCTAAAACATTAAAGGGGCGTCTATAAGCCGGAAAATCGACTTATTAGACAGCCCCCTTACCCTTTCCATCATAACTTCAGCCATTGGCCAAGAGGCTTGGAAGCCCGTATGCGCCCGTTGTCAAATACCAATTTCCCCCGTTGAAATGTCGCAAAGATTTTGCAAGGAAATGTATGATTGACATATAAACTATGCTTGTGTTTTTGAAGCAAACTGTTTTTCTCGACTGTGAAAGAATCTTTTAAACTTATAATCACAAAATCTGCGTCTTTTCCTTTTGCAATTTCCCCTTTTTTCCCGTCCAATCCAAATCGTTTGGCGGGTCTAGCAGCTGTCCAATGAATCAGCTTCGGAAAAGGAATGCGATAGCGAACCGCTAGTTCGATCATCGCCATCAATGTAAATTGTCCCCCGCTGATTCCTCCCCAAACATTGAAAAAATTCGTTTCATCTTCTTTCAAGCTCCATGGCGACGGGGAATGGTCGGATGCGACAAAGTCAATCTGATCTTTTAAAAACAAATCAACCAATTTTTTTTGGTCGTTTAATTCGCGCAATGGGGGAGCGCATTTTGCAACCGCTCCAAGCTTTTTCGTATGTTCATGGTCAAACAAAAGATAATGCGGGCACGTTTCCAATGTGACATCAAGTCCTCTTTTCTTCGCTTGCTGGATTTCTTCAACGGCTTCTGCACTGCTGATATGAACGAAATGCAAAGAACAGCCGGTCTGTTCCGCAAATGTAATGGCTTTTCTGACAGCTAGCCATTCCGCAGCAATCGGTCTTGATTGTAAATAATCGTCCGGACCGAATTTTTCTTGCCGCTCTTTTTCTCTCTGCAAAAATTGCACCATTGCGCCGTCTTCTGCATGAAGAGCCAAAATTTTACGCAAGCCGGCGATCGTTTTCATTCCATTCAAGAGCGTATTATCATCAACCGCTGCGAACTCTTTATTGCCGCTCGGAGACATGAAAGCTTTAAATCCGACAACTCCTTTTTCGGCAAGAGGCGCTAAATCATTTTCATTGCCCGGAACAAGCCCGCCCCACAATCCAAAGTCAACGAATGACTTTTCCTCGCCTATTTTTCCTTTTTGTTGAAGAGCTTCAAGATCAGTTGTAGAAGGGACACCGTTGAGCGGCATATCAAAAAACGTTGTACAGCCGCCCGCTGCAAGCATAGATGAACCTGTTGAAAAGCCTTCCCAATCCTCTCTGCCCGGTTCATTGAAATGAACATGGACATCAATCAATCCGGGAAAAACGTAATGGCCTTCCGCATCCCAAACGACATCGGCTTCCCCGTCAATGTCATCGCCAATTTCAACAACAATGCCGTCTTTAACAGCTAAATTTGTTTTTTTCACTTCGTCATGAAACACAACGCTGCCGTTTTTGACAAGAGCATCATATTTCACTCGAACCATCTCCATTCTTATCATTAAAAAAATGGCATCAGCTGAATTTTATATAGATCAATGGACTGAACGCTTTCTCTTCCATCTGAATGAATTTATCAATTTCTCAACCGATTGCAAAAATGAACGCGATGATAATCAAAATTTTGCGCCATTGACACAATTTATCGATGAACTACACTAGAAGAAACTGCTGACTCCTTTCTTTGTTTTCCATACATACTCAGCGCTGCTTGTGCTCCTTCACCTCTGTTTATGCGAACACCGTGATAGATGAGAACTGCCTCCAATGCTGTCAGCAGCTTGAGAATATTTTCTTTGCGGCAGCTGTAGCCCATTGTACCGATCCTCCAGATTTTTCCGTGGAGCGGGCCAAACGAGCTGGCAATTTCAATCCCGAATTCATCCAGCAGCATGCGGCGCACGGATTCTCCATCGACGCCCTGCGGAATGTTGACGCATGTGACGGTCGGCATTTTAAAGCGTTTATCGCCGAACAATGTGAGTCCCATTGCTTCCAGCCCGGCCATTAATGCCCGTTCATGGAGGCGGTGGCGTGCAAATCGATTATCCAATCCTTCCTCCATAATAAGCCTCAAGCCTTCACGCAATGCGTAAAGCATTGATGTAGCTTCCGTATGATGATTTAATCGCCGCGGGCTCCAATAATCTTGAAGCTGGCTTAAATCAAAATAGTTGCTAATAATTGTTTGACCTGTGGCCATTTGCTGATCCAATTCCGTCCGAATTCCTCTTTCTACCTTTTTACGCGACAAAACAATTTTTTCAATTCTGTCATTATATGTGATGGGAGCCATCCCTGATGGAACCGATAAGCATTTTTGCGTCCCGCCGATCACGCCGTCAAGCTGCCATTCGTCGACATTCACGTCCGTTCCTCCAATTGTCGCAACCGCATCGACTACAAGAATTACATCCATCTCCCGGCAAGCTTTCCCGATCTCCTCAAGCGGCTGCATGCACCCCGTTGAGGTTTCCCCATGGACGATCGCGACTATTTTCGGCTGAACCTTCTTTATTTCTCTAATTACATCCTCCGGGTCAAACACCGTTCCCCATTCACGCTCAATTGTAGTGACATCAGCCCCGTAACGTTCGCATATTTCGGTTAATAAATAGCCGAACCGGCCATATATTGGGATCAGCACTTTGTCGCCCTGTTCGATAATGCTCGCCAGCATCGCTTCAATGCCCGATCTGGAGGTTCCATCGATAGGGAACGCCCATTTGTTGTCCGTACGAAATAAATAACGAAGCATTTCCATTACTTCATTCATGATCGAAGTAAATGCAGGATCAAATTGGCCTAAAATCGGCGTACTCATCGCCTGCAAAACTCTCGGATCGACTTCAACAGGCCCCGGTGTCATGATCGTTCTATTAGGTGTCTGTAGAGGCAGAAATTTCATTTCGTCCACAATCCTTTCTTTTAATATGCCAATCTATATAAATAATGGATTAAAAACTTAACGCCGCTTTCTAAATGAGCCGCTGCGGTATATTCCTTCGGCGAGTGGCTGATTCCGTTATGACTCGGGACAAAAAAAAGCGCAGTCGGACAATAGGTTCCGAACATTTGCGAATCATGTCCCGCTCCGCTAACCAATATTTCATGAGACAGATTTTGCTCTTCTGCAATTTCTTTTGACAGCCTCAGCAATTGTTGATCCATTTTGACCGGCTTGACGTTCAGCCATTCATTTAACAAAATATCGACATTGTATTGTGCGCTCACATTTTTAAAATGACGTGAAAATGTTGAACAAAATTGCTCCAGCATTTCTTCCTCGTGATGACGGATATCGATCGTAAAAACGACTTCACCTGCAATCACATTCGGAATGTTAGGTTCAACCTTTATTTTGCCGACGGTCACTCTTAGTTGGTCGCACACCTGTTTGGCTTGTTTCATTAAATAGGTAATCAGTTCAGAGGCAATGGCCACCGCATCTTTCCGGCAGGACATCGGGGTTGTTCCTGCATGGTTGCTTTCACCGACAACCTTTACTTGATAGCGGCGCTGACCAACAATATCGCTGACAATGCCCAACGATTTTTTCTTTTTTTCTAACACAGAGCCCTGTTCGATGTGCAGCTCAATAAAGCATTGAATATCGTTTCGAAATGGCTGGCGAAATCTTTCCTGTCCAAAACCGCATTCATTCATTGCTTGCACAAACGAAATCCCTTTAGAATCAACAATTTTTTGTATATGTTTAAAAGAGCGCCTCCCCGTTACAGAGCCTGACCCCCAAAATGTAAGCGGAAACCGGCTGCCTTCCTCTTCACATAAGGATACGACCTCAATCGTTTTTTTTGGTGTTCCAAAACGCTTTAATAAATAATGAGTCGCCAACAAGCCGGCAATAATGCCGTATGCGCCGTCATATTTTCCTCCTTCAATAACCGTATCGATATGCGAACCAGTTAAGATTGTTTTGGAGGATGGAGATGATCCTTCTGCTCGGCCGAACAAGTTGCCGACGTCATCAAAATATGGAGCTAATCCGCATTCCTCCATTTTCTCCTTCAACGCTTCCTGCGCTGACAGCCATTGTTCGCTATATAACAGCCGGGTAACTCCCCCTTTTTCCGTTTTACCGAATGTTGCAAGCCATTCGATCAGCCTTTCAACTTCCTCTTCAAGCTGAATGGGCCCAAGTAAATGAACTGTCATGTCTCTTCCCTCTTTTCTATTCAAAATAAGCAAATATCCTTGTTACATTTTGTTCCATAAAATGTGAATTTACTTTATTTTATCGTTATTCTTTTTCATATACATTGGCAATTTTGATATAAATTTCACCATCTTTTGTGCATGTTCACTAAAATTTGAAGACAAAGGGGCTGAAAAAATGAAAATTTCCGAAATATTAAAAATTCCCGTTATGAAAAATGCCAAGCTCATCGCCGGCCATAACGGAAAAGATCGAGAAGTTTTCAGCGTCAATATGATGGATGCACCGGATATCATCGATTTCCTGAAACCGAATGAACTGCTTGTAACAACTGCCTTTCATTTAAAAGACAATCCGAATGATCTGCTCGCACTCATCAAAAATATGGCGGATCAGCAATGTGCAGGGTTGGCAATTAAAATGAAGCGATTTTTGGAAGAAATTCCGGAGGCTTGCCTGAAGTATGCAAATGAAAAAAATTTCCCAATTATTGAATTGCCGATTGAGGTTACGTTAGGAGAGGTTGTGAACCAGACATTAAGCTATATATTGGACAAACGGACAAACGAATTGCTCAATGCGATTGAAATCCATCAGCAATTTACAAACCATATTTTAAGAGGAAAAGGGCTCGTCTCATTACTGGAAAATTTGGCAAACTTGATCGGCTGTCCAATTTTACTGTTGGATCAGCACTTTCAAATGATTGCTTCTTCATCTTCCGTTACATCGAGTCTGCCGGAAATCGAGGAAATGTACACAGACGGATTTCGTTTTTTCTTACAGCCAAGCTCTTACACTTGTTTTTCCATTATTTCTAGTAAACGAACTGTTTCCGTTTTTCCCATTTACACTCATGAAAGCAACAGCGGATGTTTAATTGTTTTTGATGCCATTCCTTTTCACAGTCCTTCGCATGTGTTGACGATTGAACAAGCGACAAATGTCATTTCATTTGAATTGATGAAAAAAAATGCTCTTAAACAACATAAACGAAAAGTTCAAAATGAATTTTTTATCAATTTTACAGATGGCGCCTTTCAATCAAAAGAAGAGATTGTCATTAAAGCAAAAGAATTTAAAATTCGCAATGATCAATCGTATTTTTGTGCAGCAGGAAAATTGGATGAAAGAAAAAAATCTTTAACGTTTACACAATTCCATAAAGAAAATGAACGGATTTTTGAATTTATGGAAAAAGAAGCTGATGCGTTCCCAAATCCTGTTCATTTTTTTGTGAAGGGGAACGTAGGCATTTTGCTCTTCCCGATTCAAAAATCATGGCTGGAGCTTCATTCTTCCATCATGCCGTTTTTAAAGGAATTGCAAGCGAAAATTAGAAGCAGGTTCCAACGGACTGTCTCATTCGGCATCGGCAGTCTTTGCCAACAATTTTTAGATGTAAAAAAAGGCTATAAAGAAGCGTTGGAAGTGCTGGAAGAAGAACAGTATTCCGGAAATCAAGAATTCATTCAAATTCATAAGAAAAAAGATATTTATACGCTATTGAAAATGATTCCAAAAGAAGAGCTGATTGATTTTTACGAACAGATTTTGACAAACCTTTCAGACCCGGCAGACACTGAAAAACAGGCTCTGCTGCAAACGCTGTTTTTATTTTTGGAAAATCATTGTCAAATTTCTGAAACAGCCAAAAAGCTTTTCGTTCATCGCAATACGGTGATCTATCGATTAGAAAAATGCGAGGAGCTCATCGGAAAAAGCTTAAAGGATCCGGAAGCCACTATTAGCCTCCGCTTGGCATTCCGCATAAAAAATTTGCTTCAATTATAAAAAAATTGAGGCAAGAGCTTTAGTAAATGAAAATGTAATTTGTCTATAAAGCTTTAGATACATTAACTAAATTTTGCAAAAACGATTATGTAATTCAACCAATGACTTCACTACATCGTTCTTTTATTATGAAAAACAAATAACATCTAGTGTTAGATTTTTTTACATAAGAGGAGGAGAGGTCACTTGACAAATCAAAATGGAGGAACTCATCTTTTTTCACTTGGTTTGCAGCATGTACTGGCGATGTATGCAGGCGCCATTGTTGTTCCTCTTGTTGTCGGAGGAGCGTTAAACCTTTCGACGCAGGAGCTGTCATATCTAGTTGCGATTGATTTATTGACATGCGGAATCGCCACCCTGCTGCAGGCGTTCAAAACAAAATATTTCGGCATTGGTTTACCTGTCATATTAGGTGCTTCATTTGTTGCTGTTACACCGATGATCGGGATAGGAAAAGAGTACGGCATCAATGCAATCTATGGATCGATCATTGCCGCAGGAATATTCATTATTCTTTTTGCTCCGCTCTTTGGCAAAATAACAAGATTATTGTTCCCGCCGGTCGTGACAGGTACAGTTGTCACCCTTATAGGACTGTCCTTAATACCGGTCGGGATTAAAAACATGGCGGGCGGTGCAGGAAGTCCGAAATTTGGTGATCCGGAAAATTTGCTCCTTTCATTTGGGGTTTTTCTTTTGATTTTGTTTATGAATCGATTTTTCACAGGCTTTTTTCGGGCAATCTCTGTGCTTATCGGGATTATCGCGGGTACGGTCGCCGCGGCTTTTATGGGAGAGGTTGATGTGAAAGAAGTAATGCAAGCTTCATGGATTCATTCTCCGAAATTTTTGTATTTCGGTCCACCTACTTTTGAGCTTGTGCCGATCTTAACAATGACATTAGTTGGCATTGTCATCATGATTGAATCGACTGGCGCCTTTTTAGCCCTAAGCAAAATTTGCGGAAAAGATCTTAGCGACCAAGATCTTGCGCGTGGATATCGTGCCGAAGGATTGGCTTTCATCATCGGCGGTTGTTTGAACGCTTTCCCGTACAACACGTTCGCTCAAAACGTCGGACTTGTGCAGCTGACAAATATAAAAACGAGAAGCGTTGCGATCGTTGCCGGCTTTATACTTGTCACCCTTGGATTTATTCCGAAAATTGCTGCTTTTGCCACGATGATCCCAACATCTGTATTAGGGGGAGCAATGGTGATCATGTTTGGCATGGTCGTTGCTTCAGGCATTAAAATGTTAAGCACTGTTGATTTTCAACAGCAAAGCAATTTGTTAGTAATTGCCTGCTCCATTTCCCTCGGATTGGGTTCCACAGTTGTTCCTGATTTGTTTGCACAGCTGCCGCCTATGCTGCGAATTCTTTTTAGTGATGGGATTATAACAGGCAGTCTTACAGCCATCTTTTTAAACTTATTTTTTCACCATTTCTCACTGAAAAAATCTTCTGCTGACGAACAGTTAACACCGACAACGATCAAATTTTAAAAACGAAAGGAGAAAGCCGAATGGACATAGAACAAGTTAACCAACTCAGTGCGGCTGAATTTATTGAGAAGCTAGGCGGGATATTTGAAGATTCAACATGGGTGGCAGAAAAAGCAGAAAAATTCCGCCCGTTTTCTTCCGTGCAATCGCTTTTTTCCAAAATGGCTGAGATCGTGGATCAAGCTGACGAACACGAAAAATTGGCGCTTATTCGCAATCACCCTGCTTTAGGCGCAAAAACAAAAATGACCCGATTTTCGCAAACAGAACAACAAAAAGCGGGGCTGCAAAAACTGACAGATGAAGAATTCGATCGAATGTTAAAATTAAACGAAACGTATATGGAAAAATTTCAATTCCCGTTTATTTTGGCTGTGCGCGGCAAAACAAAGCAGGAAATATTTGCATCGATTGAACAGCGAATCAAAAACAATGCGGAAGCAGAGATAGAGCAAGCAATAGCAGAAATTAAAAAAATTGCCTATTATCGACTGAAGGATATAGTGAAAGAAGAGAGAAATCTATGCTGACACGTACATTCCATTTTGATAGAACAAATTGACTTTCGTAATTTTTGATCTTTTGCACAGTACGAAGCCATATTCTTTTTAAGCGCCATAAATGGCGGTACAACTGAATCTGCTGAGAAATAATAACCAAAGAAACTACACGCTGGTTAAATAGTGAAAGAAAGCCGTGATTCAAATGCCATGCCCCGTCAGACAAGCGCTTCCAAAGTAACAAAACGGGCTTCCAAAATGAAAAACGAGGCAAATAAAAAGGTCAATAAGGAGATGGAATATGAAAGGATTAACAACACATATTTTAGATTTAACTCACGGTACGCCTGCACAAAACGTCAAAATCGAGCTGTTTTCTGCTACAGATCAAAACGAAACGGAAAAACAGCTGCTCAAAACCGCATTCACAAACGAAAACGGTCGGGTTGACGAACCGCTCATCACTGAGCAGCAATTAACACCGGGAACTTATGAACTTCTGTTTTACATTGGAGATTATTTTAAAAACAAAGGTTTATCCTTGAAGGAACCGCTGTTTCTTAATCACGTCGTCGTCCGCTTCGGCATTTCTGATGCAAATACCCATTATCATGTTCCATTGCTTATTTCACCGTGGGGGTATCAAGTGTATCGGGGAAGTTAATCGGATACAAATACTTTCTTCAACAACGTCATGAAAAAACGGGGCCTTCCAAAAGTCAGCGTTACTGACTTTTGGGAGACCCCCTTTATTTAAAAAAGCAAAAAAAATCGTCCCTTCTAGTAAAATAAAGTTGCCTCACAACATTTCAGAAAGGACGATTTTATGAGCAACAATTGGAAGCTGGAGCGAAACAAAAGAAAAACAATCAAAACAGATAAAGATGAGAACCAAACCTAGAGGAAGCCGCTATGAAATTAGAAGAAAAAGTGGAAAAGTTATCAGAAGAAATCGAAAAGGAAACAGATACAAACATACATAAGGACAAACAACAACAGCGCAGTCAATGAAAGAAATCTGTGAAGCAAATTCGAGAAGATTTTATCCTACGGCAGGTTAAATACAAG
The DNA here is from genome assembly GCF_038003725.1 of Aeribacillus sp. FSL K6-1121. Classification (NCBI taxonomy): domain Bacteria; kingdom Bacillati; phylum Bacillota; class Bacilli; order Caryophanales; family Bacillaceae; genus Aeribacillus; species Aeribacillus sp. FSL K6-1121. The sequence goes on from NZ_JBBOPS010000001.1 coordinate 1,614,631, forward strand.
GAACAAAAAGAAATCTTTGGCAACCGTAACAGCTATTCTAAAACGGATAAAGACGCAACCTTCATGCGCATGAAAGAAGACCATATGAAAAATGTGAAAAAACGGAACTCATCAATATATATTTCAAATTTACTATTTACGTTCATCTCCTCTATCAAATACATCAGGCTATCAGCAAACAGGCTTACGCCCATAATAATGCGATTCGCTACTTTTATTTTACATTCAACAAACACTTTGGATATGAGGATAAATTTTTCAATATTGTAAAAATGGAAAAAAGGAATATAATACTAGTAAATATGTTAATATTTTGAAAAATTAGAAATAAGGAGGATTTTAAAATGCTTAAGAAAATAGGTTTATTGTAATTGCATTTTTATTTTCCCTAAATTTTACTAGAGTAGAATTTGCTGCAGAAAACGATGCAAATGTTAATGAAGAAAGTCTTACACAAGAAGAATTAAACTATCTGTAAATGAAGTTGGCAACACTCAAGAAAAAGCTGATGCTCCATTGAAGTTGCTAGACAATTAATTGAAGAGGGAGCTAAAGTTATAGATTCTAGATCAAAAATTATTACTATATATGAACCAAAAGATGTTAAACCAGGACAAATTAGTACTATGGGAACTATTGCTTCTTCAACTTTAAAATTAGGTGGAACAGTATATAAAGTAACTAGTGATCGTTCAAAAGAAGATAAATTTTATATATATGGTAACTTTCAATGGTTAAAAACACCTTCTTTTCATTTAGTTGATAAAATGACTATTGGTTTCCCTTCAAATTCAGGATTATATCTACCAACTAGCGGAGGAACAGTAAAACAGCACCAACATAGATATTCTCAAGATCCTCAAGGAAATGGACGTTCGATTGATTATTCAATTAAGTATTCTCCGAGTAATTGGGAGCCAAGTGCTGGTGTGGCTGGCTCATATGATTTAAAACCTTCTACTAGTCATACAAAACACAAAGGGTACATTGGTCAATATGTATATTTTCCTAAATCAAAAAATGCTAAAAATGGAATATGGTCATCAAAGAATTGCTGGAACACCTAGTATATCAATTTATCCAGCAGGTTTATCAATCACGTCAACTCCAAAAACAGATACAAAATCATACGCATTAACTTTATCTTATTAATCTAGTTGGAGTGGTAAGTCTATGATACAAACGATTGCCAACTTTATTCTTATTCTAGTTGTATCGGTAATTTTATTTTATATACTTAATTATGATACTTCTTTAGATAGTGAATTAATACTATCTCTTTTAATTATCATTTCTCTACAAACATCATTGATATTAGCTATTTTATTAAAAAGAAAATAACTTTCTTAAAGGGATTGTCCAAAAGTTGAACTGTCCCCTGTCAAGCAGACAATGGAAATCATAAAATTGCTTTAAACGGCTTGAGCTCTAAATTCTAATGGGCTTAAGCCGTTTAATTTTTCTTGATAGCGTTTGTTATTATAAAACTCTTAATCGCTTGTTGTAACGCTTTAAACGTTTCATATCGTTTCAGATCATACCTTTCACACGTTCAGGTTGCCCAAAAAGATTCCATTGGGTCGTTTTCCATGCAGCGTCCCACTCTTGACATACTATGTGTTCGCTTTGCTTCGATTATTCGCTTCTTAAGCCCATGAGATGTACTATAAATCAAAAGTTGTTTATGTTCTTTTAAACTTGTGATAGATTAAGTCCTGAATGTTGTGTAAAAAAAGCAGCGGTTTGATTTGCCAGGAATCTAGGGCAGGGTTGGACTTGACCCTTGCGATAGCGTGATCAACTGTTTGAAACACAAATTGATGATTGTTCGAATGCCCTAATACATAACTATACAGATCTAGAATTGCACTCAAATACGCTTTTTTACCGTTTCCTATCTTGAATTCCGTGACATCCGTCAGCCATTTTTCATTTGGCTTACTTGCTGTAAATTTGCGATTTAATACATTCTCAGCCACATGCACCGCTGATGATGAAACGTAACGGTTCTTTTTACAACGAATCACAGATTGAATACCGGTTGTTTTCATCAGGCATATATTTGTTTATGGGTCACTTATTTTCGATGTATGACGAATTTCATTCGGCGATAGCCATAAATTTTTAACGCTGCAGACAAGGAAACAAGCCGAAAAACGCTAAAATCTATAATTTCTTTCAACTGATCATGTTAAAAAAAATCGCCGAACTGCTCCGCCTTCTTAACATTTGCTGTCTAAGCGAGAAGTTTCTTTTTCAGCAAGCTTTTGAACTGCTCTAATAATACCGGAGTAGCCTGTGCATCGGCAAAGATTTCCTGATAAACCGTCAACTATTTGCTGACTAGTTGGATTCGGATATTGATCCAAAATCGCTTTGACAGCCATAATCATTCCTGGGGTGCAATATCCGCATTGGAAACCTCCCTCTTCCAAAAACGCCTGCTGAATCGGATGAAGCCCTTTTTCCGCAAGTCCTTCAATTGTAACAATTTCTTTTTCATTTGCTTGATAAGCTCTGACTAAGCAGGCATTCACTAGCCTGCCGTTCATGATGACAGAACAGGCGCCGCAGCGGCCAATTCCGCAGGAAATCTTTGTGCCAGTCAGATGCAGCTGCTCTCTTAAAATGTCAACTAGCCGAGCGGCCGGATGAATCTCAAGCTCTTTCTTTTTGCCATTCACAAAAATCGACATGCGCATTCGTTCTTCAGACGGTAATTTTATACTTGCGCTCATTTGCTTGTCAGCCATTTGCTCATCTCCGTTTCCATCATCTTATTGACGATTTCTTCCCTTGATACCGGCAGCTTATTCACCCAGATGCCAGTCGCATCATAAATGGCCATTGCAATGGCAGGGGCAACAGCAACCGTGCCAATTTCCCCGACGCCTCTTGGTCCATATTCATCCTCTTCGCACAACTCCTCGATTGCGGTGATGTCAATTGAAAGGGGGACATCTTTTATCGTCGGAATTAAATACGAATCAAAGTTTTCCGTTACATATGATCCTTTTTCTATCAGCGCTTCTTCCGTTAATGTATAGCCTAACGCCATCACGGATCCGCCTTCAATTTGCCCCAAATATCCTTGCGGAAAAATAACAGGACCAGCGGCAACGGCTTGCTCTAATTGTTTTACACGAACAAATCCAGTTGCCAGATCCACTTCCACCTTAACGGCACAAGCTGCAAACGAATATAAAAAATGTCCGCCTGGTATGGAGCAAGGGGTTGCCGGAAAGTCAAATCGAGTTTCAATGATCAGCGGCTTGTCTATCGTTTGTTTTGCCAGTTCTTTGTATGAAATCAGCAGCTCATCTTGGTGCCAAACACCTTTTTCGCCTATTTTTAATTGGCTGACGGGCACATCCGTACATTGCGAGGCTCTTTCCAACAGGCTGTTTTGAAACGGAGCTTTCATCCGTTGAATGGCTTGCCAAACCATGCTCGTACCCCTTGAAGCAGTTGATGATCCTGAACGCGGGACTTTGTCCGTATCGCCGATGACAATGTGTAAATCCTCTCGGGAGCAGCCTATTGCTTGAATGGCAATTTGTTCAATCACTGCGAGCAAGCCTTGGCCAAATTCTTCAAACCCAAAAGCAATTTCGATTTTTCCTTCCTCGTTCAATGAAATTCTCCCGCCAGCCGGATCTAAACGTCCATAGCCCAGCCCTCCGCCGTGCATGGTGATTGCCACCCCGACGCCTGTCTTAATCAAGCCGTTATGATCTTGTTTTCGGCAGCTGTTTAATAGTTTCGATTGGCTGATCTGTTTTAAAACTTGTTGAGCGCCGTCAGTTGGGGCGATTTTTTGCCCGACAGGCCCGGGATCATGTGCCTGGCGCAGATTTTTTTGTCTGAGTTCAAGCGGACTCATTCCAAGCGTGACCGCCAAGCGATCGATTTGCCCTTCCAATGCGAAGGTTACTTGGTTTCCACCAAAGCCTCTAAATTCACCGGCAACGCCGTTATTCGTAAAAACCGAATAGCCTTCAACTTGAATATTCGGGATCATGTATGGGCCTATCGCATGTTCAACCGCAAAATCCAATACTGCGGGGCCTAACGTTGCATATGCGCCGGTATCCGCTATAATTCGCACTTGATGGGCGATGATTTTGCCGTTTTTTTTCGCACCTGTTTTCATTTTAATTTTCATCGGATGCCTTTTGATACCTGACCGCACCGATTCCCTTCTCGTTTGATGAATTTTTACAGGAAATCCCGTTTTCAGCGCCAATAAGGCTCCGTACGGCTGGATGTTTAATTCGTCTTTTCCGCCAAAAGAGCCGCCAAGCGGGCTTGAGACGACGCGGATGTCTTCTTCCGGCATATTTAAAATGCGGGCTAATTGATATCGGTCTTTATATCCATGCTGAGTGCCGGCATACACCGTCAAAGTGCCGTCTTTTTCCGGAACAAACACCCCGCCCTCTGTTTCCATGTACGCATGCATTTGCCTTGGAAGTTGATACGTTTCCTCTACAATACAGTCGCATGATTGAAATGCTTCTTCCACATTGCCGCTTTGATAAGATGCTTGGTGTAGGATATTCCCGTTCGGATGGAGCTGCGGAGAAGAAGGGAGCATAGCCTGTTCCGGATCATCAACAACCGGCAGCGGCTCATATTCCACTTCGATCAGCTGAAGCGCCGCTTCAGCGATTTCCTCTGTTTCCGCAGCAACAGCCGCGACAGCATCGCCGACAAAACGAACTTTATCTTTGCATAAAACAGGCTGATCAGGAAAGATTAAGCCAAACCCGTTTAAACCTGGAACATCCTTGCTAGTAATGACAGCCCGAACTCCCGGCAATTCCTCCGCTTTTTCCGTTGAGATCGAAACGATATTGGCATGCGGATATTCGCTTCGCAAAATTTTTGCAAACAGCATATTCGGAAACGAAAGATCTGTTAAAAACTTTAAATGTCCAGTTACTTTTTCTACTCCGTCCGGTCTGATGCACACTTGTTTCAATCTCAATCCCTTCCCTTCTTCATAATCCAAATTGAAAAAGCTCGTATCTGAATATATTAATCTTTCTCCTCTAATTTTTTTAGCTCTGCTATGACTATGTTGGCGGCGACCCGCCTGCGGTAATCCGCTGAAAAAAAAGCATCGCCGACAGGTTGAAATTCAGAAAAGACCGCCTCATGCACCTTTTTTAGCATAGCGGACTCAACCTTGCGTCCGGCCAGCAATTGCTCCGTTATTCTTAACCGCCTTGGACGATTCTCGCCTCCGCCTGCTGCCAACCGCGCAAAGTCAATTGTTCCGTTGTCATTTTGGCCGATTATCCCTGCAATGGTGACGACAGAACCTGAAAACGCCTCTCTCCTCCCAATTTTTTGATAAAAATGGACATATGATGGCGGAGCTGAAATTTCCGGCACCACTATTTCCGTTATAAGATCATCCTTGAATTCTTCATTCAACCAATGATCTAAATCGATTTTTTTTATGTCGTCCCCATCAAAACAACCGATTTTCGCTTCCATCACTAACAGGGCGGGGATGGCATCACCAATTGTTGAGGCGACGTTTCCGCCGATCGTTCCAACATTGCGCACGGCTGGTGCAGCAATGGTCTTGACAGCTTTGGTCAATAAAGGCCATTTCGCTTTTATAATGGGATAGCGGAGGCAGTCAGCCAATCGGATAAGCGCCCCCAAGTGAAGAAAGTTTTGGCCGCCATCTTCTTTTTCATATATCGCTTCTAAAATTTTTATGTTCTCAAGGCTGATTAAATGAGATGGCTGCGGTGCTCCTTTTTCCCATTTTGTTTGCCATAATGTTCCGCCGGCTATAAAGTGTGATTCTAATTGCAATAGCTGCCGCAATCGCCATGCTTCTCTTAAATCTGTTGGCATCCATATTTTTGAGGACAATGTTTTCAACTTCATCCCCCTTCCTTTGATAGTAAAATAACGTGCTTTTGCAACCATATTGCGATAAGAAACGGAAATGCCTTGTGGACGTCCGCATTTGACCGATTGTGCACCATTATCGCCTGTCCGCTTCCTTAAATGGGGATAACAAAATCGGCGGACTCGGCAAGCGATCCAGCTTGGCAGCATCCTCATCAAACAACTTATTGCTGCGTATCAAGTTTCGTATTGAAAAATGAGATCGTTGATGATTTCCAGTTGAATAAACGGCTGTTTTGTGCAATTGCACCGCTTGCTCTGCTATCGACTTTTCCAAGCCGACTGTAAAAGAACTCTAAAAAGGGGCTTGACAAGTTTAGATACCGCGTCGGTACATAACCATCGGTTCGTCTATTGGTCAAGTGAGCTTTGGCATTCCGATTAGTGCCTGGCTTTTTGTGAAATGTGATTGCGGCTTCATTATGCACGCACCTTCTGAGGAGATCGAAGCTTTTTCAATTGAATTAATTCTGCTAAAATGCTGATCGCAATTTCTTCAGGGCCTTCTGCCCCAATAGACAAGCCGACAGGTGAATGAACGTTTCGGGGAATTTCCTGATCTCCCAGCAAGCGTTTTGTCCGTTCTTTTGAACCGATGACCCCGATATATCGCAGGTTTTGCTGCAACAACAGCTTTAAAAGCTCTTGATCCTGTTGAAATTGGTGTGTCAGCAGCACAACAAAATCGCGGGGGGAAAAAGATATTTTCGTTGCCGCTTCCCGCGGGAAAGCGATGATAAGCTGATCGGCATCAGGAAAACGCCATCTATTGCACAACGCTTCTCTCCAATCACTAACGATAACCGAAAAACCGGTCCGCGAAGCGAAATGCGACAGTGGTACAGCATCCGAACCGGCACCGAAAATAATCAATCTCGGTTTAGGCTCAAATCGCTGAACATATACATATGAGGACAGTTCATTGCCCCAAACTAATCCGCTTTTCTCTTGCGCAGCTATGGCATCGATTTGTTTCGGCACCGCACCAGCCCATTCCCCGAACGTTTCCGTGTCTTCTGTAAAAAATAAATAATTGCTTACGGAAAAATTTTTGCCGAGTTGTTTTAGGATGAAAACGTCCTTGCCGTTTTGAAGCAAATCATGCAGCCGGGATAAATGCTTTCGCAAACGGTCATCGATGCACTCCAACAGGATGCGTATGACGCCGTTGCAGCCGGCGCCTTTTCCCCACGACAAGTCATCTTCGCTTTTCAAGTCATATACGATACATTGCGACTCGCCCTCAAGCAAAAGCTTCGCCCTTTCTTGCAGGTCATTTTCAAGGCAACCGCCGCTTATTACGCCGATTGTTTCCCCATCCTCCTGAATCAGCATTGCTGCTCCTTCTTTTCGGTAAGCGGAGCCTTCCACATCAATAATAGTGGCAAGCACAGCCTTTTTTGGCTCAGTTGTTGCAATCTTTAAAATTTCATGGATATCGTCCATAACAATTCCCCTCTTACTGAAAGAAAAGTAATGAGAATGATTGTTTTGTTCAAACGCAATCATCAACTGTTTCTTTCTCTTTGCATACACAATGCGTTGGCAATATACGCCACGTTTCTCCCCAGGCGACCAGCCATTTTTAATTCTTCATCAGACGGCTTTCGCGAACCATCAGGGCCGGCTAAAACTGTTGGTCCATACGGAGTTCCGCCAATGGGGGCGTCTGTTAAATATTCCGGATTTTGAGTATAAGGTAATCCGATAATGATCATTCCGAAATGGAGAAGCGGTACGATGGATGTTAAGATGGCCGCTTCATGCCCGGAATGAATGGAACCAGCGCTTGTAAAGATGCCCGCGGGCTTTCCCTCCAGTACGCCTTCCACACAAAGGTCGCCGATAGTTTCTAAAAAATATTTAACTTGGGACGGCATCGATCCAAAATACGTCGGAAATCCCCATATCACTCCATCTGCCCAGTGGAAATCTTCTATTTCCGCTGTTTTAAATATTTTCTGCTTTTCGCTTTCACGCTCATAATTTTCTTTTCTTTTTCCAATTTGAAATGTTGCGGAAATTCCTTTTTTATCAATCATCAACGGATTTTCTCTAATAGCCGGAATTAAACGATCAGTAAATTCGGGAATTTTTACACATCGTACATCTGTTTTCTCAATCGCCTTTGCTCCTTCGCAAACAGATTGCGCCATTTGTCTTATATGTCCGAAAGCACTATAAAAAACAACTAAAATATTTGCCATAAAGCTTTCTGCTCCTAACCTTTTAAAATTACAAATAAAAACCGATTTGAATATTTCTATATCAGTATTGGGACAGAATCAAAGCCTTTTAAATTACATATAAAAAACGGTTTCCATCGGATTGGTGTGAAGCAAAACTCTGCCCTTCTTTATCACATAGCGGCAATGGGGCTGAAGGCGAATCAAATCTATAGCATGATCAACCGGGAACGTAATGATATTTGCTTCATTTCCTACCTTTATTCCGTAATCGTTGATTTGCAGAGCTTTAGCTCCGTTTATCGATATCATGCTAATCAATTCCTCCAATTCCTTCATTCCCGTTAAATGACCTGCATGAGCAGCCATATGTGCAGCCTGCAATATATTCCCGTTACCTAACGGATAAAACGGGGTCATGATATCGTCATGGGCGATGCAAACATTGATATTTTTTTGCAGCATCTCTTTTATTCTCGTAATCCCTCGCCCTTTAGGATAGGAATCATATCTTCCTTGCATTGCCGTGTTGATCAGAGGACAAGCTACAATATGAATTTTGGAACTCGCAATCAAATCTAATAATTTGGCAGCATAATTATCCGGATAATAGGCCATTGCACACGCATGACTTGCAGTCACTTTGTCCTCCAGTCCTGATGAAATCGCCAATGATGCAACTGTTTCAATAAACCTCGATTGCGGATCATCGATTTCGTCACAAAAGAAATGAAGAAATAGGCCGTATTTTTCAGCCAAAGAAAAGCAGAATCGAATGGATTCGATCCCTTCCTCCCTCGTTCGCTCCAAGTGAGGAACAGCACTGACCCCGTCAGCGCCCAGCTTGATTGCTTCAAGCATCCGTTCCTGATTTTCCGGACATGAGAATAAACCATTTTGAGGAAAAGCAATGATTTGCAAATGGATGATATCCTGCAAGTCTGATTTCAGCTTCAGCAATGTTTTTAAAGCAACGAGACGTTCATCGGAAATATCTGCGATCGCTCTTACATATAAAACACCGAATTTCATTAACTGATTCAGCGCCTTCCTGGCTCGCTCGTAGACATCTTCCATCGTCAAAGTTTGCTTCCGTTCGTTCCATAATAAAATTCCTTCTAATATCGAGCCGCTTTGATTCCAGCTCGGCTCTCCGGCAGTAAATGCCGTATCAAGATGAATATGTGGTTCGACAAATGGCGGCATGGCTAAATCTCCACAGCCGTCTATCACTGCTTTTCCTTGCAGGGGATAAGGGGAAATTTCAGCAATGATCCCGTTTTGAATCCCGATAAAATGATGCCTTTCTTGATTGGGCAGTCTGATATTTTCTAATACAAGGTCATACATATTGTAAATTCCTTTCAAATTTTGCATATTGGCTTTCCGTCTCGTGCTGATACATCAACAACTGGCGATCGTTCCAATGTTCAGCTTTTTTAGATTGATAGAGCAGTTTTCCGTTTCGAAACACATATCTTTCAACAGGCAGATTCGTAAAGATGTCTTCTACTGATCTAGCTTTTAATAGAACGAAGCTTGCCTTCGCTCCGCATCTTACACCGTAATTTTTTAAATTTAATAATTTTGCCGGATATTCGGTAATCATCCGAATAATTTGTTTTAGGCCTTCACCGCTTCCTAAATGGGCAACATATGCAGTTAGCAAACCGATTTGCAGCAAATCCGCCTTCCCGAATGGATGAAATGGATCATGAACATTATCGGAAGCAGCCGCAAGCGTCGCCCCGCTTTGCAAAATTTCATGAATTCTTGTGACGCCGCGGCGGACAATCCCTTGATCAAATCGACCTTGCAAGTACATATTGGCACCCGGCAGCGTCACCGCTCCAATTTGTGCCGCCGCCATCCGTTCAATTAAAGAAAGAGCTTTTTCTTGTTCCATTGGCGCCAAAGAGCAAAGGTGGCCGGCTACAACTCGATTGTGAAATTGCCGCTCCATTGTTTTTTGGATAATATAATCCAGTGTGCACACGTTCGGATCATCACTTTCATCTACATGCAAATCAATCGGTTTGTCGTACTTTTCCGCCAACGAAAACAAACCGTCAATTTGCTTCTCATGGTTTTCAGCTAAATGAGGAGCTCCGCCAATTCCATCAGCCCCCATTTTGATCGCTTGTTCAATCCATTCCAGCTCTCGTTTCGAATCGTCGTCAGGCAGTAAAAACATTGGAATGACTTGAATCGTAATGTATTGTTTTAATTTTTCTTTTACGTTTAAAACAGCTGTCAACGCCCGGAACACGACGTCTTCCCCTAAAGGCAATTCAAAATTGACATGTGTGCGAATGGCTGTTGTACCATGGCTTAGTGCATTCAGTGCAGTTTTCATCGCCCGATACTCAATTTCTTCCACCGTGAAATGGGGAGATTGCTTCCGGTAATTTATTACTGCTTCTTGAAGCGTCCCGCTTGCGTTCGGAACTTTACTGAGAGAATAGGCTTTATCTAAATGCATATGAGCATCAACAAAGCCGGGCAGCAACACATATCCTTGACAATCAATGAATGAATCGGAAGATGAGTTAAGGGCCTCTAAAGTTTTAAAGTCTTCGCGCTGAAGATAAGAAGGCTGCTTTGTGATTTTTTCATATCGATCATCGTTAATGATGATTTCAAAGAGAGAACCAGGATCTTCAAGCGGCAGACAAACATTCAGCAAATGCAGTTGACTCATAGCTTTCTCCCCTTTTTGTCCAACTTGCTCCGAGGCGCATTTTTAATTTTTCGCCAAAAACTCGTTTGTGTAGGCATTGGCGATATCTTCTTTCTTTTTAATTAAACCTAGTTCATAGAGTTGATTTTGCAAGGTGTTCCACCGTTCTTGAGACATATAGCCGAAGCCGTGGTCTTTCGCATCGTGCCCGAAAATTAAGTTCAGTTGCTGTTCAGCCCCATATTCGAGCGCCTCCATTGATAAATCAGGATTATATTCATGAATAAATGGATTTACTTCATCCGAATGATCTTTATAATACTCCCACCCTTTCGTTGTCGCTTCCATAAACCGTTTGACGAGTTCAGGTTTTTCTTTGACCATTTTTTCGGTTGTAAATATTACATTGCCATAAGGCTGGTAGCCGGAATCGTGAATCAGTAAATATTTCGTTTCGATTCCTTGCTGCTTTAAAGCGAAAGGCTCCGCCGTAATGTAGCATTGGGTAACTGCCTCTTTATTCTCTATAAATGGAGTCAGCTGTCCGCTATATGCCATTTCTTTCGCATTGTCGAGCTGATAAGCCTTTTTTATATATGCCCAGTACCCCGTTCCAGGTGCCGTGTACACCGTTCGCCCATTCAAATCGGAAAAATCTTTAATATTTTGATCAGCATGGTACAACAACGCCTGCGGATTCACTTGAAAAATGGCTCCGATCGCCACAATGGGTATTCCTTTATCGCGAGCTAATAAAATATCGTCAGCTTGAGTGATTCCAAAATCGGCTTCCCCAGATGCCACTATTTGAATGGGGGAAACTTGCGGCCCGCCTGGCTCTATTGTCATATCAATGCCTGCTTCTTTATAAAAGCCTTTCATCAAAGCTGCATAGTTGCCTCCATGTTCCGGTTCGGCAAACCAGTTCGTGACTTGCTTCACTTTTTCCAATTTTTCTGAGTCCTCTTTGACTTCTTCGTTATTAGTTGAAGCTGATTGGCTGCCGCATCCAGCTAAAAGAACGAGTAGAAATAAAATGAAGATTTTTGTATATCCCTTCCCTTTTGCCTGCATACGAATCCTCCTACTATTTTTGATATTTTTCTAGTTACATTTCTGCTTCATGCCAAGAACCGATAATAAGAACTTTTTTCGGTATATTTCAGCCGTTTCAATTCATTTTCCCATCGTTACACTTGTGCATAAGAGGTGACGTCCGCTATTTTTCCTGGATTCAGCAAATGAAACGGATCATTTTTTTGCTTGATTTTTATGATTTCATCCATTCGTAAACTCCAACCGCCGAATCCCAACAAATAAGTATGCGGATCATGCACTTTAGCTCCTATATTCAGGAAAAATTGTATGATTTCATACAGCCGTTTCTCGCTTGTAAAGCGAACGACCGGCAAGGCCGTTGGAATAATTGCTCCGTTTCTTTTTATAAATTCAAAATGAAGAAGAACTTCTCCGCCAAATTCCTTTTTTAACAAATGGACTTGATGATAAAGGTGTTGAATATCAAACTCAACTTGCAAGTAAGTAATATTGTCTTCATTTTTGCAGGCCCACAGCGTGGAGTGGTTCCAAGTAAAATCCGAAAGGCGGACCCCTTTTCGATACTGCTTGGCAGGAATGGTATGTGCCAATATTCCTTTATGTTCGGCAACGAGTTCGACAAATTCACTTTTTGCTTTTTCATCGACCTCAATCATCGTTAACGTTTTTTCAGGCAAAATATATTGTTTTAAAGGAGCGAAATGCTTTGTCAAAGCTCCTTCACATACTGATAAGAGCCTTTTTTTCATAGTTTCTATGCCCGAAAATTGATGGGCGAAATTTATCGCTTCATCTAAATGGTCATGAAAAACCATTGCTTGCATCCAATCTGTTTTCTCCTCGATCGGCAATTGCAGCTCTGTCATGACACCTAAAGTTCCGTAATTGTGAATATATTGCTCGAGTTTATCGCCTGAAACAACAATTTTTCTCGGCTTTTCCTCAATTGTGTAAACCGAAGCGCTGTGCACATTGCCATCCCACAAATTGCCCCATGTAATGGAGCCGATTCCTCCCGATCCTCCCGCCACAAAACCGCCAATCGTTGCTTGAATATATGTGCTCGGCATAATTCGCAGCTCTTTTCCGTTTCGCTCTAATATCCGTTCAAGCTTGCCGATTCTTATTCCCGCTTGTACCGTTACAGCGTTTTCGCCGATTTCAAGTACTTGATGAAACCTCGTCATGTTGATCACAATACCGCCTTGAAGAGGTACGGCCTGACCATAATTTCCTGTTCCAGCACCTCTGACCGTAATCGGAATTTTTCTTTTTACGGCGAATGATATTAACGAAACTAATTCCTCTTCTGACTCCGGAAAGGCGATGCAATCGGCCAGTTTATCCTTTAGCTTTTGTGTGAGAATGGGTGAATACCAATAATAATCTTTAGAAAATTTTCCTCTTGAAGCTGCATCGAACAGAACTTTTTCCTTCCCTAAAAGCTGCTGTATTTCTTTTTTCCAAGCCATACTTCCACACCTCCAAAGTTTTCTTTATGTTTGAAACAATTGATCATCCTTTCTATGTCAAAGGACTGTACTGCTTTTCGGTAGAAATGTTGATGAGATCATCCATTTCGAATTCCGCCATTTCCCGCAAAACAACCGCCAGCTTTTCACCCAAACGGTTGGCGATGATTTCTCCCGTTTCTTTTGAAGCTTTTTTTGCATTTCCTAAAACCCCGGATTTCGAAATATCTTCCATCCTCCAAGCAACATAATGGCTGCCTTTTAATTGAAGATGCTTTGCGCTTTCCGGAAACTGGATGAACTCATCGGGACAAAGCTCTTTTTTCACCCAATCGGTTTTGAAGGAAAGAATGAAGGATGTTTCGATTTCTCCCCCGTGGATTCCGTATGCAGCCTCTTTTTCCTCAATGAGATCCTCTGAGACATTGAAGTCATAGCTGTTCAACCGGAAAGTCATCAAACCTGTTTCAATGCGGATATCGCGGGCAACGGAATTGAGTAAATCATGGTTTCCTCCATGTGAGTTAAATAAGACGAATTTTCTAAATCCGCTTTTTTTCAGACTTGCGGCAATATCCTTGATCATTGCCTCTAAAGTGCTCCCAGATAATGAGATGGTTCCTGCATATCCGAGATGTTCGATGCTTTTGCTGTATGCAATTGGAGGCAAAATCCAAATATTATCTTCTTTTAAATGTTTGCAAGCTGAATGCAAAATCCCCTCCGCTATTAAAGAATCAGTAAATACCGGTAAATGAGGCCCATGTTGTTCAACTGTGCCAACCGGCAAAATGATTAAAGCATTTTGCTTTGGCAATTCAGCAATTTCCTTACTCGTTAATCTTGCAAAAAATTTCTGTTCAAATGCTTCTCCCTGGTAGCGAAATTCCATGCCGTTTCCCCTCCGAACAAATGATTACTTTTGTGAAAAAAGAAAAGCCGCAGGAAAAGAAAAACAATAAGTTTTTTCTTTCCTACGGCTTGTTTCCATCCCGTAAACAGGATCAAAACAATACCGAATAATCTATGGATAGCCTAAAGGACGGAAAACGTCCTTCAAGCTAACTCATTTTTTTTAAGAATAATTGTCATGCATGCTGAGCCAGTGGAAGGATCATAATCTTTTAAAACCGAAAAAACGTTTAGTCCGACAATTGTTTCCATTTTATATTTAAATCGCTTTTTAAATTCATCAATTAATAACGAATCTGCCCACATTGTCAAAGCTCCATCTACTTTTTCAAGAATTTGCAAAGCAGGATCCCGTTTATGCAACCCGAAAATTAAAATTTTTTCATCCGTTACTTCAACTCGCAGTTGAATCACACCTGTTTGAAAAATTTCTTTATTTACTTCGTTGTAAATTCTCGCAATATCTTTTTTTAATGATTGCCTCTGTTCTGTCAAAAGGCTTTTGTCTTTCAAAAAACCACCTCTTTTCTTAAAAATGATTTTACAATTTTTCAAAATGTTTGATTATTTCTTTGTTAAGTTTTTTTCCACATTTTTTTATTTTTGTCATAAATTCTTACACTTTTATTGAATTTACCTGCATACATTCTTAGAATGAATTTCAATACTTATAGCAAGGAGAAAGGAATATGAAGAGCCTGTTGATCAAAAACGCACAAATTATTACGATGAATCATGCGGATGAAATTTTCACGGGAGATATTTTCATCGAAAATGGCATCATAAGCAACATAGGGAAAAATCTTGCATGTGACGCCGATCAAATCATCAATGCAGAAAATCAGACCGTCATTCCGGGCTTCATTCAAACCCATGTTCACCTATGTCAGACACTTTTCCGCTCACGGGCGGATGACTTAGAATTGTTAGATTGGCTGAAAAAACGAATTTGGCCATTGGAAGCAGCACATGATGAGGAATCGATCTATTATTCTGCATTGCTCGGCATTGGAGAATTGATTGAAAGCGGGACCACAACGATTGTCGATATGGAAACCGTTCACCATACAGAAGCAGCGTTTCAAGCGATTGCAGGAAGCGGAATCAGAGCTTTATCAGGCAAGGTGATGATGGATCGTGGCGACGATGTGCCAATGGAGCTTCGCGAAAAAACAGCTGATTCTCTCCAAGAAAGCGTTGATTTGCTTGAAAAATGGCATATGTTTGCAAACGGAAGAATTCAATATGCCTTTTCTCCCCGATTTGTCCTTTCATGTACAGAAGAACTGTTAAAAGAAGTTCAACGGCTTTCTGAAATATATCAAGTAAAAGTTCATACTCATGCAGCGGAAAATCAGGAAGAAATCATACTGGTTGAACAGCAGACAGGGATGCGAAATATCGAATATCTTGACTATCTTGGACTTGCCAATAAACGATTGATTTTGGCGCACTGCATCTGGCTGGATGAAAAAGAAAAGAAAATCATTAAAGACAGAGGAGTAAATGTTAGCCATTGCCCCGGGTCTAATTTAAAATTAGCTTCAGGAATTGCGGATATTCCCGGGCTGATGGAAATGGGAGTTTCGTTAAGCTTAGGCGCAGACGGAGCACCTTGCAACAATAATTTAAATATGTTTCAGGAAATGAAGCTTGCTGCCCTCATCCAAAAGCCGAAACACGGCCCTTCCGCAATGAAAGCAAAAGAGGTATTTAAAATGGCGACCATCGGCGGGGCAAAAGCGGTCGGATTGGAAAAAGAGATTGGCAGTATTGAAATCGGCAAAAAGGCAGATTTAGTGATTCTAAATTTACATCATTTTCATACTTTCCCTTCCTTTGAGGCAGATCCGATTTCGCGGATCGTTTATTCTGCTTCAAGGGATAATGTAGAAACAACCATTATAAATGGGGAGATTATAATGGAAAACAAAAAAATAAAAACACTCGACAAAGAAATTGTTTTAAGAGAAGCAGACCGCTCGATCAAAAGAATGCTCAAAAAAGAAAAAGCAGTTTTCCACTGAAATCCGAAAAAGGGGGTGTCTAATAAGTCGTTTTTACGGCTTATTGACGCCCCCATTAATGTTTTAGAAACGTTGATATATCGGTGTTTATGATTTTTTGTTTTCAATGGGGATTTGACTTTCTGGACAGCCCCACTCTCCCTATGACAATCTATTATGATTGTTTTGCAAAAGCTTCGCATAATATCGGCCATGAAAATTTTCCACCACGATGCCTGCTTCAAAAAAGTCTGACAATCGTTCACTTGAAAGCAGCTCTTCTGTTCTTCCCTCAGCAAAAACCTTTCCTTCCTTTAATAACAGGGAATTGGTGAAGCAAGGCAAAATTTCTTCAACATGATGCGTCACGTACAGGATCGTTGGCGCATTTGGCCTTTTGGCAATTGTTTCAATCAGCCCTAAAAGTTCTTCTCTCGCCAATATATCAAGACCATTGCACGGCTCATCTAAAATAAGGAGCTTCGGCTGAGGCATAAGCGCCCGCAAAATCAGCACTTTTTGCTTTTCACCTTGGGAAAGGCTGTCATATGTACGCCCGCTTAGTTTTTCCACCCCGAATAGCGTCATCAATGACCCCATCTCTTCTAAATCGTGTTCATCCGGTGTTTCATATAAGCCGATTGACGCGAATTTTCCGCTCAAAATAACTTCTTCAACAAGATCATGTCCGTAAATTTTTTCTTGGAGCGATGAGCTGACAAGGCCGATTTTTTTTCGAACCTCGCGAAAATCTGCCTTTCCAAAAGTAAATCCAATGACGGAAACCGTTCCTTTTGAAGGAAACAAATAGCCGTTTAACAAATTGAGCAATGCTGTTTTCCCCGCTCCATTTCTTCCTAAAATACACCAATGCTCGCCTTCATCAACATTCCAATTTATATTCTCCAAAATATATTTTTTGTTGCGAATGAGCGAAACATTTTCAAGTGCAATCACCATACGCTTGCTCCTCTCCATACGTTACATTATAATTATTATTCCAAAAATTTCTGTTGAAGGGAAGAGAGGATCATTGAAAAATCTGATTTTTCCATCAAAAGTGTTTTCTTCTTTCTTCAGATTGGTTTAGTTCCATTAGGTATTTATGCGAGTGAAACATTTGTAAGATAAAACCGTAGAAATAATCAAAATGTTTTGTAAAGCGTAAGGGGGAACCATTGTGTCAACAGATACGATCGTTTTTTTAATCACTATGGGGTTCACACTTATCATACACGGGGGCCTGACGTATTTAGTCGTAAAGAAGCAAGATTACAGCTTAATATCGGGCTTCTACAACAGACCAGAAGAAGAACAGCAGCAATTAATTGAAAATGGTTATCCGCAGGCAATTGGTAGATTGCTGTTTTATACGTTCATCATTTTGTTCATTTCGGTCATTTTAGCACTTTTTCAAATCCCATATGGATTTGAAATAGGCATGCTGCTGTTTCTCATCGTACTGCTCGGCGGTTCGATCTATGTACAAAAATATGAACTAAAGCATAAACGGAAAAAATATTATTGGATTACCGGAATTGTTGCGGCTATTGTGATCACATTCGTTATCGTTTTAGGCTATTTGGGACTTAAGGAGCATGATGTGATCATAAATGACCGACAGTTGAAGGTAACGGGTTTATATGGGGTGGAATGGCCGATTGATGAGATTGACCGTGTGAAGCTGTTGGATGAACTTCCCGAGGTCGTTGCCAAAAGTAATGGCTTTGCGGCTTTTGATCGTTTGAAAGGATCTTTTCGGCTAAAAGAGCCATACGGTGGAGGAGGAAAATTGTTTGTTTACAAAGGGCGTGCACCGTATGTATATATCGAAAAAGATGATGATTATATCATTTTGAATCAAAAAGACAGGGACGAAACGCAAAAGCTGTATGACCAATTACTGGAAAAGATAAGCGAATGATAATAGTGCACATGGAACCCTGATCTATAAATATATAACTGGAAACTTTACAGCAATTCTCTTTTTCATGCCCGATATCCGAATATTCATTAACAGTGCATTGGAACATGTATTTAGAGGCTCCCCATTCAGGAAGCCTCTTAAATTTTCAATCATTGCTCAATCCTATCGGAAAACCTATTAATCTACTACTTTTAAAACAATTTGACCATCCTCTACTACCGCGATTTTTCGTTTCACTTCCAATCTTCCGTCATCACCGATTGATGGAATCTCGTATACGCGTTTGTCTTTTGGCAGATTATCCAGTCCATCTTGCATATGTTTGCGAATAGCTTCCGCATCGTCAACAGTTTTTGCCGCTTTCATCGCTTCAACGAAAATATACGTAGCGATATAGTTGAGCCCTGATTCAGAGCTAGGTTCATCTTTAAACTTTGCTCGATAGTTTTCGGCAAATGCCGGCGCTCCCGGATCATTAGATTTTACGAGCGGCAGCACTCCAACAGAACCTTCTAATACGTCATAGGAACCTGTTATTTTTTCCATAAAATCCAGTTTTGCCTGATCCATGATAATGAATCCGCCTTTAAATCCTAGCTCTCTAGCTTGCTTTGCCACTTTTGCGGTAGGTTCTGAAGCTCCGCCTATAAATAGAACATCCGGTTTTTCTTTAAGAGCATTTGTGACAATGGTGAAAAAGTCGGTTTCCTTTGAAAAATCAATGGATGAATGATATACAACCTTTCCGCCCTTCTTTTCCCATTGTGGAAGCAAAGTTTTTGCCCAGTCTTTCCCATATTGTGTAGACGGCGGAAGAGCGGCTAATTTTTTGCCAAACCGTTTCATAGCATAATCTGTAAAAGGTTCCACGTAGCCGTCATAACGCGGCGGTATGCCGATCGTAAGGGAGTTCCCGGCATCAGTTACATCCGGTTCACTCGTATAGGCACCAATCAAAAACTTTTCAGTCTCATTAAATACTTGAAGCGCCATCACTCCACCGCTGTGCGGCGTAAAAATAATAGGTGTTTTATATTCTTGAAGAAGCCGTTTGGCATTAGAGGCTGTTTCATTCGGCAAATATTTGTCGTCAAGAGGGACGATGTTTAATTTATAGGTTTTTCCATTTATTTCAAATCCTCCGTTGTTATTAATTTCTTCTGCGGCCATTTTTATGCCGTTCAGTGTCCGTTCTCCATATAAAGCAGCCGGTCCGCTTAAAGGACCGCTAAAGCCGATATTTACCGTTCCTTCTTCGCTTTTGCTTGATGATTCCTTCTGGCCGCCAGTAGATTGGCTTGTTTGAGAGCCCGCACAAGCTGCTAAACTAACCATCATTATGAGCAGAAGCCCCGCAGCAAAAAGACGTTTCATTTTTTTCATATTTTTTTCCCTCCGGTTTTATTTTCTTAATTTTCAATAAATTAAAAAATGATTTATGCACCGAGATATGCCTTCCTTACGTTGTCATCAGCAAACAATTCCTCTGATGAACCTTCGACGACAATGGAGCCATTTTCAAGTACATAGCCTTTATGTGCAATATGAAGCGCTGCATTAGCATTTTGCTCAGCAAGTAAAATCGTCGTTTCGGTCTTGTTAATCTGTTTGATCACTTCAAACATTTGGGCAACGATGATCGGTGCGAGCCCGATTGACGGTTCATCAAGGAGCATAAGCTTCGGTTTTGACATTAACGCTCTCCCAATCGCTAACATTTGCTGCTGTCCGCCGCTTAAAGAACCTGCCAAATCGTTTCGTTTTTCTTTTAAAATCGGAAACAACTCATAAACTTCGTGTAATGTGTTTTCAATCTCTTTTTTTTGTTTGCGGTGAATAAACGCGCCCATCATAAGATTTTCGTATACGGTCATTCTTGGAAATAATTTGCGGCCTTCCGCACATTGAACAATGCCTGTTTTGACAATCTGAGCCGGGGAGCTTTGATCAATTCTCTTTCCTTCAAACATAATTTCTCCTTCTGTACACTTGTGTAAGCCCCCGATCGTTTTGAAAACTGTGCTTTTGCCGGCACCATTAGAACCCAATAAAACTACAATCTCACCTTTGCCCACTTCGATGTCGACATTTCTAACAGCCTTATATGCTCCGTACTGAACGGAAACACCCTTTAGTTTAAGCAATGGCACTCCCTCCAAGATAAGCCTTAATGACTGTTTCATTATTTTGTATTTCTTCAGGTGTTCCTTCTGCAATTTTTTTCCCATGATTCAGAACCATTATTTTATGAGCCAAATTCATCACCATTTTCATTTTGTGTTCGATCAAACAAACGGTAATGTTATGTTGAACGATTTTTTCGATTAAGTTTGCCAGCCCCTCCGTTTCTTCCGGATTGATGCCGGCAGCAGGCTCATCTAGAAAAATGATTTCCGGCTCTGTTGCAAGTGCAAGCGCGATCGCCACTCTTTTTTTCTCTTCCTGCGAAATGTTGGCGACGATCTTATTTTCCATATTGGTTAATCCGACAAACTTTAAAACTTCGAACGCTTTTTCCTTCGATTGTTCCTCCTCCCTCTTTAACCGCTTTGTAAGAAATAACGCATCAATCAGATTGGATTTTGTTCGCAAACGAAACCCGATCAAAACGTTATCCAATACATTTGCCTGTTCAAAAAGATGGGTTGTTTGAAACGTACGGGCAATTCCAAGCTTGGCAATTTTGTTGGGAGGAAGACGAGTAATGTCCTGCCCTTTAAACATCACTTGTCCTGAGCTCGGCGGATAAAAACCGCTGATCAAGTTGAAGAAAGTCGATTTGCCTGCGCCGTTGGGACCAATGATCGCATTGATTTTTCCTTTTTCAACCGAAAAATTCACATGATCTACAGCTACAAGACCACCAAATTGTTTCGTTAGCTGGCGGGTTTCCAAAAACAATGTTATCCCTCCTCCGCTCTTTGTGTGGCTGACTTAGCAGACATTGAAAGACGCTTCTTTTTTTCTTGCATTTTCATTTTCCAACTGAAAATTCCACCGACAATGCCTTTCGGATAGAAAATAATTAACAAGGTTAATAAAGGGCCAAAAATTAGCATTCTATAATCTTGAAGAAATTGGAGCTGCTGAGAAATCCAAACAATTAACAGCGTTCCAACAATCGGACCGGAAAGAGTTCCAATTCCGCCGACAAGAAGAAAGATTAAAAAATCAAATGTCATCGTTATATAACTTATATCTGGACCGAGAAAACGAATAAAGGATGCATACAAAATTCCCGACAATGCAGCAAAAAAAGTTGAAAGGACAAAGGAAACCAATTTATTTTTCATTGTGGATATTCCGATCGTTCGGGCCAGCTCTTCACTGTTTCGAATGGCGATCAACGTTCTTCCTGTCAGCGAATGAACAATCCGGTACATCATGAAAATAGCAGCAAGCAGGAAAAATAAGTTAAAATAATATTGACTGACGGGTGAACGGAACGAGATAGGGCCAAGATCAGGCGGAACAGGAATCCCAATCAGACCTCTCACTCCGCCTGTTAAACTTTCCCATTTATCAATCACGAGATAAATTATATAGCCAACACATAGCGTATAAATGGCAAAAAAGTGTTCTTTTGTTTGTAAGGCAACAAGGCCGATGACCAACCCGATGATGCATGTGATCGCACATGCAAGAAAAAAGGCCAGCCAATAATGAATCTCGAATTTTACCGTTAATATCCCCAGCGAGTAAGCTCCGATAGCAAAAAAGCCTGCGTGCGCCAAAGACAAATATCCCGTATAGCCAGCTATTAAATTTAAGCCGTACACTCCGATCATCCAAATAAATGACAGCGTCATGATATGGAAAAAATAATCATTTTGAATGATGAACGGAAGCAAAAGGGCAAGGAGGACAATGCTCAATACAACAGCTTTTTGTTTGAAACGAGCTGTCATGAATGTCCCCCCTTTGCGAATAATCCGGTCGGCTTAAATGTTAAGATGAGAACGAGGAGAATAAAAGCAAAAATATCTTTATAATCGTTCGATATATATGTTGCCCCTAAGCTTTCAGCAAACCCTAAAATGTATCCGCCAATAATCGCTCCCGGGATGCTCCCCATCCCTCCAATAATAATAATGACGAACGCTTTTAAGATCACAAGATGGCCCATCCCCGGAAAGACAAGATTGATAGGGGATGACAAAGAAGCTGCAATCGCAGCAAGCGCTCCGGAAATCATAAAAGTAAGCATTGCCATTTTGTTTGTATTGATGCCGACTAAATGAGCACCCTCTCGGTTTTGGGACATCGCAATAATAGCAGATCCAATGAACGTTTTTTTCAGGAATAAAAACAGTAATATCATCACGACAACGGTAGAGATAATAATAAGAAGCCTTTGCATGGTGAACGTTAACCCCATTACGGAGACCACCTGACCATATGGGGTCGGCATTGTTTGATAGTCAGCCCCCCAAACAAATTGGGCAAACGCCTCAAGAAACAGGAGAATTCCGATTGCGGCTATTTTATCCTGTATCGGCGGAGCATCTCTTAACGGATAAAAAATAAACCGCTCCATCAGCACTCCCATCAGCCCGACTATTACCATGGAAATCATGATGGCAATCCAATAATACAGCCCAAATTTTGTCATCATGGTTAATGTTATATATCCCCCCATCATATAAAGGGCTCCGTGGGCAAAGTTAGGGATATGCAAAATGCCGTATACAAACGTTAATCCTAAAGCAACCAAACTGTAAACGCTTCCAACCGTTAGTCCATTAAAGATCTGCTGCGCTAAAATCTCCATCATTCTCCCCCTTTCGCAGAATGAAAACATTGCTTACAACAAATTGCGACAAATTAGTTACCCGCCGTTTTTTTCTTTTCTTCCTCTTGAAGCTGGCGCCATAAAATTTTGCCGCTGCCTGTGACAGGCAACTCTTTTCTAAATTCAACATAGCGAGGATACTTGTAAGCAGCCATATGCTTTTTTGACCATTCAATCATATCGTCAACACTTATTTTTCCTTCATAACCTTCCTCTAAAACGATAAAGGCTTTAACAGTTTCTCCTCTTTTCGGATCGGGAATTCCGATTACACATGCTTGCTTAACAGCTGGATGTTTATAAAGGTACGACTCAATTTCAGACGGCCATACTTTAAATCCAGATGTATTAATCATTCGTTTGACTCGATCGACAATGAAGAAATATCCATCATCATCATAACGTCCTAAATCCCCTGTTCGAAAAAATGTTTTTCCATCCAATTCGATAAAGGCTTTGCGATTTTCTTCTTCTCTGTTATAATAGCCGACCATCACTTGCGGACCATGAACGATAATTTCTCCTACTTCGCCAACTCCTAGTTCTTGCAGTGTTTCCGGATCAATAATGCGAGCATCCACATCAAAAGTCGGGATGCCGAGACATTGCCATTTTGGCCTGTCAGAAGGATTCAAGTGCGTTTGCGCAATGGTTTCAGAAAGACCGTATCCTTCGATAAAATGCAGTCCCGTCATTTTATACAGCTTCTCTCCCAGCGCTTCAGGAAAAGCCGCTCCTCCTCCTGAAATAGAAGTTAAGGAAATCAAATCTTCCGCTTTTAGGCTAGGATTGGAAAGGAAATCAACAAGCATCGTGCTGATCGTAACCCAATGAGTGCATTTTTGGCTTTTGATCAGCTCAACTGCTGCTTCTCGATCCCATCTCGTCATGATCACGATCCGGCTTCCTGAAAAAATTGGTAAATGCATGCCCATGATCATGCCTGTGACATGAAACATTGGCAAAGTTGCAAGATGAACCGTATTTGCTGTTGCCCGAGCCCAATAATATCCTCCAACAATGTTGGCTTGGACGGTCTTGTTCGTATGCATACAACCTTTTGGCACACCAGTAGTACCGGATGTATATGGAATAACTGCTAAATCTTCAGGCAAGGCAAAATGTTCACCTGGAATATCATTCGCCTGAATGGCATCCATCCATAGAAACTGGTTATAACTGTTAAAACGAATTGGAGGCATTTTCACTTCTTTTGGCAGCTTGCCATCAAACCCAACTCCAACATAATCCGAGTATGCTGCGATGAGAAGCTTCGTAAGAGATGTGTTGTGGAGCAGCGGTTCAACCTTTTCATTTAATTCCTGACCGATAATGGCAGTTTTTATTTCAGCATCTCGAATATAAAACTCCAGCTCCTTTGTTGTCAGCATAGGGTTAATGGGAACTACAACTGCATTTGCTCTTATGATTGCATAGTAGGCAATGATAAATTGCGGGGAGTTTTGCATAAACAATAAAACTCGTTCTCCTTTTAATACATTGAATTTTTGCTGTAAAAAACCAGCTATTCGATTTACTTCTTCATCCAGTTGGCGATACGTGATCGAACGGCCGTAATAATAGATAGCTTCATGATCAGGATAGCGTCTTGCTGTTATTTCTAAATTTTCGTAAATAGAAGTTTCCGGAACCGTTAACGATTTCGGAAGTTTAGGCCAAAATTTGTGATGAAGTGTCAGCAAACGGACCACTCCTTCATGAAATATATTCAAGAAAGCATAAGAATTTAAAAAACAATGATTAATATTTTATCTAAAAAAAACTCTATTGATTATTGGCAAAAAGAAAGGGGAAATCTTTTTAAATATCTAACATCTGCCCATTTAACACTTTTAAAATAAAATTTTGCAAGTTTTCCTCCGAAGCTTTCCCCTTCAGAATAAAATCAATTGTCACCCGTGAAATTGCAAATTCCCACTGCGGAAAATGCTTTTTAATCCTCTTTGCATTCCGATTTCAATCAATGTTTGACCTCGTTTCCCCTTTCTTTCAATGCTGTGGAAGCTAAACGACGCATGTTTTTTAGGAAATTGTTGTAATATGCCTATAGGCGATTTCAGGCAAATTTACGGTGCACCTCAATTTCTTCTTTAGTTTCAATAGATTTTCAATGGAACTGATGCAAATATTTTTAACAATTCTTCTTTGTTAACAAAATAATCTCATTGCCACACCTATCAAATGAACCGTTTCTTGAATACTTGTTTTGATTATTGCCTTGAAAATTTTTTCATTTTTCTATTAAGAGGCGAAGAGAGGCAGTTTTTACTTTTGTTATTCCCGTTCGATAATCGTTGCAATTCCCTGTCCCCCGCCGATGCAAGCTGTTATTAAAGCATACCTTCCTCCTGTTCGCTGCAGTTCATAGACAGCTTTTGTGATTAAGATCGCGCCCGTTGCACCAAGCGGATGGCCGTGAGCAATCGCTCCGCCGTTTACATTTAATTTTTCAGGGTTTATATTTAACTCCCTGTCGCATGCGATGACTTGAGCGGCAAACGCCTCATTTATTTCAATGAGATCGATATCGTCCAAAGTCAGTCCTGCTTTTTTCAGCACCTTTTTTGTTGCTGGAACGGGTCCAATCCCCATAATATTTGGATCTACTCCAGCTACAGCATACTCGCGAATGGCTGCCAACGGGGTTAAACTTAATTCCTCTGCCTTTTCCCTTGACATAACAACTAATGCTGAAGCGGCATCATTTAAACCAGAGCTGTTTCCAGCCGTAACTGTTCCGCCTTCTAAAAAAGCCGGCGGCAGCTTTGACAAAGCCTCCATCGTCGTTTGAGGACGAGGATGCTCATCCGTTTGAAAAACGATCGGCTCTCCTTTTTTGACAGGGATGGCTATCGGAACAATTTGCTCGTCAAACCGCCCCTCCTTCATGGCGGCGGCCATTTTTTGCTGGCTCTTAAAAGCGAATGCATCCTGTTCTTCACGACTGATCCCATACTTTTTCGCAAGATTTTCTGCAGTAATTCCCATTGGCGGATCACCAATTTCCTTTGGTGACAATTGGGACTTCCGAAAGCTTGGAGGCTTCGGACTATATGGTTTTTCCGGCCGGTCCATTAAATATGGCGCTCGACTCATGCTTTCGGTTCCGCCGGCAATATACACATCCCCGTCTCCAGCCCGGATTGCCTGCGAGGCAAGGTTTACCGCATTAATGCCAGAACCGCATTGCCGATCAACGGTTACGCCGGGAATTTTAATCGATAAACCTGTTTGCAGTGCAGTCAGCCTGGCAATATTCCCGCCGCCGCTTAATACATTTCCAAAAATCACATCATCAATCATATCTGGTCGAATATTAGCCCGTCTTACCGCTTCTTTTATCACTTCAGCTCCAAGCACGTGTGCCGGAACAGAAGCTAGTGCACTGCCTTGTTTTCCTATTGCTGTACGTACCGCCGAAACAATCACGGCATCTCTCTTCACTAATCTCACGCCTCCTTTATAAGCTTTCTTTCACCTTGCAGTTTAAAGCTTTTGAAAAAACTTGAATCTATGTCAGCCAGCTTAGATTGTAAAAACGTATTACGGCAGCTTTTTCCTCATACATTAGAAGTTTACGTACTGCACTTTAGAACAAGCGAAAACTTACATTAATGCGTTTTGGTCTGCTGATCCCAACAATAGTGAACTTTTTGACAGTAATGTAGGGCCCCCTCAAACTTTCTCTTTAATATTTCGAAAAGATGACCTCTCCTTTTACGACTTCGCTGTCATGTTGATTTACGGCCGCCACATCAAAACGGTATTGTTGGTCGAATTTTTCTTTTAATGTCGCTTTCAACGTGATCACATCATTTAGAAACACTTTCCCTATAAATCTTACAGAATAATCCTTCACAAACCCTTCATGATAATAAGGGGTAAAAAGTTTTGCCAGATTCCCCATTGTCCACATGCCATGTGCTATAATGCCCGGCAAACCAGCTTTTCTTGCTTCTTCATCTATTGTATGAATCGGGTTATAATCGCCTGAAGCTCCAGCGTATTTAATTAAATCTAATCTTGAAACAGGTTTGAGCTGAATGACTTGTAATGACTTCCCCTCTTGTAAATCAGACAGGCTGTTCAAACGATCATCTCCTTTCGAACCGCTTCCGTAATAATAATCGTTTGTTTAGAAGTAAAAATTATTTCACCGGTTGGATCTTCTCCAAAGCCTTTGAGGACTAAAAATCCCATTTTACCGCTCTTTCCCGTTTTCTCTACATAATCCTCCACTTTTAACCAACAAAAAATTTCTTCTCCTACTATTAACGGCCGTACATAATGAAACACCTGCTCACCATGAATTAGCCCTTTTTTCGGCAGATTCAATCCGGCAATTACCCCAAAATCAAATACTCTCGGAAATGTCGGCGGTGCAATATTGCGTTGATAGCGTGATTTTTTTCCTGTTTCTTCATCGATGAAAATCGGGTGAGGATCTCCGATAGCTTCGGCAAATTTCTTTACAGCACCTCTTTCAACGATATTTTTTACCTTGTTAGAACACTTTCCGATATGCTGTTCAAACATTTGGAACCACCCCCGTCGATTTCTAGTTTTTCGGGCCCCCGGTTACATATAACACTTGCCCGTTCACAAAAGACGATCTTTCATCTGCAAAAAATGCTACCGCGTTTGCAATATCAAACGGCTTTCCGCTTCTGCCTACAGGTATATTGGCAGCTCTAGCGCTTACAAACTGCTCAAACGGCACGCCGATTCTTCTAGCTGTTTCCTTCGTCATATCAGTTTCAATAAATCCAGGCGCAACCGCATTTACCGTAATCCCAAACTTGCCAAGCTCAATGGCAAGCGTTTTGGTAAATCCTTGGATCCCTGCTTTTGCTGTTGCATAATTTGCTTGGCCGCGGTTGCCGAGAGCGGAAGTCGATGAAATATTAACAATCCGTCCGTATTTTTTTTCAACCATATATTTTTGAGCAGCCCGTGCGCAGTAAAAAGAACCTTTTAAATGAACATTCATCACGGTGTCCCAATCAGAATCTGTCATCTTGAACAATAAATTATCTCGAATGACACCGGCATTGTTGACAAGAATATCTATCGAACCGAATGTATTCACGACCTCTTCCATCGTACCTTCCACTTGTTCTCGATCAGTCACATCCGCCGCTTTTGCAAAAACCTCAAATCCCTTTTCTTTCAGTTCATTTGCTGTGGCCTTTAACGCTTCCTCATTTAGATCAATAAATGCCACTTTTGCTCCTTCCTCAGCGAAAAGCTCGACAATGCTTTTGCCGATCCCACGGCTTCCTCCTGTTATAAAAGCAACTCTCCCATCAAATCGACCAGCCATTTCTGCTCCTCCTAACCATATTTTCGAAAAATTTCGTCATTTCCGGTTAAATTTGTATTAAAGTGACGTTTCATGAATGGTTAAATAAATTGACCGATTTTTACATGTCCTTTTAAAAGGTTTCTTGCAATGATCATACGTTGAATTTCATCTGTACCGTCATAAATTCTCCAAAGCCTTGCTTCCCGGTACCATCTTTCAATTGGCAATTCTCTTGTATATCCCATTCCGCCGTGAATTTGTAAAACTCGATCCACTACTCGATTCCCCATATTTGCGCCAAACAGCTTCGCCATGGAAGCTAAATGCCGATTATCCTCTCCTTGATCAAGAGTATAGGCAGCATTTAATACCAGCCATTTTGCCGCTTCGATTTCAACAGCTGAATCAGCAATTTGCCATTGAATGGCCTGTCTTTCAGCAATCGGTTTTCCAAAAGTAATGCGCTCTTTTGCGTAGTCGATCGCCATTTGCAAAAGACGTTCAGCTGCTCCGACTGCTCTTGCTCCGACGACCCATCTAGCAAAGCCGATCCATTCCAGTCCAAGGCTATAGCCTTTATGCAATCCACCTAAAATATTTTCTTCCGGGACGCGAACATTTTCAAACACCAGCCCGGCCGGTCCCCATTCTCCCATCGTATGAATATACTCTGATCTCCACCCCATTTCTCGATCAACAATGAAGCATGTAACCCCTTCACGGCCATTGGATTCTTTATGCTTTTCTTTATCTGTAATGGCAATGACCATGACAAAGTCTGCTTCGTTTCCGCCAGTGATGAACGTTTTTTCACCGTTCAGCACCCACTCATCGCCGTCTTTTACGGCAGTCATCTTTATGTTTCGTGTATCTGACCCTGCACTTGGCTCAGTCATGGCAAAGCATGACTTCTTCTCCCCATTGATCGTCGGTATTAAATATTTTTTCTTTTGCTCTTCATTTGCATAGTAAAGAATATTATCTGCTGAACCGCCAAATTTAAATGGTACAAACGTTTTCGCAACCTCCATATAGACGATCGCCAGCATAACATTTCCTAAATCTGCTCCTCCGTATTCGGCTGGTGTGTTAATTCCCCAAAAACCAGCTTCTTTCGCTTTCAGCTGAAGCTCTTCAAGCTTGCCAGGCGGAAGGCTGGGCTTTCCTTCCCTTTCATTTCTGAGCACTTCATTTTCCAAAGGCATTAACTCTTTTTCAACAAATTTTTTTATCGTTTTTTGAACCATTTTTTGCTCTTCAGATAGACGTAAGTTCATGTTAATCTCTCCATCCTTTTCCAATTAAGATGAACTATTGATTCTCCTATACTACCGGTCAGAATGCATATCCCTTTGCAGCGGATTTTAATCAGGAGCTTTGAAGCGGTTGATTTTTAAACGATCAAATTTTCAATCAGCATGGCCATTCCCTGTCCTCCGCCTACACAAAGAGTTGCTATACCATATCGGTTATTTCTTCGCATCATTTCATAAAGCAATGTTGTGACAATCCGTGCTCCGGTCGCACCTAAAGGGTGGCCGAGAGCGATCGCCCCTCCATTCACATTTACTTTTTCATAGTCAAGGTTTAGTTCGCGAATGACTGCAAGCGCCTGAGAAGCAAACGCTTCATTCAGTTCGATTAAATCGATATCTTCCATCTTTTTTCCTGTTCGCTCCAGCAATTTTTGCACCGCTGGAACGGGTCCGATCCCCATAATTTCCGGGGATACTCCTGATTGCGCCCAATTTACAATCCGGGCTAATGGCTGAATGTTCAACCTTTTTGCCTTTTCTTCGCTCATGATGACCAAGGCGCTCGCGCCGTCATTTCTGCCGCACGCATTACCTGCTGTCACCGTTCCGTTATGACGAAAGGCCGGTTTTAATTGCTGCAATTTTTCCAAGGTTGTATTCGGGCGCGGATGTTCATCTGTATGAAAAATGAACGAATTTTTCTTGCTGTTGATTTCAATCGGAACAATTTCAGCTTGAAAATTCCCTTCTTGGATGGCTCTCTCTGCGCGCTTTTGGCTTTCTAATGCAAATAAATCTTGTTCTTTCCGTGAAATATTATATTTTTCCGCAACATTTTCTGCGGTTATGCCCATTCCCAGCTGATCTCCATAGATTTCATTCGGCTGCTGACCTGCCTCAGTATTGGAATCTACCAAATACGGCTGTCCCGCGCCAAAGCGAACACCTCTTAAATAGAAAGGCGCCCTTGACATATTTTCCGTGCCGCCGGCAACGACAATTTCCGCATGGCCTGTTAAAATTTGCTGTACAGCTGAAGCGATTGCCTGCATTCCTGAGGCGCATAAACGATTCACAGTAAAGGCGGTTGCCGTTTCAGGGATTCCTGCCCGCAATGCGGCGACTCTGGCAACATTTGAAGATTCCGTCGTTTGCCTTACCTCGCCTAAAATCACTTCATCTACTTGGGTTGGCCCGATTTTTGCTCTTTTTATTGCCTCTTTGATAACATGACTAGCCAAAAATCCGGAATTGATATCCTTTAATGCTCCGCCATACCGGCCGATCGCTGTTCGAACAGCGCTGGCAATGACTATGTTCTCCATGTACGTTCCTCCCCCGGAGAGCAGCTTTAAAATTTTTTTATATTATTTTTCCAGCAATCTTTTGTTATCCGTTTCGAAACACTTGCATTTACAGCATGACCATAATGGTTATTGGCCGTATTCCTTTTGTAATTGGCGGGCAATGATGTTTTTTTGAATTTCCGATGTTCCTTCATAAATTCTCGTAATCCGGGCATCTCGATAAAATCTTTCAATTGGATAATCTGAAATATAGCCAATACCGCCATGAATTTGAACAGCTTTATCTGCGACACGGTTATACACTTCCGACCCGTATAGCTTTAACATTGCTGCCTCTTTTACCACTTTCATTCCTTGATCTACCATCCACGCAACACGGTAGGTAAATGAACGCAATGCTTCAATTTCCATTGCCATTTCTGCAAGCATGTGAGCAACAGCCTGGTGTTCAATAATCGGAACATCAAATTGAATGCGTTCTTTTGCATATTGAACGGATAAGTCTAAAAGCTTTTGACAAGATCCTAAATTTCTGGCTGCTAATCCGGCTCGCCCATTCGCTAAAATTTTTAATGCATTCACATATCCTTGGCCTTCTTCCCCTAAAATATTTTCAGCTGGAACCTCGCAATCTTCTAAAATAATTTCAGCAGAATGAGAGCCTTTCAACCCCATTTTCTTTTCAACTGCTCCAACACGAAAGCCGGGGAAGTCCTTTTCTACGATAAAGGAAGTGATTCCCTTTGATCCTTTAGATGCGTCTGTTACGGCCATGACGGTGAAAACATCCGCTACCGTAGCGTTTGTTATATAATGCTTTGTGCCATTCAAAATATATTTTTCTCCTTTTTTGATCGCGGTCGTTTTTAAGTTGGTTGCATTGGAACCAGCGCTTGGCTCCGTCAAAGCAAATGCTCCTATTTTCTCCCCCCGCGCCATGGCTGGCAAGTATTTTTTCTTTTGCTCTTCATTGCCCATTTCGACAATTCCGACTGTGCCGATGCCAGTGTGTGCTCCGATTAATGTTGTAAAACCGTTATGGGTGGCGCCAATTTCTTCATATAAAGCACATTTCCCCACCATCCCGATTCCAAGCCCGCCGTATTCTTCGGGGATGCTTAATCCAAACAAGCCCAGTCCCTTGGACATTTCCACAATATGTTCGGGGATTTTATCTTCTTCTTCAATTTGTTTCGCAACTGCTTCGACTTCTGCTTGAACAAAATCTCGCACATTTCTTTTTAACAATTCGATTTCTTCATCCAGCTGAAAATCCATTTTTTCACCACCTCTTTTGTCCCCAATTTAAAGCTTTCTTCACTGATGGTTTATTCGAGCAAACCGGTTGGATGAAGCCGAATCGTCCATCTCTGTCAGCTTCACTCTGTCATAGAAACGGTTCACCCAAGATGCTTGCAATACATGCAAACAAGTTAGCCGTTTGATCAAAAGTGCCAACAAGACAAATTCATTCCATGAGGGAAACCTTTCAACGTTTTAAAAACGCTTTCCTTTCATGCTTCATGCTGCGAATCGCACCCGTTTTCCGAATAACTATCTAGCATATAGAGATTTTCCCTAATCCTCTCTCTCTTCATGGCAGCTTTGCTAAAAACAGCACAAGACTTTTGAATGGAAATTCCGATCTTCAGGAAAACCAAATTTTTAATGCGGTTTAGAAACTGAGGACCTTTAACTTTTTAAATTCCTCTGTCAACATTGGGACCACGTCAAACAAGTCACCGACAATTCCGTAATCCGCCACTTTAAATATGTTTGCTTCCGGATCTTTATTAATGGCGACAATCACTTTTGAATTGGACATGCCGGCTAAATGTTGAATCGCTCCAGATATTCCGCAGGCAATATATAAATCAGGTGTAACTACTTTGCCAGTTTGGCCGATCTGCATCGAATAATCGCAATATCCAGCGTCACAAGCTCCGCGGGATGCCCCGACAGCTCCTCCCAATACTTCCGCAAGCTCTTGGAGCGGTTTAAAACCTTCTGCACTTTTCACTCCACGACCTCCGGCGATAATTACTTTTGCTTCTGAAAGATCAACACCTTCAGCAGCTTTTCGAACGACGTCCTTTACGATCGTGCGCAAGTCTTTTATTTCAACCGATATGGAAGCAACTTTACCTGTTCTTTCCTCATTTTTCTCCAATGGCGCTATATTGTTTGGTCGAACAGTAACCAACATAATCCCCTCTGTTACCACTCTCTTTTCGAATGCTTTTCCCGAATAGATGGGTCGTATAAAGGTGATATTGTCACCGTCTGCCTCAATAGCTGTTACATCAGAGACGAGCCCTGCGTTTAATTTTGCGGCAATTTTCGGTGAAAGATCTTTTCCTAGTGACGTATGACCGAAGACAATTCCTTCTGGTTTTTCCTCCTCAATCACTGCCATAAGCGCTTGAGCATACCCATCAGGAGTATAATGCTTAAATTTTTCATTTTCCGCCACTACCACCCGATCCGCTCCATAGGCTATCATGTCTGAAGCAAGATTTGCTGCTTTTTCACCTATTAAAATTCCAACAACCTCTCCTCCGTTTGCTAACACTTTTGCAGCTGCAATTGCTTCAAACGAAACATTGCGCAGCGCTTTATCGCGGATCTCTCCTAAAACGATTACTTTTCTTGCCATCCTCATCTCCCCTTTGTCGTGATTAAATGATATTTGCTTCGCTTCTTAATAATGAAACAAGTTCTTTTGCCTGATCTTCTAATTCACCTTTTAATATCTTGCCCGCCTCTTTTTTAGGAGGTAAGAAGATTTCTAATACTTTCGTTTTTGGCTCGACATCATCTTCTTCCAAATCCAAGTCATCTAATTCTAATTGCTCCAGCGGCTTTCTCTTTGCTTTCATAATGCCTGGCAAAGATGGATAACGGGGCTCATTCAATCCTTGTTGAGCGGTGACCAGCAAAGGAAGCGACGCTTCAATCACTTCTACATCCCCTTCGACATCACGCTCAATTTTTACTTTTCTTCCGTCAATTTCTAGCTTTGTGATCGCTGTTACATAAGGTATTCCAAGCAGTTCGGCAACGCGAGGTCCTACTTGGCCGCTTCCGCCGTCAATCGCTACATTACCGGCTAAAATAAGGTCATAGTTCTTTCCTTCTAAATAGGTTGAAAGAACTTTTGCTGTCGTCCATTGGTCTCCATCCTCAACATCCTCCTCAAGTTTAATGAGAACTGCTTTATCTGCCCCCATTGCAAGAGCTGTACGCAATTCCTTTTCACCGTCTTCATTTCCAGCCATAACAGCTGTTACTTCTCCGCCTTGTTCATCGCGAATTTGAATGGCTTCTTCAATGGCGTACTCGTCATATGGATTGATGATAAATTCTGCTCCTTCCTCCTGAATGATTCCATCAGTCAATATAATTTTCTCTTCCGTATCAAACGTTCGTTTGATCAAAACGCATATGTTCATATTTATCACTCCAGTCTTTTTTTAGAACTTAGTGTGCTGACCGCTGCCAATTTTTCAGCTGATCGTTTTTTAAAAAGCTTCAAACATTTCTTTTCTGTGATTTTTCCTCTTCTACTAATATTCTTTTTAATAGTTTTCCAACCGAATTTCTCGGAAGGCTGTCACGAATCTCGAATTCTTTTGGCACTTTATATCTTGCTAATTTGGCATAACAAAATCCTTTTAATTCTTCAATGTCCATTTCGCTATTATGTTTCGGAACAATATACGCCTTCACGATTTCCCCTTCGTTTTGATGAGGAATCCCGACAACTGCTGCTTCTTTTACATTTGGATGCTCATATAAAACGCTTTCGACTTCTTGCGGATATACATTAAATCCGCCAACGATGATCATTTCTTTCTTTCTGCCGACAATATAGAAATATCCTTCATCATCCATCATGGCCAAATCCCCTGTATAAAGCCATCCGTTTTGAATAGCCTGTTTGGTTTCCGCCTCATTGTTCCAGTACCCTTTCATCACTTGCGGCCCTTTAATTAAGAGCTCCCCGATCATTTTCGGACCTAGCTCATGATCATTTTCATCGACAATTTTGCAATCTGTAGCCGGCAACGGAATGCCGATGCTTCCAACTACCCGTTTTCCAAATGGCGGATTGCGGTGGGTGGTCGGCGAAGCTTCGGACAAGCCGTACCCTTCACCAATTGCCGCTCCTGTCAGCTTTTCAAAACGTCTTAACACCTCCACCGGCAAAGGTGCTGAACCTGAAGTGCAAACTTTTAGTTTTTTTAAATCATATTGATCGATGTCAGGGTGATTGACAAATGCGTTATACATCTTCGGAACGCCTGGAAATTGACTTGGCCGATATTTCTGTATTTTTTCAAGAATATCTTGAACGTCAAACTTTTGGAACAACAGTATTTTGGCACCAATGTAAATCCCTAAATTCATCGCACATGTCATCGCATAAACATGATACAAAGGGATTGCCGTCAAAATGATTTCTTCTCCGAAAATCATTTTATCGCCATACATCAAATAACTTTGAATGACATTGGAGGTTAAATTATAATGTGTCAGCATCGCACCTTTCATTTTCCCTGTAGTCCCGCCAGTATACTGAATCACTGCCACATCCTCTTTTGCTTGGACATCCGTACATTTTTCAAGCTGTTTAGAATAATCTATTAAGGCTTTCAAATCGATAAATTGCCGATCTTTTTCTTCCGTGTTTTTTTGAGAAACGAAGATCTTTTTAAAAGGATATATGTGTTTTGCTTCTTTTATTTTTATTAAAGCGTTTTCATCAGCCACTATATATGAGATTTGTGAATCAACGATAATTTGCAAAAGCTCCCTAACCGTGTAAAATGGATTAATTTGCACAACGGTTAAACCTAATGCAAGTGCTGCGTAATATGAGATAATATAATGAGGATGGTTGGCAAGCATTAACCCGATTCTTTCCCCTTTTTGAAGCCCCATTTCGTTCCATGCTGCAGCTAGTTGATCGACTCGGCATTTTAACTCGTTATAAGTGATTTCTTCATTTTCAAAAATGACGGCAATGTTTTTGCCAAATCGCTTTGAAGTTTGCTCCAAAAAATTGTATAAAGATACTTCTGGAAAATTGAATGTTGACGGTTGATCTTTATACCATTTGCTCCACGGGCGTCCTTCTAGCAATTCCAAAATTGCAACCTCCTGCGCTTTTTATTGAAGACAAATAGCTTCTTTTCAGTTTATGACCCTTAACGTTCAAAACTGTTCACATCTATGCTGTTATTTTTTCTGAATTTTCATAAAATTAATTCGTTAGAAGGCACTTCTTTTCCTCTTATCTCGAAACAAAATTGCCAAAAGCTTCCCACCTGAATCCGATTCAACCAAAGCATCTAACAGTTCCCCGTTCTTACAGAGAACTGCCTCCATCAATTGCGACAATTTGGCCTGTCACATAATTGCTGGCAGGGCTTGCAAAAAAGAGCACCAAAGCCTTTAATGAATCCGTATCACCGATTTTTCCTAACGGGTTACGTTTTTTTATTTCGTCTCCTTTTTGGCGAAGGGTATAATCTGTCATTTTTGTATGGAAAAATCCCGGAGCAATCGCATTAACATGAATGTTGTGCTTTGCCCACTTACGGGCTAGCTCTTTTGTAAAATGATGAATGGCTGCTTTGCTTACGCTGTAACCGGTCGCATTTAAAATTTCAGGAGATTCAGCTTTTAATCCGGCAACAGAACCAATATTGATAATTTTTCCATATTGTTGTTTAATCATATGCTTGCCTGCTTCTTTCGACATGAGGAAAGTACCTGTTATATTCACATCGATCACTTTTTGCCAAGCCTCAAGCGGCATGTCTTCAACATCGGCTCCCCAAGTTGTGCCGCTATTGTTGATTAAAATATCGATTTTGCCAAAATCATTGATCACCTCGGTTATAAATTGCAGGACGCTTTCTTCATTTTGAACGAAGCATTGATACCCTTTCGCGTGAATATTGTATTGTTTTTGAATGTTTTCAGCTGTTTGCCTGCAATTTTCAACCTTTCGGGAACAAATCGCCACATGACAGCCTGATGCTGCTAAAGCCTCTGCCATATGTTTTCCTAGCCCGGTCCCGCCGCCGGTAACGACGGCCACTTGATCGCGAATATGAAAAAGTTTATTTAGCACAAGCCATTCACTGCCTTTCCTTAAACTTCTTCGAGAATTTTTCTTGCGATAATGATTCTTTGAATCTCGTTGGTTCCTTCATATATTTTTGTAATTCTGGCATCCCGGTAGTACCGTTCAACTGGATATTCCGATACATACCCCATCCCGCCATGAATTTGGACAGCGCGATCTGCAACACGGTTAAAGACTTCAGAAGCAAATAGTTTGGCCATTGCTGCTTCTTTCATCACGTTTTTCCCTTCGTCCACCATCTGTGCGGCCTTTAACGTTAACGTTCGAGCCGCTTCTGTTTCTGTCGCCATATCCGCAAGCATCCATTGAACCGCTTGAAAATGAGCAATCGGCTTCCCAAACTGGATTCTTTCTTTTGCATAGGCAGCTGACAGCTCAATAAGCTTATCACACGAGCCGACCGACCTGGCCGCCAGCCCAATCCGTCCTTCTGCCAAAATTTTTAAGGCTGATATATACCCTTTGCCAACCTCGCCAATAACGTTTTCTTCTGGAACTATGCAATTTTCCAAAATGACTTGTGCTGTATGAGATCCTCTTAATCCCATTTTTTTATCTTTTTTCCCTATGATTAATCCAGGAAAATCCCTTTCAACGACAAAGGCTGTAATCCCTCCTTTCGCTCCTTTCTCCTTATCCGTTACCGCAAAAATGGTAAAAATATCAGCTATCGGGGCATTTGTTATAAAATGTTTGATTCCGTTTAAAACCCAGTAATCTCCCTTCTTTTCCGCCCTTGTTGAAATATTTGTAGCATCCGAACCAGCCCCAGGCTCGGACAAGGCAAAACAGGCTATTTTTTCTCCGGCCGCCATTGCTGGTAAATATTTTCTTTTTAATTCATCAGAACCGAGCTTCACTAATCCTGTGCTACCGATTCCTGTATGTGCACTTATCATGCTGACAAAGCCGTTATGCGTACGACCAAGCTGCTCAAGAACGATCGCTTTACCAAGCGTATTTAAACCGATCCCGCCGTACTCCTCAGGAATACTGATTCCGAACAGGCCCAGTTCTTTCGCTTGATCGATGATATGTTGGGGAATTTGATCCTCTTCTTCTATTTGTTGAGCATATGGTTCCACTTCATTGTCCACAAACTGCTTCACCATTTGCTTCATCTGGTCGATTTCCTGTATCGTTGTTTCAAGCATGCAGTTTCCTCCTCAACAAGTTTTCATTTTTTTATAAGCAATAAGCGTGCCAATGACACATGATCGTTTTATTGCTTTTTTCCGAAATGCAGCGAGGGAAAATAATTCATAAATAAATCACTTTGTAGAAAAGTCTTTATTTCTCGGAAAAATATTTGATTCAAATATGAATCGATCAAATCAGTTTTGATTCACAAAAAAACTCCAATCCTTTCTTGAAAAAGATTGGAGTAAATTTATTTTTATCAGCATTGTTTAAGAGGAGTATAAATGATCTTTGCATGCTAGTTTTCATGACCATTTATATTTAAGTTGTATTTTCTCAGCTTTCGAACCACTGTTGGCTGACTCGTTTGCAGTGCTTCCGCTATTTCATACGTCGTTTTATATTTTTTACAAGCCATTCTTAAAATATTCTTTTCAGCTTGCTCCATCGCTTCCTTTAAAGATGGAATATTCGAATGGAACGTATTTTCATTTTGATATTCCGGCGGCAAATGATGAACCTTTAACAATTGATCCCGATTTACGAGCACAATTCTTTCAATCAAATTGGACAGCTCGCGAATGTTTCCCGGCCAATGGTAATGGTAAAAAAAGTCTTTTAATTCAGGGTCTATTTTCTTTTGCTTCCGATATTTTTTGTTTACATTTCGCAAAAACACTTCTACTAATGGCAAAATGTCCTCTTTTCTTTCTCTTAGAGGAGGGATGTGAATCGGGACGACATTTAAACGATAAAATAAATCTTCTCGAAACTCCCCTTTTTTGACCATTTCTTTCAAATCACGATTTGTTGCTGCAATAATTCTCACGTCTACCTTTTTTGTTTTCGTACCACCCAACCTTTGTACTTCTCTTTCTTGAATCACGCGCAATAATTTGACTTGCAAGTTTAATGGCAATTCTCCCACTTCGTCTAAAAAAAGCACGCCCTTGTCAGCCGCCTCAAACAAACCTTGTTTTCCCTTTGCATTCGCTCCGGTAAAAGCGCCGCCTTCATATCCAAAAAGCTCAGATTCCAATAATTCAGGGGGAATGGCTCCGCAATTGACCTTAACAAATTCCCCTTTAAACCTTCTTTCGCTATTGTCATAAATATGCCGAGCCAACACATCCTTCCCAACGCCCGTTTCGCCTAAAATCAATACGGTTGCATCTACATTGATAATTCGATTGGCAGTGTCGTAAATGAATTTCATCTGCTGGCTATTGACAACGACATCATGCTCATCTTCCTTGTTTCTTTTTAATCGGTCAATCTCTTTTTTATATGTCTCATTTAATTCATTTGCTTTTTTTAAGGCTTTCTGGAGCTCATTTAATTCGGACAAGTCGCGAATATTTGTGACAACTCCCTCAATTTCGCCGTTTTCGTTAAAAATCGGATTGCCTGTTAACAATGTTTCTCTTCCTGAATAGTTTAGTTGGACAACTGACACCGTTCTTTTTGTTTTCAAAACTTTATGAGTTACAGAGTCTTTTAAAATCCCTCTCTTTTGAAGATAATCTACCTTTTTCCCAATATAGTATTCTTTTGGAATTCCAGTAATTCGTTCGATTGCCGAATTCGTTTTAATCGTAACACCTTCTTTATCCGTAATATAAATGCCGTCGTAAGAGTTTTCGATAATGGCGTCTAATTCACGGTTAAGGCGATGGGTCTCTTTTAACTCATCAAGCAATGAAATTAAATCTAAGGAAAAAGTCCCTATATAAAAGAAATGTTGAGATTCTTCTATTTTCGTTTTCAGAAACATGCAGCTTTTCCCTTCCACCTCCGTTCGCACAACTTTTCCATGTTTGAATTCTTCCCATATATGAAATATGTCGTGTATTTTTTTATGTTTAGTAGAAGTACGGACGTATTCATTGAATACTTCGTTGCCAAAGAGGATTTCTTCGTTAGGGGACATGACAAAATAGGGAAAGGGGATTTGAAATTGAACGGCTGAGCTCATCTAACCACCTCTATCTCACAGTTTCGCGGATTTTTTAGGTTGGCGATTTTTCGCCTCTTTACATATATTTGATTTACGAACCAGTTTCTACAAAAAATGTGGATGATTATTAAAAGAATACAATACTTTAATGATTTAGTAAATAATCCCAATACACATGAAAAAACCCCATTTGGATGGAGTGATCCAAACGAGGTTTTAAGCAATTAATCGATTTATATAAACAATCCGTCTTTAAAGCCGATTTCATAAATATAAAAGGTGCCGTATAATATACTAATTGCTCCGGCAAGCGAGCAAATGAACGGAACATATTCTTTCACTTTGCTTCCGAGAATAAACGGCAGACCGAGAATGGTTGTAAAACAAAACATGCCGATGATCGTCCCGACTCCGAAAATGCAGATGTATAAAAACGCTTGAAAATAGCTTTCAACAGTTGTCATCGTTAACAGTACCATTGCCGCGCTTCCTGCCAAACCGTGAATAAAACCGATGATCAATGATTTAATATTTGTATATTCCGTTTCATCGTTTCGCGCCAGTTTGTGCCTGCCATCGCGAAGACTTAAAATTCCTAAAATCACTAACATAATCCCGACGAATAATTCCAATGTCAATGAAACCTTCTCCGGAATAGCTGTTTTTAATCCGATCACGATCATCCCGATCAACAAAAGGGTAGCGGTGTGTCCAATTCCCCAATATACTCCTGTTAAACTGGATTTCTTTAAAGTTTTTGTCCTGCTGGCAATTGTGGACACAGCAATCACATGATCCGGTTCAGTTGCATGTTTCATCCCGAGAATCAATCCGAAAAAAAGCACGGATAAAAAATTGTCTGACACATTTTTCACCTCTTCTATTTATCTCTTTAATATTTTCGTAATAGGATTGGAGGTTCTTTTAATAGATAAGCTCTCGCCAATCGGTGAACTTCCAAAAACAGCCCCTCAATGTGATCGGTATGGTTTCCTAAAATTCTAATCATAAAGGCAGATGGCAAAAATCTTGAAAAGCCGATCCGTCCATCAAACGGTCCTCCCTGCAAATGGCATGAAATCTTTTCCATTAATTTATCATCCACTTCGTCAGAAATAACGAGGAACGAACCGTAATGTGTATAGCCTTCCATATTCAATAATTGATCAATTCCCCGATCCCCTTGTTGATAAAAATGATCGAACAAAATCAATCGATTTTCCTTATAAACTTTTAATTTTAGCCGAATTGCATCGAAACAGAACGGCTGCCCGGTTTCAGACCAGCCCGGCGTAATAATTTCTTTGTACAAAAAGGCTGCACCCTTTTCCATATGGACGATGGTTTCCTGCTCAAAGCGAGCCTGTTCATAAACGATCAACGGATCTGACAAACATTCCAGCACGCTGTCTTTTTGCAATGTAAACAAGAATTTCTGCTTGACAGGTTTTTTCGGTGTTTTATAAATTTTCGTTGAAGATTGTGACGTCACCGCAAGCCTTGCCTTTTCACCTAAGGAAATTTCTTGTGCGTATTCATCCCCGTCTACACATCCGCCGCCGACATGAATCACATAAACGATCGGTATCGACGATTCCGTATAGACCGGCTTTGTCATTTTCAAAGCTCCTTGAAAAAAGTGATCCGTAATTACGGTCCGCTCCCCTTTTTGCTCCGCGCGAATCTGCAAAATTCCTTCCATTTCTACAACCCTGCCAGCAGCGCATTTCGTTTAATCCAATTGATCACATTATCTAAACCAATTTCTTCCTTTAAATTAGTAAAAAAGAACGGTCGCTCCCCCCGCATCATTTTCGTATCTTGTTCCATGATTTCAAGACTTGCACCGACATAAGGAGCGAGGTCGATTTTATTGATGATAAACAAATCAGACTTAATCATCCCTTGTCCCCCTTTTCTTGGGATTTTTTCCCCTTGGGCAACATCAATAATATAAATGGAGAAATCGACTAATTCCGGGCTGAAGGTTGCCGCTAAGTTATCTCCGCCGCTTTCAACAAAAATCATATCTAAATCCTCGTGTCTTTCTTTTAACTCATCAATTGCCGCAAAATTCATCGATGCATCCTCACGAATGGCCGTATGGGGACAGCCGCCTGTTTCGACGCCGATAATCCGATCCTCCGGAAGAACGCTGTT
Source organism: Aeribacillus sp. FSL K6-1121 (assembly GCF_038003725.1). Taxonomy (NCBI): domain Bacteria; kingdom Bacillati; phylum Bacillota; class Bacilli; order Caryophanales; family Bacillaceae; genus Aeribacillus; species Aeribacillus sp. FSL K6-1121. The sequence goes on from NZ_JBBOPS010000001.1 coordinate 1,656,902, forward strand.
TTTTATTAAAAATAAGGCATCCTCTTTTGTATAAATATCATTAGTGACAACAGCAACACTGAATTCCTTTGACAAATAGCGAGTCAATTTTTCCACTAGCAGCGTTTTGCCGGCTCCTACTGGCCCTCCAATTCCGATTCGTATAGGTTCCATTTCGACTGATTCGGGATTAGCCCCAAATCTTTCCCCCCTTAACTTTTGATCAAGCTTTGCAGTTTTTTTGAAAAGAAGCAGATCGCTTCTTACACTTTCCAACCTTTTCGCTTCAGCCAAGCATGCAGAGAGTTTGTAAAAATAATGAAACTCTGAAAACAGTCTGTTAAGACATAAAAAGTCTTACATGCAATTGCTCATGCCTCATTTGTGCAATTTCAAGGCCAGGTAATTGCGCACCTAAATCGTCGATCGATAGTTTGCCAATTTTTAAAACAGCTCTCCTCACATCCTCCTGCAAATCTTTTAATAGCAGCTGCCCTTCTTTTTGACCGATCGGAATGCCGCGGACTCCGTTTTGTACAAGCGTTTGAATAGTGGAATACAAATACGTTACAAGCGTTGTTTTTTCATCCGCTCCTATTTTTATCCCGACAATGGCAAAAACGAGAGCCGCATGTCCGTAAAGCTTCTTCGCTTTTATTTTTTGAGCATATTGTTGCAGTGTTGGATGAGGGTAAATATTTAAACAAAGCTTCAGCATTTGCTCGCCAATTCTTCGGTTTCCTTCTTTCGTTTCTTTAGCCATTGAGCTGGCGTAAAGAATCTCATCCAGCTTCCAAAGCTCCTCTTGTTTCCCTTCTTTTTCAAATTGATATGCAAGCCGGCAAGCCAGTCCGTCCGTATAGACGAGCTGCTTGTCAATGTACGTTTTTAAAAAACTTTTAAATGTACTTGCATCTTTTATTTTCTGCTCAACAATATATGTTTCGAATCCGAACGAGTGGGAGAAGGCTCCGGAAGGAAAGTTTGAATCGCATATCTGCAATAAAGGCAGCCAATCAATCATGGTGATGATGTCCGACATATCGAAAAGGTTGTTTTATTTTTCGTTTCTCCCGTTTGCATGGAATGTTCAGCTCGTTTGCAAGTTGTTCTACAAGATGATCGTATTGCACGATCATTTCATTTCCTTCAAACTGAGCCGGCAAATGTCTGTTGCCGATTTGATGTGCAATTTCTCCCATCTCTTTCAGCGTAGCCGGACAAATGACAAGGACATCTTCAGGCAGGACAGAAATAATGATCATATTGTTTTCATCTTCATATAAAATGTCACCATCTGCCAACTTCTTTTCCTCCTTTAAACGAATCCCTATTTCGTTCCCGTGGTCTGTTTTCACTCGTTGAATTCTTTTGAGCAGATCATCGCTTCTTAAATAGACGCGCTCCACATGTTTTCCCTTTACTGCTTTTGCATAAATATTTCCAAGTGTTTCTTTAATAATCATCCGTCTTCACCTCAAAACAGAAAATATCTTTGCGCCATCGGAACAACTTCAACCGGCTCACAATTGATCAATTCACCGTCCACCTTTACCTCATACGTTTGTGGATCGACTTCGATAGAAGGAGTTTCACCATTAAAAACCATGTCCTTTTTCGTCAATGTACGAACTCCTTTGACGGATTTCACGATTTTTTGCAACTTTAACTTTTCGGGAATGCCGGCTTTTATTGCTGCTTTTGACAAAAATGTGATCGATGTTTGTGAAACAGCTTTGCCAAATGATCCGAACATCGGACGGTAATAAACAGGCTGCGGAGTTGGAATGGATGCATTTGGGTCTCCCATCAAACTATAGGCAATCATTCCGCCCTTGATGATCATTTCCGGCTTCACCCCAAAAAAGGCCGGATTCCAAACAACTAAATCCGCCAATTTGCCGACTTCTACAGAGCCGACATATTCAGATATTCCGTGGGCAATCGCAGGATTGATCGTATATTTTGCCACATATCTTTTCACTCTGAAATTGTCATGATCTTGGCCGTCTCCCTTTAAGGAGCCCCGCTGCTTTTTCATTTTATCTGCGGTTTGCCATGTCCGCATAATCACTTCGCCGACCCTTCCCATCGCTTGCGAGTCGGAACTGATCATGCTGAATACGCCAAGGTCATGAAGAATATCTTCCGCCGCAATCGTTTCTTTGCGAATGCGGGAATCGGCGAAGGCGATATCTTCAGGAATAGCCGGATCCAAATGATGGCAAACCATCAGCATATCTAAATGTTCCTCGAGCGTGTTGACTGTAAACGGTCTTGTCGGATTTGTCGAAGAAGGCAAAACGTTTGGCAGGCTGGCCATTTTCATAATGTCCGGGGCGTGTCCCCCGCCTGCGCCTTCTGTATGGTATGTATGAATGACCCGGTCTTTAATCGCTGCAATGGTGTCTTCTACAAAACCGGCTTCATTTAACGTATCTGTATGGATGGCAACTTGCACATCATACTCGTCAGCTACGGATAAACACTGATCGATCGCCGCCGGTGTTGAACCCCAGTCCTCATGCAGTTTTAAACCAACTGCACCTGCTTTGATTTGCTCCTCTAACGCTTTTTTTCCGGATGAATTTCCTTTCCCTAAAAAGCCGAAATTCATAGGAAAATGTTCAACTGACTCCAGCATTCTATAAATATTCCATTCACCCGGTGTACAAGTCGTTGCATTTGTCCCTGTTGCAGGCCCCGTTCCTCCTCCTATCATTGTTGTAATTCCAGATGTCAAAGCTGTTTCAATTTGCTGAGGGCATATAAAATGAATATGGGTATCGATTCCGCCTGCCGTAACAATCATTCCTTCTGCCGCAACGATTTCGGTTGAAGCTCCGATTACCATTGTGACGCCATCCATTAATAATGGATTTCCCGCCTTTCCGATCGCGGCAATTTTCCCATCCTTTATGCCGATATCCGCTTTATAAATACCTGTATAATCAATAATAATGGCGTTTGTGAGAACAAGATCCATCACGTCTTTCCTTTCGGCAAATGGATGCTGTCCCATTCCGTCGCGAATCACTTTCCCACCGCCGAATTTTACTTCATCTCCGTATACGGTAAAATCTTTTTCGATTTGAATGAAGAGTTCCGTATCAGCCAATCTAATGCTGTCTCCAGTTGTCGGGCCGAACATATCGGCATATTGTTTGCGCGGCATTTGAAAACTCATTTGTCCGCCTCCTTTGTCAACAGTCCGTTCGTCAAATTATTTAGACCGTACACTTCTTTTTTTCCCGAAAATTCAACGAGCTCTACGATTTTCGCATCGCCCGGCTCAAACCTTACCGCCGTTCCGGACGGAATGTTTAAATGCCTGCCGAACGCCAGCTGCCGGTCAAATTCGAGCGCCCTGTTTACTTCAAAAAAATGAAAATGCGAACCGACTTGTACTGGACGGTCCCCTCTATTGACAACATTGAGCTTGATCGCCTCTTTCCCTTTATTGCAAACAATCGGAGCTGATTTTAATCGATATTCCCCTGGAATCATTTTTTCACCTCTTTTACCGGATCGGATCATGGACGGTTACAAGCTTCGTTCCGTCTGGAAATGTTGCCTCCACCTGGATATTTTCGATCATTTCCGGAACGCCTTCCATCACATCATCTCTAGTTAAAATTTTTGTGCCATATTGCATCAACTCCGAAACCGTCCGTCCTTCCCTTGCGCCCTCCATAATCTCATATGTGATGATGGCCACTGCTTCCGCATAGTTCAGCTTCAAGCCTTTTCTCTGCCTTCTGCGCGCTAAATCTGCAGCAACAACGACCATCAATTTTTCCTGCTCTCGGGCTGTCAGCTTCATAACACCCTTCCTTTCTAACAGACAATCAAAAATAACACGATTTTCTTACATTCCATTTCCCTCAATGGGTTGAAGATAAAAGGTGTTTTTATGTTATTTTTTATTACAAATATAATTCACACTATGTGAAACACCAAGTGTTATGTTATATTTTTTAACATGGAAAATTTAAAAAAATTTTTCTAGGGGGAGGAGGAAGTTTTAAATTAAACTACTAAATATTGTTGAATGTCTTCAATATTTGTGTTTTTTACTACACCCTTTGATACAACAGTTCTTTTGTCCAAAATAAAGTATTCATCAGAACAGGCAAATGCTGAATCTATGCTGTGCTCAACTAAAACGACGCCAATTCCTTTTTTGGACGCAATTTTTACAATGACCTCCTGTATTTGCTCTACTATAGATGGTTGAATCCCTTCCATCGGTTCGTCCAGCAATAATAGCTCGGGCTGCCCGGCAAGAGCCCTCGCTATGGCCAATTGCTGCTGCTGCCCGCCGCTTAAATCTCCTCCTTTTCTCTTCAACATTTCCTTTAAAACAGGAAAAAGCTCGAAAATTTCCTCTAAAACAAGCGTTTTTTCTATCTTTTTCGAAACAGCTTCAAAGCCTAAAATGAGATTTTCTTCCACAGTCAGCGAAGAGAAAATCTCCCTGCCTTGGGGAACATATCCGATTCCTTTTTTTGCCCTCCTTTCCGGAAGCTCATGTGTAATTTCCTGATCATTCCAATAAATAGTCCCGTCCATCGGCTTTAACAATCCAACAATCGTTTTGATCAATGTTGTTTTTCCCGCCCCGTTTCTTCCCAGAATGGAAACGACCTTTCCTTTTTCAACTTCAAGATGAACATTATTCAACACCATCGTTTCATCATATCCTGCTTTCAAACTAGATATTTTTAGCACACCTTTGCCTCCCTTCCTAAATAAACCTCTGCAACAAGCTCATTTTGCTGCACTTCCTCCATGGAACCTTCACACAAAATTTTCCCTTCATGCATAACTGTTACCTGTTCAGCAAAATTCCGAACAAAATCCATATCATGTTCAACAATCAGCACTGCGCATTTCTCAGCTATTTCTTGAATAAACAAGCCGGTTTTTTCCCTTTCCGCCCCAGTCATGCCGGCAATCGGTTCATCAAGAAGTAAAACTTCCGGTTTTTGCAGCAGCTGCATGCCGATTTCAAGCCATTGTTTCTGGCCGTGGGACAGCAAGCCTGCTGGGTCATAAGCTCGATCTAAAAGATCGGTTCTCTCAAGCATTGCCGTAATTTCGTCTTTTTCATCCGCGGTTAATTTCGCCTTCATAACGGAAAAAAGATTTCTATTTTGTTTGATCGATAACTCCATGTTTTCAAATACGGTTAATTCAGTAAAAACGGACGGATTTTGAAATTTTCTAGCGATTCCATGCCGAACGATTTCGTGCTCTCTCCGCTTTGTCAAATCTACTCCTTGAAACATCACTTTTCCATCTGCTGCTTTTGTTTTGCCGCAGATGACATCAAGAAGAGTCGTTTTGCCCGCACCATTCGGACCAATTAAAAAACGAATTTCTCCGTGATGAACATCTAAATTGACACCTTGAAGCGCTTTAAAGCCGTCAAAATCAACAATAATATCATGACACGACAGAATCGGATTCACCTTTTTTCACACCTTTTTCAAAAAATTTCGCAATACGCTTTGGAAAAGCTTCGAACAACCCGGCAATTCCTTTCGGGAAAAAAACAACGATCAAAATGAATAGAATGCCTAAGCAGAAAAGCCAAACATCCGGATATGTTTCACTGAAAAAGCTTTTGGCTCCGTTTGTTAAAATTGCTCCGATTATGGCGCCGAATAACGAATGACGACCGCCGATGGCTACCCATAAAACCATTTCAATTGAAGGGATAATATCCATCATCGAAGGAGAAATGAGACCGACCTGCAAAACAAACAACGCGCCAGCTATTCCGGCAAACGAAGCCGATAAACTGTAAATAAACACTTTAAAAACAGCCGGATCAAATCCTAAAAACCGAAGGCGGTTTTCGCCGTCCCGAATGGCAATTAATACATGGCCAAGTCTGCTTTTGGTAATCCAAACAGATAACATAAAAATGGCAAACAAAGCGAAAACGGTAATAGCATATAAAACAATTTGTACCATTGGTGAGGATAAAGAAAACCCAAAAACGGTGCTAAAATTGGTTAATCCGTTTGTACCGCCTGTCAAATCCTGTTTGGCAATTAAAAGTGTGACGACGACAACAACGACTGCCTGTGACAAAAGAGAAAAATAGACGCCTTTGATCCGGTTTTTAAACGTAAGCATGCCCAAAACCGCTGCCAGCATAGCTGGTATGAAAATTGCTGCCATTATGGAAAAGAAAGGATTAAAGAAGGGCTTCCAAAACCACGGGAGCTCCTGCACTCCGTTCCATTCCATAAAATCCGGCAACGCTCCTTTTGAAGCCTCCAATTTTAAATACATCGCCATGCAATAAGCTCCAATCCCAAAATACACGCCGTGACCTAAGCTTAATATCCCGGTGTACCCCCAAATAAGACAGATTCCTACTGCAATGATCGCATAGCAAAGAAATTTTCCGAGCAACGCTAAGCGGAATTCGGTTAAATAAAACGGGGCCAGAAGTAAAATCAGGAAAAATAACAGATAAATCATTTGTTTTCTGCGCATAATCCGTCCTCCTAATCCAATGCCCTTGTGCGATAAGAGAAAATACCTAACGGTTTCCACTGCAAAAATAAAATGATCACTGCAAATACAATGACTTTTGCCATCGTGGCGCCGAAGGAATATTCAACAACAGTGCTAAGCATTCCAATGCCAAATGCGCCGATAATCGTCCCTTTCAATCCGCCAATTCCTCCTAAAATGACAACCATAAACGCATCGACAATATAGTACGTTCCAATTGTAGGGCCGATCGGTCCTAATAAAGTTAAGCTACAGCCAGCGATTCCGGCTAATCCAGCTCCGAGAGCAAAGCCTAGAGAATCTATTTTTCTTGTAAAAATTCCTAAACAAGAGGCCATATTTCTATTCATCGTGACCGCTCTTATTCTCAAACCGGTAGACGTTTTGTTTAAATAATAATAAAGCAAAGCGATACAAACGATTGACAGAGATAAAATCAACAACCTTTTATAAGGCAATGTAATACCAAATATTTGCCAGCCTCCATCCATCCAAGCAGGTGCAACAACCGCAACATTCGGAGCGCCAAATATGGATCTGGCAATCTGCTGCAAAATCAAACTAATTCCCCAAGTGGCCAAAAGACTGTCTGTTGGTCGATTATATAGAAAACGAATGATTCCTTTTTCAAGCAGATAACCGATAAACGAAGCAACGAGAAATGAAATCGGTATAGCAATAAAGTAGTAATAATTAAACAAGTTTTCCGGCAAATATTTAGAAAAAATGAGCTGCATTACATAGGTTGCATACGCACCGACCATAATTAATTCACCGTGGGCCATGTTGATGACATTCATTAAGCCAAACGTTATAGCTAAGCCAAGGGCGATCAATAACATGATCGATCCAAGGCTCAGCCCGTTAAACAGTTGACTGATGAAAATTGACAAGCTGTTCACTCCTATCAATTTAGATTATTCATTATTTTTAGATAATTTTTCCGCCCAAGAATAGCTTTTTAAATACGGATCCGGCTTCACCGGCTCACCAGAATTCCAAATTTCTTTAAATTGGCCGTCCGGTTGAATTTCGCCGATTCTTACTGTTTTCCACAGATGCTGATTCTCCCCTTCTATTTTTACCGTGCCGCCCGGAGCTTTGTACTCGATTCCCTTCGCAGCTTCCTTGACCTTTTCAACCTCAAAAGATCCCGCTTTTTTTACTGCTTCTGCCCATAAATGAACAGCTATGTAAGCCGCCTCAATCGGATCATCCGTTACACGCTCTTCACCATAAGCTTCTTTATATTTTTCAACAAACGCTTTGTTTTCTGGTGTATCCGTTGTCTGGAAATAATTCCATACCGCTAAGTGGCCGGCTAATACTTCACCGCCGATTCCTCGAATTTCTTCTTCAGCAATGCTGACCGACATCACAGTAACATCCTTCGATGTGATTCCGGCATCCTTCAATTGTTTGAAAAAGGCGACATTGCTGTCTCCATTTAATGTATTAAAGACTACGTCAGGTTTCACTTTTTTCATTTTATTGATGACCGTGCTGTAATCAGTATGTCCTAAAGGTGTATATTCTTCGACAACTACCTCTCCGCCTTCAGCTTTTAATTGTGCTTTAATAATACTGTTTGCCGTGCGCGGAAACACATAATCCGAGCCAATTAAAAAAAACTTCTTCCCTTTATTGTTTAACAGCCAGCTGACAGCAGGCACAATTTGTTGATTGGTGGTCGCCCCCGTATAAAAAATGTTCGGAGAAGATTCCATTCCTTCATATTGAACGGGGTACCAAAGCAAGCCTTTATTTTGTTCGACTACCGGCAGCATGGCCTTTCTGCTTGCGGAAGTCCAGCCGCCAAAAATCGTCGCTACCTTATCCTGTTGCAGTAATTTCTTTGCTTTCTCAGCAAAAGTCGGCCAGTCAGATGCGCCGTCTTCAATAACCGGTTCAATTTTCTTTCCTAAAAGCCCGCCTGAGTTGTTAATTTCTTCAATCGCCATTAATTCTGCGTCCTTTAAAGAAACTTCACTGATCGCCATCGTGCCGCTTAATGAATGGAGAATACCGACTTTCACAACATCCGTTTCATTTTGTTCGCTATTCTGTCCATCGCTTGATTCCTTTTCCTCTAAAGCAGAAGACATGGCACATCCACTTGCGAAAATTACAGAGAAAACCGTTAGAAATAAAAAAATTTTTTTCATTATTGTCCCCCTTTTTAACACTTTATGTAATTTTATATAACAAAAATACCGATTCTCTTTCCTTCATACAACAAGTACGGAAAAAATGTTAACATGATTTTTCAAAAAAAATACCTCTAGGTGTTTCCCCTAGAGGCTCTTTTTAATCAAACAAACTCATTCACTTTTTGCTTCAAAATGGTTTACTTCTTGTTCCTTTTCAGAAAAAATTGTTTGACACTGTCCATCGTTTCGTAAGTTGGGACAATCACTTTACTTGGATGCTTTCGGGACTATTCAATCATTTAAATCTACCATGCAGCGATTATGAAAAAGCATTTTGCAGCCGGCTGCCATTTATTCAATATACCTTACATCTGTAACCGGGAAAAACGGAAGCATCTTAGCTGCATAGTAGCTTAACAAAATAGCGATTATAAAATAAAGGACAAAGCAAAGATCGTATTTGGAAAACCCGATTTCGTAGTAAAACGTTCTTTTTGTGTCATTCGAAAATCTTTTCGCCTCCATCGCTACAGCAATTCTGTGCGCTCTGCGAATGCTTTGCGATAGCAGCGGAATCGAGTATGCTTTCAATTTATGAAAAAAATTCGCTAAGCCTTTTCTTTGTTCAACACCTCTTACAATCATCGCTTGCCGTATTGTTTGAAACTCTTCGATCATAATAGGGATTAAACGAATGCCTGCCATAAAGCTGTAAGCATATTTAGGCTTCAACTTTAATTGCTGCATTAACGAATAAAATAAAAAAACCGGTCTTGTCGTTAACGAAAACATTAACCCAAGCAGAGCGAAGATAAGGGCACGAAATCCTAAATGAAGACCGCGATAAAAGCTTTCTTCTGTAATATGGATCAGCCCCCATTTCCACCATGTTGTCTCACCTTTTCCAAAAAAGATCATGGAGGTAGCAGTCGACACAAAAATAAGCACGAATGGAATCAGCAATAAAAGTATGCGCTTCATCGGATGACCGGTAAAAAAAGCAAATAAAAGAAAGGCGGCAACTGTGTAGTTGATTAAAAAATTAATGTTGTGAATAAACAGAACACTAATAAATAAAACGATCAGAAACAATAGCTTTAAGCTCGGGTTGATTTTATGCAGCCATGTTTCTTTTATGTCAAAATCCATTGTAGATCCCCCTATATCTGAACATACATCTGCTCATCCTCACAAGAATGAATTTCATCCTCTACGAGCTTCCCGCCTTCGATCCGCCAAATTCTTGTCGCCATATGTTTTGCTATTTGCTCATCATGTGTCACCATCAAAATGGTAGACCCTTGTTTGCGATAATGTTCTAAAAGCTCCAGAAGCTGAAATGTATTGGATGAGTCTTGCCCAAAAGTCGGTTCATCTAAAAGCATGATCGGCTGTTTTTTGACAATTGAAGCGGCAACACTCAATCTTCTTTTTTGTCCCATTGAAAGCTGATACGGGTGTTGATGCCGGTGCTTCTGTAAATGAAATAATTCGAGCATTTCTTCTACTTTTGTTCGTATCTCTTCTTCTTTCATCCGTTCAATCCTCAACGAATAAGCAATTTCATCGTAAACTGAATTGGTGACAAATTGAAATTCCGGATTTTGAAAAACGAACGACAGCATGTTGGAAAGCTTTTTTATTTTCTTTGCTTCTTTTTCTAACAGCAAATAAGTGCCGGTCGTTTGTATAAACTGCATCAATGAATGTAACAAAGTGCTCTTTCCGGCGCCGTTTTTCCCCACTATCGCAATCCATTCACCTGCATGAACCTTTCCATACGGTACATCGATTTTGACTTCCTTCTTTCGATATCCTTTAAATTGCTCGAGCTCAATCACGACCTGTTCTTTTAAAGAGGTTTTTTTGTAATACCCCTGCTTATCACGAAGATAATCCTCCCATACACCGGGATACCAAATGCCGTCTTCGCGAATTTCTTTCCGATACCGAGAAAAAATTTGTTCTTTCGGACCGTCTGCGACGATTTGTCCTTTTTGATTAAATAAAAGTATGCGGTCGACAAAGTCAAGAACATGATCAATTTTATGTTCAACGATGATAACTGTTTTATCTTGAGCTGCTTGTTTCATCGTGTCCCATACCGCTTTTGTCCCTTCCGGATCCAGCATTGCAGTCGGCTCGTCCAAAAATAACACGTCTGGATGCAATGCTAAAACAGTGGCGATCGCCAGCCGTTGCTTCATCCCGCCTGACAATGATTGAATGCTGATATGAAGATCATCAAAATGAAGGCCGACCATTTCCAGGTAAACTCGCATTTTTTCATGCATTTGTTCTCTTTTCACTTGCAAATTTTCCAAAACAAAAGCCATTTCTTCATCTACATACGGCATGCAAAATTGCGTGTCAGGATCTTGAAACACATATCCCCAAGATGACGGGGTCAAGATTTTTTCTGCTTTCATCGGCACTTCAATAGATTTTGGAATTAAACCGCTTAACACTTGCAAAAACGTCGATTTCCCACAGCCGGAAGGACCAAGAAGCAAGACTTTTTCTCCCTTATAGAAAGAAGAGGATACATCCTTAAAAAGCAAGGATTCCTCTCCAGGATATTTTAATCGTAAATTTTTCACTTCGCATACTAGATCCATGTTTGCCACCTCTAGTTCAGTGCGTCATAATCTTCATGCGACGCAGGTCTTACTAAATTAGTCACTCCTGTTGCTTCCAAAGATTTCACTAGATAATAGGCAAACGCGCCGGCAATAATGATTGAGCCAATCAATCGAGCTCCAATGAATAATAGCAAGTTCCAAAATACTAAGTCATCTATATAGCCTTTATAAAGATCCATAATTAGCGAACCAGCTGCTGAAGCGGCTGCAGCCAGCATGACAACACCGATATTAAACTTTTTATATCGAAATATCGCAAAAATGATCTCTGCAAATAGTCCTTGGACGATTCCGTATAGAAGAACCTCTATGCCGAATTCAGAGCCGGTTATAAATTCTGCAGATGCCGCTGCTGTTTCCGCTATCAGCGCTACTCCGGGCTTGCGAATAATAAGAAAGGCGACCGTCGCAGCAATAAACCACATACCGTATATGAGCTGGTCGACATGCAGCCCGATCGGCTTGACCGCATAGTAAAGCGGTCCCCATAGTTTATAAACAATTCCAAAAACGATCGAAATAACAATTGTTACTAGAATGTCTGTCAGTTTTAATCCTTTCATTATGATCAAACTCCTTTATTGACTGATTTTTAGTTCCACTTCCCATTTTTCTAAACGATAAGCCATTTCCCAAAACGCTAATTCATATTGACTGCTGATGATAAAATGCTCTTCCATTCTTTTTAGATCGGCTTCTATCGTTTGTTGTGCGATTTCATCCAGCCTGTCAATTTGTTCTTCGACAAGCTGCTTAAACCAATCGCCCCCATAAGCCGCAATCCATTGTTGATAAATCGGTTCTTTTGGCTTCGCATCTTTTAATTTTTCGCCAATTTCGTAATATAGCCAATAGCACGGAAGTATTGCAGCAATAATATCGCCTAAGTGACCGTTGATCGCCGCTCGATATAAATGGGAAGTATAGGCGTACGCCGTTGGGGCCGGCTTAAAATTCGCCTTCTCCTCCTCTGTGATTCCCAGCTGTTTGGCAAATGTTTCATGAAGAGATAATTCCGCTTCAAATGTTCCTTGTGCATGCTGAGCCATTCGCGATGTCGTATATAAATCGTTTGCTTTTGCCGCTCCATACGATTGCACTTTTGCAAAATGGCTTAAATAATACGAATCTTGCAAAACGTAATAACGAAAACATTCAAGCGGCAAACTCCCATCGGCAATACCTTTTACAAATGGATGATCGAAGCTGGCCTGCCATATCGGATCTGCTTTTGTTCGAATTTTTTCAGTAAATTTCATGTTCATTCTCTCCTATATTAAGAATTGATTTCGATTGGCCACATTTCTTTTCGTTCAGACATTTCCCAAAACATATATTCGTATTTGCTCGTTGTGACAAAAATATCTTCCAGCCATTTCAATTCTTCTTCCCGTTTTCCTTCTGCAAGCTCATTCATTAAATCTTTCAGCCATTTTGCCAATTCACCGAATTCTGTTGATGCGTACATTTTTACCCACTCGCCGTAAAACTCATGTTCACTAGCACCAGGAATCTCATGTAAGCGTGTGCCGATTTCATAATAGCTCCATGTACATGGAAGGACTGCGGCAACCAGTTCTGCCAATGATCCTCGCTGCGACACATTTAACATATAGCTCGTATATGCAACGGTTGTAGCAGCAGGCTGAACTTGTTCTAATTTTTCCTTCTCTATTCCTATTCTTTCAGCGTATTGACGATGCAAATCCATTTCCACTTTTAACGTCGAATGTAGAAGATCAGCAAAAACTGTCATTGTTTGAAGATTGTGAGCCTTTAAGCTTCCAAGGGCAAACAGGCGGCAGTATTCGATTAAATAAAGATAATCCTGCTCCATAAAAAAGCGAAATTTGTCGATATCCAGCGTCCCATTGCCGATTCCTTGAACAAACGGATGATGGTAACTCGCTTCCCAAATCGGTTTTGCAGTTTTATACAATCGGTCTGTAAACATTTGAATTACCCCTTTCACAGCTTTTGTAATTGTCATCGTTTTTTCTGATACCAATCAAATAAAAACGCGATCAGCGATTTTGTAAATGTTTTTAATTGGGGGATGGACAGCTTTTCATTCACCGAGTGTGCATCTTCAAGCGTGCCCGGTCCATATAAAACGACGGGAATTCCCGCTTCACTCAGCCAGCCGCCGTCTGTCACAGTAGGGGACATCGTCAGCTTTGCTTCCTCATTAAATGCCAGTTTATGTGCTTTTTGTAATGTTTTCACTCCGAGTGAATGTTCGTCATATGAAAAAGCTGGGAAAATTTCTCCTCGATCTTCAATCATCGATGTGCCGCCCCATTTAAATTTCGGAGGATATTTCCGAAGCCATAGATCAGCCATTGCAACATGATGGATATGTTCTTCAATTTCCCGGATCACCTCTACATAATGCTCTTCCGGGTAATAGTGAACGGTAATCCAAAGGGAACATTTATCGGCCACAAAAGCGGCGTGCCTTCCACCTTCAATCACTGCAGGATTAATTGTGGCAGAACCAGGCGGAAAGCCTTTGCTCGTTTTCATCACTGCCCAATGCTGTTCAAGCTCTCGCAGTCCTTCAATAATTTTCATCATTTTTTCAATCGCGCTTGCCCCAAAAAGCTTCCCGCCGGCATGAATCATTTGTCTTCTCGTGCCATCGTGAAATGTCTCGGGGCTTTCAATTGTAATCCAGCCCGTGATCACCCCGCCCTGCCCTTGTATTTCACAGTTGCTTGAATCGACAACGATGGCAAAATCAGCTCGATATCCCCGGTCGCAGCACGATTTTGTTCCTGCTTCGCCTACTTCTTCACCGACGACGGACTGAAAAATGATATCCCCTCCCGGCTCAATGCCGTTTTCTTGCAGCAGCTTTAATGCAAACAGACTGGCAGCCATTCCCCCTTTCATATCCGCTACACCGCGTCCATATATGTAATCCCCTTTAACCGTTGCCTCAAAAGGAGGCGTTAGCCATTCTTCTCCCTCTTCGATTGAAGCGACATCAATATGCCCGTTAATAATTAAACTGTGGTAATTTTCTGGATCTTTTCCTTTTTTCGTTCCTACTACGACTGGATCTTGTTCATATAAATCCCATTGATCAATGGAAAAGCCGATGTCTTCCAAATATGAGGCGACATACTTTTGAGCCTCTTTTGCATTTCTTGCCGGAGGGCTTGGCGTTTCAAACGATACGAGTGTTTTTAGAAGATTCAGAAGTTCTTCTTCCCTTTCATCAATTTGCTGAAATAGCGTTTGTAACACGTTGTCTCCCCTTTCTTAACATTTTGTTTTGAAAAATGGTTTGCCAACCAGCCTTGTAATGCAAAAAGCCCGTTCCCAATATAAGGGAACGGGCAAGTATATACAAAACCCATAGACAGGTTTCGATATTACTGCACCACTTCCCTACGCTAGTATGATCTAGATCAGGTTCAAAGGGTCAAGGCACACGCCTTTCTCAGCCTTTCGGCTCCCCTAGTGGTTGATAATTCTATGAAATTTTGATTTTATTACATTAAATCATATCGTTTGCAAAATGACAAGCTGGTTGCGTCATCTTTTAGCCGTCTTGAGCAGTTCTCGATAGCCGATCCTCGTAAACTGGAGATGTTCATCAATATAATTCTCTCTTTGCAAATGGCGGATCGCCTCATCAGACAGTTGTATGTGCACCTGTTGAAACTTCTGGTTGAGTTCGTCAAACGAACTGTTTAAAATAAATTCTGCCCCGAGGATCTGAACAATTCGTTCCATCTCCGGATCTCTTTTCAACAACAAGTGAGCAACTCTGTCTTTCATAAGCACAAGCTCTTGTTTCAACTTGGAAGCTTCATTCTCCTTTTCGCGAATTCGAAGTCGGTACATTTGTTTTTCTTCTTCACCGATATTCGCTCTCGTCAAAAGCTCCTCCAATAATTGTGTTTTATCTAGCTCCAATTTATTTAACTGCTGTTCTTTTTTCATCATTTCCGTCTCGTTGATCCAATCGCTTTGAACAAACTCCTTTTTCCCCTCTTTATTGACCGGTCCAATCCGATCCATTTTTCGATACAAAAGAAATACGAGAACGACTAAACATCCGTTCATTAGCAAGGTTAAAAAACGGACTAGGACATCATTAAAGGCGATGAAATAAAAAAGAACCAATACAACAACCACTGCAATGAGCACTTTCAATAAGGTTATCACAAGATTTGTCGGCTGCTTTGTCAACCTTCCCAATCTCCTTCTCTTTCAAAATAAAGCAAATTTAATTATAGCGAATATGGCTCAAAAATTCGAGAAGAAAAACATGTTTTTATATTAGCAAAAATTGAAAATCTGTAAGCCATTTTTGCGAAAATCAAAAATGAAAAGTCTTCGCTGAAAGAAACAGCGCTTCATTTTTCCGGGAAACATTTCTTAGGGCATCGAAAACAGTGATTTTGGCCTCTTCCTCGGAACGATCAAAAAACAAAACAGGGGCAGTTCAAAGTCCATTTTAGATGTTTATTGTTCGCAAATAAAAAAAAGAGAATGTTGATATAACAGCATTCTTGGGTTTTAAGTGTAATCATCTGTTTAGCTGCTTCACGATTAAAGACGACACTATAAAAAATTTAGTATGTTATTGGATTTATAATTGTTTTTTTTAACTGCAATATCTGCTGTAATTTACAGAAAAAGGTAACTGCTCTAATCCTTTTTTAATTGGGGCTGTCCAAAAGATAACTGACTTTTTGAAGCTCCTATATTTTCAGAAAAAATCAAAAAATACAAAAGCCAGTGGACAAAAACGAGTTGTTTTTCTCCACTGGTTTCGTTTTATGAACTTACCGGAAAGCCCCGGAAACTGTGGAATCGTTATGTTGCGCAATTTGTTTATGGAATAAAGCTATAAAAAGAACAACTAAACCATGAACGACGTTCGTCGTAGTGATGCAAAGGAGAAACTCGGCCCTGAAGCCTTCGCAGCTTGGATAAAATTCTATAGTTGGTGTGATCGTTCAGATCAGTGAAAAGACAATGATGGGATTCCTTCAAGCCTTTCCTAAGTCATGAAACGTTTAGGGGGTGGAAAGAAAAAACTCTACAATGAGATCATCTGGCCTTTATGGAACTATGGCTTGATTGATCTTGCCATATATGAAGATAGTGAACAGCTAGGGAACAAATCTGTAAATTATGTAATTAATGAAGGCATATACATTTCATGATGGTTGCCTTCGTGTCTTTCTTGTAAATGAATTACTTTCAAAAGGGTATAGCAGTTCACATTTTAAACATAAGCTGCATAACTAATCTTTACTTTATTTTAAAGTGGGCAGTAACTGCCCACTTTTGTTTATAATTATTGCTTAAGTACCTAAGAATATTTCTTCTAGTGTAGGCTCTTCTACTTCAATTCTAAATACATTAATATTCATTTTTAAAAAGAGTCTATTAATCTCAGATATTGTATATTCGTCCTTCACCATTAAATGAACATGGTTCATACCCCATGTAATATTTGAACTGTACATTTTTAATTGATATTCTAGTTCACTAAACACGTTTTCAGGTATTTTACCATGTTTAATTATGATTGTAAGATTATCGCGATAATCACTTTTTATTTTTTCAATCGGACCTTGGAGTTTTATAATTCCTTTATCTATTATGGCAATTTCATCGCATAATTTCTCTACTTCATCCAGATTATGAGATGTTAGAAAAATAGTCGTGCCTTGTTTTGAAATATCTTTTATTAAACTATGAATACTTAAAATGGAATTGGCATCAACACCTGATGTTGGTTCATCTAAAAACAACAAATCTGGTTTGTTTAATATGGCTTGAGCAATGCCTAGCTTTTTTTTCATTCCAAAAGAGAATTTTTTCGTCTTTAAATTGATTGCATCTTCTAATCCCACTCGTTTTAATATCTGAATGATATCTTCTCTTGTCAGCTTAATACCAAGTAATTTGCTAAAAAATTTCAAGTGATCAAATGCTGTCATGTCCCCGTAAAACTCAGAGTAATCTGGCATAACTCCAAATCTTTTGCGTTGTTCTTTTATATTCTTATTAGATAACAATGTGAATGAACCACTAGAGGGAATCGTTAATCCTGTTATCATGTTAATAAATGTTGACTTACCAGCTCCGTTTTTACCGAGAAATCCAAAAATAATTCCCTTTTTAACTTTTAAACTCACATTATTCACTACATTTTTATTACCATATTTTTTCGTCAAATTATATGTTTCGATAACATACATTTATAAGTCCCTCTTTCTCATTATAGTTAAACTTAATCCCAAAAAGATAATCGTGAATAGTAGTACGAAGTAATAGTAAGGCTCCTTATCTTGACTATAGAAAAAATAAGGAGTGATATAACTATATAGTTTCAGAAAAATATTATC
This sequence comes from Aeribacillus sp. FSL K6-1121, assembly GCF_038003725.1. NCBI lineage: Bacteria > Bacillati > Bacillota > Bacilli > Caryophanales > Bacillaceae > Aeribacillus > Aeribacillus sp. FSL K6-1121. The sequence continues at coordinate 1,674,584 of NZ_JBBOPS010000001.1, forward strand.
TGATCCCATACTCCACAAGCCTAGAATAGGCATAACTATGGATAGTATTAAATTTATAAAGGTGGTTAGCATTGGATTAGGAATAGTAGTAGAAAGTAGTATAGTTAATCCCAAAAAATAGGATATATATATTATGGAATGTAAAAATAAACGAAAATAGAATTCTTTGGCAAACGGTATAATTAATATTAAAGCAACAAATACACATATACCCCAAAATAATAGTGTTCCCAAGAATTTACCAAGAATAATATTATCTCGTGAAGTTTTTGTAGCAATAAACCTGATCGTTCTAGATTTTAACTCTTCATTAATGACATTATGAGATAGGATAGATACAAACAGAGGAGATGCTAATACAATAAGAACCATTAATCCAACTGAATAGGCATGGTCACCTAAATTTAACACTTGAAGTACTAATGGGAATTTATTTATTAGTTTTGCTGTTTCTAAAGTCACTAAGAAAATTAAAAATATAATAATGATCGAACGTATGCTCCGGAACAATTTTTTAAATTCCCTAAGAGCAATTGTAATCATATAAACCCCTTCCTTTTTCTTTAATTTATGTATTATTTTACACATCCATTATCATATCAAATATTCAAAGCAGAATCCACATTTTTTTAATTTATTTAAAACGAGATAAATAAAATTAAAGTTAAAAACAAAAAAAACTTTTCATTTATTAATTTTTTTGATAATATGTGGTATATGTAGGAGGGATATGCAGGAGGGATAAATATGGAAGATAAAAGTATTCCATCGTGGATTTTATCCTTAGAATCAGAAGATATTGAATTCATAAGAAAATTTGTTATAAATTCAGGTTCTTTAAAAAAATTGACTGAAATTTATAAAGTCTCATATCCGACTGTCCGCTTAAGACTGGATAGAATAATTCAAAAAATAAAATTGAGTGATGAAAAAGAAAAAAATCACTTTATTGATTTAATAAAACAACTTGCTATTGAGGAGCGAATTACATTAGAAGATGCAAGACTTATTATTGAAACGTATAAATCGGAAAGGAAGGGTGAATAATGCCTGATTTCTCTTTATTTTTAATACTATTTGTAATGTCAGCGTTACAATATTTTATGTCAACTAGAAATAATGCACTATGGGGGATTATAGTACCAATATTTTTTGTGATATTAATGACGTGGTTATTTTTTACAAATCGTATCAATAATACAATCACTTTTATTATCCTGATTATAGTTGGGTTATTGTTGCTTATTGAAGAGTGGTGGAGAGGTCGTAAATCTTTTCATAAACGTAGAAAAAGGGAAATAAATAAAATGAAAACAAAGGATTTAAAGTAATTTCATATATTCATATGTAAAATATATTATCTATCCCTCTATTTTCTTTCTAAAAACCAAACAGCTCATAGCCATAAATATTTATATAAGCCTTTCCAGATAATTTATTAATTATATTCCATGCTTTAGCTACCCATGACACAATTTATTTAAGAATAAGGGTAATTTAACAAAATACTAAAAAACATTATTTGTTAAATTACCCTTATAACGGTTTTTTTAGTATTATGTTATATAAATGTAATAGGGTGATAAAATGATGGTTTTAAAAGAGCCGTCCCAAACAATTTCTCCAAATGCTATAAAATTATGGCGGTTAACTAGTTCCATAACACACGGTATTTTGTTTCTTATTTTAGGCATATTATTGGTTTTCAGTTTTTATTTTCAATGGGCAGAATGGTGGAATAAGATTTTTTATGGTTTAGGATTACTTCTAATATTCTCATGTATTGTTGAGTTATTTATTGAGCCAATATATAAACAAAAAACTTGGCGTTACGGGATAGATGAAAAAAGTATTCAATTAAAATATGGAGGAATTATACAAAAAACTTACAAAGTTATTCCTATGAACAAAGTATACTATGTTCATACCTACCAAAATCCCTTTTTAAAAAAATACAAATTAGCCTCAGTGAAAATTGGAACGGTTGCGTATATACATGAAATCCCTGCCCTACCAGAAGAGGAAGCAAAACGTGTTTGTGAACTTGTTGTTACATTGTCTGAATCTAAAAATAATAACAAACAAGGAGAGGAGGAAATCAGTGGAGTATAGAGATAGCCAAAGTAGTCAATTAAAAAGGTTGCCCCCTTTGTGGGTGTTTTTAAAGACTGTTAAAGCAATAAGAGATACAATTTTCCTTTCAATTTTTCTTAAATTCTTTATAAACTATATCCCTGTCCACTTTGATTATGTTAAATGGCTAATGATACCTTATTTAATGTATCAATTTGTTTCAATTTTACTGGAATGGAAACACTTTGGATATCTTTTAACTGGGAAAGAATTATTTGTAGAGAAGGGACGTTTTATTAAAGTCCATCGTCATATTCCCCTTGAACGAATACAAGGGATAAATGAGTTTACCCCACTGTTTTATAGATTATTTGGATTTACTATTTTGTTGTTAGATACTGGAACTGGTGGCGACAAAAAAGACAGTTCTATTAAATTAGAGATGTTATCATCGAAAGAAGCAGAACGTATAAAGAATTATTTGATTACATACGGGAATTTAAAATTGGAAAATTTAAAGAAAGGTTCTGATACTGAGAATGATGTAGAAGAAACTTTAAGAAGATTGCATTATGAAATATCAAAGAAAGAAATTATTATTGGATCAGTTACTTCTTTAAAGGCCCTTTTATTTTTTACGTTTATATATTCTATATACTCCGATGTAAAACAGTTTTTTTCAATAGAAGAACAAATTGACCAAATTTTATCATTTTTTTTATCTTCTTGGTGGATGATACTTTCTGGGTTGTTCATTTTATTTATCCTTTCAACAGGATATGGAATACTAAAAACTTATATCCAATATGGAGAATATAAAGTATTCTCAGATTCTAATAGAATATATATTAAAAAAGGGAAAGTTAATTATACAGAATTTTCCATACCAAAAGAAAAAATACAAGCGATAAACATAAGTACTACTTTTCTAAAAAAAATATTCGGTATAGTAAAGGTAAGAATCATAATCACAAATGATGAAGATGAAGAAGTAAAAACATCAAACGTACTCTTTCCGTTTATTAATGAAAACAAGGCTAAGGATTTAATCGCCGGAATATTACCTGAATTCCGTATTAACCAAAATATGAATCGTATTCCCAAATCTTCCGTAATAATAAAGATACTAAGGACTAGCTATATTTGGATAATAATATCATTGTTAATACATTTTTTTGCACCTTCATTTTGGTATTTAGCTATTACTGTTATAATTCTAACTTTAATTAGTCAGATACTAAATGGTATGTTTAGCAGTTACTCTTTTAAAGGTAAAAATATCCAGATAAAGAAATATTCATTGTTTTCAATAAAATTATTTATTACTTCTAGAGCTAAGATTGAGGAAGTTAAATTAACTGAGAACTTCTTACAAAGGATATTTAGATTATCTTCTTTAATTATTGTAACCCGAGAGAATCCTGCAAAAATAATTAGAATACTAGATATCCCATCTGAAGCATCTAAAACCTTCTATACAAATTATAAAAAGTATACTGTTTATAACAATAAGTACTCTGTTTGATAATAAAAAACAATATATAGGTTTCAAAATAAAAGAGAATCTGTTTAAATTAAGCCTTGCTAATAAGCAAGGACTTTTTTGTTTATATATGGAAAGTCATGTTTTTCACCTTTCTTTTTTAATCCCTCAATAATTTTTCCTTTATCTTCTTTTTGATCTTTACCATGTTAGCATCTCCCTTCTAGAGAAAGGGTATTTCTATCCGAAAGATGTTTAGTGCAAAATGAAAGTACAGAGTTCTGCAACAAAAAAGTGCAGAGCTTCATGGCATAAAAAAAGGCTTGCCAGCTCCTAAAATACCCTCTACTGTTTAAGGTTGTGAAGAACACAAAACAGTGGAGGTAATGAAAGGATGCTAGCAATGCCTGAAATTCATCATATCAAACATTTGCGTGAAAAGAAAGGGTTATCGCTTTCCGAAATTGTCCGCAGGACGGGATTTAACTGGAGAACAGTCAAGAAATATGCGGATGGAGACATTTCGGTCAGACAAAAAATAAAGAGAAAACGGGGAATGATGGAGGAAGAAGGATACGGTCAAATCATTGATAACTGGCTGGAGGAGGACGCCAAACTGCCAAGAAAACAACGGCGGACAAGCAAGAAGATGTACGAACAATTAAAGCAGGAACATGGCTTTAAAGGGTCTTATCGAACGGTTTGCGCCTACGTTCAAAAACGAAGACCTCAGCTTAAGCTGGAGAAGGAACAGCGTTACGAGAGGCTGGAACACCCTCCGGGGGAAGCGCAGGTGGATTTCGGCACCATGTCCGTTGTGACGAAGGAGGGAAAAGAGGAAGACCGATCAATTCTGATTTTGAGCTTTCCGTACAGCAACGCCGCGTATGCGTATCCATTGCCAGCGGAAAACAGCGAATGTTTTCTTTACGGGCTCACTCAGCTGTTTCGCCAAGCCGGAGGCGTCCCGAGAAAACTCCGCATCGACAATTTGGCGGCGGCGGTGGTTTCGATCCGAAAAGGAGGCGAACGTCAATATACTGAAGCATTTGAGCGATTCCGGCTTCATTACCGGTTTGACGTACAGGCGTGCAATCCGTATAGCGGACACGAAAAAGGGAATGTCGAACGGAAAGTTTACTATACTCGTCAACACTACTTTGTCCCTGCTCCGTTGATCAAGGGGGATGAAGAACTGGCGGAGTGGCTGCATCGCAAGATGATCGAAGATCGAGCCCGCCCCCACTATGAAAAAGGGAGAACCATTGAGGAATTATGGCAGGAAGAACAAAAGGAGTTGCTTGTCCTGCCGGAGAGAGATCTCCCGATCTTCTCCTTCCACCACGCCAATGTCAATAAATACGGGGAAGTAACGGTGGATGGGGAGACGTTTGTGGTTCATGGGATCCCGGTTCCCAACCGTGTCCTTGTCAAAAAGGAATGGGATCGTTTCATGGTTTTGTCCCAAGAAGGGGAGGTGTACCTGGAAGCGCCAAGGTCGTACACGAAAAAGCAACGGGAGCTCCCTTGGAAGGACATTTTGGCGGAATGGGCGCAAAAGCCCCGGGTGGTGGAGTATTCGCGGTTTCGAGTTTACTTACCGGAGGCCATTAGGAAATACTTCATGGAACAACCGAAACCAGACGGCTTCACGCATTCGAGGGGTGCAGAAGCTGCTGGACCGGTACACCGTCTATGAGATCGCTCAGTGGCTTGACAAGTATCAACGGTGGGATTTGGCGCCCCATGAGATCGGGGTGTTGATGGAGGCGAAGCGTTCGGAGTATCCCGCGAAATGGGAAGAAGCCTATACCCCTTCCGTTTTAGTCGACTATAAAACCGATTTACATGTGTATGATCAACGTCTTTGTCCGTCAAGGGAAGGGGGAAGCCGGGCATGAAGATGGATTTAAAGAGATTTGTAAAGCCCTGCATTTGGCGTACATCGCGGATCGATTCGAGGAGGTGGCCTACGAGACCAAGGAACAGTTTTTGCGTGATGTGTTGGCGTTGGAGCTGTCGTTCCGTCAGAAAGCAAAACAGGCTCGATTGATCAAGAAGGCGAAGTTCCAGGAGTTGAAATGGCTCAAAGATTACGAATGGTCGGATCAGATTCATTGGCCGACCACGACCTCGAAGGAAGAACTTTGCGACCTTCGCTTTTTGGAGCAAAAACAGAACGTCCTGCTTTTAGGTTCGCCGGGAACAGGAAAAACCCATCTCGCCACCGCATTAGGATTAAAAGCGTGTGAACGGGGCCATGAAGTTCGGTTTTTCCGTGTCGCCGATCTTGTCGCCCAGCTCGAAGAGGCGTTAAAAGACGGCATCCTCGGACGGCTCAAACGGCAAATCGACACACATGCGAGCTGTTGATTTTGGACGAACTCGGCTATGTACCTTTCCAAAAGCAGGGATCGGAACTGCTGTTTCACATCATTGCCGATTGTTATGAACGAAAAAGTGTCATCGTGACATCGAATTTAGAGTTTGGACAGTGGAATCGAGTGTTTGGGGACAACCGCCTGACGGCAGCGCTGGTGGATCGTTTGGTCCATCACGCCCACATTCTCGCGTTTACGGGTGAGAGCTACCGCTTGCGGCATGCGCCTTCTGCCGTTCAGTCGCTCCCTTCTCACTCGGTTGAAAGGTAAATTCATTGAGCCGGCAAGCCTATGTATTTTTTCTTGCAATTCTCTGCACTTTTTGCTTGCAAAAAACACCGAAAGAACCACCACTCCCTTGTACTCTAGGTTTCTTTTAACTAACGTCATAACAGATATAATAAGAGTACTTATACAGACTTCCACTATTAAAAGGTGGATTTCTACTTAGTTATAGCTGTTATTAACAGCTTCGTTTTAACATCATTTTTTGAACTCGCCTGTGTTATTAATAGATTTAGAGTTCAATGAAACTACGTATTAAAATCCCTATAAAAAAGAACTGTTCTCCGACTAAATAGGAGACAATTCTTTTTTATCCATATAAAAATTAATACTTTTTTACACATAATTTAATAAGCATAGTCTATAATAGTGTGTATAAATTACACTATTCTCCCAAAAATGTAAACTATATAAGTTGGTGATTGGATTATACATTATTACTATTAAATTTGTACAATATTATCCAAAAGACATACTTTTTTTCTTGAATTATCCTTTTTTTCAATATAAAATAACATGTCTAAAAAAAACAAAATTATTGTTATTTATGTAAATGAGTTAAAAATTTCTATTTTTGCTTGAATTTTACTCTAAATTTATATAAAATAATCTATGTAATTAAAAAATAAAAAGAAAGGAAGATTATTTATGTGGGTAACTAGAGCATGGCAAGTAATTAGCAAATTATCTGGAAAGGCTTATGAATGGGCCAAAAATAACATTAGTAAAATCATTGAATGGCTTAAAAATGGTGCGACTTTCGAATGGATTAGTGACAAAATTGATCAAATCATCAATTAATAACAAAATTGATCTACAATTTGCGTTCATAGCGCTTTAAACGTAAAAAGCCACAGGGCCGCTACCCCTGTGGCTTTTTCCATTTTGTTACTTGAGAAATCACTCGATTACAAAAGAAATCGTTGGGCGAATTACCAAATGCTATTTCTTCAAGTAACTTTTTTATGCGATTATTCAATTTGCATTCATAGCGCTTCAATCGCTATAATCCCTCCTTTTATAGAAGGGGCAGAATTCATCAATGGAATTCTTATACAAAAAGAATAACCCAAATGTAAACTATATGCAAGAGGTTTATTTTTTAAGTATCTCAAAACTTAGATTATCAATGATTTAAGTGTATTATTTTATCAAAAGGTATTCTTTTGAAGGAAGTGCAGATCGATAATTTTTGGAAAATAGATCTTGCCGCGACTTGAAGATTAGTAGTACAATGGATACAGCATAATAGAACGAGATAAAGCAAAGGAGCTTTCGAAGCGCGTTGTAGTCGGATTGGGGGTTCGCTACAACCGTCTGCCGTACCACCCTACGGCAAACACCTGCTCGAAAGCTCTTGTGTTAACATATTTATGCTATATTTCTATTCTAATGAGTAAATGTGTTTAATGTAAGAGTAAAATAGTTGGAAAATTCTATCTTTTTCTCCAATAAGAGCGTGTTTGCCTACGTTAGACGTACAACGTACGGCAGCACGCTCTTTTGTTTGTTCCGAATATTCGGGAGAAACGGAAAGAAAACAGAAACACGATGAAAGACATCATTATTGATTTACTACGTTCGGATGGCTCAATTGTAGTAAATAAACGTTTAGCCAAAGCCATCGGATTGATGGAAGCTGTCGTTTACAGTGAACTTGTCAGTATGTATAAATATTGAGCTAGTCGAGAAAAACTAATAGACGGTGAATGGTTTTTCTGTACGGATGACAATCTTTCGGAAAACACTACCATTCCAAAAAATACAGTAAGACGAAAAGTAACGGAATTAGTAAAGTTAGGGCTTATCGAAAAAGAGTTAAAAGGTTTACCGGCTAAAATTCATTATCGTATAACAGATAAAATTTTTGAGGTGCTGGGTTTATGGTCAACCTGATAAAATCAACGTTTCCGACGACAAAAATGCTGAAAAACCGCATGGTTATCAGCTTGCCCAAAATGACCAACCAAGAATGCCCAAATTGGCCAGCCATCAATAATACTAATATTAATAATACTAATATCAATAATACTAATATCAATCATCATCATCCCCTGATCGAAGGATTCAATCACCAACAATCCGATCTGATTCATGAGTTTCTAAAAGCCAACAAGATCGATGATGGTGACCTGAAAAATAAACTGTTGAAGAGACTTAAGGGAAAACGATTCAAGTACATGGCCTACATAGAGAAGACATTTGAAACCGTAAAGAAAATGGTAGACTCTAACTCTAGTGAGGAGCAAGACATTCAGAAGCCAGTACGAAAAGAATTAGTGCCAGATTGGTTGAAGATGGACTACAGCCAATCAGAGGATGATGATTTCGACATTGAACAAGCACGACAGGAACTTGAGGAACGGTTGAAAAAATATAGAGATGAATGACTAATGAGACTAAAAGGAGAAAGCCGAAAAAGCTCGCCAGTTCTTACAATTTACTCTTTTTCCTTGTCCGCCACCTAACAAGCAACAAAATTAACTATATGACCAAAACAGTTTTTTGGTCAATTAATCTGAATTTAGTTTAACAATTTCTATTCCTGCTGTCAAACAATAAAAAAACCGGGCGCACAATTAAGCGTCCGGTCAGAACTCCAAAGCTTTCTAGAGGTCGAATGAAAGCCCCCCAATCGCTCTATTGCTCTTCTGTTCCCAAAAAAACCACCTGCAATGTTTTGCAGATGGTTGAATCATTCAGCGTTTTCTGTTTCCGCTAACACCCGATTAACACGTTTTTCCAGCATTTTCATTCCGCTTCCTCCTGCTTGGAAGTGGCGAAGAATGCCGTTTTTGTCAAAAACATAATATGCAGGTACATATTGATTTTCAAAAGCATCGGTTAATTTATGTTCGTTGTCTACAAAGATCGGTTGCGTAATCCCGTGTTCTTCCGCTACTTTTTTAATATCATCAATATCTAAATCCTTTTCGGAGCGAGGCATATGAACAGCTACTACGTTCAGTTTATCTTTATATTGATCGCGGAACTCATTTACTTTCGGCATTGCTTCTTTACACAAATGGCAGCTGATTGACCAAAAATGGATTAATGTTGGTTTTTCACCGATTAATTGCTCTTTCGTTACTTCGCCATTCAGCCAAGTTGTTGCTCCGACTAATTCAGGCATTGGCTCACGTAATTTCATTTCCGTTTCCTCCTTGAAGAATGAATATCAAAAAAATAATCGTTTGAAAAAAGGCCTAACGTACTGCTAGGCCCTTTGAATGAAAAGCTTCATTATACTTTAAGCGTTTCTTGACCAGGCTTCCAGTTTGCTGGGCAAAGTCCGCCAGTTTGAAGCGCTTGAAGTACACGCAATGTTTCATCAACATCGCGGCCAATGTTGTTATGGAATACTGTTTGATATTGAAGTTCGCCTTCTGGATTGATGATGAACAATCCGCGAAGAGCAACTCCTTCTTCTTCGATTAAAACGCCGTAGTCTCTTGATACTTGATGATTTGTATCTGCTGCAAGCGGATATTTAATATCGCCTAAACCGTTCTCTTCGCGAGGAGTTTTAATCCAAGCTAAGTGTGTGTGAATTGTGTCAGTTGATACACCAATCACTTCTGCATCAAGATCTTCAAATTCTTCATAACGGTCAGAAATAGCTGTGATTTCAGTTGGACAAACGAAAGTGAAGTCCATTGGATAAAAGAAAAGAACTGTCCATTTTCCTTGTTTCATGATTTCTTCCAAGCTTACTTTACCAAACTCTTTGTTTGGCAAAACGGCATCCATTTCAAAACGTGGAGCTTGTTTACCAACCAAACGCTCTGCCATTATGTAACCCTCCATTTTAAAATTTTATTTTAAAGGAAACTTTTTGATCGTTTCCTTCAAAAACAAATGAGAATGAATTGAGTATTTTCTCAATATCCTTCCTCCGATTACTATTATATATAACAACAAAATTTTAGTCAATTTTAAGTAATAATTAATTTAAATAATTTGTTTTACATTTTCATTGCGGTGAAGAGAACAATAATACTATTTCCAATTTTCGCCGCTATCATTAAAAAAATGTAACAATCATTGAAAATTCCTTTTTCTATGCTAAACTTTCAACTGTACATTCAGTTTAACACGATCCCGTCAAATAACCAAATGATTGGCTTGAAAAGAAAGGGGAAATGGTTTTGAACTTTTTTGAATCTATTGATTGGGCTGATCTGGCTTTAAAATCAGGAGAAGTTTTGGCCAAGCTTATTGGAATTTACATTGCATATATTATCGTCAAATCAATCGGCAATAAAATTATTCACAAAATGTTTGAGGGGCTTGAGAATCGGAAGGAAATTTCCACCACGCGGGCTAAAACGCTGCAAACATTAGTTTTGAATTTCTTTCATTATGCCCTGTTTTTCATTTTTATTGTTACCGTTTTTCAAGTGTTTGGCTACAATGTCACAGCGCTTTTAGCCGGGGCTGGGGTTGTTGGTCTTGCGATCGGCTTTGGAGCTCAAGGGCTCGTCAGCGATGTTGTGACAGGATTTTTCCTTCTCCTAGAAAAACAACTTGATGTTGGAGATTATGTCACTACAGGCAATTATTCAGGCATTGTGGAAGCTGTCGGTTTACGAACGACGCAAATCCGAGGCTTTGACGGCACATTGCATTATGTTCCAAACAGGCAGATTGTCGGCCTTTCCAATCATTCTAGAGGAAATATGCAAGCCCTCGTTGATATCAGCATATCGTATAATGAAGACTTAAATCGGGTCATGTCCATTCTTCAAGAAGCTTGCGACCAATTTGCAAAAGAAACTGAAGAGGTTGTGGAGGGTCCGGACGTTTTAGGCGTGCAAAATTTCGGCACGTCTGATGTGATTATCCGCATCATCGCCAAAACGAAAAACATGGAGCAGTGGGCTGTTGAAAGAAAGCTCCGGAAACGGCTGAAAGAAGTGCTTGATGAAAACGGCATCGAAATTCCGTTCCCTCATCAAGTGATGATTCATAAGAACGAGCAGCAAAAGGAAAGAGGATGATCTCTCATCCCCTTTCCTTTTTAATTATGACTTCGTGTTTGTATAGAACGTATTTCTAATTTTTTTGCTCCTGCTTTATGCAGGAGGCTATGAATCTTCTATTTATTGCCTTTCCATTCAAAATATTGACAAATAAGATCGACCGCTTTAAAGATTGCTTGTTCATTTGGTGAAAGCTTCGCATGATGAAGGCCGTAAGGAGAATCAACTCCAAGCCAAAACATAAATCCCGGAATTTTCGCCAGCATATAGCCGAAATCTTCCCCAGTCATCGCTTCTTTGCATACGTGGAGTTGAACTTCTGTTTCATTCTGGACAAACTCCATAAATTCTTTTGATAACGCTTCATCATTCCACACTTGATAATACATCGAACCCCAGTCAATTTCTGCTTTGCATTGGTAGCCGATTTCTATACCTTTGACCATGTCTTCAATCCGCTTTTTCACTTTTTCCATCGATTCGACAGAAAATGTGCGAATCGTTCCTTCCAATCTGGCGTGATCCGCAATTATATTTTGTATCGTGCCGCTTGCAATTTTTCCAATGGTAATTACAGCACTATCCAAAGGATCTATATTGCGGCTAACGATGGATTGCAGCTGGGTGACAAGGGAGCAAGCAGCGACGACCATATCATGTGTCGTGTGCGGAAAAGCGGCATGGCCTCCCTTCCCGGTTAAATCGATAAACAACTCGGACGTATTAGCAAAAAGTAGTCCAGGCTTCATTCCGATAGTTCCAACCGGAAGCTCTGGAGCAATGTGAAGCGCAGTGATCATATCCGGCATCCATTGTTGCATAATCTCGCTGTTTAGCATCGGCTCTGCACCGCCGGGCCCTTCTTCTGCCGGCTGAAAGATGAATAGCAGATCATCTTGAATCGGATGATAGGCGAAATGAGTTAAAACCCCCAAAGCGATCGTCATATGAAAGTCGTGACCGCAAGCATGCATCAAGCCTGGATGTTCTGATTGAAATGAAAGCCCCGTTTTTTCTTCAATCGGCAATCCGTCAATATCTGTCCGGTAGGCTATCATTTTTCGAGGATTTGTTCCATGGACCTTCACGAAAATACCTGTTCTCCATGTTTTCACTTCAAGCCTTTCGTTCGGCAGCGAATGAATATAATCTAATAAATATTTTTGTGTTTTATGTTCTTGAAATCCGAGTTCAGGTATTTTATGCAAATCACGGCGAATGGCAATAAGCGCATCCTTATTCATATGAGTCCCCTCCTAAAGGATAAGCGTGGACGCTGTCCACGCTTCGAATTTAGAGCTGCCGCAATTCTTGCTTAATTTCAATTTTCGCTTTCGTTTTTTCGTCAATATCTTTAATTTTTTTCGCAGGAACACCTGCAACAACTGTGTACGGTTCAACATCTTCCACTACAACAGCACCAGCTGCAACAACCGCGCCTTTTCCTACCCTTACACCTTCTAAAATGACGGCGTTTGCTCCGATCAAAACATCATCTTCGATTACGACAGGTTTTGCAGAAGGCGGCTCAATTACACCAGCTAAAACCGCTCCGGCACCAATGTGGCAGTTTTTACCAACCGTTGCACGACCGCCCAATGTTGCATTCATGTCAATCATCGTTCCTTCACCAATGACGGCGCCGATATTGATCACTGCCCCCATCATGATGACCGCATTATCTCCGATTTCCACTTGATCACGGATGATTGCACCTGGTTCAATTCTCGCTTTTACGCCTTTTAAATCAAGAAGCGGGATCGCTGAGTTCCGGCGGTCATTTTCAACAACATAGTCTTCAATTTTATCTTTGTTTTCTGCTAGTGCTTGTTCAATTTCAGACCATTCTCCAAAGATGATGCCTGTGTTTCCAGTAATAAATGTTTTGGACTGTTCTCCAAAGTTGATTCCTTCTAATTGACCTTTTACATAAACTTTTACAGGAGTCGTTTTTTTACTGTTTTGTATAAATGAAATAATTTCGTTTGCATCCATCATTTTCATCGTAATACTCCTCTCTGTTTTTCTGTACCCCCATTACTGTATCAAAGAAAAGAATCAATTGACAAGCAAATTTATCATTCATTAATAAATTGATGGACGATTTCCATAAACGCCTGCACTTGTTTAAGCTTTAACGATGATTCATGCCCGATCAACCAAGTATCCCTTTTAATCGGCTTTCCTTCATGATCAATGAGCGGCAGTCGAAAGATCGAACCATCCTTTTCATCAATGCTGACAGAAGGCAAAATCGCAAAGCCTATACCATGATACGCCATTTGCTTGCACGTCTCGATCTGATCAACGACAATTGTCCTTTTTGGCGGGTTTTTAAATTGCCTGTGCCACCATTCTTGTATTTCTTGATAGTATGTAGAATCACTTTTAAATTGAATAAAAGGCCGCTCTGTGTGTACTAAATCATCGATGCTTTGAATTTCTGTGTCAACTAAATACAAAGTATCTTCCAGCAAATGCTGTTTAAAACCTTTCCAATCAGGGTTTCCGCGTATGATTCCGATATGAATATCATCTTCATATAAACATTTTAATATTTCGCTTGACCACCCGGTTATAAGTGAAATTTCCGCCTGAGGGTATTTTTGTACATATTTTTTCAAAACTTTTGGAAGCCAGTGCTGGCCGATTATGGATGCCACTGCAAGCTTTAACGTCCCGTACACTTCTCCTTCCAAAACAGAGATTTCCTCTCTTACCTTCTCTTCCTTTTCAATCATTTCTTTTGCAAACTGGACAACTTTTTCTCCTGCCGGTGTAAGAGTCAATCCCTTTTGTGAGCGCAAAAAAATTTTAAATCCCCATGCTTTTTCGATCGACTGAAGACGCTGCGACAAAGCAGGCTGGGAAACAAAAAGTCGGTCAGCCGCTTTTCTCATATTTTTTTCTTCAGACAAAGTCACAAGGATTTGCAATTCCGAAATTTGCATCGCTAAACCCTTTCCTTAGTGGATTCAATAGTTCAAAAACATTATAAAATATTTTTGCTTCTCCGTCATAACAAGTTTAGCAAAAAACATTCATTTTAATTCTCTCTTAGGAAGAAAGAAAATAAAAAGAACGCTCAAAATTGCTAATAAAAAGACGACGAAATAAACATGGTGAAGAGCAATGCTCAAACCAGACTCAAGAACCTCTTTTATAGGACCGGAAAGATCTGATTCTGGATTCAAAAGGTTGTTGGCCGAATCAATGTTTAAGTTTTTTCCAGCACTATGCTCCTCCAAATATGTTTGCAGCTTGCTGTTTAAAATCCCGCCGAGCAAAGCGGCGCCGACGGTGTTGCCGAGATTTCGCATAAACATATTGGTGGCGGTGGCAATTCCGCGTTCTTTCCAATCAACTGCCGATTGAATCGATACAATGAACGAGGTCGATGTCAGCCCCATTCCGACGCCGAGTAAAAAAGAGCCGATCATAGCATGAACAGGTCCGTCATCTGCTGAAAGCATAACAAAGACAAGACTGCCGGCCAATAAAAAAATGCCTCCTAAAATTGATGTGGCACGAAAGCCGGCTTTTAAATAAATCCTCCCCGCTACTGTTGAGGCAATCGGCCATCCGATTGACATCGTTGTCAGCGTGAATCCAGCCACCATTGCCGATTTTCCCATAACACCTTGCACAAATGTCGGCAAAAAGGTGGAAATGCCCATAAGCATCATCCCGGTCGTCAAGGACGTTACATTCGCAAGCAAAATGGAGCGATTTTTCCAAAGCGAAAGCGGCATCATCGGATCATCGGCCCGATTTTCCTGAAAAATAAACAATATAAAGAAGCAGCATGCAACAGCTAATAACGCCGCAACCTCCCAGGAAGTCCAAGACCAGCGGACTCCTCCTTCGACAAGGACGATCATCAACAAGCTGATCGCAATAAGCATGAACATGGCGCCTGCATAATCAATGCTCGACTTTTTCTTATCAATGCGTTCATTCAAAAACAGACCGATTCCTGTCATTGATAAAATGCCTAAAGGAACATTCACCCAAAATACAAACTTCCAGCTTATGTACTCAACGAACAAGCCACCTAAAACGGGACCGATTATTGCAGAAATTCCCCATACACTGGACAAATATCCTTGTATTTTGGCTCTTTCTTCTACTGTATAAATATCGCCGACAATTGTTGTGGCGACTGGCATCACAGCTCCGGCTCCAATCCCTTGTATAAAACGGTATATAATTAAAGTTTCCATCGAATCGGCGAGACCGCAAAGCACAGAGCCAATTAAAAAAATAATGATGCCAAAAGCAAAAATCGGTTTTCTTCCAAACAAATCCGCCAATTTACCATATATTAAAATCGTTACGGAATTCATTAATAAATAGGAAGAAAAAATCCAGCTATATTTTGAAAAACCGCCAATTTCTGCGACAATGGCAGGCATTGCTGTGGAAACGATCGTTGCCTCAACTGCAGCCATAAACATCGCCAGCATGACGGCAGCTAAAACGAACGGACGCTTTGTTTCTTTATGGTCTAGTTTTCCCCTATCTTTTTCAATAAGCGCCTCTTTCATCACGATCACCTCATTTGAAAATCACTTTCAATCGTTTGTAAGCATGAATTCATTTTGCCATAGCATTCGCATTCGTTCAATTGCTTTCCCCAAAAAACAATATCTATATTTTCATTATTTGAAGGTTGGATGGATTCGAAACTATTGAGCCAATATGAAATAAAAACGCCGGCAAGGGCGTTTTTATTTGGGAAACCTGGAATTTAATATCATTAGTTGTTTATGGAGCTTTTTTAAGATGACCCTTCTTGTAAAAATCCCCTCTAAAACACCGTCCTCATTCGTTATACATACAAACGTATGATTAATAACGAGCTTCAGCGCCTTCATCCAATCATCCGATACATTCAATCTGGAAACATCTTTGTTCATTACTTCTTCTACTTTCATATTTTGCAAACGCTCAAATTCGATTCGTTCCAATCCTAAAATTGAATCCATGATCAAATTCGTCGTAATCAGCCCGTGCAAGCGATATTGAGCATCCAAAACCGGAACAGCTGTATAGCCTGTTTTCGTCAACACTAATAATGCATGCTCTAAGTTATTTCCCATTTGGACATGAGCCACTTTGTCTGCAGGTATCATCAAATCTTTAATCGAAATATTTGTAAATTCTTCAGAAAAAACTTTTGTCATTCGTTTCTTCCTCTCACTTTGACATTTCATTTTAATCATAACATATGATCTGGAAAATGTGTTCCATTTACCAAAAAGAAACTTCCTATTTTATGATATCATTATGTAAGCGTTTTATCACGCGATAAACTTACATTTCTGCGAAAAGCGATGCTCTTGCAAAGAGCATCGTTCAGATGCCTCTCATACTCAAAAACTGGTCCTCACAAGGATACAGGTTACGTATGCGAACGGATTTTGTCATAAAGCTCCACTAATTTTTTGTATGTACATAAATCAAACTCTTTTTTTCCGCATTCAATATCATTGATTTCGCTCACAACCAATTCAATCGCAAAATGGTTGCGAAACAAAATTGCGACAAGCAATTGCTTTTCTTCTAGAGACAATACCGGTTGAACAGCTCGCATCGTTATTCATCCTCCAGTGCCTTCATTTTAAAAAACATCCTAACCATAACATATAATGAGCAGCTTTAAAATTATGTCGAAATTTGCTTACATCATGAAAAATAATATTCCTTTTTTCGCAGCTTTCAATTACAAGAAGCTGGAAATCGAATCAGAAGCCCGAAGCTGGAGCATGTGCAGATTGTTTTTTGTTTAATTAACCAAGTCGATTAAATGACATCACCGTTCGAACCGCTGCATTCAGTTCCTCTGGCTCCGGCAATTGTGTTTATTTACACTGATTCTAAATGATAGATACGTTTCTTCGCCAATAAAGTGTTGGAACTGATGCGAGGGCTTCTCCCCTTTGAAACCGTATGCTCTTCCTGTTATATGAAAAGATTTGATTGAAATGAAATGGGAAACATGGACCCATTGCTCAATAATCTTTGAGGCGGAAGCGAACAATGAAGCCAGCCAAACTTTCTCAAAAATAGTTGAACTAGAGCAAAAGATCATGTAGAGCTGTATTTCCGGTCATTTTGTACGTCAGACAGCTCGAATTAGGACAAAGAGTTGAAAGATGCTAATCAATGCGTCATTAGGTGGGAAAAATGTTCAATTTTAAATCATCACGGTTGAAGCTCTTGGAGACAAAAATACTCTTTATGAAAGGCTGCACATAAAACGAAGAAGAAAAAGAAGCTGTCATTACCTTCAGTAAAATGTTCGATCAACTGCCAAACTTCTTGAATTCTGCTAAAAAATGAGCATTTAAAGAGAGTCTATGAGGCAAACTTTTTCACACTGACAAAGGCAGGAACGGCGGAGGGAGATCTCAGCCCTCCTGCCGCCCAATTTTTATTAAATAAGGCATCAATTTGTCTTACTTCCAGCCAGATGTATTACGAGTATCATGTAAGCAAATAGATGCCGTCTAGCTAAAAAAGGATGAACAGCCAGCCGACACATAGGAGTAATGGAAGATTTCTAAATTACTATCAGCTATTTTATTCCTTTCCTCATTCTTTTCTAAACGAAATGTGCCTCGATCATGATGATTTTTTCAATAAAATATAGATAAAGTAGGGCGCCCCGATTAAAGCTGTCATAATGCCCGCTGGGATGCCGTCGGGAAGTGCGATGTTTCGCCCGATTGTATCGGCTAGTAGTAGAAGCCACCCTCCCAACAAAATCGCAATCGGAAGATAAAGTTGATTGCGGGGACCAATCAGTAACCGTGCTAAATGGGGTGCCAAAAGACCGATAAACGCTACACCTCCCGTTACAGAAACCGCAGCTGCGGCAAGCCCGACAGCAGCCAATAGAAGCGTAATTCGCTCCCTCTCAATCTTCAAGCCAACCCCGACAGCAGTAGGATCGTTTAAACTTAATAAATTTAATTGTTGAGCTCTGAAAGCAATAAACGAAATCAAAATGACAATCCAAGGTAAAATTGCCAAAATAAACGGCCAATCTGCCCCCCAAACGTTCCCTGCCAGCCATTTGGCGATAAAATCAACTTTTTGCCGTTCTGCAGAAGAAATAATGACGATCATGGTTCCTGATAAAGCCATGGCGAAGCCGACACCGATAAGGACTAATCGAACGGGGTTTAAACCGGCATTTCGATCATAAGAAAAAACGTAAATAGCCCCTGCCGTTAAAAGAGCGCCGATAAAAGCTGCGACTGGCAGTAAATACACAAATGAGCCGACATCAATTGGAAAAAATAAAAAGAACACTGCAATAGCTACTCCTGCTCCGGCATTAATCCCAATGATCCCCGGCTCAGCCAAATCGTTTCTAGTAATATCTTGAAAAATCGCCCCGGAAACCGCCAAAGCCATTCCTGCCAATAAGGTCACAATGATCCGCGGCAAGCGGACGGAAAATAAAACGAACTCCTCTTTAAACGTCCCGTGGCCGAGAATAGTTGGAAGCAAGCGATTCATCGAGACGGAGGAGGTGCCTAATCCCATTCCGATGATGGCCGTTGCAGCAATTAAAAGAATCAGAACAAGTATGATCAGCCGCTGCTTTTTTACAATTGCCGGATGTATGATCATGTGATAGCTTTCCCCCTTTTTTGCACAATGAACAGGAAGAAAGGCAAACCTAAAAAGGAAACAATGGCCGCCACCGGTGTTTCGTAAGGAGCATTAATCGTTCTGGCAAGCGTATCAGCGATTAATAAAAAGCAGGCGCCGAATATCGCAGACATTGGGAGAATATAACGATAATCGGCCCCTACGACCGAACGGACGATATGCGGAACCATTAAACCGATAAATGCCATATTCCCAACAAGGGCTACAGATGCACCAGTAAGCAATATAATGATGATAAACAGCACCATTTTTATTTGTGCCGTTTTTTGTCCTAACCCGACTGCCACTTCTTCATTTAAACTTACAATGGTCAGCTGCCTTGAGAAAAAAAGAGAAATGGTGATCCCAACGAGAGCAATCGGTATGAGGATCTTGAGCTGTTTCCATGTTGCACCGACAAGTCCTCCAGCTGTCCACATCGAAACATTTTTGTAAATATTAAAATATAAGCTGATTCCTTCCGCGACGGCAAAAAGAAAAGCAGACACAGCAGCCCCCGCTAAAACGATTTGAAAAGGAGAAATCCTTCCTTTTTTTACCGCACCGATTCCAAAAACTAAAAAGGCGCCAGCTGCTGCTCCAATAAAGCACGCAATGGTCATACTAAAGTAATTTGCGTTTGGAAAAAGGGCAATTGTCAAAGCGAGTGCAGCATTTGCTCCGGCTGTCAGCCCTAATAATCCTGGATCTGCTAATGGATTGCGAGTCAATCCTTGCATGATTGCTCCGGCTACTGATAAAGAAGCGCCGACAAAAATAGCGCCGACTTCGCGCGGAAGACGAATTTCCCGAATCATATCAATCGTCTTACCAGCCGCATCTGTCGTTAGCGCCAGCCAAACATCTTTTACACTAGTGTCTGCCGCTCCAAACACCATCGCTAAAAAAAACGAACCAATCAGCAAAATGACTGCGAATATGAATTTAAAGAAAAATGAAGCGGAATCATTTTTTAGCATACATCTCATCTCTTCTATTTTTCTATTTTATAGATGGAAAGAAGAGAAATTCATGCCTGCTGAATTTCTCTTCTTCTAATTATTTATTTTTTTCCAAGAAATTTTTCTCGAAAGAATTCAAGCTGATATTCCAATGTCAGTCGATCATTGAAATAAAATTCATTAGCATTTACTTCAAACACGCGATTGTTTTTGACAGCCGGTATGTTTTTATAAGTATCTGTTTCTTGGAAAGAGTTATCAGCATCCGAATACTTACTGACGATCAAATAATCCCCTGCAAAATCCGGAAGCACTTCAGTCGATAAAGCATAATAACCTTGTTTTAAAGCTTTCTCTTCCACTTTTTTAGGCATTTTTAGCTTCATGGCTTGGTATAAAATTTCTGTTCCTCTTCCCCAGTTGTTCCCAAACACATATAATTGCTTATCAAAACTTTCAATGACTGAAACAGTTGCATCTTCCCCAATTTTCGCGCGAATTTCTTCTCCTGTTTCTTCAGCTCTTTTTTTGAAATCCTCGACCCATTCTCTTGCTTCTTTTTCCTTATTTAAAAGCTTGCCGATTTCTATATGCTGTGTTAAATAATCGACTTTTCCATAAGTAAACGTAACAGTAGGCGCTATCTTTTTCAGTTTATCTACATTTTTAATCGTCGATAATCCGATGATTAAATCCGGATTTAGTTCAATGATTTTTTCTAAATCTTCATCAGATACTTCTGCAACATCTTTCAATTTGTCTTTCCAGCGCGGATTCATTTTTGACCATGAATCAACACCAACGAGATTTACTCCTAAAGACATCACATCTCCGGCAAATGACGAGAGAACAACGACTCTTTTAGGATTAGCCGGGACTTCAACAGGACCGTTTTCCGATTGATATGTAATCGTTTCAGGTTTTTCTTCTTTCTTTTCAGCGCTGTCTTCCTTTTTATTACCACAAGCGCTAACTATGAGAACCAACAAGAACAGAATTGGAATAAGACGTTTTTTCATGTTTTTCTTCTCCTTTTATTAGATTGTACGTGATGCATATTGGTTTATCTGTTCGGGGATCCCGTCCTATTACAGCATCAATTTGAAATACTTCTTTCAGCACGTTGCAGTCGATTACTTCGTCACTCGTCCCGGCTTTGATAATTTGTCCGTCTTTCAACGCTATAATATAATCGGCAAAACGAGCTGCTTGATTGATATCATGAAGCACCATGACGATTGTCCGCCCCTGCTCTTTGTTTAACTGCTGTAGAAGCTCTAGTACTTCAAGCTGATGCGCCATATCTAAATAAGTGGTCGGTTCATCCAAAAAGATGATGTCCGTTTCTTGAGCGAGCGCCATCGCTATCCAGACACGCTGTCTTTGACCGCCTGACAGCGCATTGACTGGCTGGTGTTTAAAATCGGCCGTTTTCGTAACTTCTAAAGCCCAGTTTATGACCTCAAGATCTTTTTTTGTTAATCTGCCGAAGCCTTTTTGATATGGGTAGCGGCCGTAAGATACAAGCTCTCCAACGGTAAGGCCGGCTGGACTTTCTGGTGATTGAGGAAGTATGGCCATTTTTTTCGCCAGTTCTTTCGTATCCTGCTTTAAAATACTCTCGCCATCAAGAATAATTCGACCGGATTGGTGCGGAATAATCCGAGTTATCGCTTTCAACAAAGTGGATTTTCCACAGCCGTTGGAACCGATTATCGTTGTAATTTTTTTATCTGGAATTTCAATTTTCATATCTTTCACAATCAGTCGATTGCCATAGGAAATTTGTAAACGATCTGTGTATAGGCGGATCATGGAAAACCTCCAATTTATTCCAAATTGATAATGATTATCATTTTCTTATACAAATATAATATAATACCACCCTTTCTCCTTGTCAATTATCATTTTTTTTAAAAGAAAGAAGAAACCCGGCCTCCAAAGCCGGGTTTCTCGTCCGAATGTGTAACAAAGGGGGAGCGGGGGTTTAGCCGCGATGTTTCACTTCAAGACGTCTGTGAACTACTTCGTCTTACATTTATAATGATAATGATTATCAATATCGATGTCAACACTTTTTATAAAAAATTTTTCAAAACAAAATTTCCGTAAATTGCAATATTAAATGCAACACTTAATAAAAAGCCAGAAAACCTATGATTAAATAAAATGGGGAACTTCGGGCAACATCACTTGGAGTGGCGGGCATGATAGCCTTGTTAGGCGATGCCGATGTTGTGACATCTGGCTTCTCGGCTAAGGAATCATGCCCGCAGAGGCTCCATGTCAAGTTGCTAACCACTTTCCTATCGGATCCCCCTGTTTAAATATCAAGAGGCCAACAGAGCCAACTCCTCCTCCAAGCATTCTTGAGGTGTTTTATATCCTAGAATCCACCGTGGAAGTTGATTACACCATGTTTCTGCATAGGAAATGGTTTGATCGGAGACAGCGGAAATGGCTTTCCCTTTTGGAATGAAACGGCGTATTAGTCCATTGTGGCGCTCATTCGTACCCCTTTCACAGGAGGTATGGGGTGGGTGAAATAGATTTTTAGTCTCATCTTTTTCAACGATTTTACTAAGGTCGGCGAATTCAGAGCCATTGTCATCCGTAATGGTTTTGAATATCTTTGTGAACTGCTCACCATACTTCTTCTTCAAATCGTAAACGGCCCCACGGATGGATGGAGCGTCTTTGGCATTGACTCTTATGATGATCTCATGGCGTGTTTTGCGCTCCGTAAGAGTCAATAGGGCTTGATCATTTGATTTTTTGCCAATGACCGTATCGATCTCCCAGTGACCGAATTCCTGGCGATCAGCCACTTCAGCCGGGGACGTTCTTCAATACTCTTGCCTAGAACCTTTTGGTTTTGACGGGAACGCTGCTTCTTGGTGTTTAGCCGGACTTTCATGGGCAAGTCAATATTTTTAACGCCCAGAAGGTTCATATCAATATAGTTGTCAAGGGTTTTGGTGCAAACGCTGTTTCCTTCAAATAGTCCATGGCGTTTGGCATAACCAGAGACGCCATCGGGTGACCATCCTTCTTGAAGGATCTTTGCCTCGACAAACTGGATGAATTCCATAGCGTTATCTAATTTATACTTGGCACCACAGGATTTCCTATTTTTCTCGTAGATTACTGGCCTGTATCTGGAAAATAAGCTTCAAACTTTTTACCATCTGTTTTCATTTGGGCAACCGTGCCTCGCTTCAATTCCCGGGAGATCGTGCTTTTATGGCAGCCTACTGCATCAGCAATGGCTTGCATGGACTTTCCCTCTGCACGCAGCGCAGCGATCTTTCCGCGGTCAAAGGATGTCAGATGTTTAAAATGTGATAGAATGGAAACTTTTGTTCTCCTTTGCATTATTTCATTTTTAGTGTACTTTGAATATTTTTTCATACTTATCCTTAATTTTTTGGGAAATTGCATAAATCGTAGTAATATGCTGTTTGCACAAGATGATGTATAAAAGTTTGTGTAAAAGATTTTGCTAGACCTAAAGAAAAAAGGTAGGGTATTCTCTGATTTGACCAACAACACATTCCAGAGAAAGGAGAACCCTACCTATGTCTAAAAGTATACCGAATGTAGACTGGCTCAATCAACTCGAAAGTGCGATTCGCCAAATTGTTTAGCCATTCAACAATGGCCTCTGGTCCTTCTGATATAACATTATAAGGCAGACTTTCAATAGCAGAAAGAACTTTTAAAGCGTCTTCAAGACCTTCCTCAATATCTGAATCGTTAATAAACTCTTGATCTAATTCAGAAGTTAATCCCAATTCACTCTGCGTGTCATTAGCTTTGGCTTCTGCAAAGCTTGATCGGCTCATAGATGTAAATAATGTTAAACATAGAAGTGAAACTACTAACTTGGTATAAAACTTCATTTGAATAACCCCCTTTTTTTATCTAATCAAAATAACATAATTAACCTAATTTGTAAATATTTATATTTTGTATTATAATAGATAATGAGAGGGTTATTATGACTAAATATTCAATTATTGTTGCCCTATTATTAATAGCAATTAGTGGTATTTTCAATACGTTTGGAGACAATGAAATTATAAACAATGTCGTTACTTTTACTAGTTTATTCTTATGTGTAATTTTACTTCTGGTAACTAGAATATCTCGTAAGAATTTAATGAATATCTCAAGAAATTAAAAGGAAAGCAAGAGGGACTCAATTATTGAAGGTGTTGCAAAACGCATAATCCATGCATAAATGACGCAAAAAATCCACCAACTTGGAAATCATATACAGTGACTAGAAAACACATTTCCAAGGGGTGGACACTATCATGATTTCCAATATTGTCATCAAACATGCACTGTCTAGAGAAATCGATCCTCTTTTACAGGCTTTATTTCAGTACATTGACCAACTTTCTTTACCAGAAGCACCTTATGTTGTTTAGTGCAAAATAAAAATACAGAGTTCTGCAACGAAAAGTGCAGAGCTTAATGGCATAAAAAAAGGCTTGCCAGCTCCTAAAATACCTTCTACTGTTTAAGGTTGTGGACGTTTTGCGACCCGAATTAATTTATCTAGCGCAAATACAGATAAAGTCATTAAATGAGAGGGGTTTTCTATGACATATTATTATTACCTTGCCTCAGATATTAAACTACCATCAGGTATATACTCTAAAAGTGGTTTTATTAATTTAAATGAGAGTAAAATAGCTCTTGATCAAACTCTTGACTTAACAGAAAGTGATGAAAAAGTAGATGGATTCGATTATCCCGTGCAAATTGAAATTGTTTATGGTTTGTGTGATCCTGAAACTTTAGAAGCATATGATGATTTTGGATTGCCACTGCTTCATAAATATATTCTCGACGTATGCAGTTACTATAAGACATGTACCATTCAAATTGCTCACATTTTAAATACACACCGACACCCTTTAAAAATTGTAGAACGGAGAAAACTCTTATTGAATCAATTATCGAATCCTAAACAACTCGCTCTACATCATGGTGAATTGCTGACGATCAAGAAGATTCCGGAGTTCTAAGTTGATTAGACCGATGAATTTACGAACAGTTGCATTTTGTTATTATGGGTAAAATGAATTTTAGTTTACTTATTCCTAGTGTGTAGATCTTCCATCAAAAAACTTGGATGTCTTATCCGTTGCTAACGACAAGGGATCGATCTCCCAAGTATTCTTTGTATAATTAAAACCCTGAGAGGGGACCTAATATGTGTCTAGTTGGGATACAAATTTGAAAGAGAAATGTTCTTACTTATAAAAACTGCTCCTGAGCTTTGGCCGTTACCAAGCTTAGGAGCAGTACAATCTAAATTTTATTCAGTTCTTGAAGTAATTCTAAATACTTTTGAAATTCTGGACTGTTTGGGGCTGAACTTTCTACACCTAAAAGGATAACAAGTTCCTTAATCAAAAATCAAACGCTGACATTCTCTTTGAAGCGTACATCCACTCATGGACTTTTTAAAATTTTTTCTTGTAAATTATGATGTTGATTCTTTCTCCTTCTTCAATATCATTCCACATCTTAATGATTTGATGGTCACTTTCCGGATATTGGCCGTTTCTACTAGTTTCGTTGCTCGCTTCATTCCAACTGCTCGTTGTACAAATGGCTTCCATTTTGAGAGAACCTCTTCAGGTGTCATTTCTTTCGTTTGAGAAGGAAATGGAAACAGTTTTAGCGTGCAAAAAGCTGCTTTTCCTTTCCAATCTCCGAAAACATCGAAAAACTCCGGAAAATAACGTTGAATCAAATTTTGAAGTTGAATCAAATTTTGAATACGTCCTTCTGTGATGGCAAGCTGTTGAGTGAGCTGATCTCTTATTTTGACGCCTTCTCTTAGTTCCGCGTAAATACCGTCTAAGAGATTTGGTACGGAGTATCGGCCGTCTTTTATCAGCTGTGCAATCACTCTGGCGTCTTTTGTATCGTTTTTTGTTGGAGAGTTGTCATCAAGCTCTTTGCTTTTCTTTACATGCATCGGATTGACTAGCACAAAGTCATAGCCCTTTGCGGTAAGAAAATAAGCGAGATTTAACCAGTAAGGTCCGGTTGGTTCAACCCCAAAAATCACATGGTTCTTATCATTTTCTTGTTGGTGTCGATTCACCCAATCTAAAAGCATTTGGAAACCATGTATGCGATTTTCAAAGATCAAGCGTTTTCCAAATTCAATTCCTCGATCGTCTTGTGCCCGTGCCACGTGTTTGTCTTTGGCAATATCAATGCCGATTATTAATGTTGATGGTGTGATTTGCGAGATTTTTCGATTTTGAGTATAATTCATTGTTGAGTCCTCCTTGGTAACTTATTAATTCGGGGTCAATGCATTGATACCCTGTACTATACCAAGAGGGCTCTTTTTGTTTCAAACCTCAAATTTCTTCATTACAGGAATGCTCCTTGATTAACTTATTGAGGATTCCCATAGAATGCATGCACACTTGGAGATCTACCATAAGGGTGATAATGATAAAACTTTCCTTTTCGGTTACTATCTATTTCAGGCCCCACAGGTTTTAAACCATTTCTCACACCTCTGGCAACTTTTTTAGCAGCCGATTTAGATGTAGACCAAGTATCATGACCTTTGCCTTTTTTAGACCAATTAACGGCAGAAGCATATCCTACCCCATTACCTATATATAATTTACCGTTATAGATAGTGGCTTTAAAGTGCTCGAATTTTCTAGACTTCTTTGCCTTAGTAAATAAAATAAATGTTGTCCCTAATATTGTTATAGCAGCACCAATAGAAATCAAGTGGGATAATAGCCAACTGCCAATACCGATACCTATTGGAATGGCCGGTGCAAATGAAGCACTGACTTCTCCAAAATTATCAAGGGTATAAGTCTCTCCTGTTGTTAAATCTGTAAATTCAACTTTCAGCAGATTATTATCTTCGACTAAAATTTCTGCGGAGTATGTAGTATCTTCAATGATTGTATTTCCCTCAACGGTTTTTTCGTGAAGTAAAATGTTATCAGTACCTTGTTGAACTTCCAATTTAACCTCTGTTGATACTTCTTCCGTCACTTCAACGATTGTTTCAAAGGTAGTTGTATCTTCTTCATGAATAACTTTTATCTTTGCGTTCTCAAATAATTCTCCGTTAACTTCAATGTCTTCAGGTATATTTTTCACAATATTTTCTAAATTATCAGTAACTTGTCTAGGCTCTTCTGCAGACACAGGTGATATAGCAAAAGATAATACCAAGTTTAATATCATAATAATATTAAAAGTTTGGAGAAATATCTAGTCTTTATCATTAATCCTAACCCCTTTACTTATTTTTTAAATTTCACAATTCCATTTCCATAAAATTTACTAACGTTTTCAGTTTGCGAAGGCAATACAGACATAGATTTCAAATCTGAATATACTTGAGTGAACTTTGTTTTATTATCAGGATAAGAATTTTGGGAAAGTAGATTAGCTACAACCCCTGTAACAAATGCTGTTGAAAATGAAGTTCCGCTATATAACACGTATTCTCCATTATTATCTATTGATTTAATATCCTCACCAGGTGCAACAAAGTCAACTTTTCCAGAAGCCCCAAATACAGATTTTTTTAAGTCCTCACCAATGGAACCAACAGAAATGACGGAATCATATTTTGCAGGGTAGTCAGCACTCAGACCGTATTTATTTCCGCTAGATGCAATAATAATAATTCCCTTTTTATTTGCTTCATTTACAGCCTTTTCTAATTTCGGATTAGACTCAGACGTTCCCACACTAATGTTAATAATATCAACATCTTGTTCTATAGCCCATTCCAATCCTTCAACAAGATTATCAACATTCCCATTTCCGTTTTTATCCAGAATTCTCACATCATATATTAAAGCTGTAGGAAAAATGCCACAAATACCTTTCTCTTTATTTTCACCTGCAATAATGGCTGCTACTGCTGTTCCGTGATTCAAAAAATCTTCATGATTTTCACTTTCAACCGTGTTGAAAGAATCTATAATTTTTCCTTGTAATTCTATGTGAGTTTGATTAATGCCGCTATCGAGGATAGCTATTGATACTTTTTTTTGATCCTTTTCTGCTGGAGAATGGCCATTCATGATTAATTCATATCCCCAATTACAACTTTTTTCATTATGTTGAGAGGGATTACCAGTAGAATTGGGTAAACTCAAAACTTCAGTGGAATTATTATGTACTTCTTCTTTGGAGCTATTTGAATTTAAAACACAACCGGTCAAGAGAAAGGCTAATAAAAAAATTAAAAAACATTTTTTTTTAGCCATATATACCCTCCTTTCAAGTTGTTTAGTATTCTACTTATCTTTCAACAATTCATTCTTTATAAAGCTGACGATATAAAAAATAATATAACCAGTGAATAATATGAAAGATATATTAATAAAACTTGGTAATTCTTCATGTCTAAATAAAACTATTAATCCCATTCCAAAAAAAGGGACGATCATATATCCATGGTAATTTTTCCACCACAAAGAAAATTTTTCTATAACAATCAAACCTTCCATTTTAAATTTTAATTTTCTTTAAATTCTCACGTTTTCTCTAAATTTTCCTAACATCTGATATTCTTTCAGATTCAGTGAAATGGTCGTGGAATCCACAATTTTCAAGCCATTCACCTGACTGGAGGAGTTCGTGGACATCTGACGGATTTGATTCACTAAATCCAGAAAGATTTCTGCAGTCATTCGGGTTTTATTTGGCGATGTTTTCGGGAAAGTTGTGAAGCATTAATAGAAGTCAATCCTAATTCTCGCTGAAAATCATCCAGTAACGCATCATCGGTGATGGCGCACAGTCCTTCTCGTTGTTAAAGTTGAGCATGTAAAAACAAAAGTAAATGCGATTTTATGGTTATTTTTTTCGTCTCTTCAATTATTTGTGTAAATTTGACAGAATTGAGAGGAGTGACCCATTTACCAAATGAAGAAAATATTGTATCCATGTCCATAGGCTTCATCCTTTATATTGGATTTGGACAGGGGCCACCTGTACCATCCATTATAAAGGATTTTTTATGATTTTTTTCAATTCGGAATTTTCGAATTAAATTTATGTAACGCTAGTGATTTATTTTATTTTTGAGATTGATCTTTCACAAATAAAGATATTTATATTAAATTACAATATTGTCATTTATTTATATATTATGTTTAAATTTACATATTTTCCAATTCTATTTTAATAACGAGTAGAAAAAAATGTC
The DNA here is from genome assembly GCF_038003725.1 of Aeribacillus sp. FSL K6-1121. NCBI lineage: Bacteria > Bacillati > Bacillota > Bacilli > Caryophanales > Bacillaceae > Aeribacillus > Aeribacillus sp. FSL K6-1121. The sequence continues at coordinate 1,703,650 of NZ_JBBOPS010000001.1, forward strand.
AATATAAACATATCAAAGAAAGAGAACGAAACAGGAGAGAACCCCCTTCATGAGCAAAAGGTTCTTATGGATCGTGTACTTTCCGAGTATGGAGTCCCTTACGATCCAAAAATGGAAATTGGTAGTGATGATAAAATTTCTACCCGTCCAGTATTCCAATTGATGTTAGTCCAGATTATAGACACAACGAATAGAGAAATGTACAGTAAATCTATCAATCATAGGGAGTGTCTATAATGGCTAGACGTTTTGATAAAGAATTCAAAATACATGCAGTAATGTGCAAATCGGGACAGAGAATCAGTTTATCTTGTTTTATCCCATTCATCATCAACTACCAACCGATACGCGTTGCTTTATCTCACATTTGGTGAAGCTAGCGTCCACTTCATTACCGATGCCCCAAACAGTTATTGCGGATGCAGGATATGGTAGTGAAGAAAACTATGTATATGCAGTTGGTGATGAGAAAGAGCCCCGGTTTGAATTTCTGATTCCTTATGAAAGAACAAACACGTACATACAAAAAAGACATTAAAAATGCCAAAAACGAGGCCTATTGTGAAGAGGATGATTGTTTTATCTACCCAAATGGAAGAAAAGTGACATTTAAAAAATATCAAAACAAAAGAATCCGTCTGGTTATGAACAAAGCTTCAAAAAATACGAATGTGAAGATTGTACCGATTGCCCATTAAAAGCAAAGTGCACAAAAGTAAAAGGCAACCGACAAGCTCAATGGAATATGATTTTCGAAGAAATGAAAGCAAAGGCCAAAGCAGTCCTTGAATGTGAAGAGAAAGCGATCTACGCTCGGAGCAAAGTCGTAGCAGAAAGTGCGTTCGGTCACATCAAGGGCAATTGATCTTTCCACAGATATTTTTTGGGGGGCTCGACAAAGTACATGTCGAGTTTGGGATTGCGCTTTAGCCCACAACATACTGAAAATCCGACAGCTACTTTCAGATAAAATCGAAAAAATATAAAAGCAAGTGGAGAGAAACGCATTGTTTTTCTCCACTTGCTTCATTTTAGGGACTTATCGAACAGCCCCCTACCAAGTAGTTGAAAAGCTAATATAAAAAATATAAAAAAGCGCAAATGCAATCAGCACGATATAAGCAATAAAAATCGGATTTCGAATATACGGGCGCTTTTCAACTTTTTCGCTTACTTCTGTATCATACTCGCTTTGCCTTTTTTCCATCTGTCTGCCCACTTGTAACGTATAAAACAGGCCGACAAGCAAAACTAACAAAAAAACACCGCCGATGATCAAATTCGTAAATTGCATAAAAACCCCCCTTTTTCTCTATTATTTGAGAAAAAAGGGGGGTTTATTCAAAGGAGACCGTCTTGTTCATATAAATAAGAATATGGAATATCGATAAACAAATAATGATCGTCATCAAGCGGATAGGAAAACGTGCGGATCGTCTCCCCTGTTTCGATATCACTATACAAATCACTTAAAAACCCTTTTTTGTTGACACGCATGCGAATAATATTTTCTAAAAAGTACGGGCGCCAGCTCCAATTTTTCATATAATATTCTTTTTGAAAAATCCATCGGTCTTCTTTTCGGAAAATATTTCCTGACTTTTGAAACCCGTTTTCATCACAAATATAAATACGAAAGCTCATGTCGCCAAGCTCTTCTGCTAAATGGGTAATTAATTCGTCAAATTGGCTGACAGCTTTTTTATATTTGTTCACTAGTTGTGACACCCGCTGATGAAACTGGTCGGAATATGAATAAAGTGTTTCAAGCTTTTTCTTTTCAAATTGAATGAAATGGTTGAATTCCTGCTGCAGTCTTTCTTTTAGAACACATCGATCAATAAATTCTCTTTCCGGATAATGAAGATAATATCCTTGATAATATCTTCCGCCATTTTTCCACGCATATTGCAATTGAAAGTTTGCCTCGATGTCTTCATATAAAAGCGTCGCACCGATTTTGCGCGCAAGTAGTGAAATCGAAAATAAAACATCGAAATACGATTGGCTGGGTGAAGCTAATTTTAATGGCTGCAAATCGATTTTCAAAATATCAGGAGATAATAACCCAATGCGGTCCAAATTGCTCGATTCTTTCCCAATATTGTCAATCGCAATTTTGATTCCGTAAGTCCGGTAATAAGTGAGCAAATGATGGAGCTGTTCGATATCTCCTAAATAATTGTGTTCCGTAATTTCCAGAACAATCCGGTTTAAATCAAGCCCTTTCTCTTTTTCTTCCAGCAGCAAATTTAAAAAGCTTTCGCCGTGATCAATCATAAGCAGATTTGGATCCCTGTTTATAAAAATGAGAAGATCATCATCCAGTTCTTTCATTTCCTCCAATGCTTTTTTGACGACTGTATCATCCACTTCCATTCGGTATTCTTCAGGGATCGAATCATCATGGAAAAAAAAGCCTAAGCTTTTGTATTCCCCTTCCATATGAATTCTGCCTAAAATTTCGTAGCCAATCACCTTTTGCTCATCTGCGCTAAAAATCGCCTGATAATAAGGCACAATTTTTTCGGTATTGGTTATGACATCTAGTGGGTCCATGGGCATCTCCCCGCTTCTTGTACTCTCATATGATACATGATTATAGCATTATTTGGTACATTAGAAAATGTTGAAGAACCGTTTTTGCGCATTTGCTACATTCCCATTTTTACATAATTGGAATGAGGCCCATCCTGGATGCAACGGTTGGCCTCTCAATTGATTTTATGTTTTGCGCCCGCTTCCACAATCAACAAAGTAGTTTGTTTTTTCAATGACCATACAAGCAGAAAACCGAGCAATAAAAGAACAGAGAGCAGAAACATTCCGTTTGCAAATGAAAAATAGCCGAAAATCATCGGACCGAAGGAAAACAAAGTAATTTGAGTGTTCTGGCTAAAATACCGATAGAGATATACAGGAATGAACGAAAAACAATTAACGGCATTAATCTCAACAATTTACAATCTGTTTGAACGAGTTTCATCAAGGCTTCAGCACTGCTGCTCCGATCTACGACTTTGCAAATGAAGTGATTGCTTCCATAAGTATGACGGGTCCAGATAAAAATATTCATCAAAATGACTTTTTTCTACACGGAGAAAATCGTCTAAGCAGAAAATATATTCAAAAGGATGGAGTTTTTCTCTTGCTGATTCGAATAGGGGATTTTGAGGTGTCCTCTAAAATTATTTGAATTAGTTATTCAACATAAACGAATTTACTTTTTCTTTTTATCAATTTCAAAACTAGACTGTTGATTTTTATTGGTTTTAAATGAATCAGTATCATCATTTCATTAATAATCATTGACTAATTATTATTTTTTTCCATATCTTTTCATTCAATAGGTTTTATGAAGATATTTGTCATTACTAATACCTTCTCTTTGCAAATTTTTTATTTTATTTTTTGCTTATCTTTCAAATTTCTGTTATTAATAAATCTTCTTGCATCATTTCCTCTTACAATAGGTTTTTCCCTTAAAGTGACACCATTTTAATCCTCCTTCCTTAATAGCAATTTTACTAGAAATTTAAATCATTACATAGCTGCCCTTTATGTTTTATGAAAATTACACCATTCATTTCTCAATTCCTAAAGACTTTCTCGCTCCTGCAGAAGAGTTAAACCTTTTTCATCATATTTTCCAAATGATTGTTTTAATGTTGTCCATAGATGATAACAAAATAGTTAATCAGAAAAAACGTGCATGTGAAGATTTGTCAAAAAACATTAAACAAGATGTTGAAAGTTTTATGTTATAATTTTTTCGATCGCTATAAAAACTGAAATGGTTGGTAAGAATGAATAAGTTGACAAGAAGACAATTTTTAAAGCATTTTTTCTGGACGGCTGCGTGCAGTTTATTCGCGAGCAGCGGTTTATACATCTACTCAAGATATATTGAACCGGGAAGACTAGAAATAAAAAAAATAAATGTTTCTCATCCAAAAATACCAAAAGGTTTTGATGGTTTGAAAATTGTTCAATTCAGCGACACACATCTAAATAACGACTTTACAATTGCAAATCTGGAACGGATCGTCAATCAAATCAATCGTCTAAACCCGGATATAATTGTTTTTACTGGTGATTTAATCGATGAGCCGAACAGTTATCCCGCTGTGCATCAGATTGCCCCGATTTTAAAACGCCTCCGTGCCGACTTCGGAAAATTTGCAATTTATGGAAATCATGATCACGGCGGATACGGCACTGATGTTTATCGCAATATATTACAAAATGCAGAGTTTCATTTACTGCAAAATGAAAAAAAAGAGATACAGCTGATTGACGGAAGCAAATTGATTGTCGCCGGCCTTGATGATGTCATGCTTGGAAGACCTGATTTTCATCAAACAATGGGCAATATTGACAAAAACTATTTTACTATTCTTTTAGTCCATGAACCTGATACAGTGCTTCAGGCTAAAAATTACAATGTTGATCTCCAATTATCTGGACACAGCCATGGAGGACAAGTAAAAATCCCTTTTATAGGTCCGCTTTACACGCCTCCTTATGCAAAATCCTTTTCGGAGGGCTTTTATACTGTTGATCATACGAAGCTTTATGTCAATCGCGGGTTGGGCACAACTAGACTGCCCTTTCGTTTTTTGGCAGTTCCAGAAATCACCTTGTTTACATTATATTCCAAATAATCCTCTCTTTTAACCGGCTTAAAAGTACTTGGCTTTCATTTCTCTAACCAAAATATGAAAAAAAGATGTTCATATTGAATTAGGTAAATTATAATAGCTACTGTAAGTGTCAGTTAAGGGGAGTCGCAATGGATATTTTTAAAAACCGCAATTTTGTCAAATTGTTTTTTGCAGCGCTTGCTTCACAAATGGGTTCAACAGTTGGCAATATGGCGTTTGCTTTTTATTTGTTGGAGCATTTTAGCAGCAAACCTTATTACGCAACTATTGCTGAGCTGATGTATTCTTTGCCGACTGTATTTGTTTTTGTCATTGTCGGTGTAGTAGCAGACCGCTTCGATCGAAAAAAGGTGGCAGAGAACTGCGACTGGATTCGTGCAATTATGACTGCATGTTTGTTTTTCGCCTTATTTACAAATTCGATTCCGCTCATTTTTTTCATCTTGTTTTTGCGGAGTGCTGTCACGAAATTTTTTTATCCAGCCGAATCCAGTTTAGTACAAGCTATTTTGCGAAAAGATCAATATGCGCAAGCTTCAGGTTTGAATCAAGTACTTTTCAGCATTTTTTTAGTGTTTGGTGTCGGATTAGGGGCATTGGCTTATCGAACAGTTGGAATTCATGGGGCCGTATTAGTTGATTTAATAAGCTTCGTTCTTTCTGCCTTGCTCATTCGCTCGTGTAAAATCCCTAAATCAGCAAGGCTACCAAACGGTCGAGTGTCATGGAAAGGTTTACATATATCATCCGCTGTTTCCGACTTTTTGGAAGGTATTCGGTACATTTTACATAATCGGCTTTTATCGCTCATTATTTTTGGTTTTTTCATTTTCGGCTTTGTTCAAGGAAGTTTTGCCGTTCTTCCGTTATTTACAATGAAATATGAGCTGGCACCGAATTCTTATGAAATGTATTCATCCTTATTTGCCATTTTTCTCGGTGCGGGTCTTTTAGTCGGCAGCACAGTTTCAACATTTTTTGCTAAAAAAATAAAACCGTTTCCAATGTTTGTTACACCGATATTTTTGACAAGCATTTTTGTTTTTCTCCTTGGTTTTGTGGATGAAGTAGAATTTTACTTGTCGATTATTTTTTTGATCGGCATGTGCATCGGTCCTGTGAACGTAGCAATTGGCGGTTGGATTCCGAATATCGTTCATCCAAAGCTAATGGGACGTGTCAGCGGATGGATCGACCCGTTAATGATGTTTGCGCAGTCTGCTACGCTTTTATGTATTGCACTATTGTTTCCAAACATCATTCGAAACATCGATTTACTTTATTACGGTATGGCTCTTATCATTCTTTTCGTCTTTTTCTTTTATATGATCTTGATGCCGAAATATTTAAACGAAAAACAGCATCGGCTAGGTAAAAACACAATCAAATCGGTTTTATAACAAAAATGTGTTTGACAGTCAGACTTATACTCCCAATCATGTGGATCATAGTGGATGAGAATTCACCCTACAACCGCATTGATTGGGAGTTTTTTTGTGATATTCGTTTGAAGGAAAGTGATAATAATAAACTCTACTGAAAAAATTCATCATTAGTTTTGCTTCTACCCTCAAGAAAACTTCTACTAAACGTATAACAAGCAAAAAAGGGGGTTCTAATAAGTCGTTTTTACGGCTTATTGACGCCCCATTAATGTTTTACGGTGTTTATGATTTTTTGTTTTCAATGGCGATTTGACTTTCTGGCCCCCCCTCCCTATCATGCTTCGAAAGAAATTCGAATCTTTTACAGAATGTGAAATAAATAAATGAATGAATGAAATCAGCCCCGCTGCCAATAAATTATAAAAGATGACCCCGGCTCCATACCGAGATCATCTCTTAACCGTTTAGTCCCCTGATCAAACTGCCCACTCGACGCCCATTTTAATTATGCCGAGCATGGTCAATGGTTTGCTCTAGTATTTTTTTTACATGCTCATCATCATGTGAATAGTAAACTGTCGTTCCTTCCCTTCTAAATTTGACTAAACGCAAATTTTTTAGAAACCTCAATTGATGGGACACGGTTGATTGCAAAAGCTCAAGCTCGGCAGCTATTTCATTCACAGAACATTCTTGTTTTTCCGCAAGTAAATGTAAAATCCGAATTCTAGTCGGATCCGATAACGCTTTAAACGTTTGCGACACGATAAAAAGCGTTTCTTCGTCTATATCTAGAAATTCCTCTTTTCCGCTCATGACCCACCCTGCTTTCTAAAATATTTCATAATAACTATTATAGGCATATTTAATAGACTGTAAAAACTGGTTGCATTTTCTATTCATGAAAGTATAATGTAAATAAAGATTACGGAAAATAATGAAAAAGGAGAGACATCATGGACGATATCAGTCATTATAAGCTACGGGATGAGACGCCGGAAAATATAGCACGAGCCATCTATGTTGTCAATCGGCATGCAAAAACAGCGCCAAATCCTAAATATTTATATTATTTAAAAAAGAAGGCGCTGCAAAAACTGATCGCTGAAGGAAAAGCAACAAAGAAAGGACTGCATTATTCAAAAAATCCAAAATTAAGCAAACAGCAGTCAGATGTTCTGGTGTCGACAGGAAATTATTATTTTCATATGCCTCCTACAAAAGAAGACTTCCAAAACCTTCCTCACTTAGGTTCCTTAAATAATTCATACCGAAACCCGAAAACAAATCTATCATTGTCAAAGGCAAAAAATTTATTGGAGTATTATATCGGTATGGATAAAGCGAATCGACCGCTTTCTTCTCCCAAACGGTTCCATCGTCATACATATCAAAAACCGGTGTTTAAACGATTAGGCGAACGGTATGATTGAGTAAAAAGAGAGGCTTATTCAGCCTCGTCTTTTAATTCATCATCTTCTTCATTTTTAAATAACAATTCATCGATTTGTTCAATTAAGTGATGGACCTCAGGTTTGCTAATTTGGGCATTTGCACCTACCTGTTGTCCTTTATGTTTTAAATCATTCGTAATCAATGAGGAAAAAATCACAACCGGAATATGATCCAGCTCTGGATTTTCCTTAATTCGCTTCGTCAAATGCAATCCGTCAAGCTGCGGCATTTCGATGTCCGTAATGACTAAATCAACACGCTCCTTAACCGGTTCGCCTTCATTTACAATATTCTCTAAATAGTCCAGTGCATCCTTGCCGTTTTCAAAAAACTCAATCTGTTGAAATCCCGCCTCCGTCAATGTGTCGTTCAACAATCTGCGCAACAGCGGGGAATCTTCGGCAACGACAATTTTTTTATCAGATCTGTCCCTCTTTTCCAGTTTTTTCGCTTTTTCCTGCTGGATTCCGGACTCAGGATTAATTTCAACAACGATTTTTTCAAAATCAAGCATTAAAATCATTTCGTCTCCCATTTTGACAACGCCGGTAATTTGAGTTTCCAATCCTTGATACATTTCAGAAGGCTTTTCAATTTGCGACCAAGACACACGATGAATTTGGGTTACTTGATGGACGCGAAACACAACTTTTTGTTGGTTAAATTCCGTTACTATCAGCTTATCTTTTTCGCTGGGCTCGCAATTCGGATCGCCGATCGCCTTCGGTACGTTAACTACCGGGAGCACTTCTCCTCTTAATTCAATAATTCCTTCAACGTATGGATGGACGTGAGGCACGCTCGTTACAGGAAGAGGCTGAATGATTTCTTTTACTTTCATCACATTTATACCGAATTTATTCGAGCCGACGAGAAACTCTACAAATTCCAACTCGTTCGTACCGCTTTCAAGCAAAATTCCCTTTTCGTTCATATCTTTCTTCCTTCCGTCTAATATTTGCGAACGTTTCTTCTTCACTTTTTTATATCGGTTTTATTCTTTGTTCATTTAATACTTCTTTCGCTACAAATCGATGGGAAGTAAGTCTGAACAGCGTTACTCATAAAAACGTAAATGATACATTTTATTTCGACAAAGACGACTTGATTTCCTTTTTTTATAAAAAACTTTTATGCTGGTCAAACACCTTAAAAGTGAAGTTGCATATGTTATGGTGAACAACTGAAAAGTGAAAGGAGCATGAACGTGTATCCATTCTATCGACAAATCCTCCCGGGAGTTCAACAGCCAGAATTTTTTCCGGGCTTTCCAGGGATGGGTGGAGGATTTCCTTCGTTTCCTCCTACGGGGACTGGTCCCGGTTTCCCTCCATTCGGCCCTCCTGGAATCGGCGGAAGTCCGAGTGACGGTTTTGGACAGCAGCAAGGACCGCCTTCAGGACCGCCTCCAAGTTTTATTCCTCAAGAATCACCCGGAGTCGGAACATTTGCAGTTGATCCCGGAGGCATTAGAAGATGTTTACATCGTTTTACATTTATCCGATTAACAAACGGCAGAAGCTTCTGGTATTTCCCTGTGTTTGTAGGACAAAGGTCCATTGCCGGGTGGCGCTGGAGACCTCGCCAAAATCGATGGGAATATTTCGGCATTGATTTAAACAGAATCTCTTCCTTCTCATGTTTTTAAGATGACACTCGGGGCAGTCTAATAAGTCGTTTTTGGCTTATGGACGCCCCTTTACTATTTTAGAAACGTTGATATATTGTTTTCAACCGATTGGACTTTTTAAACATCCGCATGCTAGTCACCTATTAAACCGGTATTTTTATCGGGATCAACAGGGTTGTAAATGGATTGAAAAGCAAGATCTACAGCTGATTTAGCCGTTTTAGCGAACTGAATTTCGACTGTTCTCCGCTCATCTAAATAACAGCCTTCAAAGGCGATTTGCTTCACGGTGTTCGACCATCCTCCTGAATTTTCAACGATGATGACACGTTTTTTGTTCATATATGCGGCAGACAATTCTCCAAGCGTTCCATTTCCTCCTCCAATCATAATGATGGCATCTGCGGAATGAACAAGCAAAACGCTTCTGTAATCAAAACCTAATCCAGTATTAATCGGAATATCAATAAATTCGTTTGCTGCCTGTTTGTCGTCTCCAGCCAAAATACCTACGACAAGGCCGTTTGCTTGTTTGGCCCCTCGTGAAACTGCCTCCATCACTCCGCTTCCGCCGCCTGTCAAAAGAACAGCTCCTCTTTTAGCAATTTCTGAACCGATTTCTTCAGCCAGGAGGCGGACATGTTCCGGAATCAAGCCGGATTGACCAATTACTGCAATTCTCTCCATCATAAGCCTCCATTTCAAATTTTTTGCTGTTTTATATTATAGAACGAAGCTTGTGAACAGCTTGTATTGCTGTCACTGTTTAGCCTTTTATAAAAAGAGTTCCTTTTGATTGTTTACCTTACAAAAGAATTTGAGGGGGCGCATACTGAATTTTTTCTTACTCTCGCCTTTGTTTTCTTTTTTAGCTTCTATGTATGCTTGTCAAGTCTTTCAAAGACGCTTTATCGATAAATTGAAAGAGCAATTTTCCGCCTTTCATTGTTAAATTTTGCACTCTTCAAGTTTCTTTTTTATAATGTGCAAAAACTTACCCATCCTATTTTTTACGAAGCAGGCCGCATTTTTTGCCCGCTACAATTTTGGACCTTTATGAAACCGGAACCAACCCATTTTATAAAAAATATAAAGCATTCCTGTTCCGATGAGAGCCATGACTCCTAATACAATATAATAGCCATACTTCATTTTCAGCTCGGGCATATATTCAAAATTCATTCCATAAATTCCTGCGATAAACGTAAGAGGCATAAAAATAGACGAAATAACCGTCAATGTCATCATAATCGTATTCATCCGGTTTGAGTTGTAAGATAAATAGCTGTCCCTTATATCAGCCGCAAGCTCCCGATTTGCCTCCGTCATCTCGACAAGCTTGAGTAAATGGTCATAAACATCATAAAAATACAAATCTTCCTCCTTCATTTCGTTCAGCCTGTTGGACGAGATGATCCGGTACATCAAATCCCGCATCGGAATGATTGTTCTTCTTATTTTTGATAATTGAGACCTGATGGAAAAAAGCTCTTTCATTAACTCATTGATCGATTTGTTTTTATTGTTTTCCTCAATTTGATTTAATAAATCTTCCAAATGGTACACGGGCGGAAAAAAATCATCAACGAGCTTATCAGTCAATTGATGCATGATTTTCATAGGCCCTTTTTTTAAAGAATCGTCTTTTTTGATTCTCAGCCAAATGTTGTTTAGATCTCGAATGGCATTTTTGTGAAATGTGACGATTCCTTTTTCGTTTACAAATAAGTCAAGCTCTTCCGGTTCCAGCGTCTGTTGATGAATTCCGTGCAACACAACAAACATATAAGAGTCATAAAAATCTATTTTCGGCCGTTCAACATTTTCGACACAATCCTCAATGGACAAAGGATGAAAATGAAAAAATTTCCCTAGCAATCTAATTTCATTTTCCGTCGCCTTGTAAAAATCGACCCAGTACCAAAGAACTTCCTTTTTTCGAATCTCTTTTAATGCCACATCATATTTAGCTTCCAAATCAGTTGTAATGACTAATGTTCGTATCATAGACATCACACTTTCTAAATTTTTTTGGACATAAATTTAGTTTACCAATAAAAGCTTGGGACAAACATGATAAAATATAAGACGACACTTATTAAAGCAGGTGATTTGTATGGAACATTTGATTAACCAAAATGTAAAAAACATTGCGATTTCCGGCATTCGAGCTTTTTTTAACATCGTTTCCAACTATGACGATGTCGTTTCGCTAACGATTGGCCAGCCTGACTTCCCAACGCCTTCACATATAAAAGAAGCGGCAAAACAGGCAATTGATGACAACTATACAACGTATACGCATAATGCTGGATTGATCGATGTAAGAGAAGCAGCATGCCAATTTGTACATAAAAAATATCATCTCTCCTATGATCCTGGTTCGGAAGTGATTGTTACAATCGGGGCCAGCCAGGCGATTGATATAGCGCTTCGAACGATTTTGGAGCCCGGGACGGAGGTAATGCTGCCAGGTCCTGTTTATCCGGGGTATGAGCCAATTATTCAATTGTGCGGAGCAATACCCGTTTATGTTGATACGACAAAAAACAAATTTAAATTAACTGCGGATTTGATTAAACAAAATATAACAGAAAAAACCCGATGCATAATTTTGCCTTACCCGTCCAATCCGACAGGCGTTACATTCACTGCAGAGGAGCTGATAGAGATTGCCGATGCCGTTCGCGGGAAGGATATTTTTATTTTAGCGGATGAAATTTACAGTGAATTAACGTATGATGCACCTCATACCTCGATCGCTTCTTTTTTGCGGGAGCAGACGATCGTCGTCAATGGACTTTCCAAATCGCATAGCATGACTGGATGGCGGATCGGATTTCTTTTTGCGCCGAAAGATATCACAAAACATATGTTAAAAGTGCATCAATATAATGTTTCATGCGCTTCGTCGATCTCTCAAAAAGCTGCTTACAACGCTTTAACGGAAGGGTTTCATGATGGTCAAATAATGAAAAAAGAATATGAAAAACGATTGGAGTACGTATACGGTCGTCTCGTTGAAATGGGATTTGAGGTTGTTAAACCAAGCGGAGCCTTTTATTTATTTCCTTCGATTCAATCATTTGGACAAAGCTCTTTTGATTTTGCTTTGGAGCTGGTTGAGAAGGCTGGTGTTGCGGTCGTCCCGGGGAGCGCTTTTTCCAAATTTGGAGAAGGGTTTATCCGCATCTCTTACGCTTACTCGACAAAAGAGCTGGAAAAAGCTTTGGACAGGCTTGAGCATTTTGTGCAACTGAAAAGAAAATAGAAACATACTAACATTAGTAGTACAGACCTAGGCCAAGGTTTGTGCTACTATTTTTTTATAGTAGAAGTGAAGGAAGGTCGAACATCCCCTGGGACCAAATAGAGTCCGTATTAAAAACAGACCAACTTCACATCCTTATTTGAATCAGTTTAGTATGTTGGGTCCGAAGAGACCGTGTATAAGAAAATGGAATCAATAAGGCAATGTGAAGAACTTCTATGTTTGGCTAAAAAGGAGAGGCAGAAAATATGAAACACGTAGTGGCATTTGATGTCAGTATGGGGAAAAGTACAATGGTCATTTATGACCGTTATCGTCAATGCGAATATGAGGGTGAAATAACCCATAACCGCTACTCTTTCGAGAAATTAAACGAAACCCTTATATCTTTAACACAAAAAGATGCACAGGCACCTGATATTGTCTTTGAAGCAACAGGCGTATATTCAAAACCACTAGAACGATTCTTAGGTGATCAAGGTTATATGTATTATCGAGTTAACCCACTCGAAGCGAATATTCAAATGGCTTCAATGAGGAGACAAAAAACAGATAAAAGCGACGCTCATGAACTTGCGAAAACTCACTTTAGAGTTGAACGTGAACAAACTTATCAAGAAGGGGAATATTATAAACAAATGCGTGCAATGACGAGATATTATGATGAATTAAGTAGTGAAATGACGCATTTATATAGTCGTTTACATGCGATTCTACAATTGAGTTTTCCCGAGTTAGAAAAGCTATTCAGTAAACGTTCTGCTTTATTTTTGAATGTCGTTCAATTATACCCTCATCCGGATCATGTGTTAGTTTGTTCAAAAACAGTGATTCGTAATCGTTTAAAAGCCAACACAAGAAAAAACTTATCATTGGCACGTGCTGAAGAAAAAGGGATCGCTTTAATCGAAGCAGCAAAAGAAGCGTATCCAGCAATTTCAAAAGATGATATTCGCTGTGAACAAGTGCGGGATTATGCCAAACGGATTGCAGACTTGAAGGAGAAAAGAGATCAACTTGTCCAAAAGATGGTTAAATTATCGAAAGATAAACAAGAGTATCAGATTTTAATTTCATTTCCAGGAATCGGAGAAACGACTGCAGTTCGTTTAATTGGAGAATTAGGAGATATTCGACGATTCAAAAACCATAAACAACTGAATGCTTACGTCGGTATTGATATTATGAGATATCAATCTGGGAATACCTTTTATAAAGACAAGATTAATAAAAGAGGAAATAACAAACTTAGAAAGATTCTATTTTACATGATCCAGACCATGATCCAACTACGGAAAAACACACAAAATCATATTGTAGATTATTATGATAAATTAAAAACGCAACCCCAGAGGAAACCTCATAAAGTTGCGTCCATAGCATGCGTGAATAAGTTCTTGAAATCGGCTTATCACCTTATCACACATAATCTGAAATACGATTACGAAAAGGCAACAATGCATCAGTAATCGTAAGTAAGATTATATCACAAAGACCTGACGAAAAAAATGGAAATCGTGAGGTCTATTTGTCATGCGAAAATTTATTTTGGAAGGGGCTGTCCAAAAAGTCAGGGTAACTGACTTTTTGGAGCCCCTCATTTTTTCACTTTTTAAAAAAAATGCACAAAAAAATCGTCCTTTCTAGTAAAATGAAGTTACCACACAACATTACAGAAAGGACGATTTTTTATGAGCAATCAAATGATTACTCGTGAAAATTATAACACACAAATGACACTTCCTCTAGATGGAAAAGAAGAAAAAACTCCTGCCAAAAGAAATTTAGCCCCTACTTTCAAACCATATGACAACCGTCAAGTTCAAATGATTTATGATATTGAATCTCTTATACCCGAACATCACGTGGCACGTGTCGTGGACGAAATGGTGGAGGCGATACCAGATAAACAATTGTTTTCTCATTATAAAGGCGGCGGCAGAAGTTCCTATCATCCCAAAATGATGCTGAAAATCATTCTGTATGCTTATTCTCAAAAGGTTTATTCCTGCCGAGGAATCGAAAAACTCGTTAAAGAAAATATTCCTGCCATGTGGCTTTCAGCGATGCAACAACCAGATTTTCGCACCATTAATGAGTTCCGAGGGGAACGGATGAAAGCTTTCATGGATGAGCTCTTTGAAGTCATGATTCTCAAATTGATAAAAGAACATTACATCACGATGGAAAACTACTTTTTGGATGGCACTAAGATCGAAGCCAATGCCAATAAGTATTCTTTTGTGTGGAAAAAATCCACTTTGAAATTCGAAGAGAAATTAAAAGAAAAAATCCAAGAAACACTAAAGCACATTCATGAATTAACCCAATTAGAAGCCGGAACAGGGCAAAAGGAAAGCGATCAACATACAGAGATCACCGAACAAAACATGGAGGAAATCGCAAAAGAAATAGAAGAAAAAGTTGAAACGCTAACGGAAGAAATCGAAAAGGAGACCGATACATCCATTCGGAAAGAGAAGCGAAAAAAACGCAGTCAATTAAAGAAATCGGTGAAACAAATTCGTGAAGATTTCCTGCCCCGAATGGCAAGATACAAGGAACAAAAGGAAATGTTCGGTGACCGTAACAGCTACTCGAAAACAGACAAAGACGCAACCTTCATGCGCATGAAAGAAGACCATATGAAAAACGGTCAGCTCAAGCCCGGATACAACGTGCAAATGGGGACAGAGAATCAGTTTATCTTGTTTTATACCATTCATCAACGACCGACCGATACACGTTGCTTTATCCCACATATGGAGAAGCTAGCCTCCAGTTCATTACCGATGCCCAAAACGGTCATTGCGGATGCAGGCTATGGTAGTGAAGAAAACTATGTATATGCAGTTGGTGATGAGAAAGAGCCCCGTTTTGAGTTTCTAATTCCTTATGGGAGCTATGTAAAAGAACAAACACGTACATACAAAAAAGACATTAAAAATGCCAAAAACTGGACCTATTGTGAAGAGGATGATTGTTTTATTTGCCCGAATGGAAGGAGAGTAACGTTTAAAAAATACCAAAACAAAAAGAATCCATCTGGCTATGAACAAAGCTTCAAAATATACGAATGTGAAGATTGTACCGATTGCCCATTGAAAGCGAAATGCACAAAAGCGAAGGGAAATCGTCAAGTTCACTGGAATCCCATCTTCGAAGAAATGAAAGCAAAGGCCAAAACAGCCCTTGAATGTGAAGAGAAAGCCGCCATCTACGCTCGACGCAAAGTCGAGGCAGAAAGTGTGTTCGGTCACATCAAGGGCAATCGGTCGTTCCGCAGATTTTCTTTGCGGGGCCTCGACAAGGTACATGTTGAGTTTGGGATTGTGGCATTAGCCCACAATCGAGTAGGAGGGGGTGACTAACCCCCGACCTCTCACACCACCGTACGTACCGTTCGGTATACGGCGGTTCAATTAAGTATGACGTAGTGCTTGATATCTTTCGAATAGACTTCTTAACCCTCGACGCTTCCAATAGGAGTTGTCGAGGGTTTTGTGTAGAATGGGACTGCAGGCAATCCGCCAATATTTCTTGCGTGTATTGCCCCATTCGAATGCTTTATGGCTTGGAACCCCTAATCCTCTGAGTTTCCGAATTCTTGTTTTCGGGGTTTTCCATTCTTTCCACAAACACATCCGAAGCCTTCGTCTAATCCATTCATCAAATTCTTTGAACTTACTTGGTGTTTCTGCCAAGGCAAAATATCCGCACCATCCCATTAAATACTTGTTCAGTTTCTCAATCCTTTTCTCCATTGGATACGGTTTCGATCTTGATGTAATTTCACGGATCTTGTTCTTCAAACGTTTCACACTTTCGTTCGCAATCCGTACCTTTGGAGTCTTATTGAGTGTGAAGCTGAAACCGAGAAACTTCCGTTTCCAAGGACGGTCTACCGCCGATTTCTCTCTATTTACCTTGAGCTTTAACTCCTTCTCTATAAAGTTCGTAATGGAGTTCATGACACGAATTCCTGCTTTCTTTGTTTTCACATAGATGTTACAGTCATCCGCATACCGAACAAACTTATGTCCACGTTTCTCAAGCTCCTTATCCAATTCATGAAGCATGACGTTTGATAAAAGTGGACTAAGCGGGCCGCCTTGAGGCGTTCCCATGTCCGTTTCCATTACCACTCCATTGATCATCACGCCTGATTGAAGATACCGGCGAATTACCTTCAGTAGAATTCGATCTTTGATCGTTTTCGCCAAGATCCCCATCAGTTTGTCGTGATTCACCTTGTCAAAGAATTTCTCTAGGTCTATATCGACTACCCAACGATATCCTTCTTTGATATAACCCTTTGCTTCCCTAACCGCATCATGTCCCCTTCTACCTGGGCGGAAACCATAGCTATGGTTCGAGAAGGTCGGATCAAAGATTTTCGTCAACACTTGGGCAATCGCTTGTTGGATGAAACGATCCGTCACGGTAGGGATCCCTAGAAGCCTTACTCCACCGTTCGGTTTCGGGATTTCGACTCGACGGACGGGTAAGGGCTTGTAGGTTCCTTCTCTCAACGACTGTCGAATGGAGTCCCAATTTTCGTAGAGGTGTCTTCGTAGGTCTTTTACGGACATGCCATCTACTCCGTGACCTCCTTTATTCTGTTCGACTCGTTTCAGTGCCGCCAGGAGATTTTCCCGTGACAAAATCATTTCCATCAACATTGATATCCTCTCCACGTGAACGAATTCTTCTATTTGTGCCATCTTCTGCTCCACCCTCTTGAAGTCCCCCGTGGGATTCACCACTTCCTCCTTCAAGTAAGTCCTATCGGATTGTCTGCTTCCACACAGAAGATGAACGCCTAGCGATTCGTTCTCCTTAATTGTTCAGTCCTTCCTCTTCCATCTCGAGCTTGAAAGAGTACTATGACTTCTGCTGACTTCTGACTGTTCAGCTATCTATCACTAGATAGGTTACCAAGGTTACTTGGCGTGCCAGCCAGACCTCCCCGGGTAAGAGTGTAATCTTTCCTTCCATCCATCTGCTTCATTTACTTTGTATCACCTTCGGCAGAAAGGGCTTTGTTTTGTTGTGCAAACTCACCCAGTGATACCTAGCCTCATATGAAGTTCGTGTTCCGAGAGACCTTAAAGTTTGCCGCTCGCTTCCTTCAGATTCCGCGTCACCACGGACACCCTTGCGTTAAGCTAACTGCTACTTCTGCCTTCGCAGCTCGGGACTTTCACCCTATAGATTACACCCATGCCGGGCGCACACATACTGAAAGTAGCCGGCATCCGCCAGCTACTTTCAGATAAAAATCGAAAAAATATAAAAGCAAGTGGAGAGAAACGAATTGTTTTTCTCCACTTGCTTCATTTTAGGGACTTATCGGACAGCCCCTTCCAAAATAAAATCTATATTAACCAAATTATTTAATAAAAAATACTTGACTAGAGGTAAGGAAGGGGGTGTCTAATAAGTCGTTTTTACGGCTTATTGGCGCCCCCATTAATGTTTTAGAAACGTTGATATATCGGTGTTTATGATTTTTTGTTTTCAATGGGGATTTGACTTTCTGGACAGCCCCTTTGTTTTGGCAACTTAATTGTGAAAACGGTGCCTTTTTCGCTGCTCGACACATCGATCGTGCCTTTATGATTTTCAACAATTTTATATGTGATCATTAATCCTAGACCTGTTCCTTTTTCTTTTGTCGTTAAAAAAGGCTCCCCTAATCTTTCTAGCAGCTCTTTCGGTATCCCCTCTCCTTCATCTTTAATTTCAATCACAATGGAAAATTTTTCGGATTTAGTAGAAATTGTCACTGTTCCTCCATTTGGCATTGCTTCAATTGCATTCTTAATGAGATTGATAAAAACTTGCTTCAATTGGTTTTTATCGCAAACAACTTCTTGAATCTCATCAGAAAATTTTTTCTCAATCACAATATTTCTTAATATTGCTTCCGTTTCCAGCAGTGTAACAACTTCGCGTAAAATCGTTTTGACATTTGCTTTTTCAAAAACCGTTTCTTGCGGTTTCGCAAGCATCAGCAATTCACTCAAAATCAATTCAATTCGATTCAGCTCTGAAAAAATAATTTCAAAATATTGATTATCTTTTTCGATTTCACCATGCATCAGCTGTAAAAAACCTTTTATTGCTGTTAACGGATTGCGTATTTCGTGGGCGATACCTGCCGCCAGCTGCCCTGCAACAGAAAGCTTTTCAGAGCGAATCATTAATTCCTCCGCTTGTTTATGTTCAGACAAATCTCGTAAAATGATTTGTACCGCCGGTTCGCCAAAATATGTTGTCGGAATGCAAACCATTTCGGTATGGACAATTTTTTTCGAATATGTATACCAGCTTTGCTTGGTCACGATTGTTTCCGTTCTTCCGTTCGTTATGTCATCTAATTGATCTTTGACATGCTGATGATATTCCGGGTGTAAAAAATGATAGATGCTTTTGCCCAATACGTCCGGATAATCTTGCGCACCGAAAAGCTTGATCCCCGACTCATTCATAAAAACCCATTTATCATTATGAATCACTGCGATTGTATCGATGGAATTTTGAATCAGCCATTGATACTTTTCCCTGCTTTGCTGCAAAATGCTTTGATATATTTTTTTGGATGAAATATCGGTAATGACAAGCAGTTCTGCTTGTTCGCCTTTATATGATATAAGCACGCTCTTCAACTCAACATAGATCTTGTTCCCGTCCAAAGATGTCCAAATTTGTTCTAAAATTCCGCTATCAATTCCTTTGTGAAGATTTTCAATCGTTTCATGGACAGATTCGTGAAACATTTTGTCAATAAATTGGAAAACCATTTTTCCAACAATATCTTCACTGCTAGTCGCCACAAGCAGCTTAACAGCAGCCGTATTAGCATATTGAACTTTCCCTTTTTTTGAAATTATGAGCGGGCACGGAAGCTCGTGCACAAAATCAAGAGCACCGTCAGCACGTATCGGATTTACTTCTTTGGGAACTTCATCTATCTTGTCATCCGCCGAAGTGACAGCAAACTTTAAGACAAATTCTCTTTGATCCTTGTTCAAATGATTGTATATAACATCAACTGACGTTTTCATCCAAATATAGGATCCATTTTTCTGCAAAAAACGGAAGGAACAAGGAAAGATAACATCTCCATGATATAAAAAGCTTTCAAATATATTTATATCTTCTACATGCAAGTATTCTGAAAGATTTGAACCGATTAGTTCTTTTTGTTTATATCCGAGCACTTTCAAACAATTTGAGGAGATGTATTCAAAATAGCCTTCATTAGAAATAACCGAATAAATGATTTCTGTTTGATTGTGCACACCCTTTTGTATTTGTTGACTCATCCCTGGCCCCCCTATTACTACCCTTTCCAGAAAGAAAAAATCTATCTTGTTCATTGACCTGCTACTTTTTGTCCACCTAAAATTTTAATATAGTTTTACAAATTAAACATCTAAAAATGTGTCAATCTTACTATTTAAAATGTTTTTTCGACTTTTTCCACTGCATTTCCTTCCCTATAAAAAATATGTATGTATCAACATTTTAAAAAATACTGGCCAAAAAAGGGCTAGTTTTTTTTGTCTTATGCGGATTTTTCGGTTACTTTGCGGACTTTGCGCTTTCTTTGGATTTAACAACGCACCGGAGGTATGCAAGAGGTGGTATGAGCTTTACCGACTTTGCGGCCATGTACGGTTTTTGCGCTCCCTTCTGGTTTCACACCATTCGGAGATATGCAGATAGGACAAAAGTTTGCGGTTTTTGCGGCGTGTGCGAATTTCGAACAATTTATCGAAAAATCTTTATGCGAATGCGACATCATTCAATTTATATGAATGAGTCAGTCAAGACTTTGTGGGAATTTTTTTGGTTCGCTGAAAATAGATGTAAGTCATAGGTTAGCGAACCATTTTTTTGAATTTCATCCGTAAGCGCTTTCGGACTCTCATCCCTTGCCATGACGGACGAATATGTACACCTTTTTTTACCATCCCTTGAATTCAGACAGGGCATGATAGATCGGTGTCCCGGACGATTGCTGTAAATATGGCACGTTATTCCGCGTGATCTCCGGCCAAAGACGGCGGACGCGTTGTTTCGCCTTGTTCACGATCGTCTGTTTGGTGGATGCCGTCGACGCCGTTTCCTCTGCCGGCTGCGACGATTCTTCTCCTAAACGACGTCCGAAAAGACGAATCCCATCCATCCGGGCAATCATTGCCTTGAAAAACGCCCCGAGTCCCTTGTCTGTCCAACTGCGGCGGTATTTCACCCGATACGCCAGCTGGCTCATCACGCTTTCAGCCCTCCCCATCGGATACATGCCCGTTGTGTCCACTCCTTGCTCCTTCAGCCATTCCCGGTAATCACGGATGCATCCCGGCATCGATTCGATCCGGTGGATCAAGGCAGCCAGCTGTTGTTCTTTCGCTTCGTCCCCCAGCGTGCCGAGGGCGCTGTTCAGTTCCACAAGCAGCTTCTCTTCATCCTGCTTCGCCAGCTTTTGCCGAATCGCCTGCCACCGTGGATGGCCCGAGAGGCATTGGCGCAACTCACGCGCCACGTGGAATCGATCCAATTGGAAGCAGACCCGTCCCTTGAAATACTCCCGGCACGCGGTAATCCATGGAGCGCCGTCCCCGTTGATGACAAGAAGATCCCGACACGGATCATAGGCATATTCGTTCATCAAAAATTCCTCGAAGCCTTCCCACACCTCCCCCTTGCCCTCATGGACGTAATGGCGCTGATTCACGAATTCGATCCGTGAGCCGTTGCGCTTCCACCCTTCGTGAACGGTCAGGATTTTGTCTTCCTTGGCCCGTTTTCCCTTCCCTTGGCGAGAGACAAACAGTCCATCGGCCTCCACAAACAGCACCCGTCCATATCGCTGGTCAACCGGGCAGTGCAGCGGAACTTCAGCCTCGAGCACCAACTGGCGGATCGCCTCATGGCTCATCACCGGATACCCGACCATCTGGGCAAGCGTACAAGCCGCTTTGCGATAGGAAGAGCACTCCACAGCCAATCCCACCGCCGTTTCTTCTAGACAAGGGCTGATTGACTGCGATCCATCAAACGCTAAAAAGGAATCAAGCAAAAACGTGTAACGGTTTTGTTCTCGGTCTAAATAGTAGTTTCGCTCAAAGGTAACTTCGCCAAACAAGGTTTGAATCGTGGTGCGTCGTTTGTCTTTCAAGTGGTACCGGCGCTTGTCCCGGGTTTCCGCCAATTGTCGGTCGATGTCCTCCAACAGAGCCGTAAACAGCTCAGCGAAGGCGTTTTGCAGGGCTCGAAACAAATCAAGTTCGATCTCTTTCCATGTCAACGAATTTGTGGTAAGATGTTGTTGAATATTCATGGGACTCTCTCCTCCTGTTTGTGGTGTGGTCAATGAACATCTTACCAGGGAGAGAGTCCTTTTTTCATGTTTCCTGCTTGGGATCCTACCGCGCTTTGCTTGGTGGCCCCGATGAGGGGGATTGCGAACCTACGTTCCCAACCCCCTCATCGGGGAATTCTAAGAATTTCTCCCACAAACATTTTACTCACACTATATGAATGGTTTTCGATAACTAATAGAAAAGCCATCGCTCGTTAAAAAGCAACGGCCCTTCTATATAATTTATTTTTTTATTGCTCGTCATCATTTGATTTTGCATTGGAATTTCCGGCGTATTCTTTCTGTAAATCGATGTATGCTTTTACAATATCTCTCGCTATACGTTTATTCACATCTTCGCTTCCGGTTCTTTTTGTCCAAGGGACGACAACACTGAAAGCAACCTGCGGATCTTTGGCAGGATAATAGCCGATAAATGTTAAATTATAAACGTCTGTCCCCCAGTATTGGCGCTTCGTACCATAATAAGTCGTTTCCGCTGTTCCGGTTTTGCCCGCAACATTTAATCCATGTAACTGAGCGTAAGCTGTTCCGCGTCGAGTATTCGTCACTAGATAAAAGCCTTGTTGGACGCGTTGAATATCCTCTTCCGTATTGTTTATTCGGTTTAACACTTTTACCGGCATTTCTTGAGCAATCGGTCCGAGCCCATCGTCAGTCGGTTCAAGAATTTCTGTTACAAGCCGCGGCTTGACACGGTACCCGCCATTTGCAATCGTTGAAACATATTGGGCCATTTGCAGCGGTGTGTACGTATCAAACTGACCAATGGCAAGGTCAAGCAATTTCCCTCTGTCAGTTCCAGGATCAGATTGCTGCCCTGCGGACTCCTGCGGGAGATCAATCCCTGTCGGAACCCCTAAACCAAATTGGGCATAGTAATTCCGCATCTTTTGAAAATCTTCGTCTTTAGCTGGAAAACTTCTTCCCGGATAATATTGTATACCAGCAATTTTCATAGCGATATGGAACATATAAACGTTTGAACTTCTTTGCAACGCTGTTAGGTCAGATACAGCCCCCATATTTTGATAAGAAGATTTTTCCGGAGTCCCTTTTAAACGAATTGGTGCGTCATAAAAGACGGTTCCGTGTCTAAGACCAAATTGATATCCTGCTAAAACTGTCGCACCTTTAACGGTAGAACCCATTTCATATTGCGTCCCAAATGCACCGTAATCAAAGTTCAACATCTCTCCTGAATCGTACATTCGTCCGACCATCGCCAAAACGTCTCCTTTATACGGATCCATCATGACAACGAAAGCGCGGTCAACTAAATAATTTCCACGTCCTCTTGCTGCTTTGATCTGCTGATCAACAATTTTTTCAATTCTTTTTTGCAGTTCGATATCGATGGAAAGTTTTAAATCGAATCCTCTTCTGCCGTCATCAATTTCCTTTTGGGAAATCGTATTTCCATCTTTATCAGATATATATTGAACTTTTGCTTTTCTTGGGTTTAGATAATCCTCATATTGCTGCTCCAAATAGCTTTTTCCAACTCGTTCATTTCGGGCATAGCCTCGAGCTACAAAAAATGATTTATTGTCTTCTGGTATCCCTTCTTTTGGAGATGAGATTTTCCCTAAAATCGTTTTAAATACGTCATCATAAGGGTACACCCTTTCCCAATCTGTGATGACATCGACACCCGGAAGATTTTCCAGCTGTTCCGCAACCCTTGAAACTTCTTCTTGGCTTAAGTTCGTTGCGACAATCTGCGGCTCATACGCATATCCGGATGAAAATTTCGTATATAGAGCGGCAAGCTCCAATTCTTTTGGATCCTTCTCGATTTTTTTAATTTCTTCTTCCGGAACCCGTTCAACCTGAAGTGGATATGTTTCCTTAGGTTCTAATTTTTTCTCTTTTTCCGTCAATAAGTTTTCTGCCTTTTTTGGATTTTTGGCTATCCAATAATCCCGCAAATCTCTTTCTCTTAGAAAAGATGTGTCGAGATCAATCAGCTGTGCTAATTTTTTTGCTGTTTCCAGCTTGTCTTTCGTTTTGGTCGTCTTCTCCACCGTATAGGTCACAGCAGGAACATTTTTGTTGTCTACAACGATTCTCCCGTTTCGGTCAAACATTTTTCCTCTTGGTGCAGGATATTGCGCAACATTCACTTCTGTCCGGCTGACTTCTTTCGCATATTCTTCACCCTGAACAATTTGAACGATGCCAAGGCGGACGACAAGTGCGGCAAATAAAAGAAAAACGATAAAAAAGAAAAAATTGATACGAAAAATTCTCGCTTTCCTTTGCCGTTTTGTCTCAGAAGGAGTTGTTTCCGCTTCTTTTTTCACGAAGGAATCTTCCTTTCTTTTCTAATATAAATCATGTTTCAGTCGACTCATGAACTTGTAAATATATTGTAACATACATTACAAAGTTTTGTTTTCTATACAGATTGTCAACCCCTAATTCTTATCAATTTATAGACATTTTGCTTAATTTTGTCACTTCTTGAAGGAAGTATATCATATATTCCCTCGGTTGGAACCCTATAATTTCAACAATTACATGATAATGTTTATAAACTTAAAATCTATTATTTGTCAATGGAAGGAATAGACAAAAATATGACAAAAAACGCATGTTATGATAGTTTCGTAAATTACATGAACAAATTTCAAGGAGGTAGAAAACGCATGAAGAAATCTATTATTGCTTCTATTGCAGCAGCTGCCGCCATTTTCACTGCAGGCGCCGGCACAAATGCCAATGCAGCTGAAATTCAAAACCAACCAGTTCAAATCAAAAGCTACGTACAAACTTTCGGACCTTATCATATAAACGAAGATCAATTGAAACAGCTCATTCAATCAGCTGATTCAAAAGAATTGCAAAATCTATTAAACAACTGTTTACAAAATCCAAGCATAGAAGCAAATAATGCTATAAAAGAAGCAATTAAAAGAAACACAAACCAGCCTGCGAACAAGCAAGCTGTGAAAAAACCAGCCCAAACTACTCAAAAAACAACTCAGCCAGCACCATCTGCCAATGACAAAGCAACCAACAACCAAACACCAAAACAATCACAAACCGCTTCATCCGTAAATGCATTTGAGAAAAAAGTAGTTGAACTAACAAATGCCGAGCGGCAAAAACAAGGTTTAAAGCCTCTTGTTTTAGATGAAGCTTTAAGCAAGGTAGCTCGTGAAAAATCGTTAGATATGCAAAGAAACAAATATTTTTCCCACACAAGCCCGACTTACGGATCTCCGTTTGACATGATGAAAAAGTTCGGCATTTCCTTCAGAACAGCAGGGGAAAATATTGCAATGGGGCAGCGTACTCCTGAAGAAGTTGTTAATGCTTGGATGAACAGCTCTGGCCACAGACAAAACATTTTAAATCCTAACTTTACTCATATCGGCGTTGGTTACGTAGAAAATGGAAATTACTGGACACAAATGTTTATTGGAAAATAATAGATCGGACAGTTCACTCATTTCAACTGTTCAAAAAGTGTGGGGGATATGCCCCACACTTTTTTTGAAAATTAATTGCTGAGAAAAAGAAGAAGCTGACTAAAATTGTGTGACTTAAAAGAATGATGTGCGTTTTTATTTTTTCCACAGCTTATATAATGCATGTATTCCGCTATTTTCTTCTCCCATTTCAGCCAGTTTTTCATACAAGCTTCTCGCAAGCTCAAGCCCTGGTACGTCTAATTCCATTCTTCTTGCTTCCTCTAAAGCAATGTCCATATCTTTTATAAAGTGCTTGACATAAAATCCAGGCTCAAATTGATTCGAAAGCATTCTCGGCGCATAGTTCGACAAAGACCAGCTTCCAGCAGCTCCGGAGGAAATGCTTTTCAACACCTTATCTGGATCCAGCCCCGCCCGAACAGCGTAGGCAAGCGATTCACAAACACTAATGATGCCGGCAGCAATCGCAATTTGGTTGCACATTTTTGTATGCTGCCCCGCACCGGCTTTTCCTTGATAAACAATATTTTTTCCCATTTTCTCAAAAATTTCAAAACATTCATCGAACGTCTCTTGATCTCCTCCGACCATAATCGATAGCGTTCCATTTTTTGCGCCGACATCTCCTCCTGAAACAGGTGCATCTAAAAAGGAAATGCCTTTTTCCTTTGATTTTTCGTATATTTTTTCGGCAAGCGATGGTTTTGTCGTTGTCATGTCAATACATATAGCTCCTGGATAGGCATTGGCTAAAATTCCATTTTCACTAAAATAAACTTCTTCAACATCTTTCGGGAAACCAACCATCGTGATAATAACATTCGCATCTTTTGCGAGATCTTTGATCGATTCTTTCCAAACAGCACCTTGATTGATCAAATCTTCGGCCTTTTCTTTCGTCCGGGTATAAACCGTAAGCGGATAACCCGCTTCAAGCAAATGACGTGCCATGCTTTTTCCCATTACTCCAAGCCCAATAAAACCGATTGTTTTTTTTGACATATTGTTCACCCTTTCCCCATTTCAGTGTATACGGCTTAGTAATGAAACTGTTCTGCTATGAAACGCTTGCATTTTCAGCTTTCAGTGCACACCCGATTAAATGGACTTTACTAAACCGCCGTCAATCAAAAAGGTTTGTCCAGTCATATATGTATTCAAGTCAGACAGAAGAAACAGCACATAGTTCGCAAATTCATTCGGTTCTCCGTAGCGGTTGAGAGGAATCGCTTCCAAATATTTGTTCTTGATCTCTTCTTTAGGAATACCGAGCTTCGCTGCATTCCATTCTTCCAATTGATCAATCCGTTCTGTTGCAATTCTGCCGGGTGATGCCGTGTTAATTAAAATATTGTACTTTGCAAATTCTGTTGCTAACGTTTTCGTCAGCCCCACAATTCCTAAGCGAAACGTGTTGGATAAAATTAAACCCGGGATCGGCTCCTTCACGGAAGAAGAAGCAATATTTACGATTTTCCCTCCTCTTTGTTTCATATGCGGAAGAACCTCGCGAATGGTACGGATATAGCTGAGCAAGTTTAATTCAAAAGCATTTTGCCAATCTTCATCAGTCATTTGCTCAAATCCTCCTGCAGGGGGACCGCCAGCGTTGTTCACGAGTAAATCAATTTTGCCAAACTCTTTTATTGTCTGATTAACTAGCCTGCTAATTTCCTCTTTTGAAGTAATGTCTGTTTTAATAAAGGCTGCTTTTCCTTTTCCAAGCGCATTTAATTGATTTGCCACGTCTATTAGCTTTTCTTCATTTCGGCTTGTGATCATCACGTCGGCTCCTTCTTCCACAAGCCTTGTTGCAATCGCTTTACCTAATCCTTGACTTGATGCCAAAACAAGTGCTGTTTTACCTTTGAAACCGAAATCCATTGACATTCCATCCTTTCACCTTTTCTTTCATCTTATCATGATCTTATCAAAATGTGGGAACTTTCGTTTTACTCCCATTCTGAATTTTTAAACGGCATAGAGCTTCTTTTGTTTGCTCAACACTGTCAAAGGCGGCTTGCGAAGGTGCGTTTAAGCTTGTCTTCTTTCACGCAGTAGTATGTCCAAAATTCAAATCTCAAAGGGAGCTGCAAACCCATGCTTTTTCTTGACATCAACTGTTATGGTTTTCTTACCTGCCTGCTCATCTAGGTGAATTGCATCAAATCAATAATGAAGAAGGAGCTGTCCAGAAAGTCAAATCCCTATTGAAAACAAAAAATCATAAACACCGATATATCAACGTTTCTAAAACATTAATGGGGGCGTCAATAAGCCGTAAAAACGACTTATTAGACACCCCCTGCATATTTTTTATAACTTAAAGCGTTCTACTAAGCCTTTTAAGCGGTTGCTTTCTTCGCTTAACGATTCCGCTTTTTCCGCAACCTTTGAGAATGCTTTGACTTGCTCGTTCGTTGTTGCACTGACTTCTTCCGCAGAGGCAGCTAGCTGCTGGGTTACTGCAGAAATATTTTCAATCGATTCGACGACTGTTTCTTTTTGCTCATTCATCCGATTGATCGCATTTAATGTTGATTTAATGGCATTAAGCAAATCTTCCATTTTAATTGCAATTTCATGAAACGCATTGCCTGTCACTTGAACAGCTTTGTTTTGTTCTTCATGAATTTTCTTCGAACGACTCATTGCATCGTAGGCATTTTTCGTTTCAATTTGGATTCCTTCAATCATATTTTTAATGTTTTCTGTCGCTTTTGCCGATTGTTCAGCAAGGTTTCTTACTTCCTCAGCGACAACTGCAAATCCTTTACCTGATTCACCTGCTCTTGCTGCTTCAATACTTGCATTTAAAGCGAGCAAGTTCGTCTGATCTGAAATTTTGGAAATGGTCGACACGATATCAGAAATTTTTTCAACTCGATCTACAAGATTTTGTAGTACGGATTGGACCATCTCAGATTCTTTGTCAGCCTCATTTGATTTTATTTGAAGCTCATTTAGCTTTTCTAAACCATTATAGCTGGCATTTTGTGATTCGTAAGATAAATTTTCGACATTTTTTACATCATTGTTTACTTTTTGAATACAATCTTCTAATTGTTTGATTTGTCCGTTTATAATTTCCGTACTGTTTGCCTGCTCACCTGAGCCTTTTGCAATTTCCTCAATTGCAACGGAAATTTCCTCACTTGACGCAGTAGCTTCTTCCGAAACCACGTTTAATGTTTGAGCAGATTGCTGCAGCTCCTTCACGGATCCGTCCAGATCGAGGAGAATTTGTCGGATGTTATCGGTCATCTTCGTAAAGCTATTAGCCAATTTCCCGATTTCATCTTTATTTTTCACTGTTAATGTTCCGGATAAATCCCCTTCAGCCATTTTGTCGGCGTTTTTAGCCAAAAGCAAAATCGGCTTTGAAATGCTTCTCGAAACAAAACTAGTGATGAAAAATGCCACAATCAATGCAGCAATAATAATGGAAACGTTAATGCTCCGGATTGTGCGGGCTGTTTGCTCCAGATTTGCATCCGAATAGACTACACCGATTTTCCAATTTAGTTCCGTGATCGTTTCAAAAATAATGGTTGAATCTTTTCCATTTTCTTTTATAGAAGCTATACCACGTTTTTGGTTTTTAATCACTGCCATAAGACCGTTGTTTTTATATAAATTTTTTCCGGTCATTTTCGGATGAGCGATGGCAACTCCATTTCTATCAAGCAGGAATGTATACCCTCCAAAGCCAGCTTCCACTTGCTTAACAAATTCATTAAACGTTGTTAAATTAATATCAATTCCAATAACGCCAAGCAACACCCCATCCTTTGTAATGGCCTTTGAGGCGGTAACAACATATTCTCCTTTTTCCCCATCACGATAAGGCTCTGACCACGAAACAAAGTTTGGACTTGTTACAGCGCTTTTATACCAAGGTCGTGAATTGATTATCAAATCTTCCTTTAAGTTTAACTCAGGTTCTGCAGCAACAAGAGTCTTAGTGTTGGCTACATAGACAGACCGGACCAATTGATTAGCGCTTAAAAATGATTGAAACGTTTCCTTTACGGACTGTAAAGATTGATCGTCATTTTTTTCAAGCAGCTGTGCGATTTCCGGTTCATTGCTGAAAAGCAGCAAAATTCTTTCATATTCCTGCATCTGTAAAAGCAGGTTCTTTTTCGCTTGCTTAACAATCGATTGCCCCGTATGAAACGCATCTGATTTAATGTTCTTTTGAACAAAATAATCAGACGTGAAAAAAACAACCAAAAGTGAAAAAATTAACAATATGGTGATGAGCGCTGTCAATTTCCACTGAAGCTTTTTAAACATTTGTTCCATCTCCTACATAAATCTTTATTTAATAAAAATAATTAAGAAAACTTATACGTTTTCTAATGTATATATCGGCAATCTGATTTATCTTTTTACAAAATGAAACTAATTATCTTTTTCATATTTCCAATTGGCTTTGTTTTTGGGAGCGATCTTGCATAAAAAAAGCATAGGCTGCATGTGTTTCTTCTAAAAAAAGATACAGCCGTAGCGGTGCCGGCTGTGAAAAAGAAAAAAAGTTTTAGCAAATTGGAGGAAAGTAACAAGAAGAGATTCGGATATCGAGGGCTTCAAATTTTTGCATTTGCAAACTTATCCTAATTTATATCGTGATACCCCGTCGTTTTAGTTGCTCAAACTACAAAAAGCTTTTTATGAACTGCAGCTGCTGTGTTTTGCTTTCTATCGTTTGTATCAAATTAGCTATACGCTCGCTGCAAATCATTTTTATATTTTGATGGACTTTATCGGGATAATAAAGCGGATGTAAAAATCAAAAAATGCTGATGCTCTGCGTTTTTCATATTCCATTTTACTTAGAGCCGAAATTCTTTTATATTCACCTTCCGTAAATAAATCGGCTCATCAAAAAAAGGAGCCGATTCAGATTAAACTGATCGGCTCCGTACCTTTTATATTTGGAACGTTTTTTTAACAAAAGAAACGACTTCTTCCGTTGTTTGCATAGAAAGAACTTTTTCTTTAAAGCTTTCTGCTTCCTGTTTTGAAAGCTTTTTAATTTGTGAACGCGCAGGTAAAATAGATGTTGCGCTCATGGAAAATTCATCTAATCCAAGTCCAAGCAGAAGCGGTATAGCAATCGGGTCTCCTGCCATTTCTCCGCACATTCCAACCCATTTTCCTTCTTTATGAGCTGCATCGATCACAATGGAAATTAATCGGAGGATGGCCGGATTATACGGTTGATACAAATATGAAACCCGTTCATTCATCCGGTCTGCTGCCATTGTATATTGAATTAAATCATTTGTTCCAATGCTGAAGAAATCAACCACTTTGGCAAATTGATCCGCCATAACAGCAGTTGATGGAATTTCAACCATTATTCCAACTTCGATATCATCAGCTACTTCAATACCTGCTTGAACAAGTTTTTCTTTTTCTTCGAGCAGAATAGCTTTCGCTTGATGGAATTCATCGATTGTCGCAATCATTGGAAACATGATTTTTAAGTTTCCATATTTGCTTGCGCGAAGCAGCGCTTTAAGCTGTGTCCGAAAAATATCTTGCTTTTCTAAACAAAGGCGGATGGCGCGGAATCCAAGAAAAGGATTCAGCTCCTTTGGAAGATTCAAGTAAGGAAGCTCTTTGTCCCCGCCGATATCCAATGTACGGACAACAACAGGTTTTCCTTCCATTCTCTCAAGAACTGTTTTATATGCTTCAAATTGTTCTTCTTCTGTAGGCATTTGGTCTCGTCCCATGTATAAAAATTCCGTACGGTAGAGACCTATTCCTTCACCGCCGTTGTCAAGAACACCTTGTACGTCATTAGGCGTGCCAATATTAGCGGCAAGCTCGACACGATGTCCATCCTTCGACAACGTCGGCTCGTCTTTTAATTTAGCCCATTCCGCTTTTTGCTCTTCATATTTTTCTCTTTTCTTTTCATATTCGGCAATACAATCTTCACTTGGATTTATGATTACTTGTCCTTCAATCCCATCAACAATGACTAAAGCACCGCTTTCAATTTTGGCGGTAGCTTCCTTTGTTCCGACAACAGCAGGGATTTCCATAGAACGAGCCATGATCGCAGAATGGGATGTTCTTCCTCCAATATCAGTTGTAAATGCTTTAACAAAATTTTTGTTTAATTGCGCAGTATCAGAGGGTGTTAAATCTTCTGCAACAATAATGACTTCTTCATTAATTAAACTTGGATTTGGGATTTGAACGCCTAATAAATGGGCTATAACCCTTTTCGTGACATCCCGAATATCCGCTGCTCGCTCGCGCATATACTCATTTTCCATCGCTTCGAACATCGCAATAAATTGATCAGCTGTTTCCCTCATTGCAAATTCAGCGTTTACAGCTTCGTTTTCGATTTTCTCTTTGACTGGATTTAACAGCTCAGGATCGTTCAAAACGAGCAAATGCGCTTCAAAAATCGCTGCTTTATCCGCACCAAGCCTTTCTTCTGTGCTGTTTTTAATTACCTCGAGCTCTGCTTTGGCGCTTTCGACAGATTGTTCAAAACGCTCAATTTCTGCTCGAATATTTTGTATTTCTTTTTTTGATACGGTTAAATCCGGCTCTTCTAGACGGTATGCCTTCGCAATAGCGATACCGTTTGATGCTGCAATCCCAGATAGCTGTATCATTATTCGCCTAACCCTTCTTTTTTGATTGTCTCTTCAATCGCTTGAAGTGCATCATTTTCATCAGCACCTGATGCTGTAACTTTAATGGTTGCTCCTTTTGGAATACCTAATGACATAACTCCCATAATAGATTTTAAGTTTACTGTTTTTCCATTGTATTCCAAATTAATGTCGGCTTCAAATTTGCTTGCCGTTTGCACTAATATAGTCGCAGGTCTTGCGTGAATTCCTGTGTCAGCGGTAATGTTGAATGTTTTTTCAGCCATTTGCATCAAATCCTTTCTGCTATTTTCTTTAAAAATTTTATCAGTGCATGTCGAGTTGTGCAAGCTGATAATCAATTATTTGTGAAACCAGCCTTGTCCGATTTAAACAAGGCCGGTTTACTAACTGCTACCGAATGGCAATAATGTTTTCTTCGCCCTTGTTTACTTTGCCTACTTTTTTCAATTCAATTGCTTCACCTTCTTTTAAATTAGTGAAGACAATCGGCGTCATAATAGAAGGAGAATGATTTTTAACATATTCAAGATCCACTTCAAGAAGTTTGTCACCCAATTTTACAGTATCGCCTTCTGAAACGAAAATGTCAAATCCTTTTCCTTTCAATTTTACTGTATCAATACCAAAATGGATCAATATTTCATGGCCAGAATCAGACTGCAAGCTAATAGCATGTTTCGTTGGAAATACATTTAACACTTTACCGTTAACAGGAGAGACGACGATACCTTCTTCAGGTACAATAGCAATCCCATCTCCCATCATTTTTCCAGAGAATACTTGATCCGGTACTTCTGTAATCGGATGAAGAGTACCTGTCATAGGCGATGAAAATGTTAAGCTTTCGCTTTGTAATTCTTCCGGCATAACATTTTCCACTTGTTCTTTAACTTCCTGCTCTGGAGAATGAACTTTTTCTGCTCTTGGAGTTCTTCCATTCATGATGTCTTGTATTTGAGTTTTTAAATTGTCCGATTTAGGGCCAAAAATTGCCTGGATGTTGTTGCCCACTTCTAAAACACCTGAAGCGCCGAGCTTTTTCAAGCGTTCTTTATCAACTTTCTTTTGATCATGAACAGATACGCGCAGCCTTGTGATACATGCATCAAGGTGCTGAATATTTTCATTTCCGCCAAGCGCCTCTAAAATGTTATATGGAAGATCTCCGGCTTTTTCGCTCTCCTGCTCATCATCAGACGTTTCAACACTTGCATCTTCCCGTCCAGGAGTTTTCAGGTTGAATTTTCGGATGGCAAATCGGAAACCGAAATAGTAAATGACCGCAAATACAAGCCCAACTGGGATAACGAGCCACCAAGCTGTTCGATTCGGAAGGACGCCAAATAATATAAAGTCGATCACTCCGCCTGAAAAAGTCATTCCAATTTTAACATGTAAAATATGCATGACCATAAAGGATAGTCCTGCAAATATCGCATGAATCGCAAACAAAAGCGGTGCTACAAACAAAAAGCTGAATTCAATCGGTTCTGTAATTCCTGTTAAAAACGATGTTAACGCGGCAGAACCCATAATCCCTGCGACCACTTTTTTATTCTCGGGTTTGGCTTCGTGATAAATAGCGAGTGCTGCGGCAGGGAGACCGAACATCATAAACGGAAATTTACCTGTCATAAACGTTCCAGCTGTCAATTCCACACCGTCCTTGATTTGGGCAAAGAAAATGGCCTGATCGCCGCGAACAACGTGCCCTGCTTCGTTTACATAAGAACCAAATTCATACCAAAAAGGAGCATAGAAAATATGATGTAATCCAAACGGAATCAATGAACGTTCAATCACACCGAAAATAAAAGCGGCGAGCGTTTTGTTCGTCTCAAGTATTCCTTGAGAAAACTGGTTTAATGCCCCTTGGATCGGCGGCCAAATAAAGTACATCGCAATCCCTAATAGAACAGCGGACGCAGCTGTCACAATTGGAACAAACCGCTTTCCGGCAAAAAATCCTAAATATTGCGGAAGCTCAATTTTATAATATTTGTTGTACATATAAGCAGCTATGATACCTACTATGATCCCGCCAAACACACCTGTTTGCAAAGTCTCAATTCCGAGAACGTTTGCAAATGCTGGATCAGAACTAATATCTTTAGGCATTTGACCCAAACCTGTTAAAATACCGTTCATTGTAACATTCATAATTAAGTAGCCGATGACTGCTGCAATCCCTGCAACTCCATCGCCGTTTGCAAGACCGATCGCAACGCCGACTGCAAATAACAACGGCAGGTTGGAGAATACAATTTGCCCAGCTTGCTCCATGACGCTTGCGATAAGCACGATCCAGTCGTTCGTTAAAGCAGGAATTCTATCTGTTAAATCCGGATTTTGCATAGCATTACCAAATGCAAGCAAAATACCTGCTGCAGGAAGAAGCGCTACCGGCAGCATAAGCGCGCGTCCTATTTTTTGTAAAACACCGAAAATTGATTTAAACATAACATGACCTCCTTATAATTATCATTTGACAAATGCAGCAAGAATAATCGATGTATTAGAAAAAACAAAAAAGGCATGGTGAAACAAGGCGTCAACTGTACGAAAACAAATCCCTATACAGTACACCTTGCTCACTCATGCCTGATCGAATCAGTAACACGTGCGCAAAATTTATTCTTTTTTTGCTATTCGATATAAATGCATCGTTAAATAAACAGCTTCTGCTTCATCAATTTGTTTTTTCAATACTTGCTGCATCATTTTAATCATTTTCCATGCAACATTATAGCATAGAGGATATTTTTTTTTCAACAATAAAGCTAATTCTTCTGGTTCTTCCGTTTTTTCCTCTTTGAGAACCCTTTCAATTGTTGCCTGAAGATGCCTTACAAGCCGCAAATAATTAAAGCTTTCTTTATCAAGCTGGATGTTTAAGGAATCTTCTGCAACTTCGATTAACTGAGCAATAAGCTGAGAATGGCGGTTCACTTCAGAAATTGATTTATGCGTTATGGCGCTGTGAATGTGGAGAGCGATGAAACCGATCTCACCTTTGGGCAGCTTGATTTTCAGCTTATCTTCAATAATGGACACCACTTCACTAGCAATATTATATTCTTTCGGATAAAGCACTTCAGTCTCTGATAAAAAAGGGTTTTTGATGTCCATCCCCTGCTCGATCCTCTTAATTGCGAACGTAATATGGTCTGTTAAAGCTATATGAATATGTTCATTCAGAGGAAGTCCGACTTTCTTTGAAATGTGGGCAATACAGTCTGAAACAACTTCTATCATCTTCTCGTTTGTATAAGGAAGAAGTTTTTTATATTGTTCCTGTTCTTGTTCGTTTTTCAGCACAAATATCTTTTCAACTGTTTCGTTGGAAATCAGCTCCCCCCTTTTTTTTCCGAAACCGATTCCTTTTCCAATCAAGACGACTTCCTGAAAGGTGTCGTGGCCAGCTATTAATACATTATTATTCAACACCTTTTTTACTTTAAAGGACCCCATGTTTAAAAAGACGCTCCTTTACCAGAAATCTATATAATCGTACAAAAAAAGAACGGGGAGGTCAATGCATTTTGCACTCAGCAAAAGCAAGAAAAAATTTACAATCGAACACCTAAGACTGGGGGTGAGGCATCTAAAATGGAAATAGAAAATTTAGTTTTTTCATCTTTCTCGGCAGTTCATACTTTCCTTTCCAAAAATGAAGAGTCCGTTTTTTCAACTGTCGCCTTTTAAAGGTTCTATATGCACATGTACGTTCGTAATATTAAATTCTTCCGTCAGCCTTCTTTCCACTTCATCACAAATCGCATGGCTTTCAACGACATTTAAATTAGAATGAACTTTAATGACAACATCAACATATACGGTGCTTCCGACATATCTGGCTTTAATATCTTCAAGCGATTGAACCCCGGGTATATTGTTAATTGTTTCTTTATATTTGTCTAACTCCTTCTCTGAAAATCCGTCCGTTAAGGAATGAACCGCTTCTTTGAAGATATCCCAAGCAGTTTTGCAAATAAGCACTCCGATGATCATCGCAACAACTGTGTCCATCCATGCGATATGAAATTGCGCCGCCAAAATCCCTAGGAATGTTCCGACACTGACATATGCATCGGATCGATTGTCCATAGCTGCTGCCATGAGCGCTTGACTTTTTATTTTTTTCGCAAGTCTTACATTAAATAAATAAACGGAAAACATGACGATTGCTGAGCCGATAGCCGTCCATGCCGCGATCAAATCAGGTGATTCTGTTTTCGGGTTTATGATTGATTTTGCTCCTTCAGTAAGAACTTCAAAACCAACCATGACCATAATCAATGATGCAATTAAAGACGCAATGGTTTCTGCCCGAAAATGTCCATAGTGATGATCTTGGTCAGGAGGACGCTGCGATATTTTTAATCCGACTAAAACCGCGATCGAAGCAATTACATCAGTCCCGTTGTTCAGTCCGTCAGCCATTAAAGCTTCCGAATGAAAAAAATATCCGACCGCTATCTTTACAACGGTCAACAAAATATAGGCTGCAATGCTAATCCATGCTCCCCGTTCACCCTTTTTTAAATTTTGATAAACTTCCACCTTCCACTAACTCCATTCGTTTAGTCTGCCATTTATACTATCAAAAAAACATGTAAAGGTCTATACATACAGATTATTTCCTTGTTACAAAAGGTTTAATATCAAAAGGTTTTTCTGAAATCAAAGCGATCATTCCAATATGGAGATTAGTAAAACAAGGAAAAATATAAATTATTTCATTTTTTTTACATTACATTAAAAAAATATAGCAACCAAACTTTTTACAGTTTGATTGCTATCAATCGAGAGAGATTAATTTTCTTTTTGTGTCAAATAAACCGGGATCATTTGAATCGAATGGTTTAGGTCATCAAGCTTGCCTTCAATCCGGTGAAGCAAATAGAGCGTCACAACAATAGGAAAACCGACATCGCTGATAAACGACAGCCAATCGTGCAAACCAATCCCTCCCTTTATGGCATCTGAAATCCGGCCTGTTCCCGAACCGGAAACAGGCCGCTTCCGTCAGCTCATCGTATATTCTGTCACCGTTTGCTCAATAATTCTGGCTCCTTTTTTTGAAACGAGCGAACCCCCAGAAGAAGTAAAAACATTTGATTGAATGATTGTTTCCATAGCTTGACCAATTTGCTCTGCTGTTAATGAATCCTTAGGTTCATCAACATTAATTCTGACTGTCTTTCCTTCCGTATTGGCAAAAAGAAGATCGAGCGATTTAGACATTTTTTCACCCCCAGATTACTTATGCATTAATTTGATGCGTATCGTTTCGTTCCACTTTGGCAAGCGGCATTTTTTGAAGACTGGCAATTGCTTGGGCTGCTCTAAGCAAATCATCTGCACTAGCTGACGTTTTAATATTGCTGTAATTTTTATAGCGATACAGCGGCTTGCCGGAATGATCAAAACCTTCTTCAAAAACAAGACGCAATTGTGATTTGACCGGTTGAACCTCAGCCATTGCTCGCACCTCCTTTCACCTTCTTTATATAAAGAAATGAAAAAAGAGGGGCAGCAAATATGTAAAAAAGGTGAAAAAAAGAAATGAAAACGGAGCCCTGTCGTTGCAGACAACAACGGCTGTTGATGCCGTTTTGATCATTTCCAATAAACGGAATCTCTTTGGTTTCGTCAATATTTTATTTGGATAAAACTAAATGTTAGGGTAATGAATTTCATCAAAATTAAAAAAGCATTTACGAAGTGCTCTCTTATTATGAAAGTGGTCAAACCCCATTAAAAAGGAGACTTCGTAAATGCAAAACTATTGTGTATCACAAAACGGAACGGATGAAAAAATAAAAGAGCGGTGTCCGCTCTTTTTAAATAGAAAGCTGTTTTGACAACGTATATAATTCTCCGATTGGTTCGCTCTTTTCTTTCAATATCTCTTCAATATCATGATCAACGATTTGGTTTTTCTGTATTCCGACTGCTCTTCCGCCTTTTCCTTCTAACAGAAGCTCAACTGCTCTCGCTCCCATTCTGGAAGCAAGAACTCTATCAAATCCAGTTGGAGAGCCGCCGCGCTGAATATGTCCTAATACCGATACTCGCGTCTCAATGCCGTATTTTTCCTTTAAAATATCGGCAAGTTTTGATGCGCTCATAACTCCTTCAGCTAACGCAATAATGGAATGTTTTTTCCCGCGTTCAACACCATGCTCCAACCGCTTGACAATATCATCTAAGTCAAACGATCTTTCAGGGATTAAGATCGTTTCAGCGCCTCCAGCTACTCCTGCCCAAAGCGCTATATCACCAGCATGCCGCCCCATCACTTCGATTATAAAAATCCGCTCATGGGATTGCGCTGTGTCCCTAATTTGGTCCATTGCCCTTACAACCGTATTCAGTGCTGTATCAAATCCGATCGTGAAATCTGTTCCTGGAATATCGTTATCGATCGTTCCAGGCAATCCAATGCAAGGGAAGCCTTTTTCCGTCAGCTTCAAAGCCCCTCGGTATGATCCGTCTCCGCCAATTACAACAAGACCTTCAATTTCAAATGATTTTAATTGTTGAATCGCAAGAAGCTGTCCTTCTTCTGTTTTAAATTGTTCAGAGCGCGACGATTGGAGAATCGTGCCGCCGCGGTGAATAATGTCCCCTACAGAGCCAAGCTCTAATTTTTTTATGTCACCGTTAATTAATCCTTGATATCCATGGTATACTCCATAAACTTCCAACCCATGAAATATCCCTTTTCTTACAACTGCACGTATTCCAGCATTCATCCCCGGAGAATCTCCGCCAGACGTTAATACAGCTATTCGTTTCATTCCATCACCTCATTATGCAGTTCAATAATTGCTGCCATCTCATGTTTTATAAAATGTATTATATCAAAAAATTTTCCCGCTTAAATGATTTTCTCGTTATTCAGCTTTTCGAAATCCGGCTTCTTTTGCTTCCTCCTCTGTACAAAACATCATTTCTGGTTTTGTTATATAATAGTGCCTGCTGCCAGGCATATGGTATATTTTTTCACCTTTTGAATTAATGTTTCCTTTTATGTCGCAGCCCTCTTTTTTGTCGTCTTGTCCAATCTTATCATTAAATCCATCGTTTGTAACATAGTTTTCTATACTCCAGATTCCGATTTCTTTGTGCTGGGCTTTTTTTTGAACATCCAAAAAACGGTCTACATATTTTGTATTTGGCTGATGAACGTATGCGACGCGGGCTAGCCCGTTTTCAAGCAGCATTTCATTAAACATTTGTCCGTTTATATATAAATAAACAAGTAATCTTCCATACTTGTCACGTTCTCTAACGCCAAGCTCTAATTCAACTTTTTTGTCTGACAGCATTTCTTTTGCAAAATTGCTTGCTTCGATTGCAAATGGCTGCACAGGCTTCGTTGGGTGTACAGATTCAGGAGTATCGACAAGAAGAAGTCGGATTGTTTCTTTTTTATTGTTGACGATGACTTTCATCGTATCACCATCGACGACATCAATTACTTTGGCTTCCAACCGATTGTTTACGGCTGAATCATCTTTTTGCCAAAGCTCCCATCCGAAAAATAATGCAAGCAAACCAAAAAATAAAACAATCCATTTTCTCCACATGATGTTCTTCCTCTCTATTGTGTCCATTCAATGAAATATCATTTTAAGCGAAAAGAACATTCATATCAATAAGAAATGTGGAGGATTTTTCACCTTCAAAGTTATTTTAAATGTTGTTTACATTTTTCTCGGAATATTTTATAAATAAAACCATTCTAGTATAATAATAATGGTAAAGCAATCGGGGGAGTTAAGGAGTGTATTTTTTGTGACATTTATCAAAAGAAATATCGTCCCGATCCTCTGCTTGGCGGCATTTTCGTCACCCATAATCGGCATGATGTTAATTGATGTGTATTATTACAGTTCGGTAATCGGGTGGGTGGTTGGATTCATTTTTATTGTAGCTGCATACATAATTGTAACGAAACGACCCGATGACTCTGAACCAAATGACTTTTTAAAAGAAAATAAAAGGCGGATCATATAGCTTAATCCGCCTTGTTATTCTTCTTATTTATGATCTTAATAGCCGCAATCCATTTAAAATGACAAGTATGGTGCTTCCTTCGTGGCCAATGACTCCGAACGGCAAGTCAATGACTTGAAGGAAATTAGCACATATGAGAAGGGCGATGACCGATAGAGAAAAGGCAATATTTTGTTTCACAATTTTGTTCATTTTTTGCGACAATTCGATCGCTTTGATCAATTTCGTTAAATCGTTTTTCATTAATACAACATCTGCTGTTTCCAAAGCAACATCCGTTCCCTCCCCCATTGCTATACCGACAGATGCTGTTTTTAAAGCTGGTGCGTCATTGATACCGTCGCCGATCATCGCCGTTACGCCGAATTGTTTATTCAACTGCTTTATTCGGTCAACTTTGCTTTCAGGCAGACATTCACCGTGAAATTCATCAACGGATGCCTCTTTAGCAATGGCTTCAGCTGACGCTTTCGTATCGCCCGTCAGCATCACCGTATAGATGCCTTTGCTTTTCAATTCATCCATCAAATTTTTCATATCAGGTCTAAGTACATCTTTTAAAGCGATGCTTGCGGCAATTCCTTTTTCGTCTTTAACATAAACAACCGTTTTCCCTTGTTTGTATAATTTCTTGGAAACAGAGTTTTGAAATTGTTCAGCCTCTTCTTTTCCGACAAACGCAGCTTTCCCAACGAATATTTTCTGCCCGTTCCAAGAAGCAGAAACTCCAAACCCTGAATGTTCATCCACTGATACCCATTCATCTTTCAGTCCTTTTACATTTTCCTGAATATAAGCTGTAATAGCTTTGGCAAGAGGATGGGAGGATTGCCGCTCAATATTATAAACTGCTTGTAACAGCTCTGTTTTTTCGATGTCTGGGCGTACGATTACGTCCGTGACGATCGGCTCGCCTTTTGTCAAAGTTCCCGTTTTATCAAACGCGACCGCCCGAATTTTATTAAGACGCTCTAAATGTACGCCCCCTTTAAACAAAATGCCGTTTCTTGCCCCGTTAGAAATAGCGGATAACGTCGCCGGCATGATCGAGGCGACGAGCGCGCACGGGGAAGCCACTACCATAAACACCATCGATCTGTAAAAAGCTTCCTGAAAGCTCCAGCCTAATAAAAATGGAGGAGCAAACATCAAAACAGCCACTGCAATAAGCACACCTTTTACATACGTTCCTTCAAATTTTTCAATAAATTGCTGGGACGGAGATTTTTCAGATTGGGCGTTTTGCACCAGTTCAATAATTTTTTGAAAAAGCGTTTCCGATGCTTTTTTCGTTACGCGAACGGTGATCGATCCATTTACGTTTACAGTCCCTGCATACACTTCACTTCCAGGCTCTTTCTCAACCGGGATGGATTCGCCCGTTATAGCTGATTCATCCACTGTCGTATGACCATTTATGAGCTGGCCATCCACCGGAATGCGGTCCCCGGGCTTCACAATGATCAAATCTCCAATCGATAAAGTGGAAACATGCACTTTTTCTTCCCGTCCATCTACTAAAAGCAGCGCTTCTTCAGGCTGCAATTCCATCAATGAAGAGATCTCCTTGTTTGTTTTGTTCATTGTATACGTTTCTAATGCGCCGCTTAGGGCAAAAATAAAAATTAAAATCGCTCCTTCAAGCCAATGGCCGATTATTGCCGAACCGATAGCAGCAAAAACCATCAGCAGCTCTACATTCAACTTGCCTTCGCGGATCGTTTCTTCAATTCCCTCTTTAGCTTTGGCAAATCCCCCAATAACGAATGCGAAAATAAATAAAATCGTTGATATGATGTTGAAATCATCTATGCTAAGCAGCCAAGCGAAAAAAATGAGAACACCTGACACAATGGCCGCAATCATTTCAACATGCTGTTTCAACCCTTGAAATAATTCCGTATTATGAAACATCTTTGCTTCCATTCTCACTTACAACCTCCTAACTGAGAATAAAATTCAGCTTCACTTCTATTGAATTCCATATGCTATTCTTGGCGACTAGTAAAAAAACTATTAAAATATC
The DNA here is from genome assembly GCF_038003725.1 of Aeribacillus sp. FSL K6-1121. NCBI lineage: Bacteria > Bacillati > Bacillota > Bacilli > Caryophanales > Bacillaceae > Aeribacillus > Aeribacillus sp. FSL K6-1121. The sequence continues at coordinate 1,745,596 of NZ_JBBOPS010000001.1, forward strand.
AACATCTATATGTATATTATATATCAACAATTATTTTTTTCAAGTAATAATTATATTAATTTTAAATTAATAATTAATATTAATAATTATTATCATTCTCAATCACGGTTTTTTACAGATCAAAAACGTTGGTTGGAAAATCGGTCGATTCATATGTTAAGCATTAAAATTCTATTTTTTAAAAAAGAAAAAGCACAGAAGCTTCGCTGTGCTTTACAAATCGGTTAAACGTTTTAATTGTTCGGTTGTTACGGGACCAATGATTTTTTTAAACACCTGTCCTTGTTCATCGATTATAAAAGTAGTGGGAATGACCATAACCTTGTATAATTTCATGACTTCGCCTTTTTCATCAAAAAGCACAGGAAAATCAAATCCGCTCTTTGATAAAAAAGACTTTACTTCTTCTTTTCCCCCTTCTTCTGAAGTAATGTTAATTCCTAAAAACGCGACGTGCTCAGAATCCGCTTGTTCATAAAAACGTTGAAGCTCAGGCAATTCTTCCTTACATGGAGGGCACCACGTCGTCCAAAAATTGATCACGACCTTTTTCCCTTTAAAATCCGAAAGTTTTACCATCTTGCCGTCAGTTGTTGGCAAAACAAAATTGTTAGCGGGCACTTTCGAATTTTCTTTCGTTATTATTTCTTTCATGGTTGTTTTGCTCGGTGCATTTTCTTGTTTCAAATCGCTCTCTTGACATCCAAAAAACACACATGATATAAGCAGAAAATGAAAAAGCAAGGCAGCTGTTTTTTTCAAAACGCTTCCCCCTTCATGAGAGCACTATTTTTTTCCATTCAATGATGGAAAAATGATGACTTTCGCTATTTCATACTTTATTGCTGCGATAGATCACAGTAGAGACAACCTGGAAAATCTTAATGAACACGTTTTTCCTTCAGCGACCAATAGCCAATGCCGATTTTTTGGCATATTGTCATATAATGCATTAACAATTGCAGCAATCCTCCTGCATTGAGCCCGATAATAACTCCTGACATTTGCCATTCTGGCTGCGATCCAAGCAAAAAGATGACGACAAACGAGATAAAATGTGCCCAAACCGTATGAAACAAAGCATCCTTTATTAAATTCAGACCGATCAAATACGCTTGCAGCGGAATGATCAAAAAGTGGGTAAAAAAGTACGGCCATAAAAGCTTTAAAAAAAGTGTTGCAGTAGTTCCGTTGACAAACAAACTTGTAAGCGGCTCAGCAAAAGCAAACATAATCACAATCGCAGGTATTCCGTAAAGCATTGTCATTCCGAGCGATTGCTGCAAAAGCTTCTTTAAAAGTTCCTGGTTTCCTTTAGCAAACGCTTCTGATACAGTTGGGATCAAAATCGTTAACAGTGCATGAGCGATAAACGCGGGAAAAAAGCCGATCGTCATCGCAACTCCGGAAAGCAGACCGAACTGTTCTGTCGCTCCAACCTCCGAAACACCTGCTGCCATTAATGCATATTTGATTAAAAACGGCTGAATCGCATGTGTCATAGAATGAAAAATGCGCAAAATTGTCGTCGGAACAGAGACACGAAATAAACTCCGCCGGATCAAAGCTGTTTTGGATGAAGCGAGCGTGCTTTTTTTTAGTTCTTGCGCCTGATAGACATAAACGGTAAGCAAATAAAGAACAATAACGGCTTCGCTTGCAATAAATGAGCTTAACCCTGCAATGACAGACATTTCAGGAGAAAATTCAAACAGGTTGAACAGCAAAATGAGCAGAATAAGCTGAACAAGCTTGCGAAACCCATTTGCAAATGCAATTTTCCCCATTTGCTGCGTGCCCATTAAATAGCCTCTAGCAATAGAGGAAAAAGAAATCATCGGAACAAGCAGTACAAATAAAACCGTAACGGAAGGATGATAGCTTTTTAGCGGCGGAAGAGCAGGAAACAGCAAAAAAACAATTAAGCTGAAGCAAATGCTGATCCACAAAGTTAGGCGAAAAGCATATTTCAACATTGGCCAATGGTACGGCTTTTCAGTTTCCGCCACATATTTTGAAATAGATATCGGCAATTCAAAGCTTGCTAACACGATAATGAAAAACATAATAGGCATGATCGACATATAGTGGCCGATGCCTTCTTCACCAAGTTCCCGCGTCAATACCATGTTAATCATAAAATCAAAGCATTCCCCTAGAAACGAAGCAACGATTAAAAGCAGAGCTCCCTTAAAAAATGTTTTCATTTTTCCTCCCTCTTTTCTTATTTCATGCATATGAGACAAGTTCAAAAACATGACAGAGGATCGGAAGAGGGAGGAAAATTTTTAGTCAGCCTTTGTTATTTCGGTTTCTCGTTTCATTGGCAAAACGAAGCAATCAAATATTTAGAATTATTGCACCACACCAGTTTCAGTAATTTTTACATCCGCATGCACATCGACTTCCATCTTGGAATAAATATCCCTCCAATTTTTCACTTTTCTTAAACCTCTCGAATGGCTTAAAATTTCTTCTCCTAATCCAACCGGATCAATGTTTTTCTCTTTAAACATATCGATCATCTCCATACTGTTCTTCACAATTTCCTTTTCAAACGCTTTTTCAGCTTTTTTTAAGATTTCCGGACGAACAGTCCCTTCCGAATATTCGCGTAGATACCCTTCAATTTCCAGCTCTATCGTTAAATGGAACGGATTTTTTTCATCGATGTTCGCTCTTCTTTTCGAACGGATGCTTTCTATAGATGCTTTATTTCCATCATCCATTGTGATCGTATGAATTCCTTTAACATATCGATCGGAAAGAAGCTTAAAATAAAAAAGCTGATCATTTTCGATTTCGCCAACCATTTTGTCCTTTTGAAACAAGGCAAGTCCAGTTATTTTGACATGGTCGTTTTTCTTTTCTAACAAAGGTAAAGAAGGGTCTTTTCCTTTCATGCGAAAGTTGCGCAAATATGTGTGTAAATTGATAATCGGCAAATTTTCCCGGTGCATATTATGCTCCACTAAATTACGAAAGTACGTGGCAGTCCCCTGTTGTCCATATTTTCCTTCCAGCAAATTTTTCGCTTCACCTTTGCAGACCGCTAAAATAACCTTTGAACCGACGCTTGCATCTCGTTCAAGCGAGTCGACATATTTTTCAATTCCCTGTTTTGCTACGTCTTCACTGTAAAGAGCAAATTGCAATTTTCCATAAACTAGAGGGGCTGGCGACTCCTTTTGCAAATCGGAAATCAGATCCCTGCTTAAATCTGATTCGACCGTCATCACCTTGCTGTCGACCGGCTGCTCCTTTTTATATTCAGGAGCAACAATGGTTCCTTTAATTTTATTGCCTTCGCCGACATCGTATCCAATAACCATCACTAAATTGACATCATCAATAATTTCTTTATCCAGACATCCATAAAGCATCAGCATGAACAACATAATGAAGGAGAGAATTTTCCACATGTTTATGTTCTCCTTTTCCATAAATCCCGTACAAACGTAATGAGGTATAAAACCGGAATATAGCAAAATACAATACCAAGAGCATACGTATTGATGATCTTATTTAATAATTGAATATCTTCTTTATCAACAATGACATTGACTATAAAAAACATGACGACCAGAACAGAAATGATTGCCTTCTTTTCTGTTATTCCAAAAATTTCTGTTATACCTCTTTTGGCGCTCCACAACATGACGCAAATATTCGGCAAGATGACGAGAGACCAAGAAGCAATGCCGATATATTCGAATCTTTCAACAAAAGGAAGTTCAACAATTTTCCACATCGCTAGCGTCGCCCATTTATTGCGCAATATTTCTTCTTCCGCAGAATAATAAACGATCGAAACAATCATGATGATGATATATGAACAGGTTGTAAATAAATTTCCAATATGAGCCCATTTTTGGGATTTGTCAATATTTTTGACAAAGGGGTAATACAAAAAAAGAGTTTCAAAACCAATAACAGTTATGACCATCTGCATCGTTCCCATGAAAATTTCCTGAGGTGAATGATCCATAATTGGCAAGAGGTGCTGAAGATCTGCAAAACGAGTCGGGAAAATTAAAAATGTAAGAAAAATCCAAAGCGGCAGAACCACTCCAAAAAAAGCAAATCCGGTTACTACCCGAAATCCACCGTTAAAAATGTAATAAAGCAATCCCATAAAAATCGCGGTATAAATCCAAATATTTAAATCTTCAAACATCCACACCTTCAAAATTTCAATATATCCTATTAATATGGCGCAGCTTCCAAGAAAAAAATAGATGATCCAAACAATGTTCAATCCATTGCCGACCCATTTTCCAAACAAATCGTGCTGCAGTGTCATTAAGCTTCCGCTTGAACGTTTCAAAATTTGATAGATCATCCAAATGTACAGATGAACAATAAGACCGATCAAAATAACTGAAATCCATGAATCATGTCCCGCATACTTGACGACATTTTTTTGAAAACCTAATACACCGATGCCGAATTGAGTGCTGTGCACTAAATAAAAAACGAGCGGTGCGGAAACTTTATGACGTTCTGCTATTTGCGCCAAGTTGGATTCCTCCTCTTCCGCTGTTATTCATCAATATCTTTATTTTCCCTCGATTTCTCTTCATCCATTCGCTTCGGCTGCTCCGTCCGCAGCTGTTTCGGACGTTCATTCATCATTGAAAACGGCATACGCAGGAATGCATCCTTTAAATCGGAAATTCTCGGAGGATAGATTGGCTCCAAAAAAGGACGTCCGAGAGAAGTTAATCGTAAAAGATGGGTCGCTAAAAAACAAAAGCATAAAACGATTCCTAAAAGACCGTACATTTCGGCAAACATGAGAAAAGGAAAACGCAAAAGCCTGATCGTATTGCCCATTTTATAGACAGGTGTTGTAAATGATGCTAATGCAGCAAGCGCTACAATGATGAGCAAAATATTGCTTGTTAAACCTGCTTCCACACTGGCTGTTCCGATTACAATCCCCCCGACGATGCCGATCGTTTGTCCAACCTTTGTCGGCAGCCGGGCGCCCGCCTCACGCAGCAATTCGATCGTTCCTTCCAAAAACAGCGCCTCTAAAAAAGGCGGAACTGGGACCTCCCTTCTGGATGTGACAAAATTGTTTAGTAAATCAGTTGGAATTAATTCATAATGATAATTTAATACAGCTACATAAATCGGTGTTGCCAATATGGAAAAGGAGACAGCAAACAGGCGGATAATACGGAAAAAGGAAGACAAAATCCAATTTAAAAAATAATCTTCAAACGATGCGAAAAATTCGACAAGAGTTGTCGGACCGATTAATACATGGGGAGAGCCGTCCACAATGACCGCTATTTTCCCTTCCGCCAAAATGGAAACTACACGGTCCGGTCTTTCCGTATCCAACAGCTGAGGAAAGGGAGAATTATGATTGTCAGAGATCATTTCCGTAATGTACGAACTATCATTCACTTGATCAATTTGGATATTAGAAATTCTTTGCCAAACCGTAAATACATTTTCCTCATCCGCTATGCCTTCTATATAGATGATCGCTAATCTCGTTTGCGTCAGCCTGCCAATTTTTAAAGTCCGAATGCGCAGCTCTTCAATCGGCAATCGTTTTCGAATTAAATTAATATTGGATTCAATGGACTCAACAAACGCCTCTTTCGGACCGATGACCGTAAATTCCACTTCCGGGAGTGTAACTTCTCTAGCTTTGTTTAATTTTGCATTAACGAGCAAGCACGGAGATCCATATTCGCTTAGCGAAATCATAACAAAGCCTTCCAACAGCTTTTCCTTCATTAAATCCGTATCAATGGTTAAAAAAATATCTTTGACCGGTAAAATGTTTTTTAGTTCTTCTAATGACTGCCAATATTTTGAGTGAATCGGCTTTAAAATGTTTTCATTTAATATATTTACATCCACTAACGTTTCAAAATATGAAATCCAATATTTGATATGGCTTGTATTGACGTCATATTGAATAAAATCAGTAGAACTGCGGAAGACAGCAAACAATTTTTCAATTGAATCTTTTCTTTTCCAATTTTGCTTATACATTCGGCTCATTCATCCCACCTCTTTCCATTATTTTTTCAAGCCATCTTTTTATTTATTCAATTAAATTTCTTCTATAGAAATAATGAGGAAAATGGTGAAAACGGAGGAGGCTGAAACGAAATAATTGCATTTTCCTATATAGAAAATTGAATTTCCCAGACAATTGGACGCGTATCATCTTAATCATGATGATTCGCTCAAATGATTTACACCGTTTACGATTGTATTACCGCGGAAAAAAAAGAGCGCGCTCTTTGAAAGGATGCGCACACGTGGAAAAGAATCAATCATTTGAGGAGATGCTAACTGCTTTTCGCCCTTTAATTTTTCACATTATGAAAACTTTAAATATTTATACAGACCAAGACGAGTTTTTTCAAATAGCAGCGATCGCCCTCTGGAAAGCAAGCATCAATTATGACGAACAGAAAGGACGGTTTGCCACTTATGCTTATGCAACGATAAAAGGCTCGCTCATGACAGAATTAAGGAAAAAACAAACATATAAAGAAAGGCATGTTCTTCATGCGAATGACATAATAGCTGCTAAATTGGAATTTTTTCCATATACAGACATTGAAGCAAGAGATTTATATGAACGGATTGCCCCCGCTTTATCAGATGCTCAACGAATTTGGTTTACCATGTATTTTTTTGAAAGAAAAACTCAGAAGGAAATTGCAGAGGAGCTAAATGTCACAGTCAACAAAGTAAAAAATTGGAGAAAAGGAGCATTAAAAAAATTGAAGAAATATGCCGTAAAGGTACGGGAAGAACAGTGAACAGTCTTTAATAGCAGTTTTTAAGAGGAAGATGTGCCAAAAATTAAGAAGCTGACATCGGTCAGCTTCTTGGATCTTTTGTATATCGGTAAACAATGCTGCCACCGCGTTTTGCTGTTCCATGAAAATGTTTAAAATCTTCCCTTTCGATCAGTACTTTGCGAAACGCCATAAAATCTTCCTTTGATACACAATATTCTTCCAGTTCTCCATCACGAAGCTTGTTTAAAATGTCTTGTATCTCTTGATTTGTCAACTCGACCATCTCCTTTTCTATGAAAAACAGTCTACCGAGCAATGGAAACTTTTTACCTATTTTTTTGCGATTGTCCAAAAAAACTTTACAATTCTAAAGAAATCATGCAAAATATTTGAAAATCCATAAAAAAGGAGAGAACAAATGAAAATTGCTGAAGTTGGAGATGTTATTGAATTTAAAGACGGTCTCAAAGGAATTGTCGAAAAAGTAAATGAAAATTCCGTCATCGTCGATCTTACGTACATGGAAAACTTTCGGGAAATGGATCTGGAACAAAAAACAGTAGTTAATCATAAAAACTATAAAATTGTCGGAAAGTAAAACGGAGAATTGAATGCTCCGTTTTACTTTTTCTTATATCAAAGAGTTTAGTGCCATTTCAAGAATTTTTTACAATTAACGCAAGTTTCGGCAGGTTCTTTTATCAAAAAAACGCCTCAAGCGACTTGCTTTATCGGTTGTCCACTTTTTCCGGGTACAAATCATGGTTCATCATACGATACTCCGCCATTTTCTCGTATTTTGTTCCAGGACGTCCCCAATTGACATAAGGATCAATAGAAATACCGCCGCGCGGCGTAAATTTTCCCCATACTTCGATGTAGCGGGGCTCCATGATCTTGATTAAATCATTCATGATAATATTAACACAGTCCTCATGGAAATCGCCGTGGTTGCGGAAGCTGAACAAATAAAGCTTCAGCGACTTGCTTTCCACACATTTTTTGTCTGGAATATAGCTGATATAAATGGTCGCGAAGTCCGGTTGTCCGGTGATTGGCCTCTGTTTTTCACAAACAGGTGGACTATATCATATTCTTATTCAACTGCGATATTGAATAAGAACCCTTGCGCTTCCACCAAGATAATATATGCTGTCATCTTGGTGTACTCTACTCTCTTCCTCCAACACTACTCTTACTCGCTTCATGCTGGAGTGATTTCGATAGTCTCTGCACCTTCCTCAAATTTAAGAAGAAGATTCCCTTAAATTTGAGGCTTGGCTCAGGGTTGGAAAGATAATGGGAATAAGAGACAAGAACATGTTTTTCTTTTATTCGATTACAATTGCCATTTCCGCTTTTTACTCCATTATCCTCTTCCCCTGAATTCACAAGGTTTATCCGACAGTGTCGCCACTGAAGTGTGCCCTTATTGACACAAGCTGGTAAACTCCGGACAATTGAACTTCACGAAATAATCGCGGTCTGGATGTTTATTATCGAATACTTCCAACACTTCTGGGCTGTATTCAAATAAATATTTTGTATTTTTGTTGCCTAACAGCGTCAGATCTTTCAATTCATCATCTTTTCTTCCAGCCATCTTTTTTCATCCTTTCCTATTAATTTACACTCCGCGCTTGTTTCCCCAAACAAGTGCATGAAGCTGCGGCAAAACTCGAGCATCGTTCATTTCTTTTGATTGAACAGTCAATTCGATCAGCCATTCTAATTTTTCTAAAAGCTGATTTCTCAGGAGGTGATCATTTTGTTCGTTTACTTGATCATTTCCAGGCTGCAAATAAAATGAAATATTTGGATAGCGAAGGTGGACGTTTTTCGCGTAATCAAAATCTTCCTCATTAAAAACAACAACTTTTAGACTAACATTGTCTTTCCGTCCGCCATCGATCAGCCGCTTCATAATGTCATCAAGCACAGTAAAGTTCGTTTTCATCCCTGAACTAGGAGGCTTGGGAGAAAGAGTTAAATCATCGATTAGTAAAAACCAATCTTGATAACGGCTTCCCTGTGTCTCCAGTGCAGTGCGAAATCCTTGCTCCCTTAAAAGGATAATCAATTCATCCAATCCTCTAATCAATGCCGGATTTCCGCCCGAAATGGTGACGTGATTGAAGCGATCGCCGCCAAGCTCAATAAGATCGTCCAAAATTTCCGCTGCTGTCATTTGTTTAATTTCATCTTTTGCTGAACCGTTCCACGTAAAAGCTGAATCACACCAGCTGCATGAATAGTCGCAACCGGCCGTTCGGACAAACATTGTTTTTTGTCCGATCACCATTCCTTCCCCTTGAATGGTCGGTCCAAAAATCTCGATGACCGGTATTTTTTTCATTATTTCATCTCCCTTTTCGGGCGGTACACAACATAGCTTGTCGGCGTTTCTCTGACAAACACCTGCAAGCATTTCGGTTTATTCGGGAGTACATTTAAATGATCCTGGACAATTTCCCAAATTTTCCGTGCAACCACTTCTGTCGTTGGAAAGTCTTCGCTGTTTTGACCATTGAATACATCCGTATGGTCATTGAGCAGCGTATGGTCAAATCGATCATGAACCCATTTTTTTAAATGCTGAAAATTCACAAGGAATCCTGAATCATCAAGCTGATCACCGCAAATAGTGAGATTGACGAAATACGTGTGGCCATGTACACGGGCGCATTTCCCCGCTTTTTCATGCGGGATGTAGTGTGCAGCAGATATTTGCATATCTTTATTCAGCTCATAACTATAACTATGAAAAACTTGCGGATAAAATTGATGAAGCATCACGTATTAGCTCCTTTTTCAGCCAAATATTGTTCCAATCCCCTTTTTCTCAATAAGCAAGCAGGACATTCGCCGCATCCGTCGCCAATAATGCCGTTATAGCACGTCAACGTTTTTTCGCGAATGATATCGAACACCCCTAACTCATCGGCAAACTTCCACGTTTCCGCTTTATTGATCCACATAAGCGGCGTGTGAATCACAAAATCCTCTTCCATCGCTAAATTAATCGTTACATTGCAGGATTTTACGAACACGTCCCGGCAGTCAGGATAGCCGCTGAAATCCGTTTCACATACACCTGTCACAATATGTTTCGCTCCCAGTTGTTTCGCCAAAATGGCGGCAAATGTCAAAAAAACTAAATTCCTCCCCGGAACAAAAGTGTTGGGAAGCTCTCCTTCCTTTTGTTCAATTTCCATATTTGAACGCGTTAATGCATTCGGCGCCATTTGATTTAATAAGGACATGTCCAGCACATAATGAGGTATGCCGGCTTCGTTCGCAATGTTTTTCGCTGCTTCAATTTCCTGTGCATGCCGCTGATTATAATGAAACGTGACAGCGGTCACCTCATCAAATTGTTTCTTCGCCCAAAACAAACAAGTTGTACTGTCTTGTCCTCCGCTAAACACAACGACCGCTTTCTTATTATCCATTTGAAAACGCTCCTTTCTGAAAAAAGAAAGCCATTCACACTGCCTAGCTTAAACAGAAACTGATGCTTCTTTTTCTGCTACAGTGGCGGAAGCAAGCTGTTCAGAAGCCTTTCGAAATCATCATAAATCTATTCAACTTCTAAACCTTTCGCAAACATTGAAAAAACTATATCCCAAGGATATAGTTTTCCTTAGTTTTTTATAGAGGGTGTGCTAGAACCTCTCCCGTTTTTTCGAAACGGATTTTTATTCAAGTTGTATCTTATTATATCATACAGAATTGTTTATGCAAACGGCATGCTCCGACTGGAGTCACTCAAGACTTTGTGGGCAACTTTTTTAATCGCTATTTTTTGATAGCGAAATCACTTTTTTCAGGGTACTCTCTTGGTAAAAAAAATCTTCTTTTTCAAAAAACAAGATTGAGCCGAGCGTTTGTGGGCAATTTTTTATCCTCTAAATGTAGTCCATGATCATTCTACCAGGAGCAGCCGCACTTTCTCATATTACTGCCACACTTTCCCTTTCATTTAATGAGCAATCAGAGTTCTCATTAAATGAAGGCGCTAATTTTTACCTACAATAATTTTACTTATACCTCCGCATCATGCCTTTTCCAAGCCTCTATAGCGCGAGGTCGTTAATTCCTGAATATACTCTTTTAGTTCCGGCATTTCTTTTTTTCTAGCTAATTGAATGGCAAGGTCAATATCATATGGAACACGTATGTGCTGAATCGAAAAAGGAGCCCTTTTCTCCGAGTTGAACATGCCTTCCAAAATGCAGTAGGATGCTTCGGGCAGGTCCAGCGGATTACCGACACTGCCTGCATTAAAAAGCGTTTTGCCGGATAAATGCTGTATAAAGGCATTATGAACATCACCGTATCCGACAACATCCGGCTCCTTCGTTCCCAAACCGGTTTCAACGCTGTTTTCAAACATGGACAATCTTTTTTCAATCGAATCCCAAGGCTGTACCCTTATCCAGACGCTAAAAGGGGATGCATGAAAAAGCCGCAGCCGGCGGCCGCTCATATAAAAATCAATGGAAAACGGGAGGCTACGCAAATATTCTATGTCTTCTTGCGACAACTGATTTTGATGCCAGCGAACGACATCGTTTACATCTTCCCTTGTAATCAGCTCGTCCCAGTTTCCTTTTAAAACAAAATCGCAGGAGCTGCGGACGATATCGATCGCTTCTTTTGATTCAGGTCCTTTTCCGACAAGATCCCCTAAACAAAAAATTCGATCTACATTTCGCAAGCTTATATCTTTCAATACAGACGACAACGCTGGAATATTCCCATGTATATCAGAAATGACCGCGATTTTATCCAAATAAACTCCTCCTTCATTTCCCTACTATTTTATCATGATTTGTTATCGTCTGGAATTTTTTTGAACATTAATAATATGAAAAAGGCAATGCTCATATACCCGAACAGCGGATAAAGTGTGGAAATGAGCTTTCCGTATCCTATCAGGCTGACTAAATAACATAATAATAGGATGAAAATGACACCAGCGATTTTTGCCAAAGGCTTTTCCGATGATAATTGCCGTTCCAAACCATACAGATTGCCGATCAACGATGAAAATATTTCTCCAAAAATAACAAGGATGTATATGTAATAAAAGCCTGAAAACAGCTGCTTGACAATTTCAGCCATTGGGATTTCAAAAAGCCCGGCGTCCGGCAAATGCAGAAGGGAGAAATAGCTGGAAAATAAAATGAAGCTTAATCCGAGACCGCCTACAACTCCGCCCAATTTAATGGCGCTTTCATCCTTTATTGCGTTTGCGAGCGGAACAAGTACAGCCTGAGCAAGAGAGAGATTAAAAGAAACATATAAAAAGCTTGATTTGACTGGTTGAAACACTCCATCCAACGACAAATCGATAAAATCACCCCTTATGATGGCTTCAATGGAGATGATCAGGCTAAACAAAATAAAAAGCGGAACAACCAATAGATTGACGGAAGACAGCCCTTTGACTCCAAACGAAATCACAGCAATGGAAAGCACAATCGTAAAAAAAATTCCAAATTGCTTTGAAAGCGACAGTTGCTCTTCAAAAATCGCCCCCGCCCCCGACAGCATGACCGATGTGATGCCAATCAGCATCATAAACATCAAGCCGTTGACTACATAAGCTGACAACGTCCCAAACAAAAATTGGTTCAACTGCAAATACGAAGATGCATTAATGCGTCTTCCGATCAACATCATTTTCGTTCCCAGCCAAACAAATAAAACGGCAGAACAAATAATTCCAACAATTCCTCCAGCGCCGTATTTTGAAAAAAACTCAACGATCTCTTTTCCCGTTGCAAACCCTGCACCGATGACAGTGCCGATATAGACAGAAGCTATTTGAAGTGCCAATACCCATTTATTGCTCATGTTTCACCCACCTTACTTTATCAACAATATATGGACAAGAAGGGAAAAAAAGACGAAAAAAATTTATAAAAAAGACTTGAAAGTCAAAAAAGGTCAAAGTATAATAAAGTCAGAAAAGGTCAAACAGTGAATCTAACTATTGAATGATTGAGATTGTCTCTTTGATTCCAAAAGGTCAAAGAAAGTCAAAGAAGTTTCTTCTTTTAGTCAAAGTTAATCAAAGTCAAAAAGGAGGAATGCTATATGTTGTGTGAAAATTGCCAAACAAGAAAAGCCAATGTTTTATTAAATGTACAAATCAATCACAACAAACAAGAAATGCGTCTCTGTCAAGAATGCTATCAACAATATAAACAAAAAATCCCAAGTGGTTTTTACGGATTCAGCGGTTTCGATGAATTATTTCAATCATTTATGCCAAACTCTTTTGAGAGCTTTGACCAAGCTGTTCAAGCACAACCGAAATCAGGGGGCGGAAAACAGAACGGCTTCCTCGATCAATTCGGCCGAAATTTAACGGATGCTGCAAAAGCTGGGTTGATTGATCCTGTCATCGGCCGCGATGATGAGGTAAGACGAGTGATTGAAATTTTAAATCGACGCAATAAAAATAACCCGGTTTTAATCGGAGAACCAGGCGTAGGGAAAACAGCTATTGTGGAAGGACTAGCCTTAAAAATTTCTCAAGGAGACGTTCCGCAAAAACTAAAAAATAAAGAAGTTTATTTGCTGGATGTTTCATCACTTGTCGCCAACACGGGAATTCGCGGACAATTTGAACAGCGGATGAAGCAGCTAATTCAAGAATTGCAAGCCCGGAAAAACATCATCCTGTTTATCGATGAAATTCATCTATTAGTCGGCGCCGGTTCTGCGGAAGGTTCTATGGATGCCGGCAACATATTAAAGCCAGCGCTCGCCCGCGGTGAGCTTCAAGTTGTCGGAGCAACAACTCTAAAAGAATACCGGCAAATCGAAAAAGATGCAGCCCTTGAACGACGCTTCCAGCCGGTTATTGTGAAAGAACCTTCCATTGAAGAAGCGATCAGCATTTTAAAAGGAATTCAAGAAAAATATGAACAATACCATCAAGTCAAATATTCAGAAGATGCGATTAAAGCTTGCGTCACACTATCTCATCGATATATTCAAGACCGCTTTTTGCCTGACAAAGCCATCGATTTAATGGATGAAGCTGGTTCAAGATTAAACTTAAAAGCCGAGCCGGCTAATGAAGCAGACATCCACGAGCGGCTTAAACAAATTGCCCATGAAAAAGAAAAAGCGCTAAAGGAAGAACGATACGAACTTGCAGCTAAGCTTCGCGACGAAGAAGCTGCCCTTGAAAAGCAGCTTGAACAAGGAAAGGACAAACAGCAAGCAATCGTTCAAGTAGAAGACATTCAAAAAATCATCGAAGAAAAAACCGGCATACCAGTCGGCAAGCTGCAAGAGGATGAGCAAGCAAAAATGAAACATTTAGAAGAAAACTTGGCGAAAAAAATTATCGGCCAAGAGGATGCTGTCCGGAAAGTGGCAAAAGCCATTCGCCGCAGCCGCGCTGGATTGAAAGCAAAAAACCGACCAATCGGATCCTTCCTGTTCGTCGGCCCGACTGGCGTTGGAAAAACGGAATTGTCGAAAACATTAGCTTTGGAGCTGTTCGGTTCAAAAGATGCCATGATTCGCTTGGATATGAGTGAATATATGGAAAAACATTCTGTTTCAAAATTAATCGGCTCGCCTCCAGGCTATGTCGGACATGAAGAAGCAGGACAATTAACGGAAAAGGTTCGTCGCAACCCTTACTGCATTATCCTGCTGGATGAAATTGAAAAAGCTCATCCAGATGTACAGCACATTTTCTTGCAAATATTAGAAGACGGACGCTTGACAGACAGCCAAGGCCGCACCGTCAGCTTCAAAGATACGGTCATTATTATGACCTCTAACGCTGGAGCAGGTGCAAAACAAGTTCACGTCGGTTTTAACAGCACGGTGGAAAAAGAATCAAGCATCCTTGAATCTCTCGGTTCATTCTTTAAGCCTGAATTTTTAAACCGTTTCGATGCCATTATTGAATTTAAACCGCTTGATAAAGAAGATTATTTGAAAATAGTTGATTTGATGCTTGAAGAAGTTCGGAACACGTTGAAAGAACAAAACATTTCATTGGACGTAACAGAAAAAGCAAAAGAAAAATTGGTAGAAATCGGCTATCATCCATCGTTCGGCGCTCGTCCGCTTCGCCGCGTCATTCAAGAACATATTGAAGACAAAATTGCAGACATCCTGTTAGACGGTGAAGTGCACAATCATTTAATCGCCGACGTAGAAAATGAAGAAATTGTTATTCGTTCATAACAGCTGCCCTAACAGTCCATTAGGGCAGTTTTTTTATTTGGGAGCAGCATCGCAAAAATCGATTCCGATGAATGTGTCGTTTATTTTTTTTATCAAATATAAAATTTTCGTCTTTCTTTGTCGATATAATAATTGAATATAGAAAGAAGAAGGATTTGATGAACATGGACAAAACATCAATTATCGGCATTTTTTTAGGAATTATGGCAATTATTGTCGGCATGGTTTTAAAAGGTGTCAGTCTTTCCGTCTTAATCAATCCGGCAGCTATCGTCATTATTATCATCGGAACGATTGCTGCGGTCGTTATTGCCTTTCCGACAAATGAAATTAAAAGAGTACCGAAATTATTCCGCGTCTTATTTAAAGACACACAAACTTATACGATTCAAGAGTTGATTGTCCTTTTCTCTGAATGGGCGCAAATCGCAAGGAAAGAAGGATTGTTGGCGCTGGAAGCTAAGCTTCAGGAAATAGATGACCCATTTTTAAAGACCGGTTTAAGCATGGCTGTGGACGGTCAGTCTGCCGAGTTCATCCGAGATGTTATGACAGAAGAAATCAATGCAATGGAAGAGCGGCATGAAGCAGGCGCCGCCATTTTTTCTCAGGCCGGCACGTATGCTCCGACTCTTGGCGTATTAGGAGCTGTATTAGGTTTGATTGCCGCACTAGCCAATTTGGAAAATATTGAGGAGCTCGGACATTCGATCAGCGCCGCGTTCGTTGCTACTTTGCTCGGAATTTTTACAGGATATGTTTTATGGCACCCATTTGCGAACAAACTGAAACGGAAATCTCAGCAGGAGGTGCTCGTCCGCCAGGTGATGATCGAAGGCATTCTTTCCATTTTAGAAGGACAGGCACCGCGGACGATTCAGCAAAAATTGGCATTTTATCTTCCTGAAAAAGAGCGGGCAAAGATTTCTGATGAAGGAAGTGTTGCGTCCGATGCGTAGTAGAAAAAAAAACCGCAATGACCATCATACAGATGAAAGCTGGCTTATTCCCTATGCCGATATTTTAACCCTTTTGCTTGCGCTCTTTATCGTCCTATTTGCTCTCAGTTCGATAGATGCCCAAAAATTTGAGCGTTTGGCAAGAGCTTTCAATTCCAATTTTGACGGAGGCATAAGCGTTATAGAATATCCGAGCCCTCTACCACAACAAGAAATGGAAAACATCGAAGAAAACAAACAAAATGGAAAAGTGCAAAATGAGCCTCATGACAATGATGAATCGGGAAACAGCGATCAAGAGGAATTAGCGGAAGTTCAAAATCGGTTTAATCAATACATTGAAGAAAACAACTTGAAAAACAATATTAAAACATCACTAAACGAAGAGGGTTTGTTAATCACGATTCGGGACGATATATTGTTTGATTCAGGCAGCGCCAAAGTGAGAAAAAAAGATGAAATTTTGGCTACTGACATTGCCAAAATGCTCGCCATGGGCAGTGCCCGCAACGTGGTTATCAGCGGACATACAGACAATGTACCGATTCATAATTCAAACTTTGATTCAAACTGGCATTTAAGTGTTATGAGAGCCGTAAATGTGATGAAAATTATTTTAGAAAACAAAAATCTCGACCCAAGCAAGTTCAGTGCGAAAGGATACGGCGAATACAAACCCGTTGCTTCCAATGATACAGCAGAAGGAAGACAAAAAAACAGACGGGTGGAAATTCTAATTCTTCCAAACAATAAAAAAGCGGAGCCGAATTAAGCCGGTTCCGCTTTCATTTTTCTTTCGCATGGTACCCTACTTTTTTTAATAGATTAATCGCTGTTTCCTTCTCATCTTCTGTCAAAATATTCACGATCGAATCAATCATCTCTTGATGAGAAGGAAAGATTTCTTCAATCCATTTTCTCCCCTTTTCCGTTATTGCTGCATATGTGACACGGCGGTCTTTTGGGCATGCTTTTCGAACTAACAGCCCTTTTTGCTCTAATTTATCAATAACATACGTAATGCTGCCGCTAGCTAAAAGAATTTTTCCGCCGATTTGTTGAAGTGGCTGATCTCCTTTATGATACAAAAGCTCTAAAACGGCAAATTCCGTTAAGTTTAATCCATATGATTGAATGTGCTTGCTAACTTGATCATTCATTGCGCGATAAGCACGTGAAAGAACGATAAAAAATTTTAGAGATTTTTCAATACTGCTGTTTTCCTTAGCCAACTTTCATCATTCCTTTAGTATTTCAATGTCTTGAATTATAATAGTGAAACTTCTCATTATTGTCAATCACTGCATAGAAAATTTCAGAATAAAAAAACTTTTTTTAACCCGATCTTCTTTCAAAAGATCATGCTATAATAAAAAGGTTGATGAAAAAGAAGGAGTTTAAAGAAATGCTGGACTTAACACATCGCCATAAGGTTTTGCTTTACATTTTGATCGTAATCCTGCCCACTTTTCTGATTTCGTTTATCATATGGGAAAAACAAAAAAATATTCTCTTTTCGAAACATGAAAAAGAAGCCGTATATATGCTAGACATTCATCAAAGTCAAATTGACCGCTTAATCTCGGAAACAAAAACGAGAATGGAAACAATGGCGTTATTCATAGATCAAGAAAATAATCCAAACCAAATTCAAAGAGCTCTAAAAGAAACCCTACAACAAGAACCCCGCTTTACCGGCCTGTATATCGCAAATGCAGACGGAACAATAAAAATCGGCACTCAACCCGTTTCATTACATCATGACATCTCTTCGGAAAAATGTTTTCAATCTGCGCTCGCAACAAAAAAGACTGCTATTTCAGAAGTTCACGATAAAAAGCTTATCACGATCTGCACCCCGATTGTAAATCAGCAAAAAGATGTAAATGGCGTTTTATACGCCACATTAAGCATAAACTATATACAAAATATTATGAATGTACTGAGCCCAGATTTATATATCGTGGTGAGCGACACGAAGAACAACTTTCTTTTCAGTGCAGGCGAAAAAGAAAAGGACGCTTCCGAAAAATCTGTTCAAACTGATATTACCCAGCTTCCATGGGTGCTGAAAGCGTCGGTCGCTCCGGTCAAGCCGTTGGAAATCTCTCAAGTTGTTTTAACTTATGCCGCCATTGTATACATTTTTTTTAATATTATTTTTTTGTTGATCCAATATTATTTGCTGAAACGTAAAGCAAGATTGGAAGAAGAAAAAATTAAAGCGCAAAAGCTTGAACTGGTCGGTACTCTCGCTGCCAGCACAGCGCATGAAATCCGAAATCCTTTAACTGGAATTAGCGGTTTTATTCAACTGTTAAAGAAAAAATATCAGTCAGAAGAAGATCAGCATTATTTTTCCGTCATAGAAAAAGAGATCGACCGAATCAATGAAATTGTGAGCGAATTTCTCGTTCTCGGAAAACCAACCGCTCATAAACACAAACTGTACGACTTAAATCAGATTATCGACGAAGTCATGCCGATCATTAAATCGGAAATCAATCTCCATCGAACAAATTTTCAAGTTCATATGGATCGGCATAATCCTATTCGGATTTATTGTACAAAAAATCATATTAAACAAGTTTTGTTAAATTTAACGAAAAATGCTTTAGAAGCAATGGACATGAACGGATCATTAGAATTGATTGTCAAAAAAGAAGCAAATCTTGCAGTTATCAAAGTGATCGATACAGGGAAGGGGATTCCTGAAAAAATGATGGAAAAAATTTTTGATCCATTTTTTACGATGAAAGACAGCGGCACCGGACTTGGACTGGCAATATGCAAACGCATTGTCGATATGTATGACGGCACCATTGAGATTGAAAGCAAATTGAATGTCGGCACAACCGTGACGATAAAGCTGCCGCTATCAAATAAAAGCTGAAGCTCGATGTGATTCTGAACTGGGCGAAAAACAGCCTTCTTGTTCTAATGTAAGCCGCATCTAAAAATGCTTGATGATGCATTTGATGCAGGATTGGTAGAAACCGATGAAAGCGACGGTTTCTACCTTCTTTTATCTATTTTTGAATCAAAAACCGATTAGAGGACCGGGGCTAAAAAATGCTGAGTCGTACCCAATCATTTTCTTATGATGAATGATATCTTGACATGCGGCTTCCGCTTTTTCCTTTTCTTACTTTTTGAGAACGTGTTTTTTCCATTATTTTTACTGCACCTTTATAAACGATATAAATGCTCAAAAAAGCGAAGAACAGAGCGAGAAATCCCCATAGACCTTGCACAATATCTTCAAATTCCATATTTCCTCTATTCGTTATTTTTTGTTGAATCTCAATGGCAAACACTATGACAACTAGTACGGTCATTGTATAAATAAACGATATACATAAAATGCCGAATTTTGCTATATATTTAAATACCACATGTGTAATGAAAAAGATAACCATGCCGAAAATGCCGATGATCCAAAAATGCAGCTGTTTATCTGTTAATTGAAAACCAGCCATTTCTACTAAATGGATAATATTGTCATGAAAATCATTAATCAGTTCTACAATAAACAAGAGCGCTTCTTTCATATAAAATCTCCTTCTATTGATAAAATAACAAATCTATTATAAAACATTATTATCAAAATTTATTTTTTCTGAAAAGGGGTACGATTTTATGTACGACGTATATATTGGGAGTTTTTTATCAGCAATGTCTACAGGTTTAGGGGCTGTCCCGATTCTTTTTTTGCAAAAAACGATTAAACATAGAGGAAGAGATTTATTATTAGCATTCAGCGCTGGAATTATGATGGCTGCTTCCATGAGGGGGTTGATACCTGAAGCATTAGCAAACGGAAATATAATGAAAATGTGCATCGGATTAATACTTGGAGTGCTTATATTAACAATTTTAGAGAAAAATATTCCTCACATTGAACTGGAGCATACGAAAGAAGGAATACAATTTGACGAAAAAGCATTGCTCATTATCTCGGCGATCACCTTACATAATCTCCCGGAGGGTCTATCTGTCGGAGTAAGTTATGCCTCAGAGAAACAAGATTTAGGTCATCTAATTGCTCTTGCAATCGGGCTGCAAAATGCACCAGAAGGCTTATTAGTTGCGCTTTTTTTAATCAATCAGAACATTTCCCGCATCAAAGCCTTTTTCATTGCAACGTTGACAGGAGCGATCGAGATTGTCACATCTCTAATAGGGTTTTATTTAACAACATTTGTTGAATCTTTAGTTTCTTACGGTCTTGCTTTTGCTGCAGGAGCAATGCTTTTTATCATTTATAAAGAATTGATTCCGGAAAGCCACGGCGATGGTCATGAATTGACTTCGACATATTCTTTTATTTTCGGAATTTTATTTATGATTGTGCTGACTGAACTTTTTTAAGCTTGTCAAGTATGAGTTTTCTTTATTTTTCAACCGTTGCAACAAAAGGATTTGTTAATGTCCATTTCATAGGGTGGAAAATCGATTGATTTTTCTCATCGCTGCTTACCATTTGCTGGTATTTGTTTAAAAGCTTGTCCAGTTCTTGGCTCAGCTCAATCGTCTCTTTGCTGTTCATCCCGTTTATTTGAGCCATTTCAATCATTTTTTGCCTTTTTATTATGATTTCTATGAACAGCTTTTCTTTGCGCAGCTCTTCTTCCGTTGCCATTTCTCATATCCTCCTTCCAAATCTCGCGGTCTAAAGACACGCACTCGGTTATTATTACAGATTCTACTATTTTTGTAAATAGATTCGCAAATTTAGACAATATTTTTACACAAGTATTTGACAATCCTCTTTAATATTTACGTAAGGAGGATTGTCAAAACATTCATACAGTCATAAAAAGCTTATCCAAAAGACTTTTTAAAAGAAAAAATTCGACTTCTTTTTTACTCGCTGACAGCAGACCAAAGCTTATTGCCTCAATAACCGCTGCCGTTTTATAGGTCGGAGGACAATGTTTGAGCAATGATAAGATGCTTGTTTTCTATTTTAAAATATTGTCGGAAATTTCTTTCCTTTCATTAAGAAAAGCTGCGCTTATTTCTATCATCACAATGACAAGCCTAAAAAACAGCGCAATTTTATCGGATTTTTACAGCTGTTCCAGTTGCTACAACCATCATCATCCCATCTCGTAATGTTTCAAAGTCAAGATCCACTCCAATCACAGCATTGGCGCCCAGATTTTTAGCTTTCGCTGTCATTTCTTCAATAGCTATTTCCCTTCCTTCTGAAAGCTTGCTTTCATATGCGCCGCTTCTGCCGCCGACAATATCCGTAATGCCTGCCAAAAAATCGCGGACAATGTTTGCACCAAGAATAGTTGTACCGCTGACAATCCCCAAGTATTCTTCAATTTCCTTTCCTTGCAAAGAATTGGTTGTTGTAATAATCATGGATTTCCCTCCATTATTTATTTTTTTACTTTATTACGTTTGAAAAAACGTTTCGTTCCATTCCGATTCACAAATCATTCTACTTTTTCTCTAAATTGTAGTAAAATTGTAGTAAAAAGCGAAACCTTGCTTTCCGTTTGTTCGTAAATTTATTAAACAATGCTGACAGGGGTAGGATCATGAAATCGATATTCTTGTTTTTCATAAGAAGTTTTATTGCTGTTTGTTCGATGTCTGTTCTTTGGTTTGCCTTGTTTTTAGGATTTGACCAAGCTTTCATTCAATCGTCTTTGTATGCTGTTGCAGGCGGTATTATCGTCTATTATATCACCAAATGGCTGCAAAAAAGAAATTGGCTGAAGCAAAACGGATTGACAGCCAGTGAATACAAATATGTACAGGAAAATTTAAAAGAAGCAAGACAAAAAATTGCCCGACTGCAGCGCACCTTATTTAGAGCCCGATCGCTCGGAACGATTCAGCAGCTAGTCGAAGCAATCAGGCTTTCCAAACGTATATATCATGTCGTTGAAAAGGAGCCGAAACGCTTCTATCAAGGCGAATCATTCTTTTTCTATCATTTAGATTCTTGCGTGGAGCTTGCAGAAAAGTATACGTTTCTTTCCGCCCAGCCGATCCGCGATCAGAACGTTAAATCATCATTGGAAGAAACGAAACAGATGTTGAATCAAATTTGCGAATCATTGGAGAAAGATTTAATCACCGTTTTATCGAATGATATCGAACATCTTCAATTTGAATTAAATGTTGCGAAAAAACAAACAACGAAATGGAAAGATAGGTGATTACGTTGGAAGAAAAGAAAGAGTTGGATCTATTAGATGATCTATTAAAGGACCCATTTGGAGAAAAAGAAGATAAGCCCGCATCACCTTTAGCAGTCGGCGAAGAAGAACAGCCGAAAAAATTTATCGACATGCTCTCACAGGAGCATAAAGCAAAGGCTGCACAGCTGGCAGCTCAAATTGATTACAAAAACCGGCATTCGATCGTCCAATTTGGGGCTTCCGCTCAGCAAAAGCTCTCCAGTTTTTCCCACGAAATGCTGGACTATGTTCAAAAAAAGGATATCGGGCCTATAGGCGATATTTTAAAAGAGCTGATGAGCAAACTCGAACAAGTAAACCCGGAAGAATTAAAACCGGAAAAACGAAACTTCTTCTCTCGTCTTTTCAAGAAAATATCTAGTTCGATCAATGAAATTTTATCCAAATACCAAAAAATCGGGGCACAAATCGAACGCATTACAGTCCGGCTGGAAAATTCAAAAAAAGCGCTGATGTCCGATATTCAATTGCTCGATCGTTTATATGAGCATAATAAGGAATACTTTCACGCGCTAAACATTTACATCGCTGCTGGTGAATTAAAATTGGAGGAACTCCATACAAAAGTAATACCGGAATTGCAAAAAAAAGCGGAAGCAACTGGAGATCAAATGGCGGTTCAAGAAGTAAACGACATGCTTCAATTTGCTGATCGGTTGGAAAAACGGATCCATGATTTAAAGCTATCTAGGCAAATTACAATCCAAACGGCTCCGCAAATCCGGATGATTCAAAATATGAATCAAACATTAGCGGAAAAAATCCAATCCTCCATTTTGACGTCTATTCCTTTATGGAAAAACCAAATTGCGATCGCTCTCACCTTATATCGGCAAAAAGGAGCACTGGAGGCCCAAAAGCAAGTGACGAAAACGACGAACGAGCTGCTTTTGAAAAATGCAGAAATGCTGAAAGCAAACACAATTGAAACAGCCAGGGAAAATGAACGAGGCATCGTCGATATTGAAACGTTGAAAAAAACACAGGACGACCTAATTTCAACAATCGAAGAAACGCTCAGGATCCAACAGGAAGGACGTCTAAAAAGGCAGCAGGCTGAGCAAGAACTAATGCAGCTCGAGAAAGACTTAAAAACGAGACTATTGCAATTTAAACAAGAATAAAAAAGACAAACCGGGATGATTTTTATAGAGGAAAGATTTTACACATATACAGCTGTTGAGTGATTTCGTCCAAGCTTTTTTAAATGCTCATGCAGAACCGGCACGGCATTTACATCATATAAACAGCAAATTTTTTAAAAACTCTGCGCAGGCATCGCAGAGTTTTTCATTTTGAAAGGTTCTATGATGCCCAATTTTTGCATTGCTCTAATTGCAGCAAAAAAGCTTTTTTATCCGTTTGATTGCCTGCATAGCCTACAAGCGCTCCGTTTTTGCCAATCACCCGATGGCAAGGAATTATGATCGGGATAGGATTCGCTTTATTGGCTTGTCCAACTGCCCGAACAGCTTTCGGATTTCCGATCCCATCTGCAACATATTGATAGCTTCTAGCTTCACCGTATGGAATGTTCATCAACTCTTTCCATACTTTTTGCTGAAATGAAGTGCCTTTTGGAAAAATGGGAAGGGAAAATATTTTTCGTTTCCTTTGAAAATATTCCTTAAGCTGTTTCGCTGCCTCTTCCAATAGATCCGTTTTATGTTCCACAACTTTTGAAGATGCCAGAAGCTCTGTAAGCTCCTGCTCGTCCATCAACAAAGAGACAATTCGATTCTTTTCCTCTATAATCCCGATCGTTCCAATAGGGCTGTTCATTGTATGCAAAAAGTACATCCTACACACCTTCTTGACCATTGATAGGGAGCGAAATATAAAATGTCGTTCCATACCCTACTTTGCTTTTGACATCAATTTTCCCATTGTGCTCTTTAATAATTTTGTAGCTTACCATAAGACCTAGACCTGTTCCCCGCTCTTTCGTTGTATAAAACGGCTCCCCAAGCCGCTTCAGTTTATTTTTTGGAATGCCTGGCCCTTCATCTTGAATGGAAATTTGAACCCGGTGATCATCTTCTTTTGTGATCGAAACATAAATATTGCCTCCATTTGGCATCACTTCGATTGCATTTTTTAATATGTTAATAAAAACTTGTTTTAATTGATTGGGTTCGCAAAATATATCCGGCACTTCCCCATAGTCTAAATGAATTTGCACATTTACTAGAATAGCCTGTGCATTTAATAATTCTATCGTATCTTTCATGATTTTCACAATATTTTTTTGTTCAAATCGAACAGCTTGAGGCTTCGCCAAAATAAGAAATTCATCAATGATTGATTCAATTCGCTTCAGCTCAGAAGTAATGACATTGAAATACATGGAATAATCTTCTTTTATGCTTCCTTGCAGCAGCTGGATAAATCCTTTTAACGCTGTCATTGGATTGCGGATTTCATGGGCTATTCCGGCTGCCAATTCCCCAACAATATTGAGAGTGTCCGATTTTCTCAGCCGCTCTTCGATTTCTTTTCTTTCAGTGATATCGCGAAATATAACTAAATTCATATTTTCAATAATGTGGCGTTTAAATGAACATTCGAGAATTCTTTCCTGCTTATTTTTCACCGTAATCGCAAATTCTTTCGTCAACCCATCCATTTTCCAATCACTTTTAAAATGAATGGGAAAAAATCGGAATATGCAATCACGTCCAATTTGGTCTTGTGTTAATCCTAAAATTTGCATTGCAGCAGGATTGGCATCAACAATCAACCAATCATCATTAAACAGAAGAATGCCGTCCATCGCTCCGTTAAACACATTCCGGAATTTTTGTTCACTTTCACGCAATTCTTTTTCCATTCGTTTCCGGTCGCTGATATTTCGCAATATGGTCATATGGGTTTTTTCCTTCGGGTTGTATTTTGATGTGAATTCGAGCTGCTTCTTTTGTCCGTTCGGCATGTAAAACATTAATTCTTCCCGGATGGCACCGGATTTTAAATATTCATCTTTCACCTGCAAAAACTTTGGATCATTTGCATTGATAAATCGCATTAAATTGCTTTTCAACAGTTCATCAAAGGGGAGTTCAAATATGCGGCAAGCCCATTGATTCGCGCGTATAATATTTCCAAAATGATCCCAAATAAGGATGGCATCAAGAGCATTTTCAAAAATTTCTCTAAACCTTTCTTCACTCTTCAAAATTTGCTGTTCCATAAGCCTCTTCTCTGTAATATCGCGCAATATCGACATGTAAAATCCGTGTAAAATGTTTGACGTGGTCGTAAATTCAAAAATTTTTCGCGTTCCGTCTTTTAATCGGACAGGCATTTCTCCTTTCATTTTTCCTTTTTCAAACAATACTTCATAAAAATATTTTTTCATTTTCTCATCTTCGATAAAATCTGAAAATTTATAGTTTTTGAGTTCATCACTCGGAATGCAAAAGCTTGTACAAAATGATTGATTGGCATCTATAATAAATCCTTCGTAATCAAAAATAACAATGCCGTCAACAGCACGGTCAAATAAATCCGGAAACAGCTGTTCATTGATCGATCGTTCCTGTTCAAGAATTTTTTTCGAAGAAACATCCCGAAAAATAGCAAGATTGTATGTGCCGTAAATGTTCTCAATGATGCTGTATTCAACATATTTGATTCGGCCGTTTTCCAGTTTTAACATGAGTTCCGCATATTGCTGTTTTTCATGATCAGAAAAATTTTTTATAAATTCGTTTCCTGGCAGAGCTGCTACAAAATCATCTATCGACTTCTCTAGTATGACTTCTTTTTCCATTTCAAAAAGGCGGCATGCTGACTGATTTACTTGAAAAAACTTGCCGTGATGATCTAAAAGCACCATAGCATCTATTGATCGATCGAAAATTTCGTAATATTTTTTTAATTTTTCATTTTCTTGTTGCGCTTTTTTTAAACGCTTTGTCAACAAATCTTCTTCAATGGCTGCAATGTTTTGCTTCAAACTTCCCACCTCTCATTTTAACACTCTCAATATATTTACATTTTCTACAAATTACGTTAGAATCCTTCATGCACTGTCAATTTAGTCAATTCGATGTACCTTTCAGTACGACTGTTTACAAAATGTTGAATTTGTCTTATATTTTAAATCGAAACTTTTTTTGAAGGTGATAACATGAATGAGAGGAACAGCTACTTTGATAACGCCAAGTTTATATTAATTCTTCTTGTCGTGTTCGGCCATTTTATTCGATCGATGATTGAAGACAATTACATTATGATGAACATATACAAATTTATTTACACGTTTCATATGCCTGCGTTCATTTTAATTTCCGGCTTTTTTGCCAAAGGGTTTAACAAACAGGGATACGTTAAAAAAATAGCAAAAAAACTCATTTTGCCATATTTCATTTTTCATGGCATCTATACAGTTTATTATGTTTTGATTAAAGGCGACAATCTGCTCCATTCAATTGATCCTTTGAATCCGCACTGGTCCCTCTGGTTTTTAATAAGTTTGTTTTTCTGGAACGTCATGCTGATCCCGTTTTCTAAATTGAATAAATTGGTCGCTTTAGGACTTTCGTTCTTTATCGGTATTGCAGCTGGATATTTTGATTTCATCAGCAACTATTTGAGCTTGTCACGTACACTAGTCTTTTTTCCTATTTTTTTAATAGGTTTTTATTTAAAGAAAGAACATTTTGCCATGATGACGAAGCTGCCTGCAAGATCTTTAGGGGCAAGTGCTCTGTTGCTTACATTTGTGACGTATTTCTATTTGCCTTTTGAGTATGAGTGGCTGTTCGGTTCCATGCCTTATTCAGCTTTTGGCGAAACGGATATCTTTTCAGGGCTGGTGCGGCTCGGATTTTATTTTCTTACTTTGATTACGACGTTCGGATTTTTCTCGTTAATACCGAAAAAGCGTCAATTTTTCACTGAATGGGGCACAAGAACTTTTTACGTTTATTTATTGCACGGATTTATCATTCAATCGTTCAGAGACAGCGAACTTGAAAGCTGGCTTACAGAAATAGAAAGCATCACGGTATTCGCCATTGTTTCAATTGTCGTTACATTCTTGCTGTCGAGCCGCTTTGTCAAAACGATCGCACAGCCAATCATTGAACTTCGAGCGACAATGCTAAAAAAAATAGTAAAAGGCTTATAAGACCGGGGCTGACGCACACAGACAGTCACATCACATAAATAGAACGGCTTCTAATAGCTTTTCAGAAATAGGTCTTTTCTACAGTCCGAGATGCTGAAACAACAATCTAGAGTAGTTAGAGAAATAACTTCAAAGGCGTCGCAGTTCCTAAACTTTCTAACTTTAAAAACAAGTCATAAGTCAGAGGTCCTAGCGGGGTATGGAAAATTCGAACATTTGCCAAAAAAATCTGGCGAGGCCCCTCGATGGACTTCGCCAGATGTTCAATTTTTTAGTCAATCCATTCAGCAATCTTCAATGATGAGATAGGCTGTTTTAATTGGCCCATGTACGCCAACCACTAAGTTCATTTCAATATCCGCTGAATTACTCGGTCCTGTAATAAAATTAATGCAGGAAGAAATCGTTTCGCCTTTTTCCACCATTTGATGAAATTTTCTGGCGGCCTGTGTCATTCTAGGGAGGATCGTGCTTTTCGGAATAATGGAAATATACGTTGTCGGCAAAAGGCTGACCGCCCTTCCTTTCCCTCCCCCATTCAACAAGACAACCGTTCCGGATTCAGCCAGTGTATAATCGCTGAACGTAATTCCGATATTTGCTCTTTCCGCAATTTGAATATTTTCTTTTCCAAGCTCAGGATCCCATATATGCACGTCTGTTCCTTCGTTTGGCAATTCCTCCAATAAAAAAGGCATCAGCCCGAATGCTTCAAACCGATGATCGTCCCACGTCACAATCGGACCGCCTCCATAAAAAGCAATCGCCTCTTTCAGCGTATTTTTCAATGATTTGGAAGTCGTTCTGTATACATCGACATGAACATTTTTACATTGTTTTATAAATGCATCAACCAGTTCGTCGGAAGAATAACCAGCAAGTGTTTTTTCTTGAGGGTGAAATGACCAGCTGGGCCGTTCCACCCCTTCCTTCCGGGGATTTCGTCCTAACCTTTGAGCTATCATCTGCAAAAACGAATCTCGATTTTGAATCGTTCCGTTCATGAACGATCACCACTTTCTTTTTTACGATTGTGAAACCATTCGCGAAAGCTGTTTTTTTCCGGTGCCGGGAAATCACGTATGGACGTCCAATTTTTCAAAGGACCTGGTCCATTGGAAATTTTCCCGTCTTTCGAAAACGGTTTGAGGGCTGCTGGCGCCAGTTTTGTTCCCCACTGATACAGTTTTTGATTCGATGCTCCTATTCCAAATGCCTTCATCGCCAGCTTCTCGCTTATTGGCGCTCGCCCTTCCCGCTCGACAATTACTTGCCGATGCTTATGGAGAAGTTCATGAAGCGGAATTTTTACGGGGCATGCTTCCGTACAAGCGGCACATAGTGTGGAAGCATAAGGCAATTCCTTAAAATCATCATAACCGCCAAAAAGCGGCGTCAATACAGCGCCAATCGGACCTGGGTAAATCGATCCGTACGAGTGGCCGCCTATATGCCGATATACAGGACAGACGTTAATGCACGCTGCACAACGAATGCATTGAAGAACAGGCTGGAATTCAGTTCCTAAAATTTTGCTACGTCCGTTATCAACAATCACCAAATGGAATTCTTCCGGTCCGTCAACATCCTCTTTTTGTTTCGGACCAGTTAAAACCGTTATATAGCTCGTTAATTTTTGACCGACTGCACTCCTTGTCAAAAGACTGACAAGCACATCAAGTTCTTCGAATGTTGGAACTATTCTTTCCATCCCCATGACAGTTATTTGTGTTTTCGGAATGGTCGTCACCATGCGGGCATTTCCCTCATTTGTCACTAAACAAAACGATCCGGACTCGGCAATGGCAAAATTGCATCCTGTGATGCCGACATCCGCTGTTAAAAATTCCTCCCTAAGCATTTTTCTCGCATGGAGTGCAAGCTCCTCAGGCTTTTCTGTTTTCTCATACCCAAGTTTTCGCTGAAACACATCTCGAATTTGTTCCTTATTTTTATGCAGGGCTGGGGCTACAATGTGCGAAGGCGGATCATGATCATCAATCTGCAATATATATTCGCCTAGATCCGTTTCAATAACTTCACAGCCCGCTTCCTCCAAACATTGATTCATATGAATTTCTTCCGTCACCATCGATTTCGATTTGACAATTTTGCGAGCCTTTTTTTTCTTGATAACGCTTTGGATGTAATCGTTCGCTTCCTCCGCTGTTTGAGCAAAAAAAACATGTCCGCCCCTTTTTGCAACATTTTCGCTTAACTGGTGTAAATAATAGTCCAAATTTTCCAATGTATGCTTTCTGATTTGTTCACCGAGCGATCTCCATTCTTCCCAATTGCCAAGCTCTTCAGCAGCTTCCAGACGTCTTTTTCTCAGCCTTTCTTGAGCATCTTGGACTG
The DNA here is from genome assembly GCF_038003725.1 of Aeribacillus sp. FSL K6-1121. Lineage (NCBI taxonomy): Bacteria > Bacillati > Bacillota > Bacilli > Caryophanales > Bacillaceae > Aeribacillus > Aeribacillus sp. FSL K6-1121. Next base: position 1,775,279 of record NZ_JBBOPS010000001.1, read on the forward strand.
CATTTCTCATAAAATCGTTTTCAATATTTTTTTGCACCCTTTGATCAAACGGCTGATCCGAAATTTTCATTGCCATCCTGCTTTCCCCCCTCCATTATTCGATACTGTTTAACACCTCAGCAATGTGCATGACCTTGACTTGTTTATTTTTCCTGCTTATTCTCCCCCCGATATTCATTAAGCAGCCGCAGTCTGCCCCGATTAAATAGTCGGCATCGGTTTCCTCAATATGCCGAACTTTTTCATCAACCATTTGTTCAGATATTTGTTCCATTTTGACGGAAAACGTTCCGCCAAAGCCGCAGCAATCATATGCATTTGGAAGCGGAACCAATTCAAGCCCCTTCACGTTTGCCAGCAATTTAAATGGTGCCTCCTGAACTCCAAGAAGACGGGTCATATGACATGATGTATGATAGGTTGCTTTTCCTTTTAATGTTGCGCCCACATCTTCCAAATTTAAAACATCTACAATAAACTGTGTTAATTCATACGTCTTATTTGCAAGCTTTTGCGCCTTTTCTTTCCAAACCGGATCTTCATCAAAAATGTGCGGATATTCCTTAAACATCGTGGCACATGATCCGGAAGGTGTGACAACATAATCGGCATGTTCAAAGGTGAGAATCATATTTTTCATCGCTTCTTTTGCCGCTTGAACATATCCGCTGTTATAGGCAGGCTGTCCGCAGCAAATTTGGCTTTCCGGAAATTCTACTTCGCATCCAAGTCTTTCTAAAAGCTCAACTGTTGCTTTGCCTACTGAACCGTTAAATACATCCACTAAACATGTGACAAATAATGAAACTTTCAATTTGCTCCCCCCGCCTTGTGAAACAGTTTCAACTAAGATGTAACCCTTTTCTTTTCACTTTATCGCTTTTTTTATCTTTAGTCAACAGGTCATCTGATGACTAGAAAGGAATATGCTTGCTTTATTCATAAAAAAAGCCGCCGTGTCGATCCATTGTTTGAAGATATCATGCTTACTATTGGGATCCATGAGACGGTTTAACACCATGGCAAAAACGGCTTCGTCATACTGAGAAGCAGCCTCGGAATCATCCATGATTTTACATAATAGCCGACCAAGCCCTAACTTTTCCCATACCTTTCGGAACAGATAAACCGGCCCAAACTCTTTTGTCCAAAGCACGGAGACAGAAGAGGAAGAGCCTTGCCCGTGAATTCGGTCAAAGTAACGCTCTGAAAATTTGATTAATCCCTCGATTTATTTATCGACAGAGCCATTCTCTAATAAATGCTCTAACCTCCCTAGATTATAAAGCGTTTGTTGCCGAACTTTATTGTCTACACGAAATGTACGACATATTTGTAGATATTGACGAACAGAACCATTTTTATTTTTTGCTTATTAATTCGAATATACATATGTGGGTTTATTTGGCATGTATTTTTTTGAAAATGGCATTGAAAACTCCAAAGTATCCTCTTGTCAAATTCCGCTTCCCCCCAAAAGACCCGAAATTAGTAATTAAATTTCCTAGTCTCTATTTTTATATAACAAATTATACCATTTTCCCATATTATATATTGTGTTATTTTCGATAGAATATAAGTGTAATGATTAAAGGAGGTAATATTATGGAGAACCCTAATGAAAGATTGGATTTAGATGATATTTTAGCTATAATTGAAAAACTTCCTGAAGAAGATGCAAAATCATTTCTAAAAATAATTTATGGGAAGCTTGGAAATTTTAAATATTCTACAGAAGACATTACAAAAGAAAATATAATCAATGACATTGAAACAATTTTTAGTGAGAAAATACCTAAACTTTTGCAAATAAGAGAAGAACAAAAAAATAAATCTACATAATCTTTATGTAGATTTTTTCTTTTAAACTTAAACTGTAGATGAGTAAATTCCATTACATTTATTACCATCTTTAAAAAGAAAACAAAAATACCCTAATGCCACTCGTAACTGGTGTTTAATGGAATCTAGTGGCACTCCTCGTTGGGCTTCGTAATAAATAAACTCAGTGAGATTGTGAATTTTTCTCGATCTTACACTCGCAAGACCGGTTGAAAAATCACTTGAATGTTCTGTCATGCAATAGATATACGTAAATTGTACGATGACCCAATATCGTTTAATGGCTCGCTCATGTCGGGGCTGTCTAATAATCGATTTTCCGGCTTATAGACGCCCTTTAATGTTTTAGAAATGTTGATATATCAATGCTTATGATGTTCCGTTTTCAATGGATTTTGACTTTCTGGACAGCCCCTAATGTTTCTTTCGTTTGCCGAAAGTAGCTTTCGATCGACCAGCGTTTCGCATAGTATTCAAGAATAGCCTGATCACTCAGTTTTTGTGTCTGTACTTAAAAAACAACGCAAATGCTCGCTCGTCATCGGTTGATCGGTTTTCCAACAAAACAATACCACCGCATTTGGAATGTCGTTCAATGCCCCTTCGTAGCGATACACTCGATACGTTTCCCCTCCCACGGTCACGAGGTGGGTATCGGAAACATCGATGTAACGGGCAAATTCTTTGGCGGATTGACGAATTCCTTGTGGATACAGGATGCGGTTGGTTTTCAGTGCTGCCCAAACGGGTTTCTCCCGAAAAATTTTTTATTGCCGCAAAAAACAACAGTTCTTTTGTCAGTTCAAGTCAGAGACGGCATGTGTAAAAACGCTTGCATCATATGTCAATTCCTAGTTAAAAAGACTCTGTTTTAGCCCCTGTTTTTATATGGGCTTTATGATGTTTTTTCAAAACTTTTTCAACATTTGTCAGGTGTGCGAGCATTAAATGCTGTGCTTCTTCCGCGTTTTGTTGTTCAATTGCTGTAAAGATGGCTTTATGCTCTTGAAAAATTCGTTCTGCGGTTACTTGTTCTGAATAAAGCCAAATTTTTCGTGTTTCCCGCATCGTTTCAACAATCATGTCGGCTACATTGTTCATTAAGCTTAATAAAATGGGGTTTTGCGTAGCGGCTGCGATCGCTTTATGAAACTTCCAATCCGCTTTTTCTCCTAATTCTTCATCGTTTATATGGATAAGCATTTCGTCAAGCGCAGCTTTCATATCATGAAGATTTTGCTCCGTCCGCTTTGCTGCAGCAGTAAATGCAGCACCGACTTCTAATATTTTTCTAACCTCTAATAAATGTTCAATATCTTTCATATTCATTAACGCCGCTGTCGAAAGAGAAAACGTGAATGACATGGGATCAAACTCTTTTACAAACGTTCCTTCCCCTTGTTTCATTTCAACAATCCCCATTGCTCGTAATGCGCTTAATGCTTCACGAATCGCTGCACGGCCGACTTGAAAATTTTCAGCAAGCTGATGAACGGATTCCAATTTTTCTCCAGGTTTTATTTCTCCTTTTTTAATCATATCTAAAAGGGCTTCCGCCACTTCTTCATAAAGCTTTCTCGGTTTGATTTGTTTATATTCCATTTGCTTCACCCCAAAGTTCAACTAAACAAAATGAAGTCCAAAATATCGGTACATTTATTTTACTGGAAAAGACTTATAAAAATCAAAGTGTTGGCGAAAAAATAACAGCGTCTCACCATAAACTTTTTCTTTTTTGACAACTTTTTTGGAAGGAATCATAGACCTGTGTCTACGAAATCGCGCAAATGACTGAATGAAACTTCATCATAAAAAAAGAGAAATTTGTCTAAACTCTTAAACAATGCTTCATCGTTACGAACGTCTAATACGTAACTCACTTTTACTGTACCAGTTAAAATGACAAAACAATCGACGAATATGCTTTATAGCCGTAGACTTGTTAAGGTGATTGATAGAAACGGAAAAGAACGCGAACGAAAAACTTATCAAATGGGTGAATCCCTGCTTCTTCTTATTTGAAAAGAATATGTTACAATAATGTAGAAAATCGCTACTTCTCAATATCCATTATGAAAAAGGTGTGGAAATATGAACATCATTGTCAGTTCATTAAATGCCAAATACATTCATATGAACTTGGCTATACGTTATTTAAAAGCATATGCCGAGCCAGAATTTCAAGTTCAAATGGCAGAATATACGATAAAAGATCCCGCGATGAACATTGTAACAGATTTGTTTCGAAAAAAACCGGACATAATCGGTTTTAGCTGTTACATATGGAACATTGCAGAAACAATCAAAGTGGCGAAAATACTGAAAAAAATAAAGCCGGAAACCATCATTGTCTTTGGTGGGCCTGAAGTATCCTATGATACGAAAGAATGGCTTGAAAAAATCCCAGAGATTGATTTTATTATCGTAGGAGAAGGGGAAGAAACGTTTAAGCAGTTTTTGCGGGAAGCACATGGAAACCAAGAATGGGAAAACGTGAGCGGTTTAGCTTTTCGAAAAGACGGAGCAGTCATTGTAAATCCGCAGAGAAACAAAATTGATCTGCGAATGATGCCGTCGCCTTTTCGATTTGAAGAAGATGTGCCACATCTTAGCAAACGGATTGTTTATATTGAAACGAGCCGCGGCTGTCCCTTCAACTGCCAATTTTGCTTATCTTCCATTGAGGTTGGGGTTCGTTATTTTGATCGGGAGAAAATCAAGGAAGATATTCGCTATTTAATGAAAAACGGTGCGAAAACAATTAAATTTGTCGACCGAACGTTTAACATCAGCCGGAAATATGCGATGGACATGTTTCAATTTTTAATTGATGAACATGTTCCGGGCGTCGTGTTCCAGTTCGAAATAACTGGCGACATTATGCGCCCGGAAGTGATTCAGTTTTTAAATGACAACGCACCGAAAGGACTTTTCCGATTCGAGATCGGCGTTCAATCAACAAACGATTTCACAAACGAATTAGTGAAACGGAAGCAAAACTTCGCAAAACTGTCCAGAACGGTGACGATGATCAAACAAGGCGGAAAAATAGATCAGCACCTTGATTTAATTGCCGGACTTCCTGAAGAAGACTACAACTCTTTTCGAAAAACTTTTAACGATGTGTTTGCATTAAGACCTGAAGAACTGCAGCTTGGTTTTTTAAAAATGCTCAGAGGGACTGGTCTTCGAATTGGAGCTAAACATTTTGGCTACGTGTATATGGATGAACCGCCATACGAAATTTTAAGCAACAACGTTCTCTCTTTTGAAGATATTCTCAAAATTAAACAGGTGGAAGATGTTCTTGAGAAATTTTGGAACGACCATCGAATGGACGCGACAGTAGAATATTTAGTAGAAGAAGTGTTTGAGACGCCTTTTGATTTCTTTCAAGAATTTGGCGCCTACTGGGATGAACGCGGATGGGCAAGAATTGGTCATCAGCTCGAAGATTTGTTTCGAAGATTATTTTCGTTTATTCAAGAACGCAAACGAGAACATTTGCCAATTGTTGAAGGGTTTCTGAAATACGATTATTTGCGCAATCAGAAGCAAAAGCCGCGAAAGCCATGGTGGGATGAAAAGCTTAAAAAACAGGAGCAATCAGCAATCTATCAATTTGTCCTGTCCAACCCTGAAATGCTTGGAAAAACCTTTTTAAATCTGTCTCTTTCGGAAAAAGATTTATATAAGCATACGGTTTTAGAAATTCTTCCATTTAATCCTGAGCTGTATTTGCAAAAAAAGATATTAGTAAAAGAGCCGGCAATTTTGTTAGTTTATTACAACTATAGCGATCACCAGCCGCATATGTTTTCTTTTCCGTATACTGCGCTGAAAAAGGTGAGGGAAGCTTAACATCCCTCACCTTTTGTTTTTGTTTTTCTTTTGTTTTCTTCTAAAATATCGTAAATTTTCGCAGCATTAAAATCTCCCAGTTCATTGCCAAATTCCAAATCTTGTTTCACATCTTTTTTGTTCTTTACGTTTTTATTATGTTCCATGTGCTTTCCCCTTTTTTGAATTTCGGTTAGCCCCTTTCATCGGGTCTTCATCTGTATAGGATGCTGAAAATTCTTTTTCAGGAAGGCTTTCTGTCGGTGTTTTGCTCGTTTTTTCTGCTTGATTATATGCTTGTTTCCTCTTCAATCTGCATCCTCCTTTCTTTTTTATCTTTTTCAGAAACAAACCATTTATTCAGCTGTTTCTATAAAAGATGGAAAAAGGGATGTGCTTCCATATGGATGCCCGATCGTCAATGCTTAAGTTTTTTCTTGCTCCGCAAGGGTATTTTGTGCTTCTTTTATAACGGGTTAAGCGGCAATTTTGATGCTTTATACTTCAAGCTATTCGGCAATTTTGGACCGTTTTCTGTTTTGCAGCTAAAAAAAGTGATGATTTAGCACTTTGTTTGCATAAAAAAAGAACCGCTCTTATTTGGCGTAATTTCGTAAAACTGCCAAACAATGAAAGAAGCGATTCATGACAACACTGAAATTCGTTTATTCTATTCATCTTCGCAATGGATGGTTGACCTTTTTTACTTTCTAGCTTTGAAAATATTTTTTACTTTTGAAACCACGTAATGGCTTCCTCCGCGATCTTCAACACGTTCAATCATCATCGTTATTAAAAGATCTTTTTTATCCGCATCAACAGCAACAAACCAACCGTTTTCCTGACCTTTTTCTCCTTTTGCCGCTTTCAGCTCTGCCGTTCCTGTTTTTCCAGCCAGCTTCAATCCTGGAGTTCGAGGTTTATATGCCGTTCCGTTCGGATCCTCCACCACTTGAATCAAATCTTGAAAAATCAAATTCGCATGTTCCTTTGAAACAACATGGCTTTTCCAATTGGATGGTGTCTTCTCTTCTTCTTTTATTAATACGGGCTTAATCATGTTTCCGCCATTAATAAATACTGTAAAGGTGTATGCTAAATGCAGAGGAGTGATTTGAATTTGTCCCTGTCCATATCCAGAATCGGCTAAAAGCACTTCATTATCCATACCGTTATTTGCAATTTTCGATGTTTCAACAGGAAACGGAAAATCAATTTTTTCATGAAATGCAAAGGACTCTAGTCCTTTTATAAATTTTTCGGCTCCAATATTTAAAGCAGCCTGGGCGAAGTAAATATTATCTGAATAGGCAAGAGCAGCGCGCAAATCAACTTGTGTTGCAGGGGATGGAACCCGCTTAATATAATAATTGCCCCAGCTCCCGTCTTTTTGCCAAGTATCTTTTGGAATGGAAATCTTTTTATTCGGATCAATCGTTCCGGTATTGAGCCCAATCGCTGCTGTGAGCGGCTTTAAAACAGAACCAGGTGTATACAAATTTTTGAACTTAGCCATAAACGGTTTATTCGGATCATCTTTTTTCTTCTTGTATTCCGTCAGAAAATCGTTCGGATCATAGGACGGCGCACTGACCATAGCCAGAGTTTCTCCGGTTTTTGGATTGATTGCGACACTTGCACCTGAATCAGTTGATAATTCTTTGTAAATATTTTGCTGAAGATCAGCATCAATTGTAAGGTAAATATCGTTTCCGTTCTCAGCTTCTTTTTTGGCGATCACTTCATCTGTTCCTTTTACTTTGATGATCCAGCCTGTCGTTCCGTGCAGCTCCTCTTCAAAAACTTGCTCCAATCCAGCTGCGCCAATTTGCTCAGAAGAGCTGTACCCTTTTTCCTCATATTTCTCAAGCTCTTCTTTATACATTGACCGCAAATAGCCAGTCAAGTGGGCAGCGCTCTCGCCAAAAGGATACATTCTTCCCGTTACATTTTTTTTCTTAACGGAAGGAATGGCTAAAAGTTTGTTGACAAGCTCTGTATCAGCCGGATTTACGATTTTCAGCGGGACGAATGAGTCCTCCTTCACCCAGCCTTGGGATAATTTTCTCTCAATTTCCTCCTTGGAAACTTCAAGAAGCTTCGCTGTTTGTTCCAAAATGGTTTCTTTTTGCTCTTTCATTTCTCCCGGTACTACACCGATTTCAAACAACAGGCCATTGATGGCAAGTCCTTTTCCATTTCGGTCAAAAATCTCCCCTCTTTCCGGCGCGATAGGCTGGATGGAAATTTCTTCTCCCTCATCAAGCTGAGGAAAAATAAAGGAAGGATTCCATTCAATTCGCCAATCGTTTCCATTATCTGTTTCTTCTTTTTTTAAAACGGCTTTGTTTTCAAAGCTTATTTTCCCCGCTAATGTTTCCATTGAAACAGCAAATGGGAATGTAATATTTCCGTTTTTATCAGGCTTTATTTCTTCTTTCGGTTTCTTAAAGTCGATTTTCAGCTGTTTCACACCTGAATCTTGATAAATTTTCTCATAGCGGGAAACAAATTCGTCTTTTTTGATATTTTTTTTCACATTGGCAGTCAATTGGTCATACATTTCCGAAAAATTTTGGTCTCTCCAATTGGCAACAAAGTCTGCAAAACGATCCTCCGGCTCTGGATCTTTAGAACATCCCGAAAAAAGCACCAGCACGACAAAAACACTAAAAAAAAGCTTTCGAATCCGCACAAAAATTCCCCCTCTCCCCTATGATTTTATGACAATTCTTTTTTATCCAATAATTACCCGTTCTTTCGGATAATGATAATTGGCTTCCTTCCTCTGTTTTCCAATTAAAAAAATAAACGATAAAATGCCGATCCGACCAATAAACATCATGATCATGATTATGATTTTTCCGATCGGACTAAGTTCAGATGTAATGCCAAGCGAAAGCCCTGTTGTTCCAAAGGCTGAACAAACTTCAAAGATAATTTCCATTAACGTAAACCGTTCTGTTGCAGATAATATGACAATCGAAGTTAAGCACAAAATAACAGAAACTGTCATAACGGCAATTGATTTTTTTATATCATCTGGGTGTATTTCCCGTTTAAATACTTTCACCGTGCTGGAGCCTTTCGCAAAATGAAAGGCAACTAGCAAAATGACTGCAACGGTAGTCGTTCGAACACCGCCACCCACAGAGCTTGGCGAAGCACCTATAAACATAAATATGGACATAATCAGCAAAGTCGTCTCGCTGAACATGCTGACATCCATTGTATAAAGCCCTGTGCTCCTTGTGGTAGCTGATTGAAACAGAGCATAGAAGAAAGATTCAAGAAAACTTTTATCAGATAAATAATTGCTTGATTCTATTAGATAGATCAGGATTGTTCCAATAACGACCAATGCGAAAAATGTCACAGTTGTCAATTTTGTGTACAAGGAAAACCGGTATGTCCTTTTTGTTCCAATTGTCAAAATAAAGTTTTTTGTCTCAATCAAAACTGGAAATCCGATAGCTCCCAGCGTCATTAAAATAATATGAACCATTTGGACAAAATAATCATGTGCAAAAGGTACAAGCGACGAACCGCTTATATCAAAGCCGGCATTCGTTGTGGCGCTGATGGCAGAAAACATGCCATGCAAATAAGCTTCCTTCCATTCCGGAAAATATTTTAAATAATATGTGCCTAATATGATGGTGCCGATCAGTTCAATAATCAAAATCATCAACATAATTTGCCTCATTAAATTTACAATGCCGGACAAATTCAATTGATTTTGATCAACCATGATCAACTGACGTTCCCTTAAGCCTATTTTTTTGCCTAAAACGAACCAAAACAATGTGCCCAACGTCATGATGCCGATGCCGCCAATTTGGAGAACAATCATTAAAATAAAAATCCCCGGAACGGTAAACGTATCAATGATTGAAACAGTTGTCAGCCCTGTTACACTTACTGCACTAACAGCAGTAAACAATGCATCCAAAAACGTCCATTCGGCATCCGGTTTGTGAACAAACGGCAAACTGAGCAAAATGACCGCAACTGTGATAGCTAAAAAATAAAAAATAGCAAGCATCTGAGCTGGTGATAGTGAAACTAATCGATTACGAATATTTACTAGCATCCTTGTTCAATCCTTTTTTTTACTGCTCATACTATCATAAAGAAAGTACAAGTTTTTTTAAAGAGGTTTTTCCAATTTTGATCATCGAAACTAAAAAATTTGTTATTGTGCCAATTTCTACAAATTCATACTCAAGAAAAATTTATCTGAACTTATTAATTCCATATAAAATGCTTGTTTTTTTATATCTTTTTATTAAAAATAAGGGTAGGCTGTTTAATAAAGGGGGATGTTATGGGAAAAATTCAATTGCGTCGTTCCGTTATGGTTCAATTATTACTATCTTTAAAAGGAATACACGAATTATCCCCTGAAGAAGTGATGAAACAACAATTGCCCTCTGATCAAACAAACCAAATACCTGGCTTCATCAAAAAATTGAGCAAACAAAGAGACAAAGGAGAGCTTGGACTGTCAACGAATGAAATCGTCATCTTAGGAAATTTTTGCGAACTAACTTCCTTGAAATCAACTTCCGTTCAAAATTGGGTCAAGCGTGATATAAAAGAAATCATCGGTCCTCCTGAACTTGGAAAAAAATACTCGGTCGAACAAGCTGCTTTATTGTTAATTGTAAAAGATTTAAAAACCATATTCGACTTTGAAACTGTCCGTTCCTTATTGATGAAAGTTTTTAATACGATTTCCGACCGGAATGATGATTTAATCAGTCCGTTAATGTTTTATAAATTATATACAGATGTGTTGGAACAAGTAAAAAATGTCGAGATCGACAACAACCGGCAGTTTGAAAAAAAACTTTTCGTACAAACAAAAAGGCTTCTTCAAAAACAAACTTCTTTATCGGAAGCTCAAAGCGACAGCATTTGCCATGTGACGGTTGCTGCGGTATTGGCTGTTTTAACGTATCATTTTCAAACAAGGGCAAAAGCGTTCATCGATAAAGAAAGCGAATCGACAAAAAATAGATAATAACTAACTTTTAGATCGGGAATTGCGGTTGTGCAATTCCCGAAGTTATTTTCGGGCTTGACTACTTTTAGCCGAACCTTTTATGTAAAATTCGAGAGCCCTCATGTCTTCAAGCAATTCCTTTTTCATTCGTTCAAAAGCTGTATAACGTTCGTATGTAAAATCCATTTTTTCTTCCATCATCTTGACCATTTCATGAAAATGGTTTGAAATTCTTTGTAAGCTATTTTCCATCATGTTAAGATAAACATCATTTTTTTGATGATTCAAATAAGTCCCCTCCTTATAGCAGCCAATACCTATATAATAACAAAGAAACGGCAAAGGGCAACATTTTTAAGGGAGCGTGAAATCACATAGAAAAGTTAAGAAATGTGGCGAGAAAGACAAGAAAAGAGGGATTTCTAATTTTACAATTGCAGTTGTCGCAGCACAAGATAGAAATGGCAATATGATTGCTCGAAAAACAGGAACAGGGCGTGTGAAAGCCGAAGAAATTGAACTGTGATAGGTGAGTTTATTCATCCTTCCGCTTTGCTATGCACTGATACAGCAACGAATTATAAGAAGCTTGCCAAATTGAAGGGGGTGTTTGTCAATGAACGCCAAAAGCAACGTGTTAAGGAAGGAATTTATCTTATTCAACACGTTAACAATTTCCACAATCGCTTGAAAGGTTGGGTGGAAAGGTTCTAAAGGGTTGGAACTCGTTATTTGGATCACTGCCTTTATTAGTTCCGTTGATTAATAAAGAAAGGATTTAACATTTGATAAACGTGTTATTTCAGCTTGTCAAAAATCAAATTATACAACTAAGAAGTGCATAATAAAAGACCTCAAAGCACTCTCCTTACTTTAAGAATATTGATGCGGCTATAAAACCTATTATGATCGCAAGAATAAGTATTCCAGTACCCTTCCAACCTAAACTACCTACTAAATCAGCAAGGTTTCCAGTTTCAGCTCTATTAAACGCATCGCTTATATTTCCAGTTGGGTTTCGTATTAATTCTTCTCGTCTTAGTCTTTCTCTTCTTCTTCCAGGTGTTTCTTTGTCTTCGCTCATTATCACACCCCCATTTTTGTAATACTAACATATGTTCTTCATACTCTTTACATAAATCTTACCTTAAGGTTTATAACATAATTTTAACACATTATGGTAATTTAACAAATTTTCATATAAAAAATCTTTTAGAGAACAGCCTTTACTAAAAATAAACAATGAAATGATCAAAACTAAAGACGCTCCGGACCATGTAAAAATGATAAAAGGGGGTGTCTAATAAGTCGTTTTTACGGCTTATTGACGCCCCCCATTAATGTGTTAGAAACGTTGATATATCGGTGTTTATGATTTTTTGTTTTCAATGGCGATTTGACTTTCTGTACAGCCCCTCTTAAAATAGATCATTCCACACCTTTTGTCCATTCTGCCACTTTACCTTGATTTGCTTCGACCCAATCTTCTGCTGCTTTAGCAGGATCACTGCCTTCTGAAATTTCCAACATGACTTGTTCAATATCTTCAGCAGTCCATGAGAATTGATCCAAAATTTTATATGCTTTCGGCATATCTTCTTTTAATCCCTTTCGAACGATTGTGGATATATGTTCTTCTTTCCCAAAGGAGCCTTTCGGATCTTCCAAAAATTTTAAGTCATATGCAGCAAATTTCCAATGCGGGGACCAGCCTGTAACGACAATTGGTTCTTTATTTTTATAAGCTTCCCCTAAAGCCGTTGCCATAGCTCCGCTTGAAGATGTTTGGACTTGCCAGCCTTTTAGGCTTTCATATGTTTTAACAGCGTTTTCCGCTGATTTTACAACGCCCGCTCCAGGTTCAATGCCTGTAATCGTTTTGTTTAATTTGCCAGCATATTGATCGAGCTCTTCAATTGATTGAATGTCCATATATTTCGGAACGACGAGCCCGATTTTCGCACCTTCCAAGTTTGGACCTAAATCCTCCAGCTGATCTTTATATTCTTTATATAAATCTCCGTGAGTAGCCGGCAGCCAGGCGGCAACCATGCCGTCTGCCTCACCTTTTGCAACAGATTCCCACATAACAGCATTATCAACAGGTGTAATGTCCACATCGAATCCTTGATCTTCTAAAACTTTTTTGATGACATGGGCGGAGGCGACTTCCGTATCCCATTCCACGTAAACCAATTTTATTTTTCCTTCATCTGCCGCCCCGCCTTCAGATCCCCCGTTTGATCCGCAGCCAGCCACTAAAAGCGACAAGGAAATTCCGGCAACAAGTCCTAGGCGTTTCCAAATTCGTTTAAACATAAATATCAAAACTCCTTTTTAATTTTTCAATTCGAAAAGAGACCAACTTGCTATACATGATCATGCTTCTTGTTCATGCTTTGAGTGAAGCGGTCGATAATGATGGCTAATATGACAATACCGATACCTGCAACAAATCCGGGACCAATTTGAGCGCGCTGCAAAGCGGATAACACGTTTCTTCCAAGTCCCGGCGCTCCAATCATCGAGGCAATGACAACCATTGATAATGCCAGCATGACGGTTTGATTGATTCCGGCCATAATTGTGGCTCTCGCCATCGGCAGTTCTACTTTAAATAGTTTTTGAACTGCTGTGCTACCGAATGCATCAGAAGCTTCAATCAATTCTTTCGGCACCTGGCGAATTCCTAAATTCGTAAAACGAACGGTAGGAGGTGTCGCGAAAATTAATGATGCAAACACTCCCGGCACCATGCCGATACCAAAAAAAGCAACGGCAGGTATTAAGTAGACAAATGCAGGCATCGTTTGCATAAAATCCAAGATAGGAGTAATCATTGCTTCCGCTGTTCTGCTTTTAGACATTAAAATACCTATTGGAATACCGATGATGACGGATAATAAACTTGCGATCAAAACTAAAGTAAATGTACTTATTAAATGATCCCAAAGCTCTTGGTTGTAAATAAACCAAAGGCCGACGATGGAAAATGCCGGCAGGCCAAACTTTTTTCCGCTTATAAAAAAGGCAATAACGGCAACGATCAATATGACTAGAACAGGCGGCACAGCCCCCAACAAATCCGCCACATATTCCATTAAATCCTCAAAATATTTTTTTAACGGATCAAACAAAAACGAAAAAGAATTTGTCACCCAGTCCGTAAATTGTTTGATCTTTTCCGCAACTGGAATTTTCGGAACAAAATCCAACACATTATTCAGCACTGTTTGTGCTCACCTCGCTTTCACCTGCAAGAGCCGCGATGACTGACCCGCGAACGATGATCCCTATTAATTTTTCCTTTTCGACTACTGCTACTGGTATCGGCGAGTCGTGGATGACCGTAAAAATATCATACATTGGAGTGTCCTTTTCAACCTTCGGAACATTTGTCCGCAATATTTCTTCAATATCACGAACATCTTTTTTTCTTGCTTCTGATGCATCATCAGCTGTTACATAACCTTTTAGATTCCGTTTGCTGTCAACAACGAAAATGGTGGATATCCCTTCTTCTCTCATTCTTTCCAATGCAACACGCGGTCCATGCTTTTCAATATTGATCGTTTCGGGCCGTTTCATAATATGCTGCGCCGTCAATATTTTCGATCTGTCTACATCTTCAACGAATTTTTCGACATAGTCGTTTGCCGGATTCATTAAAATCTCTTCGGGCGTACCGATTTGCACAATCGATCCGTCTTTCATTAAGGCAATCCGGTCTCCAAGCCGCAAAGCTTCATCTAAATCATGTGTAATAAATATAATGGTTTTCTTCATCGTCCCTTGAAGATCGAGCAATTCATCCTGCATTTCTTTTCGGATAAGCGGATCCAAGGCTGAAAAGGCCTCATCCATCAACAGCACTTCAGGATCATTTGCCAATGCTCTCGCAAGTCCTACGCGCTGCTGCATTCCGCCTGACAGCTGATTAGGCTTTTGCTCCAAATATTGTCCTAATCCGACCATTTCAAGCGCTTTGATTGCCTTCTCCCTTCGTTCTTCTTTTGGGACCTTTTGAATTTCAAGTCCGAATTCTGCATTTTCTAAAACCGTTCGGTGCGGAAATAGGGCAAATCGTTGAAAAACCATGCTGATTTTTTTTCTCCGCACCTCTCGCAATGATTTTTTATCCATTTTTGATAAATTGTCCCCATCGATAAAAATGCTTCCTTTAGTCGGTTCAATCAACCGGTTGAGCAATCTTATCAATGTTGATTTGCCGCTTCCAGACAACCCCATAATGACGAAAATTTCTCCAGCCTCAACGGAAAAGGAAGCGCGATTCACTCCCACTGTATGTCCGGTTTTTTGTAAAATTTCATGCTTTGAAAATCCTTCATCTAATAGCTTCAATGCTTGAGCGGGGTTTTTACCAAAAATTTTTGTTAAATTTTTCACCTCAATGATCGGCATTTTTCCACCCCTTTTTCTAAAATTCAATACTTTCAAAATAATACGCCGATAAAATTGTCATACTAAGCTTTAATAGCTCATAATAAAAATATGTAAACCCGAACGATTCGTTGCTTTATAAGTATAACTAATTTTTCTTGATGGACACAAACGCGGTATATAGCGGATATCTCTTATATTTAATTATCAGTTTGTACTGAATAGTTTTTTTATATAGTTTTCTTACATTTCCTTTTATATGCTGGTAAATTCATACCAATATCAACATTTTACGGTCAACTACATTGTTTATTTTTAACCAACAAGTTCCACACATCAGATCACTTCTTTTTTGCAAACTATGCGTAAACAGGCAAAAAGGAGTTGAATTCGAATGGCAAGGCGAAATCAATTAATTGTTCCAGGAGTTGAACAAGCTCTTGAACAATTTAAAATGGAAATCGCGCAAGAGTTTGGTGTCCACCTTGGTTCAAATACTACCTCACGCGCAAACGGATCTGTTGGAGGAGAAATGACAAAGCGTTTAATTGCACAAGCTCAGGCTGATTTTAGCGGAAAACAGCCTTAAAATAGACTTTTGTAAATAATACAAACATTTTATCCTTTCCCATGTTCGTCCAAATGCTTCATTTTTCATATTGTTTAGGGTAAAATGATGTTGGATGATGTTTCATAAGTTTTATTTGTTCATGTTCCGATTGCATAACGGCATGAAATGGAACATTTTTTAGGAGGGATAGAACATGGGAATTGGTTGGACAGAATTTATTTTAATCATTTTCGTTGCACTTTTGCTTTTTGGACCGAGCAAGCTTCCGGAGCTTGGAAAAGCAGCAGGAAAAACGCTGCGGGAATTCAAGCTGGCTACAAAAGGAATTCTTGACGAAGAAGAAAAAAATGAAAAAAAATAATTGGTTCAACCGTAAAATCGGCAAATTGCCGATTTTTTCTTTTTTCGGAATTTGTATGAACCGTTTTTCGAGTATTTAACTTACATTTTTTAACACAAATCATTCTGATCCTTTCGCAAAAAATAAAGAGAAAGAAAAGGTAACTTACGGAAAGGCGGAATGAATATGCATACAATGTGGAAAGGTTCCATATCCTTCGGGCTCGTCAACATCCCGGTCAAACTGTTTTCTGCTACAGAAGACAAGGATATGAAATTTCGTCAGCTTCACAAAAAATGCCATACCCCAATTCAATACGCAAAACGTTGTCCAAACTGCGACGAAGAAGTTGGCAACGATGACATTGTGAAAGGGTTCGAATATGTACAAGGCAAATTCATTATTTTAACAGATGAGGAATTAGCAGCTCTGAAGGAAGAAAATGAAGACAAAACGGTTGAAATCGTCGATTTCGTGAATTTGCCGGAAATTGATCCGATTTATTTTAACCGGTCATATTATATCGGTCCAGGCGAAAACGGACAAAAAGTGTATGCATTGCTTCGTGAAGCATTGAAACAATCAGGGAAGATTGGAATTGGAAAGATTTCAATGCGCTCTAAACAACAATTGGCTGTCATCCGGACATATGAGGACGTCATTTTAATGGAAACGATTCATTATCCAGATGAAGTGCGAAACGCCCGTGACGTTCCCGGGATTCCTCAAAATACCAATATTGAAAAAAAAGAGCTGGACGCTGCCATGCTGCTTATCGATCAGCTGACAACAACGTTCCAACCGGAGAAATATCAAGATGAATACCGTTTGCGGATTCAAGAAAAAATTGAAGAAAAAGTACAGCAAAACGAAACAAAAACGGCTGAACCGTCTCCAAAAAAGAACGTAGTCGATTTAATGAGTGCGCTTGAGGCAAGCATCGAACGCTCAAAATCATTAAATAAAAAGGGAGAAGAAAAAAGCGGAGCAGCAGGCAAAAAAACGAAAACGACCCGCAAAAAAGCTTAGCTTTGCCGGACAATAAAGCGGGCGGCCGACAGCAAATCCGGAAAATGAAAATCAGCTATTTTTTCTTGATGGCGGCTGCCTACTAATATCGTTTTAGCTCCTGCAGCCTTTCCGGCAGCGATATCTACTTCACGATCGCCAATCATATAACTGTTCTCTATATTGATGTTATATTTCTTTGCCAAATCAACAATCATCTTTGGCTCCGGCTTACGGCAGTCGCAGCCTTCTTTAGGTGCGTGGGGACAATAGGCAACCTCTTTAATCGTTCCGCCTTTTTTTTCAATTTCACGAACCATTTTTTCATGGATTTTGTGGAGCATTTTTTCTGACATGTATCCTAATCCGATTCCGCCCTGATTTGTGACAACGAAAACGTCAAAATTGGATCTGTTCAAAAGCGCAACAGCTTCAGCTGCTCCTTTTAACAAATAAAAATCTTCAGGCTTATTTACGAAACGGACACGATTGGTCATCACTTCATTTACAACGCCGTCTCTGTCTAAAAAAACTGCATTTTTCACAAATCTATCCTCCAATCTTTAAGGGTGAACACTATGCAACCGATGATGCCGACATTATCTTTCCATATTCCGGAAGGGGAGCAATGGCTATATGAGCCAAAATATGATGGTTTTCGCGCGATATTGCAAGCTGACGAAGACCGTATTTCTCTCATGAGCCGAAATGGAAACGATTTATCCCCATCGTTCCCGGAAATTAAACATTTTATCGAAAGACAAATAGAAAAATGGCGTCCTTTTTTTCCGCTTGTTTTGGACGGAGAGCTTGTTATGCTCAAAACAGCTTTTTCCGCTGATGTTGCCTCTTTAAAAAGAAAATGGAAAAGAAAAAGCGATGAAACGACCGAAGCATATCAGCTTCTCGTTTTCGATATACTTTTGCTGCAAGGAGAGGTTATAACAAAAAAACCCCTTTCCAACCGAAAAGAACTACTATCCTCCGTATTTCAACAACTCGGTTTACCGCTGCATGTTAGTCCAGAGAATCCGATCCCGATCCAAATGATTCAAGCATATCATCAGTTTTCCCAATTATGGGAAAAAATTGTCCAGCATGAAGGAGAAGGCGTTGTTTGCAAACATATGTTAAGCACATATGAGAACAAGAAAAGAACATCACAATGGCTGAAAATCAAAAACTTTAAAGAAGCGCTCTTTTTTGTCACTGGATTTGATTCAAACAACGGCTACATACATATTTCTGTTCATCATAAAGGAGCAATTGTGCAAGCCGGCGTTTTTTCTCACGGTATGCCTGACAACCAAAAACAAGCGTTGTTGGAGATTATAAAAAAGAAAGGAAAAAAGGAAAACCACCTATATACTATAGAGCCGGCCATTTGCATGAAAGTACGGTTTCTTTCCATTGACAGCGGCAGTTTAAGAGAACCTTCTTTCCATTCCTTTGCATTGGAACATGATTGGACAGACTGCACTTTTTTGCAGCTGAAAATGGCTGAAGCCAATGTCAAAGATGTGGCTGTCACACATATTGAAAAACCTCTTTGGCCGAAATATGATATACAAAAACAAGATTTTTTGCTTTATTTATTGGAAATATCCGATTATATGCTTCCATTTTTAAAAGACCGCCCCTTAACGGTGATCCGCTATCCGCACGGTTTGTTGGGAGAAGCATTTTTTCAAAAAAATTGTCCTGATTATGCCCCGGAATTTATTCAGACAAAAACAATCGACGGGATTCATTATATCATTTGCAATGATAAAAAAACGCTTATGTGGCTTGGCAACCAGCTCGCAATTGAATTTCATATCCCCTTTAATACGTGGAAGGAAAAACAGCCGGCGGAAATTGTATTTGATTTAGATCCGCCGTCAAAAAACGAATTTCATTTGGCTATCTATGCTGCAAACAAGCTGAAGGAATGTTTAGATCGGTTTGAGATTGCCTCCTTTCCAAAGCTTTCCGGAAACAAAGGAATTCAAGTTCATATTCCGATCGGCACCAATATTTTCTCATATGAGGAAACGAGGCGGTTTACGTCTTTTTTCGCTAATTATTTAGCCGAACAGCATCCGAACGAATTTACGATTGAACGCTTGAAGAAAAAACGGGGCAGCCGCCTTTATATTGACTTTTTACAGCATGCAGAGGGAAAAACGATCATTTCACCTTATTCCGTCAGAGGAGTCGAAAATGGAACGGTTGCCGCTCCGCTTCATTGGAATGAAGTCAATGAACAGCTTGATGCCGAATCTTTTACAATGGACTACTGCATCAACAGGGTAAAATCAGGTATTTGTCCAATGAAACATTATTTTTCCATCGATCAGCATGAAAAAATTAAAGCCATCGTCGAGCATTTATTATGAAAACCGCCTATACAACTTGAGCTTCTTCAGCATAGTTTATAACTGAAATAAAACATTTCACAAGGAGGTTTTCATATGTCTGGAGTATCTGGAGGATACGGCGGAGGCTTTGCGTTAATCGTCGTTCTGTTCATTCTTCTCATTATTGTCGGAGCATCTTGGTGGGGATGGTAAATATTACATTTCGGCTTTTTCAAAAAAGCCAGAGCTAATTCGTTCGTTGAAACCGGCAAAATTGCCGGTTTCACCTGTTAAAAGCAGAATGTTTTTTAAGAGCAATCAATCGAAATCCGACGATCAAGATTTTCAAATGAACAATTGCTTTTTCTTTTCAGGCCAATTTTGCAAAAGTTGGAATGCTTCATCAGATGAAACAGGCTTGCTGAAATAAAAACCTTGCATTTGAAAACAATGGTGGCGATTCAGAAAAAATACTTGTTCTTTTTTTTCGACGCCTTCCGCTACGATGGAAAGCTTCAAATTTTGCGCTAGAGCAATGATCGTTTTTACAACGACATTGTGGTCGTGCTCTAAATAAATGTTTTGAATAAAAGAACGGTCAATTTTAATTTTATCCAGCTTCAGCTTCGTTAAATAGCTGAGCGAACTATAGCCTGTTCCGAAATCATCGATGCTCAAACCTATATTTAGTTTCTTTAACTTGCGGATGATTTCCAAAAACCATTCAAAATTGTACATTGGGACGGTTTCGGTAAATTCAAGCTCAAAGCATTCAGGCGGAATTTCATACATCGTCAAGTAATCCGTAATCATTTTCACAACATCATGCTGGTAAAATTGTTTAATAGATAAATTGACACTGATTTTCAAGTCACGGAAGCCCTTATCTCTCCATTCCTTTAATTGCTGGCAAGCTTTTTCCATGCTCCATTTGCCGATTTCTACGATAAGCCCTGTATCTTCCGCAATCGGTATAAATTCTGAAGGGGGAATCATCCCAAGCTCTTTATGTTTCCATCTGAGCAGCACTTCAAAGCCGGTAATTTTTTTTTCTTTTGTATCGACGATCGGTTGATAATATAAACATAAATCTCTTTTTTTCACAGCTTTGTAAAGCTCATTTTCTATAAAAATTCTTCGTTCGATCGATTTGCTGTTATGATTATTAAATTGGGCAATGCGCTCGTTTTTTTCTTTCCCCATTTTGATAGCAATTTCACTATTTTTAATTAAAGTTTTCGGCGTTCTTCCATGAACCGGGTAAAACACGATGCCAATGCTATAATCGTAATAAATTTCCAAATCGTTGATGACAAGTATATCTTCCAGCTTATTGATACGATGCACAATATCACGAATCATCTCATCTTTATTTACAACATTGTAAACAATAACTAAAAACTCGTCATTTGACAGACGACCTATAAAGTATGTATCGGGAAAAATATTTCTTAACTGCCTTGCAAATGACTTAATCACTTCATTACTAATATCTTTCCCAAAAATTTCGTTTATGTATTTATAGCGATTAATTTGAAACTTCACAACTGCAGCAGGATTTTTTTCTGTTTGGCATAAATACTCTAAACGGTTGAAAGTAGCTTGTTCATTTGGCAGCTTTGTCAAATCGTCAAATTGCGTTAAATATTGAATCTTCTCATCCGCTTCCTTTACTTTTGAAATATCTCTTATAATCAGCGCATAACCATAAAAAAAATTATTGCTATATAAAGGAAGGCATAAGATGGACGAAGGCGTTTCCTCAACAACTGCCTCAAAAGTTGCAGGTTCGCCGGTTATCCTCACCTGTTCAAAAAGATGCTGAATCTCTTTTCTGGATGAAGTATGAAAAAAATGATAAATCGAACCTTTCTTTTGCAAAAAATGCGCAGCCATTCGGTTGCCTTCCTTGACCAATCCGCTTGGATCACAAAAAACGATCATATCAGGGTGAAATTGAAAAATGAGGTCATAAAATTGTTGAAAAAGGCGATCCATTATTTTAACACTTCCTCAACTATGGGTTCTCATTTTTTATATCGGTATAAACATAGCTTTATTCAATAATTACATAGAATTTCATTCATAAAAATTATCGAAACAGCACACTATTGCTGGAGTCTGCAGCTTTTTTTAACAGTTCGATCAATTGCACTTGTTCTTCTTCGGATAGGCCGGAAAAAACTCTCGCCATCCTTAAGGCGCGGATCGGATATATTTCATCAAAATATTGGCGCCCCTTCTCCGATAAATTTGCATAAACTGACCGTTTATCTTTCGGATTTTTTTCCCGATAAATCCATCCGTTTTTTTCAAGCTTGTCAATAACATAAGTTACATTACCGCTGACAAGCAATAGTTTTGACCCGATTTGCTGAAGTTTTTGCGGACCCTTTATGTACAGAAGCTCCAATACAGCATATTCGGTTGGATTCAAACCATGCTCCTTGCTGTCTCGATTGGCGTGATCCGAAACGTTTTTATACGCTTTTGCAAGCGTATGAAACAAGTTTAAAGCCCTCTCCATTTCTTCTTGAGTATAGGAAAAAAACATTTCCAATCCCCTTTTCCTTTTTTTATTTTATAATGCTCATTTTAATGGAAAAAACAGTTTATGTAAACGCTGTCATTTTAAAAGTGTGCTCTACCAAACAGTCAGTCAAAATCTTTTCTTATCGAAAAAAATAAAAGCGTGCAGCAAGATGCTTGCACGCTTTACAGTCCATTCATCCTTTTATTTTGTCATACGGTTCGTAAAAATTGATTATTGAACTTGAAACCTTTTCACTAAAGATTGCAAATCTCCAGCCAGATTTGACATGGATTCGGCATGTGAAGCAATGGTTGCCGCTGATCCATTTGCCGTTGCTGCTGAAGCTGATGTTTGTTCAATACCTGCAGCCGCCTCTTCCGAAATCGATGCGATGTTGGAAATCGAATCATTAATCGATTCGCTCGTTGATAACATGTCAGTTAAATCATTTTGAGCATTGTTGATTCTTTCGGAAATTTCTTTAATCGTTTCTTTAATTTGTTGAAATGCGGCACTCGTTTCGTTCATTGAATCCATTCCCGATTCTACTTGTTGAAATCCTAATTCAAAGCTTTTCGTCACTTTATTCGTCTCGCTATGGACTTCTTCCACGATTTTTTGAATATCCACAACGGAACTGGAAACTTGTTCAGCCAATTTTCTGACCTCGTCTGCAACTACTGCAAATCCTTTTCCATGTTCCCCCGCTCGAGCCGCTTCAATCGCTGCATTTAGCGCGAGCAAATTTGTTTGATCAGCTATAGATTGAATAACTTCAACGAGTTTGGAAATTTGTTTTGAGCGTTCATCAAGTTTTTTAATTTTTTTCATATTGCTTTGCATGCCTGTAAACATATAATCAAAAAGTTTTTTCGATTGATTCATCAGCTTGCTGCCATTGTCCGTCAACTCCAGCACTTCTCTCGATTTATCAAACATTTCTTTTCCATTCCTATGTATTTGATAAATCTTATCCATGTACATACCCATTGCTTCAGAAAGCTCTGAGGCAGAATTAGCTTGCGATTCTGCTCCAGCCGACAGCTCTTGCATCGTCGCAGCGATTTGGTTGCTTCCTTCTTTTAGCTCTTTAGAGGAAGAAAGCAAATCGCTGCTTTGTTTTGACATAGTATCTGAAGCATGATGAATGTCTTGCACGATCTTTCGAAGCTGATTCCCCATTTCGTTGACAGCTTCCATCAATTCGCCGATTTCATCCTTCGACTTTATTGATAACGGTTCCAATATTAGATTTCCCTTAGATATTTGCTCCATTTGGCCGGCGATTTTGATCAAAGGATTTGTAATGGAACGAGCCATTTTAAAGGACATGATGAAACCGATTAAAAGTATGGAGGCCAAAACAGCTAATATGATGATGATAGATAGATTGCTAAGTTGAATCATATTATTTCCGCTTTTGATTACATCGTTTTGTCGATCTGACGTCACTTTTTCAAATTCTTGAATAATCGTTTCCCCAAGCGGTTGTACACTTTCTTTCATTTGCTTTAAAGCATCATTCTTTTTCCCCATATCATAGTCGAATAAAACCTCGTGTCGGACAAGCAATTCCCATTGGTGGCATTTCGCAACTAAATCCTTCATTTGCTGTGAAGAATTCAATTTCAATAACTGCTTTTGAATCTCGCTGCTCTGTTTTGCCAATTCTTCGTATTTTTGACGAATGTCTCGGTCCCCATATAGAAGAAACTGGTTTATTAATGAAATGCGTTCTGCAATATTGTATCGCATTTTCTCGTTTTGGATCAGTCCTTCTACATCTTCCTTCATGATGCTTTCCGTATGATTTGTTAAATTTTTTATTACCCCAAAATTAATAACGGCCATTAAACATGTTAGCAGCATTAATATTCCAAAGCTTCTGAGCAGCCTTCTTCTCAATCCGCCTTGCTTTTTGGAAGTAGTGATCCTTGTCACTGTTTTATTCTTTTTCATATGATCTACGATCCCCTTCCCAAACCCCTTTTTTATTTATATCGGTGCAAAATTCATCATTTTTATAGAATAGTAAAATAGACCCAGTTTCATATACAATGCTTCTAACAACTAGCTTTTAGGAGGTATAGGATCCGTTTAAGGTGACATCAATAACTTTTTCTGCCAAAATTTGTTTGTCTATTGTTTATCCTACCAAAGAAGAAACAACGCGGCTCTTTTCTATTTCCCTTTTTACAACAAACCAGTATTATCTTACGACTAATTTTGAATTTTGCAAGCATTATTGGGGACGAGAGGATGACAGCAGTGTTGCTTGACCGCCTCACTCACCGTTCACACAATCCCTTTTTTAATCAGTGTGAAATCGCAGACATAAAATCGCCATATGTTTTCAAAAAATGAACCGCCCATTTTAAGGTCATGATTTATGCAATTGGAACGGAGGCATGAACTTGCTATTATCAAAGAAAAAACGCTCCTTCATTAGGAAAACAGTCCCAGATCACCTTAAATATTGAGCATTTCGCATCTTTTCCAACATAAAAACAGCCTGCAGACAAAAAATCCAATTTGTCTGCAGGCGAGTGGACAATTTTGATTAAGTTATGTTGTCCCAAAAAACTCCTCATATAACGCTTGTACGGCTTTCTTTTCATCCGTTCCTTTTACGCCAAACATCATGCTCACTTCTGATGAACCTTGATTAATCATTTCGAGGTTCACTCCGCTTTTAGCAAGTGCTGTTGCAGCTCGGGCCATCGTCCCGACATTTTTCCGCATTCCTTCGCCAACAATCATGATTACCGCTAAATCATAAGCAACTTCTATATTATCGACTTCCAGTTCCTTTTTGATCCGCTCTACAACTTTCCGTTCTGTTTCCGAATCAAACTGATCCTGGCGCAAAATGACAGAAATGTCATCAATTCCAGAAGGTGTATGTTCATATGACAGCCCAAAATCTTCTAAAATTTGCAACAATCTTCGGCCAAAACCGATTTCTCTGTTCATTAAATATTTATTGACATAAATGCTGCAAAAACCGGTATCACTAGCGATACCTACGACAGGACCGTTAGAATTCGTTCGTTCATGCACAATTTTTGTACCAAGTGCAGATGGATTATTGGTGTTTTTAATATTTACCGGGATTCCTGCACGGAATGCCGGAATAAGTGCTTCGTCATGGAATACTGCAAAGCCTGCGTAAGATAACTCACGCATTTCTTTATATGTAAGCTCCCGAATTTCTTTCGGATTTTCAACAAAATTAGGATTTACGGAATAGACCGCATCTACATCCGTAAAGTTTTCATATATTTCCGCTCCGACTCCGTTTGCCAAAATCGAACCTGTTATATCAGAACCGCCACGAGAAAAGGTAACGAGCTTACCGTCTTTTGAATAACCGAAAAATCCAGGGAAAATTAGAATTCCTGAGCGATCACGCAGCTTTTTTAAATTTTCATAGGCTTCCGGCAGTACTTGTGCATTGCCGGGTTCATCGCTCACAATAAGCCCTGCTTCTTTAGGATTCACATAATGGGCTTCAACACCGCGCGATTGAAAATACGCAGTGATCAGTTTTGCATTATTATCTTCACCGCTGGCCTTCACCGCATCCATAAAACGGGCAGGATTTGATTTGTCCCCATGTAAAATTTCTTGCAAATCAGCTGAAATTCGATCAATAATATCATTAGATAATCCTAATTCTTTAGCAATTTCAGCATATCTGTTCACAACAGCTTCATATGTTTCCTTTGCGCTGCCATTGTTCAAATATTCTTCCCCGCACTTTATTAATAAGTCGGTCACTTTCACATCTTCTTTAAATCTTTTGCCAGGAGCCGAAACAACGACAATTTTTCTTTTTGGATCAGATGTGACGATATCGAACACTTTTTGAATTTGTTGCCCAGATGCAACGGACGTTCCACCAAACTTTACAACTTTCATATTTACTACATCCCCTACCAATAATTTTAGCAATATTTTATAAAATTCCATATAAATCTTATTATCTCTTTTCATGCTGATTGTTGCAATAGTTTTTTCAGTGCCTAAATGATCATTACAGCTAAACTCTCGGTTTTTAATTAGTTGCGTTCACGGTGCGTTTTCCTCATCAACAACCTTCTTCTATGACTTGAAGAAGAATCAAGTCTTTCATATCTTCTAGTATATCACCCAAGAAGAAAAATTAGATCATGTTTCAATCGTTTCACCAGATCCTTTATGGTTGAAATACGCTGTTTTAGCGCTCAAAGAATACATCTCGCCGTACAGCTTTGTTTGGTTGGAACATTTTCCGATATTTTTTAGCAGCGAAAACCTGAATCTTTGTCAATGATAAAACGCTGAACAGGTTACATCTCGGATGTTGAAAATTGTTATCGTTCGATGGTTAATGGCTACTGCTTTTTTCGACAACTGGGGACGTGCTCCCTTTTACGCTCTAGAAACCTTAAAAGATGAGTGACGACTGGGCCTCGGGTAAACGGTGTTCTTATCCATGCTTTACAATCTCTTTTGGATTCCTAAATTGATGATGGAATTGCCATTTCAAAATGATTGATTCAAACAAAGAATGATTTTTTTCTAGCAGCCAAAGCCGATAATGATTATAATAATGATTATTGATCAAAAAAGGGAATACGAATGTATCAGTCGTTTTATCATTTTCGAACTTTAATTCCTTGTCATGTACCTGTTAGAGAGGTGAAACATCATGAATCAATCGAAAGGCAGTATCGAGGCTGAAATCAGCAAAGCATTAACAAAATGGGAAAAAGATTTTCTTGGACGCGGATCTGTGTCCGTCAAAACGGATATTTTGCGGGATATGATTATTGTATCGCTGCAAGGTATTCTAACCCCTGCTGAATATGCCCTCTGTGAGTCTAAAGAAGGGATGTTGTCTGTGAAACAAATCCGCTCCAGTTTAGTCGAATCCGGGGTTGATGAGCTGAAAGAGATGATTTTTCAAATTACAGAAGAGCAAGTAAAAAGTTTCCATACGGACCTTAGTACTCAAACCGGGGAGCGAATTATGGTGTTTAAATTGTTTCAAAATTTGGAAAAGAAACTCCTTAAATAAACGTAAACGCTTTTTCTATAAATCTCTAAAAAAATACGTGCAATCTTGAAAACGATGATGTATAATGAAAACAACTTTTTTTGAAAAAATACGAGAGAATTGCCAAAGTCGGCAGACCTTCAAAAAACCTACGGAATCTATTAGTAGGTTCGTTGAAGGTAAACCGACAATGGGAAAACTGAAACGGGAGATCTAAGCCAATCGAAATTGGTTTAAGGTAAACCGGCTATCGTCATTTTTAGGCAAAAGACAGTCATTTTCTTAAAAAAGGCTGTTTTGCTTAGAATGACATAGCCGGTTTTTTTCTTTCAAAAAGGTCACACCAGAGGAGGAACGAAATTTGCAAGAAATGTTGGTTTTCGGATGGCTGGCAGCATTGATGATCGTGCTCATAAGCGCATTGATTTATCTGCATCCTCGTGTGCCCGACTGGTATGTACATGTTCACGTCGGCCTGCTTCTTTTGCCGATTGCTTCGGCATTCTTCGGGTGGATTTATTCTGGCGCGGAAATAAAAGCCGGACCATGGCGGCTCGACACGATTAGCTGGATGATGGCGGTCTATATTTCAACACTCGGCTTTATCATCCAGCGGTTTTCCATTCGATATTTGCATGGGGATCGAGTCTACCGGCTATATTTTCTATTCTTGACATGGACAACCGGCTCTTCCGCCAGCACTTGGATGACTGATGATCTACGCCTGTTTAGCATTTGCTGGGCGATGCCTCTTTTCGGTCTTGTCTTTTTGACGGCTTTAAAAAAAGAATGGCGGCCGGCAAAAGCTGAAGCGGTGCAAATGGGAACAATGTTTTTTGTTTCTTCCCTTGCGGTATGTGCAGTGTCTGTCTGGCTGTTTCATGCGACTGGGGAGTGGAAGTTATCGGGCGCTTTATCAACGGATAAGTTGTCTCATCTTAAATGGTGGGAGACAGCCGGAATAAGCTTGCTGCTTATTTTGGCGGCCATCATTCCTGCCGGGCAATGGCCTTTCCACCGTTGGCTGCTTGAATCTGCGGTAACGCCGACGCCGGTTTCGGCTGTGATGCACGCCGGTCTTGTCAATGCCGGAGGACTTTTGCTTTGGCATTTCTCACCGTTGTTTACGGATGCAGTCACACACGCTCTCCTTCTTCTAATCGCGTTTATTTCCGTCATGATCGGTACCGGCGTCAGTTTCGTTCAAGTAGATTATAAACGGCAACTAGTCGCCTCAACGATGGCACAAATGGGTATGATGCTTATTCAATGTGCATTAGGCGCTTACGAGGCGGCAGTCATTCATCTTATTTTGCACGGCTTATTTAAAGCGACTTTATTTTTACAGTCCGGATCGGCTGTTCCCCGTCCGGGACATTCGGCACGAACATTGGTGCACAAAAAAGGACATAGGTTTGTCGGCACGATGCTTGGCTTGGCACTTGGATTCGGCTTCTGGGCCGTTTCGCCGGAAGAGCCGGCGCGCCTATTGAGCGCTTTGCTCCTTGGTTCGTCCATGACGATTGCATGGAGCAGATTTGCGCTTTTCCGAGAAGGTCGATGGCTTGGGTTGGCACTAGCAGCGATACTGGCATTTATTTCAGAAGAAGTGCGCAGCGGACTAATGGCCATGCTGCATAAAGCAGAGGCTTCTCACTTTGCACCTCCGCTTGTCCTTGAATGGCTTACTTTCATTTTGTTTATTGTTTCCGCATTGGCGTTGGCACAGCTCTTTAAACAACGTTCTTCCGGTATTGCTGCCCGATTTTATATGCGGCTTGTTCATTTTGGCGAGCCCAGTCTGTCTGCGGTTGAACG
This sequence comes from Aeribacillus sp. FSL K6-1121, assembly GCF_038003725.1. Lineage (NCBI taxonomy): Bacteria > Bacillati > Bacillota > Bacilli > Caryophanales > Bacillaceae > Aeribacillus > Aeribacillus sp. FSL K6-1121. The sequence goes on from NZ_JBBOPS010000001.1 coordinate 1,804,020, forward strand.
GCATCCCCTTTATTTGCATGCATATATGAAGGAGGAGATGACCCATGAGTAAAACAGTGATTTCACTTGAACGTCCTGAAGAGCAAAGTAAACGAAATAAGAAAGATGTGTCCCGCTCTATTCTTCAGCTCGTGGAACAGGCATGCGATGCAATTGCTCCCCTTTGGCCGATTTCAACGTTCATTGCACGGCATCCGTGGATGGAACTTGAACATATGCCGTTTACCGAAGTAGCTGAGCATTTGCAACAAACCCAGCATGTTCACCTGTATCCGACAATGGCGGTTGTACGCAAAGCTCTCGCTAGAGGCGAGATCAATCCCTCCTTCGTTGAAAAACAGCTGGAGAACTGGCTTTCCGAGCAGTCTCTACCCGTTCATCGCCACAAAGCGGAACAGTTGTGCCATGCACTTTTGTGGAACGAAACCGTACCACATGAATGGTTAGATTCATCAGAACTGAACGAGCTGGCGGAGGAAATAGCCGAGTGGATCGGTTCCACAAACGCAGCGGTGGTGAAGCCGATTTGTACCCGCATTTACAAGCTAGACGAACGGCTTGATCAACAAATGATCAAATGGTGCAAACTATATTTGGATGATAATCAAGCTGCATGGGCAATGCCCTTCCGGGAACAGGGATTTTATCCTGCTTGGCAAAAACTTATCCAAAACGATCCGGCTCTTTCAAAAAATGAGAGAAAACGCCTAGCTGACTGGCCGGAAGATGCGGAAACAGCACTGTTGTTTTCGCTGTCGCTGCTTGATATAGACGATGAAAAGGCGAAAGACTATTTAGAATCGCATCTTCTTGCATTGCCGGGATGGGCCGGCATGTTAAAGTGGCGTTCTCAGCAAAGTGGAGAAGGCCTCCAACTGTTAGTTGATTATTTGGCCATTCGTCTTTCGTTAGAATGGGCATTTGTCTCCCCTTACTTGCCGCTGGAACAGGAGAAAAAGGCTGACGTTTCAAGTTTACTTCCCCTTTTGGCCGCATGGATCCATTGGGGAGGAATATCTGTGGATGAGTGGAGGCAATTGTCGAAGGATGAAATGACATCCTGTTTATTGTTTGCCGACCGGTTTTGGCGGATCAATCGTTATCACCTTTGGCTCGAGGCGTGGGAAGAGACGTACGAATCCCGGCTGCAAGAAAAAATTGCATCCCGTCCATACATTGGACAAAAAGAGCAGGCCGCCGTCCAGTTTCTTTTCTGCATTGATGTCCGTTCCGAGCCTTTTCGCCGTCATTTAGAGGAATCCGGTCCATTTGAAACGTACGGTTGCGCAGGATTTTTCGGTTTGCCGATCCGAACGCGTGAACTTGACAGCGACCATACCCATCCTTCTTGTCCTGCGATCATTGAGCCGAAGCATGAAATTTACGAATCTGCACAAGATGATGCTGCAAAATACCGTCGCCGGCTCAATGTATTTCAGTTCATCGGGGGCACCTTTAAAAAAATGAAAAAAGATGCATTAGCGAGTTTATTGCTTCCAGAAATGAGCGGCCCATGGCTTGGTTTGCATACAATCGCCAGAAGCATTGCCCCTAGATGGGCGGGCCATTTTCTCCAGCAAGCTGAAAAAACAGCTGAACGGAAGCCGCCGACAAACTTGTCATTGCATCATGAAGTGTCTTGTTCATCATCCGGTTTGCCCATCGGGTTTACAACAGAAGAACAAGTTCAGTACGTAAAACAATTGTTAACAAATATCGGGTTAACATCGTCTTTTGCCCCCCTTGTCGTTGTCTGCGGTCACGAAAGTATGACAACGAATAACCCGTATGCCTCCTCCCTTGATTGCGGGGCGTGCGGCGGAACAGCCGGAGCTTTTAATGCCCGCGTGTTTGCAAGCCTATGTAACTTGCAGGAAGTAAGAGAAGGACTGGTGAAGGAAGGGATCTTCATTCCAGATGAAACCGTATTTGTGGCAGCGGAACATATCACAACGGTCGACGAACTCTACTTACTCGATTTGCCAACCTTATCGAAAAAGGCAGAGCAGTCACTCCGTTTACTAAAAGGAAAGCTAGAAGAAGTGAAACGGAAAGCAAACGCCGAACGGCTGGCGAATCTCCCTTGCACCGGCAAGTCGAAAAATCCGGTGACTGAGGCGAGCCGCCGTTCCGTCGATTGGAGCGAAATCCGTCCTGAATGGGGATTGGCTGGAAACGCAGCCTTTATTATCGGCCGCAGGACGCTTACAAAACATTGCCATTTAGACGGGAAAGTGTTTTTACACAGCTATGACTGGCGAAAAGACCAATCCGGCGAAGCACTTGAAAATATCATCTCCGGTCCTGCTACGGTCGGGCAATGGATCAATTTGCAATATTACGCATCAACCGTTGCACCGCATTATTACGGAAGCGGCAGCAAAACGACGCAGACGGTTACAGGTGGATTCGGGGTGATGCAAGGGAATGGGAGCGACTTGCTTTCCGGTCTTCCGTGGCAGTCGGTCGCTTCTTCCGACAGGGAGCTGTTTCATTCCCCCCTTCGTTTGCTCATGATCATTGAAGCACCGCGTTTTTATATCGAGCGGCTGCTCCGGGACAATCCCCTTTTCCGTCAAAAAGTGAAAAACGGATGGCTCCGTCTTTCTTCCATTGAACCTGAAACAGGGGCTTGGTTAAAATGGAAGTTTGATAGGATTCATGGCGAGTTTTATACCGAGCCAATTTAAAAAGTGACCCTTGTGGAGTAGCAAGAATTAAAAGCTACTGAAGCAGTTTTAAACCGTAGATGGTTATCAAGTGGACATATTTGTCGTACAGGAACCCTGATCGAAAAAAGTACAGATTGGAACACTCTTCCTTAAATTCTCCGGAGAAGTTTTCCATATTTTTCTAAATAAATTTTAGGTTCATTTTGCAGTTATATTGACTTGATGAACCCGTGATCACTATGTAAGAGGAAGCCGTCTACTTCTCCATTCTTTTTTGTAAATGTCAATGCAAAACATGACGTTTTCAAAAAGTTGTGAAGTGAAAATCAGGGGGCTGTCCGATAAGTCCCTAAAATGAAGCAAGTGGAGAAAAACAATTCGTTTCTCTCCACTTGCTTTTATATTTTTTCGATTTTTATCTGAAAGTAGCTGGCGGATGCCGGCTACTTTCAGTATGTTGTGGGCTAATGCCACAATCCCAAACTCAACATGTACCTTGTCGAGGCCCCGCAAAGAAAATCTGCGGAACGACCGATTGCCCTTGATGTGACCGAACACACTTTCTGCCTCGACTTTGCGTCGAGCGTAGATGGCGGCTTTCTCTTCACATTCAAGGGCTGTTTTGGCCTTTGCTTTCATTTCTTCGAAGATGGGATTCCAGTGAACTTGACGATTTCCCTTCGCTTTTGTGCATTTCGCTTTCAATGGGCAATCGGTACAATCTTCACATTCGTATATTTTGAAGCTTTGTTCATAGCCAGATGGATTCTTTTTGTTTTGGTATTTTTTAAACGTTACTCTCCTTCCATTCGGGCAAATAAAACAATCATCCTCTTCACAATAGGTCCAGTTTTTGGCATTTTTAATGTCTTTTTTGTATGTACGTGTTTGTTCTTTTACATAGCTCCCATAAGGAATTAGAAACTCAAACCGGGGCTCTTTCTCATCACCAACTGCATATACATAGTTTTCTTCACTACCATAGCCTGCATCCGCAATAACTGTTCGGGGCATCGGTAATGAAGTGGAGGCTAGCTTCTCCATATGTGGGATAAAGCAACGTGTATCGGTCGGTCGTTGATGAATAGTATAAAACAAGATAAACTGATTCTCTGTCCCCATTTGCACGTTGTATCCGGGCTTGAGCTGACCGTTTTTCATATGGTCTTCTTTCATGCGCATGAAGGTTGCGTCTTTGTCTGTTTTCGAGTAGCTGTTACGGTCACCGAACATTTCCTTTTGTTCCTTGTATCTTGCCATTCGGGGCAGGAAATCTTCACGAATTTGTTTCACCGATTTCTTTAATTGACTGCGTTTTTTTCGCTTCTCTTTCCGAATGGATGTATCGGTCTCCTTTTCGATTTCTTCCGTTAGCGTTTCAACTTTTTCTTCTATTTCTTTTGCGGTTTCCTCCAGGTTTTGTTCGGTGATCTCTGTATGTTGATCGCTTTCCTTTTGCCCTGTTCCGGCTTCTAATTGGGTTAATTCATGAATGTGCTTTAGTGTTTCTTGGATTTTTTCTTTTAATTTCTCTTCGAATTTCAAAGTGGATTTTTTCCACACAAAAGAATACTTATTGGCATTGGCTTCGATCTTAGTGCCATCCAAAAAGTAGTTTTCCATCGTGATGTAATGTTCTTTTATCAATTTGAGAATCATGACTTCAAAGAGCTCATCCATGAAAGCTTTCATCCGTTCCCCTCGGAACTCATTAATGGTGCGAAAATCTGGTTGTTGCATCGCTGAAAGCCACATGGCAGGAATATTTTCTTTAACGAGTTTTTCGATTCCTCGGCAGGAATAAACCTTTTGAGAATAAGCATACAGAATGATTTTCAGCATCATTTTGGGATGATAGGAACTTCTGCCGCCGCCTTTATAATGAGAAAACAATTGTTTATCTGGTATCGCCTCCACCATTTCGTCCACGACACGTGCCACGTGATGTTCGGGTATGAGAGATTCAATATCATAAATCATTTGAACTTGACGGTTGTTATATGGTTTGAAAGTAGGGGCTAAATTTCTTTTGGCAGGAGTTTTTTTTTCTTTTCCATCTAGAGGAAGTGTCATTTGTGTGTTATAATTTTCACGAGTAATCATATGACTGCTCATAAAAAATCGTCCTTTCTGTAATGTTGTGTGGTAACTTCATTTTACTAGAAAGGACGATTTTTTTGTGCATTTTTTTTAAAAAGTGAAAAATGAGGGGCTCCAAAAAGTCAGTTACCCTGACTTTTTGGACAGCCCCCCTTTGCACACAATTATAAAATAAAATTTCAGTTTTAAATTATAATGCTGTCAAGCCGCCGTCAATCGGATACACAGCTCCATTAATAATCTCCGCATCATCTCCAAGCAGGAAAACGACAAGATTTGCGACTTCTTTTGGTGTGCCGTAGCGCTTGGCAGGAATCCCCTCTTTAATGGCAGCTTCTGCTTCTTTTGATCCTTTTGTAAACCGTTCCATCATATTCGTAGCGGTCGGTCCAGGCGCAATAGCATTAATCCGAATATTTTTATCCGCATATTCGCCGGTCGCCGTTTTTGTCAGCCCAATCACTCCGTGTTTTGTAGCAGCATAAGGGCCGACCCCTGGACTTCCTACAAGTCCTGCGTTGGACGCTGTATTAACGATGGAACCTCCACCATTTTCAAGCATAGCTTGAATAACATATTTCAAGCCATAAAAAGCTCCTTTTAAATTGATATTGATTACTTTCTCAAAAGCATCATCCGGATACTCAGCTATAGGCGCAACTGCTCCCTCAACGCCGGCGTTGTTAAAGAACATATCGATTTTTCCGAATGCTTTTTTTGTTTCCTCTATGTATCGTTTCACATCCTCAACTTTGCTGACATCCGCTTGAACAAAGATAGCTTTTCCACCTTTTTCTTCAATCTGGCGAACCGTTTCCATGCCGCCTTCTTCTGACAAATCGACTACAGATACAAAAGCCCCCTTGCTGGCCAACAATAAACAAACTTCACGCCCAATTCCGCTGCCGCCGCCAGTGACAATCGCAGATTTGCCTTCAAATTTTGCCATTTTTATATACCTCCTTTATCAAATTTCAAAAAATTGTTTACATGCATAAAGTATACACCATATTTGACGTCATCAAAAGATTACTTACTCAGCTTTCGCAGTCCAAAATCTTGTTTAAATGCTTGATGTAAATGGTTTTGGGAAGTACAAAATTATCATGTGACATTTTTTAAAACATAAAGAAAGACACCTATTCTTTTGGTAAAATATTGGTGACGAAACCAAATCCAAAAGAAAGGTGTCACCACTATGATAACGAATAAAGACTACTTTGCGCAATTACCAAAAGAAATTAAACAAGGATTTTCCGAATTAAATATTGGATATCATTTAAGAAGAGCGAATATTACGAAACTTTCCGGGTATTCTTGTCTTACTGTTTTCAAACTGATTTTTCTTTTAGTCTTCCAATATAAGAACTGGTTTCGTGCTTTTATGAGTAAACGATCTCAGGATCTGCCCGGAAAGGATACAGTCTATCGCTTTTTAAATACACCAACCTATCATTGGAGAAAGTTTCTACTTTCATTAAGCAGTGAAATGATCCGTCTGCTTCAACCATTAACTTCAAAAGATCGTGTCACAGCTTTTGTGATTGATGATTCTGTCTTTTCAAGAAACCGTAGTAAGTCGGTTGAACTGTTGGCTAAGGGTTTTGATCACTCTACCCATCAGTACTTGAAAGGGTTTCAAATGCTTACCCTTGGCTGGACCGATAGTTTTACTTTTATTCCCGTTGATTTTGCTCTTCTAAGTTCACCGAAAAAGGAAAATCGCCTGCAAGAAATCAATACCAATATTGATAAACGAACATCTGGCTATAAGCGTCGCCAGGAAGCTCTGAAATCAAAACCGGACGTGGCTTCAGCTTTACTTGATCATGCGCTTGAAAAAGGGATTATAGCTGACTATGTTCTCATGGATTCCTGGTTTACACAAGCGCCTTTAATTGAGAAGATTACGAACAAAGGGTTATTTGTCATTGGCATGGTGAAGCAATTAAAGCAGCGATACGTTTACAATGGTGAACGTTTCACACTGAATCAACTTTACAAATTGGCAAAACCTCACATGGGTAAAAAAGACATTCGCGGATCCGTTTATGCTACTTTAGACAATGGAATTCCAGTAAAAATTCTATTTGTACGAAACCGTAATAAACGGAGCGAATGGCTTGCCATTCTCAGCACAGATACAACATTAGAAAATGAAGAGATCATTCGTATTTACGGCATGCGTTGGGACATTGAAGTCTTCTTCAAATGCAATAAATCCCTTTTAAATTTAGAGAAAGAATTCCAGGGACGTTCCTACGACATGTTAATTAGCCATACAACCATTGTTTTTACACGATATATTCTCATTGCTTGGCAAATGCGAAAAGAGGAGGATCCTAAGACGATTGGCAACCTTTTTTACATCCTTTGCGAAGATGTAAAAGACATAGATTTTATTACTGCCCTTCAATCACTTATTGACCTTTTCCAAACTTTGGCGGAAGCCGAGGTTTCTTTGAACATGGACATCTTTAAAAATCAAATGAATAAATGGTTGGCCACTATACCTAATTATATCAAGCAATGCTTAAATATTTCTGTGTGCGAAAGTTGAGTTACTTATTTAAAAATTAAAATAAAAATATATCAGCCGATAATAAAAATGTGAATAAAAAAGACCATGTTCAAGCATACAAGGAGGTACACGATTTGGATATCGTCCAAGCAATTATTCAATCCATTCCAATTTTTAAACAAGTTTTGCGAGAGGATATTATGATCACAGTCTTTGATCATGAAAAATATTTATTTTATTCTCCCAGCAAAGATTTAGACTTTGGTCATCAACCCGGTGATCCATTGCCGCCGAAGTATTTGAACTTTCAGATGGTTGACAGGGAAAAGCCGGTTGTCGTCAAAGTCCCCGAAGAAGAATTTGGCATACCGTTTGATAGCATATCCGTGCCTATAAAAGATGAAAACGGCAATGTTATTGCTGCAATAAATGCGGCCATCAGCACTAAAAAGCAGCATTATTTAAAAACCATTATTGATGAAATAGAAAGCTTTTCCCACTCATTATTAGATAAAATACAGCAAATTGTGGCTCATTCTGAAGAACTGTCAGCAACTGCTGATGAAATAACGCAAATTGTGAAAAAAGCAACTGAACATTCCGACAAAGTCGGCAACATAACGAAAATCATAAAAGAGATTAGTGATCAAACAAATCTTTTAGGCTTAAACGCAGCGATAGAAGCTGCTCGCGTTGGCGCTGCCGGTGCTGGATTTGGCGTAGTGGCAAATGAAATACGCAAATTGTCTACAAATACGAAGGAAGAAACAGTAAATATTGAACAAACATTAGACAGCATTCAAGAATACATGAAGCGAATGGAAAATGATTTTAACGAAATATCCCAATCTTCACAAGAAGAAGCACAACTAATCACGGAACTAATGGCAGATTTAGAAAATTTAAATCGAGTTTCCCATAAATTAAAAGACTTCATGAAAACCATTTTGGGATACGATAAAGAAGATATAGAAATCAAACAATAATGAGTGGTTCGTTTTCTCAATCGAGTAGGAGGGGGTGACTAACCCCCGACCTCTCACACCACCGTACGTACCGTTCGGTATACGGCGGTTCAATTAAGTATGACGTAGTGCTTGATATCTTTCGAATAGACTTCTTAACCCTCGACGCTTCCAATAGGAGTTGTCGAGGGTTTTGTGTAGAATGGGACTGCAGGCAATCCGCCAATATTTCTTGCGTGTATTGCCCCATTCGAATGCTTTATGGCTTGGAACCCCTAATCCTCTGAGTTTCCGAATTCTTGTTTTCGGGGTTTTCCATTCTTTCCACAAACACATCCGAAGCCTTCGTCTAATCCATTCATCAAATTCTTTGAACTTACTTGGTGTTTCTGCCAAGGCAAAATATCCGCACCATCCCATTAAATACTTGTTCAGTTTCTCAATCCTTTTCTCCATTGGATACGGTTTCGATCTTGATGTAATTTCACGGATCTTGTTCTTCAAACGTTTCACACTTTCGTTCGCAATCCGTACCTTTGGAGTCTTATTGAGTGTGAAGCTGAAACCGAGAAACTTCCGTTTCCAAGGACGGTCTACCGCCGATTTCTCTCTATTTACCTTGAGCTTTAACTCCTTCTCTATAAAGTTCGTAATGGAGTTCATGACACGAATTCCTGCTTTCTTTGTTTTCACATAGATGTTACAGTCATCCGCATACCGAACAAACTTATGTCCACGTTTCTCAAGCTCCTTATCCAATTCATGAAGCATGACGTTTGATAAAAGTGGACTAAGCGGGCCGCCTTGAGGCGTTCCCATGTCCGTTTCCATTACCACTCCATTGATCATCACGCCTGATTGAAGATACCGGCGAATTACCTTCAGTAGAATTCGATCTTTGATCGTTTTCGCCAAGATCCCCATCAGTTTGTCGTGATTCACCTTGTCAAAGAATTTCTCTAGGTCTATATCGACTACCCAACGATATCCTTCTTTGATATAACCCTTTGCTTCCCTAACCGCATCATGTCCCCTTCTACCTGGGCGGAAACCATAGCTATGGTTCGAGAAGGTCGGATCAAAGATTTTCGTCAACACTTGGGCAATCGCTTGTTGGATGAAACGATCCGTCACGGTAGGGATCCCTAGAAGCCTTACTCCACCGTTCGGTTTCGGGATTTCGACTCGACGGACGGGTAAGGGCTTGTAGGTTCCTTCTCTCAACGACTGTCGAATGGAGTCCCAATTTTCGTAGAGGTGTCTTCGTAGGTCTTTTACGGACATGCCATCTACTCCGTGACCTCCTTTATTCTGTTCGACTCGTTTCAGTGCCGCCAGGAGATTTTCCCGTGACAAAATCATTTCCATCAACATTGATATCCTCTCCACGTGAACGAATTCTTCTATTTGTGCCATCTTCTGCTCCACCCTCTTGAAGTCCCCCGTGGGATTCACCACTTCCTCCTTCAAGTAAGTCCTATCGGATTGTCTGCTTCCACACAGAAGATGAACGCCTAGCGATTCGTTCTCCTTAATTGTTCAGTCCTTCCTCTTCCATCTCGAGCTTGAAAGAGTACTATGACTTCTGCTGACTTCTGACTGTTCAGCTATCTATCACTAGATAGGTTACCAAGGTTACTTGGCGTGCCAGCCAGACCTCCCCGGGTAAGAGTGTAATCTTTCCTTCCATCCATCTGCTTCATTTACTTTGTATCACCTTCGGCAGAAAGGGCTTTGTTTTGTTGTGCAAACTCACCCAGTGATACCTAGCCTCATATGAAGTTCGTGTTCCGAGAGACCTTAAAGTTTGCCGCTCGCTTCCTTCAGATTCCGCGTCGCCACGGACACCCTTGCGTTAAGCTAACTGCTACTTCTGCCTTCGCAGCTCGGGACTTTCACCCTATAGATTACACCCATGCCGGGCGCACACATACTGAAAGTAGCCGGCATCCGCCAGCTACTTTCAGATAAAAATCGAAAAAATATAAAAGCAAGTGGAGAGAAACGAATTGTTTTTCTCCACTTGCTTCATTTTAGGGACTTATCGGACAGCCCCTTACTGTTGTTTGGAATCTTTATTCATTCGCCGCTTAAGTTGAAGTTGATAACCATGTTAATGACGAATAAAGAACAAATGGCTTGTATGGAAGAGCTTGTTTCTGAAAATCTCTTCTGCAAAAACAAGATTTTCTTTTATATATAAAAGAAAAGTAAAGAATCTCTGCCGCAATGATAGCGGTGGATCTTAAATTGATCTTATTGTTTTTTTATTGTCCTTCAAAAAAGAAAATCTTTAGTAACATCTTCGTTAATTTCATGATTCTCTTTCAGCAATTTCAACCGTTTTGACATGAAACCCGTCCATGTCTAAAATTTTAAACGAATATTGGTCAAAATCAATTTCATCTCCGACTTTCGCATCCATCTTTTGGGTTAAAATCCATCCGCCGATAGTATCAACATCGGACTCTTTAATCTGGAGGCCAAAAATATCATTGACTTCTTCTATCAAAACTTTTCCATCGACAACCGTTTTCGAATCAGTAATTTTCTTAATTTGCGGAGTTTCATCCGCATCGAATTCATCGCGAATTTCCCCGACAATTTCTTCCAAAATATCTTCGACTGTCACTAGACCTGCCGTCCCGCCGTATTCGTCAATTAAAATGGCCATATGAATGCGTTCCATTTGCATCTTAACCAACAGGTCATGGATCGGAATCGTTTCAATGACATGAATGACTGGCCGCACATATTCGCCCACCGTTTTTTCTCCTTGGATTCCTTTGACATAGTCGGTGAGCACCTCCTTCATGTTTACGATTCCGATCATATTATCTTTATCGCCGTTAAATACGGGATAGCGCGTATAATGCTCCTCCATGACAATCTCAATGCAGTCTTTTAATTTCATGTCTTTATCAAAAGCAACAATTTCTGTTCTTGGAACCATGATTTCTTTTGCAATACGGTTGTCAAACTCAAAAATGTTGTTGACATATTTATATTCCGACTGGTTGATTTCCCCGCTTTTATAGCTTTCAGACAAAATAATGCGCAATTCTTCTTCCGAATGGGCAATTTCATGCTCTTGTGCCGGCTTGAGGCCAAACAAACCCGTCAAAAGCCTCGCAGCGCCGTTTAAAATCTTAATAAACGGTTTCATGACTTTGTCGAACAAAATGAGCGGACGGGCAAAAAGTAGCGTGATATGTTCCGCTTTTTGTATGGCGAATGTTTTCGGCGCCAATTCGCCGACAACAACATGCAAAAACGTCACAACGGAAAAGGCGATTACAAAAGATAAAATGGTTGTAACCGAGGCTGGAAGCTGAAAATAAACAAACACAGGGTGCAATAAATGCTCAATCGTAGATTCACCAATCCAGCCCAATCCTAAAGAGGTGATGGTAATTCCAAGCTGACAAGCTGACAAATATTCATCTAAATTGGATATAACCTTCTTGGCTGCAATCGCTTGTTTATTTCCTTCCGAAATAAGCTGATCGATTCTTGAAGTTCGGACTTTGACAATAGCGAATTCCGATGCCACAAAAAAACCTGAGAGGGCGATTAAAAAAGCCACTATAAGCAAATTGAAAATTTCCAAATATCTCCCTTACCGCTTCTAAACAGTAAGGAATACACCTCCTGTAATCTTACTTTTATTTAGTATTTTCTTAAAAGGGAATATGATTAATAATAAGTTGCCAGCAACGCCTTCACCAAATTGGCACTTTGCTTAGACAATTTTTCCATTATGATGGTGCGCTGTTCCCTGTTCATATGATCCATCAATTGCTGCATGTCTTTTATTTCTTTTTCAAGATTTTGCATAAGTTGGGCAATATGGTCGACATGCATTTCCAAGCTTTGATTTGATAGTGTTTTTGATTGCAACATATCAATGATATCTTTAATTTCATAAAGCGGACAGTTCATTTTTTTATACCGCTTCACCAATTCAATCGCTTCAACCGCTTCTTCATCATACAGGCGATAATTGGAATCAGAGCGCCTTGGGTGCAATAAGCCGATCTTCGTATAATAATCGATCGTTCGTTTTGAAACGTTCGTTCTCTCGGCTAACTCTCCAATTCTATAATACTTCCCAATACATTCACCCCTGCTTATAGAATTATTTTTAATTTACAAAAAATTAACCGTACAGTCAACGTTTTAGTTTTGGAAAACAAGCAAAAAACTTTTCATTTATGTCTAACTTACTTTCACAGTTTGATTTTTAGTTCAAGGCCTATTTAGGAACTGTTTCAAAAATAAATTTCATTTTGTAAAAAAATTGGTTAGCAAAATGAAAGTCACTTTCTCCTTTTGGCAAAATACAGGAAACAAGTTAATAGTTTGGGCTCATGATTTTCGAACCCTCATTTTGTATTAAGTTGGAAAAAATGCCCGCCTGCCGCTTTGGCAATGTCTTCGGTTCGGTCTGGATGAAACGAGATTAAAAAACATGTGGCAGGTCCGGCCGATTTTGTTATATCAATTTCTGTTGAAGTGATTTGGCAATAATCTAACTTGTTTTCTTCACAAAGCTTTTTCCATTCATATTGAACTCCTTTTGAGCCGATCGGAACGATTTCAAATACATACGGCAATTCCAATAGTTTTTTTATGATTGGCAGAGGCCCGATTTCATGTTTTTTTTCGATTACTTCGCCTCCGCACAGCGGTTTTCCGATGCAGGCAAATTTCGCATGGCTTGGCGTTTTCCGAACCTTGATGTCTGCTCTTCTCACCTTCCCGATGACCATGATCGCAAAAGCGGACTGAACCATCTTGAAATTGCTTTCTGTGCTTCCGGTTATGGGAATCGGTTCGCACTTAAGTTCCGAGAAAAGGGTTTGACAGCCTTTTTGCAAATGAGACCATTCTTCTTCACCGATGAGGTTTTGCATGACGATAGCAAGCGGCTTTGCCCCCACTGTTAAACATTCGGATAAAGCTACTCTTAAACCATAATAAGCGACCGTTTCATAATCAACTTTGACGTAATCGAACAATTTTTGTCCCACACCGCCGGAATTGTCAGCGGTAATCACAAGATCTTCATCATTTGATATCGGAATCATGATAACGTCTCTCATGGCGGTGAACCCCTTTTTGTTTTTCTAAAATAGGAACAAGTTTTATGGTTACGATATGACCAATCATTAAATTGATGGCTGTACCGATGACCAATCCCGGCAGCAACCCGAAATAAAAGCCTTTCCCGATCAGAAAGGAAAAAGGAACGGCAGCTAAAAAACCATTGGCGATAAAAAAGAAAACGGCTGCTGCGTATTTGTTTTTTCTGTAAATCACCCCAAATGCCCAAACGAGCAAAAACATTTCGACTGCAATCATTGCATGAAACGCTCCTAACGGAGAACCAGCGAGATAGCTTGACATGATATGACCAAAGAAAGCCGCAACTGCTCCCGCAACCGGCCCTAATACGACAGCGGCCACAAGGGCTGGAAATGAATCAAGGGCAACACTCGAAATATACGCGGGGATTTTAATAAATGCTCCGACAACGGAAAGTGCAATAAACATTATCAAATACGCATATTGTTTCATTCTGTTCCCTCTTTCTTTTTAATTGCGCAATCTTCCCATTAATATAACGAATGAAAGAAGTTTAACCGTACTTTTATTTTAATCTTTCACTGATTCCATACCAAATGATATCAACGCGTCCTGCTTTCGCAATCAATTGTTGGAGGCAGCTCCCGCATGCATCCCGCCACTTGCGTTCCAATGGGTCAATTGGAACAACGCCTTTTGTAATATCATTGGCAATAATAATGACTGTTCCTCTCTTTTTTACTTCCCACTCATGCCAGTTGAAAATCATCTTTTCCCACTTTTTTTGCCAGTCCGACGATTGATCGATCAGATGAAAAATATATTGTTCAATTCCTTCAATGACCGTTATTTTTTGAAAATGCTCCGTCTCATAAATTTCAGACACTTTGGTTTTCTTTACGTAGCCGCAAAACCATTTGCAAGCGCCGGATTGCAGCCGGTAATGCTCTTTCACCCATTTTCTTTTTCCGTTGAACGCTCCGCCGACAACAACATGCACCGCTTTCCCCTCCTTACATCTGTTCGCTTTCCTGTCAATGAACAATACGCTCCATGATCCAAGCGCCATTGCCAATATGATGATCCTTCGGGTCCATACCGATAAAGGATCTCGCGAATGACGCCGCCATGAGTGATCATTGCAATGTGGGAAATGGTTTCATCAAAAAAATAGGTGACCGTCTTTTCCCAGCCTCTTTTGACCCTTTCTGAAAAGGTTGGATACGATTCTCCGTTTGGCACTTCAAGATGCAGCATATCGCGAAGCCAGCTTTGATAGCGGGCATCTCCTTTCAGTTCGGAATAGGTTTTCTGTTCCCAATCGCCGAAATTAATTTCCCTGAGTTCTTTTAAGGCAACGAATTTTTGTTTTGGGTAAATGATGCCGGCCGTTTCTGCGGCGCGTTGCAAATCGCTTGCTATTACCAGATCAGGAGCTTTTGGATAATGGCTTTTTTCCAAAGCTTTTTTTCCTTCTTCACACAGTGCTTCATCCGTCCAGCCGATATAGCGTTTTTGTCTATTTGCTTCTGTCAACCCATGACGTATAAGAGTAACAACCACGTTACCATCCATAAAACTGTCTCACTCCCTTCAATCACTGCTCCAAAGGAATCTCCTGTTAAGCCGCCGAACGATTGAAGGAAAAACCGGCGGGCGTACAAATAAAGGAAAATAGACGATAAGGCCATCAAAAGATAAACGGCTGGTAAACCCGGGATCATGGGGACGGCGATGAAAAAACATAACAAATAACCGATCAGAACGGCGAAATCTTTTTTGGCAAGCGTTTTAGCAAACAAGTACCCAAGCCCTTCCCGTTTCGCCATTCCCGGACCATCAATCATTAGGGCGCAAACGATGAGACGGGAAAAAAACGGAATGAACACAGCAAACCAAAAATTGTCGATTGCGCCGATGATTTCCGCCATAAACAAAAAGCGAAAAGCTGACAAAAACAGCAGCGCCAACACCCCAAACGTTCCCACTCTGGGATCTTCCATAATCTTCAGCCTTTTTTCCTTGTCGCGATAAGAAAAATAGGCATCCGCTGTATCTGTAAAACCGTCAAGATGAATGCCGCCCGTTATCGCCACAAAATAGAATAAAAGAAAAAGAGCGCAAGCCCAATTGGACAATGGTGTCCAAAATTTTGCCATATACATGATCAAACTGCCTGTCAAACCGATGAAAGCCCCGATCATCGGCATACTTAACACCGCAAATTTGAGCCGTTTCTCATCTATTGCAAACTCCTTTTGAACCGGAATGATTGTGAAAAACTGGAGCGCAAGAAAAAAACCCTCCATTATTTGTCTGGCCGTTCTCATTTCATTTCCCCCACGATTGAATGATGTTGAGCAAATCATCCATATGAATATGGTTTTGGACATGTCGGGCAATCTGTTCATACTTTTTTGTTTTTTCCTTTTTCAACCATTTTACTTGCTTTTTTTCAAGTCCTTTCCGTTCTCGAATCCTGTTGAGCCATTCCGTGCGGAATTCGTCATTGAAAAAAATATGGTGGAAATATGTGCCAATCACCCTTCCAGAGTCGATCACCGCGCCATCCGTCCCGTCCGAAAGCTTGATAAAAGTCCGCACTGCTTGCGAAACAATCGGTTCGGTTACGCCTAAATGAATTTCATACCCTTCCACGAAAAACTGGGGAAAACCTGATTGCGGATGAATAACCCCTTTGTTCCGCACCGTTTTTTTCTCATGATAAAAGGTTGTGCCCACTGGGAGGATGCTGAATCCTTCTGCATAACGTCCTTTCACCCCTGTATCCGATCCGGCTTTATCATACAAGTATCTTGAAAGCATTTGATAACCGCCACAAATGCCGATGATCGTTCCGCCCGTTTCGTTGTATGGTTTAATCTTTTGAGCCAAGCCGCTATTTTTCAATTGTTGCAGATCGTGAATCGTGCTTCTTGTTCCCGGAATCACGAGGGCATCCGGTTCGCCGAATTCATCTGGGCCGGACACAAGTCGGATGGAAACATCTTCTTCAAATAAAAACAGCTCAACGTCCGTGTAATTGGATATATAGGGGAGCTTTACCACCGCAATGTCAATTTCTCTCCTGTTTTGGTTGGCAAATCGTTTGGTGAGCGACAAAGAATCTTCGCCTTCGATCATATGTCCGGAAACATAAGGGACCACCCCTAATACTTTGATGCCCGTCCGTTCCTCCAGCCATTGCACACCGGGTTGAAACAAGCTGAGATCTCCTCGGAATTTGTTGATGATAATCCCCTTTACCCGGCTACGTTCTTCTTCGGAAAAAAGTTCAAGCGTCCCGATAATGCTGGCAAACACGCCGCCCCGATCGATATCTGCCACCAGTATCACCGGAACGTCGGCCAGTTCGGCCACTTTCATGTTGACAAGTTCCCTGTCTTTCAAGTTGATTTCAACAGGACTTCCTGCCCCTTCCATCACGAGAAAATCATATTGTTCCGACAGCTTTTCCAGTGAAAGCTGAATCGCTTCCAGCCCTTTTAGATAAAATTTTTCGCGGTAAGCTTGACCGCCTAATGTTTCATAGCTTTTGCCAAGCAAGACGATTTCCGAAGTGCAATCGCTTTTCGGTTTCAATAAAATCGGGTTCATATAGACGGAGGCCGCCGTGCCGGCGGCTTCTGCCTGAATTCCTTGAGCCCTGCCGATCTCCCTTCCATCCAATGTGACATATGAGTTGTTTGACATATTTTGTGATTTAAACGGAGCAACCTTGTAGCCAAGTTTGTGAAAAATAGCACAAAATGCCGTGGCAATGAAACTTTTGCCAACATCAGAAGCCGTTCCCTGAATCATGATCCCTTTCATTGTAGTTCTCCCTTCATAGCAACTGGAATGCCGAATTCCATTCTGACCGCCAAATCCGCACGTTCAACGATTTGTTGATGGAGATGGCCGAGAAGGCGAACATATTGGAACACTGCATTTGACCGCGCTGGAAATTCCCAGTTGACCTCATTGGAGACGATGCAAAATAGCTCGCAGCTTTTTTGCAGCTCAGATAGATCACGGATGATTTTTTCCAACACATATTGGCGAAAAGAAGCGGCCTGCCATCGTTCACCATGTTGTTCATGAAAAAAAAGTTCGTTCGTCAACAACGTTGTTAAACAGTCCAGCAGCACAAAATCATTTTTTTGCAGTTTTTTCGACAACTTGCCGACATCATTCGTCTGTTCAATTGCCAGCCATTTTTCTTTGCCTTGGGCTCTTTTTAGCTGGTGTTGCAATATTCGTTTTGTCATTTCTTCGTCTGATGGAAAAGAGGTTGCAATATAAACAAGGCGGTTGGCCTGATTCTTTTTAACCGTCAAATAATGTTCTGCCCACGAACTTTTCCCGCTTCTCACCCCGCCGGTCACAAAGATCAACACTTGTCCTTCCACTCCTTAAGCGCTGAAAGAAGCCGGTCGTTTTCTTCTTTTCTCTTAACCGCCAAACGAATGTATTTGCCGGAAAGCCCGTTGAAATTGTATGTATGTCTAGGCACTATACCTCTTTCCAATAAAAAGCGGATCAAAGGCAGCATATCTTTTTTTGGCTGCTCTCTTAACAAATAAAAATTGACAGAGCTGTCCGCCACCACAAAACCAAGTTCATGGAGATGTTCAAACATTCGCTTCCGTTCTTGAGAGATCATTCTTTTTGTTTTTTTAACATAGTCTTCGTCCTTTAATGCTTCTATTCCCGCCCTCTGTCCAATGGCGTTGACGCTCCAATGCACCTGAAATTTTTTTAGTCTCTGGATGACCGTCTCATCGGCAAACAAAAAGCCAAGTCTTAAACCTGCAATGGCATACATTTTGGTCAAAGAACGCAAAATGATCACATTGGAAAAAGATGATAAACAATTCAGAATTGATACGTTTTCCAAGGCGAAATCATAGAATGCTTCGTCCAGAACGACAAACGCATGCTTCTTTTTGGCATCACGAATGATTTCCAATAATGTTTCCCGGTTAAATACTTTGCCTGTCGGATTGTTGGGGTGGCAGAGGAAAACCGCTTTTTTCCCGGAAAGAGCCGTTTTTAGCTCCTCAACGTTCAACTCCCAATTGTCTTCCTCTTTTAAAACATAGGATGAAATCCTCTTTGAGAACGGTTCGCATGCTTTTCGGTATTCTGAAAATGCCGGTTCCACGATCAATACGTCTTCATTTTGCAGCAAGGCGGCTGCAATGATAAAAATAAGTTCTGCGGCACCGTTTCCAATTAATATATTTTCAGGCGAAACATTTTCCTTTCCGGCAATTACCGCTCGCAATTCCGCCATATCAGGATCTGGATAATCGGCAACAAACGGAAAAAAGCGATCCCAGTTTTTGCGGATGCATTCAGGCGGACCGAAAGGATTGATGTTGACGCTGAAATCGATGATGTTTTCCGGCATCCGGATGTTCAATGATTTATAAAGATAAGATGGATTGGCTCCATGTGATGGCAGCATCGAAGCATACACCTCCGATCATGAAAAATAGCAAGAAAAACCTGTCTGTTTTCTTCATAATATCAATAGCATCGTGAATATGTTTTGCTTCTAGCGAATAAACCCCGTCTCCCAATTTAGGGCGATTAGAAATTTTCCCTTGATAACGGTTGATTCCCCCTAATGATACACCCAGCAAAGCAGCCATGGCGCTTTCAAGAAATCCGCTGTTGGGGCTGGGGTGTTTGCGCGCATCCCTTTTCAGAATGGAAAAGCATTCCCGCTTTTGAATCCCTTTTGCCGGATGATTGACAAGTACCATGATGAAAGCTGTCAGACGGCTCGGAAGGTAATTCAACAAATCGTCCAGCTTGGCGGAAGCAAACCCGAATTCAGCGAACTTCTCGTTTTGATAGCCTACCATCGAATCCGCAGTATTGACGACCCTGTACAAAACCGCAAAAGGAGCTCCGCCGAACAGCGCCCAAAAAAGCGGTGCGGTAATGCCATCGCTCGTATTTTCCGCTACCGTTTCCACCGTTCCCCGAACGATTTCCGATTCTGGCAAATCTGCCGTATCGCGGCCGACAATCCATGACAGCTTTTCTCTTGCCGAAACGAGATTTTTTTGGCAAAGCGGTTCATAAACTGCCAAAGCTGCTTCCCGCAAACTTTTTTCCGCTATCATAAAAGAAATGATCACCGCTTCCGCAAAAATGCCCGCTGCTGGGTGAAGCCTAGAGAAAAATGACACAATTGAAAAAGCGGCCAGCATAAAAAATAAACCGACCAGCATGATCATCGCCATACCTTTTTCTTTCTTAAAGCGCCCTTTGTTGAGGCGCCGTTCGCAAAACGCAATAGACCAGCCAAACAAGCGGACGGGATGGGGGGCATTTTTCGGATCCCCGATGACTTGATCGATTACAAACGCCAGCATAATCGCAATTACATGTTCTGTCATGTCCTTCCCCTTCTTTTTTTATTTAGCTGAATCGCTTGAATTGTACTCTCATATACCCCCCTGCCGACCAATCTTCCAAGTGTTGTGATCGTGCCAGCGTGCTGATGAAAAATGCCCTTTTGCGTGGCAGCCACTAATATGCTATCCGTTGAAGTGCCTGTTGCAATCGTATTGGAGACAGGATCCAACACTTTTTCATCAGCCAGCGCCTTCGTTTTGGCTTCTGTTGCCGTCATCACACTTTCAATAAATGCTTGATCAGATAACCGTCCGTTTATCAAAATCCATGTATTGATCGTCCCTGAAGCTATGCCATTCCGTTTTATACTATTTGCTGCATCCACTGCATTGGAAAGTCCTGCTGTCACAACAATGACAACGGAGACTCCTTCTGCTTCAAGCTCGCTGACTACCCCATCTTCCAAACAAGCCGCGGTCATCATGGCGACTGTTGCATGTTGATCAAACCCGTTTTTCTGCAGAAAATCGGCCATTTCCGAACGGCTGTCTTGACAATTGTAGCTTTTATCGACATGACGGTTGACAAAAGTGCTGTGCCAGCCAAATCCTCCGCCAATAATGGCAGATGAAAGGGTTTTGAGCGGCGATGCCGCTTTTAAATAGATGAGTTCCTTCGTCTGAACAATGTCCCTTTTTGTCACTTTATATGTTTCTTCCTGTTTCTGTTCGGGTATAAGCAGCATTTGCGGGCGGGCAAGCTCCGGATGTGATTGTTTGACAATCGAAACACCATACACCTGTTCAATCGTTTTTTCGTTCATCACGACAGATGGATTATCAACGGCAACCGCTTTTCCATCTTTTAATAACAGCAGTTTGTCACAATAAAGGCTTGCTAAATTCAAATCATGAAAAATTGAGACAACCGTTAATCCATTTGATTGTGTCCAATTTTTCAACTGATCAAGCATGATTTTTTGATGGGAAATATCAAGATGGTTCGTGGGTTCATCTAATAAAAGCAAAACGGGGTTTTGTGCAAGAGCCTGCGCTAAAAAAACCCTCTGTTTTTCCCCGCCGCTTAATTCATTGATCGCTTTATTTTTTAAGTGGGAAATATTCGTCTGCTCCATGGTCTTTTGGATGATTTGTTCATCTTCTCCCGTCAACCGCTTGAAGAAACCCGTTTGAAAAGGATAACGGCCGAGCGCCACTGTCTCCCAAACGGTATAATCAAACATTTGCGTTGGGATTTGCGGCAATGAAGCGATGTTTTGCGCCAATTTTTTCGGAGAATAAGCAGAAAGAGGTTTGCCGGCAAGCTCGATCGTGCCGCTTTTAACCGGAAGAATCCCGCTGATCATTTTTAATAGTGTCGTCTTTCCACTCCCGTTTGGCCCCAAAATGCCAAATATTTCCCCTTTTTTTACTGAGAAGGAAAGGTTTTCGATAATCTTTCGCTCTTGATAGCCTCCCGAAATGTTCTTGACTTGCAGCATGTTACCCTCTTCTTTCCATTCTTTGTTTCATTAAAATAAAGGCAAAGCTGGGAGCGCCGATTAAAGCCGTGATCACACCGATCGGAAGTTCTGTCGGCGACACGATCGTTCTTGAAACGAGATCCGCCAAAATTAAAAAAGCGGCGCCAAAAATGGCGGACAGAGGGAGAAGATGGCGATAATCACTTCCCCAAAGCAGCCTGTTTACATGCGGGATGACAAGACCGACAAACCCAATCGTTCCGCTGATGGCAACGGCCGCACCGGCTAAACAAGAGGATGATGCTAAAATAAACAGCTTTCTCCTTTTTACATGGACCCCAAGCTGCTTCGCCTTTTCTTCGCCAAAGGACAGAGCGTTTAATTCTGTTCCGTTTACAAAAATCAAAATGGACCCGATTAAAAAAAACGGCAAAAGCATCAAAACGTATCCCCAGCCGCGCATCGCAACGCTTCCTAACAGCCAGTTGACAATTTGTCGCAATTCTTCTCCTGTCAGGGCAATCATCAACGAAATGAAAGCACTTAAAAAGGAACTTAAAATAATTCCGGTCAGCACAATGGTTTCAATCCTCATCGTTTTTTCAATGAAATTGGCGAACAAAATCACAGCCAAAATCGTTAAAAAACCCGTAAAAATGCTGACAACCGGCAAAGTGAATGAGCCGAAAAAAGGAATTTGAATGCCGAAAAAAAGAACAAGTACAGCACCTAAAGAAGAACCTGATGAAACACCGAGCGTATAAGGATCTGCCAAAGGGTTTTGCAAAAGCCCTTGATAACAAGCCCCCGCCATTGCAAGCGAGGCTCCGACAAGTCCGGCTAAAACGACACGAGGAAGTCGAATATCAAGCACAATGCTTTTCATGCTTTCATCAATGTCCGGCGCCAAACCAGTATGAAACAGTTGATTGAAAATTATTTGGAAAATATCCTTAAACGTGATGTGAAACGTTCCGATAGAAATTCCTAAAAAGACGGAAAAAATAAGAAAACAAGCGGTCGCCGTATAGGCGACCACATGTTTATTTTTTGTAGACATCCGGATAAATTGCTTTCGCAAGTTCTTCTACTCCTTCAACCAATCTTGGGCCTGGGCGGCTCACCAAGTCGGAATGCACATCGTAAACCCGTTTATTTTTCACCGCTGATACATTTTCCCATCCTTTGCGTGCCAACACCTGGTCAACAGCTTTATCGACGTAATAGCCGTATGTCGTCACAATGACGTCTGGGTTCAGTTTTACAACGGCTTCTTCCGTCATTTGCGGCCAGCCTTCTTGATCGCCCGCTGCATTTTTTGCTCCAATGATCGTTAGCATTTCATCCATAAACGTTCCTTTTCCAGTCGTATAGATTTGTGGTGCGGGATTCACTTCGACAAAAACAGACACTTTTTGATCATCCGGAATCGTTTTTCCTTTTTCTTGAATATCCGCCAGTTTCGTTTTCATCTCAGCCACAATATCTTCGGCTTTGTCACTTGTCCCTGTAATTTTGCCGATTGTCTGGATGGAGTCATACACTTTATCAAATGATTGGGCATCTTCGACTACAAAAACATTTATTCCCGCATCTTTCAGCTGCTTCAGCCCTTCCTGCGAGTTATGGGCGCTGGAAGCATGCGCTAAAACAAGATCCGGTTTTAAAGAAATAATTTTTTCAACATTAAATTCCATCCCGCCAACCTTTTCTTTGTTTTGAACATCTTCCGGATAGTTGTCATTATCACTTACACCGACAATTTGTTCACCCAACCCTAAAGCATAGGCAATTTCAGTATTGCTTGGAATTAGCGAAACAATCCGCTCCGGTTTTTCGTTTACCGTCACCTCATTTCCTAAACCGTCCTTGACCTTCACCGGAAATTGTGAAGCCGTCTCTTCCGTCTTTTGATTGCTTTTGTTTTCAGACGGCTCTGATGTATTTTGTTGGCCGCATCCAGCCGCAATTCCAAATAGAAGTAATAAGGCTAAAAATAGTGCAGATAGTTTTTTCATCATTTTCCTCCTCCAATAAAAAACATCTTCTTGAATTCGATAAGAAGATGTCTGAAAACGTACATATGTATTGTTTTCAAACACCTCCCTATCCGCGTAGGGTTTTAGGTGTGCTCAAACAGGCAGGTCTCCTGGCTCATGGTCATCGCTTCCTGGACCTTCCCGTTGAAACAGTGGTTTTCCCAGGTTGCTCCCATTCACAGTGGCGGGACCGCGTTGGATTTTCACCAAACTTCCCTTTTAAGCTGGCAGCTATGTGCCGGCACCTGTTTGCTTTTTGGTATAATGTTATGACGAAATGTATTATACATGATTTGATTGAATTCTGGTAGGAAGAAAATGCAAAAAATCGACAAATTGACCTAAATGTTTTGGATTTCGATACAGTTTTCGCTAAAAATAAAATTTTTTTGAACTTCCTTTCCATTACTTGAATAAAATATTTGCAGACAAGCGAATTGGATGTTTGAAAACGAAGGAGGATATTGCAGTGACAACCGTTCTTTTAGACCCTGGCCACGGAGGAAGCGATCCCGGCGCAACCTATAGAAATTATGAGGAAGAAGATTTTACGTTGACTATTGCCCTCTTGGCAAGACAACATTTACTTGAACATTACCAAGTCAACGTGCTCATGACGCGCACAGACGATCGAACAGTCGGTTTGTCAGAAAGATCATCCATGGCTAATCGAGAGAATGTTGATTTTTTCTGTTCCATTCATATTAATGCCGGCGGAGGAACAGGTTTTGAAAGCTATGTTTATAACGGAGGGGCCTCTCCAAGAACGATCCAATACCGGTCCGTCATCCATGATCAAATTATGAGCGTCATCGGTCCGAAATATAGCGTAAAGGATCGGGGCAAAAAAAGCGCCAATTTTCACGTATTAAGAGAAACAAAAATGCCTGCGGTTCTTTTGGAAACATTGTTTATTGACCATTCGAATGACATCAAACTTTTAACATCGTCTGACTTTATGAGCGACTATGCAGCAAGCTTAGCCGATGGAATCGGAAAAGCGCTTAATTTGCCCAGAAAGTCGACACGCACCACCCCAACTCCGCAGCCATCGCCCGCTGCAGGCAGCAGGATGTACAAAGTCATTGCCGGTTCCTTTAAAAACCGAGAAAATGCAGAAAAGCTGATAAATGAACTGAAAGGAAAAAATGTTGATAGTTTCCTTTCCGCTGCGATGGTGGACGGAGCAAGTTATTTCCGCGTTCAAACAGGAGCATTTAAAAATTTGCAAAATGCAAAAGACCAGTTGGCAAGGCTTGTTCAATTAGGATACAAGGATGCATTTATATTAACCCCTGCAGAACAAGGAACGGCACAATCAGGCCAAAAGACAGATTCATCCCGTTCATCAACACCTCAACCGAAAACCCCTTCTCCCGATTCAAGGGATATCCCTATTTTAGGGGAAACGCTCGTATCGGGAACAATCTTGGATTTATATGTAGAAAAAACAAATCCTAGCGCACCTCAGCTGGGCGATTTGTATGAACAATTAAGCAAATCCTACGGAATTCGCGGCGACATCGCATTTGCACAAGCAATTCATGAAACGAACTATTTCCGTTTTACGGGAGTAGTCAATCGCAATCAAAACAATTTTGCCGGAATCGGAGCTACCGGTCCAAATGTTACAGGAGCAAGCTTTTCCACTCCGAGAGAAGGCGTTCTTGCCCATCTTCAACATTTATATGCATACGCCACAACGAAGCCTCTTCCAGCCGGGTTCCCCCTCGTCGATCCCAGATTTATTTATGTGGAACGAGGTTCTGCCCCGACCTGGAAAGATTTAAATGGGAAGTGGGCCGTTCCCGGCAGCCGTTACGGAGAAATGATTTTATCCATTTACCTATCCATTTTGCAGTTTGCAATTCAACAATTGAACGCTGCTCAATCAGCCATAAGCAAACAAATATAATCTGAATTCCAAAAAGATGTTGTATAAAAATGAAAAGATTATCAAAAATACAAAGAGAGCCAACTTCCGGCTCTCTATTTTATTAAAATGCTTCTGGTTCAAACGTCTTGCAATCAGTTTCCTTTTGATTTTTTGCCGTTTTTCCTGAATGACTTACGACATAAATGGCATCAGCTGCACATTTATTCCCTTCCGCCCAATATTTGCAGTTATTTACCTCACACAAAACGTCCTGCGCCATGTTTGTCACCTCCCAGTTATATATTTTCCTTTGGAAAGTGATTTGATACTTGTTTTGGTTGTGAAATGTCCATGGCAATATTTCGAATCGTAAAGGCAATCGTTTTTGCATGTTTTGTTGGCTGTTTAATGAATTCATGATTATCATGTCATTGTAAGCCAAAATTCGATTTATTTTGTCGATGGACAAGCAAGGTGATCTGCTCCATACCAAAAGGTGCCTCAGAAAAAGAAAATGCAAACATTTGTAAACGCCTCAAGTCCTCCAATTGCTATGCAATTTCACTCATCCGTAACTTTCATTTAGTGATTTGGAATGACAAAAGCCGCCATTTGCGGCGGCTTTCTTTTATTTGGCAAAAATGTGATTACCGATCACTACATGTTGTTTTTGCCGGAAAACGATTCCATTTGGCAAGATCCATAAAGCTTTATTATCTTTTCGACAATCCGTCTTCTGTCCATCATGCAGCAGAAAGCTCTATTTTTCAAGAAAATCGAGGCAAAAAACAGGTTTCATCAATTTGGCAATTGTGCCGCCTCCGCTTTTGCTGCAAGCATTCGGGCTCCCTTTTCAGTACACAATTTCCTTATTTTTGCTGCTTTCTTCGCTGGTTGGCTGTTGTATCCATTTGTTTGTTCTTTTGTTGAGAAAGAAGAATCGCTTTGGTAGGTAAGTTCGCTTTTGCAATGAAATAAAAAAGGACATAGTCGCTTGATGCCTTGTCCTCATTCCTTTTTATTCATTTTTTCAAAACATCATGGTCGACGTAACGCTCGCCGTTCAGCTCACTAATAACATTGATCGCAACTTTGGCGCCGTCGCCGGCAGTGATGATCGTATGTACGCTGACACCTGCAGCTGTACCCGCAGCCCAAATTTCCGTCAACGTTTGTCTTTCCTAGTGCATCGACATCAAATATTGTTTTAATGCGGGGTTCAGTCCCGTCTTTTGTCTTTAATCCGACTTTGTCGGCCAAATCTGTCAGAACTCCTGTAGCTAATATGACGTGTTTTGTTTCATAGGATCCTTTATCCGTCTTGAATACAAGCTCTTCCGCTTGTTTTTCAATTGTCTCCACATTTTCTGCCACAATCTCCGCGCCGAATTTTTCCGCTTGTTTTTCCCTGTTTCAATTAAATCAGACCCAGAAATTTCCATAACCCATATGGTTTTCAATCCAAGCTCGTTTCGTCACGGATTTATCGTTGTCCAACACAAGCGTTTTTTTACCGGCTTTTGCCGTGAACAAAGCGGCGCTTGCACCCGCCGGACCAGCCCCGACAATGACTACATCATACATGTTGCAATTCCCCCTTTTAGGAAAACAATTGTACTTCCATCGTAAGCGCAATTAAAACGAATTGTAAAGATCTTCATCTGCCTTTTCCTTGCAAGGGGAACCGCTTTTGTAGGAATCGTCCTCTCAACATTTTATTATTTCCGCAAGCAGTTTGAAAAGAGGACGGGATAAAATCTCATGAAAATCAATAAAACGGAAGGAATATCGGCATAATAACATAGAGGTGATTGATCATGAAGCCGTTTATTCCACAACTCGTATACATTGAACCAAGAGCCCTTGAATACCCGCTTGGAGTGGAATGGAAAGAAAAATTCGAAAAAATGGGAATCGACATTCGCTATACAACTTCCCACAATCAAGTGCGTAATATCCCCGGAGAAACACCTCTCCAGAAATACCGCAATGCGAAGTCGACTTTAGTCATCGGGGTTCGAAAAACATTGAAATTTGATACGAGCAAGCCTTCTGCCGAATACGCCATTCCACTGGCAACCGGTTGCATGGGGCATTGCCATTACTGCTATTTGCAAACAACGTTAGGAAGCAAACCCTACATTCGCGTTTATGTAAATTTAGAGGAAATTTTTCAGCAAGCTAAACAGTATATAGAAGAGAGAGTTCCAGAAATAACCAGATTTGAAGCTTCGTGTACGTCTGATATCGTCGGGATAGATCATTTAACACATTCACTCAAAAAAGCGATCGAATTTATTGGAGAAACAAAGCTGGGGAGATTGCGGTTTACAACGAAATATCATTACGTAGACCATTTATTGGATGCCAAACATAACGGCAACACCCGCTTCCGATTCAGCATCAACAGCGATTGGGTCATTCGTCATCTGGAGCCGGGAACATCAAGATTGGATGAAAGAATCAGCGCCGCTTTGAAAGTCGCAAAAGCAGGATATCCTATCGGTTTTGTTGTTGCTCCGCTATATCGGCATGATGGATGGAAAGAAGGATATAGAAAATTATTCAAAAAACTGGGTGACGTAATCGAAGACGATAACTTAACATTTGAATTGATTCAACACAGATTCACGAAACCTGCCAAAAAAGTTATCGAAGCAAGGTATCCAAAAACGAAACTGGAAATGGATGAGAAAAAAAGAAAATACAAGTGGGGGCGGTATGGAATTGGCAAATATGTTTATCAAACAGAAGAGGAAAGGGAGCTGAAAGAGACGATGGAACAATATATTCACTATTATTTTCCTAACGCCATCATCGAATACTTTACGTAAAACTGTAAGGAATACAAACCTTTTCAAAATCGACGGTCAGAAATGGTTAATTCAACAAAAACATTTTCTTTTGCTAGCTCACCTTTTCTTGAACCAACATATGATAAAACAAACAGTTTACGGTAAAGGTGATACAAAAATGAAGGAAAATCACACAATCGATGTTCCCTTTTTATATGATTGGGTCCGTTCCGCCTCCCGCCTCCATATGAATGTTCGGCTTCATACGAAACGGAAACCTTTAAAAGCTGAAACATTTTACTATTATGCTTTAGCTGATGGAAAAAAGACGATCTATACGGACGCCGATCAAATCAAAGAATTTACGAATAAAGGGATCTTGGATCCAAAAGATGTATCCTATATCCGGCTTTTCATTAACGGTGTTTTACAACCGCCGAACATTTATGAAGTGAAAAAAGGAATGTTAAGATTAAAATCAAGCGATGTCCCGCAAAAAGGTGTTCCTATTATTTTGGAATTTATTTCCATATATTTATAATTGAGGAAATAGGTGATGCCTGCACGGGATAAAAAAATCAGGATCCAAAAGAAGGACTTTCGGATCCTGATTTTGTTAAGCTGACACAACAGTTGTCGATTGAGGTGAATAATTGACCACTTCCAGTACAATTGGCGTGTCAGCTAAAATTGGATCTCCACCTGCAGGCACATTGATCGCAAGCGAACCGACCGTCGTTGCTCCCGGCGTATACGTACTTAGTCCGCCCATTTGAAGCACTCCGTTGACATAAACATTATAATAACTGTTGTTAGCTGCCAGTGCAGGCAATTCTGTAACAGCTGAACCATCATCTTGAAAAAAGCTGGCTGCATCAATGGTGAGCGTACTTCCCGGAGCAGTCTCTGCAGTCGTGACGTAGAAAAATCTTTGATCTTGAGGAACGACATTCGTTGTTGTGGACGCAGTGACAACCAATTTCATTAATTGCAGAGCCAATCAAACCCCTCCCTTCATACGATCTATTTCATCGTATGTAAAAATGCGGCGGAAGCTATAGACAAATACATAAATTCTATGTATAGCCGATTCCCTATTTTTAAGGGCTCCAATTTAAAATTCAAGGGCTTTTTTATTAATTGCTCTTGCTTCAGCGAATGGCAATAGTGATTATAAAGCAGCAAAATATTTCAGTTTTAGATTCGTCAAAACATTGTCACTTTTTCCGAACTTTTCTTCATATAAAATAAAACGCCAGGAGATTCTCCCGTGACAAAATCATGTCCATCAACATAGATATCCTCTCCACGTGAACGAATTCTTCTATTTGTGCCATTTTCTGCTCCCCCCTCTTGAAGTCCCCCGTGGGACTCACCACTTCCTCCTTCAAGTAAGTCCTGTCGGATTGTCTGCTTCCACACACAAGATGAACGCCTAGTGTTTCGTTCTCCCTAATTGTTCAGTCCTTCCTCTTTCGTCTCGAGTTCGAAAGAGTACTATGACCTCTGCTGACTTCTGACTGTTCAGCTATCGATTACTCGATAGGTTACCAAGGTTACTTGGCGTGCCAGCCAGACCTCCCCGGGTAAGAGTGTAATCTTTCCTTCCATCTATCTGCTTCATGTACTCTGTATCACCTTCGGCAGAAAGCACTTCGTTTTGTTGTGCAAACTCACCCAGTGATACCTAGCCTCATATGAAGTTCGTGTTCCGAGAGACCCAAAGTTTGCCGCTCGCTTCCTTCAGATTCCGCGTCACCACGGACACCCTTGCGTTAAGCTAACTGCTACTTCTGCCTTCGCAGCTCGGGACTTTCACCCTAGATTACACATATGCCGGGCGCACCAAAAAAGAAAGCTGCCTATCTGCGGCAGCTTCCTTATTTCGCAAAAACGTGATCGCCTATAACAATCGTTGTGTTTTTAGCTCGAACCCATTGGTCGTCTGTCTTTTTCGGATTATAAAAATACAGGGAGCCCTGACCTAAGCCGTGGAATGCCAAAGCTTCATTTACTGCTCTTTTGGATTCCTCACTTGCAGGCTTGTTAATCTCTCCATTTGCTACAGGAGTAAATTGGCGATCTTGATAAATAACCTCTGTAATTGTATCAGGATATAAAGGGCTGTCTACGCGATTTAGTACAACAGTGGCAACCGCAACTTTTCCTTGATATGGTTCTCCTTTTGCTTCTGCTTCTACTAATCTAGCCAATAAATCTTTTTCACTTGCTGAGATCGTTGGCGGGATCGTCAACTCTTCTCCAACATACAGTTCATCAGTTGTTTTATTGTTAACGGATTTTAGTTTTTGAACTGAAACCCCGTATTTTACACCAATTTTCCAGAGTGTATCTCCTTTTTTCACCGAATAGGCAGCGCTTGCCTCACTTCCTTGTCCAGTGAAAACAATGGCAGCAAGAGCAATAAATGAGGAGAAGATGAATTTTTTTATTTTCTTCATAAATCCTTACCTCCTTTTTTTCGCTCTTAATTACCCTACCATCTTCTAATCTAGAATTCATTAAAAAATCTTTTCATATTATTCATAAATATTCCAGCAAAAGTCGGGATCTAAATGTTTTTCGGAAGCCTTTTGCTGAATACACAGCACTTTGCTCTTTTAGAATTTTTTACTTCCTAATACAATCCATGTAAGGGAATGTTTTCGTTGTTTATCAATTAACGAATGTAAAACAGATTTTCGACTTGCACCCAATTTCGAGTTTTAAAGCATAAAAAAAGACAAGACAAATGAATGTCCTGTCTTTTTTGAAGTTAATTTTTCAATAAATAAGTTAATTTTTCAATAAATCATGATCGACGTACCGTTCGCCATTCAGCTCGCTGATGACATTGATTGCCACTTTTGCACCGTCACCGGCGGTAATAATTGTATGTACGCTTACGCCAGCAGCTGTACCTGCTGCCCAAATTCCGTCAATATTTGTTTTTCCATTTGGATCCACATCGAATATTTTTTTGATGCGCGGCTCTGTTCCGTCTTTTGTTTTTAATCCGATTTTCTCGGCTAAATCCGTCAATACTCCTGTCGCCAAAATAACATGCTTCGCTTCATACGAACCGCCATCGGTTTTGACGATAAGTCCATCCTGTTTTGTTTCAACTGTTTCCACTTGCTCGTTTTTTATTTCTGCCCCAAACTTTTCCGCTTGCTTTTTCCCAATATCAATTAAATCAGGACCTGTAATTTCCAAAACACCATAGTGGTTTTCGATCCATGCCCTTTTCGTCATTGACTTATCGTGATCTAAAACTAATGTTTTCTTTCCAGCCTTCGCTGTAAACAGCGCAGCACTTGCCCCTGCAGGACCGGCACCCACAATGATCACATCATACATCTAAAATTCCTCCTTTGCCAAAAATGTTTATAATTTCATTGTAAACGCAATCGAAAACAAATGTAAAGAAACTTGCTTATCAATTCTGAAAATTAAAAAATCCATATATGATCTCCCTTCTCCAGCTGAATATAAAACCTTTGTAGGCTGGAGGTCCCGAAGTAAAACAGCTTATTCCCCTGCTGATCTATTTTGAGCACACAGCAAAAAACACTGTTGAAATTCGCTTACGGCTTCCGACAACCTAGTGTGCAATGTTTCTAAAAAAACGCCTCATTAGTTCACCGCAGTAACAAAAACGTTAAAGTTAGTATATGTCACTCCTCTGGCAATTGACATTACAAACGAAACTTAATCGAAACCCATATTATACAAATTCAGGAGAATTTTTTCAGCAGGCTGAACCATATATTAAAGAGAGAACGTCTGTATATATTAGGTTGGCAACTTCCTGTACATCGCATTACAATATCAAAAAATTGGGAAGCTTTCGTTTGGCAACAAAAGATTAGTTAGATGAACATTATAACGGCTCTACAAACAGCAAGTGAACCATTCAACATCTTGAACCAGGATTATCAATATTTGATACATACATTACGCAGTGAAATTGAAAATACTGGATATCCTCTATGACATTGCTAAACCGCTAGATCGTCTCGAAAAATAGAAAAGCAACAAATTGTTTGAATTCGAAAGTTTCAAACGACAACAAACGTTTCAATGGATCCGACATCGATTTACGAAGCTTTCAAAAAAGATTGGTGAAGCGCATATCCAAACCGAAGCAATGAATGAAATGACAAGAAGATAAAGAATCATCAAGTATATGAATCAAGCTCAAGAAAACGGACTGAAACAATATATTTATGATGATATTTCGAATTTCATAAGGATCGCAGAAATGTATGGATATAAAAGCCAATTTTAAAAAAATTTATTAAAAATGGAAAACGGCTTTGACATCTTTTCATCCTGATAGTACTCTATATTCGTTGACATTTTACATACGGCATTTATTTAAAGAAGGCAGTGAACATTAGTGAAATCGTTTGTATGGAAAATAAGCGGCATCGTTTTCATTTCGATCATTTTCATTTTTTTAATGTCTTTTTATTACAAAACATTAAGGGTACAGTCTGTCCCAGCAAATGGAAGCAAACAAATAGAAAAATCGCAATATGATGGAGTTGACTTAATTTCAGATATTGAGGATAAAAAAGAATTCCATTCCGCCATACACTATCCGAGATTTCAAAGCAGCAAACTGAATGCATCCATCCAGTCTTATGTCAAAGAAGAGAAAAGACGGTTTCACGAACAAATTCAATCCCAAAAATGGCGCTTGTTTAAAGATCCGTCGAATTTTTCTCTGACTTTTCGCCTCTATCCGGTCACAGACAGCGTCTATTCTTTTGTTTTTACTTCGGAAAGCCATTCAGATGGGGAAAAAGAAAGTAAAGACTTTAAAATCTTCATAGTCGATTTGGCAGCAGAACGTTTTATAAACAGCCAAGACATTCTAGAAATCGATGAAAAAACAAAAGAAAAGCTGCATGTTCAATTGACGGACCAGTTTCTTCAATCAAAAAAATATAAAAAAAGCTTTAGCAAAAAGAAGCTTAACAAGTGGCTCAATCACCCATATAACGATTTTTCCAATATTTATTTGACAAACAAATTCATTGTTTTCAAGTTTCATAGCAATGAAGTAACAGAAGGTGCTGAAAGTCCTGAAATTTCCATTCCTTTGACGAAAGGAAAAGAGTTATTGACAGAGGAGTGGCGGAAGCGATTACGGATGGAAGAAAACAAACCAAAAAAAGCAGAACCATTGCCGAAAAAACCTCCCATCCAAAAAGACGAGCCGATCAAAAGCAAAAAAATAGTTGCTCTAACATTTGATGACGGACCTCACCCAAAATATACAACAGAAATTTTGGATTTATTAAAATCGTATCATGCAAAAGCCACTTTTTTTGTGATTGGTCAAAGAGTTAATTTTTATCCTAATATTGTAAAAAGAATAGGTTCGGAAGGACATGAAATTTGCAACCACAGCTTTAGCCATAAAGATTTTACAACTTTAAAAAAAGAGAAAATACTTGAAGAAATAAATATGACCGATCAAGAAATTTTCAAGGCATCGGGCTTAAAAGCGAATTGCGTCCGCCCTCCATATGGGGCTGTTAATCAAAAGGTCAGATCAGCTATTGAAAAGCCTATCATTCTATGGACTGTAGATACATTAGATTGGAAAACGGATGACCCAAAAAAAGTACTTAAAATCGTTCAAGCCAAGACAAAAAACGGTTCCATCATTTTAATGCACGATATTCATTCATCCACAGTAGAGGCATTGAAGCTAATCTTGCCATATTTAAAACAACAAGGTTATGAGTTTGTAACTGTATCAGAGATATCAAAAAAATGAAATCCTCGTCACATGCAGTTGGCGACCGAAATATTAAATGCATACAATGCCTATTCTTATAGTGTTGAATGCGATCCGCTTCCCAAATCTATGGAAACGTTCAACAGAAATTTTGAAAGCTGAAACGTTTGATGCCTATTTTAATGAAAAAAATGATCTGTCCTGCTAAAGAAGCTTTGCAGTGGAAATGTGTGAAAAGGAAAAGGGATTTTAAAGCGATTCCCATAAAAAGATGTTCCAGTATTTTAACGTTTGCACTCATTTTTGGCCATAAAAGCAGGGATCCAAAAAGGTCAGCATTTTGGGTCCCTTTCTTTTGTCAAGTCGTAACAGCTGGTGCCGATTGATGTACACAATAGAGCAATTGATTTGCTTTTCCTTGCAGAAAGTTGATTGCTTATAAACCAGACGTCGTTGCTCTACGTTTTTCATTTAATGCACAAATACGTTTATACTGCTGTTATTCATGGGCAGTGCATGCCGCAAACCGCCTTTCTTGCCACAGCAATTGTAAATTATTCCCAAAACAGCTTCTGCTGTAATTTAAGGCATATTGTTATTCTCTGCAGTGCCCATCCCCTCTTCATTTCATCCTATCCAGTAATAATCAAAAGCTTTGAACAATTTCTCCCTTTCACTTTATAGCAAACAAAAAAAGCCCATTTTAGCTCGTATGTAAACTAAAATGGACAAATTTCTTATTTTTATTTAATGATTAAGACTGGACAGTGAGCCTCTTGAGCTACTTTTCGGCTGACGCTTCCCAACAACGTTGCTTTAAGCGCGCCTTTTCCTGCACTCCCCATTACAATGATGGAATAGTCATGTTCTTTTGCATAATCCGTAATAATTGTTGCTGGCTCTCCTTGGAAAATATGTGTTTCATGCGGGACGTTGCTTTCAGTAAGGAATTCAATCGCTGGTTTTAAAATCGCTTCGTTCTCTTCATCAATTAATTTGGAAATATCAACAAAATAATACTGCTCTGTAAATCTTAAATTATTGACATGCAAAATCGTGATTTTTTCAGACCCAACTGTTTTGGCAAGTTTTACAGCATGTTCAAGCGCGCGTGTAGAATGGGCAGATCCATCCATAGGAACTAATATTTTTTTGTACATCCTCATCCCCTCCAAAAGAACTATTTTTTCTTTATTTCCATTTTATCAAAATTTTTCTAGAATTTAAGTAGAGATTTGTCAAAATTTCGATTTTCACCACTTTGTCACTTTTAAATCCATTTTAAAATGATAAAATATACAATGAGAAAATTTATGTTAGGAGGAAAAAAATGGACTCCATTCAAAACTATGAACAGCCTCACAACAAAAAAAATTACACCGGCATTGTTGTGACACTCTCAGTTATTATAAATGCCGTTATTTTACTGTTATTTTTCTCTCCACTCGGATATCGAGGCGAAGTCCATTTTGATTTGACGATTTTCCCAAGACTTAATGCGATTTTTAACAGCTTTACGTTCGTCTTTCTGCTCGCTGCTCTTTATGCAATTAAAAAGAAAAATATCAAAGTACACCGGAACTTTATCATCGCAGCGTTTACAACGACCACCTTATTTTGTATTTCTTATTTAACCTATCATTTTTTGCAATCTGAACCGACCCGTTATGGCGGTGAAGGATTTATGAAAACATTTTATTTATTTATTCTTACTTCCCATAGTATATTAGCAGCCGTCATTGTTCCGCTTGCATTGTTTGCCTTTTTCTGGGGAATGTCAAGACAGGTAGAAAAACACCGGAAAATTGTTCGCTGGGCGATGCCGATTTGGCTATACGTCTCATTTACTGGTGTTCTTGTATACATCTTGATTTCTCCTTATTATTAAAAAAAGAAGGTTGACCGAGCTGTCCGGTCAACCTTCTTTTTCGTTTAGAAACTCTTTCATTAAATAATCTTTTTTTTTCGATCATCGTTTAACTTTCTTTGCCGTTCAAGCCATTCTCCTGTTTGTTGAAACAATTCGGTTGAATGACAAATAGACGAAAATGTATGGTTTCCGCCGATAATGAGTGATTTTTCAACGCTGTTAGCCCTTTTTTTGAAGCTTTTTTCATACAGGCAAGCATAAGAAGGAGAAATGACTTCATCTTCTGTTCCGTGGGCAACGAATACGTCACCTGTAAACGATTTTGCCTCTTGTAAAGGAGTGTACTGTTCAAGCGAGCGGAAAAATGTTTTCGTTAAGGAATAGCCTTCATAATCAACATATTGGCTTGATTCTGCTTCTTCTAAGCCTTCCTTTCCAACTATGGCCGCTATATCTTCAAATGGCCGACCGACCGCTCCCCAAATCGCCAAATTCTTCACGCGGTCATCCCGTACAGCTGTGAGTGTCGCCACTGCTCCTCCTAAACTATGGCCAAGCAAATATAATTCATGTTTGTCGATGAAAGGAAGCTTTTCAACAAAATCGATGACATGAATCGTTTGTTCAATAAAGCGGTCGAGGCCATAAGTTCCGTAAATACCGCTGCTTTCGCCGCAGCCTTCGTAATCAAACCGCAAAACGGCAAATCCGAGCGAAGCAAAATGGTTGGCTGCTTTGACGAACAATCGGTTGACACCTATTCGGCTTCCTATAAAACCGTGACAAATAACAACAACCGGAAATTTTTCGTTTTTAGCTGGAGCGTTCGGTATATGCAATGTGGCAGCTAACGATGCCTGTTGGCTCGGAATATAGTACATTTTTTCCATAAAATTAACCACCTTTAATCGTTCGTTTTTTATATTATAATGTTTATAATTCCGATAAGTCAAGTATGTTTTTGGGGATTTAAACCCAAAAAAAAAGCAATCTTAACAGTTTGCTTTTGCACCTATTTCGGTAAATGATTGAGAAAATTTTGATACGCAAATCCTTTCACTTCGTCCTCATTATAATATTTCAGCAGTTCATTGATCAAGTTTTGTGTTTTTGCCGCATTTTCCAATCCTATTACTTTTTGCTCAATTCCGTCAAAATCAGAGCCAAGTCCGATTTGTTTCACTCCGCCTAGCATGCAAAAATGGTCGATATGTTTGATTACATCTTTGATTGCTGCCTGATCATTAGTTGTTAAAAATTGGGGGGCGTACACGATGTGAATGGTACCGCCTTTTTGAAACATTGCCCTTGCCTGTTCATCGGTTAAATTGCGCTGATGATCACATAAGGCGCGGGCGTTTGAATGGGTCGCAATCGGATAATCCGCAAGCTCGATTACATCCCAAAACGCACGCTCGCATAAATGGGAGACATCAGTGAAAACGCGATGCTCATTGTTTGCTTTTATGATTTCCTTGCCAAATGCTGTTACACCAGCGCCTCGTTCTTCAAGTGCTCCATCAGCTGCCAGATTGGCATAATTCCATGTCAATCCAACCGATCGAACTCCCAGCTGATAAAGAAGTCGAAGTTTGTAGAGATCTCCGCCAATCGCATCCACACCTTCGAGAGTCAGCATCGCCCCAATTTCATGTTCCTCAAGCTTATAAATATCAGACCAATCCTTTATTTGCTTCATTTCCGGATTGTTTCCAAGCACTTCTGTAAAAAACAGATCGATTTGTTCAAGCGCCGCTTGGAATTTGTATTCAGTTTTTATTTTTTGATCGATAAAAACGGCAAAGCATTGAACCTTAATTTTACCTTTGATCAATCTTTGTTTATTCGTATCCAAATACGAGGCGTTAGCAAACTTCAGCTTTCCTTTAGCATTCGCCAGCTTCATCAGCGCATCACAATGAAGATCAATAATATTCATGTTTTCCCCCTGTTTTTTATGATAAAAAAAAGCCTGGCAGGAAAGATTTCTTGCAGGCTTTTACAATCAATAGGCTCGTTATTCGTTTGCGATTTTTTCTTGGAATTTTTGATAAAGTGTTGTCGCGATCTCACCCGGTTTTCCCGTGCCAATTTTTTGCCCGTCTACGGTCACGATTGGTAAAATTTCAGAAGTTGTGCTCGTAATGAAGACTTCATCGCTTTCAAGTACATCCTCTTTCGTAAACTTTTCTTCTACTAATGTTAAACCTTCTGTTTCAATGATCGATTTTACCGCCATTCTTGTAATTCCTGACAATATATGCTTTGATAGCGGCGTCGTATAAATTGTTCCGTTTTTGACGATGAATACGTTGGAGCTCGACCCTTCCGTCACATATTCATCACGGACTAAAATCGCTTCATAGCTTCCTTTTTCATGGGCGGTTTGTTTAGCTAAAATATTCGGCAATAAGTTAAGCGATTTAATATAGCAATTGGCCCACCGCTCATCGTCATGGAATATAGCAGAAACGCCGTTCTCCCGCAAATGATGGGGCAATTGCTTTGCAGGTCTTACGGTCATCGTTGTTGAAACAGAAACATCTGGAAACAAATGATTTCGAACGGCCACTCCGCGCGTAATTTGCAAATAGACGTCGCAATCTGTTAATGCTGATTTTTCAATTGCTTCTTTTATCAGCTGTTCATATTGCTCCAATGTTTGATCGAGTTTTAATTTAATCGCTTCAGCACTTGTCTGTAACCGCTCTAAATGCTCGCGCAGCATAAACGGCTTTTTGTTATAAACGCGGATCACCTCATACACTCCGTCGCCAAACTGGTGTCCTCTTTCATCAATCGGGATCACCGGTTCATTGAGGTCAACAAAGCGACCATTTACATAACCGATTGACATTTTCATATCCCCCTAATTTCCATAATATCTACCAACCATTGTAACATAATTATATGAATGGAGGCTTGATCAAAATCAAAAAAGATGCAATGCCTGCACATTTATGATATAAATATCATAAAACATATATGGAAAGGTGGGATTACCATGGACGGCATCCCTCGTCCTCTAGTTAGAACGAATCAATGGACAATTGTTTTGTCTGTTTTGATCACTTGGATCACAAACGAGCCGCTTTTTCTTCTTATTCCGCTTATTGCTGGCTTGATTGGACTCATTTTTGGTGTCAATCCGATTATGGCGGCCGCTAAAACGTTTTTACGAAAACCACATTCGTCCTATCATTTAGAAGACAGATCTGATCAGCAATTCAATCAAATCATTGCCTGCACATGCTTGCTGCTAGCTTTTATCGGATTTTCTTTTCATATTGATGTTTTAGGATATATTTTTTCGATTTTAGTTTTTTCAGCGGCTTTCATTGCGATTTTAGGATTTTGCATCGGCTGCTTTATCCGGTTCCAATGGAAGCAGTATCAATATCGAAAAGCGAAAAATTCATAAGCTTCTCCCCTGATTTTAAAAATCTGGGAAAAGACGTAAAAAAGGGGCAAGAGCACCCGAACTTTACATCGCATCTTTCAACGACACTTTCAGCGTGCGTCTTGCCCTGTGAAGCCTAGTTTTAACTGTTCCTTTCGAAAGCTTTAGCTGTTGAGCTAATTCCTGTTCTTTTAAATCATAATACAATTTCAATTCTAAAATTTCGCGGTATTTCGGTTTTAGTTTCCGAATTTCTTGAGAAATGGTCTCTTTCAGCCATTCATATTCTGCTGTTTGTTCCACATTGCCCCCTTGACTGATAGATAATTCATCAAGGGGGCACGGCGTTTTCTGTTCCTTCCGAAGAAAATCTATCGCAGTTCTCGCTGCTACTGTACCGAGCCAACCAGAGATTTTTTCCATATCCTCAATTTGTTCAGCCTTTTGATAAAATTTCAAAAATGTTTCCTGCAATACATCTTCTGCCAAATGTACATCTTTCGTTATGGAAAAAGCAATCCGGTACACTTTTTTATAAAACATACAATAGATGTCTTGAAAGCTCTCTTGAGCGGATATTATATCATCCATAATTCTCCAATCCTTTTTTATTTTTTTGCCTGTTTCTTGATCGATTCAGCTATTTCTGGATGAGCAAAGCTGCCAACCTCATAATTTCCATTTTTATAAACAATGAACATAATATTTTTTCCTGAAGTCGATTCTGTTTCATCTTGCAAGCATTGCTCAATCAACTGTTTATCTACAATTTTGACCGTTTGCGGATCTTGTTCAATTTCTTTCAGCATATTTTTATAATCCAAATCGTGATTGATGTTATTCTCCGTTATGAGTACATATTGGACATCATCAGCTGTCACTCTTGCGTTTTTAACCGTTCCGTTATTCTTCATCCACTCATCGAACTCTTTAAAGCTTTTTTTCCATGGAATGAATAATTGCTTATTATTTTTTAGAATGATTTCAATTTCTCCCCAGTCTTTTCTTTCATCGGTCATATCTTCATATGTAAGATTCGTGATGTCATTTTTTAATGCTTTTAATGCTTTTGCTAGTTGATCAGAATTATTGGCAATATCCACTTTTTCAACATAGTAGTTTGGATAGTTAGAATGAAATACTATTTGTTCAACATCTTGATCGTTTACGTCTAGAACTTCATAGGTTGCTTTTTTATATTCCTTCGATTCATAAATCTCCTTCAAATATCGTTCGAACGATTTCCGATCAACTTCATATTGGCGGATCGATTTGCTTCCATTTTTTAAATAATAGACGATAAACAACGGTTCAGGTTCGGAAACATCTTTGGATCTATTTTCGGCAACGATTTCTGTATGCAGCTTTTGAATTGCTTCGATTATTTTTGGTTCCTTGTAAATGAATCTATTAGTCATCTTGTCATCGAAGTACCAAAAGTTGCTGAAAAATACCGACTGTATTTCTGCAACTCTCGGAACCTTTTTCTCATATCCTCCCGCACCAGAACCGGTCAAAATGAATACGAGTATCACTGCAATAAAATAAATAAACAATCCTTTTAATTTAGGCTTGATTCGCCACGTCTGCTGCAAGATCATTTCAGCTATAAAGTAACCGATAAGTGCACCTACTACATATCCAGTACAAATCCATAATAAGCTTCCTCTATAGTCAATAATGCCAAAATACATTCCGCCGAGAAGCATCGTACAAAAAGTGGCGCCATATTTAAAAACCGGTTTAAGCTTCCAGTAAATAACAGCTTGTGACACATATTCGACTGGCCGCCGTGTATACAGAAGCAAGGAAATACAGCAAAACAAGGCTGCTAGCAATAAATAAACGGCGATTTCCCACCAAGAGAAAGGCTGGAATTCGAGGGAAATCAGCCTCGTAAGCGGTGAAAAAAATTCGATCCAAAGATTATTATTCAAATAATAGCCGCTCGGAAATCCAAACAAAATGTATTGCAAATTGTACACTATAAGTTGATAAACCCCGAAAGGAAACAATAAAATAATCAATGTCAATATGGCTTGAATCGTGCTAATTCCTGTCAGCATGGCAGAGAAGGTGCCGATAGAAAACAATAATAGCGTATATGCTAAATAAGTACAAAACCATCTAACAAGGTTCAAATCACGAAAATAGCTCGACAAATCAAACACCTGTATAAAAACGGCCAATATTAGAGAAGTAATCATGACAGGTACGATTAAAAACACAACACCCGTCAGCCAATGATGCCAAAAAAGCATTTTCCGATTAATCGGAAGACTATGAAGAAAATCGCTGGATTGCTTTACATGCAGGAACCGAAACAAAAAAATGGACATAAGCACAGGTATCACGATTAACATGAATAATTGAAGTTCTTGTGCAATGGAAAACAAACTTTCATATATGTTCTCTTCATTATAATTCTCTCTCCCGGAAAACAACACCGCAATTTCCATCGGTACTGATAGAATTAGACCGATCAAAAACGCTAGTCCTACCCACCCGACAGAACGGAAATTTTGAATTAACAGCTCTTTTTTAAATAAGGATGTTTTCGATTGCATATCCTTTTTCCCCCATTTCATAAATAAAAATTTCCTCCAATGTAAGCGGGAGCAAATCGAATAAAAGAGGCTTAAAGCTTTTTATATAGCTGGAAAATTCATCAGCATTTCCTTTTACAATGAATAAATGCACGCTGCCTCTTTGTTCCTGATAGACAATTTGAAGCTGCTGCAGCATTTCCGAAGGAACGCTTCCTTGAAAGGCAATTTGCACTTTGTGTATATTCGACTTTAGGTCATCCAAATTCCGTTTTATTAGCAGTTCACCTTTATGCAAAATGCCGATATGGTCGCTTATATCCTCTACTTCCTGCAAGTTGTGGGAAGAGACGATCACAGTCATTTCTCTCGCTGCCACATCTTGGATGATTATATTTTTCATTTTTTTCCTCATGACCGGATCTAAACCGTCAAACGGCTCGTCTAAAATGAGCAGTTCAGGCATTGCGGAAAAAGCGAGCCAAAATGCCACTTGACGCTGAACTCCTTTTGACAGGCGATAAATTTTTTGCTTAAGATCTAGATCAAATACATCCTGCAATGTTTGAAATCGTTCTCTGCTGAAGGATGGATATATGTTTTCATAAAAATTCGCCATCTGTTTGATCGTATAATGAGGGAAAAAATAAGGAATATCTGTAAGGAATATGAATCTTTGCTTAATGTCTTCATTTTCAAATACAGGTTTTTTATCAATTAAAATGTCTCCCCTATCTTGTTTATACAAACCTGCGATCAGCTTCAACAGCGTCGTTTTTCCA
This sequence comes from Aeribacillus sp. FSL K6-1121, assembly GCF_038003725.1. Lineage (NCBI taxonomy): Bacteria > Bacillati > Bacillota > Bacilli > Caryophanales > Bacillaceae > Aeribacillus > Aeribacillus sp. FSL K6-1121. The sequence continues at coordinate 1,846,287 of NZ_JBBOPS010000001.1, forward strand.
GCGCCGTTTGAACCTAGAAGCCCGAAGATGGATCCTTTTTCAATTTGTAAATCGATGTTAGATAACACAGTCGCATTTTGAAATGTTTTATATACCTTTTTGACTTCAATCATCTCTTTTTCCCCCTTGATGATCTTTGATAATTTCCTCCATGATCTGCAGGAGCTCATCAGATTGCATCCCTAAAAATAATGCTTGTTGTGCTAATTTTTGCAAATTTTCTTTAACCATTTTCAGCTCTTCCTGATTAGATGCCTCAATCTTCTCCGAAACAAAATTTCCTTTTCCCTGAATCGAGTAAATATATCCGATCCTCTCCAGCTCACGGTAAGCTTTTTGAATTGTATTTGGATTCACCGTCAATTGCTGCGCAAGCACTCTGACGGAGGGAAGTTGTTCTCCCCCTTTCAGCACTCCGCTTACAATCATCTCTTTTATTTGATCGACAAGCTGTTCATAGATCGGTTTTCGGCTTCGAAAATCTATATCAAGCATTTTCCCGCAGCCCCCACATCTGTATTAACTGTATTATAATTCTTAATACAGATAAATCATACTTTATTATGAAAAAAATGACAATACTTTCTGGAAAAATTTTTTTGCGTCAAAAAAGCACAGCTTTTTACGCTGTGAAAGACTGTTGTCCTTTTTCAAAGTTTGATTTATATGATTGTGTTATTTAAAACAGTGAGTACATCTCTTCTAAACTATTTTCTGTCTGTTTGTAACTGGCAGATGTTCAAAACTTTTATTTGTTCGCCAACCAATGGACAGACGATGAGAAGCACCGCCATCAACCGAAAAATTGGATTATAGTTTTCAAGCTTTCCCCAGGAAATTTTTGCTTTTGAAACGCACCGTAAGATAATGATGAACTGAGTTTTCCGCATCTGCTATTTTTTAAACGATTCTTCCTGCCGATTTTCAAATGTTGGAACAAACGATAAGTACATCTTTTCCAAACTGCACCGGCATTCCCAGAATGTGTCTTGTTCATTTTCGTCCATCCAGCCTGCTTCCCGATTGATTAAAGTGCACCAGAAAAGGAGTTTACTATATAAAAAAACAAATAGTAGGAGATTCAGCATGTATTTATCCTTGTTGCTCTCAAATGAGGCTTCAACAATGTGAAACCCGAAAAAAACATATTAAGATTAGTAGCACAGACCACGACCAATGTCTGCGCTGCTATTTTTTTAGTAGAAGTGGAGAAAAGGTCGTGACAGCCTAAAGAACGATAGGTTCGCATTGAAATAACTGGCCTACTTCACGGACCTTATAAGAATCAGGTTTAATATGTTGAATCCATGAGATCGTGGATAAGAAAAGGGAATCGTTAACGCCAACGACGCATTGGAAACAATCATTTTGTAGAATATTACGACAAATTAAAAACGCAACCTTATAACAAATGTCATAAAGTTGCGTCCATCGCTTGTGTGAATAAGTTATTGAAGTGTCTCTTCCATCTTAATACACACATTTTAACGTACAATTACGAAATCGCATCAGCAACTTCGCAATTGTTCAGGAAAAATATAACATATTTGATCTAGTGAAAAAAACAAAAATCGTTAGATCTATTAGGCATGCGTAAATTTATTTAGGAGGAAGGGGTACCACTGCCTCCTAAATAAATCCACTGAAACAAATAGTTACGAAAAACTCTTGACTAATTGTAAGAAGGGGCTCTCCGTTGAGTTCCTAAAATGAAGGATTTTGGAGAAATACTGCTGTGAAGGACAAAAATAATCGAATAAAATTTGTAAATGGCCTTCATAGAGGCAATGAGGTCCAACAAGAAGCAATTGTATATGCTGAAAAACTTTTGAAGATCCGAATTCAGAAAGTGAGCATAAGAAAAGTCCTTCATAAGACTTCTGAAGGATAGATTGGAAAAATGGCCTGTCCGATAAGTTCCTAAAAAAGGGGCTCCAAAAAGTCAGTTAACCCTGACTTTTTGGACTGCCCCCTGAAGGAAACGGCTCAGCTCTCTTTTTCTAGTTTTACTTCGCGATTTGATCTTTTATTGGTTCCGCTTTAAGCAGCATTTCATTTTTCTTAACATCATACAAACCAAATGGAATAAGACGAAGACCGGGCAAGAAATCACAAGTTAAAAACAATAGCGTATATAAAATGTCATGGAATGGGAATCCTCTTTGCTGCACGGCTGCTAACAGCTCATCATGATATCGAACAGCTTGATCAAATGATGAATCGTCCGTCATCATGCCGGTAAATGGAAGAGGTATTTCAACCACAATGTCCTCGCCATCAACAATGACGATTCCTCCTCCTAGTTCATGCACTCTTTTAGCCGCCTGGGCCATCGCTTTTGGATTTCTTCCGATCACAAGCAATTCTGTTGTAGTATTGTAAGTTGACGCCATCCCATCTAGATGAACGGCAAATCGTTCTAATATCGCTTTCGACACCCACTTTCCGTTCCGGTCAATTAACGACGCATACAATAAGCCTTCTTCACCGGAAATATCTGCGAATCCCCCTGCTTCTGGAAGCTTAACATCTTTTCGCTGCGTAATGACATTGCTTTTAAAATAAGCGACCGGAACAGTTTGTTCAGTACTTGAATATGGGTAACGGTACAAGTTTAAATCGTCCAAAAGTTGCTTCGAAAACGCAAATGGCTCCCGGACAACATATTGATTCCAATTTAGTTTCGGTGTTGACACAAGCAAATTTCCTTGCTCGGCTACGACTTCACCTCTTGAAATGACGACATCCGGCCGAAAATATTTCAAATCTGGAAGAAGTAAAATGTCTGCCAATTTTCCTGGAGCAATCCCGCCGATATAATCATCTAAGCGCAAATAAACGGCTGCATTGATCGTAGCCATTTGCAACGCGTTTATGACCGGCACTCCTAATTCTACAGCTCTTCTGATCAATCCATCGACAAAGCCTTCTTTTTCGATAAACCCAGGGTGCGGACCGTCGGTTGTCATCGTAATTCGATGTGTACTGACTTTCCCTTCTGTAATCATTTTTATAACTTCAGGGAAATCAGGGCGAAGCGAGCTGTTGCGTAAAGTCGTCCACATTCCCAACCGCAGCCTGTCCAGCGCCTCTTTTGCCGTTATTGCTTCATGACAAGCGCTGACTCCGCTCGCAGCAATGGAAATCAATTTTTCATATGAACAGCCTGCTGTATGACCGTCCACGACTTTCCCTTTCTGTTTTGCCACTTCAATTGTATCAAGCAAAAAGGAATCAGCCTGATATAAAAGCGGCCATCTTGTGACCTCCGCTGTTCCGACAACTTCTTCTAATTCTAAAAGCTCTTGCACATCCTTTTGATTAAACCATTCCCTTTCTCCTTTGAAATCCGCTTGCGAGACAAGCCGGACAAGCCAAAGAAAATTGCCCGGAAGGTCTTTCAAGTCTTTGACCATTTTTTTAAATCCAGCAGCTCCCATATGCAAATAAAAAAACAAATTGTCATTTACCGTTGTCGTTGTTCCAAGGGGAAGAACTTTCCTAGTCATACTAACAGGATTGTAGATGACCCACGGATGTGCATGCGGTTCAATAAAACCTGGTGAAACATACATCCCTTCTGCATCAATAATTTTTGTATGTTCATCGGAAAGGACATCCCGTTCGCCGACATATGCAATGGAGTCTTGATAAACAGCGACATTTTGCTTCAACAATTCTCCTGAATAGACGTTGATCACCGTACCATTTTTGATAATTAAATCTGCGGGCCTCCGTCCTTGAGCCACTTCAATTAATTCCGATCTTGACGCTTTTTGTCTCAACAGTTTCACTCCTACTCTTTTAAAAAATGTTATGAAGAAGCCGTAGGTCATCAATCGGATGTCAAATTTTCCAGAAGGTTGATTAACTTTATGATGAAGGAAGATCAAACATATGTCTACCGTTTGATCTTCCTTGCATGAAATTATCGCAATTCTGTTTGCAAATCTTCTTTTAATTTTTGCTGAAGTTCTACTTTTTTAATTTTTCCGCTCGGCGTCATCGGCAGCTCATCGACAAAAACAACTTTATCCGGTATTTTGTAGTCAGCAATTTTTCCTTTTAAATAATTTTTCATCGATTCTTCCGTTTCCAAAGCTCCGTCTTTTAATTTTACCGCCGCACATGAAATCTCTCCTAAAACAGTGTCAGGCAGCCCGATAATGGCTACTTCTACTACATTCGGATGCTTATAAAGAATTTCTTCAATTTCTCGAGGATAAATGTTGTAGCCGCCGCGGATGATCATTTCCTTCTTCCGTCCAACGATGCGGACATAACCTTGTTCATCAAGCGTCACTAAGTCACCTGTATAAAGCCAGCCATCTTGATCAATGGCTTCTTTCGTTTTTTCAGGCATGTTAAAGTAGCCTTTCATGACATTTAACCCGCGCACAGCAAGTTCGCCAATTTCTCCAGTCGGTACAGTTTGACGATTCACATCAACAACTTTAATTTCAACTCCTGGAATCGTTCTGCCGACCGTTTCTGAACGAATGATGTCACTGTCTGTAAAGCTTGTAATTGTCACAACTGGAGATGTTTCCGTTTGACCATAGGAAATAGTTATATTGCATCCCATTTCATTTCTAATTTTTTTCACGACTTCGACAGGGCATGGTGCTGCCGCAATAATACCTGTTCTTAACGAAGATAAGTCATAGGATTTGAATTGAGGGTGATTTAATTCCAATATAAACATTGTCGGAACTCCATGGTGTATCGTAATCTTTTCTTGTTCAATCATTTTTAATACAGCTTCCGCTTTAAATTGCTCCATAAACACCATTTTGGCACAGGCAGTCACAGCTGCCAGTATGCTTGGAACCATGCCAAACACGTGAAAGACAGGAACGACCACTAAAAATACGTCATTTTCGTCGCATTGAAGCGCCTCCACTGTACATGCGGCATTATGGACAAAATTTAAATGCGTGAGCATGGCACCTTTCGGAAGTCCTGTTGTTCCTGAAGTATATAAAATGGAAAACACATCTTCTTTCGGATCGATGGACACTTCCGGCGGCAGCTTCGACTGTCCTATTTTCAGCAAATCTTCAAAGGAATGGTGACCATCTTCTTGAAACCGCACCGTAAACACCATTTCTAAAGCGCTTTCATTACTTTCCATTAAAGATTTTACCGTATGGAAATGGCCATGCTCTTCTACCACAAAAATTGCTTTTGCACCAGAATTGGCCACTATATAAGACAATTCTTCAACACGATATCGCGTATTGCATGGAACTAATATGGCGCCTATTTTTGCAATTGCAAAATATATGGCAAGAAACTCATGCCAGTTCGGCAGGCATGCAATGATGCGGTCTCCTTTCCCTATACCGAGCTGGTGGAAAGCGGAGGCGATGGAATCGGACATTTGTTTGATATCTTTGTAAGTTAAACGTTTATAGCCATCGTAAATGAATTCTTTATCAGGATAGCGCTTATATGCTTTTTCAAACACATCATGAATGGATACGTTAAGATCCACGCTACTCACCTCCATTACATTTTTTCAATGTTCATTTATGCGCTGAGCCATGGATTGATCTGAGCCTGTTCACCAAACCCGTCTTCTTGAAGCAATTTTTTCACCTCTTCAGGTATGGGCACTGCAAATTTTTTTCCGTTTTCTTCTTTCACCCACCCCCTGAGCTCATATCCGTGCCCGGTTCTTGTATCTTCACGATATACTTCATGCTTCAGTTTTATTGTTTTCCGGTTCACTTCCACTACTTCTGTTTTAATAGTGATAATGTCGTCATAATATAACGGCTGCTCAAACGTACAGCGGACATCAAGCAGCGGAAGAATGATGCTGTATTCTTTGATGAGTTTAGCCGGAGCAAGGCCGATACTTCTAAAAAATTGATGCCCTGCAATATCAAACCATTTAAAATAATTCGGATAGTATACAATGCCGGCTGCATCCGTATCTCCAAAGTTCACCCTGAGCTGAAATTCGTTTCTTTTCAAATGTACGTACTCCTTTCAATGCTATGTCTTAAACTATTGAGCTGAATTCGATTTTAATAATTCCCGAAGTTTAAAACGCTGAATTTTTCCTGTTGCTGTTTTCGGAAGTTCGTCAATAAATTCTATAATTCGCGGGTATTTGTAGTGGGCCAGCTGCTGCTTCACGAAGTTTTTTAATTCATCTTCCATTTCTTTGGAGGGTGTTCTATCTTTTAAAACAACATATGCTTTTGGAATTACAAGATTATTTTCATTTTGCACGCTAACAACTGCAGCTTCCAGTACATTTTCATGTTGAAGAAGGCAATTTTCGACTTCTACAGGCGATACCCAAATCCCGCCAACCTTCAGCATATCGTCGGAGCGCCCGCAATACCAAAAATATCCTTCTTCGTCTTTATAATATTTGTCACCTGTATGAAGCCATTCTCCGACAAATTTTTTCTTGTTTTGCTCATGAAGGTTCCAATATCCATGTGCGATGCTGTCTCCGCGAATCAACAAATCTCCCATTTCATTTGGAGGCAATTCCCTGCCCATTTCGTCGACAATTTTTGCTTCATAACCAGGAACGACTTTTCCAGAGCTTCCTGCCTTTACATCTCCAATCCGATTGGATAAAAATATGTGGAGAGCCTCTGTTGAACCAATTCCGTCTAAAATATCGACATTGTACATTTCTTTCCATTTGCGGTAAAATGCTTTCGGAAGCGCTTCTCCAGCTGATACACAAACTCTGAGCGAGCTCAAATCGAATTGTTTTCCCGTTCGCGACACATAATCAATCATCGCTCCATATAAAGTCGGAACCCCAAAGAAAATGGTCGGTTTGTACGTTTCAATCGCCTGAAACATTGCTTCCGGAGTTGCGCGTTCTTTCACTAATACAGTTGAAGCTCCTGCTCCTAAAGGAAAGTACATTCCTCCGCCAAGGCCATAGGCGAAAAACAGTTTAGATGCGGACAAGCATCGGTCTTCTTCACTTATATGCAATATTTTTTTCGCATATGTGCTGAAAGCATATTCCATATCATGCTGCAAATGGATGACGCCCTTTGGATTACCGGTGCTTCCGGAGCTGAACAGCCAAAAGGCTTGATCATCCTTGTTCGTCATGGCTGCATCAAGCTTTTTGCTTGCCCTATTCATCAGTTGGAGGAAATTTAAATGTGTGCCTGATTGTTCGCTTTCACTGTCCGGAATGATAATGATATCCTTCAAAAAGCAAAACCGTTCTTTGTAAACTTCAATCTTTTCCCAAATATCTTCATGGATGATTAAGCCCTTTGCCCGGCTGTTGTTTAAAAAATATTCATAATCGGATGGCTTCATCATGGTGTTGACCGGAATGGGGACAGCACCAATTTTTATGGCGCCAAAAAATGAATAAATAAATTCGGGTGTATCGTGGCAAACCATTAAAAGGCGGTCTTCCAATTTATAACCGAGCTCACGGAGCATGTTGCCTGTCTGATTGACTTTCTCCTGCAATTCATTATAGTGTATGCGCTCATCGCGATAACAAATGGCTATTTTATCGCCCAAACCTTTCTCTACACTTTCATCAATGAACCGCACTGCCGCATTGTAAAGCAAACCTAATCCGCGGAGATCCATTTTTTCACCATCCTATATATCAATTTTTTGAATAGATGAAGCGGCATTGAAGCCGCCTGAAGAAGATATATATTCAGGAGGCTTCACAATATATATGAAAAGCTAACGTTTATATCCCTTTCCAATTTGGTTTTCTCTTTTCTAAAAATGCGCTTAATCCTTCTTTTGCATCCTCTGAGCGGAACAACAAGTTTTGCAGCTCTCCTTCGTAGCGGATGGCCACGTTCAATGGCATTTCCTTTCCGTTCATGATCGACAGCTTGATGTTTGAAACCGCATAGCTTGCGCTTTCAGCTATCTTTCTCGCATACTCGAGCGTCCGCTCTCTCGTTTCCGCCTGCGGGAACACTTTGTTGACGAGACCAATGTCCAGCGCTTCCTGCGGTGTCAGCGTTTCCCCAGTTATGTTCATATCCAGCGCTCTCGAATACCCGATCAACCGCGCGAGCCGCTGCGTTCCTCCCGTTCCAGCCAGCACCCCAAGCGATACTTCCGGCAAGCCGATTTTTCCTGCTTCATCTCCCATGAATCGCAGATCGCAGCCTAGCGCCATTTCCAATCCTCCGCCGACTGTATGCCCTTCCAAACAGGCGATATATACTTGCGGCGAACGGGCGATTTTATCCAGCGTTTCATTACAGAACAGGCAAAACTGTGTTTTATAGCGCGGATCCGCTGCTTTTAAGAAGTTGATATCCGCTCCTGCCGAGAAAAATTTCGGCACATCGCTCATCAGCACGACCACTTTTATGTTTGGATCGAAGCGAAGCTCATCGATCGCTGCGTTGAATTCTTGGTAAAACTCCAGCCCATAGGCATTCGTTTTATTGATGTGAAGATGGATTTCCGCCACTCCGCTGTTTTTGACCACCGTTAAATTTTTGTTAGCAGTTGTTTCAACTGTCATCATTATTCTCCTTCCATTGTTCATTTATTATTTGAAAAATCAGGTTTGCGTTTTTCTTGAAAAGCCGCCAATCCTTCTAAACGATCCGGATGATAAATCGTTTTTTGATAACAATCCCATTCCGCTATCAGACCCTTTTCCATTAGTTCTCGAGCAAAACTGTCGACAGCCTGCTTCGCTAAACGGACAGAATGAATTGAATTTTCTGAAATCTTTTCTGCTATGTTAAGCGCTTTCAATTCTGCCTCGCCAGCTTCACAAATATATTCGACAAGTCCTATTTCATAAGCTTTTTCGCCATTTATTTTTTCAGCTGTAAAAATAAGCTGCTTGGCCCTGCCGATTCCTACTAATTGCGCCAGCCGTTGAGTGCCGCCGGCTCCCGGGATTATTCCCCAAGAAACTTCCGTCAACCCGATGAGCGCCCCTTTTTCCATGACACGAATGTCACAGGCAAGAGCAAGTTCACATCCCCCTCCAAGAGCCAATCCTTTTACAGCCGCAATCGTCGGCATTGGCAAAGATGAGATATTTGCAAATGTTTTCCTGAGCAATGTGACATATTCTTCCACTTCTCGTTCGCTCATGGACTGCCTTTCTTTTAAATCCGCCCCTGCACAAAACGCTTTGCTTTCACCTCCCGTAAAAATAACTGCGCTTACATTCGAATGATCTTTTATCGTGTTTATCGCATAAGAAAGATCTTTTACTAAAAATTTGCTTAATGCGTTGGCACGTTTTGAGTTATTTAATTGAATGATAGCCACTTTGTTTTGAATTTCTAAAAGAACGCCTGATTCTGACATGAGCATCACTCACTTTGCTTGAACAAGCTGTTCCGCATTTAATTGCTGCAGCCGTTTTTCAAATTTTTCCGTGAACGAAGGAGTTTCCGGGAAATAACCTTCCTTTTTCAATTCTTCACTTTTTTCAACTTTTGCAAGCCAAGCCTTTGCTTCCTCTGCCGCCTCCCTTAATGCTTCTTGAAATCTGTAGGGGACAGCTCCTTGATCAAGAAGAAGTTGTTTTGCCCAATTTTCTGCATAGATGATATGATCGTGTTGTTCGCGGACAAGCTTTTGAATCCGTGAAGCAACCTTGGAATGACTTGTTTTTAACACCGTTTGAAAGACGATATCGATTGCGGCATTGATTGCATATAGCGAAGCAATGAGAGAAATCCAGTTTTGAACGTTTACAGCTGTTTGAAAAGCTTTTCCTGTTTGTGCTTGAATGTCAGGCTTCTTGCCTTTTACCCCTTTTAAATCAAAACACCAATTGTACAAAAGTCTTGCATGCCCCAGTTCTCCTTGAGCCATAGCTATAGCAGACAAGGTCGCTTCCAAATTCGGACCGCTTACACCAACTTCCACTAAACGGTCGCCAAGCACATATTTGTTATCCGCTATTGTCTCCAGCAATTCAATCAAAGAATGCGTTCCTTGTTCCATTACGCTCACAATGCTTCAGCTCCTTTCTCTGAAAATAGCCAATCAGGTTTTTTCACCCAATTCAGCTTGTTTCGTTCCACGACAACCATTTCGGTCCAATCCTCTTCGTCGTACGTAAACGTTGCATACACTTTTGCCAGCTCGCTGTTTTCTGCTTCTACCGTGCCTATATGCATTAAGTTGTCTCCCCGATTAATGCGGGCAAAAATATCATAGGTTATTTTTTCTGCGATCATTTTGCACTTACACCCCAATACTTTAATTTTTCCCTTCCCTCTGGGCTAAGACGGTCGACCGTCCATGGAGGATCCCATACGACATTTATGTGTACTTCCTTTACTTCCTCTTCTGCAAGAAGCCGATTTTTTATATCGCTTTCAATCCATTCCATGCAGGCGCAGGAAACGGCTGTGTATGTCATCGTCACATGCACTTCCCCGTCATTCATTTGAATGTCGTAAATGAGCCCCATATCGACAACGCTTATTGGGAATTCAGGATCCATCACCTCTTTCAGCGCCTCCCAATATTTTTTCGTATCCACAGCTTGTTTTTGCATCATACCACCTCTTTTCTCAGCTGTTCTAATTCTTTTGCCCCTTTTTGAATTCTTCCTACAAACCTTTCATTTTGCGGCCCTCTTTGTTTAAATCGTTTAATGACGTTTTCCCATGTGTCCGGCTGGTCGAACAGCCATTTTTTATTGACTGGATCAAATTTACAAGGGAATGGGACATCGAGCACATATTTTCCTTGTTCTTCATCATAATGAGCTGGAACTTTTACTCCAATTGATTCACAGAATGGAACTGCTGTCGACAGCCATTTTTGACGGAGCTCATCGTTTGTTCTTCCTTTTAAGCGGTATTCAAGCTGTGCGGATCTGGATTTTAAACGGTCTTCTACACCAAAAAATTCAAGCGCCATTAAAAACATCCAATCAACCGCTTTTTGAACTTCCTCTTGCAATTTCGGATCATTCATGGCTGTTCTCATAATGATTTCACCATTTCTAAGATGGAACAATTCTTCTTTATCAACTTTCACTAATGCGCGTTTCCATGGCCCGTAAGATGTATGCTCAAACGCATCCCCAAGCAGTGTGTAGCCGGCGCGGTCAAAGAACGCATTAAACACTCCAAGCTCAATCCAATTTGACAGTTCAAAGTCAAAGGCATAAGGGTTTTTCCATTTATTTGGGGCTCGATTGTACAATAATTCGTCTGTATCTTCGCCCAAATCTTTCAGTAGCCTGAAAGCAATATGTGCATGACCGATTTCATCCTGCATAATGGCGAGTGCTGTAATTTTGTTATTTAAAGTGGGCGCTTGATCATAAACAGTAAGGAGCGGCGGCACACTTAACAATTCTGTATCTCCGACAATAATCAACGTCTGTTTTAATGCCTTTAAATATTCCTCATTCATGTCACCGACGCCTTCAACAATAAAACCGTTTTGAATTTTTTCTTTTAAAAGGGCTGCCTGATCCATTTTTTCACCTCTTTTATATTACGTTTTTATTTATTTCGTCTGTTTAACATAATATTATTTTACAACCGCCTCTTTTGTCAAGAAAAAATAGAAAAATCAAATTTTTTTGTTAATTTAAAAAATAAAAGGTTTTTCTCCTTTCTTTCGTTCTTGCCGTTTTTACGACCGCAAAAAAAGCGCATAGCTTTTTGCTATGCACTTATCCATTATTTATTTTGTTTATAAAAGACAATATCGTTACGATTCTCTTTTTTAATTTGCCCTGTGAAAACTAAATACTCCAAGTGCGACAAAGTTTCTGCGATCGCAAACCGCCATTGATGCGAATTCAAGCTTTTGTGCTGGAATAAATCTTGGGCAATGTCATAGGCGGTACGGCCATCCTTCGCAAGTCGAAATATTTGATCCAAGCGCTTTTGATGATGCTGGATGATTTCTGATATTCTGTCGTCAACTCGTTCGATCAATGCCCCATGGGCAGGAAGCGCCAGGTCTACCTTCAATTGCTGTATTTTTTCAAGCGAAGATATGTAGTTTCCAAGCGGATTTTTGCTTGAACCGGGCCATATGCTAATGTTCGGAGTAATTTTATCCAAAATATGATCGGCTGCAAGCAGCAGTCTTTCTTCTCTTTGATAAAAGCAAATGTGTCCATCGCTGTGACCAGGTGTCGGTATAACTTCCCATTTTCTTTCGCCTAGAATGACCTCGTCATCCTCTAGAATCGTCAATTCCGGAAACGTTACATGCTTTGCCAAACTTCTCATACTTTCTTCAATTTCATCCGCAAGATCTTCCGGTGTACCGTTTTTTCTGCACATTTCACCAATTTGCTCCGCCTGGCTGCTGTTTTTTCCCCAAACACGCTGCGCCATGGCAAAATCTTCTTTGCTTATATAAGCTTTTGCCCCTGTTCTTTCCTGCATCCACCCTGCCAACCCGAAGTGATCAGGATGAAAATGAGTGAAATAAATCGAATGAATCTGTTCATAACGAACATTCATTTGTTTCAATACTTGCTTCCAAGCTTCAATCGCTTCGGTATTATGAAATCCTGCATCAACAAGGCTCCATCCGTCTGCATCGCGCACCATATAACAATAGATGTATTTCATCGGAAAAGGGATTGGAACCGGAATGCGATATATATTTTTCCCGATTTGTTCAATATTGACCACCATTATGCACCTACTTGCTTTTATTTTAAACAATGTCCATAAAAGGGTTGATCGCTCTGTCCCGATTCGCTTCCAATTCACAATCGGGAGCTTTTTCAAATAAAGTTTCAAAATATCGAATAGCAGGTACAGACAAAAGCTGATGTACATTGAAAAACAGCTCTCTAGCTTTTAAGCCGCTCCAGTCAGCAGGCAGCAGGTCGTTCGGAAACCCCGGGTCGATAAAGAAAAAGCTGCGATATTCATGAACAAGCTTCGTTCTCTCAATAAAACATTCTTGATCTGATAATTCATTATTCCAAATGCGTTCCTTAAAATCATCATACTTTTGCCGATATTGATCAATGAATGATTCATACTCTTTGGCAATTTCGTCAAAATTCCATCCTCTATGAATCAACTCATGATTATCATGGGATACTACTGAACTGGAAGTAAATAAAATCACATACGGCTCGAGATGGTAATCTTTTATAAACTCCATCACCCGATCTTCAATAGGGTTTGGACTTGCCCACGTACCGTGAGAAATCAAGCCGAATCCCATGAGGCTCAGCTCTTTTCGAATTTGATTGCGAAGCTCCCTTTTTTCTTCCGGGACCGAATAGGTCAAAATTCTCCAATTCCCATCCCATTTGTAATTTCTCATTGAATAAACGCGGGCAAACCCGTCCATCATCGTTCTCTTCCCTTTATTTGTAAGAGAATAATAGCTTTTATTGCCAATTTTGCGAACTTTAAAAAAGCCTTGCTGAACCATTCTTAACGTGGCTCCCCGTATCGAAGATTCAGAAATGCCGAAATGGGACATCATTTGAATTAAGCTGCCAATCCAAACTTCTGTGCTGTAATGCTGAATGTACTCACCGAATAGTGTAAACATTAATGATCTTGGCTTCATTTTCTTACACCCGTCTTTTTCCTGAATTTTGCTTTTATTTTTATTATGCTGGATGGAATTCCATTTTTACAAGTTTTTTCTTCAAGATAGGGAGCCTTTTAATCTATTTTTTTATAAGTCTGAAGCTGTTTAAATCGACTCTGCCGATCAGAAAAAAAACTGCCTCCTCCTTGAGGAAGGCATATGACTTGTCTTTAAATTTCCGCATTATTTTCTGGATGAAAAAATACCGGCCGTTTATGGCCGATATGCTTCGTCCTTCTTTTTTATATCCCTTTCCAATTTGGTTTTCTCTTTTCTAAAAATGCACTTAATCCTTCTTTTGCATCCTCGGAGCGGAACAACAAGTTTTGCAGCTCTCCTTCGTAGCGGATGGCTACGTTCAATGGCATTTCCTTTCCGTTCATGATCGACAGCTTGATGTTGGAAACCGCATAGCTTGCGCTTTCAGCTATCTTTCTCGCATACTCGAGCGTCCGCTCTCTCGTTTCCGCCTGCGGGAACACTTTGTTGACGAGACCAATGTCCAGCGCTTCCTGCGGTGTCAGTGTTTCCCCAGTTATGTTCATATCCAGCGCTCTCGAATACCCGATCAACCGCGCGAGCCGCTGCGTTCCTCCCGTTCCAGCCAGCACCCCAAGCGATACTTCCGGCAAGCCGATTTTTCCTGCTTCATCTCCCATAAAACGCAGATCGCAGCCTAGCGCCATTTCCAATCCTCCGCCGACTGTATGCCCTTCCAAACAGGCGATATATACTTGCGGCGAACGGGCGATTTTATCCAGCGTTTCATTACAGAACAGGCAAAACTGTGTTTTATAGCGCGGATCCGCTGCTTTTAAGAAATTGATATCCGCTCCTGCCGAGAAAAATTTCGGCACATCGCTCATCAGCACGACCACTTTTATGTTTGGATCGAAGCGAAGCTCATCGATCGCTGCGTTGAATTCTTGGTAAAACTCCAGCCCATAGGCATTCGTTTTATTGATGTGAAGATGGATTTCCGCCACTCCGCTGTTTTTGACCACCGTTAAATTTTTCTTTTCTATTGCTACTGTATCTGACATTGCAATTCCTCCTTTATTTATACGTTTAATATTTTATCGTTTCATAAACATAATATACTAAATATTCTAATAATTCAATAGAAATTATATTTTTTTTAAACGATCTTTTTTTATACATATAATTAGAGTCCAAAGAGATTTAATGGTTTGCTGCCGATATAAGAAACGACGCTTTTCGTTTCCGTGTACAAATTCAATGTTTCCAATGCCAGCTCCCGGCCAAATCCCGATTGCTTATAGCCTCCAAAAGGTGTTCCAGGAAATGCAGAAATTGGCGAATTCACCATAACAATTCCTGTCTTTATTTGTGCCGCAACACGGTGTGCCTTTCCATGATCGTTCGTCCATATAGCCGAACCTAATCCAAAAATGGAATCATTTGCTTGTCGGATCACATCTTGCTCGTCGCTGAATTTCATAACAACTACGACAGGCCCAAAAATTTCCTCTTGTGCAACTCTCATATCATTTGTGACATCCCCGATAACCGTCGGCAAATACCAATACCCTTTTTCATACTCTCCGCCTTCCGGTATTTTGCCGCCGTATAAAATTTTTCCGCCCTCTTCCACCGCTAATTTCACGTAATGATCAATTGTTTGCTGATGACTTTTGGAAATGACGGCCCCCATATGCACGCCTTCATCAAACGGATTTCCTACTCGTATACGGGAAGCTTTTTCGAGAAATTTTTCCATAAATTCATCATAAATGTTTTCATGAACAAACAAGCGGGATCTTGCTTCACAAGATTGTCCTGTGTTGTAAAAAATTCCATAAAGCGAACCGTTTACGGCTCCTTCCAGATCACAATCGTCAAAGACGATGTTCGGCGATTTTCCTCCTAATTCCAAAGTTACCCGTTTTAACGTTTCAGAAGCGCGCTTCATAATGTCCTTTCCGGTTTCCGTTTCGCCTGTAAACGCAACTTTGTCGATTCCAGGATGCTCCGTCATATATGGTCCGATTTCAGACCCGCTGCCTGTAATAACGTTCAGGACTCCTGCCGGAACACCTGCTTCATGGCATATTTCCGCAAGCATATAGGCTGTAATTGGAGTGTAGCTAGCAGGCTTCAAGACAACAGTGCAGCCGGCAGCCAATGCAGGCGCCACTTTCCAAGCGGCCATCATGAGCGGATAATTCCAAGGAATAATTTGACCGCATACCCCGACTGGCTCTTTAAGAGTATAGTTAAAAAAGCCGTTTGGAACTTGATTGACATCACCTTGGAGAGTTAAGCATGCAGCGGCATAAAATTCAAAATCTTCAATCGCCTGCATAATTTGACCCTTGGCAGCAGCAACGGTCTTTCCGCTGTTTAATACTTCAACGCGAACCAATTCTTCAAATCGCTCTCTCATCATTTCCGCTATACGGTTTAACAGGCGAGCTCTTTTCGCTGCCGTCATTCTCGGCCATTTGCCCGACTCAAATGCAGCACGGGCTGCCTCCACCGCTTTGTCAACATCCTTCTTTGTTGCTTTGGCTACCGTTGCTATGACTTCGCCGGTTGCAGGATTATGCGTTTCGAATACTTCTCCGTTTGAGCTGTCTACATATTGTCCATTAATAAAAAGCTGATAGTGTTTTTTCATATTTTTCATTCCTCGTATACTAAGTTTCAGAAAGTTTTTTTATCGAATTTCCAGTCCGATACGCTCCTTGACAATCGCATATCTTGGGTGGTTGCCTTTGTGGGAGGGGCGCGCCCCTCCCACAAAGGGTTGAGCGTACCGGGGTTGGACTTTTCGCAATGTTCCTGGATAATGGTCTTAGGATCATCGGGGATACTCTTCTCACTCCTGTAGCTTTGACTACTTGTAAAGTCTGTCTCCTCGGCCCCTGTTTGGACGTCTAACCCGCAGGCTGTTCCCGTTGGTTTTCCCCATGCTGGAAGGAGCAGCTTCCAGGGCAGCCCATGGTCCAACGTGAGTTCTCATATGCGAGGGTGACTGGTCAACAGGCGCGATCCGGGGGCATCCCGAAGAGTCCTACCCCTCGATCCTACAACAATAGGAGGTGATCTCATGAAACTCTACGTCGGGATCGACGTGAGCTCACGCGACTTAGCCACCTGCATTATGGATCATGAAGGAAATACGTGCGCACGCTTCAAAGTGGATAATCATCTTCTGGGCGCCACCTTCCTTCGGGATCAAATCCTCCTGTGGGCTAACAAGCGAAAGCCAACCGAAATTCTGATCGGGATGGAAGCCACCTCGGTCTACAGTTGGCATCCAGCTATGTTTTTCCACCAGCAGGAGGCCTTGCAGGCTTGGAACGTCAAGGTGTTTACGATCAATCCAAAGCTCATTCGCAAGTTTAAAGAAGCCTATGTCGACTTGGAGAAAACGGATGACATCGATGCTTGGATCATTGCGGATCGGCTTCGCTTCGGCCGTCTGAAGATGACGGCTGTCCTCAAGGAGCAGTTTCTCGCGCTTCAGCGACTGACACGCATGCGATATCATCTCGTCCACCAGTTAACCCGTGAGAAACAGTATTTTCTCCAGCACTTGTTTTACAAATGCAGTTCCTTTACCCAAGAGGTGGACAGTTCGATCTTCGGACATGCCATTCTCGAACTGCTGCTTGAGTCGTGGAGCCTCGATGACATCTGCCAAATGGATGTCAAGCAGTTGGCCGACTTCCTGCGCCAAAAAGGGCGCAATCGCTTTGCCGATCCGGAATGCATCGCCAAGTCGATTCAAAAGGCGGCCCGTTCGTCGTATCGGTTGTCCAAGTGTGTCGAGGATTCCATCGACTTGCTGTTAGGGCTGTCGATTCAATCAATCCGCAGCCTGCAATCGCAGCTCAAAGAGCTCGATAAAGCCATTACCCGCCATCTTGAAGGCATTCCGAACACACTGCAAACCATCCCAGGCATCGGACCGGTTTATACCGCAGGCATCCTGGCCGAAATCGGGCAAATCGAGCGGTTTCACAACCAGGCCGCCTTGGCAAAATATGCCGGCTTGACATGGTCCAAGCACCAATCGGGCCGTTTTCAAGCCGAGGACACCTCCCTCATTCGTTCCGGCAATCGCTATCTCCGTTACTACCTAGTGGAGGCTGCCAACTCGGTGCAACGGCATGATGCGACGTTTCGTGCGTACTACCGGAAGAAGTATGAGGAAGTGCCCAAACACCAACATAAACGAGCCCTCGTCCTCACCGCTAGAAAACTCGTGCGTGTGATCGATGCGCTGCTACGCAACGGTCAAATCTACACGCCAAGAAAGGGGGAAGATCGATAAGAGGATCGATCTGGTATACCAATATCAACCTTTAGACCCAGTTTATTACATGTACCAATACTGGGTTTCTTCAGTATTGCCTTTTTTCGGATCATCGGACAAGGGAATTTCCAATTTCTATGATTTTTCACCTTGACATATTACCGCAGGACTTTCTATATTTTTTCGACAATCGTGGCGATTCCTTGCCCGACGCCTATGCACATCGTCGCGAGTCCATATCTAACGTCTCTTCTTTTCATTTCATGAACGAGAGTGGTAACAATTCTCGCCCCGCTGCAGCCGAGAGGATGACCTAAAGCAATTGCTCCACCGTTGACATTCACCTTTTCCATATCAAATCCCAGCTCCTTAATGCAGGCAATGGATTGGGATGCGAATGCTTCATTAATCTCGATTAAATCCAGTTGGCTGATAGATAAACCAGTTCTTTGCAGCACTTTTTTCGTTGCTGGAATCGGGCCAATCCCCATATAAGATGGATTCACCCCAGCGACAGCGGAGCCGACAATCCGTGCCAGCGGCTTAAAGCCAAGTCTTTCTGCTATCGATCTCTCCATGATTAAAAGTGCGGAAGCGCCGTCATTGATTCCAGAGGAATTTCCAGCGGTCACTGTTCCGTCTTGAACAAAAGCAGGCTTTAATTTATTCAGCTTTTCCAAAGTCGTATCAGGCCTCGGATGCTCATCTGCATCTACTATCGTTTCTTCCCCTTTTTTCCCTGTTATTGTCACCGGAACAATTTCATCTTGAAAACGCCCTTCTTGTATCGCTTTTCCGGCTTTTTTATGGCTTTCCAACGCAAATTCATCTTGCTCCTGCCTCGAAATTTGATAGCGCGCAGCTACATTTTCAGCCGTCTCGCCAAGACTGATCGGCGGATACATTTCCGCTAATTTATCATTGACAAGCCGCCAGCCGAGAGTTGTATCATAAAATGTTGGCGTGTCCCTCATTCCAGAAAGCTGCGGCTTCATCATGACATATGGAGCTCTTGTCATGCTTTCGGTTCCGCCTGCAATATAGACGTCTCCCAATCCGCCTTGAATCGCCAGCGCTGCTTGATTAATTGCTTCCAGACCCGATCCGCATAAACGGTTGACGGTCACGCCTGGAACCGTTTCAGGCAAACCCGCAAGAAGCACGGCCATTCTTGCCACATTGCGATTATCTTCTCCGGCTTGATTAGCGCAGCCAAAAATTACATCCTCCACATCGGAAGGATCAATCGGATTTCGCTTGAGCAGCTCTCTTACGACGTGAGCTGCCAAATCGTCCGGGCGGACCTCTCTTAATGCCCCGTTGAACCTGCCGATCGGGGTTCGGACAGCATCAACAATCACAGCTTCTTTCATTTTCTTACCCCCATTTTGACCGTTTTTTCAGGCATTTTCATTCATTTTGAACTTTTCCCGAAGTTACCATCATCAACCGGAATTTTTAATCATATTGATAAAAGCCTCTTCCCGTTTTCTTTCCGAACCATTTGGCATACACCATCTTTTTGATAAATGGAGCAGGCCGGTAGCGGTCCTCCCCTGTTTCTTTAAACAGTCCGGCTAAAACAGCATAAACATCATCAATACCGATATGATCCGCCCAGCGAAGGGGGCCCATCGGGTAATTCGTTCCTTTCATCATTGCTTTGTCTATGTCCTCTGCACTTGCAACACCTTCTGTTAAAGCAAAAGCAGCTTCATTAATAATTAATGATAAAATTCTAGGAAATACTAATCCTACGCCGTCTTCCACTACTTCGACCTCTTTTCCAACTTCTTCAAAAAACTGCTTAGCTTTCTCAACATTTTCTTTTTCGGTTTGCAAAGCCGGTGCAAGTTCGACAAGTTCACAATCTTCCCAAGGGAAAAATGCGGCAAATCCGACTAATCGTTCAGGATGTTGGAGCCAAGAAGCGGTTTCTGTTGCTGTTACACCAAGACATGTAGACAAAATGACCGTTTCCTTTGGCAATGTTTTTTCGATTTCGACCAACAGTTTTTTCTTTTGGTCGATGTCGAGATTTGTCGTTTCGATCACAATATCAAAATTTGAATGAACAGCCGATTGATCTTCGAGCTGATGGCCTGTTTCGCGCAATTGCGCTATGATCGAATCGGCTAAAGAGCCTTCTCCAGCTACTTTTACAGTGAATGATTTAGTTTTCATAGCGATAATATCCTTCACCGGCCTTTCTGCCAAGCTTACCTGACTGAACCATGCGCTGCTGCAAATAATGCGGACGAAATCTTTCCTCTCCGAAAAAACTATTGTAGACGGTTTCCGTTGTGGAAAAATTCACATCAATACCAATTAAATCTTGCAGTTCAAAAGGACCCATTTTAAAACGTCCAGCCTTTTTCATGATCCTGTCAATCTGTTCGGGCTTCGCCAAACGTTCACCTGCAATTTTCAATGCTTCATTGTAAAAAGGACGGGCAATTCTGTTTACAATAAATCCCGGTGTGTCTTCGCAAACAACCGGATCTTTATGAAGAGAAGAGACAAATTGTGCAAGCTTTTTCAACGTGTCCTCAGATGTTTTCACCCCTCTTACGACTTCTACTAAAGGCATTAGCGGAACCGGATTAAAAAAATGAAGACCTGCCACTCTTTCCCCTGTTTTGGTAACGCTTGCAATTTCAGTGACAGAAAACGATGATGTGTTGGTGGTTAAAATGGTTTGTTCTGGACAATGTTCATCCAGCGCTTGGAAAATGTCTTTTTTAATATTGATTTTTTCCGGAACTGCTTCAATCACAAGATCACACGCTTTCATCAGTGATAAATCGGTGCAAGTCTCAATTCGTGATATTGAATCTTGAAACGTTTGTTCCTCCATTTTTCCCTTTTCTACTAATCTGTTAAGGCGTTTTTTAATTTGAGTAAATGCTTTCTGAACGATCGCATCATTTAAATCATAAAGCAATACACGAAATCCATGCTGCACACACGTTTGGGCAATGCCAGAGCCCATCGTTCCGCTTCCTACAACTCCAACCGTTTGGATCGTCAAACAGACTACACCCCTTTGTTCAAATCATTTTGCCATCTTATAAATTCAAAAACGCTTTTACATTGGTTGCAGTAATATTGAGAAACGAGCTGAGCAGTGCCGAAAACAGCTATTTTCTTAACATTTGTAGAATCGCAAAAGGAACAATGCACCACATATTTGTCGGACACCGGTGTCACCTCTCTGTTATATTACGTTTTTTTTACTATCGTTTATTTAACAAAATATTAATAAAAACAACAGGTTCTGTCAACGAAAAAAATTAAAATGTTATTTATTTTCTGGAAATTAAAATTAAAACGGTGGTGTCCAGAAAATCAAATCCCCATTAAAAACAAAAAATCATAAACATCGATATATCAACGTTTCTAAAACATTAAAGGGGGCGTCTATAAGGCCGGAAAATCGACTTATTAGACAGCCCCCTAAAATCAACATATGTATCATTTTTACCTATAAATGAAACGAGAGAATTTTACAGCGAGGGTGGTTTTGACGACAGCTAAACCACGGCAGTTTTCTCTCTAGTTTCATACTGCTATGAGCGCTGGTTTCGGGAAACGGTAATATGCAGAGGATGTCCATAAGTCCATAAAATAAAAGTAGAGAAAAACAGTCGTTTTCCTCTACTTCTTTCGATATGAAAGCAGCTGAAGGTTGCCTGCTGCTTTTCAGTGTGAAGTGGGCTTATGCCGCAATCCCTGCAAAATTTTTAACTGGCGATACGATCTTAAGCTTGGCTTGCTCGAATCGCTTGTTCCAGATCGTAAATAATGTCATCAACCGATTCCGTACCGACTGATAACCGGACAAGACCAGGTGTAACACCTGTTGCCAGCTGCTCTTCGCTCGTTAATTGCTGATGAGTCGTGCTGGCAGGATGAATAATCAACGATTTCGAATCGCCGATGTTGGCAAGGTTTGAAAATAATTGAACCGAATCGATCAGTTTTCTTCCTGCATCAACGCCGCCTTTAATTTCGAATGTCAAAATGGCTCCCTGACCTTTCGGCAAATATTTTTGTGCAAGTTCGAATGAAGGGTGATTTTTCAAGCCTGGATAGCTGACAGATTCGACCGCTTCATGCTCAAGTAAATAATTCGCAACTGCAAGCGCATTTTCACTGTGGCGCTGCATTCGCAAATGAAGCGTTTCAAGCCCTTGCAAGAATAAAAATGAATTGAATGGAGAAAGTGAAGCTCCAAGGTCTCTCAACAGTTGAATGCGCGCCTTCGTAATATATGCAGCTTCACCAATGTCATCAGCATAAACGAGACCATGATAGCTTGGGTCCGGCTCGGTGAACTCAGGGAATTTGCCGCTTCCTTTCCAATCAAACTTGCCGCTGTCGACAATGACGCCTCCGATTGAATTTCCGTGTCCTCCAATAAATTTCGTAGCCGAATGAACAACTATATCTGCGCCGAATTCAATCGGACGGAGCAAGTAAGGGCTTGGAATTGTATTGTCAACGATAAGCGGAATTGAATGTTTATGAGCGATTGCTGCCACCGCTTCAATATCAAGCACATCCCCTCTTGGGTTTCCGATCGTCTCGGCAAATATTGCTTTTGTCTTTTCAGTAATCGCTGCTTCAAGATTTTGCGGATCCGTCGTATCGGCAAATTTTACCGTGATGCCAAACTTCGGCAAAGTATGTGTGAACAAATTATAGGTTCCGCCATATAAGCTAAATGAAGAAACAATTTCATCGCCGCTTCCAGCAATATTCAAAATCGAATAAAAAACAGCAGCTTGTCCAGATGAAAGCGCCAGCGCCCCAATTCCGCCTTCAAGCGCAGCTACACGCTTTTCAAATACATCAGTCGTTGGATTCATGATCCTTGTGTAAATATTTCCTTCTTTCTTTAAACTGAATAAATCTGCCCCATGCTGACTGTCTTCAAATACATACGAAGTCGTTTGGTAGATCGGAACAGCTCTCGACAAAGTCGTCGGATCAGGCACCTGTCCTGCATGTACAGCTAGCGTTTCGGGCTGAAGTTTTCTTTCGTTTGACATAGTTTATTTCTCCCTTCAATTCTAAACTTATATATTCGCAAAATTAAACCCACTAAAGTAATAGGTTTAATTATATATAAATAAAATGTACTGCTTGTTCAGCCGGATGTCAATTACTTATCAAAACTTTCAAAAATTTTTTAGACTTCTTCAGTATAGCATAAAATCTCAATTGGAAGATAAATTTTTTGGATATCATTTCATGTAATGGAATGCTTTATAAGTAACCTTTCCTCGTATTTTCATATGATAATAATTTTCCAATCTACTTATTCTTTTTTAAAGGGAATGCAGGATGAGTAAAAGGAATAAAGAATATACTGAGAGCAGTCCGAAAATGAAATTTCTTAAATTGATGCAATAAAAAAACAGTTTGCCATCATTAAGCAAATGGCGAGGAACTTCATTTTTCTCTTCAGACTTTTTTGAGAGGATTTTTCTCGCATCCCGGACAAATTTTTTATCCTTTCACACTTCATCTATTGCTAGTTTATATTTTCATTGACAAAGTCTTAGTAGTTTTTTGAAAATATAGAAAAAATTTTGTTGAAGTGGTAAAATAAGATGAAGTATGCCTATCAGTTGAAGGATGGTTTTAGCAATGACAGAAAATAAAAAACATGCACAAATTCAGTCTTTGCTTGTAGGATTCTCAATTATTGACCTGATTGCCAAAAACGGCAGTCCGATGAAATTTAACGACATTCATCATTATACTAATATAGCAAAAAGCAATTTATATAAATATTTAAATACCCTTACGAATCTCGGTGTCCTTCATCGGGATAAAGGAAGCGGCTTATACTCTTTAGGGAGCACACTCATTCAATATGGAATGGCAGCTGTCAATCAAGAGGATCTCATTGGCAAAATCACGCCATTTTTGCATGAAATTAATGCCAAATCGAAAGAAACGACTCTCCTTGCCGTATGGACAACAAACGGCCCAATGATCGTCAAAATGATCCATAGTCATTTAGGGCTTAACTTAGGCGGACAGGTCGGAACAATCCTTCCGATCTCCTCGGCAGCCGGAAAACTTTTTGCGGCATTTAAAAACGATCCAAGTGTAAACGTTTGGAAGGAATCGGAGTTGTCAAAGCTAAGCAAACAGGCGAAAGACGAGCTAATAACAGAGTTTCAGCTTATTGCTGATCAAAAAATATCGTTTGCGCAGGAAGCTTTAGCGCCAAGCATCGCTTCTGCCGCCATTCCGATTTTTAATTTTGAGCGGGAAATTTTAGGGTCTATTATTGTTGTCGGCTTTGAAAAATCGATTCCAGACACCATCGAACATGAGCTAAGCGAATATTTGCTTATAAAAGGAAAAGAAATTTCCGCCGTTTTCGGATGGAAAGAAGAATAAAAAAGAGCTTTCTGCACCCTTTTAAAGTAGAAGTGAGATGGAATTTTAAAAATAGGAATTGATTTTTACTTTTCATATGTTTCAGTAAAAAAGACGGTGTTCGCCTTCTTGTCATTTATAAGGTCAGATGTTATTTTTATCCTTATATGAAAAACCGAGCGTTAAAAAATCAACGCCCGGTTCTTTTGTGTACATACGAAACCCTCTTTTATTGATAACAGAAAATTCTGCTATCATCTTGTCGGTACTATTCTCCCAATAATAATTGATTAATCTCCTCATTTCAGAATCCCACAGCTTTCAAGGCTGTGGCTGACACAAAACTTAATACTCTCTTATTGTTAAATTTAAAATAAAAAAGAGTTTGAGTATGAAAACTCCTATTTTGATAAATCAGGACAGCAACCTGCTCTTATACTAGTTTACATTTTCCATTAATGGATCTGCGTACGTACCCTCTTTCGGAAAATCCAATTTTTCATCAACTGCTTTCGAAGCTAATAGATTTACTTCCGAAAAAGCTTGATTCTCATGTCGAAACATTGCGTAAATCAACGCAACACAGATGCCGATCGCAGCTATAATCGATAACACAACTCCTATAGAATGCGGGCCAAAGGTAAAATAAGCACCGACATGCTCCCAATTTGTTATTGGACTTGTATTCATTTACTATTCCTCCTTTACATTTTTATCCTTTTATTAACTAGTTTTGCTCTTTGACATGATCATTTTTAATCTTCCATTTTCTTGAGTAGATGGAATTCCTTCCGGAAAAGCTGTTGCAGGTATTTCAGTTAAATCAATACCAAGCATCTCTGCTTGCTTTGGTATTCTCAACATATTAAGCTTTTTCAAAAGCAGTGATGTCCAGTAGCCTGGGAGAAATCCTAGAAGGATCACAACCGCTGCACATACGAGTTGTCCAATAAAAGAGATTTCCGGGCCGTTTATATTGGGATAGCCGGAGGCAAATATCCCGACTGCAAGGACTGACCAGATCCCGATAAATCCGTGGACGGTAATAGCACCTACAGGATCATCAATCCCCTTCCTTTCGAGAAAATTTCCAATGAATGGACACATCAATCCTCCAATGACAGCTATAACAAATGCAAGCGCTGGATGATATAAATCTAAACCCGAACCTACTGAAATAACCCCGGCCAGCCCGCCTGAAGCGACCCAAAACGGTTCCCCTTTTGAACCTAAATATGCCCCTATTAAACCTCCCGCTAATCCCATTAAAGCATTGAATACAAAAGCCGATAAATTGGTAGGAGTACCGTAAATCGTCATCCATTCCCCATTTGTAACAGCGATTATACAGCCTCCGAGGAAGCCGAAAAACCCAACATAAATGAGCATCAGCCCTAATAAAGTGGACGGAAGATTATGCGGCAGAATATTAACAATTTTCCCATCCCCTGTATATTTGCCGATTCTAGGTCCTAAATTGATCACGACTCCTAATGCAAAAAACCCAGCTATTGCATGAATAACGCCTGCAGCGGCAACATCATGATAACCAAATTGCGTTAAAAACCATCCTTCTCCGTGCCAGCCCCAAGAAGCAGCTAAATTCCAAATAACTGATCCAAGAATAGCGGCAAGAATAAGAAATCCACTTAATCGAACCCGTTCGATCAGCACGCCGGATAAGATGGAAGCTGTCGTAGCAGCAAACAGCGCAAAAGCACCCCAGAAAACTCCACTCGCATGATCCGTTATATTCGGACCCATATTTTCACTCCAAGGCAATGCAGCTAATGCCGCTTCACTCATTCTCGGAATCAAACCGTCTGGAAACGCATTGTATATCCACCAGCCAACAAAATAGAAAGCAGGTAACACGACTGCTAACGTCATAATATTTTTCAAAGCCGTCGCCAATACGTTTTTTACACGGGAGATGCCGACTTCAAGAGCCAAAAACCCCGCATGGATCTGCAGCATGATTGCAATGCACCACCAATAGAATACTTCTATTTGGATTGCGGCAAACTGTTCAAATCCCTCCACATGATCATCCCCTTATTCTAAAGATTTCAAAGCCTTTAACCTACCATTTTTCAGGCCCTCCTTCTTCTGTTTCATGAAATTATTTTTAAATAACCTAAATATGCATCATGGAGCCTAGAATAGTGTCTTGAAACCTCTAACGATGCATGACACTTTTCACACGTTACTTGTTTTTGTGCTGTCAGCTTGTTCAGATGATAACACTTTACACAAAATACCCTTTCCTCTTTCTCCCCCCATCCTTGTGCCTGGATCTCATCTTCATTAAAACCAGCCCGCAATGCCAGTTTTTTCAGCTCTTTTAACATTGACCATTGAACTGAAAGAAATAGCTTTGTACCGATAAATTGACTTTCAAATATTTTGTAAATTTCCTCACTGGATGTTGATGAAAGGACAGTCGCTTCATTCGGAAAAAATTCTGTCCCCTTATACGAATGAAGGCTGCTATCATTTTTCTTCAATATATAGATTTGTTTCTTCGTCTGTTCTGGAATTTTTTTAATAAACATCAACGTTGGCAAAATCATCGGTTCATCAATGATAAACAAAAATTGTTTCCCAGTGATGAATTGAAATAGATTGCCAGCTTGCTGATTTTGCGCAAAAAATTCATCTGCTTCAGAAGCGCTTGTTTTCCCATCTGCTGTTTTAGTCATTTTTCAACCTCCTTGTTTGTTTTTCAACATGGTCGAATCGAATAAGCAATTTGTAATTTTCTCAATTCGAATTTTTCGAATATCAGGATATTCTCCAACGATAAGCTGCAGCTAGTTCGAATCAATATTAAGCAAACAAAGCATTGCCGTAACTTGATTTCTATCAAATTACAACATAGAAAGATAACGGCTAGTTGTGAAGCCCGGACCGTTCGAGCGTGTAAGCATATAAAGAGCATCTGTTAAAGGAATCCGGCGATAAGTTTCAATAACACGCCCATTGACAAATAGATTCTCCCGTTTTTGTTTTAATTGGGCAGCCGTTTGTTGAAAAAGTTTCTTAGATCTATTAAACGAGTCAAAAACGAAGCGTTCTGCTGCTGGACAGCTTGCAATACTCACATCGCCGAAATGAACCCGTCCTGACGGTGAATATGCTATCGCACTGACGATTCGTTGCTGCGCACTGCTGATGGTTTCTTGTAAAAAAGTCGCATGAACGGGTTTGATATCTTCCACAATCAGCCGGGTGATGCCCCGATCGTTAATCGCTTCTAAAATTTGTTCAGGGTCATCCTCCACGATAACCTCTTTATGGGGCGGCCATATATCCATCCAATAATGATCTAAGTGCTGTTTTCCGACATGGAAAATGAAATAATCAGGATAAATTCGAAGTCCGCCCTCCTCATCTGTTAAATCCTGACGATAAAAATCATAAAATCTGGTGACAGCTGCCATAAGCAAGGCGCTAGCACCAGCACTTCCTGCCGGTTCCCGTACGACTATTCCTAGTCGATCATATTGATGAAATCCCGGCAGCAACTCCTCAAAAGAACATTTCACGTCGTTTATCTTGAATTCAAAATCATCGATTCCGATAACCTTTGTTGTGTGCACAATTCCATTTGCTCCTTTCTTGTATGCTCTTAAAGATCTAAAACAAGACTGCCGGATTTTGCCCTTGAAACACATGTTAAAATGACATTGCTTTCTTTTTTCTCCATTTCGGTAAGAAAAAAGTCTCGATGGTCAATTTCTCCTTTTAAAACATGCAGCTGACAGCTGCCGCATCCCCCGATTTTACATGAATATGGCACATCAATATGAAGCTGTAATAAAGTGTCCAGCAAGCTTTTCCCTTCAGGCACCTCAATCACTTTGTTGCTTTTATTGAGTTTTACCCGGAATGGCTGCATCGGTCCTGATTTTGGCGGTGTAAAGAGTTCAAAGTGGATGCTTTTTTCAGAATAACCAATGACTTTGGCAGCATCGGCAAATTCTTTGATCATGGCCTCTGGACCGCAGAAATAAACATGGGTTCCTATCGGTTGATTTTCCATTAACTTTGTTGACATTTTCTTGTTTTCCTTTGAAAAATAAAAATGAGTTTCCTCTGAAAAAAAAGTGGAGAGATGGCGATAAAAGGCACATAATTCCTTTGAAGGAGCGGCATAATGTATTTCAAATGGAGCCTTCTTCTTTTTTAATTCCTTCGCCATCGAAAGAAAAGGTGTAATGCCAATCCCAGCTGCAAAAAATAAATGGCGTTTTGCTTGAAAGCTTAGCGGAAAATAATTTTTCGGATAACTAATGGAGATCTTATCCCCTTCTTTCACATGATCGTGCCAATAAATTGATCCTCCATTTGAATCCTCATTGCGGCGAACGGCGATTCGATAGTAGCCTGTATTGTCCGGATCACTTGTAAGAGAATAGTGGCGTTCGATTAAGCCTGTTTCAGTTTGCAAATAAGTCGTAATATGAGAACCCCCACTAAAACGAGGCAATGGCGAACGGTCTGCTGACACTAGCTTAAAACTTTTAATCGCAGCTGTTTCATGCGTAATTTGTTCTACAATCACTTCAAGTGTTCGCGCCATCATGTAATCCTCCTCCTTTCATGTTTTTTAAAAACAGCTTCTTCACACGCTATTTTCTTCCAATTTTCCCAATTTCAATCTGTCAAGCTTTTTTCTAAATAGCGAATGATTTCTCCTTTGTATAAACTAAATCCTTTATATTCAGCCATATAGTCAGGTAAATCCTTTAAAACTCGAAAAAAACGTTTCAACCAATCTTCATTTTTTTTCAGCTCATCAAGTGATATTAAATGAGTATGAATACTAAATAAAATCCCATTGCTTCGCGGCATACGAAATAGCCTTTGATCCTCCACTCTTAAGTGCACAAGCTGACCGGCATTTTCTGAAGTTACCTTTTCCTTTTTTGGACCCCATTCATCAAAATTCTCAGGGAACGTGTCAAGGATTGGCTCCACTGTTAAAGTCCAGTTTAACCGTGTCCACGGTTTCCCTGCCTCGATTCTCAAAAGAAAATTGAGGACTTTTTTCGCTAAACCGCTGTCGAAAAAAACCGGTACAGGAGAATGGAACTCGGTGTAAGTCATGCCAATATCAAAGGCAATCGACCAATTGGCAGGAAAACACAATTGTCCTGCATCCATATATAAATCACCGTCTCTTTGCCCCATAAAAATGAGATCCTCTTGAACGTGTCTGCCGATAAAATCTAAAGGCTCGTAGGGCAATGTCGATAGATCGCCAAAAGTAAATGTATGTTTCTCATCCAAAAGCTTATTTTCAAACGTCCATTCATGACCATTTTTTATAACCGAGAAATACTCAGGGTAAATAATGGCAAGTTCATCTATTAAAAATTCCAGCACTTCCCACTGTCCATCGATTGAATGTTCTAAAGATTGAAAAGCACGTTCATGGTGGTTTAATAGTATTTGACGCTTTTTATCTATTTCTTCAAAATATTCGGGAGTAATATCTGCAAGTTTCCCGGATTCTAGAGGCCTCGCATTATTAGAATACCTGTAAGAGTCCTTTTGAAATGGAAATGGGAACCTTTTAATAAGCGGAATTTCTTTGATCATATGTTGGTTAGTCGTTTTTACACTCACTGCCCTCTCTCCTCCTCACGATCAAAACTGGATGAAAGAACCTCCCCATGAAGCCGCGTTACGACAAGGGGAAATTCTTTCATTTGTTTAATTTAAAAATGTTGGCTCCGGCAATCGATGTGCCGTATAAATCGCATCTCCATCGCTTTCAGCATCAAAGATCACTTTCGTTTCAGGGGTAAAGATAAAAACATCTCCCGCTTCCCCTACATATTTGTTTCCTTGTTCATCTCTGACGATGATTTGCCCCTTTATAATTACCTTTACTTCTAAGTAAGTATACAAAAATTCAAACTCTTCCGACTTTTGCATAGAGAAATATCCAATTGTTAAAGGCTTCTCTAATGGGCTAATCGGAACGTCAATAATTTGACTTTTCAAAGCCGGTATACTCAAAACATTGTTCAACTCAATTTTTTCATACGTTCCAGCTTTTATTAGCTGAATTCCTGGCTTTTGACTTAAAAATTGATGATCCATAGCTGTTACCGCTGATTCACTCATTCTTTCCACTCTCCTTTTTCAATTTTTATAATCAGAGTTATGTTATGTTTTGTAACAAAAAATGTATTATTTTATAACTCTGATGATCCTATCATAATAACAACCGTAACGTTCTCACAACCGTTTTTTCTCAAATGGCGGGAATATTCGCAAAAATCTGTAAAATGTTCTGACAATTAGAGCTTTTCCTTTCGGATCATTCAACATGAGCAGGCAATGAAATTTTATTTCTTTGAGAACTTAACATTATTAGCGCCAATAATGAGATCAGCAACGATGTTTTACACGGAAAGGAGACAGGGAGAGTACCGAATCATTGTAAAATGTAATGACAAGGTTTTTGATTTATTCCCACTATTTAGGAAATCTCTGTTTCTTTGAAAGAATCGTCTATGTAAAAATAAAAGCACAATATTCATAATATTGTAATTTTTGTTAACATTCTTAACAGTAACCTTTAAAAAGTCCTGCGGTAATATGTCAAGGTGAAAAATCATAGAAATTGGAAATTCCCTTGTCCGATGATCCGAAAAAAGGCAATACTGAAGAAACCCAGTATTGGTACATGTAATAAACTGGGTCTAAAGGTTGATATTGGTATACCAGATCGATCCTCTTATCGATCTTCCCCCTTTCTTGGCGTGTAGATTTGACCGTTGCGTAGCAGCGCATCGATCACACGCACGAGTTTTCTAGCGGTGAGGACGAGGGCTCGTTTATGTTGGTGTTTGGGCACTTCCTCATACTTCTTC
This sequence comes from Aeribacillus sp. FSL K6-1121, assembly GCF_038003725.1. Taxonomy (NCBI): domain Bacteria; kingdom Bacillati; phylum Bacillota; class Bacilli; order Caryophanales; family Bacillaceae; genus Aeribacillus; species Aeribacillus sp. FSL K6-1121. The sequence goes on from NZ_JBBOPS010000001.1 coordinate 1,877,415, forward strand.
CGGTAGTACGCACGAAACGTCGCATCATGCCGTTGCACCGAGTTGGCAGCCTCCACTAGGTAGTAACGGAGATAGCGATTGCCGGAACGAATGAGGGAGGTGTCCTCGGCTTGAAAACGGCCCGATTGGTGCTTGGACCATGTCAAGCCGGCATATTTTGCCAAGGCGGCCTGGTTGTGAAACCGCTCGATTTGCCCGATTTCGGCCAGGATGCCTGCGGTATAAACCGGTCCGATGCCTGGGATGGTTTGCAGTGTGTTCGGAATGCCTTCAAGATGGCGGGTAATGGCTTTATCGAGCTCTTTGAGCTGCGATTGCAGGCTGCGGATTGATTGAATCGACAGCCCTAACAGCAAGTCGATGGAATCCTCGACACACTTGGACAACCGATACGACGAACGGGCCGCCTTTTGAATCGACTTGGCGATGCATTCCGGATCGGCAAAGCGATTGCGCCCTTTTTGGCGCAGGAAGTCGGCCAACTGCTTGACATCCATTTGGCAGATGTCATCGAGGCTCCACGACTCAAGCAGCAGTTCGAGAATGGCATGTCCGAAGATCGAACTGTCCACCTCTTGGGTAAAGGAACTGCATTTGTAAAACAAGTGCTGGAGAAAATACTGTTTCTCACGGGTTAACTGGTGGACGAGATGATATCGCATGCGTGTCAGTCGCTGAAGCGCGAGAAACTGCTCCTTGAGGACAGCCGTCATCTTCAGACGGCCGAAGCGAAGCCGATCCGCAATGATCCAAGCATCGATGTCATCCGTTTTCTCCAAGTCGACATAGGCTTCTTTAAACTTGCGAATGAGCTTTGGATTGATCGTAAACACCTTGACGTTCCAAGCCTGCAAGGCCTCCTGCTGGTGGAAAAACATAGCTGGATGCCAACTGTAGACCGAGGTGGCTTCCATCCCGATCAGAATTTCGGTTGGCTTTCGCTTGTTAGCCCACAGGAGGATTTGATCCCGAAGGAAGGTGGCGCCCAGAAGATGATTATCCACTTTGAAGCGTGCGCACGTATTTCCTTCATGATCCATAATGCAGGTGGCTAAGTCGCGTGAGCTCACGTCGATCCCGACGTAGAGTTTCATGAGATCACCTCCTATTGTTGTAGGATCGAGGGGTAGGACTCTTCGGGATGCCCCCGGATCGCGCCTGTTGACCAGTCACCCTCGCATATGAGAACTCACGTTGGACCATGGGCTGCCCTGGAAGCTGCTCCTTCCAGCATGGGGAAAACCAACGGGAACAGCCTGCGGGTTAGACGTCCAAACAGGGGCCGAGGAGACAGACTTTACAAGTAGTCAAAGCTACAGGAGTGAGAAGAGTATCCCCGATGATCCTAAGACCATTATCCAGGAACATTGCGAAAAGTCCAACCCCGGTACGCTCAACCCTTTGTGGGAGGGGCGCGCCCCTCCCACAAAGGCAACCACCCAAGATATGCGATTGTCAAGGAGCGTATCGGACTGGAAATTCGATAAAAAAACTTTCTGAAACTTAGTATACGAGGAGTGATGTCAATGGTAGTCAATCAGACAGAACTGCAGGAAGAAATTATGCAAATTCCAAAATGGTGGTCTTACCCAGAAGGATTCGAAAAACTAATTGAAAAAGCACATGAATTAGGCAAAAAGGAGCTGCTGCCCCGTGCTTCTATTTCAGACAAGGAGTGCCGTTATCCTCGGGAAAGCTTACAAGCAATTGCGGATGCTGGATTTGGAGCAGTTACAATCCCTGTTGACGACGGAGGCCTTGGCGCTGGACTAACTGGATTTGCTTTGTTAGCCGAAAGTTTTTCTCAATATTGCGCTTCCACTACTATGTGTTGGGTTATGCACACTGCTGCCGTCCAAACGCTTTATACAGCTGGAACTAGAGAGCAGCTGCAGCGTTATATTCCTGGGGTGCTAAAGGGAAAGATTGGCGCATTAGCCTTTAGTGAACCAGCGACTGGAAGCCACTTCTGGAATGTTGTTAGTTCGGCTCCCCGCAAAGGAAACGGATATTTGTTAAATGCGGAAAAATCATTTGTCACCAGTGCGGGCGAGGCGGATTGGTATATTGTTTGCACCAATTATCCAAATAGCATAGAAGACGATCCATTAATGTTTTTAATTGTAGATCATAATCAGAAGGGAATCGAATATTTTCCTTTTTCAGCTATGGGGCTTCGCGGAAATTCAAGCGGACCGATGAAGTTTAAAGATGTCTTTGTCCCTATTGAAAATCGTCTTGGGACTGAAGGCGGAATGAATGTTTATAATGAAAACGTCATTGATCCGCTCTTTTTATTAGGCACAAGTGCTTGCTGGGTTGGTATTGCTCAAGGAGCCTTGAATGCAGCAATTGACCAGGCAAAGAAAAAAGTCCATAAAGATACAGGAAAATCAGTTGCCGGCTACCAAGTCATTCGCCACGAATTGGCAAAAGCGCAAATTTTAATCGATAGTGCAAGAAGCATGCTTTATCGTACAGCTGAAGGGATGGATCAATGTTTAAATAGTGGAAAAGAATTGTCAGAATGCTTATACCCGCTTTGGGAACTCAAAACTCATGCAGCAGATATAGTCATACAAGTTACAAATCAAGCATTACAAGTTTCTGGAGGAAGAGGATATCTAACCGGGCAAGTGGAAAAATTTTTACGTGACGGTCGAGCAGGTGCAGTCATGGGACCCACAAACGAAATATTGCGCGAATGGATTGGCCGCACGTTAATTGGTGTTCCTTGGTTTGAATAATTTGTATCACTTGATCTGAAATATAACTGTTTGTGCCAATAACTTGTTTCTGAAATGCAAAAAAAGAGAATCGTTAGCCGAATAAATCGCCTGACGAGAGGAGGGAGCCCCATACCCGATTTAGTCGAAAGATATTTCAGAAACAAGCTCCACACCCTTTTGTATATTTTTTGCTTAAAATAGTTTTAAAGAAATAAGAGAACAAAACGATCACATGACGACAGATTTTTAACCTTTTTCTTTACACTATAAAAAATTAACAATAATCGGCTGTTTTTCTTTGTCGAAATTTACTTGTTGTGTTTTTACAAATTCATCAAAACAAACATGAATCCTCACACTGTTTATCAGGTGAGGATTCTTTTATGCGTATACAATTGAATTGGTCATAGCTTTGCCGTTTTGACAACCAATGAAAAATACATTGCCATGCTAGGACATTTGAGAAGCAATATCGTTTGATTTACCCTTCTCTTCTATCGACTGATCAACATCTGAATAAGCCGGTTCTTGATGAAAGCTTAAATCAAGGCCAAGCAGCTCGTCTTCTTTTTTCACACGCAACGGTGTAAACAGCGAAACAATTTTCAAAACAATATATGTTCCTACTGCCGCAAGCAAAACAGCCACAATCACTCCTATAACCTGATGGAACAGCTGTTCAGGATTTCCATAAAACAAACCGTTATTCCCTGCCGGATTCACTGACTTAGTAGCAAAAAGTCCTGTTGCAATGGATCCCCATATTCCGCAGATGCCATGTACTCCAAAAGCATCTAACGTATCATCATATTTTAGACGTGCTTTCACAAAATGGATAGCAAAATAGCAGATAGGGGCGGATGCAAGTCCAATAATCAAAGCTGAAGGGATTGTGACAAATCCTGCTGCTGGAGTTATGCCAACAAGACCGCCTATTGCCCCAGTGGCAGTTCCTACTAGCGTCGGGCGCTTGCGAACCATCCATTCTATGATCAGCCATCCCAAGCCCCCGGCTGCTGCGGCAACTTGTGTATTGGCAAAGGCAAGAGCGGTAATACCATTTGCACTAAGTGCACTTCCTGCGTTAAAACCGAACCAGCCAAACCAAAGAGTGGCCGCTCCAATAAGAAATAAAACAATATTATGAGGAGCATCATTTTTCTTCATATGTTCATATCTCGGCCCAATTACGAGTGCAGCTGTTAATGCGCTAACACCGGAAAGTATATGAACAACCGTACCTCCAGCAAAATCAAGTTCGCCCATGGCAAAAAGCCATCCGCCTCCCCATACCCAATGAGCCATTGGTGCATAAACAAAGGTGATCCATAAAACCGAAAACATTACCCATGCAGGAAAAGAAATACGCCCTGCAATTCCTCCGGAAATAATCGCAACCGTTATAGCAGCAAATGCACCTTGAAAAATGGCAAATATATAATGAGGGATGGTTAATGAACCAAAAGCAGCCTCTCCTCCTACTCCGTTAAATGCCAGGTAGTCCATTTTTCCAATGATTCCCCCTACATCCTGTCCAAAGCTGAGGCTGTATCCCCATAGCACCCAAACAATGGTCACAGTTAAAAGACTGACAAAGCTGTGCATCATCGTTGATACAACATTCCGTTCACTTACAAGCCCTCCATAAAAGAGAGCCAAACCAGGTACATGCATAAAAATAACGATAGCCGCTGCTACGAGCAACCAAGTTGTATCCCCCGTATCAACCACCGGCTCGTTCTCTTGCGCAAAGGCTGAAATCGGAAAAAGGAATAAAAGATAAAGAAGAAAAACGAAAAATATTGAAGCTCTTTTCTTTACGAAACCATCCATAGGAATCCTCCTCCTTACTTTTTTCATTACTCTAGCTTTCGGTAGCGATTTGTTCAAAACGATTTAATCGAAAAAAGGAAATATCATGTTTTGTTTTCCCAAGCGTGACTAAATCTGCTAAAATGCTCCCAACGATGCTGGCAAACTTAAACCCATGTCCGGAAAATCCACCGGCTAACAACACATTGCTGAAGTTTGGATGAAAATCGATAATAAAGTCGCTATCAGGAGTAAGTGAATATAAACAAATTTTACCATCGGTCAGCTCGCCGGCAGCCTGCGGCATATATTTTTCAAGAAAGCTTCGTACATCACGTTCATCTTCACAGTAAGAACCAAATAGTCTGTTCACGGAATCTGGATCACTTTCAATCCCCATGTCATGACGTCCTATTTTTACACCTGTTTTCCGAAAATTCGGAAAACCATAATAATGACCTTCTTTTGTGTCAAAGACAAAAGCAGGAAATTGACCAAAATCATATAGTCCATCCTCCAACGGTGCAAACCATGCAACAGGTTTTCGGATCACTTGGATCGGAAAATCGAGTTCCGGCAATAATTTCGGAATCCATGCACCAGCTGTGATCACTAAATTGGCTGCTTGAAAACGTCCCTTCTCCGTAATGACCTCCGACATATCCGATTGAATGGACAGCTTTAAGACAGGATTGTTTTCCAACAGTTTGGCTCCCAGTTTTAAAGCTTCTTCTTTATAAGTTTGAATACATACTTCACATAACAAAAATCCTGCTTGGGGATCAAAACAGGCAGTAAAATCTTCGGGAATTTGAATGCCTTGCCATTTGTTCATCACCATGCTTGCTGTGAACATTTCAATTGGGAGGTTGTGATGAATAGAGCTTTGAATCGTTTCATTGACAAAAGATGAATCGCGTTCGCCGACAACTAAAGTGCCTGTTTGATAAAATAACGTTTTTCCTGTTTGCTCTTGCAGTTCCATCCATAACCGGTATGCTTCTTTAACTAAATCAACATATTTTTCCCCTTGGCCATAACCAAATCGCAGCATTCTTGTTTCCCCGGCGTGGCTTGCAAAGGAATTTGGAACAGAAAATTGATCAATCATCAACACGCTTTGACCATTTTGGGCTAAATAATAGGCTGCAGCACTTCCTGCAGAACCTGCTCCAATAACAATCACATCGTACATCCCGTCATAATTCATACGAATTCCTCCATATAAATCAATACGATTTGTTTTTAGTAGCCTTTTAAATATTTTTCAACTTCCCATTCGCTGACATAGTCATGATATTCTTTCCATTCAGCCTTTTTTCGTTTAATAAAGGTCTCCATAAATGTTTCCCCTAGTGCCTTGACTAACACTTCATCGCTTTCTAATGCTTCAATCGCTTCATTCAATGTAGAAGGCAATTTGTCAAATTCATTTTCTATCGAATGGAACATGTATAAATTTCCGTTAAATGGATCTCCTGGATCCATCCGCTTTTCGATGCCGTCCAATCCCGCTGCTAAAATCGCAGCAGTCGCAAGGTACGGATTACAGGAACCGTCCATGGCCCGAAACTCAATCCTTCCAGCATCAGGAATGCGAATAAGCTGTGTGCGGTTATTCCCTCCATAAGAAATAAAATTAGGAGCCCATGTAGATCCAGATGAGGAATTTAACGCTCCTAGCCGCTTGTAAGAGTTGACAGTTGGACAGACAATAGCAGCCAAGGCTTTTGCATGATTGAGAATACCTGCAATAAAATGATACGCGACTGCAGACAATCCAAAGCCTTTTGGATCATGAGCATCTTCAAATACATTTCGTTCTTCCCGCTCATCCCATAAGCTTAAGTGCATATGGCAGCCATTCCCGGTCAGATTGGAAAATGGCTTCGGCATAAACGTGGCGATTAGTCCTCGTTCCTCTGCCATGGTTCTAATCATATATTTAAAAAATGTATGCCGATCAGCAGACGTCACCGCATCTGAAAAATCAAAATTGATTTCAAATTGTCCATTGGCATCTTCATGATCTGCTTGTGTGACATTCCATTTCAATTCATTCATATACTCAATCAAAGTGCCTAAAAATTCGATATTTCTCATAAGCGCCTGCTGTTGGTAACATGGTTTCAATTCTTTATCCTGTTCATCAAACGGGGCAATTTTCCCGTCTTCTCCCTGTTTCACAAGGAAAAATTCCGGTTCCACTCCCGTTTTCATCGTATATCCCATGCTTTTTGCTTGCGTCAGCACATTTAACAAAATCGTTCTCGTACAAAACGGCCAAGGAGTTCCATCTTCCGTTAAAGTTCCGGCAAACCAAGCAATCTCTTTATTCCACGGTAATATAGTCATAGAACGCAAATCAGGGATGCACAATATATCGGGATCATGCGGTCCGTGGCCGAGATCGCCTACAGCAAAACCGGCGAATCCAGCCCCTGATTGGCAGACTGACTGTAAACGGGAGGAAGGAATTAATTTCGCACGTAAAGAACCGTTCAAATCCGAAAAGGAGGCTAACGCCAATTTGATCTTTTTACCTTCGATATATTTTAACGTCTCCTCCAACACCTTGTTATTGCTTTCCACTATACCGATCAATGATCATCACCATCCCTTATTTTTTACACTTTTAAAAGATCTTTAAATGAACTCCCATGGTCAAGGCTTGCAAAATACGGTTTTTTGCCCCCTAATCCTACTAGAGGAACTCCTGTAATATAGGAGGTGACTAATGTTAACGAGCGCAAATCGGTAGGATCTAAATCACTGACTCTGCTTTTTCCGCACGATCTTGCAAAAATTTGCATTTCCATCGTGATCGAATTGATATAATTCTCCACTCTTTCAGCGGCAGCTGTAGGATCTAATCTCGCCATTAACTCAGGATCTTGTGTCGCAATACCGACCGGGCATTTACCCGTATGGCAATGATGGCATGCACCAGGTTCTGTCCCTAAGGCATGGTAGTCTTCTATATAAATTGGCCGCTGGCAATTAAGGGCAATTAACATTGCTGAACCCATATAAACGACATCCGCACCTAGTGCGATGGCTTTCGCTGCATCAGCGCCATTGCTGATTCCGCCGCCGATAATTAGCTTTACTTCGTGCTTCATACCGATATCGTAAAGTGCTTGAGCTGCTTCAACTACAGCGGAAATGGTCGGAATCCCTGTATGATCCAATTGGATTTCCGGTGAGGCAGCGGTTCCTCCTTCCATTCCATCAATGACGACTGCTTCCACCCCAACCTTTGCCGCCAGCTTTACATCATCATAAACGCGTCCGGCCCCAATTTTAATAAAGATCGGCACTTCATAATCAGTCGCTTCCCGAATTTGCTCTACTTTTACCCCTAAATCATCTGGCCCCATCCAATCGGGGTGCCGGCACGGGCTTCGTTGATCGACTCCTGCAGGAAGATCCCGCATTTTTGCCACTTCTTCAGAAACTTTATGTCCAAGAAGCGTTCCGCCCGTACCTGGTTTGGCACCTTGGCTCACGACAATTTCTACCGCATCGGCTTTTTTCAAATCATAAGGATTTAAACCGTAGCGGCTCGGAAGCAATTGGTAGACCAATTTCTCCGAATATTCACGTTCTATCGGATGCATGCCCCCATCGCCCGTACATGTACTGATGCCGCATCTAGTCGCTGCAATGCCAAGCGCTTTTTTAGAATGAGCATTAATCGCCCCAAAACTCATCCCTGCAATCATGATCGGTGTTTCGAGTACGAGGGGACGTTTCACCTTTCCTTCTCCTATAACAACTTTTGTATCGCATCGCTCCCGATACCCTTCCAGCGGTACCCTTGACAGTCCTGCCGGAGTAAAGACGAGATCGTCAAAGGAAGGTAAGTCCATTCTTTTTGTAGCTTGGCCGCGGATGCGATATCGTCCAATCTGAGCTTTTTCTTGAATTTCTTCAATTTTTTCCGGACTCCACACCTTGCTTTTTCTTATAAGATTTCTTTCCATACGCGAAACTCCTTTTTATTAAAATGATGAAGCAAGCCGTTAGGAACAATTTTTTGAAAAGAGGGCGGCGGTTCTATTTGATAGAAATCAAGCAAACTCTTTATCTCATCTTTTTCCTCTTCCGACACTTCCTCTACCTTTGTTCCATTCCCCAGCTCCGCAATTTTCCCGCCAACATAGATCACTCCATCATACATGGAATCTCCCAGCGCTTTCCCAGCATCTCCACAAATAATCATTTTTCCTTTTTGCATCATAAAACCGGTCATATATCCGGTATTACCGCCAATAATTAAAGTCCCTCCCTTCATGCTGATTCCCGCCCTGGCGCCTGCCTCTCCTTTGACAACTACGATACCGCCTCTCAGCGAAGCTGCACAGGAAGACGCTGCATTTCCATTTACGACAATTTCTCCGCTCATTAAATTTTCACCAACTGCCCAGCCGCAATTCCCGTTTATGGTCGCTGTCACCTTATCACATAAACTCACTGCATAGTAGCCGACATCTCCGTTATAAATGAGATGAATCGGATCTGTTATGCATACTCCAAGGTTATGGCGTGCGAGAGGGTTTTCGATGATGACCTCCTTTATATTATTTTTCGCAAAATCCCGAATCATTTGGTTGATTGAAGTCACCGTTTCACTCTTGCAATCAATTACTATACTTTCTTTCACAGATTCCATACCAATACCTCCTCTGCCCCTGGTTCTCTTACTGGCAAGCTTTCCCCAAAGCCATTTGTAATTGCTAAGCTTTCAGAAGCAAAAGCGATGAAATCATCAGTTTCCGCAAGCACAATCGGCTTCATACTAAAAGGTTCTTTTGCTAAACCGACTGCTGTCGGCGTAACAGCAATATAGCTAAAAGAGCCGTCTAAATCATGAACAGATGCTGTCATTGCTTCTTTTAAGCTGGCTCCTTTCTTCATTTCATCTACTAAATAAACGGCAATCACTTCCGAATCGTTTCCGGTTATAAATTGATAGCCTTTCTTTTCGTAGTATGCTCTCAATTTAATGTAGTTTGTCACATGGCCATTGTGAATAATCGTTAAATCTTTGAAAGAATTGCAACAGAGCGGCTGCGAATGGGAAATATCGACTTTGCTTTCTGTCGCCATTCTTGTATGGCCTACAGCAACTTGCCCGTCATATACGGAAAGCTTAAATTGCGCATCTAAAAGATGAGCTCCCCCTAAAGATTTCAACACTTCAATCGATTCTCCGATGTTTGCGACTGAAATGTCTTCGTCCAGCTGACTGATTCCTTGAACAATATGTTGGATATCTCCTGAATGGAAAATTTTTGTTCTGACGTAATTGCCATGATCAGATGAATACAGCACATCTGCTTTATCTTTTAAGAAGGAAATGATTTTCTCCCCGTTGCCCCTTGTTTCATAATTCACATCAACATATAAGACGTTCTCTTCCTTTGGATGGAGAATGGCAACTCCTGTTGAATCAGGACCTCTTCGAAACAAACTGTCCAGCATTGCCAATATGACTTCGCCTGTTTTCCTTTTGTGATTTGGATTTTTAAAGATGACACCACTGATCCCGCACATCTTTTTTCCCTCCAGTCGTTGAAAAATTTTTGGAACTTTTTGTGAGAGGTTGTGGTTATATACAATATTCCATAATTTTTTCCCAAAAAAAAGCTCATTTTATCGAATATTGGGAAAATTACAAAAACCATGTTACCTTTTCTTCCATAGGATGGACTTTTTCATCCTTTGGTCATCTGTTTGGTACCCAGCCTAGTTCTTCGGAAATTTCATTTGCGGCTCTGATTGTGGTAGATATTAAACCGGCTAACTCATCTTTCGTAAAACGCGTTTCCGGCCCGGCAACACTTAAAGAGGCGATCACTTTATTTTCCCAAGAGAAAATAGGAGCTGCCACACTGGCGGTTCCTTCTGTTGTTTCCCCGAAAGAAATACAATATCCATGCTTTCGAATTAACATTAAATGTCGGTGAAGATGATCCACGTCTTTTATCCTTCCATTTTTTACAAGATCTTTAATCACTTGGCTTCTTGTTTTCTCTTCCAAGTATGCTAAAATCACTTTTTTCGAAGCACCTACGCATAAAGGAAGACGCATTCCAATCGGTTCGACAATTCTAAGCCAATGCGGCGAATCAACACAATCAATAAACACGCCTTCACATCCTTCCGGTACGGTCAAGTACACACTTTCCTTTGTTTTTTGGGCCAGCTTTTCCATAATTGGTACTGCAGCATTACGAACCGATAGATTGTCTCGTATGGAAAGACCTAATTGAAGCAATGTAAGGCCTAGACGGAATTTTCTCGTTTGTTTGTTTTTATACACAAATCCATACTCTTCTAAACAAGTCAGCAATCGGTGCACCGTTTGAACGGGAATACCGAGCTTTTTACTGATTTCCGTAGTACTCCACTCTTCTTTATTTTCGTTCGGCTGAATAGTTTGCAATAATAAAATCGTTTTCCGAATCACCTCTGACATCTAAACCCCTCCTATGTAAAAAAATTTACATAATGAGAATGGAATGTTTGCTTTTATATTAACGAAATAAAAAATGATACAACGTTGTTTTGTCAGATCGGCCAACATACTTTTTATATTTTTTCCCATATAATGAGATTTTTTACCGGAAGAGGTTGAGGGAGGAATTTAATAAACGAGCAAGTTGAGTTAATTTTTCTCTTCTCCATTTTCTGTGGTTCTCTAGAGGCGAACTGGGGATGTATATCGGATCATGTAACAATTTGCGAATTTATTATCCAAGCAATATACGACAAAATAATCCGTCATTTGGATGCACTTGTTGAAAAAACGCAAATTGCAGCTGGTTGACCTTGTATCCTGAAGGTCTCATAAAACATACTAACATTAGTAGTACAGACCTAGGCCAAGGTTTGTGCTACTATTTTTTTATAGTAGAAGTGAAGGAAGGTCGAACATCCCCTGGGACCAAATAGAGTCCGTATTAAAAACAGACCAACTTCACATCCTTATTTGAATCAGTTTAGTATGTTGGGTCCGAAGAGACCGTGTATAAGAAAATGGAATCAATAAGGCAATGTGAAGAACTTCTATGTTTGGCTAAAAAGGAGAGGCAGAAAATATGAAACACGTAGTGGCATTTGATGTCAGTATGGGGAAAAGTACAATGGCCATTTATGACCGTTATCGTCAATGCGAATATGAGGGTGAAATAACCCATAACCGCTACTCTTTCGAGAAATTAAACGAAACCCTTATATCTTTAACACAAAAAGATGCACAGGCACCTGATATTGTCTTTGAAGCAACAGGCGTATATTCAAAACCACTAGAACGATTCTTAGGTGATCAAGGTTATATGTATTATCGAGTTAACCCACTCGAAGCGAATATTCAAATGGCTTCAATGAGGAGACAAAAAACAGATAAAAGCGACGCTCATGAACTTGCGAAAACTCACTTTAGAGTTGAACGTGAACAAACTTATCAAGAAGGGGAATATTATAAACAAATGCGTGCAATGACGAGATATTATGATGAATTAAGTAGTGAAATGACGCATTTATATAGTCGTTTACATGCGATTCTACAATTGAGTTTTCCCGAGTTAGAAAAGCTATTCAGTAAACGTTCTGCTTTATTTTTGAATGTCGTTCAATTATACCCTCATCCGGATCATGTGTTAGTTTGTTCAAAAACAGTGATTCGTAATCGTTTAAAAGCCAACACAAGAAAAAACTTATCATTGGCACGTGCTGAAGAAAAAGGGATCGCTTTAATCGAAGCAGCAAAAGAAGCGTATCCAGCAATTTCAAAAGATGATATTCGCTGTGAACAAGTGCGGGATTATGCCAAACGGATTGCAGACTTGAAGGAGAAAAGAGATCAACTTGTCCAAAAGATGGTTAAATTATCGAAAGATAAACAAGAGTATCAGATTTTAATTTCATTTCCAGGAATCGGAGAAACGACTGCAGTTCGTTTAATTGGAGAATTAGGAGATATTCGACGATTCAAAAACCATAAACAACTGAATGCTTACGTCGGTATTGATATTATGAGATATCAATCTGGGAATACCTTTTATAAAGACAAGATTAATAAAAGAGGAAATAACAAACTTAGAAAGATTCTATTTTACATGATCCAGACCATGATCCAACTACGGAAAAACACACAAAATCATATTGTAGATTATTATGATAAATTAAAAACGCAACCCCAGAGGAAACCTCATAAAGTTGCGTCCATAGCATGCGTGAATAAGTTCTTGAAATCGGCTTATCACCTTATCACACATAATCTGAAATACGATTACGAAAAGGCAACAATGCATCAGTAATCGTAAGTAAGATTATATCACAAAGACCTGACGAAAAAAATGGAAATCGTGAGGTCTATTTGTCATGCGAAAATTTATTTTGGAAGGAAGGGGTCCCCCTTCCTTCCAAAATAAAATCTATATTAACCAAATTATTTAATAAAAAATACTTGACTAGAGGTAAGAAATGGGGTGTCTAATAAGTCGTTTTTACGGCTTATTGACGCCCCCCATTAATGTGTTAGATATATCGGTGTTTATGATTTTTGTTTTTAATGGGATTTGATTTTCTGGACAGCCCCATGTCTCATGTCTCTCTCGTGTCGTAATGAAAATACCAGCCAAAACGAATAGTACACTAGCCAGGATGCCCTTAATAGTTCTTCTTTAGTTGAATGGTTTTAGTGTACTCGATTACACTTTCGTGAAAGGTTCGTATTGACAACAAATTCCGCTTAGAATAAGGTCAATCCGTTTCGAAATTCACTTACATATTTAAATTGTCGGTTTTAGTATAATATTGTCTTTCAGTTACAAAACGCCTAAATAAATCCAAACCTTCATTATAAAATAAATGCTTTGATAAAAATTGAAACGTTTATCCTTTCTTTGCTTTAAAAAATCCCCTCCAATGTAGACGGTTAGGAGCATAAAATCATTACATTTGACTGTCTACCTGTTAAGGGAAAATACGAGACCTGCTCAATTTTTAAAAATGGTAACATACTTACCATTTTGGAATATAAAATTAAGCAAACTTATCATAACGTTTTTCAGATGCGGCAGCCCCCTCGGAAATCGATGTAGATGACATCCCCTTTTTTCGTTTGCCATACCTTTTAGTGATGTCTCTTTTCATTCTGGCAATAGCCATAATTTCAAATTTGTCGCCGTCATCCAATTGACGGAGGATTTCGATTAGTTCCTGCTCTTCTGGAGAAAGTTCGTTTTTGTCATTTTGTTGATCGATCATTTCGTTTTCACTAACTTTTATAGATGGATCAGCAAAAAGAGCAGCTGAGGCTTTAAATAGATTCATTAGTGCTTCAGGATCTAAGCTGACCGAACTGTTTTCGCCTTTCAAGCATTTTATGGTTAAATCCTGAAATCTTTTAAACAATGGAGATTTTTTAATTTTATCGTCTTCAGCTGAAGCACGGTCAGTCATTTCTTGTAAACAAGAATTTGACGTAAATTTATTATTAGTTTCAGAAATCGGAACACTAGTCAAATAAGCCTCGCCGTATAGCAAGAAATCATTACTCACTCCTAAAACTCTGCTTATTAATGATAGATTCTCAGCAGAAACTGAAACTGCTCCTCTTTCAATTTTGCTTAGTGCGCTATTCGTAATGCCAGTAGCTTTTGCCATTTCCTCAAGTGTCAAACCTTTTTCTTTACGAATTCGTCTTATCCGACTACCCAATTCCTTTTTGAAATCGTTCATTTTTTGTCAACCTCTCTATAATCTTCCTAAAAGAAATATTTTTAGTCCTAAAGGAAAATTTTGTCGATTTTCGTCTTATAGGAATATATAATGTAATCAAAAGTGGTAACCGATTACCTTGTCAAACAAAAATAAAGTGTAAATAGATGTGAAAGTTCGACAATCTGCGTAAGTTTCCTAGTCCATTGGTCCAAAAGAACCGTCATAAGTCATTTCATGAAGGTTACCGATGGACTATATATCCGTTTAAATAATCAGCGCGCAGCGGTTTATCCTTTATATTAATCATCACAACCGCTTTTGCAGCCTTGAAACTGAACTAGCAGTTGAATCATTGTACAACAATAGCATCGCGATCCAATGATTGGAATATGCAAGCTGTTGTTCCGGTGCAGATACTTTGGATGAAACAGGTACAGCGTGCTGACTGAAAAATGCAGCATATCAAATGTTCTTTATGTCCGGAAAGCCTTCTGATTATTGATCTTAACAATGAAAGAAATAGACGAGCTCAATCAAAGGCTATACCCATTCGAAGCATCAAGCAGAGTTTTGCTATCTAAAATAGTTCTTTGAGCTGTTGTATAAATACTTTCAAATTCATACATAAACTGTTGAATCATCTGTCCTTTAAAAATTGCCAATTTGAAGCATCGAGAAAACAACTTGTTCCCAACTACATCAATCAGTTGAAGATATACAAATGGAAATGCTTCACTGTTTTTTAATACCATCTGCATTAAATTCTCCGAAATATAGATAGTCTCTAAATAGAGCTAGTACTGGCATGAATTTAGGAACTTGGTTCTTTTATTTGTCCACAGTTTGGTTTTACAACATGATGAGCAGGCTTAATCTCCTGAACAATCTGGTCGATGTGAAGCTTTAAGGATGATAAAAGCTCCTGCTGCGTTTCTCCGTCCTCGTTATACATGAAAATCTTTCGGAGATAGCACTAGGACATAGTTAATCAGCAATAGATTTTTGAATCAACATCTCATAACGAATTCTAATCCTCAATATAGTTATGACTCCCTTTCATTCTACCAAAATTCGGCATAGGGAAACAGAATGATCATAGAAAGGAGTGATTTAAATGGCGGTTCGCAAACAACGCATCACTCCGTTAGGGTGGAAAATCAAGCGGCGCTTGGCAGAACTTGAAATGACCCATAAGGAGTTTTGCGAGCAGCATAAAATCCCGTTAAACCGCCTTTCTGAAATTATTTCAGGAACACGTCAAAACCGAAAATATCGCGATAAAATTTTAAGAGAGTTGGAAATCGAAGAGGAGGGTCAACCCCATGCCGAACAAGTGCAGCATGTCGGTTGAAACTGAATAATTTATAACAAATTAGGCAGAAGAAAAAACTCATTTGGTACGATGGTTAAAATTGTGGAAACTATTATTTCTGCTCTAGCCGCTCAATATCGTTTCACTGCCATCCGTACTCGCAGCGTGAATAGGTACATAAAGAAGCTAAATGATATTTAATTGCCTTAAACAGCTAGTTAGATAATAGGGTTGGTTATCCAAAATCATCCCAACATTTTTGGAACGGATGATGTAAAATATTTTCAAAAATGTTATGTATTGTTGTATTTTTCGGGATTTATTCGTATTGGCACATGCCTACATGTTGTAACGGGGTGAAATATAGGTGATTTTCAAAAGAACAAAGCAAGAAAATTCGTATTTTAATTTTGATCACGGGAAAGGCAATATAAGTATCACGAAAGGCAGTGAAATTGAAAAGCAAATCTTAATGATCGACCTAACAGAAAAAGATTTACAGATTATTAATGCTATACAGCCATTCGTAATTGAAAAAATTGATTTAATTGCTGATAGATTTTATAAGAACTTGGAAAAAGAACCATCGCTTTTAAAAATTATTAATGATAACAGTTCGATAGAAAAATTAAAAAAGACGCTTAGACAACATATTGTTGAAATGTTTAACGGAAGAATAGATGCAGCTTTCACTGACAAAAGAATTAAAATTGCACATATGCATGTAAGGATAGGTCTTCAAACGAAATGGTATATGTGTGCATTTCAGGATCTATTTTTAGCACTTATGGATATTATCCAACAAAATATGATGAATAAGGAAGATTGCTTTCTTGCCATAAGAGCGGTCTCTAAAATTATAAACTTAGAACAACAATTGGTATTAGAGGCGTATGATACTGAATCAATAAGATTAAAGGAAGCAATTGCAATAGAGGAACAAAAAAGGTCAGTTCGTAAAAATGTTGCAAAAGCATCTCAAAATCTGGCTGCAATCTCGGAGCAGACAAATGCTTCTTTCCAGCAATTAATCGCGCAATCAAACGAAATCGTTTCCCTTGCAAAAAACGGAACTAATCTATCTCTAACCGCACAAGAACGTGCCGAAAAAGGAAAAGAACATATGCATCAACAGACATTAAACATGTCGAACATTTATAGTGCCGTTGATAATATATCAAATGATGTCCATTTATTATTGGAAATATCAAATAAAATGCAAGAAATCGTCGGCATTGTTACTGGAATTGCTGACAAAACCAACTTATTATCGCTTAATGCTGCCATAGAAGCTGCAAGAGCAGGTGAATCTGGCCGCGGTTTTGCTGTTGTAGCTGAAGAAGTCCGTAAATTGGCCGAACAAACTAAGAATTCAGTTTCAAAAGTATCTTCTCTCATTCAAAATACCCAAAAACAAGTAGAGGATCTTACAAAGTCGCTTGAAAAAATAAAAACAGAAGTGAATAACGGCCATCAAAACATGCAAGAAACAGAGAAACACTTTGAGCAAATTTTGGACACAATGGCTAAAACAATGGAGCAAAACAATAAAATCGAGACGGAATTGATATCGTTTGTAAATGTGGTAAATGAATTAGGAAAAGCGTTTGAAGAAGTGTCCCACTCTGCAGATCAATTAACGATGATTACAAAAGAAATGAACTAATATTTCGAAGAGAGAGTTGGAAAATTGCCCAATCGACTACTTAAGAGATGCTGTAATTATACTGTGTCTCCCCCTTTGTAAAAGAGTTCTCACCTGTTGCATCGAAGCATGAGAAGCTGAAAAAAAATGCATACTATACAAGAACCGGGAGATGTTCTGTTGGTACGTGTCTCGGTTCTTTTTTATTTGCAAAATAAGTCTGCTTATGCAGTTAATGAAGCGATTTAAAAGGTCGGAAGCATTCAACTATTCGGATGCGGTCATTCACACATTTTAACAGATGAAGTACTTTAAAGCGTGCGGATCAATCCATATCGAATCACCAATACTTAATGAAGGTGCGCTTCGTTCGCCAACGTTGGATTTAATAGTTGATGTGCGAATTTTTGTAGATCTGTTGCGAAAAACACAGTTTAAAAGCTCTCAAACTCTTGATAACAAGGTTTTAAGATTTTTTTCAATATTTCCACAAAAATATATAAAAATCAACGTTTAAATATGGAATTTTTTACACTAATTCCCTTATAATCAAAATGATAGCAGCTACTAAGCAATATGAAAGAATATTAGAACAGCTCCAATTAGACCAAGCTGACAAATATACCATTTTATTTAATGGAGGATTTATGATGTATGGTCAATAAAAAGAAGCTTGCGTTTTTCTCCCTGTTATTTTTTATAGCCTTCACAATTATAGGGGACGCATATATTTATTATTTAGATGGAAAAGTATTTGAAAGTGATTTTAAGTATACAACAGATGTGGAAAGTGAGAAGTTAAATCGAGAGTACATACAAGATTTAGACCGACTGAGCAAAGAACTAAATTTAAAAATATATGTCGTACCATCAACCGTTAATTCTAGTAATTCTGCTACCTATACGATCTATTCTACAGAGGAACATAAAAATTATTTTAAAAAAAGAATATTAGTAAAGAATGATCATTCTATATTTAAATCGTTAATTAGCGGCAAGAGAGAAATTATATTTAAACCCTTTAGCGATATTACTGAGATAAAAAAAGAAGAATACTTTTATGTTTTTGGCACTAAAAAAAGCGTGGAAAAATTGCGTTCTGAAACAATTGATAAATACGGAATGAGCAAACCCGAAGAAAACCGCTATCAAAATGATGCAATATTTATGATTATTTCGGCTTGGACCTTTGTGTTTTTCATTATATTCTTATATACCATGTTTGAGGTTAATAGCCTAAAAAAGGAAGTTTTAATTAAATATTTTAATGGGTCTGATAAGAAAAGTATAATTGTTCCCTTGATGATTACAAATTCAGTAACTATTATTAGCAGTGCTTTTATTGGTATGTTACTAGCGATTTTTATAACTGAATCATCTAAGTTTCTATTAATATCAGTTCTCATGTTGTTTGTTATCGTACTTTCTACAAATATTCTCTATCTTATGCTTCGCAATTTGGATATTAAGAAAACATTTGTAAGAAGCTATTACACATTAGGATATAAAATATTAGCCTTTTTTATATTGTTTATCATAACTGTAACCTTAATCTTAACTTTAACCTTCAATCTGAAGACGATTTACGATGCTATATTAACAATTAACCAGAGGGATCATTGGGAAGAATATTATGATTACGATAATGTCCTCTTTTTATTAAAAAACTATACCGAAACTACGAACTTTGAAACAGAAAGAGAATATGCAGTTAAATTTTATAATGATTATCTCGATAAATACCGAATTCATTTATCATTTGATTTTTCAAACAATGGCGGTATTTCGTCAAGTATGGTGAATGTAAATGAGTCTATAGTGTATTTGAATAAATATGCGAAAAAGGAAATTAAAGATTTAGGAATTGATTTAAATAAACTGAAAGAGGACAGATATTATCTCATTTCTAGATATACAGATGCGGAATTAAAAGAAAAAGGTATATTTGATCCATCAACACCTAATGAAATTACCAACTTGTTACAAAATGATGACGGGATTTTTGAAACAATAACTATTAAAAATCCTTACACATTATTAATACATGATATTAATATGGCAAATTTAGCTGATAATTATAAGAAAAATCCTATCATTATTTTTGATACCCATAGTAAATTACCTAGTAATGAAATGGGTTTCTATGTCTTTAATTCATTAGTTAAATTTAACAATGACAATAATTTTGAAGCTTTTATTAAAAAAATTGGCTATGAAGATGAAATTTTCTATAAAAATAACATAAAAGATTTATATTTAGAAAAACGTGCTGAAAAAATATTAGTTTTATTAATCAATATCATTTTAAGCATTATGTTGTTAATCTTATTTAATATTTCTTTATCTACCATTTTAAAAATGGATTTTAATTCTAGAGCCATTGAAATAGCACTTCATAAAGTATTCGGAAAAACTTTTTTTCAAAGGTATAAAGGTGTATTCAGATTGTTAATTGGTGCCTTCATTTTAGGTGTGGGAATTGCCTTAGCGGGAAAAATTATGTTCTATCATTTCTCTTTCCTTTATATTTTTTTCGCAAGTACAATTGTGCTGATAAATACTATTGTCATTCTTTCACTGTTTATAAATAAATTTGAACAGATAAGCATATCCCGCGTATTAAAAGGGGGTATATAAAATGCTGGAAATCAAAAATATAACAAAAAAATTCGGGAATCGTGTTCTATTCGAGGATTTCTCTTGTTCTATCAAGCAAGGTGAATTTGTCGTATTCAGCGGAAAGAGCGGCAGCGGAAAAACGACGCTTTTAAATATAATAGGAGGGATTGAAAAGGTAGATGCAGGGAAAGTATTTATCGACGGCTTAGATCTTTCGAAAAACGATGATATTCTTAAGGCATATAGAGAGAAGCTCGGATTTCTTTTTCAAAACTTTGCATTAGTAGAAAATAAGACTGTTGAAGAAAACATTCTGATGATCGACAAGAAATATAGAAACAATACCACTGTCTCAGCAGTATTAGAGAAAGTTGGATTGAATTGTATTTGATAATTTAAAATTGAGCCACTTTTGAAGGGTTCGATCACATAAAAAATGAGCCACCTGATTTCCAATTTTCATTACCTCCCTTATGATTGAAAGTGCCTAAACTTTTCATCAGAGGGAGAGAAAAAGGATGATCAAGATGGCTCAATTTCATCATATCAAATTCTTGCATGAGGTAGAAGGGCTATCCCAACGACAAATTGCTCAAAAATTAGGGATTTCAAGAAATACCGTAAGCAAATATCTAAAACAGAATGAGGCTCCAACCACCATTCATCGGCAGAAAAACTATCATGGAAAGGAGTATTCCGATGAAACGAAGCGAGTCTTGCCCATTATTGATCAATGGCTCGAAGACGATCTAAAACGTTGGGGAAAACAACGTCATACCGCTGCCAGAATTTATCGAAGATTGGTCGATGAGTACGATTTCAAAGGATCTGAGTCCAACATCCGTAAGGTTGTAGCCAAACGTAAGAAGAAGCTACAGGAAGTCTTTATTCCCCTTGACTTTCAACTCGGCCACCAATTCCAATTCGACTGGGGAGAGGCGGATATTATTCTACAGGGTCGAACACAACGAATTTACCTCTTTTGTATGCAACTTTCGGCAAGTCGAATGCGATTTGTACGAGCATACCTGCATGAGAAACAGGAGGCTTTCTTAGATGGCTTTGTCCATGCGTTTGAATTCTTTGGAGGAGTACCTACCGAAGGGGTATTTGATAATTTAAAAACAGCCGTAGTAAAAATACTCCAAGGGAGAGATCGTCTCGAACAGGATGCTTTTCTAGCCTTACAATCCCACTATTTGTTTAAGGCAGAGTTTTGTAATATTCGTTCCGGGAATGAAAAAGGACGAGTGGAAGGGACGGTCGGATACGTAAGAAGAAACGTCTTCGTTCCGCTTCCGGACGTACAATCGCTGGAGGAATTAAACGCTTATCTATTGGACTGGTGTTTGAGAGAGGCGGAAGAAAAAACCGTTCCGTTCACTAAAGAAACGGTTGCGCAAATGTGGGCGAAAGAAAAGGAGTATCTACACCCACTCCCTGAAAAGAAGTTTGAAGCTTGCCGATTAGTCTCTTGTCAGGTGAATAAGACCTCTTTAATTACAGTGGAGACCAATCAGTATTCTGTCCCTTGTAGTTATGTAGGTCAAGCTGTATGGGCAAAAATATTTGTCGATCATGTGATCGTTGTGGCTCAAAATCAAGTGATCGCTGAACATCCTCGTTCTTACGAACGGAACCAGATGATCACCAATCTAGATCATTATCTGGAGGCATTATTAAAAAAACCGCGAGCGATTCGGGATGCCCATGCATTTCAATCATCTGACCTTCCGGATGTATTTAGGCGTTTTCACCGAAAAATGAGGGAACAAGAAGGAGCCGCGGGCGACCGTAAATTTATCCGACTCCTTCTCCTTCATCGAGAGATCGGGATGGAAAAATTGACACAAGCATTACGAGAAGCTGAACAAGCGCAGGTCTATCGGTATGAAGTCGTCCATGAAATCATTCAAAGACTGACGAATAACTACTTGCAGGTCCAAGATCTATCTAAGGAGAAAACGCCTGTAAATCTACTAGACTATAAAATTCAAAAGGCAAACGTAGCTCAATACGGACAATTAACGGGAGGTCAGATGAAATGACAACAGAAATCCTTTTAGACCATATCACGAAGCAATTGAGAATGCCTACAATTGCGAAACAATATCGCTCTCTCGCAAGAGAGGCAGAAGAAAGAAATCTACGGTATGAAGAATACTTATTGGCACTATTAGAAGCAGAAGTGCAGGCAAGAGAGGAAAATCAAAGACAGCGAAGGCTCAAACAAGCTGCCTTTCCCATCCACAAAACTTTAGACACCTATGATTTTACTTTCATGCCGAGCTTAAATCGAAATCGATTTCTCACACTCGCAAAAGGTGAGTTTGTAGAGAGAAAAGAGAATATTATTTTTCTAGGGAATAGTGGCACAGGGAAAACCCATTTGGCCATTGGGCTTGGAATCGCCATGATCCAAAATGGCTACAAAACCAAATTCATTACTGCTTCCGAGTTAGTGGAAGAGTTGCTTATTGCTAAAGAAGAGCACAAACTTGGTGCGTTTGAGAAGAAGTGGCTCAAATATGATGTGATCATCGTAGATGAACTGGGATATATCCCCTTTTCCAAAACAGGAGCAGAGCTATTATTTCAGTTCTTTTCCAATCGCTATGAACGTGCAAGTGTCATCATTACAACAAATCTTGAATTTGTAGAATGGACGAACATTTTTGGGGATGAAAAGATGACAGCAGCGTTGCTTGATCGGCTCACTCACCGTTCGCACATTCTTCTTCTAAACGGAGAATCTTATCGATTCCGTCAAAGTATGAAACAGAGGGAAAATGGGGAGTGGTAGCCAGGTGCGCGAAGCGTTTGGATGAGTTGCCCCTAGGGGCAACTCATCCAAACACCCACCTTCTCCCATTTATGGGAACTCTGATTCTAAAAGTGGCTCACTTTTGAAGTGATCGCTCTGGCTCAATTTATTATTGACAAAAACATGAATGGTTACGAAAAAAGAAAAATATATACTTTGTCCGGTGGAGAACAGCAAAGAGTAGCCATTGCGCGTCTGTTTATGAAAAAATGCAGTATTATATTGGCAGATGAACCGACAGGAAGCTTGGATAAATATAACGCCAATCTAGTGATGGAACATGTAAAAGAACTTAATAGATTAGGAAAGACCATTATATTGGTTACACATGATGAGGAATTAAAAAAGATGGGAGATGTTATCATTGAATTATAAAAAAAATTGTTGTCATATTTTCTTTATATTTCGGCATCCACACTTATGCCAATGGCCAATTGGTGAAAACATATGCGAAAGGATTCGAACAAAACCCATTAGGTGATTATGCGAAAAACGAATCAGATATGGTTCTTACAGTATATGAAGCTCCCCTTTTCCAGACATATACCAATTTATCAGTGCTGGCTCGAGGAAGCGATCATTAACATGTATCAAAGTGGCATGAGTACGCGTGAAATTAGCAAGTTTATTGAACGAATTCTAGGAAATGCCTACTCCCCAACAACGATTAGTCATATCACGGATGTGGTAAAGGAAGACATTGTAAAAAGGTGAAACAAAAATAAGAATAGTGATAGGATATGATGGTAAGATATGGACAGCATTTCCAGTAAAATAACTTTTGAATACAATTTTGTAGTTGATAATGGAATTATTTCAAATAAAGATAAACGTGATGTTCCTACCATATTAGCGGTAGAAGCTACACTTACAATAAAAATCAATAATGAGTTATACTTTGAAACAGAACTTGCTATTTTAGAATTCTATAAAGCATTATACGAATGGAAAAACAGAGTCACAGATGAACATATTCCAGAATTCCATTATTATACGATTGAATATGACGATTATGAAGATGGTGCTATTCTGTCTTTAATTCCATTTTCAAATAAAGCAAGAGTGAAATCTATTTGGGCAGAGCAAGATTTGTACAATGTTTTTGATTTAGACTATATCGTAAGGGAATTTATTCAATTAGAGCAAAATCTAAAACGAGATATAGAAAATTACTTTGGAATCGAATTGAAAAAATTCATAAAACATATCCCTTTGATGAAAGGTCCTTATTCGGATGATTATTAGCAAATAAAAGAGAGACTTGAATTAAACAAGTCTCTCTTTCTCTTTTCAAGAAAATATTAATATTAATAATTAATGAATTTTTCGGTTTGGTTTTTTAACTTTCTTCTGTCATATGTTTTCCTCTCCTTCTACCGAAAAATGTTTCAATGCAAACCGTTTAATATACCGCCCGTCTTTTTCTTTGTAACCAAAGAAGTCATCCACTTCCCTCGCCCAAACTTTATCTGTTGAAGAAAACATTCTATGATCGACAAGAAATATAGAAACAATATATAATGCTCCCATAAGGTGAGACACATGAGCGTGATAAATAAGTTATAATGATACCATGAAAAAAAGAAACCGATATACCGCAGAATTTAAAGCTAAGGTGGTTCTTGAGGTGTTGCGTGAAGAGCAAACCGTCAATGAAATAGCCGCCAAATATGAATTAAGCCCAGTCATGGTCAGTCGTTGGAAAGCAGAATTTCTAGAACGATCCTCGATGGTCTTTGAAAAAGGCTCAAGCGAAGTGGATAAAATCCGTAAAGAATATGAGGCCAAACAAGAAAATTTAGAGAAATTGGTAGGTCAGTTAACGGTTGAAGTTGACTGGCTGAAAAAAAAATCTGGACTCAAATAAGTCTGTTGACGAACGAAAGGCTATGGTCGAATTCAATCACCCATCGATCAGCATCAAGCGTCAGGCACAGTTATTAGGTATTCATCGTACTAGCGTGTATCGCCAATCAAAGGGGCAAACAGAAAGCTCAGAAAACATCATGCTCATGCACGAAATGGATATGCTTTATACAGTTCATCCCTACTTTGGCTACAGGCGCATGACTGCGAAACTTCGTGAGAAAGGATTTGATGTGAATCGTAAACGCGTACGCCGTCTCATGCGCCTTATGGGTATACAAGCTATTTACCCTAAACCCAACATTAGTAAGAGGCTACATGCCAAGTACTGCCGACCTTACCTGCTCCGTGGATTGGAGATCACCCATCCGAACCATGTGTGGGGAGTGGATATCACCTACCTTCGTATGGGACGGGGCTTTATGTATCTGTTTACCATCATCGACTGGTTCAGCCGCAAAGTGATCGATTACGAGTTATCTAGTACGCTGGAGAAAGGATTTGTCATCAACTGTCTTAAGCGGGCATTGCGTCATGGTAAGCCGACCATCATCAATAGTGACCAGGGCAGCCATTTTACAAACGCTGACTATCTCGGGCTGTTGAAAGAGTATGGCATCCAGGTATCAATGGATGGCAAAGGACGAGCAACAGACAATAGTCGTACGGAACGCTTCTTTAGAGCTTTAAAGTATGAATGTATCTATCTCAATGAATTCGATAATCCTAAAGAGTTGCGAAAAGGCATTCGACGCTATGTTACGTTCTATAATACAGACCGACCTCACCAATCCTTGGACTATTTGACGCCAGCAACAGTGTACAAGCAACCTAAGATGGCTCAAGCATCCTAACCATCGAACGTGATGAGAGGCTTTATATGGAGAGACGGGCATGATAGGCTGTTTTAGCCATGCGATGTTATCTGTCCATCGCTCCAGCGCAAAAAATCGTGCCCGTAGAGGCTCCATGTCAAGCCTTTATCGCACACGCACCACATTCATAGCGAAAGGAGAGAATGGATAACTTAAATATTATCAATTTGTGTCTTGACAAAGGGGTGCATTACAATACCACTGTCTCAGCAGCATTAGAAAAAGTTGGATTGAATGGTTACGAAAAAAGAAAAATATATACTTTGTCCGGTGGAGAACAGCAAAGAGTAGCCATTGCGCGTCTGTTTATGAAAAAATGCAGTATTATATTGGCAGATGAACCGACAGGAAGCTTGGATAAATATAACGCCAATCTAGTGATGGAACATGTAAAAGAACTTAATAGATTAGGAAAGACCATTATATTGGTTACACATGATGAGGAATTAAAAAAGATGGGAGATGTTATCATTGAATTATAAAAAAGTTATTTTTAAAATAATGATTGGAATTGTTGGCATATTTGCTTTATATTTTGGCATCCACACTTATGCCAATGGCCAATTGATGAAAACATATGCGAAAGGATTCGAACAAAACCCATTAGGTGATTATGCGAAAAACGAATCAGATATGGTTCTTACAGTATATGAAGCTCCCCTTTTCCAGACATATACCAATTTATCAGTAAGTAATAGCAAAGAAAAAGTGGATTTAATTGTTTGGGTTCCTCTTTATAGTAAGGAATTATCATATGGCCTTATTGTAAAAGATGATGAAAATATCGCAACTTATCAAATTGAAGTAAATGACCATCTCCAAACAGATGATGAAAAATATAAACATATTCTTCAAAAAAAGCAAAATGCTATTAACGAAATAAAATCCGTGGCAGAAAAAGAATGGGGTTTAAACTTTTAAAATGAAAAAGAGAACTAGCTCACAAAACATGAACTAGCACCTATTAAAAGTAACCCTTATGCGTTTTTGTTCAGAAAATAAGATCTGCTGGTGCAAACATCGGGGCAGACTTTTAAAAAAGGTTTCTCAGACTTTTATTGATCTTTTGTGAGTTCTGCTAACGTTTGACCGAAGCATGTCGTTTAAAACAGGCAGACAGCCTTTGTTCGTTGTCTGCCTTGATACATGCTTAATTTTCAGATAAGGATGCTGCTTCTGCTCTGACAAGCCCTTTTGAAATTTTGCCGGACGGAGTGGTCGGCAGTTCATCTTTAATCACTAAATATTCTGGAAACTTATACTTTGCAAATCCTTTTTCCTGCAAATATTCTTTAATTTCCTCCAGATCAATCGTTTCATTTTCTCGCAAAGAGACGAAGGCGCAGCCCCGTTCGCCTAGACGAGGATCTGGAACACTGACGATTGCCACTTGTTTTATTTTCGGATGCATTTGCAATGCTTCTTCAATTTCTGAAGCATGATATTTTAATCCGCCGCGGTTAATCGTATCTTTCGTCCGTCCGACGAAATGGAGGTATCCTTTTTCATCAAGCCAGCCTTGATCCCCTGTTAAAAAATAGCCGTCTTCCGTAAACGACTGGGCGGTTACTTGCGGATTTTTATAATATTCAATAAATAAGCTTTCTCCTTTAAAA
Source organism: Aeribacillus sp. FSL K6-1121 (assembly GCF_038003725.1). Classification (NCBI taxonomy): domain Bacteria; kingdom Bacillati; phylum Bacillota; class Bacilli; order Caryophanales; family Bacillaceae; genus Aeribacillus; species Aeribacillus sp. FSL K6-1121. The sequence continues at coordinate 1,904,448 of NZ_JBBOPS010000001.1, forward strand.
GCGATTTCTCCTATCTCGCCCGTCGGAAGCGGTTTGTGCCGCTCATCTACAATGATGACTTCCCCGACCGGTGCCGGTCTGCCAACTGTTTCCCATGTTAATGAAGCTTCATCGCCCGGACGAGTAAAGGTTCCTGCACAAATTTCGCTCATGCCCCACTGAGCAGCTACATCGCAGTTTAATGTAGCCCTAAGATCTTGAACCATTTTCGCCGGTATTTTTGTTCCCCCAGTTAAAATAAGTCGAGGATTTAAACCGCTTACATTTTGCTGTTCGCACTGTCTTAATAAGTCAATTAAATGTGCGGGTGCAGCAGTCAAAAAAGATACTTTTTCTTTTTTCAATAAGTCGATAATTTCATTTGATTTATATTCTGGATAAAGTAAATGCTTCGCTCCATATCGAAGGCTAATGATAATCATCGGCAGTGAAAACATGTGGCATAATGGAGTTAAGCATAAAATGGTATCATTGTCCGTTATTTGATACTCCTTGCCATTTAGCAGATGGCACGGAACAAATGTCCGGAATGTATGAAGAACTCCTTTCGGATTGGACTCTGTACCTGATGTAAATAATATGATGCACGGATCATCAAAAGCCGGTAAGTTTTCATGTATGTCTTGATCAGAAACGGAATCAGGTTCTGATTCAAGCAAAGCTGTGATACTTATGCTGCGGTCATTCTTCTTTTCCCCTGCCACCAAAACATGCTGTAAATGAGGAAGCTGAGCCTTCAATTCATGAGCAAGTTGTTCATGATTGAATCCCTTCCAATTGTCAATTGTTACAAACGCTTTCGCTTCACAATGTGAAAGCATATATTGCAGCTCTTTTTTCCGGTAGTTTGGACTGAGCGGATTAAACACTAACCCAATTCTCGATGCAGCAAGATGTACGACAACAAATTCCCAGCAATTGGGCAGCTGTGCAGAGATGGCATCGCCTTTCTTCAAACCTAGCTGTATAAAATGCCTCGCCAATCTTAATGACAATTGATTCAAGTCTTCAAAAGTATAGAAATTGTCCCCTTCTGCAAAAGCAACACGGTCTTTAAATTTTTTTGCCGATTCTTCAATCAATTCATGAATCAGCACATTTTCAGTCATCCGGTTTGCTGCCATTCAAATCCCCCCCCATCAAAAGTAGACGGAAAACCGCCTTCTTACATAAATGGCGGTTTTCCGATTGAGTTTGTCAAAAACAACCTTTGCCTTCAGCTTAAAATTAAGACAAAAAGATGTTTTTGACATGTTCAGGAACAGGCACTGCTTTTGGCCGATCTTCTGCGACAGATGTCCATGCTCTCACTTCATGGCCTTCTGCTACAACTTGATCCCCTTTTTTAAACGTATGCTTGATTTTGAAAACTTTGTTGTTAACTTCTACTACTTCAGAATGGACAGCTACCTCATCATCATAAAGAAGAGGTGATTTAAACTGGCAAAATGCTTCTAAAAGCGGTGTAATGATCTTTTCATCCGATTGCAGCTTCGCCACAGGAAAGCCTGCGGAGCGCAGCAATTCATGCGAGGCTTGATCCATCCACCGGTAAAAATTCGGGTAAAACACGATGCCAGCAGCGTCTGTATCTCCCCACACTACTCTAAACGTATAAATATTTTTCATGTTTCCACCTTCTAATTCTCATCTGCAAATTTTACGTTTACGGAAAATTCCCCCACACTTCCAACTTGAATGCGGACGACATCTCCATCACGGATCGGTCCGACACCTTCAGGAGTTCCGGTTGCGATAATATCCCCAGGGTTTAATGTCGAATAAGTCGATGCGACTTCCAAACATTTGTAGCAATCATAAATTAAATGCTTCGTGCTTCCGTCCTGGCGCAATTCTTCATTGACCCAGAGCTTCAATGAAAGATCATTTGGATTTTCAATCTCATCAGCCGTCACGATCCATGGACCGATCGGTGTGAATGTATCAAAAGATTTTCTCCATGTTCTCTCTTCATTTCCCCGGATGGAAATGTCCAATAAGGCGAAATAGCCGAAAATATAATCTTTTGCATCTTCATATTTAACATTTTTCGCTTTTTTGCCGATGACATATCCGAGTTCTGCTTCATGATCTGTTCTTCTGTCTTTAAATGGAAGCAAAATCGGATCGGACGGACCTGAAACAGATGACGGAGCTTTTAAGAACAGCGCAAGTTCTTCAATCGTTCTCGGAGCGTTGTTAAATTGTTTGTTCATCTCCTCTTGGTGCTTTTTATAGTTAACAGGAGCAGCCCATATTTTGCTTGGTGAAGGGACAGGCGCTCTAAAAACTACTTCTTCAAGATCGTACTGTTTTCCTTCTTGAGCTGCCTTTTCCAGTGTATCTTTCAATGAATCAAAATTTTCCATCAGCCTTACTAATGATTCATGCGGCTTTGTTTGATCCCAGTCAGCGGTAGTTGTTACATCTGAAACTTTTTGGCCTGTTACGATTCCTAATCGATTATCATTAAAAATGGCAATTTTCATAGGCACACTCCTCACTTAAATCGCTTCTGCACAATTTTTAATCTATTTACGGGCCTGGAGTAAATACTTTTTCAATTTTTTGATGCCCTTCCGGATGGGCCTCTTCATATTCTAATCCAAGAATGTCCATAACCGGCTTATCATTGAATGAGAACAAATAGGCGTCCTCCGATCCTTCATTGACATGCTCATGCCAGCTCCACGGCGGCAGAATGAAGAAGTCTCCTCTTTCCCATTCAAATTTTTGTCCGTTAATGACTGTGTATCCTTTTCCTTCAAGAACATGGTAAATGGCGCTGTGCACATGGCGATGCGCTTTCGTATGCTGGTTCGGCAGCAATCTTTGCATCATCGAACCGATTCTTTCATCTGCCGATCCTCCTGTTGTCGGATTGATGTATTCAATCGCATAACCATCATACGGATCTTCGTTTTCCTTTGGCGATTTACTCATTTGCTCTAAAACATATTTGGCGCGCTCCCATTTGTAGCCAATAATAGGAGAAGGATACCCAGGCTTTTCTTTTTTGCCTTTCGGAACGAACGCACCTTTTGCAAATTTTTCAGTTGAATAATTTTCAGGCGGCTGTTCAGGGTAAAATCCATTTTCATAAGGTTCGAAGAAAGAAGCAGCCAAATTTTTCACAAGTCCTACATCCAAACCGTCCAGCCAAATCATCGGTTCAGTTCCTTCATGTTTATGTTCATGCCATGTCCATGCAGGAGTAAGAATCATATCTCCCCGTTCCATGTACACTTTTTCCCCATTCACAGCTGTATAAGCTCCAGAACCTTCAATAATAAAACGGATCGCTCCTTGAGAATGGTGGTGCGAAGGAGCAAATTCCCCCGGCAGCAATAGCTGGATTCCGGCATACAACGTATGTGTCCCATATCCGACTAATCCATGTTTTAATAGATTAGGATTTTGCAAATAAACAACGCGCCGCTCAGCATCTTTTCCAGGTTCTAAAATTTCTCCCGCCTTCATAACATAATCGCGGATCGTTTTCCACTTCCATAAATATGGCTCCACATCATGAACAGGCTCTTTTGTCACCATGTGTCCTAAATCATACCATAGCGGACCTAAATAACTATTTTTCATCCCATCGTAATATTCTTTTAATTCTGTGTCCGTGATGACTTCTTTTTTGCTCATAGGTAACCCTCCCGAAAAATAAAATTGATCCAAAAATAATGATCATGTATGCGTTTCCATAAATCCTAAAAAAATAAAAATTTTTATTTGTTCCTGATATAGGGAACTTAATTACTTAATTCGATATTAAAAAATAAAATTAATATTGTCAATAGTCAGAATTTATTTTCTAAAAACTGGGCGGATACCTCACTCAGCAGTGCCCGTGCATTCTTTCCTCATTTCAATTCATCTGCTCAATATTTGTCATCACGCTAAAAAAAGGCTTACAGAAAGTTTCGTTCTATTAAACTTTCATGCAAGCCTCATTTGTTTTGATTATAATCTTCGCTAAAATTCTGATACTTCTGTTTTTTCTTCTCCATTGAATGGTTACACCGAACTTTCCGTCTACAGCGTAGGGTCAACTGGCATAACAGCAGCATCATAGTTTCATAACTGTTGAATTTTTCTCAATGCTTCGTGGAAAAATATTTTGGATCATTGTATATAACCTGAATTACCAATTGATCGACCTCGTGAAATATGAACCAATAAAAGGAGGACGCAATGCTTTACTGCCGGACAATGTATTTTTTATTAACTTTTTTAAACTATTCACGTACTTTCCACTTAATGAAGATAAATTGTAACAATTCCACGGTTTTTCTCTATGTTAGGTCAACTTCCGTAATCGGATAACGCCTCTTCTGCCGTTTTTTTAAAACTTATTTGTTTTTTCCTCTCTTTTCCGCTCATAATCACCCGCTGATTTCGAAAACTTATTTTCCTAGCTCCTGTTTCATTGAAAGATTTCCAATGGCATGGAAATCGATTCCTTCATTCTGGGAAATATTAAATCCCAAAATATCGAATATTTTGTTTTGAAATAGAATACGTTCCATTTTGAATACTAGAATCAAAATGAACACATGTTAATGAAATTTATTATTTAAATAGTGAATTTATTTCATTTATTTTATAATCTATTCGACCTATCCCATAATACAGAGCTTTTCTGTTTGAAAAGCTACTTCTCGCTTTTAAATCCAAAGGATTCAGATAATTCGCGAGCGCATTTTATGACGTATTGGCTCACTTCATCCGTCGGCTTATGCGGGATCAGCTTCGTGAAGCCTACCACTGTTATGGAGGCTACAAGATCATGATTAAAATCTAAAATCGGCACACTAAATGACGAAACGTGCTCCACTAAAGGCTCTGCTGCGTAAGCAAAGTACGTTTTTTCAATTTCAGCTTGCTCCTTTTCAAATTCCTTCCGTTGTTCTTCCGTCAATTTGCTTAACTCTTTTAACTTCCATTCCTTGATCTCAATTTCAGGCGTTTTGTTGAAAACAGCGAAAATTTTCCCTGTGGCAGACATTAAAGGCAGCCGTGTTCCAATTTGCGCTCCGATATTTAGACCGTAGTTGGCATTCCAAATATTTGCGATAACCGGCCCTTCATGCGTCCAAACTGTAAGCAGCGATGTTTGGGCTGTGTAGCGGCTGATATCTCTTAAGTACGGCGTCACCCTGCCGATCACATCTTTGCTTCCAATTGCAGCCGAACAGTATTGAATAAATTTTCCTCCCAATGAATATGTTCCATGTCTTTTATCCCGATACAACAATCCAAGCTGCGTCAATGTGTTCAAATATTTATAGAGGTTGCTTTTTGTAATGCCGGACAACTCCTGAATTTCCGTAAATTTTAACGGATGATCCTTGTTTGCAATAATCTCTAAAATTTGCACGCCAGTTTGCAACGATTGAATGATTTGTACGTTTTTTTGCTGCTGCATTTCTCTTCCCCTTTTAATCCATTTTTTAACCCAATATCCAAATTCTTTTGTAAACATGAATGTAACAAGGAACTTTGAAAAAATCAAACACAATAAAATAACTGAAAAATTTTTATTTTATTAAAGTTGACAATTTTAAAACATTTATTTATTTTTATTATTAAATAACAATGTTATCTAATAGTGGATTTTATGGCCCGAAAGTGAAAGACTAACACTACTATTTTCCAAAACATTGAATGCGCTTCCAATTTTTCATTAGTCACGTTTTCTAATAACACAGATCAAGAGTAGGAACCGTTAAAAATTTAAGCAAAATGTATTGCCTAAGGAATGCTTTTAGGCCACACAATTTTCCCGACTATTGCTGCATGGATGCAAAAGCTTCCGAAAGGGTTCCATTCGAACGCCCATAGACATATGCACACATCGATTTATCATGCTCCGTTATACGATCATTGACGGCACTCGATTTAACTGGGAAAAAGGAGATTTTTTCGTTGTCCAAAACTGGTCGTGGCATGAACACGTTGCGGAATAAGAAAGCTATTTATTCTCAACAAATAATTTGCTATTACTTGAAAAATTCGACGTTTGAGCAGTCAAAACGGTTATCAAGAAGTAAAAGATAGTTTACACCAGCCTTATAAATTGAATTTTGTAAAAAGTGAACTTGAAGCAATTGTCGATTCATTTCATTTTTCATTCTAATAAGGGGGATCAATATATGAAAAACAGTCAAACAGATTTAATCATTGTCGGCGGGGGGATAGGCGGTCTTTCGGCTGCTCTAGCGGCAGCGGAAGCCGGAAAAACTTCATTAGTTTTGGAAAGAGCTCCTCAGTTTGGTGAGGTCGGAGCAGGCATTCAATTGGCTCCAAATGCAACCGCTGTGCTGAAACGATTTGGAGTCATGGAGGAAATTTCAAAAGTTGCTGTATTTCCAAAACGTCTTGTGCTAAAAGATGTTTATACAGCAAAAGAGTTGTCAGCAATGGACCTTGGCGAAGCATTCAAAGCCCGATACAAACATCCGTATCTCGTTTTGCACCGTTCCGATCTCCACCGAATTTTGCTTGAAGCTTGCAAAAAAACAGGTATGGTCCGCTTCAAAAACAACCAAACAATTGAGACTGTCAAGCAAGAACATGACGTTGTTTCTGTTTACAGCCAAAGCGGAGAAATGTTCACGGCTGATGCCGTCATCGGAGCAGACGGACTTTGGTCAAAGCTTAGAAAATATTTTGTCGATGACGAACCCATTTGCTCTGAATATGTTGCTTACAGAGGAACCATACCGATTTCCGAAATTTCAAACGCAAACTTAGACGATGTCGTCATGTGGATCGGCCCTTATTTGCATTTAGTACAATATCCAGTAAGACGCGGAGAGCTTTATAATCAAGTGGTCGTGTTTAAATCTTACAATTATAAGGCAAATTCCGATGATTGGGGCACACCTGAAGAAATGGACAGACGATTTAAAGGATGCCATCCGGATGTGAAAAATGCCTTAACATTTATACAACGGCAAATTCGCTGGCCGATGTATGACAGGCTGCCAATTAACAATTGGACAAAAGGGAAGGTTACATTGCTTGGCGATGCAGCTCATCCTATGCTGCAATATTTAGCTCAAGGAGGCTGCCAGGCGCTTGAAGATGCTTCTTATCTTGCAGATATGCTCAAAAAACATCCGGATAACTATGAGCAAGCATTCGCCGATTTTCAGAAAGAGCGGCTGCCGCGCACAGCAAAAGTACAAACGAGCGCTCGGACATGGGGTGAAATTCTTCATACTGAAGATCCTGTTTCAACACTGCTCAGAAACACTATTTTTGAACAAAGAACTCCGCAAGACTATGAAGTGGCTGATTTCCTTTATAGCTATGACAAAACGACTAAACAAATCAATTAATATATGAATAGAGAAGCCTGACGAAAAAATTTGAACTTATAAAAAATATTTTAAATAGAAAGCGGTGAAAAACAATGGATAGCCTTCGTTTCACCGCTTTCTTCATACCATTTGCACGATTCTTTTATTTTTTTAAAAAAAGGTGTACAATTAGTTTGTTATTTAAAAAGTCTGAAAAAATGATTCTTTTTTAAAGAAGGGACAAATATGGAAGAAGCAAAATTATGGACGAAAAATTTTTTTAGTATTTCAATTTGTAATTTTTTTCTTTTTATAAACTATTATTATTTGCTGGTCACCTTGCCGATCTTTGTCATTCAAGATTTAAAAAGCAGCGAAGCTGAGGCTGGCTTATTAGCAATGGTTTATTTATTTGCTGCGATCGTGACTCGCCCGTTCGTCGACCAATTTATGGAGAAGCTTGGAAAACAAAAAATGTTGATTATTTCCTTGGTCATTTTCCTGATCGCCTCTATTTCTTATTTATTTGTCAGTTCAATTGTCTTATTATTGATCATTCGTTTTCTTCATGGAATCGGTTTCGGGATCGCGACAACCGCAACAGGGGCGATTGTGGCAGATATCGTGCCGGAATCGAAAAAAGGAGAAGGAATGGGATATTTTATTTTATCTTCCAATGTCGCCATGGTGATTGGACCATTTTTAGGGCTTACCTCGTTAGATCATTGGGGTTCTTTTGTCATGCTCGTCATTGCCCTTATTTGTTCCGTTGGGGCGCTTTTGACCGGGGGAATAGTTAACCTGCATGAAATGAAGCCAAAACTAAATAAAAGAGAACTTTTCAAAGTGAATTTCAGCTTTGAAAAACTTGTAGAGGTATCAGCATTCCGCATTGCGTTGATTGCTGCCTTTTTAGCTTTTGCTTATTCGACTGTATTATCGTTCGTCTCCGTTTTTGCGGAAAAAATGAATCTTGGCGCCGGTTCGAATTTATTCTTCGTCGTGTATGCAATCGTTTTGCTCATTTCCCGGCCGTTTACCGGAAGGTGGTTTGACCGATACGGCGCAAATGTCATTGTTATCCCATGCATCGTTTCATTTGCCTTCGGATTATTTATATTGAGCATGGCAAATACATCCTTCATCTATTTGTTAAGTGCAGTATTTATCGGTCTTGGATGGGGAACCTTGTTTCCAAGCTTCCAAACAATGGCTATACAAATTGTCCCTCCACAGAGAAGAGCGGCTTCTCTCAGCACCTTTTTATCGATCTTCGACATCGGCATCGGCCTCGGATCGTTTTTAACTGGAGCAGTTGTTGTCTTTACTGGATTTACATCTTTATATTTTTACACTTCGCTTTATGTGTTGGTAGGTTTAGTTTTATATTGCCTCTTTGTACAGCATCGTTTTGCCAGAAAGCCGAAAAGTTTGGAGCACGATCGAAAATCTTCTCTTCAACAATAGCCCCCTTTAAGCAATGGGGGCTTTATCATTGCTTTAATCCTATTTACTCCGAGGTTTTATCTAGTTGAATTAATCATCATCAGTGCTTTTAGGGGGTTATTGTTAGAAATATTGCAGCTAACCAGCCTCACTATTTTGCAGCAAAATTTTCTAATGACGCCTCCTGTTCGATATATTGTTTAACTAATTTATAGCAATCATCAATATGTTTATTTCCTAAATATTTCATCGTTGCAAAGCTGATCCCGGCCGAAACCCCTATTCCAATGAGAGGAATAAATTTGCTCGTCTGTTTTGCCGCCATCCGGGTTGCAGCTTTTTTCACCAAGCTCAGCACCAATTTTTTGCCAATTGTTCTTCCGATGAGTTCATTTCCTAATGAAGTTGCCAGTACGATAATGAGCTCTTTTGTTTTCGCATCCAATTGATCAACTTGCTCTTTTGATAAACCAAACTTTTGATTAATTTCATTTAGCAGATCTTTCACAAGTGCAGCATCCACCGTCACATCAATACCCGGAATTGGAACAGCTGCAGCAATGGCAGAAACAGATGAACGTCTATTCACTAATTTACGGCATTCTTCCCGAATTTGATCCAATTGTTCGATCGTTTTTGGCAGCATTAAAAAACCTCCGTTCCTAAATCATTTCTTCTGTCATCGCTTCAATGACTGCGGGCTATGTAAAAAGAAGGCGACAAATTTAATCACCAGCCAATTCAAAGGGAAACGGCAATAAGAACGTTGCAGCCGCAAATATTTTTGAAATCTTTACTTTCTCCCTTTAAAGCTCCTGCTAAAGCTTGCGATTAGAAATAGTTTTTGCTTTTTCTCCATTAAATACCCCAATCGTGAAAAAAATCTTTTCTCCGCCTCCTTATAGGAAGAGTATACCATGTTTATAGGCGTTCAGAAATAAAGTCATCGACAAAAAAACCGGAGAAACGAATGAAAGGATGAAGTTAAAAAACTAATAAGCGCTCACAAAAAATTCTTTGTGAACTCAAGATCGTTGAAAATTCCGATTGATCAACACGCTGAACAATGGAACAGCAGCAAGTATTGTTTATTCAATTTTACAATGGGAGCAAAAGGTGTGATTGCTTTATATTTTTTCATCGATTCATGCATTTCTATTAGAGGAAAAGTGTAATTTAACTTTAGTTATTAGCCAATGTGGATCTTAGTAGATTCTGTGATTAACCTTTTATAAATAACAAATAAACGGAAAGCTGACTTTATTAAAGATACAAGAAAATAAACTCTTTTTTTGCAAAAAGAAAAAAGCAGGAGTTCATCCTGCTCCAGCTATTGAATCATCTTCAACATAGTAGGGAAAATTTTACAATCTTAACATTACAATTTTAGAGATATGTTAAAAATACTATGAAAATTGATGAAACGTAATTTCAGGGCGGCTGCCAATTCGGATGTTCACTCCTGTTTGTCCTAGGCCTTCGCTAATATAAAACGGCCGCTCGTTATGGTAATGGAGTCCTTTAATAATGTTCATTCTTGGAAGCTTGCCTTTGTAAAAAAGATGGTACGGCTTTGGCAAATTGATTTGTCCGCCGTGGAAATGACCGGACAGCAAGTAATCAAACGGAATGTTTTCCATTTCAAGAATAACGCTTGGATCATGGGTCAGCACTAATCGCATTCCTTCTTCTACTCCGTGAAAAGCTTTTTGAACATAACTGCGGTTTGTCGTGTAATCATCAATGCCAATAATATTCAAGCATTCTTCTTCAAGCTGAATGGTCACGTGCTCATTTTGTAGTGTTTTTATCCCGTAATGCTGCAGCATTTTTTTCAAAGTTTCAAAGTCTTCTTCCTTTAAAACATAATCGTGATTGCCGAACACAGCATACGTGCCGTACGTTGGATTTGTTTTTCTCAATACTTCCAAGTATGCGGAAAGTTTTGGGATGCTTCTCTTCCGGTCGAGAAAATCACCTGTCAGTGCAATAAGATCAATTGGTTCTGCTGAAATCAGCTCATCTAATTCTTTTGGGCTGATCGATAAGTTTTCAAGGTGTAAATCAGATAGATGGAGTATTTTTATATTCTTTGCAGAAGCTTTCCTATCGGGGCATCGAACTGTGATTTTCTTAACAGCTACATCCTTTGTATTTTTATTTCCTTTTATTAAAAAGAATATGAAAAGTCCAAGAAAAAATAATATAACAAAAAATAGCATAACCAAACTCCTCTCTCCCCCAAGTATAACGAACTTTCTCAAACGATCCTAGTGGGAGTTAAAGGAATTTGAAAAAAAACTCTTAGCTGCAAAAGAGCTCAAACTATTAACAAACCTGCCTTCCGCCTCTGCCGGAAAGACAGGTTTGCCTTTCTTAATTATTTTGCGCATGTCCATACGTTAAAAGCTAAAACAAGCATTCATTTACATGATAACTTTTTCATATCTGGGAAATCCATCCGCTGCATGCCTTGCTTCTCTTTTGCATCAGTCAATCGGTTCTTTGTGCTTCTTTATCTATAAATCGTGCACCTTTCAGCCAGCTAAGTTTTTCCGTTTGTGGCGCTGAACTCTGCAAATAGTTCAAGCTTTGACAAATCGCTAGATGTGCCCTGGATTTTTAAGAAACCATAATTTTACAAATGTCATTTGTAAACTCAACAGGATCTTGGACTGGCAGGCCTTCAATAAGCAAAGCCTGATTATATAAAATGTTTGTGAACAGCTTCAGCTTCTCTTGATCGTTTTCATACGCTGCTTTTAGCGTTTGAAAGACTTCGTGATCTGTATTAATTTCAAGCACTTTCTCCGCTTTAATGTTTTGGCTGTTCGGCATAGCATTTAACACTTTTTCCATTTCAATAGTGATTTCCCCGTCTGTTGATAAACAAACAGGATGTGTTTTTAACCGTTTTGATGCTCGCACATCCTTTACTTTATCACCCAAAATGCTTTTCATTTGTTCGAACAGCTCTTTATGTTCTTTTTCAGTTTCTTTTTTGTTTTCTTCTTCGCTAATTCCTAAGTCGCCGCTGGAGACTGATTTAAATTCTTTCTCTTTATATGTCATTAACATTTTGATCGCAAATTCATCGATATCCTCTGTCAAATACAAAATTTCATAGCCTTTATCTGCAACCAGCTCGGTTTGCGGAAGCTTTTCAATTCGTTCATACGAATCGCCCGTTGCATAATAAATATATTTTTGCTCCTCAGGCATTCTTGATACATATTCTTGTAAGGTGACAAGTTTTTTCTCCTTTGAAGAGTAGAACATAAGCAAGTCTTGCAATGTTTCTTTATTTGCGCCGAAATCGCTGTAAACGCCATACTTTAATTGTCTGCCAAATGCTTCATAAAACTTTTCATATTTTTCTCTTTCATTTTTTAATAGGTTTTCTAGTTCGCGTTTAATTTTGTTTTGAATGTTTTTCGCAATGATTTTCAATTGCTTGTCATGCTGGAGCATCTCTCTTGAAATATTTAACGATAGGTCCTCAGAATCAACCATTCCTTTAACGAAGCTGAAGTAGTCAGGCAGTAAGTCCGGGCACTTGTTCATAATTAACACGCCGTTGGAATACAGTTCAAGCCCTTTTTCATATTCTGCTGTATAGTAATTAAATGGCGTTTTTTCCGGAATATATAAAATCGCCTGATAGCGAACCGTCCCATCTACGCTAATATGAATATGTTTTAACGGTTTATCAAAGCCATAATGCTTTTCGGCATAAAAGTTTTCATAATCTTCATCTGTCAGTTCACTTTTATTTTTCCGCCAAATCGGAACCATGCTGTTGATTGTTTGTTCTTCAACAACCTCTTCAAATTCGTTCTCGTTCTCATTTTTCGGTTTTTGTACTTTGACATCCATTTTGATCGGATAGCGGATGAAGTCGGAATATTTTTTAATGATTTGTTTTAACCGATATTCGTCAAGAAATTCGTCATAGTTGTCATCTTCAGTATTCTCTTTGATTTTTAGTATGATCTCCGTTCCGACCTCTTCCTTCTCATATGGTTCGATTGTAAAACCATCAGCGCCTTTTGATTCCCATTTATATGCTTGATCGCTGCCTAGCGCTTTACTGATGACAGTGACAACATCCGCTACCATAAAGGCGGCATAAAAGCCAACGCCGAACTGTCCAATAATGTCATAGCCGTCTTTTAATTCGTTTTCTTTTTTAAAGGCGAGCGACCCGCTCTTAGCAATCGTACCAAGATTTTCTTCCAATTCCTCTTTTGTCATGCCTATGCCTGTATCAACGATTGTGAGCGTCCGCTTTTCTTTATTTGGAATAACTTTTATGTAGTATTGATCCTTTTGAAAGGTTAACGAATCATCAGTCAGTGCTTTGTAATAAATTTTATCGATCGCATCGCTTGCATTTGAAATTAACTCCCTCAAAAAAACTTCCTTTTTTGTATAAATGGAGTTGATCATCATTTCTAATAACCTTTTCGACTCGGCTTGAAACTCTTTTTTTTCCATGACCGCCTCTCCCTTCTAAAAAGCGTATGTGCAAAATTAAGATAAAAATTAGCACTCTAATCAATCGAGTGCTAATCATCAATTTTTTAATAACAAATATTTAATTTTATGTCAACTCCGAATGATTGACCGCTTTGCACTTTTCTTGAGTTTTTCTTTACGAACGATAGGCAACAGTCGTTTTCGAATGAGAAGGGCTTTGTCTTTCCACATAATGGTTGCAAATTTCTTTACCAATCAGGATGTTTTTCGGCACAAAAGCATTCCCTCGCAACTTTCAAGCTTCACTTTTATTGCCAATCCTTTAAGATTTCCCCATTCCTCTTAAAAAATGAAGAAGCATAGTAATCGATCGGTTGATGTCAGGATCTTTTAAAGCCGATAGCAATTGGAAAAAAGAAGTTGTTTCTTCTTTATTGACGCTTGCCGCAGCTTCTTGTATTCCAGCATTCATTCTTGTCGTCATTACCTGCAGCTTTTCGAGATCGATTGTTCCCAGCAGCATCAACAGATTGACGATATTTTTTAAAACATCAATGTTCGGTTTTCTGCTGACTTCCTTAACCACGTTTTCTAGTACTTGATCTTTCCGCGCTAAAAGGGCATTGGCGATTTCCAGAACACCTGCATCGTGAAGCTTCCGTAAACATGCTATGCCTTCTAAAACTGCCTCTTTATTGTCTGCTAACGCTTGCTCGATTTCTAATAAATTTTGCTTTCTTTTTTCTTCTTGTGACACTTCGATTTTTTTGATGGTTGTAATTGGTTTAGCCATGTATTTTCACCTTGCTTCCGGGAAACGTGTAGTCGCTGCGCTCCCATTTCTTCTCTACTTTGACCCCAATTTGCGGATTTCTTTTTCCGTTTCGATGGTTGTTTGGACGAATTGGGGAGTCTCCTTTTTCCTTCAATACGACCATTTTTACGGCAATTTCTTTATATGCCGGTGTGTTCGTATCGCGGTCAGCATGATTGCCTGTTAAACGATTAATAGCCAATTCGCCCGTATCATTCAATGGGATAAAGATTTCATGCTTTTGCACGCGATCCGTTATGTGAACAGGGCCTTTTACAGAGCCGTATTTAGAAATAAGCTTGACAATGGCTCCTTCTTGAATACGGCGTTCTTCAGCCAATTCTTTCGAAATTTCTATAAAAGCGTTCGGGGTTTTCCGGCTGATTCCTTGTGATTTATACGTCATGTTCCCTTCATGGAAATGCTCTAGCAAGCGCCCGTTGTTCACGTGAAGATCATACTCTTCATCTACATCATATAAATAATCGACTTGAAGCGGATAAAGCTGTGCCTTTCCATCGGCAAACGGGAATCGATCTTCATAAAGAAGCGGCGAGTCGGTTCCATCTTTCTCAACAGGCCATTGCAAGCTTGAAAATCCTTCTAAACGGTCATAGGAAACACCGGCAAAAAGCGGTGCGAGCGACGCTGCTTCTTCCATAATTTCTCCAGGGTGCTGATAATCCCAATTGAAGCCCAGCGCTTTCGCCAGCATACAATAAATTTGCCAATCAGGCTTCGAATCTCCAAGAGGCGGCAATGCTTCATACAATCGCTGAATCCGGCGTTCTGTATTGGTAAAAGTTCCTTCTTTTTCTAAGCTTGGGCTGGCCGGCAGCACAACATCTGCATATTGGGCCGTTTTTGTTAAAAATAAGTCCTGCACAACGAAAAATTCCAGCTTTTCAAAAGCGGCGCCGACTTGATTGATATTGGCATCGACAATCCCCATATCTTCTCCAGTCACATATAATGCCTTCAGAGCGCCTTCATGAATCGCTTTAACCATTTGATGATTGTCTTTACCCGGATTTTTAGGCAATGTCACACCCCAAGCTTTTTCATAACGGCTGCGGACTTTTTCATCCGCTACCTTTTCATATCCCGGGAAAAAGTTCGGCATGCTTCCGAAGTCGCTGCACCCTTGAACATTGTTATGGCCGCGTAGCGGATAGGCTCCAGTGCCCGGTTTGCCGTAATTGCCTGTCACTAATAACAAATTGGAAATGGCAGTACTCGTATCACTTCCGCGCTGCTGTTGAGTGACTCCCATCGCCCAGCAAATGACCATTGTTTTAGATTGATGAATCGTTTCAGCAACCTTGATCAGCGTGTCCTTAGAAATTCCCGTCACTTCTTCCGCATATTCCAACGTAAACGGCTCTAAGCTACTTTTATATTGTTCAAAGCCGTTCACTCGTTCTTTGATAAACTCTTCAACATGCCAATTTTGGTCAATGATGTATTTCGTTACAGCTGACAGCCAAACAAGATCCGTTCCCGGCTTTGGCCTGATAAACATATCGGCCCGCTCCGCCATTTCATGTTTTCTTAAGTCAAACACGAGCAGCTTTTGTCCATAAAGTTTTTGCGCTCGTTTGATTTTTGATGCCAAAACCGGATGCGATTCCCCTGTATTGGCGCCAATAATGATGACAAGATCAGAGGAAGCTATGTCAGAAAAAGATCCTGAATCACCGCCATAGCCGACAGTACGAAATAGTCCGACCGTTGCTGGAGATTGACAATATCTTGAGCAATTATCAACATTATTCGTTCCTATCACTTGACGGGCAAATTTTTGCAGCAAATACGATTCTTCATTCGTTGCTTTGGAAGAAGCTATAAATCCTAAAGCATCAGGGCCATGTGCATCTTTTATTTCTTTAAACCGTTTTGCAACATATCGAATCGCCTCATCCCATTCAACTTCTTTAAAATGGTCGCCTTCCCGGATCAACGGTTTTGTCAGCCGTTCTTCACTATTGACATAATCCCAGCCGAACTTCCCTTTTACACAAGTGGAAATTCCGTTTGCCGGCGATTCCGGTGTTGGTTCAACTTTTAAAACTTTTCTGTCTTTTGTCCATATATAAAATGAACAGCCAACTCCGCAGTATGTGCAAACTGTTTTCGTTTTCTTGATCCTTTCCTTGCGCAGCTCAGCTTCTGTATCTGAGATGGCCATTAGCGAACCGTATCCTGTTTCCACTTCCTTCGTCAAATTAATCATCGATCGTAATGTACCAGGTTCTACATTTGTTAAAAAGCCGGCTGCCCCTAACATTGATTTTTCCATTAAGGCATTGCACGGACATACAGTTACACATTGGCCGCAATTTACGCAGCTGGACTGATCAATCGGCACATCGTTGTCCCAGATCACACGAGGCTGCTCTCTGCTCCAATCAATCGTCAATGTTTCATTTACTTGAACATCTTGGCACACCTCTACACAGCGTCCGCATAATATGCATTGATTTGGGTCATATCGATAAAATGATCCTGAATAATCCACTTCATACGGTTTTGGTTGGAACGGAATGCTTTGATGTTCAATGCCTAAAGCTTTAACCGTATTATGAATTGTACAATCTCCATTGTTTTTATCGCAAACTGTGCAATATAATTCATGATTTTTTAAAATTTGATCCATCGCTAATTTTTGAGATTCTTTTACTTTAGAAGTCTCTGTTTCAACAACGAGTCCTTCTTGGACTTTGTAGCTGCAGGCTCGTACAAGCTCCCCGTTCACTTCCACCATACAAGTATCACATGTTTGAATTGCGCCCAAGCTTTCATGATAACAAACGTGCGGTACATCCATTTCATGTTCGAGCAAAGCCTGCAGAAGATATTGATTTTCCCTTGCGGTTATTTCTCCCCCGTTGACCGTAATCGTTACATTTCCCACGATACGTTCCCCCTGTTATTTTGTTATTCTGTTGCTATGTGTATAAATGTTCATTTTATTTTCCCGTATAAACCCAACAGTCGTAATGTTTAAATCTTCTGCCAATTGAAGTGCCAAATTTGTTGGAGCCGATTTTGATAGAAGTATACCGCATCCAATTTTCGAAACCTTCAGCACTACCTCTGAGGAAATCCGCCCGCTGAAAGCGATTATTTTATCATTTAAAGAAATGCTTTCGTTTAGACAGAAGCCATATAATTTATCTAAAGCATTATGTCGTCCAATGTCAGAAAATGTCTTAATCAATCCCTCTTTTGAACATAATGCCGTATGATGAATGCCTCCAGTACGCTTAAAAGCCGATGAAGCTTCATTTAACATTTCCATTAACTGAAAGCATTGTGCGGCAGAAATCGTCATGCTGCTCATAATCGTTTTCGCTGTTTTCACATCATTATAAAAATAAAACTGTCGGCTTTTTCCGCAGCAGGAGCCGATAAAGCGTTTGGAAACAAACTCTTTCTTATCCCCTATCGGCTGATGCAAATGAACATAGGCAAACCCCTTATCCTCATCAATTTGAAGCGCTTTCACATCTGCTTTTATGCGGATCATCCCTTCTGAAGCTAAAAAACCTAAAACAAGCTCCTCTACATGGGACGGCGAGCATACTAATGTGGCGAATTCCTCATTGTCCACAAAAATTGTTAACGGATACTCTATCGCAATTTCATCTATCACCACTTTCTTGTTTTGATGATCAATTTTGATTATTTCTCTTTTACAAATAATTTCTTTTTCCATAATGGGAACCTTCCTTTTTAATCACACCTCTAAAATAAAATATTCGACAGAAGCAGAAAAAATCCTTTTCTTCTTTTTTTCTCTATTTGTCCATACAAGGAAACTGTTTCACTGGAAAACCTAAGCTAGGTCAGGCTGGGAAAAATGAGGGGAGAAATATATATCTTTCAAGCGACATCGACTGATTTTGGCGGACTGCTTGTTCGAAAAAATCATCCAGTGATCATTGTCTTTTATCGTGACAAACAGCTTGGGAAGAACAACTGAAAAACTGTAACCCCTCTGCTTTTTCATCTATCCATCTAATAAGCTATTCGGTCATTCCTTAACCAAAATCTACCATTTGAAATTATTAGCAAATTTTCACATTCTCTGCTGCCATTTTTCAATGCACGGAATATTTAACTGCTTGCACTTGTGTACGATCGGAGCGCATACCGCCAGAACCGGCGCGATATCCATAAGAACAGCCCGGCAAGTACAACGGATAGGATTGTTGTCATCCCGTTCCATTTTCCAAGCAAAGACAACGCCGGCGTGCTTGTAATAAAGGCAGCTGGCAAAATGTATGTGAGCACGATGCGAAGCCAGCCTCTATACATTCCGATTGGAAACCGTGTTGTTTCAAAAAATGAATTAAAAACAAACGATAGATCATCGATACGAATAACCCAAAAGGAGGTGGTCATCAGCATCATCCACAGCGCATAAATCAGGACAAGCGAAGATCCGATACTAATGAAAAACATCACTGCATCCATTATTGTCGGCATATAATGTTTTTGTATTAACGCATAGATTATCAAGCCGATGCCAAGAAGCACATCAATTAAGCGCCAAAACACTAAATGGCGGAAGCTGACATAAAACATGCTGTCGACCGGCTTTGTCAATACATAATCAAACGTCCCCATGCGAATATGCTGCAGCAGACGGGACATGTTGGGCCGCAGGGCAAAATCAATCAATCCTTGCAGCGTATTGAATATACCAAGAAGCAGCAGAACATCCGCATATTTCCAACCGCCGAGGTTATCTGTTTGATAAAAAAATACTTGAATTGTCAAAATAGCCATCCCAATGCCAAACAAACTCGACAGGAAATTTCCTAAAAATTCGCTGCGATATTCGAGCTCCTCCACTAAACAAGTCCGAAAAAATTCACAAAAAATGCGCCAATGTCTTTTCACATTATCCCCCCACAGCTTGGTTTTTCCTTAGACCAGCCTTCCAAAGCAACAATACTGCAAGCATAAAAAACATGCACCAAACTGCAGCCCATCCAAATCCGTACACAATATCCATCCCTTGGACGCTTCCGGTCAAAATTTCGATTGGAAACCCGACCATATATCGAAAAGGCAAATAAAAGCTGATCGTTTTCAAAAACGGAGGCAGGAGCGACATCGGTGCAATGCGGCCCGACAAAAAGAGAGACACCGCTTCAAACATGCCATACAAAGCCGTCACTTTTGTCACCCAAAAACCTAACAGACCAAATGTGTAGCTGAATAAAAAACGAATGACCGCTGCCAATAAAAGCGCACAAAAGAATAACAGCCACTGCGCCGCACCTATTTGATCCAGCCGCAGCGCCGGAATAAAGACCGCCAAGAGGCCCCATGCCGGAATTAAAATGACTAAAAATAACGCTTTATACACGATATTTTCAGCAATGGCCCAATGTATCGGGTGAAACGGACGGACAATTTGATAAGAAAAGGTTCCCTCCCTTATTTCACGCTCCAATTCCCAAACGTCCCAAGCGCTTGTCATGCGTTCAACAAAAATCAATGCCGCAAAGTAAAAAATAAACGCATTCTCCTGATCAGGATCAATATTCATCCAGACCATCATCGTGATCAGCGGCTGAACCATGGCTCCTGTCATCCACACGATCGTCGCCAGCCGGTAGGCAAACATCTCCACATATTTCATGCGAAGGAGAACAGAGTATTTACGAAACATGTGCATCCTCCTGAAACGCGAGCGTTATCACTTCTTCCATCGGCGGATCTTCTATATTTAAATCGCGAACATCAAACTGCTGCAAAAATCGGGAGGATACCTCGTGAATGCGTTCCCTCGGCACACGAAGCGTTACTTTACCCTCTTTTGCATCGACTAATTCGCCGTATGCATCCCATGAAATATCGGGAATGGACGAAAGCTGAACCTCTAGCAATTTATACGGCGTCAATTTTTCCGTCAACATGTCCAATTCACCATCATACAACAGCTTCCCATGATTAATAATGAGCACCCGATCGCACAGCGCTGTCACATCGCCCATGTAATGCGATGTCAACAATACTGTCGTTCGGTGCTCGCGGTTATATTGTCCTATAAAGCGGCGGACTTTTTCCTGCGTATGGACATCCAAGCCGATCGTCGGTTCATCCAAAAATAAAACCTTCGGCCGATGCAAAAGCGCGGCTGCTAATTCGCATTTCATCCGCTGTCCGAGAGACAAACTCCGCGTTGGTTTCGTCAAGAGCTCTTCTAACTCGAGCAGCTCGACAAGCTCATCCAACGTTTGCCGAAACGCACGGTCTTCTATTTCGTATATCGCTTTATTGACGAGAAACGTTTCCATCGGCGGAATATCCCATATGAGCTGGCTTTTCTGTCCCATGACTAAACTCATGATCTTCTTAAATTCCACTTTTTGTTCAAACGGTACATATCCGGCAACTTGAATGCTCCCGGAGCTTGGATAAAGCAAACCGGCCAGCATTTTAATTGTCGTTGTTTTCCCCGCTCCGTTCGGCCCTAAAAATGCGACAATTTCTCCCGAAGGAATGGTAAATGAAATGTCTCGCACCGCTTCCACAGTACGAATTTCCCTCTTAAACAAACTGCGTACAGCCCCCGTCCACCCTGCTTGCCGAACGTGAACTCGAAATTGCTTGTACAAATGCTCTACATGAATTGACATAGTGCCTCCCTCTGTTTCTTCGAACACCATGGGATTACGCCATTGAAACAATCATTGTTAAATCGTCTCAATTAATTCTAATCGAAAATCACCAACCTGATTTTTTTTGTACAAATTCGTCACAGAAGTGGAATAATTTTGTATCGTCCCCCTAAAGTTCAGGTCTCTTTCAGGAACTGACACATCAAACGTTTGCTGATACAGCAGCGTCGTAATATCATGATATTCATCGCTTCTCACCTTAAAAGCAAAACGAATTTTATGTAATGGCTCACCGTTTGGTTGATGAACCACTTCCTCTTCATACTCCTCTACTTGTATCTCTACACCATTCAATATTACTTTCTTCACCATACGATCCATCCCTCCTTGGCAGCTGTTTATAAAAAATCATAGCACGAACGCTTCCTGCCCACAAACTAGCATGCTTATGAATATACAACATAAATTCGAAGCTGTCATTTTTTTGACTCTATTTAGCCTGGATGAACTGGAGCTAAAAAACCGTGCGATTTAGAACGGACTATGTAACATTTTTGATTTTATATAGTCAAGATGAACTGCAGCCGTATTTTTGTTTGCCAAAAAAATATACATTTAGAGGCGGCAGCAACAATCCGTTCGATTACGGATTCAAACGTTCTGCCAATTTCGCAGCCAAACATAAACAGAATCTTATTGGCTGCTTTTAGGCTTTTTAAGCCAGGGAAAACATGTATTTTTTTCACAGGACTTAACCCAATATTTTCTTAACCCGGCAGATAATCCGATATGATTTGAAAATCATGTATATTCTTTAAATATTTGTACAAACATATGTTGAGCAATGCTGATTTTTTCAGATTTTGCAAATGGTACATGCTGCCTAAAATGCTATAATATGGCATAAACTAAGCGAAAAGAGCCAATGTTCACATATTTTTCATTCTCTATATATACATTTGTCAAAGAGAATTGACAAAAAGCACATTTTTATAAAGTAAAATGAAATCATATTGTATTGGTTCATCCTGATCATATACTCATGACCGGTTTCAAAGATTTATCCCATTCAAAAGGAGGAAATAAAATTGTTATTTGAAGACCCCGTATTCAGCAGTCGAATGCTGACTATCCTTACACTTTCTTTTCACGCTATTTACGCAACCATTGGGGTAGGCGTTCCGTTGATGATCATGATTGCCCAGTGGGTTGGGATCAAAAAAAATGACGAACATTATCTTTTAATGGCTAGACGTTGGGCGCGGGGGTATGTCATCACCGTAGCTGTCGGCGTTGTAACAGGAACTGCGATTGGACTCCAGCTGTCATTGCTCTGGCCGAATTTTATGGAACTTGCCGGAAATGTGATCGCATTGCCACTTTTTATGGAAGTATTTGCTTTTTTCTTTGAAGCAATCTTTCTCGGAATTTATATGTACACTTGGGAACGATTTAAAAATCAGCGGAAGCACCTGCTCTTTCTGATTCCTGTCTCCCTTGGCGCCGCCTTTTCTGCCTTTTTTATTACCATCGTCAACTCTTTTATGAATGCGCCGCAAGGGTTTGACATTGTAAATGGTGAACTCATCAATGTCAATCCGCTGGGTGCGATTTTTAACCCGGCCATGCCGACAAAAGTCGCACACGTAGTCGCAACCGCCTTTATGACAGCCGCCTTTACGCTGGCATCTATTGCAGCATTCCAATTATTAAAAGGCTCCAACCATGTTTATCATAAAAAAGCCTTGTTTTTAACTATGAAAATAGGACTGATTTTCTCCATTGCAACAGCTGTTATCGGAGATTTTTCCGGCAAATATTTAGCTGAGTACCAGCCAGAGAAATTGGCGGCAGCGGAATGGCATTTTGAAACAGAAGGAAATGCTCCTCTAGTCATGTTTGGTATTTTAGATGACGAACAAAACATTAAATATGCACTTAAATTCCCATATTTGCTCAGTATTTTGGCGCATGGAGATCCAAATGCAGAAGTTATCGGACTAGACCAATTTTCAAATTTTGAATCTCCTCCGCTTTATATTCATTATTTTTTTGATATTATGGTAGCCATTGGCGTTTTCATGATTTTATTAGCACTTATCTATTGGATTGGAGTGAAGCGCGGATGGGCTTTCATCAACCAAAAATGGTTCCGCATGCTCATTGTGCTCGGAGGGCCTCTATCTTTTATCGCGATTGAGGCTGGCTGGTGGTTGACTGAATTTGGCCGTCAGCCTTGGATCCTTCGCGGAATTATGACAACGGGTGAAGCAGCAACTTCAAGCGGCCATGTAGGTCTTATGCTCATTCTTTTTGCCATTTTGTATTTGATTTTAGGAATCGGCACGATTGTGATTCTTCGCCGGTTGTTTAAAAATAATCCGGTGGAAAGAGAGCTTGAAAATCGATTAGGCGGTGAGCAGTCATGAGCTTGGAGATTATTGGGATATCCGTCCTTTGGATCTTTTTGTTCGGCTATGTGATCGTTGGATCCATTGATTACGGCGCTGGATTCTTTAATGCTTACAGCATTTTGAGTGGCAAGCAGCATATATTGTCCAAAATTATTCAACGCTACCTGTCTCCCGTTTGGGAGGTAACCAATGTATTTTTCGTTTTCTTCTTTGTTGGGATTGTCGGTTTTTTCCCAAAAACCGCATTTTATTATGGGACAACTCTCCTTGTTCCGGGAAGCATTGCGATTATTTTGCTTGCCATTCGCGGGTCTTATTACGCATTTGAAACGTATTCATCAAAAGGACATAAAGGGTATGCCTTTATGTATGGATTGTCTGGATTATTGATCCCTGCATCATTATCTGTCGTCTTAGCCATTTCTGAAGGCGGATTTGTCTCGATGGTGGATGAGCATCCAGTTTTAAACTACGTAGCATTATTTAAAAGCCCATTATCTTGGAGCATCGTCGTTTTAAGTATTACGGCCGTCCTTTATATTTCAGCTGTTTTTCTTACATGGTACGCGAATCAAACTGGTGATACAGACGCAACGAATTTAATGAGAAAATATGCTCTTTTCTGGGCATTTCCTTTAATCATAACAGCTTGCGGCATCATTTATGAACTGAGCTATCACAACCAAGAGCATTTTGAACGCATCCTTAATTTATGGTGGATGTTCGCTTTATCGTTTCTTTTATATGTCGGGACTGTCTGGCTCATTTGGAAAAGAAAAAATTATGGATTGGCATTCGGATTGTTAGTAGGTCAATTTCTGTTAGCTTTCTTTGGATATGGAATCTCCCATTATCCGTACTTGCTTTATCCATATTTGTCCATTTATGACAGTTTTACAAACGAAGCTATGGCCATTTCCCTGATCATCGTTTTTATTTTAGGATTAGCCCTTTTGCTCCCTTCCCTTTATTTACTAATAAAACTGTTTCTGTTCGATAAAGATTATGTGAAAGGGCAAAACGCAAAATAAGGAGTGTGGAACGATGAAGACTTTTTTAATTACGTTTGCCCCCTTTCTCGTGCTATTCGCTGCTGCAGCTTTATCATTTTGGACAGCAGTGAAAGATGAGCTCATATCCAAAAGAGGATAAAAATTGAAGCAAGCTTAGAAATCAATCGAAAAAAAGCCGACAGTTTGCTCCATGTCGGCTTTCTTTAATTTGCTGTAAAGACACTTTGTTCAATTTGCTTCATTTGATAAAAGTATCCTTTTTTGTTCATCAATTCTTTGTAGGTTCCCGCTTCTACAATAGCTCCTTCATCCATAACGATAATTTGATCCATGTTTTCCAGACCGGCCAGACGATGACTGACAAGGATGACGGTATCATTTTTAGCAGCTTCAAACAGATGATGATAAATAGACTGTTCCGTTAAAGCATCCAAAAATGATGTCGGTTCATCAAGTATCCATAGCGGAGCTTTTTTCAACAATACCCTGGCGATCGCCAGTCTTTGCTTTTCCCCGCCCGATAAATTTCCTCCTCTTTCTAACAACGGATCGGCCAAAGAAAGATAGTCAAGCTTCACCTTTTTCAGCACATCTTCCAAATCTTCGTCAAGCACTGCATCTTTAGCAATCATTAGGTTATCGCGAACGGTACCGTAGAAAAAGTGGTTGTCCTGCAAAATAACGTTCGCATTTTTCCAAAGGCTATCGTCATCTAATTGATCGATCGGGATGCCGTTGATCCGAATCACCCCTTGATAGTTTTTATAAATTTTTAATAAAAGGGCCAGCAAGGTCGATTTGCCCGAACCACTAGGTCCGACAATGGCTGTTTTCGATCCTGCCGGAAATGTAATTGAAACATTTTTTAAAATTTCACCAAATAAATGAAAGGTGACATTCTCCATGACAATTGATGGAGCTTGTTGACCGGGAAGCTCCTTCATTTCTTTCTCATCAGACGTTTTTACAGAAGAGTCTTGATGCGTGGCGTCTGATAGTCTTGTAGCAGCTTGGCGGCTGTCCTCTAAATAACTTGGAAAAGCAGCCATCGGTGCCGCATGTTCAAAAACAGTTAATGAAATCATTACAAGCATGGCAAGAAAAATACCATCTAATTGACCGCCTGCAACGAAATAGACGCCAAGCAAAAGAATAATCCAAGAGACAATTAAAGATACAAACGTATTGACAGATTGACTGAAGAGGTTATGGATTGCTTCACGTTCCTGTTCTTTCAAATAAGCATCGGAGCGTTGGGTAAGCTTCTCTTGTTTATGCTCAAGCTGTTGATAAATTTTTAAATCGCGAAACCCATAAAAAAACTCCGTAACTTCTGTCGATAAATTCCCGCGGCTTTGCCGAACATGACGCTCTACTTTTTTTAGTCTGAAAGCAAAGTAAGCCGGAATTAGGACAGTGGTGAAAATCAAACCGATACATAACACCAAGGCAATATAAAAGGAAAAGAACGAAGTGAAAAAAATGGTCCATAAAAATATGAGAGTGGATACGATCGGCGGATAAAAAACACGCAAAAAGAAGTTTTGCAGCGTTTCCACATCGCCGACAATTCTGGAGAGGAGATCTCCGCTCCGATATTTAAGAAAAATCGCGGGCACCAATGGCTCCAGCTTTTCAAAAAAAGAAACTCGCAACCGGCTTAATATATTGAATGTGGCGCGATGAGAAAAATAACGCTCCCCGTAACGGCTGCCGGCACTGATAAACCCTAACAGTTTTATACACGCTATGAAAACAGTCAGCGTGTAAATTGGCGGTGCAAGAGCTGCTTTAGAAATCAAATAGCCGCTTGAAGCAAACAAACTCACTGTCGCGATTCCTGTTATAAATCCGAAGAGAATGGACAAAAAAAGATCTTTCTTTTCTGTTAATGTCAGCTTTGTAATAAATAGCAAATCTTTCATTTTGCCATGCCTCCCTGTTGGAGCGTTGTCATTTTCCTGTACGCTTCAACTGATTCCAGCAATTCTTTATGTGTTCCGGATGCGATGAGTTCTCCATTTTCCAAAAAAAGAATTTTATCCGCATTTATAATGGTATGAAGCCGATGAGCGACGGTAATGACGGTGGAAGATTGAGCTAATTCCTTTATGGAATCCTGCAAAATTTGTTCTGTTTGAAGATCCAGTCCGGTCGTCGGCTCATCAAACAATATAATGGATGGTTTTTTCAAAAACGCTCGTGCCAGTGCAATTCGTTGTTTTTCCCCTCCGGAAATTCCCCTTCCTCCTTCTCCAATAGGTGTATCAAAACCATTTTCAAGTGATTGGACAAGCTTTAAAATCCCTGCCTTTTCGGCTGCTTGTTCGATTTCCTCTCTCGTTGCATCGAGTTTTCCTCCCAAGGCGATATTTTCCGCAATCGTTCCAGAAAAAAGATACGGATTTTGCGAAATATAGCTAATTTCATTGAACCAGCTCTTTTCGTTCAAATCAGACCGCCGAATTCCGTTCATATAAATTTCCCCTTCAGTAAGCGGAACAAGACCTGCAATCACATGTAATAAAGTCGATTTCCCAGCGCCGCTCTTTCCGACAATTGCCACTTGCTCAAACGGGCGGATTTCAGCATTTATATTTTTTAAGGCAAACCTATCTCCCTCGTAACGAAATCCCGCTCCTTCTATGCGAATGGTCGGAGGTCCTTCACCTTTTGGCAAAACTGCCTTCCCCCATTTTACTGGCTTTCCGATTGCGTTTAGCTCCTCTTCAATCTTTCTTGCCGCCCCCATACTTCCCCTGCCTGCATGAAAGGCGCTTCCTAAATCTTTCAGTGCATTATAAAACTCAGGAGCTAGAATCAGCATGAAAAACGCGGTAAAAAAAGAAATGTTTTGAAAAATAATTAAGCGAATCGCCACATCAAGGGCAATCAATCCCATACTAAGCATGGAAATGAACTCCAGCATAAAAGAAGAGGTAAAAGCAATTTTCAATACTTCCATCGTCGCATCACGAAAGCCATGGCTGCTTTTTCTGATCGCTTCTTTCTGCTGTTTCGCACGGTTGAACAGCTTAAGGGTTGTCAGCCCTTGCAAGGTGTCAAGAAAATGTCCCGATAAAGCGGTCATTTTCTCCATTTGCTCCTCCGATTTCTTTTTCGTTTTGTAGCCAATGATGATCATGAATATCGGTATAAATGGGGCTGTAATCACCATGATTAATCCAGTAAATGGATGGCTAGCAAACACAACGAAAAGAATGAGAAGAGGTATGATCAACGTTTGAACTGCCTTTGGAATATAAATGCTAAAGTAGCTGTCGATTTCATCTACCGCATCCAGCAATACACTTGCTTTTTGTCCTGTTTTCCCTTGCAGCGATACTTGCAGCGGGTTGCTTGAAAATTTATTTAATAAAGATTGGCGAAGATCTTTTTTCACTTTGGACGCTATTTTAATTCCTGTTAAACCGCTGAAATAATGGGATGCAGTTCTGGCCAACAGAACAATGAACAAACCTAAAAGCAACTGGAAAACATCAGCAAAAGACTGTTTCTGTAAAAAAATGCGATCGACAATCGCCGCAAAAAAATAAGCTTGTCCAATAATGGCAGCACCAGAGATTAAAGCAAGCACGATTAGCAACATCAATTTTGTTTTCTGCTTAAAAGCCAATTTTTTTAGCTGAACCATCCTTTCATGCCTCCAAAAAAACACGTCCATAGATACGTTTGATGAAACTTGAAGAAACTCTTTTAACATGGCAGTCCAAACGTTTTACAGTTCGCAAATACTTTCAAACAAGTATACATGATAAAATATATTCAAGTAAAACAACGGCCTCACCATTTTTTTAAAGTCTTCTATTCTTAGTTTACAGCATTGTAATAGTTGAATAACATGCTTAGATGAAAGAAAAATTTTTATTCGTTTATATAGAAAAGATATCAAATCGTGAAACTAATTTGATTTTCTATCGTATATAACATTGAAACTGAGTTCACAAAAATACAAATACTTTCATACAGGGGGAAGTCGAAATTGAAAAAATTATTAGCAGCTTTGTTTGCTTTCGCGCTTATTTTTTCACCTGTTGGAAATGTTGTTTTTCAAGATCATCCAACGATAGTAGAGGCGAAGTCATACAAATCAGGGAAAAAAAGCTTCAATTTGAATAAAAATACCACAACGAACAGTTCGAATTTCCAAGATAAAAAGGCAAACACTCCAAAAAATCAATCTGCCGCCTCCAAAGGCACATTCTCATCAGGAGGATTTTTCAAAGGCCTTATGTTAGGAGGGCTTGCCGGATTATTATTTGGCGGACTGCTAGCAAACATGGGTATATTCGGTTCAATTTTAGGTTTATTCATTAATTTGCTGGCAATCGTTATTCTCATCTCGATCATTCGCAAAATTTTCGTCCTGATCAAGCATAAAAAAGAAAAAGAGGCTGCTAATCCATGGAAAAGCTGATCATTCCGGAGCAAGATATTATTAACGCAATCTGCGTGTACATTTCCCGAAAAAAACAAATAAAGCCGGAAGAAGTTGTAGTGGAGCTGATGTATGACGACGATTACGGCTTTTCTGCCGAAGCGTATGTAAACGACCGAAAGCAAGTACTTATTACCGCAAACATCATCGAAGCTCTGCGTCTTTGGCTCGATGAATTTTTAAACGAAGACCCGTACGCTGGGATTGAACTTGTGTTGGATGATGAAGAAGGAATGATTGCCATCGTCAAAGGAAGATAAACGAACAATCTTTAAAAATAATCAGCACAAATTCGGCTGACTATGGATTGCGCTGGAACATTATGAAAAATGTTTCGGCGCTTTTTCATGTTTCCAATTAAAATCCACTCTGAATTTAAAAAAACTCTATTTTATTGATTTTTTAAAATGCGATGAATCTCTTTAATCTCTACCCCGTATTCAACTGAACGTGCTGACAATTCCTCAATCACACGCTGCTGACGTGCTACAAATTGTTCTAAATTCTCATAAGTTTTAGGGATTCCTGTAATTTTTCGTTCGATATTTTCCATTTTTACTTCTAATCGGGATTGTCCTTCTTTTAGTTCTTTCATCCCTACTTTTAGCTCTTTCAACTCTTCTTTTACACCTTGTTGTTCGACTGCCAAACGGTGTTGTCCTTCTTTTAGTTCTTTCAGCTCTTCCTTCATATCTTTTTGCTCAACTGCTAAACGAGACTGACCTTCCTTTAGCTCTTTCAGCTCTTCCTTCATACCTTTTTGCTCAACTGCTAAACGAGACTGACCTTCCTTTAGCTCTTTCAGCTCCTTCTTCATATCTTTTTGCTCAACTGCTAAACGAGACTGACCTTCTTTTAGCTCTTTCAGCTCCTTCTTCATATCTTTTTGCTCAACTGCTAAACGAGACTGACCTTCTTTTAGCTCTTTCAGCTCTTCCTTCATACCTTTTTGCTCAACTGCTAAACGAGACTGACCTTCTTTTAGCTCTTTCAGCTCCTCCTTCATACCTTTTTGCTCAACTGCTAAACGAGACTGACCTTCTTTTAGCTCTTTCAGCTGTTCCTTTACACCTTGTTGTTCGACTGCTAAACGGGATTGTCCTTCTTTCATTTCTTTTAGCTCTGATAATATTAATTTTAACGCTTCTTCCATCATATTAAACCTCCATCATGATTCATTTTATAATAACAAATATCTATCCTCTAAACGTTTCTACATAAAATAATAGAACAAATGTTTGGTTTTGTGAAGAAAAAGTTTCATATTAACTTCTGCTTTTATAATGATTATAATACACTTTTCTCTGACAGAAAGGTCTTAATACCACCTTTTTTCCTCGATTAATCTTTATTAGGAAATTTTCGAAAGCACCGATAAAAAAATTTCACATTTTCTCAGATCATTCATTTTTTTCCCTTTTGAATACTAAGTTTGACTTTTCCCCATTCCGATACATCAGCTCCTCCAGGTTTTGTTTGATTTTTTCTTGTAGTTTGTTCGATTCTTCAAATTGTTCGAGCAACCGTTTCGTTAGTTCGGCTATTTTTTGCTCAAAAGGAATGTCTTCTTCTTCTTCTTCTTCTGCCTCTGTTCCGACGTACATGCTTGGTGTCAGTTTGTAGTCGTTTTGTTGTACTTCTTCAAGTTTTGCAATTTTACAGAAACCTTCAATATTTTCGCAGCTTTTTGCATGTTCATATTTAAATGCTCGATAAACTGATGCGATTTTATCAATTTCTTCTTTAGACAATGCTTTTTGCTTGCGGCTGACGGGCTTTCCCATTTTTCGGGCATCGATAAACAAAATTTTGTTTCTTCGAGCACGGTAACCGTTTTTTCCATCGCGATTTTTGCTTAAAAAGAACAAACAGCACGGTATGCCTGTTGTGAAAAACAGTTTTTCCGGCAATTGGACAACGCAATCGATGTACCCTTCATCCACCAATATTTTCCGCACTTCCTTTTCTTCCTTAACATTAGTTGTCATTGCGCCATTTGCCATCACAAACCCTGCTGATCCTGCATCATTTAAATGGTATAAGAAATGCTGCATCCACATATAGTTTGCATTGCTGTTTGTAACAGGCCCGATCAAGCGCGGATCGCTTTTCGATATTCTGTCCGCCCCCCAATCTTTTTGATTAAACGGCGGGTTGGCAATCACATAATCAGCCTTTAATTCAGGAAATTGATCGTTCAACAGCGAATCTCCCAGCCGTATTTCCGCATTGATGCCATGAAGCAATACGTTCATTTTTCCAAGACGTACTGTCGTGACGACATTTTCCTGTCCGTAAAATAAAAGAGACTTTTTATTCGGCGCATACCTCCCGCTTTGAATAAACATTCCACCGCTTCCACACGCTGGATCAAACACGATACCTCTTTTTGGTTCAAGCATCTCCACCAGCAATTCCACAATACAGGATGGGGTAAAAAACTCGCCGCCTCTGTTCCCTTCTGACGAAGCAAATGAACTAATAAAATACTCATAAGTACGACCGAGTATATCTATGCTGTCTTCCGAGCTGCCACTAAACACATCACGTGAAAAAATTTCAATTAATCCAGCAACATTTTCTACCGGTAAGTTCAAGCCTTGATAAATTTGCGGCAGCACCCCTGTCAATTCTGGGTTTTCTTCCTCGATTCGCTTCATCGCATTATCGAGAATTTCTTTAATATTCGGCTGTTTAGCATTTTTCATTATATAGTGCCAGCTTGCTTCCTTCGGGACGACAAACACATTTTTATCTCTATATTGATGAGAATCTGAAACGAAACCTTGCTGCATTTCTTCATTTTCCGCAAAAATTTGCTCCAACTCATTGCAGCTCTGTTCATATTTATTCGAAAGATAGCGCAAAAAAATAAGCGGCAGTACATAATGTTTATAGTCAGCTGGAGCCACGCTTCCGCGCATTTTATTAGCTGCTTCAAATAATTCTTTTTGGAAATCAATCTCTGCTTTAACCGCCATGGTTTTCCCCCTCTAAATCTTGCTGTCGATTCATTGTATTTTAAAAATATTTTAGCATAATCTGTCTTCCTCTTTTTCAAAACAAAAGAGCGGCCCATGCTTTGGCCGCAATAAGAAACAAAATAAATTTTCGAATTTTCACAATATGAACTGTCGATTGATATCCTCTTCCTGCAAACTTTTGGGCATTTATGTTCTTCATCAATTCTGAATTTGGTTGAAAAAATAATACCCTTTCTACATATGCTGCTTTAATCAAGAAAAACGTGCCAGTGCTTTTTGCTGAAGGGATAAAAAAATTTAATTTACAAAATCTTTAAACTTTCACTGCATCCATACAGCAGCTTTCTTTTCCAATCTTCTCGATCATTTACGTGCTCACCATTTTATAACTAGATCGTAACCCGGGCTGAATTCAAATAAAGGAAGATGCTTTACAGTCTTACAATTTTTTGCATTTTCACATTTTTTTAAAACGTACCGTCCCTATCATCATAACAGTTTCAGAAATGATCAAATGCTAAAATAAATCCCAAACGATAAAACTTAAAAAACTAGGTTACCTGTCATGTTTCCCTTTAAAAAAATGAAGGAAAGTAAAATCTCCTTTATTATTTTACCTTCCCCATACATTAGGATGTAACAAATTGACTCTTGAAGAACCGTCACGGTTCAGCTTTTTATACTTGTTTGTTGTCTCCAATAATTTACGTAAAGCAAACTCAAACTCTTCGTGCGATAATTGCTTAGTAGCCAATAAATAGTAAAGAACGGCAAATGCAATGGGTATCGTATCAACTTGAATATTTACATCAACATTTACATCTGAATTACCGCTCGAATCAATGGAAGATTTATTTGATTGAGGGCTTTGAGTAGAAGCATTCCGTAACCAAGAGAACTCTCCTTTATCTAAATGTTCCATAACATTCTCACCCTATATTATAGGTGGGACAAAAAAGACATCTCACCCACATTTAATTATGCTCAATTAATCTCTTTGCTCTTGGTTTTGATCTTGATCAGATTCTGCTTTCGACCGAACTTTTGCATCTGAATCGGAATCAACATGAATATCAATTTCCACTTTTGAGTTGCCGCTATTATTTACTTTTGCAATATTTGTGTTACGATCAATATTTTTTAATTTATTCTCTAATTCGTTGTCCGTATCCACATCAACGTCACTTTTAAAATCTACATCAGCTTTTGCCTTTGCGTTCGCACGTTTTTCTGAATCGGAGCGTCTATTCTCTTCTTTGTCTGGATACCATACACTCATTCGTTTCACCACCTTTCTTGCTTTTGTCAATATTGTATTCATAATGAAATAATTTACTGGTCAAATATTCTAGTGAAAACATGGATTTTTTTCAAAAAGATGCGGCGGGAAAGTTAGAAAGGTCGAAATAAACGAATCACTCATGCAGAACGGCACGAATGGAATTTTTGGAGGCAAGGTGCTGGGCGATACGGAAAAGATTTCACAACATCATAAATGAGCATTCAAAAGCTGAAGTTCAAAATTCTGAAGTCCATAAAATCAGCTGAGGCAACGATTCTTTCATTGCCTAAATATTTGTTTTATATTCATTCTCAGATTTATTTGAATCATCTCGAAGGTTTATATTCTATAAACTACGGTATAACAACAGACGGCAGCATCCGGAATGCTTATGTTCTATAAAATGGGGCTGTATTCCCCATTTTATAGTTTGAATTTATGAACTAATTCTTGCATTCCTTCTGCCATTGTTGCAAGCATTTTTGCTGAAGAAGTTATTTCCTCCATCGAAGCTAATTGTTCCTCTGTAGACGCTGCTACTTGTTCGGATGTTGCTGCGTTTTCTTTTGCTATTGTTGTAAGTTCATCCGCTGTAGATGTTATTTCTTCTACTTCCGCTGAGACTTGTTGAGCAATTGAAGAAATATCCTCAATTTGCGGTGCAATATCCTTCATATTTTGGACGATTTGAGCAAATTTTTCAGATGTTTCCTTCGTGATCTCAAGACCATTTTCGACGTTATGTGTTACTTCTGTCATAGCTTTAACAGAGTTTTCTGTATCGCTTTGGATTTTTAAGATTAAATCTGCTATTTGCTTTGCTGATGCCTGAGATTGTTCAGCTAGTTTCCGCACTTCATCGGCTACGACCGCAAAACCATTTCCATGCTCTCCCGCTCTTGCTGCTTCAATTGCCGCATTTAAAGAGAGAAGATTCGTTTGATCGGCAATTCCACTAATTACATCAAGAATTTTACTAATTTCTTTTGAACGTTCATATAAAGACTTAACCATGCTATCAGTCTCTTTAACCAATTTATAGATTGAATTCATTTGGTCAACTGTACGTACAACGGAACCTTCACCATCTTCAGCTTGCTCAGTAGTTTGTTTTGCAAGCTCTGCAACCTGATTAGAACTATCTGCAACACGGATAACCCCTTGTGCAATTTCTTCTAAAGAAGCAGCATTTCGTTCTATTCCATTCGTCTGTGTTTCAGCTCCGCTTGCTACTTGTTGAATGACAGAAGCAACTTGTTCCGTTGCAACTGTTGTCTGATCGGCACTTGCTGTTAATTCTTCAGAAGATGCAGCTACTTGTTCTGCAGTGTTTCTTACTTCCCCAACAACATTTCTCAAGTTTAAAATCATTTCATTCATTGATTGAACTAATTGACCAATCTCATCTTTTGATTTTGTTTCAAGCAGCTTTGCAGACAAATCTCCTTCTGCCACCATTTTCATACGATCTACTACTTGGAAAATTGGTTTTACAATCCGATTCGAAAGAACAATCGCAATCGTCAAGCTGACAAGAACAGAAATAATAATAACAGTTAGCACAAATGTATTTCCTGTTCCTGTTCCATCTGCAGTTAAATGTCCAAGTTGATTTAAACCAAAAATTGCTGCGGTAGTAAATAATAAAATAACAACGACAAATCCACTAATAATCTTTAATCGCAGACTTTTCATTATTGTCCTCCTTACACCGTTTTATTTTAGTAATTTTTACCAATTTCAAACAAAACTGAATCAATTGGATAATTTTGTGATTTAACAAAAAATTTTTTTATAGTTTTGGGGAATAGTAGGTGTAGGGTTGGAGTTGCTCTTCGTTGATGTCGATTACTTCTTTTAATGCATGAAATATTTCCTACATCTACTTCCTTAACTATTACTACCACTAATTTGTTTGATCAGTAGATGAAATTCCGGGAAGACGTTGAAGTAAATCAATTTCAGGAATATTCCCTGGGAAATTCATACTCCCTTTTGACACAGAGGGTTTAGAACGACTGAGATGTTTTTGCAATGGGCCATTAGAATGAACTTTGCCAAATATGTATTTTTATTTTACTCCATCACCAAGCCTCCTTTCCTATGTCAAAATAAAAAAACTGCCCTTAAAAATTCTAAAGAGGGCAGTTGAATAGACAATACATCCGCTAATAACCTTCTTAAAAAGAATCAAAACCATTCTTTATAGGAAGGGCAGCTGGCTGGCATGTCTATCAAAATAGATTTAGCCCCTTTAGCTTTGCGTCCTACCCTTTCGAGTAGTTTGCCGAAACAAAATTATATTTTTGTAGAAATTTGTAGGAATTTATCAAATAATATCTCTTACTTAATTGTATAACAAATTTTATAGTGAAAATGGTATAGTTAAAATGAACTATTTTTAAAATCGATAGGTAAAAAGTTTTAATTGAATACATGACAATCGACCTGTTAATCACAAGAAATTTAGGATCAATTGATTAGTAACAAGCCAACGTGTAATAGTCAGCTTCTTGATTTCTTTATTGGTGAAGACAAAAGACCTATGGAAGGCAGTAAATTTTTCAATTTATTCTCTACATGACAGAAGCTATGACACAAAGCCAACCACTTTTAATAAAAAACAATACAAAAAGCGGACGAAGAAAACTTGTTCTTTTTCTTCCGTCCG
The DNA here is from genome assembly GCF_038003725.1 of Aeribacillus sp. FSL K6-1121. NCBI lineage: Bacteria > Bacillati > Bacillota > Bacilli > Caryophanales > Bacillaceae > Aeribacillus > Aeribacillus sp. FSL K6-1121. The sequence continues at coordinate 1,939,961 of NZ_JBBOPS010000001.1, forward strand.
CTTTATTTTTGTGGCTTATCGGGTAAAGCTTTTCCAGAATATTGATGATTTACATACAGACGGGGAATGACCTCTGATTATGGACTTATTTTTGTACCACTTAAAATAGAAAAATATACTCTGTTTAAGAAAAGAAAGGCAGAGAAAAATGGAACATAAATTTTTGCCTTAACCTTAAGCTTGGTACAGTTATGAATTTTAATCTATACAGGGCATATCCCAATAGAATAAGATGTCTTTCTACATCAGGAATAGTTAAAATAGTTGGACATTTTTTTAATGAAAAGCATGTAGCTGCTCTTTGAAAAGAAATAAGAAGGGCTCTTCGATGCTTTAACTTATTTCCAATGGTGACGAAATGGCTGGTACAGATAAAGCCCTCAACAATTCCTAGGAAGCCGCTCGTAAAACTGCGGAGAATTATTTTAAAAAAGTTGATTTTAGCTGAAAAAAATGAACTATTACCCAAGTCAACTTTCCGGAGGACAACAACAGCGCGTGGCAATTGCACAAGAGCTTGCTATGGAACCAAAAGCGATGTTATATGATGAATCGACATCTGCCTTTGATCCCGAATTACATCTTGCAATCTGCGGATAAAAAAAGCCGCCTTAAAGTCATTCTAAAATGACCGTTTAAGACAGCTCGTCGAAAAAATTTTCGTTTACCAATAGTACGGATAACCGCCATAAAATCCTCCGTAATACGGCGGATAAAACGGATATGGCCGCGGTCCTACCAGTGCACTACCTAAAAAGCCGCCGAGCAAGCCGCCAAAAAACGGCGCACCGAAGAAAAAGGGGTTCCGCCCTCCGAAGAAAAAGGGTCTCCTTCCGAAAAATTGACGTTCCGGGTACATTTTCCATACCTCCCGTTGTAACAATTTACATCTCAATATTTTTTATGCATTCGCCACGGCTTTGGTATGGGCATATGTTGGATATCCGGCAAACGTCAAGATTTATTTTAAATAGATGGAAGAAAGAATCCCTCCGCTCTCAGCATTCTAAAGAAGCCTCTATGAAGATACGTCATGATTTTTGGGTTCCGCAAAATGCCCGTTTCCGGGAGAAAAATGCTTTTGGATAATAGACAGGCGTTATTCCCAGTCTGGAAGCGAACAACGGATATGAAAAGCACCGTGCGGTTTTCCCGCTCCGCTAATGAATCAAAAACGTTGGGACAGCGACAAAACACACCAGCATTCCCTCTCCATAAGCGAATTAGGGAAAAATCTTGGGGCATCTCGTCTTCCCTGTCAGCTAAATTTTTCTTACGATAAAATTGTCCGAAACGAACTTCCCATCCATAGCAAAACACCCTTGAGGAAAGGCGATTGCTGCCTTAAGCCCTTTTTATTGCCTAGCTTCGAATAAATAAGGTAAGATAAATCTAACATCGGTATGAACGAACAGTAATCAAAGGAGGGGCCAACGGATGGAAATCGGCATTTACACATTTGGAGAACGGACGGTTGATCCGGAAACCGGTCAATTGATCAGCCCGGGGGAACGGCTGCAAAACTTGATGGAGGAAATTGAACTAGCCGATCAAGTCGGACTGGATGTGTTCGGCATTGGCGAACATCATCGTCCCGACTACACCGTATCGGCTCCAGCGGTAGTGCTGGCCGCTGCCGGGACCCGCACCAAACGCATTCGGTTGACCAGTGCAGTAAACGTCTTAAGCTCTGACGATCCGGTGAGGGTGTTTCAACAATTTGCCACCTTGGACCTGCTCACTCAAGGCCGCGCTGAAATCATGGTCGGCCGCGGTTCGTTTATCGAATCCTTTCCCCTTTTTGGCTACGACCTGAAAGATTATGACGAGCTTTTTGAAGAAAAGCTTGATCTGCTGCTCAAGCTGCGAGAATCCGAACGGGTCACATGGGCGGGAAAGCATCGTCCGTCGCTGGACAATCTAGGGATCTATCCGCGGCCCCTGCAAAATCCGCTTCCGGTTTGGATAGCCGTTGGAGGAACCCCGGAGTCGGCCGTCCGTGCAGGCATGCTCGGTCTTCCGATGGCACTGGGCATCATCGGTGGTCTGCCCGAACGGTTCGCGCCCTTTGCTCAATTACACCGGGAGGCAGCGCAAAAGGCGGGGCACGAAACGCCACACCTCAGTATCAATTCACATGGTTTTCTCGCCGATTCGTCGCAGGAAGCAGCTGACATTGCATTTCCAGCGTTTAAAACGATGATGGATCGGCTGGGACGGGAACGCGGTTGGCCGCCATTGACCCGGGAGCAGTTCGAATTCTCTCTTTCCTTACGGGGCGCCAATTTTGTCGGCAGCCCTGAGCAGGTGATCGAAAAAATCTTGTTCCAGCATGAAATTTTCGGCCACGATCGCTTCCTTCTGCAATTGACCGTCGGCACGCTGCCGCACAAAAAAGTGTTGCGTGCCATCGAACTGCTGGGTACTAAAGTGGCACCGGCCGTCAAGCGGGAAATTGCCCGCACAAATCGGAAACCGTAACCGATATCCACTAAAAGAAGCTAGCAGCAAGAAAAGGTTTCGGCTGGGCAACAACGGGTGCTGAATCAATTTAATCGGTGGACCATTTCATACTTGTTTCCGCAAGGATCCTGAAAATAAACCGCATAATAAGTCGGACTGATCGGGAACTGCCAGGGACCGCTGTCGATGGTGCCCCCATATCGAACAACAAGCTCTGCAATCCGGTCCACCTCCTCCCGGTCATGCGCCCAAAACCCGATCAAATTCTCGTTTGGCTTATGATTGGGATCTTCCGTGATAGCGAAATAAGGAACGCTCGGAAGCTCTCCCTCCGCTGCAAACACTTTCCATTTTTCCGAATGGAAAGTGCGGGTAAAACCCAATGCAGGAAGAAGATTCTCATAAAACGTGCGCACTTTCTCCCATGAATTTACTCTTAAATCGATATGACTGTATCTATTCATTGCGCCCCTCCAAATAATTTTTAATTTGCTCCAGCTTGTCTGCCCAGAAGCGTCTCATCAATTCTCTTACATAGACATCATCCAGCATTTCCTGATGGATGGCGATCGTCGTTTTGCCCGAATCCGTGGGCAGCAAATACAATTGAAGCCGGGAAGGCTTTTCCCATTCCGGAAGTTTCCATTTCATGCGGAGCTTTCGAAATGGCAAAACTACCGTAAGTTTCCCGCAGATACCTTCCTTAGATTTAAATTCGTAACCCTTTTGCAGTCGAAACTCGGAGACGTCCCCGATCCATAAGAGCAAGCCATGCGGCGAAGTCAAATAGTCCCAAACCTTTTCCTTCTCCACCTTTATCGTTTTTCGGACGCCGATTTGAACGCCCGCATCTTTGGTGACACCAACAGGAATCCTGCCGAGCAGCTGTCCATACTTGACGGTCAGCCATTCCCCCATTCATCCGACACCTGAAATTGTTCGCATATGTGCTCCTTCATATGTTCGTGAGACCAAGAAGGATCCACAGCCTGTTTCAAGGTGGCAACCCATTCTTCCCAGGTAATTCCCGTCGCATCCTGAACAGCCTGTCGAAAAACGGCCCCTGGCATTTTCATTCCTCCCCTCTTTTCAGTGAAAAAAGAAACACGATAGGATCAAAATCTTTTTGACGGCATCCTGAGCGGCATGGATACTGCACGACAGGTTGTACTTCGCAACTATGCAAATAAGTCAGTTGGATGAGGCCGTTCATTTGTATTGGATGCAGCCAGCTTTTTCGTCATTATTTGAGGATAATCACTCTATTAAATGATCAAACCTTTTTCTTTCCATCAGACAAAATGAACGAACGGATGCTCTGCATTTCTGCCATCACCAACCTCAAGGGACAAAGAGTCCAAGTAGGAATCGTAGCCCCTTCAAACTTCACAAAATATACAGAATCAGGATTATCGAGATAGACTTATAACTCATGACAAAGAGAACCGATAGAAATCCTTGCCCCTGCAAACTTCGTAAAAACAAATCAGAATCATCGAAATAGACTTATAGCATACGACATTGAGAACCAATGGAAATCCTCACTCCAACTAACTTCGTAAAATAAACCGAATCAGGATTATCGAAATAGACATGTAACTCACCACAAAAAGGGCAAGTGGCAATCGGCTCCCCTGTAAACTTCGTAAAACCGGATCAGGTTTATCTAGAAGATCTATAACTTACGATTTTGAAAGACTTCCATCGATTTGTCGCTTTCAGCTATATTTTCAGTAAAGCTCCCCGTTTCAATACCTCCACCGATTTCAATATGGATCGGCAATCTGATGTTGAGCCCTCTCCTTCAAAAAATTTTATGAATTGCTCACCTACATTTTAACAGAAGATTCAGAATATTAAACCGTTGTTTTGGAGTATTTTTTCCTCAATTTAAGAACTTACCCCAGATCCCCTGTCCTTATGTGAATGTAACAAAAACTGTTTAAGAGGACAAAAAATCTCTATCATATATAAAAAACACACGAAGCATCATAGGTTTATCTAGTTTAGGGAAAGAGAAAATAACTTTTTCATGAGTTGAACAACAGCGGCAAACTATTAAAAAGCTAAAAAGAGGAGTTGACTTGTAAAAATTTTGATTGCACGGCCTTATCTATGATAGGCGCGACAAAATGATAGGACGCGTTCACCTTGTTTAGCAGCACAGGCATAAGATTTGATTTACATTTCTGATACAATTATAATGGTGGGCAAGAATGGCCGAAATACATAATAAACAGTCATTCCTCAATCCAGTCTTTAATTGCGGCCGCCTTCGTTTATTTTTGGCTTCCGCCACCTAGATGATGTTATTTATTAAAAAATCTTTAGAAAAAAAGGAGAAATGTTTATGTCAATTGCGGTTACAGGTGCTACTGGTCAACTCGGTGGGCTTGTGATTCAACATTTGCTCAAAAAAGTTCCCGCCAGTCAAATCATTGCCATCGTGCGTAATGTTGAAAAAGCCTCCACTCTTGCCGATCAAGGCGTGGAAGTTCGCCATGGCGACTATAATCAACCGGAATCTCTTCAAAAGGCTTTTGCAGGTGTCTCCAAGCTGCTCTTTATCTCAGGTCCGGATTCTGATAATACGCTTCGTATCGTTCAACATGCAAATGTCGTAAAAGCTGCCAGAGATGCTGGAGTCAAACATATTGCTTACACAGGATATGCCTTTGCTGAGGAGTCAATAATTCCCCTTGCACACGTTCATTTAGCAACGGAATATGCCATCCGTACGACCAATATCCCGTATACTTTCCTGCGTAATGCCTTATATACGGACTTTTTTGTAAATGAGGGGCTGCGCGCATCCATAGAGTCTGGAGCAATTGTTACGAATGCGGGAAGCGGGATCGTTAATTCAGTAACACGCAATGAACTTGCTTTGGCTGCCGCAACGGTTCTTACAGAGGAAGGGCATGAAAACAAAACGTATAACCTTGTTTCCAATCAACCTTGGACCTTTGATGAACTTGCCCAAATTCTCTCCGAGGTTTCCGGCAAAAAAGTCGTGCATCAGCCTGTCTCATTCGAAGAAGAGAAAAATTTCCTCGTAAACGCTGGTGTCCCTGAGCCGTTTGCTGAAATTACGGCAGCGATCTATGACGCGATTTCCAAAGGAGAAGCGTCCAAAACATCAGATGATCTGCAAAAACTGATCGGATCCTTGACCCCTCTGAAGGAAACCGTAAAACAAGCCCTGAAAATGTAAGAATTGACCAAATGACATAAAATGAAAAAACAGAACATCCAATGACTGCAAACTCGTGACTTGCTTTATCTTAGTTCGAAAATAAGCCCTGTCACGCAGACAGACATTAACAGCCTGAGACCTAAAATTACATAAGGACTCAGGCTGTTTTATTTCTTTTGATCACGTTGGCGGATTTAAAAACGAAACGAGAGTATATCATCGCGTCTGCTGATTAAAACGTATAGAGAGGAATTTTTAATGATTCCGACTAGGCTCGAGTAAAAAAGTTTTTGCATAAAACACTGTAAAACAACAATTTTATTGCTTGATTTATATTTTTTCAACAGAACCAGTTATATCAACACCGTTCACAACCGTTTCAATCATTGGAGACAGTTCATGCGCTAGCTGACGCAGTTCTTCTAATTGTTCGATCGATGCGTCAGATTTTACTTTTACCTTATAACGAATATTTGTGTAGCCAGGCCTTATTGATTTATCTAAACCAAAATACCCTCTTAAGTCAAGGTCACCTTCTGTTTCGATTATCACATCACTAAAATCAATTCCTCTTTTTGCAGCTTGGGTGACAAAACCTATTGAAAAACAAGTAGCAATCGAAGCAAGCAACAATTCGACCGGATCTGCAGCTGAATCTGTTCCACCTAAGCTTGCAGGCTCATCAGTATGCAGTACAAAATCTCGTGCTGTCGTTTTAGAAACTGCTCCTCCTTGCCATTCAGTTGTCGTTTTGAAGGTCACTTTCCCCTTTTCAGGATCATTATTTACATCTTTAATAAATTGATCAAATGCACCTATATTCACTTGAAAGCAGCTTTTTGCCATGCTTAATCTCCCCTATTCATATAATTCATATAATTTTAGTTTTATTTAGTATACCATCCTATTATTATTTGTCAAATTTATTTATGTGTAACTACCTTCAGCAAAAGTGTCTTTATCAATGATGAAGAAAATAAACTGTATTGGGCTGAAGCCTTCCAAAAATTAATCGAGCATTTTGTTGAATTCTTAAAAATGTCGGAAGCACCGGTAGATGGTATTCTTCCAAACTGCATCATGCATATTCACCTAATTCACAACGGAAAGTTTTTAGATAAACTTATATGTGATCGTACCCTGCTTCAAAAAAAAGTTGACTTCAAAATATTATAAATTAATGAAAAAAATTACTTTTTTCCATTTACTAACTCAAAATTCTACCTTTATAATTTAATGAATAAATTCTATTGCTCTTTCGCCGTTTCACCTGTATATGCTGTAGAACCTCTAGTGGCTGATGATTTAAAAAGCAAGTTAAGGGGAGATAGAAATTGACAAAAAAGCATGACTATCAAACTCTGTACAAAAAGTTTATCGGCAGCGGGTTGCCTACCTAGTATTCTTTAGAAGAAATTCTGGAATTTCTTCAATCCACTTATAAAGCCAAAGAAATTCCTCTTAGAGATTTCTTAAAACTAGACCCGAGTGTTGAAAATAGAAAGAATATTTTGAAAGTGTTTGTCATCGATGATGAAACCATACTAAATTCTATTTATTCTGATGCTGAAAAAAGAACATTTAGTGCAAATTCAAGAAAATCAGAAAGCGCCCGATGATTTAGATTTGTATCTGGAAAGTGAGCATCAAAGCATCAAAATGTGGAATGATATCCAAGAAGGAAAAAGAATTAATATCATTGTTTATAGGAAAAAATTCAAAAACACTGTGAGTTACTTTACCATACAAGGGGTATGCCGGCATTTAGTAAAAGAAACAGGTATCCTTTTGGGTGTGGAAAACACAGACTTGTACAATCCGGAATTCCAAGAATATTTAGAGTTACTTCAAGAACTAAATAAAATTTAGTAATACTGCTTCAAATGGTTAGCCATTGCTAACCATTTGAAGCAATTTTTTTGATGAAAATGGGCGGAAATATTTAAAGCAAAGCGTTGTCCGTGGAAGAACTCAATTATCGAACGAAAAAAGAATCTGTTTTCTATAGAAGTGTACGAACAGACAAGACATATTTTAGTACAATGATTGCGTAGTATGTAACCAAAGGAAAAGCTTTTCGAACAGTTGTGATGGGCAATAAGCTAGCTAATATTGAAACAAATTCAGGAACCTCCTCAAGACACCTCTGACTGAGACTGAAAATCGAAGGTGGAAACGAACTCGTAAAAGCCGTTCATGGATCTTACGAAGCCTGCGGAAAAGCGAAGATGGGACAAAATAGTTTCCCAGAATTAAACTTGATGTTCTCGATCATCGTAACTGAAGGCGGGTGTGATGTCTTTTTCGAGAAATTAAGTATTTATTGCGTTGCAATCATGAATGAAATAATTCCTAAATTAAGCTTGTCAAAAGAAAACCCTTTTGCAGCATGTGCAATATTTCGCACATGATACAAAAGGGTATAAATTGTTAGAATATGTCATGATGAAGAAGCATTATGAAAATGGATATTGACGAGGTTGTTTTTGAACTGAAACCCATTTAACAGTTGTAAATTCATCAATAGCCCATTCGCCGCAGTAACGTCCTAAACCCGAATATTTTTCTCCGCCAAACGGAACATTCGGTTCTACATTGATCGATTGATCGTTTACGTGAATCATACCTGTTTTAATTTTTCTTGCTACATGAATGCCTCGTTCCAATGAGCCAGAGAATACAGCCCCACTTAATCCAAACGGAGTTCCATTTGCCACTTCAATAGCTTCTTCTTCACTATCAACAGGAATGATGACCGCTATTGGGGCAAACACTTCATTTTGCGCAACTGTCATGTCATTTGTCACATCCCCTAAAATATATGGATAAATTAAGTTTCCTTCCACTTTTCCTTCATGAATTAATGTTGCACCTTCTTTAAGTGTTTGTTCTACTAACTGAATTGCTCGATCCACTTGTTTTTTATTAATAATAGGGCCAATAACTGTGCCATCTTCGGACGGATCCCCAACTTTTATGGCCTTAGTGGCTTCTTTGAATTTTTCAACAAATGGTTTATACAATTTTCGATCGATGATAATCCGATTGATCGCAATACATATTTGACCTGAATGCATATATTTTCCAAATGCTGCTGCAGATACCGCTTGATCAACATCGGCATCGTCAAGTACGATGAAGGCGTTATTTCCACCTAATTCAAGTGCAGGTTTTTTCAGATTTTTCACAGCTAAAGCCCCGACATGCTGTCCTGCTTTTGTTGACCCTGTGAAAGAAATTACTTCAGGAATTGGATGCTCAACAAAATAATCACCAATTTCTTCAAGATCAGCCACTGTTACATTTAACACCCCTTGCGGAAGCCCGGCTTCTTCAAAAATTTCCGCAATAATGAGTCCGCCTGAAATTGGTGTTTGAGAATCTGGTTTTAGTACTACACCATTTCCTGTTGCAATAGCCGGTGCAACAACACGAATGGTTAAATAGAATGGCCAGTTCCAAGGTGTAATCGCTCCTACTACTCCAATTGGGTCACGATAAACACGGTTTTCTTTCCCTGGAATGAGAGATTCACGAATCGAGCCTTCCATTTGTAACGGATATTTTGCTGCTTCTTTCACATCCGCAATGGCGCAATCCACCTCAACATTTGCTTTTAACTTTGTACTCCCGGATTCTTTCACGAGAATTTCCACAATTTCTTCTCTTTTTTCCTCGATGAGCTGTGCAACTTTTTCTAAAACACGAATACGTTCATATGCGGAAGTTTGTCCCCAGCTCTTTTGCTCTTTTTGTGCAGTTTCGTACGCTTCATTGATATCTCCTTTACTTGCATAGTTAAAGGTGACAAGCACTTCGTTATTATATGGATTTGTCACAACACATTCTCTATTGCTGGAACCATGTTTCCACACACCGCCAATAGGCATTTTATTCCATAGAGAAAATTTTTCAACCGCTTTTACTCCAGACATCGAATACTCCTCCTTATTTTTAAACATTTTAAATAGTTAGAATAGAAAGCCCAATATAACGCAATTTCTCAACAACTTCATCCCCTTCATGCATAAGACGCCAGGAGTATAATAGAATAATTGAGCGCGAACGATTAAACCAATATGACAAATCCAAAAACTTTAGTATGGACTTAAACTTCTTCATCTTTCAGATCATCAATCACGATCGTATCAATTTTGAAAGGCTCTTCTATTTCATACGTAAGAGCATACATTCCCCTCCTAACAAAAAAATAAAATGTAAACGCTTTCCATAAATTTAATATAAATTCGTGATATTTGTTTTAAAAATTTTATTATCTTATCTTTAAATTTTTGTTTTTCATTTATTTTCTTTTAGAGTCAAAGTCGAGGAATACGTGTCTCTGAGAACGATCATATGGTTAAGTCCTTGTATCTTTCTAATGCATGATTTGGATGAAGCCGCTTGGGATATCAAAAAAAGGCTAACACATTTTATAAAAAGGGCTGTACCGAATGGCTGAGTTGTCGTTTTATCTTTGCTTTTTTAAAGAAAGGATATTAAAAATGGAGGAAAGTTTGTAAAACATGAAGAAATATATAATTGGAGAAACTTCAAGTGATGGCTTCATCATGATTTTTAGGGGCTGTCTTAGAAAGTCAAATGGCCATTGAAAACAAAAAATCATAAACACCGATATATCAACGTTTCTAAAGCATTAATGGGGGCGTCAATAAGCCGTAAAAACGACTTATTAGACACCCCCCCCTATATCAGTGCTTTTATCAACCTAAAACTCATTTTTTTCAGTATTTATTTTGCATATCTGCTTATGCCTATAACATAGTTTCGTATGGTTAATAAACAAACTCTAAAATTGCAACATGGGAAAAGCTTCATCATTATATGATTTTTAAATCTTTCATTCTTTTTTACTGTCATTAAATGACACTTTCACCATTATACCTTTTGACATGATATTGCAACTTTTGTCAATAAAATGGACCAAACCAAGGATTTTTTTAAAACAATTGGATAAATGATAGCTGATTCTTTTCTTAATTTATCCTTCTTGATAAGGTAGGCATGCCGTCTGTTTTAAAGCGGTATATCAATTAGAGCACTTTTTCTTTTCTTTGTTCGTTTTCATATTCTTTACCTTCCATCGTTATATCATATTTTTCCGGAGAACGCGCCACTTTAATTAACGCAAATACAACAAGCAGCTCAAGTATAATTGCCGGTATTCCTCCTAGATTTGATAGCATTTTAATTCCATCAATCTTTGCAAAGCTGATCATAATCCAACCGATCGTACCGACTGAAAGCCCCCATATAACTTTGATCATCAAGCTTGGCTCAGGACTTTCTGGAGAAATTCCAGTAGAGCTAATACCGCCCATTGCCGAAATATTTGAATCAGCTGCTGTTACAAAAGAAATGAAGACAATGAATAAATAGAACGGAATAATGATGCTTGACAAAGGTACATCAGCCAAAACAGCGTATAACACTGATTCAGGACCTTTATCCGCTAAAATACTACCAAGAGTGCCTTCTGTCATCTGCTTATGAATCGATGTTCCTCCAAAAATTGTCATCCATAAGCCACCAAATAAAGCAGGAAAAGCAAAATTCACAAGAATAAATGCTTTAACCGTATAACCGTATGAAATTCTCCCTAAAAACAGCGCTGTAATTGCAGCCCATGCAAACCAGTTTGCCCAGTAAAATACCGTCCACCATTGCGGCCAAGGATCTCCTGCTGCCGCTCCTGTAAATAAGCTTTTATCAAAAAAATTTGCTAAATACGTTCCAAAAGATTCTGTTCCTAAATTAAGAATATAAGCAGTTGGACCAGTGACAAACATAAAGAGAATAATAACAATATAAACTTTCATGTTGATATCAGATAAAATACGAATTCCTTTCATAAGTCCAGTAGATGCGGAAACAATAAATGTAATCATTACTACAAGTGAGATAACTGCCCAAAGAGATGGTGAACTTGCTATGTCAGTAAGATAATTGAGTCCCCCGGCTAAATTTAAAACACTCGTTCCCATTGCCGCTGCCATTCCAAGTGCTAATGTATACAGACATAGGGCATCAATCATATTTCCCCATCCGCCAAGCACCTTATTCCCAAACAAAGGTGTTAATGTTGAACTTAAGCTGAAAGGTTTTCTCATATTATAATACGCAAAAGCAAACATTAATGCTGGAACACAATAAATAGCATACGGTGTAAATGTCCAATGCAAATACATCGTTGACATCGCAAAAATCGCAGCTTCATCACTATTCGCTTTAATTCCGAGTGACTCAGGTGGTGACGTTATGTGATAAACAGGCTCAACAATTCCCCAGAACGTGACACCCGCAGCAATTGTTGTACATAGCGTAATCGCAATCCAGCTAGAAAGTTTCAACAATGGCTTTGCATTTTTTCCACCAATTCTCACATTTCCAAGTGGAGAAAAATAGATAGCGACCACAACAACTAACATCAACAAACCACTTAAACTAAACAACCATCCTATATTTTGAATAACCCAATTATTTGCATCTGTAGCCATCTTGATAAAAGCTTCTCTATTCGTAAAGCTCAAAATGGTAGCTGCAATTAAAAGCAAAAACGGCGGCCAAAATACAGAATGTCTTAAATTTTTCATAAAACTCCTCCTAAAATTAAATTGTAAAAACGATTCGCTACCGCATAAAAGTAAACGTTTACAATTCGAAGTGTTATTCTATGCTTGATGACTTACTTCTTTATTTGCACTTAAAATCTGTTCAGCAAATTGACGCAAATCTTTTTCTGTAGCTAAACGGCAATTATTCAACCGCATCGGTTCGTTTTCTGGTGAAAGCATTGTTTCTATAAACCTATCAACATCGCAAAGAGATAAACCTTCATCTTCGAGAGATTGTTTCAGTCCACTTATTTCCACTAATCGGCTAAACTCTTTTGCTCCTGCTAAAGCCAACTCTTTATTCGATAATCCTTGGCAGTCCACTCCAAGACAACGAGCAATTTTAGCGTGAATATCGACAGCTGATTCGACATTCCAAGAATACACCACATTAAGCGCGATTGCCACAGCACGACCGTGATGAATACGTCCAATCGTACCGAGTGCATGACCAATGCAATGGGCGATTCCTGTTCCTCCTTGCTCAATCGCCATACCAGCAAGAGTAGCAGCCAAAGCTAATTTCCCTCGAGCCTCCAGATCATCTGGAGTTTGCAACACCTTTTCAAAATTTTCTCCAATTAGTTGAATGGCTTGCAAACTAAATGCTTCAATAAAAGGATTAGAACGCTTTCCAGCACATGCTTCAATCGCATGAACAAGAGCATCTAACGTTGTAGCAGCTGTTAAAAATCTTGGCAAGGCAACTGTAAATGTCGGATCAACGATAGCTAAATCAGGGGCCATTTTTTCATCCCATCCCCATACTTTACGTTTATGCTCATCCGAGAAAACTACTGTACTTGTTACTTCCGCACCTGTACCAGATGTCGTTGGGATCATAATGGATTTTACTTGTTTTTTAGGAAACGGATTGGCCATTAATGCATAATGCATCGCCCCTTTCTCGCCGCCAGCAATAAGCGCCGCCATTTTTGCTACATCCATCGCTGATCCGCCACCAAGCCCTATAACACATTTAGCCCCAAATTGGCGTATTATATTGGCTGCTTCATCAATGGAGGCAGCTGTTGGATCACTTTGAACATCACTAAATACTTTTACAGCAATCTTTTCCCTTTCTAATGCTGAAACAACAAGGTCTGCCAATCCATTGTCGAGGATTCCCTTATCCGTGATTAGTACGGCTTTTGTATCTTGACTTATTGTTTTAACGTCTTTTCCAATTTGTAAATAACGCTCGACTCCATAAGCAATTTTCGTTTTCGGTATAAATTCAAATAGCTGATTCATTTCCCAGCCTCCTCACTTTTATTTGAAACTTGACCACTCCACAAGAGCGGCCAAGTTTATTATGGAATTCTTTCAAACGAAGTTTCTTCACGCTGTATAGGCGTGGAAGTAAATTCAATAACTGAACGTCCTACATTTATACAATTACAATCGTGAAAACTTTCGAGTGCCTCATTGATACGATCGAGTGTCATTCGTTTTAATATGAGTTCATCCAACATAAATTTTCCATCGAGATATAATTCGGAGATTCTTAAAAAATCTCGATACGGCTGAATATCTCCATAAAAGCTTCCTTTCAATATTTTCCCTGCTCTATGAAATCCTCCGGCCGGCAGATTCAAAGTCATCTCTGGATTAAATGCACCGACGACAACAATCGTTCCGCCTTTTCTTGTTCCTTTCCATGCTGTTTCAGTTGCCGATGTATGTCCTGAACAATCAATGGCATAATGAACGCCATAACCATTGGTAAACGATTTTAATGCTTCTTCCCCATTTTCTTTGCCTACATTTACCGTATGTGTGGCACCAAACTTTTTCGCAATTTCTAAGTTAGCATCTTTTACGTCGCACGCGATAATTTTTGATGCTCCAGCGATGCGAGCGCCTTGTATAGCGTTGATACCAACCCCACCTATGCCAAATACTGCTACTGTAGAACCAGGTGTAACTTTTGCCGCATTAACCGCAGCTCCATACCCAGTAGCAACCCCGCAGCCAATTAAAGAAGCTTGGGCAAATGGCATTTTGTCTGGAAGCTTGATGCATGACATTTCAGGAACGACAGCATATTCTGCAAAAGTCGATAATAAGGAGTAATGGTAAATAGGATTTCCATCTTTACTCAAACGAGACGTTCCATCCAGCAGCGTTCCGTTAAACATCGGTCCAAATGCTGATTCACATAAATGGACAGCACCTGTCACACAAAACTCGCACGTACCGCAATAAGGCATCCAACTTAATGCCACCTTATCCCCTGCTTGAACGTTCTTTACATTTGTCCCTACTTCTACTACGACACCTGCTCCTTCGTGTCCGAGAATAGCAGGAGTTGGGGTTGTATCATCATACAAGGCATTCAAGTCACTATGACAAACACCTGTTGCTTCTATTTTGACAAGTACCTCATTTGCTTTTGGGCTTGCCAAATCCACCGTTTGAATTTGCAGTGGTTTTCCTACCTCGGTCATCACCGCAGCCTTCATTTTCATTTTGTTCCCTCAATTCTTTAGATTTTCCAATGAACTGCTCCCTATTCCGCTTAAGATTCCTTAGTAAGCCATCCAAATCGCTTTCATTTTCGTATACGATTGAAGGGAGTGAATCGCATATTCTTTTCCCCAGCCGCTTTGCTTCCATCCACCAAACGGACTAGCAAAGTCATAGCAGCCATACTTATTAATAAAAACCATTCCAGCTTGAAGTTTTCGTGCCACACGGTTTGCTCGAGACACATCGTTCGTCCAAAGCCCTGCCGCCAATCCGTAAATCGTATCATTGGCAATAGCTATGGCTTCTTCTTCTGTATCGAAAGGAATAATGCAAAGAACAGGGCCAAATATTTCTTCTTGAGCAATTGTCATTTTGTTATTAACATCAGCGAAGATTGTTGGACGAACAAAGTATCCCTTTCCATTTTCACCTGATACATCTCGTTGACCTCCGGCAACAAGACGCGCCCCTTCTTTTTTCCCGATCTCGATATATTTTAAAATGGATTCCATATGAGATTTTGAAATTTGTGCCCCCTGGTCACTTTCAGGATCAAATGGATCGCCACATTTATAGCTGTTAGCATACTCAGCAATTTTTTCGACCACTTGCTCATAAATTGTTCGTTCCACTAATAAGCGCGTCGGCGCAGAACATTTTTCGCCTTTATGCGTAAACAACGCATAAAATGAACGTTCGATCGCTCCATCCAAATCAGGAGCATCACTGAAAATGATGTTCGGTGATTTACCGCCGAGTTCAAGTGTCACGAGTTTTAAATTTGAATCGGCTGAATCATGAACAAGCTGTTTTCCAACTACTGTACTCCCTGTAAACGATACTTTATCCACATCCATGTGACGGCTAATATACGAACCAATTGAACCTTTTCCCAAAATTAAATTGATAACACCTTTTGGTAAAAGCTCTGCTTCATCAATAAGTTCAAACAAGCGAACCGCAGAAAATGAAGTTTGGCTTGAAGGCTTTAACACAACCGTATTTCCCATTGCTAGTGCAGGTGCAAGCTTCCAAGCAGCCATATCTATCGGAAAGTTAAATGGCACAATTTGCCCGCATACTCCTACAGGATCACGCGTCGTAAAGCTTAAAAAGTTTCCTTCAACAGGGTTGTTTTCCCCGTAATATTTGTCAGTCCAGCCGGCATAATATTCGAAAATATCCGATGCCTCCTGCACATCATCTTTATAGGCCTCGGTATACAGTTTTCCATTATCCAACGTTTCTAATGTCGCAAGCTCTGCTTGATGCTCTTTGATTAAAGAACTAATTTGCCGCAGTATTTTCGCACGCTCTTTGCGCGAAAGCTCCTGCCATGTTCCATGGTCAAACGCATGACGGGCCGCTGCAACTGCCTTATCGACATCTTCTTTTTCAGCGCTTTGGAACTTTCCAAGAATTTCTCCGTTTGCAGGATTGATAGATTCAATAACCTCACCTTTTGCGCTATTGACCCACTCGCCGTTGATATATAATTTTTTTGTTTCTTTGAGCCATTCTTTTGCCCAATCCAGCTTTGGCTGTTCTATCCCTTCAAATATTTTTGTCATCGTCATTCCCTCCACATTGCAAAAGTTTTATCAATTCTTCCCTGCTTTTTTCTTTCAACCATCTAGAAACTGTTGAATAGCCAAATTTCTCTTTAAGCTCGACAATAGCAGGAATAAGACTATTTGCTAACTGCTTACATCTTTGCTCATTTACTTCAATCCCTAACAAGCAATTTTCGATAAAAGAAGCAAGGGCACGTTCAAGCATCTTCATTGCATCTAAAATATTGATACATGCTATACCTTCAAAAACATTTAAATCTAGTTCACCGTGTTCTAAAGTCGCTTGCACCACACGGTCACAACCGAGTACTTGAAAACAACACTGAATTAATGTTTCAGGGACAATAGGATTAATCTTTCCCGGGAAAAAGGAGGAGCCCGCTTGCACAGCCGGTAAAACAATTTCTCCAAATCCCCCCTCAGGTCCTGATGAACGAAGGCGCAAATCTTTGGCTAGCTTTATCAAACACGATGCGAGTAAGTGTAATTCTTTCGAAACAGCTGCGAGATCATCAATATGTTGAGCAGCATCAAATAAATTTTCTCGATGCCGCAGAGGAAGGTTTGACACTTCACAAAGCTTTTGAACGACAACCTCCCTATAATGCTGAGGAGCCCCAACTCCTGAGCCAATTACCGTCCCGCCTAAATTAATTTGGTGGAGGTAATCAACCGAAACGCTAAGCAAATGAAGTCGCCGCTTAAGCATAGCTGCATAGCTGCGAAACGACTCCCCAATCCTCACTTTCATAGCATCTTGTAAGCATGTTCTTGACATCGTTTCGACATGATCAAACTTTTCTGATAATTCATTCATCACTTGAATACACATTTCTAGTTGTAGTCTCAAAGATTGGAAACTTAATATAACGGCAATTCTATTGGCGGTATGACATACATCGGAAGTAGATTGAGAGAGATTGACATGCTCATTTTGATGAACAGGATGGTACGTTCCTCTCTCTCCACCTAGTTTTTCATTGGCGAGATTGGCGATTACCTCATTTATATTCATGTTTGTGCCGATGCCTCCGCCGCCATGAAGCACATCAATAACAAACGATTCATGATAACGATTATCTAAAATTTCATCACATGCCCATACAATTGCTTCTTTTATTTGAATAGGTAATAAACCAGCCTCGAAATTGGCCAATGCTGCTGCTTTTTTCACATAAGCCAGCGCATGAATATACCGAGGATATTGAAATAGTTTTTTTTCGGAAAATGAAAGGTTCCGTACCGTTCGTGCTGTATAAATACCGTAGAGAGCATCGATAGGAATTTCCATTTTGCCGATAAAGTCTTCTTCGATCCTTCCTGTTTTCAATTTCTCTCGCTCCAGTCGGGAAAACTTAATATTTCAAATACACTGTTTTCAACTGCATAAACTCTTCAAAACCATGTTTTCCGTCATCTCCGCCAATCCCTGATTGCTTCCAACCCGCATGAAATCCTTGATAAGCTTCTCCTTGCTGGCGATTTACGTAAACTTCGCCGCACTCAAGCTTCGTTGTCAATTCCATCACGTATTTGTAATTGTTTGTATATACATTCGATGTAAGTCCATATTTTGAATCATTCGCCATTTCGATCGCTTCTTCCAGCGTGTCGAACGTGATAATCGGAAGTACTGGTCCAAAAATTTCCTCATGAACAATTTTCATCGATTGGGTACAGTGATCTAATAATGTTGGGGGATAAAAACTTTCTCCTAATTCTTTTAATGGCTCTCCCCCGCATAAAACTTCTGCTCCTTCCTGCACGGCTTCTTGTACCATCGAATGAACTCGTTGCACATCTTGAGGACTGATTAAGCAGCCCATTTCCACATCAGGATTTTTTAAACCGTCTCCTATACTCACTTCCTGAAATCTTTTTAACAACCTCTTCGTAAATTCTTCTTTAATGCTGTGATGTACATAAACTCTCTCCGTGTTATTGCACACCTGTCCGGAGTTCGAAAGCCTTCCACCTTTGATCGCTTCAACAGCTAAATCAAGATCGGCATCTTCCATTACGATAGCAGGAGCTTTTCCCCCGAGTTCCAAGGATACTCTCACCATATTTCGAGCGCATTTTTCCATAATTCTTTTTCCTACTTTTGTACTTCCGGTAAATGTCACCATGTTAATTTGATTCGAAGAAGTTAATGTTTCTCCAACGACTTCATCCAAACCAGTAACAATATTGATGACCCCTTTTGGCAATCCAGATTGATCGATACATTTCGCCAATTCTAAGGCTGACATAGGAGATTTAACGCTTGGTTTGATTACGACTGTATTTCCACATACCAGTGCCGGTACAATTTTACGAATGAGTACGTAAATCGGGAAATTCCATGGCACAATCGCTACGACTACACCGAGCGGCTCACGATATGTTAAAATTTTTTCATTTGAATTGTCGCTATCAACAATTTCTCCTTCAATTCTGCGTGCCCACTGTGTTTGATACTCTCCTAATTCCGCTGCATAATATACTTCAGACTTAGCTTGAGATAACGGCTTTCCCATTTCTAACGTAATCGCTTGTGCAATATCATGAAGATGTTCTTCGTTTTTCATTAACGTAAGAAAATTCAGTAAGTACTCTGCCCTTTGATAAGAAGGAATCGTTCTCCACTGTCTGTAGGCTTTATTTGCATTCTCGATAGCTTCTTCTGTATCTTCTTTTGAACAAGCAGGCACTTGACCAACCAATTTCCCTGTTGCTGGATAAAAAACGTCAATCCATGTATGATTGGAGCTATTTCTGAATTGACCATTGATATATGCTTTATACTGTTTCAAGCGAACATTCACCTCATCTTTAAAATGGTTCAAAAATTAAATGTATACTTTTTTGTTTTCTCCTACATACACATGATGAATTTCATATCGTTTTAAAGACTCTTCATCTAATTCAATCCCCAATCCTGGTTTTTCAGGCACTACCAAATATCCATCTGCATTAATCATGAGTCTTTCTTTTTGGATATAGTCACGCCGTTCGAGCGTCCATGCAGGCGGATCATAAGGAAACTCGAGATACGGACAATGACTGACCGCTGCGGCAAGATGTAAATTCGCAAGAAGACCAATTCCATTTGTCCACGTATGTGGGCTAAACCATGCACCGTGCCCTTGAACAAGATCAGCAATTTTCTTTACTTGTGTAATCCCGCCTGCAAGAGCTACATCAGGTTGATAAACATCTAAAGCATGTAATTTATTCATTTCCATAAAGTCGTGATATCTTCGATTCATTTCCCCGCCTGCAATGCGAATACCTACCATTTCTCGCAGTTTCGCCATTAATTCAAACTGATAAGCCGGCAATGGTTCTTCCAGCCAAAAAACATTTAACTGTTCAAGTTCTCTAGCAACTTGATAAGCCATTTTTAAATCCCACGTTCTTTCTACATCCCAAGGCATTTTCCATCCCTGATTTGCATCAACCATAATGTCAAGCTTATCTCCAACAGCTTTTCTTACTGTTTCAACCACTTTAATGTCATCACGCACATCTTTGTGATGAAAACGAATCTTCATGGCTCTAAACCCTTGCTCAACGAAACACAACGCTCTTTCCGCACGTTCTTCAGGGCTTACGATTTCTCCAGTTGAAGCATAAGCAAGCAATTTATTTGATCTTCCACCCAGTAATTTATACACCGGCTGTCCGGTTGCCTTTCCCATCAAATCCCAAAGCGCTAAGTCAAGAGGCCAACATCTTCCGTAGTGAAAATCAATATTATCAATAATTTGCGCATGGCGCTCAATCGCAAATGGATCTTGGCCAATAAACAAATGTTCATGTCCTTCAAACCCAATCATCAAATCTCCTGAACCAATTCCGGTAATCCCTTCATCGGTATGGACATAAACAATCGTTGTCGCAAAATTTTTTCTCGGTTCAGGGTCCCACGCAGCTTTAAATGGCGGATCAAGCGGCAATAAATATTGCTTGATTTCAATAGATGTAATTTTCAACGTTATCCAACCCTTTCTTAATTCTCATTCAAATTCAGGGATCATGATTAAACATTCACTTTTTTACCTATTCTTTCTAAAAATATTTAAAAACGCTTTCAGGTAGGATTATAATAAAGTAAATTTAATTCTCTTTATTCTTTATACTTATACTACAAGGTGAATAGATTTTTTTACATGCACACATTTATCAAAAATATATACTTTTTTTCAAAATTCGGGAGGATGCCTATGTCTGACGTATCAACAATCACAGAAATGAAAATACATCAACACTCTTATTGGAATCCGATTATTCAATTTCAACTATCGGAGGATACGTATCCGCATTGGAATATCTTTTGTATAGAGGAAGGGATTTTTGAATATCAAGTGATGGATCAAAAAGGAGAGGCACAATTCGGGGATATCATTTTTTGTCCACCAAATATTCCACTAAAAAGAAAAGCAATTACTCCATTAAAGTTTCATTTTCTTCGCTTTTCCTTTAAAAACATCGAACATTATCATTTGCCTATTGGAAAAATAAAAATACTTGATACCGATCGTCTTTCTTCAACTTATACACATCTTCGTTCGATGGCATTCAATGAGACGGAACTAAGCAACAGATGGAAAGCACATTTAATTTATGATCTCCTACAACTATACAATATGGAGAATCAGCTTTTAACGATTGATAATCAGCCTAAAATTAAAGATCCCGTTATAGCGAAAGCAATCCAGCAAATGCATGAACAAGCTTTTACAAATATCACAATACAAAACATTGCCGCAAATTTCGGTTTAAGCTCTGTTCAATTTACAAGACGTTTCCAAGCAAGCATTGGTATACCGCCTATTGAATACTTAACGTTATTACGCCTTAGAAAAGCAAGAACATTGTTATTAGAGACAGATTATACAATCGATGACATTGCGAGTCGTTGTGGTTATAGTAATGGCTTTTACTTCAGTCGGATTTTTTCTAAAAAAATGAAAATGAGTCCTTCAAACTTTAGAAAATTACATAGAATATAGTTCAAACTATCTTGAACATACGGTCTCATGCAAATGGGGCTGTCCAGAAAATCAAAATCCATTAAAACGAAACATCATAAACATTGATATATCAACGTTTCTAAAACATTAAAGGGGCGTCTATAAGCCGGAAAATCGACTTATTAGACAGCCCCAAATTAGGTACCTCGTCAATTATGCGTTTTACTTTTTGCGCAACATGAATCCATCTATCTTCAAGAACATCAAGGTTTGTCTAAATAATGTATAGATCTAGGTGCCAGAAATACCTAGAAGTACGCATTATCAATCGCTTCAACATGTTGAGTCTAATCGTAATCGAGAAAACAAGGAATTAACCGACAAAATCATAGAAATTCATGCAGTAAGCTAGCAACTCTATGGTGCCTCCAAAATTCATATCACTCTTCAAAAAAAGGTTATTGGGTGAGGTTAAAAAAGAATCCAGAGTTTGATGAAAAAAGCTGAAATTCGTTCTATTATTTCGAAAAAATACCGTCCATATTCAAGTAATCAAAAAGTGAAAGAACGGGAAAATCTATTAGAACATGATGTTTCGACACATTCCATTAATGAAAAATAGGTATCAGATATGACTTATATCCATACAGTGAAAGTAGATTGTTGTTATTTAGCTTCTGTACTGGATTTACATTCTAAAAAGTTATTTATTCCTTTTCACAGACGATGACAACGGATCTGGTGATTCAAGCTGCAGTAAACGCGTATAACACTCAAGCTCCGGAAAAAGTGCTTATCCTCCATACTGACCTAGGTTCTCAATATACAAGCAGAAGAATTTACTAATTTTCAAAAGTAATACCGAGCTATCCGCTCAATCATCATGATTATAATTTGTAAAACAAAAAGGCATCTCGAGATTTCGCTGCTCTCTGAGATGCCTTGACCAAATGATATTGTTATTATAATGGATAATATTGTAAAACAAATCCATTACACAAATACACCTTATTTACCCCCCTACAATCTTTGAGCTAACAGCTTATTTTGTTATTCAAATAAGAAGTTTATTTCTTTGACTTTGGAAGCGGGGGAATTGCTAGAAAATTTCTAAGAGTTTACTTTATAATCACTGAATGAGCTCATACATAAATGATTTATTTAGATTTTAACACTTCCTTTAACAACTCAATCGCATGCTCATCGGTGGGATTGTTTGTACCAAGCTCGCCGCGGAAGGCTTTGTAAAGGATAGATTGCTTTAATGAATTAAGTTTTTGTTCAACTTCTAAAACCATTTCTTTTTCAGTTTCTAATTTACTTAATAAAATATCTACCTTCTCAGCAATGCGTTTTTGTTCTTCTACTGGTGGTATTGGTATAGGAAGTTCTAGGAAGTCACTATTTCTAACCGATGGAGCGTTGTGTCCTTTTGTTCTAACATTTAAATAATTTGTTACAAAAGATGTAATTAAATAGTAATAAAGATAGTTTGTTTCCGTAACTTTATTTCTTTTACATACATAAAATGCCGTCGATGCAACTAAGCGTGGATCATCAAACAATACCCTAGCAACATTTCTTAGATATGGTCTAACTAAAGAAATGATTACATCCCCTTTATCTATTCTTCGTTAGCTCTACTTGGTGCATTTTTTATTTCTATAATTTTTGGCTCCCTGATTTCAAATTTGTTATTGTCTATTGAATCAATATCAACATACAGAAAATTTTCACTTTCTAATCTAGCAAGGTCTCTGGTTTCCATTGGTGGTAAAAAACTACCTAACCTAATCCACACCCAATTCTTAGGCACCTCATACGGTTGCTCTTCTTTTGGAATAAGATCCTTTTCTGTCAACTCATTAAAAGTTTCGAACATACTCTTCTCTTTAGGATCATTTGTACCTAATCGTCCTCCAAACGCCCTATCCAAAATTGCTGCACGGCGAGGTTCAAACGACCCTTTCACTTCCTCAATCAACCGCTTCGCTTCATCAATTTTAGCAAAAAGCTGTTCAATCTTCTCAACAATGCGTTTTTGTTCTTTGAAAGGTGGGAGCACTACTTTTTGAGTATATGCATCTTCTCGGTTTAATCCGGGAATTGCCGTGGATCTATTAAGTTTTTTTAGGTTTAAAGTTTTAAGTAAATAATACACATATTTATAATTTATTTTTTGTTTTGCAAGTACATAATAAGTAGTGTCAATAGCCCATCCTGATTCATTATACCAATTTACTTCACCATATGAGCCTTTTCGACCAACAATAATTACAGGTCCTTCTATGAGAAACTCAGAATGATAACCAACCACTCCGTTAGAACCATAAACAGGAAAACCATTTCCACTTCTTTTTTTCTCTGGAAGTGATTTTCCATAAACTAATTCAATTAATTTACCTAATCTTGTCCACACCCAATTCTCCGGCACTTTATAAGGCTGTTCTTCTTCCGGCACTAACGCTTCTTCCAGTAGTTCTTCGATAGACTTTTGTTTCTTTTTACTCATTTTTCAAGCACCTCAGATGTTTCTGCGACTTTTAGCATTTCTTTAGAATCTGTTTGGTAGGTGTTAGGTTGTTCGACAGCTTTTAACTCGGCAATGACTTCGTTTAGTAACGAAATCGCTAGTTCTAATTTTTCCACCGCTTCTTCTGCAGATTCGATTGGGTCTGGCAGGTTTTCGTAGACGGACAAGGATTCATCAGCAATTAAACCAATATCCAAGCTGTCGCCTTTTTTCGCAATTTCTTCACGTGTGAACACATTCCAGCGCTCGTCTTTGACTTGGCTGCGATCTTCTGCCGTATAAGCCTTGATAAATCCTTCAAAATGTTCTTTCGTTAGCGGATTCCGTTTGCCGAAGGAAGGCATATTCGTGCGTAAATCGTACACCCATACTTCTTTTGTGTTGCCGACATCTGATGTCCCGCGGTTGAAGAATAAAACGTTCGTTTTCACTCCTTGGGCATAGAAAATGCCAGTTGGCAAGCGTAAAATTGTATGTAAATTACACTTATCCATTAAGTCGCGGCGAATGTCGGCTCCTACCCCGCCTTCAAACAAGACGTTATCTGGAAGGACAACCGCGGCACGAGCTTTGCCGTTTGCCTTGAGAGCGCGGTAAATATGCTGCAAGAAATTCAACTGTTTGTTCGATGTTGTAAAGGTGAAGTCAGTTCGTGTTGCCCGCTCGCCTCCTTTTTTTGTTCCAAAAGGCGGATTCGTTAAAATCACATCAAAATTTTTCAAACTTTCACCTAGTGAAGAGAGGGTATCGCCTAACAAGATTTCCCCATGAATATCATGAAGCAACGCATTCATGACCGCTAGACGATGCGTGTCTCTGACAAGCTCTACTCCTGAGAATGCCTTGTATTTTTGAAATTCGATTTCTTCTTGAGATAAGTCAAAATAATCATCGGTTTGTTTACGAACATGACGATCTGCCGCGATCATAAAGC
This sequence comes from Aeribacillus sp. FSL K6-1121, assembly GCF_038003725.1. Lineage (NCBI taxonomy): Bacteria > Bacillati > Bacillota > Bacilli > Caryophanales > Bacillaceae > Aeribacillus > Aeribacillus sp. FSL K6-1121. The sequence goes on from NZ_JBBOPS010000001.1 coordinate 1,964,726, forward strand.
CGAATGTTCCCGCAGCAGGGTCATGGCAGCGTTCGCCCGGCTGAGGATTGACAAGTTCGACAATAACATCAATAAGGACGCGAGGCGTAAAATATTGCCCCGCTCCCGATTTCACTTCACTCGCGTTTTTTTCTAACAGCCCTTCGTATAAATCCCCTAATCCTTCTTGCTTCGCATTGTACCAATCTAAGTTATTGGTCGATTGAATAATTTTTTCCAGGTTCTTTGGTTCTCTAATATTAGATGTCGCATCTGTATAAATTTGTTTTAATAATTCATTTTCCTCTTTTCCTAAATCAAGCAACAGCTGTTGATAATGCTCTTTAAGTTCGATCCCGTCTTTTTCTACTAACGAATCCCAACGATATTTTTCAGGAATCATATATTCTTGACCGGTTTCTTTCATCATTTTTAAGAACAGCAAATACGTTAGCTCTGTGACGTATTGGTGATACGTAATGCCGTCATCACGAAGAACGTTACATAAATTCCATAGTTTTTGGACGATTTCTCTGTTGTTCATCTACGCTTGCTCCTTCTTTTGGTGATAGTTATACAAATTATAATTAATTTCGCGAACAATTTGTGCTAATTGTCCATCGAAAATTTGATTTAATTGTTTAAAGCCTCCACGGCTCTTAAAAGGTTCATATTCAAAAGCCTTTTCAGGGTCCGGATGAAGAACAGATTCTTGCAGTAATTGCTTTTCAATACGTTCCAGCCATTTCTTTTGAACAGGCGGCCACGCTTTCATTTGGTAAATTTTCTTCATGGCGTGTTTAATTCGTTCTTCATGACTAATAAGCGGATCGCCTAAAGCCTGCTGGCGGATGAAGGCGATGATGTCCGCTGCGATGTCTTCATTTTTCGCCTCGCGCCAAGCTGCTTGTAATTTTTTCTCGGAAAAACCTTTCTGGTCCAATTCAAGCAACAATTTTTTTAACTCTTCTCTCGTTAATTCAGTTGGACGTTGACATACAATCATTAGCGCAGGGATTTTGTTCATATTGTTTCGGATAAACTCTCCAAATGATTGTAAATAATCATCCGGTTTTTCCGCATTTCCATATCCGCGTTTAACTCCAATAAGTTCATCTTCATGCGTGGAAATATATTGTTTATTTTCCCGATAGCGATTTTCATCCATATAACGGAACATCGATTTATACTCTTTTAATTGTCCAGTTAATTCAGCAGGATTCAAGTTTTTTACCCAATCTATAAATTCATCAACTGTTTTTCCACCAGATAATACTTTAAAGTCTTGGTGCTGCTTATCTGACCATTGGCGTTTTTTTCGTTGGATTTTGGCAATAATTTGTTCTTGTTGATGTTGAAGGTGTTCTTCTTTTTCTAAACCTTCTAATTCTTCTACTAATTGAGTCAGTGAAATATTTGGTCGAGTGACAACAGGCTTCATGCTTGTATATGGTTTTAAAGACTCATAGATTCCAACCGCATCGAAAATATTAAAGTGGTCTTTTCGGATTTCTTCACATCTTCTCGTTGCTCGGCCTAGCATTTGCTCATAAAGAATCCGAGAGCGAACGCGGCGCAAGAAGACGAGATTTGTAATTGCTGGAACATCGACACCTGTCGTTAGCAAATCCACCGTCACAACAATAGTTGGATATTTTTCATTTTTAAAGCGTCGAATCGCACCTGATGGATCTTTAATGGAGCCTGTAATTTTCATAATCGCATTGTCTTCGACTTCACCGTATACTTTTTCAAATTCTTCTTTTAAAAGACGTACGACTAAGTCTGCGTGATCATCTGTCGCTGCAAATATCAATGTTTTGCCTTCATCGTCAGGAGAAATATAATTCGCCAACTCTCGTATAATAACACGATTAAAGCTTTCTGTGATAACTTTTGTATTAAAATGTGCAACCTCAATATTCACTTCATCTTCAAGGTATTCTTGTGAAATTGTGCCGGAAACCGTATCATATACGTCGACCTTTTCACCTTTGGCCCAAGTGATTCCTTCCTTTTTTAATACCGTTTCAAATTGATACGGTGGTTCATGGTCGACTAAATATCCATCGACGACTGCTTCTCGATAAGAATAAGTGAAAACCGGCGGTCCAAAAATTTCTGTAGTATGCAGCGCAGGAGTTGCTGTTAAACCGATGCGAACGGCATCAAAGTAATCAAGTACTTTTCGATATTTGCTTACATAATCATTGTGATCTCTTATTTCAATTTCTATGTCATTCATCTCTTTATCTAGTGTATAGCCTCGATGGGCTTCATCGACAATAATGCAATCATATTGATCAATCGATGGAATGTCTTCTGTTTTCTCGTTGTAGAAAATGCGTTTTAACATTCCTTGTACGGTAGCGATATGTACTTTTGTTTCATCATCTGGTTTTTGATCGTATAACGATTGTAAGCTATAAATTTCAGTGAACGTATGGAAATTTTCCAGCTTACTTTCTTTAAAAGCGCTTTCCGCTTGTTCTCCAAGAGCTTTTCGGTCGACAAGGAATAATATACGATTAAAACGCTTTGCTTTGATCAATCGATAAATGAGACCAATCGCCATTCTTGTTTTCCCTGTTCCGGTTGCCATGGCGATTAAAATGCTGCGTTTTTTCTCTTCCAATGCTTTTTCGACCGCTTGAATAGCTTTGACTTGATAGTCTCGTAATTTAAGATAATCAAATTTTTCATCACGCAAAAATTGCTCCGAACGTTCCGTATCTTTTTCTAATAGATTTTTCAGTCCTTGAGGAGTGTACCATCCTTGAAGTGGGCGCGGGTGATTCGTTGATTTCCGCGCATCTAAAAACCAAATGCCTGACTTTTGTTCTAGCTGTTTTAAAAAGGGGCGGCCATTGGTTGCGAACAAAAATGGAACATAGTGATCTCCCCATGGTTCATGGATCACTTCATGACCATGCCGAACAATAAGTTTTGCATATTCTTTTGCTTGCTCAATGTCAGATGGGATATCTTTACTAGCACGTTTCGCTTCAATGATCCCTACTAGCTCGGGGCCAATAAATAAAGCATAATCAGCGTAACCATGTTTTAAAGGCCACTCCGCAATCGCCATGTTTTTTCCTTTTTCCGGACGAACTCCTTTTGAGAAACGCAGCTTTTCTGAATCAGCCTCCCAGCCAGCATCACGTAATTGCTGATCAATAAGAATACGGGTTTCTGCTTCCGTCAATTCAAAGTTGGCGACTGCCCGTTGTGAGTACTCACGTCGTTTTTGTTTCTCTTCATTGCTAATATATAGCTGTTCCTTTCGGATCTTCTCAAGCTCTGTTTCCAAATGAGCAAGCTTTTCTTCGTATGACTTAACTACATGGTTCAATTCATCTTCTGATATAGATGTTTGCGGTGTCGGTTCGATATATTCTGGAGCTTGAAATGACCAATCGCCATACACTTCCATAAACCAAACCGCAATTCGAAACGCCATATGCAATAAAGCTTTTGCTTCATTTACTTCACCATAGCTCGGATTATGTACCGCTTGATTCCCTTTCAAACGAATGACCGTAAATAAGTCATATATTTCCTTCGGCAGAATTTGCTCATAAAAAAGAATTCTCAGACGCTCCTGTTGATCAGTTCTGCGTTCTTCCTTTATTTCTTCTAACGCTAAAATATATTTTGTTATAGTTTCAGCAAATTTTCTAAGCTCACTTATCGCCACATTTGGATTTTGATAGACATTTCGTTCTGCCGTTTCCCCAACACGGGCGAGAACTTCCCATTTTTCTTCTAAAAAGCGAAAATTTTGTGACATATACACACCTCACCATAAGAACATGTATATAGTGCTATTTTATCATAAATTTTACAATATATATCATTTCCAGTCATACATCTATTTAATAGAGTTGAGTCCGTATAATTGTGTAAAAATGAATGGGTCTAAAAATACTAGCCAATTTCAAATCCGATCCTTTCAGATGCTTGAGCTTGTAAAATCTGGTTTATTTTAACCGTAAATTTTTTGAATTTCCTTGAAGGAGTTGATGCAAAATTTCTAAATCTAGGTTAATCTTGCTTTGATACATTCAAATCTTTTCTCCATTAGAGTTTGGCGATCCAACTTAATGGCAACTGAGTGTTTTTATTTCCTTTGGTACATTTGCTTTTGCTGGCATTGGTATTGAATTGTAACTTATTAAACATATATGATAACTTCTTACAATCATCGCATTTATAGAAACCATCCAAAATTTCTTTCAATTAATAAACCCCTCTAGCTTTATATGAGTATAGGAAGAGCTTCCACGGCAATATTAGAGCAGCTGCAAAATAATTCGCTTGTCTTTCCATTTCAACATAGGAATTATTGACCACTTGCACCAAAATGAGCAAGCTCATCATATAGAAAAAGAAATAGACATTCGAGTTAATTTAAAACCAACAAAAAGCTTAAAACCTCAAATAATGAAATATGTTAATATAAACTCGAAAAGTAAGCACGTCTATCCAAAACGTGTATTTTCTTTACTATGTAACCACCTGTCCCCATTCGCACATTGTTAGCAAATCGAATGGGAACAGACTCGCAAATCATGTTTCCAGCCTAATCCCACATGTGGCGACAAATACCTTCATAAAGCTTCTTCAGGATTTCTTCTTGATAGCCAGCTTTTTTTATTTTCCGCATTTTCTCTTTGATCGGTTGCAATTCTTCGATCGTAACAGTTTCTAGTTTCGCTACTCGGTCATCCGACAGCAAAACCTCTGGAGATGACGCTAAGTAATCTTCTAATTGGAAATGCCATAAATGAATATGCTCCTGATTCCGCTCCTTTAATCGCTGCGCCATTTTTAGTCCTTCAGGATCAAAATCTCCAGAATAATATATTTGACAACCTTCTTGGATGATTAAGTCTATTAACATCAGTGACGCTAGTTTAAATTGCCCATTTGTGCAAATCAGCGGCGGAAAAGCGTCAGGAAATAAATCCAACAAAGCGGAAAATACGCCTGAGTTCTCAACGACAAATACGGTTTGCCCCTTAGCAGGATATGCACGCTTTAACTTCAATATTTCCCGCAATGGCACATTGAGTACTGTATTCGTTTTTACAGCAGAAGCAAACACAGAATGAATTCCCTGTTCCGTTTCTGTCAAAATTCCCGCACATGTCACAAAGTTTAAAATATCTTCCCGTAAAATGCCAAATGATTGCAGGAGCTCATTGACTTCCTCGACTGAGGATAAGTCATAGTCTTGATCAGAGTAAAATTGAAGTGCATGAAGAAATACTTTTCCTTGAAACGTATGTAAGTCAAATGCGTGCGGATCTTTTAGCACTTTTTGTGAAAAAATTGAAAGACGTTCATAATCACCTTTTTTCGGCAAATGATGAAGCGCAGTGCACACATTCTTTAAAACAGTCTCCAAATGTTCCCTATCTTGCGAATAGGCGATATGAATAAAGCGGTTTTGGGGAGCTGATTCAGCTATAAAAGACAGAAGCCTTGCTTGTTCGGGATATTGATGAATAAGGTTTTGAAAAAATTCTTCTTTTTTCTTCCGATCTGTTTCCCTCTTCTCTTGATTGGTTGTAATGTCTTCACCAAAATAATTCTCAAGTAACGTAACGAGCGGTATACCGGCAAAGCGCGTTTTCTCTAATTGTTCGGCAAACATTTTTAATGAAACCGAAGGAGTAGATTCTTGATGAAAATCCTTCCCAAAAAACGCCCCGAGCGCTTCTTTTTCTTCAAAGGAAAAACCGTCTAATTTGACCGTTCCGCCGATTCTCCCGAGTGATTGATATTTCTTTTTCATCAGCAAAAAAAGGCGGTGAAAGCCAGGTTCACCGCGAAAAAACTCAACAGCATCCGCTACTTTTTGTTCCAACATGAACCATCCTTCCTATATGGATGATGTAAAAGTAAATTCTTCGTCCGGATTTGACGCAAGTCGTTTCACTTTTCCATCCCAATGATAACGAATAACCGTAACGTACGGTGCATTTTTCGGGCGAACTAGCTCGCAAATAGAAAGCGATGGTACCGTGTCGTAGTCTCCCCAAAGTGCCTGAGAGTTCATGATATAATTGAAACCAAGCTCTTCGACTAAAGCAAACATATCACGAATGTTATTTTCATCAACGCCGGCAAACGCTTCATCTAACGAAATAATATATGGAGCATCCTCTGCAGCCTCTTGATATCGTGAATATGCCGCGGCAAAAAGAGGAATATACATCGCCATCGCCTTTTCTCCGCCGCTAAATTTATAAAACTTTTGGTTCGTTAATTCCCGCTTTGGTTCATTTGTTTTTTGGTAATAAAGCGTAAACGAGAACCACTTTCGGTAATCGAGCACTTCTTTAATGACTTGGTGAAGCGTATTGCCCTGCCCACTTTCTTCAAGCATTTCTCTCGCTCGGTTGATTTTTGAGCGGAAATGCATCGTAACCCGCTGCAAATCTTCTTCCTTTAGCAGCCGCGAATTCATTCGCAACAATTCGACTAAATCTTTCGTGTCCATTTCTTCTTCGGTTTCCGCGGTCTTCGGCTTCCATTGAATTGAAAACGTCAGACCTGAAGAAGTATCACGTTTTTCCATTAATGCGTTCATATCTTTAACCCAGCGTTCGGCACGCTGTATGCGGCTTCGCAATATTCGCCCGATCGTTTTCAAAATAATATCTTCATACAATTCGCGGTCCTGTTCGTTAATATATTCTTTTTGCAGCAATATATCTTTTTCAATCTCTTTTAATACATAATATGGTGTAACGCGTTGTCCTTTGTAGTCTAGTAAAATGATGATACGTCCTGCTTTTTCCTTCAAATCGTTCGCTTTTAGCTCCGATTCCTCATCTAATGAAAGCTCGACGAACGGATTTTGTTTGTTCCAATCGGCAGGTTCCTGTGCCGGACGATATTCGATTAAATTCGGTTGTTCTTGGAAAAATATTCGGTTTAATCGTTCGGTGACAGAAAGTCGTGTATTCTCTTTTAATACAGAACCATATTTCTTGGAAATGTCTATTGCTTTGTCCAAAAGCGAGCCTGTTTCATTTTCGTCAACAAACACTAGCCCTCGTTCCAATTCTTTGGCAAATAGCTCTTCCCATGCTTGGACAAGAACCTTTGCAAATTCCAGTTTTCTCTCTAAACCGTTTATTTTGCTTTTCATGTTTGAAAGTTGATTCCCGATGTCTGCTTGTTTCTTAATTTTCTCAGGAATTTCCGTTTTTAAAAACGTTAGTCGTTCTCGAATCTGTTGAATCTCTTGACGAATATGTTCCGCTCCCATTTTCGTTAACATCAATTCGATATGCTCAAGTTCAAGTGATACTCGCTGTTGTTGATCGAGAAGAACATTGATTTCGCCTTTCGCTTCGTCTATTTCGTTTTGTAATGCTTCAAGCTGATCATTTAGGTTTTTGATCATTTCATCGGTATGCACGATGTTTCCATGCGTAATTTGTACATCATTTAACTCTTTTAAATATGATTTCATATAAGACAAAGCATCTTCGTACCCTTTTTTCGAAAACTTAAGGTCCAGTCCTTCTGTCTTGTTGCGCAAAGTATTTTTCACTTGCTGCCATTTTCGAGCAATTTGACCTAATTTTTCATTTTTCTTTTCTGTTTCTTTTTCTTTGCTCTCTACTTTGAGTTTCGTTTCCTTCCACTGGTCATAGGCATATTTGACATTTTGGTCAGTTGGAAACGATTGAAACCCTTCCGTAATATGGCGAATTCGTTCATCCACTGCCGCGAGCTGCTCTCGTTTTTCTCTTAGTTGAGTGTTTAAAAGCTGTAATTCTTCCTCAAATTGCTGAATTTTCTCAAGACGCAGCCGTTTCCGTGCGGCTCTTCCAATATACTTTGCCTTTTCCCTTTCAGGGGCATGTCCTTTTAAAAGTCCTAGTGAATATTGTCCGGCTTCGTTAATGACAAAATATTCGTTACCTTGCTGTTCGTCCGATACGATTATACTGCGCAATACCGCTTCGATTCGTTCCTTAGTAACACCTGAGTCATTCTCTACATCAGGTTTTAAATAATCCTCTAGCGTGTGTGCCATCATTGCCGGGTTTGGCATGATTACTCGATCATATTGGATATCTAAATCCGCTTCCACAATTAAAGCGTCGAGCAATCCAGCATGATTTAATGTAGATTCGATCCGTTCCCGCAACTCTTCGGACACGTGCTCTTGAAACTCCACCGCCGCATATAACGGAACAAAAGGTATTCCTTTTTCTTTTAGCGACGCCCTTGTTTGCACCGTTTGCATGTCTCGTTCTGGTTCTGGATCTTTTTGTTCCTTCCAATAGCGCAATTTTTCTTCCGTTTCACGAAATTCATTTTCTATCAATTTCATTTCATGCTGTTTTTTAATTTTTTCCGCTTTCCACGATTCTAAAGATTGATAATATTGATTCGTAAACGGTTGTTTCACCTCTTCGAAATGATAGCGCTCATAAAGCTCATTCAATCTTTGTAAAAATACTTGAAATGCTTCGTCATCCACCTTTATATCCGGATACATTTTGCTCCATTCAAACACGCTTTCCTGCAAACGGGATTTTTCGTCTTCAACCAGTTCATACCATTTTTTCTCTTCATTTTTTAGTTGGTCTAATTCCCTATTTAATTCGCCGAGCTCTTTATACGTTTCTTCATAACGTAATTGAATTTCATCATGTTCTTTCCAAAGTCCGTTAATTTGCTCCAGTCGATCAAAATGTGCATTAGCTTCCCGCTTCCATACGGTAAAATCAAATTCATATTCTCGGTTCCGCTGAAAATCTTCTTCGTTGATTGTATGCTCGGAAAAAGAGCTTTCTAACGCATCGTTCCGCATCATTTCTAACTGTTCTGTTAGCTTTTTCAATAACTGTTCGAAACGTTCTTCATACATGTTTAAGTTTTGTTCAATTTTCCGTTCTTGCTCTCGTTTTTCATCTATAAATCTTTCTTTCTTTTTGAGCTCTTTGTTTACATTCTGCAGTTTTTCCGCTGTTTCATTACGCTTTTCTTCTGCCTGAAACACTTCATGATTGGATAAATCAAGTTCCCGTTTACGCAGCACTTCTTGTTCAATCGATAATTGTTGAGTCTCTTCTTTCAATGTCGCAAGTGTTTCCTCATATTCACGATGTTGTGCGACAAACTGTTTCTTTTCTTCAGCTAACTTTTTAAAGCTTTTTTCCGATTTTAAATATTCATTCGCTTTCTCAGCCAACATATACTCATTGTAAGTCGAATAATGCTGGCAAAGATGCTTTAGAGCCTTCTCGTCTTTTTCAAGCTGTTCTAATTGTTGTTTTGCTTGATCCATATTTTCTATCGTTTCTGACAAGTGTCGCAGCTCTTCATCTGTAAGTGCTGGCAGCGAGCTTTCTAATATTTCGTAGATCACAGTTGGCTTAAAATCTTTTGAAAGCTTCGGACTGCGTAATTGAATGAGTAATTCAATCAATTCGTGGAACGCATCAAGCGACTCAAATCGAAAAATATGTTTATTCACTAACTCCATATATTCACGTTGCGAATCAACAACCGTACCGCCTTCACCAATAACAGTGATCAACTCCCGTTTCGTTAAAGGAATTTTTTGCGTCTTCCCGTCTGTCTTTTCTTCTTTATATAAACGCAAGTCTTTGCCGATGCGCCGATTGTCAAAAACGACAAATCCCCAAAAATCCATATTTTTCTGCCGTTTTGCCCGTAAGCCGATACCCGTTGTGATATATTGTTCAGAGTTTTTCCGCTTATATTCTAAAAATAAATAGCCTGTTCGTTCGTCCCTGTCGACGAGTTCTTTTTCCCCAAGCAAGTAATCTTCCATTCTTCTAGCTCGGGAACCGAACGGATCGAGGCGGTCAGGACTCTTTTTTCCATCAAGCAGAACCGGAAGAAAACTTTGCATCGTCACCGATTTGCCGGAGCCGTTGCTTCCACGCAATAGAAGTTTTCCGTCTGCGAAATGAAAAAATTCTTCATCATAATACCAAAAATTTAACACTCCCGCTCGATATAACTCCCATTTACTCGTCATCTTCATTCGTTCCTTTCATTAGAAAATCATCAGGATATGTTCCGACTAATCGACCTAAAAGAGGGTAGAGAATAATCATCCCAGTCTCCGCTTCACGTTCTGCCATTTTCCACTCCTTTAATGCACTCAATACTTCATCAGAAAGCTGAGAGATTGTCATGTCGCGGTATGTTTTACTCCATCCTTCGGAAAATTCGTCACGGCATTTTTTTAACAGACCTAAAAAATCATTTGGTGTTAAGCGGATTTGTCCATATTCATCAGGTATGTGAACATCAAGATGCTGGCGAATAATTTTGGAAAAATGAAGAATAATCTCCGAAGTACCTTTTTGATCTGGAAACAGCGTATAGCGGCTTTGACGTTCCGGTAAAGTTAAAAGTGCCGCATTTTTAAAAAGTTCATAGCGATAATCAGTATGTTTTTCAATATCTTCCCGCAAGCGATGGCGAAAGTTTCTTAAATAATAAAAGTCAGGATCGTCTTTTTGTCTTCGATAAATGGCTGGCGATAAAAATAGTTGCCGATATATCCGATGGCGGCGATAGTCTTGCGGGGACGCTTTCCATTCTTCTTCTAAAATCTCCTCTATCGTTTCATATTGAAACAAGTCTTTCGGATATGATCTCATAAAATAGCGGGATACAACGGGGACTTCATAGAGTGCTTCATGGTCTTCTTTATTTGCAAACCCTTCAAGATCCCCATCGACGCGTTTTACGATACCAATTTGCTCCGACGTCCTCAGCACGCGAATGAGCGACTTCCGATGTTGATAATTCGTCCAATCGATTGGCAGTTCCCCGGGATACATCGCTTGAATCTCTTCACATAAATCGGACAGAAGAAATTTCTCATCGACGGCTTTGCTCTCTAAATATGCTAATAAGCAGCAAAACAGGGCATAATCTAATATATCTTGAAAATCTTGAATACCCATCCACGATTCTGGCTCAGCCGGGATTTTCTCGAGCTTTGCAAAATAACGGTGAATGATTAGCCGATATCCAAACTTTTCTTGCAAGTAACGTTTCAATACTTTTTCACGTTCTCTAATCTTTTGATAAAGCTCTGGTTCCTCTTCCCGGACAATCCAGAAGTTTTCAAACAGGGCTGTCATGGCTTCTTTCGCTTTTTCATCAAACCCTTGCTCCGTCTTTTCCAATGTTACATCTCTCCCTTTTCGAGGACATAAAGTTCATAATTCGGCATCGTAAGTGTACCGTCAGAGGCTTTCAATTGAATCGAGGAAGAATCCTTTTGCAAGATTTTCACTTTCCACCCGTTTTCCGTTTTTACGACTCCGTCTTGTTTTGTCATTGATTTTGCTATCCAGCTTAACAATGTTTTTCGAATGTGCGGTTCGATCACCGGCAACTCTCGTAATACGATTTTATTGTCTTGAATGAGGTTCTCTAACTCTTCTTTCTCACGTTTTTTCTCCAGCAAAAATTTCTCCTTCATCTCCTGTTTCTCTTTTTCATGTGTTTCGATCGCTTCCGGCTTTTTCTTTTCACGGTAATGGCGAACGCGAGGCTTTACCGTCCATTCTGTCGGCTCTTCTTCCCAAATATCGCGATAAAAGTTTTCTGTTGCATCGTTCTCTGTTATGAGATGCTTTGTATGGAAACAGCCGAAAACAACAGAGGATAGTCGGTGGGCATCTACTAAACTCGGAAGCTCGGAAAACCACTTTGCTAAATGGAGAAAATCTTTCTTGCGGCTGCGGAAATTGTGATGACGTTCCCCCAGCCTTTGCACGACCCGAGTCATACGGCGAATGGCTTCATTCGTTTGGTGCTGAAGAAAATACAATTCACTTTCACGTCCTTCTCTGCCTAAAAACCATTCTTTTAGACCTCTCCACTTTTCGAATAAATCTTCTTCAAGTTGTTCTTTCGTCACTTCCATTTCTTCTAATCGAGGAATCGTCATTTGATAATCAGCAACAATTGCGACTAGTTTGTGAACATCATCTTCTCTGATATCTTCCAACAACTTTTCAATTTTTAACGATGTTTTCTGTAAGGCAACGATGAAATCGCGTAAATATGTCGTAAATTTTTCTTTATATACAAGAAAGGCTTCCGACATCATTCGTTCTTCCGTGTTCTCACTGTTAAGGTAAGCGATGTAATCCGCAGAATTTTGAATGATTTTTTTGAAATAATCGAATGTTTCTTCCCAAATTTGATTAATCTCTTCTCGTTTTTCTTGAAAATCGTTTTGTATAATATTTTCTATTCGAACGAGTGAAGAGTATAAACGGTCAAAACGCGTTTTTTCTAAAGATCCTCCGAATGAATCCCCTAGCTTCTCTAACGTGCGGATCATCCTCTCAATTTCAACCGTGTAAGGACTGCATTGATAACGAAACCGTTTCTTTTTAAATTCTTCGATTGTGCGAATATTCACCGTCTCTTGCCGAGCAATTAAGTTTTTCCATTTGACAAGCTGATCTAAATCCTGCTGGAGATCGTCTTCAGTATAGTTCTGAAACTCCTTATGTTCTTTTAAAAATGCAAATACTTCTTCAGGAAACAAATATTGCCGCATTCGTTCATGCTGCATATAAAAATATCGTAAAATCGCCCGATAGCGATAAGCATTGTCCGTTGCCAAATACTTTGCCTCAGAAATCGGCTTCAGCCATGAAGAATCCATTATGCATCACCTTATAAATTATGTTTTTATTTCTATTGTAATAGATTTGCAGAGAGATTGAGACAAGATTTTGATGGGGATTTTTTTGCTGTTTTGATTTTTTGGGTATATTTCGTTTTTACGATCTGTTTTGTAAGCGTTCGCCAACCATCTCATCCTGTTTGTATGTGCCTCTTTTGTTTTTTTAAATCCTTTCAACACTTTTAATGCTTGTAAATCGGTGTTCCTGCCGTTTTCCGAAATACTCCCGGCAAGCGGTGATCCACGCGGTTCTATCTCCATTGAGAAAACCAGTCCATCATCGGGTCATAGCTGTATTCTTCCATCATAAACCCTTCAAGCCCTTCCTACACCGGCTCATTTCGTCTGATGCACATAGTGACGTTTGTTTACCAAGGGCACTCATGATCGATGTACTCCAACACCTGTTGAAGCAGTTCCCCGAAGGTTTCTTGAATCATCGAAAATAATTCCATTTCGATCTCTTTTAATGTTTGCCCACCTCTCTTTTCTCCTTGTGTTTGGTTTGTGCACTTATCACAATACAGGAGGAGAGTCCTTTTTGCATTTATTTTGCCTTTCCCCCTACCATTTAAGAGAAACTCCTGCTTCTAACGGAAGGATCTTATCTTTCTCCAACAAACATTTTACTCATACAGAGCGAAGATGCATATGAATGCTAATTTAATAAATGTACAATTTTGATTCTCGCATGAATACTGAACTTGAGGGAAAAGAGGATGCATGTGAAATGAACAATCACAAAAGAGATGAAGAGACCAAAACACTTTTTCTTCTTTTGCTCTTCCTCTTTGGCCACAGTGATCATTTTGTGTGTCTCCATGGATTCCTTTAGAAACCGCGTGAGAAGTTCATCCCTTTCCTTTATGTATTTCTGTTGTTGATCTAACCTCATCATGAGTACTTTAGCAGATCGTTTTGTTTGGCACCATCACTTTTAACGTTTGTATATTATCGTTATAACGATCTAATTCCCGTTTTGTCTTCATTTCGCAAACTGCTACGTTTGATTGTCGAACACATGCCATTACTGCTTCTGCCGCTTGTTTCTGGCGTCATATCGCTGCTCTGTTTTATCTCCATAAAACGCTTCAAGAGAATATAATGTCTTTTCTAAATAGCCTCGCTCCCACCCGCGTCTTGCTTGGAGAATGAGAGCATACTTTCTTAAAGCAGATTCCTTCATTCTTAATTAGGTACACACGTCTCTCGATTCAATCAATATTAGTCCTTCGTCTATATCACTAGTCAAAACACCGATACATTCTGTTATTACACTGTTATATAATCATTCTATTGATGTTTCGGCATACCCTGCAAGCGACAAAATGATGGGAATGTATAGCGAAAAAATATTGAAGCTTTAACAAACTTTAAGATCATGACGTGATACAATCATGAGTGTAACGGTATAAAACAAAGGGAAAGGGAGAAGAAGATGGAATCAGATGCAGTAAAACGTGAACGATTACGTTTAAAAAAAGCTAAACTAGACGAATGTATCCCAATAAGATCACATTAGCTAATGAATGGATTGAGAATGAGCAAACGCAAATGAAACGACTGATCGTTCAAGGGGCCATTTTCACTTGTGAACTCGGGGAAAATATCGGCACAGAGCAAAACGGAGAACGACCGGTGCTTGTCCTTTCTAATAACAGAATTAACCGTACATCCGGTAATGTTAAGATAGCTCCGCTGACTACAAAGTTAAAAACCAAAACTATAACAGATCGGAAAGGAAAAACAAAGGTATCGCCAAAACTTGCGACACATTATTTTCTCAAAAAGGAAGTCTATCCGTTTTTAACGCAGACTTCCGCCGTAAAGGTGGAAGAATTAACGACAGTTAACAAAGTAAGGCTAAAGCAACATATCGGCAATATAAACAAGGATGATTTAAATAAGATTATGAACCGTGTAAAATGGGTATTTATCTGTAACGTATTGACAGTGTATTGATCATGTATTGACATTTCCCAAGATTTTTCTATACTTAGAATACAAAATAAGTTGTCTGTCTCGTCACAGACCATTTCACACGTGAAAAAACGTGGATTCGTTTGTGTTTTCAACGGAGAGGAGCCCTAAATGGTTCCTCTCATTGCATAATATCAACAATAAACTCATAACTTAATGATAAGTTGCCTGCCGCGTCGCAGGCCATTTCACCCCGTCAGCGGGGGATTCATGTTTTTTTCCCCAGTACTTAGGTGCTGGGGGTTAATGTATTTATTGGAGAAGATTTCTTACGGAGAAAATCTACATAAAGGTCTGCAATGTTGAATGATTTCGCATCAAAGCGGCTGAATGACTTGTGTAATTCAACATAATTAATGTACGTGTTCACTTACAAGGGGTAGAAAAGAGCATCCGTTGATTTTGCTGCCAGCTGCCTAATAAATAGAAAAAGGTATTTTTGCCCGGCAGATCAACGAACAAGAACAATACAAAGGGCAATAAGTTAAAATTTCTTTGTTATATACAAGAAAGACTTCTAACATCATTCGTTTTTCCGTGTTCTTTCCTGTTAAGGTAAGCGATATCATCTGCACAATTTGAAATCATCGAACGTTTACTCTCAAATTTGATTCATCACTTCCAGTTTTTGTTCATAATCGTTTTTCCAAATATTTTCTATTCAAACGATTAAAGAATAGAAGCCGTCAATACTCATCTTCTAAAGCCCCTCCAAGTGAATCTCCTGCTTCTCAACGTGTGAAGCATCTGTTCAATTTCTTTATACCTTCCTATGGTATAATGAAGTAAGTTTTTTGATCATGAAAGGAGACGAAATGAATTTTGCAGACAAACCATGATTTATTTTCCATAGAAGATGTCGAGCAATTTATTAATAGTCATCATTTGGCATTTTTATATATATCCAAAACAAATTGCAGTGTTTGTCATGCTTTGCTGCCAAAGGTGGAAAAAGTGCTGGCTGAGTTTCCAAAAATTCAAATGGGCTTTATCAATGCGGATGATATTCCGAACATAGCCGGTCACTTATCCATATTTACCGCACCTGTTTTAATTTTATATGTCGATGGAAAAGAGGTTTTGCGAGAAGCGCGGTTTGTTCATGTTGAGCAGTTTAAGGAGAAAGTGAAGAAAATTTATTTTTTAGCAGAGCAATCGTAACTTGTTTGCGAGTGAAGGCACCTTTTGGCTGAGATTTTTCACAGAGGCGGAATGCTAACTAATGTATTCCATGAGCGGAGTCTTCTACACATAGGGGCTGTCTAATAAGTCGATTTTCCGGCTTATAGACGCCCCTTTAATATTTTTGAAACGTTGATATATCAATGATTATGATGTTTCATTCTGGACAGCCCAAAAAATATTCTTGTTCTAAAAGGGAATGAATCTGCTTAAAGTTAGACTGGATCATCAAACGAAAGCAAACTTGCCAACGCCGCAAGCAAAATCCTCCAATGATGAAAATGAAGTCTGGAATAAAAAGAAACGTTTAGTTATTTCATTCATGAAAAATCTATATGTTCTCACAACCGTAAAATCTATCTTGATGGCGGTTGAAATAACGGAATGCATGCGCGGTACATTCCGTTTCTTTTCTTCATTTTATGTTGAATTTAACTTAAAATCAGACACAGATGCTTCCGAAGGTCTGAGACACTTGAGTAGAAGCTACTTCAAACAAGTCCGTTTCTTAGAGAAAGTCCTCCCCCATAATCATCTGAACAAAAAACTGCAGCTTAGCAATTAAACATTCACATTAAGTTTCAAAATTACATCAAATATAGTGCTTGTTCGTTATTTCACTGCTTCTAACAATAGATCCACAATATGAACAGCTTTTACATCCTTTAATCCTTCTCTTTCAATTCCTAGCTTCATTTGCATGAAACATCCTGGATTAGCTGTTACTATTGTAGTGGCACTGGTTTTTTTCATTTTTTCCATTTTCTGATCTAAAATTTCCATGGATGTTTTCGGTTCGACAATGTTATAAATGCCTGCAGAGCCACAGCAGCTATCGGCATTTTCCATTTCTGTGAATGTTACTCCTTTAATTGAACGAAGCAATTCTCTAGGAGCTTTTGACGTTTTCATGACGTTTCTCAGGTGACAGGAATCTTGATATGTGACGACTTGTTCAGGAAGTGAAAGGCGAAATTGTTTGTGAAAATCAAGCTCATATAAAATGGACGTAATGTCTTTTATTTTTGCAACAAATTTTTCAGCGCGCTCTGACCATTGCGGATCATCTTTTAATAAGTGATCATATTCAATCAAGAAAGCGCCGCAGCCACCTGCGTTTGTTATAATATAATCTACTTCGTTTTTTCCAAACGCTTCAATATTTTGTTTTGCTAATTCTTTCGCTAGTTCTTTTTCTCCGCTATGACCGTGCAAAGCTCCGCAGCATGCTTGTGTTTTGGGAATAACAATTTCACACCCGGCTTTTTGCAATAATTGAATGGTTGCATGATTTGTTTCGAGAAACAACGTGTCCATTAAACATCCGGAAAAGAAAGCAACAGTTGCTTTTTTCTCTCCTTTTGGCGGGAAATATTCAGATCGCTGTTTCAGTGTCTTTCTCTCAGGAACATCAGGCAATATTTTTTCCATTTCGCGGAGATGATCTGGAAACAGTTTCATAAATCCTATTTTACGTGCCGCTTTTTGAAGTCCAGATTTTTGATAAAATCCAACTAAGCTAGTTATGTTGATTAAATTACTTTTTTTAGGAAATAGTTGTTTAAAAACCACATTTCGAACTGCCCGCACAGGTAAAGAATGCTTTTTATTTTGGTTCATTATGTCTCTTGCTTCTTCTAATAAATGTCCATAATTCACACCTGATGGACAAACCGGCTCACACGCACGACATCCTAAACACAAGTTTAAAGACTTTTCAAATTCATCATCCGGTTGAAGGACCCCATCATAAACTGCCTTCATTAAGGCAATTCTTCCTCTTGGTGATTGGCTTTCTTTATATCCAGACACAATGTAAGTTGGGCAAGATGGCAAACAAAAACCGCATCTCATACAATTTAACAGCTCATCTTCGTCCATGCGTTCCTTGAAATCTCTTTGGATATTTTGCTTTTCTGATTCTGTCATCATTTTGAGATCACCACTCGTTTTCGTGTATCCTTTGCAAATAATTTCCCAGGATTCATAATATTGTTTGGATCCAATGCAGCTTTGATCGACTTCATCACATCGATGCCAGATTTCCCTAGCTTCCATTCTAAATAAGGCGCTTTCATGGCTCCTACTCCATGTTCTCCAGTAATTGTTCCTCCCAGTTCAATGGCCTTTGCAAATATTTCAGCAAAAGCTTTTTCCACCCGTTCCATCTCATCTTTCTTCCGAATATCTGTCGTGCAGGTAGGATGAAGGTTTCCGTCTCCCGCATGACCAAACGTGCATATTTTTACGTTATGTTTTGCGGCTATTTCATTAATGGCTTTGACCATTTTGGCAATTTCTGATCTTGGAACAGTCGCATCTTCTAAAATGGTAGTTGGTGCCAGTCTGGCTAAGGCGGACAAAGCGGTGCGTCTCGCTGTTCGTAAAGCTTCAGCTTCTTCTTCTGACTGGGCAATTTGTACAGATACTGCGTTTTCACTCCTGCATATTTCTTCCATGACCTTCATATCTTTACTCACATTTTCAGGCGTTCCATCTTGTTCAATCAGTAATACGGCTTGAACGTCTGTTGGCAGTCCGATTTGTGAATAGTCCTCCACTACTTTTAGCGTCGGCTGATCTAAAAACTCTAAAGTTGCCGGAATTACTTTATTGGCAATAATTTTCGATACGGAACGCGCAGCAGCTTCTAAATCTTGAAATAAAGCAAGCATTGTCTTTTTTGATTCAGGCAGTGGGATCAGCTTTAATGTCGCTTCTGTAATCACTCCTAACGTTCCTTCAGAACCTATAAATAAGCGCGTTAAATCATACCCTGCCACATCTTTCGCTAGCTTTCCTCCTGTTCGAACAATTTCCCCATTAGGAAGAACCGCCTCTAGCCCTAGCACATAATCACGAGTTACTCCATATTTCAGTCCTCTTAATCCTCCAGAATTTTCGTTAATATTTCCCCCAATTGTAGATATTTTCATTGAGCTTGGGTCTGGTGGATAAAACAAACCTTTTTGTTCCACCGCATGGATTAAATCAAGTGTGATAACTCCCGGTTGACATGTGACGGTTAAGTTTTCCTCATCGATCTCTAAAATTTTGTTCATATGTTTAAATAGAAGAACGATTCCTCCTTCAACAGGACAAGTGCCGGCGCATAAGTTCGTACCAGAGCCCCGCGGAACAATCGGTATTTTATTTTCATTACATAATTGCAATATTTTAGATACTTCCTCTGTATTTCTAGGCGAAACGACCGCATCCGGAATCGATTGAAAATTTGGAGTCGCATCATACGAATATACTAACCTTTCAACTTCCGAATCTTCAAAATTTTCTTCTCCTACAATATTTATGAATTCCCTCTTTATATCAGGAGCAATCATTCAAACCCCTCACTTTTATTCTTTTCGTTTTATTATAAAGAATGAGAGTCATATTATCTATGTATGATGATATAATTAACATAGCAAAAATGCCTATTTTATTGTCTTTTTAACCAAAAGGGTGGTGATACGAGTTGCAATTATCCCCAAAGCTGGCTGCTAAAATTATTTCAGAGGTTCAGGACGTAGTCAAAGAGGATATCATATTAGTTGATATTAATGGGATCATCATATCCTCCACTGATGAGAGTCGGATTGGCTCTTTTCATGAAGGAGCTACGATTGTTATTAAGTCCAAACAAAAGCTTTACATTGATCAAATCAAAGCACAAGTGCTGAAAGGCGTCAAAGCAGGAATCAATATGCCCATTATGTTTCATAACAAGGTAATTGGAGTGATCGGAATAACTGGCGAACCGAAACAAGTGGAGCCTTATGCGGACTTAATTAGAAGAATGACAGAGCTCATTATACAAGAAGCATATTATACTGAAAGAAACGAATGGGAAATAAGAGGAATAGAATCGTATCTTTATGAATGGATCAATGCTTCATCTGTGGATAAAGATTTTTTAGAGCGCGGGTTTATGTTAGGCATTCCTGTGTATGACACTCATGTTTGCACACTCATGGAATTGGAGATACACACATTAAATAATTACGATATTCATCGAATTCAAAAAGAAATCATAGAATTGTTTTATTCTATCTTCGGGAAAGAAAAACATTTTATTGTTCGATGGGGGCAAGAGCGCTTTTTAGTATTAAAAAAGATGGATGCTTCTTATAAACAAAATTATTTTTACAGTCAGTTAAACGATTTTAAAAAAAGAATCGAAAACAGATACAAAAGCACTTTAGCTATTGGCATAGGAAAAACAGCTTGCAAACACATGATCAATAAATCTTTTAAAGAAGCACAAAAAGCATTAAAGGTAGCGCGAAAAAATAAAGGCATCGTATTTTATGAGGATCTTATATTAGAAATCATCTTGGATGATATCCCAACAGAGATGCAAAAGGATTTTTTGAAGCAAACCATTCATATGATGGAAAAAGATCAAATTCTAATCGAAACGTTACAACACTATATGAACAATAATCAATCGATCAAAAGAACGGCAGAGGAAATGAATATCCATATTAATACACTGCACTACCGTTTAAATAAAATCGAAGAGCTGACAGGAATTAACCCTAAAACAACAGAAGGAATTGTCATATTTTATATATCGTTACTGTTATTAAATTCTTTAAACCGTTAAGTCCGTATAATTTGATCGAAACGGGAGTGAATGAAAAAAGACAATCGGCAAATGTTGTTCGGGGAGACGACCGTCAGGAAAAATTTGGGATTGCTGCCATACACCAAGTATTTAAGTCCATAGTGTCTTTCAATGGGCTATTTCCTTTTAGACAAGTAATTAGGAACTGCTCTAAATGTGGAGAACGTCTGGACACATGTTTGACATTCCAATGATTTTCACTAACTGTCTCATTTGAACGTCACTCAAAATCATCCTCATTGGATTTCCTCCGCTTACATCTTGGATTCGATGATAAACGTATTTTTCCTGATGAAACAAAAAATC
This sequence comes from Aeribacillus sp. FSL K6-1121, assembly GCF_038003725.1. Lineage (NCBI taxonomy): Bacteria > Bacillati > Bacillota > Bacilli > Caryophanales > Bacillaceae > Aeribacillus > Aeribacillus sp. FSL K6-1121. The sequence continues at coordinate 1,985,524 of NZ_JBBOPS010000001.1, forward strand.
CCGAATATCGAACTTTTTTAAGTATCCGATATTCGGGTTGCATTTTCAAATACATCAGCCCTTTTATGTTTTAAACAGCAGACTTTTCTCTTACATTCAACAATTTAAAGAATTCTCTCATGAATCCCGGTAAATCCGGCCAAGCGTGGCCCGATACAATGTTCCCATCCACATGAAGCATTTTTTCCACATAAGTAGCGCCTGCTGCTTCCACTTCTGGTCTACAAGCAGTGTAAGCTGTCATCTCTCTTCCTTTGATATATTCTCTTACAGTTGTTAAGACTAATTGTCCATGACAGATCACCCCAAGAGGTTTATTTTCTTTTAAAAAGTGAGCAGTAATTTCCTGAACCTTTGGATTCATACGAATATATTCAGGCGCACGCCCTCCTGGGATAATTAATCCATCATAGTCGGCAGGATTAATCTCATCTACTGATGCATGAGATTCGATTTTATATGCCCATTTTTCTGTAAAAGTCTCCATTTCAGGAAGGAAATCATGGACAACCGTCTGGAGCTTCTTTTTAACAGGTGAGGCAATTGTACAATTAATATTTTCTTCAATACAACGATAATAAGGATAAAACACTTCTAATGCTTCAGCAGCATCGCCAGTAATAATAAGAACATTTTTACTCATCTTACATCACCTTTCCTTTTATTATGAAATTATTTGTACGCTGTAAAAATTATGAATCATTTTGCCAAACTGTCTTCATAAGCAGCAGACAAATTATATCGTGCCTCCAACAGTCCCCGGCAATAATGCGCATTAAACTCCATGCTCAACCTTGTCAGTTTGGCGCCTTTCAAGTAATCTGAAAACTCTTCTTCAGTCAATGGTTTCCCTTCTGGAGTTGTTATGGCAAATGCACTTGAGTGATGGAATACTTTTTTCTTCTCCAAATATTTTTCTCTTAACAGCCTCCCTTCTTCGGGCAGGGACAGTTCATTCAGTTCTTGTAGAGATAAAGACGTAATTTCTTCCTTTGACATTCCTATTTTTAGTAGATATTTCATCAGTTTCTCTTGCCTTGCATAGTAGGCTTTTATATCAAAAGTTTTGCGTAATTCTTCAAGATCTCCGTCAGATACATTATGGAAGACTTCGCGAAACGATTTTCCTGCTGATGCTCCGTGATTAATTTCATCGGATGCACAATGATCGAGTAAATGAACTTGAACCGTTTTTACCCATTCAATCTCAGATACATATTTCCTTATATCTTCAGCCATGATGTAGGCAAAGTTAGGAGAGCACCAATAAGTTGGAAGGCGAAAGACTACTTTAACATGATTATCCTTAACGATGACTTGATCGATAAATCCCAACTCTGTTAACGGCTGATCCAGTTCAGGATCATACACTTTTTCAAGCATGCTATATACTTGCTTTTCTTTATCCATTACCTCGCTTTCACCTCCCTTTTAAGTTTTTTCATCAACTATTCTCTATTCGTCACGCTATCCGTTTGGATAATTGACAGTTTTTTAATTTTTCTTTTTGTTTTTCGATATCAATGTTATATAATCTCGCTGCATTTCCTGCTAAAATCTTTTTCTTCACTTCCAAATCAAATGTAACTCCAGTCTCTTCTTGTATATCCTCTGGAAGCTCAAATTCAAGAAACTTTTCAATGATCCATTTCGGTTCCCATATAGCATAGTCACTTCCAAAAATGATTCGGTCTTCATCAAGCCAATACAACAATTCACTTATAATGTGAGCAAAATAACGAGGTCGATCATGAATTAAAGCAATGGCAACTGCCAAACCTGCATAGACATTTTTCTCTTGTGTAGCAATCCAGCAAAAATCTTCTAATCTTGGAAGCCCTACATGTTCGACAATAAAGTTCAGTTCAGGGAAACAGCTTGCTGCATCATCAACATCTGCTACGTCAAATGCATCCCGATTTAAAGGAGTGATCGTCGGTCCCTTATGAATGTGTATGTTTCTTATCCCCAGTTCTTGACATTTTTCAAGATATCTTTTTGACCAATCATCAGATAGTTTATAGCCCTTTGAATTACCATACCAATCAGCTGTATATAACTTGACCCCTTGCCAGTTGTATTTTTCTTTGTTTTCTTCTAATTTTTCTAAGCCTCGTTCGCCATGCCGAGGATCGAATGTTCCATTGCAAATAAAACGATTAGGGTACTTTTTTGAAAGCTCCTCATTTGCATCAAAATTACCAAAGCCATTTTTATAAAACTCTTTTAGAAAAACTGGCTGAAAAATCGCCATATCCACATATCCTTCCATAAACACGTCATTCACAAGTTTTTCTGGAGAATACTTTACAAACTCATCTTTCGGCCACCAATATTCTTTCGGACTTAGATTTTTGTGATAATCATAAAAACAACTAATAAATTGTTCTCCGTGGATATTCAATTGATTCTCCTTGCTTCCATCCCATAAGGCAATGTGTGCATCAATAATAAAAATTTCTTCACCATTAGATGCTTTAAACAATTTCATTCCCCCTCACATGAGATTAATTAAATAATTGAAAACGCTATCATTTTTTACGAATATTCATTGATGTTTATCAGGTAATAATACTTTATTTTCTTTTTATTCAGAAAATTTTAATCAAATTATACTTGGTTCATCCTCAATTTGATATATACACTTAAACAAAAAAACAACCATTTCTCCAGCAATTTTTTGGGTGATTAAACAAATTTTTTATAATCAAAAACAGACAGCGAAACAGCGTTTAAATCTAATGCACCAAATCCTTATCCTGTGAACGATGGCGTAATAAATCTCATCTCCTTCGGCCATTGCATAAACGATGACCCAATACGGTCACGCTCTAAAATTCCGCAATTTTTAATTCCTAATCGTTTTAATAATATCCCCATTCCAATCCCGACAGACCCGCTCCTACGATTAGAATAAAAGGGTTCATCTCTTTTCCACTCCTTGAAAATAGTAAAAACTATACCATCTAAAACGGAATTTGTGAATGGATAATCTTTTTTCCATTTATAAAAGCATTGTGCACATTGATTTCAAGCTTCCAGAAATTGTTCATGATGTGTATTGTACGATTGTTTTGTAGAAGACCTTTCTCTGAAGTACTTTTTGGCAGCTATGGATGGATTGCACCAACCGTTCTGCTTTTATGTATATCGTTTAATATTCGGCTTGCGGCATTCTAAATCAATACTCCCACAGTTTATTTTGCATTTACGAAAAAAATATGTTTAAATATTATATAAATCGTAATGATTACGATTTATATAAATTGGTTTTCAATTATCTCGAACCAATCTGAGGTCAAAGAAAAACTTTAATTGTTGAAAGGAAGATGACAATGGATAAAAAAATACCTGTGACCGTTTTAAGCGGCTACTTAGGAGCAGGGAAAACTACCATTCTGAATCATATTTTACAAAATCGCCAAGGGCTCAAGGTAGCCGTTATTGTGAACGATATAAGCGAGGTCAATATTGATGCTGAATTAGTCAAACAAGGCGGAGAGCTTTCAAGAACTGAGGAGAAGCTAGTCGAAATGTCAAACGGATGTATTTGCTGTACATTAAGGGAAGATCTATTAATTGAAGTAGAAAGGCTCGCTAAACAAGGAAATATCGATTATATCATTATTGAATCGACTGGAATTAGTGAGCCAATCCCAGTTGCTCAGACTTTTTCATATATTGATGAAGAACTAGGAATCGATCTGACGCGCTTTTGTCGATTGGATACGATGGTGACGGTTGTAGATGCCAATCGATTCTGGAAGGATTACCAGTCAGGTGATCGGCTATTAGATAGAAAGCAAGCGTTAAGTGAAGACGATACTCGTGAAATCGCAGACCTTCTTATTGACCAAATTGAATTTTGTGATGTGCTCATCTTGAATAAGTGTGACTTGGTGTCTGAAGAAGAATTGGCAAAGCTGGAAAAGGTATTAAAAACATTGCAGCCAAAAGCGAAACTTATTCGTACTGTCAAAGGTGAGATTGATCCTCGAGAGATTTTAAACACTGGACTATTCAATTTTGAGGAAGCAAGCTCTTCAGCAGGATGGATCAAGGAGTTAGAGCAAGGGCATGATCAGCATACACCGGAAACTGAAGAATATGGAATTTCTTCCTTTGTTTATTCAAGACGTTTGCCTTTCCATTCCGAGCGCTTTTACAATTGGCTTCACTCCATGCCCGAAAATATTGTAAGGGCAAAGGGAATTGCATGGTGCGCAACTAGAAATAACCTTGCCCTTTTGATGTCACAGGCAGGACCTTCTGTTAGTATTGAACCGATCTCTTATTGGGTCGCTTCTTTACCGAAAGAAGAGCAGCAGCAAATTTTAAAGGAAAACCCTCATTTGCTGGACGAGTGGGATGATCAGTTCGGAGATCGGCAAACAGAATTAGTATTTATTGGAATAGATTTACGCCCTGAAGAAATTATAAAGGAATTGGATAAATGTTTACTAACCGACGCTGAGTTTGATCAAGACTGGTCTACTCTTCCAGATCCATTCCCTTGGAATTTACAAAAAGTGTAACTGGAGGAAGGAAAGAAGGAATGATTTTATCTGGAAAAACTATTCTTGAGAAAATACAACATAAAGAATTGGTCATTGATCCCTTAACAAAAGAGCAAATTCAACCTGCTTCAGTAGATTTGCGCCTTGGAAATCATTTTCTTGTGATGGATGAGCACACCAATGCTCATCTATCATTAGAGGCGAAAGCGAAATATAAAGAAGTAGTGGCTGAAAACGAGAAAATTGTCATTCCCCCCTTCTCTTTCTTGCTTGCTACTACTATAGAAACCATCGAGCTGCCGGAAAATCTTACTGCTTTTGTAGAAGGAAGAAGCTCGATCGGCCGCTTAGGGCTATTTATTCAAAATGCCGGTTGGGTTGACCCGGGATTTAAAGGACAAATCACGTTGGAACTGTTTAACGCGAATCGCCTACCGATTGAATTAACGATAGGAAGAAGAATTTGTCAGATTATCATTTCTAAAGTTGATCAAGAAGCAAAACCATACAGCGGAAAATATCTATTTCAAAAAGGAGCGACAGAAAGCCGAATTTTTCAAGACGATGATGTCACGCAATAATGAGGAATTTTCAATAATAAATGATATGACAGGAAGGACGAACATTGGCTAAAAAATCAAAAATAGCGAAAGAAAGAAAAAGACAAGAATTCGTTGTTAAATATGCTGAGCTAAGACGAGAGCTAAAGGAGAAAGGGGACTATGAAGCTCTTCAAAAGCTCCCCCTCCTATCCGTCTAAAAAATCGTTGTGAAATTACCGGAAGGCCAAGAGGTTATCTCCGTAAATTTAAGCTGTCGCACATTGCATTCCGTGGGTTAGCCTACAAAGGACAAATTCCAGGCGTCAAAAAATCAAGCTGGTGAGTCAAAAATATTTCACCAATGTCTAATAGGCTGAGGAAATAAGAGCGGGCGTAAGCAAAATTGAGCTCTTTATTTCCTTATGTTTTTTTATAAATAACTCAACTTTCTCACAGTAAATTGGATTTCTAAGCCTTACGGTTAATGGGTTTGTTGGTTGTTTCGAATACTTCTTGACATAAAAATTTGCAAAAAAAAAACACCTCAACTTTTGGTATAGTTTAATTGTCCAGAAAAAACATTACCAAAAGCAGGTGAGGTGTCTCTTATTATGATAACGAATAACAGACTGAACAATCAACTACCAAAAGAAGTAAAAGCTATATTTGATGAACTTGAAATCTTAAAATATTTAAGGAAAGTGGGAATTAACAAGGGTTTCGGTTATTCCTGCGCCTATTTATTCCAGCTAGTTTTTAGTTTAGTTTTTGAAGGCAAAAATTTGTTTCGACTTCTTCAAAGTAAAAAAGCTAAAGATTTGCCGGAAAAAAACGCTATTTATCGCTTCTTAAATAACCCTCAATACAATTGGCGCAGGTTTTTACTTGTTTTGAGTACTTTCACCATTATGAAGGTAAGTAGTTTAACGAGACACGACCGTCCGAAAGTGCTGATCGTGGACGACTCATCTTATGAACGAAATCGCAGTAAAAAGGTTGAACTGCTTGCTCGCTGTTTCGATCATTCTTCTCAAAAAATGCGTTATTACAAAGGATTTCGTATGCTTACACTCGGCTGGTCAGATGGTGCTACATTTTTGCCTATTGATTTTGCTTTATTAAGCTCTACGAATTCCCAAATCAATGGGATTGATAACCGAATCGATAAGCGTACATCCGGTTATAAGCGGCGTGTCGAAGCTTTACAAAAAGCGCCGGAAGTTATTCCCAATATGATTAAACGGGCACTTTCTCAAGGAATCGATGCCTCATACGTTTTAATGGATACATGGTTTACCCAACAGCCTTTGATCAAGTCCATTGTGGATCAAGGGTTGGATGTTATTGGAATGGTGAAGGATACAAAACAAAGATATCAAGTGAACGGTGAATGGGTGAGCCTAAAAAAACTATACCAAACAGCTAAACCATCACAACATCAAAAGGGTATTTTGCGCTCTATTCACACAACGATGGCAAATGGCGTACCTGTTAAAGTGGTATTTGTCCGTAATCGTAATAAAAAGAGACAGTGGCTAGCTATTTTGAGTACAGACTGTACTTTATCGGATCAAGAAATCATTCGTATTTATGGGATACGTTGGGATATTGAAGTATTCTTCAAAACAGTCAAATCCTTATTGAAACTCCAAAAAGAGTTCCAAGGAAGATCTTATGATTCCATGATCAGCCATACCACTATTGTGTTTACAAGGTACATTGTTTTGTCTTGGCAAAACCGAGTAAGTACAGATTATCGAACATTAGGCGGCATTTTTTATGAACTTTGTGATGAAATCGATGAACTAGATTGGGCCTTTGCACTTCAACTACTCATTGAAATTCTTGAAGATGCACTTCAAAATGTAAATCAAAAGATTAAAAAATTCATCGAAAGTCAATTACGTAAATGGATTGTAGTTTTGCCTAATTATATCAAGGCTTATTTACCAAAATTGAGCTGCGAAAGTTGAGTAAATAAAAATTGGAGTTGATTTTCATAAAGAACTTTTTTGTTGGTGAGATCAAATTTATTCTGAACATATACAATATAATACATAAATAGTATAAAATAGTAATGGGGAATCCTGCAAGAAAGAAATAGCTTAAGGGTTTGCAACCAATTTGTTTTAGTCTTCTCCAAAATTTTGGCCAACAAAATAATTTCATAATAAGTATATTTTGTTTTTTTCCTGGACAACAATTGCTTGACCGAGTTTCTTTTTCTTTATTTATTATTTTTTGATGCCCATTTGAGAGATTTTTCAACCATCTCATTGACAAACGATTCTTTCCCCTTTTGATATTGATGAGTATGATCTGGAAACTGTTTTGCTAATTTCATTTTTAATTCACCATATTTTTTAGCTTCATCTGGATTTTTTATCATGTATTCTTTAAAAAGCAAATGTTTTTCAATATTTTCGTGGCCAATTTGATAAATATGTACATGGTGTGTTCGGTTATCTTGTCCTTTTGGGAAGTATCTTCTACCAGATATCCCATTTTCCCCTCTCGGTTCATATCCCAATTCCTTCATTTTTTCATTGTATAAATCAACCTTTTCAATATCTTTAACAACAATCAAAATATCGATAATTGGTTTTGCGTAGCCGATTGTCGGAATAGACGTGCTTCCTATATGGAATATATCAACGATTTCATCTTTAAAAATAGCTTTAAGTATTTTCGCTTCTTTCTTATACGATTTTTCCCACTCTTCTGTCCACGGAAGTATTATCGTTTTTCTCATATGTCACCCTCTAGATCAATTAGATTTACTTTTTATAATTGAACATAAACATGATAAAGGGGAACCAATTCATCTCGCCTCGCGACAGCACAAATTATGTAAAACTTCTCCTCTTCCATGAGAGCTTGACAACATTTCTGCGGTTTAAAAAAGATTGGTGATCCTCATTATTTTTAACTTTTTTTGCAGTCCCCTTGAAGAAAAAAATAGCGGCTCACGAAATTTTTCTGCTTCCTCCACTCTCTTCTAAGTATAAACCTCTTCCGCATCAAATTGAATATTGTAAATCTTTATGCTTTACTTGAACTTAAACTTAGTTCCCTTTTTGACCATTTGAGCTGCGAAATTTTTGTATTGTTGCTTCTGCTGAAGTATTTTGTGCTGATGAAATGTATAACGGCGCATGAAAAGTTGAACTCATAACAGCTGAAGGAGCGCGATTAGTAGAGATGTGAAAACGGAGAAGTTACATTCAAAACCATTAGGACAAGCATATATAGCGATTGATGAGTTAATCACGAATGGTTTTAAGAAAAATTTAACGGCCTTTCCCCGGTTGAATTCCGAGAAAAGACCGCAGCTTATTACACTCTTTTTTCACAGTCTTCTTAACAGGGAGATGTGCACTTAATATACTCTTTTTTACTATCTACTTGACAGAGACATGGGAACAAAAGGCTTTCTTTTTTTAGCCTACCATTCTTCAACAAACTTCGGAACATGCCAGACATCGAACCCTTTAGTCAGTTAGTATTCTTCATAAACGTACGGTTGGTCTGGTACCTCGATCATTTCTATAGCGGGTTGTTCAATGACTGGAATGGTTGATTGATGATACGTTGTTTTATGAATGGTACCTGTAACTTTAATCCAAGTGTCATCCTTCAGCTTCGCAACATTTTCTCCCTCCACCAGCATGCCGTAAACACTCGCATCGGCGATACAACATGTAACACCAAAACGAGCCACAACGAGTTGGTTCGAACGAAAATCTCGTTCGCGAAAAACAAAGCCCGTAATTTCGACTTTTTTTCCAATTAATTGTTCGACATTTTCGCTAATCATATTAATGGTAGAAATATATTTTTCATCTGTCACAACAATTTTATCCGTTCCGATTAAATCGTTTTTCAACTGCTCATTTTCCTTTTCTGTACTTTGAACAGCCGAATTGTCCTCTTGCAAAATCTCATTTACTCGCTCGTCTACCTTTTTCATATAACCTTCTGGATCACGCAAATATTCCTCTACTAAATCTTTCTCTTCCGTTTGAACCTGCGAATTGGTACTCTCCGCTAATGGCTGTGCACCGAATTGAACGCCTCGTTTCGAAGCGACAGAACTGTCCAACACATGATTGGACAGCATTAATCCGATCATTACTGGCAGCAAAAAGAGCGAATAAATAAACACCGTACTAGCAGGCGTCTTCGGCATATAATGTTCTCCATCGCAATGACAATGACTCTCCGACGTATTCATGCCGCTCCGCAATATTTGCATTCCTCCTAATATAAGCAGCACAAATAGCGCAAAATATATAAATGGAAGCATTTTCGGCGATACATAATTCGCTAATTGAGAAGTCAATAAAAGCTTAAAAAGCAATAGTGCATATCCTGCTAATATAATTCCTCGAATGAACATATGAAAAGAACGCATAGTCTCCCTCCCCTATAAAATGTTTAAAGATTGCAGAAGAATGATACTGCCATAAATGACAACCGTTACTACGAAAATGAATACAGCTACAAATTTCGGTTTAAAATAGGCAAACAGCATAAACGTATTTTTTAAGTCAATCATCGGACCGTAAACAAGGAAAGCAACAAGAGAACCGATCGTAAACGTTGAACCGAACGAAGCTGCGACAAACGCATCCGCTTCAGAACATAATGAGAGAATGTACGCTAATCCCATCATGACTGCAGGTGCTACAGTCTGATCTCCCCCGATTTCCAGCAGCGTCGTTCGATCAAAACCCGCTTGAAAAGCACTTGCAACAAGCGCACCAACAATTAAATAGCGCCCTACATCGAAAAACTCATCACTGGCGTGCAAAAGTGTTTCAAGCCAGCGATTTTTTGCATGATGATGATGTTCATGCAAATGATGCTGTTTTTTTAATGGTAAGCTAGTGCGAAAAAAGAAATAAATGATTGCACCGATAACGATCGATGCGACAAACGCTAGTCCCATTCGGGCATAAACGACATCCATGTTTGTTTGAAAAGCGTAATATGTAGAGGCAAACACAACCGGATTTAAAATAGGTGCCGTCACCATGATAACGACGCCTAAATGTAGCGGCATTCCCTTTAAAACAAGTCTTCGCACGACCGGAACAATCGCACATTCGCAAATAGGTAAAAATGCGCCAACAATTGCGGCGGGAACGAGAGCGAGAATCGGGTGCTTCGGAATGAAGCGTTTGAGCGTATCCTCTGAAACAAATGTTTGAATGAGCGCTGATGCAAATACACCAAGTAAAATAAATGGAATGGCCTCTAAAATAATGCTTAAAAACAACGTACTTACATTTAAAACTTCTTTTGGAATGAAACTCGGATCAATAAGACGATCCCCGAATAAAAACAGCAATAAAATCCCGCCAAATAAGGCCGTACCGGCAACATCTTTCCCAATCTGTTTTCCTGCATTTTCCATCGTTCATTCTCCTAACATTGTTATTAATAAAACAGAATGATTCTTATTTTCTATATGCCTGTTTATCTTTTAACATACCAATTAGCAGTTGTCAAAGAGAAAAAAAATAGACCTTACCAAACTATGTTTAATAAAGGCAATTTACAATTAAAGAAAATGCAGCAAACTTTTGTCAAATTTTTCTACACATTTTTGTAAACACTATTACTCCTTGAGTTTCCCGACTGCTCATAAATATTTGTTTACCCTTCTGAAACGACGAACTTTGTTGTTTTTACTTGAACTCATCATTCTCCAGAAAACTATCCGTCTTGCAAACTGGACACTGTAAAAGAGATGGTGTTTAAAAGATTGCGAAACAGTAATTCATAAACACGAACAAGAACTTTCTTGATTATAAACTGAAATCATCGGCCGCTTGATCGATCAGATCTTGAACGTGACTGAAGGAGATGAATGAAATCTCCTGTAGAAATGCTACATCTTTCGTGCGCTAAAAAAAATGGCACCCAAACGTTTTTCGAAAGTGCGGGTACCAATTTTAGTGATGCCGTTTTTCTTTGCTCCTCGGTTTATATCATAATAAGCTTGTGCTCTTTTAATCCGGAAGCAGCGGGCGGAATAATTCGCCGTGTAAGAAAGAATGTGCTGCAGCTCCCGATTGATTTTGAATCGCTTATATCTATCTATTAATAGTCAAAATTATCCGGGTCTGGACCGAAAAAACTTCATGCTTCACTGGCAAAATCGGTCTTTCGATGATTGCTGTTATAGTTGGCAAAGTTCCCTTCATTAACCTCCTTCTTCTTTAATATGTTAACCAAATAAAATTTTTAGTTGACATTTCTATCATTCTTCTTGCATAATAAATAACAAATATTGTATTAGGAGGAAAAGCATGAAAATCAAGTCGATGGTGTTAATTGCTCTTTTTGCGGCGTTAACGGCGATCGGTGGGTTTATTAAAATCCCTATTCCATATGTCCCATTTACGCTGCAAATTGTATCTGTTTATTTAGCTGGGTGTTTGTTAGGTCCGAAACTCGGAATGTTAAGCCAGCTTGTTTACGTTTTGATTGGACTGGCAGGTGCGCCTGTTTTTGCGGAAGGAGGAGGTCCAAGTTACATTTTTAAACCTACATTTGGTTATTTACTAGGTTTTGTGTTAGGAGCATACGTCAATGGCTGGTTGATTAAGAGATTTCAATTGGTAAAAACATTTTCTATTTTCCTCGCTAATTTCGCCTGCCTTCTTGTAGTGTATCTTCTTGGCTGTCTTTGGTTATATGCAGCAATGAAATTTATTTTCGATAAGTCGTTAACGATTGCTCAAACATTATTATTTGGTTTTGTGATTCCTATACCGGGAGATATTTTCTTATGTATCCTATGTTCCATCATCGCAGCGCAGATTCTTCCACGGACGAACTTTTTGATTCATAAACAAGGAGTTGCATCTTAATGGGAAAAGCGATTTTTATCACAGGGACCGGAACAGAAATTGGCAAAACGATTGTCACTTCCATTCTATTTCTGGTATTGAAAGAAATGGGAGTGAAAACAAAAATATTTAAACCCATTCAAACAGGTGTAGTAGAAGAGAGCGATTCTTTTGCCGATCAATATTGGTATGAAGAAGTGATTGGAGAAGAAAAAGGCTCTACGGGGATGTATTATATGGAGCCTGCTGTTTCCCCTCATTTAGCTTCAGAGATCACAAATACTACGATTCTGCCAAATGAAATAAAAAATAAAATTTTAGAATTAAAAAATCAATACGATGTTGTTCTAGTAGAAGGAGCAGGTGGACTCGCGGTTCCGCTCATTGAACATTCTAACGGATTTTATATGACAAAAGATTTAATTCAAGAATGTGAATTGCCAACAATTCTCGTGTCTCTGGCTGGATTAGGAGCTATACACCATACACTCACAACTGTAAATTATGCCGAAAAGCACGACATTGATATCCTTGGGCTTATATTTAACCATTTTGACCAATACAATATGATTCATATTGATAATGTACGGACTATACATAAGATGTTGAATCTTCCTATCATTGCTAAATTGCCAACAATGGACTCTTTGTCTAAAGACAGTCTTACTCAATTAGCCAACACATTGATATCCAAGCAAGAACTTAAGAATGTATTGTCAGGGGGATTAGAAATTGAAGTATAGGTACGAACAGTTAGAACAACTTGATAAACAATATGTATGGCATCCTTTTACCCAAATGAAGTCTTATATCGAAGAAAAGCCGCTCATCATTGAAAAAGGAAAGGGAAGCTACCTTTATGATGTCGAAGGAAAAAAATATTTAGACGGTTATGCATCTTTATGGGTAAATGTTCACGGACACAGTGACCCTGAATTAAACGAAGTGCTTCATGAACAAATTGAAAAAATCTCTCATTCTACGCTTTTAGGGTCCGCGAATGTTCCTTCCATTTTATTAGCAAAAAAACTAGTGGAAATTTGGGGAGGAAATTTATCAAAAGTATTTTATTCCGATACAGGGGCTGCTGCCGTTGAAATTGCATTGAAGATGGCATATCAGTACTGGCAAAACATTGACCCTGTCCGCTACAAAGATAAAAACAAATTTATCTCATTAAAAGAAGCTTATCACGGGGATACCATTGGTGCTGTAAGTGTTGGCGGCTTGGATTTATTCCATCGAATCTTTAGGCCGCTATTGTTTGAACGAATTGAAGTACCTTCCCCATATGTATATAGAATGGACGAATATGGCGATGAAAAGGAAATTGTGAATTATTGTTTAACAAAGCTAGAAGAAACGCTTGAACAGCATCATTCAGAAGTCGCGGGTATGATTGTCGAACCGCTCGTTCAAGGAGCGGCAGGAATCATTGTACATCCGAAAGGGTTTTTAAAAGGTATTGAAAAGCTTTGCCGCAAATACAATATTTTGCTTATTTGCGATGAAGTGGCTGTTGGATTCGGCAGAACCGGAACATTATTTGCCTGCGAACAAGAAGATGTCCAGCCTGATATTGTTTGCTTAGCCAAAGGCATCACAGGAGGATATTTACCGCTTGCGGCAACATTGACAACAGAAGAAATTTATTCTGCATTTTTAGGAGATGTTCATGAAAATAAAACATTTTTCCATGGTCATACATATACGGGAAATCAATTATCTTGTTCTGTTGCGTTAAAAAATATTGAGTTGATCGAACAGAGAAACTTAGTTTCGGATGTCCAACGAAAAGCTCATGCGTTGGCAGATAAATTGCAAAAGCTTTATGAACTGCCGATCGTCGGTGATATTCGTCAAAAAGGACTCATGATTGGCATCGAAATCGTCAAGGATAAGAAAACAAAAGAAATATTCGAGCGCTCGGAGCAGATTGAGCATAAAATTATTTTAGAAGCTAGAAAGCGCGGGCTTATTATCCGACCATTAGGTCCTGTCATCACGTTTATCCCTGTTTTGGCGATGACCGATGATGAGCTAAAGACCGCTGTTGATATTATTTTTTATTCGATTGCGGAAATGGTAAACATCAAGCAGTTTTAAGATGAAGGTACTTTATCGTTGCAAGGGGATGTCTCATGTTTTGAGACATCCCCTACTTACAATTAGTCAAGAGTTTTTAGTAAATCTATTTGTTTCAGTGGATTTATTTAGGGGGCTGTCCAGAAAGTCAAAATCCACTGAAAACGAAACATCATAAGCATTGATATATCAACATTAAAGGGGCGTCTATAAGCTGGAAAATCGACTTATTAGAAGCCCCTAACTAAATAAATTTACGCATGCCAAATAGCCCCCACGATTTTTGCTTTTTTTCCTAAACAATTACGAAGTTGCTGATGCGATTTCGTAATTGTAGGCGATTATGTAATATTTCCCCCTCATAAATACAAATCTGAGCAAAATTATAAATAACCATATAGCTCTTTCCCATACTAACATCAAAGGCAATGACACTTTGCATAAACCTTCCTCCATTATTTGTAGAAGCCTTCATATAACCTTAATGATTCCCTTTTCTTATCCACGATCTCATGGATCCAACATATTAAATCTGATTCTTATAAGATCCGTGAAGTAGGCCAGTTTTTCATTGCGAACTCATAGTTCTGGGGCTGTCACGACCTTTTCTCCACTCCTACTAAAAAATAGCAGCACAGACCTTGACCGTGGTCTATGCTGATAATCTTAATATGTATTTATTTACATGAAATAAAGTTAAGGATTTCTTCTTTTGTCGGTAAGGATGAAATGGCACCTTTTCCTGTTGTTGTGATCGCACCGCTTGCATTGGCAAAGGTGAGGATTTCTTGATGGTGCTCATTTAATACATCTATTAAGTTATCATGGTTTACTTCTTTTTCGAGTAGTTTATATAAAAAGCCACCGATAAAGGCATCTCCTGCACCTGTAGTATCCTGAACCTCAACTTTGAAACCAGTTGATTCATATTTGGCATTCTTCGTGTAAAGGTCGGCTCCATTAGCTCCTTTTGTGTAAATAACGGCTTTTACATCACCTGTGAATAAGTTTTCAATCGCCTCTTTTTCATTAGTGATTCCTGTGATAAACGCTAATTCTTCATCGGAAATTTTGATGATATGTGCTTTCGGAATAAATTCTAAAATCGTTTGTCGACATTTCTCTGCACTGTTCCATAGTGGAAGGCGAACGTTGGGATCAAAGCTAATGATTCCCCCATTTTCTTTAACAAGTCGAATTGCTTTTTCATGGGCTTTTTTCATTGGGCTTTCGACTAGATCGACGGAGCAAAAATGTAAAATATCTCCTTTGACAAACCAACTTTCTTCAATTTCATCTTCTGAAAGCAAAAGATCTGCAGAAGGATTGCGATAGAAGGAAAAATCACGTTCACCATCATCGCGCAGCGAAACAAATGCTAATCCTGTATTCGCTTCATTTGTTCGCTTTATTTTATCTGTTTTCACACCGATTTTTTGTAACTCTTCAATTAAAAAGTCACTAAAGGCATCCATTCCAAGCTTTGTGATCATTGCAGATTCTGCTCCAAATCTCGCAACAGCTGCTGCAACGTTTGCTGGGGCTCCCCCAGGTGCACGTTTAAAAGATTGAACATCCTTTAATGCTTTGCCTTTTTGCATTGGAATAAAATCAATTAACACTTCACCAATTGAAAATAAGCGCCCCATTGTCTACACCTCCCTTTTAATTTATAGTGGATAAGTTATATTTCGTTGTGTCTAATGTAACTTTTCCGTTTCGTGCAAAGAAGCGAATATCTGTGCTTTCAGGTCTTGGAAAAATTCGGCTCGTAAATACTTCAACGCCGTCATTGATAAAAATTTCGACAGAAGACGTATCAACAAACAGATGAAGCTTTAACGTATCCCCTTCAACGCTGCACGTTCTTGTTGTTCCATATTCTTTAGCTGGAACCTCCCCTGAATGGGTACGGTCTAAGGTCACCTTTTGTTCCTTTCTGTTATAGGAGATGACCGTTTTTTCATCTTTACATGACCGGAATTCAATCCCGACTTCATCTGCTTCCATGTTCGTAAATTCACAAATAAGTTCATACGTCGTCCCATTGAATCCTGCATACATTTTTTTCTCATCATCGAGAATATCTTTCACATTTATCGAATCTTGTCGCAATGCTTCTAGTTCTTTTACAGGACACTGAATAAGCTTTCCATTTTGAACGGTCAACTCTCTCGGTAATGTTAAACAATGAGCCCACCCATCCTTATCAGTTGGATACTCGATTTCGGGAAGACCCATCCACCCGACTAAAAGGCGACGTCCCTTATGGTCAATTGTCGTTTGTGGTGCATAAAAGTCAAATCCACGGTCTAACTCAACAAACTCACCGTGTTCAAAAACTTTAGTCTTTAAATCTAGTGTGTTCCCTAAAAGATAACCAGATTGATAGATATTTTGAAATTGATCTCCCTTTGGCTCTAACCCTTGTGGTGAGAAGATCAGCACACCTTTTCCATCTAGTTCAAAATAATCGGGACATTCCCACATAAATCCAAATTCCTTTAAGTTTGTTTGAACCTCACCTTCAAATGTCCAATTTTTTAAATCAGGTGATGAATAAAGAACAATACAACCTGTTTTGTTTTCCCTCTGTGCCCCGATAACAGCATAAAAAGTGTCATTTTCCTTCCAAACTTTCGGATCGCGATAATGATCGGTATAACCTTTTGGAACTTCTTTAATAACCGGCTCTTGTAATTTTTCAATACGTCCATTTTCATTCATTACCGCTAAGCATTGATATGGATGACGAACCCAATTTTCATCTCTTGTATTTCCTGTATACATTAAATGGAGCTTACCGTCATGACAAATAGCACTACCTGAATAAGCTCCGTGAGAATCAAAATAATCGTTCGGCTTAATACCAATTCCGACATTTTGCCAATTGACAAGATCTTTTGATTTTGTGTGATACCAATATTTTAATCCATGAACAGGACCTAGCGGAAACCATTGATAAAACAAGTGATATTCTCCGTTAAAATAAGAAAAACCATTTGGATCATTTAAAAGTCCCGTTACTGGTTGAATATGAAATTTCTGACGCCAAATGCTTTTGTTGACTTTTTCTTTTAATGCATTCAATTCTTCTTTTGTCGCTTCTTCGATTCGGCGATACCGTTGTTTTCTCGTCCATTCCATCTTTAAACCTCAAACTCCTTCACGATGTAAACACAGGGCCTGACCTCTTTTTAAGGATCAGACCCCAATATTTAATTTATTAAGATGCTTTTTCTGCTGCTTGTTCTTTTTTCGCTGCACGTTTCGCTAAAATGATGGTTGTTACGAATGCAACGATGAATGAAATAACCATTCCAATTACGTATGGAACTATGGAATCTGGACGAATTGAAATAATACCTGGTAAACCAGCTGCTCCAAGCGCAACAGCTTTTACTTTAAAGATCGTAATAAATGCGGCTGATATAGCTGCACCTGTAATAGCACCAATAAATGGATAACGAAGCTTCAAGTTTACACCAAACATAGAAGGCTCTGTAATTCCTAAAAGAGCCGAAATACCAGCTGCGGACGCAATACCTTTAATTTTCTTATCATTAATAATCATAAAAACAGCTAATGTTGCTGCACCTTGAGCTACGTTTGACATAGCCGCAACAGGGAAAATAAACGAACCACCTGTTTTAGCAAATTCTGCTAACAATTGTGTTTCAACTGCAATAAAGCTATGATGCATACCTGTAATAACGATTGGGGCATAAACTAAACCGAATAACGCACCACCAATGAGTCCCGTAGTATCATATAACCAAACAAGTCCGTCTGTTAATAAGTTACCTGCAGAACGAGTAATCGGTCCTACTGCTGTAAACGTTAAAATGCCTGTAATAAAAATCGTTAATAATGGCGTTAATAAGTTATCAAGTGCAGACGGAATATATTTGCGTAAGAATTGTTCTGTTTTCGCTAAAATAAAGGATGATGCTAATACAGGTAATACGGTCCCTTGATAACCGACTTTTTCAATTTCAAATCCGAAAATACTCCAAACTGGAATTTCACCGTTCGCTAAGGCGCTACCATAACCCCAACCATTTAATAAATCAGGGTGAACCATTAACATACCTAAAGTAGCTCCTAAGTACGGGTTACCACCAAAGCGCTGTGTAGCGGAGAAACCAATTAAAATTGGTAAAAAGACAAATGCCGCATTGGCAAATGTATTAATAAGTGCTGCTAAGTCCGCTATTTCTGGATATGCATCAATGAGGGACCTACCTTCAATAAATAGATCCTTTGCCGTTAATACGTTATTAATTCCCATTAAAAGACCGCCAGCAACAATGGCAGGAATAATCGGAACGAAAATATCAGAAAGTAGCTTCACTAAACGTTGAATTGGATTTAAATTTTTCGCTCCAGCATCTTTCACATCTTTTGTAGACATTTCTTGAAGTCCAGTTAATTTGGTCAATTCTTGATAAACTTTGTTAACTGTACCTGACCCTAAAATAATTTGGAACTGTCCACCCGTTGAAAAAGTTCCTTTTACATCGTCCATTTTGTCAAGCGCTTCTTGATTTATTTTACTTTCATCATTTAAAACTAGACGTAAACGTGTCGCACAGTGAGCTGCAGCAGAAATATTATCTTTTCCACCAAGAGCTTCTAAAATTTCTTTTGCGATTTGATCGTATTTCATAGCTTCCTCCCCCATTTATTTAGTGGAACCGGTTCCATTTTTCGCGATTTAGGAACCGGTTCCTAACTTTATGAAATGGAACCGGTTCCAGTCTGATTATAAGTCATTAGGAATGATGCTGTCAACGCTTTCTCGTTCAATAATTTCATATTTTGATAATGTTCTTTTTGGAACTGACTCCTCATTGACAAGCTTTACAATGTTTTGCGCTGCCATCTTTCCAGCCTCTTTAAAAAACAGTTTTACTGTTGTTAGCCCTGGGTG
Source organism: Aeribacillus sp. FSL K6-1121 (assembly GCF_038003725.1). NCBI lineage: Bacteria > Bacillati > Bacillota > Bacilli > Caryophanales > Bacillaceae > Aeribacillus > Aeribacillus sp. FSL K6-1121. The sequence goes on from NZ_JBBOPS010000001.1 coordinate 2,004,461, forward strand.
AATAATTTCCGTCACATCATATCCTCCAAAACCCGTAATAGAAACATCCTTTGGAATGCTCAATCCTTTTAATTGTGCTGCCCTTAAAGCACCAAGAGCAATATTATCCGTTGCACACACAATGCAAGTCGGCTGAAATCCTTCTAGCATTTCTGTTACTCTTTGTTGAGCAGCAAACATATTAAAACCTGTTTCAAAATAACGAACCTCACATCCTTCCGCTTCTGCTATTGCCCTTTTAAATCCTTCCTTTCTTCTTACTCCAACTGCCACATCCTTTTCGGTAACACCTAAGTAAGCAATTTTTCGATGCCCTTTCTCTAATACATATTTTCCAATTGCATAGCCTGCTTCCAAATCATTATGAATCAGACTATGTACATCCGGATGTTCTTGACCAACAAGAAGAATCGGGATGTTCACCTTTTCAAATGCCTCTAAATGTACTTGTGTAATTTGAGTAGCAAGTAAAATAATTCCCGCAACTTTTTGACTAGCAAGGCTATAAATCGTTTCAATTTCACGTTCAATTTGCTGATTCGTATTGGATATTAATAATTGAAAATTCAACTCTTTTAATTGTTCATCAATCCCAATTAAAGTATGCGATGCTGCATAGGAATCTAATCGCGGAACAATCGTTCCAATAAAATATGTTTTCTTAGCCTTTAAACTTTGTGCAAAAGGATTAGGTGTATATCCTGTTTCTTTAATGGCAAGTTCAATTTTTCTTTTTGTTGCTTCACTAACGGATCCACCATTTAAGTAGCGAGATACAGTGCTTTTGGAAACTCCCGAAATTTTTGCTATATCTGCAATAGTTTTATTCATTCCTAGTCCACCTCAAAAATGAGTTCTCTTTTTTTTATTATAATATTAAACCCATTTTTAATGCATGGGGTAACAAAATAAGCATTCGAGATTTAAAATCCTGTGCTCCGAATAATAAAGCAATCGGTCATTCACCGATTGCTGCAAATTTGATAGGTTACTTCTAGGATCGATTGATTCCTCCACTTTTGCTGGGGATTTAAATCACTTCTGGGATCTTTCCCATCACTTTGGCTAGGGATTCAATCACTTTTAAGCACTTTCCCATCACTTTGGCGGGTGATTCAATAATCAATCTTTTGTTTCCACTACTCGATCGACTCTCAACTTTTGAACATGTAAATAGGTCAATGCCCTATATCTCAAGGATTTATGACTTTTCATCTCGATGATTCCGACTGGTCTCAAACCAGCAACCCCCACCCTGTCAAGGTGTAGTAGTAGGATAAATCATAGTCTAATAGAATGCAAAAAATTTATTTTTATCTTAAACAAAAATACGCCAACAAACATATTATAAAACCAAAAAATCGACAACAAGCTGCCGTCAAGATTACCTGCAAAACAGAATCATTTATGGGGCCGTCCAGAAATCAAATCGCCATTGAAAACAAAAAATCATAAACACCGATATATCAACGTTTCTAACACATTAATGGGGGCGTCAATAAGCCGTAAAAACGACTTATTAGACACCCCCTTTTTATTTTGAGACAATATGATTGGTCTCTATTACCTAAATAAGGTTTGCCACTATATCCGAACCAAGGTGTATCTGTGGAACTTTGGGAAAGACAACTAAATAAACTAGAAAAATAATTGAAGATAAATGCCTATAGGAAACAATATTTCCTTGTAGGTTTTAATTACGGGAGATTTTTCGTTTAAGATAAACATATAAAACTTAGATTGTGAAAAGGAGGGGGTTTATGAATAACAAAGAGTTAGAAAAGTTAAAAGAGCTCCTGTATTGTGAAGACAATGAAGAAGTAAAACATATAAATAATTCGATACTTCTTCATATATTTGCAGCAAATTACAACTGGGATAATGGTTTTGAAATTCCTAACAATAGAGTTAGTGAGATTTTGTTTTTCTTGTGAATAGAATGTTTCAGCCTTTAATGAAGAGAATGAAACGATTCTATTACGGCATGATCATGGCAGTTTCCTTTGCGGGACATGCTCGTGGTAATGCCTTTTTCTTTGGCTAAATGTTGAAAAGCATAAGACGTATAGACCGCCCCTTGATCGCTATGGAGTGTTTTTCCTTGTCCCATTTTACTGGGTCACTTCATTTTTTTATAATTGCTTTTAAGATTACTAAATAGGGTATTGGTAAAAGGGAACAAGTATTAGATAAAGTCAAGACATATGAACAGGCTAGAAATAAAGCACTAGACCTAGTTGGAGATTTAGGACCAAATTCAAAGCCATATATAGGAACTCTTAAGTCAAGTGCTGGATATGGTAAAGTAATTGGTAGGCAGTCTGCTGACAGAAAAGTAAGATGGAGATTAGATTATGACCCAAATAAGGGGACACATATAAACATTGAAGATTTTCGCAATGGTAAAGGGGCTAATGCTCGAAAAATCGTTATTCCATTCGAGGGTAACGAAAGCACCTTTAAATCTTTATTAAAACATTTGAATAGATAAGGGGGAATTTGAATGAGTTTATTTGATGAGTGTATTGAAGCACTAGGTGAGAATGTACACGTCTTATCTGATAGTGAGAGAGAGCAAGTACTAAGAGATTTTGAGAATTCTTTTCCATTTACTGAGTGGGGGCGTATTGAATGGGAGAAAGTGACTTATCATGCTAAAGTGAATACAGTTGATGAGATCATCTCCTTTTTGAACCAAAACATTGATGAATACAGCAACGTTATATATGTTATTTGGGATGAAAGGACATTACCTATAATTCAATCTGAGTTAAATAAAGTATTTGAAGTTATAGATGATGTTACTGCTGTAAGTTTTGATACATGGATATTTTCACCATCTTCAGGATATGTTATTGAGATATTTCATGACGGTGAAGTAAGAATAGGATTGAAGTAAAATATCATTGAATTAACCCTCAAAAGGTGAATATAAATTCTCTTTTGAGGGTTTTCTACTAGTGACGTAGTGCCGAACGAGCTGCTAGTGATACAATTTGTGCATGTAATCTATTCAAGTTCTATATGATAATTTTTAGAGTTATCTTGTACGCACAAAATGTGTATAAAAAAGATGCCCTATTTTACAATTTTCATCAAATATAACCCACTGAAAAATTATCAGTTACTACCGTTTTTTTCGCCAAAAACCTTACCCTTGTTTTCCCACCATTTTATAAAAATTTTTTCGTAACTTTTTCTTCGCTACCACCGATTACTATAGCGAGAGGATTACTCCACCTCAATTAGCTTCTGGCAAGAACCGCGTCATATCAAGATTTTTGAGGATGATTCCGACTGAACTCAAACCAGCGACCACTATCCCTGTCAAGGTGGCGCTCTCACTAAAGAAGATGGAGATTTACTACCTTCCGAATTTGAAAAAGACTTTAACATTGATTACTACAATGAAGATTTTAGAGAAATAGAATTCTATGATGAGCCATCGATTGATTGCCGTGTTCTAATTGAAGGCTTTTCTTATGATGAGGAGAAAATTCAAAATTTATAGAGTTTTGCGGTGATCGTTTAAATCAAGAAGCGAACTCAGTTCTTTTACTTTATAACTTTCAATATAATGGAAATATCAATGAAAAACATCAGTTTAGATTTCTAGGAGCCGTGCAATATAAGTAATTATAAACACCTTGAATGAGTGTTCGACACTCTTTCAAGGTCAGCTTGCCAACAAAGTCTACAAGCTGAGTGGAGAAAAACAACTCGTTTTTCTCCACTGGCTTCATTTTAAGGACTTATCGGACATCCCCGGGTGATGAGTACGCCGCGCAAAATCAACAAACCGAAATTTATCGAGCCGATGTCTCGATTCGGTATACTGAAACAAGCTCGCATCTTCTAAGTAGACAAAATTTTTCACCACTACTACATGCTCGTAGCCGTTTAAATCCATATATTTTTGATCCTCAGCTGTCACTCGGTCGACAAACATTTCTTTTTTCGCAAAGCTAATGCGAAGCTTTAATTCATTTTCGATATATTCATAAATCGAATTTTCACAAATGCCGCGCGTCAATGTTGGAACGAATTTTTGGCAAAGAAAGTCCTTGTCTAAAATAATTTTCTCTTCTTCTATTTCCCTAGCACGAATCACTTTCCAAACTTTTTCCTTATTTTCGGTTTCCAATTGTCTTTTAATATATTCATCAGGCTCGATCAATTCCAGTTCATGTACGATCGTTCTTGCCGGCTTGTTCATTTTTTGCGCCAATTCTTTAAAGCTGACAAGTCCAGAGACAGGAAAATCATATTTTCCTACATCTAACACAATCGAACCTTTTCCTTTTATTTTTTGAATATAGCCATGCTCTGATAGAAGATTGAGCGCTTTGCGAATCGTCTCACGCGATGTTTGATACCGCTGGGACAATTCATTTTCAGAAGGCAGCTTTTCGTTCGGCTGAAAAATGCCTTTGCGAATATGAAGCAAAAGGTCGTTGTAAATCGCCATAAATTTATTTTCCTTCATAGTCATCACCGAATTGTATAGTATCATTTTGTTAAATGATACACAATCGCTTCATATGGACGCAACATGATTTCTTGTACATGTTCAGAAGAGTCATTATAGTTGGAAAGTAGGATACGGCTTGTATATCCGTTTATATCAAGCTCATTCGGCAAAACAAATTCTGTTTGGCCGCCAAAAAAGTTGGCCACTACTAGAAGCTTTTCACCATCTCCATTGCGCACATAAGCAAAAATTTGCGGATGATCCTCTAACAATAGCTGATAGTTTCCTGTTGTAATAATGTCATAGTTCTTTCGCAATTCAATCAAACGTTTGTAATGGTAAAAAATCGATGTTGGATCCTCTAATGCTTTTTTCACATTAATCTCTTTAAAATTCGGCGCGACATGAATCCAAGGAGTCCCAGTTGTGAATCCGGCATGCGGACTGTCGTCCCATTGCATAGGTGTCCGTGAATTATCGCGCGATTTACATTTTAAAATTTCAAGCACCTCTGCTTCTGTTTTTCCTTGCTCAAGCAAAATTTTATACATATTTAATGTTTCCACATCACGGTATTCTTCAATTCGCTCAAACTTCGGGTTGGTCATGCCAATTTCTTCACCTTGGTAAATATATGGTGTTCCTTGCATCATATGAATAACTGTTGCCAGCATCTTCGCCGATTCTTTATGATATGCTCCATCATTGCCATAGCGCGACACAATTCTCGGCTGGTCATGGTTGCACCAGAAGAGCGCATTCCAGCCTCCGCCTTTATTCATCTCCACTTGCCAAGTAGATAAAATTCGTTTTAGAGCCAGAAAATCGAATGGAGCTGCCACCCATTTTTCACCATTTGGGTAGTCTACCTTTAAATGGTGGAAGTTAAACGTCATATTCAATTCGTTCCGTGCTGGATTAGTATATTGAATGCAATGGTCAATGGTGGTCGATGACATCTCACCGACTGTCATAATATCATATTTAGAAAATACTTCCCTATTCATTTCCTGCAAAAACTCATGGATGCGCGGACCGTCTGTATAAAATCGGCGGCCGTCACCCAATGGCAGGGATTCGTCATCATCGAGAAAACGTTGATCTTTCGAAATCAAATTAATGACATCTAAGCGAAAGCCATCAATTCCCTTTTGAAACCAAAAATGCATCATTTCATAAATCGTTTTGCGCAGCTCTTCATTTTCCCAATTTAAGTCGGCCTGAGTTACATCAAACAAGTGCAGATAATATTGTCCCGTTTGCTCATCATACTCCCAAGCCGATCCGCCAAATTTGGATTTCCAGTTTGTTGGAGGGCTGCCGTCTGGTTTGGCATCCTTCCAAATATAAAAATGGCGGTAGCGGTTTTCTTTTGACGAACGTGCCTGCTGAAACCACTCATGATCGGTCGAGGTATGGTTTACGACCATATCCATTATCACTTTGATACCGCGCCGATGGGCTTCAGCAAGCAAACGCTCGAAATCCTCCATTGTTCCATAATCTTGATGAATGCTAAAATAATCACTAATATCATAGCCGTTATCTCGCTGCGGCGAAGCATAAATAGGCGTCAGCCAAATGACGTCAATCCCTAATGTCTTTAAATAGTCTAATTTCTCGATAATCCCTTGCAAATCTCCTATTCCATTTCCCGTCGTGTCTTTAAAGCTTTTCGGATAAATTTGATAAACAACGGCTTTTTTCCACCATGGCTGCTTCAATGAATATCACCTCGTTTATAATTTTGAGACTATCGGGAAAAACGATACCATTGGCGGTCATTCACCAATGGTATGAATCTTTGATTATTCATATTTATTATTTAGAACACAGTTCTATTAATTATGATCTTTGCGAATTTTTCCTAACACAAATGTTAGGGCAAATGGCAGCACAATCGCGATCGCCATTCCAATGAAAAACGGCGCCCATTTTTGCTGAACGATTGATAAAAACCCAGGAAGACCGCCAACACCAATAGAAAATGCGATCACTTTATTGAGCGTAATGAACATTCCGCCAATTGCTGCTCCGATCATCGCTGAAATAAATGGATAACGGTAGCGTAAATTCACTCCAAACATGGCCGGTTCCGTGATACCCAAATAAGCTGAAACGGCAGATGTGAATGACAGCCCTTTCAGTTTTTCATCTTTTGCTAAAAACATCATGGCTAACGCCGCCGAACCTTGAGCGATATTAGAAAGAACGAGAATCGGCCATAAAAATGTTCCGCCAGTGTTGGTGATCAGCTGCAAATCAACCGGCAAGAACGTATGATGCATCCCCGTGACAACAAGAGGGGCATATATCGCTCCATATAGAAGCCCGCCAATTGCTGGAACATTATGAAACACTGAAACAAATACACTTGTAATCCCGTTGCCGATTGCAAATGTAATCGGTCCGATCGCAATAAACGCTAAAAAACCGGTAAATAGCAGCGAAAGCGGAGCGACTAACAGCAACTGAAACGCATCGGGAATTCGTTTACGCCAAAACAGCTCTGTTTTCGCCAGCACGTACGATGCCACTAGCACAGGCAATACTTGACCCTGATATCCTACCTTTTGAACATCCAATCCGAACAAATTCCATACAGGAATGTTTCCTTCTTCTTTCGCTGCTCCCCAGCCCCATGCGTTTAACAAATCTGGGTGAACAAGCATTAAGCCTAGCACAATACCAAGCAATGGACTGCCGCCGAATTTCGTTACCGCTGACCAACCGATTAAACCTGGCAGAAAGACGAACGCCGTATTGGCAATTAAGTTAATAATGCTGGCAAGATCGGCCCACTCTTTATGCACTTCCACAAATGATTTGCCTTCATAAAAAATATTTTGGCCTGTCAGGATATTATTAATTCCCATCAACAAACCTGCTGTCACAATCGCCGGCAAAATCGGAATAAAAATATCAGCTAATGTTTTAATCGCACGCTGAAGCGGGTTTAGCTTCGCTTCCGCTGCATCTTTAATCTCTTGCTTTGTCGCGCGGTCAATCCCCGTCAACTCCACCATTTCGTTGTACACTTTATCGACAAGCCCTTGTCCAATCACGACTTGAAATTGACCGTTTGCCGAAAAGGAGCCTTTGACGAGATCAATGCTTTCCAAAGCCTCTTTATCTACTTTTCCCTCATCCTTTAATGCAAATCTTAACCGGGTAACACAATGTGTTGCCGCTACAATATTCTCTTTTCCTCCAACAGACTCAACAATCTTTTCAACTGATTGTTTGCTGATATTCATGATGATCCCCCCGTAATCGTTTACAAAACAAGTGTTATTTTGCTACGACAACCATAAATGAATCCGTTCCTGCCTGCACGCTTTCGAGCGACTTCTTTTCGAGTGATTGAACGGCATCCATATTGGTGATGACAATCGGTGTGATCGTGCTTGCTGCTTTTTCTTTGATCAATGCAAGATCGAATGTCAGTAAACTGTCGCCCGCCTTGACTTTGTCACCGACCTTCACATGTCCAACAAATCCTTCACCGTTCATCATAACGGTGTCTAAACCGATGTGGATCAATAGCTCCAGTCCCGTCTCAGAACGAATACCAATCGCATGCTTCGTATGGAAAAATTGAATAACTTCCCCATTGACCGGCGAAACGACAATTCCGTCTGCAGGATCAATAGCCACTCCATCCCCCATGAGCTTTTGGGAAAATGCTGGATCAGGAACTTGTTCGATCTCGACTATTTTTCCGGTTAAAGGGGCTAAGAGCGTTTCCTCTTTTTTTCGAAACCATTTTTTTAACATTATGAACTCTCCTTTTAACCGCTTTCAAAACTTGTATATACAAGATGCTTTTATTTTAACCTGTATATACAAGTTCGTCAATAAAAAAGTTACCCGTATACATCGTCACCACTGAAAAAGTACTTTATTTAATAAAAGAGTTCCTAATTTTGAACTTCCCCCTGTCAAGTTTACAGTGGAAATAATAAAAGTTGCTTTATACGGCTTTGGTCCTATATTCCATAAAGGGCATTTTTATTCGAGACAATATAATCGGTCTCTATTACCTAAATAAGAAAATAATCTAGAAACCTCTTGGTAGTTTTTTCTTAAAATTCCCCTTTTTCATTTCTATTTACTAAAAATTCCTTTATCTGTCTTATAATGAAACAAAAAGCTTTTCCACTTGATGGAATCCATTTCGTTTCAATCGGAGGCATGGATACAGTGAATGTCAACTATATACCTTCAGAATGGGAAAGGACCAAGAAAGGAATCGGCAACCTGATCGGCGTCGGTGTATGGGGAAAAGGCATGATCGACAACTTAAAAGATATCAGCGATCTTTTGGAAGACGCCCAGTCAGACATAGCCAAATATGACAGCGATGGTGTCATCTCTTTCACCCATACCGATCGCAAAAGCCAATATCAAAGCTTATATGAGGATTTTCTTGTCATGCACCGCTTTAGCGGCCGCATCGGAGATATTGTCGACCGCACCATCGATGAGCCGTTTTATCAAGATATCGATGCTTTTGTCGAAGCGATGCGCGACTTATCGATATCAGAGATCAAGACGAAAAACCGCATCGGCGCAAAAGAAACAATCGTTGTTCCAGGAACTTATGGCTCACAGGAGACGATCGAAGTGCCGAAAGCCGAGGTCGGACTGGAAGATCTGTTCAGCGGCAGCAACTACTATGCCAGGCTAATGGAACGGGAATACGCCTCATGGAAAGAACTGAACACCCGCCAGGACTTTTCGAAAAAAGAATATATACAGACGACATTGAATTCCCATGCTTTTCAGTATGAATCGATCAAAGACGGGCAAATGAACAAAGAATTCTGGGGGCAAATAGCGGCGCTCGTCGTGATTGTCGGCGTCTCATTTATTTGTCCGCCAGCAGGGATGGCATTGGGCATGGCCTATGGTACACTGGAATTAAGCTCGGCCGTTTCCGGAAAAGACTGGATTTCAGGGAGGGAACTAGAAACAGGCGAAAGAGTATTCCGCGGTGTCCTCGCTCCATTGGATATCGTCCCTGGCGTCAGCGCGCTTTCTAGATTCAGCAGCGCCGCCCGCTTTTCACCTCTAAGAGAAGCAAGTGATCTTCAATTATTAACGGGGTTAAAAACGGGCTTCCAGCAAAAATCACAACGTGCCTCCGACATAGTTGTCCATGCTGAAAAAGACATCGTTGCCCGCATTCGAAATGCGAAAGCATGGGCGAAGGAAATGCCGCATCATTTGAAAACCGGCGCAGCAAACGGTGCGTTGCAAGTCGGCCGATTCGTAGACAACGCCGCAACAAACTTAAGACACCTCCTGCCAAGCCGGCAAATGGGATTCGCCATGAAAGGGGCTGGGAATGTTAAGGTTCCGGTGGAGAATAAGATTCAAGCTTGGTTAAGTAAGTTGGATGGGATAAATGTAGGCGGAGGTAAAGCAGGCAACGATGGCGTTGAACTTAGCACTAAGGGTACTGGTAAAAAAACAGTTGAAAAAGGAAAAGATTACTCAACTCGTATTGACAATCAGGTAGAGGAAATTGAAAAAATGCCTTTACCTTCGAGTATTGCTACTACATTTAAAGATTCAAATTATAGAACAGTGATTACAAAAGAGAATGTTACAGTCTATAGAGTATTTGGCGGGCATGCAGATGCAGGCGGAACATTTGCTACAACTTCTCCGGCTGTAAATAGGATACAAACTAAAATTGACTTAGCTTTACTCCCAGAATGGAAAAATACGAGGAACTATGAAGCCGTAATTGAAGTTCCAAAAGGAACTATATTGAATATTGGCAGAGCTGAAAAACAAATTACTAAAACCGGTAGTATTCTAAAAGGGGATGCTGACCAAATTTTATTACCTTTAAATTATTCTTTAGAATGGATAAAGGAAATTAGGCCAATACCTTCAAAATAGGAGGTTTTGTTATGCAAAACGAAGAAATGGATAATATTAAAATTCAAATACAAAAGGTTATGGATTTAGTTTATGAAAAAAAAAATCAGAGGGAACATAAATTTTTAGATACATTATTAGATAAGTTGAAAGAATTATCAGAAACTGTAAATACCAATAGCAATATTGATGAATTAAGGAAAGATTCTAAGCTAAAAGGAGCCTTGAGAGCGTATTTTGATACCAACTTAGTTGAGAGTTACGATGAACCACTAGTAATTGAGTTAGATAAATTAGAAGTAATGTTGCAACAGAAGACGAATTAAAGTGTTTTTTTATTTAATATCTACACGGAACATATTTATTCCAAAGAATTTAATGGGGGGAAGGACCAGGAATTTTAAAAATATGCTTCCTCTAAATTTAATATTGGGTAGTATAAACAAAAAATTTACTAAGTATTTAAAAATTATTATCTTCGTATAGTTATGACATCAAAAAATAGACAGTTCAAAATGCATATACAGCTAAAGATGACTCCAGTACAGTTGGGGTCATTTTTTACATAATGAACCGTTGAAGGAGAAATAGAGAAGCCAAATTAAAACAATAATAAGGGTACTGGTAAACTTTATAGAGGAGATAGTTTATTGCATTCACCTAAAAGATCTAATGGAATTGGTAAGCCATTTATATCAGATTCAGGTAATTTAGTTCCTGCAAATAGTAAAGGTATATACAAAAATCGACAAGTTACTGTTATAGAGCATATTTTAGGAGGTTACAGAAGGGGAGCAAAATCAAATAGCCCTTATATTAGTTTCACTGGTAATAAAGGTATTATTGGAAATTATGGGGATTACTTAATAGAATTAGATATTTCTTCTTTGAGAAAAGCGATTAGATCAGGAGAAGTTAAAAATGTAGCTATTTTATCCCCAAAACAGATTCGAAAATTAATTGAGAGAGATAGCTCTTCTTCTGATTTTTGGAAAAATAGAGCGTTAACTTGGACTACAAGAGACAATGAATATTTGATCAGAGGAGAGATACCTAGCAAATTCATAAAAATTTCTCCTAAGGAGTGAGTATATTATGTTTTTATATTTCCAAGATGAATGTCTAGGCGAAATACAAGATATCAACACTGAAGGCATGTGGATGTATGGTAAACTTATACCTAATCAAAATATAGTAAAGTTTAAAGAGTTTTTTAAGGCTCTGACGGATGAAGAAAACGATTTTAAAGAGAGTGAATATAATGAAGAATGGCTGAAGGATGAAAATTGGTTTATTGTGAATGATCATCAATATAAAAGAGGAATTTATTTGCCGGCTGTGTATGAAGACTGGGAAATAAATTGGAGATGGAGGTAACTGATTTAGAACAAAAACCTTGATTGGCTATAAGCCATTCAAGTTTTTTCTAATTTAAATCTAACAGCTAAGGAGGGAATATTTTTGGATATTAAGTCGGAAATAAAAAAGGTATACGATAACCGTCTGCTTAAGACAGAAAAACAAGTGGAAGAATTTGAGCAAGCTTTAAAAATTATATATGAATATGGTGAGGTTTCAATTATTAAAGATTTAATTTTAGCTTTTGATGATAATACTGAACACCATGAGGTAATGTTTAACTTGGTGCATACTATTGAGCATTTATATAAGAATAAAATAGAGGAAGGGTTAAAACTAATTGCTACTTCTGTGCCAACAGTTATAAGTTATGGGAGGGAATGGATAGAAATTTTACATTACAGAATATTAAATCACCCCCATGTACGTACAATTTATGCAATAGTTTTGGAGAATATCGACATCAAAACAAGAAATATTATTAAAGATTTGTTAGGAGATATAAAGAAAGAAGATCCAGAATTGTTTGGTGAGTCAGTAGATGAGGTATTAGATAATATTTAAGAACTAATTATGAAAACCTTGATTGGCTTTATGCCTTTCAAGGTTTTTATTTTAAAACTAACAGATGTATCAAATAATAAAGTGCAATTACGAGAAAATTTATATATCGTTTTTACCAACATTTTAATTCAGACTTCATAATGGTTCTGCCTACTATGAGTTTGGCTGTGATGCATGGTGAAACTATTAACAACACTAATACCCTTCGAGTACGCTTTAAAACACGAGAGAAAGCTTTCTCGTGGCGAGAAAGAGGGTATAAACTTTTAACTGACTGTGACAATAAGAGCTGGCAAATTATTTTTGTATTGTATTTTCACTAAAGACGGTCGTATAATACTCGTCATTGTTAACAAGCGTTACGTTAATCTGAATTTGCGTAACGGAGGGGGAAGGTATCATGAATGTGATTGGATATATCCGAGTTTCCACACAAGGGCAAGCCAAAGATGGATACAGCCTTGCCTACCAAGAAGATGAAATTAAAGGCACAAGGATACACTCTCTTACGTGTGTTTAAGGATGAGGGAATGCTAACATAGTATTAAAGAAGGATGAAGCAGGGAATTTTATTTTAACTGGTTATCCAACCAAATAATGGAATGGAGGGAAAAATGCTTGTTAGTCAAAAATAATCCAGAAGATCCAGTTTTTCAGTTCTTGGCTGGGACTTTTCATCAAGATGCAGATTCACCTGAAGAGGCATTACAAGAATTGTTAACAGAGGAAAGTAAAGAATATCTTAAATCTGCTATCGTATTTTTAACAGAATTCATCAATAGTGAGTATTCGGATGATGAAAAGAATGAATACATTCAACACTGTGCAGACGGAGTATATTTTCCTGATCTTGAGCTAACTCCAATTCAATGGCTAAAAAGTGTAGTAGAACAATTAAAAGAAGCTGTAAAAGCAGAATAGAACTACAAATTCTTGAGTACCTTGATTGAGTAAAAACTCTTTCAAGGTTTTTTTCTAGCAATGGGAATTATATTGGAAAGTGGTGAAAAAATGAAACAACCAACAAAAGAAGAAATAATTAATAAATTAAAAATGATTTTACAAGGAAAGCTAACACGAGAAGAAGTAGCAGATTGGGCTTCAAAATATGTAATGCAGGATGAGCCAAATATATCAGATGAAACTGTTTGGGAACTTTTACAAATTGTTTCCGGAATTGATTTAAAAGATAGTCCAGATGAATATCTACATGTAGAACAAGACATTATAGATTGGATAAACAAGTATAGCAATTAAAAAGCGTTAAATAACCTTGATTGGTTACAAGCCTTTCAAGGTTTTTCTATTTTAAAGCTAACTCTACAACTGCCTTCATGGTTCGTGCCTCTCACCCTATAGAATGGATCCATGCCGGACGCACAAGAAAAATGCGATTCTTGTATTTCACAAAAACCGCGTCATACCAAGGTTTTTAATGATTATTCCGACTGGGCTCGAACTAGCGACCTCCACCCTGTCAAAGTGATGCTCTCATTGCTGAGCTAAGGAATCTTCATAAAGCTTTGAAAGCTCTTCAACAACATAAATATCTGTGGGTTTATTGTTGTTTATAATACTGACTATTTCTCTTTGGAACTCTCCATCCCTACTTAAAATTTCTGCTGCTTTCTCATTAGCTTCTTTTTCGAATTCACTCTCTTTGTATTTAGTTCTGCGATATTCTTCCATTGTCATACCATTTTTAAATTGTTTTACATGAACCAATTCATGAATGAAGATAAACTTTATAAAAATTCTTATCGCTTCTTTAAACACACTCAAAACGTGAATTTTTGAAAAATATCCTTGACGCCTTTACAAATACTCTCGGTAAAAAATACCACTTTTTCAACTTGGGACTTATCTTCGCTTGGCACTGTACTTGCTAGAATTGAATGATCTGGAACTTCTTGTTTAATTCTAATAGAATCCGTAGTAATTTTATATTCTATATCCTCAATATCATCTAACTCTTTTTTGATGGAAGAATGAAATGATGTTAGACTAAAAAGTAGACACAGATTATTATAGTAATAATAGACTGAAAAATGAGGTGTCTACATGACAAAAAAACAAAGGCGGTACGAGGAAGACTTTAAGCGTCAAACTGTTCGTTATATTTTGGAGGAAGCGAAATCCGTTGCACAAGTGGCTCGTGAGCTCAAAATTAACGAAAATACTCTTCACGGCTGGATGAAAAAATATAAGCAAGAACCTGAAATAACAGAAACCCAAACGTTTCGATCCGAAGACCACGAAGTTCGTGAACTGAAGAAACGTATTCGGGATCTGGAGGAGGAAAACTCCATCTTAAAAAAGGCGATGCACTTCTTCGCGAAAGACCAACGGTAAAATATTCATTTATCCATGAGCATCGCTTCGATTACCGATTGGAGAAGATGTGCGAAGTATTGAAAGTTTCTCGAAGCGGTTATTATAAATGGCGTGATCGTCCCAAAAGTGCTAGACAAGAGCGTCGAGAAGAATTGACGCAGGAAGTGCGTCGTGTGTATATCGAATCTCGCCAACTGTATGGGAGTCCAAAGGTTGCCAAAAAGCTTAATCATGAAGGCATTAAGGTTTCACAGAAGACGGTTTCCCGCATAATGAACAAAGAGGGAATGAAGTCTCGTACCGTGAAAAAGCATAAGGCTACCACTAACTCAAAACATAACCATCCGGTCCACGAAAATGTCTTAAACCTGTTTATTGCAAAATAAAAGTACATAGTTTTGCAAGAAATTTGTGCAGAATAGCTGCATAAAAAAAGGCTTGCCAGCTCACCCAATAACCTCTACTGTTGAGATTGAGCAGAACTTAACAGTAGGAGGATAAGAAAGGATGCTAGCAATGCCTGAAGTTAATTATATCAAACATTTAAGAGAAGTCGAAGATATGTCAATCTCTGAGATCGCTAAAAAGACAGGTAAAAATTGGAGAACAGCAAAAAAATACGCTGACGGTGAAGTACCAGTAGAATCTCTTCCCTTCCGTCGAAGGGGAATGATGTACGAGGAAGAGTACGGAGAAATCGTAGATTGTTGGCTTGAGGAGGACATGAAGCTTAAGAAAAAAGAAAGACGAACAAACAAGAAGATGTTTGAACAACTTAAAGAAGAGCACGGGTTTAAAGGTTCTTATCGAACCGTTTGTGAGTACATTCAGCATCGCAGACCACAAATAAAAGAAGAAAAAACCACAAGATACGAACGTCTGGAGCACCCTCCGGGCGAAGCCCAAGTGGATTTTGGAAATATGACGGCTGTAAAAGACGGCGCATATAAAGACATCAAAACTCTTATTCTCAGTTTTCCATATAGTAATGCCGCCTTTTCTTATCCCCTGCCGGCAGAAAACTCGGAGTGTTTTCTAGAGGGCTTGAAACAGTTATTTCACCAGGCTGGGGGTGTCCCGACATATTTACGAATTGATAACCTGTCGGCAGCGGTTGTAACGGTAGGCAAGGGAGACAAGAGAAGCTATACGGACTCTTTCTTACGCTTCCAGTCCTATTATGGATTTGAAGTACAACCATGCAATCCCGGTAGTGGACATGAAAAAGGGAATGTAGAGAAAAAGGTAGGCTATACAAGAAATAACTTTTTTGTAACAGCCCCAGTAATGGAGGATTTTTCACAACTGGCCCACTGGCTAGAAGAGAAAATGGTAACCGATCGAAAACGCCCTCACTACGAAAAAGGAGTTCCGATAGAAGAATTGTGGGCTGAGGATCAGAAGCAATTAAAAGCTTTGCCAATCAGTGATCTTCCAATCTTTTCAATCGACTCGGCTACTGTAAATAAATATGGCGAGATTCTAGTCGATAGAGAAAAATTCCTTATTCATAAAGCGAGGATCAAACAGACACTAGTTATTAAAAAGGAATGGGACAAATTCACTTGCTTTTCGAATGACGGTGAAATGATCTATCAAGACTCACGTCCCTATATGATGACCACAAGGCCTATACCATGGGACAACATCTTGGCCGACTGGGAGAAAAAGCCACGTGCTGTTAAGTATTCTCGTTTCTTTAAATACCTGCCCGAAAGAGTACAAACTTATCTTACGATAAAACCTGATGAGATTAAGAAACGGGTGGCAGGCTTAAAAAAACTGCTGGAGGTTCATGCCTTACAAGACATCCATAAATGTTTGGAAATGGAGCAACGTATTGAAAAAGAGCCGCACGAATTGGGTTCCTTATTGGAAGCTCAGAAAGCAACTTATCCGGAAAAATTGTCAGAACCCCATACCCCTTCTGTATTACTAGATTATGAAACGGATTTAAGCATGTATGATCAGAGGCTATGTCCGACCTTAGAAGGGAGGGATAACTGATGATCGCTCGTGATCTGAAAGAAGTCTGTAAAACCCTGCACCTTGCTTATATAGCTGATCAGTATGAAGACATTGTCTTTGAGAATAAAGAACAGTTTTTATGTGATGTATTACTGGCCGAAGTCTCATCAAGACAAGCTGCCAAGGTATCGAGACTAATAAAAAAAGCCAAATTTAGAGAACTGAAATGGTTGAAAGATTATGAATGGAACGACCAGTTGCATCTGCCAGCTACCACGACAAAAGAAGAGATTTGTGACCTTCGTTTCTTACATGGGAAACAAAATTTATTGCTTCTTGGCTCACCAGGAACAGGCAAAACCCATTTAGCGACAGCTCTTGGATTAAAAGCCTGCGAAAAAGGGTTTGAGGTTCGTTTCTTTCGTGTCGCAGATTTGGTAGGACAATTAGAGGAGGCGTTAAAAGAAGGTACTTTACAACGAGTAAAACGTCAAATCGATAAGTGCGATTTACTTATACTAGACGAACTGGGATATGTTCCTTTCCAAAAACAAGGATCGGAATTATTGTTTCATATCATAGCCGACTGTTATGAACATAAAAGTGTGATTGTCACATCGAATTTAGAGTTTGGCCAATGGAATCGAGTGTTTGGAGATAACCGCTTAACTTCCGCTTTAGTGGATCGCTTGGTACACCATGCCCATATCATCGCATTCACAGGTGAAAGTTACCGGCTGAAAAATGCTCTTTCTTCTGTGAAATTGAATGGTAATTAATGTAAAAAAATAAAGCTGCAAGCCTATGTATTTTTCGCTGCAATACTCTGCACTTTTTGCTTGCAAAAAACATCTTAAACCAACATTTTACTGTTACGAAACCAAATGAAGTATGGGTAGCTGATATCACCTACATTCCAACGGATGAAGGTTGGCTTTATCTAGCTAGTATGATGGATTTGTATTCAAGGAAAATAGTCGGCTGGCATATAGACTGTTCCATGAAAAAGGAGCTAGTGTTAAGTGCTTTAAAGCAAGCCTATCAGCGTCAACAACCACAGGGTTCTATCCTCCATCATTCTGATCGAGGGAGTCAATATGCTTCAAATGACTATCAAGCTAAGCTAATGGAATACGGAATGAAATGTAGCATGAGCCGCAAAGGAAATTGTTATGACAACGCTTGTATTGAATCATTTCATGGGGTTATAAAAAAAGAACTAATCTATCAGACTCGTTATAAAACAAGGGAGGAAGCAAAAAAGAGCATATTTGAGTATATAGAAATATTTTACAATAATAAACGTATTCACTCCGCAACAGAGTATTTTTCGCCATCTGAATACGAACGTATGTACTATAAAAAGGGAGCTTAATGAACATATTAATAGAATAGTTAGACCCGAAAATTTACCTTTTAAAAATAATTAGGACAACGTCGTAATTATTTTTAAAAGGCCACCAAGCGATAGCGCGGTAGCTGCGAAAAAAAATCTATAAATTTTTGTGTCTACTTTATTGACCTAATATCAAAATGCACCTGTTAACTCATCAATTATTTCTTCTATTTCTTTTTTACTAATAAACTCCATTTCCTATTAGTTAAAAGTAAGAATTTACATGTTTCATATTATCATGCTCTACTGTTGAAAAACGTTACAATTTACAATATAAAAGGTATTCTTCCTTTCCACACAGTAGACTAAATATTCAGTTTCTTGTGTGTAGAAAACATCCCCTCTATTATATTTAAAATACATTACACCCACTGAAAAATTATCAGTTACTACCGTTTTTTTCGCCAAAAACCTTACCCTTGTTTTCCCACCATTTTATAAAAATTTTTTCGCAACTTTTTTATAAAAATTTTTTCGCAACTTTTTCTTCGCTACCACCGATTACTATAGCGAGAGGATTACTCCACCTCGATTAACTCCTGGATGTCGATGTCCAGCACTTTGCACACTTTTTCTAATGTTGAGAGATAAACTCTGCCCACGTTGTCTGAACAAAGATGGCTGATGGTGTTCGGGCGCAGCCTTTAAGAAGCAAAAAATCAAAAAAGTAGATAAAGAGTTAAAAGCACTTACCAAGCCTTTAGGGATACAGCTTGAAACGATGCCAGGCATTAATACGGTGACTGCATCGGCTTTCATTGCAGAAATCGGGGATATTCATCGTTTCACTAACTCCGACAAACTCGCAAGGTATGCAGGTATAGCCCCTGTCAGAATAAGTTCGGGCGGCAAGGAAACTATTCAGAAAAGCAAACAAGGAAACAGGAAATTATACACTATCTTTTATAACTTGGCTGTTCAACAAAATACATATTTGTAAAGGCAGTAAAACTCCTCGAAATCCTGTGTTTTATGAGTATTATCAGAAAAAGCTAGCAGAAGGTAAAACCAAACAACAAGCGCTTATTTGCATTATGAGAAGACTTGTCAATATTATCTATGATATGAGAAACACAAGACCGCTTATATCATGCCTGAACGGAAAGTCAGTTGATATAATGGGTGATGGTTAGTGAAACTGCCACCCATTTATAAAGTACATTTTTATAATTTCCTAAGGGTACAGGTAACACTGAGTTAGGTAAAATAACAGGATATAAATTTAAAGAAGATGTTGATTTAGATTTTAGGGGAACAGGAAAGACATATAGGGACTCATTAAATGAAGCTTTTATTAGGACAGGTGTACCGAGAACAGAATTTACTGTGACTAAGCGGGGAAGATATGCTAATGGTAAATCATTCCCAGTAGAGTGGAGAGCTAAAAATGGTGCAGAAATCAATATTGATATTGGACATACAAAAAATGGTCCAGATGTTCCGCACATTGGTTATCAAACTGGGGAAAAGAGGTGGAGGAGGAGCCATACGTGGGCATATACTGGTAGACGATGTAACTGTAAATAGATAAATGGAGGAATGTATATGTTGTGGAATATTGAGGAACAGATTATGTCTGCTGCTGCTTCTATGAACATCAATGTAACCAAAATATCAGAACATGATACAGAATTAAGATTTCAACAACTTTCCAGAAAATACGCTAACGGTACTAAATTATTTCCGTTGTGGGAGCATCTAGATAACGATATAGCTGTACAACATCCAGAAGCTTGGAAATGGATTGCTGAATATATTGGAAATTCTCAAGCTATTTTGATGTTTAACCCATCCGATGAAAAATCGTCTTATGAAGTAGAGGGGGGAGAAAATCTAGTAAAACTACTGTCAGAAATGTTTAATGTTGAGTTCTATGTTACTAATAAGAACAATGAATATTTATTATGTTTTAACCATCATGATGTACTAATTGCATGTGGAGATGCAACCGAATGGATAAAAAAATAGATTCTTCACCACATTTTGTGATTTAACCCAAAAAATAAGGAAAACACTCACGAATTCCTAGCAATAAAGTTAGTGTCACTTAACATGACAGGAGGTTCTAAAATGTTTTCCGTATCACTAGATTTGCCAGAATTTGAAGTTGTTAAACAAGTGTTTCTTGAAGATTGCAATTTGTTACATGTCGAGAAAAATACTACAGAAGAACGCTGTTCTTACTGCGGTTTTTTTTCTAGTCATGTCCATGACTGGCGGACAAGAAAGGTGCGTGACTTGTCCGTATTAGGTAAGCCCCTTTTCTTATTTGTCAGAGTGTATAGATACCGTTGTCACAACTGTAATGAGGGATTTTCACAAACATTTGAATGTATCCGTCCTAATAAGCATCAGACCAATCGGTATAGAGAATATCTGTACGAAATGTGCATTGGCTCTACTATCCAAGAAGTGAGTCGAAAGGAAAAAATACCTTATACAACCGTTGAAAGAATATTTTATTCCGTTGCTAAAGAAAAAGAGAAGGAGCATTTAGAAACTCTTGAAAGTGTTTTAGAAAACGATGCATTAATCCTTAACCTTGATGAGATCGCTGTCCGAAAGGGTCACCGATATGAAACAGTTCTTATGAATACCCAATCCGGGAGTGTGCTTGGTATGGAACATCAACGGAGTTATCATTCAACTCAGATCTTACTTGTCAAGAAGATTCTGTCTAATAAATGGGTTCATACCGTTGTTATGGATATGTGGGATCCCTTCCATAAAGCTGTTAAATCTATATTCCCAGAGGCCTGTATCGTCATTGATAAATATCATGTGGTGCAAAAGGTGACACATGCACTTGACCAAGTTAGAAAGAAAACTCCTGGACTAAAAAAGGGACGGTTTAAACTCTTGAAAGGTTCTGAAAAGTTAACGGCTAATGAAAAACAACAATTAGACGAGATGCTCAAAGAGCATTCAGAATTGTCATATGCCTATTTTCTAAAAGAACTCTTTAGAGAAATATACCAAGTGAATGACTATGATACAGCTGATTCACTCTTAGAAGAATGGATTCAACTCGCATGGAGCAGCCCATTTCCTTCATTTCATCAAGTAGCCAAGACGATAGAAAATTGGAAGGCACAAATTTTACAATATTTTCTTACCCCTTTTACGAATGGCCGGATTGAAGGGACAAACCATAAGAGTAAGAATATCAAAAGACGTGCTTTTGGCTTCAGAAACCTTGAAAGATTTCGGCTACGTGTATTTTTGGAATGTACAGGTAAAACTTATAAAAATCAGGTTGCTTAACCATGCCCTTCATCAGCTTTCCGCATTGTAGTTGGTAGAATGGAATCCGTCAAGGAAAGCACTTGACCGCTTCCATTCTACCCACTTAGTGGTCTGCAAGCTGACGAAGGAGCTACTCTAGATTGAGTATCAATCTCGCTAACTTATTGCCGGAATTGTGTGAACATCACAGAATATGGTGATGAGACAAAAAATTTTTAAAGCGAAAAATTCTGCAAGTACTCCCAAAAAAGGACAAACAGAATATTTGTAAACCAAAGATACAAAATACCCCAATTTATTTGGGTTTCTTTTAAAACTCTTTTTAATAAAAATCTAATTTTACAAAATGCTCATAGTAATAATAGACTAACAAATGAGGTGTCTACATGACAAAAAAACAAAGGCTGCTATCATTGATTTTGTAAACTTTGAAAAGCAAAAATATATAAAATCTTCCTCAACGTTTAAATCGTTCACTGGAATTTAGGCCATTCTTTTTGGTGGGACAACAGCCACGGAATATTCGCCTGCTATTCGTTTATTTAATTTTAAATATTTTTTAAAAAAGTTTTTCCAATTGTTTATTCCTTCAATCTGTATGATCATCTATGCTTTTCTTTCTCAAATAATATAGATAAGAAATCGGAACGATTCCACATATAAAAATTATTCCTGCAATTAAAACACCATTAATTGCAGTAAATCCTTCACTTAATGATGTGAGGATTCCTATTATAGTTGAAATAAGTGTTAATACAACAAGTGATATTAGGAATCCTTTTTTGGGTGACCTTTTTTGACTTTCATATTCCACACTAATGTTCATTGATAAGAAAGCTGATACGACCGTTGTAAGGATAAACACAAACCATAATGGATTTTCTCTCATTCCATCTATTCCTTTTGTTATTAGGTCATAGCCTAATATTCCGATGATTCCAAGTGTCTGTAAAATGTAGGCAATTCGTAAATTTTGCAGATTTTTCAATAATAATCGTTCGTCTTTTATTTTTTGCAATTTAATCACTCTCCCTTGTCTACCCAAAAAATTTCATCTAACGTTTTATTAACCGCATAACAAATTTCGAGGCACAATTTTAAAGTAGGATTGTATTTTCCTTTTTCGATTAAACTGATAGTTTGGCGAGTTACACCAACCTTTTTTGCCAGTTGTTGTTGGGTCAGATTTACTTGGATACGAGCAACTTTAAGATTGTTTTTCACAATTTCAAAACCCTCTCTGAATGTAATTTATATATTACATTTTATACAATATATATTACATAATTCAATATATATATTACATTTTGGATAAAAAATTTTACATTATTTATATTTTTGATTTGCCAAAGAGGAGAAAAAAGCAGGGTAATTTGATATGACAATTACCCTGCTTTTTAATGTACTTTCAAAAGTTATTTAATTTTGCACTTTAAAAGGGAATCCGTTAGTTAATAAGTGATCTCTCCATTCGTTCAATAATTCTTTACACAACCTATTAATTTTTTAAAGTACAAACTGAAATGAAATCCATTTTGTATAAACCAATTAATGATATTTCTGTTAAATATTTTGATATCATGTATAACAATTGTATCAAATTTGGTCTTTCTTAAATTGTTTAAGGTAACCCATTTCAGAGATGCCCTATCTATCTTACATTACAAAAAATTCTTGTCGGCACCATCTTCCTCAACTTTTTTTGTAGCTTTATTTCTTTCATACACCAGAAACAGAAATAATATTGGCACGATGATGAAAGCTCCAATAGTACTCCACAATATATCTGTTCCGCTTATGACTTGTTCTTTCAGCAATCGATAGTAGGTATATGAAGAATAGGGCAACACTAGAATGATGGAAGTGATTACACCAGGAGTGTATTTCCTTAGATAGAATGCTTGCCCTAAATGTGTGAACACATGGGCAAAAAAGATAAACAGTAACATTAAAAAAATATAGTAAAAAGAGAAAATGACGGCTAAACATGTTGCTGTTGTAATGGTAAGGAAAATCCAAAATACATCGTTCGCAAATTGAACAGTTGTCATCTGAAAGCTGCTATAAAAATATTTTCGTATTGATTTAGGTAAAACCGCAAGAACTTGTTCCTTGTTCTGTTTGGTCCACTTCTCCACCGTAAGAATCTCTTCAAAATCATGAAACATAAACAAAATAGGAAATAACCAAAGCACGCTAATCAAATGAAGTTGAGAATCCAACCATTCTAATACCATTTCAATCACCGCTTTTCGAACGATTTTGAATTCCGCCCAAAAACATCTGTCCTACTTTACTTTTTCTCCTGTTAATAAATATTGATGTACCAATCGTTCTATAATAGCAGCGATGGCCTCTGCTGCCACCCATGTGTCAATTTTTTCTTTTACAATTCCGAATCGCTTGTTATTGAACATATCAATCTTTTTCGAATCTGATCACTGTCTCCTTGTCTGATTTGTTTTTTCCTAAAAAAGTAAATAATTTGATAAACATGTTGGTTACAAAAGTTTTGACATCCGATAGCGATAGTTCAACAGATTTTTCCAACATCCCTTAGTTTTATTAACTGTTGATCAAAATTTTGAAATATTTGTTGAAAGATATCTTCCTTACTTTTGAAACGCAGCTTGTGTTAAGCTTTCGTTTGCAACAAATTCGCTTCTTTTGGTACTTTGAAAACCCTTTTTCGTAAAAAGCTCTTCTGGCATAAAAATAACTTTCTCTTACTCGCTTCGCCTTTTTTTACAGCCAACAAGAACCCCCTTTTTTATAACTAACTAATTAGTTAGTTGTAATTATAGGAAAAATTTGCTTTGTTGTAAATAGGTTTTCGAACAGTGAAGAATGGAAAGTACCGAAAGTAAAAAGCCTGAGGCGCTTAAAACTAATGTCAGTCTTTGCTTTCGCTGATAGAAAAAATTATTGCATTTATAATAAAAATTAATCAATAAGGTGAAAGCATAACGAGGCTGCCGCAATGGCCGTTAAACCGATGAGACAGCCGCTGTTTTTTGAATGGGGACTTATCCTTTGTTGCGTCTTTTTTCTCACACTGTAGACAGCACAAGCCAGATCCTATTCCGGGGATTATGTGTTAAAACGGGGATAGTATTAATTGGATAATAATAGGAATGAATAAAGCTAAATAGAAAACGGCGAAGAAGTTTGGACATTATTTTGAAGAAAACTGGGAGGCGAAAAGCTAATTTCAGACATCATTTTGTTTTTATCTAACGGTTTTGTCCAAAAAAAACACTTAATAGATCAGTGCGATTAATATATGTTTAAAATATTTTTGACTCGCTTGATTTCTTTCTTATTTTCAAACAACTCTTCCACAAGAATTTTTTGACCGTTTGCTACATCAGTGAGCTGTTTGTCCATCTCCTCGATCTTTTGTTCAACTTGGTCGAGCCGCTCATTGATTTCGACCAATTGCTGCTTCGTTTGTTCAAACTGCTGATCGGTTTGTTCAAATCGTTGGTCAATTTGTTCAAACCGGTTATTCGTTTCTTCTGAATGGTTTTTTAGCTGCTCAGCCAGTTCTTTAATCGCTTGCAAAATCATTTCATTTGTAATTTCAGCCATCGGTATGCTCCTTTCTTCATTATAAATATAAATATTATTATACCATATTGCGGTCATTTCGATATCAATCGCATCAACTTTCATGTATTCACATGGTAATTGGAGTATGATGTTTAAAAACACTTTAAGCAATGTTTCGCTCAAATGGAGAAAGTTCGACACTCTCTACATTCGCAAGAGCGGTTATAGATACTTTTTGTTGATCTATTAAGAATCTATCACATTATTTCAGAATAATTTTCACTGATTTTTCCATTTTCGTTTTTTCGAATGATTGTCTTTTGTTGCGTTTCATAATTTAACAACGATGTTTCGCTTATTGATCATTTAATACGATCAAATGATTATTTGTAATCTTTAACCATACTTCTTTTTGCGCAAGTTCAGAAGATGTTGAGTAGAGATTTTTTCATAACTTTGCGTTTCTATCCCTTTTTTGCTCTTACTAATCGGTAGAGATCAAACGATACCCTCGATAACAGTCCGAATGTCTTTTCGTCTTCCTCAATAAAAATAGAAATTTTGGAAAAACCTCTTTCGTTTTTGAAAGGCATCGCTTAAATAGATCCAACCTACTTTCTCATTAATTTCGAAGGAGCAATTGAGAGATTGAATAGATTTCTGAACTGTTTTCGATCCTCAATTTCCTTATATTATTAGAAAATATTCATTCCTCTTTCATATATCTCTCTTCTCGTAATCGTAAACGACAGCTTCTCTCATTGACACTATAGTTATATGCGGGGATTTTTTTTCAGGCGATACGGGGGTACCGGTTCTGACGTCCTTTTGATGAAAAATCGGGATTATTGAATTAAGATGAGAAGCTAAAAACTTTACACACAAATATTCTCCATAAAACTCCTCCCTATCATCAAGATTACGCAAAAACCCTTTTATCATCAGCTTTAACAATACGTCCTTTTTCACCAAAGGGGCTCCTCATGATCGACAAACGAATATAAAAATGGCAGCAATATCATATCCAAAACTGACAACAACAAAAATATCAACATAGTAAACTTGAATGGAAGCCCAAATACCTGTAATGCAAAAGATATGACCAATGGTACAAAAGTTGCTATACCCATTTTTTGTCTTGATTTCATTGTTGGATACATTTTTGTTCCACACTTAGGGCACTTTATTTCTTGACTAAACTTGAACGAAGCACGAAATATGTTTCTCCAACTAAATGGATGGTTACATTTACAACATTTTGGCAATCCCATTGAAACTACCCCTTTTTACTTTATTTTACCATATGATATATATTTCTCTATGATTGATAACAACAATCTTTTAGAGAATAGCTTTTATTTTACACTGATGTAACCTGTTACAAATCCATGGGGTGTATTATGTTTTCATGAGTGAAATGTTTGGATATTATGTGTGAAAATAAAGGCAGAAATTACACTTATTGTCGGCATATAATAAATAATAAGTGTATGTATTAAGATGAAAAAGAGGAATATTGCAAATAATCAAGAATGATCAATGCCGATCTTTAGGTGAAAAGAGTAATAATAGTATGAAAAAGATATTTTTTATGAGTCAAAAGGATTTGTTAAAAAGAAGGATTAAGCAAATATTATCGAAAGTTCGAACAAAATAATTAGGATCAAACGCGGACTTTACTGTTAAGCTGAATTTAAAAATAATGGGATCGATATGTTTCGCGTTGCAATGAATAAGTTCGGAACATGAAAAATATGATAAAGTAGAGTAAATATTTATGAATAAAATCAATTAACCTCCTTCTTTTTGAACATTTTTAAGAAGGAGGTCTCAAAGCAATCGTACGATAGGCTTGTTCAAAACAGATCTTTTTCCTATCCTGTATGTTGTTTTTAAAGGCTGTTTTCGTAAGCTTTGTTGACTTCCGATTGATTCGCTGTTTATTTAAAATTCCCTTTTGTTTCTGGTATGATGAAGCTGCCCAACAGATACAAAATGAAGAGAGCAATAAAGAAATACCCCAAGGACGATGGAATATTCGACGTTTGACCGCTGACCACTGTTACCAAAGTCGGCATCATCCCGCCTACAGCAAATCCCATATTCCAGGACAGTCCAGTACCCGTCGAACGAATAGATGTAGGAAAACGTTCATTTAAAAAGATCAGCACGGGAGCATATGAGCCATTCCCTAAAAACGACAACCCCATTGCAAAGAGCGTAATCATTGTCAGATTTTGAGCGTGTGCCAATTCTGTATATAAATACGGAAGAGCAAATAGATTTACGATGCCTAGTAAAATGAATGTTTTCTTTCTACCTATAATAGTGCTCAAATGACCGAGAACAACAGCAGCAACCAGTGCAGAAATACTGCTGACCATAAGAATAATTGAGGATTCGGTCTGCGGGATATCATTAATTACTTTTAAAAAGGTAGGCAAATACCCGCAAGTTAGGTAATAGGCTGAGCCGCCGCCGATTACAATCATTAAATTAATTAATAAAACTGACAAATATTTAGTGAATACCGTTTTCACCGGAGACTGCTGATGTTCCGGTTTCGTTTCTTGCTCCTTCTTATGCTGCACCCATAACGGTGACTCCTCAAGCTTCTTGAATACGAACAGTCCGAGAACAGAGCTCAATATGCCGGTAAAGAACATAAAGCGCCAGCCCCATTCGCTGAATTCCGGCCCAGAAAAAATATTTGACAAAACAAAATATACTATGGAGGCCAGCAATGCACCAAGAGCAGCACCGCCCCCGCCGACAAGGCCGGACATCAAGCCGCGCCATTTCTCCGGTACGGATTCCGTCCCAATTGTATGAGTGGAAGCAACAACTCCTCCGACAAATACACCTTGGATTAAACGAAGAATAATAAAGATGATTGATGCAGCGGCACCGATTTGAAGCACTGTTGGCAGCGCTCCAAACAGGGCGGTAGAAATCCCTACACCAGACACGGCCACAACCATTGCTCGCTTCCTCCCATGGCGATCAGCATAGGCACCAAAAAGCGCTGAGCCGAGAGGACGCAAAAATAGTGTAACTGCAAAAGAAGCATACACAGCGGCCAATGAAAGTGTCGGTTTATCTGTCGGGAAAAACAACTTTCCTAACTCAGGGGCAACATAGAGAAGAATAAAGAGATCATACAAATCCAACGACCAACCCAACAGAGACGCCATAACGGCTATTATCATTTGCTTTCTACTAGTCGATGCTTCCAATGCTGAAGTTTGCTGAACGGTTGTCTCCATATTACCATTCATACTACTCCACCTTTCTTTTAAAAAATTTTTAATTTTCAGTAAATTTTAACTTCAGGAAACGGCTAGCTCGCCGTTTCCCGAAGTTTCCGTCTTATTTGCCTTTAAAATTCGGCTTTCTTTTTTCGACGAATGCTTCGACGCCTTCTTTGAAATCTTCTGTAGTGCGAAGCAATCCATAGGCTTTTCCTTCTATTTCAATTCCTGCACTAAGCGGTGTTTCTTCGGCTGCATTGAGCACTTGTTTACATACTTTTAATGCAAGCGGAGAGAAGTTTACAAGCTCTTCAACGAGTGAATCGACAGCGCTTTCTAGTTCTTCCTTTGGAACAACCTTTGTAATAAGGCCCCATTGATACGCTTCTTCAGCAGGAATTCTTCGTGCACGCATAATCATGTCTTTTGCGCGAGTTAATCCTACTGCTTTGGCCACCCTTTGTGTTCCGCCGCTTCCTGGAATCATACCAAGATTCATCTCAGGCAGTGCTAATAATGTGTCGTCTGCTGCAATTCGAAAATCACATGCCATAGCAATTTCAAAACCGACTCCAAACGTATAGCCTTGAAGCTGAGCAATGACAGGCTTTGGAGAACGTTCTGGTGCTGCAACGTTTACAGCAAGATGTGATAATTCTTCTTGATGCACTTCCAAAAATTCAGGGATATTCCCTCCTGCACTAAATGCCTTATCTCCTTCACCTTTAATAATGATGACGCGAACATCATCGTCTTTATTTAACTCATCAAAAATTTCTGGAAATTGCGAGCGAGCTAGCATGCTAATATAATTCATTTTTTCTGGACGGTCGAAAACAATTGTTGCCGTCTTTTTTTCCGGATTTTTTTCAACTCGAATGTGATCATATTGTTTTACTGCTTCCATGTTTTGGTTCCCCTTTCTTTTTGAAAAAATTAAACGATTTTTTCACTTTCATTTATATATAGTTCAAATTCTCCCGTTTTGAGTTTACGACGGAGAATTTTCCCAACAGGGCTTTTCGGTACTTCTTGAATAAATACATATTTTCTTGGACGTTTAAAGTTTGAAAGTTTTGTATTATTTTTACAATAATCGTCAAGTTCCTGTATGGTAAGTGACGGATCTTTTGGTACGACATAGGCAGAAACAACTTGGCCCCAGCGCTCATCTTCTTCACCAATTACAGCAACTTCATGCACTTTCGGATGCTTGGCTAAAACATCTTCTACTTCAAGAGGATGTATATTTTCTCCGCCGGAAATAATCATATCATCGACACGTCCGACGACATATAAATCTCCATCCTCATCTAATTTGCCAAGGTCTCCAGTAAAATACCATCCATCCCGAATGGCTTTTTTTGTAGCATCTGGCCTATTCCAGTAGCCTTTAAAGCTTTCTGGTGATTCAATATTGACAATGATTTCTCCCAGTTCTCCTTTTTCCACTACATCCTCTGGAGTTGCATTGCCATCAGGATCTGCCTTAACAATGCGGATACTCTGATGAAAGCCTGGCTTACCGGCACATCCTGGTTTTTCCTTCACATTATGGTTTATTGTAAATGTGTAAATTTCAGTGCTGCCAAAATGGTTCACAAACACTTCAGGCTTTAACATCTCAATACATTTTTCTGTTAAAGCTGTTGTCATAGAAGCGCCTGCATAACCAATTTTTTTCAACTTAGACAAATCGAAATGATGAAATTCAGCGTGATTTAACATATCGTGATATAACGTAGGTACTAAGTAAAGGCATGTAATTTCTTCACGTTCTATTAATTCCAACGCTTCCTTTGCATCAAAATCAGGCAGAATAACATATTTTCCATTTAAAAACATAATAGATAGAAGGGAGCGCATTCCCATTGTGTGATAAAGCGGCATTGTCCCTAATGTACTTTCCCCATCTTGATATTGGTTTTGAATAATATGGGCTAGCGCTGCACTATATTCATTTTTGTGCGTTCGAGGAACTCCTTTCGGTTTTCCTGTTGTTCCGGACGTATAAAGCATAAGAGCGATATCGTTATCATCTATCGTTGGCTTTTCCAAGCTGCCAGGACTTCTTTCAACAAGCTCATCATAGTAGATATCAGCTCCTTCTACTTCGCCGAATCCAATAAGTATCGGTTTTTGGTGCAGATTTGCTTTCAGCACGGATTCTTGGCTTACGCTCTCGTATACGACAGCAGCAGCCTCAGCATCATTTACACAATACTCAACTTCTTTCACCGAAAGCCGAAAATTAATTGGAGTGTAAATGGCTCCAATTTTTTGCAGCGCCCAATAAATCACCGTATTTTCAAGACGATTTTTTAAAAGAATCATAACGCGGTCATGCTGTTTAATGCCGATTTTTTGAAGTGAAGCAGCGACTTTTTCCACTTCGTTATGATATTGCCTGTACGTATACCTTCTGTCTCCTTCTACAACAGCAAGTCGATTTGGATGACGCTCAACAGCAAATTCAAAAAGAGTTAAAAGGTTCATATCATCATCACCTTTCCACCCGAGCATGATTACTATTTTCTTCAACTGTTTTTTGAATTGCTTCTATAATTCCAACATAACCCGTGCATCGGCATAAATGTCCTGATAGCATTTCTTTTATTTCTTGAACGGAAGGATTCGGATTTTTTTGTAAATAGTCAGTTGCTGACATTAAGATTCCAGGTGTACAGAACCCGCACTGAAGGCCGTGACATTCAATGAAATTTTTTTGTAATGGAGTTAATTGACCGTCTTCTCCCAAACCTTCTACTGTCGTGATCTCCTGCCCATCCACTTGAACCGCAAATATAAGGCAGCTTCGAACAGCTGAACCATTTAAATGGATCGTGCAAGCGCCACACACACCATGTTCACAGCCGACATGCGTGCCAGTGAGACCGCACGTTTCTCGTAAAAAATCACTTAACAGCAATCTTGACTCAACTTGTTCTTTATACTTTTTCCCGTTGATCGTCACTTCAATTTCATGAACGCTCATTGGCTTCACCCCTCGCTCGTTCGTAGGCTGATTTCACCGTACGCACTGCCAATTTTTTCGAAAGATGTCTTCTATATTCAGCAGTTGCGTGTATATCTGACTCTGGATCTACCATTTCATCCACTATATCCTCGACTTTTTGGAGAAGGGAGTCAGATAAAACCTCTCCTTTCATCCATTCGTTTGCCCCTTCTATTAACAATGGCGTTGCTTCAACACCGCCTAATACAAGTCTTACATTTGTAATGCGATCTAAATGATCAATCGTTAATTGACAAGCAGAGGCAACGAGTGCAAAATCACCGTGACGACGAGAAATTTCATAAAATGAATATCCATTTCTTTCTTGTTCTATAGGAATGTGAATTTCCGTCAGCATCTCATTTGGCATTATGTCAGTTGTTAAATAAGTAATAAAGAAATCCTCGACGTTTACTTCTCGCACCTCTTCTTTAGAAGCAATATGAAGGATCCCTCCGAGCGCCATCAATGAAAGAGGAATTTCAGCTGTTGGGTCAGCATGAACAAGACTTCCCCCAAATGTTCCCCGATTTCTCGTTTGAACGTGCCCAATAAAGGGAACCGCTTCACTTAGAAGCCCTAAATGCTTCTGAACTACATCTGAACTTTCAACTTCCGCCTGCCTCGTTAACGCACCAATTTTAACTTTGTCACTATCAAACTCAATAAATTGCAAATCATGAAGCTGATTAATGTCAATTAAACATTCTGGCGATGATAGTCTCATGTTCATTATTGGTACAAGACTTTGACCACCGGCAATGATTTTCCCGTCAAATCCTGCTTCTTCTAAAAGTGTTAAAGCTTCATCAACTGTTTTCGGGGAATAATAATCAAATTTTACGGGTTTCATATACTCCCCTCCTCGTTTAGTATTTTTAGAATCCTCTTTAGAGAGAGGCATTTTCCAGTTAGACTCTTTGATAACTTTTTCAGATAGTGTTGCTAACTGGCACTATCTGAAAAAGTTCCATTTTAGGGGTAGATTTTCGTGATGCCCCTAGATAGTAGTATTAAGGATCATTGGGAGAAATCCATCAGCTATGACTACTTATAAAGTCTGTTTCTCCAGCTCTTGTTCGAGCTTCTAACCCGCAATCTTGTTCCCTCTTGCCACCAATGCTGAATGTGACAGCTTCCAGACAGCATGGATTAGAGCAAGTTCTCGTGATTGATCAACAAGTGGACTGGGGACATCCCGAATAGTCCTTTCCACAGATCCTTACATGAAAGGGGTTATTTTCAGGAAAAGGGCAAAAATCGCTTTAAAGATGCTAAATGTAGCAAACTCCATTCAAAAGACAGCCAGATTTTCTTATCGGTGCAGAAGACTCAATCGACCTTTTCATTGCGTCCACTCACAGTATGATCTTGCAGTTCAAAGGATTTGGAATTTCCAATTCCTTTGATTTTTGTGCTTGACTAGTATTTTCTCTATTTAAATAGATTGTTCGCTTTTCGCTAGTTCTTTATTAAACTTTTTAAAGAAGTCCTGAATGATTAATTTAGCTACACCATTTAGCATTCTTTGCCCAACCATTGCCACTTTTCCGCCAACTTCCGCTTCATACGTATAGTTCAATTCCGTCTTGTTATCGTCAATTGGAACAAGATCAACAACTCCTGCTGCTTCAACACTTCCTGGTCCGCCTTCCCCTTTTACAACGAGCTTATAATGGTTCGGTTTTTGAACATCAGCAATTTCAATGGTTGATTCATATTTTCCTTTCACAGCAGCAATTCCAATAGATACTTCCGCTTCATATTTGTTTTCATTGACAGGCTCTAATTTTTTACAGCCCATAATGCAATTTTTTAATGCCTCTGGGTCCAGCAGCACTTCCCATGCTTTTTCAATTCCTGCATTTAATGTTACGCTTCCTTTTCCGTTCATGATGAAACCTCCTGTTTTTTAGACTGATTCAAAATGTTCCATACTTTATTTGGTGTTACTGGTAATGAATCAATCGTCACACCATATGGCTTCAACGCATCATTTACTGCATTTGCAATGACAACAGGTGCACTCATTGTATTTCCTTCTCCAAGACCTTTAGCGCCTAATGGTGTAAGTGGTGACGGCGTCTCGATATGTTTGATCGTTACATTTGGTACTTCAGGCGCTGTTGGACATAAATAATCCATAAACGATCCAGTTAAAAACTGACCTTTTTCATCGTAGACGAGTTCTTCATACATGGCGCCGCCAAGCCCATGGACTAGGCCTCCCAATATTTGTCCATCGACAATAAGCGGATTTAATAGTTTTCCTGCATCGTGAACCGTGAAATAATCAAGAATGTGAATGTCACCCGTCTCTGGATCAATTTCAACTGTCACTAAATCAGCAACAAATCCATACGTAACCGATGAATTAATTAAATCCTGGTCATCCGGCGGTTCAGCCTGGGCTGTATAATAGGCTGTTTCATAAATTCCAGGCTCCATCCCTTCTGGTAAAGAAAGCGGATTCCAATGGGCTGATCCAACAACCCTTTTTATAGAAATAGATTTAGATGGATCGGTTTTGGAAACAATGTTGCCTTTTTCAATTGTTAAATCTTCTTCCTTAGCTTTTAAAAAATGTGCAGCAATTTTGATAAGCTTATTTTTTACCTTATGTGCTGCGTAGTACACTGCACTTGATCCGAGTGACGCAAACCGGCTGGAATAGCTTCCAGAAGCAATGGACCATGCACTTGTTGCTGTATCAAGTTCAGCTACAACATTAATTTTTTCATGCGGAATTCCGAGAATTTCCGATACGATTTGGCTAGCGACCGTTTCATGCCCTTGTCCGGACGGTGTTGTACTAATGCGCACATTCACATTTCCCATAGGATCCATCGAAATCGTCGCCGCTTCTGAACAACCAGATTTCGGCAATCCTGCTTTTCTTTCCTCTGGAGTTAAGGCGATCGTAATGTACCCCATATTCGAACCGGATGGTTCAACGATAACAGCGAGGCCAACACCAAGAAGCTTTCCCCTCTTGCGTGCTTCAGCTTGTTTTTTTCTGAATTCATCATATTTACCGATTTTTAATAACAGGTCAAATGCTTTTTCATAGTCGCCGCTGTCATACACTCCACCAGATGCCGTTCTGTATGGAAATTGTTCTTTTTTAATTAAATTCCGTCTGATCACTTCAGCTGGCTCTAATTTTAATTCATCTGAAATGATTTGCATGATCCGTTCAAGAGGGAAATACGTTTCTTGTCCCCCATATCCGCGTATAAGCCCTGTTGGCAATTTATTCGTCATAACGGCATACGCATCAATCATTAAGTTTGGAATATCATAGGCACCGGTTGTGTTAGCATGATTCCGGTACAGACATGCCGGCTCTGGTGCCCGGATATATGCACCAACATTGTCAATCATTTTCATTTTTAATCCGAGTATTTTTCCGTCATTTTTTACTGCTGCTTCAATATATGTGACTCGATCCGTACAGCTTGAACTAGCTGCTAAATGCTCCTGCCTGTCCTCGATCCATTTCACTGGACAGCCTACGAGACGGCTTACAACGGAACAAAGAACGATATACGGGAATATTCCTGCCTTAATTCCATAGCTGCCGCCAATATCTTTTGGTATAATAATCCGCAACCGATTGCTTGGAATTTTTAATGCACCTGCCATAATCGAATGAAGTACAAACGGTCCATGAAAGTTTGCGTGAACTGTATAACTATCAGAGCTATGATCGTATTGGGCGACAATACCATATGTTTCAACTGGTGTTGCAGAATATTTCGGAAAATGAAAACGATGCTTGATGATTTTGTCGGCCTGCTCAAAAGCCTTCTCTACATCTCCATAATGAAAAGTTCGATGATTAGCGATATTTGAACCAACATTTTCATGTAAAATAGGTGCTCCTTTTTCGAGCGCACGTTCAATATCTACAATTGGTTCAAGATTTTCATATTTCACCTTAATTTTTTCTAACGCATCCTCCGCAATATATCGGTTTTTTGCCACGACAACTGCTACTGGCTCACCTACAAAACGAACTTTATCAATAGCAATTGGATAATAGTGTACTGGAGCACTGACGCCAACACTAAAAGGATTTAATAGAGGATGTACATCCTTACCTGTTACAACACCCTTTACTCCAGGAATTTCTAAGGCTTCCGAATAATCGATAGACACAATTTTGGCATGCGGATAAGGGCTCCTTAAAATGGCCACATGACCAGTATTCGGCGGGGTACCGATGTCATCAATATATTTTCCCTGACCAGTCAATAATCTAGCATCTTCAACACGCGTCACTCTTTTCCCAATCACTTTACTCATTTAACTTACCTCCTTCCGAAGAAATCTCTCATAATTTTGTGGTGACTCAACAACTTGAGGATATTGCGATCGCAGCAAAACAAATATCATTACGAATTTTTGCCCTTTTGGCTCATCCCTTTAAAGAACTGGATGACCTTTTTAATTCGATATTTTGCTTGAACAATAAACAGGTTCCCATTTCTTTCATAGCATTGAATCACGGCACAATAACGCAACAACGGTGTCAGTCTTGTCAGATGCATTTTTTAATCTTATTTTTAGCAATGTAATCAGCCTTGATTGATAATATCTCCCAAAACCAATCGGTTTACTTATTTCATAGAAACTTCCGTTCAGAGTTAAGACAGCAGCAATACCGCTTAACTGAGGTTTTTTACTTTCATCCACGGTATTTTGGTTAATACCTTTCCAATAGATGGAATTAATAGATTGTGTTTGACCATCCGCTTTGAAAAAACTGCAGCTGATATCACTCAACAAAATATGTTTTTTCACCTTTATGACTGATGTATCTTTTTTTAGGAATAAGCCATTGCCGCCAGCTCTGATAATTTCTTTCCTGTTCCGCCTCTGTACACCGTCATAATTTCAGCCAAAATACTAAAGGCAATTTCTTCCGGTGTTTTCGCTCCAATATCAAGACCGATAGGACTATGAATTTGCTGAATAGAAGGATGAGCCTTCAGAGTTTGGCTGCTTTCAATTAATTGGGCAGTTCTTTTTTTCGGACCTAATAGACCAATGTAAGCCGCATTTGAATGAATGATGGATTCTAATATTTCTTGATCGTGTAAAAAATTGTGTGTCATTATAATGACATATGTGTTTTCATTAAACGAAACGTCAGGAACAGACCCTTTAGGATAAACTTGGATAAAATCAGCATCAGGAAAATTATTTTCATTGCAATAAGTAGGACGATGGTCAAGAACAGTCACAATCCATTTCAAGCTTTTCGCCATTTTGACAAGCGGAATGGCATCAGGACCTGCGCCAAAAATCTTTAAGTGTGGTGGTGGACTTAATGATTCATAATATACGTACAATTCTTTTTCACCACCTAAATAAACCATTTCATTTTTTAAATTGTTTTTCCGATCTTGATAATCATGAGCAATTTCAGAAACGGTAATAAGTGAGTCGTCATTACTTTGCAAAGGGTCTAGGATCC
Source organism: Aeribacillus sp. FSL K6-1121 (assembly GCF_038003725.1). Lineage (NCBI taxonomy): Bacteria > Bacillati > Bacillota > Bacilli > Caryophanales > Bacillaceae > Aeribacillus > Aeribacillus sp. FSL K6-1121. The sequence continues at coordinate 2,040,992 of NZ_JBBOPS010000001.1, forward strand.
ACATTTTTCCTTGAAGATTTTCATCTTTCGCATTCACGATCGTGACAGCGTGTAATTGTTTTTGGAGGGATTGAGAAAAATATTGATCAATCACTTCTGTCCTTTCAGGCTGCTTTTTTGGCAGATATGGTTGTAAAAATATGTTCATTTTCCCATTACAGCCGACACCAAGTCCCCAAACAATATCCTCTTCTCCGTAAAAATCATAGTGGAGAACTGCCGGCTTACCCGTTTCGAGCACTTTTACAGCATGTTCTACAATATCTGCTTCGACGCAGCCTCCGCTTAAAAGACCTGTTAGCTTTCGATCTTCTGATACGAAGCATTTTGCCCCTGTCTTTTGGTAGGTAGATCCTTTTGTAGAAATAATGGTTCCAATAACACCTGATAACCCTTCCTTTTTGCAGCGTTCCAATTCCTTTTTAATCGTAATCACGACTTCACCTCCTATTCTTTAAAATGAAACTGCTCCCGATACTCTCTTGGCGTCTTCCCAACCAATTTTTTAAAAGCGGTTGCAAAATAGCTTGCATTTGAAAAACCGGTATTGTTAGCGATAATTTCAATCGGAAGACTCGAAACTCTAAGCAGCGTTTTAGCTTTTTGAACTCTAACAAACGATAAATATTCCACAAATGTCATACCAACTTCTTCTTTAAACAATCGGCTGAAATAAGATGGACTTAAATATACTTGATTTGCCACTTCTTTTAGAGTAAGAGCATAACCATAATTCATTTGAATAAACTGAATGGCACTTTCGATCGGATTTTTTAAGTCAGAGGAAAAATGACTTTTACCATTGATGGTTTGATTAATTTCTTTATTTAATCCTTGGGGCAAAATCCGCTCAAATGTATCAAGCAGTTCATTTTTGGAAAGCGGTTTCAACAAATAAGCTGAAAAACCTGAGTTGATCGCTTCCTGAACAAACTCGAACATTTTTAACTGAGTCACAACAATCACGGGCAAATCTGGATACAGTTGCAACGCTGATCTCCCTAATTTGATACCGTCTATATCTGGCAAGGAGATATCCACAATGAGTATAGTCGGTCGATTTTGCTTTAAAAGGATCATACCTCGTTGAGATGTACTTGCTTCATAAATGGAAAGAAAGCTGAATTTACTATCTTCAATAATTGACTTTAAATCCTTCCGAGCAGATTTATCATTATCAACAATTAATACATCAGCCAATTGCTCCCCTCCTTGTTTCTATATATTAGATAAAAATGTATTTTAATGGTTTAAAAATTTTGCGATTTCAATTTTAATTTTTTCTCTTTCGAATTTTCTAAAAAAATAAAAAAACAATCAGCATTTCATCACCAAACGCCGATTGTTTATCCTCCTATATATGACATCTCAATTTTATTTTTGTTCAACATACCTTTGTTTTCTGTACGTTCAACAGAATATTGATCTTTACGATTTTGCCAAACACGTTCAATAGCCATTTTGATTTCTTCTGGACTTTTTCCTGAACGAATGAAATCCCGTAAATCAAATCCTTCGTGGGCATATAAACAAGTGTACAGCTTTCCGTCTGATGAAATACGCGCCCTCGTACAGCTTGAACAAAATGGTTCTGATACTGATGTAATAAATCCGATTTCTGAACCTGTGTCTTGATGACGATATCTCTTGGCTACCTCTCCAAAGTAGTTTTCATCAATTGGTTCAATGGAATAAACAGAACTAATCATCTTTACGATATCTTTTTTTATCAAGACATCTTTCATATTCCAGCCGTTTGTATTGCCTACATCCATAAATTCAATAAATCTTAATGGAATCCCCTTGTTTTTAAAATATTCCGTCATCGGCAAAATTTGGTGATCATTTACTCCTTTTTGTACAACCATATTTACTTTAACCGAAAAACCGATCGATACAGCATAATCAATATTTGCCAAGACCGTTTTTGCTGATACATCTCGGCCATTTAGACGGCGAAACGTATCGTCATCAATTGCATCAAGGCTGATGTTCAATCGACGAAGACCTGCTTCATACAATTTTGAGCCATACTTTTTTAAATACACGCCGTTTGTTGTCAAACCAATATCATGAATTCCTTCAATTTTTGAAAGCATGGCAATTAGTTTATATACATCCTTTCGAAGAAGCGGTTCGCCTCCCGTCAGCTTAATTTTCTTCACGCCAAGCTCAACAAAAATTTTCGTGAGCCGGGCAATTTCTTCAAACGTCAACAAGTGATCCTTCGGAAGGAATTGATAATCGTCTCCGAATATCTCTTTCGGCATACAATACGTGCACCGGAAATTGCATCGGTCGGTTACAGAAATACGCAAATCGCGCAAAGGGCGGTGCCTCTGATCCAAGACTTGGTCTTTTTTCATTTTTTATCACATTCCTTTATAAGGATTTTCAAAAATGATCGATATTATAAATGTTATCCTATCAAATTATTAAAACGATTTCAAAAATATTGCATGAATGGCAAAAGGACACTCCTTTTTCTTTCCTATCATTTTGTATAACAAAGAGGACTCCTTACAGATTATTTAGATAAAACGAAAAAATAACTACTGTTACACTTTGTCGTCAATCAGAAACAAAAACCGCCCGGTAATTCGGTTGGTCGTTTCGCATAATTTATAATTCTCAACATTTGTGCTTCTATTAAAAGCACTTCCTTTTATCAATTTAGATTCTAAGACCAGAAAGAGCTTATCATTGATTAAAAACTACAGCAAGTAAAAAAACTTGCATATTGAGGCTTGACATATTTTTATAACAACATTACAATAGATATTGTCAAAAAAACGCATTAGAAATTCATCTGTTTTGTTAATATGATTCCGTAGCTCAGCAGGGAGAGCGCCACCTTGACAGGGTGGAGGTCGCTGGTTCGAGCCCAGTCGGAATCATCATTAAAAACCTTAGTAGACGTGGTTCTTGTGAAATACAAGAATCGCGTTTTCTTTTTCTCTTTTTTTACTGACTTTTTAACGGCGAAACATTAAAATATCAGGTTTATTCAACAGACTATTTAACTTGTAATTTTTTTCAAATGTAAATTTTGTTTACGCCTTTTATATCATTCAAATTTTCCGTTTTCTTGCCGCTATATTGTATTTTTTAACAATTTTAGTTATATTCACCTTTTTTGACTGTGTAATATGTTTTAACTTTAAATAAAGTTAGGTACAGCGAGCTAATTGGCGACGAATTTGGCGACCGAATGGCGACCACAATAATTAGCAACACAATGTTTTATTTAATCTTCTTATCAATTGTTTTTAACAAATTACGTTTCTCCTTGTTTTAAAATATGCAAACTAGTTTTTTTACTTAAACTTTTTGATTCCTCCATTCACCAACAGTTGCGTTTGAAAAATTAAATTTTGGGATGACCAGATTTCAACAAAATTAAAAATGTACAGACCTTTGTCTGTTTTAGGCCGATCCAAGCCTTTTGGGTCGGCTTCTTTTTTCGGCATGAAAAAATCGGATGAGACTTTAGTTCAATTAGACTAGAAAATTTAATTTTCTGTAAAAAAAATAAAATTTTCTAAATTAAATCTTGTAAATTTTTCCTACCACGCTGTATAATCAATTTGATCTATTCAGTACTCGGAGGGATTTTGATGAAATTACGTAAACTATTGTTTTCGATAGTGTTTGCATTTTCTTTTTTGCTGATCCCGTTTCACGAAACAACAAGCGCTCAGGCAAAAAATATGTATGTTCATTTTATTAATGTCGGACAAGGAGACGCAATTTACATAAAAGCTCCGAATGGAGAAGATATTCTCATTGATGGTGGAAATAACAGTTATGGAGATGACGTTGTTAATTATTTGAAAAAGCAAAAAGTGGATGATATCGAAATAATGATTGCAACTCATCCGGACGCAGATCATATTGGCGGTCTGGACACTGTGCTATCTGCTTTTCGAGTAGAGCAGGTGTATGCGCCAAAAGTCAGCCATACGACGGAAAGCTACAAAGATTTTTTAAATGCTGTTAAGCGTGAAGGCAAAAAAATAAAGACCGCTCAAGCAAATGTTGCTTTGCCGATCAAAGGAGTTACCGCAAAATTCGTTGGGCCTGTCAAAGCATATCCAAAAAGCGACTTAAACAACTGGAGTGCTGTTTTAAAGCTTACTTACGGTAAAAAATCATTTCTTTTCACTGGCGATGCGGAACTTAAAGCAGAATCGGATATGATTAAAGCTAAACAAAATTTGCGAGCTGACGTCCTAAAAGTAGGACACCATGGCGCCAAAACATCTACAAGCACATCGCTGTTAAACTCAGTAAAACCGACATATGCCGTCATTTCCGTCGGCAAGAACTCATACGGCCATCCTACTCAAGATGTGATCAATCGGCTGAAAACATACAAAATAAACACTTTTAGAACGGATAAACAAGGCCATATTGTTGCAACAACGAACGGCTCCAATCTTTCCTTTAATGTAAAAGCGGCATCGTCCGGTGCAGCAAGCAAACCAACTAGCTACAAATTAACAGCAAGTGTCGATAACAAAACTCCAAAGCAAAACTCAACAATAATACTGAATGTAAAAGGGCTGCCAAACGGAACAAAATATAAAGCTGTTTTTAAATACAAAAGCAAAAACACCACTTATACCGGTACTATTGGCAAGCCATTGTCGGTAAAAATCGGCCGTGCTGCAAAAGGTTATACTGTTAAAATCGATGTATCAGCCACTTATAAAAACAAAACTTATAAAGCACAAACATCTTTCACTCCTAGATAAGGTGGGACATTATGAAATTTATTATTGATCGATTTGAAAATGACATCGCAGTCTGCGAAGATGAAAACGGCAAAATAATCGAAATTTCAAAAAGCCAGTTGCCTAAAAATGCAGAAACGGGAGATGTAATTATTCAGAAAAATAACCGTTATTATGTCGATAAACAAGAAACAAGCAAACGAAGACAAGAAATTGAAGAGTTAATGGACGAATTGTTTGAAGATTAATCGTTTTTTCAATTAAGATTCCAAGCAAATATGATTGAAGTGGAAGTGTCAAATGATGCTTCCACTTCATTATTTTTTGCCGTTTTAGAATCGCGCCTATAGAGCTGATCATTCATTTTTTCCTCTATGCTTGGTTTTTATAGATTTAAATTTTCGTGTTCTATCGGATTTCATTTTGCCGTCTAGGTTGAAATGCCGCTCCATTTCCCTCCTATTCGTGACATAAAGCGGTTTTTCTTAAACAACATTTTGAATTTTGCAGCATAAAAATAAATCGGCCTTCTGCAAATTAATGGATTGATTCCAACACATCCTTTCTGTCTCTCCGACATTTTATCCTGATTTTGTTCGTTCCAATGTGAATTGCTCTCCGCGTTTATTCTGCGTCTCAATGATTCCGCCTGTAAGAAGACTGAATCATGTTCTAATCAATGGATCGATTCTTCCATGACAACCTGTCTTCTTTAAATGCTTTCACCTTTCACTTTTTGATCAGCTTTGTATTTCCATATATATTGAAACGCATATAATGCGATGAAAATGATGAGACCTGTTATGTCTGAAAAACGTTCTGGATAAATCAGCAACAGCCCGGCCACGACCGCGGCAATTCGTTCAATCAAATGCATTTTTCTCATCCAATATCCGATCATCCCGGCTCCAATTGCGATCATTCCGCAAAACGCCGTAAAGACTACCCATAAAATTCCAAGCCATGTCGTATCAATCATTAACATTTGCGGAGACAAAACGAAAATATACGGAATGATAAAGGCGGCGATTGCCAATTTTGAAGAGTGAATTCCCGTTCGGATCGGTTCTCCTCCTGATACACCGGCTGCGGCAAAGGCTGCAAGAGCAACTGGCGGTGTAATGTCGGCAATAATCCCGAAGTAAAACACAAATAAATGTGCAGACAGATCAGGTACCCCCAACAAAATAATCGCTGGTGCAGCAATCGTTGAGGTAATAACATAGTTCGCTGTAGTCGGCGAACCCATTCCAAGTATCAACGAAGCTATCATCGTTAGCATTAATGTCGGAATGAGATTGCCCCCGGCGATATCAAGCAGCCCGTTGGCAAGCTTCAAACCAAGCCCGGTTTTCGTCACAACGCCGACAATAATTCCAGCAGCGGCTGTTGCTGCCGCAACCCCTAACGCTGTACGGGCGCCGTCGACGAGCGCTAATACAATATCCTTAAATGTCATCCGATTCTCACGATTTAAAAATCCAGCGACAATCGAAATACATATCGAATAAATGGCAGCATGTGTAACGGTCACTCCTGACATTAGCAAAATAATAATAACAACGATCGGGGCTAACAAATGCAGTTTTTTCAAAATTTCTTTCCGATTCGGCATTTCTTCTTTTGACAAGCCTCTTAAACCGATTCGCTTTGCTTCAAAATGAGTCATGATCCAAATCCCTGCAAAATATAGAATAGCCGGAATAGCTGCCGCTTTGGCAATGTCCCAATACGTAATGCCGTTCCCGATAAATTCAACCATTAAAAACGCAGCTGCTCCCATAACCGGCGGCATTAACTGACCGCCTGTAGATGAAGAAGCCTCCACCGCTCCTGCAAAATCTTTGTTATAACCAAGCTTTTTCATCATCGGGATGGTAAACGCGCCGGATGTGACGACATTGGCAACTGAGCTTCCGCTGATCGTTCCTTGAAGGGCACTGGAAAAAATAGCTACTTTTGCAGGACCGCCAATTCTGCGCCCTGCAACGGCAACGGCCAAATCATTAAAATATTGACCAATCCCAGTTCTAATTAAAAAGGAGCCGAAAAGGAGAAACAAAAAGATAAAGGTTGATGACACGCCTAGCGGAGTTCCTAAAATCCCTTCGGTTGTAAAGAACATAGTTTGAACAATTCGTTCAGAACTAAGACCGCTATGCTGGAGAAAGTTAGGCATGCTAGGACCAAAATAGGCATACGCCAAGAAAAGCAGCGCGATGATCGTAATCGGCAGCCCAACCGCCCTCCTTGTTGCCTCTAAAACTAGTAAAATAGCTAAAATTCCGATATAAAAATCCGTTTCTGTCAATATTCCGACGCGCATTACAATGTCATCAATGAACAGCGGCCAATATGCTCCAACGCCAATACTTAAAAGCGCAAGGATGATATCATACCAAGCCACTTGAAATTTATATTCTTTCCTCTTTTTTCGATTAGCCGGAAACAAAAGAAAAATCAAAGCAAGCGCAAAACCGAGATGGACAGAGCGCTGGATTTGCGCTGTAAAAACACCGAAAATTGATGTATACAACTGAAACAGCGAAAATGCCAATAATCCGGCAAATGCGATGCCGCCCAACACGCCTTTTAGCTTCCTCGTTCCTGCTTCAGGATCATATTTTTCAAGCAGCATTTGCTGCTCTTCTTCTGACAGTACGTCAAATTTCTCTTTACTCACGAATATTCACTCCTTTCACCTGCTGCCAAATACTGATTTTTGCCGGTTTTATTCTTACCCATGAGCCGGGTCCAAAAAAATCCGCCAATTTGTAGCTGTTACCTTGATAAACGATTCGGTGATCGGCCTGTACTTGTCCAATTCTCAAATCAATATAGGAAAATTCTCGCTCCATGTTTTTTATAAAAAATTTTCCATCCTTTTCTAAAAATTTCCCCTCCCCTTCCACATTAGAAGGCATTCCAACAGCAAAATTTTCATACTCAAGTTCTGTCTGAATGATTTTGTTATTGCGTAATGTATATGTCTCCTTCACATCCGTAAGATGGATGGAATGAGTGTACTGAATTTGAAACAAGTCATCATCACGGACAGGCAGATAACCTAATAAGTCATTCTGATCTTCATGATAAAAAGCGATGGCATTTACAATAGGAAGGAAAAATAAAAAAACGTTGATTGTCATAAAAAGGGGAAGACAGATGAACAAAGCTTTCATCCTAGCTCTCATGAAAATCCCCGCCTAAAATGGAGTTACATATAATGAAATCGATAGACCGTTTAAAACGGCCTATCTTTGATGCGTTATGGCTGGATTCCTTTTTCTGAAAAATACGTTTCAGCCCCTGGATGAAGCGGCAAATTGCCTATTCCATCAAGGGCTGCCTCCGCTTTGATTAATTTGCCTTTTGCGTGAGTAATTTTATTTGTATTTTCAAAAATCGCTTTTGTAATATTGTATACGGCATCTTCATCCAATTCGCCGCGGACGACCAGCATCGCTTTTACAGCGACTGTTTTTACGTCCTCAGGAATTTTATATGTCCCCTTTGGTACTGTATCTTCAGCATAGTAAGGATATTTTTCAATCAATTGTTTGATTTTGTCATCCGCAATCGGAATTACTCTAATTTCTTTTTGTGCTGAGAGCGATTCAACTGCAGCCGTCGGTGTCCCCGCAGTAATGAATGCAGCGTCTATGCTTCCGGATTGAATGCCGTCCGTTGATTCGTCAAAAGATAAGCTTTGCGCTTTAATATCATCAAAGCTTAATCCATGAATTTCTAAAATTTGCTGTGCGTTTGCATTCACTCCAGACCCAGGGGCACCAACGGAAACCGACTTGCCTTTCAAATCTTCAACAGAAAGAATGCCACTATCTTTTGTTGTAATAATTTGCACCGTCTCCGGATATAAAGTCCCAATTGCTTTAACATTGTCGACTTTATTGTCTTTGAACATCAATTCACCGTTTAATGCATAAGCAGCAATATCAGTTTGCGAGAACGCAATATCAGCTTCACCATTTTTTAGCGCTTGCATATTTTCTGCTGATGCTCCTGAAGATTGTGCATTTGCATTAAAGTCCGTTTCTTCCGAAATAATTTGCGCCATCGATCCGCCGAGCGGGTAATAAGTTCCTCCTGTGCCTCCGGTTAAAATGCTTAACGTCTTGCTTCCTGCCTTTTCCCCGCTTTGATTGGAGCCATCACTTTTGCTGCTTCCTCCTTCGCTGTTATTTCCACACGCAGAAATGATCATTATGAAAAGAAGAGCTGTTAAGAATATAAGTCCGCTTCGCCATTTGATCATTGATACTCCCCCTTTTTAAATTCGTTTGACTTTGGGTGCATTACTATCATATTAAAGAACAAATGAAAAAATGTGGGATAATATGTCAGCTAGATTATCAACATAAAAAAAAGACAGGAATTGTCGGTATTCGACATCTCCCTGTCTTCTATTTAAGGTAAGAAAAAATTTATTGATAGGCCAAAACAGTAGAAAGACCAGACTCCAAATCATTTTTTAAGTCTTCAAAATTTTCTAGCCCTACGCTTAATCGAAGAAGACCATCGGTTATCCCTCTTTTGATCCGTTCTTCTTTCGGCATCGCGGCATGGGACATTTTAGCTGGATACGACAAGATCGATTCAACTGCACCAAGGCTGACTGCGAAAACAGGCAGCTGAACATGATCAGCAAGAATCTTGACCGCTTTTTCATCTTCTAGTTCAAACGATAAAACCGCTCCACCGTTGACACTTTGCCGCAAATGAATATCTGACCCTGGGTGATCGTGAAGACCTGGATAGTACACTTTTTTAATGGCAGGGTGCTTTTTCAAAAATTCTGCTAATTGAGAAGCTGTTTTGACGGATTGATCCAGCCGCACATGAAGTGTTTTTAACCCTCTTAATACAAGCCAGCAATCATGCGGGCCGAGAACAGCGCCGAAGGCATTTTGAAGTTTGTAAAGCTCTTCGCCAAGCTTTTCATCTTTCACAACTGCCAATCCTGCCAAACAGTCGCTATGACCTGCCAAAAATTTTGTTGCACTATGTAAAACAATATCGGCCCCTAAATCGAGAGGCCTTTGCAAAGCCGGAGTCATAAATGTATTATCAACAAATGTTAAACAGCCGTTTTCTTTTGCAAGCTGCACAATTGCTCGAATGTCCGTCACTTTTAACAGCGGATTCGAGGGCGTTTCAATGTAAATCACTTTTGTGTTCAGACGTATATTTGCTTTTACGGCATCAAGGTCCATCATATCGACAAACGTATATTCAATGCCAAAGCGCGATAAAACATCGGCAACGATCCGGTATGTTCCGCCGTACACATCTTCTGTGACCAAAACATGATCACCGGAAGAAAGTAAAAGAAAAGCTGTTGATATAGCGGCCATCCCAGAAGCAAACGCAAAGCCTCTCACTCCGCCTTCCAGTTCGGCAATCGCCTCTTCCAACGCTTTTCGTGTTGGATTTCCTGAACGGCTGTAGTCAAATTCAGAAGATTCATCCAATGTTTGCTGATGAAACGTTGACGCTTGCTGAATCGCCACGCTGACAGCACCAGTTGTCGGGTCAACCTTATGTTTATTATGAATCAATTTTGTTTGAAAGCTCCATTGGTCATGCATTTAGTAAATCCCCTTTCGCAGCTGCTTGCAATGCCTGCTTGAGATCTTCCTTCAAATCCTCCACGCTTTCAATCCCTACAGAAAAACGGAGAAGCCGGTTACATACACCGTTTTGAATTCGGATTTCTTCCGGAATGTCCGCATGTGTTTGGGTAGCTGGATACGTTATAAAGCTTTCTACCCCTCCAAGGCTTTCCGCAAAACAGATTAATTTCAGATTCTGCAAAAACGGGTTGACCCATTCTTCTTTTTTCACACGGAAGGAAAGCATTCCGCCTCTGCCAGGATATAATACATCATCAATTTCAGGAAGCTCTTTTAAATATGCCGCCAGCTCCCTTGCATTTTCCTGATGTTTGGCCATTCTCAATGATAAAGTTTTCATTCCTCTAAGCAGCAGCCACGAATCAAAAGGAGATAATACCGCACCAATTGCATTTTGATGCATGGCTAATTTTTCGCAAATTTCTTTCCCTTTTGCACAGACCAGGCCGGCAAGGACATCGTTGTGACCGCCTAAATATTTCGTTGCGCTGTGAATCACGATATGCGCTCCTTCTTCAATCGGACGCTGCAAAACAGGTGTGTAGAACGTATTGTCAACGATCAGCAGCAAATTGTGCTTCCGGGCCAATTCCGCCAACGAGGAAATCGATGTTTCCTGCATAAGCGGATTAGTGGGCGTTTCTAGAAAAATCGCTTTAGTATTTTCGTTTATTAATGATTCCGTATATTCGCGAGACGTAAAATCGTCATAGTGGAAGGAAAGACCGTATTTGCGCCACTCTTCTTCAAACAAGCGGTATGTCCCGCCATATAAATCTTTTGAAACGATCAGTTCATCTCCACTTTTAAATAAAGCCATAATCGTCTGAATCGCTGCCATTCCGGAAGAAAATGCAAATCCTTGATCGGCTCCCTCCAATTTGGCTATGGCGTCCTCGACAAGCTCTCTCGTTGGATTTTTTGTCCGAGTGTAATCATAACCTGTTGATTCACCTATTCCTTTATGCCGGTAGGCTGTGGACAAATAAATGGGGGCGCTTACTGTTCCTGTAAGAGCTTCACTTCGATTTCCTAATTGGGCCAAAACTGTTTCAATATTCATCTTTGACTTTCCTCCTTTTTTAGTTAGTAAAAATGTGCTGCTTTCATTGCCTGTAGAGGAGGCTTTAAAAATAAAACGCCCTCTTCATAAGAAGAAGGCGTTTATTGTTTGGCTCCTTCTTATCTTCCAAGCATATCTTACGGCAAAATGCTTGCTGGATTTAGCACCTTGGTACAAAGGTTATCATGCCGCCGTCCTTGTACCGGTTGCTGAGACTTCTTCGGGCCAGTTCCCTCCGCCTCTCTCGATAAGAATTCCGATATGAACTTTTGATAGGTATAACTTTACCTCAGTTTTAAAAAAAATTCAAGACGTTTCCTGCCAACAATTCCGATAACTTTGATTTATTTTCAGTAAAACTAAAGAAAAATAAGAACATTCTTTAAATAATCCGTCGATTCTTGAAATGTTTTTTTGCGAAAGCCAAAAGGGAAATTTTTTTGTATGGATCACCTTTGATCCTCCATCATTTCAATGAAAGTGGTTTTATTTTCCCCTGAGGCTTCCCAAATTTTAATAGATTTTAAAATATAAATATCCAATTCGGAAGCTGTCGTATTTGGAGAAAAATTGTGAACGAGGTGATCTTCTTTAGAGAAATTGGAAAATTTTAAGAGTATTTAATAAACAGTGAATGAAACGATTGTATTGGCAAACTAATCGTTTGATAAATTTTTCGCCAACTTCTGTCAAACGAACCCGTACTCCATAAAGCAGCTGAACAGAAAACGAAGATGCGATATTTGTTTTGCAGGTGAAGCTGGGAAGCAAAAAAGATGAACATAAACGTGCCGTTGGAAAATATGCTGAACATTCTTTACTGATGCGCCTTCTCTTTTTTATCAATATTATGGAAAGGAAAGACTGTTTATGATGCTGTATATGATCGACAGCATACGAACCAATAATTTTCATGACGAGCAAATGATGGGGCAAATCAAAATTATGTGAGAAAACGCTTTCTAAAAACTGGAACATCATCAAAACAATGTGTACGGAATTTATTATGATTATGAAAACGACTACAGAGGAGATTATTTATTAAGCATTGCAATTGAAGAAAATAATGGGGAAGCTTTTAATTGAAATCCCGAGGAACATGAAAATAAAGTTTTTCAAGTAGATAAAACGGACAAACAAGGCATTTTTAAAACTTGGAGTAAGATTTGGAAGCAAGAAGAAACTGGTTTAAGTAGAGCGTGCTTACACATATGATTTTGAAAAATACGGCCCAAATGGAGAAATTGAAATTCATATAGGCGCTGTCTAATAAGTCGATTTTCCGGCTTATAGACGCCCCTTTAATGTTTTAGAAATGTTGATTCGTTTTCAATGGATTTTGACTTTCTGGACAGCTCCAAACAATGTGAAAAAACGGGAGCTTATTCGAGCGATTTGGATAAAAAGCTCTCACAACAACGGAATCCCAATATACAGGCATAGTCATAAACAACTTTTGGGATAAGCCCTGTTTTAACAACTGCTCCATCTTGAATTTACATCAACAAAATAACCCCCCCTATCCAGAAGCCACATAATATCAAAAAGCTTCTGTATAGGGGGTTTATTACTTAATTCAAAAAGCTTGTATCTACAAGACCTTTAAGATCCGGTTTTTCTTTTAAAAATTTCAAGTCATAAGAAGAGTTAGAAAAGTCTTGAAGAACTTTTTCATCCACTTCGGTTGTATAGCGGACACGTTCCCAAGCGCTGTCGATAATTTCTGGGTCAAGCTCTTGATTTGTTATTTCTTTAATCGATTGAATGGCAATATCGCGTGCTTCCTCTTTGTTTTTATTGATGAAGTCGACTGCTTTTTTGTGGGCTTTGACAATATTTTGAACTAAATCTTTATTTTCTTTAATAAATTTGTTGCTCGTCACTAAAACAGTGTTCGGAAGCGTTGTGCCATAGGCGATATCTTTCGTATCGACAATCACTTTCGCCCCGTCTTTTATTAATAATGAAGCCCAAGGCTCAGGCACAGCGGCTAAATCCACTTTTCCCGATTCAAAGAAAGCTTGATATTGTGCCGGGTTTCCAGTTGTATGCTTTAATGTGCCGCCGATTCTTGATGAAGCAATGTCGTAATCTTGCAAGTACGTTTCAAATTGGACATCGTGAGTGCAGCCGACACCAGGAGTAATGAATGTTTTATTATGAATATCATCTAAGCTTTCGATTCCGCTTTTTTTGCTTGCTACGACGACAGTACCCCCAGATGACGCACCGGCAATAATTTTCACGTCTGCACCATTAGAATAGTTATTCATGACAGGAGCTGGACCGACAAGCCCGGCGTCAATTTCGCCGGTTTTCAACGCTGTCATAAAAGCACCGCCATCCGGAAAAGTTTTATATTCAATCTCTACCTGATCCCCTAGCGCTTCTTCATAGTAGCCCTTTTCCTTCGCAATCATCGCCGGAACATGGTCAATATTTGGGAAATAGCCGATGACTACTTTATTTTTTCCGCTTTTCTCTTTTCCTGATGCCTCATTCCCTCCGCCGGCTCCGCAGGCAGATAAAATCCCAATTAACAACAAGGTGATAAATGATAGCAGCAAACCTTTTCTCTTCATAATCTCAACTTCCTCCTTTATTGTTCAAGCAATCCCCATTTTTTCATCACTTTCTTTTCAATTCTGCTGAAAAAAACTAAATCTACTAAAATTCCAATTAAGGCAATGATAAATATAATGCCCATCACTAACGCCATATCGCCAAAATCTGATGCGAATTTTAACGTATAGCCTAAACCCGGGCCGGTGCTTAACAGTTCGCTACCCATCAGGCCTCTCCACCCAAACGCCCAAGCAAGCCTTGCACCAGTTACTGCATGCGGGATGGCTGCTGGAAAAATCACGTGTGTAAACAGAGAAAATCCGCTGTAATCCATTGTCCTTGCCGCATTTGTATATATTGGAGGAACGCTTTTAATCCCTGTCCGCATATTCAATGTCATCACAAGCGTTCCACCGAGCACGACAATAAAAATGATCGCTTTTTCATTTAAACCGAACCAGATGATGGCTAGAGGCAGCCAAACGATGCTCGGCACGCTTTGCAACGGCAAAATTAAAGAGCCAATGGTATCATCAATTACTTTCGATTTTGCAAAAACGACGCCTAACACTGTTCCAAGAATAAGAGCAATCACAAGCCCGATTGCCAGCCGCTGAAAACTTGCCAGCAAATCATAAACAAGAGTTAGATCAGCAAAACCGTTCCACAATGCCTGAAAAATATCGCTCGGAGCCGGAAAGACGACAGCCTTAATATTTAACAGCTTGACGATTGCTTCCCATATACCCAGTGCGGCTGCATAAAAAATGATTCGTTTAACGACCTGCTGCATAACTTTCTTCCTCTTTCACTACTTTATCAATTTCTGACTTCAACAGCTTTTGAATGCGCTCTTCATATTCAGCAAGCTGCTTTCTAAATTCATCACGTGGTCTCGGAAAAGACACTTCTATTTCATCAATAATTCTCCCAGGCCTTGTACCCATGACGATAATACGGTCCGATAATTTTAACGACTCTTGGATGCTGTGCGTAACAAATAGAATTGTTTTTTTCGTATCGATCCAAATTTTTTCCAACACTTCGTGCAGGCGTGATCTCGTCTGCTCATCCAACGCTCCGAACGGCTCATCCATTAAGAGCACCTCAGGATCCATCGCCAAAGCTCTTGCGATCGATACGCGCTGCTGCATGCCGCCGGAAAGCTCGTGCGGAGAATGCTTGGCATATTGGCTTAATTGAACCATGGCCAAATATTCGTACGCCTTTTTTTTCGCTTCTTCCTTCGGCATTTTTTTCTTCAGCGGAAACATGACATTTTCCTCAACTGTCAGCCATGGAAAAAGGGCTGCCTGTTGGAACACTACTCCCCGGTCGCTTCCAGGTCCCTTTACTTCCTTCCCGTTTACCAGCACTTTTCCCGATGTGGGGGCTGTTAACCCGGCAACAATCGATAATAACGTCGACTTGCCGCAGCCGGAAGGGCCAAGAATGGAAACAAATTCTCCTTTCTGCACAGTCAAATCAATTTGGTCAAGAACCGTTTGGGAGACGCCATGATGTTGAAATGTTTTTGAAATATGCGCAATTTGGACAGACAAAGTAATTCCCCCAGTATATGATCATTCTTACCTATCTTATCGGATTAGTCGTTATCATTATATAAGCATTTTTTATTTTGTCAACCTTTTTATTTGTTGGAGACTTTTCAAAAGAGTGATAAAATAATGAGAAGTCCAGCCTAACTGGTAATTAGTCAATTTTGGAGGAATTGGTATGGCCCAAAAAGTCGCACCTATAAAAGAAGAAACGTTTTTAAGTGAAGAACTGGGGGAAGAAGTTTCTTTGCTCATGTATTTGCCGACTTCCTTTTCTCCATTATCTCATCATCATCTTCTCATTGCTCAAGATGGCGGAGACTATTTTAAACTGGGAAGGATCGCGCGTTTTGTTGAGGAGTTAACGGAGGAGCAAACGATTGAAGATTTGATTGTCGTTGGCATTCCTTATAAAGACATTCAAGATCGAAGAAGAAAATATCATCCCGATGGAAGCCAGTTCAACAGTTATATCCGTTTTTTAGCTCATGAATTAATTCCATTTTTAGAAGAACGTTTTCCGCTTTTGCCAATAGGAAGAGGCCGCGCGCTTATCGGCGATTCTCTGGCTGCAACCGTTTCGCTTATGGCAGCGCTTCATTATCCGCATACATTTGGAAAAGTGATCATGCAATCACCATATGTGGATGGAAAGGTGTTAGAAGCGATCGATGCTTTTTCACAGCCCTCTTTACTATCTATTTATCATCAAATCGGGAAACAGGAAACGGCTGTAAAAACGACTGATGGGAAAATAAAAGATTTTTATACAATCAATCAAAAACTTCATGAACAAATGGTACATAAAGGATTCGAATGCATTTATGAAGAATTTGACGGCGATCACCGCTGGACATATTGGCAGCCGCTGCTAAAAGACATATTAAAAAAAATGTTTGCTATATCATGAAAATTGATTCTTTAAGTTGTTATAATAAAGAATACGAGTAAATATCAAGGAGGCAAAAAAAATGAAGTACGGAATTGTGTTATTTCCTTCAAAAAAGCTGCAAGACATCGCCAACTCATATAGGAAACGTTACGATCCGAATTATGCGCTTGTCCCTCCTCATTTAACATTGAAGGCACCGTTTGAAGCTGACGAAAAAGAAATTGGCGACACTGTGAAAGAACTTAGGAAAATTGCGAAACAGGTTAAGCCTTTTAAACTCTCCGTCTACAAATTCAGTTCATTTGCTCCTGTCAATAACGTTATTTATTTAAAAGTTGAACCAAATCCAGAATTAACAAAATTGCATGAGCTTCTTCATCAAGGAAAATTTAAAGAGGAGCCGGAGTACGCTTTCGTCCCTCACATTACAATCGGACAAAATTTATCGGATGATGAACATTCTGACGTTCTCGGCCGCTTAAAAATGTTAAAAATTCAACACGTGGAAACGATCGACCGATTCCACATTTTATATCAATTAGAAAACGGCTCATGGACTGTTTATGAAACATTCCTGCTTGGGGAAGGACGAGACTGATGAAGGCAGTCAAAGCTATTAATGAAAAACAACGAAATGATGCTTTATATGTAAGAAAAAAAGTATTCGTAGAAGAGCAGAACGTTCCGATAGAAATAGAGACCGACGAATATGAAGCCTTTGCCGAGCATGTCGTGCTTTATGACGATCATCAGCCTGTTGGAGCTGGCAGATTTCGTGTCATTGGCAACACCGGAAAGCTCGAGAGGATCTGTGTTCTGCCACAATACCGCGGAAAAGGAGCGGGAAATATCATTTTGGAAACACTTGAAAAACTCGCGGCCGAAAAAGGATTAAAGAAAATAAAATTGAACGCCCAAGTACAAGTAGAAAATTTTTATAAAAAGCATGGATATCAAACCGTTTCCGATATTTTTATGGATGCGGGCATTCCCCATGTCACGATGGAAAAAACGTTACATCCACATTCATAAATAAAGACAACCAAACGAGGCCGCGGATTGCGGTCTTTCATTTGGAATGGTCAGAAAGCGTGTTAAAGAGGTTAAAAATCTCCCTGTATTACATTCAGATCAATTCGAATGTTTCTCCATTTTCTCCACCGCACGACTTCCCATAGTTTTTTAAAAGAATGTACATGAATTTCGGCAGTTGGGACAACCTAACCATTACCGATCTTAGCAAAGGTGATGGAAATGGAATTTGTAGCAATTGCCACTGAACTGGTCTTCGGTTTCTTTGCCCTTTTTCTATTGACAAAAATACTAGGTAAAACACAAATTACGCAAATCACGACGTTCGATTTTATCTCTGCGCTCGTTTTAGGTGAGCTAGTTGGCAATGCTGTATATGATGTAAAAATGGGCGTTGAAAAAATATTATTTACGGTCGTGATATGGGGAATGCTAATCTATTTATTGGAATTCATCACACAAAAATGGAGAAGAACCCGCGGAATACTGGAAGGAGCTCCGTCAATGGTCATCCACAAAGGAAAAATTATTCGTGATCAGCTGAAAAAAAACAAGCTTGATATGAACCAGCTTCAACATTTACTAAGAGCAAAAGGAGCTTTTTCGATCCGCGAAGTGGAATACGCAGTTCTTGAAACGGACGGCACGATCAGCGTATTGAAAAAATCGGAATTTGATAAGCCGACCCGAAACGATTTAAATATTTTATCTTCGCCAGCTACCATCCCCTACACGATTATTGTTGACGGAGAAGTGGTTAGTGAAAATTTAAAAGAAGCAGGTTTTGATGAAAAATGGCTTCAGCAGCAGCTTCTCGCTTACAGTGTGGAAGACGCGAAAGATGTTTTTTACGCGGAATGGGATCAAAACAACGGATTATTTGTCCAAAAATATTAGCTTGTTTCTAAACATATTCATGAAATCTTTTTTTGCTATATTTGCGCTTATTTGCGAATAAATCTTGCTTTAGCTGGAAATGCCAATATTCTTCATTCATCATAACATTGTTTCGCTGTTTGACTTTCGCATAATCTTCCTTTGGCTGAACAGCTCTGTTGGCATATTCATAAAAGGCAGGAGTCTGAACGGAAAAAATATATCCCATGTTTCTCTCTCCTTTCTTGATTTGCAAAAAATTATTTTCTAAATCGATCTATCATTCATTTTTACCCGTTTTTCTAAAAATTGAAACATCATGTAAAAAACATCAGCGGGAGCACACCCGCTGACGCGCTATTTTTTCTTATTGTCCAACATATTGGCGATGGTGTTAAAATCCATATTTTCTTTTCCGTTTACAATCGCATTGACAATTTTATTTTCTAATTCTCTTGGAACCGGCCGATTCGCCAATTGCGCAACCCGCTTGATCACTTTTCTGACAGTTGCTTCATCATTAAAATTGGAATTTTGCAAAGAATTGGCCAGTTCGAGTACATCTTTCATATTGACGCCGGTTTTTTTCTCAATATTTTTAAAAATATGATCCATTCTGAAATTCGTCCCCTCCTAAGTTGTCGAAATGACCTGTATAACAGGCCTTAATATTTTATGAAAATGAAATGAAAACGTGATGAAGAAAAAGTACAGTCCGCCTTGTAAAAGGCGGACATCCATCCGTGACCAGCACTCACCATTAGTATTGTAAAAGACTTACAGATTAGTATTTAAAACAGGAACAACCAACAATAATCAACAAGATGAATAAAACGACGATTAGCACAAAGCTGTTATTATGAAAACCGCCGCTATAAGGATAGCTGTATCCACCATATCCGCAACCAAAGCTCATTTTTCTGCACCTCCTCCTTTATTCATCACTATACTGTATGAAGCAATTCCTCATTTGGAGTGGACACACAAGATGGGCAAGTGCGGATTTTTTAGGTGGGGTTTCAACCTGTTTTGATTCCCTTTTCATTTTCCTATCAAATTTGTTTTTCAATCCTTTCGATCTCTTTTTCAAATTTTGCCGCCGTTTTTTCAAGGTCTAAAAGCTCCCTGTCTTTTTTCATCATCCAGCTTGAACATTTTTGCTGCACTTTGTCATGTTCTTTGTACATACCTTCGATCCATTTGACGAATTCCTTTTCGAGCTTGTTCATATTTCCCTTTTTAAAACCCTTTTTTCCCACAGCCGCAGCCACCGGAAGTCGTTGAATTGTAAATTTTTATTCCGAATGGATGTATTTTCTTTTTCATCATCTTCTTTTTGATCGCATTTTCTTTCGTCGATGAACTGGAAAAAACTTTTATGTTTTCTTTCAATAGGTTTCTCCCCTTTCCCTCAAAATAAGAACCTTATTCATCGTATGAAGAATAAGGTTGATCTGTGTTCTTTCTAATCGTTTTTGACCACATCGTCCATCATCCAAAAATGAAATTCCTTTTGGTTGTTCTGTTCGTTTTTTTCCTTCACAAAATATTCCTTCCGTTCCTGAGGTTCAACTGTTCCTTGAATGGCTTGCGTTTCCTTTAAAATTCGGAAAAACCAATCTTCCTGTTTTTGTTCGTCCTCCTTTTTTTCATTTTCATCCAGATGATGATTTTTTTCAGCTAATTTTCTTTTTAACACTTCGATTTTTTCTAAAAGCTTTTTTCGTTCCTCCCACTTTAAATTTCGATCATTGCTCTGGCGGTGCTTTTCGATCGTTTCTTTTAGCTTTTCGTTTTCTTTGATTGCTTTTTCAAGCTCCCGCTCTTTTTCCTGCAATAATATTTCCAATTCTATCGATTCTTTTGCCTTTTCTTTATAAAACGCAAGCTCCGCTCTCATCCGTTGCAAAAATTCTTTATTGATTTGCGCCATCTATCTCACCTCTCACTGTAAATGTATGAGCTCAAATAAAAAATGTTGACAGAAGCCTACTAAAAAGATACAAATGGCTTTTTAAATGAATTTTTAAAACGAGGCAAAACCATTCTTTAAATGGAAAGAGAATTTTTTAAAAAATTAAATTTTCCGCTCCTGTCACTGCACATTTAACCAGTTTGCTCATAATATACAGTAGTCCGACACCTAAGAAGGTTTTGGAAATCAGAATGATTAGGAGGTAACAGCATGAGCCATTTGGGACATGATACAGAGAGATTATGTATTCGCGTTCCGAAAGTTTATGACTGGGTGAACCGTCAAATTGATCTTCCTCAGTTAAGCTTTAGAAAATTATCATCCATCGGTTTTAATTTCGATGGAATAGCAGGGACATCGGAAGATCCGTTTTCACTGTTTGAAGATGGGCTTTTAAATGTCAATTGCTACTTATCAGACAGCTTGGGAAATCCTGTTGATCCAAATTCACCAAATTCTATAACGGTGACAGAAATCGTTCAGCCGCAAGGTCGTCAATCAGTAGTCGTTCATTTACCAAAAGGAGGAAAAATTACCCTTCAAAAAGTAAAAGTTCTGATCAGAGGGTATATTGTCGTTGCGATCTCCGATTTGCAAGGTACTGTCACTAGTGTGTCAGATGCTATTCCATTTGCAACGGTTCAAACTTTCTTCCTATGCGCGCCGCCCGGCACAACATTAAACAGCCACGTTTCCTATTTTGAAACTGACGCTAACTTGATTTGGGATAATAAATCATTCAGCCAATTAGACATTTCTATCACGATCTGTCTAGATGTGCAAATGGAAGCCCAAGTGAAGCTTGAGGTAGAAGGAAAATTTTGCAGACCTCGTCGGGAACTTCCTTCATCTCTTACATGCGCAAACCCGCAAATTCCGCCGCAATGTCCGGAAATTTTTCCAAACGACGATTACGCCTTGGAGGAATAAATTAATTGCAAAAGGGGACGCTCTCCCCTTTTTATTTTTCCTCTCATTTTTCCGGGAAAGTGTTAAATGAAGGAAACATACATATGTATAGTAAAACTGCTCTTTCAAAGCTGGCGGTAGCGGCGCTTTGTGAGTTTCCATCCTTTTATAGCAAATTGGGCTGTTTTGAAACGCTTATCAGCCAAATTCCGTACATCACGCTTATTAATGATCTGAGGTTTTATCATTTATACTATTTTCCTGTTAAATCGTTAAATAAAAATTCTTCTGTTTGGAGGAAATGGCAACAAACTGTTTTCCACTTATATTTTTTTATTTGTCCGAGGAGGAGATTCAATGAACAAAATAAAACGGAACAAACAGGATTATTTACAGCTTCAGCAGCAGCTTATCCACTATAAATCCGAAATTTCGAAATACAAAAATGAATTGGCAAGCATGCAAAATAAGCTGCTGCAGGAACAGGAAAAAACGGAATATTACAAAGCAGTCATCCGAACCAGCGAGCAATATCGCATCGCAAAAGAACAATTTGAACATGAAATCCTTTCCGTTCAATCCCAATTAAAAGAAGCTGAGAAACATGTTGAAAAGATCAGCAATCAGCTTTCCATTGTTGAAGAGGAGCGAAACGACCTATTAAAACTGCTGAAAGCAGCTGTCACTGGTTTATTAAAGGAAAAGCAAGCCGCTGACAAAAAGATTCAAGACCTTTTGTTTGAAATAAAGGAAAAAGAACGATTGATCACCGAATCGAAAAAAGAGCAGCTTCAAATCGATTTATTAACTGCTGAACGAAATGAACTTTTAGATGTCTCTCAATTTTTATTCCAATCACTTTACGAAAAAAATGTCCAACGACAAGAGAATGAATCTGTCCAAAATGAAAAAAACGCCTCCATAAACGATCCGATTCGCGCTCAATTTTCGTATTCGATTGTTCTTCCTCGTGAAAGCGATGATCCGGTAACGATTCTTGGCAATGCCTTGATGGAAAACATCACAGAACAACCTTTGCATTATCCTGTATTATGCATTCACATTCATCCCCATCAGCACGTTCAATTCAGCGGAAAAATCATTACAACCAAAAATCAAAACGAAAATGATTTCAACTATAATACTCATTCTTCCTTGGAATGGGAGTATTTGCACCCGGAATGGCGAAAGCAAATTCAAGAAAAAGGGGAATACTGGCTGAAACCTAGTGAAAAATTATCGATCGAACCAAATGAAAAAATCTCTTTTGAAGGCTTTCACATTACTTTCCCATTCGATGTCTTCGATGAAGCGCTGGTGATTGAAGGGTTTGTATATTGCCAGGAGAAGAAAGAAGGCATTCCGTTTGAAAACAAAATTATTATCAATTAACAGACGGTCAAAAAATGAAAGTTCTTTATATTCCTTTCGGTTATAAAAGAACTTTCATTTTTTGACCGTTTCTTTTTTCACGACTTTAACAATCTGTCCTTTCCACACAATCATTCGAAATTGGCTGCTTACCTTTCAGCGATAGGCGGCAAAATTCATTACAGGGTGCTAGTCAGAATAAGAACTTTGCCGCCAGAAAAACTTTTTGACGCTGAAACTTCTCGTAAAGAAATGCAGCCGCCATGTCAGTCTCATAAATCAATGAAATTGAGATGAACGGATCGAATTCGTAAAAAATTCAGGTTTTCTTACACTTTTTCCGTTTTTTTGAATCGTCTATTGCTAAAGCTTCGACTTAAGGGACATGCTCCACAGTGGTGTTTGAAATCAGCAAGAAATTATTAAAGCTTCCGGCTTTAAATGTTTATTCATTTCGTTCATAAATGGGGTCAAATTGCTCCTTTTCGTTCCTGACAAAACGGCAACTTTCATCCCCTTTCCCTTTCTTAACACGCAGTTCCGAGAGTGAGCCGATTCCGCTTGAGGGGCATTTTAAGCTGTAAAGGTTCATAGGTTCTATATCGTCCTGTCGTTTCTGGCCAAAATGAACCCCTTTTATTTCCTTACACCCAATTCCGAGAGTGAGCGATTCCGCTTGAAGATCATTTTAAGCTATAAAGGTTCATAGGTTCTATATCGTCCTGTTCGTTTCTGACCAAAATGAACCCCTTTTATTTCCTTACACCTAATTCCCAGAGTGAGCCTATTCCGCCTGAGGGGCATTTTAAGCTGTAAATTGTTCATGGTTCAATATTCGTTCCTGACGAAATGAACGCTTTTCATGTCTTTAACAAACCATTCCCTTAGTTTATTCAATTCGTGCTTGAGGGACATTGTAAATGGCGACAATCAATCAAGTAAATGTTCAATAATTCCTGCCAAGCCTGAGATCGCTAAAATAACTGTAATCGGATAGAAAATGATGTTTATATATTCATTTCCAAAAAATAAAATGGCGGCACACCATATTCCTGTGCACCAATAGCAGCTTAAAAGCTCACCGATCCACAATCGAAGCCCTTTTCCTTTCGGTCTGAAAAAAGAAACGGTTTCACCTGTCTCCGCTTTTTCCTCCACAATTGTTATAAATGGAGCGCGCAAAAAAGAAGCGATTTTATCAAACACTATAATTCTCGTTAATCGAAAAGTTGCCAATGCAATGAGAGCAAATGAAAACCAATGCCATTCCATCGGAATCAATACTCCTTTCGTTCCCCAACATAGTGAGAAGACTTGTATCGTTCAAATAAAAAACCCGGCATAACCGAGTTCTCCATTTTAATTCCCTAACACTTTTATGTCTAAAATACTTTTCGATTTTATTTTCAAAGGTTCATTTTGATCAAATGTACGGATTTGAACGACATCGTTTTCCTTTGACAAAATAATTCCTTTGTATGTTTTCTCTACTGTTTTAATTTCACATACGTTTTTATACACATGCTCCGGAAGACTTGAAAAGAAATCGATCTTTTCATGAACCGTCATATTTGCCAATTCTCTTCTTCTTTTATAAATCTCTTCTTTCGTCCATGTACTCTTTACCGCTTGCTTAGAATTATTTGCAATTTTTTTTAATAACGTCGACTGCATGGTCACTTCAGGTTTTTTTATATTCGGCTGGACAATATACATCAAAGGTTCTAATTTTTCTTTTTTAATCAAGTTTGATCGCCACCCTCTAATATGATTTCTCTCATTATTTTATGACACGATAGAATGAAATCATGACGGAAATCTAACTTTTTCTTATGACAAAAGAGCATTTGAAAATCGCTGCACATTGAGACAAAAAGTCGTAACAGAACATCAACAATAAATCCAAGCTTCACGGCTTGAAATAGTGGCACCTTGAAGCTGACAGCAAAATTTCATTTTATCCTGCCATAAAAAAAGATTAATCTTGTGCGAGTAACGCACACAGATTAATCTTTTTCAGCTAACTTAATAACCTAAAATATGAAAACCTGAATCAACATGAATCGTTTCCCCTGTAATGCCGCGGGAAAGATCGCTGAACAGGAACAACGCAGTGTCTCCAACTTCTTCTTGTGTTGTGGTTCGGCGCAGCGGAGCACGTTCTTCTATTTCCTTCAGAATTGAATTAAAATCACTGATACCTTTTGCCGAAAGCGTACGAATCGGACCAGCGGAAATGGCATTGACGCGAATATTTTCTTTACCTAGATCGTTCGCCAAATATTTCACGCTAGCATCCAATGACGCTTTCGCAACTCCCATTACGTTGTAGTTTTGAACGACTCGCTCACCGCCCAAGTAAGTTAATGTAACAATGCTTCCGCCTTCTGTCATCAAAGGACGGGCTGTTTTCGCAACCGCCGTTAAAGAATAAGAACTGATGTTGTGGGCCAACAGGAAGCCGTCTCTTGTTGTGTTCAAATATTCACCGCTCAGCTCTTCCTTATTCGCAAAGGCGATACAATGAGCGATACCGTGAATCACACCAACCTCGCTTTTAATTTTTTCAAAACACTGCTCGATTTCTTCATCCTTTGTTACATCACAAGGCAGCACGAGATAATCTTCCCGTCCTAACGAATCTACAAGCTCTCGAACCGATTTCTCCATTCTTTCGCCCACATATGTAAAGATCAATCTTGCTCCTGCTTCATGCAAAGAGCGGGCAATTCCCCAAGCAATGCTTCGCTTGTTTGCAACACCCATGACCACAATGTTTCGGCCTTCCAAATTCAATTTCATGGAAAATCCTCCTAAACATTATTACAAGTTATTAATACCTGATCATAATTATAAAGGACAAAAGAGAAAAAAGCCAGAACATATATGTCCGGCTTATGTTATTTCGAAGCAGCTAAATTTCTTTTATATGCCCAATGATTGGTAGGACCGTGGCCGCCTCCAATGCCTAGCGCATTTTCTACAGCAAGATGGATGAACTCTTTTGCGGTTTTTACGGCTTCGATAACGTCTTTACCTTTGGCGAGCTCAGCTGTCAGCGCAGCAGAAAAAGTGCAGCCTGTTCCGTGCGTATGCTTTGTGTTTACATAGTTGCCTTTAAATTCATAAAAATCATGCCCGTCAAACAACAAATCAATGATTTCGCTGCCCGACGGCTGATGTCCTCCCTTTATGATCACATGCTTTGCTCCCATTTGGCAAATTTTTTTCGCAGCTTCTTTCCGATCATCAAACGATTTTATCTCGATGCCCGTGATCGCTTCCGCTTCCGGGATGTTCGGCGTCACAATAAACGAAAGCGGAATTAAGTCGTTGATGAGCGCGTTGATGGCAGACTCTTCAAGTAATGGATGTCCGCCTTTGGCAATCATTACTGGATCAACGACAATTTTTTCCCATCCATGCTTTTGAACTTTATTTGAGACGATTTGGATGATTTCTTGATTAAAAAGCATTCCTGTTTTGACCGCATCTGGCGATAAATCTTCAGCAATTGCATCAAGCTGACTGATCACCCCTTCAATCGGAACAGGGTAGACGCCATGAACACCTAATGTGTTTTGAGACGTAACGGCCGTGATCACGCTCATTCCGTATACATCCAACTCCTGAAAAGTTTTCAAATCTGCCTGAATTCCCGCGCCTCCTCCTGAATCGGACCCGGCAATCGTCAACGCTTTTCCAATGGTCATAAACACACCTCCATTTAAGCTCCGAAGTAACGTTGATAAATAGCTTTTGCTTTCTCTTCTTCCTTAGTGCCGTGAATTAATGCTCTTCCGTCTTGAAAAAGCACAACGCGGAAATCATCCTCCTGAAAGGAAATTAAATAAGCATTTCCTTTTAAGTCTTTCACGATCGGGCGCAAACGATTGATAATTTCTGATAGCGAAATCTTCTGTTTTTGCTGCGGACGTATTTGTACGGTATTCCTTCCGCACAAAACCGCTGTTTTTAATCCATTTTCAACCGACAAATATGGATATGTCGGGTGATGTCCGCACGATGGGCAGTCGGCCTTTTTTAATTTTGTCATGTCCACTGCAGAATGCTCCCTTGTCCAAACATCAAATGAAACTAACTGCTTGGACACCTCTCCGCTGACTAAATATTTCAGTGCCTCTGCTGTTTGATAAGAGGCGACGATTTGCACCGCCGGGCTGATCACGCCAACTGTATCGCACGTCATTCCGTCAGACGGAATCGCTTGGAGCATACAATGGAGGCATGGTGTTTGTTTCGGAACGATGGAAACGGTCATTCCATAACTTCTCACTACTGCCCCATAGATCCAAGGTATTTCGTGCTTCATCGCTAAATCATTGATGAAAAATCTCGTTTCAAAATTGTCAGTCCCATCGATGATAAGGTCGACATCCTTTACATGTTCAATAAAATCAATTGAGAAATCGCCCACAATCGCTTCAATCGAAATGTTCGAATTGATTTCCTGCAAATGTTTTTTGGCAGCAACCGCTTTTGGCAGCTTTTGTTTCGCATCCTCTTCCGTATACAGCTGTTGACGCCCGAGATTGCTCCAATCGACATAATCACGGTCAATGATGGTTATTTTACCGATTCCAGCACGGGCTAACATTTCAGCGCTTGCACAGCCGAGTGCTCCAGCTCCAACAATGAGCACATGGCTTTTCAGCAATTTTTTTTGTCCCTCTTCTCCAATAGGAGAAAACAAGATTTGGCGAGAATATCGTTCCATTATGTCGTTAACATTCCTTCCGTTGGACTGCTTGCTTGCGCATACCGTTTTTTCGGAATGCGTCCTGCTTCATATCCAAGTCTGCCTGCTTCAATCGCCAGCTTCATTGCCTTCGCCATTTTCACAGGATCTTTTGCACCGGAAACAGCTGTATTTAATAAGATTCCATCTGCTCCCATCTCCATGGCGAGTGCGCAATCTGCCGGCGAACCGATTCCGGCATCAACAATGACTGGAATATTTGCTTGCTCAATAATAAATGATAAATTGAGAGGATTGACAATTCCTTGGCCTGATCCGATCGGAGATGCTCCCGGCATGATGGCATGAACCCCTAATTCTTCAAGCTTCTTCGCCAGAACAACATCGTCTGAAGTGTATGGAAGAACAATAAACCCTTCTTCCAATAACATCTCTGATGCCTTCAATGTTTCAATCGGATCAGGGAGAAGCGTTTTATCATCTCCAATTACTTCCACCTTAATCATATCACATAATCCTGATGCCTTCGCAAGCTTGGCGATTCTGACTGCTTCCTCAGCAGTTTTTGCCCCAGCCGTGTTCGGCAGAAGCGTATATTTCGATAAATCCAACATCTCCAAAAAATTTGGCTGTGAAGGCTCGTAAATATTCATTCTTCTGACGGCAAATGTCAAAATTTCAGCACCTGAGGCTTCCACCGCTTCTTTTTGTATCTCAAAAGACGGATATTTTCCAGTTCCTAACATTAATCTCGACTGAAATGTTTTATCACCTATTTTTAACATGAATCATCATCCCCCTCCAACAAAATGGACAATTTCAATTTGATCACCATCATTTAATGTCTGGATACTGTATTGTTCTTTTGAAACAATTTCACCATTTCGTTCAACGACAACAATTCTTTCCTGCAATTGAAAAAAGTTCAGCAAATCTTCTATGTTCCGAACACTATTCTCCACTTCCATCTGCTGGCCGTTAATGCGAAGTTTCACTGTTTAATCACCTCCCTTTCGCATCAGAAAGCAATCGGTTTAAAGAGAAGGTATGAACATAACGCTCATATTGATTCGTTTTCAAAATCATGTCTTTTACGATCAAGCTTGTAATCGGCGCTAGAAGAATGCCGTTTCGATAATGGCCGGTCGCAAAAAAGATTCCCTCATGCTCCGGGTGCTCGGCAAAATACGGCCAGCCGTCAGCTGTTTGCGGCCTGAGCGACGACCAAGCACTAACGACCGGTTCAGACCCGATTTCTGGCATAATTTTCTGAACCTTTATCATTAATTCGGATACTCCTTTGACTGTCGGATGCGTATCCCAGTCGTTTTCATAAGAAGTTGCTCCAATAATAACGGTGCCGTCTTTTTTCGGTACGATATAACAGTGCTCGTAAAACACTGTTTTGTTGATCACCAGTTTTTTCGGTTTTATGGCTAAGCATTCTCCTTTAACGGGCTTCATTGGATTTCTCAGCCCCAGCTTTTCAAAGAAAAAGCCACTCCAAACTCCGCTTGAAACGACGACTTTTCCACATATAAAAACTCCTTGGGAAGTGACAAGCTTGTATGCTTTTCCCTCTTTAATCACGTCGAAAACAGGACATTGTTCAAAAATAGATGCACCATATTTTCTAGCGCCTTTCGCATATGCGTGGCAAACAGATGAACCTTTTACTTGGCCGTCATGCTTAAGCCAAAGAGCTCCCACAATGTCTTCAGAAACATGTGGCTCATTTGCCAGTACGTTTTCCCTTGAATGCCATTCTAGCTCATCCTCATCTGCAAGCGATTGCAGAAAGCGGCCTTCATCCTCAGTAAATGCAAGCCGATACATGCCTTCCTGCACAAGCTCAATATCCACACCAGATTGCTCCAATAATTCTTTTGCAAGGCTCGGATATAAATTTCGGCTCTCTAAGCATAGCTCAAAAAATATGTCTCTTTTTTCATTTTCAGAATGGGCACCCAGCATTCCTGCTGCAGCGGATGTCGCTTTACCTCCGATTTCGCCGCTTTCAAACACGGCGGTCTTCAGCCCTGCTTTTGATAGCTCATAGGCGATCCCTTGGCCGATGACCCCTCCCCCGATGATTCCAACATCAAAAACGTTCATTTGAAAAAGCTTCCCCTTTCCTGAAAAGTTTGGCAGCGCTCTCTGGATCTTTCGAAGAAAAGATATAGGACATAACGGCAATACCGCTTGCTTTTTTTTCTAAAACCTTTTGCATATTATCAGGCGTGATCCCACCGATGGCGATAATAGGAATATTGACGTGTCCAACGATTTTCCCAAGCAAATCTGTTCCCTTTGCCGGAAGTCCTTTTTTACTGTTCGTTTCAAAAACGTTTCCGAAAAAACAATAGTCTGCTCCGTCTTTTTCTGCTTTTACCGCTTCATCTAATGAATGGACGCTGACACCGGCTTTTATTTGCGGAAAAGCGCTTTTCACTTTTTTTACCGGCAGGCCGGTTCCCGGAAGATGAACATTTTGAACGCCTGTTAGGAGCGCAACATCGAGCCGATCGTTGATAACAAGCTGTTCTCTCCTTATCCCGTTTGCCAAAAGCTGTTCTACAAGATGAATGATCTCACATGGTCTTTTATTTTTTTCTCGTATATGAACGTAATCAACATGATCTGATATGGACAAAATTATGCGTATTAGCTCGTTGACCGGTTTTGTTCCGTCTGTTACGGCATGAAGTTCCAACATTGTACATTCCTTTCATGAGAAAGACGCTCACACTCGTCTTTCAAGGTTCAAAACTGGAAAGCAGCTGTCCAAGGGTGAGACTGGAAACAATAAAAAACCACCTTCCTTGCTGGAAAGTGGTAATGGAATATCAGACATATGTTTCAAATTCCCACTTCCCTACGCTGGCATCATCCAGATCAGGTTCAAAGGGTCTTAAAGTCAACACTTTAATCTCAGCCTTTCCAAAGGCTCCCCTAGTGGATGCTTATTAAATTTTCATACTAATTTCATGCTATCACAATTTGTTTTGTTTGCAAATATTATTTGCTAAATTCCAGCTCATCTTTTAACTCATTTACATATTTGCGGGAACCCGTTACAATCAAGCGGTCCCCTTTTTTCAATTCGGTATCGCCGTGAGGCACAATGGAATCTTCACCTCGAAAAATCCGGACAAAGATACAATCTCCTGTAAACGGAAAGTATCGAAGCTTCATTCCATCATATTTTCGGTTATTCATATTAATTTGATAAAGAGAGTTGTCTTGGTTTGTTAAGATCCGCATAACGCCAGGCGATTCGATCAAAGCCCTGAGCAGCGTTTTTGTTGACAGCATGACGGAAAATACGCTGATCCCCTTTTCTTTTAATGCTTGATCCAACTCCGGGGAAGAAATTGAGGCGATGACCTGTTCTACGCCGCATTCTTTTGCATATGTCGCAATTTCCGCATTTCTTTCTTCATCCCCAGTAGCCACTATTACTATATCAGCTTCCATTATGTGGTGTTCATTCAATGATTCTATCGAATAGTCTTTCAATTCTTCAATTTTAAACACCGATTGAGCAGTCCCGTTTTCAATTTTGTCTTGCTGTGTATGATATACGGTTGCTTCATACAAATTTTTGTCCAATTCTCTTGTGACTGGAAGGGTCATTTGATTTGCACCAATAAAAGCAATTTTCTTTTTAGGCTGCACCGCCATTTTTTTAGGGAATAATTTTTTAAATCCTATCGGCGTGATAATGCTTGTTAACACGGCAACTACTATTAGTGCGTCAGCCATTTGCTTATCAATCAGTTCGATTCGCTGTCCAATTTCAGCTGCCGCAATAACTAATGATAAAGTAGCAGTCAACAAGAACGCCGCCGCAATCGTTGTATTCGTATCATACCATTTTCTCAGCACAAAAACGGGAATAAACTTTGAGATCAAGAGGGCGAGAAATAACAAAGGAATTAACAAAAGAAGGTTCGGATCTTTGATCAATTCCCATAAATCCAATTCCACCCCTATCATGACAAAAAAGATCGGGATTAAAAAACCGTAGCCAAACGAATCTAGCTTTTGCACCAAGTCTGAATTAGGCGATAAAAGCGAGACTAAAACTCCCGCAAGGAAGGCGCCTAAAATATTTTCTGCCCCAAGCGTTTCCGATAAACCTACAAGTGCGAGAATTAACGTAAAAACCGCCCTTGTTCCAATTTGAACCGTTCCTTTTGACATCGATTTAATAAAGGATCGACTTTTAAACCTTTTGCCAATGAAGTAAAGCAGTACGCCTGCTGCAAACAAAAGAAGCAGAAGCCACGTATTGCTTTCTCCTTCGCTGTTTAAGGAGACAAAAACCGCCAGCAAAATCATGGTGACAAGGTCGGCTATGACAGCCACCAGCAAAATAATTTGGCCGATGGTTGTTTTCATAATTTGCTCGTCTTTCAGCGTCGGCACTACTACTCCTAAAGAAATCGTTGAAATCACTAACGTCATGAAAAAGGCATTGCGGATAAATCCCATCCACATTAACAAATACGATAAAAGTAATGAAACAACGAAAATGCCAAGAAAAACAATTGACGCAACCAAAAAAGTATGAGGAGCTTTTTTTCCGTTGGACAGCTTTTCTTCTTTTTTCTTCTCTTTGGAGAAAATGGTGAAATCAATCTCAAGCCCGCTTAAAAACATGAGAAATATAAATCCCAGCGTTGAGAGAGTTGACAGCCATACATCTTCTTGCACTAAATTAAATCCCGTTTTCCCGATGATTAATCCGACAATAATTTCCGCAACGACGACAGGAATGAATGCCAGTTTGAACCGATGCAGCAAAATCGGGGTTAAAAAAGCGCCTACCAACACGATGACAAGAGAGGTTACTGCATGTGATTCCATATTACGCCTCCTTTAGCTAATTTTGTTAGAGCAAATAGTTCATAAATAGTGTCGCCATGCCAAAATAAATCAAAATGCTGATCATATCATTAATCGTTGTAATAAATGGACCGGAGGCCACAGCCGGGTCAATACGAAGCCTGTGCATGACAAGAGGAACAAACGCCCCGGCAATTGTCGCAACAGTCAGCGTTGACAATATGGAAAGACCCACTAGCAGTCCTAAGAAAAATTTCTGCTTCCAAATAAAAATTGTCAGTGCAACAACAATTCCGCATACTGTTCCGGTAATCAAGCCGGTTCCAGCTTCTTTGAGAATAATTTTCCACACGCGTTCGGAAGTGCCTTCGCCTGTTGCAATTCTTCTTACGGCAACAGCGAGAGCTTGTGTTCCTGTATTTCCAGCCATCCCTGCAATTAATGGTATAAAGAGCGCTAAAGTTGCCACTTTGTTCAACGTTTCTTCAAACTGGCCGATTAGGCCGGCGGTGAACATTCCTAAAAATAGGAGAATAATAAGCCATGGCAATCTTTTTTTGGCAGCAGAAACAGCATTCGGATCATATGAATCTACATCCGAGACAGCGGCCAGTTTCGAATAATCGTCAGAAGCCTCTTCGTCCAGCACATCAATAATATCATCAACAGTTATAATTCCAACAAGACGATGTTGAAAATCAACAACCGGAAGAGCCAAAAAATTGTAGTCCTTCATCTTTCTTGCTACTTCTTCCTGATCATCCGCCACAGATACCGAGTAGACTTTCTTTTTCATAATGTCAGCAATCAAAGTATCGTCTTCATGAACAATTAAATCTCTTAACGACAGGACACCAACAAGATGTTTCTCTTCGTCAATCACATATAAATAATATATTGTTTCCGCATCAGGAGCTTCTTTCCGCAGCAAGTCCATCGTTGACTGCACCGTATAATTGGCATTAATGGCAACGAACTCGGTTGTCATAATACTTCCTGCGGTAAATTGTTCATAATCAAGAAGCTCGCTTATGCTTTTGGCAGTTTGAGCGTCCATGATGGTTAAATAGCTGGAAATTTTCTCTTTTGTCAGCTCACTTAATACATCTGCCGCATCATCAGCGTACATGTATTCCATCATTTTGGCGGCAAATGCCGGATGCATTTCCTCAAGCAGCGATTTGTAGCGGTTTTTATCATCCCTTATATTTTCAAAAACATTCGCCATTTCTTCCGGAGATAGAATTTGATATAAAAGCATTCTATCCGGCTGGTCAAGTTTTAGAAAAAATTTTGCCTGATCATATGGATGTAGCTCAAAAAACAGCGAACGGAATTCCTCTACATTGTTCTCTCTCAGCTTGTCAATCATCAACTGTCTGTATTCCGGTGCATCTGTTTTAGGCTGCATAAAATCTCCTCCTTTCCGGAAAAATATCGAAAAGTTTTGTGTTTTACTATATTAACAAATCTATCTGATTTTGTCGTACATTTTTTCATAACAAAAGCATGCACTTACAGGCGCGCATGCTTTATTATTTTTTCCATATCAGGAGGAAGCTTGCAAATATACGTCAAATTTTTATGCAAAACGGGATGATAGAAGGACAGCGACTGACTGTGGAGGGCATGGCGGTCAATTTCTTCTTTTTGTCCACCATAAAGCGAATCTCCTAAAAGCGGATGACCTATATAGGACATATGTAGACGAATTTGATGAGTTCTACCAGTTACAGGCTTTACCTCAACAACCGTTTTGTCAGAAAAGCGGCTTATGACCCGAAAATGCGTAATAGCTTTTTTTCCATCCTCCCTGACAGTTCTCTCGATGATGCTATCGTTCTTTCTTGCAATTGGCGCATCGATGGTGCCTTCGTCTTCGCTGATCCTTCCATGGACAATTGCGATGTATGTCCGTTTTACCGCTCCTTTTTGCTGTTCCTTTGAAAAAAGAAAATGGCTGTAGCGATGTTTGGCTACAAGAAGCAGCCCGGATGTATCCCGGTCAAGCCGATTGACGATATGCACCGTAAGATTTTGCCGCTGTTGATCATAATAGTGTAAAAGCCCGTTCGCAAGACTTCCTGACGGATGCTCTCTAGACGGAATGGTGGACAAAAACGCCGGTTTATTTACAATAAGGCAATAATCGTCTTCATAAACAATGTCCAATGGTATGTTCTCTGGAATGAGCGACTGGCTTCTCTTTTCTTCCGGAAAATGGACGGTTACTTGATCGCCTTCTTGTAAGACGTATCGGACATTTTTTTCGTTCCCGTTAACGACAATTTTTCCACCGTTAAATTTAATATCTGTTAAAGCGGATTTAGAAATATGATGCTCCCGCAAAAATTCTCTAAGCAGCCAGCCATGATGTTCTTTTTTGATGTCCCAATGAAGCTGAAATGTCCCCATGTTTTTCTCTTTCCTTTATCTGTCGCCAATAAACGAGTCCCGGACCCGCTTCCAAAATGGGAAAGGCCGAAATCTCGCAAACCTTACCTTTTCCTGTGCGACCCGGCATTGGATGGACCTGACGTTTTTGTGAAGAAGTGTTAAATGATCGATTGTAATTTGAAAATCAACATCATTGACAGGCTTTAGCATACACGTATGGTGGTCAGGCAAAATTAACGGCGAGCCGATTGTCCGGAACACCCTGTTGTTTATGGAAGCCATTTCTGTTAATTGAATAGCCCGCAGTGAAGGATGAATGAGAGCACCGCCAAGCGCTTTATTGTAGGCGGTGCTTCCTGTCGGTGTTGAAATACACAACCCATCTCCTCGAAATGTTTCAAAGAGAAGCCCTTTAATTTCTATATTCATGACGAGAGTCCCTTCAATGCTTTTCACTGTGCATTCATTTAGCGCAAGGTAGGAGGCTTCACTCCCGCCATTATGCCGGACCACCACTTCAAGCAATGGATATTCAACGATCTGAAACGGTGTTTTAGCAATTGCAATCACCATTTTTTCAATTTCATTCGGGAGCCAGTCGGCATAAAATCCTAAATGCCCCGTATGAACTCCTATAAACGCTGTTTTATCCAATCGTTTATTATATCGATGAAATGCATAAAGCAATGTTCCGTCTCCCCCGACGGAAATCACGATATCCGGCTGATCTTCATCATATTGAAACTCGAAATCGAGCAAATAGGTTCTGATTTTTTGCGCCAAAGCATTAGATGTTTCATCACCTTTTGATGTGATCGAAAACTTCATTTAAGTATCATTCTCCTTTTTTATGTTGTTTCTGTTTTGCGTGAAAATATCGCGTGCGCTTCTTGAATTTCTCCCCGTATTTGCGACATTTCCTCGTCCAGCCGGTAAGCTGCTTCAGCTGCGCGCTGCAAGCGGATTTTAATCTGTTCAGGTATGTTCCCGCTATATTTGTAATTTAAAGAATGCTCAATCGTCGCCCAAAAATTCATGGCAAGCGTACGAATTTGAATTTCAACCAAAACCTTTTTCAATCCTTCGAACGATTGAACCGGGTAGCGGGCCACAACATGGTAAGAGCGGTAGCCGCTTTCTTTATTTCGGGTTATGTAGTCTCTTTCCTCCACGATTTCCAAATCATGCCGATCTCTTAGCATTTGAACAACCAATTGAATGTCGCCGACAAATTGGCACATCATTCGGAGACCGGCAATGTCCTGCATTTCTTCTTCTATTTTATCAAGTGGAATTTGTTTTCGCTTCGCTTTATCTAAAATGCTCGGCACAGGTTTTACCCTGCCTGTCACGAACTCAATTGGAGAATGCTCTCCTCTTAGTTCAAATTGGGAACGAATCCCTTTTAATTTGACCTTTAATTCTTCCACTGCCTGCTTATAAGGCGCTAAAAATTGCTCCCATTCCTTGTAGTTCATAAAGCCCCCCTCCTAATAAAACACGCTTTCGACCATTTTTTCCATCTCCTCGCCGTAATTTGCGTTTCCCTTTATATTTTCAAGCAAAAACTCGAGCTCCTCGTGAAATTGGGTAAGCAAAATTTCTTTTTCTCCCACTTTAGCATAAACAGGAAGCTCTTCATTTTTGGCTTCTTTTAAATGAGGCCAAATATCCGATGATAAATCTATGTAAAGAAAGTCTTCGCCATTATCCAATATGTATATAAAAGAAAATTGGTCTGAATCTACCAGCATCTGTCCTTTTGCTGCGAGATTCCCTGCATCATGGACATGCTCCGTTTCGAGCAGCAATTTGCCTTCCGTTTTGCTAACCGCCAGCACTTTAATTCTTTTTTTCATGCTGTTCACCCTTCCAATCAAACATTTCAAGTTCATCTCGTGTATATTTTATTGTATCATATTAATAACTACATTACCTTATTTTGATATTAATCATAGAGAGGAATGCCCGATGGTTCAAGAGCTTGAGATAGAATTTAAAAACCTGCTTACAAAAGAAGAATTCCACCGCTTAGCTGATTTTTTTCAATTGACCGAAAAAGATTTTGCCGAGCAGGAAAACTATTATTTTGACACAAAATGTTTTGCGTTGAAAAATCATGGCGCCGCTTTAAGAATTCGCAAAAAGAAGGATCAATATGTTTTGACATTAAAGGAGCCTTATCATGTCGGATTGCTGGAAACACACCAGTTTTTAACCGATCAAGAAGCAGTTTCAGCCATTCATGAGTCGGTCTTTCCGAAGGAGGGATCAGTGGTCGAAAAAATCAAACAGCTTGAAATCAAGCCCGAAAGCCTTCTTTGTTTCGGTTCGCTCATTACAAGCCGGGCAACAAAAAAATATAAAAATGGTGAAATTGTTCTCGATCATAGCCGATATGAAAATAGAGAGGATTTTGAAATCGAATTTGAGGCAGAGGATGAAAAGGAAGGAAAGCAGCAATTTTTGGAGATTTTAAACAAACACAACATCCCGATCCGTCAAACAGAAAATAAAATAAAGCGGTTTTATTCCGCAAAATTTTCAAAGGAGAATTTGTGATGAATACAAACTATAATTTCAATGTTCTGTTTGAGCTTGAAGTCCTTCGTCTTTTGTCAGGCCAATCCGATGGGCCGCAAACAAAAGATGCAGCAATTTCGCTGAACTTTCAGGATGTTTTAAATGCCTTCATCGAACAAGATGTACAATCTGAAACGGCCAAAGAGAATATTTCACTGTCTTCCTCCCAATCTGCCAAAAAAACAAATGAACAGAAACAGGTTTCCGCTGATCTAAATGAAATCATTCAGCAGATGGCTCAAAAATACGGCGTCGATGCCAAATTAATCAGAGCTGTGATTCAACAGGAGTCAAGCTTCAAGGCAAATGCCGTCAGTCCTAAAGGAGCTGCCGGCTATATGCAGCTCATGCCTTCTACAGCAAAAGCGCTCGGTGTAAAAAATCCGTTTGATCCTGTGCAAAATATCGAGGGCGGCACAAAATATTTAAAACAGCTTTTAAACCGATATAACGGTAATGTAAAATTGGCGCTGGCTGCATACAACGCCGGTCCGGGAAATGTCGACAAATATGGAGGCATCCCGCCATTTAAAGAAACGCAAAACTATGTAAATAAAATTACTCAAAAATATTTTGCGTAAAAAGGTGCAAACAAACAGCACCTTTTTCTTTTTCATTAAAAGTAGTTGGAAACATTTGTTTATCCAATCGATTTCGGCTAATCTTCGATAACTGCGCTTCAAGCCGCAAAAAAACCGCAAATCCTTCTATGTTCATGTCACAGCAAGCACAACATATTTGCGGAAATAGCTCCCGCTTTCGCTATTTATCCTTTTGTTTGCATTGCCTCAGCCAACTCCTTCAAAGCGATTCGTTTGAGATAAATAAGTTATGTTGATAAAATAAATGTAACATCATTATTAACGAATGATT
This sequence comes from Aeribacillus sp. FSL K6-1121, assembly GCF_038003725.1. Taxonomy (NCBI): domain Bacteria; kingdom Bacillati; phylum Bacillota; class Bacilli; order Caryophanales; family Bacillaceae; genus Aeribacillus; species Aeribacillus sp. FSL K6-1121. Next base: position 2,079,048 of record NZ_JBBOPS010000001.1, read on the forward strand.
CCAAAGGAGCTATCACCATGACAAAACCACCCTTAACTCCATATGAAGCGATTGGAGAAAAGAAACTTCACGCTCTAATCGATGCTTTTTACAAAAATGTTAAAAAACATCCTCTTTTAAAACCTATTTTCCCGGAGGATTTAACGGAAACTGCCAGAAAGCAGAAACAATTTATGACACAGTTTTTAGGTGGTCCGCCACTTTACACAAAAGAACACGGACATCCGATGCTCAGAGCCCGCCATCTTCCATTCCCGATTACGCCGAGGAGAGCAGAAGCATGGCTCTCATGTATGCGAAAAGCAATGGACGAGGTCGGACTTGACGGGGAAATACGAGAGTTTTTCTACGATCGGCTTGTGGTGACCGCCCATCACATGATTAATTCGAAAGACGAAGATCAGGAGGAGTATTCAGTTGAAACCTGACAAAAAAGACGAAGTGAATGCTGCTCACTTCTTTTCTCATTGTCACAGCCATCCTAAAAAGCCGATCGAGATTTATATGTTTATTGATCCGCTATGCCCTGAATGCTGGGCGCTTGAACCGTTTATCAAAAAACTGCAAATCGAATACGGCAGGCTTTTCTCATTGCGCCATATTGTTTGCGGAAAGCTTGCTAATTTAAACTTAACAAAACGGCGGAAACCGAAAACAATTGCCCAATCATGGGAGAAGATAGCGAGCAGAACCGGCATGTCATGTGACGGCAACCTTTGGCTTGAAAACCCTATATCATCACCCTACAGAGCTTCCCTTGCTTTAAAAGCAGCGGAGCTTCAAGGGAGAAAAGCGGGCATCCGTTTCTTGCGGCACTTACAGGAAGTTGTTTTTTTAGAAAAGCAAAATGTCTCTGATCAAAACGTTCTCATACAAATTGCTAAAAATGTCGGCCTTGATGTCAATGAATTTGAGAGGGACTTATATTCAGAAAGTGCAAGAAAAGCACTTCAATGCGATTATAAAATTACAGAAGAAATGGACGTGCATGAAATTCCTTCCCTTGTCTTTTTTCATTGCCGTGAAGAGAAGGAAGGATTAAAAATTACCGGATTATATCCTTATGAAACATATGTTGATATTCTTTGCGAGCTTGTCGGAGATAAACCGAAGCCGTCTCAAGTGCCGCCAATAGAGATTTTTTTAAAGCATTATAAATTTGTCGCAACAAAAGAGATTTCTGTTGTGTATAACATGACTGATGAAGAAACGGAACGTGAAATGAAAAGACTGCTTTTAAAGCAACAAGTTGAGCGGGTGCCTGTAAAATATGGAACATTTTGGCGCTATATCGGGCAGTGAGATGAGGATTTAATTCAACGAAACGTTCCCCATCGGCTTCTATGCTGATGAGGAACGTTTTTAATCAAAAATGTAAGCGCTTTATCTTTATTAAACAATTAAAAAAAGAAACCACAAACAAACGTTTGTGGTTTCTTTTTTGTCTTATGACAACAAAGGGGATGGGAGAAATTTTTCACGGTCAAACAAAGGGGTAAATGTTTGTTTGTGATCAATTTCACGTTTTTAATATAACAAATTCCATTTTCAGTTTGCAAGAGGGGAAAACAACAATTCACAAATTTGTCACAAAACATGAAGAACGGGCAAGCTGCATACAATATACAAAATCTTTTTCCTCGTTTTAGAACATGTGTAGGAGGGAAAAATCGTGAAAACTTTTTGGCTCATAATCAGCCTGCTGCTCGTCATCTTCGCTTTTTTTTATAATCTGTTAGGATTGATGAATCTCGCACCGATTTTCGTTTCTGCCCCCCTGCTTTTTATTTCTCTTTTCATATCGTTTCTTCTGTTTAACCATCGAAAAACGTTCCGCGGATTTTAAGATAAAAAAGAGGACGGGATGATGAACTGCATCTCAATTAGTAGATACAACTGACAATTGGAGGTGCAGTTTTTATATGACCGGAAACAAAAAAGGCATGAGTCCAGTTCCAGATCGAACTCATGCCACTAATTTTTTGGATTCAGATGATGCTCCTGTTTTCTTACACTTTACTTTAACAGCAGCTCCTCCATCTCCGTCAGCTTTTCTTCAAATACTTTGCATGCATCTTCAATCGGCTTGGTTGATGTCATATCGACCCCTGCTTTTTTCAGCACATTAATCGGATAATCAGAGCTTCCCGCTTTCAAGAAATTAATGTACCTTTCAACGGCAGTTTCTCCTTCCGATAAAATCTGCTTGCTCAAGGCGCTTGCAGCACTAAAGCCTGTTGCGTATTGATAAACGTAAAAATTGTAATAAAAATGCGGAATTCTTGCCCATTCTAAGCCAATTTCTTCATCGACCACAATGTTGTCACCAAAATATTTTTTGTTTAACTCATAATACGTTTGCGTCAAAAATTCCGGTGTGAGCGGCTCTCCGTTTTGCGCCTTCAAATGGATATAATGTTCAAACTCAGCAAACATCGTTTGGCGGAATACCGTTCCTCTAAACCCTTCAAGGAAATGATTCAGCAAGTATAAACGTTTCTTTTCATCATCGATCGTGTTGAGCAAATATTCATTTAACAAGTTTTCATTGCATGTAGAAGCCACTTCCGCGACAAAAATAGAATAATCTCCGTACGGATACGGCTGTGTTTTTCTTGTATAGTAGCTGTGCACCGAATGGCCGAGCTCGTGAACAAGTGTGAATAAATTGTTCACATTATCTTGCCAATTCAGCAAAATATATGGATTTGTTCCATAGGCGCCAGAGGAGTAAGCTCCGCTTCGTTTCCCTTTATTCTCCTTAACGTCAATCCATCTGTTTTCAAAGCCTTCTTGTAAAATGCCGACATATTCTTCACCTAATGGAGCAAGCCCCTTCAATACGATGTCTTTCGCTTCTTCATACGTGATTTTCATATCGACGTTTTGTACAAGCGGCGTATAAAGATCATACATATGAAGTTCATCAAGCTTCAGCGCTTTTTTCCGCAAATCGACATAACGATGGAGCAGCGGCAAATGTTCATTGATCGTTTTCACTAAATTGTCGTAGACTTCCTCGGGAATGTTGTTGGCGCTTAGTGCAGCCTGGCGGGCATTCTCATATTTCCGCACCTTCGCATAAAAATTATTTTTCTTAACAGCTCCGCTTAATGTGCTGGCAAACGTATTTTTAAATTTTCCATATGTTGCGTATAATGCCTGGAACGCATCGCGACGGACTCGTCTATTTTCACTCTCCAAAAACTGGATATAACGGCCGTGAGTGATTTCCACTTCTTCTCCATTTTCATCCTTAATTGCTGGAAATTCCAAGTCCGCATTATTTAATTTTCCAAACGTATTGGAGGCAGTGCTCAGGGCTTCCGCAGCTTGAGCTAAAATAGCCTCTTGCTCCGCATCGAGCACGTGCGGTCTTTGCCGGTTGATTTCGTCCAAGGCATGTGCATAAAGCTTCAATTGATCATTTTCTTTCAAAAATTGCTGAAGCTTTTCTTCTTCAATGGATAGTATTTCCGGAACGATATAGGATGAGAGGCTGGAAGCTTGTGTATAAAGATTTGCTGCCCGGTCATTCAATCCTTGATAAAAAGAATTAGTTGTATCTTGATCGTAGCGCATATGGGCATATGTATAAAGCTTTCCAAGCCTCTCCATCACGGAATCTTGATAAGAGAGCGCCTCATATAACAGATCGGAGGATTGACCTAATTTTCCTCTATATTCACCGATTTTTGGAATTAGCTGCTTTACTTCTTCAAATTCTTTTTCCCATTCATCATCAGAAGCAAAAATATCTTCTAGCCGCCAAGTATACTCAACAGGGATTTCTTCCCGTTTTGGCAGCCTTTTGACAGCTGTTTCATTGCCCATTCTCGATTTCCCCCTTTAAAAAAATCAGTCTGTTTCCATCATATTGAAATTTTTTTCAAAACGCAATAAATCACTATGCTTATATTATTCTACAGCAGAAAAAAACATACCTTCCTTGTCCAAATAATGTCCAAGACGTTGTTCACGCTTTTCCATCGACTCCAAATGAAAAGGAGATGATGTTTTTCGAAACGAATATGGACCGATTGGCTGCAAAAATTTTAAATGGGAAAGAGTCGTTAAATATTCAATAATCGGCTTTTTTAAATCCGTTTTTACGCTACAGCTTCTTTCTTTCATCCCTATTTTCTTAAGGTGCCAAACTAGCTTTTCTGCGTGAAATACTTCATCGGCGCGCAATGTTTCAATAAATAATAAAACTGAGCATTGCCAAATATAGACCGCCTCATCAACCATATAACCGCTTTTTAAAGGGATAAAAGCTTCAACTGGCAGCTGCGATAAAGATAAGCCAACTGTTTCGTAAACCTTTTTTTGCAGCTTTCGCTCTTCGTTCGTCTTTTGAAACAGCGGCTTTAAGCGATATTGACTTATTTTCTTCAGCCAATGCTTCCATAAACCGTTTGCCGCCAGACTCTTTCCTTGCAAACAATCTCGAAAGAAAAACGACTCTGGAGAGATCATAGCAGATGCGGCAAAAATATTCTGTTTAGAAAACGGAATCAGATGGGAAAAAAAGTTGAAGGTTTTCTTATCTGAGCAATAATTGATGATAAAAGGATGATCGTTTTGCGGGGAATGAAGAAACTGACAATGAAAAGGAGTCAGTCGATATTGATGTTCACCGACTTGCTTCATTTGTTTCCAGCCTAATATCCAAATCGGTTTAATTCGTTCTTTTTTGTAGCCATTTGTCCGTTTTATCACCTGATCAGGGGGAATATTAGAGCATTGGTATTCAATCGCATACCGTTTATGCTGAAAAGATACAAACAGATCCGCTCGTTGTGCAATAGAAGGTATAAATTTTTCCACTTCCGCAGCTAACCGCTGCCTTTTCAACCAAACATACAATTGCTTTTTTCCGTTCAAATGGTACGTGCTTTCCGCTTCCGAATCAGCCTGACAAGAGGCCGTTAAGTGGGCAAAATGAGGAATTTTGATTTTGCCTATTTTTAGTTTTACCGGCTCCTTGCAAGCCGGACAAAAAAAGGATTGCTCTTCTTTCAGTTTTAGAAGCCTTTCTGTCGACCAGTACGGGGCGGAAACATTTACTTTTTCGCCGTTTCGCAAAAGGGCAACAAGCATATAAATCATCACTTCCTTTCACAAATAGAAACATTCGACAAAAGGGAAAAAAATCCTTTCAAAAGCAGCGTTTTTCATAAGTTTTAAAAGATGCCAGAAACACTTCATGGAAAAATATACTTTTTTCAAAAACGCATGCTTGCCGCTAAAGAGGCGGAAGTTAGATGTTGCTCCATTCGTTTCACATCGTGACGGCCGGCAATTCACCCGTGGTGTTGTGAAATCCGCTCAAATAGAGCTTTATCCTAAAAAAACACCGCTGTATCAAAAACGGTGTTTTATAATAAAGGAGACAAAAGCCGCGACGTTGATTCAAACAGCTTTATATATAGCGGGCGTTTTTTGAATTGTTCAAGGTCGATGACACTTGAATTTTCAATGTCTCGAATATAATCCTCTACAAGCGTTTCAATGCTGTCCGTTCGGTATAAAAAAGCATTTACTTCAAAATTCAAATGAAAACTTCTCATATCCATATTCGCCGTACCGATCGATGCCAGTTCGCCATCAACAATAATGATTTTGCTGTGCATAAACCCTTTTTCATATTCGTACACTTTAACCCCGGCTTCTAAAAGCTCCGGAAAATAAGATCGCGACGCATAAAATACAATCCGTTTGTCAGGCCTTTTCGGAACGAGGAGACGAACGTCAATGCCGCTCAGCGCAGCAATCTTTAAAGCGGATTTTATATCCTCGTCAGGAATAAAATACGGTGAGGCGATCCATATCGAATTTTTTGCGGAAACGATCATCGAAAAGAACAAGCTTTTAATGACCTCCCACTTATTATCAGGACCGCCGGCGATTAGCTGAACGCCTCCTTCTTTATCGTCCATTTGAAAATGAGGCAGCAAATATCGATCGGTAAGCAGCTTCTGCCCAGTCATATAATACCAATCCTGTAAAAAAATAAGATTGAGCGTCCGTACTCCTTCCCCTTCGAGCATCATATGCGTATCCCGCCAAAAGCCGAAATACGGATTTCTTCCCAAATATTCATCTCCTATATTTAAACCTCCGACAAAGCCGACTTTTCCGTCAATCACAATAATTTTACGATGATTGCGAAAGTTAATATTGTTAGACAAAAACGGAAGCTTTACAGGTAAAAATGGAACCATTTCCACCCCGGCATCAAGAAGCTCCTTCCTGTATTTTTTGGACAGCTTCCAGCTGCCGACTGCATCGTATAAAAATCGAACCTCTACACCGTTTTTTGCTTTTTCGATCAACAGCTTTTTTAATTTTTGCCCAATTACATCATGCCGAACAATATAGTATTCAAGATGAATATGATCTTCCGCCTTTTGAAGCTCTCGAAAAATATGGTCAAATGTTTCAATGCCGTTCGTCAGCACCTTTGTATTTGTCCGAAAAGAAATCGGACTGCGGCCAAGCTTATGGGCAAGCTTAAATAAAAGGCGCTGGTGATTTCTCATGAATTTAATTTTATCTTCATAAGTATGAAAGCTGGTTTCAAATTTGGCATAAGCTTGCTCATCTATTAAAGCTTTTTTCTTAAATAGACGATGCTTCCGGACATTTCTTCCAAAAAATATATAAAAGAAGAAGCCTATTAATGGAAATCCTCCTAAAACAACAAGCCAAGTAAGCGTTTGAGTTGGGTGGCGGTTTTCCAAGAAAATAACAAATCCGATAAAAATGATGGATAACGTGAACAAAATGGAAACGGCTCCTAAAAACCATTCCTCCCAGATGTTCTTAGTTAAATACAAGATGATAGCTAGACCAATGGCAAAAACGATTACTTGCAGAAATTTTCTCATAAGCTTCCTCCAGGCAATCGATATTTCTTATCTTTCGATTTGGACATATTTGTTTGATCTGCGATATGAAAGCGTTCCTTAAGTAAAAAAGACCGATTTCGAACATGAAATCGGCAATTTAAGAAAAGTGCGTTTCGATTTGTTCCAAGGCATTGTCCTTCATAATCAGCTTTCCGTATTCTTCAAGACGGTGAATTGTCATCCTTGATTCCTGACCGTATTCAAGCATAATGCTGAGCAAATTTTCAATTTGTTCATCGTCTTTATCCGAAAATTCAACGAATAAATAATATTTTTGTTCAAATACATATAAGCTATTCAAAAATCCGTCCAAACGATGGGATGCTAACGAAATAACGTCTTCAAAGTCCTGAAACTTTATGACAAATTGCAATTGCGCCGTTTCATCTTTCTCATCTGAGGAAGATCGTTCAGACATATTAAAATGTTTGTCCAACAAAGATTCTATATTCTCATCAACCGGGATTTCTCTTAATTTTTCATCGACTACCGGAAGCTCCAGCTTTTGTCCGTCTTTTGACAGCTGTGCTTTTGTGACAATGACTTCAAGCCCTTTGTCATTGGCATGAACTTGAATCCATAACGGACCTTCAAGCGGAAAGTCTTCTTCATCATTAATTTCATCCATCATTTCCCAAAACAGCTCTTCGCTTCTTTCTCTGTTATACCAGATTTCTTCTCGGTCAAATCCTCGTTCTTCTATGTCAACATATGAAATATAAAATTTTACTGTGTTTTCATTAATGCGTTCGATTTCCATTTGAACAACCTTCCCTTCTTTTTAAATTTTTGGAAGGGACAATAAACCCCCGAATTCGTTGCACTTTTCTTTCCTAATTTAAAAAATTTCCAAATTTTCATCGCGAGCACCTAGTTGTTCAATTCTAATTCTATTGTATGATAAATCACTTCATAAAGAAATAAAAAAAGCCTTGATTTTGAAAAAAACCGTTATTTACCTATTAAGCATAAAATATTTCGTTTTTCATATATATTGTACGAGCCATAATTTGAAAAGAGGTTGACTGATGGATGAACAATTTTTCACATCTTTATTCCTTATCATTGGCATTGACCTCATATTAGGAGGAGATAATGCCATTGTCATTGCGCTGGCATGCCGCAATTTGCCGGAAAATCAGCGGAGGAAAGGAATTTTATTTGGAACAATGCTCGCGATACTCAGCCGAATTTTGTTGACATTACTGGCTGTCCATTTATTGAACATTCCTTTTTTACAGTTTTTTGGCGGATTATTTTTAATGTATATTGCCTTTTTATTATTGACAGGAAATGAAGGTGAGCATACTTCCGTGAAAAGCCACCGCTCATTGTGGAAAGCCATCCAAACGATTGTTTTGGCTGACATTTTTATGGGATTTGACAATGTCATTGCGGTTGCTGGAGCAGCTGGAGGAAATATCTTTCTTGTCATAACAGGTCTTCTTATATCCATTCCGATCATTATTTGGGGAAGCAGATTTATCATGTCTGCCATGTCCCGATTTCCTTTGCTCATTTACGGGGGCGGAGGAATATTAGCTTATACAGCAGGTAAAATGATGGCAACGGATGAAAAAATGACCCCTCTGTTGAAAACTGAAGCTGTTGCACAAACTCTCCCTTATTTCACAGCTTGTCTCATCCTTTTCTTTGCCCTTCTGTACAATATAACAAAAAAATAACAGCCTTCCGCAATCTATTTTGCTTTGCGTACGGAAGGCATCATTCCCTTTTAATTTGCCATTCTCTGAGCTTCTCTCAGCTGGTAGGTGCGAATTTTTCTTGGCAGAAAGCGTCGTATTTCATCCTCGTTATAACCGACTTGAAGACGTTTTTCATCAATCAAAATCGGGCGGCGCAAAATTCCAGGGTTTTTCCGGATAATATCATACAGCTCCTGCAAAGGAAGCGATTCAACATCAACCTTCAATTTTTGAAAAACCTTTGAACGAGTGGAAATAATTTCATCTGTTCCGTCTTCTGTCATACGAAGAATTTCTTTAATTTCTTCGATCGTTAAAGGCTCGGAAAAAATGTTCCGCTCTCTATATTCAATCTGATGCTTTTCCAACCAAGATTTTGCTTTTCTACAAGATGTGCAGCTCGGAGATGTATACAATATTACCATGCCAATCACTCTCCTTTTCGAGAAAAATATAAGTGTATATATAAAAACTATGCCAATCTCACATTAAAATAAATTTAAAAAAGTAATTTATATTGATTATTATACTATAAAAAAGCAACTTCGCCTATATGTTTTTATTTCTCAAATTATAACAAAAATGTTACAACCGGTGAATGATGATCATTTTCAAGGCCATTTTCTCAATTAACACCTCTTTTCTTTCTCTACTCTTCTTTTCCCCTTTTTTGGTTCGATCAAACATGAAAAAGAAATTTTTTCAGAAAGACGCTGAGAAGTTGCAAAGAATACACAATTTTTTTATAATCATCTGTAAATGAATACATAGGCGATGAGAAAGAGAAGTACATGCCGAAAACAGTTTTCAGAGAGTTTGTGGCTGGTGGAAACAAACACTGTCCGGTATGGAAATGGACTTTTGAGCTCTCAGCTGAAATCAGTAAGCTGCGGCGTTTTTGTCTTGCGTTAAAAGACGAAAAGTGATTTCACATGAATGTTTGTGAAATAATTAGGGTGGCACCGCGGTCCATTCGTCCCTATACGGACGGATGGGCTTTTTTATATATAAAAATCAGGAGGAGTTTGCACATGAAAACGATCTTTTCGGGAATTCAGCCTAGCGGCACGTTAACACTCGGAAACTATATCGGAGCAATGAGACAATTTGTAGAGCTCCAGCATGAATATAAATGCTATTTTTGCATTGTCGATCAGCATGCCATAACTGTTCCGCAAGACAGACTTCAATTAAGAAAAAACATTAAGAGCCTTGCTGCATTATATTTAGCAGTCGGCATCGATCCGGAAAAATCCACCCTTTTCATTCAATCGGAGGTGCCCGCTCACGCGCAAGCAGGATGGATGCTTCAATGCGTTTCTTATATTGGCGAGCTTGAAAGAATGACACAATTTAAAGATAAATCTAAAGGGAAAGAAGCTGTTTCAGCAGGACTGTTAACTTATCCGCCTTTAATGGCCGCCGATATTCTTTTGTACAACACGGACCTTGTTCCAGTCGGCGAGGATCAAAAACAACATTTGGAATTGACAAGGGATTTAGCCGAAAGATTCAACAAAAAATATGCAGACATTTTTAAAATTCCAGAAGTCCGCATTCCAAAAGTCGGTGCTCGGATTATGTCGCTTCAAGATCCGACGAAAAAAATGAGCAAATCCGATGCGAATGAAAAATCGTTTATTTCCCTTCTCGATGATCCAAAAAAAATTGAAAAGAAAATTAAAAGCGCTGTGACTGATTCAGACGGAGTGGTTCGTTATGATAAAGAGAACAAACCTGGCATCTCCAACCTTTTATCTATTTATTCAATTTTAGCTGGCGTGTCAATTGCCGAGCTGGAAACAAAATACGAAGGAAAAGGCTATGGTGAATTTAAAGCGGATTTGGCAGAAGTCGTCATTAACACTTTAAAGCCGATTCAGGAAAAATATTATGAGCTCATTGATTCTGATGAACTTGATGACATTTTAGACAGAGGCCGGGAGGAAGCAAACAAAGTAGCATCCAAAATGTTGAAAAAAATGGAGAATGCAATGGGATTGGGAAGAAAAAAACGAAAATAAAAGCGCTAGCGAACGAATGACGATTGATGATGGAGCTGATTAAACAAAACAAATATACTAGCTTAAAAAAATATGTTCGATAAAAAGAGGGCGGCTGATATAGTGCCCTCTTCCTTAATTTACTTTCGGTTCTTGCTCCATTTCCCAAAGCTTTTCAAAGAAAGGCTGCCCTTTTATTAATCGTTCGCATAATTGTTCATGCTTTTGGGACCATCCGACAATCGCTTCCTCATAAAGCATAGTCCAAATTTCCTCAAAACCGAGTGATTGAATTTGACCATACATGTACGGATTCCATTCCGTATACCAATATTTCATTTCCGCCGTATTTTTTGTCGATTGCAATTGATCAAGAGCCATAAACAAAAGCTGTTTCAGCTGTCTTTCTTTGCGGGTTAATCCGTGCATATATTCAGGTGCAAGGGATAAAAGATGATAATCTTTTTTGTCTTTGTCATTTGTTTGTGAGAACTCGTATGATTCCGGCTCTAAATCCTTCACCATGTCATATACAAGCTGCTCTTGTCTTGGGATAAGCCGGCTTTTGCGAATTGGCGTCGTATATCCGATCGTATCTACTGCTAAAATGCCGTTGCCATCCGAAACAACAAAGCAATAATCTAGCTGAATTCTCTCATGGTTTTTCCGGGCGTATGCCTTCTGGTAAACATCCTTTAAAAGTTTTTCAGGCAGTTCTTTTAAGTCATTTTCAATATAATCATAAAGTTCTTTACTCACTTTAATCAGCGGTACTTGGTCTAACAGTTCAACCTTATCATCCTTTCTCCATTCATGAAAATGACAAACATTATAACCATTTTCTTCTCCTTCAAACCAGTTTACCCAAACATCGTACAAATTCAGCATAATTAGCCCCCTTACTACAAGACTGTTTGTCATCATTATGGTCAGTGGAGAAGGTTTTTATTCCAAATTTTTCATTGCCCAAAAAACTTTTCATCATTACGTATTCCACTTTTGATCAATGCGGATTTCAGGCCTGTCAGCTTTCAGAAAAGGACCATTCATGCACTTTATAAAAATAATTTTTCGGATGAAAAATATAGCCGTTTAACCGTTCAGGCAACGCCCGAAATTCCTTCGGATAGTATAAAACTGTATATGGCTGTTCATCCTCGATAATTTGAAATATCTCCTTGTAAATTTGTTTTCGTTCGCTTTCGTCCATTATTTTTCTAGATTTAGACAACAGCAGGTCGGCCTGTTCGTTTTCCCACCAAACAAAGTTCAATCCATATTCTCTCTGACTGGAATGGAAAATGTCAAAATGATTCGGAAATTTAGATAACGACCATTCTAAAATCAACGCATCGTAATCCCAATTCGGCGGTGAAATTTGCTTAATTAAATCTTCCCATTCCCAAAACTCCGTTTTCACGTCAATTCCGATCTCTTTCAATTGTTTTTGCACGAGCAACGCAACTTTTTCGCGAACAACATTTCCTTTGTTCGTTTTTAGCGTAAACGAGAAATCTTTTCCTTCTCGATCCAGTATGCCGTCCCTGTCCGTATCTTCCCATCCCGCTTCTTTCAGCAGCTTTTTTGCTTCTCTCCGGTTATACTTTAATGTTTGAATTTCGTCGGTAAAAATAGAAGCAATAGGCGTTTCTGGAATATGTGCTTCCTTTCCTTGTCTGTGCAAAATCTTGCGAACGATAGCTTTGCGGTTGATCGCCATCGTCAAGGCTTGCCTTACTTTTTTATCTTGAAAAAGTTCGTTTTTTTCATTCCAGCCGATAAACACATAAGAATGGGAAATGTTCGATTGAACGTCCAATCCTCTTAACCTTTTTATTTTTTTTACGTTGGTTAGTTCTATTTCAGGGGCGTAATGAACCTCGCCATTTTTCAGCTGTTCGTAAAGAGCTTCCTGATTATGAACAATTTTATACTTGATTGATTTGATTCGAGGCTTCCCTAAAAAATAATGTTCATTTGCGGCCAGCTCTACGAATCCATTCTTTTCCCATTTTACGAACCGAAAAGGCCCAGTGCCCACAGGCTGTGATGTATTAAACTTATGCTCCTTTAATTTTGCAACCTGTACATTTTTCAACAAATGCTTCGGCAATATGCCGTATGATAATGTGACTGGAAGAAAGGAGGCGTCTTTTTCTCTTAAACGGAATTTCACTGTATACTTATCAAGCTTTTCAATGCTTTCAATCATTTCAAAGTCTGAACTTCTTTCGCCATTATAATCAGGGCTTAAAGGAATGCTGTAAGTAAAAACAACATCATCCGCCGTTAATTCTTTTCCGTCATGAAATTTGACCCCGCGCCGAATGGTGACCGTATATTCAAGTCCATTCTCTGATTGCTGAATCTTTTCAGCCAGATGCGGTTTCGGCCGCAGCTGCTCATCAACTGTCACCAGTCCATCAAAAAGCATCCCTTCTAACTGCGAGCTTGATTCATCTAGAGAATACAAAGGATTAAAAAGCTGCGGCGATTCAGTTGAACCGATTATAAATGTTTCCGGAACAATCAGCGGATCGAGCTCTTCCTCCTTTATCTCCTTAACCGTTGGTTGCGGCTTTCTATTATAATCCAGACTTGAGCAGCCATGTAGAAGCAATAAAAACAAGAGAATCGATATATACAGCCATGGTCGTTTTAATCGTGCCAAATCCATTCCCCCATCATTGGAAGTTTCGTTCTATTTTTTATTCATATTCACAGTCTGTCCAAATTATTAATAAATATAGAAACAAAGGAGCCTATTCCTTTGTTTCATAGCTTTCCACGAATTGTTCGGCAGGCAAATAAAAGCTTTCTTTTGTTGAAAACGGTTTTTGTTTATAAAACGTTTGTACGATATCATATCCAATTGCGTATCCAAGCATGGTCGGATAAAAGCCTTTTCCGAACAAAAGCTGATCGAATAACGGATGGTCCCATTTTATGTCTTTATTCGGAACAATTAAATTTTTCCACCAGCTGTATAGTTGTCTCTTCGAATATTTTTTCACCCAATTTGTTACATGCTGCTCACCTATCGTTCTGTAAACCGTATGCTCCGCCAAACCTTCCAAAATAATCGCATCAAGAAGCGTATAGTCTTTTTCGTGCTTCGGATTTTTCCTAAGCCTGCAAATATGATGATATTCGTGAATCAATAGCGCAATGAGCTCATCATTTTTTACATCCGGCGATAAAAATAAAAACATTTTATCCTGAAAAGACAACCCCGAACGACCTTTAAAATCTCTCCCAAAAAAACTTTTTCGCTCTTCAACAGGAAAAATAAAAATAGGGACATCTGGACCGTTCCATCTTTTCTTTAACTTCAAAAAAATGTTATTTGCTTTTGTCCAAATATTCGAATCATCAGCCTTAACAAGCCAATGTTCATAGCCAGTTCGAAGCATGCCGTATTGTGACAGGTAGTGATGGATTTCCTCCGCTTGTAAATGGTGAAAATATTTCTCTAGCTTTTCACAAAGCTCGATTGGATTCCGGCTTTCCTTCAACCAGTTTTTTGTGTCAATAACTCCCAAATCTTCGCACCTCCTTTTCTACACTATTCATTAGAAAAGAAAGATGTTTGAATTTTTTTTAAAAAGAAAAACCGCTACTGCCTGTTTAGGCAATAACGGTTTCATATAATCCTTAATTTCCTATATGCTGACATCAGGCTTCTTCAAATTTCTTGAAAACGAGCGTGGCGTTATGTCCTCCGAAACCAAGGGAATTGCTGAGCGCCGCCCGAACTGTTTTTTGTTTAGCCTGATTAACAGCATAATCCAAGTCACAGTCAGGATCAGGTGTTTCATAATTAATTGTCGGAGGAATTATATTTTCTTTCACTGCTAAAATGGTGAAAATGGCTTCAACTCCTCCTGCTGCTCCAAGGAGATGACCTGTCATCGATTTTGTCGAGCTGACGGTTAATTGATAAGCATGGCTGCCAAAAACTTCTTTAATCGCCGATGTTTCAAATTTATCATTATATTCGGTGCTTGTTCCATGGGCATTAATATAATCGATATCTTCCGGTTTTAAGCCTGCATCTTGAATTGCCATTTTCATTGCACGTGCTCCGCCTTCTCCGCCAGGAGCCGGTTGTGTAATGTGATAGGCATCGCCTGTTGATCCATAGCCGACGATTTCTGCATAAATGCTTGCTCCTCTTTTTAAAGCATGTTCCAGCTCTTCAAGAACAAGTATTCCTGCACCTTCTCCCATGACAAAGCCATCGCGGTTTTTGTCAAAAGGACGGCTAGCAGTTTTCGGATCAGGATTTGTCGACAACGCTTTTGCTGCACTGAAACCTGCAAAAGCCATCTTGGTCAGCGGCGCTTCTGTTCCGCCCGTAATCATCACATCGGCATCGCCACGTTGAATTACTTTAAAGGCATCGCCGATTGAATTTGATCCTGTTGCACAGGCAGTGACTGTACATGAATTTGGACCTTTCGCGCCGATCGCTATGGACACCTGTCCGGCTGCCATATCAGGAATCATCATCGGAACAAAGAAAGGACTTACACGTCTCGGACCTTTTTCCAGAAAAGTTTCGAATTGCTGTTCATACGTCTCCATTCCGCCTATGCCTGAACCGATCCAAACGCCTACCCGTTCACGGTTTTCATTATTTATTTTTAAACCTGAATCTTCAAGCGCCATCAACGAGGCGGCTAATGCAAATTGTGTGAAGCGATCCATTTTCCTCGCTTCTTTCCGATCCATAAAATCTTCAGGTTTAAAATCGTTTATTTCAGCGGAAACTTTGACAGGAAATATGTCTTTATCGACTCTCGTCAATTCTCCAATGCCTGATACACCTTTCAAAGCATTTTCCCAGCTTGTTTTCGCATCCAATCCAATCGGTGTCACAGCACCGATGCCTGTTACAACTACTCTACGTTTTTCCATATCATTACACCTCGCCTTTTTCGGTTTGTATGACGGAAAAAAAGCATTTTTATTTTTGATTGAATGATTTTACTGTCCCCATCTTAATGCAATGGCTCCCCATGTTAAACCTCCGCCGAAGCCGACCATCACAATAAGATCACCATCTTTTATTTTACCAGCTTTTACTTCTTCGTATAAAGAAATTGGTATTGATGCTGCGGAAGTATTCCCGTACTTGTGAATCGTCTTGGACATTTTCTCCTCCGGCAATTCAAGCCGTTGTCTGGCGGCTTCCATAATGCGGATATTTGCTTGATGCGGAATGAGAAAGTCAACATCTTCTTTCGTTAATCCCGCTTTTTCCAGTACATTAATGCTTGATTCTCCCATCTGCCGCACAGCAAATTTAAATACTTCACGCCCGTTCATCACAATATGGCCTTTTTCATATAAATGCTTGCCGCCGCTTCCGTCCGCTCCTAGCTCAAATGAGAGAATCCCTCTGTCATCACTTACCTCGCCTAAAACAACCGCCCCGGCACCATCCCCAAATAAAACACCTGTTGAACGGTCATTCCAATCCGTAATTTTCGAAAGCTTTTCGGCTCCAACGACAAGAATTTTTTTATAAGCTCCTGTTTGTATAAACTGCTCTGCCGTTGCCATCGCATAAATAAAACCTGAACATGCGGCGCTTATGTCCAAAGCAGCAGCCCGTTTTGCACCAAGTCTTTCCTGCAGAACACAGGCAACTGACGGAAAGGATTGATCAGGTGTTGCGGTCGCAACTATAATCATATCGATTTCTTCCGGGGAAATTTTTGCATCTTCAATGGCCTCTAATGCCGCTCTTGCGCCCAAATCCGATGTTTTCATATCATCTGAAGCAATTCTCCGCTCTTCAATGCCGGTTCTTGTTCGAATCCATTCATCAGACGTATCCATGATTTTTTCTAAATCATAGTTAGTCACAACTTTTTCCGGTATATAACGGCCTATCCCGATGATCCCAGCTCTCATCAAGAACATCTCCTTCACAAAAAATTATTATCAAATGTTATGACTTGGTACTAATTTTATATTATTTTTCTACTTATAGCAATATGCTTCATAACAGTTAACTACAGGTTTTCTTGTTTTTGACTGATAGATTGAGCTAATCGTCTATTCCTTACTCAGTTTTGTTTCATAAAATAGGATGAAAAGGAAAAAAGAACGGAAGGTGAAACGGGAATGAGTGATGAAAACGTAAACGAGCGGCAGGAAGATGAAAAAGAGAAAGCAGAAGCACCAGAACCCGATTTTTTTACCCAATTTATGTTCGGCCGGCAGCTTCCGGTTCATTCTGAAAAAACTTCCGAAAAAAACGAGCAAAACGAGCAATCAGACTATCAAAAAATTTTTGAGCAAGTCGATGATATTGTGACAAAATTATCTGAGCTGAAGCCAATTATTAAAGAAATAAAGCCGTTCGTCAATCAAATTAAAAAACTATTTAAAAATTAAGGGGATGAATTCAACCATCCCCCAAAATTTTTATTTTATTTATCTCACCATAGCATTATTCGTTAGGCAATTTCCCTGTTTTCTTATATTCTTCCACATATTTTAAAACTTTATTTTTAAATTCTTTATCTACTAGAGGGCTGAACTTCCCTAAATCAATCACACCATCTTGAAAATCAAAATATAAATTCCCGCTTTCCAGTTCGCCTTTTATAAATTTTTTTGCGACTAATAAATACAACTCATCCACATGCTGTACTGTGCTTGTTAAAACCATTTGTTCGCCCAAATCACTTTGATCTGAAACAAAGCCAATTGAATATATTCCTTTTTCCTTCACTTTTTCGATCACTGGCACGTTGTATCTGTCGCCTGCCGGATAAACAACATCTACATTTTCTGCGACAAGCTTATCGAGCTTCTCAAGCGCCAAGTCAACATGATCAAACCCTTGGACATATTCAATGTGAATGGTTACGTTTGGATTTTCAAATTGCGCCCCTTGATAAAACCCCTCCACTTCAGGCTGCCACTCAAAAGCGGCAATAATTCCGATTTCGTTTGTTTTTGTCATATGTGCTGCCACCATTCCTGCGAAAAAGCCCATGGCATGCGCCTCAAAATTTAAACTTGTGGCATTCGGGCCTTTTGCATCACCATTAAAAAAAACGAAATGAATATCTGGATATTGATCCAGCAAATCTCTAAAAAAACCCTCATATTCGTGACCGTGCCCGATAATTAAATTAACTCCCTTTCCGTGAAATTCTTCGACCGCCTCCCTCACCGCCGCTTCGGAATTCATTCCTTCTTTATAAAAAACATCTACATTCAGCTCAGACTGAATTTTTAACAGCCCTTTATACCCTTTTGTCCCCCAAACTTGATCATTAATCGTTTCAGGAACGAGCAAACCCACCTTTTTCAGTTTTCCTTTTTCTGATGCTTGTCCGCAGCCAACGAGAAATAATAAAATAAAAATGATCACAAACATTTTTTTATACATACCAAGCAACTCCTTTAAACCAGTGAACTGCATCATCATTGAAATGGTGAGGTTTCTCAATAATCGAAATGATTACATATCGATCTCAGCTAAGTTCAAAACGATCTTTTGAATTTACGGTCAATTTGATTGTCACGAAATATAGCTTATGAGGCGTTTCTCTAGGAAGCTTCCTCTTTAACACGATGTATATTTAGTACTAAAATTTTCACGTTTCACTTCATTCCTCTTTTATTTTGCTATACGCCGTCAATGAAGTAAAGAAATTTTATATTTAGGTATAAAGTCTGCGTGTATTTTGCAGGAAAAAATCTTTTAATTCTTGCAAACTCTTTTCAATGTTTTCGACCGTCTTTGGAACAACTAAATGATGTTCGCTTTTCGATATAGGCTTGTAAATGTAATGAAAAATGTCAAAAAAGCTCATCACCTTCTTGATGCGCTCTTTGTCGTCGGAAATCAAGTAAATTGTTTTTTTCGCAAACAAATCTTCGTCAAATTCTGTTAACACCGGAACTATTTCATCAATATGAAGAATGTCACGAATGACAATTTTTTCATTCGCATTCGTCTTGGAACGGCTGATGCCTGTACATTCCAACAAACTGTTCGAAATCCAATGGCCTAGCGGCTGCCAAGGTCCGAAAACGGTTGGAAGATAAACAAATAAATAAGGGAAAGTCCATTTTTGTCCTATTTGCTGCATCCAGCTGTCAATTTCTTCATCCCTATATTCCAGCGGATTTTCTCCTTCAAGAGAAAATATAAAAATAATCGGAGTCTGCTTGAGGGATGCGATTTCGACCGTTTTTTCCAATCGGTGTTTTTCAGCTTCATCGTCTATCGGTTGATGATCTGTTTGACAATAATAAATCAAATCATATTGCTTTTTGGAAGCATCCTCTATCCAGCTGTCTTCTTCCAATAAATGAAAATGTGCGTTCCGCCCGAGCCACATCATTTCTTCTTCGCATATTTTTTTTTGCAACGGATTTTTAGGAACGATTACCACTCCATCGACTAGTAATCCTTCCTCTACCAGTTTTGAACATATATGAAAGCCTTCAAATTGATGAACCCCAACAATTAAAATATGTTTACACTGCTTTAAGGCAGTTGACATTTTGAAAACCTCCTTTATGAAAAAACTATTATTGTATCGTATGCGAAAAAAGAAGAGATTAGTCCAATGCCCTTTTCAAACAAAAAGGGGGCAGCCTGCTCACTTATTGAGCATTTTCGCCCAGGCCTCAATTCCATTTCTATAAGATTCTTTCATGCTCTTTGTAAAAACTTCTTATCATATCATGGATCCGATTTATATTTTCCTGGAAATAAAATGTGAATTGAATTGGAGCTTTCAGCTGCTTTCTCCATTCCTCATATTTTTTTCCATGAATTTTATAGGAATAGCTTCCCCCGTTCATTTTCTGCCAGATGCCTACAGGTATTTTTGATACAAAGTCTTGTATACGGACAAAGGGATAATGGGTGACAGCTTTTTCATCTAATTGGTAAGCTTTTGATAGTTCTTTTATCATTTGTTTGTAAAAAATTTATTCTTTTTCTCTTCCGCTATTTGGGCTTTTATGTCCAAACAAGGATTGATCATCACCGATGAACGGATGGAATTTGGCATCTCTTCCATCAACTGCAGCGCAACGAGTGCTCCTATACCTTCAGACAGTATATGGATTTTTTTATTTAAAATTTCTTGTTTCATGACAAGATGATAAAGCTGTTTTGCCAACAAAACGGCGTGAGAGCTGCCCCAATGGCGTCCGTAAAGATTGGAATGAAACAATGTATATCCGCAGCTTTTTAACGTATTGATCAGCTGACGCCGCCCGTAATGCTCCAACCAGTAGCTTGAACCATTTTCAACAAAATGGGTTCGATCGCCAATGATCAAGATGCCGAATCCGTTCGGCTTTTCCGGAAGATGAATGACATTCCACTCGTTTTCAATTTGAAAAAATCTTTCCGAAACACCTTCCATTTGCCCACCACCTTTCCATCGATGACCTTTTATAATGTATGTACGAAATGTCAAAAAGGCTCGCAAAAAAATCGCGAAACAACCGTTTTCATGAAAAATGTTGTATGATAATATAAGTAAAGACAGGAATAAACGAGGTGAAGATAATGAGATATTTCGCAACATTTTTTTGGACGTTTTTGCTTGTCAACATGGCCAGCTATGTTGTTTCTTCCATGACAGGCTCTGCATTCCATTTTTCAACAGCAATTATAATCTCTGTTGTTTTTACCGTACTTCTCTTTATAATTGGGGAGTTAATTCCGGCTGAACCTTCAGAAGAGCATTAAGAATTTGTCGAAATTGGCGAATTGCCAATTTCTTTTTATTTAAAACGAAAATCAGCGATTAGATGCCTGCTGCTATCGGCGAAGCCTCACTTGTTACGTCATAATATAGACAAATTCAAAAAAAAAAGGGGATAGTCTAAGTAAGTCATTTTTGGGCTTAAGACATCCCCTGTGATTTTTTGTTTTCAATGGAGATTTGTCTTTGGACAGACCCTTACCAGTTAACTATACGTCAGTATATTTAAGATTTCAGCCTAGCAAATTTACATGAAGCTATTACGTATACGTCAGCACAACTAAGATTGGCGGAAAAACTTATAAATCACTACACTTTTCCAATTATAGTTTTCTAGTCTTTTAGGGAAGGCTTGCTTAGCTGTGCAATCTCCCCATGAAACTAGCCTGATAGGAATCTCGCCCTGTTTTTAGTCTCCGAATCAGATTCCCCGCCGCCAGGACACAGTTTCCTATGTCTACATGGTCCGCACAAAAAAAAGAACCCTCCTCGATTGAGAAGGGTTTTAATATCCATTTATAGCTATTCTAATTTTGCTGCTCCGCTCTTCTCATGAGCATGCAAATCCGTTTTTATAACAATTTCTTCATTTTCTACCCCTAACAGAACTTGGTCACGATCATGAACGGTTCCAGCAATAACCGCTTTCGCAAGTTTTGTCTCTACATGCTTTTGAATAAACCGTTTCAGCGGCCGTGCACCAAATACAGGATCAAATCCTCTTTTTGCAATGAATTCCTTCGCTTCATCTGTAATCTTTAGTGTAAGTTGTTTATGGGATAGGCGCGCTTGAAGCTCTTTTAAAAGTTTTTCTACTATTCCCTTTACTTCGTTCATTGTTAAAGGCTTGAACAGGATCGTGTCATCAATCCGGTTTAAAAATTCTGGCCGGAAATGCATGGAGAGCTCATCAAGAACTTTCTTTTTCGCTTCGTCTGTTATTTCCCCCTGATCATTTAAACCGGAGAGCAAATGCTGAGAACCGATGTTGGATGTCATAATGATCACTGTATTTTTAAAATCAACTGTTCTTCCTTTCGAATCGGTCACCCTGCCGTCATCAAGCATTTGCAGCAATATGTTAAACACTTCTGGGTGAGCCTTTTCGATTTCGTCCAGTAATATAACCGAGTACGGATGTCTCCGAACTTTTTCCGTCAGCTGTCCTCCTTCTTCATATCCGACATAACCCGGAGGTGCGCCGATCAGCCTTGAGACAGAATGTTTTTCCATATACTCCGACATATCAATGCGGACTATTTCGTCCTCGCTGTCAAAAAGCGCTTCTGCCAATGCTTTCGCCAGCTCCGTTTTCCCGACCCCTGTCGGACCTAAAAAGAGGAAGGAGCCAATCGGCCTGTTCGGATCTTTTATGCCTGCCCGCGCACGCAAAACTGCATCCGATACTAATTCAACTGCATCGTCTTGCCCGATGACCCTTTCTTTTAATATTTGTTCAAGCTTCAGAAGCTTTTCTCTTTCCCCTTGTACAAGCTTTGCTACCGGAATGCCAGTCCATCTTGACACAATACCGGCAATTTCCTCTTCTGTTACTTCCTCGCGAAGCATCTTGTTTTCCTCTTTCTGCTTCATTTCTTCTTCCAGCTGTTTGATTTGTTTTTCCAGCGCCGGAATTTTTCCATGGCGCAGCTCAGCCGCTTTGTTTAAATCGTATTCATTTTCAGCATCAGCTAAATCTCTGCGTGCTTTTTCCAGCTCTTCCCTCAAGCTTCTAAGCTGTTGAATACCTTCGACTTCAAGCTGCCATTTCGCCTTCATTTCATTTGCTTTCTCTTTTAAATTTGCAAGTTCCTTTTGCAACTCTTCCAATCTGACTCGGCTGATGTCATCCGTTTCTTTTTTCAATGCAGCCTCTTCAATTTCAAGCTGCATAATCCTTCTCGTCACTTCATCAAGTTCTGTCGGCATTGAATCTATTTCCGTGCGGATCATCGCGCATGCTTCATCGATTAAATCAATCGCTTTATCAGGCAGGAAGCGTTCTGTTATATAGCGGTGCGAGAGCTCACTGGCAGCTACAATCGCCGAATCATGAATTTTGACTCCATGATGGATTTCAAACCGTTCTTTTAGTCCTCGTAAAATAGAAATCGTGTCTTCCACAGACGGTTCGCTCACAAGCACCTGTTGAAAACGCCGCTCAAGCGCCGGATCTTTTTCAATATACTTGCGATGTTCATCAAGTGTCGTTGCTCCTATGCAGTGCAGCTCACCTCTCGCAAGCATCGGCTTTAACATGTTGCCGGCATCCATCGCTCCTTCTGTTTTGCCGGCCCCGACTATTGTGTGCAATTCATCAATAAATAAAATAATCCGTCCATCGCTCTTTTTAATTTCTTGCAAAACAGCTTTTAATCTTTCTTCAAATTCTCCGCGAAACTTGGCTCCCGCAATGAGCGAGCTCATATCTAAAGCAAATATTGTTTTATCTTTTAATCCCTCCGGTACATCTTTTCGTACAATCCGATGGGCTAATCCTTCCACGATCGCTGTTTTTCCAACCCCTGGTTCACCGATTAACACCGGGTTGTTTTTCGTTTTTCTTGATAAAATTCGGATCACGCGCCGAATTTCTTGATCACGGCCAATGACAGGGTCAATTTTTCCTTCTTTCACCTCTTTAACTAAATCACGGCCGTATTTCTCCAATACTTCATAAGTGCTTTCTGGATTAGGTGATGTCACCCGAGCATTCCCCCTTATTTCCTTTAACACTTTCAATATGGCAGCTTTTGTTAAGTGATATTGCTGAAAAAGCTCTCTCACTTCTTTTGAGCTCGATTCGGAAAATGCCAATATAATATGTTCAACTGATAAATAATCATCTTGAAAATCTTTCCTTATTTCGTCCGCTTTTGCAAAAGCTTCTGAAAGAGTACGGGAAATATAAATACTTACCTCACCGTTTCCGTGAACAGATATTTTCGGCTTTTTTTGTAAATACTCGTTGATCGCTGACTCAATTTGTTGTACAGGACATTTAAGTTTTTCTAAAATTCTTGGAAAAATCCCGTCAGACTGCCGCAGAAAAGCAAGTAAAATATGAAATTCATCCACTTCTTGATGTTCATGTTCTTTTGCGATTTTTTGAGCTTCTACCAGACCTTTTTGCAGCTTCTCCGTGAATTGATTTACATCCATACCGAAACGCCCCTATTTTGACTTTTTTTGACCTTTAATTTTATTATAACTTCTTTATAAATCAAGTAAAGCCATTCGTTTTCCGAATGGCTTAGCGTTGTTCGAAATATTACGGCTTGCGCTTATAGGTCCAAACCCGATTATGGTTGGATGTTTCGGGGAATCGATCTCCTGCTTTGAGTTCAACCTTTTTGGGATCGACCACCATCGATCCGGTCTCGCCGACTTCGATGTAGATTCCGTTGTTAGGTGCTTTTTGACCAGGCCTGAATTGACGATTTTGACCCATGAATCATCCCTCCTTGGACATTATTGTTGGCTATCAGAAGATTTTTCATGTATAGACAGAAACACCTTTGATAATTTTCATTATGTGATGTACTTCGAAACTTTACTCAACGCCCAAAATCGAACTCACTTCATATGGCATCCTTCTGAAAAAATCGTTTAAGCGTTCAAGCACCGAATGCTGGATCAAAAGCTCTTTTTACTGTTTCTGCGAGAATCATTATTTACAATTATTCCTAAAATCGTCTCACCTGTCGTTCTTTTTTGTCTGGATATATATGCAGTAGAGTAAAACCTTTCGCCCCGGTTTCAAAAGAAAAAAGCAGGAGATCATCCTGCTTTATCAACGAAAGATCTTGTTAAGCCATAATTTCTTTTAAAATTGCTTTTTGCGCATGAAGGCGGTTTTCGGCCTGCAAAAATACCGCTGATTGGCTTCCGTCCATCACTTCATCTGTCACTTCCAAACCGCGCGCAGCCGGCAGGCAGTGAAGGAAGCTTGCATCTCGTTTTGCTTTTGCCAGCAAGGATTGATTTACTTGAAACGGTTTAAATGCTTTCATTCTTGCTTCTGTTTCTTCTTCCTGTCCCATGCTGACCCAAACGTCCGTATAAATAATATCAGCATCCTGAACCGCTTCGTCTGGATTATGAATTAATTCGACTTTCCCGCCCGTTTCGCCAGCAATTTCTTTCGCCTGTTTCAAAATGCTTTCATTTGGCTCATAGCCTTCTGGGGCTGCGATCGTAAAATGAGCGCCAACTTTTGCGCAGCCAACCATAAGGGAGTGGGCGACATTGTTGCCGTCGCCAACATAAACGACTTTTACGCCTGAAAATTTGCCTTTCAGCTCATAAATTGTCAATAAATCAGCTAACGCTTGGCAAGGATGGTACAAGTCGCACAAACCATTGATGACAGGGACAGTTGCATATTCGGCAAGCTCTTTGACCCGATTATGGTCAGTTGTGCGGAGAAGAATGGCATCCACATATCGCGACAATACTCTCGCTGTATCAGCGATTGTCTCACCGCGCCCGAGCTGAAGCTCTTTTGAAGAAAGAGCAAGCGCATGTCCCCCTAATTGCAGCATTCCTACTTCAAAGGAGACACGAGTTCGAGTGGATGATTTTTCGAAAATCATCGCCAGCGTTTTCCCATGAAGGACGTTTGATAGCGGGTTTTGCTTTAATTTCAATGCTTCCTCGAGCAAATATTGAATTTCTTCTGATGTAAAATCAAGCAGCTTTAAAACGTTACGACCTTTAAGTGTACTCATAAACTCATTTCGACTCCTTTATCTGACAGTTCATGTAAAGAAATAGGCGTGTATTTGCTAACTGTTAGTGCACTTAAAAATGCCTGAAATGATGCTTCTTCCGTCAATACCATAATTCCCCGTTCAAGCGCTTTTTGTCGTCTTGCCTTTGCCTGATCGCTTTCTTCCGGATTATAATAAAGCACCGCTTCTTTTTTCTCAAGCCAGCTTTCAAAATTATCCGTTACCGGTTTTATATAATCGAGTACATCATCTTTCTTATCTCCATCCACAAAAATACCGTCCGAATGAATTGGAAATAAATGATCGAATACCTTCCGCATCGCTTCCTCCACAGATTTGCCGACACACATTCCTTCGCCCGTCGATTTCATTTCCGGACCTAGTTTCATATCGACATCTGAATGGGCGTGCGTTGAAAATACCGGATATTTAATAGCCACATATTCATGGGCTGCTATTTGAGGATGTAAGTCAGTTAACATTTTTCCGGTTAAAATGGTTGTCGCAAGATCTACTAACGGCACTCCGGCAACTTTGCTGACGATCGGCACAGTCCGGCTCGCACGCGGATTCACTTCCAGCACATAAACGTCCTGACCATCAATTAAAAATTGAATGTTCATAATGCCTTTATATTGCAAATGTTGAACCATTCTTTCCGCATAGTCGGTCATTTTTTCTTTTATTTTTTTTGACAACGACACAGCTGGAAAAATCGCATAACTATCGCCAGAATGAACACCAGCGGGCTCGATATGCTCCATAAATCCCGGAATAAATACATTTTTCCCGTCAGCTATTAAATCAACCTCCGCTTCCTGACCAAAAAGGAATTCATCTAAAAGAAGAGGAAAATGATTTTCGTCCGTCTGCTCCACTAACGAAAACAGCTCTTCTTGATTTTTTACCTTCACCATGCCTTTTCCGCCAATAACATATGAAGGTCTTAACAGGATCGGATACCGCAGCTTTTTCGCTTCCGATATCGCCTCCTCTTTTGTATGTGCCATTGCTCCTTGAATGTGCGGGATATTCGTTTCGTCTAAAAGTTGATAAAATCTTTCTCGATCCTCCAATATGTCCAGAAGCTCAGAAGTTGTACCAAGCAGCTTCACGCCTGCTTTTTCAAGCTTCTCCGCTAAGTTGATCGCCGTCTGGCCGCCAAATTGGACGAGCGTTACGTCAATGTTTTCATTTTCAACAACATTTAATATATGCTCGACTGTTAACGGCTCAAAATATAATCGATCCGCTGTTTCATAATCAGTGCTGACCGTCTCAGGATTATTGTTGATCATGATCGCGTCATATCCAAGCTTTTGCAATGTTTGAATGCAGTGAACAGCACTGTAGTCAAACTCAACTCCCTGTCCGATGCGAATCGGGCCGGAACCAATGACAAGCGCCTTCTTCTTTCCGCTTGTGGAGACAGCTTCGTTTTCACCGAAAACGTACGTAGAATAGAAATAATTTGTTCTCGCTTCAAATTCTGCTGCACATGTATCAACCATTTTGAATATGGCTTTAATCCCCCACTCTTTGCGGAGCTTTCGGATTTCTTTTTCTTCTGTCTTTTGCCAATATGAAATTGAACGGTCGGAAAAGCCGAAAAATTTCAGTTCTTTTAAAAGGCTTGGAGACAGCTTTTCTTTTTTCGCTTTTCCTTCAAGTTCAATTAGATGGTTGAAAACATGCAAGAAATAATAGTCAATTTTTGTCTGGCTGTGAAGCTCATCTATGGAAACTCCTCTTCTTAACAGCTCCATTAAGATGAAAAAGCGTTCATCATCTGCATGCTGGAGGCGGTTAATAAGAGCTGACGTATCTTCTTTCACAAGCTTAGGCAAATAAATGCCGATATTATTTAATTCCAACGATTCCGCAGCTTTTTGCAGAGCGGCTTCCATCGTCCGTTCGATCGCCATCACTTCGCCGGTTGCTTTCATTTTTGTTCCAAGCTTCCGATCTGCTTTTGTAAATTTATCAAACGGCCAGCGCGGAAATTTGACAACTACATAGTCAAGTGCAGGTTCAAAGCTGGCATATGTCGACATCGTTAACGGGTTCTTCAGCTCCGCTAATGAGTAGCCAACAGCTAGCTTTGCAGCCATTCTGGCAATTGGGTAACCGGTCGCTTTCGAAGCAAGTGCGGAAGAGCGACTTACCCTAGGGTTGACCTCAATCACGTAATATTGCTTGCTTTCAGGGTCAAGTGCAAACTGAATGTTGCAGCCCCCGACTACCTTTAATGCATCGATGATTTTCAAAGCCGCCTGCCGGAGCATTTGATATTCTTCATCTGTTAATGTTTGAGATGGAGCAACAACGATCGAATCCCCGGTATGAATTCCGACTGGATCAATGTTTTCCATATTGCAGACGGTAATACAAGTACCTTTTGCATCGCGCATCACTTCATATTCGATTTCCTTAAATCCGGCAATGCTTCTTTCCACAAGCACTTGATTGATTGGGCTCATTTTAAGTCCATTTGTGACAATGGAAATAAACTCTTCTCGGTTGTAGGCGATGCCTCCGCCTTTGCCGCCAAGCGTATAAGCCGGACGAATGATAATCGGAAAACCAATTTCATCAGCAAATTGAAGGGCGGACGGAACATCCTCCACAATTTTGCTTTCCGGGATCGGCTCGTTCAAATCAATCATCAGCTTTCGAAATAGCTCCCGGTCCTCCCCTTTTTGAATCGATTCGATCGAGGTTCCGAGCAGTTTCAAGCCGTATTTTTGCAAAATCCCTGCCTGATCAAGCTCCACAGCTAGATTTAAAGCCGTCTGGCCCCCCAATGTTGCCAAAAGGCCGTCTGGACGTTCTTTTGCAATTATTTTTTCAATGCTTTCCACCGTAAGCGGCTCTGAATAGACCGCATCGGCAATTTTCGTATCGGTCATAATCGTTGCAGGATTGTTGTTAACAAGTACAACTTCAAATCCTTCTTCTTTTAACGCCAAGCATCCCTGTGTCCCAGAATAGTCAAATTCCGCCGCTTGGCCGATAATGATCGGACCTGAACCGATCACTAGTATTTTGTTTAATGATGTATCTTTAGGCATAGACTTTTTCTCTCCCTGCTGCTACATATGTGTCTAAAAATTCATCAAAAATAAAACTAGCATCTTCCGGTCCTGGATGGGCTTCCGGATGAAATTGAACAGACATGACTTTCAATTTTTCATGCTCAAGCCCTTCAACTGAGCCGTCATTGACATTTGTATATCGCAATTTAAGAGGTGTTTTTTCCAAGCTTTTTTTATCCACCACATAGCTGTGGTTTTGTGATGTAATAAATACGTTTCCTGTTTTTTGATCAATTACCGGATGGTTTGCTCCGCGGTGCCCGAATCTGAGCTTTGTTGTATTCCCGCCAAACGACAGGGCAATCAGCTGATTCCCTAAACAAATCCCGAGCGTCGGATATTGCTTCATCAATTGGTTTAATATTGAAAAATAATTTTTCATTTGCTTTGGATCGCCCGGTCCGTTCGACAGCACGATGCCATGCGGCTTGATTTCAAACACTTTTTCCATTTGATGAAACGGAACGACTGAAACTTTACAGCCTCTTTTCAGCAAAGAATTCAAAATCGATTTTTTAAATCCAAAATCAATTAGCGCAATGTGTGTCGCACCATTACCAAACGTTTCGATTTCGCTTGCAGAAACATCGCGAATCGGAAAATCGGAGAGCTTATCCTGAGAGTCGTATTGTTTGTCTTTTGAAATGACCGCATGCAATGTCCCTTTTGATCGGATTTGTTTGACAACAGCTCTCGTGTCAACATTTGTTAAATAAGGAATATTCCATTTTTGTAAATAGTCTTTTAATGAACGGTTCGCTTTATAATGGGAATAGTGTTCAGTCAGCTGAAAAAGGATGACCCCTTTCACCTGCGGCTTTTTGCTTTCAAAATCTTGATCATTGATACCGTAATTGCCAATAAGCGGATACGTAAAAACGACGATTTGATCTTTGTAGGAAGGATCTGTCAACACCTCTTGATATCCTGTCATTCCTGTATAAAAAACGAGTTCCCCTTTAACAGGAGACACGATTTCATCCATCTTGCCTTCAAAAACTGTTCCATCTTCTAATACAAGATAACCTTGCATATTGAACACCTCTTTGATGTATATTTATACAACAATTTGCAAGAAAATTCTCCTCTTTTAGGAAGAGAAGATTTTTTCTTTTTTCAAAACAGAAGCAATAATGCCCAGTCCTAAATCAATTTCTTCATTCGAAACAGTGAGCGGAGGAAGAAGCCGTAACACATTGGATCCAGCTGAAAGTGCTAGAAGTCCTTCTTCTCTTAAAGAAGCAAGCACTTTATTGACCTCAATATCCAGCTCAATTCCAAGCAGCAATCCTTTACCCCGCACTTTTTTTACAGTAGGCACATCTCTCAAGAGTTCTGATAGACCTTCGAACAGCCGCTGACCTTTTTCCTGAACGCTTTGCAAAAAGCTTGGCTGAAAAACAGTTTCCAAAGTTGCTTTCGCAGCTGCCATAGCCAAATAATTCCCGCCGAACGTTGAACCGTGTGTTCCCGGTGAAAAACTTTCGATCAATTCTTGTTTTCCGATCATGGCTCCGACAGGAAATCCGCTTCCCAATCCTTTGGCGACAGTGATAATATCCGGAGAAATGCCGTAATGCTGGTAGCCGAATGCTTTTCCGGTGCGTCCGATTCCAGTTTGCACCTCATCGACGATGAATAATGCGCCGATCTCCCTGCACTTTTCTTCTACCGCCAGTAAAAATTCCTTCGTTGCAGGAATAACTCCTCCCTCGCCCTGAACCACTTCCAGCATAAAAGCAGCTATATCCTCATCATGAATGTTTTTCACCGCAGCTGCATCATTGTAAGGAAGATATTCGAACGTAGGAATGAGAGGACCGAACCCTTTATGTACTTTTTCTTGAGCAGTAGCCGTCATAGTCGCAAATGTTCTGCCGTGAAAAGACTGGTAAAATGTAATGATTTTATGTTTGCCGGTATGTTTTCTAGCCAGTTTAATGGCGGCTTCATTCGCTTCGGCGCCGCTGTTCGCAAAAAATACGGCATCTCCGCTTGAATGCTCCACCAATTGCTTGGCAACCTCTTCTTGAAGGGGGATATGAAAAAGATTAGAAGTATGCCATACCTTTTGCAGCTGTTCAGTGATGGCTTCCGCCACTTGCTTCGGACAATGACCCAGGTTGCATACAGCAATTCCGGAAATAAAATCTAAATATTTTTTTCCGTTTGCATCATATGCATAGCTTCCTTCTGCTTTTTCAATCGCCACATCCCACTTCGCATAGGTTGGAAATAAATAACTCATTTGACCACGACCTCTCGTTTTTTCGTAATTTTCGTCCCGATCATTTTCCCTTCCTTAAAAATACGGTCGTTGCCGCTCACAATCATCACATGCTCAAGCTGATCAGAAAGCGCATCTAAAGCCGCCTGTACTTTCGGAATCATCCCGCCGTAAATAACCTTCTGTTCAATGAGTTTTTCGATCATCGTTTCCGTCGCTTCTTCAATAAGCTTGCCGTCATGTAAAATTCCCGGAACATTCGTCACAAACAGCAGCTGTTCCGCATTTATTTTTTCAGCAATTGCACTAGCAGCCAGATCTGCGTTGATATTTAATTTTTGCCCATCCGCCGTTATGCCGATCGGGGCAATGACTGGAACATAGTCAAGAATTAGCAGCGAACGCAATAGTTCATCATTAATCTGCTCGACTTTGCCGACAAAGCCAAGATTTTCTTCATCTAAAAATGACGAGACAATTAGCTGACCATCAGTGCCTGAAAGACCGATCGCTTTCACACTTTTTTGTGTCAACAGAGCCGTAAGCTGTTTGTTAATTTTTCCTGAAAGAACCATTTCTGCAATTTCAAGCACTTCTTTTGTCGTTTTACGCATGCCGTTGTAAAACTCGCTTTTTACATTTAATTTTGTCAACATATTGTTAATGTCCGGTCCTCCACCGTGGACGATAATGACCCGTTTCGTAGTTAACAGTTCTTTTATGCTGTCTAAAAAGCTTTCTGACAGCTGTTCCAGCATGCTGCCGCCAAGCTTAATGACAACAATCGGTTTATCATGTCCGGTAACTTGCATTGATTTTGACATACTCATATGTTAAATCACATCCCCATGCTTTTCCTTGTGCTTCACCATTATTTAACATTACCTTGATTTCTACGATTTCCTGATCCAAATATTGGATCGCTTCTTGTTCCGAAAATGAAACTGGCAATCCGTTTTTAAATAATAAGATATGGCCGAGATACACTTCCATTTGATTCGGATCGAATTCCGCTCCGCTGTAGCCGGCGGCGCACAAGATTCTTCCCCAGTTCGCATCTTTTCCATATATTGCAGTTTTGACGAGGGAGGATCCGACAATCGTCTTGGCAATGATGTTCGCTTCCTGCTTTGATTTAGCCCCATTAACAGAAACTTCAATCAATTTTGTCGCACCTTCACCGTCTCTGGCAATTTGCTTTGCTAAATCTTCGCTTACTTTTCTCAACGCCTCTTTAAAAACAGGCCAATCTGGATGCTCTTCCGTCAGCATTGAGTGTTCAGCTTTTCCGTTTGCTAAAACAAGCACCATATCATTTGTTGATGTATCGCCGTCAACGGTTATTTGATTAAACGTTTCATCGATA
This sequence comes from Aeribacillus sp. FSL K6-1121, assembly GCF_038003725.1. NCBI lineage: Bacteria > Bacillati > Bacillota > Bacilli > Caryophanales > Bacillaceae > Aeribacillus > Aeribacillus sp. FSL K6-1121. Next base: position 2,110,850 of record NZ_JBBOPS010000001.1, read on the forward strand.
ACTTCTCGAAAAGCTTGCTGCAGCGATTTTTCATTGATATTCGCATCTGTCGTCAAAAACCCGAGCATTGTCGCCATGTTGGGATGAATCATCCCCGATCCTTTTGCTGCTCCGCCGATGGTCACCTGTTTTCCCTCGATTTCAAATTGATAGCAGGCAGTCTTTTCACACGTATCTGTTGTCAAAATAGCCTCGGCAAAGCTTTTGGCTCCTGCTGATGAACGTTCATATTCAATATTGTTGATCCCCTCTTGGACTTTTTCCATGTTTAAATATTCGCCAATTACTCCTGTTGAAGCGACAGCCACAAGATGATCTGCAATTCCAAGCTTTTCAGCTGTCCATTTCCGCATTGCGTATGCATCGCTTAAACCTTTTTCGCCTGTACAGGCATTGGCGTTGCCGCTGTTGACAATCACCGCTTGAATTTTGTTTTCCTTTGCAATGCTCTCTTTTGTCACAAAAATTGGGGCAGCTTGCACAACGTTTTGTGTGTAAACAGCTGCAGCTGTTGCTGAAACGTCACTATAAATGATGCCGATGTCTTTTTTATGAGTGTAGCGGATGTGCGCTTCATAGCCGCCTGCATAAAAGCCTTTCGGTGTTGTAATTGAACCGTTGTCTATTTTTCTTATTTTGGTTGTCACTAGAAGTCCTCCTTGATGTTATGGATATACTGGCAAAAAGTTTAGTCCTTCATTTTCTTGGAATCCTGACATAATGTTGAAATTTTGCACTGCCTGCCCTGCAGCGCCTTTCATCAAATTGTCAATGACAGATACGACTGTCAACCGACTTGTTCTTTGATCAAATGCAAGACCGATATCGCAATAATTCGAGCCGTACACTTCCTTTGTGCTTGGGAACGTTCCGTTTGTACGCACTCTCACAAATGGTGAATGTTTATAAAACGATTCATATAAATCTACTAATTTTGAAGTATTCCATTCTTCTAATAATTCAATATACATTGTCGCCATAATCCCTCTTGTCATCGGCACTAAGTGGGTGCTGAACGAAATGAAGCCGACTTTCTCGTCCCACTTATGAAGCTCCTGTTCAATTTCCGGTATATGCTGATGCTGATGTACTTTATAAATTTTGAAATTATCTTGTATTTCAACAAAGCTTGTAGCAAGCGACGCGTTTCGACCTGCACCTGAAACACCCGATTTTGCATCAACAATGATCGAGTTCTCTTTGACGATTTTTTCCCGCACAAGCGGTGCTAGGCCAAGCAAGGTTGCAGTTGGATAGCATCCAGGATTCGCCAAAATTTTAGCGTTCTTAATATCCTCACGATACAGCTCTGTCAAGCCGTATACCGCTTCCTGCAAAAGCATTTCAGGCGCTGGTGCTTTTTTATACCATTTTTCATAATCATCACTGTTTTTTAACCTTAAATCGCCTGATAAGTCGATGATTTTCAATTGATCGTCAAGCAATTCCGGCGTCAGTGAAGCCGATATCCCCGACGGCGTCGCAAGAAAAACAACATCATTTTCTTCTTTTATTTGATCCGGCTCTAACGGTTTTAGTTCATTTTCTTTTATATGGGATAAATGCGGATATTCGTCAATATAGCTCTTTTTTTCTGCTGAAGATGTATATAAATGAATGTTTTCGACATACCGATGATTGGCTAAAATTCGATAAAGTTCCACACCGCCATATCCTGTTGCCCCGATAATTCCTATATTCAACCTCAATCACCTTCAATTCATTCCGTTAAATTAGTTACCATTATAATACTGTATAAAAATAAAATCAATTGTATATTTATAATTTTTTCTGATCAAAAACAAGGATTCTTAATGTAGTAGAGAGCAGGGAATCCCTTGCAAATTATCCGGATATGCTTGCTTAAGAAAAAATGCAAATTATGTTTCGGGATAAAAGCTCCATTATGGTGAGAGATAAACAAAAGAAGCGATGAAGCCGAAAATAAAAACATAATGATACTTGCAGCCAAATTGATAAAACATTTGCATAATAAAAAAGACTGGCCTTTTCCGCCAGTCTGCATAAGTTTTTATTGAATACCCAAGGCAATTTTTGCATATCTGGACATGCGGTCCTTCGTCCAAGGTGGATTCCAAACGATGTTGACATCGACATCTTTGATTTCTGGAATTCCGTCAAGCGCAGCTTTTACTTGTTGAACAATTGTTCCAGCAAGGGGGCATCCCATTGCCGTCAATGTCATAGTTACTTTGAGGACTCCTTCATCGTTCAGTTCCAAATCATATATTAATCCTAAATTGACAATGTCAATGCCTAGTTCTGGGTCAATAACCTGTTCAAGAGCACCCATTATATTTTCCTTTAGCGCTTCATCCATTTCGATCCACTCCTCTTATATTCGTTAATATCATTATATCGAAGTTAATGCCACATTAAAAATTTTCTACCTCAAATGCCGTACAAACCATTCAACCGTTTCTAGCACCCCTTTTCGAGACACCTTATGCCCTGCATCCTTTTCCGCAATAAATGCCAAATGTTCCGGATTGTCAGCATACAACGGCTTTATCTCTTCATAAAATTGATAAGTAGGAGCGAACGGTACAACTTGGTCCTTCATCCCGTGCCAAAACAAAAGGGGGCGGTTGCATAACGCTTCTTTATGTACGGATAAATCATACTCATACAACGCATCGAATTGCTGCTGAATTTCTTCTTCAGACAACGGAAAGGTATAGCCTGCTTTTTGATAGGAGTCCACAAGATATTTGAAAAATTCCTGATAATTTGGGCTGCCCATTAAACTGACAGCAGCTTTGATCCACGGATATTGGGTGAGCGCTCCAAGTGTAGCAACACCGCCCATGGAAGTTCCCGCTACCCCTATATTTTTCCCGTCAATCAATTCTTTTTCAAAAAAATAATTTTTTATTTTTTCGAGCTCTTTAACAGAACTGATAACAATATTCCAAAAATTTAAATTTAAGTCAGCCTCTGAAAGATTCTCATCCCTCTCTCCGTGAAATTTCGCATCAGGCAATACTACTCGCAAACCTTTTTCCGCCAAAAGATAGGCAATGTGCAAATTATGCTCTTTTGCGCTCGTAAATCCATGGATAAACACAACAAGCGGCAGCTCATCTTTTATAAAATCTTCTTTGCATACATGCAGTACAGGGATATTGTCCGCCATCGTATGCTCAACAATGACCTTCAATTAGGATGCTCCTTTCATTATTTTTTTGCTAAAATTAGTTTAACATGTGGACAAAAAAGATGGAAAAAAGATACACTAAATAAAAACAAAAAATGAGGAGAGATTATGGCCAAAAAACATTTAATTGCATTGGATTTAGACGGCACATTGCTGAAAGATGACAAAACGATTTCTCCTTTTACAAAAAATGTTTTGCAAAAAGCACAAGAAGAAGGGCATATCATATGCATTTCAACAGGAAGGCCGTTCCGCTCGAGCAAAATGTATTACGAAGAATTAAATTTAAAAACCCCGATTGTCAATTTTAACGGGGCCTTTGTCCATCATCCGCTGGATGAATCCTGGGGATTTCATCATACAACCCTTGATGTATCTGTTGTAAAAGAAATTGTAGAAATCGCCGAACAGCATCAAGTCCACAACATTTTAGCAGAAGTGCTTGATCATGTTTATTTTCATTACCATAATGAACAATGGTTGGATATTTTCAGTATAGGAAATCCGAAAATTGAAATCGGCAACTTAAAAGCTGTTTTAAATCGCGATGTCACAAGCATGTTAATCCATTCAGACGAAGAAAATGTCAAGCGGATTCGCCATTATTTAAATGAAGTTCATGCGGAAGTTGTAGACCACAGAAGCTGGGCTCACCCGTGGCATGTTATTGAAATTATCCGAGCAGGCATTAATAAAGCAGTCGGATTGCAAAAAATCGCCGAATTTTACAATATCCCTCGAGAGCAAATTATCGCTTTTGGCGACGAAGACAATGATTTGGAAATGATCGAATATGCGGGATTAGGCGTTGCAATGGGAAACGGAATTGAGCCGCTCAAAGAGATTGCTGATGAAATTACGCTGACAAATGAAGAAGACGGAGTTGCAAAATTTTTAAAGGAATTGCTGTCCCTTTAATCTTTGCAAAAGTCCAAAAGTTCGATTATCTTTTTACACCTCACAACAATTGACAAGGATTTAGATGTTTAAAAAGGGATACCCTATAATTGACGAACTCATTTCGTCAATGATCAAAAGGGGGATTCCAACTTGGGCAAACGGAATAAATCGAAACGATTCATTGAGCAAGGAAAAGGTGCTGTCAAAAAACATGATGAAAAGTTTCCATACCGTATGACGTTTGCCGAATCAGAAGCAAGAGTCAATAACGAAGCAAGCTTCGAAGGATAATGCCCTTCCGTTCATTTTCGAATCCTTTTAAGGGCTGTTTTTATAATGAACAGATCGAATTTGAACAGACCAATCTTTGTACAGCATCTGCATCGAGAAAAAATCGAGCAGGCATAACACCATCCAGAATGCCGATTGTACGGCACATTTTGAACAAGGAATAAATATGAAATGGACGAAACGAGCTCCTCTTGTTTCGTCCATTTTTTCTTTTTTTGTCCTTCTTTTTTAAATTTTCAGTTTGCACAAATTGTATTGTTTTCTATTTGTGATCAAGATAGACTATATGTAAATGAAAAAAAGTAGGTGTGATTAATGAATATTCACATTATCGCTGATAGTGCTTGTGATCTGCCTGTCTCTTTTTTAAACGATCAAGGCGTTTCTTTCATCCCTCTTCGTGTCCACCTTGGCGAGAAGGACTATGAGGATCAGTTGACAATTAAACCAAAAGAAGTTTACGACTATATGAGAGCTGGAAACGTTGCTAAAACATCACAAGCATCACCGGAAACAATCACCAATCAATTTGAAAAGCTGGCGAAAGACAATCAGCCGGCACTGTATATTGCCTTTTCTTCCGAATTGTCCGGTACATATCAAACTGCCGTTATGGTTCAGCAGCAACTGCTTGAAAAATATCCGAATTGGAAACTGCAAATTATCGATTCGAAATGTGCTTCACTTGGGTATGGACTTGCTGTCCGCTACACCATTCAATTAGCAAAACAAGGACTTGATTTAGAACAAATGGCAAATGCAGTAAAAGAGTATTGCAGTCATATGGAGCACATTTTTACAGTTGATCGCCTGGAATATTTGGCTCGCGGCGGGAGAATCAGCAAAACATCTGCGTTTGTTGGCGGACTGCTTAATATCAAGCCGCTTTTGCATGTCGAAGAAGGAAAGCTGATCCCGCTGGAAAAAATCCGCGGGAAAAAGAAGCTTTACCGGAGAATTCTTGAGCTGATGGAAGAGCGTGGAGACGGATTGAGTGAACAGACAATCGCCATCAGCCATGGTGATGATGAAGAAGCAGCTCTCGAATTAAAACAATTAATTGAAGAAACGTTTCATCCAAAAGAAATTATCATCCATACGATCGGTGCTGTCATTGGTGCACACTCTGGCCCCGGCACCCTTGCTGTATTTTTTCTAAATAAACATATTCAAGAAGCTTCATGGAAATCATAAGTATATAACAGTATTGAAAGGAGCTTCCTGAATGTCCAAAACAAGCGATAATGATAAAAAAGCTGTAGACAACAATGCAAAACGACACGAAAAAAATCTATTGAAGGAAAAAAATCGAGAGCTTGGAAAACGGCAATACTCAAAGAAAACGGATCATTTATAATGCCCGCCTGTCGGGCTTTTTCTTTTTTTGAGATATCTCTAAAGGCGAGTCTTCCACCTCTTCTATCCGGACGTTCTGAACGAAAAAGACGCTTTCTTATCTTACAGTATGCATCTTTTCTCTAGCTTTTGTTTTCATTTTTGTCTAATAAAACATGGGCGGGGCAATAACTTTCAATTTGATTAGGCCATTCATTTCATTAAAAAACAGAGAAATCCAAAACGTTTCCATATTCGAAAGCGGAGGTCATTTTTTTATATGTAAGAGGAAATGACAAACATGTGGGAATCTATCCTTTATTAATGTAAGATATTGTAAAATAAGTATACAAGAGGTGGCACAATGAAGAAACATGAAATTTCCGTGTATCTTACAAAAGAGATGGAGCCGGAATATGTCATTTCCCTTGTCCATGAAGCGATTAAATTTAACAGCTACATTTTATTCCAAACAAAAAAGCTCCAATTAAATGCGAAAAGCGTTTTAAGCATGCTCGGTTTTTCCGCCTTTTTAGAAGGTCATGTAGTCATCAGCGCTGAAGGAGAAGATTCGCTCGAAGCAGTAAAAAACTTACAAGACTTTCTTTCCCCTAAATGTTCTAAAGCGACATCTTTAGCTTAATTGCATTTAAGCAGATATTAATTTCCTTGCCGTTGCTTTAAGTAACGGTTTTTTCATTTAATTTGCGAGGAACCCCTAAAAGAGTTGTTCAACTGAACGACATTCACTATAATGAATGTAAATAACGTTATTGGAGGTAAAAAGTTGGCTAAGGAGAATTCATTTGACATCGTCTCAAAAGTGGATATTGCCGAAGTGAACAATTCCATTCAAATGGCGAAAAAAGAAATTGTAAACAGATATGATTTCAAAGGATCTAAAAGCGATATATCCCTAGAAAAAGATGAGCTTGTGCTAATCTCTGACGATGAATATAAGCTGAATCAACTAAAAGATGTATTAGTAAGCAAAATGATTAAACGCGGTGTCGCAACCAAGAATATTCAGTACGGGAAAATCGAAAAGGCTTCAGGAGGCACTGTCAGACAAAGAGCCAAACTTGTCAACGGAATTGACAAAGAAAACGGGAAAAAGATCAATGCGCTGATCAAAAATACCGGGCTAAAAGTAAAAAGCCAAATTCAAGACGACCAAGTCCGGGTAAGCGGCAAAAGCAAGGACGATTTGCAAAAAGTGATTGCAGCTGTGAAAAGCGCCGACTTGCCGATCGACGTACAATTTATTAATTTTCGCTAGCTTTGCCCTGGCTTTGCCCTGTTCACAAAATTGAAATTTTATATTGATTATTTTGATAAAATTCGTTAAATTAGGATTAATCCGTTGTTTTAAAATTTCATACGGTAAAGCGTTCTTATCAAGAGAAGCGGAGGGACTGGCCCGATGAACCTTCAGCAACCGGATTACCCAAAAACTTTGGGTACCAAGGTGCTAAATCCAGCGATGCGTAAATTTGCGCTCGGAAGATAAGAAGAAGGGGAAAATGTTCAAGAAAAAGTCTTCTTCTTAGAAGGCTTTTCTTTTTTATATAGGTGTTCGCCTCCTTGCAGGCGCCTATTTCATTTGATTGGAGGACTTTTTATGGGGCTTTTACAAGATTTACAGAATCATATATTAATTGCCGACGGAGCAATGGGGACTCTACTATACTCATTCGGAATAGACAGATGCTTTGATGAGCTAAACGTTTCAAAACCGGAAGAAATAGAACGGATTCATTCAGCCTATTTAGACGCAGGCGCAACTGTTATTCAAACAAATACATACGGCGCCAATCGCATAAAGCTTGCCAGATATGGGCTGGAAGATGATATAAAGATCATCAACCAAAAAGGGGTTGAACTTGCAAAGAGGGCGTTACAAAAAGCGGAAAACAAAGGGTATGTCATCGGAACAATCGGCGGCATCCGTTCGTTTCAAAAAAGCGCCTTCACGCTATCTGACATTGCCGAAAATTTTCGTGAGCAGCTTCATGTCCTTTTATCCGAAAACGTAGATGGCATTATTTTAGAAACCTATTACGACTTGGAAGAACTGAAAACCGTTTTGCAAATAGCTAGAAAAGAAACGGATTTGCCCATTATCACAAATGTTTCTTTGCACGAACAAGGCGTCTTTCAAAATGGAACAAGATTGGCAGACGGTTTGAAAATGCTTGAAGAACTTGGTGCAGATATTGTCGGCCTCAATTGCCGTTTAGGCCCTTATCATATGCTGCAATCTCTGGAAGAAGTGCCGCTGTTTGAACATGCCTTTTTATCCGCTTTTCCAAACGGCAGCCTGCCAAGGTATGAAAACGGAAGATTAGTTTATGAATCAGATGAACACTATTTTTATGAAGCGGCTCTTCAATTCCGAAAACAAGGTGTCCGGCTTCTCGGCGGATGCTGCGGAACCGCGCCGAAACATATTCGGGCAATGGCTGAAGCTGTATCAAACCTCCCTCCTGTCACAGAGAAAGAAGTAAAAGAACGAAATGTTCCAATTCATGTTTTACCTATGAAAGAAAGTCAAGAAACTCCTCTCCCAGATATTGCAAAAAACAGACGCTCAGTGATTGTAGAATTGGACCCGCCGAAAACGCTCGGCTTGGAAAAATTTTTAACAGGAGCAAAAGCGTTGAAAAAAGCGGGGATTGATGCAATTACGCTTGCGGATAATTCCCTTGCTACACCAAGAATCAGCAATGTTGCTTGCGCAAATATTGTGAAAAGCCGTTTCCAGCTTCGCCCGCTCGTTCATTTAACATGTCGTGACAGAAATTTAATCGGCATTCAATCCCATTTAATGGGGCTGCATACGCTTGGCCTGCACGATATTTTAGCGGTCACCGGCGACCCGTCCAAAATCGGTGATTTTCCGGGTGCAACCTCTGTCTATGATTTATCATCGTTTGATTTAATCAGCTTAATTAAGCAATTTAATGAAGGTTTGTCATACTCCGGAAAATCACTTGGTCAAAAAACAAACTTTACTGTAGCCGCCGCCTTCAATCCGAACGTAAGACATCTTGATCGCGCAGTTCAGAGACTTGAGAAAAAAATCAGCTGCGGAGCCGATTATTTTATTACGCAGCCGCTCTACTCGGAGAAGCTGATCGAAGAAGTATATGAAGCAACAAAACATCTGAATGTTCCGATATATCTCGGGATTATGCCGTTAATAAGCAGCCGCAATGCTGAATTTATTCATAACGAAGTGCCAGGCATTAAATTGTCCGATTCGATTCGCGAACAGATGCAAAAAGCAGGCAATGATAAAGAAAAGGGGAAACGAGAAGGACTTGCCATTGCAAAATCGCTTATTGACGCAGCATTTGACCTGTTTAACGGCATTTACTTAATCACTCCGTTTTTGCATTATGAGATGACAGTCGAGCTGACGGAATACATTCATGAAAAAGAAAAGGCAAAACGAGAAAGGAAGATTTCCCATGTATAACATAAAGGAACAGCTGGAGAAAAAAATTTTAATACTAGACGGAGCCATGGGAACAATGATTCAAGCTGCAGAATTATCTGCGAAAGATTTTGGCGGTGAAGAATATGAAGGATGCAACGAATATTTAAACATCACTTCCCCTGAAACGATTGTCCGTATTCATGAAGCGTACCTTGAAGCAGGCGCTGATATTATCGAGACAAATACGTTTGGCGGTACAAGCATCGTCCTCGAGGAATATAACTTGGGGCACCTTGCTTTTGAAATAAATAAAAAAGCAGCGGAGATTGCAAAGCGCGCTGCAGAAAAATATTCAACACCGGATTGGCCTCGTTTTGTGGCAGGATCAATGGGGCCAACGACTAAAACGCTCTCCGTTACAGGCGGCGTCACATTCCAACAATTGGCAGAAGCTTATCAAGTTCAAGCGGAAGGACTGTTAGTGGGGGGCGTTGATGTACTTCTCCTTGAGACAAGCCAAGATATGCTCAATGTAAAAGCGGGTTACTTAGGAATTCAACGAGCTTTTCAAAAGCTCAAGAAAGAAGTGCCGATCATTCTGTCCGGAACGATAGAACCGATGGGAACAACTCTTGCCGGTCAAGATATTGAAGCGTTTTACATTTCAGCTGAACATATGAATCCAATTGCCGTCGGCTTAAACTGTGCGACAGGTCCTGAATTCATGACCGATCACATCCGCACATTGTCTGAAATCGCCAATACCGCTGTCAGCTGTTATCCGAATGCCGGACTGCCTGATGAAGAAGGTCGCTACCATGAATCACCGGAATCTTTAGCAAAAAAAATCAGAGGGTTTGCAGAAAGAGGCTGGCTTAATATGGTCGGCGGCTGCTGCGGAACAACTCCCGAACATATTCGCGCAATAAGGGAGGCAATGGAAGGCTTAAAACCGCGAAAAATCGTCAAAAAGCAAAATCAACATACGGTATCAGGCATCGAGCCCCTTCGCTATGATGAATCAATGCGCCCGCTGTTTGTCGGTGAACGCACAAACGTCATCGGTTCGCGTAAATTCAAGCGTCTCATTGCGGAAGGAAAATTTGAAGAAGCAGCGGAAATCGCCCGCGCTCAAGTGAAAAACGGCGCCCACGTCATCGATGTCTGTCTCGCAGATCCGGACCGAAACGAGCTTGAAGATATGGAAAACTTCATCCGCGAGGTTGTAAAAAAAGTAAAAGCGCCGCTTGTCATTGACTCAACCGACGCCAATGTCATCAGAAAAGCGCTCGAATACTCACAAGGGAAAGCGATCATCAACTCGATCAATTTAGAGGACGGCTTAGAACGGTTTGAAGAAGTTCTCCCGCTTGTGAAACAATTCGGTGCAGCTGTTGTCGTCGGAACAATCGATGAAGACGGAATGGCTCTGACTGCGGAGCGAAAGCTGGAGATTGCCAAGCGGTCTTATGACATTTTAGTCAATCAACACGGTATAAGTCCAAGCGACATTATTTTTGACCCACTCGTCTTCCCTGTCGGCACAGGTGATGAGCAATATATCGGATCTGCCCAAGAAACGATCGAAGGGATCCGTTTAATTAAAGAACATCTTCCCGGCTGTTTAACTATTCTCGGGATCAGCAATGTTTCTTTCGGGCTTCCGCCGGTCGGCAGAGAAATATTAAACGCCGTTTTTTTATACCATTGCACACAGGCAGGGCTCGATTATGCGATCGTCAATACGGAAAAATTAGAGCGGTACGCTTCGATCCCTGAGGAAGAGCGGAAGTTGGCAGAAAACTTATTATTTGAAACAAATGATCAGACGCTCGCACAATTTACGAACTTTTACCGCGACAAAAAGAAAGAGGAAAAAAAGCCGAAAACGGAATTAACCTTGGAGGAACGGCTCGCACAATACGTTGTGGAAGGAACAAAGCAAGGATTAATCGAAGACTTACAACTGGCACTAGAAAAATATGATGATCCTCTCGATATCATCAACGGGCCGTTAATGAAAGGAATGGAAATTGTCGGCGAACTGTTTAACGACAATCAGCTGATTGTTGCTGAAGTGCTTCAAAGTGCGGAAGTGATGAAAGCATCTGTCGCCTTTTTAGAACCGTATATGGAAAAAAAAGATGACAGCGGCAAAGGAAAAGTCATTTTAGCTACAGTCAAGGGCGACGTCCATGACATCGGCAAAAATTTAGTTGACATTATTCTTTCCAACAACGGCTACCGCGTCGTTGATTTAGGCATTAAAGTTGCGCCGCAGCAGCTGATTGAAGCGGTCAATAATGAAAAGCCTGATATTATCGGTCTTTCCGGACTGCTCGTCAAATCAGCCCAGCAAATGGTGTTAACAGCACAAGACTTAAAAACAGCCAACATTTCGATTCCGATTTTAGTCGGCGGTGCTGCATTATCACGCAAATTTACCGATCAAAAAATTTCACCGGAATATGACGGTCCTGTGTTATATGCGAAAGATGCAATGGACGGGCTGTCGCTTGCCAATAAGCTGAGAGAAAACCCGGATGCTTTCCTTGAGAAAAGAACGGTCGCAGTTGAGGAAAAACAGAATAGACAGAAAAGCAGCAAACCTGTTATGATCATTGAAAAAAAATCATCTGTGTCCAAACCGACCGTATATCATCCAGCTGACTGCAATCCACACATTATTCAAAACATTGATATTGCCCAAGTCGTCCCGTATGTGAACATGCAAATGCTTTTAGGACACCATCTCGGATTAAAAGGCAATGTCAAACAGATGCTTCTGGAAAAACAGGAAAAAGCGGTAGAACTAAAAAATGAAATAGATGAATTGCTGCGTTTAGGGAAAGAATATGGCTGGTTCCGTCCATCTGCTATTTATCAATTTTTCCCGGCCTATCGCGAAGGAAACTCCATTCACATTTTAGATCCGGCTGCAAAAGATAAAATCATTGAGACGTTTACATTCCCTCGGCAGGAAAAGCCGCCGTTTTTATGCATTGCCGACTATGTAAGCGAACGGTCAGATGAAACACCGCATGATTATATCGCCCTGTTTGCCGTAACTGCTGGAAAAGACATTCGCAGCATCGCCATGCAGTTTAAAGAAAGCGGTGAATTTTTCCGGAGCCATGCGATTCAAGCATTGGCGCTGGAGCTGGCAGAAGGTCTTGCAGAGCGGACGCACCAGCTGATCCGCGACCGATGGGGCTTCCCGGATCCGCTTGACTTCACAATGCAGGAACGGTTTGCAGCAAAATACCAAGGTCAGCGCTATTCATTTGGCTATCCGGCTTGTCCAGACTTAGAAGATCAAGCGAAGCTGTTTAAGCTGTTAAAGCCTGAAAAAATCGGCATCCAGCTGACGGAAGGCTTTATGATGGAACCGGAAGCATCCGTCTCTGCCTTCGTCGTCTCACACCCTGAAGCTCGATATTTTAATGTCCTTTAATATTTCGTCTCGCCGTTAAGGGCAAGCTATTTTCGGATGCATATGGATAACGAAGTGCTCGTTTAGCACTTCGTTATCCATTTTTTATTAAATCGCCTCAAAGCTTTTCCTAACCATAAGCTTGAATAAATTGTATTAAAATAGCCTATTGCGGCTTCCTATCCGCCCGCTGAATGAAAACAACTGTTATAAACATTAGCACGATAACGGTTATCGACAAAAATAACCATTTTCTCAATAAAAATGGATCCCAAACAGGCGGATCGAATAGAAAGATGTGCGGCCATGGATAAATTCTCCTAACGTAAGCACTTCTAAAACCGTGTAAATCATGATAATCGTTAGAGAAATCTCAATGTTTTTAATCAGCACGATAAGTGATGTGCCAAAAAGCATATAGAATAATACTAAAATCATAAAATGAATCACGTTAAGACCAGATAACGAAGTCATCCCGTATTTCATCACAAAAGCGGTACATAAATGAAAAACCCCGATAATATTGACAATCAAGTACTGGAAGAAATCCATCCCAAACCGTTTTTAGTAATATGGAACTAACGTTTCATGCGCCCCTTCTTCATACATTTCACTCAGCCGATACATAAGGCACCAGCAAGTAAACGGTATAAAAACACCTTGAATAATAATGATATTACTGTGAATATCATCTTCCTCTCTTGGAACAAACAGAATAAGCAACAGAGATAAGCTAAACATCACAGCAGGGACAAAAAAAGTGAGCCCCATCGTCTTTCGGTCAAATACAAAGGTGCATAAATGCTTTCTAAATAATCTCTCATTTTAGTTCACACCCCTAACAACGGCTAAATATCGATCAATTAGTCTTGGTGCGACTTGTTTCGCCCCTTCTTCCTCTTTTTTCGCAAACACCCGTACATTCACGCCGTCTCCCTCTTCGAGAAGCTGAATCACTTCATTTTCCGCCATGATGGTATCCAATTCATTCGGCGAGACACGATATTCCCATACATATCTTTCCGCATGGGCTTTCAGCTCGGCTGGCGTTCCTTCGAATAGGACGTTTCCGCTTTTTAAAACACCGATCTTTGTCCATAAAAACTCAATATCTTCGACAATATGCGACGAAATGATGACGGTATGCTCCAAACCAAGGTTTATTAGCAAATTGCGGAAGCGAATCCGCTCTTCAATGTCCAATCCCGCTGTCGGTTCATCAAAAATTAAGATCGACGGCTTTCTCATTAACAGCTGTGCGATTCCCACCCATTTTCTCATTCCGCCGGATCATTCCATCATTTTCTTGTTTTCATGCCCTGTCAGATTGACCTTTTTAATAGCCTCCCATATAGTTGGAAAAATTCAAAAATATGTAAAATTTTTCTGTAAATTAATGGAGTTCATCATTTATAATTTTTGGTAGAGAAGCCTCTTCAATTTCTTCCCCTAAGATGGTTGCAACAGGGTTAACGTTAAAATAGAAAGGAAGAAGTGAAATGATTAAATTTTTAACTGAACCATTATTATTTGATACCAAAAAAGGTAATTATTGCTATGACAACAGTACGAGAATAGTTATTCCAGCAAATAAATCAGAAAAAAACTTTTTGTCGGGAATTAAGATAGGTGACACCATTCATGAAGAAGACTTCAAAAAAAAATAATCTAAATGAATTGCTTCATAAAATTGTAAAATATAACCTCTTTCAATCAGATTTTCAATTGCCTAAAATCACTGAACAATTTATTAAAGAAAAATTACTGACAGAGGGAATATCGCATCTATGCTTAATTGTTACCGATGCTTGCAATTTCAGATGCAAATATTGTATTTACTCTGATCATTATTTTTATTCAAAGATTTTTTCAAATAAACGTATGGAATGAAAATTCAACATTGTTCAAATTGTGAGAGAAATTTATTTTGCTTTGATTGCCGTGCGCTAGATTATTTTAAATCCAAAAGGATTGATGGAATGGTCTATTGCAATAAAATAGAAAAATCAACGGTTACCTCTACTAACTAAACCGGGGCGATATATATGAACAACAGCGTAAAATTATTGTTTAGCTATTTAAAAGAATTTAAAAAGAGCTTGTCTATAGCTTTTCTTTTATTAGTTGTTCTTTCTGCAATCACTGTACTTCCAGGATTAATCATTAAGAATATTTTTGATTTTGGAATAGCAAAAAAAGATTATCACTATGTTCTTTTATTCAGTGCAATACTTGCATTAATATATGTAATTAAGAGTATGCTCAACTATTTTTCCAATGTAGTTTTTACAAAAGTAAGCCAGAATATAGTGTTGAAGCTTCGGCAAAATATATCAACAAGACTGCTGAAACTGCCTATGGAGTTTTTCAATTTTTACCCCAGCGGATATATTACATCAAGATTAAATGAGGTAAATAATATAGGGGGATTGTTTTCTGCCAACACATTTAAAATTTTGCTAAGTTTTTTTGAACTGTTTGCTACCCTTATTATTCTGGCAGCAATCAATTTCAAATTAACATTCATTTTATGTCTGCTAATGCCGGCATATTACATCATTTCAAACAAATTCTTGTCTTCAATATTTCATATATCTACTGAAACAGCTGAAAAAAGTGCCGTTTTAAACAACAAAATACAGCAGTCAGTACAGGGTATCGAAGAAGTCAAAAATCTCTCGGTAGAGGATAAGGAAACAGAAAAAATCAATTCAGCAGCTAAAGATCTAGTGGATGCCAATATTAAACAATCAATCTTTTATTCAATTGGTATGGAATTAATTGTTTTGGTTGGTTCACTGTCCTCTGTTTTATTAATCGTTATGGGTGGAAAAGATGTCATAATAAATAGTATGACAATAGGCGGGTATATGGTATTTATGAACTACCTTCCCAGACTGTATTCGCCAATTCAAAATATATCGGCTACTGTTCTAACGATCCAGCCGGCATTAGTAAGTTTAAAAAGGCTCCATATATTTATTGAACAAATAGGAGAAGACGAGGAACAGAATAAAGTCAAAATAAATGATATTAAGAGCATTGAGTTTAAAGGTGTATCTTTTAGGTATAAAGAAGACCAGCCATATATCTTGAATAATGTAAGTTTTTCGCTAGCCCCTGCTGATAAGCTTTTAATAAAGGGGAAAAATGGAACCGGCAAAACAACAATACTTAGAATATTAATGGGATTATATAATGTGCAAAAAGGAAAAGGACAAGTTCTTATAAATGGAATACCGATTGATGACATAGATAAAAAATCACTTCGGAAAAACATTGGCATCGTATCGCAAAAAATATATTTATTTAACGATACAATTGAAAACAATATTAAATATGGTGTAGAAAACGTTGATTCGAATACTTATATGGAAGTGCTGAGAACGACTGGTTTAGATGATATTATAGAAAAATTGCCTGATAAAGAAAATACATTAGTTGGGGAAAACGGAAAAAATTTATCAGGAGGCCAAATTCAAAGAATTGCTATTGCCAGAGCCCTTTTAAAAGGGGCAAACATCATTATGTTTGATGAAGCAATTTCTCATATGGATTTTAGCGGTAAAGAAAAGATAAAGAAATTAATTGAAAGCGGCTCATCAAAATCCATTTTTATCATTATAGACCATAGCAATGATTTTGACACAGTATGCAACAAAATCATTCACTTACATGATCATCCACAAGGCGAAGCAACAATCGCTGCCAATTAGCAAAACTCATGACTTCAACCTAAAATCCGTAAATACCGTTCGCATTTTGCAAATTGCCCGGATTTTGTGCACTTTGGGCAATTTGACTCCTCCCCGATCCATGCCCCAGCCTGCGGGAAAAATCCATCACTCCTTCTGGGTGTAAGGGGAAGTATTTGAGGCTCGAATGAAAAAACCGAGGCAGGCGCCCCGGTTTCTACCATTCTTTTGCTTTGAGCTTAAAGAGTTTTGAAGAAAAATCGCCCGATTCATTCACCCCGAAGTGGGCATCAAAGATATTGTTCGTCAGCTGAATGCCGACGTTCATCAGTTCATCGCCAAAAAATGTGTTTTCGACTCCTTTTATTTCATATTCAAAATCGCCATTTAACCCTTTTAACAGAATGCGTGAATATCCGTGATTTGGTTTTGCCAGCACTTGGTAGTAACCTACAAGCGCTTCTTTTTGATCTTTTGAAACAACCATACATGCCGTCACATTTCCGTCCCGTCAAATGGGCTTATTAAGCGGTAAAATGTTCCTTTTTGAATCCATTTGCGATGATCTTTATTCGATATAATCTCGCGATATTAGTTGAAAAAGAATATTTAAAATGATGAGATTCATCGAAAAAATAAGTTTATCTTTTAAGATACTCAATCAAAATAATGTCTTTCCTTCTAAATATTTATCAGGAATCAGTTTTATATTCTCCGATTTTATTTCTCCATCTTATCATTAATTTCCATTTAAGCCACTTTATTATTAACATTTCATCACCCAAAAGCCATTCTGTTATTAACGGTTCGCTTTTTCCAAATGTCATATCAAATATTCTCCATTTTATTTTATAACCAAATACTGTTACTTCACCTAAATATAACCATAAAACAGATTGTAGTATCAATAGTTTTTTGAAAAATCATTCTTTTCTAAAATATACTGTTAATCAATTTTTGTTTATTATTCCCGTCCACTTCCCATACTAACTGTATACTTACTTGTTTTAGGAGGAGGTTTTTATGGTTCAGCAGCAAAATCAGCCAAATACACTTCCGCCTCAACAGCAAAATGTGCAGCCGGGGATTGAATCGTTTATGAATCCAAGACCAATCTTTGATGATCCTTCTTATCAAGGCAGCGGAAAGCTTGCAGGAAAGACAGCGGTCATTACCGGCGGCGACAGCGGCATCGGGAGGGCGGTTGCGGTGCTGTTTGCCAAAGAAGGTGCCGATGTGGCCATCATTTACTTAAATGAGCATGAAGATGCAAAGGAAACAAAAGGGTATGTTGAACAGCTCGGGCGCAAATGTCATTTAATAGCCGGCGATCTCGGCGACGAAGCATTTTGCCAGCAAGCGGTGAAGGGAGCAAAAGATCAATTTGGAAAAGTGGATATTTTAGTAAACAACGCAGCCGAGCAGCATCCGCAGCAAGGAATTGAATTTATTACAGCAGAACAGCTTGAACGAACGTTTCGGACCAATATTTTTTCGTTCTTTTTCATGACAAAGGCTGTTCTTCCCCATATGAAGACAGGCAGCACGATCATAAATACGACATCTGTTACAGCCTATCATGGAAATGAACAGCTCATTGATTATTCGGCAACAAAAGGCGCCATTGCGTCATTTACCCGTTCTCTTGCTTTATCATTGGCCCCTAAAGGCATTCGAGTCAACGGTGTAGCGCCAGGACCCATTTGGACACCGCTCATCCCTTCTACTTTTGATCGTACAAAAGTAGCTTCTTTTGGCTCCAACACAGCGATGAAGCGGCCCGGACAGCCGATGGAAGTTGCGCCTGCTTATGTATATTTAGCAAGTGACGATTCTACTTATATGACAGGGCAAATTCTCCACGTAAACGGCGGCACGATCGTAAATGGTTAATCTGCAAAAAGGCCCCAAAATCCAATACTTTGGGGCTTTTCTATTTGTAAATAGCTCTGGCATATCTGAGAGCAATATCCACATGGCCAGATCAATACGCTAAACAAAAGTCATCGATACATGTTCGCTCCTGTCAGATGCTGATAAATGAATTCCACTGGATTATTAATTTCTGGAAAATTCTACAGACTGCATCAATCGCTTTCAAATCCAAAGTAAAGAAGAAAATTTCGTGGCATTCAATATTTTGCTTGACGGTATGTCGTGAAAAATAAGCAAAATTTTTTACAAGCCCCTCTCTTCAGCGGCTCCTTCAATGAATTAACGGGATCTGTTTCTTGTAAAGAAATGAACCAAGTAATAAAAAGCCGTGCCTGCTACAAGTGAAAGAATTAAGCCTAACCAGGTCGCTTCCGCTACAAATTTACTTCCCTCTATTTTGATGACATATAAGGGAAGGTTCAGAATCTTCGGACTTGATTCAATGTGGGTGATGCCGGATAACCGAATAATAAAAGGAGTTATTAGAACTATTAAAGCGTACAGAAAAACTAAACTGATTCCGCCCATAAGCGCTCTAAAGAAAGTTGTCATAACATCTTCCTCATTTCTTCTATTGCTTTTACAATTTTTTTCATCAGGCCATTTGAGGACAAAAAGAGCAAATTACATAACGATGTTAAAAATAACATCTTCACAAAAAAGCTGTCAGTCATATTTATTCACACTATCGACACTGCCATTGGAGCAAATGCACAAATTTATTTCAGAATTGAAATATATTACATAAAAATACTTCAAATTGATTATTTGCCGAAGTCCAATATTTTTCATCCCCTCTTTATAATTCATTGCGATATATCCCGTCTCATGAAAAATTGGAGGCCAGACTGCTAATAGCACTTTTATCATTTGAAAACAGGCCTTCTTAAAAAAATATTTTGAGAAATCAAGTATAGAAAAATCCCGCCTGCAACATATATAAAATCAATATAATAACTTTGCGAAATGAAATAATGTAAAAAAGAATCAATGATTGCCACAATGACAAGGATTATAATTAACGCTACAGCCTTATTCCCGTCATGAATTCTCGCTATAAATCCGGCAAAGGTTGAGAGCATTGTAACGAAAAAAATAGAAAAAATTCCGGTTAATTGCGGAAGAAAATCTTGATTTAATATAAAACAATTTAAAACTACAAATAAAAAATAAATCATAAAATTTACTGCTATTGCCATGAATATTCTCGGAAAAAAATAGACGGAAGCCGGTGCATTGATCATAAATATGGAAAGATTATATTGCCTAAAATGCATCCCAATACATAAAGGCAAAACAATCATAAGTTCTTTTAAACCTAAATTCATAATAAATGAATATACAATGGCAAAGGTCATTGCATCCGAGAAAATATAAACCCCTATGGTGAGAGCATAGAGAATCGAGAACATAAGAGCCATTTCCGCAAAAATTCGATTTCGAAAATAATAGATTGCTTCCAATACAAAATGAATAACGTAATGATTAAGCTTAAATTCCTTGCTTTTTATTTTTTTAGGATAATTACCTGTATGGCTTTGCTGAAATAAACCAAATAAATACCTTCCCGATAAATTTTTTATCCCTATCCATAATATTAAAAGAGCGGCCAAACAACCGATCCAAAACAGAAAGCCGAAATTTCCTATACGCTCCGCCATATGTTTAGAAACAAAATGCAGCCCCCATATGATGGACATAAATAATAATGATTTGAAATAAAGTCCATCTTTATGTCTGCCCAGCCATTTTCCGACAATCAAAGAGGATAAAATCCAAATAAACAGGATGAACCAAAAAATAATAAACAACAAAAGAAGAACTAGAAAAATATGAAAGATATGTATTTGAATATGTTTTATATAAAAAGAAATGAGCAAAGGCAAAAATGCGAAAAAAATGAAGATGTTAAAAAAGACATATAACAAAAAATAGCTTCCCGCAACAAATTGACCCGCATTAATAGAAGTGTTTAAAAAGAAAAAGGCATACTCCTTTCTTTTTAACTTTTCTCTGGAAAATATCATAAGGAAACACGCCAATAAGATGCTGAACACCAAAATTGAATCAAAAGCGTCTGTCTTATTCAATGGAATGAAATCCAAATATTGAAATAAAATTAAGGCATATACGACATAAAGGAGAATCGCTCCTAAAACAACTGCCAATAAATGAGTCGGGTAGTTCAAAAAGATATTTTTTGCTTTTTTAACCTGTTTCGGAATCTCGATCCTCGCTATTATCTCGAACATCGGGGGCATTTAAAATCTCCTCTGCTTTCAAGTAATAATCCTTGTTTGCCTCTTCATATATTTCTTCCAAAGACATTCTGCCAAACTGCTCAAATACTTGATCCCGCGTACAATTTAATTTTACTTTTCCGTTTCGAAGCAAAATAACCTTGTCGTACAATTCTTCCCCAAAACTAAGGTGATGGGTGGACAATAAAATCCCGATGCCTTTTGTTTTTAAAAAATGAAGAGTTTTCCGCAAGATAATGACCATATCGGGATCCAGCCCGTTCGTCGGCTCGTCAAAGATGACAAATTCACTTCCTTTAAAAAGCTGTGAAACAATTTGTGTTTTTTTCTTATTGCCATGAGATAAATTGCTTATCGGTATATGCAGATACCTTTCAAGTTCAAAAATTTTTATAAGCTTTTCTAATAACTGATGGTCTACCTGATGTTTAAATGAGTTTTCGATTAAAGAGAAGTATTCTTTCGGCGTCAAATAATCGAAAAGAGCAATCTCATCTGAAATATAGGAAACATTTTTCTTCAAATAATCCACATCTTCAGAAACATTCAAATCAATCTTTTTGTTATTTACGGATAAAGTACCGACATAATCCATTAATCCAAAGAGTGATTTAATAATGGTTGTTTTCCCCGCCCCATTATGACCTAATAATAATGTGATTTGAGAAGGCATGATGGTCACTTCTATATTTTTCAGCTCAAATTCATCACCGTGTCTCTTGTGTTGAATATATAATGACAGCATTCTATATTCCCCGCTTTGCAGTTGATTGGAAACATTCAATTATGATAGATCGAAAGAAAGAAAACGGGATCATGTTTTCTATCCTTTTTTCTTCACGTAAATGAACTGTCCAGCGATCAACAATAACTGAAAATAGTTCTTTTATTTTGTATAAAGATACTTGTGCTAAAACCACTGCTTATCCCGATGAATAATGGAAAAATCTATTTTCTTTGTAAACTCTAAACTTCACTTTCATTTTTTTGAATATTATATGAAATTTTCCAATTCATTGGTAATTTTATCAATACTTTTTTCTTTTTGTCAATTTTAATTTCCGATCATTTACAAACTTTATAGAAATTGTTTTTTCATAATAGATATAGAAGAAGTTTTCAAATGGTCATTTTTTAATGGAAAAAATCATAGGACGGCTGACTATTCAGGCAAGAGACCCAAAGTTTGCCGCCCGCTTCCATCAGAATCCGTATCACCACGGACACCCCTTGCGTTATGCTAACTGCTGCTTCTGCCTTCACAGCTCGGGACTTTCACCCTAGAGATTACACCCATGTCGGGCGCACCAAGAAACGGGCTGTCCAGAAAGTCAAAATCCATTGAAAACGAAACATCATAAACATTGATATATCAGCGTTACTAAAACATTAAAGGGGCGTCTATAAGCCGGAAAATCGACTTATTAGACAGCCCCGTTTGCCTATTTTATTTGTAAATAGCTTTGCGCTGACGAATCTTCAGCATCATTCCCATTGCTATCAGCAGCATGCCTATCAGCAGCCAGCGATACACGTACGTTGCTGTATCCGGAAGTGATGCCGAAGCTTGATTCTCACTCACCTGTTCAAATTTCGTTTCATCCGTAGTTCCATCCGTACCAGAAGGATTATTTGTGCCGCCTGATCCGCTACCGTTGTTTCCATTATGATTTTCGTTTTCAGGATGATCTTCGTTACCCGAATGATCTTGATCTTTTTCTTGGCCGCCGCTTTCGGAAGGTGTTTTATCGCCTTGACCACCTTTATCCCTGTTGTCTTTTTCCGGATCATTTCCGCCTTCTCCCGGATCAGCCGGATTTGGAACAATTTCACCTTCTTTCGTTTGGAAAGACCAAATCGATGAGCGCGTTTTACCGCCAAATTGATCTTCCGCTTCCGTGTACCAATAATACACTTGGTTTGGCTCTAAATCATGCCACATGACAGAGGCCACTTCGCCACTCGGAACGTTTTCGACTTTGCCGATCAAGCTGTCGGTATAGACGTTGACAACAAAAGAATCTGTTGCTACTTTTTTCTCTTGCGGTTGTAAATCGGTTTCAATGATAAATTCATCTTTTCCTGGATACTGTTCCGGATCGTAAAAGTTGTAGTCGTCTAAATAAGGCGAATATGTTTTTACATAAATTTGATTCGTATCTGTATTGAAATGCAGCAAACGGATATAGCCCTGGCCGCCCTCAGGACCGCCTTGATAATCAGCAAGTATTTGATATACTTTTCGGTCAGGCGCTCCATCTCCGTTATCATCAATCTCATCGACTAATGTCTCGCTGTCATGATAATGTCCGCATAATACCGCCATCACATTTTTATTTGGTTTAACAACTTTTTCAAAAATTTGATTTCCAATCGGGCTGCGGTTTCCGCTGACTAGTAAATATTCATGGAATGCTAAAATTGCTTTCCGATCGGGATACTTTTCAAGCACCGAATTCACCCAGTCCAAATCTTCATCCGAAACGCCCCAGCCCATATACACCATAATATAATCATTACCGTTCGCCGAAATTAAATCATAATGACCGCGGTTATTTTTATAAGAACCTCCATAATAGTCACGACCTGCAAACCGATTCTCGCCGAAATATTGATAATAATTGTCATAGCTTCCGTCTTTATGGCCAACATCATGATTGCCGGCTAGAACTCCATATCTGATTCCTGCATCATCTAGCACTTTCATAGCTTGATCGGCCACTGCCCATTGATTGTGATCATCTGCTTCATCGACTAGATCACCTGTATGAAATACATACTGAATATTGAGATTATCTTTTTGATCTCGAATCCATTCGACTTGCTTTTGATAAATGTGTGGATAGCTTTCCGAATAATATTGCGTATCGCTCATCCATACAAACGTATAATCATAATCTATAGTTTGCGCGATTTGGTCTTGAACGATCACGCTCACCTTTTGGTTTTTCACATAGTCTTTCGCAATTACGCTCCCTTTCAATTGAAATCTTTCTTCACCGGCAGTTTGTGAAGCAACTTCCTTCCATTTATTTTCCATATTGTTCCAGGCATACATCGTCACTTTTCGTCCCGGCAATGAAGAACCGTTCCAAATAAGTTCTATTTCATCATTTTCATCAACTTTTTGATCAACGGTAACGTTGAAGCGATGATACGGAAACTGCTCAGTTGATGTTGTTGCAAGCGCCTCGCCATCTGCGTTTTCCAACTTCCTGCGTTCATCTTTCGAAAGAACTTTTTCGCCTTCAACTTGAAATCCAGCAGGCGGTTCTGTATCAGATGCATTTTGCAAAATATCTACATGTTCTTCATCTGATGCTTTATACTGAAAAGCTTGAAAGAAAGATACATCAAGATCGTCCATTGTCGGATCCGCCACCCTTACGGACAATTTAGCACTTAAAGCATCCTCATCTGTTTCGGAAAAATCAGGTAAGAGCGGATGTTCGTCCACTGTATAGAAAGTGACTTCGCTTTTGCCTTCATTGCCTGCCTCATCAATAGCTGTAATGACAAGTTGATGTTTGCCTGATTGAAGCTGTGCTGACGAAGCTGCAAATGGAAGATCGATATATTGATCATCTAATTTGGCAGTGATCGATCTAATTTTACTCCATTTATCTTGAATTTCAGCATCAATAACAAAAGGTCCTTTATATTTTTTTCCTTCCTCAATAGTTGGTTTAATGATTGGCATTGTGTTATCGACAATAACTGTCGATTTCACTTCATTCCCCTTTTGGTCAACTGCTTTCACTTCATGCTCGCCATCTTCTTCATTTTCGCTGTTCCATAAGTAACCGAGGGAAGTAAATTTTTCATCCGGAATATTGAACGTAAATTCGACAACCGGGCTTAATCCGGCACTGTCGCCGACGGAAATCTCCTGTTCGGGTTCTTGATACTCGCTGCTGTATAGAGCTGTGCCGTCAGATAAAACTAATCGCACATTTTTTACATAAAAATCATCTCGATTTTCTTCAGATGTTTCATCAAATGGACTGACCTTTGTGCCTGCCCTAATCGCAATTGATAAATCTTCACCGATTTTCAGCCTTTCCGACGAAATCGGAACCGTAATTGTTGTATATTGATTAATGGTGTCATCAAATATTCTCAAAATGTCATTTCCTATCGTCACACCGTTTTGAAAATAAAGATTCGTTTTACGAACATCAAAGGCAAAATAAACGTCTGATTCAATCGTGCGGAAAGTATTTGTTTGTTTTGCTCCATCAATATATAAGGAAACCTCCTCAGGTGTAAGATCGCCTGTTGCCTTCACTACGGTTTCTTTTGAAACAATTTGTCCATTTTCTACATTTAACCGCAATCCCTGCTTCTTATTTGCATTTCCAATTTGAACGGTAAACTTAGGAGACTCCTTGATATTCACTCCATCGCCAGCGACAAAATAATACTCTACTACATTTTTCCCAATTAATTCAGGCGAATAAATCGTATATTCATATAATCTCGAATTATAGCTTTCTTCTAAATTCACTTTTTTAAATGGTTCTTGTATTTTTGTCCGGTAGTATAAAGAAACGGTTTTGACTTCGATATTATCTTTTACTTCCGCTTTGATGAAAATATTATCCGTTTCCATAGCTTTTTCAGTATTTGTTAAATTTTCAATAGTTGGCGCCATTGAATCGGCTGGAACAGTTACTTTCACTTTCGGAGTTTGTCCGTCTTTTACCGATCCGGGTGTAGCCGCTTCAACGCCGGCACTAATTTTTTTCATTATATTGCTTCCATCCGCAGGATATTTGTACAAAATCCCTTTGTCCTCTTTAGTATCATCAATATTTACCTGATCATTATAATGAGCAACGGAAATTTCTTTTCCGCTGTTTGTGGCAATTACTAATGATCTCGCACTACTGTTGGCCATCCCGTTATTATAAATTTTCACAATGTTTTTGTTCTCTTCTAACGAAACACCATAATGTTTATTAAAATCTTCAACAGCCAACGATGCATTCCCTTGATTGATGATCCAAAATACAAGCGTCCCACCTGAAGGAATTTGCAGTGATTGATCCTCATTAGGAGGTCCCCAAATAAGATCGGATTCTGCATCTTCCTGCGGATATCGATAACGGATTTTGTAGTCTTTAAAATCAATGGTCTGATTAGTATTATTATAAATTTCAATAAATTCATAACCGTCCAACCCATTTATATTGGCGCTGTCCGGAACTACTTCAGTAATGAGAAGTTTTGGGGCTTTTTGATAATCAATATTGGGAGTTTTGAGTTGAACATGGTGTTCCTCTGTTTTGACCGTGTTTGTTCCATCTGATGCCTCTATGTAATATAGGAGTTCGCTTCCCCACATGTCCGCACTGGGAATCGCCGCCCTATATTCATTTTGATTTCCGTTTTCAGTCATTTGAAGGGATTTGTATGCTCCATTTTCCGTCAATTTATAAAATAATGTGACATAACGGACTTTTTTATTATCAGTGACTGTAGCTTTTACAATTAATGGCTCCTCGCTTTCCCATTCTGCTATTGGCTGATGTGTAATGACAGGAGCTTCTTTGTCATCAGGCTCTTCAATGGCGACAGGTGTCTTCGGCACTTGCCCTTCGATGAATGCACCTGGATTAGCTTTTTCACTTAAGCCAATTTTTTTCATTTTCGTCTCTTCCGTAAATTGATAAATGATTCCTTTATCTCTTTCAACATCATCAGCTCCATCATTATATGCTGCTGCAGATACTAATGAACCATCCTTTGAATAAACAGCTAATGCCCGGATGCCGCTGTTAGCCATTCCTTCAAATGGCAAGGCTTGGACTTCGCTTTCTTTCAAATTCGTTCCGTAAAATTGATTAAAATCTTCCAATCTTAAAGATTGATTAGAACTATTTTTCACCCAGAGAATGAAAGTTTTTTGCGGAGCTATTACTTGATTATCCGAAAATTGAAAAACTTGATCGGCTTTTGCTGTACCCGGATATTGATAATGAAGTTCATAATTTCGCAATTCAATCGGCTTGTTGGTATTGTTGTAAAGCTCAATAAATTCATATCCGTCAGCACTTCCGACATTTGACGTGTCTGGAGCCAGTTCGGTGATTAAGATTTTCGGAACTTTTTGATAATCCGGTTCCGCATCTTGTTGAATAGCTACTGAAAATGTTTCAGAAGAATTTATTGGAAGTCTTGTTGTTTCTGTCTCATTTTTCCCTTCAAACCAATAAGAAAAAGTATAAGACCATAAGTCGCTTTCTGGTACAGTTGCCGTAAAGGTTGTATCATTTATTTTCTCCATTTTCATGCTTTTCACAAGCATACCCGGAGCTGTACGATAAAACAATGTCAACTCTGCAAGGTCTTTTCCTTCCGCATCAATTTTAAGCGGCCGGCCTTTTTGAATGACTGCCGGTGGCTGATGAACGATTTCCAGTGGCAGTGTAACAGCTTGCTGTTCAAGTTGGGGGGTAGATTGTGAATTTGCTTCTGGTTCTTGTTTTGAAGTTTCGGGAACTGTATCAGTATCTTGCTGTTCTGGTTTTTGCTGCTTTTGTTCACTTTCATTAACCGGAAAAGATGGATGATCCCCTCCTTTTGCAGGTTCTTTCACTTCTTCATTTGCTGCATCAGGCTGTCTTTCATCACTTTTGTCCTGTTGAACTTCGTTTTGCTGAGAGTTGTTTTCTTCAACATTTGGCTCGCTGTCATTTTGATGAAGCGGTTGTTCTTGATTTGGTTTATCCGTTGATTTCGTTTGTTCCTCCATCTGCTGCTCGGCGTCTCCTGCAACTGTTGCTGTTGCATACGTATGTATCGGTGTTAACACGGAAACAAGAACAAGCAAAACAGCGGAAGCTCCAGCCAGCATAGAGCGTCTCTTTCTTTTTCTCAAATAAAACTCCTCCCTAAAATTTTCTAACCTCAATTATTGTAATATCGAAATATTTAGTTGATTTTAATTATTTGTAAATTTTTGTCTAATTTTCGTTCATTTTAAAATAGAAAAATAGGAGAATTTCCATGATATAATTCTAGAAAAGTATATTTGAAAGGAGCATGTTTCGTGGCAAATCCATTCATCGGTTATATCGGTACATATACGAAAGGTGAAAGCAAAGGCATTTACAAATTTACTTTGGACACTGAGAAAAAAGAGCTTAGTGAAGCTAAAGTAG
The DNA here is from genome assembly GCF_038003725.1 of Aeribacillus sp. FSL K6-1121. Classification (NCBI taxonomy): domain Bacteria; kingdom Bacillati; phylum Bacillota; class Bacilli; order Caryophanales; family Bacillaceae; genus Aeribacillus; species Aeribacillus sp. FSL K6-1121. The sequence continues at coordinate 2,138,486 of NZ_JBBOPS010000001.1, forward strand.
CAGCAGAGCTTGACAATCCGACATATGTCGCGATTTCCAAAGACAATCAAAATTTATATTCGGTTGTTAAAGACGGAAATTCAGGGGGACTTGCTGTTTTTTCCATTGACGAACAAACAGGCGATCTGCAAAGCATCAACCGACAAGTGACGGAAGGACCTTCTCCGTGCCACGTCAGCGTCAACAAAGCAAACCATTTCGTCGTCACCGCTAATTACCATCGCGGAACGATCGAGGCTTACTTGCTGAATGAAGACAAAAGCGCAAATCCAGCGGCAAGCGTTGCAGAACATACAGGTTCAGGCCCTAATCTTGAAAGGCAAGAAAAACCGCACGCTCACTATTCGGGGTTTACACCAGATGAAAAATATGTTGTAGCTGTTGATTTAGGAATTGACCAAATTATTACCTACTCTTGTGATCAAGGTGTTTTAAAGAAGGTGAGCAGCCTTTCTGTTAAACCTGGAAGCGGCCCTCGCCATATCGTCTTTCATCCAAACGGAAAATTCGCTTACGTGATGACGGAATTAAGCAATGAAGTGATCGTTCTTTCTTATAATGCAGATGAAGGAAGCTTTCAAGAGCTGCAATACATCCCAGCAATTCCGGAAGATTTCGCAGAAAACAGCCAAGGCAGCGCCATTCACATTTCTTCCGACGGCAAGTTCGTTTATGCTGCTAACCGCGGCCATGACAGCATTGCTGTTTTCAAGGTAGAAAATGATGGGGGCAAGCTTGAATTTGTTGAATGGACAAGCACCGGCGGCCATTGGCCTAGAGACTTTGTCCTCGATCCGACAGAAAGATTTGTGATCGCCACAAACCAAGAATCAAGCAACGCCGTCTTATTTGAACGCGATCCTGAAACCGGCAAATTGACACGCTTGCCATCAGAAATTTCCGTGCCTGATCCGGTTTGCGTGAAATTTCTTCATCAAGGCTAAAAAAATGTCTTTGCAATCTATTTTCACCTTTACGAAAAGAAGGCTCGTCTGTTTGTTTTAAAACAAGACGAGCCTTTCAAATTTTTATAAAAATGGCACCTTCCATCAGACTTTTAATTTAGGAGCCTACTGGTGTTGGTCAACTTCGATCACAGTGCGAATCCCTAGTGAAAGAGTATAAAAACCGTGAAGTGCTGCTCAATCCGTTTGCCTCCAACTTATTAATTCAAATCTTATCGTCGTCCGATACAGAGCGTTTCAAACAATCTAGTTTTCCTCCAACTTATTAATCCAATTCCCGAACTCGAAAGAAAAATCGTCATGGAAGCACCCTTCTTTTAAGCTGACCGCTTATGATCCATCGGACAACAAATGTTGCAAACCTTTATGACATCTTCATTCATGATTCCTATAGAAAAGAAACGGAAACAGCTTTCTACAAAGCTTGCAGTATTATAGTGAAGAAGCATAGCCTCCGTGTTTAAAATTAGAATAGCCGAATTGTCGCTCGGCTATTTCCACGCAGAGGCTATTTCCTGCTTAACAGGGGCAAAATCTCAACATGGTTTCGCTAATACTTGGATTATGTAAAAGATGACGAAGACGAAAAAGAGTACAAAATTTCAACAAGATTGCGCCAATATGCACCAATAATTTTGAAAAGCCGTAATCAGCTACACTGACAGATTGGGCAGTGACGAAAACCGAAAAAAGCTACTTAGCTTCCTTTTGCGCAATATTCCCGTTACGGACATTGGCGATGCCTTCTTTGCATACACCGTGCGGAAGCCAGGAGCAATTCGCACATAAGTAATCTAAGTCGTCAGGGACTACTTTTTGGGCCGTGAGCCCCAATAATTCCGATTTTAAGTAAATCCCATTTTCTTCAATACCTAAATGGCGGATTACTTTTTGATCCATGGAAATCACATGCTCATTTGAATTCGGATCCGCTTGGCACGTCGATTCTCCATGGTGCGGACATGCCATGCACGCATCATCAAGTGCAGAGACGACTTGAATGGGAAAGTCTTGCTCTTCATCACGAATTTTTGTAACTACTTCCCACATCTTCTCTACAAACGATGGACTATATCCCATTCCGCGAAATCCGTGCACACATAATAAATGATGCCCCCGTAAGCGAAGCGGCTTCATACATTTCTCCTCCCCTTTTTCTATTACTCCCATCTTATGAGAAAAAGCACAAGCCTACAACATAAACGTGAAAAAACATTGCATCCTTTAAAATTAAAATACAAACGTCACAACGAAAAAGCGAGCAAAAGCTTGTTCCAAATTCACAAGCTATTGATAAGAAGCCCTCTTTATCCATTGATCAATATTGTTTTACCCACTTTAAATGGAGCCGCTCCTTTTCCAGCGTCTTGATATGAGGAAGGGGCTTTTTTGCGTTCAAAAAGGAAGAATTAGGCTGCTTTTCCAATATCTCAATATGAAAAGGAAGATGTGATAGGCGAACTTTCCGTCCCGAAGCTTTCAGTTGAAAAATTCCTGTTTAAAGCCTATGTGTACATAGAAGCAGCTTAAAAATGGCAAATCAAGACGAGTTTGTCCTTTTTTTGCACCTTTAAGGGATCAGCTTTTTATTTTGCATTTTACGACGGCTGTTTTCCCTTCCCTTTTTTATATGCGGCATATAAGAAAAGGATAAACAAAACTGGGACTCCGACCAAAATGGAAATAAAAGGGATGCTCGCGCCTTTTTGTTCGTCCAGTTTAAAAATCTCCGATGTTTCCCGTTCCAAAGTGATCGTGTATCCGTCCTTTGAACTTTTTATGCTTCCCCCTTTTAAATACCCTCTCAATTCGTGATTATCCGGCAAATATCGAAATCCGATCGTTACGCTTTTTGTTTGCGATGTGTTGTTAATGGCAATAATGGATGTTTCATCACCGCTTTTTAATTGATAAACGAGCATGCCGTCCTTTTCATACAACAAATGATATTGCCCTGTTCGGAGAGAAGGCAGGATTTTGCGAATGTCGGCTAAATTTGTTATGTACTCGACTATTTCGGTGCTCGTGCGAAAATCCATCATCCGATAATTGACTGCTCCATTTCCGCCATCCAATGCAATCTCCGTCCCGTAATAAACAAAAGGAACAGCCGGTAAAGTATATAAATACGTCAAGGCAAGTTTTAATCTTGTCACTGGAAACGCTTCATTCTCAACAGCTTTTCTTGTAAAACGAACGATATCCTCGTCATCTAAAAACGAAACGACAGGCAGATTGGATTGCGTAAACCCGTCCAATCCTGAAAGCGGTTCATCCACATTCGAAAATGATTTTTGCGCATTTTTCGCAAAATAGGTATTCATCACGGCATCGATTCCACTGTTTTGATATGTATTCGGATCACCCCCGCCAATATCTGCCACTAAAACGAAATCTTTTTTGACAGACTTAACTTCTTCAGCCATTTTTTTTAAAAATTGAGGTTCAGTTCGATTCGCGTCAATCAACCGATACCCGTCAATATCACTTTGTTTGATCCACCATTTAGCGACATCGATTATAAATGCTTGAACGTCGGGGCGAGAAACATCGAATGTCGTACTTCCTTCAACAAACCATTCTTTTTTAGCTGGATCAGACAGCCAAGGGTGGTTCGGTCCTGTTTCGAAAACAAAATCTATCATGATCTTTAGATCACGTTTATGTGCTTCCTTTGTCAGCTGTTTTAAATCCTGCATTGTTCCAAAATGCTCGTCCACTTTTTTAAAGTCTTTCACCCATTTCCCATGAAAGCCGTTTGCCTCATTTTGAAATATTGGTGATAATGAAACGATTGTAAAGCCCATTCCTTTTATGTAATCCAGCTTTTTGATCACCCCTTGCAAGTCACCCCCAAGAAAATGTTCAAGACCGCCCTTTCTTTCGCCGTCATTGGCCGTCGTTCCATTGTAAAAGCGGTCAACTGCTACGTGATAAATTGACTCATCCTGCAAGTTTACAGCGCTAGCAGTCGCTGAAAAACAAAAAAGCAATGAAACACACAAAATGAAGATCAATCCTTTTTTCACTCGTCAAAATCCTCCTTATGTCAGCAAAATCCATGCTTGTCGCTCAATTCATCTAAGTTCGCCGCTTCAACTCTTCCGCAAAATCGGCAAGCGGTGTTGCATCTGTTTTGGTTTGCTGTCAATCTTCTCATCGAATGTATGTAATGTTTGATGGGATTTATCCCCTTTTCCGATGAGTTTTTCTTTATAAGCCTCGCGAATCACTCGCTGGCTTATCCCCGTTTCATTTGAAAAAGCCTTTATTCCTTCCATGCTAACTGAAAAATAAGTTTACATGTTTGAAATCATTGCGTTACCTACATCATTTTGCCTGGATTGCGCCACGATCAAACAGTTCGTCAACGTATTCAAAAAGTTAGGTCAGTTAATTTTTCATTCATGATCTTCTTGAGCTATTCTCTTACAACATGAACCGTACCAGGCCAAATTCGGATCTTATTGTAAGCTTCTCTCCCTGCTTGATTCCTAGACATTAGAAAATTTTTTGAAAACGTTCATCATTTTCATAAAAATCTTTTTTCTACCGATGAATCATTCAGTTTCTACAAAATGTTTATATATCTCTCCCCTCCCGCTCCCCTTGCAGATCATTTTTGAATTTCATTATAAAAAACATTATAACATGCTGAACATGTTTGTCCTTCTTTATTATAAAAAGCAAGGGGGTGTCTAATAAGTCGTTTTTACGGCTTATTGACGCCCCTATTAATGTGTTAGAAACGTTGATATATCGGTGTTTATGATTTTTTGTTTTCAAGGCGATTTGACTATCTAAGACAGCCTCATTTTCCCTAAATTCATCAAATGATATTAATCCGGTACTTTTCAAACCAAATGTGAATTTGCCAAAGATAGGCTAACAGCTGCGGTCCCGTCATCAGCTGTCCGTACCATGGGCGTTGAAAAGATGCACCGTCTGTCTCTACTAATTTATTTAATGCATTCCCATCGAAAAGCTCGTGCAATATGGAGTCTTTCATGGCCAATACGTTTTCAAGCTGTTCTTTTACAAGCTTCGTATATTTCGGATGATGTGTTTTCGGATACGGGCTTTTTTTCCTGTAGACAACCTCCTTCGGCAAAAGATCTTCTAAGCTTTTCCGTAATAGGCCTTTTTCCCGATCGCCATATCGTTTCCATTCCCACGGAATATTCCAGACGTATTCGACAAGCCGGTGATCTGCAAACGGAACGCGCACTTCAAGCGATGCCCCCATGCTCATGCGATCCTTTCGGTCAAGCAATGTTGTCATAAACCATATCATATTTAAGTAAAAAAGCTCCCGCCTTTTTCTTTCCGTTTCAGGTTCTCCATCTAAAACAGGTGTTTCTTCAATCGTTTTTTCATATTGCCTTAAAGCATATTCTTTTATATTCAGCTTTTTTTGCCAATCGTTCCGGAGCAGCTTGATCCGCTCATCTAATGAACGAATCCACGGAAATCCTTCTCTTGCCAATTCCTCAGGACGGTAAAACCACGGATATCCGCCGAAAATTTCGTCCGCACATTCTCCCGACAAGCTCACGACAAAGTCCTTATTAATTTGCCGGCAAAACCAAAGAAGTGAAGAATCGACGTCCGCCATCCCCGGAAGATCACGGACTTCAACTGCTTCCTGCAAATATGAGACAAGCTCTTCCTGTGTCATGATACAATCGTGATGAATGGTTTGAAAAGATTCCTTCATTAAATGAATCCAGTAGGCATCAGCATTCGGCTGAAACTCGCTTTGTTGAAAATACTCAGAATTCCCTTCGTAATCAATTGAATAAGTATGAAGATGCCCCTTTCCTTCCTTTTCAAATGTCCTGGCGGCAATCGCTGTAATGGCGCTCGAATCCAATCCTCCCGATAAAAACGTGCATAGCGGAACATCGCTGACAAGCTGTCTTGTGACGGCATCTATTAGTAATTCACGCACTTTTTCGACCGTTTCTTCAAAAGAATCCTCATGCGGATGGCTTTTAACGTTCCAATACCTCCATATTTTTAAGCCATCTCGATTAAAAACGAGGGCATGGGCGGGTCTAAGCTCTTCGATTCCTTTAAAAACGCCTGAACCGGGAGATCTCGACGGCCCCAGCGCCATAATTTCTTGCAGCCCTTCCTGATCGAGCAAAGCATCGACTTCAGGATTGGCTAAAAGGGCTTTTATTTCAGAAGCGAACAGAAAATTACCGTTGTTTTCATAAAAAAAGAGCGGTTTAACGCCAAGACGGTCGCGTGCTATAAATAATTTTTCATCTGCTGAATCCCAAACGGCAAAAGCATAAATTCCGTTTAAATGGTGCACACATTCTTCTTTCCACTCCATGTATGAAGCTAAAAGAACTTCCGTATCTGAGTGGCCGCGAAACGTATAGCCTTTTTTCAATAATTCTTTGCGAATATCTTCCGTATTGTATAGCTCGCCGTTATAACAAATCGTGTAGGAATTATCTTCTTTTTGTTTTGTCATCGGCTGTCGACCGCATTCCGGGTCAATGACAACAAGTCTTTTATGCCCGAACAATACGTGCTTCTTTCCCCAAATATTTGTATCATCAGGCCCTCTTTTGCTTAACGTGTCAATCATGTCTTCCATTATTTCAGTATTTTGGAAAAGTGATTGTTGAAAATTTACCCAGCCAGCAATTCCACACATATGCTTATCACCCCACTATCTATAACATGAAAGATGTAGCTATTGTATGCAAAAAAAGTTCAATGTTACCTGCCCATTTGTATAAAAAGAAAGCATTTTGTCTAAAACAATCAATAAAAAGTATTGAGGTGTTCATATTGTTTTCGGACGTAAAAAATGACCTTCTCCATAAACAAAAAAGGAGTTTTCGGACCGCAACCGTTGAAATGCTTCAAGCAAAACCGATTTTGATCGATGATGAAGATGATGAACAGATTTCTCTTGATGATTTAAACGATCAGCACATTGAACTTTTGAAAAACGGCCGATGGGTTGATATTGGACATAATAAGGAAGAATACTTGCGGTCAGGCGGAAAAATTCGAATCAAGAAGACATTCCCCTATGCATTTCATTCTTTTTTAAATGAATTGGATGATGAAAGCTTTATAATGTTTGTACACCATTTAAATGCTTTATCCTTTTCCGTTTATGACATCATCTACTGCCACAATCAATTGTTGTATCACCATGGAAACAAACCGATGAAAGGCGCTTCTGTTTTTATATTTGATAATACGGATTCTCTTTGTGCGGTTCAGCATTTTTTCCATCGGGGAGACAAACAAAAAGACCTGTTTGAATTCACTGTAAGCACAGGGGAACGAAGCTTTGTCAGCTCTATTTCATAACTGCAATTCAAGGAAAAAAGGATTTAGTTAAAAAGTACTTTTAAGACAGTCGGAGTAATGAAAGCTTTGCAATTGATAGGGGGAGTGCAGAGAAGAGTCATTTAAATTTTTTTAAGGAGACACATAAAAAACAGCTTCAGCCTGATAATGCTGGATATTCAAAAAGATGCTATTCGTTCGAATTGTCACCCTGTGGCTAAGTATTTATTCAATGATGGGCGAAACAGACCGGCTGCCCAACATCAATGTAGACTGCGCTACCGAAAATGTTTATAAAAACAAAAATATGAACCTAAAACATTAGGATATTCACAAAAAGAAAGTAAACGTAAGCATCGCCTGCATTGAAACTTTTTTCCAATCATGGAATTTCGTCCAACTTTTTGTCGATTAGCAAGGTTTCAATGAACTCATATCGAATTATTATTCAAGCCTTAATAAAAAACGAGATAAGGGGAGTTTCATAATTTGGGGTGGTTATTAGCTATTCCATTTATTTTGCTTGGAGCTTTTTTATTTTCATTAACCATTGATGATATAAAATATAGGCCATATAATTCTAATAATTATAGGATTTGGATGTTTTTTTAAGGCTGGTTTTTATTGTCAAAGACAAGAAAGAAAAATAATAGGGGGGTGTCTAATAAGTCGTTTTTACGGCTTATTGACGCCCCCATTAATGTTTTAGAAACGTTGATATATATCGGTGTTTATGATTTTTTGTTTTCAATGGCGATTTGACTTTCTAAGACAGCCCCTGCGAAATACGCTCCTATATTTTTGCATCAACATATTTTTTAAAAAGTAAGAGGCAGTCTAAATCCAAGCAAAATGACGAGAATCAGCACAATCCAAAAGCCGATCCAAATGCCTTTGGACGATTCGTTTCTCTTCTTTTTGCCCAAAACCATTTCCATAAGCCCGATCAAAACAATGGCAAGGAAAATTTTAGCGACATATTCCCCTACATAGTTGGCCATGCTGAACACATTATAGCGGAAAATTAATTCAAGTCCAGTTGCCAACACGATTAAATAAAAGATTCGCACAGCCATATGCAAACCTTTTGAAGGTTTGGCAAAGGCAATGAAAAACAAAATCAGCAAAATGACCCATGATGTAATATGCAAATGTGTCATAAATGCCCTCCCCCATCTATACTTGCAAGTCCACATTCATCATATCAAATGATCATCCAAAAACATAGCAATTACTATGATAAATAAAATGATTTCACTAAATTGACAAAGACGCACTAAAACGAAAGATTAAAGGGGCTCGCCCGTCCTTTCGCTATTAAATTTCCTTGACTTTATTTCTCAACGTGCCAATTCCTTCTACCGTAATTTCGACAGTGTCGCCAGGCTTTAATAATTTCGGCGGATTGAAGCCTTTTCCGACTCCCGCAGGTGTACCTGTTGCAATGATATCTCCCGGCTCAAGAGTCATGCCTTGAGAAATGATGGAAATGATCCGTTTAATCGGGAAAATCATTTGATTTGTATTGGCTTGCTGCCGAATTTCGCCATTAACTTTCGTCTCGATAGACAGATGCTGTGGATTCGAAACAGCCGATTTATGTACAATATACGGTCCCATCGGGCATGATGTATCCAAGCTTTTTCCTAAAAAATATTGTTTGTGGCGAGCTTGCAAATCTCTTGCTGTGACATCATTGATGATCGTATATCCAAAAACGTAGTCATAGGCTTCTTCTTCGCGAATTTGTTTTCCTTTTTTCCCAATGACAACTGCAAGTTCCCCTTCATAATCAAGTTCGTCGGTTAAATAAAGATGAGGATCAATTTCTCCTTCATGAGCAATAACGGAAGTTGAAGGTTTGGAAAACAGAATCAAATCGGAAGGAATATCACTTTCGCTTCCCATTTCCGCAACATGGTCACGGTAGTTTTTACCGACGCACATAATGTTTTTCTTCGGTCGTGGAATCGGTGCTTGAAGTTTAACAGCTGACAGCGGATAGACATATGTCTCCCTTTCTTTTTCCTTCGCAACCCATTCCTGTAATGCTTCAATATGGCGGACAAATTTTTCACCCATTTCAATGCACGCTTGCAGCGATGCAGGCGATATTTCCGATTCATAAAGCTTCAGTTCCGCTTTTTGAATATCAACAACCGAATCTTCGTTAAAAATTAGTCCGATAAACGTTCTGTCGTGAATATTTGCAGTGACAAGCTTCATGTTCTACCCCCAATTAAGATAAAGTTTTTTCGCATTATTTGCAGTTGTGCGCACAATATCTTCACGTGGCCTCTTTTTAATATTCGCCAATTTGCAGCAAATTTCCTTTAAAAATAACGGGGTTGTGTCAACATTTTTAAACGCTCCCCCATACCGCCAAGGGCCGTCCGTCTCAATAAGCAGCTGATCCATCGGAACTTGTTCAGCAAGCTGCTGATCGCGCAGGCGGTAGCAAACTTCCGGAGTCACAGAAATATAATAGTGTTGTTTACAAATTTCCTTCACTACAGATGATGCCGCTTTAAGCCAATGAAAATGCGCTTTTTTCACTTGATGTTTTTGCAAAAGTTGTAAAACTTTTTCCGCATCTTCATGAACTGCATGCAAGGCAACTGGCAGTGAATGTTCAACGCTGATTTTCAAAAATTCCTTCAAGACATCTATATAAGTTTGTTCCGAATACTTTGCAAATAATCGCTCTTTTTCATAATACGGCAAACCAATTTCCCCGACAGCTGAAATCGCCCTCTCTGTTCGAATCAGCGATAGAAGCTCTTCAAGCTCCCGTTCTTCAAGAATCTCCTGTTCAGGGTGAAAGCCGGCAGCTGCTATAATAAAATCTTCATGTTTCTGCTTCAATTCAAGCGTTTTATAGGCGGATGTTAAATCGGTTGAAACGGCCACAACATGAGTAATGCCCGCTTCCTGCCACTTTTTGATTTGCTCATCAATAGTTTTTGGATCGTATTGATCCAAATGAATATGAGAATCGATCATTCTTCATGACTCCCATCGGGCGGAATGAAGCCTTGCCTAGAAATGAACAGCTGATCTTTCGCAAACACATGTAAAAATAAGTCTTTCACATATTCGATGTTTTCAGGGGAAAACCATTCTTCTTCTCCAATTTGTGAAAAAAGCTTTGACAAACCGAGCGCCTGTGATCGTCTTCCGCCGCTTCCATCTCCTAAAAAGAAATCATCTAAACAGACTCGTTTCGTCGCATTCCGTAATAGATTCGTAAAATTAGGAGAAAAAGGCAGTACAGGAGAAACTGCCGCCTGTGACGGAATGTTCTCTTCATTTAGTTTTTTAAGCGCATTGATCCTAGCTTGAATCGGCGGCGCCTTTGGAGAAAAAATTTTGCGCACATCATCTCTGTCCGTTTCAATGGTAATGCTGACAAGCACCCGATCCCCCAATTTTTGAAAGATATCAATATCTCTAGTGACAAGCGGGCTTCTCGTCTGGACAAATAAAAAGTCCGGAGGCATTTCTGCTATCACTTCAAGGAGCCTTCTTGTTCGTAATTCCTTCGCTTCCAGCGGCTGGTAAGGGTCTGTTGAGGATGACATGAAAATCGTCACTTTCCCTTTCTTCTTGGCCCGCTTCAATTCGCCTAAAAATTGGTTTGGCTTTTCATCCTTTATTTCAACCCATGTTCCCCACTCTTTTTTCTTAAACAATGCGACTGGAAGCTTTTGTACATAACAATAATGGCAGCCGTATGAACAGCCGACATACGGATTTAAACTGTACGAATACCCTTGCAAATAGCCGTTTGTTTTCGTTAAAAACGAGTTTGGATTTTTACGGGTAATTTCCATTCATTACATCCTTTCCCGCAGCGAAAAGATTATCTCATTCAATGAAAAAAATTTTGAAAAGAAAAACGGCCTCAAGGTTCACAGACAGCCCGCTTGCAAACCGGCCATTACCGCTTCCGTGAAGATAAGGACAACTGTTCTCCACAAAAACAAATGGAGGGATAAACACCTCCATTTGTAAAAGGACAACTATTTGCGCTTGTCAATCGTTATCGCATGGATCTTTCTTTTGAACATTCCGTTTCAGGGTCATTATAACTTATAAAGCATGAAATGACCACTTTCTTGCTTCGTTAATCTGAAAGAACAGCATCTTGCACATTTATTTTCTCGTTTATCAATCCTGCCTCTAAAAAAGTATCTGCAAGCTTCTGTTGGGCATCCACCACTTCAGGTGTGATGTCAAATACTCCATATTCTCTTCTTTCCAAAGTTTGCTTCCATACATCTTTCGAAATGCCAGTTTTCTGTGAAAAGTTTTCGGCAGCCCCTTGTTTGTCTGCTTGAATCTCTTTGTGAACCTTCTCTAGTTCACTGATCACTAAATTTCGAAGTTCACGATTTTCTTGAAAATAATCGCGTCTTCCTACAATAAATCCATATTGACGCGGGAGACCTTTTGCATCGGCAATGATTCTAGCACCTCCACTTTCTTCTGCGTCCGCAAGATATGGATCCCAAATCACCCATGCATCCACATTGCCGCGTTCAAAAGCTCCTCTAGCATCTGAAGGCTGTAAATAGACAGGAGTAATATCATTCAAAGTCAGCCCTACACTCTCTAAAGCAGTAAGGAGCAAATAATGTGCGCTTGATCCTTTACCAAAAGCAACCTTCTTCCCTTTTAAATCTTCTATCTTTTGAATAGGTGAATCTTTTGGAACAACAATCGCCCGATATACTTCCGGTTCATAGGCAAGATAGGCTAATTCAGAATCTGAAACGGCTCCTGCAAGTACAGCAGGTGCTCCGCCTACATATCCTACATCAATTTTTCCTGCATTCAACGCCTCTAATAATGGCGGTCCTGATTGAAATTCATGCCATGTGACTTTAACTCCTTTTTCAGCCAAAATTTTTTCTAAGCTGCCTTTTTCCTTTAAGAAAAGCAAAATAGATGATTTTTGATAGCCAATTCTAAGTTCGTCTGGTAATGTCTCCTCTTCCGCTTTGGCATTTGATTTTTCCGCATTGGAAGTCTCATTTGCCTCCTCCTTGCTGCCGCAGCCTGAAATCCAAAGCACTAAAAGGAAAATTAAACTTAAAAACATACTTTTTCTGATAATTTTCATTAGTAAATCCCCCTTTAATGAATATATTTATTAAGCTTATTACGTTGATTGCCTTGCATAGACAGCTGGTGTGTTTTCTTCCTCACCCATTACGCGGCGCAAAATCTTTTCGACGAGGGCTGCAAATGCTGCATTACCGCGCTGCCTAGGACGAGGAAATTTAATCGGTGTATCCATCGCAATTTTTCCATCCTCTATCAACACCACTCGATCCGCCATTGCTACCGCTTCTTCCACATCATGTGTAATCAGCAAAGCTGTAAATCCTTGCTCCTTCCATAATCGTTCGATCAAACGCTGCATTTCAATGCGTGTTAAAGCATCTAACGCACCTAATGGTTCATCCAATAACAACAGCCTTGGCTTGCTGGCTAATGCTCTTGCAAGTGCCACCCGTTGTTTTTGTCCTCCTGATAAAACATGAGGCCATTCTTTTGCCCTGTCGATCAGTCCAACCTGCTTTAGAGCTAACTCCGCTTTAGGTAAATCTTCTTTTTTCATGCCAATCGCTACATTTTGAATTACGCGTTTCCAAGGCAAAAGTCTGGCATCTTGGAACATAATGCGAACCTCCGGATTTAATCCCTTCATCAATTCACTGTTAGCCTTGATCTCACCAGCTGTCGGCTCATCTAATCCGGCAATTAAACGAAGCAGCGTGCTTTTTCCGCAGCCGCTTCGGCCGATGATCGCTACAAACTCGCCAGGCTGCACCTCAAGATCAATTCCGCGCAGAACGTGCTGATTTCCGAAGTGTTTCTCTACACCATTGATTTGCAGATAAGTTCCAAAAGTTGGAGATTCCACATTTATCCCCCCATTCTCTACAAGTTTTGATAATTTGGATTCCAATTTAAGCATTTTCTTTCAAGCCATTTTGCCATTGAATCCGCGATTTTTCCAAATAATGCATATAGAAGAATGCTGAGCAGCACTACATCTGTTTGCATAAATTCTCTCGCATTCATGGCCATATATCCGATACCAGAATCTGCGGAAATTGTTTCAGCAACAATTAACGTCAGCCACATGATCCCCAGTGCATATCGAACTCCGACTAAAATAGACGGGAGGGCGCCGGGCAACACCACTTGCCAAAAGAGAAGCCAGGAACGAAGTCCATATACCCGTCCCATTTCAATCAACCCTTGATCTACTGACCGAATGCCATGAAGTGTATTCACATAAATCGGGAACAACACTCCAGCTGCTACTAAAAATACTTTGGCTTCCTCCCCAATTCCAAACCAAAGGATGACAAGAGGAATCATGGCCAGGTGAGGAATATTCCGCACCATTTGAATCGTTGTATCGAAAATTCTATCTGCGATCGGAAACAGCCCGTTAATAAGGCCGAGAAACAAGCCAATGCTTCCTCCAATCAAAAAACCGATTATGGCTCGTTTAAAGCTGATCAGCAAATGCTGAAACAATTCACCAGAACGAATGAGCTCCACTCCTGCCATCACAACGTCTGACGGCACTGGAAGAATTTTTGTTGAAAGAATCCCTTTAGAGGATAACAATTGCCAAATGATTAAAATCAATATAGGCAAAAGCCATGGGATTAATTGTTTTTTTACTTGATCGGAAAACAACGACTTTTTCATTTTCTGATTCTCTCCATTTCTGCTGGTAAACTGTTGTTGGCAATAATTTCTCCAAATGGTCCAAACGGTTGTGGTTCACTGTTTCTTTGAACATGGCTTATCGGCAAGTGAGGAAACAACAGTTCAGCTGTTCTATATGCTTCCTCTAAATGAGGATAGCCGGATAAAATAAATGTCTCGATGCCGAGATCAGCATATTCCTTCATCCTTTCTGCAATTGTTTCCGGACTGCCGACTAGCGCCGTACCTGCTCCGCCGCGCACAAGACCGATTCCTGACCATAAATTCGGGCTGATTTCAAGCGACTTGCGGTCTCTTTTCACAAGATCTGACATCCTGCGCTGCCCTACTGAATCAAAACGGTCAAAAACCTTTTGTGCCTGAGCGACCGTTTCATCATCCACATATTTGATTAACCGTTCGGCTGCTTGCCATGCTTCTTCATCCGTTTCACGGACGATGATATGCAAGCGAATGCCGAAGCGCACTGTTCTTCCTTGTTCCTCTGCCAGCTTTTTCACCTGATTCAGTTTTTCAGCAACCTGTTTCGGCGGCTCTCCCCATGTTAAATATACATCTGCATGCTTTGCCGCTACTTGCTGGCCAGCCAATGATGAACCGCCGAAAAAGACAGGCGGATATGGTTTTTGCACTGGCGGGAACAAAAGGTTTCCTCCTTCCACCTGCAAGTAACGACCTGTGAAATCGACTTTTTCATTTGCAAGCAGCTTTCGCCAAATTGTCAAAAATTCGTCAGTCACTTCATATCTTTCATCATGTGAATAAAAAATTCCATCACCCTTCAGCTCCACCGGATCACCACCGGTTACAACGTTTACTAGCAATCGTCCATTTGAAATTCTGTCAAATGTCGAGGCCATCCTTGCAGCAGCGGAAGGAGCCATCAACCCCGGCCGAACTGCCACAAGAAACCGTAAGTTTTCCGTAACGGGAATTAAGGCAGAGGCAATAATCCAAGCATCTTCGCAAGATCTTCCAGTTGGAATCAGCACCCCGCTGTAACCAAGGCGATCCGCTGCTTGGGCAATTTGTTTGAAATAAGACAAATCGGTTGTACGTCCTCCAATGGTAGTACCTAAATAATGCCCGTCACCATGTGTTGGAATAAACCAAAAAATGTTCATTTTTCACTCCACCCATTTCGTTTTTAGATTTTCATCTGTCATTCAAGGTTTTAAATGCGCAAAAAGGCCCCTTTCTTAGCATGCTTCTGCTAAGTAGGAGCCTCCAGTTGTCTGGTCGGTTCGCTATTGTTTTCATTTAGTTGTTTGTTTCCTCCAAAGCTGCTTCTTTTACATTGATTTTTTCAGGAATTAATTTTAATTGATGAAAAGTATCTGCTATTACCTGCTGATCATTTAGAACTTGTTCGCTTATTTTCTGAACACCATATGTTCTTCTTTTAGCTGCTTTTTCAAGCGAAGCAACATCAATTCCCAATTCAGGTGACAATAGTTCTGCAACTTCTTTTGGAGCACTTTTAGCCCATTGATCTGTTTTATTGATTTCTTCCAATAACAGATCGATAACCTCTTTATGATTTTCGGCAAACTTTCTGCTCGCTAAATAAAACTCTCTATTTTTCACTAAATCCTTTCCGTCTGCCAAAACTCTGGCGCCTGTCTCCGTTTCAGCAACAGCAAAGAAAGGATCCCAAATGACCCATGCATCCACACTTCCTTGTTCAAAGGCTGCTCTTGCATCTCCCGGTACGAGATATTTAGGTTCAATATCATTTATGGTCAGCCCCGCTTTTTCCAAAGCTTTTACGAGCAAGTAATGGACGTTTGAGCCTTTGTTGAGCGCAACCTTTTTACCTTTTAAATCCTGAACAGTGCGGATGGGTGAATCTTTTGGAACAAGAATAGCTTCTGAAAGAGGGCTTTCTGGCTCATGACCAATATAAACTAAATCAGTGCCTGCCGCTTGTGCAAAGATCGGCGGCGCTTCGCCAGTATGCCCGATATCAATGCTGCCGACATTTAATCCTTCCAAAAGCTGCGGACCTGCCGGAAATTGAATCCATTCGACAGAATATCCGTGACTTTTTAACGCTTTATCCAGCGTTCCTTGTTTCTTTAAGATGTTTAATGTCCCGTATTTTTGATATCCGATTCTAACTACCTTTTCCTCTTTATCTTTTGTTTCTTGAGATTCACCGGCGCTTTTCACATTCTTTTCTTCTCCTGAGCAGCCGGATATAACAGCAAATAAACTAACAATCATGATTAAAAGCAAGGCAAGCAAAGATTTTTGATTTTTTCTCCTCATTTTGCTACCCCCTTTGTCCTTATAAAAACTATTAGTCAAATTTATTTACATTCTTTTTGAAATGCAGGCTTTTCGAGTGATAATGATCTTGGCGACATTATTTATTCATTCTACGGATGGAGAATCTGAAAAAAACTTTATTTTTTCCAAGTCAGCATAAAGAATCTCATCATTTTTCACGTTCAGTTGATTCGCCTGTTCAACACTCAAGTCCACTTCGATCAGATCATTCGTTTTCAATCTTTCCAATTCCAAACGGACAATCGGACCATAAGATTGGATGCGGCGAACCTTTACTTGAATTGATTTTTGATGATCATTATGTCGAGTTATTCGCACTTCATGAGGACGAATATACCCGATCATTTTTTTCGTTTGAATGTTTTCATCAGGTGCAGCAAATAATGCTTCTCCGATATGTAGGCGACCATCGTTCACTTCAGCATGAAAAACGTTAACACGCCCTAGAAACTGATACACGAATTTCGTTTTTGGATGTTGATATACTTCATCCGGTGTTCCGACTTGCTCAATTTGTCCATTATTTAAGATTACCACTTGATCAGCAACCTCTAAGGCCTCTTCTTGGTCATGCGTGACAAAAACAGTTGTTACATGTAATTGCTCATGCAACTGCCGCAACCATCTCCGCAATTCTTGACGCACTTTTGCATCAAGAGCTCCAAACGGCTCATCAAGCAGAAGCACGTTCGGCTCCACTGCTAACGCTCTAGCTAATGCAACTCTCTGCCTCTGTCCGCCTGATAATTGAGCCGGGTAACGGCGATCAAGACCATTTAATTGGACTAAATGAAGCAATTCATTTACTTTTCGTTGGACGTCTTGTTTAGACGGTCTGTCTTTTCGCGGACGCACTTTAAGTCCGAATGCAATATTCTCAAAAACGTTCATATGATGAAATAAAGCGTAATGTTGAAAAACAAAACCGACATTTCTTTCACGGACCGTTTTTGTCGTATAATCATGGTCGCCAAAATAGATGCCTCCGCTATCAGGCATTTCCAATCCGGCAATCATCCGCAGCAACGTAGTTTTCCCTGAACCGGATGGACCTAACAAAGCGGTAATCTTCCCTGACGGTATTGTTAAATTTACTTCTTTTAATGCTTGAAATGAGCCATAATTTTTAGAAATTTGCTTCACATTGATATCCATGATGCACACTCCTTACCCTTTTCCATCAACTACACCCTTCCATTCAAGCACCCCTTTAACAATTAATGTAACGATCGCCAACATAGCTAAAAGGGAAGCGACTGCGAATGCAGCAGTAAATTGGTACTCATTATATAAAATTTCTACATGGAGCGGGATCGTATTTGTCATTCCTCGTATATGCCCTGACACAACAGAAACGGCTCCAAATTCACCCATTGCTCTCGCATTGCACAGGATGACGCCGTATAAAATTCCCCATTTGACGTTTGGAAGCGTCACGAATAAAAATGTTTTCCATCCGCTGGCTCCTAAAGATAAAGCGGCTTCTTCCTGTTCACTCCCCTTTGCCTGCATGACCGGTATTAACTCGCGGGCTACAAACGGAAAAGTTACAAATAAAGTAGCCAAAATTATGCCTGGGACAGCAAAGATTATTTTCAATCCGAGCGAATCTAAAACCGGCGCTAACAAACCTTGTGCACCAAACAATAAAACAAAGCTTAAACCAGCGATAACGGGCGATACAGAAAACGGCAAATCAATAAGCGTGATGAGCCAGGTTTTCCCGGGAAACTGAAACTTTGTGATACACCATGCAGCAGCAATACCAAAAATAAAATTTAATGGCACTACTATTGCTGCGGTCAAAAGTGTAAGACGGATCGCTGATTGAGCATCCGGTTCTGTAACCGAAGCAAAATAAACGTCTAAACCGTTTTTCAAAGCTTCTGTAAAAACAGTAATTAGCGGGATAATGAGAAAAAAACCAACAAATAATAGAGCCGTTCCCGTCAATATAAAACGAATCCACGCAGATTCTGTATGAACACCGACAAGAGGCTGTTTCTTCGTTTTAGTACCCATTTGAGGCATAACATCTCCTTAGTGACTTAATGAATAAAATATTTTCGACTCGTTCTCCATTGCAAATAATTTATAAGAAAAAGCAGGAAAAAAGAGATAATCAATACAATAGCGGCAATCGCTGTTGCCCCCTCATAATCGTACTGTTCCAATTTGGTGACGATCAAAAGAGGGGCGATCTCCGTTTTCATTGGCATGTTGCCGGAAATGAAAACGACTGATCCGTATTCGCCTAACGCCCGCGCAAATGCGAGCGAAAACCCGGTGAACATCGCAGGAACTAGTGATGGCAAAATCACTTTCCAAAACGTTTGCCAACGGTTTGCACCTAAAACAGCTGCCGCTTCTTCGTACTGCTGATCTAAATCATGCAAAATGGGCTGGATAGACCGCACAACAAACGGCAATCCGATAAACGTTAAAGCAATTACGACACCGAGCGGGGTATAAACAGCCTCAATACCGAAGCGGTCCAAATACTGTCCAATAACGCCTGTCGGGGCATAAACAGCTGTTAAAGAAATTCCCGCTACTGCAGTTGGGAGAGCAAACGGCAAATCGATTAATCCGTCGATAATTCTTTTCCCTGGAAAATCATATTTCACTAACACCCAAGTAAGCAAAAGACCAAAAACTAAATTGATGGCAGCGGCAATAAATGAAGAAACAAAAGATAAACGAAGCGAGGCTGCCACCCTGTCAGTTGTGACGATTTGCCAAAATTGCTCCCAGCTGAGTGTTGAGGCTTTTAAAAAGATAACGGACAAGGGGATCAACACTATTAAACTAAGATAAGTTAGCGTAAAGCCCATCGTGAGTCCCCAACCTGGAATAACCCCTTTTCTGTGCTGTTGTTTTGTTTTGGCCACTTCCAATCCTCCATTCATCGGAACAAATCATTATTTCGGCTGATAAATTTGATCGAAAATACCGCCGTCGTCAAAATGTTTTTTCTGAGCCTCTCTCCAGCCCCCAAACAGTTCGTCAACTGTAAAGAGTTCCAATTGCGGGAATGTATCTTTATATTTTTCAGCGACTTTTGGCAATGTTGGACGATAATAATGCTTCGCTGCCAATTCCTGTCCTTCTTCCGTGTACAAATATTTCAAATACTCTTCAGCTACTTCGCGCGTTCCTTTCTTATCAACCACCTTGTCTACAACAGCAACAGGAGGTTCTGCTAAAATGCTTACAGAAGGCACAACAATCTCAAATTGATCCTTTCCTAATTCATTGATGGCTAGAAAAGCTTCATTTTCCCAAGCAAGAAGAACATCACCGATTTTTCTTTCGACAAATGTTGTTGTAGCACCCCTTGCCCCGGAATCTAATACTGGAACATTTTTATATATTTTCGCAACAAATTCTTTTGCCTTCTCTTCATCGCCGCCATATTTTTTCAATGCGTATCCCCATGCAGCTAAATAATTCCAGCGTGCTCCACCCGATGTTTTTGGATTGGGGGTTATAATCGAAACATCAGATCTGACAAGATCGTCCCAATCTTTAATACCTTTCGGATTTCCTTTGCGTACTAGAAACACAATAGTGGACGTGTAAGGAGAACTGTTTTTATCCAATCTTTGTTGCCAATTTTTTTCGATCAATCCAGTATCTGCAATGGCGTCAATATCATAAGCCAGCGCTAACGTTACAACATCAGCCTCCAAACCATCGATAACAGACCGCGCCTGCTTGCCAGAACCGCCATGTGATTGCTTTATCGTAACCTCTTGACCACTTTTTTCTTTCCAATAGTTTGCGAAAGCTTTATTAAAGTCTTGGTAAAGCTCACGTGTAGGGTCATAAGAAACGTTTAATAACTCGACTGCCTTTTTATCTCCCTCTGAGCTGGAGCTGGCACTTTCATTTTTTGAACCACAAGCACTTAAAACAAGAGCTATACTTGTAATAACAGATAATAGAAAAAATAGTCCTTTTGACTTGCGTTTATTTGTAATATTCATAAAATTCATCTCCCTTTCCGCTATGTTTCGGTGGCGGTGTTATAAATAAAAAAACTTCCTCGATCCGGGAATATTGAAAAGACATAGGGAGTCTTCGGTGGACCGATCGACGACCTCTTTATGATATTGTTTTATATGTTCACTTAGCCCCTTTGTTATGGCTATCCTTTCGTTCTAAAGGATAACGGAATTTTTCCAATTTTTCGATTTGTGTAATTCTTGAGTCATGTACAATAATTTGCACAGATCCGTATTCCAAATCTTCTAGTGAACGTATAATTCTTTCAATCCACTCCTGATCAATTTTCGTTTTTAACAAAGCTCTCCCCTCCAATTCCCGTTGTAATTCTTTTATTCAATAAATCATCTAAAGTTGTTTGTTCAAGAACGCGGGCAATTGTGTCACGTACAACCGTCCAAAGCGGCTTTAATAAACACTTATCTTCCAATGGACACGGCACATAAGCCGTCGTACTGGCACACCCCATTGGAGATAAAGGACCTTCAATTTGCCGGATAACCTCCCCTATGTTAATGTCAGTCGGCGATAAACGGAGCATATAGCCTCCTTGTATACCCCTTTTACTGTGCACATACCCCAATTTTCTTAATTGGAGCAAGATTTGTTCCAAGTATTTGACCGTAACTAGCGTTTGTTTGGCGATTTCATTGATCGGACAGACTTTTCCCTGTTGCTGACCAAGTACAAGCAAAGCACGTAATGCATATTCACCTCTGCTTGAAACCTTCACCAAATGCCCCCTTCCCCTGAAAGTTTACTAGATTAATCTCGACTAAAACGGTAGGGATTTTCACGACAAAAACTTTTTGATAGTTTAAGAAAATAATATTGAGTTACATTTTAATCGTATTAATCCTATATGTCAAGTAAGAATAATAATTTTTTTGTACTTTTTTCCATTATTTTTCCTTGACAAATGAAAAACATTGTAAAACAAGAAGAGTCATCATGCTATTCGGGCAAAAAAATTTTTTTGTGCAATCATTTGATGGAGTTTTTCATGGAAACGGGCTAAAAGCACCACGAATTTTGCATAGTTATTTTGTGAAATATTGAGGATACAAAAATGCGACTCTAAACGTTTATCACAGTTTTCAAGACATAACATACACTAAAAATAGCTAAATAACTTTTAAGGTAAAGGAATGGAAAACGATGCCTGCAATTGTTGGTGCTATGAAGGTAAATAGCGTCGGGACGGCCAGTGTCGTTCATGTCGGAGACGTCGTAAACATTTCACCATACAGTGAAGTGAAAACATTCGCAGGGGCAGGTTCCTTCAATACAGGCGACGGTCTTTACGTATTTAATCAAAACAGCATTACGAATACGTTTGACAGTGATCTCGTTGATCAGCCGCAAGTGTTAAACGCTTAGAGGGTGGTTTTATGAATTTTTATATTCAACAATCGATTCACATACAATTTATACGTATCGGAACGATCGCCAATTCATCCGTATTTCAAATCGGCAGCGCCGGAATCATAAAACCGCTGTCGAATTTATACAACACAGGACAATTTACTGAACCGGCTCCCGCTCCATCCGGCCAGGGAAACGGAGTCATTGTGCCTCTCCGTCCACCAAGCATTTCATAGTGATTCACCTTTCATTTGGAAAAGAATATAAATATGGTAACGAATGCTGATAAAGGTGGGGAGAACATCATGAATTACACTGTGCAATCATTATTGCAATATATCCTAAAATTGGAACAATATCTCCATTCCCAAAGCAAAAGAATCGACCATCTGGAAAAAGGGTTTCTTTACCTTGAAGAACAAATGGAAGAGATCAAAAACAAACCTTATACAAATATTGAAAAAGTTGAGTACAAATTTGACCAATTGAAAATCGAAACGCTCGAAGGAGTCTTGAATATCGGCTTAAATCCTGCTGATCAGGAAGCAATTGAACAATTTTCCGTAAAAAATGAAGAACTAAACGTCGATGATGTTCATAGCGAATTAAAACAGCAAATATTCGAACAATGCGTTGAAAGCATTCATAGTTATTTACAAGAAGAATGTCCGAAAAAGATTGAAGACTTTGCTAAAAACTATGAATATGAATTAGATGAAACATATAAAGCTATCATCATAGAAGACATTAGAAAACAACTTGAAGGAAGGATTACTTATTATCTACAAAGACTCCGTCTCCATGAGCAAACAGATATAAAAGAAAAAATACAATGGATTGAAGAAAAGGTAAAAAAAGATATTGATCAATCGATCGATCATTTTTTTAAACATTTCCCCAATAAAAAGAAAGGCGACGAATTGTCATGAATTTTACCGTCATCAATAACGGCTTGCATGTGGGCATGGTGAGAATCATAGGGGTTTCAAGTTCATCAGTTTTTTTAATAGGGGATGCGGATAAAATCTCTCTTTCTTCCATTTTTGATACGCCACCTGAATCATTAATCATCGGTCCATTTGTTCCTTTGTCATTAGACTAATGTATTTGTTAAAAAGATTTGCGAACATAAGAGTGGCGTATATACACTCAGTAGACATCTGTTCCGTATTCCAAATCGGTGACGCGAAAAAAATTACCCCTAAAACGAATGTTCTGGCAGTTCAGCGGGACTATGAAAAATTTAATACAAAGGAAGGGTCGTTTCGCTCCTATCAGCTTTTCCGCGAATCTATTCCTCAGCCTTCCTTTGACGAACAATTTTCCAGCGCATATTCAAACAATTCTCCGAACATATATGTCGATCACGTAAAAATTTTGGGCATCTCATCTTCAAGCATCGTGAACTTTGGATCAGCCGAAGAAATATGCGCGGAAGCACGAATAAAACATATTCGACAATTGTCTAAAAACGTTGATGGCGACGAAAAACAACGGTAATTTCAACAGGACAAAACATATTGATCCCTGAACAATAGATTTTCTCTACGCATGTGATTTATGAGACAACAAGGAAAAGGATGTTCCTCATGCCAGCGATTGTCGGACCGATAAAAATTAATTCCGTTTCAGGAGGAGTTGTGAATTTCGGAGATTCCTTTTATTTATCTCCAAAATCAGCATCAAAATCCATCAGCGGCTCTGGTAGCAGCTGCACAGGCGATTTTCATATTACTAACAACGGTCTCAGCATAACAAACGGAATCGATCCGGACGTAAATGATCAAAACCAGACGGCAAATGCATAGCCGCCTGGTTCGTTAAAAAGACTTAGTGAAAAATAACGATTGGAATTATGTTATGATCCAGAAACACTATTTGCGAGCAGGACATTCAATTTGTTGTCCTGCTCAATAAAAAAAGCGCATTGTCTTGCATTTCAGATCAAAAGACTCTTTTTAGGAATGTGGATGTCCTCATGATGCACAAATAGAGTGAAACTATGAATCGGTTCAAAGAAGCTGAAAACCTGCATTAGTTTTTTCATGGACTGTTATACAGTTAGAAAGCATTCGCACTCACAACATTAACATACAATACAGTTAATTTCGTAAAGTGATTTTCATCCCGTTGTAAAAGAGGAATTTTATATTTTATAAGACTCGCCTTTTCATAGTCTTATTTTTTTGACGGAAAACTTTTACTCAACCTATTTCAAAACGGGCTAAATTGCAGATGGTACCGTTCTCCTGTTTTTAAGCTTATTTGGAAATGCTGAAACGATTTGTGCATGATGCAGCAGGCGTCACCATCGAACCTGCTTTTTTCGCTTATTTGGAGAATGCTGAAGCAGCATACATCTTGTCAAAACGATGAAAAACGGTTAAAAAAGTACGGATGAGCACAGCAATCAAAACATGCTAAGATTAGTAGGGGTTGTCTTAGAAAGTCAAAATCCATTGAAAACGAAACATCATAAACATTTGATATATCAACATTTCTAAAACATTAACGGGGCGTCTATAAGCCGGAAAATCGACTTATTAGACAGCCCCGTCACGTTGAGCGGTTAAGATCCTTTAGAGAATGTAATACTTGCTGTTAACTGGTAACGGCATACTAGGTCAGAAATATCCTTGCTTCATGTAATTAAATCGTTTCGATTCGCACGGTCGTTCCATTTCCGGAAGGTTCAGCTGGCTCAATGATCAGCCGCTTAGGCAATCGTTCCCTTAGCTCCTGCACGTGACTGATTACGCCAACGGATAAATTTTGCGATTGCAGTTTTTCCAAAGCCGATACAACCGTATCGAGAAGCTCTGCATCAAGCGTTCCAAACCCTTCATCAAGGAAAAAAAACTGAAGCGGATATTTTCCGCGAAGCTGAATTTGGGTGGACAACGACAAAGCTAAGGCTAAAGAAGTTAAAAATGTTTCTCCGCCAGATAATGTCGAAACAGGTCGTTTTACTCCGCCATTTGCATCGTCACGCATGATAAAACCGCCTTCTGAATCGACTTCAATCGCATATCTTTGTCTTGTCAATTCCCCAAGCCGCTGTGAAGCATCAAAGCTTATTTGTTGAAGCTGTTCCTCAGCCATGTATTCGACAAAACTATTCCCTTTCAGGACGGCTTGAAGTTTTTCTAACCGATTAAGAAGAAGCTGCAACTCTTCTTTCTCTTTTTCTATTTCCACATATCGTTCATGTTTTTCCTTTAACAGCTGCAAATGCTTTGCCGCCGCGCCTCTTTGTTCCATTGCTTCGTTTACTTGCTTTCTAGCTTCTTCTAAGCATTTTTTCGTTTCTTCCCATGTTTCCTGCTTAAGAACAGTTCCGCCTAATTTTTCTTCCAGACGTTCAATTGCAGATGCTACATGCTCCATTTCTTTTTTATATTGATCTAGACTCGTTTGCATAGCCAGTTTTTCTTCTTCCTGCAAAACGGAATTTCTCACTTCATGCACATTTGCAAAAGGAGTCTGCTGTTTTCGGTCGTTCCAATTTTTTTCCGCTTTTTCAAGCTTGCTTATACAGCTTGTCAATTGCTGTTTGGCGGTATGGAGCTGACTTTCAGCTTTTTGATATTCATTTGCCGTTTTTTGGAAAATATCATAAGCTGCTTGTTCATCCCTTTTTAGCTGTTCAAGGGCAAGATCGATCCTCTTAAGTTCTGTTAAAAGGTTTTCCTTTGCAGCTCTTTGCGCTGTGAGCCTTTTCTGTTTATCGGCTATCAGTTCTGCCTGCCTGTCCATTTCTCCTTTTTTGGCAGCTAATTGAGTGGAAAGATTGAGTATTTCTTCCCTTAACCGCTCGATTTCCTGTTCTTTTTCTTGAATAAAGCTGACGCTTTTTTCAATTCGTTCGTGCAGCTGTTCAACGAGCGAGTCTTTTTTACTAATTTCCTTTACATACATCTCGATTTGATCCATATCGAGATCAGCAAACTCTAAATCCCACTTTCTTTTTTCTTCTTCCAGCTGCTCTATTACATTTTGCAATTGTAGCATGATTTCGGATAAGTCTTTTTCCCCAGCATCCAGCAACGGTTCTATTTGTGCTGTAATATGGTTGACTTCACGAATGTCTGCTATTGTTTTTCTTATTGCGTCTTTTATTTCTAAGTAATCTTGGTTCAAAGCTTTCCATTCGATTTTAAATTTGTCATATGCCAAAAGATCATGAGGCTTATCGTCCATCGTAATGATCGGCTCTTCGTTAGCCGACGCTATTTCTTTCACTCCGGCAAGGAATGACTGTTCCGCTTGTAAATCTTCAGACAGCTCCTGCAGCTTTTGCTTCAGCGAGGAAAACAGCTGTTCGGTTTGATCACATTCTTTGAAAATTCGTTCTAGCTGCTGCGTTGTTTCTTCTAATTTTTTTAAACGTTCAATCGAAAAATGTCTGTTCGGGGCCGGATGATGTGTGGAGCCGCAGACAGGGCAAGGCTCCCCCTCCGTCAACTGCTCGAAAATCAAAGCTGCCGCCTGATTTGTTCTTTCTTCTTCAAGCTGACTTTTTGCAGCTTGTAAATCATCCTTTACTTTTTCTTTAAAAAATTCATGCTCCCGCATTTGGCTGCATAAACGATCATAAACTTTTTGTAATTGATTGAAATTACCTGCCAGGCGTTCGTTTAATTCACTCTTTTTGCGGGCGGACTCGTCAGCCTTTTCCCGCCATTCGTTAAGCTGGTCTTCTTTCTTTTGCTTTTTGCTTTTTAATTCATATTCGTCTTTCATAAGCTGCATGATTTTCAGCTTCTGTTGATATGCTTTTTGGATTTTTTCCCGGAATTCTCTTGAAACTGTTTCTTCTTTCGCCTGCTGTTTTAAAGCCTGCTGCTTCTCTAACGCCCTATTTAATAATTCGCTCGTCTTTCTCTCTGTATGCTGTTTTTCATGCAGCCTCGTTTTCAATGCTTCATAGTCTTCTTTCAGCTTTGCAAACGATGATTCATCCTCTTTGATTTCTGCATCCAATGAGATAAGCTGTTTCAATAGTTCACGTTTTGTTAAAAGCTCCGGCTCTTCAACAGCTTTTTTGGCACGAATCGCTTCAAAAGCTTCCTTTTTTTCTTTATAAAGGCTTGCTAGCTTTTTCTCTTCCTGCTGCCAATGCTCTGTTTCTTTTTCAAAACGGTCCTTTTCCGCTAAATGCTCGAGCACTGCTTCCGCATATGGTTTCAGCATCTCCGCTTGCTCCGCTTTTTTCAGCTTTTCTTCGATTTCTTGAAACCGCTCCTTTTCTTGCTCAAGCTCCTGTCGTTTTTTCTCATAAGTCGTTTTTTCCGTCTGCAAATTCCAGATTGTCTGAATCCGCTCAAATTCCTTTGCTGCCTCATCCAGCTGCTTTTCCCGTTCTTTCAGCACTGTATCACAGCGTATAAACGTTTTTTCAGCCTCTAAAACGGCTCCTTTCGAGGCATCGCCAAGACCTGCTTGTTCCGCTGACAATTCAGCGAATTGCTGTCTTGATTCCAAAAGACGTTTTTTCAGCTTTTTATTTAATTGGTCGCCGAATCGTTCCAAATTGAACAATCGTTCAAACATTTTCCTTCTTTCCGAGCCTTTTAAAGAAAGAAATTCAGCAAACTTCCCTTGCGGAAGGACAACAGCGCGGGTAAAATCCTCTATCGTCAGCCCTAAAAGCTCGTAAATCTTGTCATTTACATCATTTGTTTTATCTGCCAAAACGACCGTTTCTTCTCCTATTTCGAGAAGCCGGCACAGCCTTGTGTTGATCCTGACATTATCCACCCGCTTAAATGTTCGTTCAACAGTGTATCTTTTTTTTGATCGGCCATCTTCAAGCTCAAATGTAAAACTGACATATAATTGATCTTCCGCATGATTCATTATCCCTTGCGTATTATTGGCCGCTCGCTCTACTTTTCCATAAAGCGCTAACGTAATGGCATCCAATATCGTTGATTTTCCACTGCCAGTCGGACCAAATATTCCGAAGACACCGCCGTCGCATAGTGTTTCAAAATCGACCGTCTGCATCTTTCGATAGCTATTCAGTCCAGCTAAAGAAAGTTTTATCGGCTTCATGACTGTGCTCCTTCCTCTTTTAAGTCTTCAGAGAGCAATGTCATAAACAGTTCAATGAGCTCTGTCTCCGGCTCGGCGCCGCCAGTTTGTTTTTTGTAAAAACGTTTAAACATTTCATCAATCGGGAGATTTTCTCTTCTTTCTTGTTGGATCTTTTCGGCTTCTTTTTCAAAAATCGGCCGGATGTGAATAAAGCCGTCGTGCCATTTTCTCAACCGATGAATTTCTTCTAATGAAAGGCTGTCGGTCAAAAAAATTTCAAGATCAATCCATGCGTTTTTGTCTCTTCCTTCTTCAAGCCACTGGTGAACTTGAAGAAGACCGCCAGTTGCTTTCCATTTCACAAGCGGTTTTCCGCTCGACAAATAAATTTCGGAAACAACCGCGTTCTCGCCGGGTTTTGCATCGATCACTGTGACAGACTTCGTATAACCTGCCTCAGAAAAGCTATAGGCAAGCGGCGATCCGGAATATCTTGCCGGCACATTGGACTTTTTAACATTTTGCGGCCGGTGAAGATGCCCCAATGCGACATATTGCGCTTTTTCCGGGAGGCTTGTGGCTCGAACTGTATACGCTCCGCCGACTTCAATCGGTCTCTCCGAATCTGTCGTGCTGCCTCCGGCTACATAAAGATGGCTCATGGCAATATTCACCGTATGAGGTTCAAACTCTCTGCTCATCATTGCAAACAAGCCGCGAATTTTTTCATCGTAATGCTCTCTCAATAAGAGTTCATCATATTCGTTTGAAAGCAGTTCATTCAGCCTTGCTTCCGACGGATAAGCAAGCGCCGCCAGCTTCATTGTTTCATTTGTCCGCGGAACTTCAACCGTTAAAACATCGCCTCTCGGGTAGCCGATCAACTCGATCGCCTGCTCCTTTGCCAGCGGAGCTGCTGCTTGCAATCGTTCCGGACTGTCATGATTTCCGGAAATGATGATAACACGTCTTTTTCCTCTATCAGAAAGTCTTGAAATACTTTCATAAAACAGCTTTTCTGCTCCTGCCGGAGGATTCACCGTATCAAAAACGTCTCCTGCCATCAAAATGACATCAATTTTCTCCTTTACAACAATTTCATACAGTTCATCAAGAAACTGTGCCTGCTCTTTTAGCCTGCTCCGACCTTCAAGCGTTTTTCCGAGATGCCAATCCGCCGTATGCAAGATTCTCAATTGCCTCACCTCTAAAATAGTCTGCAAATCTATAATTTTATGATGAGCCCTGCATCAAAAAAGAATAAATACCGATCATCGACTCGTCTTTTTAAGATTGACTCTACCGCCTTTGCATACAAGTCAATTTGAATTTCATATCGAGAAGCAAGCACCTGTTTTGCCTTTTCAATGGATGGAAAACGATCCTTTACCGCATCCGTTTTGTAATCTAACAGAACGAGCCCATCGTCATCTTCAAAAAGGCAGTCGATCACACCTTGAACGATGACCGTTTCAGTATTGAGAGAACTTCCTTTTTCGTAAATTTCGTTCGCCGGCACTGCCAAATTGAAAGGGATCTCGCGAAAAATTTTTTTTGCGCCTTTTAGGCGTCTACCCAGCGGTGATTCAAAAAATTGCACAATTCCTTCTACATTGACCGCTTCCACCTGCTCCTCCGTTAATATTTCTTTTTTCACGAGAGAATGCACGGTTTGTCGAATCGTTTGTTCCGTCAAGTCTTCACCCAATGGCAAATGCTGCATCACTGTGTGCATGGCCGTTCCTTTTTCTGCTGCTGTAAGAGATTTTGCCTGCATAAATTTCGGACGCTTGTACGAGGAATTCCCTTGTATTTTCTTCTTTATGGAAATGTCGCTGTATTCATCTGAAAATTGAAGTCTTCTTTTGATTTCCGTCACCGATTGCTTCGACCGGAGAGAGGCTGCATCTGAAAAAGGATAGCTCCAGGACAACTGACTTTGCACTTGGTTGGCGAAACTACTTGTTGACTGAACAGGAACGAAATTTCTCAAAGCGTCCATTTTTTCATCCATCATAACCGCTGCCTGCTCATTTTGCTCTTTTAATTTTTCTTCAGGAATCACATCAATTTGCAATTTCACCGGATAAGAGAAGATTTCATCCGCTGCTTCTCTTTCTTCTTCTCGTAAAATTGCCGCATCTTTATGACGGATGACAGCAGGACCGATCCAATCTAAATAACATACTGCCTTTAAACGATCGTAATCTGGAAGCAGCCATTCGCGGTGAGTGAATGATTGCTCCCATTCTTTAAACTTTTTTTCTCCGTCTTTCACTGTGCCAATTAAAAACAGCTTTTCCTTTGCTCTAGTCAAAGCCACATACAATACCCTAAGCTCTTCCGAAAGCATTTCCATTCTCAATTTCTTTTTTACAGCTATATAAGGAAGAGTAGGATACACAATCCGCTTTTTTTCATCGATAAACAGCGAGGCAAACCCTAATTCTTTATCGAGCAAATATTTTTTGGTCAAATCTTTCATATTAAATCGTTTAGATAAACCTGCACAGAAAACAATCGGAAATTCAAGCCCCTTGCTTGAATGAATCGTCATAATTCGGACAACATCTTCCTGCTCTCCTAAAGCTCTTGCTGCTCCTAAATCATCGCCCCGTTCCTGCATTCTTTCAATAAACCTCAGGAATCGGAACAATCCCCGAAAGGACGTTTCCTCATATTGCCTTGCTCTGTCATATAATGCCCTTAAATTGGCCTGCCGCTGCTTTCCGCCGGGCATTCCGCCTGCAAAATCAAAAAAGCGGGTATCACGGTACAATTGCCAAATTAAATTCGAAACGGAGCTTTTTCTCGCCAAGTTCCGCCATTGATTGAGCCGGCTGACAAATTCGCTTACTTTTTGATAAAGCTCGCTATGATGGGCTTTTTCTTGCTGCAAAAATGATTCAAGTGCATCGAAATACGGACCGTTTTTCTTATAAAGACGGATGATGGCAAGTTCATTTCCGCTTAAGCCGACAATCGGCGAACGCAGCACAGAAGCGAGCGGAATATCTTGATAAGGATTGTCGATAATTTTTAAAAGCGAAAGCATAATGGCCACTTCTGTTGCTTCAAAATATCCTGTTGATAAATTCGCATACACCGGAATACCTTGCTGCTTAAACTCTTCCATGATTTGCGGCGCCCAAGGCATCGAACGAAGCAGGATCACAATATCTCTGTATGTGACAGGTCTCGTACGATCAAGCTTTCGGTCGTAAACAGGAAAGCCTTCCTGAATAAGCTCTTTTATTTTTTTCGCCATAAGGCGGGCTTCAAGCTGCACCGTTTCCAATTCTTCTTCATCAAATTCAATCATTATTTCTTCTTTTTCTGCTAATTCCTCCTTCCGGCGGTCTATTAGGAGGAGCTCTGTATTCATTCTACTGTTCTCTGGATAACGTGCGCCAAGCTTCAATTCTGCTGCCTCATCATAAACGACTTCGCCTACAGTCTCTCCCATCAATTGTTTGAAAAGAAAATTTGTGGCGTCCAAAACTTCTTTTCGGCTGCGGAAATTTTTAGCTAAATCGATGCGCAAGCCGGAATTCGTTCCGCTGGAGGTAAACCGTTTATATTTCGCCAAAAACAATAACGGTTCAGCCAGCCGGAAACGATAAATGGATTGTTTTACATCGCCGACCATAAATAGATTTCCTTCCGCTTCATGATCTTTTGACACCAGCTTTAAAATCGCTTCCTGCACCAAGTTGGTATCTTGGTATTCATCCACTAATACTTCTTGAAATTGTCGTTTAAAAAACAAAGCAGCATCACTCGGAACAACATTTCCTTTCTCATCTTTTTCTGTTAATATTTGTAAACAATAATGCTCAAGATCCGAAAAATCGACAATTCCTTTTTCTTTTTTCATTGCTTCCAGCCGGACAGCAAATTTTTTCACCAAGTCGGCTAAACAAATCATTGTGCGCTTCATTTTTTTCAAATCGAGCAGTTGGTTTTGAATATCCCTGGAGAAAAGCTCATTTTTTAATTTCTCTATTTCCTTTGTCGCTTTCTTTCTCATTTCCGTCACTTCATCAATGAGCTCTTTTCGATATTCTTCTCCCCTGCATGCCTTGGCGCGTGTCGGTTGAAAAGCTCTCATTTGCTCGGCAAGCTCCTGCCACGATGAAGCGTTTATAATGTTTTCCACCTGTTTCATGTCATCGAGTAAATTTTCAGCCCTTGGAGAGGGGCCGCCCGGCAATTTCGTAATGTCGAGAGCTCTCGCTAACAAATCCTTTATTCCGGAAAGCTGTATCGCTATATCCTTCCGTAAATATTGAAAAAACGGCAAGTCCTCGTATGATTCAGCTTGTTCTATGTCATACATTTGCACCATTTCATCAAGCCATTTTTCCGGGAATGGATTAGATCTAGCAAATTCATAAATGGATCTAATAATTTTTTTGATTTCATCATCTGAGCGATCGCCTGTATATTTGTCAACTAATTCGAAAAATAGTTCATTATGCTCCATTCCGTATTCTTCTTCTAACAATTCATCCATGCAATCTTCCATTAACAGTTCCATTTCTGTTTCGTCCGCTATTCGAAACCCGGGATCAATATCAATTTTGTAATAAAATTTGCGAACAACTTGCAGGCAAAAAGAATGCAATGTTGATATTTGCGCTTTGTTTAAAAGGGTTAATTGGCGGCGCAGATGGAGGGAAGAAGGCTGGTTTCGCAAAGCCTTTGCCAGCGCTTCGCCAATTCTGCTGCGCATTTCTGCAGCCGCAGCGTTTGTAAACGTTACGATTAACAGCCGGTCCACATCTACAGGATGCTGATTGTCGGTCAGCTTGCGAATAATCCGCTCAACTAGAACGGCCGTTTTCCCTGATCCGGCAGCGGCCGCCACTAATATATCTTGTCCGTCGGCAACAATCGCTTTCCATTGTTCATCGGTCCATTGGCCTTTTTCTAACTTTTTCAGCTCATTCTTCATCTGAATCCACCTTCTCTCTTACCTTTTGCAGCACTTCTTCCCCTTTTAAGCTTTTCAATATGCGAAAACGGTTCGTTTCAATCGATTCATCAAATTGACAGACCGATTTAAAGGAACAAAAGGTGCAAGGCGTTTTCTCTTTCATTTTATATGGCGCAATGGAAATATTTCCGTCTGTTATTTCCGTACCGATCCGCTTAAATTCGCGCCGGATATACGAGCGTAATGCATGAAATTCATCCTCGCTGGCGATTTGAGAATTTGCATAAAATTCCCCGGTTTTCTTTATGCCGGCTTGAACGATTTTGGAATAGCCGCTTTCCAATTTTTGATCCATTAACCGCACCGTTTCTTCGTCTCCAAGCAGCAAGCCTTTCATTTTAAATTTCTTCAAAATTTCTTCTTCTATTTCATCATCCGTTAATAAATCTGGGGACTGTATGAACGGATCATGAATATGGAAATACAGCACCCCTGCTGGAGTCGCTTCTACGCCAAGCCAAGATTGAGAATTGGAAATAACAACATCCAAGTAAGTGAGCATCTGCAGCGCAATGCCGTAATACACTTCTGCCAAATTTAATGTTTTGTCGCTCGATTTAAAATCGACGATGCGAAGCAAAAGACCTTTCGAACTTTCCGCTTTATCCACTCGGTCTATCCTTCCGACGACCTCCAACGTACATCCGTTTTCAAGCTTAAATCGGAACGGGGGGAGCTTGCTTTTTTCATCAAATGATATTTCTAAACCAATTGGGACAAAACCGCTTGCTTTTGCATGTTCGCTTAAAACCTTTGATGCGCGGGCAACAATATTTTGAAGCTTGCGTTTAATATAATAGTGGCGGTTTGTGCTCATTAAAATTTCTTTTTGCAGCTTCGGCGCCAGCTGTTCGACTGCATCATGAGCAAGTCTTTCGCAATTCTCCTTTGTTAATTCGCGCCATTCTACTTTCATGCTTTGAAGCCGGTCTGCCATCAGCTTTAATGCCGCATGGAACAATTGGCCGATATCCGGCGCTTCCAATCTGTAATACTCCCGTTCTTTTAACTTTAAGCCGTGAGAAGCAAAGTGGGCAAAAGGACATGCCCGAAACCGCTCCATCCTTGAAACGCTTCCTTGTATTTTCCGTCCATATAATTTTCTGCTTACCTCTTCGGATAAAGGTCTTTCTGTATTTGAATAAAACAGGCTGGCAATCGCCTTTTTCGCTTTGCTGCTCCATTCTTGATCATATACAAAATAATTGTAAACATCCCACCACAGCTCATGGAGAGGATACTGCTTTTTCCAATTTTGCAATTTTGAAGTTAAAACAGACAAAGAAACATTCGGACTGACAATAAAAGAAAGCTGTTCTTCCGCCTCCTCACTTTCCGGTTCATTAAGAGAGATCATTTCCTTAGCATCTGGAAATATTTCTTTTAACCGTTTGACAATAATAGACGGCATGAGCGCTTTTCCTTCTTCATCCGCCAAAGAATACGATAAATACAGCTTTTGCTTAGCAGACGCGAGCGCTAAATAAATCAAAAAATTTTCATCCAGCAATTTTCTTCGAGCTGTCGGCGCAAGCTTCACTCCATTATGATATAGAAGCTCTCTTTCATCATCTGTTAAAACTCCGTCTTCCACCGGTTTTGCCGGAAGCACTCCGTCATTTGCTCCTGCAATAAATGCCGTCTTAATGCCATATAAACGTGACCGGTCAAGTGTTGCGACAATCACTTGGTCAATGGCCGGCGGAACGAGAGAAAATTTCATCGATTCCATTCCGGTTTCGACCATTTCCCTAAACAAATGAATGGAAATTTCCTGATCGCCCATAATTTCTACAAATTCATCCAATAGCTCTATCACAGCATTCCAAACTTGATCATGCTCCCTTGCTTCAATCAAGTTCCCTCCATTTTCCGCATCTAGACGAAGAAGCTCCAGCTTATCAGGCACTTTTGTTTGTTCTAAATACATATATAGCGCTTCGGCCATATCCCTGCCGGTTTTGGCGCGTTTCATCTTATTTTCCAATGCTTGCAGAGGCTCCACAATCAGCTTCCGTAATTGATTGATCCGTTTTTCTATTTCCTCTTCTTCATCTGTCTTTTTGTCGTTGCCATAGAATGAATGGTACTTCCTGTACGTCCAGCCGGCTTGATCCGTCCATTTTTTCCCTTGAATACCGTAGGCAAGCACATAATTTTCTAATTGATCCATTTCTTTTCTCATTTCGGCTTTATCGGCATCTAGCGGGTAAAGAAATTCTGTTTTAATCGTTCTGAAAACAGCTTCATACCGCCAGTTTCCGGTTATGACTTCCAAGCTCGAGCGGATAAATTCGATCAGCGGATGATATGTCATTGAGCTTTTTTCATCTATAAAAAAAGGAATCTCGTAATCTTGAAACAATTGCTCCAGCAAATCTCTGTAATCGGACATGTTTCTAATAAGCAGTGCAATCTCCCGAAATCGCACTCCCTCATCCCGAACGAGGCGGATAATTTCTCTAGCAATCCCTTCAATTTCGGCGCGTCTATTCACCGCTTGCATAAATACAATCGCGCTGTCTCCGTGAAAAGGTTCGGGAGTATGGGAAGAGTACATTTTTTCTAGATGAACAAGTGACGGCTCTTCAATAAAACGTTTCCGGTCAGTCATATATGCTACTTCATCAATGGAAATATTATTTCGTTCAGCCATTTTTTTCAGCAAAGAAAAGGTTTCAGCCGTCATGTAAAATAAATGAAGCTCGTCGGCAACGGCCTCTTCAGGCGGTTTATCCAATGTGAGAGCAATTGTTATAGAAGAAGCTGTTTTCATCATCGATTCGACTACTTGCAATTCTTGAGGCGTAAAATTGTGAAAGCCGTCGATATAAATTTCCGCTCCGTCCATGTAGCTTGATTCATAAATCTTCTCTGAAAGAAGCTGCAAATAATCCTCTGAATCTATGTATTTATCAGCAAATAATTTTTCCACGGAACGATAGATGCCCGCCAAATCTTTTAATTTATTGGAAAGAATCCGCTCTCTATGATCATGGCTTTCCGCTAATTTTTTTACTTGATCATCGAGCATATCTGGACTGATGATATATCTTTTCATTTCTGTAATCATCTGTTCGATATGCTCAATAAACCCTTTTTTTTCACTGGCTTTGGAAAACACTTTAAATTCGTGCTTTTTTTCTTCGATGATTTTTCGAAGAAACATGTTCATGCCTGTTTGGGAAATAAAGGTACGGCTGATGCCTCCTTCCTCCTGCAGCACCCTCCACGCCAAACGGTTGAAGCTTAATACTTGCGCTCTAATGATTCCTCCTAATTCCGGAGTTTTCATCAGTTCATATTCCATCTGAAAAGTCATTTGATCAGGAACAAGAAACAAAATAGGTTTTCCATTATACGGATCTTCTTTTAATTTTTCCCTAATTTCGTTTAAGATTGCCGTCGTTTTTCCTGTGCCGGATGAACCGATCAAAAACTTAATACCCATGAAATCTCCCCCCTTCAGAAGGCATCCAAACGGAAAATGGGACAATTTTCTTGTCCCATTCTGATTTCGTGTTTATGAATACATTTATTTTACTGTAAATGGTTTTGAAAATCCATTGATTCGGACAATCCGAATTTCCAACTTATAGGAATCATCGTTTACGGTTTTACCTCTCCGATCACATTTTTTTCATGAACAAAGCCAAAATGCCGGCTGTCCCTGCTGTTTAACCGATTGTCGCCAATGACAAAAATACATTTTTCCGGCACTGCTTCTTTTCCAGTTATTTCTTTTAATGTAAAATTCCCTGTGATTGGATTTCCATATACTTTTTCTTTATTTTTCTTTAAAAATGGTTCCGGTACATATTTCCCATTCACATATA
Organism: Aeribacillus sp. FSL K6-1121; assembly: GCF_038003725.1. Taxonomy (NCBI): domain Bacteria; kingdom Bacillati; phylum Bacillota; class Bacilli; order Caryophanales; family Bacillaceae; genus Aeribacillus; species Aeribacillus sp. FSL K6-1121. The sequence goes on from NZ_JBBOPS010000001.1 coordinate 2,175,070, forward strand.
ATTTGTCGTTTCGATATTCAATTTTTTCTCCTGGAAGGCCGATGACCCTTTTAACCAAAACTTGCTTTTCGCCGGGCATCTGAAACACGACAATGTCAAACCGTTCAATTTTATTAAACCGATTCGTCAATTTATTTATATAAAAATGATGGCCTTCTTTTAAGGTGGGCTGCATCGATACGCCATCAACAGTGTACGCGGCAAACGCAATATTTTTAATTAAAACGGTTGATAAAAGAGCTGAAGTGACGATTCCCGCAATAACTCGTTTTTTCCTCACGGCTCTTCACCTACTTTTTATCTTTTCGTTTAATTAACGAAACATTTAAACGCTGCTCAATCCTTTTTCCGATAAACCACATGAGCGCCATCACAACAAACACAATGATCAACCGGACGGGCTCTTCAATCAGCTCCCGTAAATCATACCCTGATAAGCTAAGCATAAAAATCATCACGAGCTTCCCTGATAAAACAGCGAGCGCAAACTGCCACACATTGATTTTGGAAAGACCGGCTACTACATTTACAAGCGCAGAAGGCGTAAAAGGGAAACAGAGCATTAAAAATAAAGGAGCAAAGCCGTGCCGTTCGACCCAGTTCATCATTCGTCTTACTTTTTCATGTCTGCTTAAAAAATTTAAAAAACGCTTCCGGCCAAACTTTCGCACTAAAAAAAACACGAGCAATGCGCCTGCCGATGAACCGATCCACGAGTACAAAAAGCCGAACCAAAGTCCGAATGAATTAGCGTTCGCAATTACAAACAGAATAAGAGGCAAGAACGGAAAAAAAGCCTCAAGCATCGGAAGCAGAATCCCTGGAAGAGGTCCGAGCGCTCGGTATTCTTTAAAGAATCGTTCAACATCTTCTAATGTAATGGAATCGAAAAATGCAATGACATCCATATCTTAACTCCTTACTTCAACATCTCCTTTTATTTTACACCTTTTGAGCATAAGTTGAAAAATTTTGCCGAAAAAAATTAATTGAAATGATTTATTTTCCTGTTTTATAATAAAAATAGAACATATGTTCCATTTGAAGCGAGGTATTCCCTATGTCGAAAATACCAACCGACATTCGCCATTTGATTGAACAGTCGATCTACTTACCGATGACTGCTACGGTGCTGAACAAAGACATGAATGTCGTAAAAAAAAGTCCATTCAAGCTGAAAGATCCTTATTTGCATCTAATTGAAGAGGCGTTAAAGCTTGTACAAAAAGATTTGGCAGAGGTTCGCAAAGAATTGCGCAGACAAAAGGTGAAAGTTTTAAAAGCCAAACAGGATGAAGCATTCACAACGTACACTTTCTACTATAACGGCTACGAAGAACACCACAGCTACTTCAATCCAAGAATCCGAAATAAAGTAAATGAACTGATTGAACATTATTTGTTTAAAACTGAAAAAAAATCTGGCATTCCAACCTCTTAGACTTTTTATCTTAGAAGAAAGACAACGGCCAAACCGTTCGCTACAGAAGATGAGGGAACAGGACTATTTGTTTCGCCCGTTGAATGCCTGTCCCCTTATAACAGAAAAAATGAAATCTCCCCCATTTTCTAACACGGAAAAAAGCACGCAAATTGACAGCTTGCGTGCCGGAAGATAAAGCTTATCCATCTTCTTTTCTGAATTCGCGAACGAGCTGTTCATAAATATATGCATGCTGCTCCTTCGGAAAAAGGATTGTGTTCATGCGGCGCTGCTCCTGCTCAATTCTTGAAGAGATAATCGTTCGAAGATGTGCCGTTTTATAAAATTGATGGGAAAAAGAAGATGGAGATATGTCAGCAACTATTTTCTGACCGTTACGGAATATGACTTCCGTACAATTCGAATCTGTTTTCATAAAGCGGGAAATGTGGGAATGGGAAAACCAGGCGCACTGATGCCTTGCGGGTGAATGAGTAGGAAAAAAATAAAGGGAATTGGCAGGATCAATGACAATCGGAAGCTTTTTTGTTATGCCAAGCAGCCCTTTTGATCCTTCAACTCTTCCTTTAAAGCTTGAACCATAATAACGGCAGCTTTGATCAATAACATAAACAGGTCGAATAGGTACTATGCGCTCTCCGCTAGTTTCCAAAATTTTAGCGTACAAGTGATGTTCTTTTCTAAAAGGCAAAATTGCCATTGTTTCCCCATTTACAATACATTTTTCTGCCTCAAACTGCTTCGTACTCACTAGAATTCTTACCTCCTAATTTTTTCTATATAATAGTTCTTTTTTACTGATTCAAATCTATCATAAAAATTCCAAAATTTCTATATTTTTTTAAAATTTTTAAATACAAAGCATTAGATCAAGGCAAGATGTTATTGTTAATGTAATTTTTCTAAAAATTACAAATTATAAGTTGATTTTTCCTTCCGAAATCCATATAATATAAAAAAGGCATCAGAGGTGATGGGTTATGGAAAACCGGAAATCTTATTCCGAACTGATGAAGACCCGTTCTGTGAAGGAAAATCCAGAAAACTTCATGATGGATGTATACATCCAAATGATTCTGGACGAAGCATGGTTCAATCATCGAAAAAAAATGCTGGAAGACAAAATTAATGATGCTCTGGACCGAAAAGATAGAGAAAAATTTATGGAGCTATCCAAAGAATATGCGAAATGGGTGCGTTAAATGATAAAAAAAAGCCAATCCCAGAGGATTGGCTCAATCTATGTGAAGGTAATGATTATGGCCAGTCAATTAAGTTGTGGTAAATTGTTCAGCTTCCGTAGACCCTTTTAAAGCGGTTGTAGAAGAAGTACCTCCAGTAATCACTTGGGCAACCTCATCAAAATAACCAGTTCCAACCTCCCTCTGATGCCGTGTTGCTGTATAACCATACTGTTCGCTTCTAAATTCGGCTTGCTGAAGTTCAGAGTAGGCAGCCATTCCATGATCTTTATACTTGCGTGCAAGTTCAAACATGCTGTAATTCAATGCATGGAATCCAGCTAAAGTAACGAATTGGAACTTGTAGCCGTAAGAAGCAATTTCCTTTTGGAAGCGTGCGATAGTATCGTCATCAAGCTTTTTCTTCCAGTTAAAGGAAGGTGAGCAGTTATATGCCAATAACTTGCCTGGGAATTCTTTATGAATAGCCTCAGCAAACTTCCGTGCTTCTTCCAAATTAGGTTCAGATGTTTCACACCAAATCATGTCTGCGTATGGCGCATATGCCAAACCTCTAGCAATTGCTTGATCAAGACCAGCGCGAGTGCGGAAAAATCCTTCCTGTGTCCGTTCCCCAGTAATAAACTCTTTATCCCTGTCATCGATGTCGCTTGTGATCAAATCAGCCGCATTGGCGTCAGTGCGAGCAATGATAACAGTCGGAACATTCATCACATCAGCAGCCAGTCTTGCAGCAATCAAATTGCGAATAGCTGTTTGTGTCGGGAGCAAAACTTTTCCGCCTAAATGGCCGCATTTTTTCTCAGAAGACAATTGATCCTCGAAGTGAACAGCAGCTGCTCCTGCTTCAATCATCGCCTTCATCAATTCAAAAACGTTCAACTGACCGCCAAATCCAGCTTCAGCATCCGCAACAATTGGAACGAACCAATCGATTGAATGATCCCCTTCCATATGATGGATCTGATCTGCCCGCTGCAAAGCTTGATTAATCCGCTTTACGACATGCGGCACACTGTTAGCAGGATACAAGCTTTGATCCGGATACATTTGCCCCGCAAGATTAGCATCTGCTGCCACTTGCCAGCCGCTTAAGTAAATTGCTTTTAATCCGGCTTTTACTTGTTGGACAGCTTGATTTCCTGTCAAAGCTCCGAGGGCATTTACGTATTCCTCAGTTTTCATTAAATTCCAAAATTTTTCTGCTCCTCTTCTGGCAAGAGTATATTCGATTTCAATGGAACCTCTAAGATTCAACACATCTTCAGCCGAATAAGGGCGTGTAATCCCTTTCCAGCGTTCATCTTTCTCCCAGCTTTCTTGCAATTGTCTCGCTTTTTCTTGTAATGTCATCTTTTCTCTCCCCTTTTTTGAAATATTTTTTAATTTAATCTTTCATAGCCTGGAAGCGTCAGAAAATCTACGAATTCATCATTTCTCACAAGCTCATCAAACAATTTCGCCGCTTCATCAAAACGCCCTTTTTGATAGGCTTCTTCACCAAACTCTTGTTTTATTTTTTCCAGCTCTTCCTGCTTAATTTTTTCATAAAGCTCTATTGTAACCTTCCGTCCGTCCTCCAACACCCCCTTTGGATGACGAATCCATTGCCATACCTGTGCCCTTGAAATTTCTGCCGTTGCAGCATCCTCCATCAAATTGTGGATAGGTGCAGCTCCTCTTCCAGAAAGCCATGATGCAAGATAACGAATGCCGACATCAATGTTCGTTCTTAATCCTTGCTCTGTAATTGTTCCTTCCGGGACTTCAAGAAGCTGTTCTGCTGAAATCTCAACATCTAGCTGTTTATCAATCTGGTTAGGTTGTTTCATATATTGGTCAAAAATTTCTTTGGCAACCGGTACAAGCGCAGGATGTGCCACCCATGTGCCATCGTGTCCATCTTTCGCTTCCCGCTCTTTATCAGCGCGCACTTTTTGGAACGCCTCTTCATTTTTCACCGGATCATCTTTAACCGGAATTTGCGCTGCCATTCCTCCAATGGCATGAACGTTCCGGCGATGGCACGTTTTAATCGCGAGCAGAGAATACGCCCTCATAAACGGAACCGTCATCGTTACTTGCGCCCGATCAGGTAAAATGACGTTTTGATCGTTTCGGAATTTTTTCAGATAGCTAAAAATGTAATCCCATCTGCCGCAATTCAATCCAGCTGAATGCTCTTTCAGCTCGTATAATATTTCGTCCATTTCAAACGCGGCCAATATCGTTTCAATCAGAACGGTCGCTTTAATCGTCCCCCGCTTTACCCCCAATTCATCTTGCGCGAAACAGAAAACATCGTTCCACCATCTGGCTTCTAAGTGGCTTTCCAGCTTCGGCAAATAAAAGTAAGGTCCGCTTCCTCTTTTGATCAGTTCTTTTGCATTGTGGAAGAAATATAGGCCAAAATCAAACAGACTGCCTGAAATCCGTTTTCCGTCCAATAGGACATGTTTTTCTTCTAGATGGAGTCCTCTCGGCCGCACGATCAGCGTTGCCGTTTCTTCATTCAGCTTATATACCTTTCCGTTTTCATTCACATATTCAATCGTTTTGTTGACCGCATCCCTTAAGTGAATTTGTCCTTCCACAATATTTTCCCAAGTCGGTGATGTGGCATCTTCAAAGTCCGCCATAAAAACTTTTGCGCCTGAATTTAAGGCATTGATAATCATTTTCCGGTCGACAGGTCCAGTAATTTCAACTCTGCGATCCTGCAAATCTTTTGGAACAGGCGGTATCGTCCAGTCCCCTTTTCGAATATGTTCCGTCTCCTTTAAAAACGACGGCTTCTCCCCTTCATTAATTCGCCTTTCCCGTTCTTTCCTCAGTTCAAGCAGCTCGATTCTTCTTGAACCAAATGTTTGTTCAAGCTTTTCGACGAACTGAAGGGCTTCGTTCGTTAAAATCTCCCTGTAAGAAGGCAGAAGAGTTCCCTTCACTTCCAGCCTAGATGCTGCACTAGCCTTCACGTTTCCTCACCTACCTTGTTATAAAACAGTTTTTAAATTACATTTTTAATATATAACAGATTAATACAGATTGGAAGACTTTTTTGAAAATTCGTTGTTTTCGTTTTCTTATCACATTCAATAAGTTTTTATTAACTTCCCTTTTTCGCTCGTACATCCGATACATACCTCTATATCAATCAGCACTTTTTGAAAACTTAAATAATTTTATGTTATTTTTTATAACATGATTTCATTTTTTAAATTAAAATAATTGTAAAATTTAATAGATTTTACAAAAAAATAGTTCATTTTCAGTGAAAATAACCAATGACAGAATAGCTACCACAAATTATTATGTTATAAAAACGAACATAAAGTGTCACAAACAGAAGAGGAGGGATAAAAAATGGAAGCTGAAAAAGGTGTAAAAAATGCAGCTTTTATTAATCAAAAACCACAATTGGAGAAAAAGAAATTAAGAATGCCTCATATTTATGTCATATTGTTTGTTTTAATAATTCTTGCTACAGCCGCTACTTATTTTGTACCTGCTGGCGTTTATGAACGTATTCCAGGACCTGATGGAAGAACAACGATTGATCCAAACTCATTTGATTTTGTTGAAGCAGCACCTGTAAGTCCTGTTGAATTTATGATGGCAGTCCCAAAAGGATTAGTTGCAGCAAGTGATGTCGTTTTTTTCACTTTGATCATCGGCGGTATATTTGCCGTTATTCGAAAAACAGGACTTATAGAAATAGGAGTAGAGAAACTAGCAAAAACATTTGCTTCCAATGGTATTGTGTTAATTCCAGTTTTAATGACTGTATTCGCAATTATATGCAGTTTAATTGGAACGCAAGAACTGAGTTTAGTTTATATACCTGTAATTCTCCCCCTATTTATTGCTTTAGGATTTGATTCAATGGTGGCGGCGGCGGTTGCTTTAGTTGCAACTACTGCTGGTTTTATGACAGGCTTTCTTAACCCTATTAATACTGGTTTAGGTCAAAAAATTGCAGGACTTCCAATATACTCAGGTATAGAATTTCGCATAGCGGCTTTCGTTGTCTTTGTTTTAGCAGGAATGATTTACATTATGCAATATGCTAAAAAAGTTAAAAAGAATCCTGAAGCAAGCTTAGTATATAAAGATGATCAAGCTAAAAGGAATATGTACTTCAATCAATCTGTATCCAAAAGGAATGAAATGAATAAAAAACAAAAAGCTGCTTCTTTTGCATTGTTATCCTTTTTTGTCTTATTAGTGTACGGTGTTTTAACTCAAGGCTGGTTTATGTTAGAAATGGCTGGACTGTTCATTATAATGGGTGTGGTTGTAGGTCTGATCGCTGGATTAACATTAAACGATATTTGCGAAGCATTTAATGACGGTTTTCGTGAAGTTTTAGTTGGGGCAATCATTGTTGGTATTGCCAGAGCAGTATCAGTAGTTATGGAAGACGGACAAATAATGGACACCATTGTCCATACACTAGGAACGATAGTAGGCGAAATACCAGGAACATTTAGTGTCATTGGGATGTTTATTGTCCAAATGCTATTTAGCTTTTTAATTCCGTCAGGCAGCGGACAAGCATTAGTTACTATGCCGATTTTAGCTCCGCTTTCTGATTTAATCGGAGTTACGAGACAAACAGCTGTTTTGGCCTACCAATTTGGAGACGGGCTAGGCAACATATTATTTCCAACTTCAGGATATTTTATGGCTGCACTAGCACTAGCTGGAGTTTCATGGCAAAAATGGGTTCGCTTTTATGCACCATTATTTTTAATTTGGTTTGGATTATCTGCTATTTTCCTGATCACCGCTCATTTCATTCAGTGGAACGGTTGAATCATGATTTAAAATGAGTCAAAAATTAATAAATCATCATATAAAAAACACGCGGCAAACAAAATGTTTTCCGCGTGTTTTTTGAAATTTTATCGCATTTTTACTTAAAAAACGGCTCCCCTGGCTTTCGACTATCTTCCAATACAAGAATCCCTTTTTCTTTTGGTGCATTGGGCAGGTTTAATTCTTTTGCCGAACAGATCATGCCGCTCGAGGAAATGCCTCTTAGTTCAGCTTCTTTTATCACCATTCCGCTTGGCATAACCGCTCCTACCTTTGCAACAACAACTTTTTGTCCAGCCGCAACATTCGGTGCCCCGCAAACAATTTGAAGCACTTCATCCCCCACATCGACTTTGCATACACTTAATTTGTCAGCGTTCGGATGCTTTTCTTTTTCCAATACATGGCCAACGACAAATTTCGGTGATAAATCTGCCTCCAGCTTATCTGAAAAACCGTTTTGCGCAATTGTTTGATTGATCTTTTCCACCATTTCTGCCGTTACATCTAATTGGCCGTTTCCGTCAAGCGAAAAATAAGAAGTTGCCTGAAAAATGTTGAAGCCTGCTGTTTCATTAGTTTCAGCATCAAATATTTTTACAACATCTCCTTTTCTTTCAAACCGCTTCTGTTCATACGGTATATCTTTTAAAGAGATGATGAGTACATCGCCGATTCCTTCTTTATTGTAAAATACATTCATTGCTTGTCATCGTCTCCTTTCGTCAGTTTTCTGCGGTTTTTTGCCAAAATAAAGATCGGTTCGAGCTTTTTGTTTTCATAAATAAAGGATAAAGCCGTAATCGGCACCCTCCCATTTGTAAAAAAGCTCATCGTCAGCTGTGCCAGCACGTCATAACCCGTTTCATTTCGAATGTCGCCTATGATCAGCACGTCTTGATGAGGGACGCTGACAGTCATATCCCCTTGAACTTTTGATTCATATTCTTTTAAAATTGACTCATTTAAAATCCTGCTGGCATCGTAGCCGTCATTTGAATTAAAAAAATAAAAAACATTGCCTGCGACCTTATCTTCTTTTACTTTTGTCGGCAATGAACGCAAATTAAAGGCAGCCATTTCCTTCAATTGCTGGCGCGTCCAATTCTCCTTCTTCATCATCTGTTCATCAATTAGGCGATACGAATTTCCGAGATCAAGGGCATAATAAATGCGGGTCTCAGCAGTATGATCCTCAAAAATAAGAGGAACGCCATTCGACTCAACCGGAAAGGAAGTTGAGCGAATGACAGGATAAATCTGTTTTTCCTTGCCGCTTAATGCATCTTCATTTTTCATTGCTGAGAGAGACTCGGTTATGTAATAAACGAATTCATCAATCGCTTTTTCTTTTTTTTCGTTCCATTTTGAAATAATACCTGGCAAGGAGAGTGTCAGCCCTTTTTTCAATTCTGGATCTTCGATTCTTAACGTATCCTTTTTTCGATTAAATGAAAAGTGAAATGAGTAATCATTTAACTTCTCTTTTAACAATTCGACCATTTGTTCAGAATTCATAAGGCTGATCATCTCCTTTTTATTTTCTTTATATTAAAGATTTAAGCCATCTAAAAATTGCTGAACTTCCTCTTTTGTTTTCCGATCTTTGCTGACGAAGCGTCCGATCTCTTTTCCCTCGTTAAATGCGATAAAGCTTGGGATGCCAAAAACATTTAATTCTGCGCATAAATCGATATATTCATCCCGATCGACATAATAAAATGCGAACTGCGGATTCTCCTTTTCCAATTCAGGAAGATGCGGCTTAATAAACCCGCAATCTGGACACCAATCAGCCGAAAATACAAATAAAGCATTTTTTCCTTTCGTAAGCTCCCAAAAATGATCAACAGATTGAATGTTTTCCATCTCTGCAAGTCTCCTTTTATCTTTTTTCATTGGCATCGTAACAAATCTCAGCAAAAAAAGCTACTAACTCGCATGCCTGAGCCGATCAAAGTTAATTTTTTTTGGAAAATTGATATTGTCCTATTAACAGCTTCATGATATGTGCAAACATTTCTTTCCGGTCGATAAAGCCGTTTGTAAAGATTCCGATTGCTCCTTCTCGATGTCTCACATTTCTTTTTTTCGCATATGCATCCATTACATCTCCAAGCTCCAAGCCTTTTTTCAACGGCTCAAGAAATTCATTCGGGAGCGGGATTCTCGCCCCTCCAGCAATATATTCATTTCCATCTTTATCAATTAATGCACCCCAATTGCATAAAAACAATCCGCGAGGTGTAACATCCACACCCCCCTCAAGACCAACCGAAAGATCCGGTTTAACTTTTTCAAAGACATTTTTTGCCCGATTTAATGCCCCCTGCAATGTTTCCTCATCGGAAAATGGCTGTGTTGAAACCCCGGATGGAACATCAACTGAGATGAATTCCATGTTCTTCTCTTCCAAAAGAGAAAAGGTCTCCTTCACCGCATTGATTTTCGCCGGGTTTTTCGATCCGATTGCGACATTCATTTTTTCCCTCCGGAATGTTTTATGTTAAACGTTTTGCTTAATCTTTTCAACAGTGGATCGATCGCAAGCTTTTATGAGCTTCACAAGCAATTCTTTTGCTGCTAAATAATCATCGACATGGATCATCGAAGCATGAGTATGAATATATCGGGCGCATATTCCGATTACCGCTGAAGGCACACCGCTGCCAGAAATATGTACTCGGCCTGCATCTGTTCCGCCTTGGGATGTAAAATATTGATATGGAATATTGTTTGTTTCAGCTGTGTCAAGAATAAATTCCCGCATTCCCCGATGAGTGACCATTGTCCGATCATAAATTCTCAGCAGAACTCCTTTTCCAAGCTGACCAAATTCGTTTTTGTCCCCGCTCATGTCGTTGGCAGGACTCGCATCCAATGCAAAAAAGATGTCCGGCTTAATCAAATTGGCGGCCGTTTGCGCTCCCCTTAACCCTACTTCTTCCTGGACAGTCGCTCCAGAATACAAAACGTTTGGCAATGTTTCATCTTTCACTTCTTTCAACAGCTCAATGGCCAGCCCGCATCCATACCTGTTGTCCCAAGCTTTTGCCAAAATTTTTTTCGAATTAGCCATCGGCGTAAACGGGCAGACCGGAACAATTTGCTGTCCTGGCTTGATTCCTATGGCTTCCGCATCTGAGCGATTATCAGCGCCGATATCAATCAGCATATTTTTAATCTCCATCGGCTTTTTCCGAACTTCCTCATTGAGCAAATGCGGAGGGATGGATGCGATCACGCCGATCACCGGACCGCGTTCAGTTATAATTTGCACGCGCTGCGCCAGCAAAACCTGACTCCACCATCCTCCCAGCGGCTGAAAGCGGATCATTCCATTTTCTGTAATAGATGTGACCATAAAGCCTACCTCGTCCATATGGCCTGCAACCATTATAGTTGGTCCATCCTCACTGCCTTTTTTCACTCCAAAAATGCTGCCGAGTTTGTCTTGAACGATCTCATCTGCATATTTTTCTAGCTCTTTGCGCATAAATGAGCGAACAGCGTGTTCATTGCCTGATGCACCCGGCAGCTCTGTTAATGTTTTAAATAAATCCAACGTTTCGTTGTTCATGTTTATATCCCCTTCTTTAGCTTAATTTAGACCATCACGTACACAAAATATGTATAAACTTATTTTAGCGAATGATGAATGTATATTCCACAAATGTAACAAAACTGCGTTATACTAATAGTAAATTGTTTAAGGAGGGAAGATTGTGAAATGGAAAAATTTCCTGATCGGCTTCGCAGCAGGGATTGCCGTCGGATATGTATTAAAAAACGAATATAAAAAGCCGTTTCTTTCGCCGGAAAAAGCACTTGAATCGGTGAAAAAAGCTTTTAAACAAAAAGGCCCGATCAACGGATCCTGGATTTACACCATCCCGCAAGATTATGAAAAAAATGATATATCTTATAAAGTGTATGAGGCAGGAATCAGCCGTTTTTATAAAGGGAAAACTGAACAGTTTGAAGTTATTGTCGATGCATCGAGCGGAACCATTTTACATGTAAATCAGCTTTCCTCTTAACAAGAAACAGAGAAAACAAATTTCTTTGTCTCTTTGGGGAGTGAAAAAAATGGGGATTGTTAAAAAAGGTGTGACGATTTTACATTTTGATGAAACATACCATTATCAAAGAAAATTACAATCGTATTCTCACGAATGCATTGATTTCACTGATTTAGAAGGAACCCGGCTGTTTTGTGACGGACAATCGTTAAAAGTAATAAAAAGAAAGCTGTTGAGCCGCAAGCAAAAAGGAATTACGTTCATCGGCAGCGGCGATTATCACTATGTTACATATCTCCTGTTGAATGAAATAAAACTTCCGTTTACCCTTCTTCTATTTGACCATCATACAGACTTAGACGATTCTGCAATCGGGAGGAACATGCCAATTTCTTGCGGCTCATGGTTATCTTTTGCGCTAAAAGACAATCCTTTTTTAACAAAAGCCATTATCATCGGTCCAAAATGGACAGAAAAACAAGAAATAGAAAAAGTCAAGGTCATCCCGTATACACCTGAAAATCATCCGTATATTTTACAACAAATTCAACAAATACAAAATGATTTTGTTTATATTAGCATCGACAAAGATGTTTTAAAAAAAGGGGAGGCGGTGACAAACTGGGACCAAGGTACAATGAGTGCTGCGACATTGCTTTTTTATTTGCGGACAATATTAAATGAAAAAAAAGTGATCGGCCTCGATGTTTGCGGCGAGGCGCCGCGTAAAAGACTGGCTTTCTCTTTTCTCGAAGATCGAATGACGAATAAAAATGAAACGATAAATCTGAACATTTTAAAAATGTGCTTACGGAATCCTCACGTGTACGAAACAAATCAATTCGCCTAAAGTTTTTGCTTAAGCAAAAGACTGAAGAGTGCAGAAGATTCATCCCTCGAAGATTCCATTTTTTATCAAAAAAACATCCCGCACACTATCGTGCAGGGATGTTTGTCTTTACCGAATTTTCACTTTCGCAATTTCACTTCCGCCCTATAAATCTTTTGTCCTTTTTTGGAAAATTTCTCTTCGTATTCCGTCATTACATTGTCTGTAAAATCACTTTGGTGAAGATCTAAACTTACCCATTTCAATAAAAATCCGTATTCGGAAAAACTGACAAGCGAATATTCAAACAGCCTTTGGTTATCCGTTTTAAAATGAATTTCACCTTCATCAGCTAAAATGCTCTCAAAAATGGAAAGAAAGGAATGATGTGTCAAGCGCCGCTTCGCATGGCGTTTTTTTGGCCAAGGATCTGAAAAATTTAAATAGATTCGCTCAACCTCGCCTTTCGCAAAAATTTCAGCTAACTGGCTCGCATTTACGTTCATAAGCTTTACATTCGGAAGTTCCTCTTCTTTTAATTTTTTTAAAGCCGAGACGAGGACGCTTTCCTGAAGCTCAATGCCGATATAATTAATATGCGGATTTTGCTTCCCCATACCGACAATAAACTGTCCTTTGCCGGTGCCGACTTCTATATGAACGGGATGCTCATTCCCGAACAAATCGTTCCATTTCCCTTTCCATTCAAAAGGCTGCTGTATAACAAATTGGGGATGATTTCTTAAAAAATCTCCGGCCCAAGGCTTATTTCTTAAACGCATATTCCACCTCTGTTTATTTTTTTACTATGTCAAAAGAGCCGTATACTGAACGGCTCTTTATTGTATAGAAATCGAAATGATGTATATTCTAATCAATAAAGAAATGGGGTGAGAATGAATGCAATTGAATTATCGTGATCAACTGATGCTTCTGAAAGATATTTTATCTGAACATGAAAGTGAATGCTGCGGATCAGTAGCGGAATATGAGCAATTAGAGCGCCTCATTCGGTCATTAATGGCCAATGCTGAAGTTAATGATCAGTTAAAGCAATCGCTTGAAACAATATATACTTATTGCCAAAACGGGAAAAATTCCAGCGATATAACCGATTTTATCGCCTCACATCAAGGGCAGTTGACTCAATGGCTTGAGGATATCAATGCCCTTTCCTAAGCAAAGCATTTAAAAATTCCAGCTGCTCCGCCATTTCTTTTTCATTGTTTTTCTTTCTCAAAAAAGAGATGGACAAAATGACTTGAGCTAACATATACCAATGCATGCGAACTTTTAAATCGTCCGTTAAATCAGCTCCGTATTTTTTCAGCCATTCATCCCATTCACTTTCATGAATGTAAGTATATAACAGCATTCCTAAATCAATCGCCGGATCGGCAATCATTGCTCCATCCCAATCGATTAAATACAATTGGTTGTCCTCAGATAAAAGCCAGTTGTTATGATGAATATCACAATGGCAAACAACAGCTTCTTTATGCTGCACCTCTGTCACGTTTTGTTCCAAATAACATAGTGCTTGTCGAATAACCGAAAGCTCCAAAAGCTCCAAATTCGCTGCTTTTTTTACATTTTCGAGCAGCGTTTCAGGCGAGAGCGGCTCTTTTCCTAAACGTTTTAACATATCAAGTAGTTCATACGACCGATGGATTTTCTTTAGGAGCTCCGCAACGTGCTCGTTTTTCATATCTTTCGGTTTTAAACCGCGCCCGTTTAGCCAATGCTGCGCCGTAATCACATCACCGTTTTCCATTCTTTTCGTCCAAACGAGCTTAGGAACAATTCCTTCCGCTGACAAAACAGCTAAAAACGGCGAAGAATTGCGTTTTAAGAACAGTTTTTTTCCATTTTTTTCAGCATAAAAGGCTTCTCCTGTCGCTCCTCCTGCCGGAGATATTTCCCAATCGCTACCTAATACGTCTTCCAACCAATTCACCTTCAATTTCAAGCCCACATTTCGTTAGTAGATTCACCCTGCGCAATAAAAAAGACAGCTATTGAATTGAATGAGATGTTTCCAATAGCTATCCATAATAAATTTTATCTTCTAACAGTCTTTTTCGTCAAGAAAAAGTAAAAACATACCCTCATACTTCCATAAAGAACAACATGTAATCGAACATTTTCAAAAAATTCATTCATTAAATCGTTTTACCGCATTTGTTGCACATGATGCTAAAAGAGCCTTTCCAGCTTTTAGTTGCACATTTTTAAAAGGAGAAGGCTGGCGCCGCATATTTTGAAACCAGTCGTCGTAGCTTCTCACATCAATTATTTCAATATCTGCCGGCAGCTCTGAAGCATGTATATATCCCGTTCTGTTTAATAATATTTTTCGAATTGGAAAGTCAACCTCCGCATTTGATAAAATCTGTTTTACTATATTTGCTGTCCGCTCCAATCCGATAATGGGAGATAATATTTTTTTCTCGCCTTGATCGTCCCGTTTCAGCCAAAATTTCTGTTTTGTACCGATTAATACGTTGTTTTCTTTATATTCTAATGCGGTAAGGCATACGATATCTGTTGGCCGAATGATGATAATTTCTCCTTGGACAGAGGCTTTTTTAATAAGAAAAACCGGATAATACATGACAAAATAAGTGTCAGGAAACCGCTGCAAAAAATATTTGAGCAGCGAATCCTTTTCAAAAGCTTCATCCATCGGGGAAATTTCCCGAATGGTAGAGCTTGCCCATACAAGCTGGGAGTTGAAAATCCGATCTAAAAACAATTGTTTTTCACTATCTAAGGTTGAATGAGCAAATTGGATACTCTCAAACCTTTTTTTAATTTCTTCCCACTGTTGTTTTTTCAAGCGGATAAATTGATTGGCATAACGATTTAGATCTATTTCATACCTTGATATATAATCCTCCATTTTAATCAACTGAGCCAAGATCGCGTCATCTCCTCTTTATCTCTACAAAAATAGCTGAACAACGTACGGGCAGATAATGGAAGCAAATATAGCGCTTAACGTCATCGAAATCGAACCGATTGCTCCTTCCAGACTGCCGTATTCTGCTGCCCTCGCTGTGCCAATTCCGTGGGAAGCTGTACCATATCCGATCCCAATAGCAATTGGATGATTTATGCGAAGTAATTTCAATAAATAAGGTCCAAACATCGCACCAAATATTCCTGCTATCATGACATAAACTGCAGCAAGGGTAGGATTACCTCCAATTATGTCTGTGATATCCATAGCTACCGGCGAAGTGACCGATTTGGGCGCAAGCGAAAGAATCAGTTCCTTATCTATTCCGAATAAAACAGCCATCATAATTCCTGAACACAGCCCGATAATCGTGCCGACGACAACGCTCAAAACAATTGATACAGCGTACTTTTTCAATGTTGATCGATGCTTGTACAGCGGGAATGCCAGCGCGACTACGGCAGGGCCTAGAAGCTCATCAATCCATTTTCCTCCATACATGTACGTATGATACGAAATATGAAATGTAATCAATAAACTAATGATGACAAATGTTGAAGTGGCAATCGGAACTAATAATGGAATATGGATTTTATTGTACAATTTAACCATTAGCCAATAAATCAGCACTGTAGCAAGTATCATTAAGATGGAGACTATTATTTTCATAAGCTTTGATCACTCCCATTCTGCCCAGCAGCCTGCTTTTTTTTTGGCAGCGGTCATCTGGCTGACGAAAGATGAAATGGACATCACCAGCACCGTGCTAATAATGACAATGAATACTGTCAAGATACCTTTTGATTGGAACAGCGAAAAATATTCCATCACCCCAACTGTCGCAGGAATAAATAAAAGGGCAAGATGCTTGACTAAAAAAGAGCACCCGTCTTTCACTAAATTTTGAAAAGGCTCGTAATGCAAAAGAGCGAAAAGAATCAACATGCCTATAATGCTTCCTGGAATCATTAAATGAAACAATTTTTGAAGGAACGTGCCAATAACATAAATGACATACAATAAACCTATTTGCCATATCAAATTAAATATTTTCAATTTTTTTACCCCTTACTCCTCTCATTATCCTCCAAGAGGAATTTGTTTGATCGCTTCATATTTAGGCGTTTGGTCAATATTCGTTTGGAATAAAGTAACAGAACCCACATGAAAATGTTCGTTTAACAAATATGGGGCGCTTTTCTCCTCCAAGGAAAATGAAAGCTGTCCTTCCCATTTTCTGGCGACAGTAATATGAGGTCTAAACGGACGTTCATCTAAAGAGAAATCGAAAGCTTTGCACGTATTATAAACTTCATTTCGCAACTGGTATAATAACTCGTTTTCTTTCACGCCTACCCATAAAATTCGCGGATGTTCCCGTTTCCCAAAAATTCCTGCCTCTGAAAGTTCAAGTGAAAAAGACGGAATTTTCCGGCAGGGCTCAAGCAAGCTTTCTGACAGCAAAGCAAGCCTCTTTGCATCAACATTCCCTAAAAACACTAATGTTACATGATAGTCAAAAGGATGGACGTAACGCGAAAAGTGCCACCGATCTTGATTCGCTGATATCCATTTTGTAATACTTTTTGCCGTTTCAATCGGAACATCCAATGCAAGAAAATAATGTTTTTGCATTTTTTTCTATCCTCACTTTCGAACATATTGTAGCAAAAACTGCGCATTCTTTGTATATCCGAGTTTTTCTGTCCGTATAAATTATGATATGATATGGATGGACTATATCAAAAGGAAGTGTTTTGAATGCGCGTAGTTCATAATATCGCTGATTTAATAGGAGAAACTCCATTAGTCAAATTAAACAGAATTAGCCCGAAAAACGGCGCAGATATTTATGTAAAGCTTGAGTATTTTAATCCTACCCGCAGCGTTAAGGACAGAGCTGCTTATAATATGATCGTAGAAGCTGAAAAACAAGGTTTGTTAAAACCGGGAGCTACAATTATTGAACCGACAAGCGGCAACACTGGCATTGGGCTCGCCATGAATGCGGCCGCCAAAGGATATCGGGCAATTATTGTCATGCCGGACACCATGACAGAAGAACGGATCAATTTGCTGAAAGCATACGGAGCTGAAGTTGTATTAACGCCTGGGGACGAGAAAATGCCCGGTGCGATTAAAAAGGCGCAAGAACTGGTAAAGGAAATACCGAACAGCTTCATACCGATGCAGTTTGAAAACCCTGCCAACCCAGATGCCCACCGGAAAACAACAGCTTTAGAAATTGTCGAAGCAATGAAAGAAATAGGAAAACCGCTTTCCGCTTTTGTTGCAACGTCTGGAACAGGAGGAACAATCACCGGCACGGGAGAAACGTTAAAAAAATATTTTCCTGAGATGACCATTCACGTTGTCGAGCCTGCTGGGTCACCTGTTTTATCCGGGGGCAGTCCTGGCAAGCATAAACTTGTCGGAACAAGTCCTGGCTTTATCCCTAAAACATTAAACACGAACATTTATGATGAAATACACAAAGTGAAGGACGATGAAGCGTACGAAATCACCCGCAGACTCGCCAAGGAAGAAGCTATATTAGTGGGACCTTCATCAGGTGCTGCATGTTTTGCCGCAATTCAAGTTGCAAAAAGATTATCTCCTGATGATGTTGTCGTGTGCATGACGGCTGATACAGGCGAACGCTATTTATCAAGCGATTTGTTCTTATTTGAATAACCGTTTATAAATTGCCTTCTTGCTGTTTCTGTGAGATAATTGAATCTAATTATGTAAAGTTTTCTAGGGTTCCGCAAGTGCCGTTCGCTTGGACTGGTCCGAGAGAAAACGCACAAATTGCTGTGTACACGGAAGGATAAAAGCCTGGGAGAATGACCTTATGGTTTCTCGCAGGCTTTTTTGATTGTGATGGAAAGGGGGAATTTGTTTATGAATTGGTTTTTAATCGTTGTTTCGGCTATTTTTGAAGTGGCGTGGGTCATCGGCTTAAAGCACTCAGACAATGTTTTGGAATGGATGCTAACCGTGATCTCTATTTGCATAAGTTTTTTGCTGCTTCTTTATTTAACTAAAAAATTGCCGACAGGAACGGTATATACAATATTTGTCGGACTCGGCACTTTAGGAACAATTTTATGTGAGATTATTTTATTCGACGCCCATTTCAGCCCGATGAAAATGGTATTTATTTTGTCGCTAATTTGCGGAATCATCGGGCTGAAATATCAAACAAGCAAATTGGAAGCAAAAGAAGGTGACAAATCTTGAGCTGGATATTTTTAATTATTGCAGGATGCTGCGAAGTCATCGGCGTAACAGGATTAACAAAAGTGAACACGTCGCCAAGCTTCTCATCCTTCTTTATGCTAATTGGCGGATTTATTTTAAGCTTATATTTTTTATCGCTTTCGATGAATGAAATTCCGATGAGCATTGCCTATGCAGTCTGGACAGGTATCGGCACTGTCGGCAGCACGCTCGTCGGCATGTATGTATTCGATGAACCGAAAGACAAATGGAGAATAACATTTATCGCCTTAATTATTGTTTCTGTTATTGGTCTGAAGCTAGTAGACTAAAGGACACTTATTTGGCTAATTCATAAATCGCTTGAGCGTAGATGGCTGTCGCTTTTAACAGGTCTTCGATATAAATGTATTCGTCTTTTTGATGAGCGATATCTTCCCTTCCCGGAAACAACGGACCAAAGGCGATTCCTGCCTTGAGAGATCTGGCATAAGTGCCGCCGCCGATGGAGATGAGCTCCGCTTTTTGCCCTGTTTGCTCTTCATACACTTTTTTCAATGTTTGAATAAGCGGATGATTTTGTTCTACGTAATGGGGAGCTGAATCGGAAAAGTGAATAAGCTGGCAACCAGCTATTTTTTCTAGTTTTTCTTTAATCTCGCTCCCTTTTTTTGTTACAGGATAGCGGATATTAATGCTAACGGTTTTCTCTTTCCCCTTTTCGTAATGAATAATTCCGACATTCACCGTTAACTCACCGCTTACTTCATCTTGTGTTGAGATATCCAGCTTTTTCCCTCTTGTATCTTGATAAAAATAACGATTAATCCAATCAACAAAGCCTTTTCCTTCGCCATCCAGCGGCAATGCTGACAAAAAATTCGCCAAATAAATCCCGGCATTTTTTCCGTTATCAGGTTCCATCGCATGAGCGGATATCCCTTCAAGCTCGGCGACTGCACCTTCTTCATTTTGATACATTCGACCTTTTAATTGTGATGCTGATAAAAATTGCTTAAAGCTTTTTTCAACCTCTGAGAAATTTTGGACATTTCCAAGCACAGCTTTCGCAAAATCAGGAACCATGTTAAACCGTCTGCCGGAAGAAAAGCTTTTTAACACATATTTTCCTGCTGCATGTTTATTCACGCTGTTCACCGAAAACACTGCATCGATTATCCCTTTTTCTGCATGAATAATTGGAAAATCAGCATCTGGCGCAAATCCGATGTCAGGCATTTCTTCATGCTTAAAGTAATGATCGACACAGCGCCAGTCACTTTCTTCATCAGTGCCAATGATCATTCTCACCCGCTTAGATAACGGAAGACCTAATTCTTTTACAATTTTCATGGCGTAGTATACTGCCATCGTCGGCCCTTTATCATCCAACGCACCGCGGGCATATATTTTCCCATCATGGATCGTTGCGCCGTAAGGATCAAATGACCAGCCGTCCCCTTCTGGCACGACATCAACATGGCAGAGGACGCCGACGATTTCCTTTCCTTTTCCCATTTCAATATGACCGGCATATCCGTCTAAATTTTTGACTTGAAACCCGTCTTTTTCCCCTTTTTGCAAAAGATGTTCTAACGCTTGCTTAATTCCTTTGCCAAACGGTGCTCCAATTTGTTTTGTTTTTTCATCGAGCACACTTTTGATTTGTAGAAATTTTTGTGTTTCTAAAATAATTTCTTCTTTTCTTTTTAACACTTCATCCATCCAGTTCATGATACGTTCGATCCTTTCTTTCTCTTATTATTTAAGTGTAACATAAAGATTCTCTTTTTTTTCAGCAAAAAAAATGTGGTTGTCTTCTTGCAAAAAAGTCAAAAAACGAATATTATATATATGTTTTTATAAAATGTTCGTATTTAATTGGAGGTATCATATGTTTAAACTAAAAGAACACGGAACAAATGTTAAAACTGAAATTATTGCCGGTTTAACCACCTTTTTAACAATGGTATATATCGTTGTTGTCAACCCAATTATCTTATCGGAAGCAGGCGTTCCGTTTGATCAAGTGTTTACAGCGACAGTTGTTGCCACGATCATCGGTACTTTATGGATGGCGCTTTCGGCAAATTATCCGATAGCGATCGCTCCAGGTATGGGAATGAACGCATATTTTGCCTATACTGTTGTTGGGGCGGAAAAAGTTAATTATGAAATTGCCTTTTCAGCAGTATTTCTTGCAGGCATCCTGTTTATTATTCTTTCGCTAACTCCGTTTCGTAAACAAATAATCGAAGCCATTCCAAGCAATTTAAAAAATGGAATTACCGCCGGCATCGGTTTATTTATTGCGTTTATCGGACTAAGATTGACCGGGCTGATCACCGATCATCCGCAAAATTTAGTGACTCTTGGGGATCTGCATTCTCCTTCCGTCGTTCTCGCTCTTGTCGGCCTTGCTATAACTCTTATCTTAATGAGCTTGAATGTTCATGGTGCACTTTTTATCGGAATGATTTGTACCGGTATCATCGCATTTTTTACCGGACAATTATCGTTTGACCAAGGAATTGTTTCAATTCCAAAACTGCCGGAAGGCATTATAATCGCCAACCCGATTGATGCAATTGGGGATGTGATTCAACATGGTTTATTTGCAGTCGTCTTTTCCTTTTTATTAGTGACCATTTTTGACACAACTGGAACAATGATCGGCGTTGCCAAACAAGCAGGTTTAATGAAAGGGGATGAAATGCCGAACGCACGCAAAGCCCTTCTAGCTGACTCAATAGCAGCAACAGCAGGCGCTATGCTCGGAACAACTCCGACGAGTGCTTACATTGAGTCTTCTTCAGGAGTAGCTGCTGGCGGTAGAACTGGTTTGACAACTTTAACCGTTGCCGTATTGTTTGGTGTTGCTGCATTTTTCAGTCCGATCGTTGCAGCTGTGTCCGGCATTTCAGCGATTACAGCACCTGCGTTAATTATAGTTGGAAGCTTAATGATGGGCTCAATTGCCGAAATTAATTGGAAAGAAATTGATGAAGCATTTCCGGCCTTTTTAGTCATTTTAAGCATGCCGCTTACATCAAGTATTGCAACTGGAATTGCGCTCGGATTTATCTCTTATCCTCTCATGAAAGTCATGAAAGGAAAATGGAAAGAGGTTCATCCATTTTTGTACATTTTCGCCGTACTATTTTTCATCCAGCTCTTTTTCCTGGGAGGTCATTAATTAAGAGGCTTTCCCAAAAGGAAAATCTATTAAAAATAAAAAATGGATATCGGGCTTTTGAAATTGGAGATGCCTCTCTAAGCTGATATGCACCCCTTAAGGTAGAGCAATCTGTTTTGCCTTAAGGGGAGTTTTTCTATGTATGTCATCCATTCTAAAGTGTCTTTCCATGTATTAAGATTGGACGCAGGCTGCACCTCTATATAGTTGGAACGAACTATTAAATTTGTGGAGCATTAATCATCATAAGGGTTTATCTAGAAATTCAAGTCCTATTAAGTCATAAACGTCGATAGGATTGTCAATAATCCTTACAAACGACTTTTTAGGCAGCCACAGTTAAAATATCATCATGATCGTAACGGTATGAGGTGTAGGTGAACAAGAAAAGGAACGTCCATAAATTTGTAAGTGTGTAAGGGGATCAGAAGAGATAAATGACTTTATTACCGAATAAAGCATAATCTGAGATATTCTATTGAACGTTACACAAAATTCTTGACAGTACCTTTATTTGCAATTTTTTTATTCCCTTCCTATTTTTCTTCTAAATTTTTATTTATAAAATTTTTCATTACCTTATTTACCTTAATTCCTCCATTTAAGCCATTCGTTCTGTAACTTCCTATATGTATTCCTATCACTTCATTTTTACTATTTAAAATCGGAGATCCCGATTGACCTGATGTCGTATCTATATCATAATAAAGATTAAAGATATCTTCGCTCAATACCCTTCCATTCATTTCATATTGTGAGACTGTACCAGTTTCCTCCAGTTTATCAACTGGATAGCCAATAACTTTAATAGGCTTTCCTTTGGTATACTTAATATTTTTAATATCCAACTTTTCTATGTTTTGCCCAATGGGTTTATCTAATTTGATAATGGCATAATCAAATTTAGAATTCCCTGAATGAATATATGGTTCTGGAACAATATATTCTATAGAATCTGCAGATTCAAAAGGAAATTCATCCTTATTTACTCCTGGATATATTGTACTATTTCTATAAAACTGTTTTGTGTCTGGATTATATACACAATGGGCTGCGGTCAAAACCTTATCATCGTCAATAATCGTTCCTGTACAGATTGAGTCAAGAGAGTATATGAAAGAAATAGATGAGTAGGGTTTTTTTTCTGAATTTTCTACTTCAGATCGTTCATCTTTCCCAATAATTGAAAAAGGAGTAATGATTGTATTAATGTTTCCTTCTTTAGCACCCGCATTAATATTGTTATTAAAGAGAAAAATAAATAGAATAGTAAATTTTAAAATAAAAAAACATCGACTATTTTTCATTTTTTAAATTCCTTTCACTTATTTGTATTTTGGGATTGCTTATCTTCTCTTTCTATCATTTTCCCAATTGTTCCAATTCCCAAAAAACCAAAATACATAATTGTATAAAAAATTATCTCTGTATCAGAATAGAATTTAACAATATCCATTCGTGGTACTGTAATTTTCATATAAAAAATAAATAATGATAACTCGATTATGTGAACGATGAAAATTCCTCCAATTTTATTAAACCCCGTATAATTAACAATAGTTTCCAATAAGATACTTAAAGGAATAAGTAAGATAAATCCAGCAAGTACATTCAAAGATAAAAATATTGGTCCATAAAAACTTAAAAACTCGAAACTAACAATTATACTCGCTACATACTGTAAACCCATTATGAAACATATAATGATAATTAAAACAATTACTATAAATATAGGAACTAAAAAAAAATCTTTTTTCATGTCAACAATTAAAAGCAGAACAGTTGACTGTTCTGCTCCCTCCTTATTCTTAAGTTTATAATAGAAATGAAACGATAATTTTAGCAATATCATCTGCAACATCTTTTGGTATACCAGCTTTTTGAAGACCTTTAGATATTCCGCTTTCTGTTGTTTTTTCTGCTTTTTCCAGTCCATCGGCTATTTTTAATCGATATTTTTTTATTTTATTAGCTGCTGATTTGCTTAAAGGTGCGAGAGCTTTCTCAAGTACCCATCCACCTGCTCTTAATATTGATGCAAGAACTTTTAATTTAGCTTCTTCATCGACTGAATCTTTCACTACTTTAGATGTTGCTATTTTAGTTGTCTTACTATGAGTAGCTGCCGATGCTCCTATTGGTCCAATTCCTAAGATTAATATACTAAGACTTATTACTGCAGGTAACACTTTCGATTTCATAATTTTCATTTTCTTCCCCCTTTCTTTTTAAAATTTTAAAAATTCTATATTATTTTTACCTGAAATTACATTAGCATTGCATAAATATAGTTAGAATTTTCTGTTAATTAATTTTTGTGAATTTGTGCCAAAAAGACAAAACCTAAAGAAAGGTGGCACTGCCCATTTGGTAAATATATACAGTTAAACCAGAGGGACAACGACAAAAGGGAGATTATGGACTGGCTCGCCCATCAAATTTTCGCAACCAAACATAAGCTGGTTTCCACAGAGCTCTCTTTAACCAACGAGTAATTCGAAGTAGAGATTTCTTACTTTTCATCTCCAATTGAATGAGAACATGTAAGCAATACGTGATAAGGGCTAAGAAAATTTGATTTTGAATAGCTGTTTCACTCATCCCATAAAAGTGCTTAATTTCCACGTGTTGCTTGAGCCATTTGAAAAAGAGCTCAATAGCCCAGCGAGATCGGTAAATATCACTTATCTCTTCTGGTTTTAAATCAAATCGGTTGGTGATGAAACGAAGTAAGTTCCCTTTTGTGTCCGTAACTTCTAGTAGACGAAAGACATTTTCA
Organism: Aeribacillus sp. FSL K6-1121; assembly: GCF_038003725.1. Lineage (NCBI taxonomy): Bacteria > Bacillati > Bacillota > Bacilli > Caryophanales > Bacillaceae > Aeribacillus > Aeribacillus sp. FSL K6-1121. The sequence continues at coordinate 2,199,544 of NZ_JBBOPS010000001.1, forward strand.
GTACGATTTTGTGTGGTACCAATGTAGACCATTTTATCGGATAGAACGTGACAATCATCAGGAAGTGAAAATGTATAGACTTCACGAATGACTGCGTTTTTCTTCAGTCTTGAAACGAAGAAATAGCCATCATCTGTCATCCGATCAAAACGTTCATAGTCCACATAACCGCGGTCAAACACATACATGGCTTCTTGATCATCCACTAGGACTTCGAGTTGATTTCGGTCATGTTCTTTTGCTGTCGTAATCACTGCTTTTTCAGGATAGACGGTGTCTTTATCCATGAAAACGAGCCGTAAGTGTAGCTTTACACCAGCTTTTGTTTTACGGAATTTTGCCCATTTATAATGGGTCAAATTCAACGGGAGTGTACTTGAATCAATGATTTTCAGTGGCATATTCTTTCCGTTTTGATAATGGTGCCGTTGAATTTTCCAAACAAGATCCAAGAACAAATTTGCAAGAATTAGTGGGTTGATCTGATTGTTTTTTCGGGATAGCTGAGAGGCACTTATCGATTCAAATCCGAGTGCTTTTTGAAGATCTTCGTCTACAAGTGCATCACTCATTTCCTCTAAGCTCGTAAATTCGAGCAGCTGGGCTACCAATAAAAGTTTAATATAGGCTTCTGTTGTCAGCTTTTTTGTGTAATAGTCCTGTTTCAATTCTTTGACTTGTTCGCTAAGTTTTTGAATATTTATGGGTGAAACCCATTTACCAAATGATGAAATTAGTGTATTCTTGTCCATAATGGTTATCCTTTACGATTGGATTTGGACAGGAACCACCTGTACTTCCATTGTAAAGGATTTTTTTGTTTCGAAATCAATAAAAAATTGAACATTCTTAGTATTTTGAATCATCAGATTTAATTACTGCAATGCTAGTGCTGAAATTATAACATATAATACCAATAATGTAAATATTTTTCTAATAGCACAACATTAATACTGCCAATTCATCTCTTTATCCATATCCTCCTATCTCAATAAAAATCTATACTTATATCGTAACACGTATCGAGATTGTTCGAGAAAGTTTCACCATCTTAATAGGGCTTATCGTGTTCGTTCTTCTATGCCAAACGCACATTTTTCCTAGACAACAATGTTACATTTTATTTGTACTCTTACTGTAAATGTTATCTAAGTAGAAAAAAGAAATATATCATCATTGAAGTATTTTTATGCATAAGATTCCCAACATTTGTAAGGTCAGTTCCTTTCATCTTTTTTATGATCATCAATTTTGACAGCAAAAATTTTCCTTTGTTCATACAACGTTTTTTATTTGCATCTGTATTGCTTAGACAAAGATATTTAAGAAAAAGATAATTTGTAGATTTTTGAAAACTCCAACGGTGGGTTTTTTTGCATTCATCAAGCTTTCTAATCACCAATTGAATTTTTTTAGTTGAAGGAATCATCACTTCACTATTTGTCTATTCGACTGGGGTCAGTTCAAGCTGTTAAATCGGCCTATGAGAGGTAAGTATTGTAAATATTATGTGAATTTTATGAACACACTGGAAAGTTTACATGTAAATTGTGTATAATGGAATTGTACCACTTTAGGAGTTTGACATCTAATGCATGGACATTGAAGAGTATGTAGGTTTGTGATTTCGATGCATTAAATGATAGGGAGTGGTTTTTTGAAACCTTCAACAAACCGTATGCTAACCCGAATCAAATCCGTCTACATGTTCATTCATGAAAGGGGTACAGTAACAACTCAAGAGCTTGTCGATGAATTTGGTATTACCCCCAGAACGATTCAGAGGGATTTAAACGTGTTAGCATATAACGATTTAGTGCACAGTCCTGCAAGAGGAAAATGGGCAACAACTAACAAGAAGGTCAAGATGTCATCCTAGCTACTAAAAAAAGAAAATTTGGTTATTCGTTCACATACATATATGGGGCTGATCCAAAAGTTACATAACTTTTGGTCTCAGCCCCTTTTTGTCTGCTGTTGCAAGCAATTTCCACCTTTTTCGGCGCCAGTTTGTCCGCCTTTTTAAAAAACGGAAGTTCAATTTGAACGTTTTTCAAACTACAAAGGAAAATCGGCTGAATCGCCCGGCTGCCCTTGAATCGATCGCAGTTGTTCTAATTCTTCTTTTGTCAGTTCTCGATATTCCCCTGTTTGCAATGTTTGATCTAGTTCAAGCGTTCCCATTTGGATTCGTTTTAAATATTTCACTTTTTTTCCGACAGCAGAAAACATCCGCTTAATTTGATGGTATTTCCCCTCCGTTATGGTGACAAAAACTTCAGAAATGTCGTCTGCCTTAATAATTTCAAGCAAGGCAGGCTTTGTAACATAACCGTCATCAAGTTTTACACCTGCTTTGAACCGCTCGACATCTTCCTCTGCCACTAGACCAATAACTTCCGCAAAATATTTTTTAGGAACATTTTTCTTGGGCGATGTTAATTGATGGGCAAGCTGTCCGTCCGATGTTAACAGCAATAGCCCTTCGGTATCTTTGTCAAGCCTGCCGACAGGAAAGGGATTATAGCGAAGATCTTCCGGATCAAGCAAATCGACCACAGTCTTTTGGACGTTGTCTTCTGTAGCAGATAAAAAACCAGCTGGCTTGTTCATCATGAAATAAACATGTTCTTTGTACAACACCTGTTCACCGTTAATGATGATTTCTTGTTTATTCGGGTCGACATTTGTTTTCGGATCCGTCACCACTTCTCCATTAACATGAACGGCCCGTTCCTTTAGCAGCTTTTTTACTTCTTTTCTGCTGCCGTAGCCAGCATGTGCTAATAGTTTATCAATACGCATATTATCTACCCCCTTTCCTTCCTCTTACTTAAAAATCTAGTTCCAAAAATAACTTTTAGGAATCCTGATTGCTTAGCCAGCCAAAAATACGAGCCTGCTCCTAATAATGCAGCAATTCCAACCATGATGGCGGCATTTGTTTTACTTGCATGGTAATCAAAAAAGACAGTAAAGAGAGAGGAAAACGCTACAACGACAATTGACATACAGATGACCAAAATTCCCGTAAATATTGTTCTTTTCCAAAATCTTTTATACGAGTAGCCTGTATGACGGCGAATCATCATTAATCCGTATATGAGCGAGCCAAGAAACCCGATCGCAGTTGCCATAATCGAACCGTATGCACCAAACTGCGTGATAAGCCAGCTGTTTAAACAAATTTTTAGCAGAAGACCGAATGCAAGGCTGATGACAGCCAATTTTTGTTTATTAATCCCCTGCAAAATGGCGGCTGAAACAGTGAAATAAGAAAAAAGCAAAGCGATCGGTGCATAGGCAGCTAAAATGCTCGCACCTGTTTCATTGTCATTATAAAAAAACATGTAGATTGGTTCGGAAAGAATAATGATCCCAATGGATGCAGGGAGAACGAGAAACATTAATGTTTGAAACGCTTGGTCAATTTGTCTTCTAACAAACGGAAAGTTTTGATTCGTGAACGCATTTGTAATGGCCGGCACGAGCGTTAAGCCAAAAGCAGTTGCTAAAGAAACAGGAATCATGACAATTTTATTCACTAAAAAATTGACCATGGCATATAATTCTTGCGCTCTTTCGCCTTCTCCCGCCTGAATCATAGCTTTATTAAACGTAAAAGAATCGACAAATTGATATAAAGGAATAGCTAGTCCGACAAATACAAACGGACCGGCATACCTGAACACCTCGAGAAACATTTGCTTCGTGGAAATGCCGGAAGGTTCAATTTTGTTCTCCTGCATCGCCAATAAGGAATTTTTTCTTTTCATCCAATACAAAAAAAGGACGAACAGCCCGCCGATGGCGCCAACAAAGGCGGCAAATGTCGCATAACCCACCGCTGTAATGATATCGCCATGTAATACTTTTAAAATGATATAGCTGGAAACAAGCAAAAAAATGATGCGCACTAGCTGTTCTATTACTTGGGAAACGGACGTCGGGCCCATTGACTGATGCCCTTGAAAAAAACCTCGTATTAAACTCATGATCGGAACAACTATAAGCGCAAGGCTGACCATTCGTATAACATATGTGACATCCTCAACTGTCACACCTTGCAGCTCCTGTTGGCCAAGCTGGTGTTCCGCAAAGAAAGGCGCAGTCACAAATAAAATAAAACAAGTGAAAATTCCTCCAAGAAGCATAAACAGCATCCCAGATCGAAACATTCTGCGGCTTGTCTCGTAATCACCAATGGAATTATATTTTGCGACAAATTTTGAAATGGCCATAGGAAATCCCATTGTCGCAATGCTTAAAAAAATCGTATACGGAACATATCCATATTGATACAAAGCACTTCCCGTTTCTCCAACCAACGCGAAAAACGGAATGACATAAATCATTCCTAAAATCCTTGAAATATATGTACCTAATGTTAAAATAAACGTCCCTCTTAATAATTTATCCGACATCTTTTGCTCACCATTGTTTCTAACAAAAATTTTCAACTATAACATTTTACCACATTCACTAGGAACTAAGATATAGTCATCACTCATTGAATTCAAAAATTCATCTTTTTATAATGATATAAGACTAGGATGTAGACGAAACTAGGATCAATCTAAAAGTACGAATAAATTGGACAAGCAACATCAACTTCTTAAAGGTTGTGAGAATATGAATTATGATGTAGCAGTAATTGGAGGGGGACCATCTGGATTGATGGCCGCCATCGCCGCCGCTGAAAACGGAGCGAACGTGCTGTTAGTCGATAAAGGAGAAAAATTAGGAAGAAAGCTGGCGATCTCCGGTGGCGGACGGTGCAATGTAACAAATCGCCGGTCAATTGAAGAAATTATCAAAAATATTCCCGGCAACGGACGATTTTTGTATGGCGCTTTTTCGCAATTTAATAATGAAGACATTATACGCTTTTTCGAAAACCTTGGAGTTCGTTTAAAAGAGGAAGACCATGGCCGGATGTTTCCAGTATCAAACAGAGCTCAAGACGTAGTCAATGCGCTACTTTCCGAACTGAAAAGGCTGAACGTTACAATTAAAACAAATCATCCGGTTGAAAACATCGAATACAGTGAAAGCAAAGTAAAAGGAATCTGGTTGAAAAATAAAACCTTTATTCCTGCCAAAGCTGTTATCGTAGCTGTAGGAGGAAAATCTGTCCCTCATACCGGAAGTACTGGAGACGGATACGTGTGGGCAAAAAAAGCCGGTCATACTGTGACGGAATTATTTCCAACTGAAGTGCCGATTACTTCGAATGAACCGTTTATCCGAACAAAACAATTGCAAGGCCTGTCGTTAAGAGATGCGGCTTTAAGTGTGTTGAATCAAAAGGACAGACCAATTATTACGCACAAAATGGATTTTATTTTTACCCATTTTGGCGTATCAGGTCCAGCTGCACTAAGATGCAGCCAATTTGTTGTAAAACAATTGAAAAAAGAAAAAACGGTGACGTTGTCAATTGACGCTTTTCCTACTGAAAATGAAGAAAATCTTTTTCAGCATATTTTGCTTAAATTGAAAGGCGAACCGAAAAAGGCTGTTAAAAATGTATTAAAAGGTCTCTTGCCTGAACGATATTTGCTATTTTTGCTGGAGGAATCCGAAATCGATCATTCGATGACATATTCCCAGCTTTCAAAAGATAAGCTGCGCCAATTTGTCCGCTTAGTGAAAGATTTCCGCTTCGAAGCAAACGGCACGCTCCCAATCGAAAAAGCGTTTGTGACCGGCGGAGGCGTTTCTATAAAGGAAATCGATCCAAAGACGATGGCCTCTAAACTAATGAACGGGCTTTATTTTTGCGGCGAAATATTGGATATTCACGGCTACACGGGCGGCTACAACATCACGGCTGCGCTCGTAACCGGACGGCTGGCAGGCTTGTACGCAAGCCGTTACGTAGAAAAGGGCGAACCGATAAGTTGAACTGCCTCCTATCAAGTAGTTAGTGGAAATAATAAAAGTTGATCTAAGCGGTCTTGGCTCTATATTCCAAAGGACTGAGACCGTTTAATTTTTCTTGATAAAGATGGTAATTGTAAAATTGGATGTATTCGTCAATCGCATTCTTTAGCTCTTCAAATGTATCGTACTTATGTAAATAATATTTTTCACATTTACTGTTCCCCAAAAGGATGCCATTGGACCATTATTCTATACATCGTCCAACACGAGACATATTATGTGTTAACCCTACTTGATCAATCCTTCCTTTAAATCCATGTGAAGTAAATTGAAATCCTCGATCACTATATAGTAAATAATGTTTACCACAAATAGAAGGAATTTCTTTGACTAACGTGTAAAACACTAGCTTATTATTATTAGATTGCTAAATACATAGCTAACAATAGAACCATCAAAGGTCTAAAATAACACTTAAATAAGCTTTCTTTGAAGAACCATATTTTAGTTCTATCACATTCGTTATCCATTTTTCATTCGGTTTACTGGCTGTAAATTCACGATTTAAAATGTTATCTGCGCATGTTGGGGTTAGATGGATACAATCTGTCATTCGTAAAGAGAAAAAGGTTATTATAAAAACGTTGATGAGAGTTCTGTTCATGTTTACCCTGATTTTGAGTAGAAGTAGAAGCAGAGGCAAAGTGAGGTAATACAGTTCCGAGAAGTAAAAAAGTAAATGGTCAGTAAAGAGATTACTTTGAACTTCATTTCATCTTCCTCCTCTTATATTTTTAAATACAATAGTATAATATCAAAAAAATACATATTTAACATTTTTTGCCTCAAAATAGTATAATAATGGTATATTTTAATATGAAAAGAGGATAATTCTAATGAATAGTAACAAATCCGTATTATTAGCAGTGTTTAGTATTCCGATTTTTATGTTAATCACATCTTTTGATTTATCTATACAGACTGATAGAATAAATGCCCTAATTTTCCTTGGATACACATATCCGATATTTTTCCTTTTGTATTATTTAGTTAAGATTAAAAATTTTAAACCAATGTTAGTTCTATCAATAGGAATATTATTATGGACAGCATTCACTAGTTTTTTATTCAAAGATACCTTTATTACAATTGGTTTATTTATAATTTCCATCTTAGTTTTAGTGACAATAACAGTTATAACTAAAGAACCTAATTAATCCGCATTTAATGTCATGGTATTAAATGGAATGTTTTGGATGGCATAGTATCAAATTGCATTTTTAAACCTTACCTTTTTCATTCAAAGCACATAAATTGATGGGTTTGTCTAAAAAGTCAGGATAACTTACTCTTTTTTTTAAAAAACACACAAAAAAACGTCCTATCTAGTAAAATGTGAGGTGACAAGCCCAATTTTACAGAAAGAACGTTTTTTATGAACTGGGCAGCTGACTTTTGGGGGCGCTTCTTTTTTTGCACAAATCGCTATCCCGTTGAACGGCCATGTGCGATCCGGTTTAGCTATTCGCTAGACCTGTTCGCATTCAAAAGCATTTCCAGCTGCTTATGCCGTTCTTCATTTGAAGCTTCTAAAAAGCTCTTGTCTAATAATTGATGTAAAACCATCCTTTTTTGCTCTGGGTCGTTGATTTCTTCTAAGACACGTTTTCGACCTTCCTTTAAAAATTCAACATAGTCAGCAAAATGTTCATCAAACTGCTCTGCCAAACTATTTTTTAATTTTCTGGCGAGCCCCGGAACTTTCCCGCTCGTTGATACACTGATGATTAAATCGCCCCTTTTAAATGTTGCCGGCATAATGATATTGCTTTTTTCAGGTGCATCCACTACATTGATCAGCTGATGTGCTTCACATGACTGGTAGACCTGCTCATTAACTTCCCTTTCATTCGTTGCCGCAATGACTAGAAACGCACCGTTTACATCGTCTTTTTCAAACGTTTTTTGTTTCCACGATATTTTTTTTTCTTGATGCATTCGAAGAAGATGATCTGATAGATCGGGACTGACAACCGTTATATCAGCACATGCATCGAGCAAAGCTTTTATTTTTCTTTCCGCTACCTTCCCTCCGCCGACAACGACTGTCTTTTTTCCTTTCATATTCAATATTGCGCTGTAATACATATGATCACCCTTTTTTGTCTTAGCGCTTACAATTTCTGGTTGATGCGAAGCGTTTTTTCCTTTCAAATCAAAAGGTTCTAGGATAACTTCAAAAAATTGGCCATCCTTTTTTTCGTGCAGTCGCTTCGGAACGGCATTGAAATCTTTTTTCCAATAAAAAAAGACCTAGATTCCCCATAAACAAGGATTTTCAAGCGGGTCCAAAGCTTGTTTTAAAAAGCTTTTTCATGAGTTAGTCCGTCTTCCATCCTGCAAAACGATGGCGATCATTTCAGTTTTATTTGACTTTCTCACATCAGGTACAATTTATAAAGTGTTTCCTATCTGGATCAGTGCTTATAAGCTTTCAAGATCCACTGGGCATAGCAACTGCTTGGAGCGCATGCGAACATTGATGCATTGACGAAGATTCTCTAAAATTACAATCAACCTGCGCTTCACGTCTAATTCTGTTTACATTCTTACTAAATATAATAGACTTTTCATTATTAATGTGAAAGTCTTCTTATTCTTTGTAAATAATCATCGCTGAAAAACAGTAAATTTGTTCACCTTTTTGATCGCATGTTACCGCTACATGATATTTTATGTCGATATATTTTTGACTTGGAAGCGCAGTTAAAAAAGCGTTCACTTCCTCTTCTAAATCTTTTTCATGCTCTTCGTCAAAAATGGCGACTTTATAGCTCAATTTCTTCACACTCCCTTTATTTATCTCGTTGCTTCCAATATACTTTTATGCTTGTACAAATATGACACTTTTAATAAAGGGAAAAGATTTGCTCATGTCGGCAGTTTTTATGGGGATTTTGAGGGTATTACATGCGGTATGGTTTACTGTTTTGCCACGCTAATCTTCCTTTATAAGGAAAAAACCGCGCCTACTTAAGCGCGGTTTTTCCACTTATTTTTTTATCTCGCTCTTCGGTTTGGTTTCCCCTGTCCATTCGAGCATTCCGCCAACCATATTGATGACATTAAAACCAATATCCTGTAAATATAAACAAACATTTTCACTTCTTCTTCCTGAGCGGCAGACGAAAATATATTCCTTTTCTTTATCAAATTCTTCAATGCGGTCCGGGATTTCTCCCATCGGAATATGTTTTGCTTGTGGAATCATGCCTTCTTCTACTTCTTCTTCCTCGCGGACATCAATAATGTCTAATTTTTCGCCGTTTTCAAGCTTCGTTTTGAGATCATTTGGTGTGATTTCTTTTACCATGAATGGCCATCCTTTCATTGATATTCAAGCTTAATTGGCTACGATGTTGACAAGCTTGCCAGGAACAGCAATCACTTTACGAACGGTTTTGCCTTCAAGCTGTTCTTTTATTTTTTCATCATCCATCGCGATTTTTTCCATTTCCTCTTTAGAAGCATCGTTTGGTACAAGCAGCTTTGCCCGCACTTTTCCGTTGATTTGAATGACAATTTCCACTTCATCTTCGACAAGCTTTGATTCATCCCATGCCGGCCACGATTCATAAGCAATCGTTTCAGAATGGCCGAGTTTTTCCCAAAGCTCTTCGCAAATATGCGGAGCAACCGGCGATAAAAGCTTTACAAAGCCTTCCATATATTCTTTCGGAAGAATTGTCGCTTTATAAGCTTCATTAATAAATACCATCAGTTGCGAAATAGCTGTGTTAAAATGCAGATTTTCATAATCCTCCGTTACCTTTTTCACTGTTTGGTGATAAATGCGTTCAAGCTCTTGAGACGGTTCATCGACGATTTTCGGATTCAACTCGCCATTTTCCATTACAAACAGCCGCCATACACGATCTAAAAACCTTCTTGCGCCGTCGAGTCCTTTTGTTGACCATGCAATGGATGCATCAAGCGGACCCATGAACATTTCATATAAACGGAGAGTATCCGCTCCGTGGCTTTCAACGATTTCATCAGGATTGACGACATTTCCTTTTGATTTGCTCATCTTTTCATTGTTTTCGCCGAGGATCATTCCTTGGTTAAACAATTTTTGGAACGGTTCTTTCGTCGGAACTACTCCGATATCGTATAAAAATTTATGCCAGAAACGTGCATACAGCAAGTGTAAAACAGCATGCTCAGCCCCGCCGATATAAATGTCCACAGGCAGCCATTTTTTCAATTTTTCAGGATCAGCTAATTGTTCTGAATTGTGCGGGTCAATATAGCGCAAATAGTACCAGCAGCTTCCCGCCCATTGAGGCATTGTGTTTGTTTCGCGCCGCCCTTTTTTGCCTGTTTTCGGGTCAACGACATTCACCCAATCCTCAATATTCGCTAAAGGTGACTCACCGGTTCCCGAAGGTCTAATTTCATCTGTTTCCGGAAGCACTAACGGCAGCTCCTCTTCAGGAACAGCTGTGATCGTGCCGTCTTCCCAATGGATGATCGGAATCGGTTCACCCCAATAACGTTGACGGCTGAACAACCAGTCTCGGAGACGGTATGTCACTTTTCTTTGTCCTTTTTTGTTTTCCTCCAGCCATTTGATCATCGCTTCAATTGCTTCTTCTTTATTCAATCCGTTCAAAAAGTCGGAATTTACATGCTCGCCGTCTCCTGTATAAGCTTCTTGTTCGATGTTTCCTCCAGCGACAACCTCTTTAATCGGCAGGTCAAATTTTTTCGCAAATTCATAGTCCCGTTCATCGTGGGCAGGCACGGCCATGATCGCACCTGTACCATAGCTCATTAAAACATAATCGGCAATCCAAATCGGCAATCTTTCTCCATTGGCAGGATTTACAGCATAGGCTCCGGTAAACACGCCTGTTTTTTCCTTCGCCAAGTCCGTTCTTTCGAGATCGCTTTTACTTTTAATTTGATCTAAATAGGCTTCCACCGCTTCTTTTTGTTCCTCGGTTGTAATTTCTTTCACAAGCGGATGTTCAGGCGCAAGCACTGTATACGTAGCACCGAAAAGCGTATCAGGACGAGTAGTAAAAACAGTAAAGGTTTTATCAGTTCCATCGACTGTAAAATGAACTTCCGCACCTTCCGACCGGCCGATCCAATTTCGCTGCATTTCCTTTATGCTTTCCGGCCAATCAAGCTCTTCTAAATCTTCCAGCAGCCTGTCAGCATATTCGGTGATTTTTAACACCCATTGTTTCATCGGACGGCGTTCAACAGGATGTCCTCCCCGTTCGCTTTTTCCGTCGATGACCTCTTCATTTGCAAGAACAGTTCCGAGTGCCGGGCACCAGTTGACGGGCACTTCATCAATGTAAGCAAGTCCTTTTTCATAAAGTTTTAAGAAGATCCATTGCGTCCATTTGTAATATTCTGGATCAGTTGTATTTACTTCCCGATCCCAATCATAGGAAAATCCTAGTGATTGAATTTGTCTGCGAAAATTATCAATATTTTTTTTCGTAAATTCCGCAGGATCGTTGCCGGTATCTAAAGCATATTGCTCAGCCGGAAGTCCAAATGCATCCCATCCCATCGGATGGAGAACATTGTATCCTTGCATCCGTTTCATTCGCGCCAAAATGTCGGTTGCCGTATAACCTTCAGGATGGCCTACATGAAGACCAGCTCCCGAAGGATACGGAAACATATCCAATGCATAAAACTTCGGTTTATCGGAATCATCCTCTGTTTTAAATGTTTTGTTTTTTAGCCAATAATCTTGCCATTTTTTCTCAATCTCACGATGGTTGTAAGACATGTAAAAATCCTCCTTTGCTATATATATGTATAAGCGTCAAATAATAAAAAAACTCCCATCCCCACGACGAAGGGACGAGAGACAATTTCCCGCGGTACCACCCAAATTAGCGCAAATGCACTCACTCTGTTCCGTAACGTGGAAACACGTCGGGCATTAGTCTGTACCGGAATACATTTCACACCCGCAACTCAAAGGGGAGTTCGTGAATAAACAACGATTGACTTTCACCTTCCGTCAACTCTCTAGACGCCTTTATCCACTACTGATCCTTTTCACCGTTCTTGCTTTTTCATCCACTTATCATATTGTTATTTTAATGAATTTTATGAGTTCATGCAAGTCAATGTCGAAAAATTTGGATTTCAGTCTAATAATTAATAATTGACAGACCCTTTCAAGCTTGAATCAAGCAGCATTTCTGCTTCATTTAAAATGTCCTGCAAGATCGTGTCAGCAGCGTTTGGTCTATATAATTCAGCAATGCTCATTTTCATTTTTTCCATTTTTTCAGGGTGGTTAAATAAATCATTGACCGTCTCTTGAACTTTTTCAAGCTTATTGATGACAACCGCCGCCCCTTTTGCTGCAAACAAATCGGCATTCTCCCTTTCCTGCCCCGGAACAGGTTTATAGAGAATAAGCGGAACTTTTAATGCGGCCGCCTCGCTGAGAGTAATCCCTCCAGGCTTTGTTATCATGCAGGAACAAATGCGAAAGAGCTCATCGATTCTTTCGACATAGCCAAAAACTTTTATTCGATCCGGGTGAATATACTGAAGCGGTTCAAGCTCATCTTTCAGCGATTGGTTATTTCCGCATACAACGACTATTTGCATGTCATCTCGTGTAAAAAATGATTCACACAAATCTTTTACATTTTTTAAAACTCCATGTGCGCCTGTAGCAATTAACAAAGTTTTCTTGTTCGGATCCAAATTGTATTTTTTATATAAATCGATCGTTTCCATTTTTTCTTCAAACTGCGGCCGAATAGGAATTCCGGTTACTTTGACAAGCGCTGGATGGATGTTGAGCATTGTCAGTTTTTCCTTCACATCGTCGCACGAAACATAATATTTATCAATGTTTTTATGAACCCATACTCGGTGAAGACAAAAATCGGTCAGCACATTAAATGTCGGGATGAACACGCCTGTCCGCGTGCGATATTCAGGAACAACTGAAATAGGAAATGTATTAATGATGATGTCAGGATTTATCTCCCTTACTAGCTGATTCAACTTGCGGTGTCCAAGCTTCAAATACAAATTCATAATGCGTTTGTTAGACATTTTGTCCACACTATAATAAAATAACCGATAAAATTGCTTACCGATGGAAAAACTTTTCAAATATAAATATCTTGTAATTTCCGCCATAATTGGATGAGACTCGCTAATTAAATCAGAAACTTTTACGTTGTTGATTCCCATCTTATGCAAAGACTGCTCCAATGTTTTAGCAACTTGGATATGACCGTTTCCATAATTTGCCGTTAATATTAATATCTTTGGGTCTTTTAACATTTTATTCACCTCAACTTAAAGCAGCTCAACAATTAGAACGAACTAAAATCAAAATAGTTTCACTTTAAATGTATATTTCCTTTTATAATTTTAGGAGAAAAAAATTAAGAATCCTTTATTATTTTATTACATTTACATTTCACTGGAAATTTTCGTTTTTTTTGTTGGTTGCAATAGCTAAAATGACAAATATATGGATTGGGATTTTTTAATGGTTCCAACAAAAAATAATTCTGCCCGTTTACTCGCATGGTTCATACAAGAATCTTACCGATACGCATTGGTTTAATTGAATTTATGCCGTTTTTCCGGGATTTTTTAGCTAGCTAATGGGCAGCCAAAGCTGCATGAATAACACCGAGAAGAATAAGATATGCCCTCCGAACAAAGTTTTTCCTTTATCTTTTCTGAACCGTTTTAGCCAAACAAGCTGAAACTCACGCTGCAGAGATTCAAATACTTTTTCTTTGCTAAACTTTATTTATGAAAAGCATTGGCAAATTCGTTATTCATGTCTTTCATCCATTGGTATATTTGTTCAAAGCTGATTCCTGCATAAAATGCGTCGATCATAATTTGCCGCAGCTCCTCTTTAATTATTTCAATTTTCTCTTCATCCAGCTTTTTCTGCACCATTTTCGATACAAATGTCCCCCGTCCTCTCAGCGTTTCAATCAAGCCTTCTCTTTCCAGCTCTTTATAAGCCTTTGAAACCGTGTTAGGATTAGCGATAATCATGGAAGACATCTCTCTTACAGAGGGCAGTTTATCGCCAGGCTTTAACACACCTTTGATACATAGTTCTTTCATTTTTTTTATGATCTGCTCATATATCGGAGTGGCACTTCTCGGGTCAATTTCAAACATCAAATACCCTTCTTTCTTACAAAAAGGACTCTTTTGTATTATGTGTACTACATTATATAGTACACATAATACAGAAAAGATGCAATCAACATTTTCTGATTCCGCATATAAAAAACACTGAATGATTTCACTCGTTCGGGGGCTCTTGATCTTAGGGAAAAATTATGATGTACATAGTCGTATAGCAGCTTTTGCTAGAAGTTTGACTGATGTTCAACAAACTGATCCCGATTTTGTTTTAAAATGTAATCGTTCATTCGCATTGAGCCGAGCTTTTATATCGGTAATTGCGCAATCTGTTGAAAGATATTTTTATTCTATATTTTCGTTTTTATTCCAAAAACCATTCTTTCCCTATGCAAATTTATATATAAGATCAAATCGGCTAAAGAATAAATGAAAAATCATAATTGCAATTAAAGGGCAAGCCTACAATCAGGCTTTGCCCTGGAATTTTAATGATCGAGCAAAATCATCTCATTTTGAAGGTGCTGCAGTTGAAGGCGCATGCGGTGAAGCTGCTCCCGCTGCTGGTCATTTGCGCTTAAACTGAGTTTTTCCACTTCTGCAAGTGCATCTTGAAGCTTTTGCTGTGCATTTGTATATTCTTCATCATTGTAATGCTCCTGTTTCAGCCCTTCAATATATTGCTCATTTGCATATTCCAATGCTTGCTGGCAATGTTGAATGCACTCTTCCACGGATTGTCTAGTAGCCAAACAAATCCCCTCCTTGATGAAGAATTTTCTTCATCAACTGTATTTTTCGCTATTTCTGCAAGCTCCATCATGAAAAAAGCTGGTAAATTCTTATTTGAGATTGGTTTGGCAATCATGGTAAAATGTCTTGATAGTATATCGAAACAGGAGGAGTAGGAATTGGCGAACCACAATCCATTTCCGTATACGAATGACAACAAACGGTATCATACATGGAATTACCATTTACGAAATACATTTGGAGATAAAGTGTTTAAAGTTGCTTTAGACGGAGGATTTGACTGTCCAAACCGCGACGGTACGGTAGCACATGGCGGGTGTACGTTTTGCAGTGCCGCAGGGTCGGGCGATTTTGCCGGAAACAGAGCTGATGATCTTGTTACGCAATTTCACGACATTAAAAGCAAAATGCATGAGAAATGGAAAAACGGAAAGTATATTGCTTACTTTCAGGCATTTACAAACACTCATGCACCCGTGGAAGTTCTTCGTGAGAAATATGAAACGGTATTAGGTCTCGAAGGAGTTGTCGGTTTGTCCATTGCTACAAGGCCTGACTGTTTGCCTGACGATGTTGTTGATTATTTGGCGGAATTAAATGAGAGGACATATCTTTGGGTTGAATTAGGATTGCAAACCGTTCACCAGCGGACCGCTGATTTAATTAACCGTGCGCACGATTATGAATGTTATGTGGAAGGAGTTAACAAGCTCAGAAAGCACGGAATCCGAGTTTGCACACACATCATAAACGGTCTTCCGCTTGAAACGTACGATATGATGATGGAAACTGCAAAAGAAGTTGCTAAGCTGGATGTTCAAGGAATTAAAATTCATCTGCTCCATTTGTTAAAAGGTACACCGATGGTTAAGCAATATGAAAAAGGGATGGTGCGCTTTTTATCCTTTGATGAATATGTACAATTAGTTTGCGATCAGCTAGAGGTACTGCCTCCCGAAATGATCGTTCATCGCATTACAGGCGACGGTCCGATCGATTTAATGATAGGGCCGATGTGGAGCGTTAACAAATGGGAAGTGCTGAATGCCATTGATGCCGAACTCGAAAAACGAAACAGCTACCAAGGGAAGTATTATACAAAAGATCGAGTGATGTCAAAATGAACCTCATTCGCATTCTTCCATTTGCAAAAAAATTGATGGCTTCCGCTGTCCAAAACGGCGATATCGTTATTGATGCAACAGTCGGGAACGGACATGATACCGTCTTTTTAGCACAACTCGTTGGCGAACAAGGTCATGTGTTTGGATATGATATTCAAAAACAAGCGCTTGAAGAGACAGAAAAACGGTTGAAGGAATCCGGTTTAATCGACCGTGTTACTTTGTTTCATTCCAGTCATGATGACATTTTCAATACGATTCCGAAAAAACATCACAATCATATCGCCGGTGCGATGTTTAATCTCGGTTATTTGCCCGGTGGCCAAAAAAACATTGTGACAAAACCAGAATCAACTATTGAAGCAGTAAAGCAGCTTTTATCCATATTAAGACCCGGTGGAATGATCGTGCTGGTCGTTTATCACGGCCATCCGGAAGGAAAACGTGAGAGAGATGAGCTTCTTAAATTTGCCGAACAAATCGATCAACATACTGCTCATGTACTTGAATATCGTTTTTTAAACCAAAAAAATTCCCCTCCGTTTATTGTAGCAATCGAAAAAGCAAAATAGCCGGGAATAATATCCCGGCTAGCTTTATCCATCAAGAAGATTTAATCAAATTCCATTTTCGGAACGTTCGATATGCCCTAGCATTCACATAAAAGAAAACGGAGGTTGTTCCTCCTTTTTTTATTAATTTTTTAGCCAGCTTTCCTAAATCTTTATGTACTAATACTTTGTCATCAGATAAATAAATGCCGAGCAATCCGCGGTTAATTAATTTATGAAAATTTTCGTTCGGAATACCTTTTAAATTTTTGTCCGCTTCATGTACAAAATGAGCTAATCGTTCCATCATTTCTGATGTGCTTTCATAAAAACTGCAAAAATTTAAATCGCCCTCCAATTGATCCTCCTCTTGATCAATAAAGTAATCCAATAAAATGTGAAGCCCTTGCACATATGGAAAGTAACCATCTTTAATTTTTTTGGCAATCGCTTCGTTAAAGCTGGGCTGAAATGCATAGGCGACTAAACAAAAAATGCCCAATGTCGATCCAGCGCAGGCAGAAAATTCATACCACCGCATATCCGGGAGGGAAGATTTATATTGTTCGAACCACTGTACTAGCCTTGGCACTCTTTCCTCTTCTATTACATGCTTATGTACTTGCAGTTCACAATAATATTCGCAAAGCTCCATCAAATAGCCAGCTATAACCGGATAGTTCTCCAATTGGCTCAGCATTCTTTGGCATGTCATGACAAGCTCTTTTAAATATCCGCCGTCATCTTGGTCCTCACGAAATTGGTAGTAATTTTTTAATTCTGCATGAATCGACAGCGCATCCTTCATTGATTGGTGCAGCATGCGGAAATCTTCCGGATCAAAAGAAGTGCTTCTGTCGCATAAATTATCCAAGTAATCGCTAATCGTTTGATAAGCAACGATAAACTCTATGCATTCCTCTATATGAGAGTTCGACAAAAGCGCTAAAATGCTTCCTCCTTCGCAATGAAATGCCTTCGTATTTATGCTTGCAAGCGCCTGCTTTCTCAATTCAGGATTCGGTATTTCCTCAGCCTTTTTTTTCCACCCATCTAAGTAATAATGGACGGTCGGAAGAATTTCCCTATAAACTCTTGACATAAGGCTGATAGGGTGTTCAGGTATACTCAAAGATCAACTCACCTCTTCATTGTAAAATTCCAGTGTTTATGTTAAATGGCTTTCTGTAAATCTCAACGCATCTTGAAAAACAAGTTCTCTTTCCGGTTCATTAAAAATTTCGTGATATAGTCCTTCCCATTCTTTATAGCTCTTTTCCGTGAGATTCAACTGACTATACCATTTTTGAACTGCTGATTTATCAACAATTTTGTCTTCTCCTCCCTGCATGACGAAAAGAGGGACATCTGGAAACTGCGGAAGCTGCTGAAATACTAGTTCAATGGCATGAAGAAGCTCTCTGTACCAGCGCACAGAAACTTTTCTTACGTAAAGGGAGTCGTTTCTGTTTATGTCTTGAATTTCCTTATTTCTCGTTGCCATCTCAACTGTCAAACCGGAATCAAAGCGTACCCTAGGCGCGAAAATATTTAATCCTTTTGCCAAAAGATCGAGCGCTTTACTCGGTTTTTGCAAAATTCCTAAACATGGCGAAGATAAAATGACCCCGTTTAACGGAATTTTATTTCTCTGCAGCGTACGTATGGCTATTAAACCGCCCATGCTATGCCCCAGCAAAAAAAGCGGCAATTGGAAAGATTGAGCCTCCCTGATCCAACGGTCAACTTCATCAATATATTCATCAAACGATTGGACATGTCCCCGTCTGGAGGATGAATTTCCTTGTCCTGGCAAATCCCCCATGACAACATGGTACCCGTTTGTTTGCCACTTTTTTATCAGCCATTTGTAACGTCCATGATGTTCTCCAGCTCCATGAATGATGACAATCGCAGCTTTAGGAGTAGAACTTACCCATTTCCACATAATTAACTCCTTTCCGAACATGACGGAAAATTTGTTATAATATGAAAAAAAGAAAAGGATGGTTCCCATGGTTATTTATCCATATAAAGACAAAAAACCTATAATTAGCGATTCGGCTTATATAGCTGATTTTGTCACAATCACCGGCGATGTTCAAATAGGAGATGAATCAAGCATTTGGTTTCAGACGGTTATTCGCGGTGACGTCGCCCCAACTATTATTGGAAATCGGGTCAATATTCAAGACCAATGCTGTCTGCACCAGAGCCCAAATAAACCGTTAATTATTGAAGATGATGTAACCGTCGGCCATCAAGTTCTGCTCCATAGTGCGATTGTGCGGAAAGGAGCTCTAATTGGAATGGGTTCGATTATTCTGGATGGAGCAGAAATCGGAAAAGGCGCTTTTATCGGTGCAGGCAGTCTTGTCCCGCCAGGCAAAAAGATACCTGAGAAAACTTTAGCATTCGGAAGACCCGCCAAAGTGATTAGAGAATTAACAGAAGAAGATCTTCAAGATATGGAACGCATCCGTCGCGAGTATATCGAAAAAGCTCAATATTATAAAAATATTGCTCGTATGAACAACATATAAATTGCTTATAAAAACATTTTAAAACTTTCTCTTTCAAATGTCATTCTTTACCGGGCAGCTTCATGTATTTTTAAAATTTTGTAAAATTTTTATTAGATTTGTTGAAGTTTACATAAATATGAGAGAAAATTTTTTATAAGAATTTTTGCTTTTTGAAAAGAGGAACTTTAACATGGGCAGACTGCTGAATCAGCTTTACCAATTTGAGTGCAAGTTGTTCAAACTGATTAATTCGCATTTTGAACGAAAAGGACTGAATGTTTATTTTCGGTATGTTACTCATTTAGGAGGGGCTGTTTTTTCAATTGCAACATGTTTAATGCTGATGTTATTTTTTAATGAACCTGTAAAAACTGTTGCCTTGGCAAGTTCAGCTGCTCTTTTTTTCAGTCATATTCCGGTTTTCATTGTGAAAAGAATTTATCCACGCAGACGGCCTTATCTTACATTATTTGAAACAAAAGTGTTAGAAAATCCGTTAACTGACCATTCATTTCCTTCTGGACATACGACAGCTGTATTTTCAGTGGCTACACCATTTTTGCTCTTTTTTCCAGCCTTAACATGGATTTTGCTTCCTCTCGCATTCAGTGTGGCACTATCAAGAATTTTTCTTGGCCTACACTACCCTTCAGATGTGCTGGCGGGAATAGTTCTAGGAGCTTCAGCAGGCACCATCTGTTTTGTCGCATTCGGACCGTAAAAGCAAAAAGGTGTCTAATGCATGCATCGCATTGGACACCTTTTTTATTTTACAAATATTGATGAGCTTGTTCGCGCAAAGCTTCCGCTTTATCTGTGCGTTCCCATGGCAAATCTAGATCGTTGCGTCCGAAATGACCGTAAGCAGCTGTCTGTTTGTAAATCGGGCGGCGCAAGTCAAGCATTTTTATAATGCCAGCTGGGCGCAAATCAAAGTTATTGCGAATTAATTCAACTAAAACATCTTCGCTTACTTTGCCAGTACCGAACGTATCAACAGAAATAGAGACAGGTTTCGCTACACCAATTGCATAGGCCAGCTGAACCTCGCATTTGTCTGCAAGTCCGGCTGCGACAATATTTTTCGCTACATAACGAGCCGCATAAGCTGCAGATCGGTCTACCTTCGTCGGATCTTTTCCTGAGAAAGCTCCTCCGCCATGGCGCGCATAGCCTCCGTAAGTATCGACAATGATTTTTCGTCCCGTTAATCCTGCATCTCCTTGTGGTCCGCCAATAACGAAACGTCCGGTAGGGTTGATGAAATATTTTGTTTCTTCATCGATCAGTTCTTTTGGCACAACCGGATCAATTACTTTTTCTTTAATATCCTGCTTAATTTGTTCTAAAGTTGCCTCCGGATGGTGTTGAGTCGATATGACAATTGTGTCAATTCTAACCGGCTGTTCATTTTCATCATATTCTACCGTAACTTGCGTCTTTCCGTCCGGACGCAAATAAGGAATTTCTTCGCTTTTTCTAACTTCTGTAAGCCGGCGTGAAAGCTTATGGGCAATGGAAATCGGGAGAGGCATTAATTCCTTCGTTTCATTGCATGCAAAACCGAACATTAACCCTTGATCTCCAGCGCCAATCGCTTCAATTTCTTCATCAGTCATTTGTCCTTCTCGCGCTTCTAAAGCTTTATCCACCCCTGCAGCAATATCGGGTGATTGCTCATCAATTGATGTTAAAACAGCACAAGTTTCAGCATCAAAACCGTATTTAGCTCTCGTATAGCCGATCTCTTTGACCGTTTCTCGCACAATTTTTGGTATATCCACATACGTGCTTGTCGTAATTTCTCCACTGACTAATACAAGTCCGGTGGTGACAGATGTTTCGCAAGCTACACGTGCGTTCGGATCTTTTTCTAAAATGGCATCTAAAATCGCATCTGAAATTTGGTCGCAAATTTTGTCCGGATGCCCTTCCGTTACGGATTCAGATGTAAACAGACGGCGCTTTTTTGTCATTTACTGCTTCCTCCTCAAACTTAAAATGATGTTTATGGAGTGCTACACTCCTTGACATTGACACGGAACTCATTCCCTCACCACTGTTGTAAACATATCAAAATTTCGTACGATAAGAAAAACTTGGCTAAACGAGATTTCTCTTATACATAGAAAAAACCTTCCCTGCCAGAGGAAAGGTTGTTATAAACATCATTGCCTTTCACTCTTATCGTTCAAGGATATAACCTTGCATCAGGTTAGCACCATTGCTCGTCTATGAATATGGAATTCTTTCGCATCATGTTGTATGTCCATAGAATACCGGGATTTTGAAAGCCATATTCTACTGTCTTCTTTCAACGAGCCGGTTGCTGGGCTTCATAGGGCCTGTCCCTCCGCCAACTCGGGATAAGAGTATCCGTTCAAATGTATATCATACAGGAGCAAAAAAGTACTTGTCAACAATAAATAAAGCTTCTCTGTAATTTTCCAAATCATCTGATATCCATTATTTCAGTATCAGCTGATCAATCATGATTCGTATGATGCCCAAAAATGAAGGCAAAATATATAGTAAAAACATTATTTTCAGAAATCGATAAATAGGATGGATTATTTTTGCGAATGTGTTATACTATTTCTATAAAACCATTTCAAATATGCAAAAAAAGGATGGTATGTATATGAATATTGTAGATGTATCAAATGAATTAGCTTCGTTGATCAGCGGACCAAATGCATATCATAATTTACCAGTCGCACGACTTGTAGAAAAAGTTTTAGCTAGGAAAGAAGGTTTTTTAACAAATACAGGTGCAGTTTCGGTTACAACAGGCAAATATACCGGCCGGTCACCAGAAGATAAATTCATCGTTGAAGAAGATTCTGTCAAGCATTTAATTGATTGGGGACCCGTCAACAAGCCAATTTCATCAGAAGTTTTTGAAAAACTGTACTTAAAAGTCATACAATATTTAAAAAATAGAGATGAAATTTATGTTTTTAACGGATTTGCCGGAGCTGACAAAAAATATCGTCTTCCAATTCAAGTGGTCAATGAATTGGCGTGGCAAAATTTATTTGCTCGCCAACTGTTTATCCGTCCGAAAAGCCAAGACGATTTAAAGGAGCATAAAAATCCGTTTACGATTGTTTCCGCTCCTTCCTTTAAAGCAGATCCAGCTGTGGATGGAACGAACTCAGAAGCATTTATCATTATTTCTTTTGAAAAGAGAATAATCCTGATCGGCGGAACTGAATATGCAGGCGAGATGAAAAAGTCTATCTTTTCCGTCATGAACTTCCTGCTTCCAGAAAGAGATATATTTTCAATGCACTGCTCCGCCAATGTCGGTCAAGAAGGCGATGTCGCGCTCTTTTTCGGTTTATCGGGAACAGGCAAAACAACACTTTCCGCCGATCCAAAACGCCGATTAATTGGTGATGATGAACACGGCTGGTCTTCATCTGGTATTTTTAATATTGAAGGCGGCTGTTATGCAAAATGCATCGGTTTGTCTGAAGAAAAAGAACCTCAAATTTATAACGCGATTCGATTCGGTTCCGTTTTGGAAAACGTTGTGGTTGATGAATCGACACGAATTCCTGATTATGACAACTCCTTATTAACAGAAAACACCCGTGCGGCTTATCCAATTGAAGCGATTGACAATATTGCTAAACCGAGCATTGCGGGTCACCCTAACACTATTATTTTTTTAACAGCTGATGCGTTCGGTGTTCTACCGCCAATAAGCAAATTAACGAAAGAACAGGCTATGTATCATTTCTTAAGCGGTTATACGAGCAAGCTTGCTGGAACGGAAAGGGGTATTACTTCCCCTAAAACAACGTTCTCCACATGCTTTGGCGCACCATTTCTTCCGCTTCCAGCTACAAGATACTCTGAAATGCTCGGAAGAAAAATCGAAGAACATGATGTGAAAGTATTTTTAGTCAATACAGGGTGGACCGGCGGAGAATACGGAGTAGGAAAACGAATTAAACTTGCTTATACAAGAGCCATGGTTCAGGCAGCATTGGAAGGCGAACTCGATGAGGTGGAAACTGTAAAAGACCCTATTTTCGGGCTGGCGATTCCTGCTCATGTTCCAGGAGTGCCTGATGAAGTTTTACAGCCTATTAAAACATGGAGTGATAAAAACGCTTATGAACAAAAAGCGTATGAATTAGCAAAAGCATTCAAAGAGAACTTCAAAAAATTCTCGAACGTTCCGAAGGAAATTGAAGAACTTGGCGGTCCAATCATATAAAAAAATTACTTACTTTCGGCTATCGGCTTTTTGTCCGATAGCCTTTTTTTATATTGGGTTGGCAAACAAACCGTTATATACAGATTTTTAGACGAAAACCCCTTTTTCAACGAACTTTTATGAAAAAGGGGTTACGCGATTTTTTATGATAAGACAAATGGAAGCCGTACTCGATAAAATTAAGCAAATTCCTCCTTCCACAATCCGTTCAACAAATGAACGGAAATATGATGACGGTTAATTGGTTGAGTACAATGAAGTGAGATTATAAGTAAGCACGGTTTTGTTATCAGCCCATTCCAATTTAATAATTTCAGCTGTTCCTGTAGGATCGCTTATCAACGTTTTTCGAACTTCCAAAGGAATATTCATAGGATAAAGGCGATAGCCATCTTTGACAAGCTGAAATACGTTTTCCTCTATCCGCTTTTCCTTCCCTTTTGTAATAATCATCGTATTTAATTCAAGCGGCATGCCCATTTCTCCAATCCCCTTTCATTTGATCGATCATTTTTTAGTATGTATCATATGAAAAATATAATGGTCAATTTTTCATCCATTTTATCATTCGTTCTAAAACCATCCGGTTATGCCGAGGCGGAAAATGATGACTAAAATGTTGGAAATACCAGCTTTCCACTTGCTTTCCCAATTCTTTCAGCCTTCTTTCCAATCGATATGCATGTTCAATTGACACGTTTTCATCTTTTCCCCCATGAATGATTAAAACGGGTGCTTGCATTTTTTCAAGGTAATACAACGGTGTCCGCCATTTATAGCGGTCAGGATATTTCTTCGGTGTCCCTCCAATAACTCTTTTCATCATCCTTCTTAAGTCCTTTCTCTCCTCATAAGTTAAAAACATATCAGACACCCCGCCCCAGCTTACAACAGATCGAACATTTGAGCATATAATCCCAGTAAGCAAGGCCATGACTCCTCCCCTTGAAAAGCCAAAAACGTGAATGCGATCCGGATTCACTTGCGGATGTTTCATCAACAAATAGAATGCATTGACCGCATCAAAACGATCATTCCCCGCAAAATCTTCATTCCCTTCTCCTCCTAAATTTCCTCGATAAAAGGGAGCCATCACGATAAAGCCTTTTGATGCAAATTGTATAATTCTTCCTGCCCGAACCATACCAACATTTTTAATCCCTCCGCGCAAATATAAAAAGCCATCATAAACACCTTCTTGAACAGGCTCTGCTAACAGACCTTTCACTTTTAGTCCTTCAGAAATATATGTCACGATGGAAAGCTTAATCGAAGGGTTCGGTGATGGGAAAATTTGTTTGTCAACTATTTCTCCGTTTCTCAGCATCTTTTCAACCTCCATTTAGGTAGGCAATCACACATTATATTTTTTTTTCATACTTTATCCTAGATAAATATATTTAAACATTTTTCCTTTAATATGAACATCATTAGGGAGGATTTCACATGAAAAAAAGGCTTGCTTCCATCGTATTGGTGATCCTTTTCATCATACCTCTTTCAGCCTGCGGCGGAGGAGTGGAAAAAATTCGGCTGGCGGAAGTCACTCATTCTGTTTTTTACGCACCATTGTACGTGGCCATTGAAAAAGAATTTTTCAAAGAAGAAGGACTGGACGTAGAATTAAAAACTACTTGGGGCGGAGATAAAACAATGACCGCCATTTTATCAAACGGCGCTGATATCGGTCTTGTCGGTTCGGAAACGTCCATTTACGTATATGCCCAAGAAGCAAATGACCCAGTCATTAACTTCGCCCAGCTGACCGAAACGGACGGCACTTTCCTTGTCTCCAGAGCCAAGTTGGATGATTTTCAATGGGAAGATTTAAAAGGAAGCACTTTTTTAGGACAGCGTAAAGGCGGCATGCCGCAAATGGTAGGGGAATTTGTGCTGAAAAAGCATAACATCGATCCGCATCAAGATTTAAACCTTATCCAAAACATCGACTTTGCGAATATTGCAAATGCTTTTGCTTCCGGTACAGGCGAATATGTTCAACTGTTTGAGCCAACCGCAAGTATTTTTGAAAAAGAAGGAAAAGGTCACATTATCGCATCCTTCGGCAAGGAATCGGGCAAAGTTCCTTATACAACATTTATGGCAAAAGAAAGCTATATTAAGAAAAATGATAAAACGGTGAAAAAATTCACAAAAGCGCTCTACAAAGCGCAAAAATGGGTGGAAGAACATGACGCCGAAACAATTGCCGAAACGATAGCGCCGCAATTTAAAGATACGCCGATCGATATTTTAATATCTTCCATTGACCGTTATAAAAGCCAAGGATCCTATGCAAAAACCCCGCTGTTAGATGAGGACGAATGGAACAATTTGCAAAAAATTATGGAAGAAGCAGGAGAACTGCCGGAGAAAATTGATTATGAACTATTAGTCAACACGTCCATAGCAAACGAAGTGGCAAAATAATGTTGTTTCAAAAGGAGTAAATTTATCGACAAGGGGGGAGGAGATTGTCATTTTTAACGATCGATCATGTCAGCCATACTTATTTTACAAAAAAATCGGCAACGACTGCTTTGGAGGACATCCATTTGGAAGTAGAGGAAGGGGAATTTATATCCTTTCTAGGTCCTAGCGGCTGCGGCAAAACAACGCTGCTTTCCATCATTGCCGGTATCATGAAACCGACAGAAGGGCAAGTTATTTTGAACGGAAAGCAAATATCTTCCGCAACACCGTCTGTCGGTTATATGCTGCAACAAGATTATTTATTTCCATGGAAAACGATAGAGGAAAATATTTTAATTGGATTAAAATTATTGAACAAACTGAATGAAAATGAGAAAAAGCGGACATTTCAGCTTCTGCACCAAATGGGTCTCGAAAATGTAGAAAAGCTATATCCGAATCAATTATCAGGCGGAATGAGACAAAGAGCCGCTTTAGTCCGCACTCTTTCTACAGATCCGAAAATGCTGCTATTGGATGAACCTTTTTCCGCCCTCGATTATCAAACGAAATTAAAGCTTGAAGACTTAGTCTTTCAAACATTAAAGGATTTTAAAAAAACAGCCATTCTAGTCACGCATGATATTGGGGAAGCAATCGCCATGAGCGATCGGATTGTCCTGCTATCCAAAAGGCCTGGCAAAATTGCCAAAATATTTACTGTCCCAAAAGAATTGCGGGATACATCCCCGTTTAAAACAAGGCAGCATCCAACGTATACTTCACTTTTTGACTTAATCTGGAAGGAGTTAGATCAGCTTGAAACAAACAACAACAATTGATCTCCTCCATAAACAATATTTGCAAAGATTGAATAAGGAAAAGAAATGGATTACCTTTTATCAAATCTTAATTTTTATTTCTTTTTTTCTCATATGGGAGGTGTCATCCAGCCAAAAATGGATAGACCCGCTCATATTCAGTTCGCCGACAAAAATTTTTCACTTATTTGTTGAAAAACTGCAGGACGGTACATTACTTGCCAATTTGAACGTGACGCTTTTTGAAACGGTCTTGGGGTTTATTTTTGGGACATTATTCGGGACATTACTTGCTGCTCTATTATGGTGGTTTCCAAGGCTGTCTAAAATATTAGATCCGTATTTAGTGGTTTTAAACGCAATGCCGAAAGTAGCTCTTGGGCCGATTTTCATCGTCGTACTTGGGCCCGGATTTACCTCAATTATCGCGATGGGAACAATCATTTCGGTTATTATTACTACAATTGTAGTCTATACTTCCTTTAAAGAAGTGGATCCGAATTATATAAAAGTGCTGCAAACATTTGGGGCAGGCAAAAAGCACGTATTCAGAGAGGCGATCCTGCCGTCATCTTTTCCAACCATTATTTCTACTTTGAAAGTCAATGTCGGGTTATCTTGGGTGGGTGTGATCGTCGGAGAATTTCTCGTTTCAGCTAAAGGATTAGGCTATATGATTATTTACGGGTTTCAAGTTTTTAATTTTACCCTTGTGCTGTTAAGCCTAGTTATCATTGCCATCTTTGCAACGATCATGTACAAAATTGTCGAACTAATTGAAAAAACATTAATCAAAAGCCAATAAGAGGCTGTCAAGAAAGTCAAATCGCCATTGAAAACAAAAAATCATAAACACCGATATATCAACGTTTCTAACACATTAATGGGGGCGTCAATAAGCCGTAAAAACGACTTACTAGACACCCCCTTAAACAATTTCTAAACCGACTTTCAGGAATTTAAAAGCTATTTTATGTAATCGGCATAAATTTTTTCCAAGCTTCGTTTTAGAACATCATCTTTCATAATAAAGCTAAAGCGATGATCGTCCTCAATTTTTTCAGGCAAGTCCGCAAGCAGGACTGGACCTAACGTTTCAAAATACGTGCTCTGTTTTTCGAGCCTCTCAATTTCCGCATAATAAATATTTTTCACAATCGTTTTCTCTTTTCCTATAACCTTATATTGCCCAATATATACGATATCTTGGACAATTCCTCCCGTTTCTTCCCTCACTTCCCGGACAGCAGCTTCAACCGGCTTTTCGCCGTTCTCGACTTTTCCTCCTGGAAACTCGTAGCCCCGGTCTTCATGTAAAGTTAAAAGCCATTTGTTTTCATATCGGCAGATGACCCAAACATGCTTCGGGTAAACAGAAAAAGGGTGTTGACGGAAAGACAGGTATACATCATTGCCGTAAAAATCTTTAAAATAAAACATAATCAATCCCTCTACTCCCATTTATCTGTTTTCATCATAACATATGGAAAAGAGGATTGTATAACTTATTCTTGATTATGCATAAGACCCATTGAAGCAATATGTTTTCTAGCTTCTTCGTCGCCATGCTTATAAATGAATTCATATACTTTTTTTGTTAAAGCATCAATCGCATCATTTTCCTTGTCATAATGATACTGTATATACGGAACATGCGCCCGGAAGAAATTTTGCCAGCTGGTAGAATGAATCTGATCGAAATACTCCCGTAACTCCGTAATTTCCTCATCATTGGCAGAAATTTGAAAATCCCACGGAGATGCTTCTCTGCTTTGGGAAATCTCACCGCTAGCTACTGATATATAATAGGTTTTTTTTGGATTTTCGGACATTTATATCCCCCTCCTCTTTTTAAGTATTGCCTTATCAAAGAAAAATATTTATAAAAAAAGGCTGCCTAACGCAGCCAAAAGAGGAAGGATATAATTATTTTCCAAGGAATGACTTTAACATCCAGTTATGTTTTTCAAGATTCACTTTAATATCGAGAAGCATGTCACCAGTTGCTTCGTCATTCACTTCTTCAGCAACTTTGATTCCTTTGTCCAAATCTTGAATGATGGCGGAAAAGTCGTCAACAACTGCCTGCACCATTTGTTCTGCAGTTTCAACGCCTTCTGCTTCTTTAATAGAGGAGATTTCTAGGCTTTCTCTAATCGTAGCAACAGGTTTAGCGCCCAAAGCTAAAAGTCTTTCCGCTAATTCGTCAATATAACCTGCAGCTTCATTGTACAGCTCTTCAAATTTTTCATGTAGAACGAAAAATTGGTCTCCTTTTACATTCCAATGAAAGTTATGTAATTTTACATAAAGTACCGTCCAATCCGCAATTTGTTTATTTACGATTTGAAATAAATCTTGTTTAGACATAATCCCATCTCCTTTTTATTTAATCTTTTAGTTATACAGTACCCCTTTTTTGCACTCTTAAAACTATAAAAAAAGTTGCATCATTGCGTGTAGCTGTTAGCTGAACACTTTTTCCAAATCCTCTTTACTATGCTTTAGCCAATATTCCATGAGCTTTTTGGCGCCTTCTAAATCATGAAGCTTCGCTTGGCCGCATTGCAGTTCGTTTGCGGCAGGCACTTCTGTCTGCTCTACAGCATCTTTCATTGTCTCTTCCAATAAATCAATGATTTCTTTTACGGTCGGTTCCCCGCTAACGACTAAATAAAAGCCTGTTTGACACCCCATTGGAGAAATATCAATGATATCAAAGTGATCATATTTTTCCGCATATTTGCGAATTGTAAATGCCAGAAGATGCTCCAATGTGTGAATAGCATCCGGTTTCATTGCCTGCTTATTCGGCTGGCAGAAGCGGATATCAAATTTGTTAACTACTCCATCCGTGCCGACTTTATGTACTCCGCAATGTCTGACATACGGTGCTTGCACTTTTGTATGATCCAGTTCAAAACTCTCCACTGAAGGCATTCCCATCACTCCTTACATTTTCTTAGTTTCCATTTTAACACAAAATTTTATAACATACATTTATGTTAAAATGTTGTCAAGATTCCAGAAAAAAGAGGTGCTTGCTGTGAAATCTGTCATGATCGCCCTTATCCGTTTTTATCAAATCTTTATCTCCCCGTTAAAGCCGCCTTCATGCCGCTTTTACCCAACATGCTCTGAATACGGGCTTGAAGCAGTGAAGCGTTTCGGAGCTGTCAAAGGCGGCTTTCTGACAGTAAAACGAATCTTGAAATGCCACCCGTTTCACCCGGGAGGATTTGACCCTGTCCCGGAAATTGAAAAAGATATAAATAAAAAAACGAGTGAATAAATGAAAAATAATGCAAAATACTACAATTATCAAATAAAGCTAAAGGGGAGCAAAAGATATGGAAAATATGATCGCTCAATTTAAACATGAAGTGAATAATGCAACAGAAGAGACGTTCCATTCTTCTGTTTGTTCTTTTTTAAATTTGTGGAGCTATGAATACGGCTCGTTCGAACATTTGCCAAACGAAATCCACCACTTATTGCATATTAGCCAATATGATATTTTAACTGTCGATCATGAATAGCCAAAAACTACAGCCATTCTTTTAGTTTTCTCCTGAGCAGCTTTTTAGATGCATTTCGTGGCAGAGATTCAACAAATGTAAATCCTTTTGGAACTTTGTATTTTGCCAGCTTTTTCAAACAAAATTGCCTTAATTCTTCTTCAGACACCTCTTCGCTTCGGACGACAAAAGCATGGGGAACTTTTCCCCATTTTTTATTTTCTTTTCCTACCACTCCTACATCTTTTACGGAAGGATGCGACAAAATAACTGCTTCAACCTCCGCCGGATAAATGTTTTCTCCTCCCGAAACAATTAAATCGGATCGGCGGTCCAATACATATAAAAATCCTTCTTCATCCAGATAGCCTAAATCTCCAGTATAAAACCAGCCGTCACGTATAGCTTCGTTTGTTGCGTCTGGACGATGTAAATACCCCGGTGTAACATTCGGTCCTTTTACTACAATTTCTCCTTCTTCATTAGGGGAGCAGGTCCTGCCGTCTGCTACGATCCGAATTTGAGCTGGAAACAACGGTTTTCCCGCAGATCCGAGTTTTGAAAAGCAAAATTCAGGGGCTAATGTGGCAATTTGCGAACACGTTTCCGTCATCCCATATGTTTGAAAAACGGGAATTTCTTTTTCACGGCATTGTTCAAGAATCGGCCGCGGGGCAGGACCTCCTCCTAAAAGCATGCAGCGAAACGATTTCGGATACGT
The DNA here is from genome assembly GCF_038003725.1 of Aeribacillus sp. FSL K6-1121. Lineage (NCBI taxonomy): Bacteria > Bacillati > Bacillota > Bacilli > Caryophanales > Bacillaceae > Aeribacillus > Aeribacillus sp. FSL K6-1121. Next base: position 2,230,267 of record NZ_JBBOPS010000001.1, read on the forward strand.
GTCACTTCCTAATTCCTGCAGCATGTCATTCAGCATGGCCGTAACGACGGAAGCAATCGTAACTCCTTCATTTTTGATCGCTCTGTTTGCTTCTTTCGCTGAAAATGAAGAATGGAGAACAATTCCGATTCCATAAATGACGCTGCGCATCAAAATTGACAGTCCGCTTATATGAAAAAGAGGAACTGCCAAAAGCCAGCAATCGCCGTCCTTCAGTCCAAGATTCAGCACAGAACCGATCGCACTCCACCAATGATTCCCAAATGTTTGCTGAACTCCTTTCGGTTTTCCTGTTGTTCCAGACGTATACATAATCGTTGCCACGTCATCTAAAATAAAGCTGTCATCTAATGCTGCTTCCTTTTCATCACAAAGCTTCAACTCTGATAATGTCATAACTTTTTTACCGGGAAAATGAACCGATAATTCATCATCACAGATAACGCATTTTATATTCGCATCATTTATTTGCCATAATAATTCTTCAGCTGTTAGTCTAGTATTCAAAAGAACATTGACCGCACCGAGATACATTAAAGCATGAATATTAATGACCATTTCTAAGCTGTTTTTCATTAAAAGCCCGACTGTATCTCCACGCTTGATATCTATTTGATGCAGCTGTCTTGCTCTTTTTTCAACAAGCTGATGCAAGTCCAAAAATGAATAATTTTTCCCCTCATAACGAATGGCCAATCGGTCCGGAGTCAAAAAAGCTCGCTGTTTAAGCCAATTCGGTGTTTCATTTCGATTTGCACTCATGTCTCGACACCTCGATTATTGCACAATAAAGCAGCTCGATGCATCGCCATCAAGCTGCTTGTTCTTTTTATGGGAAACGCGGGAATTGTTTGAAATCAGGTTTTCTTTTCTCTTTAAATGCATCTCGTCCTTCTTTCGCTTCATCTGTTGTATAATACAATAATGTCGCATCCCCCGCAAATTGTTGGAGACCGGCGAGACCATCTGTATCTGCATTAAATGCAGCTTTCAAGAAGCGAATAGCAGTTGGGCTTTTTTCCAAAATTTCTTCACACCATTTGACAGTTTCCTCTTCAAGCTGCTCTAATGGGACAACTTTGTTGACTAAGCCCATCTCATAAGCTTCCTGCGCATTATATTGACGGCATAAATACCATATTTCACGAGCTCTTTTCGTACCAACAAGCCGGGCAAGCAGTCCCACTCCATATCCCGCATCAAAGCTTCCAACTTTTGGGCCTGTTTGTCCGAAAATTGCATTCTCGGATGCGATCGTTAAATCACACACGACATGCAGAACATGTCCTCCTCCAATTGCATATCCGTTCACCATCGCAATAACCGGTTTTGGAATCACCCGAATAAGCCGTTGCAAATCCAAAACGTTTAATCTAGGAATTTTATCATCCCCGACGTATCCGCCATGCCCCCGCACTTTTTGATCTCCGCCTGAGCAAAACGCTTTATCACCAGCACCTGTCAAAATAATTACACCAATTTTATCATCGTCCCGCGCATAGGAAAAAGCATCGATCATTTCCGCGACCGTTTTTGGTGTGAATGCATTATGTACATGAGGACGATTCATCGTAATTTTTGCTATCCCATTGTACGTTTCATAAATGATTTCATCATATTCTCGTTCTTTTACCCAAGGAAATCCCATTTTTATCCTCCTTTAATATGTAGAAAAATGTTGGAGAAACTCATCTACTATTTTACCAAAAAATTTTGACTGTTCCACATGAACTGCATGTCCGGCCTGCGGCACGACCTTTAATTCAGAGCAAGGAATCAATTGGTTCATTTCTTTCATAATTTTGCAAAACTTAAGATCCCTTTCACCGCAAATTAATAATGTAGGGATGTTGAAACTTTTTAATGCTCCCCACCATGAAGGTTGAACGCCAGTTCCCATTCCTTTTAAACTGTTTGCCAATCCAATTGCATTATTTTTCAGCCGGTCCTTTCTTATTTTGTCCTTGACGGCAGGCGGGAGAGACTTTTGCGTTAAAAACAAAGGGATATTTTCCCAATGTTGTACAAATGCCGCAATCCCTTCGTCCAAAATCATTTGGGCAAGTTGTTCGTCCTGCAGCCTTCTCGTCTCTCGTTCCTTTTCAGTTTTTAATCCAGGAGAACTGCTTTCCAATATTAAAGTCTTCACAAATTCCGGCTGTCTCATTGCAAAGCTCAATGCCAATCTTCCGCCCATTGAATACCCGAGCACATGCGCTTTTCGAATATTGAATGAAAGCAATATTTCTTTTAGATCTTCAACTGCTTCTTCCATCCGATATCTTTCAGGATTTTCAGGCGAATCTGTTTGACCATGGCCGATGATGTCGATAAGTACTAGCTGGTATTTTTTTAAACTATTTTTCAAAAATCCCCAGGTTTCTCCGCTTCCTGTAAAACCATGAAGGAGAACAAGTGGCTCCCCCTTTCCAAACGTTTCAGCCCAATAATTCACATTTCGAACGGCCAATTTTCCCATCATAACATCCTTTCTATTTCCCAGGAAACAGAACGAAGCCATTTTCTCTGTTCGTTGACTCGTGAATGTCGATTGGTCGGGATTTCAATAATATTTAATCCATCTCTATTCATGCAGAATTGAAACTCGCTTCTGAATTCTTCCCAAGTGGAAATTTTTTTATAATGTGCACTATATAAGCTGGCTGCATATTGAAAATCTAAATTGGTCGGGGTGCCAAACAATTGTTCAAAATGCGTCTTTTCATCCGCCTGCGGCAAAAATGAAAAAATGCCGCCGCCGTTATTATTAATTAATAAAACAGTTAAGTTCAATTTATTTTGTTTTGCAGCAAGGAGTCCATTTAAATCATGATAAAATGATAAATCCCCTATGATTAAAATAGTTTTTTCATGACTAGCTGCAGAAATCCCAAGGGCTGTCGAAACGACTCCGTCAATTCCGTTCGCTCCCCGGTTGGCATAAACCGTAATATTTTTATCACTGTTATGGAAAAACGTGTCGACATCTCGAATCGGCATGCTGTTTCCTACAAATACATTGCAGCGATCCGGGAGCAATTTTTGCAATTCGACATATACCGTTCCTTCAAATAAAGAATCTTCCTCAATGACCGGCGTTGACAAATACTCTCGAAAGAGATTGTTTACTTGTTTCCATTTTTTGCACCAGGATGTTTCCTGTTTATCTTTACATTTTTTGATCAGCATTTCACATAAATAGGCTTCATCACTGTGAACATGTTCTGCTGATAAAGTAGGATCACGATAACCGCCATCACCATCAACCACAATTTGCTTTATTTCAGGATGGTCTCTTAACAATAGAAACAGCGGTTTTGAGACGGGCATTGCACCAAAACGAAGGACGACATCAGGTTTCAGATACGCTTTCTTTCCCATCGTTTTTAAAATGGAATCATAACAATCAATAATATAATGTTTAGAATGTTCGCCAAAGCGTAAATTGGACAACGGATCCGCTAATATCGGGAATTTCAATTTCTCTGCTAGTGCCAAAACTTGTTCACGAAACTCTTTGTTATGTAATTCCCCGCATACAATAAGTCCTTTCTCGCTTGAATCGATTTCATCCACAATCCGTTCAATTTGCTCATGTTCGACCAGCTTTTTTGTTTCCACCACTGGCTCAATATGAAGAGACTTCTGCAATTGATGGATTTTCGATAGATCGGGCAAAAGCGGCTCTCGGAAAGGTAAGTTGATATGGACTGGTCCTTTCGGATTTTCATTTGCAGTTTGGACCGCCCGTTGAGCGATATTTTTTATATATAACAGCATCGTTTGACTGCTTTCAGGAAGAGCGCAATCAACAAACCATTTCACATAGTTCGAATACAGATGAATTTGATCAATTGCTTGTGGAGCTCCAATATCCCGCAGCTCATGAGGTCTGTCAGCCGTTAAAATCACAAGAGGGATGCGTGAATAATGGGCTTCTATGATAGCTGGATAATAGTTTGCTGCAGCTGTTCCTGATGTGCAAAGCAAAGCAATTGGTTTTCTTTGTTTTTTAGCCAATCCAAGAGCAAAAAAACCTGCAGATCGTTCATCAATATTAATATAAGTATGTATTTTCGGATGCTCTGCAAATGTGATCGCAAGCGGGGTAGATCGTGAACCTGGGCTAATCACAACTTCAGAAATACCTTTTGTAATTAATCCATTTACAAATGCAATGACATAGTCAGATAGATTTTTATTTTTCATTCAGTTTTCCCCCTAATGCATGCTGCATAGGTCCAAATTTGATTTCTGTCTCCCTGTATTCCTCTTCCGGCTTCGAATCTCCAACAATCCCGCATCCTGCGTACAAATAAGCTTTTTGCTCATCGAGCAGACCTGAACGGATCGCAACGACAAATTCTCCGTTGTCCTGATCATCCATCCATCCAACCGGAGCAGCATACCAGCCTCTCTCTAAAGGTTCTTCATTGCGAATAAATGCTAGAGCAGCATCTTTCGGATAGCCGCCAAGCGCAGGGGTCGGATGCAATTTTTCTACAAAATCAATCAACGTAAAACCTTTTTTAACGGTTCCTTCAACAGGTGTATACAAATGTTGAATATTCGGCGTTTTTAAAATCGTTGGATTGTTTTGTAGTTGCACTTCTTGGCAATATTCACGGAACACTTTTTCGATCGCTTTTACAACAATTTGATGTTCATGAATGTTTTTTGTATCTGAAAGCAGCATCTGAGCGTATTCTTCGTCTGCCTCCACTGTTTTTCCTCTTTTAATTGATCCTGCTACACATGCAGACTGAACTTTTTGGTTTCTCTTGCTTACAAGCCGCTCAGGAGTTGCGCCAACGAACGTTTTTCCTTCATTTTCAACAACAAATAAATAACAATTAGGCTGATGTTCATTTAACATTGATAAAACATAATGTATATCAATCGATCCCTCAAACTCCAGCAGCATTTCCCTTGCCAATACGACTTTCTCAAAACGGTTTTGTTTTATTTGTTCTGTTGCTTTTTCAACAGCTGCCATCCACTCTTTTTTATGAAACAAACTTTCTTTTTTGATGGTAAAATTCAAAAAAGAATTTGTGTCTTCATTTTTTTTCTTTAAGGTGTATTCATATGTATTGAAATGATTTATAATTTCATTTATATCATCAGTTGATTGAATTAACCTGTTTATAGTAGCAAGTGTGTGACGGCCAATTTTTGTAATCATGAAAGAAGGTAAAGTGAATCGTGCTTCATGAAACGGTTTCCATTTTGAAGAATTCGCATTTTTTAAAGGGTCAAAAGAAAAACCCCCAAAAAGAAGCGGACCCGTTCCAATCGGATGGGCGCCTTCAATTTGTATATGCTCTTTCCAATCTTTCCACTTTGAATAAATGTCAAAAAAACGGTTGGAAAATTTTTTGTCTGTCGTCAATTCTAGCTCAACACCAATTCCACAAAGGATAAATGTACGATCAGGTGTCGCCCAATAAAATCTTTTCCCTGCATAAGCCGATTGAAAGCTTGAGAAAATCTGGAGCGGATCTTTCTCCTTGATTTCAAATACATAACTTAAAATGATTGGATGGGAATATTTTTTGACATGATTGACAGCATTCGCAACTTTATCCCTCAATGTATCTGAACATGGAATTGAAACCAAAGATGATCCCTCCATAACCGAAAAATAGCTTATATTAAGATACACCTGTTCAAAATTTATGTCAACTATATTATAGAATGACGCAATGCAAAACAACAAGCAAACAAACTGCCTCAGCTTTTTGATGGGGCTTGAGCATTTATTCCAATGAAAAACAATTGACACTCTTTCGACATTTTTCTAGACTAGGTTGTGGGGAATAGCTTTCGTTTTCAGAATGAAATAAAGGAGAGAACATATTATGCATCCTAAAACGGAGTCACATAATGTACCCATTATAAAAGCTGAACGAGGGTTTCGGGCTTGGTGGATGCTTTTAAGACCCCATACATTAACTGCAGCATTTGTCCCCGTGATTGTCGGAACTCTTTTGGCACTGCAAGTAGGACCCATTCATATTGGACTTTTTCTTACGATGCTTACTGCCTCGTTGTTAATTCAAACAGCCACAAACTTATTTAATGAATATTTCGATTATAAACGAGGTCTTGATACAGAAGAATCTGTCGGAATTGGAGGAGCAATTGTCCGAAATGGCTTCAAGCCCCAAACCGTTTTAAATTTAGCAATCACATGTATTGTTGTCTCTATCCTATTGGGAATTTACATCTGTCTCCAGTCAAGCTGGTGGTTGGCATTAGTCGGTTCAATTTGTATGGCAGTAGGATACTTATATACTGGAGGTCCATATCCAATCGCTTACACGCCGTTTGGCGAGCTAGCTTCAGGTTTATTTATGGGAGTCGTTATTATCCTTATTTCCTTTTTTATTCAGACAGGTTATCTAACTTCAACAGCTTTCATTCATTCGATCCCGATTGCGATCACGATCGGCGCCATCATGCTTGCGAATAACATAAGAGACTTAGACGGCGATAAGGAAAACGGAAGAAAAACATTAGCAATTTTGCTTGGCCGCCAGAATGCAATTCGATTTTTAGCAATTATGTTTATTGTTTCTTACTGTCTCATTTTTATTATGATCATTTTTGATTATTCCACATGGTGGTCTATTCTTGCTTTTCTTAGCATTCCAAAAGCTATTCAGGCGGTGAAGCGATTTGTCGGCAAAAAAAAGCCTATTGAAATGATGCCGGCCATGAAAGCAACATCGCAAACAAACACTTTATTAGGCTTTTTGCTTGCTGCAGGTTTGCTCATAAGCACCATCATATCTCAGTAACACGATAGTATGTTTACTATCGTGTTTTTTTATTAAGCTTTACTGTGAAATTTGTTCTGTATCATCCACTCGCAATTTCAATATGCTGAGCAAATATTTTGTCCTGAAAAAACATCTCGATAGGTCACAGCCTCTTTATCGGATAGCCAGCCTGTTTCTCAGCGAATGATGTTATGTTAGCCTTTCAAGTGCCATCAGCTTCAAAGCATAGCGTTAAAAAAGGCGCGGTAGCAGCAATCCTTTCCTGACGTGTTTTAAAATGATGATGAAATTTATGACTGCAAAGGTGAATTTTTTTCATGATTTTAAAGTTATAATTTATTCCTTTTCGTCCAAAATAGCTTTAGATTCTAAAAAAGAAGGTGTCTTTCATATGGACATGGACGAAAAAAAATTAAAGGATTTCCAAAAGCAATTAATATTCATGAAAAGTGAGATTGAAAAACGTTGGGACAATAACGATCATTTTCAATTGGAAAAAGGGCTGGACCATGAATCAACTGGAGAGCTTTCCAGCTACGACAATCACCCCGGAGACGATGCGACCGAACTGTATGAAAGAGAAAAAGATTTAGCATTAAATAAACATTTAGAAAAAGAATATGAAGAGATCGTTGAAGCATTAGAAAGAATTCATGAGGGCACATACGGTACTTGTTCTGTCTGCGGAAAAAAAATTGATGAAGACCGTCTTAAAGCCATACCGACAGCCAAAACATGCAAAGAACATACTCTAGTTCAAACGATTTCTCATGAAAGACCTGTAGAGGAAGAAATACTTGATGCGACTTTTCACGGATCCTCTCAAATCGACCATGAAAATACCGCTGTTACTGAACCGTATGATTATTTTCAAGATGTTATCGAATACGGAACGTCAGAAACACCGCAAGATGTAAGAACTCCACCGTTATCGTACGGAGATATGTATAATTCCGATGATGAAATTGGATATATTGAAGATATTGAAAACTTCATTTATACAGATATTGAGGGAAAAAACGTAAACGTCTATCCGTCACATGAACATAAACGATATGAAAAAATGCTTGATGAAGAGGATTTAACAGTTTTATGGGGAGATCTTCCATTAACAGAAAAAGAACCATATACGAAAAATGATTAAAATTACAAGAAGACAAAAAAAGCGTTGCAAACTGCAACGCTTTTTTTGATTTCGAAATGACTCCGCAGGCAGGATTCGAACCTGCGACCGTTCGGTTAACAGCCGAATGCTCTACCACTGAGCTACTGCGGAATATAAAAAAAATTTAAGGCATTTTGCCAAATAGAACAGCTATTGACTGACAATTGCAGCAATGTCAATTGCCCAACTAAGCTGCTTAAAAAATAGCAATGGGCCTGAGTGGACTTGAACCACCGACCTCACGCTTATCAGGCGTGCGCTCTAACCAGCTGAGCTACAAGCCCATATTAAGCGGGTGATGGGAATCGAACCCACGACATCAGCTTGGAAGGCTGAGGTTTTACCACTAAACTACACCCGCGCGAAAATATTTATTTTTCTATTTAAATGATAAACACGCATTTTCCATGCCTCTTCCTCTTCCAGCACTGTTCGAGGATGTAAATGCGTCGAGGCAACTCGCAGATTATTCATTGAAGTGTCGCTCGTGGCTGAGGTTTTACCACTAAACTACACCCGCACGAAAATATTTATTTTTCTATTTAAATGATAAACACGCATTTTCCATGCCTCTTCCTCTTCCAGCATTGTTCGAGGATGTAAATGCGTCGAGGCAACTCGCAGATTATTCATTGAAGTGTTGCTCGTGGCTGAGGTTTTACCACTAAACTACACCCGCATAATAAGCTGATAATAGAAATAAATACTTATTTTCAATGCCATATTATCTATCTCTACTATAGGCAAATGGGGCGACTGATGGGAATCGAACCCACGAATGCCAGAGCCACAATCTGGTGCGTTAACCACTTCGCCACAGTCGCCGCAATTAATAAAACAATGGCTCGGGACGGAATCGAACCGCCGACACAAGGATTTTCAGTCCTTTGCTCTACCGACTGAGCTACCGAGCCGTAAAACTCCGATAAAAAATTATGTACAATCCATCATTAAAGAAAGAATTCATTGACACAACCTGCTGTACTTGAAAAATTCCTCCTACAGCTGTTGAATCAATAATTAATGGCGGTCCCGACGGGAATCGAACCCGCGATCTCCTGCGTGACAGGCAGGCATGTTAACCGCTACACTACGGGACCATTGGTTGCGGGGGCAGGATTTGAACCTGCGACCTTCGGGTTATGAGCCCGACGAGCTACCGGACTGCTCCACCCCGCGATAATAATGACGGAGGAGGAGGGATTCGAACCCCCGCGCGGTTTGACCCGCCTCTCGGTTTTCAAGACCGACCCCTTCAGCCAGACTTGGGTACTCCTCCATATAATAAAGATGGTGGACCTTGCAGGATTCGAACCTGCGACCGGACGGTTATGAGCCGTCTGCTCTGACCAGCTGAGCTAAAGGTCCGAAAAATGGCGGTGGAGGGGATCGAACCCCCGACCTCACGGGTATGAACCGTACGCTCTAGCCAGCTGAGCTACACCGCCAAATTAAATATGGAGCCTAGCGGGATCGAACCGCTGACCTCCTGCGTGCAAAGCAGGCGCTCTCCCAGCTGAGCTAAGGCCCCCCTTTAAATTCCCTGGTCGGGAAGACAGGATTCGAACCTGCGACCCCATGGTCCCAAACCATGTGCTCTACCAAGCTGAGCTACTTCCCGATATGGCGCGCCCGAGAGGAGTCGAACCCCTAACCTTTTGATCCGTAGTCAAACGCTCTATCCAATTGAGCTACGGGCGCAAATATGGTGCCGAGGACCGGACTTGAACCGGTACGGTAGTCACCTACCGCAGGATTTTAAGTCCTGTGCGTCTGCCAATTCCGCCACCCCGGCAGAGAAAAGCGGAAGACGGGATTCGAACCCGCGACCCCCACCTTGGCAAGGTGGTGTTCTACCACTGAACTACTTCCGCGTATTATGCGGGTGGAGGGACTTGAACCCCCACGCCGTAAGGCGCTAGATCCTAAGTCTAGTGCGTCTGCCAATTCCGCCACACCCGCGTCAAAATGGTGAGCCATGGAGGATTCGAACCTCCGACCCTCTGATTAAAAGTCAGATGCTCTACCGACTGAGCTAATGGCTCATAAAAAAATTTTTTCTCCTAATCCATTTTTCATTTGTCAGATGTCCCTTCCTCTGCCAGTCTTTTCGAGGATGTTGGATGCGTCGGGACAACTCGTCGCTTATTCGATGAAGCCTTGCTCGTTGCTCTACCGACTGAGCTAATGGCTCATATAAAGTAATTTTTTCTTAAAAATCGGTCATATGCCCCTTCCTCTTCCAGTTTTCTCGAAAACGCTGGATGCGTCGGGACAACTCTCTGATTGTTCGTCGAAGCATTGCTCGTTACTCTGACGACTAATCTAAAAGCTCCTGCTCAATATGCAACACCTTTAATGATGCCGGCGAGAGGAATCGAACCCCCAACCTACTGATTACGATTCAGTTGCTCTGCCAATTGAGCTACACCGGCATGATGAATACAACAATCAATAATCAGTCTTGCTTCATTTGATCGTCGTTCCAATCTTAGAAATCTTGTCCAAGGAAAAGTTCAATTGGTACGATGAAGCAGCATGAAAGACGATATCTCGACCGTGCTTTGCCAATTGAGCTGAATCGATATACTGTATGGTGGAGGATGACGGGATCGAACCGCCGACCCCTTGCTTGTAAGGCAAGTGCTCTCCCAGCTGAGCTAATCCTCCAATTCAAAAATCACCAGAGGACATATGCAAAGTAAATAAAAGTCCATAATTCTTTCAAAACTAGATAACGGTTCCTTCACGAATAGATGCTCTTTCTTGGTTAAGTCCTCGATCGATTAGTATCCGTCAGCTCCACGTGTCACCACGCTTCCACCTCGGACCTATCTACCTCGTCATCTTCAAGGGATCTTACTCGCGTTTAGCGATGGGAAATCTCATCTTGAGGGGGGCTTCACGCTTAGATGCTTTCAGCGCTTATCCCTTCCGCACATAGCTACCCAGCGGTGCCCCTGGCGGGACAACTGGTACACCAGCGGTGCGTCCATCCCGGTCCTCTCGTACTAAGGACAGCTCCTCTCAAATTTCCTGCGCCCGCGACGGATAGGGACCGAACTGTCTCACGACGTTCTGAACCCAGCTCGCGTACCGCTTTAATGGGCGAACAGCCCAACCCTTGGGACCGACTACAGCCCCAGGATGCGATGAGCCGACATCGAGGTGCCAAACCTCCCCGTCGATGTGGACTCTTGGGGGAGATCAGCCTGTTATCCCCGGGGTAGCTTTTATCCGTTGAGCGATGGCCCTTCCATGCGGAACCACCGGATCACTAAGCCCGACTTTCGTCCCTGCTCGACTTGTAGGTCTCGCAGTCAAGCTCCCTTCTGCCTTTGCACTCTCCGAATGATTTCCAACCATTCTGAGGGAACCTTTGGGCGCCTCCGTTACCTTTTAGGAGGCGACCGCCCCAGTCAAACTGCCCACCTGACACTGTCTCCCGCCCCGATCAGGGGCGCGGGTTAGAATGTCAGTACAGCCAGGGTAGTATCCCACCGTCGCCTCAGCGCAAGCTGGCGCTCACGCGTCTCTGGCTCCTACCTATCCTGTACAAGCTGTACCCACATTCAATATCAGGCTGCAGTAAAGCTCCACGGGGTCTTTCCGTCCTGTCGCGGGTAACCTGCATCTTCACAGGTACTATAATTTCACCGAGTCTCTCGTTGAGACAGTGCCCAGATCGTTACGCCTTTCGTGCGGGTCGGAACTTACCCGACAAGGAATTTCGCTACCTTAGGACCGTTATAGTTACGGCCGCCGTTTACTGGGGCTTCGGTTCGCACCTTCGCTTTTCGCTAAGCGCTCCCCTTAACCTTCCAGCACCGGGCAGGCGTCAGCCCCTATACTTCACCTTACGGTTTCGCAGAGACCTGTGTTTTTGCTAAACAGTCGCCTGGGCCTTTTCACTGCGGCTCATCATGGCTTATCACCTTGATGAGCACCCCTTCTCCCGAAGTTACGGGGTCATTTTGCCGAGTTCCTTAACGAGAGTTCTCTCGCTCACCTTAGGATTCTCTCCTCGCCTACCTGTGTCGGTTTGCGGTACGGGCACCTCTCACCTCGCTAGAGGCTTTTCTTGGCAGTGTGGAATCGGGAACTTCGGTACTTCCTTTCCCTCGCCATCACAGCTCAGCCTTCCGGCAAGCGGATTTGCCTGCTTGCCAGCCTAACTGCTTGGACGCGCACATCCAGCCGCGCGCTTGCCCTATCCTCCTGCGTCCCCCCATTGCTCAAACGGTGAGGAGGTGGTACAGGAATATCAACCTGTTGTCCATCACCTACGCCTTTCGGCCTCGGCTTAGGTCCCGACTAACCCTGAGCGGACGAGCCTTCCTCAGGAAACCTTAGGCTTTCGGCGGAGGGGATTCTCACCCCTCTTTCGCTACTCATACCGGCATTCTCACTTCTAAGCGCTCCACCGGTCCTTCCGGTCCGGCTTCGATGCCCTTAGAACGCTCTCCTACCGCTGACACCAACGGTGTCAACCCGCAGCTTCGGTGATACGTTTAGCCCCGGTACATTTTCGGCGCAGAGCCACTCGACCAGTGAGCTATTACGCACTCTTTAAATGGTGGCTGCTTCTAAGCCAACATCCTGGTTGTCTAAGCAGCTCCACATCCTTTTCCACTTAACGTATACTTTGGGACCTTAGCTGGCGGTCTGGGCTGTTTCCCTTTTGACCACGGATCTTATCACTCGCAGTCTGACTCCCAAGGATAAGTCATTGGCATTCGGAGTTTGACTGAATTCGGTAACCCGATGGGGGCCCCTCGTCCAATCAGTGCTCTACCTCCAAGACTCTTCCCTTGAGGCTAGCCCTAAAGCTATTTCGGAGAGAACCAGCTATCTCCAAGTTCGATTGGCATTTCACCCCTACCCACACCTCATCCCCGCACTTTTCAACGTGCGTGGGTTCGGGCCTCCAGCAAGTGTTACCTTGCCTTCACCCTGGACATGGGTAGATCACCTGGTTTCGGGTCTGCGACCTCGTACTATTTCGCCCTCTTCAGACTCGCTTTCGCTGCGGCTCCGCCTTTCGGCTTAACCTTGCACGAAATCGCAACTCGCCGGTTCATTCTACAAAAGGCACGCCATCACCCGTTAACGGGCTCTGACTACTTGTAGGCACACGGTTTCAGGTTCTCTTTCACTCCCCTCCCGGGGTGCTTTTCACCTTTCCCTCACGGTACTGGTTCACTATCGGTCACTAGGGAGTATTTAGCCTTGGGAGATGGTCCTCCCTGCTTCCGACGGGATTTCACGTGTCCCGCCGTACTCAGGATCCACTCGGGAGGGAACGGAGTTTCGACTACAGGGTTGTTACCTTCTCTGACGGGCCTTTCCAGACCTCTTCGTCTACCCCGTTCCTTTGTCACTCCTTAATCGAGTGTCCTACAACCCCAAGAGGCACGCCTCTTGGTTTGGGCTGTTCCCGTTTCGCTCGCCGCTACTCAGGGAATCGCTGTTGCTTTCTCTTCCTCCGGGTACTTAGATGTTTCAGTTCCCCGGGTTGCCCTCCATACCCTATGGATTCAGGTATGGATACTGCCCCATTACGGGCAGTGGGTTCCCCCATTCGGACATCTCCGGATCGACGCTTACTTACAGCTCCCCGAAGCATTTCGGTGTTTGTCCCGTCCTTCATCGGCTCCTAGTGCCAAGGCATCCACCGTGCGCCCTTTCTAACTTAACCGTTTCTTCCTAACATGAGCGATCTATTCGTGAATGTCTTTCCGTTATCCAGTTTTCAAAGAACAATCAAGAAGGATATGATCCTTCAAAACTAAACAAAACGGAAAAGCGCACCCTATTTCAATGTATATATCCTTAGAAAGGAGGTGATCCAGCCGCACCTTCCGATACGGCTACCTTGTTACGACTTCACCCCAATCATTTGTCCCACCTTCGGCGGCTGGCTCCCGTAAGGGTTACCCCACCGACTTCGGGTGTTACAAACTCTCGTGGTGTGACGGGCGGTGTGTACAAGACCCGGGAACGTATTCACCGCGGCATGCTGATCCGCGATTACTAGCGATTCCGGCTTCATGCAGGCGAGTTGCAGCCTGCAATCCGAACTGAGAGTGGTTTTTTGGGATTCGCTCCACCTCGCGGTTTCGCTGCCCTTTGTACCACCCATTGTAGCACGTGTGTAGCCCAGGTCATAAGGGGCATGATGATTTGACGTCATCCCCACCTTCCTCCGACTTTTAGCCGGCAGTCACCTTAGAGTGCCCAACTGAATGCTGGCAACTAAGGTCAAGGGTTGCGCTCGTTGCGGGACTTAACCCAACATCTCACGACACGAGCTGACGACAACCATGCACCACCTGTCACCCTGTCCCCGAAAGGGGAACGCCCTATCTCTAGGGTTGTCAGGGGATGTCAAGACCTGGTAAGGTTCTTCGCGTTGCTTCGAATTAAACCACATGCTCCACCGCTTGTGCGGGTCCCCGTCAATTCCTTTGAGTTTCAGCCTTGCGGCCGTACTCCCCAGGCGGAGTGCTTAATGCGTTTGCTGCAGCACTAAAGGGTGGATACCCTCTAACACTTAGCACTCATCGTTTACGGCGTGGACTACCAGGGTATCTAATCCTGTTCGCTCCCCACGCTTTCGCGCCTCAGCGTCAGTTACAGGCCAGAGAGCCGCCTTCGCCACTGGTGTTCCTCCACATCTCTACGCATTTCACCGCTACACGTGGAATTCCGCTCCCCTCTCCTGCACTCAAGTTCCCCAGTTTCCAATGGCCGCTCGCGGTTGAGCCGCGAGATTTCACATCAGACTTAAGGAACCGCCTGCGCGCGCTTTACGCCCAATAATTCCGGACAACGCTTGCCACCTACGTATTACCGCGGCTGCTGGCACGTAGTTAGCCGTGGCTTCCTCGTCAGGTACCGTCAAGGTACCGCCCTGTTCGAACGGTACTTGTTCTTCCCTGACAACAGAGCTTTACGATCCGAAGACCTTCTTCGCTCACGCGGCGTTGCTCCGTCAGACTTTCGTCCATTGCGGAAGATTCCCTACTGCTGCCTCCCGTAGGAGTCTGGGCCGTGTCTCAGTCCCAGTGTGGCCGGTCACCCTCTCAGGTCGGCTACGCATCGTCGCCTTGGTGAGCCGTTACCTCACCAACTAGCTAATGCGCCGCGGGCCCATCCTGCAGTGACAGCTAAAAGCCGCCTTTCAACCGAAAACCATGCGGTTTTCGGTGTTATCCGGTATTAGCTCCGGTTTCCCGAAGTTATCCCAGTCTGCAGGGCAGGTTGCCCACGTGTTACTCACCCGTCCGCCGCTAACCTAAAGGAGCAAGCTCCCTTCGGTCCGCTCGACTTGCATGTATTAGGCACGCCGCCAGCGTTCGTCCTGAGCCAGGATCAAACTCTCCAAAAAAAGTTTGTCACCAAATGCTCTTGTCAGAATCAACAGGCACGCTTTTCGTTTTGTTCAGTTTTCAAGGATCATTTTCCGCTGTATTTTTACAGCGACTTTTTCAATATACAACTATTCAGAGCAAAATGTCAAGAGTTTTTTTAAAAAGTAATTTTTTATTCATGACTAATGTCTCATTGATCTTAACGACATTTGATATTCTATCACCATTAACCACTAATTGCAATATAAATTTTTATAAAAAAAGATTTATTTTTGATAGTCGTTAGACAAAAATTGATTTAGTAGACGAAAGCATACTCATTCAAATAATTATCTGTTAGAACATATTTTACCACAAACAAACGCATTGTTAAGCACCTCTTACTGTTTGTGATCCGCTAAAATTTCTATCTAACGAGCCAAAGGAAAATCGATGTCAAGCATTTGTCAGCATCACCGTTTTCATAAACACGATTTCACCGGATTGAAACCTGACACTGTGAAGCAATTTATCGATCGAGACGATAGTTTCCTCAACTTAAAAAAAGACGCGATGCAGCCAAGTACAAATAAAAGCAGAATGCTGATGCAGCCATAGCATTTATTTTTTTGTATTAAAAATGGACAAGCATGAATATATAAAATTTAGAGAGACAAAAGCGGGAGGGATAAAAATGGATCTGGCTTTCTTAATTATTGCTTATTTTTTATCCATTTTCCATTTTGCATATGGATATAAAGAAGCTATAAGAATAAGCGAAGAAAACGGAAAAGTGAACGGTTGGTCCGTCATTTTTTCGTTTCCACTCGGATTTATATTTGCATTTTTTACAAACTTTTTTTATCACAAAATATATTTATAAATTCAATCAGTAGATTTATACAATCTTTACGGAAAAGCTTTTTCCTTCATCTTTTCATTGAAGACGAATATTATCACAAAAAACTCATTTTTTATGAAGAAATAATAAAACCCTTGGTAAACAAGGGTTTTTTAAATGGAGCATAGGGGGCTCGAATTATTCGTCTCAAAACACGGTCAAATCAACATTTGCGGGGGCATTTGATAAATTTGACTACGTGTTTGGCTACGCTTAATAAAATCATAAAGATAGAAGCAATTGCTTCTGAATCGTTACTCTATTTCTTCTTTTTCTATTTGATTAAGGCTTTTCCCTTTATATTTCCATCGCACTCTGCCGTTCTCTTCTCCACCTGAAATGGCAGCAGCTGCATAGCTTGGACTTGTAAAAATGTAGTTCTCTTCAAACCGATATAAATCCCTTTGTTCTGTAAGTTTCATAATCCCTTTATCGATAAGAGTCTTTCGCATCGTTTTAATTGATTTTCCAGCTGAAGGCCTGTTTTCAACAACTGCAGTTGATCCTTTCAAAACAATGTATTTGTCATCTTCTATTTTCATCTTTGCTGTCGCATTTTTAATTTTAAACTCAAAAATTTTTTCCTGTTTTTGTTTGTCCTCTTGATTGTTTGATATCCTTTCGGACTCTAATATATCTATACCGATGGATGATAAAATCAATTGAATCGCACTTAAAAATTGTTCCATCTCGGCATTGTCTACTTCAGATAAAGTAGGTTTTGATGGTCTGGTTCCATTATCCAATTTTACTTTTCCTGCATCAACTGCTAACCTACATAACTCCGCTTCAAGAAACTGTATTTGTGTTTTCGTGATATAATCGTCTTTTGAAGTAAAAACAATAGCTTCATCCCAAAATTCTTTTTGTTTTCCTCCCAGAGAATGTGACTTTAATCGTTCCCTGACGATTTCGCCTTCACCAATATAAACAATCGTTTCTTCCGGTGTTGCGATATCATTTCCAATCAATAAATAACAGCCTGCTTTTCTGGATTCTTCTCTTTGTAAAAAATCTTTTAGTTTTGATCTAGGAAAGATGGTCGTGTATATCGTCATATTGGAGATTTCTACCGTTCGAAGACCATTCGGATTCCCGTCGACTAAAAACAAGCGTATTAATTTTCCTGACAACCGAATCACTCCAATACGTTTAACACATTTTATACGACAGTTGTAATAAGTTTGATATTTTGACTATATTTAATTAGAAATCTTGAACACTTAAGCCCTTAAACGCTCGTCCTAATGCAATTTCACCGATCTGTTTCAATGTATTTCTTCCATCATTCATCGTATAGAATTTAACCCCTTTAATTTTTACATCTTCTGTTTCATCTTCAAACATGATTTCAGCTTCATGTTCGTTTATATACAGCAATAAGTCCTCTTTCCACTGTTCTTCTTCAATATTCCTTCCTTTTGGTTCAATAAAGATTTGGACGATGAAATCAGCATTTTTCAGGTAGAGAATAAAGTCAGGTTGAAATCCTTGTAATCGTATTTCTTTATTATTCGAACCAAATTGATGTAACTTTAATTTATGACTTTTGGCCGATTCCCGATGCATATTTTCGTCCATTCTGATTAAATACACATCTGAATATTTTTCTTTTAACTCCGCCACTCTTTCACCGATTCGATCGATCAACTGTTTTTCCGTCTGATTAATAATCGCTGAATCATAAACATAGTAATCTTCTTTGATTTCAAATCTCTTTACTTTTTGTGGGTTTGTATCCAACAACATTCTTGACGTATCATAGTTAGGTACACGTTTACGATAGTCGGTTAAGTATTCCCTGATTGGGTAACCGATAAATTTATTCGTGCCACGACGTTTGCTATACCCGGTTTTAATTTTTTTTGCCACATCCATAAAGTATGTTTCTAGTATCTTCAGTTTTTCATTCGGTCTAAGATCATCCTTTGTCATCGAACGGGGAACGATTGCATAAACCGTTCGATTGAAAATATTTAACCAATTTTCACCTAAAAACTGTTCTCTTGATTTGAGTAAAGGAATATATTTTTTCAAGTGATGAAAGTGATAGAATGAAAGGCGATTCATCACTTTATGGACATAACGTTTGTCAAATTCAACGACAACATGATGGGTATTCGTCATATCGCCTGTTACTTCACGAGCTTTATATTCAAGCTCTTGATAAGAAAAAAGATAAGGAACAATAATATCATTCTTGTTATCTACACCGTACTTATCTAGTGAATCATAATAATCATCACTCACTTCAACCGTCTCGTTATAATATATTTTCCCATATTTCCAAACATCCGTCTTTTTAAAGCTTTTTTTAACTTTTACATCCAGTAACGGATTTTTTCCATCCATACCTGTCGGTAAATTCATTTCATCTAACGCTTCAACTAAGTTTTTCAAATATTGTGGTTCATTAATCGTATGATAGTGCAATGTTTCTAAAATGAGACTGTCTTTACTGTCATCTTCAAATCGCCTTTTAAATGATTTTTCACCATTTAACAAAAAAGGATAATATCTAGCACCTCGACCGATTAATTGCGCTTCTGACATCGTGGTCGCTTTTGTTCCTTTTGTTTTTGGATCATCACTGAGTCGAACGATATCATATAAGTTTAATACATCCCAACCCTCAGTCAACTTAGCCACGGCAAAGATGACCCGATAAAGGTTCGTCGGGCTTTCTAAACTGTTTAACGCTTCGTAATGCCCTTTTTCCAGCAAACCTGTTCGATCTGTATCGTTTGCGTTAATGATTCGACTAGGGGAAAATTCACGTTTTATCTCTCGAATTATATCAGCTAGATGTTCTTCCTTCTTTCGATAATAGTCATAAGCAAGAGCTAATGTTTCACTGCTATCTTCCCTTGTCATCTGAGTCTGTCTCTCTAAAAATGCTTTTAAAGATTCAACCGATAAATTTTTAATGAGTTCATTAAACGTTTCATGCGCTTGATTGGAGGCGTCAATTCGTTGCGACTTAAACATAATGACAGGTTTCATATAGATACCATGTTCTTCTAACGCATATCTTCGTCTAAATTCGCTTAATAAAACCGCATTCAGCATGTTGTCAACATCTCTATTACTCGACTGGATTCGTTTGACGTTTTTTGAATATTTATCTTGAATGTACCGATCTAATGCGTATCGATAAATTACTTTATCTTTATATTTTTCATAAATGTTTTTGTTATCAAGATCGATGGTTGCGGTAAACTCGAGCAATTTATTGTCTTTTCGTGCATTTAAAATCGTTTCAATGGCTTTTTCCCAAGACCGTTCCATTTCTTTTTCTGTTTTTGTAGAAGCCGAATAGTGATGGGCTTCATCTGCTAAAATGACAACTTTATCTCGTGCATAATCTTCTTCACCCATGGCATTTTCTTTTTGCGTATAAATGTCTGATGCTACACTTTGTACCGTATCAAGTTTTAAATAAATTGTGTTTTTGCTTTGTATTTTAGGAAATGTTGATACTCGTCTGATTTCTACTCGTTTACCATCGATTTCAATGTCAGGGGTATACAAATACTTATCAGACGACTTGTTTGTTAAGTTATCAATTGTCTTGTTTAAAACTCCCTTAGTATTGACGAGGAAAAGAAAATTTTGGTACCCGTGTTCTTGATAAAGGTATAGAATGAGTCCCGCCATTAAGTCTGTTTTTCCACTGCCTGTTGCCATATTAAATAAAACATGATTGATCTTGCGATGACGAAACTCCTTGGCAACTTGTGAGTAATGAAAAAAGCGAAGGGCGGCATTTTGATAGTATCTGAAGGTGTGTACTATGTTTTCAGTAATATAGTCGGGCGTATGCCAAGCCCCTTCTTCGTTAAATATATTTTGATCAAGTGCGACTAATTCATCGTATAAAGGCAAGGGCAACTGCTTTTTCTTCTTTGACATGTTTATTCCCCTCCCCTTTCATAAAAGCTTTTATTAAAGGCATAATCATGATCTGAAATTAAATCTCGAACATTTTCATCATCGATTTCCGAATAGTTATAGTAAAGTTGGTTTTTATCGATAATCTTAAATAACGTTTTCTTTTGATCCTCAAGCGATAATTCATGCAAGGTATCTCTTACTTTTTCTAAATCGACACGGAAATCAATGTCCGCTTCTTCTAACATGAAATCAAATACTTTCCGTAAGTCGGCTGGTGTTTGGGCATCTCGAATGGCTTTTAAGAAGCCGCGATTTTTTTCCATTAATTCTACGTAAACAAAACTTCCCCCACCTTGCCAATTCACATCACCTAGTTTTGATACTCCACCTTGTTCACCTTCTATTACCTTCTGCAAGCGTGGAATTGAAACTGTGTTTATATAATCCATTTGTTCGATACCGATATATCGACGATTCATTTTATGCGCAACAGCTGCAGTAGTTCCTGATCCTAAGAAGAAATCTAATACTAAATCATCTTTTTTTGTAGCAATACTTAAAATACGATGTAGCAAATCTTCAGGTTTTGGGAAAGAAAAAACTTTTTTTCCAAATAATTTTCTAAGGTGAACTGTTCCTCTTTCAGAATTTACTGCTTTATCGGCCCAAACAGATCTAGCCATTTGGGAATTATCTCTGTATTTTTCAACAATCATATACCTACCAGGTTCTTTCATTGCTTTACCGACGACATTGACATTTAAGTTTTTTTTGGCTTTTTCTTTTCCCCATCGCCAGACAGTTTGTATTCCCATAGACTTTGCAGGATAAACTTCAATATAACCATCTTTAGGTTCAAGTGACAATTCAAAAAAACCATTATCTAATTCTTTATTTGGATTAACATAAAATGGATAGTACAAGTTAGGGCGATTCCCAATATGAAACGCTGTATTTCTGTTACGTAGCTCCCTTATTTCATATCCTCCAATTTCATCTTCATAAGAAAATTCCTTATCTAAATCAGTAATTTTGTAAATTTTATAGTCAGATATTGACTTTGCATATACATGAATAAATTCATGCATATTTGCTATTCCACCGTAATCACGTCCGCGAGGGTTATTAACAATTGTTATCGTTTCAATAAACTGTTCTCGACCAAATATTTCATCCATTAAAACCTTTAGATAGGCTTGCTCATTATTATCACAATGAACAAAAATCACACCGTCTTGAGTAAGAAAATCTTTTGCTATTTCTAAACGGTTTTTTATGAATGTTAACCATGTCGAATGATTAAATCTATCATTATATTTAAAACTATCGTTCCCTGTATTATAAGGCGGATCAATATAAATCAACTTCACTTTCCCTGCATATCTTTCTTTTATCGTATGTAAGGCAAGCAAGTTATTCCCTTTGATAATCAAATTATCATTTTCATCAAAACGATCGATTGCACGCACACCGTTTTCATCATATTTTTTCGCATTCACTAAAATTTTCTTATCTAGCAACACATCAATCTCTTCTTTGGCGATGACTTCATTCAAAAACGGCTCATCTGGTCGCAAGTCGTCTTTATCTGTGTCTTCTTTCGACATACTTGCTTTGAGGATTGTATCTTTGTAAGGGAAATCCAATACGACATCGGTCGATTCATGAATAAATTTTCCCCCGGCGGTTAATCCGATTTTCTTCGAGTATTTTGTATAAGAATCCTGCCAATATTCGTCCGCTTCAAACATTTCGATTAACTTATTAGTTTCGAAAACCATATGACCGTTAATCGTAATGGTGAAGTTGTCTTTGATCGTTTCATTCTTAATCAATGCACTTAGTAAATCCTTATCGTAAGCGTCTAAATCTTGAATGACTTTACTTTTATTTAATTGTTCTTCAATAAAATATTTCTCTCCGAACTGTTCCAGCACTTCTTTAATGGCTTGATTAATTTTTGTTTGCATGACTTTCCCTCCGTAAACATTAAAAAATGGATTTGTGTTTTCGCTTTTTAAATTGTTCATAATTTAATTCCACGACATCTATCAGTCTTGTACTTATCTCTTGAATTAGCTGTTCAGCATCATCTTTAATATTTCTGTAATCCCTATCTTTCTGTTTTTCATATGCTTCGGCTGAATGAATTCCACCAAAAGAAGGGTGGTTGCTCTGATGTTCTCTTTCCAGTCGAAAAATATTGTTGCTTAATAACCAATTTAAATCTCTAAAGATCTTTTTAACTACAGGTTTTGTTGTATCATTCATTCTAGATAATAAATCCAGTAAAAATAAAATAATATCACTGTTGATTTCTTTATTCTCATCTGACAATAATTCCTGAAGTAACGGCAAGAAATTCGTTTGGAAATGATAGTCATTCAATATTGGAAATTCATTTTTCAACATGTGTACAGATAATGTCTGTTCCTCATCTTCATGATTAATCAACTCTTCAAAATTAGGAATAATAAGCGTTGCCGTGTCTTTGAATCGCTTAAAATCCCCCGGTTTATAATTCATTTCTTTTAAAACCTCTTCTAACTCAAAGAATTTTTCTTCGCTAATCACTTCATTTAAATGATAGTGATCAAATATATCCTGTAGATAATCAGCTATATCCCCATAAAGTATCCAGTTGCTATCTACTCCTGTTTTTTCCGAAAGCAATTTTAAGTTTTGAGAGCTCGGTACATTAGCACCTCTCTCCCAAGAACTAATACTACTAATAGGCACATCTAATAATTGACTGAATTCTTTTAACGTCATTTGTTTTTCTTTTCTAATTTGCCGAATCCTTGAACCTATGCTTCGTTTATTATATTCAAACATAATTCTCTTCTACCCCTTTCTACATTTTACATTTTTGTTTTACGTACTTTTATAACCTTAAATATACCTTCCTCAAACTTTTATTTCAAATATTTGAAAATAATACTTGTATAATCAAAAATATATGGTATTATAAAAATAAAATTACGGTTTTCATAAACAATTAACGTAAACCGAAAATACAATTTAGGAGGTTTAAGAAATGTCTATCAACGTTAAAGAACTTATTGATATTTCTAAACTTGGACAAGAAATGTTATTGGTCGAACCGCCTTCACCTTATACTCGGTTTATCGACGGAAAAAATACAGGTGAAATCGCGGGCTATAGGTATCCGATCGTTTTGAAGGAATACAATTGGGATAAAATTCAAGTCAAAATCGAAGGACAAACACCACAGATTGATTCAGAACAAATGAAAGATGGAAAGCCGATTAAAGTGACTTTTGAAAATCTAGAAGTCATGCCTTATTGTCAAAACGGTAGAGTGGCGTTATCTTTTAAAGCTTCGTCTATTTCTATAGTCAAATAGTAACAATCATGCTCTAGGTAAATGGCTTCTTCTTTGCTTAGAGCATGATGAAAGAATGGTGGTACAGATGTTTAGATTGAAAAAAAAACATACGGTCACGTTTAAAAGGCGAAAATTGCTCCATATTATTTACGCCTATTCTTTTATCGTTTTATTCTTTATCACGATTTATGTACTCGATCATTATATATTTTCGCATTTTTCATATGAGATGGCGACTATATATTATTTAATCCCAATTATAACATTCGCATCCTTCACTTTTTACCTTTTTTATACGAGTAGCTATTCATTTTCAAAAATCCAACAAATAAAAGCAAAACTGAGACACGTTATCCTATTTAATCAATTGTATGTAACGGATAAAGACACAAATCCATACAAGGCTGTAACGTCCATGAAGTTTAAATTTTACTTCCAAGATCATTCATTAATCATTGAATCATATTCAAACGGAGCACCTTATACGTTACAATCGGATAGCCTAGCGAAGAAGCTTGAGTCTGCTTTATCAATGAATTTAACAGATATAAAACATCGTTCACCTCATTTTGTGACATACGAATTTAGTGTTAATAAACCAGACCGTATTATCGTGGATAAAGCATTGTTAAATGATTTTGATCCAGTAACAATTCCTTTAGATTCAGAAAAGGATTGGAAGTTTACAAATGTTCCACACGCTTTAATCGCTGGAGCGACTGGTTCAGGAAAAACGTTTATGATTTATTATTTAATTTTGCAATTTGCCATTCGAGGGGCTGATATTTTCATATTAGATCCGAAACGAAGCGATTTATCCAGCTTAATATCGAGTATTCCAAACGCTTCAAATCGAATTGCTAGCATTCCAGCAACGATGGCAAAAATTTTAAGGGAAGCCAACGTTGAAATGAATAAACGTTACGACACGATGTTTAATAAAACCGATGTCGAACTGGGTAAAAATTATATTCATTATAATTTGAAACCAATCGTTATTGTTTTTGATGAAGTTGCTGCTGCAATGGAAGAAGACAAAAAATTCGCCAAAGAAATAGATTCATATTTAAAGCAACTCATTCTAAAAGGCAGGCAAGCGGGTATATTTATGATTTTAAGTACTCAAAAACCGAATGCAGAAGCAATTTCTACGGTCGTCCGTGACCAAATCGGTTTAAGGATTGCTTTGGGACGATTATCGAAAAACGGATATCGTATGACTTTAGGGGACGAATGGGATGAATTGCCTTCAGCCGAAACTGGAACTGGTAAAGGATTCGTATTTTTAGATGGTGAAGGGTGGACTTTACCTAGACCTTTTGAAGCTCCATATCTGGATTTTGACGTATTAAATTATCGTCAAGAACTGTATTCAGCAATCATCAATAACAGATAACTTTGCTTCGTCCGATTCGACCGTAGAAAAGTGATGACTGCTGCGTCAGTAGCAGAGTGGAACGGTCAAGCGGAGCGGTCACTTTTCTACGGTCGAGAGCTTGAGCGAAGCGAAAGCTGTTAACTTGTTATATATGCAAATTTGAAGAGAATAAGGAGGTGATGATACGTGAGAAGATGAAGTATTATAATACAAAAATAATTGAAACAAGTTTCACAGAAATATATGAATATGAAGAAGTGATTGGGTATGGGTTTACAAATCTAGTGAATGAAAAAAAATTGGAATATATAAAATTTGAAGAAGCTTCATATGAAGAGAAAAGTAAACGTGTGGAACGAATGAAGAAATATCATAAAAATGAGCGTTGGGAACTCGGTCGATTGATCGATGCAAACTTTGATGATCGAACTAGTTTTCTAACCTTAACGTTTAAAGAAAATATCGATGATATTCAAAAAACGAATTATGAGTTTAATAAATTTATAAAAAGATTGAATTATAAAATATACAAAACCAAAAAAGCAAAGTTAAAATATATTGGTGTGTGGGAATTACAAAAAAGAGGTGCGATACATTACCATATTGTTTTGTTTTCTGTACCTAAAATTCCTTATAAAGAATTGAAAGCAATCTGGCCACACGGGTCAGTGAATATAAAAAAGATTGATGTAGATCAGAGAGAAAATATCGGTCGGTATATTAGTAAATATTTTGAAAAAAACATGGATGATCCAAAATTTCTTGTAAAATTTATGAATAAAAAAAGAGTGTTTAAATCCAAAAACTTAAAGCAACCCAAAGTTAGACTTGAATTAAACGATGAATGGAAGACATTTTCAGATGACGAGGTTTTGTTCCAAAAAACGTATAGAGGATTTAAAAAAGTCGGTGAGGAATATCAGGAATATCGTATTCGGTACACGAAACTGAAGAATAGGAGTGATAATTAATGACACAACAAATTGATCACGAGATGATACAATCCATTTTTAACAAGTTTGAACATTATTTTAACAAAATGAATCAGCAGCAAGAATGGCTTGATCTGAAATCGGCCGCTAAATATGCAAATGTCTCTTACAATACATTCATCAAATTTCGCAAAATGGGTTTAAAAGTTGCTGAAATTGATGGTGTCAAAAGGGTGAAAAAATCAGAGATAGACCGATTTTTACAAGATCATAGCTTTTAATGCATTGTGGGTTTATCTCATAAATGAGTATAATGGTTTATGAGGTAAACCCTCTTTTTAATCATTTGCCCCCGCAATTGATTGAAGGAGGTTTTTTTACTAAGTGATCAAAAAATATACATTGAAAAACGGGGAAATTAGATATGAATTTCAAGTATATTTAGGAACAGATGAAGCCACAGGAAAACAAATGCGAACAACTAGACGCGGTTTTAAAACGAAGAAAGAAGCGGAGCTCGAATTGGCACGAATTAAATTACAAGTCGCAAGTGGAGAGTATAGAAAAGAACGGGCTGAAACATTTAAAGAAGTTTATGAATTGTGGTTATTACAGTATGAAAACACTGTGGAACAAAGCACGTTTGTAAAAACGGTTAGTCTATTTAATAACCATATCCTTCCTAGCATAGGTGAATATAAAATTGAAAAGATTACGGTTGATATATGCCAGAAAGCTGTAAACGATTGGGCGAAAAAACTTAAAAACATAAGCAAAGTTAAAGCATATGCTTCCCGAGTATTTAACTTTGCTGTCAAGCGTGAATTTATTCAAAAAAATCCATTTGATTTAGTCGAGCTTCCAAGAAAAAGGAACAAACAATTATCTGATGAAACAGACGAAAAGAATTTTTACACTCGTGAACAATTAATCGAATTTCTTTCATGTTTGGAAAAAGAAACAAACGTAAAAGCATACGTGCTATTTCGTTTGCTCGCATTTAGTGGCATGAGAAAAGGAGAAGCGTTAGCGCTGACATGGCGTGACATAAACTTTAAAACAAATGAAATACGTATTAATAAAGCGCTTTCCCGTGGAAAAGACAATAAACTTTACATCAAGTCAACCAAAACGAATGAAGCTCGAACGATAAAGATGGATGAAAAAACAATGAACATATTAAGGATGTGGAAAAAGAAACAGAAAGAAGATAATTTCAAACTAGGTTTTAATACATCTAAACCATCTCAACTCGTTTTTAGCAATGAGAAGAATGAATTTATACAACCGACTAAAACTCGTGAATGGATACTATACGTTCAAGAGAAGTACAATCTAAAGAAAGTGACGACACATGGTTTACGTCATACCCACTGTTCGCTTTTATTTGAAGCAGGTGCCACATTAAAAGAAGTACAAGATCGGCTTGGTCACAGTGATATAAAAACGACAATGAACATTTACACACATGTTACTAAAAAGGCTCAGGAACAAGCCATACAGAAGTTTTCAAATTATGTAAATCTCTAAAATACGACGATATTTTGACTACGTATTTGACTACGTTTAAATGAATTTTATTGACATTCCATGAAAAAGAAAAAGTGCCAAATTCCTTTCATACCAAGGTTTTTGACACTTGATGAAAATCTATGAAACTGTATGATGGAGCATAGGGGGCTCGAACCCCTGACCTTCGCGCTGCCAGCACGACGCTCTCCCAACTGAGCTAATGCCCCGTTTTTCATTTGTCACAGACAATATTATAGCGTGATGATTTTTCCAATACAAGTATAAATTTATACAAATGACGAAATTTCATAAGAGGTTTTTCTCCTGTAAAAAAGTTGATGCGGTAACGCTCTTTTCAAAGATATATCAGAATTTACATGGACCAATTACTTATCAAAATCATACGATGGCTACAGAGGGGGGAACGATAAATGATTGCAATTCAAAATAGGCCTATTACAGCTAATGAATTAAAAGAATTTTTTTCAGATGCAAAAGATCGGGAAATTATTGATTGGATGGCAAACAGCCACAAAGTTTATCGCTATGAATCCTTAAATGAATTAAAGTTTGAAATTTTATTCAGGAGAAAAACGATCGAAGCTTCGCTCGACCTTTTAAAAAGCAAAGCGCAATTTGCGACATTTGAAAATTCATACTGTCATGATCGCTTCTGGCAGCTGAGCAGTAAAGGGGCGTTTTTGTTAAAAAAAGATGTGACTCCGGCAAAAGGAATAGAGGACATTTTTATAAATGGAAATAAATATGCATTTGAATGTGCAACAGCTATAGTCATTGTGTTCTATAAAGCTGCTCTTGATTCAATAGGAGAAAAAGCTTTTAATTATTTATTTGCAGATCTTGTTTTATATGACTGGCATTACGACAAAGACCTCGGAGTCCGAACGACCGTTACGACTGATTTTGTCCCAGGAGACTGCGTTTATTTCAACAACCCGGATTTTAACCCGGAAACACCACAGTGGCGGGGGGTAAATGCGATTCATCTCGGCAATAATCTGTATTACGGTCACGGAATCGGAATTCGTGATGCAAAAGGCGTCATCGAAACGTTAAATCGATATCGAAAAAGACAAGCGGTTGAATCGGCTTATTTAAAAGATCAAGTTACAAGACCGAATTACAAGTACCTATCAACTTATCAAAACTATATTCGTGAAAATAAAAATAAACGAATTTCGGCTAGAATCGGGCAAACTTTTTATACATTTTAACTAAAACCTATCCTTTTAAAATTTTTGCATAATATGTCCGTTTTCTAGGTCCGTCAAACTCGCAAAAATAAATGCCTTGCCATGTCCCAAGCAGCAAATTTCCTTCCAAGATGATAACGTGCTGGGATGCTCCGACAGTACTTGCTTTCATATGAGCAGCAGTATTCCCTTCAAAATGCCGGTCAAGCGGATTCTCCCATGGGTACAGCTCATCGAAACGGCGAATCATATCCCGCTTTACGTCAGGATCAGCATTTTCATTGATCGTAATGCCTGCTGTCGTGTGCGGACAGTATACCACAACTATCCCTTCTGAAACGGCTGATTCATGTACAAACTGTTGAATTGACATTGTAATGTCAATCATTTCATCACGCCGGCTCGTCTGTAATATAAATTTTTTTAACATGATAAACACCGCCTCTTAGCCTTGCGCTTTTTCTAAAATGACAAGGGGCCTATTATACGAATAAGCCCCTTTTCCAATTTTTATTCTTCTTGAGATTGGAAGAAAATCATCACGAATTTCAGAAGTTCAAATAGAGATATTAAAGCTGCCGCAACATACGTTAAAGCCGCTGCATTTAATACTTTATTGACTCCGTGCTCTTCTTCGTTTCGGATAAAGCCATTGCTTACTAAAATAGCTTTTGCTCTAGAGCTCGCATTAAACTCAACAGGCAATGTGATCAACTGAAATGCAACTGCAGCGGAGAAAAAGATAATCCCAAGCCCTAACAAGTTTAAGCTTTGTAATAAAAACCCGGCAATAAGCAAAATCGGAGCAATTCCCGATGTAAGATTGACAACTGGAAACATTTTATGTCTTAACACAAGAGCACCATACCGTTCTTTATGTTGAATTGCGTGTCCGCACTCATGCGCCGCGACGGAGACGGCCGCAATCGAATTTCCGTAATAAACCGGCTCTGATAACCGCACAACCCGATGAATTGGATCGTAGTGGTCTGTCAGCTGCCCGTGAACAGGCTCGACTGGAACGTCATAAAGTCCGTTTTGATCCAAAATTCTCCGCGCAACTTCTGCCCCTGTTAAATGACTCGAAGCGATCACATCGGAATACTTAGCAAAATTCCCTTTCACACGGAATTGCGCCCAAATAGATATTCCGAAGGCAATGAACACCAGAATGTCCATCGGATGAAAAAGCATTTTGAAAAACCTCCCGTTCTATTTTTTATAGTTAACAATAATATAACAATTTTTGAAGGAATTTGTACAGAATTTTGTATCAATGTAAAAGAACTGACACATGTCTTTACTATTCTACGATGACATGAACCATTTCATTCAGCTTTACTGTAAAATCACCCCATAATTATGAATTCAGCTGTCCAACATATTCATACGCATTTGTATACGAAAAGTTTCATTTTCAAAAAAGAATTTGCACATACTAATACAGGGGTGTTGAGATGAAACTTAATAATGAAGAGAAAAAACAACTGAGTACCGCAATTGATAACATGAACGATGCGTTAGATGTATTTATCGAGCTGTACAATGAATCAGAAGAAGATGTAAGCATTATAGAATTTGAAGATCAAACCATCAAGGCGATTAAACGCGCGGTCGATGCATACGGAAAAGAGGCCGTTTCCAAAAAAATCAATACAATTATTACAGAAATTTTCTCTTTTCTTGCCGAAACGAAAGGAAGTAAATCATGAAATCGACAAAGCTTTGGATTCAATATTTAAGGTGGCCGGTTTTTATCCGAATGTCTGTTATTGTGTTAATGATTTTAATTTTGTTTGGCACGATGATTTCTTACATAGAACCGAAGGAATTTCCTACACCTTTTGAAGGCATATGGTGGGCTCTTGTAACAATGTCTACAACCGGTTATGGCGATTTCGTTCCAAAAACTTTTTTGGGACGTACATTCGGAATGATACTAATTTTGACCGGAGTAGCATTTTTAACATCCTATTTTACGAATTTATCAGCTGCTGCTGTAAAAAGGCAAAATGCCTATATTGACGGGGAAATTCCTTTCAAAGGGAAAAACCATTTTTTATTAATTGGCTGGAATGAAAAAACAAAGGAGATTATTGAAACACTGCGTATTATAAAATTTTACTGCCCTATTGTTCTTATCGACCAAACATTATCTGAGGCACCTTATATTGATGAAAACATACACTTTATTAAAGGAAATCCTGCCGATGATCAAATTTTAAATAAAGCAAACATTAAAGAGGCAAAAGCTGTCTTCATCACAGCTGATCAACATAGAAACGAATTGGAAGCCGACATGCTCACGATTTTAGTATTAATTACGGTAAAAGCGTCAAATCCGTCCGTGTACACCATTTGCGAAATGATGACAAAAACACAAACATTGAATGCCAAACGGGCGGGAGCTGATGAGATTATTCAATCTTTCCAGGTGGTTGGTCAAGTCTTTTTAAACAGCTTCTTATTTCAGAATGGATTTTCGAATGTTATATTAGAGCTCGGGAAAGCATACGGCGCCCGCTTAACAATTGAATCTCCAACAGACCAGGACATCGGGAAAAATTTTCAGCAATTACATAATGACCTGTTTTCCAATGGCATCATTCTTTTTGGCATCAAAAGAGGGGAAGAGATTTTTCTAAACCCTCCCCACAATTTTACAGTCGTTCAACACGATTGTTTAATAGCTTTAAAAAACTAATTTAATCTTCTTTCAAGCTCTTGAATTAGTGTCTCTCCTAATTGAACATAAGGCTCTAAAACATCGGCATCTTTTTCCGCCGGTTCGGAAAACTGATTAAAGGAGGCTTGGAAGTTTCCAATTGCCGCATGATCGTCAAGTCCCTCTTTATATTTGTGGGTTAAAATAAAAGGCCGGCCGAGTCTTACCGTTGCATTATGTGCATCCAATTGCCCGTCGACAGCACGAAACGGTATTCTTAAAAAGTGGTATCCGTCGTCATCATCCATCAGATAATCAAAATAACCGTGATCATAATCCCAATTCCCTCCAATTGTGTATCCTAACTGTTTTAATTCCAGTTCTAAATCGTATAAAGGATATTGTTTTCCTTCCAAAGATGAAGAAATTTCAATCATTACTTAAACACCTTCCTGCTCATTTTTTATTATGTTTACCCAATGGTGAAAAAGTAGTCATGAAAGATGCTCTTCAAGCTTTATGGAAAATGGCGATTTTTGCATTCGGCAAATATTCGAGCGAATTTTTCGTTTGATGGAAAGTCATTATTTTAAGTTAAAAAATTGGTTTATTATTTCGAATTTTGCTCTAACTATGCGGATCCCTCTTCCCAATAATATTCTCCACGCTCTTACAGCAGACAGATAAAAGTTAAAGGGCTTCTGTTAATGGAAGGGATATAACGTGACAGTCAAAAATATTGCGATGAAGAGCAAATTGTGTATTTATTTTTCTAAATAAAGGAATAAAAGAGCAACATTGCATTCCAATTGTCGGAAGCGGGCAGCAGATAGACAAAAATAAAACAGCTGTAGCTAGAAATAGCTACAGCTGCTATTTAATCAAATTCTGTCTGCTTGGCAAAGGAAAATTCAGCAACAAATTGCCGTTCTTTTTTACATGATTCCCTTTTATTTCAAGCGTTTTTCAAGCTCAGCTTTTTTCTCTTCAAAGCCCGGTTTGCCTAAAAGAGCGAACATGTTGATTTTGTATGCTTCTACGCCTGGCTGGTCAAACGGGTTAACGCCAAGTAAATAACCGCTCATTGCACAAGCTTTTTCAAAGAAATAAACGAGATATCCGAATGTATAAGCGTTTAATTCAGGAATGGAAACAATGAGGTTCGGTACGCCCCCGTCAGTATGAGCTAAGAGAGTCCCTTCAAATGCTTTTTTATTGACAAAATCAACAGATTTTCCGGCTAAATAATTTAATCCGTCTAGGTTGCTTTCATCTTCTTCAATCGTTATGTCATGCCGTACCTTCTCTACATGTAAGATCGTTTCAAATATGTCCCGGCGCCCTTCTTGCACATATTGTCCTAACGAATGCAAATCTGTCGAAAAGTTGGCTGAAGCAGGGAAAATACCTTTCAAATCTTTTCCTTCACTTTCCCCGAAAAGCTGCTTCCACCATTCCGCAAAATATTGAAGAGCCGGCTCATAATTGATGAGCATTTCAATTGTTTTCCCTTTATTATAAAGAATATTGCGCGCAACGGCATACTGGTAAGCTGGATTCTCCATTAGTTCGGAAGAAGAAAAATCTCTTCTTGCATCTTGAGCGCCCTTCATAATCTCTTCAATATCCACTCCGCTTACCGCAATCGGAAGAAGCCCGACAGCAGTTAGAACAGAATATCGTCCGCCGACATCATCCGGGATAATAAATGATTCATATCCTTCTTCATTTGCGAGTGTTTTGAGGGCTCCGCGCGCTTTATCTGTCGTAGCATAAATACGTTTTTTCGCTTCTTCTCTTCCATATTTATCCTCTAATAATTTGCGGAAAATTCGGAACGCTATCGCTGGTTCTGTCGTTGTTCCAGATTTAGAAATGACATTAATGGAAAAATCTTTTTCTTTTATAAAATCAATAACATCTTGGATATATGTAGAACTTATATTGTTTCCGACAAAAATAATTTGCGGCGCTTTTCTTTGGCTTTTTGAAAGAGCATTAAAAAATGAATGGTTCAACATTTCAATTGCAGCTCGAGCACCTAAATAAGAACCTCCGATTCCGATGACAAGCAATACATCAGAATCCGAACGGATTTTTTCGGCACATTGTTGAATCCGTGCAAATTCCTCCTTGTCATAATCTTGCGGCAAATCGATCCAGCCTAAAAAATCACTTCCTTGACCTGATTTTTCATGCAAGGAATGATGGGCAACCTTTACAAAATCTTGATAATATGTAAATTCTTGCTCACTAAAAAAAGATAAAGCTTTAGAGTAATCAAAACGTACATGTGCCATAAGCCAATTCCTCCATCTCTAAAAATTTATCTGCCATGTCTTCCACTTTATCGAAAATATTTGTCGAAATCAAGAAAACAATAAACAGAACAGGCTCATTATTCCTGCTATCAGATGTATAAATTTTTCATTTTGATACAAGTTAATAAGGAAAAATTCAACTTAAAGGAGGTAGCAACATGAGCACTTTACAGCGGATTGCACTGCTTTTTACAATAATCGGAGCCCTGAACTGGGGTCTTATCGGATTTTTTCAATTTGATCTTGTGGCAGCTATTTTTGGCGGCCAAAATGCTGCTTTATCTAGAATCATTTATGGTATAGTCGGTATTGCCGGTCTCATTAATCTTGCTCTCTTATTTAAACCTGATGCAGAATTTGCCCGTAATGAGCCTAAGACGGAAACAAGATAAAGACAACAAGCATTTCAATGAGATCAAAATTCGGAGCTTAAAAAATCGACATAATTTTCTGTAAAAAAACCTTCTATAATTTTTTTCTAAAATCGACAGAACCGAAAAGTAGGGTTCAAAAAAACCGGCATAATTGCCGGTTTTTTTCATTAGCGCAGCTTGAAGGATTGCCGCTTTTCGAACTTCTATAACCGAAATGACATTCGATAAATCTTTAAAAGAATGTCCGGGCAAAGTTCGATAGCAGTCTTTGTAACACGAATAAGTATTAAAAAGCAAATTCGTGTTCTACAATAACGTTTCCGTAAAATTCCGCCATGACAGCGATGCGTATGTCTTTATTTTTTTATAATATTTTCGTGTTTTGAATGTTCAATCCATTCCTGCAGCTTTTCACGCAATGTATTAAAGCCTCTTGACGCTTCGCTTTCTGTTTTTTGTTTAGCAATTGGTTTTGATTTTTCTTCCACTGCCTTAATGGATAAGCTGATCTTTCCCGATTCATGATCAACCGAAAGAATTTTTACATTTACTTCATCGCCGATCTTTAAGTAATCCCGGACATCTTTTACATATCCGTGGGCAATTTCCGAAATATGCACTAGACCTTGCGTTTCTTCATCCAATGCTACAAATGCACCGTACGGCTGGATTCCTGTCACTTTACCAACTAAAACAGCCCCGATAGGATATTGATTAGCCATTTAAACACTCCTAATTCATAATTTCTGCTTAAAACGAATATGCGGTGATCAATTATAACACAATGTACTCATTTGAGCAAAAATAAATAAAAAAACCTGGCCTCATATTAGGCCAGGCAATAAAAGCATTATAAAGATTGTACAAATCGTTTGATCCTTTTCATCGCTTCTTGAAGCTGCTCCATAGATGATGCGTATGAACAACGAATATATCCTTCGCCGCTTTGGCCAAAAACATTGCCGGGGACTACTGCTACTTTTTCTTCTAAAAGCAATCTCTCCGCAAATTCCTCGGAAGACAATCCGGTGCTTTTAATGCTTGGAAAAGCATAAAAGGCACCGCCCGGCATATGGCAAAATAAACCGGCTTCATTTAACGACTGAACAATGTAGTTTCTTCTTCTTTGATAGCTTTTCCGCATGTATAAAACATCTTCATCATTTTCCAATGCTTCTAATGCAGCGTATTGGGCCATTGTCGGCGCGCACATGATCGAATATTGATGAACCTTCAACATTGCACGCGCAAAAACTCGGTCAGCAGCTATATACCCAAGCCGCCACCCTGTCATGGCAAAGCCTTTAGAAAAGCCGGAAATAAGAATTGTCCGTTCCTTCATACCTTCAATACTCGGCATGCTTACATATTCATCTTCATAACAGAGCTCAGCATAAATCTCATCAGCCACTACCAGCAAGTCATATCGCTTAGCAATTTGTGCAACTGCTTCCAGCTCTTTCTTCGATAAAACCGTTCCTGTCGGGTTGTTTGGCGTACAAATCATAATGGCTTTTGTCTTACTTGTAATATATTTTTCCAAAATTTCCGGATTGACTTTAAATTCTTCTTCTCCAAAGGTAGATACGCTGACAGGCTTCCCTCCCGCGAGAGTGACCAGAGGCGCATATGAAACAAAGCAAGGTTCTATTATTAATACTTCATCCCCGCTATTAATAATAGACCGGAAAGCTATATCGATCGCTTGACTCGCACCAACTGTTACAATAATTTCTTCAGCCGGATCGTACTGTAAATCAAAACGTTTGAACAAATACTCGCTGATTTTTTCGCGAAGCTCATACAATCCAGCGTTTGCTGTATAAGATGTAAATCCTTGTTCCAAGGAAAGAATGCAGGCTTCGCGTACATTCCATGGAGTGACAAAATCAGGCTCTCCTACACCAAGTGAAATAACGCCTTCCATATTGGCAGCCAGGTCAAAAAACTTGCGGATGCCTGATGGCTTCATATTTATGACAGTTTCTGACAAATATGAATTTAACGTCTTCATTTTCATGGTGACACCACGATTCTTTTATCTTTATCTTCGTGATCAAAAATGATTCCGTCATGTTTATATTTTTTCAAAATAAAATGTGTTGTTGTAGATAAAACGGATTCAAGCGTTGACAGCTTCTCCGATACAAAACGGGCTATATCATTCATTGTTTTTCCTTCAATCACGACAGAAAGATCATAAGCGCCTGACATTAAATAAACCGATTTAACCTCGTTAAATCGATAAATGCGTTCGGCAATTTCATCAAACCCTACGCCTCTTTTTGGAGCCACCTTTACATCGATCATGGCTGTTACGCCTTCATGTCCGTCTACCTTTTTCCAATCAATAGTTGTCGCATAATTCACGATGATTTTTTTCTCTTCTAAACCTGAAATCAATTTCTTTGTCTCTTCCTCAGAAAGTCCAATCATTTTCGCAATTGTTTCAGGTGTTAAGCGGCTGTCTTCCTCCAAAATTTCTAAAATTTCTGTTTCCTTTTCAGTCAATTTCATTTTTGTAAATCCCCCTAAAATGGAATCTTCAGATAATTATATCACGTTCCAGAATTTTTACATCACTATGCCAGAAAATTTTTTAAATTGATGGATAAACTAACGGTACAAAATTACTGAAAGGAGAAATAAGCATTGCTAAAGGAAATCCATCACAAGATGAAAATATTAGGAACAAATATATATTACGAATATTATCATCATCCACAACAAACAGATACGATCGTGCTGATTCATGGATTTTTATCCTCCACCTTCAGCTATAGAAAATTAATCCCTTTATTAAAAAAGCACTTTTCCATTATAGCCATTGATCTTCCCCCATTTGGGAAATCCGAAAAAGCAACGAAGTTTTTCTATTCCTATCACAACATGGCAAAAGCGGTTATAGAGCTTTTAGAACGTCTGCAAATCAAACAGGCTGTAATTGTCGGCCATTCCATGGGCGGACAAATTTCTTTATATGCAGCTAAGCAAAAACCTGATTTGTTTAAAAAAATTGTGCTCATTTGCAGCTCTGGTTATATGCAAAAGATGCCTTCCTCTCTCATATTTTGTTCATATCTCCCGTATTTTTACCTTTACGTTAAAAGACAATTTATCAGGCAAGGCGTATGGAAAAGCTTATGCAGTGTCGTGCACGACCAATCGCTCATTAACGAAGACATGATATACGGATATAGCGAACCGTTTTATGACGATAAAATTTTCAGAGCATTGACCCGAATGATTCGTGAACGTGAAGGAGATCTTTCCTCACAAGACTTAAAAACGATTGAAATTCCATGCTTATTAGTATGGGGGGAAGAAGATAAAATCGTTCCAATCGAAGTCGGATACCAGCTTCAGAAAGATTTGCCCATCTCTCGTTTTGTCTCCTTCAAACAAACAGGCCATTTAGTGCCTGAAGAGCGGCCATATCATGTTAGTAATCACATTTTTGATTTTTGTTTCGGCTAAATAGGCAAGTGTTTTTACAATAATTGGCATGACACATTTTTTTTAATCGCCAATAGTTTTTTGGCGATTTTTTCACATTCCTTTAAAGGTATAACCTCTTCAAAAGAGAATTCGTAAATTGACTGAATCTTCCTAGCCAACTGTAAAGGGTGATCAATTGTATGAACGGCTTGAATGCAATCAACTATTTCCAGTTCGTAAGCATCATTGCCCAGTTGGAGCGGATCCCATTCACTTAACAGTTCAATCATAAATAAATTTGCCTCTTTTTGTTCCATATCGCTTCCCCCAAATTGGTACAAAATGTTTGCAATTGTATTTTAGCACATATACATTGGTATTGAGGTGAGAAGATGAGTGATTTTGATCAAGTAATAAAAAGAAAAGGAACACAATCTTACAAATGGGATTTCACAAAAGAATTGTTCGGACATGAAGATGTTTTGCCAATGTGGGTAGCTGATATGGATTTCAAATCTCCCGATGCGGTCATAGCGGCTTTGAAAGAACGAGTCGAACACGGTGTGTACGGCTATACTGGCGTCGCCTCCAAAACAAAAAAATCGGTTCAAAATTGGCTAAAAACAAGACATGGATGGGAAATTTCAGCCGATTCACTTGATTTTTGTTCAGGCGTAGTGGAAGCAATGAGCATAGCCATCCAAGCATTAACGGAAGAGGGGGATCGGATTGTGATTCAGCCCCCGGTATACAAGCCTTTTTTTGACATGGTGAAGTATAATAAACGCATTGTTGTGGAGAATGAATTAGTTTTAAAAGACGGGCGTTATTCTATCGATTTTGAAGATTTGGCGGAAAAGCTGGCAGATCCATCCGTCAAAATGCTGATTCTTTGCAACCCGCAAAACCCGAGCGGAAGAGTATGGACAAAAGAGGAGCTTGCAAAAATCGGCGAATTGTGCTTAGAAAACGGCGTGTTTGTTTTTTCAGATGAAATTCATTCAGATATTTTGCTGTTCGGCAATAAGCACACTCCTTTTGCTTCCATCAGTGAATCATTTGCTCAAAATTCCATTACAGCTATTGCGCCAAGCAAAACATTTAATCTTGCCGGCCTTCAAGCTTCAGCAGTGATCATTCCTGATAAGAAAATATTAGGTAAATTTAAACAAGTGAAAAGAAAGCAGGGGCATTTTTCTTTAAATATTTTTGGCATTACGGCAATGGAAGCAGCCTACAATAACGGACATGAATGGCTGGATTCACTTCTCCTTTACCTTGAAGAAAACGTAAAACTTGTCGAACAATATATTGGGGAGCATTTAAAAAGTATAAACGTAATCCATCCTGATTCTACGTATTTAATTTGGCTTGATTGCCGTTCATTAAATATGACTGAACAACAATTAAAAAAACAGCTGCTTGAAAAAGGAAAATTAGCATTGGAACTGGGCAGTAAATACGGCAAGGCTGGAGAAGGTTTTGTGCGGATGAATATCGGCTGTCCGCGGCAGATGGTCCTAGATGGATTAAAGAGACTAAAAACGGCTCTTTCTTAACATTCGTTGGGAGGCATCGCCTCCCGGTTTCAGCTTCTTTTTTTCTCATTTTCTGAAAGCTTTTTCAGCAGCTCATTCGCTTTTTCTTCTTCCTTGCGGGATATTTTTTTAAAAAAAATGATCGCAACTACAGCTAAAATGATAAACGGAACCATTTGCAAAAAACCATATAAATATTCAATTTTATTTTCCGGAAAATATAGAATAAAATTTAGAAGCCATTCCATGATCATCACGACCTTTCAAATCCATTCTATCTTTTACTATAGCAAAATTTTGCTTTATCATGCCATCTGCTCTGAAAATAAAAGTGTACAATAGGTGAAAACATTACAATTGCTGGAGGGGAAAACTTTGGACATAAAAGTCGGGGATATCGTTACAGGCATTTATAAAACCGGTAAATATATCGGGGAAGTTACCGAAATTCGGGAGAATCATTATTTAGTAAGAGTAAAAGCGGTTTTAAAACATCCGATGCAAGGGGATTTGCACCAGCCGAAACAAGCAGATGTTCCGTTCTTTCATGAACGCAAAGCACTTTCCTTCAATGAACAAGCAAATATTCCAAAAAAAATGGTTCACCATTATAACGGGGAAATTCCTGATTACGAAACTTCTCTGAAAGAAGCTTCCGCTGCTTTAAAGAAGGAGCTTGAGGAAGATGGAAGCGATTGGGCATTGCGTTCTCTTGAAAACTTGAATCGATTAGAGAGAGAATATTTTAAAGCATTATGAAAAGGCCACTACAAATTGCAGCTGGCCTTTTCATGTCGCTTGCTTTTGCCATAATTTTGTTAAATCTATTCGTTCACCAATTGTCAGCGGCTTTGGTTTCAAAAGATATTGCTTATCTTTTTCAATCAGCTTAAAAATATTAAAAGTTGTTAACGCATCGTCAAGTGCACGATGATGCTTGCCGATTCCTTTTTTGCCGTATTCCTCCACAGCTTTCCACAATCCTGTTTGATTGCGGTCGCCAAAAAATTTTTTATATTCCATTGATAAATCGATCTCCGTACCTGCTATTGGAAATGGCAGTCCATGCTCTTTGCAATTATGGCGAAGAACTTTCATGTCCATGTTGCCCCATGTCACGATCATTGTTTCTTCCCCAAAAGAAAGCTTGCGAAGAAGATGAACCAATTCGGAAAACGATAGACCGTTATCAACTTGTTCTTGGGTAATTTCCAAAAAACGCTTACATCGTTCTGTTAATTTTGGAAAAAATCTAGGTTTTACAAATGTGGAAAACGTCTCTTTAATTTTTCCCCTTTCTACCTTTACGACACCCGCTTCGATAATTTCCGGAAAAAAGCCTTCCGGATTCATTTTGTTCTCAGCCATTGTAAATTCAAAATCAATAAATAACTGCTTCTTGGCCTCCACGTTATCCTCCCCCCTTATGAATCACTGCTCCGAAAACACCGTTACTTCATTATATCATTTAACAAGAATAAATATCTTCCATTTCGGAAAATAAAAAATTTTTTATGAATTTTTTATTATAAAATAGAAGAAAGGAGTGAATATCGATGAAGCCAAAAAAAATCATTCTTTTCGACGGCATGTGCAATTTTTGCGATTCGACCGTAAATTTCATCATTTCGCACGATCCAGATGAAATTTTTATATTCGCACCGCTGCAATCAAGCAAGGGAAAGGAATTATTACAGCAATTCGGCCTTTCGACTGAATCTTTTGATTCGCTCGTATTATCGGATGGGAATCGCTGTTATACAAAATCCACTGCTGCTTTACATATCGCCAAACACTTAAGCGGGTTTTTGAAAATATTTTACGGATTCATCATCATCCCGAAACCAATTCGCGATTTTATTTATCAGATCATTGCTAAAAACCGATATAAATGGTTCGGTCAAAAAAACAAATGCATCCTTCCTAGTGAAAACATAAAAAAACGTTTTTTACAATAATCCGAGGAATTTTTAAAACTGCCTGTTCATCTCATAAATTGTTCTTCCTGTAAATAAAGAAAAAAACTGGACAATCGCCAATTTCTTTTAAAAAACTCGATTTTACTTGTATTTTCTTTAATGTTTTTGGCATTTCATTCTTAGTAATTGATGACACGAATGTATTCTCTTGGTGCAAATTTTTCTTCATTCATATTTTTGGAAAAAGTATTGATTGGCGTCCACTCATATGATGGATGTACATACGTCTGTTTCGTTTGTTCATGCAAATACCATGAAATGCTGAATAATAAGATAAAAATTAAAACGGCTGTCATTACCTTTTTTGTCATCATACCACCTCATTTTCAAGGTGGGAAATTTCACAAAAAAATATACATTTTATGATTTTTTTGATACGATATTTGTGGTCTTATGAACTTGAAATTTAAAATGCTATATATGCAAAAAATATTGAGAACAATAAAATACAGCTAGTCCAAAACATTGGATAAGGAGGGTTTACATGACATTTCTGCATTGGGCTATATTATTTCCATTTCTATTTGCTTTCATGGTACCATTCCTATATAA
The DNA here is from genome assembly GCF_038003725.1 of Aeribacillus sp. FSL K6-1121. Classification (NCBI taxonomy): domain Bacteria; kingdom Bacillati; phylum Bacillota; class Bacilli; order Caryophanales; family Bacillaceae; genus Aeribacillus; species Aeribacillus sp. FSL K6-1121. The sequence continues at coordinate 2,271,616 of NZ_JBBOPS010000001.1, forward strand.
GACATTTCGGAAAATACATACTGGATGGTTTGTGCTTCCCCTTCCTATATGTTTATTCATATTTTTTCTTCAATTTTTGCCGGGAGTTAAGTATAAAGAAGGTATCGTACAAACTGTTAAATGGATTCCATCATTAGGAATTGATTTTGCTGTTTATGTGGACGGACTCAGCCTTCTGTTTGCTTTGCTCATTACCGGTATCGGATCTCTCGTTGTTCTTTATTCGATTTACTATTTGTCGAAGGAAAAAGAACAGCTGAATGCGTTTTACGTTTATTTGTTGATGTTTATGGGGTCAATGCTTGGAGTAGTCTTAACTGATAATACTATTGTTTTATATACTTTTTGGGAAATTACCAGCTTTTCTTCTTTTCTATTAATTGGCTATTGGCATTATCGGGAAAGATCACGTTACGGGGCGCTAAAATCGATGCTTATTACTGTTTTCGGCGGGCTTTCCATGCTTGGCGGATTTATATTGCTCTACATCATGACTGGAACATTCAGCATTCGTGAAACAATTGCCCAAAGCAGCAGTATCGCCGACAATGGATTATTTATCCCAGCCCTTATTCTGCTCTTATTGGGAGCATTTACAAAATCCGCCCAATTTCCTTTTTACATTTGGCTGCCTGATGCGATGGAAGCGCCAACGCCAGTCAGTGCCTATCTCCACTCAGCAACGATGGTGAAAGCAGGCATTTATTTAGTTGCTCGATTCACACCTGTATTTGCAGGAAGTGCCGAATGGTTTTGGATCGTTTCACTTTTCGGAATTTTCACCTTATTCTGGGGATCCTTCCATGCGGTGAAACAAACAGATTTAAAAGCGATGTTAGCCTTTTCAACTGTCAGCCAGCTCGGCATGATTATGTCCCTTTTAGGTGTCGGCTCCGCCGCCCTCTTGTTTGATCATTTTGAATTTTATTCAGTTGCGATTTTAGCAGCGATTTTCCATTTGATTAACCATGCGACATTTAAAGGCAGCCTATTTATGGTTGCAGGCATTGTTGATCATGAGACAGGCACTCGAGATATTAGAAAGCTTGGCGGACTCATGTCCCTTATGCCCATTACCTTTACGATCGGTTTAATCGGCGCGTTTTCTATGGCAGGTCTTCCACCATTTAATGGATTTTTAAGCAAGGAAATGTTTTTTACCGGTATGATTCGAGTATTGAACATGGATGTATTTCAAACAGAAACATGGGGGTTTTTACTTCCAGTGCTCGCATGGATCGGCAGTATTTTTACATTTATTTACAGCATGATATTTGTTTTTAAAACATTTGCTGGAAAATTGCAGCTGGAAAATCTGCCTAAAAAGCCCCACGAGGCGCCGATCGGAATGCTGATTCCGCCTATTGTGCTGGCATCCCTTGTTGTTATTTTTGGATTTTTTCCAAACTTGCTTGCTTACAGCTTAATCGAACCGGCAATGAAATCTGTCATGCCTAGCTTGTTGAAGGATGGAGAACATTTTCACATTCATATTTCACATTGGCACGGCTTTACTGCGGAATTTTGGATGACAGTTGGCGTAGTGATACTTGGAATATTCCTATACTTGACAGCGTCAAAATGGAAAAGAGTTTACGATCTGCAGCCGAAAAGGATGACGCTCAATCAATTATATGATCATTCTTTAAAAACGGCAGGCAAAACTTCCAACCGGCTGACAAGCTTTTATATGACTGGATTTATTCGCGACTATCTCGTCTATATTTTTGCATTTATGATCATGGCAGTTGGAGCGACAATGATCATCAAGCAATCAATCTCTTTTGCTGCGGATGATGCTGCACCTGTCGGAATTTATGAATTGATCCTGTCGATTGTTATGATAGCCGGTTCAATCACAGCTGTTTTGGCAAGATCCAGATTGACAGCCATTATTGCACTTAGCTCCGTCGGGTATTCACTCGCACTGTTTTTCGTTTTATTTAGAGCGCCGGATTTAGCCTTAACGCAGCTAGTTATTGAAACGGTATCAACTGCCTTGTTTTTGCTTGCTTTTTATTTCTTACCTGAGCTGCAGAAAAAAGATAAAACTCGAAGATTCCGCCTAGTGAATTTTATAATTTCAGCAGGCGTCGGGGGGATTGTAACGCTGCTGGCCATTTCCGCAAGCAGCGAACGCACTGGAAAAACGATCGCGGAATACTTTCTGGAAACGAGCTATAGCTTGGGCGGCGGATACAATGTCGTCAACGTTATACTAGTCGATTTCCGCGGCTTTGACACGCTGTTTGAAATAACTGTTTTGGCAATCGCAGCGCTTGCTGTCTACAGTATGATTCGCCTTCGCACAGGAGGGAAAGACGTTGAAGAAAACGGGTTTAAAAACGAATGATCTTATTTTGCAAACAATTACAAAAATCGTGCTTTTTATCGTGATCATTTTTTCGTTCCATTTATTTTTCGCTGGCCATAATGCCCCTGGAGGCGGGTTTATCGGCGGGCTCATCACATCAGGAGCAATCGTTTTATTATTGATCGCTTTTGATGTCAAAACCGTGAAAGCGATTTTGCCCATTAATTATGTTAAAGTGGCGGCGTTCGGATTATTGATTGCGATTTTATCGGGGATCGGCTCCTTTCTTTTCGGAGTTCCATTCCTTTCTCATACACATGGCCACGTTCACATACCGGTTTTAGGCGATACGCATCTTGCGACTGCTGTCATTTTTGATCTCGGTGTATATTTTGTTGTTGTTGGCGTGACAATGACGATTATTCAAACGATTGGAGAGACGGAATAATGGAGATTGTAACTTCCATTGTTGCAGGAATTTTGTTTATGACAGCTACATATTTAATGCTTTCAAAAAGTTTATTGCGGATCATTATTGGAACAGGTCTTTTGAGTCACGGAGCTCATCTCCTCATTTTAACGATGGGGGGACTGAAAAGAGGAACTGTTCCGCTGCTAGATGAACACGCAGCTTCTTATGTAGACCCTTTGCCGCAAGCACTTATATTAACTGCAATTGTCATTAGCTTTGGAGTAACAGCCTTCTTTTTAGTGTTAGCCTACAGATCTTATCAAGAACTTGGAACAGACGATATGGATCAATTGAGGGGAAATGATCAGAAATGAATAACAATATCATTATTTTACCGATAATTATTCCTATGATAACTGCAGTATTGCTTATTTTTTTCAATAAACAAGAGAAAGTGCAAAAATATTTAAGCGCTGTTTCTTCTGTTATAAATATCGGCATTTCCGTTTTCCTTGTTCACTATGTTCATACAAACGGAATCATTTCCCTTGAAGTCGGAGATTGGAAAGCGCCGTTTGGGATTGTTCTTGTAGCCGATATGTACGCGATTCTGCTTGTTTTAACGGCAAACATTATTGTTTTTGCCTGTTTGCTATTTTCCTACAAAATAGTAGATTATAATCGAAGCAAATTTTTCTACTATTCCGGCGTCATGTTTTTATTGACCGGAGTGTCCGGTGCTTTTCTGACAGGAGATCTTTTCAATCTGTTTGTGTTCTATGAAGTTATGCTCATGTCTTCTTATTTTTTAATTGTTCACGGAAATTCAAAGCCGCAATTAAGAGAAACTATTAAATACATTTTAGTAAATGTTATTTCATCGGCTTTATTTGTCATATCCGTTGCATTTCTATATGCTGTAACAGGTACATTAAACATGGCTGACTTGAGCCTGCGAGTCGCAGAATTAGGCTCATCCGGCATCATCGCGGCCATCTCCATCATGTATTTAATTGTATTCGGATTGAAAGGAGCCATTTTCCCGCTTTTTTTCTGGATGCCCGGCTCCTATCAGGCTCCGCCAGCAGCTGTTACGGCTCTATTTGGTGCTCTTTTGACAAAAGTTGGCGTCTATTCGATCACAAGAGTGTTTACGCTTATTTTTTTGCAGGACATTGCATTTACTCATACGTATATCGCATGGCTAGCGGTGCTTACGATCATATTTGGCGTTATTGGCGCCATTAGCTTCTCGGATATTAAACAGATCGTGATATACAACATTTTGACAGGCGTTGGTGTCATTTTATTCGGAGTGTCCACAATGACCGAATCAGGTTTAGAAGGATCTGTTTATTACATGATCCACGATATGATTATTAAAGGGTTGCTGTTCCTTTTGGTCGGAATCGTCTTTTCGATCACTGGAACAACAAACCTTGATAAATTCAGTGGACTAATAAAAAAATACCCAACACTTGGGTGGATGTTTTTTATCGCCGCATTAGCTTTAGCCGGCATTCCACCATTAAGCGGTTTTATCGGGAAACTGAAAATAGTCCAAGGGGGATTTGAGCAAGGTGAATTTGTATTAGCTTTCGCAGTCTTGCTTTCAAGCCTTTTAGTCCTATATTCTGTGATGAAAATATTTATTAACGGTTTTTGGGGAGAGGAAAAAATTCCGCAAGTTCGGGAAACCAGTCAAGTAAAAAGTCTTTACGTTCCGGCTGCTTTCTTGCTTGCTCTCTCATTATTTTACGGGCTTGGCACAGAATTTATCTCTTCATACATCAAACAGGCGGAACAGGTTCTTCTTTCTCCAGATCTTTATATTGAAGCCGTATTAAAGGAGTAGATCACATGGCCTTTCAAATACTGTTAAATTTTATGATTGCCATTACATGGATGCTTTTGCAGGATGACTACTCATTCATCACATTTTTTATCGGATATCTTTTAGGTATTATCATTCTTTTCGCGCTGCGCCGTTTTTTTCCAAGACGATTTTATCTGTACAATATTGCCGCTGTCATAAAGCTCATATTCATCTTTTTGAAGGAGCTTGTCCTTGCAAATATTGCTGTTTTAAAAATCGTTTTGTCGCCAAAATTGAAAATGGAGCCTGGAATTTTTGCCTTTGAAACAGAATTGGAAAAAGATTGGGAAATTACGATTCTATCCAATCTCATTACTTTAACACCAGGAACATTTGTTATTGATATTTCCGATGATAATAAAACGCTTTATATCCATTCTGTGGATATAGCGAATGTCGAACAAGCAAGAAAAGATATAAAAAGCAGTTTTGAGAAAGCTATTAAGGAGGTGAGCCGTTAATGTTTGAATTTATTATTTGGATTTCTTTGGCTCTTATCGCTGCTTCCTCTCTCTTATTGATGATTCGGCTCATCAAAGGCCCATCCGTTCCAGACCGCGCCATATCATTAGATGCGATCGGCATTAACTTAGTCGGGATCACAGCGATCATGTCGATTGTTTTAGATACAAGCGCTTTTTTGGACATTATTTTATTAATTGGAATTTTAGCTTTTATCGGCACGGTATCGATTGCTAAATTCTTGGAGAAAGGAGAAATTATCGAAAATGATCGAAACAATCAGTAAGTTTGTGATCGGATATCTCATTCTCCAAGGAGCCTTTTTCAGCCTAATTTCCGCCATTGGTGTGTTGAGGCTTCCAGATGTATATACGAGAAACCATGCGGCTTCCAAAAGCGCGACATTAGGTGTGCTCTCTATTTTACTAGGGGTGTTCTTATATTTTTGGGTGCTTGAAGACCATATGAATGGAAGAGTTTTGCTGGGAATCCTGTTTATATTTTTAACATCGCCTGTAGCAGGACATTTAATCAGCCGCGCAGCTTACCATACAAAAGTGAAACTATGGGAAAACAGCAAAATTGATGAGTTAAAAGAAAAAAAGAAAGCAAAGGATAAGGTTCATTCATGAGCCTTATCTTTTATAGCAATCAAATTGGACGGGACTTCTTAATTTAAAGAATGCCTTCTGACTTCGCAATTAATACGGCTTCTGTCCGAGAGCTGACGTGCAGCTTATTAAAAATGGAAGTGAGACTATATTCAATCGATCTTTTGCTTAAATGCAGCTTATCTGCTATTTCCTGATTTGTTAGCCCTCTTTCGACTTCCATTAAAATCATTTTTTCCCGATCCGTTAAAGGCTCATTTGCTTCTTTCATAGATGGCGACTTTAATGTCTGTCGTTCAATCAATTTTTTTACGTAATCAAATGATAGAATAATCTCACCAAGCAACGCATGGCGAATGTGAGATAATATTTTCTCTTTTGACTCCGTCTTGCTGATTACTCCATGAATGCCTAAGGAAATCGCTTCTTCCATATAATCATTGACATCATATCCAGTATAAAGAAGGACTTTGCATTGGTGTTCTTGAGATGTTATTTGCTTTGCCAGTTCAATCCCGTTGACGTCACCTAAATTCATATCCATAAGAACTGCATCATATTGCAAAAAATCGATTTTCTTCATAAGTTCAGCCGTATAAGGAGGCTCCAGACAATCCACTTCAACTTCAGAATCCGTCTCCAATATCGCTTTTGTCCCTTCTCTCACAGCAGGATGATCGTCAATCACTAAAATACGAATCATGTTTTCCACCTCTTTAGACAAAATCTACAGTAAAATGACTTGGCAAAAGCCAAGTCAAGAATGTGATTAAATTTCAATTAAGACCCGAAATCCATTTCCCGGAGAAGTCTCAATCTTCATTTCACCATCCAAAGCTTTTACCCTCTCTCTAATTCCGGACAATCCCATGCTTTCTGTTTTCGCATACAACAGTTCTTCATCGATGCCTACGCCATCATCTTCATAGTGCACTACAATTTTTTCTCTTATATTGACGAGCATAATTAATATTTGCTTCGCATTCGAATGCTTGCGCGCATTTGATAAAAGCTCCTGAATGATCCGGTACAAATTAAGCTGCATGTTTATATCAAGCTGCTTGTTAAAATTCCCCGTATTAAAGCGGATTTGAAAATTACACTGTTCTTCGTATTGCGCTACTAGCTTTGATACCGCCTTGACGAGTCCCAAGTCATATAAAATTTGCGGACGCAGCTCTTGACACGTTTCCCTCGTCATATGAATGATATCAAGAATGTTTTGATTCATGCTCTGAATTTTTTCGATCGTAGCAGCAGGATATTGTCCAGATTCCTCCAGAACCAATTCGCATTGCCTTTTTAACGAAATCAAATCTTGCAGCACAGAATCATGCAAATCTTTCGCCAAATTGGAGCGCTGCTTTTCTTCAATTGCAAACAGCAGTTTTTTGAGCCATGCAGGATTGCTGTTTCCCTCTTCCGCTTTTTCAAGCCTTTCCATCAATTCTTCTATTTTCAAAAAGTTTTCTACAGTTACATTCGTATAAAAAGCAAGGGAATTCAGCCAAGAAATTTCATCACGAGTCAGTTTAGGCGTTTTAATGACAGAAAGGCAAATAATAACATATTTCCTTCTATTCGTTTCACCGACAGTTAACACAAACCCTTTATCAAATTCTACAATTTTCCCTATTTCTGTTACAGCATTTAAAATATCTTTTTCGTATGGGGCAATTTCTAAAAGAACGCCGTCCCCATCATCATCAACCATTTCGAGCCGTCCACTCTCATGAACAACAAGGCAGTATGCACGGCTGACCTTCAAAACCTCTAAAATGGTCGATTTTAACTCAGCCATCATCTGTTTTAAACTGCCTGCTTTCCGGATCCTTGACGTATACTTCAAAATGCTGTCCTGATAATTATATTTTTCCGAAAACCGCTTAAACCGGAAGCGGAAGTCAACAATTTCTTTAAAATAAAAAACACATATCATTAATATATATATAATAATTGAAAGTTGAATAGGGTAAATTTTGGGATTATGTTCTTTTAGCAGTATGATAAAAGCCACTAAAAAGATAGTCGGCAAAATGGAAAGGAGAGCATAATATCTGACTCTGCCTAGAATAAACTCAATATCATATATCTTTGATGATAGAAACTGATACACAAGGGCGAAAGGTATTAACAGCATAAAGGAAGACAGGAACACTGGTGAGAACAAAACATCTTTTAAAATAATATACGGAATGACATATAATAGGACAAAAGGTGCAAAAGCAAGTACATTTGTAATAATTAAATTTCTAATCGTAAAAGATATCTCGGAAAGTTTAAGTTTTCTCATTCCTTTTATTTTCACTATAAACGATATTAACAATAAAAAGAGAAAGGTGATTAGATTCAACACTTTCGAATTATAATTAATATCTAAGTCTAACGGTTGTTTATTTATGTATTCAATTAAAAAGTTTACAATTACAAGAAAATATCCAAAAATAATTACTTTTTTATTAAATAATTCTTGTCCATGTTCATTAAAATAGTGATACAAAAAATGCAGATATATAACTGGAGTCAAAGTAAAAAATAAAACAACCATATATTGGGAAAAAGTGTCTCCCCGGGCAGAACTGGTTGCAAATAAATAGGCAAGAGATACACATAATAGAAAAAATTTCAATAAATATGGGGATAAAATTTTTAATTTTTTACTTGATCTATAGACTAAAAAACTGCAATACATAGATAGAAGAAAAAGAATAATTGGTATTATCATCATGAAAAATGTTTGAAGATCTAATGATGTTTCCTCAACGTTTATTTTAAATATACCGCCATCTGCCCGTTTGATTGTTAAATTCTTTACTTCTTGATAAACAAAAAAACTGCTCTCTCTAAAAAACTTTTCAGTAGGCACTCCATTTAATTCTAATACTTGATCCCCAATTTTTAGTCCTGCTCGATCAGCCCAAGCTTTCGGGTCAATATTTGTAATATAATATTGACCCTTTGATTTTTTTTCAATGCTTGTTCCTAAATAAGGATACGAGAGGTTGATTTGAAAAATATAAACAAAGAAAAACAGCGAGCTTATAAATACTGCAAGTTTATATCCAAAATCAACGATTTTTACCTTATTAAAAACCAAATATTTTCACCCTTCAAACTATTTCCAAAATGAAGCAGGCGGCAACAATTTTAAACCGTCTGTAAGTCCAGTAATAATGCCTAAAAGTTCATCAGAATCTTTAACTCCAATCAAACTAGCTTGTCCATTCACGACTTTCTCCAAAATATCAGGGTTTTCGATTAAGAAATTTACGATTTCTTGCATATTGATCTCTCCTTTTTTATTTTTTGATTAAATTTGTTAATAGTTCATCCAATTTTTCAGCAGGCAGCGGAAGTTTTTTTATATAAGTTTCAGCCTTCTTAAGCGTTATGTGTTTCATCACATTTAAATATTGGGTGACTCCCGCTTCCAACAGCTTTTCTTTAAAAGCTACAATGCTTCCAAAGTATTCGTCGAAGTCTTTTCCGCTGTGCACATATTGTAAAATATCCACGCTTGTTTGATTAAATTTCCTTTGCAAATAAAGTAATGCCAGTGACGGCTTCAAAAACTTCCTGTCCTGTTTATGCGGAGTAAACAATCCTTTATAATCATTCTCAATCTGGCCGGCAATCCCTACTTGGTGCCCGTATTCCTTAACTTCCTCGTATCTTTTCCCGCATGCAAACATGACACCCGCTTCAGCTGCAAGAGCTGTAAGGGAACCTGATTTCCATCTCATCATTTGCAAACATTCTTTTTCTGTCTTCACGGCATTTGCCAAATCAATATGCTGGCCTTTCATAGCCTGCAAAGCATATTCAAGAAACAGACCAAGGATCTCAGAACGATAAGGTGATGACAGCGAATGGATATGCGATAAACTTAACGTATAAAGAAAGGATGAGCTGTTAATCGCTTCCCCTCTATCAATATCCATCCACGGTTCTGTAAAGTTGTCCAGATCCTCCAAATCATCAAACATATCAAAAGCTAGGACGAGCAATTCAACAGCTGCCATAAGCTTGTACAATTCTTCTTCATCATTTTCGCTGTTGAATACGTTCGCATGCAAATAACAAAGCTCTGCAAAAGGAAATGTTTGTTTAGATTCGATAAAACGATGCAAAAGATTCCGCAAATAAAGCCAGTCTACAGACCTTTCGACCGCATCCTTCATAAACATTGCCACTTGAACTTTGTTTAATAATAACTCACTTTTTAATGCCATCCCCTCCTTTTGATCTGATTTATATTCAGCTTGAAATCTATGGATGTTTTACAATTATTATACTATAAATTATATATATTATCATAAAAAAGGCGACCAAATTTGGTCGTCGCCTCATTATACAATTTTCGTATATTGATATTTATCGTATTTGTCAATGCTCTTATTGATATTATCAAGCGCCTTTTTCGTTTCGTCTAACTCCCTTTCAAGCATTAAGAAGATCTTGTTGATTTTTTCGATTTCTTGATGATTCAAAGTATCACACTCCCTTGAAAAGATCCTTTTTTCGATCTTTCATATTTATTTTATAGAATTTTCGATCATTTTTCACCGAAAAACTAATTTGAAGTTTTATGCGTGATACCGAAAAACACGCAATGTGATTGTGTTTGTCTTTTTGCGATGTATGGCAAACTTATTATAAAGATTGCATGATCATGATTTTTATAACAGAAGGACTCCTTCTTTCCCCCATTTGTTAAATTCATATAAAAAAGAAGGAAAATTTTGATAAAAGAGGGTTGAATGAACGAAAGAACATTGATAGAATATTTTCTAAATCCCGAGAAGATATGACAAATAAGGGTGAACATAGTGGAAAAAAAAGAATATGTTATACATATTAAATTGGACAATTTATTGAAACAAAAAAGAATGACCAAACGAGAACTTGCCCGTCAAGCTGATATTCGCCATACGCTTGTATGGGAAATGTGCCACAACAAAACGAAGCGCCTTCCTCTAGATAAGCTTGCAAAAATTTGCTCCGTATTACAAGTCGACATACATGATGTCATAGAATTAGTAGAGAGAAAAGAAAGCAATCTAATGTAACCTCCGTCTGACAGCAGAGGTTACATATTTCTCAAATCCTCTTGAAAATTTACATTTCTTGTATCCATTGAGTAATTTTCGAAGAAAGTGAAATGGCAATGTTCTCATTCGATCTTTTTGCAATAGAATTTTGTAAATGTTCTCTTGTTTTGTCATTGATTTCTTCATATTTAATGATCTTGGACCATTCAAGCTGCGGTACAGCAACTAATATATACTCCTCTTTTTTGTTTTCATAAATATAGACGTTTCTGATCTCTTCACCGTTATGTATTATATTTGCCTTTCGTACTTTCATTGTTTCACTCCTTTTTTCCCTCTATTATAAAAAATACCTGAGTTGAAAGAAAAATCAATCTCAGGTTTTGCAAAATATTTTACCTATTCCCTATTATCGGTTGATCAAAGAAACTTTTCGAATGTTCATTCGTTTTGCTGCGAACGTCAAATGTTTTTACATAGTCTCCAACATTTAAAGCTCCTGAACCAAGCGCAGATTTTAAACTCGCCTTAGGAGAAATAGAAAAGCTGTCACCCACTTTTATGATTCCTGAGTCGACTTCATTAATCTCAATTGAACCTACAAAAGAAGGCAAATGAAACCACCACTTCCATTGTTTGTTTATAGTATTGTATGATCAAACGCCTAAATTGTTCGCTTATACAATGGATTTTAACTGAGAATAGTATTTTTCAACTTTTTTATCTAGAGTCCTAATTTTCTTTAAAGCCAGCTTTTCGTCAATTTGACGGTAATGATGCATTCCGCCTGGTTCTTCATCCAATTCATCAGCAAGCCGAACTATGCGCTGAAGAGGATTTTGCTTTAAATTACCATCAGGCAAATACGAATCCGTATGAAGGAGAATAGCTAAAGCAATTTGCTTGGCTGCTTCAGGCTTTTCCCCAAGCCTTATCAGCAGTTTATGCGCTCTGTTCGCTCCTTTTATTGCATGAATATCATTTTTTCGATATTTTTCATAATCCCATTTACCGTCCGTGTACCATTCATAATGGCCAATATCATGCAATAGAGCCGCCTTTGTCGCAAGATCGGGATTTACATTGAATGCTATCGCAAGACGAAAAGCATGATCAGCCGTTTTAATCGCGTGAGCAATGCCAGATCGTTTTAAATATTTTTGTGTAATTGGATGAGTGAAGACTTCCATTAAAGTGACCCTTTTCACAGCTCATCCCTCCTAAATATTTCTGTATAAGATACCATATGTTCGAAATTTTCGCAACGGAAGTGGATTTTAAAATTTATGCAAATATACTGGCGGTTTCGCTGAAAGCTGCAGACAAACATACACCGATTTGCATATGATATAAAAACAAAAAATTCAATGAATGATTGCCAGCAGGAAAAGAAACAATAAAATGGACAGGTACATGAAAATTCCGACTCATTGTTGGTACATATGGAATATTAAAACGAAATTATACTATACAGGAGGGATTGCAATGATAATTGGTGTACCGCGGGAAATTAAAAATAACGAAAATCGTGTAGCCATTACACCAGCTGGAGTTGTTTCATTAGTCAAGGCAGGTCACCGTGTACTCGTAGAAGAAAGTGCAGGTCTTGGAAGCGGAATTCATGATGAAGAATATATTCAAGCAGGCGCCGAAATTCTTCATGATACAAGCAAGGTTTGGGAAGCAGATATGGTGTTGAAGGTCAAGGAGCCGCTTCAAGAAGAATATAAATATTTCCGTGATGGTCTTATTCTGTTTACTTACTTGCACCTTGCAGCTAATCCTGAACTGACAAAAGAGTTGAAGGAATCCGGTGTGATTGCGGTCGCTTACGAAACAGTTTCTGACGGTCATTCGTTACCCCTGTTAACACCGATGAGCGAAGTGGCCGGTCGTATGGCAACACTGGTTGGAACGCAATTTTTACAAAAACCGTACGGCGGAAAAGGTATTCTATTATCCGGTGTTCCAGGCGTTGAACGCGGCAAGGTCGTCATCATCGGCGGCGGGGTAGTCGGTACAAATGCTGCAAAAATGGCTATCGGTTTAGGAGCTCATGTAACGATCCTTGACGTAAGCCCTAAGCGTCTTCGGGAATTAGATGATCTTTTTGGCAACGACATTCAAACGCTCATGTCTAACTCCTATAATATTTTCGAAGCAGTAAAAGAAGCGGATTTAGTCATCGGTGCTGTCTTAATCCCCGGTGCAAAAGCGCCAAAGCTTGTGACTGAAGAAATGATAAAATCGATGAAACCTGGATCAGTCATCGTTGATGTTGCCATTGACCAGGGCGGGATTTTTGAAACGAGCGATCATGTCACCACTCATGACAATCCGACATATGTAAAGCACGGAGTCCTTCATTACGCAGTTGCGAATATGCCGGGAGCAGTTCCGAGAACATCTACGTTCGCCCTTACTAATTCGACCATTCCATATGCATTGCAAATAGCCAACAAAGGGTTAGTAGAAGTAATCGCCAAAAACGAAGCGATCAAATTAGGTGTCAACGTTGCCAACAAAGAAATAACGTATGAGGCAGTCGCCCGCGATCTTGGGTACAATTATGTTCCTGTAGAAAAAGTTTTTGAAAAAGAGTTCGCAAATATGAATTCTGCCACATAATACACATATATTTTCGACTTACCTTAAAAGAAGGAAAACAGTTCTCCGCGAATCTATTATCAAAAATGCAAAAAAAGCCGCTCTCTTTTGAAAAGCAATAAAAAATGCGCACTTATAGACATGTTAAGTACTGGGCTAATCGTGCACAATACAGACCAAATCAGGATAAATGTGCAGCAATTTGTTAAGTCAGAATGTGCCGACACATTATCCTAATTTGGTGTTGCTTCCGACAACATACATGTCAGAAAGAAATCAATCCACGATTTTCAAGCATACTGAATGGGTCATCTTTTTTACAAAATAGATTCCGTCTCTCTCCTATATTGAATTGCGGCTCCTGCCGAAAAACTGAAACAGCAATAACATTTCTGACATAAAGCCTAATCTGCAATAGTTCAACCGAATGATGGATGACTCCATCATGATTTAATCGGCACGAATTTTTCCACAAAGGCCGCCAATGTTCGAGTCATCACACCAGTTGCTCCTTCAGGTCCTAGAGGGCCTTTCTTAGCAGTAGTGGATGTCCCGGCAATGTCTAAATGAACCCATGGCGTATCTTCAGCAAATTCTGCTAAAAAAGCACCGCCCATTATCGCATGTCCTTCCCGGCCAGGGGAATTATTCAAATCCGCCATTTTACTGTTTTTTACCCGCTCACGGTCATCTTCAAAAATTGGCAATCTCCATATTCTTTCATTACATTCAACAGACGCTTTCAAAAGCTGATCATACAGTTTTTCGTTGTTCGTCATCGCACCTGTTGTGTGCTTTCCTAGAGCAACAATAACTCCACCGGTTAAAGTGGCAACATCGATAATGTATTTCGCTCCATGCTGCTTTGCATAAGTGATGCCATCTGCAAGAGCTAAACGCCCTTCAGCATCTGTATTTAAAATTTCAATTGTTTTTCCGCTTAATGACACGATGACATCATCCGGTTTCATCGCTCCGCTGCCAATCATGTTGTCAGTAGCCGGAATAACGGCTACAACATTTTGTTTCGGTTTTATTTCACCGATAATTTCCATCGCTCCTAAAACGGCTGCTGCTCCTGCCATATCAGTCTTCATGTTTACTAACCCATCTCTAGGTTTTAACGAGTAGCCCCCAGTATCGTAAGTAATTCCCTTGCCGACTAAACCAATCGCATCGTCCCAAATCTTTTTTCCTTGGTATTTTAACACAATCATTTTAGGGGGTTCACTGGAGCCTTTATTTACCGCCAATATCCCCCCCATGCCCATTTCCTCCATATCCTTTTTTTCAAGGATTTCGATCTCAAAAGAATATTTTTTGGCCAGTTCGATGGAATAATTCGCGAGTTCTGTCGCAGTTAATAAATTTGAAGGCATGTTCACAAGAGTTCTTGCCGAATTTGTTCCTCTTCCATAAACATAACCGGCAGTTAAGGCTGCGTTTATTTTCGCTTTATCTGCATCTGTCAAAACATGAACAGCTTCAATGCTTGATTCGCTGCTGCTTGATCGTTGTTTATAGTTTTTTATTTTGTATGTAGAAAGGGCAAACGCTTCCGCTAGTGCATGAGCTGCATCTACCTCTTCCACATCTCCTCCAATAAAGGTAGAAAGCTGTACGCTTACAATCTTTTTCTGATCTTGTTGAACAGCTTGAAACGCATGCCCAAAAGCTTCCATTGCCTTTTGGAACGTGAATTCTTTTTCTTTCCCAAGCCCGACAAAATAAATTCGTTTTACGTTTTCAGCATCGAATGTATATAGTTTTGCGACACTGTTTTTCGCAGAAGAAATTTCACCTGATTTTATAAGCTTGGTGAGTTGATTGTTCAATTTTTTATCCAGCTCCTGCAAAGCTTTTGACAAATTTCCGTTTTGCTTAAAAAGGCCAACAATTAAACTTTCCCCTTCTAAACCGTCTAGTACTTTAAACATTTTTCCACCTCCTTCAATTATTATACGAGGTCGAATAGAACTTTGCTTTATTTTCAAACCAAAAAATAAAGCCCATCCCTGTGGGATAAGCTACCGTTGTCTAAAAACTTCCATCGTTTTATTTTCGTTTAATTTTTTTAATTCCTCTTCTGTTAACGTTCCGTTTCCTTTTTTAACTAAATAAACATCCACTTTTTTCTTTCCCCACTGATTGTAAACATCTTCTACTGTTTCATAATACAAATCAAGCCTATTGCCTTTAATCGCAGCACCTTTATCTGCAACAACTCCGTAGCCATATCCGGGTACATAAAGTATCGTTCCGATCGGAAAAACGTTTAAATCTGCTGCTATAGTGGAAAAATGATCCCTTTTTACTTTAACACCTGAATAAGTAATTCCATATTCAGGGTGACCAGGATGTTTTCCTGTCGACTCATATCCGGCTGTATATCCGGTAGCCACAACTGTTTTTTTTGGATACTTTGATAAATCAATGGATTTTTCCATCGTCTGTCCTTGATTTGCATGATTAATATTTTTTGCAACGGCTTGTTGGGAATTTTCTCTTTGATTATATTGTTTGATCACCCATTTTGTCAGTTCATCTGCTTTCACACCTGAAATGGTTTCAAAAGTTGTTAAAAACGCCCCAATAAACAACAGACTCATCATAATTCTTCTAGTCCACATTTTTATACTCTTCATTTTTTCTAATTTCACTCCTCTCACCGTCTATTTGTTTCCAAATCGCAAACAAAATATACGTTGGAGGAGCTTTTGAAAGGAGTGTATTTTTCAATACATTCCGACATGTATAAATTTTCCAATAAATTAAAAATAAAATATAGGCACTCAAATAACATTGTTTTAACAAAAAAGCGTTTTTTTTACATAAAAAAGCCTTCCGATTATACGGAAAAGCTTAAAACATTTGATATCCTCTTGCTCGAAGCATTCGAATGACAATCCCTGATAGAATCGCGCCTACCATCCCGCTTCCTAAAATGAGAATGTCTGCTACGGCAAGAGAGGCGATTTTTTCACCTAACAGAGAAAATGATCGGCTAGGTGATTTGAAATAATCAAAAAAATTCACTTCATCAATTAAAAAAATACATACTAACGGATAAAGTATCGCCATTATCCATGACATTCTTAAAAGCATATTTAATAAAAAACCGATTCCAAAAAATAAAACTAAGAACAGCAGCATGGAAATCAACAGCACCGGTATGTTCATCATCGTGACCTCACCCTCAGAAAACTGTCGTATTATTATTAAAAGTTTTTATGTGGTTTAATAAGGATAAAACTTGACCAGCCTTTGTTAATTTGCCAGATCTTCTTACATGTGCCAAACCTTTAAAGCAGCAAATCGATAAATTGTTACCTTAATTATTAACCTATTTATTCCAATATATCAAGTACAAGATTGAATTTAATCGGCATAAATCAGCAAAGCAAGTTTGACATGCACACAAAAAGGTTCTCAGTAGGCTCTCCAACCTTTGAGCAGTTCAAAATTTATACAAAAAAACTGGAAGTTTCCCCAAACGTTTCAAAATGCCAAAAATCACCTTTAAGAAAGATTGTCCTAATGTACAGTGCTTTGTCTGTTTTTTACTCATGTGAGATGCTTTTGTGCTAGTACCATAAAGAGGGATTTGGCTTCAACATTTAAGAGAGAACTTTCATTCCTTCAAGCACAAAAAAGACGGTGTAAACAAACAAAAGAAGCACAAGAACTTGAGAATAAAACGAAGAACTTTGAAGGAAATATCGGGTATAGCTGTCCGACAGACCAAATACATCAGGCTACTATATAATTGCAGATCAGCATGGCGATTTTATGCTGAATCGAACCCTCTAATCGCAATCAGCATAGCGAGCTCTTTAATTTAATTTGTTTAAAAGCTTATTACTACGAAAATTCAATAAATACAGAGCGGCTCCTTCTCCAAACATTTTACTTTCCTGCTTTAAAAGAAATTACAAAAGCTGTTCATGTTTATAAAACATTATTTTAAAAGAGCAAAAGCCCTTAAGCCTTTGCTCTTTTCTTCAGCTTAAAAAAATTTGAATTTTCCTTTTTTCAACACGAGACCTGCTCCGCCAACCATATATAATGCGCGGTTATCAATCATTTTCTTCATGAAGGATGCTTTTGTACCGACCATTTTTTTGCCTAACGCAATACCTACTGCATCATCTTCTCCTAGAGAAGCAACAGTTCCTTTAATATCTGGCTTAAATGGTTCGAGTTCTTTTTTACCGCGAATTAATGCAGCTAAATTTCTCGCACAAACTTCTCCCTGCTGCATTGCAATTTGCGCTGTCGGCGGATATGGACGATTGATTTCCTCATTAATAATTAATGAACAGTCTCCAATAATAAACACATCATCATGTCCTGGTGCGCGCAAGTCTTTCTCTACTTTTACGCGGCCGCGCATTGCCTCAAAACCAGATTCTTCAATTACACTGTTTCCGCGCACACCAGCCGCCCAAATTACAGTGCCTGCTTTTATTTCTTCCGTTTGATCGTCTTTCCCAACAATAATTCCTTGTTCAGTACATTCTTTTATCGCTGTGCCGATTCTAAACTCAACACCTTTGCGCTGCAGTTGATTGACTGCGTACTCCACAAGTTCAGGATCGAAACCTGGAAGTGCTGTCGGTGCTGCTTCCACACAAATAATACGGACTTTTTTAGGGTCAATATCATACTCTCGGCAAAGCTCAGGAACACGGTTGGCAAGTTCGCCTAAAAACTCAATTCCAGTGAATCCTGCACCGCCGACTACAATGGTTAGACGTGTATCATCTTTTTCTTCTTCTGTATTGTATGTAGCAAATTGATATTCAATATGCTCTCTAATTTGTCTAGCAGAATTAATGTTCGAAATCGTGAAAGCGTATTCTTTTAACCCTTGGATTCCAAACGTTTCCGGATGAGCTCCAAGAGCGACTACTAAGTAATCATAGTTAAGCTCGCCATTTTCAAGAATGACTTTTTTCTCATCTGTTTTAATTAATTTTACAGAATCTTGCACAAAGTTTACTTTGTTTGTGTCAATTACATCTTTAATTGGATAGCGGCATCGGTCGTGATGAAGGGTGCCTGCAGATGCTTCATGCAGCCATGTTGTTTCATAATGATAATCATGCTTATTGACAAGTGTAATATCAGCTTCGTTCACACTCACCATTTTTTGAAGACGTGTTACGGTCATTAATCCTCCATAACCGGCACCTAAAATAACAACTTTAGGATTTCTCACAAGACACACCAACCTTTTCCGTAATTTTTAAAGCGGTCAATTCTAGACTCACTTTTCACATAATTTGTGAAAATATTCACGATCTTGGACAAAAAATTATAAGGGCAAAATTGTCAATAAAATTTAACATCTTTTTACCTATAGTCATGATATCCGTTTGTGTCCAACTTTTCAAGTTTATTTTTAAGCTAAATGTTCAATTTTATAAATCTTTAAATGACAGAATTTTTGTATTTTTACAATCTTTTTTTTATGATATGATTAAAAAAGATTAACAAGAGGGGGAATCGTCTGTGAAAGAGGACAGCAAAGTCTACGATATAACGATTATTGGCGGGGGACCTGTCGGGATGTTCACAGCTTTTTACGGAGGAATGAGGCAGGCTTCCGTTAAAATTATTGAAAGCCTTCCACAATTAGGAGGGCAATTGACAGCGCTTTATCCTGAAAAATACATATATGATGTAGCGGGGTTTCCAAAAATTAGAGCTCAAGAATTAGTCAATAATTTAAAAGAACAAATTGCCTTATTCAATCCAACCGTCTGCCTTGAACAGGAAGTTCAGGAAGTTGAAAAACAAAGTGACGGGACATTTAAGTTAACGACAAATTCAGAAATACATTATTCAAAAACGATTATCATCACTGCCGGAAACGGCGCATTTCAACCACGTAAACTTCAGCTGGAAAATGCTGAGCAATTTGAAGGGAAAAACCTGCACTATTTTGTAGAAGATTTAAACTATTTTGCAGGCAAAAAGGTCGTCCTGTTTGGAGGCGGCGACTCAGCTGTTGACTGGGCGTTAATGCTTGAGCCTATTGCAGAAAAAGTAACGGTTGTCCATCGAAGAGATAAATTTCGCGCGCACGAGCATAGCGTAAATCAATTAAAAAATTCTAAAGCAAATATATTAACACCTTTTGTTCCTGTTGAGCTTATCGGCAAGGATCGAATTGAACAAGTCGTAGTCGAAGAAGCAAAAGGAGATCGGAAAGAGATTATTGATGTAGATGAAGTAATTGTCAATTTTGGCTTCGTTTCCTCTTTAGGCCCTATCAAAAACTGGGGGCTGGAAATTGAGAAAAATTCGATTGTTGTTAACTCAAAAATGGAAACAAATATTCCGGGAATTTATGCTGCCGGAGACATCTGTACTTATGAAGGAAAAATAAAATTAATTGCGACTGGGTTTGGCGAAGGTCCAACAGCTGTAAACAATGCCAAAGCTTATATTGACCCAAGCGCAAAAGTTCAGCCAATGCACAGCACAAGTATGTTTAATTGATGAAAAAAGATGTGGGTGTCTAATAAGTCATTTTTTCGGCTTATTGACCCCCTCTTTAATGTTTTAGAAACGTTGATATATCGGTGCTTATGATTTTTTGTTTTTCAATGGGGATTTGACTTTCTGAACAGCTCCCTTACAGCGGGAATAACAAGCAAAAGTAAATTTTATTGGAAAGAATAAAGGCTGTCTCGTAAAAGGTCATTTTTTATGACCTTTTGAGACAGCCTTTTTGTCAAGTACTTTTCTAAAGAAACCAGACTGCATCAAGAAGAAGGGGCTTATCGGACAGACCATTTTTCCTTTGTTTATATCCTTCAGAAGTTTTATAAATGACTTTTCTTATGCTCTCTTTCTTCATTAAGTTCTTCAAAAGTTTTATGACGGATATTCAACACATACAATTGCTTCTTGTTGGACTTCATTGCCTCTATGAAGGACATTTACAAATTTTATTCCTTTATTTTTATCCTTCACAGTAGCTCCAAAATCCTTCATTTTAGGAACTCAACGGACAGCCCTATCTTTTTTCAACTTTCATCGGTGATTCATATAGTCTTTCGCACGGTCTTCCATGATGAAAATCTGTGATCTGCAAATATCCTCATTTAATTCTCTATCACTTTTAATAAGTTGCATTTAGCCGTTTTTCCCATAAAAATATCCTAATAAAGCAGACTTTTTCTTTTTGGGATTCCACTTTATTAGGATATATTTTATTGTGAGTATAGAAAAAGTTAAGGAATAAAGCGATCATTATGCTTGGCTTCAGGAAAGAATCTTTTTTAGCACTCTTCCGGTGTTCCAGCGTGTGTTGCAGTTCTAAAGGAGGCGCCGCAGCCGCAAGACGCAATCGCATTAGGGTTGTCTATCGTGAATCCTCCACCAAGCATCGATTGTTTATAATCAATCTTTGTTCCCTTTAATATAGGGGCGCTGTCTTTATCCACTAAAATCCGAATGCCGAATTGTTCAAATTCGTGATCATCTTCTTGTTTTTCTTGTTCAAACCCGATGCCGTATGAAAGTCCAGTGCAGCCGCCGCCTTTCACACCAATACGCAAATAGGCGCCTTCTTCTTCATTTTCTCTCATCATATCTTTTATTTGAAAAGCTGCCGCTTCGGTAAGCATAACAATTTCAGACATGACCCATCCTCCTTTTCATTAATTTTTGAGTCACTTTTAGTATACCTTTTCAGAAAAAAACTCTCAAATTTCTGAACCGGATTCATAATAATAGGTCCCCGTGCAAACCGTTTCAGCAGGTCCTTTCATCAAAATGTTCCCCTCGTCAGTCCATTTAATAAATAAATCGCCGCCGGCAAGATGGACAACTGTTTCTTTGCCTCTTGTTGTTTGCTCGTTTAATACGGATGCGACCACTGCCGCACATGCTCCGGTGCCGCAAGCTTGTGTGACACCTGAACCTCTTTCCCATACTCGAAAATGAAGCTCATGGTCGTTGACGATTTCGACAAATTCTACATTTACCCCTTCTGGAAATCTTGCATCTTTTTCGACAATCGGTCCCAATGTTGTTAATGGAGCTTTCTCAATATCGTCTACAAAAAAGATGATGTGTGGATTTCCCATCGAAACCGCTGTGACTTCATATTTCGAGCCGTTAAATTCCATGATTTCACCAATAGCTGTTTCATCTCCGTTTCCGGCCATCGGTATTTCCTTTTTTAACAGCTTAGGGTGACCCATATCAATTGTGACGCTTGATACTCGTCCATTTTCTTCATGGACTTCGGCTTCAACCAAGCCAGAAAGTGTTTCGATCAAAAACTTTTTCTCTTTTACTATGTTATGCTCATAAACATATTTTGCGACACAGCGCAAACCGTTTCCGCAGTTTTTTCCTTCTGAACCGTCACTGTTGAAAATTCTCATTTTCACATTCGCACGTTCAGATGGAAGAATTAATATTAGCCCATCTGAACCGATGCCGGTATGAACGTTCGCAACTTTTCGCGCAATATCTGGCAGGAGATGCTCCGGAAGCGTTTCTTCGAATCCATTTACATAAATATAACTGTTTCCTAATCCATGCATTTTTGTAAATTGAAAAGTTTCCATCTTTTCCTCCAAAACAACAAAAAATTTGTTTTTATAAGTATAAAACGTTCAAAATTTGTTGACAATAAAAATATCCCCCGTTTTCATATATAAATAAAAGCTCCTCGGGAAATATAAGAGGGGCTTTTATTTTTTATATCATCAGCCTGCCGCTTCAAACACCTTGCTCATACGTAAAAAAAGACTCATCCGCAAAGGCAAGCGTCGTACTGAAAAACAATATTGAGATTCATTCTTACATTTTATAATATGCTCTCATACCTCGAATGAAATATTTAGAGACAGGATCAAAATCAGGAGAATCAAAAGCTTGTCTCCCTTTTAATTTAATCACTCACTTTTATTTTCTATTAAAACATTGGATTTTCTTCTAAAAATTGATAAATATTTTCCACTAGCTCTTCTGCCGTTTCCCCTTCTACCGCTTCTCCGTTTACAAGGGCAAAAAGCGATTCGTAGCATTGGCCGCAATACCCTAGGCAGCTGTATTCAACTATATCTAAATTAGGATCTTTTTCTAATTGTTCTAATGCTTTTTGTGAACCGTTTGCTAAGTTGCTGACACAAAACTCTATAATTGGTTTCATGTGAATTGTCCTCCTTCTATACTCAGTAGCCTATCATAATGCTTTTTTTCTTCATTGTCAAAGCATTGAACTTCAAGGTTCATTTAACATTTTGCCATAACAATTGTGCTATTTTTCCTTAAGTATGTTGTGATTTATACATAAATTCGTTATACTTTTAGTGGCATTTGTTACGATTGTCACAGTTTTGGGGTAAACATTTGCAGGGAAAAGGGGAATCGCGATGAGAAAGTTACTGCTCCTCGGAGGCGGCTATGGCGGCATGAGAATTCTTCACAAGCTGCTTCCCAATAACTTGCCGGATGGTGTCGAAATAACATTAGTGGATAAAAACCCTTATCATTGTTTAAAAACGGAATACTATGCGCTGGCTGCGGGAACGATTTCAGATCAGCATGTGCGCGTGGCCTTTCCAGAACACCCGAAATTGAACGTTCATTACGGTGAAGTCACGGACATTGACCTTGAACAAAAGCTTGTACATTTAAAAGATCAAGCTCCAATCACGTATGATGATCTTATCATCGGTTTAGGATGTGAAGACAAATATCATAATGTTCCGGGTGCTGACAAATATACTTGCAGCATTCAAACAATCGATCAATCACGTGAAACGTATCAAAAGCTGAACAATTTAGGAGCAGGTGCAACAGTCTGCATAGTTGGAGCCGGATTGAGCGGCGTTGAATTGGCAAGCGAACTGCGTGAAAGCAGATCCGATTTAAAAATCAAGCTGTTTGACCGCGGAAAAGTGATCTTATCAAACTTCCCGGAACGATTAAGCAAATATGTCCAAACATGGTTTGAAGAGCACGGGGTTGAAGTAATCAACAGCGCCAATATTACAAAAGTTGAGCCAAATATGGTTTATAACCATGATGAACCGATTCCTTGTGATGTTGTCGTTTGGACCGCAGGAATTCAACCGAATTATGTCGTAAGGAAATTGAATGTTGAAAAAGACCGGCAAGGACGGGTTATTTTAACAAAATACCATCATCTTCCTCAAGATGAACATGTGTATGTTGTTGGAGACTGTGCAAGCCTTCCTTACGCACCAAGTGCTCAACTTGCCGAAGCGCAGGCTGAACAAATTGTACAAGTATTGCTCAAAAAATGGAACAACGAACCTCTTCCAGAGGAACTGCCGCCGTTCAAATTAAAAGGCGTTCTCGGTTCTCTCGGAAAAAAATCAGGTTTTGGGATGGTAGGAGATCGCGCACTCACTGGACGTGTGCCACGTCTTTTAAAATCAGGAATTCTTTGGATTTATAAATATCATAGTGGAGCATGAGAAAACCGGGCGTTCATTTGTACGTCCGGCTTCTCTTTTTCCGGAACTCTTTCACTGGAAAATATAAATCAAGAGAAATACAGTTGTCTATTATTTTGCATGCAAAAAAACGAAGCAGCGTTTTTTTTTTAGCGGATCTGTTCTTTTGGCTTGAAGAAATCGACAATGCACTTTTTCTTTCACAGTTCTGGATGACGAGTAAACTCTTTCTTACACAGGTTGGTAACCATGTTTTTCCATCTCTTGAAAAATCCTTTTTATCTTTGGATTTCCTTCTCCTACTACCACTCCATTTATGACAACAAGGGGATAAAAATATTCTTCCTTCACGATTTGATCGGCTATTTTCTTTTTCTCTTCATCTTCCGGAGGACAATATATATCAATATATGTGATGTCAAATGGCTGATCTGGATATTTTCTAGTCAGTGCTGCTTCCAGCCATTCAAATGTATCTTTTGCTGAAGGCGAATTTACACAGCTTGGACATAAGTTTTCTGCACCATAAACACAAATTTCTACCGGTTTTCTCATGTTTGTTCTCTCCTATTTAATAAAATGATGATCTCCTAGATTATCCATATTAGATTTAAAAAAAATGTGATACAATGAATTTGAAACTTACAAATAGATTTTATCGCTCATTTTGAATATAATGATGGATAAGAAAGGAGTCGATAGTATGTCAGATGTTCAAATAAAAGAACAAGTACAGGAAGTTTTAGATAAGCTGCGCCCGTTTTTGCTTCGTGACGGCGGAGACTGCGAATTAGTTGATGTTGAAGAGGGCATTGTGAAATTGCGCCTTTTAGGTGCGTGCGGGAGCTGCCCAAGTTCTACCATTACCTTGAAAGCAGGTATTGAGCGGGCTCTGCTGGAAGAAGTTCCAGGCATCGTAGAAGTAGAACAAGTATTTTAAAGAAACAAACCGGCGAAAAGCCGGTTTGTTTCTTTATATCAAGCTTTCAATATGAGTAAACCAAGACTTTGTCCCTTCATAATCAATTTCTAGCTGTGTTACTTCACAATGAGGAAAAGCCTCTTTTAGTTTAGGACGCAATGAGTGTCTCATGCCTTTTGGAGCAAAACACAATATCGTTGGACCTGCACCGCTCAATACAGTCCCGTACACACCGTGCTCTTTTCCTATCTTTCGAACAGCTGACAGTTCAGGAACTAGACTTTCCCTATACGGTTGATGGAATATGTCCATTTCCATCATTTGGCCTGCCAATTCCCAATTATTATTCATGATGCTCCCAACAAGCACATTGCTGATCGCACTGGCTTTCACCGACTGCTGAAATTTAAATGTCTTCGGCAAAACGCCTCTAGAATCCTTCGTATATAAATAATATGGCGGAATAACCGCGATAATATCCACATCCAGATTATCCACTTTTACAAAATATGTGTGGTCATCTGTTAAATAGCCGACCACTAGACCGCCTACTATAGAAGCTCCGGCATTATCCGGATGTCCCTCAAACTTGCTGGCAAAATGAATTTTTTCTTCATCGCTCAAATTCAGTTTACAAACACGATCGCAAAGCTCAATCCCTGCTGCAATGGCGGCCGCGCTGCTTCCGAGTCCTCTTGTCATCGGAATATCACTTGAAATTTCCACATAACATGCAGGAAGATTAACACTATGTTTTTCTGCTAGCTTGGAAGCGACTTTATAAATTAAATTCTCTTTCCCTTCCGGTACGTTTGCTACTTCTTCACTTACCGGCTTAAATGTCCAATTTTCCGCAAATGTAACGGCTAGTGTTAAATAGCGGTTTAAAGCGAGCCCTACAGAATCAAAACCGGGACCAAGATTGGCTGTACTTCCGGGAACTTGAATTTTTAACATGTCTCCTTCTTTCATACATGCCCATCTCCCTTGAGATGGTCCATCACAGCTTTCTTTTCATTAGGCAGCACGATCGGCTGGATGGATGACACATCGATCGCAGTATTCGGATCTTTTAATCCGTTGCCGGTCAATACTGCTACAACTGTGCTTCCTTTCGGGATTTTCCCCGAATTTACATCTTTCATCACTCCTGCAATAGATGCACTTGAAGCAGGTTCAGCAAAAACGCCTTCCGTTCTTGCAATTAATTGATAAGCATCCAAAATTTCTTCATCTGTTACCATATCGATCTTTCCGCCTGATTCATTGGCAGCATTGACAGCAAATTCCCAGCTTGCTGGGTTTCCAATTCGAATGGCAGTTGCCACTGTTTCCGGATTTTCAATCACTTGATTTTTTACAATGGCTGCGGCGCCTTCCGCTTCAAAACCGTGCATTTTTGGAAGCCCTGTTTGGTGCCGCTCATTAAACTCTTTAAATCCTTTCCAATATGCTGTAATGTTTCCAGCATTTCCAACCGGAATCGCCAAATAATCCGGAGCTTTTCCCAGCTGTTCACAAATTTCAAACGCCGCTGTTTTTTGCCCTTCAATTCGGTAAGGATTTACAGAATTGACAAGAGTAATTGGCAGCTCTTCACAAATTTCACGAACCATTTTTAAGGCATCATCGAAGTTTCCTTCAATTGCAAAAATTTCTGCGCCGTACATAACTGCTTGGGCAAGCTTTCCAAAAGCGATTTTTCCGTTCGGTATAACAACAATGGAACGCAATCCTGCACGTGCCGCATAGGCGGAAGCAGCTGCAGACGTATTTCCAGTTGAAGCGCACATTATAGTTGTGCTTCCTTCTTCCACCGCTTTTGCAACTGCCATCACCATACCGCGGTCTTTAAATGAACCGGTAGGATTCGCTCCTTCTGTTTTCACATACAGCTCAACGCCTAATTTTTCAGATAATTTTTCTAAATGAATGAGAGGAGTATTACCTTCGTTCAATGTCAGCATCGGTGTTTTGTCCGTTACTGGCAAAAATTCTTTATATTTTGCAATTAGTCCATTCCATTTCATAATAAGCCGTTCCCTTCTACTCGATACGTACTTTTAACTTCCTTAACAACCTGCAAATCTCGGAGCTCCATTAAAATTTCCTCAAAATCTTTTTTCGATGCTTTATGGGTAACGATGACAATTTCCGCTAAATCTTTATTTTTCAGAGGTAATTGGAGAATTTTCTCAAAGCTTACACCTCTGTCTGAAAAGAGGGATGTAATTTTTGAAAAAGCTCCAACTTGATCTTCTACGTGAATTCGTAAAAAGTATTGGGCAAAAATTTCTTCAGGTGCCTTCAATTGTTTCTGATATTGCGGGGCTACGGCGCTTCTTCCATTTACACCTAGACGCATGTTTTTCAATACGCCTACTAAATCCGAAACAACAGCGGTTGCAGTTGGCAAGCTTCCTGCGCCAGGACCGTAAAACATTGTTTCCCCTACTGCTTCGCCGTACACATAAACCGCATTATATTCATCTTGGACGGAAGCTAACGGATGATGATCGGGCAGCAGTGCAGGCTGTACACTAACTTCAATTTTATCACCGCTTCGATGGGCGATGCCGATTAATTTCATCGTATAGCCGAGCCGTTTACTGTAATCAATATCCTCTTGTGTAATATCCGTTATCCCTTTTACTTCCACATCTTCTAAATCTACTTCCATAGAAAATCCAAGTCTTGCCAAAATCGCCATCTTTCTCGCTGCATCCAAGCCTTCTACATCAGAAGTCGGATCAGCTTCTGCATATCCTAATCTTTGCGCTTCCTTCAGCACTTCTTCATAAGGGGTTCCGTATTTTGACATTTTCGTTAAAATAAAGTTTGTCGTTCCGTTAACAATCCCCATCATTTTTGTAATCCGGTCTGACGCCAATCCATCTACCAATGTACGCAGAATCGGGATGCCGCCTGCGACACTTGCTTCATAAAAAAGATCGCAGCCGTTATCCGTCGCTTTTTTGAGCAACTCAGTTCCGTACACTGCCATCAAATCTTTATTTGCCGTCACAACATGCTTCTTCCGATTTAATGCTTCAAGCAAATATTCCCGCGTTTGCTCAATTCCCCCCATGACCTCAATAATGACGTCAATATCCGGATCTTCTATTACCTCATGAACATTTGTCGTTAATTGGGAAGGTTCTACATGAACGTCTCTTTTTTTATTTGTATTTTGAACAAGAATTTTTTTTACTTTCACGGGGCACCCGATTAAATGAATGAGCTTATCCTGGTGGTCTTCAATGATTTTTACTACTCCGCTACCAACGGTGCCTAAACCGAGCAGTCCTACTGAGATTGATTCCAACCAATTCATCTCCCTTATGTTTATTTATAATAGACAATTGTCTGCCGTAAAAAGACATTAACTGTTTTATAAGACATTATAAATTTCAATGACTGATTTTACAAGAGAAATTTTCATCATCCGCATATGTAAACGCTTTTTGGGCGTTTAAACAACGGCTGTTTTCGGTTTCTCGCCCGTTAACACACGTTGAATATTTTCGACGCAAAGTTCGATCATTTTTATGCGGGTTTCCCGACTCGCGCTGCCGATATGCGGAAGTGCTACAACTTGTTTCAATGATAAAAGCGGATGATTGGAATCAATCGGTTCTTCTTTAAACACATCCAATCCACAACCAGCGATTTCACCAGTTTTTAGAGCATTATACAAAGCGTTTTCATCAACAGATGCTCCTCTGCCAGCATTAACAAATATTGCACTTGTTTTCATTTTTTTAAAGGCTTCCTCGTCAAACAAGTTTTTCGTTTCATTTGTTAATGGTGTTAAATTAACGACAAAATCGGCTTTCTCTAGCAATTCATCAAATGTGCAGTATTTCGCTCCAAGCTCTTTTTCCACATCCGGTTTCTTTGAACGATTATGATACAAAATTTCCATATCAAATCCTTTTGCCCGTCTCGCAACAGCTTCTCCAATTTTCCCCATCCCAACGATCCCAATCGTTTTATGATGGATATCGCTTCCTGCCAACAAAAATGGAGACCACCCTGTCCATTTTCCTTCTTTTACATACTCCGCAGCTTCAACCAATCTTCTTGCCGCTGCCATTAACAAAGCAAAGGTTAAATCGGCAGTCGTATCTGTTAGTACATCCGGTGTATTAGTTACAGTCACGCCGTACTTTTTCGACGCTTCGAGATCGATATTGTCATACCCGACTGCTAAATTAGCAACGATTTTTAATTTTTTGGCTTTTTGAAGCAGTTCTTCATCCACCCGGTCTGACAGCATTGTAAGCAGAGCATCAGCTTTTTTGGCCTTTTCCAATAATACAGACCTCGGACATGGAGAATCCTGCTCCCACATGTCGACAACTCCGATGGAACGAAGAGGATCCAATAGGTTTTCTGGCAGTTTTCTTGTTACAAAAATATATTGGGTCACTGATTCATCTTCTCCTTCTTCTAATAAATAGCTATTGTTTTGAATTGATATGACAAAATCAATGCTTTGTTCGAAACAGCTACAAGATTTTAGCTGCTTTCTTTTTTATGATACCACAACAAAATGCGACTGAACCTTTTATAACCATGTCAAAGCCGGCAATACAATTTGCTTTTTCCTCAAATATATCATAGATGAAAACGAAGATAAAAATTGCTCATATTGCGAAGATGTTTGCAAAATTTTTTCCATTTGAAATTGCAGAGAATCCCTTTCTTCTTCCTCTGCAAGATAATAGTTTTCAACACATTCAAAATAATGAACAGGAAACAAAAGCCTGCTAAAAACTAACCGCCAAAAAAAAGAGGATAACGGAGACGCTCGGTCGTATTCTGCCAAAAAAAGCTCATCAATTGTTTGCCTTCCTGTCAGAAAATCATACCTTAAACATTCAGCAATATCTCTTCCTCCATGATCAAAAACGAAATCAACAGGCAATGAAAATGCGTTTTCCCATATTTCTCTCGTAAAACGTTGATGACATATGGTGCCGGAATCAACCGGCAATGGTCGATCATCAAGCTCAGTATCCGCTAAATATTGGATGGCATTTTCGCCTAAGCCTAAATAATATGGAAAGGATTCAATAAATAGCTTGTCAAAGGCGTGATGAGGCTTTGAAGCAATTTGAATACTCCAAAATTGCTCCATTTGATCGATCCGCCTTGCCCATAAATTTCTCCATTGCCCAATTCGATTCGAATGAACGGGAGTAAAAGGCAGCCTTCTGCCAACTTCGTGAAAAAATGACAGCTCTTTTCCGAGAGAAGTTATATTAAGCCGCTTTGTTTGTTGAGGTATTTGAAACACAGCGTAGCGCGTTCCATTATGTTCTGCCGTAAGATCCCCATTTACAGTTAATAAAAACGAAGCAGCTTTTCTCTCGTTAGTCATAAGGAGATAACGACTCATTTCATACAGTTCATAAAGCTCCTTATGGTCAATATGTGAAACAGCAGCAATAAAACCGATATTTCTTTTTGTTTTAAACCCCTGCCATTGACCAATTGAAAAAAAGTCGAGTACATCTATTCCATAATGCTTTTTTAAAAGCTCTTTCATTCCTAATTCCCCCTATAAATCCATTGTTCAAAAAAACACCCCAATATAAATAATGAAAAAATGCCATAAACTATAACATGTAGAAAAGCTTTTGTGTATACAATATAAAAAAGATGTTGATGCTTTTTGAAAATTTAAGCAAGAATTTATTGAAATCGGCGTCACAGCCGATTTCAGCACTTTCATATACTTGTAAAAGATAGGGTGAACGACATGGATAAAATAGAGCAAACTGCAAGAAAATGGCTGAAAGATAGAGGAGTTACACCGGATGACATCGCAGAGCTCGTCTATTTTTTACAGCAGCAATATTATCCGAACTTAACAAAAGAAGACTGTTTACAAAACGTGGAAAGAGTTCTTTCGAAAAGAGAGGTTCAAAATGCCATTTTAACCGGAATTCAATTAGATGTTCTAGCAGAAAAGGGGGGTTTACAGGAGCCTCTTCAATCGATCATCCAATCGGATGAAGGATTATATGGAATTGATGAAATTCTTGCATTTTCCATTGTGAATATTTACGGATCAATCGGGTTTACGAACTATGGCTATATCGATAAACAAAAGCCTGGTATACTTGCTCATTTAAACGATAAAAGCACAGGTAAGTGTCATACTTTTCTAGATGATATTGTCGGAGCCATTGCAGCGGCAGCTTCAAGCCGGCTCGCCCATCGATCCACTGATTCACAGTAGGGGCAGCGGAGCACCTATTGTGAAATCAGCTGGAAAAGAAAAAGGCTTCATCATAGCACATGCCATTCCGAAAGGTTATTCACTGTATAAGTCGGTTGTATTTCTTTGTGTTTTAAGTGTTCTTTCGTTGTTACGCCTGTATGCACAAGAAGGGTGTCCATCCCTGATTGGATACCTGCCTTAATATCCGTCTCGTAATTATCTCCGACAAGAAGCGTTTCTTCTTTTTTCGTTTTCAGCATTTTCAGCCCTTGCTCTACAATAATTTTTTCAGGTTTTCCGATAAAAATCGGCTGAACATTTGTAGATACTGAAATGACCGATGTAATGGCGCCATTGCCTGGAAGCAGTCCTCGCTCAGTCGGCAGAGCAGTATCCCCGTTTGTTGAAATAAATGTTGCACCTGCACGAACCGCTAAACAGGCCTTGGCAAGCTTTTCATAATTGATGTTTCGGTCAATACCCACAACGACAAAATCCGGATTTTCATCGACGAAGCGAAAACCTTTTTCCTCCAAGGCCTTTCGCAGCCCCTCTTCACCGATTACATATATAGAAGCATTTTGTTTTCTTTCCCAAATAAAGTTGGCTGTGGCAATGCTTGAAGTTAAAATTTGATGCTCTTCCGCCGGAATGCCGAGACTGATTAGTTTTTCAGCTACTTGCTTCGGGGTTTTAGAAGAATTGTTTGTCATAAATAAGTACGAAATTCCTTTTTCCTTCAGTTTTTTAACAAATTCTTCAGCTTCTTCAATTTTTTCTGTACCCCGATACATGGTACCGTCTAAATCGATGAAATATCCTTTATATTTCTTCAATTTTTTTTCACTCCTTCAATCAATCCATTACGGCTTAAAAGCTGTAACTGGTCCAAGTTCATCTTCCAAGTAGGTTCGAACACGATGACAAAAATTTCTCAAAACTTGTAAATGGGTTGATATTGAATCATACAGTTCTTCATGCCGTATGTTTAAATAATCTTGAACGAGCATTTTTCTGTAGGAAATTAATTTTTTTAATCC
Source organism: Aeribacillus sp. FSL K6-1121 (assembly GCF_038003725.1). Lineage (NCBI taxonomy): Bacteria > Bacillati > Bacillota > Bacilli > Caryophanales > Bacillaceae > Aeribacillus > Aeribacillus sp. FSL K6-1121. The sequence goes on from NZ_JBBOPS010000001.1 coordinate 2,303,594, forward strand.
TTCCGCATCCCTGCTGTCAACGACAGATTCATCTTCTAAAATGTCAATAATGTCTTCATAGCTGCCCGGGTCCCGCATAATAAAACCGTCAATAATTCCGTTTCCGATATCTAAAATCGCCTCAATCAACAATTGGGCAATCCGCTCCAACGCTTTTTTTTCAACATCAGACTCCCACTGTTGATGGCCTTCAAACATGGATACAAGATCTTCTACAAATTTTACAGTATCTTCAATCTTTTTTCTGTCCACAAAATACATATGATTTCTTTCCTTTCTTAAGGTTTTTGTATCCGTTTTTTATTTTACCATACTCGACCATTTGAACTACCTACTACTTTACACACTTTTGAGTTTTTTAAAGCAGAGACACTAAATCCTCTCGTTAGACGGATCGATTTTGGCAAACAGAGCTGATGTTTCTAAAATTTGGATTTCGTGATTGAGCAGGCGTAAGCTTTCCGCGGTTTGATACATCTTGCATGCCGGGTAGAATCCGCTTAGATTTTTTCAATTTAGTAAAGAAATTCCTAAACGCGCACAAAAAATTGCTTTTACAGATGACGATTTTTCATGACAAGCAGAGGAGGATTTTGAATATGACTTTCGTGCCGATTCATGATATGTTTCTCCAATTAACTTCCCCTTCGATACAGAAATCATGGCTGATTGGCAGCAGATGTGCGGGCTGATAAAAAAATTGTGTTATTTTGCTTCTATTTCAACAGAAAAATCGCTATGCGAATCGAAACAGAGGTAAGTTTTCTCACAAATTTGCGATAAATCGTTGTGAATGCATCATCTTATGCTACAATGCAATTATAAGAAACGGAGGTAATGAACCATGGCCGAACGCTTTTTTTTGTATGATGAAACCGTCGAGACAAAAACAAGATTTGTTAGCTTTATGGGAGAAAATCAACGCTTTGATTTAGCCATTATTCAATCGGACCGCTATTACGGAAAATATCTTGTACTAAATTTGCAAAGCAACCGGTTTGCGATCATTGGGGAAGATGATCTTAAAGAACCGGGGTATTTAGAAGATATTTATCAATTAAATGATGAAGACGCAAAAGAGCTTCGGGAGTTTTTATATGAGATCGTCTAATGTATAAATTACCTTCCATGAGGAACGATAATGGTAAAATCATGGACAGGTGAACAAAATGGACAAACAAAATGAATATACTGATTTTTCAGTAGTGGAAACAATGCGAAACTATATTATCCCGGAGGATATGCCGGAAGGCGCCTACGGAGCTCCGCGGGGAAAGGATGAACCTGTGGAGAATAAAAGCACACCTTGGGAAGAAGGTCAGCGTCCATATAGCAGTTTTAACTATGAATTCAAATCCTTGCATCAGAATTTGCCGAGACAATTTCCGGGCAGTCATCCTCCTCATGATGAACCTGATAAAAATGAAGAAGACCCGTATGAAATAAAGTAATCAGGACGGCTGTATGCCGTCCTGATTACTTTTTCACACCCAGATGTTTTTGCATCTGGCGTTTATTTTTTTATTTTCTTTAATACAAAATAAGCACAGCCGAAATTGCAATATTCATACAAATATTCATCTAATGAGCTGATTTTCGTATCATGTGTTGCTTTTTGGTTTTGATCATCAAAAAATCCTCTCAGCCGCAATTGGCTATATCCCCAATCGCCGACAATATAATCATATTTGTTTAAAATTTCACTGTACCTTGCTTTAAAAGCCTCTTCATTAAAACCATTTTTAAAATCTTTTATAAGCTCGTATGTTTGATTAAAAATTGTGATCATTTACAAATTCACCCTCTTCCATATGTTTATCATAAACAAATGATTTCCCTCCATCAATTGCCTGACAACAATTTTTTAAAAGCGGCAATCCTAAAATTATAAGGAGGTGCTGAAATGAAAAAAAGGCTTTTTACTCCTTTTATCATAGCTGCGCTTGCAGCCAGCGGGTGCCAATATGATCAAGAAGGAAAAGGTCTATATAATGAAAACGGGAATACGGTAAACGTGGCAGAAAGAAATGATAATTATAACAGCAATAAAGATTCAGACAGCTTTGGATATGTCCGGCATCAAAAAAGTCCAACAGCCGGAATAGAGAAAGCCACAGTAAAAACTCCTGTCATCAATCGGGAACAATTAGCAGACGTAATCGGAAGGCTTGCCGTCCAGCTTCCAAATGTTCATGATGCTGCTACGCTCGTAACAGATGAAGAAGTTCTTATAGCGTATAAAACCGATTCAAACAACAAATTTGAAACAGCTGACCAAGTGAAAAAGACAGCTGCATCCATTGTTCCGCGTTATTTTCATATTTATGTAACCGATAATCCTAATCTGTTTAAAGAAATCGAATCATACAGCACTCTTGATGGAGAGTCTCCAAATATTAACCGCAATTTAAACCAGACCATTCAGCGCATGTTAAAGTCTCCCCAAGGAAGAAAATTGAATGCTGGTGAAAATGCAAATGGCGAAGGATTCGGAGAAATGAACGAAAGTATTGATCACGACATAAAAGATCAATGAAATAAACGTTGATGCATAGGTGAATTTTTTAGAGGTTATTTACCTATTTTTATTAAAACGGGCCGTCAAGAAATTCTTGACGGCTCTGTGGCTTTAAGCTTTTGCCTGCCGCTGTTTGGCTGCCTCATTTACTTGTTCATCAGCATGATAAGACGAACGGACTAACGGACCTGCCTCGCAATGGCTGAATCCTTTTGACAAAGCAATTTCTTTTAATTCTGCAAATTCATCTGGATGGTAAAATTTTTGAACTTTTAAATGTTTTTTCGTAGGCTGCAAATATTGTCCGATTGTGATGATGTCAACATGATTTGCACGAAGGTCGTCCATCGCTTCGATAATTTCTTCTTTCGTTTCCCCAAGCCCGATCATAATGCTTGATTTTGTCGGAATATCCGGATTGATTTCTTTTGCTCTCCGCAAAAACTCCAAAGAACGTTCATAGGTTGCACGAGCGCGAACCCTTGGGGTTAAGCGCCGAACAGTTTCAATATTATGGTTTAAAATATCAGGTTTAGCGTCCATTAATGTTTTTAAATTTTCGTACACTCCGCCCATGTCAGATGGAAGAACTTCTATTGTAGTAAATGGATTTTTTTTGCGCACAGCACGAACCGTTTCAGCAAAAACGGCTGCTCCGCCATCTTTCAAATCATCACGGGCAACTGCAGTGATGACAACATGCTTTAAGTTCATAATGCGGACGGAATCCGCTACACGCTCCGGCTCTTGCCAATCAAGCTCGGTTGGCAGTCCTGTTTTCACTGCACAGAAGCGGCATGCGCGTGTACAAACGCTTCCTAAAATCATAAATGTTGCCGTTCTTCTCACTGCCCAGCATTCATGAATATTGGGGCATTTCGCTTCTTCACAAACCGTATGAAGCTTTTGCTCGCGCATCAATTTTTTTAACCCTGTGTAATTCTCGTTTGTATTTAATTTTATTTTAAGCCATTCAGGTTTTCGTAAACTTTCTTCTTTTTGAGCCATTTTTCATCATCTCCAATATGTAATCATTAAAAAAATAAAGATGATACACTATAGTCAATTTAACATAAGGAAAGATATTGGACAAGAAAAAGGAATTTTATATTCCTTCAATTTCCAGCCATTGAAACTTTACTTTTTTCTTACACTAAGACATGACATGATGGAAAGGAGTTTATCAATTGTGGTTCTCAGAAAAATGTTATTATTGGCTGCACTTTTATCTTTATTTTCCAGCCATGCCAATGCGTCCAGTCAATTAACTGAACAACAAATAAATCATTTGCGAATGAGCCTGTATAAAAAGGTGGAAGCCATCACCCAGATTCCTTGGTATGTATTGGCTGCGTGCGACCAATACGAACGAAACGTCAGAAAAATAAAAAATGATATCCCAAAACAAAAAGGAGTTATTGGCATTTACATTCCTCCTGATAAATGGGCTGGGACAGCCAATCCGAATTTGAACGACCAAAATCCGGTTAGCATTCAGCTATTTGGGGGAATCGGAATGGATGGAAACGGCGACGGCAAAGCGCAAATGGATCATGATGAAGATGTCTTATATAGTTTTGCACATTTTTTATCAAAATATGGTAATGATATAGAAAATTTAAAAATTGGTTTATGGTCTTATTATCACCGTGATAAAACGGTCGGAATTATTTTAGGTCATATGAAATTGTTCAAACATTTCGGGCATCTGCAATTAAACGAGCATGCTTTTCCTCTTCCCGTCAGAACTGATTACAGCTACCGTGACACATGGGGAGATGCGCGCGGATGGGGCGGCCGGAGAATTCATGAAGGCACAGATATATTTGCACATTATGGCGTACCGGTTCGTTCCACTTGCTACGGAATTGTCGAAATGAAAGGCTGGAATCGCTATGGGGGCTGGAGAATCGGTATTCGGGACATTCAGAATACGTACCATTATTTTGCACATTTAAACGGCTTTGCCAAAGACATTCACGTTGGACAAATCGTAAAACCGGGGCAAATCATCGGTTCTGTCGGAAGCAGCGGCTACGGCCCTCCAGGAACATCTGGCAAATTCCCGCCGCACTTGCATTACGGGATGTATAAAGACAACGGTAAAACCGAGTGGTCTTTTGACCCTTATCCGCATTTAAAACTATGGGAACGGCTTGAATGGCAAAAAGAAAAAAATCGAGTAGGAGGGAGCGATTAACTCCCGTCCTCTCACACCACCGTACGTACGGTTCCGTATACGGCGGTTCAATTAAGATAATTGACGCAAGTCTTTATAACTTCCGTGAATAGCTGTTCTCTTTATGCCAGTGGTCACTCCACCCTCCAAGAGATCTCCCACGGGATTCACCGCTTCCTCCCTCAAGTGAGGTACTACGTTTTCTGTGTTCATCATGACTCACTGAATGCCAAGGGCTATTCTCTCTTAATTGTTCGGTCCTTCTTAGTTGTTCTAGACCAACTAATACTATGACCTCTGCTGACTTCTGACTGTTCAGCTATCTATCACTAGATAGGTTACCAAGGTTACTTGGCGTGCCAGCCAGACCTCCCCGGGTAAGAGTGTAATCTTTCCTTCCATCCATCTGCTTCATTTACTCTGTATCACCTTCGGCAGAAAGGGCTTTGTTTTGTCTTGCAAACTCACCCAGTGATACCTAGCCTCATATGAAGTTCGTGTTCCTCAGACCGGAAGTTTGCCGCTCGCTTCCTTCAGATTCCGCGTCACCACGGACACCCTTGCGTTAAGCTAACTGCTACTTCTGCCTTCGCAGCTCGGGACTTTCACCCTATAGATTACACCCATGCCGGGCGCACAATAAAGAGCCCGCACCAACTCAGGAACGGGCTCTTTATGAATCAATTTTATGTTTTTTACTCGACTGAATGGCAATTACTTGCGACTATATCGCTGATCAAATGATAGAAAATACTTTTTCATGTCTGTTGAAAAATCCATTAAGGAATACATCTTATTTAAATTCATAGATGGTACGTTTTGGAAACTTCTTTCATCTGTACACTATAGATGAGCAATAATCATTCTTTTATAAAAAGATAATGGTTGTTTTTTATTTTTCTACCATTTTCAATAGTGCTTCTTTGCCTGTCATCCCTGCTTTAATGCCAATTGCCTCCGCTTCTGTTGTGACTGATTCCAATGGGGCTTCAAGAAGCTGCTCAATTGTCCTCACTCCGACAGCGCGGCCGGCAATAATTTTTCTCTCTTTTAATTTTTCATTCAATAAGGCTACATCAAGCGCACCGCACATAATATAACCTTTTTCGGCTGTAACAGCCATGAAATTCGTTTTTGGCAGCTGAATGGTAATGGCGGTAAATTGATGATCACCAATTTTAACCGGCGATACAGATACCATAAAATACCCTCCTTCCCTACTTCACTTTATGAAAGGAAAGGAGATGTTGACAAAAATTTATTGATGGATTTGCAGGAACTGTTTCGATAATTTCCAAGCAAGTACATCTCTTAGCAATTCAGGCATGAAGTATATTTTATTCTTTACACGGCTTAATTGCGGATATAATGGACCTAATGTAAACATATCAATAGTTGCCACTGCATACACATGATTTTGATCAAGATGTTTTCCATTTACAAAGATCTTTTTCACATGTTCCTTGCCATCTTCCAACGTTTCCATGACCGTTTCAATGCCGTCAAAAACCATACGCCCCATTACTTTGCCTCTGAAGCCTAATCCTTTAAGCTTCAATTGCTCCATTTCTTTTGTCCGTGCTTGTAAAATAACTTCTTTTAATTGATCGCCTTGAACCATGATTTTACAAGGATTAATCGGATGAGGACAAATCCGGTGCAAATCGCCTTTTGTGACGAGTCCTTTCGGAAGCGATTCAAGCAATACTCCGGCATTCACCATGGAAACTTCCCCATCGCACCATTCTTTTAAAGCGGAAGCCAACAGCTTTGCAAATGGTGAATCTGAAAACCAATCAATCCGTAATTCTTCTTTTAATTCCACAACAACTTCGTTAAGTTTTTGAGCACTTTCAGCTTTTTTTTGATCAAGCCACTTTATGGTAAAAACATCTTCTTTTTCAATCGTTTTCGTTTCAATAATCTCCGCTTTTTTATTTACCAGCTTCTTTTGAGCAGAGTCGATCTTAAGTTCAATATGTCCAAGCCACTGTCCAAACTTTCCTGCTCCCGCCAAAAGCGTATTGCCTACAAGCTTTCCACGATCAAGCACATGATGTGTATGGGCTCCTAATATAACATCGATATCAGGAAATTGTTGAGCAATCCATTCATCATCGGATATTCCAAGGTGTGATAAAAGAATGATAACATCTGCTTTGCCCCGGATTTCCTCCAATGTTTCTTTTATATTTGCCATCGGTTCTGTTATCATCCACCCTAACTGACGGTAAAATTGCTCAAAGCAAACCGTTACGCCTAAAATACCGATTCGGACTCCATTTTGTAAATGTTTAATCACATAAGGCTTTGCCCATTTTGGTCTAGTACCGTCTAAGTAAAATAAATTAGACACAATGACCGGGAATTGTGCATGATTATACAGCCGATCCAATGCTTCAAAAGGAAGAGTAATTCCTTCATTATTTCCAATCGTTATTGCATCTGGTGTTAAATGATTCAGCAGCTCAACATTTGCGACTCCCCCGGTCGCTTCAGTAATTGGGTGAAAGCGATCGACGTGATCGCCGATATCGAATAAAAAAACAGTTTCGTTTTTACTTTTATGAATATGTTTTTTTGTTTTTAGATAATGAACGATTTTCGGCCAATTTTCAAAATGACTGTGCAGATCATTCGTATGATATATATGAACCGTCTCAATCAAAGTCGCTCTCTCCTTCAGTGGGATACTTTTCAAAACACTCAAATAAATCAAGCTGCCTTGGCGCTAAATCATGATATGTAATTCCTAACTTTTTCATCAGTTCTTTTCCATTGTCCGCCGCGTCTCCGCCCGAGTTGTTGTTGAAAATGAGATAGAGATCTTTTGTTTGCTTTTTCAGCATTTTTATGTGTCCTTTCCATTCATCAAGCTCTTGTTCATTATATCTATATAAATATCGTACTTCACGCCAATTCCCTTCTTTTGGCCTCAGCCATCCATGAACATTTCGTCCATGAAATCTTACCAAGGTCTTTTCTCTATTCGTGCAATATAATACGGTCGGAACTGAATTTTCCCCTGCCTGCGGCTCATCACAAATGGTGTGAATCCACCCTTCCTTCTCCATGAATTGAAGCGTTTTTTCATAATATGTAGGAAGGAACCAGGAGCGGTGGCGAAATTCTAGTGCACAAGGGGCATCCTTCATTTGCTCTTTGCACCATCGCAAGAAATCAACATTTTCTCTTTTGCAGTGAAACCAAGGGGGAAATTGAAAAAGAACCATTGCCAATTTATTCGCTTCTTGAAAGGGCTGAATCATTTTATAAAAAGCAGCGAACATTTCTGAGCGGCTTTCGAAAGATCCTAAGCCTGTTTCGTGTCCAGTCATTCCTTTATAAGCCTTTACAATGAATTGAAAATTTTTGGGCGTCTCGTTCACCCATTTTCGAACGTTTTTCTCAGGCTGTATCGAATAAAAAGTGGAATCGACCTCAACAACAGGAAAATGTCCTGCATAAATCGTTAATTTATCATTCGATGATGTCCCGGATGGATAGAGAGAATCATGATCTCCCCAACCTGTCAAGCCTATGTAAATCATTTCTTACTCCTATCAATGTAGTCTTTATATACTCATCATAATACAGCATCGAAAAAGATTCACGATTTAAGCACTTTTTTGTTATAAAAGGCTGGCAGTATTTTTGGACATTGTATTTATAACAACAATAAAAATAAAGAGTTTTGCAACAAAAAAGTTCAAATATCTCATCCTGTACAGTTGCTGATCGAAGAAACAGGTAAAGTAAAGATGTTATAAGGATCTATGATCAGGAAATAATTCACAGATTCATCATTTACAACTTGAAAAAGCTGATGCCGCCAATTGGACTACTTCAGATAGAAAAAATTACAGAAAATGGTATAATAAACATATAAGAGCACAGTTTGCCAAATGATAAAATACACCGTATTCGACAATTTTAGTAACCTCATACAACTGTAAAAGGATTTCCACAGAAAGATTGTTAGTCCTTGCTGGATGAATGATAAAAGGAGTGATAGCCACAACATGTCAGTACGAATCAAAATGACTTTAGATGCTTTGAATAAAAGACTAGATGAAAAGAATATGCTGGTTGTTCAAAATGAAGAAGGATTTTTAGGAAAACTACAATTTCGTTTCAATCCCCCTGCAACAGAAGAAGAAATCAAGAAGCTGCCTTTTAATATTCCTAGTGACTATGAAGACTTTCTGAAAATATGTAATGGTGCTACATTATTTGATGATCCTGAAAACGGAGGTGGACTGCAATTATTATCTGTCGAAGAGATACTAGAGGATTATCAATATATTGATTATCCTCCAGATTGGTTTCCTATTGGATATGGCTACGATGGCTGCGGCTCATTATAGCTTTAGCTCCCGAAAGAAAAGGATATCTTTATTGGCTTGACAACGGCGGAAGTTTGGACGATCCGTTTGGGTTTCTAAACCTGACTTTTGAAAAATGGTTTGATTACTTTATAGTAGCCCAAGGTAGTAAGTTTTGGGAATGGACATGGGATTTTAATAGGTAAATTATCGCTTAGGGGCTAAATATATTTTGATCGTATAAATGAGTTTGCTTCTTCTTTATGAAAGGATCTCATTAAAAAGGATGCGGCTTCAGAAAATGACGCGCAATACATATTGAGGTGGTCTGTGTTGAAGATCGTGAAAGAAGCCGTGATTGTTTCTCTTGCACTCCATAATTATATATTTTAGGAACAGTTATATTTGGCCAACATCTTATACCCCTAATATGATGAATTTTTATCAGGAGATGAAATTACTGCAAATAATATAGCATTTGGTTTTATCAATCCATTATTTTTCTTGTTATCTTTTATTCTCCTTGCAGCGATTTGCGGCTCGGTTTTATTTTTGTATGAGAAGATGTTCAAGCCTCATAGAAAAACGTAAGCCATCATTTATGGTGTTCTAGAGGAGAGGGGCAAGCGAAATTTTAAAGCCTTCTGATTCTTCTTTCTCACAGCCACTATTGGCATTGGGGAAAAGCTGTTATGCAATGTAAACTTTAGAAATAGTCCGGTGAGTGACGTTTCCTGCTTGTGACCGCCACAGAAGTGTGCAAACATACAAACTCCCTGTTCTTTCTTTACATGATGCTCTCCTTTAGCTGGAGCGAAAGATTAAGATACTAAAGCATAAAAATACCGCTGACACATATCTCCATGTGACCAATAAAATTGAGGACGAGGCACTGGAGTTGTATTAACGGTATACAAACATGAATATCTAATTTTTGTGGGTGAATTGTGGGACTGTCCTCAAATCCCCATTGAAAACAAAAAATTATAAACACCGATATATCAACGTTTCTAAAACATTAATGGGGGCGTCAATAAGCCGTAAAAACGACTTATTAGACACCCCCTTAGTATTATAAGGATTATCCAATACTTCCTTCCATTTCAAACTTGATGAGGCGGTTCATTTCAACGGCGTATTCCATTGGCAGCTCTTTTGTGAATGGTTCAATGAATCCCATAACGATCATTTCGGTTGCTTCCTCTTCAGAAATGCCGCGGCTCATGAGATAAAATAGCTGCTCTTCAGATACTTTCGATACTTTTGCTTCATGTTCCAAAGATATATTATCGTTTAGGATTTCATTATATGGAATCGTGTCGGAAGTTGATTGGTTATCCATGATTAATGTGTCGCATTCAATGTTTGCACGTGCTCCATCTGCTTTCCGACCAAAATGGACAATACCTCGGTACGTTACTTTTCCACCTTGTTTCGAGATCGATTTCGAAACAATCGTAGATGAAGTATTCGGCGCTAAATGAAGCATTTTCGCTCCTGCATCTTGATGTTGACCTTTACCGGCAAGGGCAATGGACAATGTCATGCCCCGTGCACCTTCACCTTTCAATACGACTGCAGGATATTTCATAGTTAATTTCGAACCGATGTTTCCGTCAATCCATTCCATTGTTGCATTTTCTTCACAAACCGCACGTTTCGTTACTAAGTTATACACATTGTTTGCCCAGTTTTGAATCGTTGTATAGCGGCAATAGGCTCCCTTTTTCACAATGATTTCTACAACAGCACTGTGCAGCGAGTTAGTTGTGTAGACAGGCGCCGTACATCCTTCAACATAATGAACGTGGGCACCTTCATCAACTATAATTAACGTACGTTCAAATTGTCCCATGTTTTCTGAATTAATTCGGAAATATGCTTGCAAAGGCGTATCAACTTTTACTCCAGGCGGAACGTAAATAAATGAACCCCCTGACCAAACTGCAGAGTTTAAAGCGGCAAATTTGTTATCAGTCGGCGGAACGACCGTCGCCCAATATTTTTTAAAGATGTCCTCGTTTTCTTTTAAGGCGCTGTCTGTATCTTTAAAAATGATGCCCATTTTTTCAAGGTCTTCTTTCATATTGTGATACACAACTTCTGATTCGTATTGGGCAGAAACACCTGCTAAATATTTTTGTTCCGCTTCAGGAATTCCGAGCTTATCAAAAGTGCGTTTAATTTCTTCTGGAACTTCATCCCAAGAACGTCCTGAGTGTTCAGAAGGTTTTACGTAATAAGTAATTTCATCGAAATCTAAAGCAGACAAATCGCCGCCCCATTGAGGCATTGGCATTTTATAAAAATGGTCTAAAGCTTTCAAGCGGAATTGCAGCATCCACTCAGGCTCATTTTTCATTTTCGAAATTTGTTCAACAATTTCTCTTGTCAATCCGCGTTCTGCTCGGTATATAGAAACGTCTTTATCGACAAAGCCATACTTATAATCGCCTATTTCAGGCATTTTTTTCGCCATACTTTCTCACTCCAATCTAATTTAAATTTTATCACTCGACTTCAGATCGCACACCTTTTTCCATCGCTTTCCAGGCAAGCGTTGCACATTTGATTCGAGCTGGAAATTTTGAAACGCCTTGCAATGCTTCAATATCTCCTAAATCAATATCATCATCGTATTCCTTGCCTTGCATCATATCGGAGAAGATTTTAGAAAGCTTAAGAGCATTTTCAATCGTTTGTCCTTTGATCGCTTCGGTCATCATGGATGCCGATGACATCGAAATGGAGCAGCCTTCCCCTTCAAACTTCGCATCGATGACTTTTCCATCCTCAATTTTCATTGTCAAATGAATTCTATCACCGCAGGTTGGATTGTTCATGTCAACCGTAACGCTGTCTTGAAGAGAGCCTTTATTTCTAGGATTTTTATAGTGATCCATAATGACTTGACGATACAATGTGTCAAGATTATCAAATGACATTGCCGAAATACTCCTTTGTTTTTTGAATTGCGCGAATGAATAAATCAATTTCTTCTTCAGTATTATATAGATAAAAGCTCGCCCGTGCTGTCGCTGATACTTCTAAGCATTTCATCAATGGCTGGGCGCAATGGTGCCCGGCTCGGATCGCAATACCTTCCGCATCCAGAACAGTTGCCACGTCGTGAGGATGAATGCCTTCGAGGTTGAAGGTAACGAGCCCAGCCCGTTCTTTCGGTCCGTAAATTGTCATGCCTTCAATATTTGAGCATTGCTCCAATGCATATTGGGCAAGTCTATGTTCATGATTGAAAATATTCTCAAGTCCAATTTCTTCTAAAAAGTCAATTGCTGCGGCTAATCCAACTGCTCCGGCAATAATTGGTGTACCAGCTTCAAATTTCCATGGGAGCTCCTTCCATGTAGATTCATATAAACCGACAAAATCAATCATCTCTCCGCCGGTTTCAACCGGTTCCATATTTTCGAGCAGCTCTTTTTTTCCGTATAGAACACCGATTCCTGTCGGAGCACACATTTTATGTCCCGAGAAAGCAAGAAAATCACAATTTAAATCTTGAACATCAATTTTCATATGTGGTGCTCCTTGAGCAGCATCTACGACAAGAACAGCTCCATTTTGATGAGCAATTTCGCCTATTTCTTTTACTGGATTGATCGTGCCAAGAACATTGGATACGAGCGCAATCGAAACAATTTTCGTATTGGCTGTAATCGTATTTCGAACATCACTTAACGAGATAGTTCCGTCTTCTTTTAGTGGTATATATTTTAACGTAGCTCCTGTTTCTTTTGCAACTTGCTGCCATGGAATTAAATTGGCATGATGCTCCATGTACGTAATGACAATTTCATCGCCTTCATTTAAATTGGCCCTTCCATAGCTCTGTGCCACCATATTTAGACCTGTTGTTGTTCCCCGTGTAAAAATAATTTCCTGGACGGATTTTGCGTTAATAAATTGACGAACTCTTTCCCGTGAACCTTCATAGGCATCTGTAGCTTTTGTACCAAGTGTATGAACACCGCGATGCACATTTGAATTGTACTCGCGGTAGTATTTTGTGATTGCATCAATGACGACATTTGGCTTTTGCGATGTTGCAGCATTATCCAAATAAACTAAATCGCGGCCGTTGACCTTTTGACTAAGGATCGGGAACTGTTTGCGAATTTCTTTAATATCCATTACCGAACTTTCCTTTCAATAACCTCTGTCAATTGGTTTTTTACACTTTCAATCGGCATTTGTCTTACAACAGGATCTAAAAATCCATGAATAATTAATCGCTCAGCCTCCGATTTTGAAATTCCTCTGCTCATTAAATAATAGAGCTGAATCGGGTCAACACGCCCCACAGATGCGGCATGGCCGGCGACAACATCATCTTCATCAATGAGCAAAATCGGATTTGCGTCTCCTCTTGCCTTTTCACTTAACATTAAAACGCGGGATTCCTGCTCAGCATTCGATTTCGATGCACCGTGCTCAATTTTGCCGATGCCGTTAAAAATGGACGTCGCACTGTCTTTCATAACACCATGTTTTAAAATGTTGCCTTCGGTATGTTTGCCAAAGTGAACGACCTTCGTCGTAAAGTTTTGAATTTGGCTTCCTCTCCCAACAACAACTGTTTTTGTATCGCCTATAGAACCGTCTCCGACAAGATTTGTTGTGTTTTCAGAAATCGTATTGCCGTCATTCATTAATCCTAATGCCCAAAGAATTTTTGCATCGCGTCCAGCAACCCCGCGGCGGTTCACATATGTTGTGATGTTTTCAGTCAGATTGTCAACCGCACCGTAGGAAACTTTCGCATTAGTATTGGCGATAACTTCGGTAATTAAATTAAACACAGCACCCTCTGTTTCGGTGGTCGAGATGTAGTTTTCGACATACGTAACAGAACTATTATCATCCGCAACGATGATCACATGATTAAACAAATTGGCTTCAGGGTTTTCATGTATAAAAACCGCCTGAAGAGGCTTTTCCACTTCTACATTTTTCGGCACATACACAAAGACCCCGCCGTTTAAATAGGCTGCGTGCAAAGCTGTCAGCCGATGTTCATCAATTTTTACTCCATCTTTCATAAAATATTGCTTAAGCAAGTCTCCGTGTTCCTTCGCAGCCGTGTGAATGTCAGTAAAAATAACTCCTTTTTCTTTCAAATCTTCAGAGACTGTCAAAAAGGCAGGTGTATTGTCACGTTGTATATAAAGATTTTTATGTTCTTCATCTGCCTCAATAAGCGTTTTTACTTCTTCCGGCAGCTCATCAAGAGAAGATAGAGTGCTGCTGGAAACGACATGTTTAGAAAACTGTGAGAAATTCCATTTGTCGATTTTGGTTTTATCCGGCTTTGGCAATGGAAGCTCTTCAGCTTTTGCAAGAGCAAGCAAGCGAAGATCTTTCAGCCAGTCCGGTTCTCCTAACTGTTTGGAGAAATTTTCTATATATTTCTGGTCAAACGGTAGTTTCGTTTCTACAGTCATTTTGATCCTCCTAACGCTTACGCTTCTTGCCCTACTGTTTCGTCTTCGATGCCTAATTCCTTTTTAATCCAGTCATATCCTTCTGCTTCAAGACGCTGAGCTAGTTCTGCTCCGCCGGATTTCACGATTCTTCCTTGCATCATAACATGAACAAAATCTGGTGTAATATAGTTTAACAGACGTTGATAGTGTGTAATAATCAGGCAGCCAAACTCAGGGCTCCGCATTTCGTTGATACCTTTGGAAACAATTTTCAACGCATCAATATCTAAGCCTGAATCAATTTCGTCCAAGATGGCAATCTTAGGCTCAAGCATCATTAATTGAAGTATTTCATTCCGCTTTTTCTCACCGCCCGAGAATCCTTCATTTAAATATCGCTGCGCCATCCCTTGATCTATTTCAAGAAATTCCATTTTTTCATCCATTTTGCGAATAAATTTCATTAAAGAAATTTCGTTGCCTTCGCCTCGGCGGGCGTTGATAGCTGAACGCAAGAAATCAGCATTTGTGACTCCGCTGATCTCACTTGGATATTGCATGGCAAGAAAAAGTCCTGCACGCGCACGCTCATCTACTTCCATCTCAAGCACATCTTGTCCGTCGAGAGTTATGGATCCTTGTGTCACTTCATATTTTGGATGTCCCATGATCGCGGAGGAAAGAGTTGATTTTCCTGTTCCGTTCGGCCCCATGATCGCATGAATTTCTCCGCCTTTTATTTCAAGGTTCACACCTTTTAAAATTTCTTTCCCTTCTACGGAAACATGCAAATCTTTAATCGTTAATGTAGATCCTGACATAACCAATACCTCCATTAATCTATAGGTCAAATATTAATATCATTCTCAATTTATTCTCATTATTATTTTATAACAAATTAAAAGTGAATACAACCTTTTAATATCTCACAACATTATTCATATTACCAAATTTTTAGGAACAAAGTATATAGTCATCTTAGTATCATTCAAACAAACTTGTTGTATGTATTCAATAAAAAGAAAAACCAGTCTTTGCCGACTGGCTGATTTAGTTTAGCGTAGACAAAAACAATTTCCCTTTCAGATTAGCTGTTACAATTTGGCTGCTGCGGTAATTTCGTTCTCTTTTTCTTTCAACCTTCATTCGCTTCTTATGTGTTCTCCTATATTCGTTATATCCCATTCCGTGAAATTGATGCATTGCTTTTTCCATTTCAGACGTAAATTTAATGTCTATCATTTCTTGGTTTAAATAAATAATGAACCAATCCTTTCATTTTTTATACAATTTAATGTTAGCAATGATTACAGCTTGCAAGCAACCTGCTGTATCGCTGATTAAAACAGCTTAAAACCCATTTTAAGCCAATGAGAAAGGATTAAAGGTTCAATCTTACAAATGCTCCAAAATACTGAAAATTACATCTTTATTTGTTTTTCATGCAAAACATTCCGTTCTAAATGCGGCCGCTAAGCTCATCACAAGTCCTTCTTCGAAAGCTGGTGCAAATCCTGCTGCTTCATATATTTCCTTTCGGCTGCATTCCCGCTGGAGAGAAAAAAATACAATATTCATCTTGCATTTGACACTGATCTTTCATGCTATTGATAGCTCAACCTTTTTGAAACAAGCAATTGTAAAATTATGTTGAGTAAATGCCCCATTCCCTTTCTTATGTTCTGCTGAAGCGCTTAATCGAAATGAACAGCACTTTCTATTTGCTTTTTTGGCGGCATAAATTTCACCTAAGTTCGTACGTTTTTTCTCAAATGAATTTTTGTCCAAACAATACCAGCTCAGCTTGGTCCAAAAAAAGAAGCTGCGCGTAAATATGCACAGCTTCCCAATTGATTATTCAGCAGGAATAACGGAGCCTTGATAATTTGTTTGAATAAATTCTTTAATTTCATCTGATTGTAACACTTCTACAAGAGCTTTAATTTTTTCAGAGTCTTTATCTTCACTGCGGACAGCAATGACGTTTACATACGGATTGTCTTTTGGCGATTCAAGAGCAATGGCATCTTTTGATGGGTCAAGTCCTGCATCCAGAGCAAAGTTCCCGTTAATTAATACAGCGTCGCCTTCATTGTTTTCATAAGCTTTCGTCAACATTGGCGCTTCGATGTCTGTTTTGAATTTCAAATTCTTTTTGTTTTCTGCTATGTCATCAACTGTCGCTTTCGTTTTATCAACGCCATCTTTCAGCTTAATTAAACCTTTTTCCTCCAGCATTGACAGCATGCGTCCATGGTCAGCAACTGAGTTACTCATGATAATAGTAGCTCCATCCGGAAGCTCCTCTAAAGATTTATATTTTTTTGAATATACGCCAATTGGCTCAATATGAATTCCGCCGGCATTGACAAAATCATATCCATGTTCTTGTTTCTGTGCTTCAAGGTAAGGGATATGCTGGAAGTAGTTTGCATCAATATCCTTTTCCGCTAAAGCTTTATTCGGCAATACATAATCAGTGAATTCTTCAATTTTCAATTTATATCCTTTTTTCTCAAGAAGCGGTTTTGCTTCCTCTAAAATTTCTGCATGTGGAACAGGTGATGCGCCAACTTTAATTACCTCATTTTTCTCATTGTCAGAGCCGCCGGAGCTGCCTCCCTGATTACTTCCACCTCCGCAAGCAGAAGCAAATATCATCGTCGCACCTAAAACAGTCGCTAAAAGCCATTTTTTCATATTATTCTCCTCCTTCGTTTAACGCTTATCAATTGCTCTTGTAATCATATCGCCGATCAATTGGATGATAAATACAATAATCAATATGAGTACAGTTGCAACAAATGTTACATCACTATGATTACGCTGAAATCCTTCTAAATAGGCAAGGTTTCCAAGACCACCGGCACCAATGGCGCCTGCCATGGCTGTATAACTTACCAATGCAATTGCTGTGACAGTTATTCCTGAAACTAAAGCAGGCATCGATTCTGGAAGCAGTACCTTAAAAATAATTGTGCTCATTGTAGCTCCCATCGATTTTGCAGCTTCAATCACCCCCTTGTCAACTTCCCTCAGTGCAATTTCCACCATCCTTCCATAAAAAGGCGCAGCACCAATGATGAGTGCAGGAAGTGCAGCATTAGCACCTAAAATGGTACCAACAATTGCTTTTGTAAAAGGAAGCAGCAAAATGATCAAAATAATGAAGGGAATTGATCGAAATACATTGACAACTGCTGCAACAAACGAGTGGATAAACCGATTTTCCCACATGTTCCCCTTTGACGTTAAAAACAATAAAAGACCTAAAATAATTCCGAGAAAAAATGTAGCAAATACAGAAACAGCTGTCATATAAACCGTTTCATAAGTTGCATCAATGACTTTGTCCCATTTTACATTTGGCAACAATGTCTCAAACATTCGCAATCACCTCCAGCTCCACTTGTTGATTGCGAATAAATTCAATGGCTTGTTCAACTGTAGTTTCATCTCCATCAAAATGGATGATTAACGTTCCGTAGGATCCACTTTGAGTTTGTGAAATTTTCCCTTGCAAAATATTAACCTCTACATCGAACTCTTTAATGATTTTTGAAATCATAGGCTGCTCCGCTCTGTCTCCTACAAAGGTAAGTTTGACAACCTTTCCATGCTTGTACTTTTCAAGCAGGTAATCAATCGTTTCCATTGTTTCATCAGGTTCTGTAACTTGTTTAACAAATCGTTTTGTAATGTTAGCCTTCGGATTTCGGAAAACCGTCAACACATCACCATGTTCAACAATCTTCCCGTTTTCCATCACAGCCACTCTATGACAAATTTTTCGAATTACATGCATTTCATGGGTGATCAAAACAATCGTTAAACCTAATCGCTTGTTAATATCTACAAGCAAATCTAGGATGGAATCAGTCGTTTGAGGATCTAAAGCAGAAGTCGCCTCATCGCACAAAAGAACTTTCGGATTGTTCGCAAGAGCTCTTGCAATGCCGACTCTTTGTTTTTGTCCTCCGCTCAATTGCGAGGGATATGCATCTTCTTTTCCTTCTAAACCTACTAGTTTAATAAGTTCATCAACTCTTTTGAGCCGATCGCTTTTCTTCATGCCGGCAATTTCTAATGGAAAAGCGATGTTCTCCCGCACTGTTCTTGACCACAATAGATTAAAATGCTGAAAGATCATACTAATCTCTTTTCTGGCGGATCTCAGTTCTTTTCCTTTAATTTGGTCTATTCTTTTTCCCGCCACTTCAACTGTCCCATTTGTTGGCTTTTCAAGACCATTTAACAAGCGTATTAATGTACTCTTCCCAGCACCGCTGTATCCGATGATCCCAAAAATTTCTCCGCTCTGGATTTGAAGATCAACTTGATCGACAGCTTTTACTTGGCTATGATTCGTATGATAAATTTTTGTAACACCGTTGAGAGAAATCATGTTTACACCTTCTTTCACACATGCAGCAGCTTCGGTTTAATACTAAAAGCCTTCCTGCACAGCTGCAGAAAGGCACGATTACATTCAATTGACCTTCCTTTTTTTCAACGCAATTGTAGACAAAGCTTTATTGTACATGTGCACCCGCTATTTTTCTATTAAAACATTATTTTAAACAATACAAACTAACTGGGAGAGATTGTACCATTCAACAAACATTGTGTCAATATATTCTTTTCCGATATATTTACTCTATTTTAACCTGTTAGGCCAATAAAGACAAGACAGATTCTAATCTTAAAATATCCCGAAATCTCCCCTCAACTTTTACTGCTTTCAATTTCATTAGTTGTTGGAGCTTTAGCTGGCCTGTAATGAGCTCTTCCATTTGCTCTTCATTTCCTATAATTTTTACATCAATGGATTCGATATTTCCATCAACTCGTCTTAATCCTTCCAAATCCAATTGATAACAATAAATGCTTTGGCCAAACTCAAAAGCAATAAACATAGGATCTGCCGGAAATAAAGGCTTTAAAAAATGATGATCATTTGCCTTTTCTAATAAAAAATCAAACATTGACAACCCCCCAGCAAATATTTTATTTTACTCATTCTTTCTAGCTTTCCTTCTTCCTGCTGGGAGTTGTCGACGCTTTCTAGAAAAAACTGACATATTTCTCAGGAAATATAATTATGTGGTAGAAAAACTTTTTAACTTTTGATGTAAATAGTCAATAGAATGAAACGCATATATTTTTTCGGCAATTTGTCCTTTTTCAAAGATCAATAAACATGGGACACTTTCAATTTTCCATTTTTCAGCAAATTCAGGGATATAATTCAAATCTTTCGTATATATGTTTATGGAAGGAATGATTTTTTCTACAATTTCCAGCATGCTTTTAGCTAATTTACACGTCCCGCAAAAAGGTGTATATAAAAATATAATGGTTTGCTCTTCATCGCTAATCGCATCTAATTGCTCTTTTGTTATTTCAATCATTGAACACACTCCACATTTATGATAAATATCTTGCATGTACATCAATATTTGCTCTCAGCAAAACGGCGGCAATATGCTGTTCAGGTGCGGATGCAACTTGACGGTACATTTTGTCTATATATAAATGGTTGGCTTCCGGAAGCTCCCGCTTAATTTGTTTTCTCAATTTTTCTCCTGCTTCATCCGCATCGACTAAAATATAAACATCCTTGAAAAATAAGCTTTCCGCCAATTCATCGAGCTTGGACAAGCTTAACGTGCCATTTGTACAAATAATCTCAGCAGGTTCATTAATAATTTTCTCTACTTTTTTCTTATCAGACTTTCCTTCAACAATGATAACTTTCTCAATCTCTATCAGTGCCATTGTTATCACCTGCTTATAGATGCTTTTTGATATATACTTATTCTAAATGAAGTGGTTGATTCCTTCACACAAAATACTTTGATTGTCCGCACTTTTCCATTAATAAAGAAAAGGAAACCCCCTTCTCAAAGGGAGACGGGGGTTTCATATTAGTCTTCTTTTACCATTTCTTCATATTCTTCAGCTGTCATTAATTTTTCAACATCTTGAATGTCATTTGGTTCAACAACAATCATCCAAGCCTTTTCATAAGGAGATTCATTTACATATTCAGGATTGTCATCCAATTCCTCATTCACTTCAACAACTTTTCCGCTGATAGGGGCATAAAGCTCAGAAACTGTTTTCACTGATTCAACGCTACCGAAAGGTTCGTCAGCGACTATTTCATCTCCAACTTCTGGAAGTTCAACAAATACGATGTCACCGAGTTCAGACTGCGCAAAATCAGTGATCCCAATTCTTACTTTGTCACCTTCCACCTTTACCCATTCATGCTCTTCAGAATAACGCAATTCTTTTGGTGTATTCAATGTCATTCCCTCCAATTATCATTTTTATATAAGAATTCTATTTAAATAGAATCTTTTCTAAATTTAATTTCCCCAAATCTTCTCAAATTCCTCTTCTTTAAAGCCAACGGTCACCTTTTCCCCATCGGTAACAATCGGCCGCTTAATGAGCATACCGTCTGATGCAAGCAAATCAAAGAGCTCCTCATCTGTTGCTGTTTTTACTTTTTCTTTTAAACCTAATTGACGATATTTTTGACCGCTCGTGTTAAAAAACTTTTTTAACTCCAATCCGCTCTTTTCATAAAAGGATTTTAACTCTTCTTTAGAAGGAGGATTTTCCACGATATGTATTTCACGAAAATCAATTCCGTGATCTTCCAGCCATTTTTTCGCTTTTCTGCAAGTTCCGCACTTCGGATACCAGTACATTGTTAAAGCCATTCCTTCTCACCTCCTTCATACAACACCAATAATATTTTATCATATCCGAATTGGACAAACATAATAACTTGATCAATAAATTTTTGGAGCTGTCCAGAAAGTCAAATCCCCATTGAAAACAAAAGATCATAAACACCAATATATCAACGTTTCTAAAACATTAAAGGGGGTGTCAATTAGCCGTAAAAACGACTTATTAGACACCCCTAAGTCCCGCAGCTATACTATATATTTTTCCTCTTCAATCACTCTAGCTGCAATTTGGCGTTTTTTCTTAATGACATTTACAGGGATTTGTCGCATCAATTTTTTTAGAGCAGAGAGAAGAATCCGCAAGTCGTCTCCTTCCTCGATCGCAACAATCGTTTCTTTTGCATTCGCCTCTAATTCCTGAAACGCTTCTTGCACAAACACTTGTGTATAAAGAAGCTTCTGTTTATTCTTTTCTTCTCCTGAGTTCACAATGGCCTTTTCTGTGCGCAAAATAGCGGATTCCATCGCATAAACGTTATTTACCGCATCCGCGATATTTGCAAGAATCTCTTGTTCCTGCTGCAAGGATTGGCCAAATTTTTGAGCTGCAGCACCTGCCAGCAAAAGCGTCACTCTTTTCGCTTGTTTCAACAAATATTTTTCTTGCTCCAATACGCCATCGCCGATTTCTTCCGGCATCCATGTCAACAGTTCTTTTTGAAGGCTTTGTGCTTTTTGAAGAAGAGGTAGCTCCCCTTTCATTGCTTTTTTCAAAAACATTCCCGGAACAAGCAAGCGGTTGATTTCATTCGTTCCTTCAAAAATGCGGTTAATTCTGGAGTCGCGATAGGCCCTTTCCACTTCATATTCCGCCATGTATCCGTATCCGCCATGAATTTGAACTCCTTCATCCGCTATATAATCAAGCGTTTCAGAACCGAATACTTTGTTTAATGAGCATTCGATCGCATATTCAGCAATCGATTGGGCAACAGCATTTCCATCCTTTTGCTCTTCAGGTGTTAAATAACTCATCCGGTCATCAAACAATCCAACCGTTCGATAGACTGAGCTTTCCATTGCATAAAGCTTCAGCGCCATATTGGCCAACTTTTCTTGGATTAACGGAAATTGGGCTATCGGCCGTCCAAATTGTTTCCTTTGCACCGCATATTTGACCGACAATTCGATGATGCGCTTGCAGGCTCCGATTGCCCCGACGGCTAATTTGTATCGTCCGATATTTAAAATATTGAAGGCAATTTTATGCCCTTTGCCGATTTCCCCTAAAACATTTTCTTTTGGCACTAAAACGTTGTCTAAGATCAATGTCCTTGTTGAAGAGCTTTTGATCCCCATTTTCTTTTCCTCAGGACCTGTTGAAACACCCGGAAAATCTCTTTCAACAATAAATGCTGTGAAATGTTTGCCGTCCACCTTTGCATACACGATAAAAACATCTGCAAAAGCTGAATTTGTGATCCATTGTTTTTCTCCGTTTAAAATATAATGTGTTCCTGCCTCATTTAGCTTCGCTGTAGTTTTTGCACCAAGAGCATCTGATCCTGATCCTGGTTCCGTTAATGCATATGCAGCGATTTTTTCACCGACTGCAAGGCTGGGCAAATATTTTTTCTTCTGTTCTTCATTTCCAAACAATACAATTGGAAGCGAGCCAATGCCTACATGGGCTCCAAATGTAATTGAGAAGCCCCCTGCGCGGGAAAATTGTTCTGCAATAAGAGCAGAGCTTACTTTATCAAGACCTAGTCCGGAATATTCTTCTGGAATATCTGCGGCGAGCAGACCAAGTTCGCCAGCTTGCTTCAGCAATTTCACCGAAATATCAAATTCATGGTTTTCAAGACGGTCAATAAAAGGAACAACCTCGTTCAGGACAAAATCTTCAGCTGTTTTCGCAATCATTTTATGTTCTTCTGTACAGTCTTCCGGCGTGAAGATCCGATCAAAAGGAATTTCTTCCATGATGAAGCTTCCGCCCTTTATATAGGCCTCTGTTTTGTTTGCCACCCAATATTCCCCCTTTTGGATTCATAAATAAGTTCGAAGACTCCATGTCATTTTCCATCATGTTTAGAAAACCTAACCTTTTGGTTTTTTATAGAAGCTCGAAAACTCCCGCTGCACCCATTCCTCCGCCGATACACATCGTCACCAATCCAAATTGTTCATTTCTTCTTCTCATTTCGTGGATAAGAGTTAATGTCAATTTTGCACCTGTACATCCAAGAGGATGTCCAAGAGCTATGGCACCTCCGTTTACGTTTACTTTCTCTTCGTCTAATTTGAGTTCTCTAATTACTTGAATCGCTTGTGAAGCAAATGCTTCGTTTAATTCAATGAGTCCAATATCGGAAAGTTCAAGACCCGCTAATTCAAGCGCTTTTGGCACCGCAACGACAGGACCTATTCCCATCACTTCAGGCGGCACTCCTCCTACAGCAAAAGAACGGAATTTGGCCAGCGGCTTTAGCTGAAGCTCTTCCGCTTTTTTTCGATCCATTACCATAACGGCAGCCGCTCCGTCGCTCATTTGCGAAGAATTTCCCGCCGTTACAGATCCGTTTACTGCAAATACCGGTTTTAAAGATGAAAGAACCTCTTTTGTTGTTTCTGGTCGAACCCCTTCATCTTGGCGAAATATTGTTTTTTTCTCCTGCAGCTTGTTATTAGCATCAACTGTTCGGTTCGTGATTTCTACAGGAACGATTTCTTCAGCAAATGCTTCGTTTTGAATTGCTAAAGCTGCTTTTTGGTGGCTCCGCACAGCAAATTCATCTTGTTCCTCTCGACTGATATTGTATTTTTGTGCGACCTGCTCGGCTGTATGTCCCATGCTCATGTAATATTCAGGCGCTTCCTCGGCAAGCTTTGCATTTGGTCGCAATACATTTCCAGTCATTGGAACAAGACTCATTGATTCTGTTCCTCCTGCGATAATGACTTCCGCATGCCCAAGCATGATCCGTTCAGCTGCATAAGCAATAGCCTGCAGCCCTGAAGAACAAAACCTGTTAATGGTTATTCCCGGCACTGTATAGGGGAGCCCTGCCAGCGCCGCGATATTTCTTGCAATGTTTAAGCCTTGTTCTGCCTCAGGCATAGCACAACCAATAATGACATCATCAATATGTCCGTCATAGCTTCCGGCCCGCTTCAATGTTTCCTTTACTACTAATGCTCCTAAATCATCCGGTCGTATGTTGGCTAATGCCCCTTTTTTTGCTTTTCCAACCGGTGTCCTAGCACCAGCGACAATGACAGCTTCCCTCATTTTTCTAACTCCTTTCTGTCAGTTGCGCAGCGGTTTTCCTTTTAACAGCATGTGCTGCATCCTGGCTTGTGTTTTCGGTTCACCTATTAAACTTAAAAATGCTTCCCGTTCCAAATCGAGCAAATATTGTTCATCTACCTTTGTCCTGTATGGAAGCTTGCCTCCCGCAATCACATAGGCTAATTTTTTAGCAATCTTTACATCGTGCTCCGAAGCGTATCCCGATAAATAAAGATTTTGTGCCCCTAATATCATGGCGGCATATCCGGTCTCGCCAACTACCGGAATTTTTTTGCGGACAGGAGGACGGTATCCGCTTTCATATAAAAACAGCGCTTTTTGCTTCGCATCATACAGCAGGTGATCTTTATTGATGGTTATGGCGTCTGTCGGTTGAAGAAACCCGTTTTGCTGCGCTTCCTGTGCGGATTTGGACACCTTAGCCATGGCGATCGTTTCAAATGTTTTATTTGCGACCTTTTGCAAATCAATTTCAATATCATTGCCGATTTGGTCAAGAATTTTTATATACAGTTCTTTGTTTCCTCCCCCGCCCGGGATCAGTCCAACACCTGTTTCAACTAGGCCAATGTAAGTTTCCATAGCTGCTTGAATGCTTGAGGCAGGCAAACATACTTCCGCGCCGCCTCCCAATGTCATATGAAAAGGGGCCGCTACAACCGGCTTCGGACTATATTTAATTTTCATCATCGCTTGCTGGAACTTTCTTATCATCAGCTCAATTTCAAAATAATTTTCATCCTGCGCCTCCATTAACATAAACGCAAGGTTTGCGCCTACACAAAAGTGTTTTCCTTCATTGCCGATGACTAGCCCTTTATAATTTTTATCAACTTCGTCGATGGCAAAATCGATCATTTGCACAATATCATAGCCGATCGCATTGTTTTTCGAATGAAACTCGAGCAGTGCGATATCATCGCCGATATCGATTAAGCTTGCCCCGTTATTTTCTTTAATGATTGATTTTTCATTTTTCAACGATTGCACATGAATTTGTTTCATATTTGTTTGCAGCAGTCTGTACTCGCCCCGATGATAAAAATAAGTAGCGCCTTCGCTTTGCTTATAAAACGTTTCATTTCCATCCTTCAGCATTTGCTTGACCCATGCTGGCACTGTTCCGCCCTGCTGTTCAATGATTTCAACCGATCGTTTTATCCCGATTGCATCCCACATTTCAAACGGTCCAAGCTCCCAGCCAAATCCCCACTTCATCGCTTGGTCAATGTCAACGATCGTTTCGGCAATGCTGTCCAGCTGTTCTGCGGAATAAAGGAGCGTTGGAATAAGAATTTTCCAAATAAGAGTGCCTGCACGGTCGTTCGAATAAACAACTGCTTTTAACTTCTCCCCGGTGCCTTTTTCACGTCTCGCTATTTCGATAGAATCGGCACGAAGTTTTTTTCTATTTTCATATTCCATCGTATTTACATTTAATTCTAAAATTTCTTTGCCCGTTTTTTTGTAGAATCCTTGCCCGGCTTTTGATCCAATCCAGCCGTTTTCATGCATTTTCTTCATAAAATCCGGGACACGAAAAATTTCTTTTTCTTCGCCATCCACTCTTTCATATACGTTGTTTACGACATGAAAAAACGTGTCTAAACCGACTACATCAAGTGTGTGGAATGTGGCGCTTTTTGGTCTGCCGATCAAAGGCCCTGTCACGGAATCAACTTCTCCGACAGAATAATTCCCTTTCAGCATTTCACGTACGGTTACAAGAAAACCATATGTTCCAATGCGATTGGCAATGAAATTCGGTGTATCCTTTGCGCAAACAACCCCTTTGCCAAGAACATCTTCACCAAATCTCTTCATAAATGCTACAACTTGTTCGTCAGTATCTTTTGTTGGAATAATTTCGAGCAGCTTCAAATAGCGTGGCGGGTTAAAAAAGTGAGTGCCTAAAAAATGTTTGCGGAAATCTTCTGAGCGGTTTTCTGACATCGAATGAACGGAAACTCCAGACGTGTTTGTGCTGATAATGCTGCCTGGCCGCCGCCATTTATCCACTTTTTCAAAAACTTTCTGTTTAATATCGAGCCTTTCCACAACTGCTTCAATCACCCAATCAGCTTCAGCAATTTTCTCAATGTCATCATCAAAATTCCCGATCTCAATTCGCTCTATATTTTCTTTTGCAGTCAATGGAGCAGGAGTCTGCTTCTGCAGTCTTTGCACGGCCTTTTGAGCATAACGGTTTCGAACGATTGGATCTTTCAGCGTCAATCCTTGCTGTTTTTCTTCTGCCGTTAGTTCTGTCGGTACAATATCCAGGAGTAATACATGAATCCCGACATTCGCTAAATGTGCTGCAATTTGGGATCCCATCACTCCTGATCCGAGTACTGCAGCTTTTTTTATTTGACGCACAATTTCAAATCCCCTTTCATTTGAATGAACATTCATTCATTTTTTTCTGTTTTACTAAAGTATAAAATATTTAAAATTTTTGTTCAATATTCCTGTTAAAAAATTTTTGCATAACTCTTTAAAAATTGTGGGATATTAAATTTGTACATTTTTGAAAAAGGGGGCTTTTATGATGAATCAAATGCCAACCAATATGCAAAATATGCAGCAAAATCAAGTTTATAACGAACCGCCGCAAATTATTTCTGTAAAAGATCAACTATATTTAACAGATATGATGTCATGGAATTTAATTGCGATGAAAAAAGCACATTTTTTTGCTTCACAATGCCAAATTCCTGAAATTAAAGCTGAGTTGGAAAAGGTAGGAGAAATGCATCATCGCCACTATCAGCAGATATTAAATCAATTAAATGGCAATCCACAAATGCAGTAGAAAGGAGATTTATTATGCAAGCCCAGCAATCAAACAACACGAAAATCAGCAATCCGGAAACAACAGTTCAAAAAAGCCCGCAAATGAACGACCGCGACTTTATAAATGACTTGCTTGCAACTGAAAAATATATGACACAAGGTTATAGCACAGCTTTGAATGAGCTTAGCCACACCGTTTTATACGAAAATATTCAAATGATTTGCGACGAAACGCAAAAATGCCAGCGTCAGTTATTTAATGTCATGTTTAAAAATGGATGGTATTCCCTTGAGGCGTGCGACAACCAAAAAATACAACAAAGCTATCAGCAATTTGCTAATTATTTGCAACAGCAATCTCCTTACAATCAAAACATTCAATAAAAATGAACTTAAAAGTGTCTGACCCCAATCGAACAGACAGCAAATAAAGAGTTAAAGCAGCCTTATTCCGGTAAACAAGCGGAGTAAGGTTTTATTTCTTTTACGGGACGGAAATGTTATTCCCAATCGATTACTGAATAGGCGAGCTCATTCCGTTCTATATGATAACATCCTATATTTATCTGCTGTTTTTAAAGTAAGAAGCATTTTGCTTTAGCACAAAAAATTTTTAACCTTTATCAGCATTCCATTGTTTCGTCCAACGTCAATGCTATGAAACCTTAAAGTTATTTTGAATGATACTATTCTGTCCGCATAAAAAATCCTCCTGCTGCTTATAAGGAGGACAACTTCAAATTTAGATCAACGTTTTTTATTATTTCTATGCTGTTCATTTAATTCTTTTATTTCATTAATAATAGCTTTCATTTGTTCTTTTGCTTCTGGAAATTTTTCATTCCAATGTTTCACTAGCGGCGGCATCGATTTTGCCATGTACGTATACAACACCCAAATTTTCACTTTTTCTTTTAATTCAGGAGACGATTTTCCAAGCAAGAGTTCGGTATACTTTTCAACAAGCGCATCAATCTGAGCTTGAAACTGGTTATCCATTTTTAATCTCTCCAATTACTTTTTTATTGTACATTCACTAACATTCGGGCATGTTCTGCACTTTTTCCCTTCATCGTCTGTCAAATAAAACAGGCAGCATGTTTTTCTTTTTCGAATATAATCATCATATTGATCAGAATATGTCTTAGGACCAAAAAATTTTTTTAAAGGGTTCCGATTAAAATCCCCAAACAATTCACCTTTTGCTTCCTTCACGCAATAAATAAAATCTTCTTTTATTTTTTCATGTTTATCTTCATGCTGCTTTTCATTGAGCAATGTTTCATACATCCAAAATATATAGATCGCAACATTTTCCCAAAGAATCCATTTTGAAATTTTTGCCTCTGTTGAGACAACCTGTAAAAGACGGGTGATGTTTTCTTTAAATAATAAGGTTAACATTTCATCCCGCCATTTTTTTCTTTCTTGGGGAGCGATTGTGACTTCGTTCGATTTGAAATAAAAGCCCGGCAGCCAAAGCGGATCTTCGTCATCAGTGATCAGGACAAGATTTTTTATATCCACTTTTAAAGCTTTATCAAACATTGTCATGGTATAAAGAGCTAAAGCGGCTAAAAAAGCATATCTTTTAATAAACATTGACCCGGCTACATAAAGAGGTGCATTAAATTTAGGCTGAATATTTTTTAAAAACAGCTGCAGTTTTTCCGGTTTTAGCAGTTCCTCCATGTCAATTGATGAATCGGTTGCACGTTTTGCTTCTGAATATCGAAATTTTGACAGCACCTTTATTTCATCGAACGTCAACTTTCCCATGCCTGCATCCCTACTTTATTAATATTTCTCCCTTTTCCGAACGGAATACATAGCGGTGTTCCAAAAATCGGATCGCGAATAATTTTGCAATCCATTTCAAATACATCTTTGACCAGTTGTACATTCATTACATCTTCCGGTTTTCCTTGTTTATAAATGTTTTTATCCTTTAATACGACGATATGATGAGCATAACGGCAGGCTAAATTTAAATCGTGAAGAACCATGATGATCGTTCTTTTCTCTTTCATATTCAATTCAAATAATAAATCGAGTATTTCAATTTGATGTGTTATATCTAAATAAGTTGTTGGCTCGTCGAAAAGAATAATATCTGTATTTTGCGCCAAAGTCATGGCGATCCATGCACGCTGTTTTTGTCCTCCTGATAAAGAGTCCACTGTTCGTTCTGCCAATTCACTCATTCTAGTTGCTTCAAGCGCTCGAAAAACTAATTCTTCATCTTCCTTGGACCATTGGTTCAGCCAATTTTGATAAGGATACCGTCCTTGTTTAACAAGCTGCAAAACAGTTAATCCTTCTGGGGCTTCAGGCCCTTGCGGAAGTATAGCCAGTTTTTTTGCCACTTCCTTTGTCGGTAGCTCGGCAATGTCCTTTCCTTCCAAGAGTACTGAACCGCCTGCTGGCTTTAAAATTCTTGCCAAAGATTTTAATAAGGTCGACTTTCCGCAACCGTTGCTTCCAATTAATACAGTAATTTCTCCCGTTGGAATAGTAAGATTAAGATCTTCAATAATCATATTCTGTCCATAAGCAAAAGTTAACTCATGAGTATACAATCTATGCATGCCATCACCTCCTAAATATTTCTGTGCTTCATTAACAAGTAAATAAAATAAGGAGCCCCGATCGCTGAAGTAAACACACCAGCTGGAATTTCATGCGGCAAAAAGATTGTTTTTCCCAATAAATCAGAAAGCATAACAATGAGTGCCCCGACAAAGGCTGAAATCGGCAGCATCAAACCAAAGCTTGAACCGACAAGCTTTCTTGCAATGTGAGGAGCAATAAGACCTACAAACCCTATCCCTCCTCCAAAAGCGACAGCAACAGCAGTCAAAGCGGTTCCTAGAAATAAGAGGAAAAAGCGGGTTAATTGTACCCGGTTTCCCATACCGATTGCGATCTCATCGCCAAAACTTTGAATATTGATCGTTCTTACAGTAACAACCGTTATCAAGAGAAGAATGATAGTTGCTGGAAACAAAATCTTTACTTGAGACCAGTTTGCCGCATAAACTGAGCCGGTTATCCAAATATTTGCTTGGGATGCTTGGTAAATAGGCCCTTTTATCATTAACAAAGTCGTTAATGCTTTAGTTAAAAAGGAGATTCCAATGCCGACCAACACAAGCCTGATGGCAGTCACACCGTTTTTCCACGACAATAAATAAACACAAATGCCTGTAACGGCTGCTCCTATGAAAGCTGCCAAAGGCATCCAATGAATGCTTACAGTTAAAGAATGATTCTTATCGGAAAACAGCATTAAAAATAGTACAACCGCTGCCGAAGCACCGCCGGTAATTCCGATAATGTCAGGGGATGCTAAAGGGTTTCGAACTAAATTTTGCAAAATTCCGCCCGCAACAGCCAAACACATGCCGACCAAAAGGGAAATAAGAATTCTCGGAAGCCTAAATTGTTTAATAACAAGCTCGTTCGTTCCATCCCCTATTCCAAAAATTGTTTGAAAAACTTGGGCAGGGCTGATCATCACTTCGCCTACACTTGCACTGACAAGGATTACGAAAAACGCCGCAAGAAAGAAAACGAACGAAAGGAAAAAGGCTTTTTTATCAATTAAAAATGAAATGACATTTCCGATCCGAAGCGAAACATATTTTTTCATGATGCACGAACCCCCTTCCTTGCAATATAAACAAAAAATGGGGTTCCAATTATCGCCGTCATGACCCCTACAGGGACTTCTTCAGGCATGACAATGAAACGGGCGCCAATATCTGCTGCAACTAGCAAAATCCCACCAAATACTGCACAGAACGGCAAAATCCATCTGTAATCATTTCCGGCCACATACTTTGCAATATGGGGCACGACTACGCCGATGAATGCAATAGGACCAGCCGCCGCAACTGCACCGCCCGCAAAAAATATGACAGCACAGGCTGCAAAAAACTTCACTGTTCCTACTTTTAGTCCTAAACTTTTCGCCACTTCTTCTCCCATTACTAAGACGTTTAATTT
This sequence comes from Aeribacillus sp. FSL K6-1121, assembly GCF_038003725.1. Lineage (NCBI taxonomy): Bacteria > Bacillati > Bacillota > Bacilli > Caryophanales > Bacillaceae > Aeribacillus > Aeribacillus sp. FSL K6-1121. The sequence continues at coordinate 2,334,890 of NZ_JBBOPS010000001.1, forward strand.
AGAGGCGATAAATGTACAAATAACTAATCCAATCAAAATATATGGAAGAACAGCTGTCATTACCTCCATTTTGCGGCCTTGCACAGATCCTGCAAGCCAAAATAATACTTGATCCAACGCTGCTTCATTTAAAACTAACAAACCTTGCGTAAGGGAAGAAAAAAGTGCCGCAACGGCCGCTCCTGCCAAAGTAAGCTTTACAGGCGTCAATCCATCACTGCCCAATGAGCTGATCATGTACACAAGCATGGCAGCAAAAGCTGCGCCTGCAAAAGCAATCCAAGTAAACGCTTGTAAGCTGTTTACAGAAAATAAGGAAAAAGCTAGAACAATAAAAAATCCTGCACCGGCATTGATGCCAAAAACGCTTGGCGATGCAAGAGGATTTTTCGTAATAGCTTGCATCAATGCACCGGATAAAGCAAGACAAGCGCCGACTACACTCGCTATGACGGATCGAGGAAGTCGAACATTTTGTATAATAATATGTTCATTGGAACCATTAAAATGAAAAAAAGCATCCCATGCCATCTTCCAGCTTGTATCCGTATATCCATATACAATACTTGCACACATGCTGAATAATAGAAGCAAAAAGGAAAGAAAAAGTAAGATTGCTTTACGATTACTAGATAATGACAACTTCACGTCTCTCCTAACAAGTCGAACTTCTGATCCAATTGTACCAAATCATTTTGAATGTGAAAATCATTTTCAATTAATTATTGACTTTTAATTTCTCACTGATTACTATTATTAAGGAATTGAAAATCATTTTCAACTACATTTTAGGGGGTTACATAATGAAAAAAATATCAAAATTATTATTTTCCATCGTTGCCATACTCATGCTGGCAGTAATTGCTGCTTGCGGCAACGGGGACAGTAAAGAAGCTTCAAAAGAAAAGAAAGAAAGCTCAACTGAAAGTCAATCATACAAAGTTGAGCATGCAATGGGAACAGCTGAAATTCCAAAAAAACCTGAACGTGTCGTCGTATTAACGAATGAAGGAACCGAAGCGCTTTTAGCAATGGGATTAAAACCAGTCGGAGCCGTTCAATCTTGGCTTGGCGATCCTTGGTACGATCATATTAAAGATGAAATGAAAGACGTTGAAGTCGTTGGTACAGAAAGTGAAGTCAATGTTGAAAAAATTGCAGCTCTTCAGCCTGACTTGATTATAGGCAATAAGCTTCGCCAAGAAGCAATCTACGACAAGCTCAATCAAATAGCGCCAACAGTTTTTTCGGAAACATTAAGAGGCGACTGGCAGGAAAACTTTAAGCTATATGCAAAAGCCATCGATCGTGAAGAAGAAGGACAAAAAGTATTAGATGATTTTAATAATCATGTAGAAGAAGTAAAACAAAAATTAGGAGATCAAGTGAATCAAGAAGTTTCAGTTGTTCGTTTCATGGCTGGTGTAACGAGAATATATTGGAAAGATTCATTTTCTGGTGTGATTTTCGATCAAATTGGATTTAAACGTCCTGCTCAGCAAGAAAAATTGTTTACAGATGCAAATAAATTAGGAGATTTGGCAGTTGAAGTCGGAAAAGAACAAATTCCGGAAATGGACGGTGACATCATCTTCTATTTCACCTATGCACCGCAAGGAGACAAAGAAGCTTTGCAAGCAGAAAAAGAGTGGACAAACGATCCTCTTTGGAAAAACTTAAATGCTGTTAAAAACGGAAAAGCTTACAAAGTTGACGACGCTATTTGGAACACAGCCGGCGGTGTGCTTGCTGCAAACCATATGCTGGACGACTTAGAAAAATTGTTAACTCAATAAAATTGAGATGGTCGAAAAGATAATTTTTTCTTACCTTGAAAATCAGCAATATGAATAAAGCCAAAGCAACCTTACTTCAATTTTCATTGGAGTAAGGTTGTTCAGCTTTTATGCAATTTTGTTTCGTTTAACTAAATTTTCGCTTTATTTCGGTTTATAAGACTACTTTGCATTTGTTATTTAACTTATGTTCGGGCAAGTTGTACTGGACGAATCTTCATTCATTTATAAAAAGAATTCTTTTTCGTATTCAATGCAATCAATTATTTCGTTTAAAGTTCTTTTGCCATACATTCTCTTTTTAAGGGAAGGGCGGCTTTTCATGTTTTTAATTAATCTATTCATACGTATCGACGTTACGTGCTTCGATCATATCTGGTTCCTGCCGTTCAATTAGTTCGCCACGGACTTAATTGAATTCTTTCCCCGATCTTATTTTTGTCCATACATATACACTTTTTCAGCGATTCTTTCTCAACTCTTTTCTACCATAAACAATATCCATTCCGATCTTTATTTTTGAACCGTTACCTTCTTCGTGACATGCTCATGTAGTCCTTCATCATTGTTGACATGAACTTGGATTTGATAAGTTCCTGAGGAAGAAAATGTATATTTCGCTTCATAAGTACCTTTCTCGTCTCCTGCAGCATCTACCCAATCATGCTTTTCAGAACCGTCCTTCCAAATTTCATAACGGACATTTGCATTTAACAACGGAGCGTTTTCTGCTTGAATTTTTGTTTGAATCAATGTTTCCGCATTCGCCTTTACATTTGTCGGCAGCTCCAATTGGATGTCTACAGATCCTTGAGAATGTTCATGAGTATGATTTGCGGTTTTTTCGTTTTCGCCCGTTGAAGCTCCATCTTTATGTAGTTCACCAATCACAATTTGTTTTTTGGGCATATTATGCTGATTTTTCGCCGTAACGTGTGATTGAACAAAAAAAACTCCATTTTCATCAAATGTGTGTTCAATCGTATATTGGCCGTCTTTTTCATGTTTTGCTTCTATCATTTTACTTTCTTCTTTTTCTCCTTCTTTCCATATTTCAAATTTTACTTCATCAGCATCTTCAACCGCTTCTCCTCCGTAGCTCACTTCAGCAGTCAACGAAACTTTTTCATGAATATTCGCATGGTCCGGCACTTTCAAATTGACTTCGAGCGGATGAACTTCGGCACTTTCTCCGCTGTTCTCTTGTTTCGTTTCATTTTGACCGCAAGCTGCAAGAAGGAAAACGGCGGCAAGCAATATAATGATTTTTTTCACAATAAATCTCCTTTCCTCAATAAAAATTAATTGAGAACTATTAAATAAAGAATAAATTTAATACATACATATTGCAACATTGCAAAGGTGAATATTTTGTGTAGGATTCATGAAATTTTTATGTGGAGGATAATGGTTTTTGCACCTGGCAGCATTGAATATAAATAAGAAAACCGGACGCACAAATTGAACATATCCCGATCAAAGATCAAATAGACAGTATTAAAAATTCCCCCCTTCTTCAGCGGCTTACAGAATAGTTGTAGAAGGAATCACTGTTAAAGAAATCATCTGACAATTCCTCCCCATATAACTCAGTAGGTCTGTAAGCTGAAGAAAGAAGCACTGTCTTCGAAGATATTTTTTAACTGCTAAGAGTTTAAACTCAACTGAATAGTTTATGAACTTTTGTCCTTTTCTTGCCATAAAAAATCACCTCTTAAAGCAGTGTTGACCAAATAGGGATTTTTCAACATCTACTTTAAGGGGTGCAGTTCATAGACAGTATAGGTTTTTTTCTTTCTATCTAGACAAGAGGGATCGTATCAAGTAGTGAGTATCGGTATATATTTTCATCTCCCAGCAAAAATTCAATGTTTTCTGTTACACCATTTTCTCCGGCTGGACAATGCGGTCAAATTCTTCGGCTGACAGAAGGTTCAGTTGAACAGCTGCCTCCTTTAAAGTCAATCGTTTTTCATATGCAAGCTTTGCAATTTTCGCTGCATTTTCGTATCCAATATGAGGATTTAAAGCAGTTACGAGCATGAGCGAGTCTTGTACATATTTATCAATCACTTCTTTGTTTGCTTCAATTCCCACAGCACAGCGGTCGTTGAAGGAAATTATACTATCCGATAAAAGCCGGATCGATTGTAAAAAGTTATAAATAATAACCGGTTTGAAAACATTTAATTCAAAATTTCCTTGGCTTGCGGCAAAACCGATCGCTGCATCATTTCCCATGACTTGGACTGCTACCATCGTTAATGCTTCGCTTTGCGTCGGATTCACTTTTCCCGGCATAATGGAGCTTCCGGGCTCATTTGCTGGTATCGTGATCTCGCCAATTCCGCATCTTGGACCGCTTGCCAGCCATCTAACATCATTTGCAATTTTCATAAGATCAGCTGCCAAGGCTTTTAGCGCTCCGTGTGCATGAACGATTTCATCATGGCTAGTTAGCGCATGGAATTTGTTTTCAGAGGAACGGAATGATTCATTCGTTTGCTTGCTTATTTCATCTGCAACAAGCTGTCCAAACTGAGGATCCGTATTAATTCCTGTTCCGACTGCTGTTCCGCCGATCGCCAAATCTCTCAAGTTATCCATTGCTTCGACAATCATTTTTCTGCTTTTTCTCAGCATATGTACCCATCCGCTGATTTCCTGTCCAAGCGTGAGCGGTGTTGCATCCTGCAAGTGGGTGCGGCCAATTTTCACAAGATTCTCAAACTGCTTAGATTTCTTATCGAGCGTCTCTGTCAACAAATCAATTGCCGGCAACAGCTTGTTTTTTATCGCTATGACACCAGCAATATGCATTGCTGTAGGGAATGTGTCGTTTGAGCTTTGTCCCATATTCACATCATCATTTGGATGAATTTTTAATGATTCAAACCCATTTTCTTTCAAGTATTCATTTCCTTTAAACGAAATCACTTCATTGACATTCATGTTCGACTGCGTTCCGCTTCCGGTTTGCCATACTACGAGCGGGAAATGCTCATCAAGCTTCCCTTCTATAATTTCATCGCAAACATGAACGATCGCATCTTTTTTCTCTTTTGGCAGCTTTCCTAATTTTTCATTAACGATCGCTGCACCTCTTTTTAAAATGGCAAATGCACGAATGACTTCAATCGGCATCGTTTCAGTACCGATTTTAAAATTGTTTCTGCTCCGTTCCGTCTGTGCACCCCAGTAGCGGTCTTTTGGAACTTTTACTTCTCCCAGCGTATCTCTTTCTATACGATAGTCCATTTTCTTCTTCCTCCTTTTTAAATAATCATCTATTTTAAATATACCTCTAATATTTTGTTAAAAGCAAAAAAACTCTGATAATTTTTTATAAAAATGAAGAACTTTATTAAATCATAAAAAAAAGCGGTTTTAACCGCCCTGAACTATTGTTTTCTTATTTTGAAGTGTGCATTCAGCTGGCCTTGAATCATTTTTTTCTTATCTTCGAGCATTTTATCTCTTTCTTTTTTCAGCATTTCTTTTCTAATTTCAAACGTTTGAACGCCGTCTTCGATTTTATCTGCAATTTCCATTAATGTTTCAATATCTGAAAAGGAATATTTTCTCGTTCCTTGTTTCGTTCTTTCGGGAAAAATCAATTTTCTTTCTTCATAATATCGTATTTTTCTTGGTGATAGCCCTGTTAGTTCACTAACGATACCGATCGTAATGACTTTTTTATCCTTATATGATTCTGACATTGTTATACCTCCTTTTATAACGTTATTACGTTAAAATTTATAACATTTTCAGCCATTAACTTTATTATACAATTTTTTTTCGTATTTTTTAATTTTTGTTGTAAGATTTTCTTACATTGAATACTTATAAATATTTTTTTCCTTGTTCAAATTGACAAGAAAGCAAACTATTAGTATCCTTTGTACAGATCACATTTGGGTTGGAGGAAAGGTTTATGTTACATACGAAACAAACGAATCTTGAATCTTTTTTACATCAATATAAAGATCGCGCACGTCTTCTTATTACATGCAACGACCAGCCAGGAATTGTTGCAAAAATTTCTAAAGTTTTATATGAACACGGCGCCAATATCGTCCAATCAGATCAATATTCAACAGATCCTTCAGGCGGCACTTTTTTTATGCGCGTTGAATTTGAATTACCGGATATAGAACGTAAAAAAGGCGAGCTTGAAAAAGACTTTGAGCCGATCGGAAAAGAATTGCAAATGAAATGGCAATTTTCATATATGAACCAATTAAAGCGAATGGCGATTTTCGTATCGAAACAAGATCATTGCCTTCTCGATCTTCTTTGGCGTTATCAATCAGGCGATTTTTTTTGCGAAATACCTTTGGTAATCAGCAACCATCCAGATTTGCGTGAACCAGTTGAATCGCTTGGAATTCCGTATTATTACATACCGGTCAATAAAGACAATAAGCCGGAAGCGGAAAAGCAGCAGCTTGAACTGTTGAAGAAATATAATATTGATTTCGTCGTTCTCGCCCGTTATATGCAAATTTTATCTCCAGATTTCATCAAGCATTACCGGCATCGAATTATTAACATCCATCATTCGTTCTTGCCTGCATTTGTCGGTGCAAGACCGTATGAGCGCGCATATGAACGCGGAGTCAAAATTATTGGAGCCACTTCCCATTATGTGACGGAAGATTTGGACGAAGGACCAATTATTGAACAAGGGGTTAAAGAGGTCAGCCATCGGTACAATGTTGAAGATTTAAAAAGGGTCGGAAGAACGATTGAACGCGACGTTCTTGCCCGCGCTGTACAATTACATTTGGAAGACCGCATCATTGTTCACGGAAACAAAACGATTGTCTTTTAAAGAGAGCTAGGCTGGAAAAATTATGTCCGGCTCTTTTCATGCGCAGCATTCAAAATAAAAAACGAAACAGCTGCATGAATTGACACCCTTTCATCGGGCAATTGATTGAACTCCTCTATGACTAACACGGTGTATATGTGTACGAAGACGGCCAACGGGTAACCGAAGCCGTCTTCTTTCATCTACAGAACAATGCCTATGTAAAACGCCACCGGTCACCGTGTACGGCGACTCTTAGCGAATGAGGAAGAAAGCGATGTATAAAACGTTTTATTCTCTTTCTGGGAACCGTTTTCGAATGACACAAATCCGATAGAGGCTTATCAAGGAATGAACTGCCCCTGGGCGGAAGAAACTAGTCCCCTGTCCATTCCCAATCCATTTCAGAGATACCCTATCTATCTTACATTACACAAAATTCTTGACAGTACCAGTGAATCTCTCAACATGACACTTTTAATAATAAAACGCTCAACGTATAAAAATATTAATTAATCCTCCAACATTAGTACTAAATAATATTTAACAGTATAAATGGCATTATAATAATGAATATAAAGATTTACCAAATGTGTATAAAGAATCTAACAAGAAAATTGACGAAAAAAGTATAGATGCTGTCCAGTTGGCTTTTTTGCATTTAAGAAAAAACATTATTAAAAAGGCTCCTAATAGAGCTGTAAATTGATATAATAAATATATATTTTCGATTGTTTAGTAATGTACCATTTTGAATAATCCGGTATAGATTCAGTCATATAGGATTAAATGATTGAAGTTTACAAATTTTTTGAATGAATGTCATCTAAACCACAATATTGACAACTGTCCATATGATGAAGAATTCGATCAAGCATGTCATTTGCTAATTTTTGAGCTTGGAACATCTTCAACAAGATTTAAAAATTCGCACTCGTTGTAAAGCTTGTATGAAGCCATATTCGCTGTGTTCACTGTAATAAGAATATGACTTATTTTATTGAAATCTCATCTCTTCTTGTTTGGGAGAGAATGTAAGAGGTTTCTTTTTCGAAGTAAAAATTGAAAGAAAATCATGCAAGTGATTTCCATCACCAATACGAAAGCGAATAGAATCGAAAATCGTCTAGCCGATGGATCTATCATAGTTAATTCGATACGGAGCAAAGGAAATGATGTCACTCCGCCCATTTCTTCTTTACAAACAAAAAACCTAGAGCCGTATGAAATCGACTCGAGGTTTTACACTTATTCTAAAGAAGTCGCCAATTCGGACATGACTTTATGATAAGATTCTTCATCCGTCGTTTTTATATCGAGCACTGCAGGCTTATTGCTGTGAAACGCCTCGGTTAATGCTCCCTTGATATCATTCGGGTCATCGATAGTATACCCGAGACATCCCATGGCTGCCCCAATTTTTCCGTAATCGATGTCCATAAATTCAGAAGCGACTTTTTTCTCTCCTTGGGCATTTTTTACCCAACCTAAAGAAGAATTGTTAAAAATCACTGTGACGATCGGCAGGTCGTGTTCAACCGCGGTGATCAAACCGTTCATCGTCATGGAAAATCCGCCGTCTCCTGCAATTGCCAACACATTCTTATCCGGGTAAACTAATTTTGCGACTAACGCAGATGGAATCGCATATCCCATGCCTCCTGCCGAACCTGGTAAAATGATGCTTCCGGAAACTTTCGATTTAAAATGGCGTATCGTGTAAACACGGTTCTCACCAGCATCCAGCGTAATCATCGTATTTTCATCAATCGCATCATAAATTTCTTTCAACGCCCGTTGTGGTTTGATTGGTCGAGCGTCGGCATATGATTCGTCGACAAAAATATATTCCGAATCTTCTTTCAATTGAGCAATTCTTTCGATCCGTATTTCTATTTTGTTACGATCGATTTCGATTTTATGTTCCAATAGTTGAATCATTTCGTAAAGGACTCGTTTTGCGTCGCCGATGATCGCTTGGTCGACAGGTAATGTCCAGCTCGCATGCTTCGATTCAATATCAATTTGGATGATGGTTTGTCGTTGTGGATCGATCAACTGCCTATGATGGTTGCATGTATCGGTTGGCGCAAGTTTTGAACCGACAACCAAAATGACATCTGCTTCCGACAATATTTTGTTTCCTACCGGTGTACCCCAGTTGCCAATAACACCAACGGATTGAGGATGCGTTTCACGCAATGCACTTTTTCCCATCGTTGTCGTTCCGACTGGTGCCCCCAACAACTCTGCAAAGTTTTCCAATTCTTCAAAGGCTTTTGACACTTTCACGCCATTTCCAGCGATGATAAACGGATTTTTCGCTTCCTTTAACGTATGTAACGCCTTCATGAGTTCGTCGCGATGGGGCGTTTGCGTTTGATCCAACAAGTAATGTTTTGTATGATAAATGACTGGTGAACCGTCCGGTTTGACCGTTCCATTGATTGCAGAACTATGAAATACGACAGCTGATGGACCTGGATTGCCGTCTAAAGCATGTTTCAAGGCAAGTTGAACACTTTGGACAGCTTGTTCGGGCATGTGGACGACCGTGGAATATTTCGTAGCCGCTTCTACCGCTTTTTTTACATCATAGCTGCCATATTCGCCAGTACCAGTCTGATAAGAACCGTGGTGTGAATAAGGTGCGTTGTCGGTCATATCCGTTAACATGACCATAGGTGAACTGCCTTGAATCGCTTCCACCGCTCCCATGAGGCCATTGCTGACGGCCCATGCACCTTGAGAAGTGAAGATTCCTGGTTTGCCTGTCAAACGGCCATACACCTCAGCCATGATGCTGGCAATTTGTTCATGTCTTGTAAGGATAGGTTTAATCGAAGAATTGGCAAGGGAATCGTATAATTTCATCATGTAGCCGCCGGGAACACCAAAAACATATTCGACATCCGCTTCCTCGAGCACTTGTACGACGGCATCCATGGTACTTTTTTCTGCTTGAATCGACGTACGTTTAGCCATTGCATATTTCCCTTTCTTTATTATGATAGATGTAAGTGCTTACAAAATTATTGACATTTAGAGATGTCCAATGTTTATTTCTTTAGACATCTCCAAATGATTTCAGCATCAAATCGCTTTATTATTCTCCTTGATGTCAGTAATTTTGTTAACGATCTCCTTGCCGATTTCTAATGAAGCTGTTGCCGCTGGTGATGGTGCATTACATACATGGATGCTGTTTTTTCCATTTACAATGTAAAAGTCATCCACTAATGTGCCATCGTTTTTTAATGCTTGCGCCCTCACTCCTGCTGGTGCAGGTGTTAAATCGTCTTCGGTAATTTCAGGGATTAACTGTTGTGCGTTTTTGACGAACAATTTTTTGCTGAAAGACCGGACGATTTCTTCAATGCCTACTTTGTAATACTTCATGCCAAGTTTCCAAAATCCCGGAAACGTGGAAATTTCTAAAAAGTCTTTGAAATCAAATGACGTCTTCGTATATGCTTCACGTTTAAATCCAGGAACAGCATTCGGACCAACTTCTACTTCACCGTAAATCGTTCTTGTGAAATGGACGCCCAAAAATGGAAACTCTGGGTTCGGTACCGGATAAATCAAATTTTTCACCAAATGGCGTTTGTTTTCATTAATATAGTAGTATTCACCTCGAAATGGGAAAATTTTCATGTCAATTTGATAGCCTGCCATCCGTGCGATGCGATCACTTTGCAAACCTGCACAATTGATGAGAAATTTGCCTCGGTACGTCTTGTTTCCCGTCTCGACGACGACTTCTCCGCTTCGTTCGTCAATCGCCTTTACCTCTTCATTTGTATGAATTTCACCGTTGTTTTCACGGATCAGTTCAGCAAGTTTGAAAGATACCTGTTTGTAATCCACAATTCCCGCAGATGGTACGTAAATACCTTCTAAACCATTGACATGTGGTTCTTTTTCTAACAATTCTTCTTTCTTTAATAATTGGACATCTAAACCGTTTTGCAGTCCTCTTTCATACAGTTTGTGTAAATTGGGCAATTCATTTTCGTTTGTTGCAACGATCACTTTTCCACATTCTTCATAGTCGATACCATGCATTTCACAAAAGCGCTTCATGCTTTCGTTTCCCGCTTTAGCGAACTTAGCTTTGTAACTGCCAGGTGTATAATAGATGCCCGAATGGATCACTCCGCTATTATTTCCGGTCTGATGACTTGCCAATTCTCTTTCTTTTTCAAGGACGACTATTTTCGCATTTGGAAATTGTTCGATTAATGCCTTTCCTACTGATAAACCTACAATACCTCCACCGATGATGATAAAGTCTGTCATTTTGGATTCTCCTTACAACGTTAAAGATCGAAGTTTCATCGAAATTTCAGTATAAAAATAAAATAAGGGGGATCGCTTGGTAATTAAATACCAAGCGAAATGTATTTCTCTTCAAGATACTCGCGAATACCCTGATGACCACCTTCACGGCCATAACCGCTTTCTTTGACCCCACCAAACGGTGCTTGTGCTGTTCCAGGCATGGCATCATTTAATCCTACAATTCCAAATTCAAGTCCTTCGGAAACTCTTACAGCCCTTGAAATATCTCTAGTATAAACGTAAGCCGCTAAACCATAAGGTGTGTTATTTGCCGCTTTTATGACTTCTTCTTCATCTTCGAATACGGTGATAGGAGCAATCGGACCAAATGTTTCTTCGCTCATGATTTTCATTTCTTCAGTCACGTTGTCCAAAACAGTCGGTTCAAAGAAGTACCCTGGTTCGTCTGCTTTTTCGGCACCACCGCACAAAATGGTTGCTCCTTTACTGACGGCATCTTCAACATGATCTTTTACTTTTTCAATGGCAGCTTTGTTCACCAATGGACCAATATCGACATCTTCTTTCAAGCTGTTGCCGACATTTAATTGTTTTACTCTTTCTACGAACGTTTTAGCAAATTCTTCTTTAATATTTTTATGGACAAACACTCTGTTGGCGCATACGCAAGTTTGTCCAGCGTTTCTGAACTTGCTAGCTACAACACCTTCAACCGCTTTTTCAATGTCCGCATCATCAAAGACGATAAACGGAGCATGTCCACCTAATTCCAACGATAATTTCTTCAACTGCTTCGCAGATTGTTCGACCAGCTGTTTTCCTACTTCTGTTGAACCAGTGAATGAAATTTTTCTGACTGCATGGTTGTTGAAAATTTCATCGGAAATGGCTTTGGTTGAACCTGCAACGATGTTGATGACGCCTTTAGGAATTTCAGCCATTTCAACCAACTTCGCAAATGCCAATGCAGTTAATGGGGTTTGGCTTGCAGGCTTGACAATTCCTGTACAACCGGCTGCAAGTGCTGGACCCAATTTTCTTGTCAACATCGCAATCGGGAAATTCCATGGTGTAATGGCCGCGACGACGCCTACAGGTTGTTTAATGACGAGCAATCGTTTATTTTCTACAGAAGCAGGAATGGTTTCACCGTAAATGCGTTTTCCCTCTTCTGCATACCAAGTCAAGAAGCTTGCAGCATATACCACTTCACCTTTTGCTTCTTTGTAAGCTTTACCCATTTCCATGCTCATGATCGTTGCTACTTCTTCTGTATGTTCAAGGAGCAAGTCTCTTAAACGCAAAATATAGTTGGCTCTTTGTTCAGCTGTTAATTTGGACCACTTAGGGAATGCTTCTTTCGCCGCTTCAATCGCTTTTCTCGTTTCTTCCGTACCGCCTTTAGGCACTTTTGCGACTAATTCTTGTGTGTTTGGGTTGTAAACTTCAAAATGTCCTCCCGCAACAGATGAAACCCATTCTCCATTGATGTACAATGCAACATTGTCCAAATCAACCAATTTGAAATCTTTCACTTTTGTCATCTGTCATCCTCCCAAAAAATTTTTATATGAATAATGATGTTGTAATGCGCTTAGGTTAATCGTTAACGTATTCTATGAAAATACATTTCCACCATCGATGACAATCGCCTGACCAGTCATGTAATCCGCTTTTTCACTTGCTAGATAAGACACCAATCCTGCTACATCTTCCGGTTTTTCCACCCTGCCTAAGGGGATGCTGTCAACTTTGTTTTTAAACGTCTCGCCAACAGGAACATTTAAATACGCTGCCATTTGTCGATCGATTTCTTCCCACATTGAAGTTCCGACGATGCCTGGGCAATAAGCATTCACTGTTATTCCGAATGGGGCTAGCTCTTTTGCAGCCGCTTGCGTCAAAGCAATGACGGCAAATTTAGTCGCTGCATAATGGCCTAACAATTCAACCGCCCGTTTTCCTGATGTACTGCTTGCATTGATGATTTTACCGTATTTCTGTTTCATCATTTGTTTTGCTGCGGCTTGTATCGAATACAATGTTCCGTACACATTTACTTTAAACATGCGGTCAAGATCTTCTTCGGTGATATCAATGAGCGGTTTTACTTGAACGATGCCTGCATTGGCAACCATGACATCGAGACCGCCATGATTGTTTACGACATCATCCACCATTTGAAAAACTTCATCCCGTCGGCTAACATCTACTACGTAAGTGGAACAATTAAATCCTTGATCTTTTAACTCTTGTTTTGCTGTAACAAGTTTTTCTTCGTTAAGATCACAAATGATCGTGTGAAATCCATCTTTTGCCAGTTGAAAGGCGATCGCTTTTCCAATCCCTTGGGCTGCACCGGTAATGATTGCCGTTTTTACTTGCATACAAACACCCTTCTACGTCGATTTTGTATCAATTTCAAGGACAGGCTTCAACACCTTTTGATACAATCCATCCTCAAAAGCCCGTTTTACTTGATTAAATGGGTAGTAGTTGATGATGTCTTTTATTTTCGCAGCATGTTTTTTAAGAACTTGAATGGCTTCATCATAATCGACAGGATCACTACCATAACTAGGAATCAACATCCATTCATTCCTGACCAAATTCGTCAGGAAGAGTTCCGACTCTTGCTCATAAAGGGCGACAACGACAGCAGAACCGCCTTTTTTCAATTGATCAAACATCGATATGACAGCTTGTTTAGAGCCGGAACATTCAAATATAACATCTACTTTTTCGTCAATCAATCCATCTTCAACCACATGTGGAATGATGTTAAAAGGTTCAAACTTTTTCAATCTGCTCTCAAAATCTTTCCTTAAACCGGAAATGTAAACTTTCGCCCCTCTTTCAACGCATAAAAGGGCAACGAAAAAACCAATGATCCCTGGTCCTTGGACTAAGATGACATCGTTTTTTGTAATGTCGCGGTCAAGCCTCTTTATTGCATGGACAGCGACACTCATTGGTTCGCTTAATACAGCGATTTCCATTGGTACATCTTCTATGACTCGAACATATTTTGCCTTTGTTTTTACATATTGGGCCATGCCACCATCAAAATGTAAGCCGATTACTTTATTGTTTAAACAAATCGAATAGCGTTCATTGCAGCAATTTTCGCACTTTCCACAATAGTTCATCGATTCTACGATCACTTGTTTACCGATCAATTTTTGATAGCGTTCATCATTAACTTCGATGACGGTCCCTGAGATTTCATGTCCAAGGATACGTGGATGGTCAACAAACTCATAACCTTTGGCATGATTGTAAGCATGAAGATCGCTGCCGCATATACCACAATAAGCTACTTTTATTAAAATCTCATCTTCGCACAAAACAGGGGGAGAAATAACTCGTAATTCGATCTCATTGGGAGATTTTTTCGTCAAAGCCGCTAACATAAGTTCTCCTCACTTATATTCCTAAATAAGCTTTTTTCAAATATTCATTGTTCAACAATTCTTCTGCCGTTCCTTCCAAAGCGATTCTTCCATTTTCCAACACGAATGCATAGTCCGCAATTTGCAATGACAAGTTGACGTTTTGCTCGACTAATAGAATCGTAATCCCTTTTTCTTTGATTTCAACCAAATTTTTCATCAGTTCTTGCACTAAGATCGGTGCCAAACCTAACGATAGTTCATCGATGATGAGTAGCTTCGGTTCCGACATGAGACCGCGGCCAATGGCGCACATCTGTTGCTGACCGCCGCTCATTTCCCCGGCAAGGGAATGTTTTCTTTCTTCAAGTACCGGAAACAGTTCATACACTTTTTTCAAGTTGTCTTTCAGATGTTTTCTCGCTCGTTTACTGTACGCCCCCAATTCCAAATTTTCTTGAACCGTCATGTAATCGAACAGTTTTCTCCCTTCCGGAACTTGTACGACGCCCAGTTCTACAATTTTATTTGGCTCCAATTTTGTAATGTCTTGTCCCATAAACTCGATTTTTCCGGAAGAAGGTTTGTATAATCCAGAAATCGCATTGATTGTGCTCGTTTTACCCGCAGCATTGGCTCCCAACAATGCGACGATTGTTCCTTCTTCCACTTCCAACGACACATCCCAAAGCACTTGTACTTCGCCGTAGGATAAATTGATGTTTTCTAATTTAAGCATTTATCGTCTCACTCCCTAGGTAAGCCTCGATGACCCTCTTATCGTTAGCCACTTCTTCTGGAGTGCCTTCTGCGATTTTTTCGCCATGGTTGATGACGATGATGCGATCGCAAATTGTCATGACGACTTCCATGATGTGTTCAATCAAAATGATCGTCACACCTGAATCGCGAATGGACTTGATCGTCGGCAGCACTTCTTTCACTTCGGTAGGGTTCAATCCGGCCATGACTTCATCAAGCAATAACAGTTCCGGTTGTGTCGCCAACGCTTTTGCCACTTCTAAACGTTTCTTCTTAGCTAGTGTCAAGCTTCTTCCAATTCGCTCTCGTTCTTCATACAGGTCTACTTTCTTCAAGATTTCAAGACTAAATTCCTTTGCTTCATTTTTATTATTGAATTTATTGAAAGCGCCGACGATCACATTATCCAATACGGAAATATTGCCAAACGGTTTAACGACTTGATACGTACGTCCAATCCCTTTTTTGCAAAGTACATACGGCTTTTGGTTTGTGATGTTTTCTCCTTTGAAATAGATTTCTCCGCTCGTTACCGGATAGTTGCCTGAAATCAAGTTAAACAGCGTCGTCTTCCCGGCTCCATTCGGTCCGATGATGCCGAGGATTTCACCTTTTTGGACATGGAAGCTTGTATTGTTTACTGCTTTGACCCCGCCAAAATGTTTGGAAACATTTTTTACTTCTAAAAACATCTTCTTACACCCCCTATTCGATTATGCAGCTTTTGACTCTTCTAATTTTTTACGCTTCGTCAACTTGGCAAGCCTCTCCTTCAAGAACGGCAATAATCCATTCGGCAAGAAGGCAACAATGAGCATCAAGGCGACCCCGTAGATGAAGAAATTCATCCCATTCAGTGACGGGAACAACGAACGCAAAAACTCATTCAATGGAATGATGATCGCCGCGCCAAGCAACGGCCCGTAAATCGTTCCAATGCCGCCCACGATGACAATCAACACAAACTCTATCGATAAGTTTAAATTGAAAATGTTGTCTGGTTCAAAGTAAAGCATGTATTGCGCATATATGACTCCCGCAGCCCCCGCTATCGCAGAACTGATCATCATCGCATACATTTTATATTTCGTTGTATTGATCCCCAGTGTCTGTGCACTGTCTTGGTCTTCTCGTATCGCCCGCAAGTAGTAGCCAAGTTTGGAACCATCAATCCAGTACATTACCGCTAAACTGATTAAAAACAGAACCAACGTGATCCAATAATAGACGCTGTACTCGCGAAAAACCATGTTTCCAAATGACGGATCAAACGGAATGTTGACGCCCATCGAACCGTTCGTCAAGCTGCGCCAAAAAAGTGCCACTTGGCGGACCACTTCCGCAAAGGCGATCGTGGCCAATGTAAAATATGTCCCTTTCAAACGGAATGTTGGAAAACCGATCAAGACACCGACAATGACGCACAAGATGACCGCCACAATGATGCCAAGCCACGGCGAAACGCCTAGTTTCAAGAACAATAAGGACGACGTATAAGCTCCCAAGCCAAAGAAGATCGCATGTCCCAACGACAGCTGTCCTGCATAGCCTCCCAATACGTTCCATGCATTGGCAACTGTAGCAAACAACAAGATCATAATGAGAATATTCATATAAAAACGGTTTTCAATGATCTGGGGGAGGAGAGCTGCTATCAAGATACCAAGCCACAAATATTTTTTCGACCATAGTTGTTTCATCATTCTAATCCAACCTCCTCATAACCCTTGCCTCGACTGAAGATGCCTTGAGGTCGAACCAACAACACAAGGATGAAAATAATAAAGTAAATCGCTTCTTTCAATCCCGGCGACACCAACAGCCCTGAAAGTGCTTCAACAACACCGATGAATAGTCCACCTAAAAAGGCGCCGAACATGTTGCCTAATCCGCCAAGGACAACGACGACGAACGCAATCAACACGAATGTCGTTCCGATCGTTGGATAGACGGAATAAATTGGCATTAACAACGAGCCGGCCAACCCTACAAGCGCTAAGCCAATACCGAATGCCAGTATGTAGATCTTTTTCACGTCAATTCCGGTAAGATATGCCGCATCCTGTTGCATCGCCACTGCGCGAATCGCCTTCCCGACCATCGTCTTGTGCAAGAACAAGAAGAGCATTACAACGATCATAATCGTCACGAGGAAGGCGACAACATTCGGTACACTCATCGTGATACCGCCGATTTTGATGAGTTTACTTTGATAAGCCGTCTGCACCGAGCGATGGTTGGCGTTAAACAACATGAGTGCCAAGTTTTGCAGTGCAATGGAAAGACCCAACGTCACGAAAATCTTCGTTGATGCAGGAGTATCCAAAATCGGTTCGATGATGAACTTTTGCGTAATGGTTCCAAGTGTAAACAAAGCGATGATAACGACAATGGCCGCTACGTATGGATCCAAACCTACAGTTGAATAAAAAATAAAGCTCAAATACATCGCAATCATCAGGAATTCACCGTGTGCGAAGTTGACGATGCGCACTACACCAAGTATCAAGTTCAACCCCATACTGATGAGGGCATAGATGCCGCCGATCATCAGACCGGAAATGATGGTTTGAACAAGTATCACAGATGTCTCACCCCTTGTTTTTAATATGTGCAGCTATTTCAAGCCTGCAGCTTGAAATAGCTGCACACTATATTTTTATTCATTAATACGTGGTTCTTCAATCGCCACTTCTTCTGGATAAACGGTCAATAATTTACCGTCAATCCATTGTGTTACGTAAGGTTCGCTTGCAATATTTTGACCCGTTTCAGGATCGAATTCGACGCCCCAACCTGTCGCAGTCGTTCTTTTTTCAGCTTTGTAATTCATCGCAGCTTCTCTTACTTTTTCAGGATCCAAGTCTCCGCCTGTTTCTTTTAGCACATCCAATACGACTTTCATACCCATGTAGTTAGCTACAGAATGTCCAGAGCTAGGCTCATTGCCATATTTTTCTTTGTACGCTTCGATAAATTCATCCATGCCTGGAGTTGCTTCTCTGTTGATTTCATACTGAGGAAAATCAACGTTTAACACATTTTCAGCCAATTCGCCGACCGCTTTTTGGAAGTCGACCATTGTATGACCTCCACCTGAACCGATGAATACTGGTACGTCAACACTTAACTCATTCATCTGACGTGAGAGTATGATTGCATCATTGATATACGAGACGGCGATCAACACATCTGGCTCTTCTTTTTTAATGTTTAAAATCACTGAGCTCAAATCGTTGGAACCGGATGCATAAGTCTGTACAGAAACGATATTGATTCCTTCTTCTTCAGCCAATTTTACAGCTTCTTTTGCAATCGTTGTACCATATGATGAGTCTTCATGTGCAATTGCAACTTTCAATTCGTTTAAACCTTTGCCTAACTTTTCCGTTACGACATTTTTAATGAAGTTAATATGAACAGCTGAGAACTTTGACGCAGGTGGGTTCGTTCTTAAAATCGACTTATATCCGCGGTCCGTGATGTTGTCTGCAACCGCTCCCAACTCCCAATAAAGTGCACCGTTACGCTCTGCAACTTCGCTTGCAGCAAATGAAATACCACTCGAGTAAGAACCTACAATCATGGAGATGTTTTCTTGGTTGATGAGACGGTTTGCTTCAGATTGTGCCGCGTCTGGATCGACCGCATCTCCTTTTACAATTTCAATCTGTCTTCCATTAATTCCTCCATTTGCATTTATTTCTTCAACAGCTAACTCTACTCCTCTAAAACTTTCTTGACCTAGTAGTGCTAAGTCACCCGTAAATGGATAAAGCGCACCAATTTTGATTGGTTCATCACTTGAGCCTTCTGAGCCTCCAGAAGTCTTATCACCGCCGCCGCAAGCGGCAAGCAACACCATGAGTGCGATTAAGATGATGCTTGTAATTTTTTTCATTCTTGTAAATTTTGACATTGTTTTATTCCTCCCTATCATTTCTTAACTGATCAACCATCCACCATCAACATAGATGGTTTGACCAGTTATATAATCAGATGCACTGGAAGCTAAAAAGACTGCTGTTCCTTTTAAGTCTTCTAAATTTCCGATACGTTTAAGTGGTATTCTCGACAACATCCACTTAACTCTTTCTTCATCTTCAAATACCGACTTTGTCATTTCGGTTTTGAAGTAACCCGGACCAATGGCATTCGTCAAAATCCCATCATCCGCGAGTTCGACAGCCATGACTTTCGTAAGCTGTGATACACCTCCTTTGCTAGCTGCATATGCTGGCATGTTGACAAAACCTAATACACTCGTCAGAGAAGCGATGTTAATGATTTTTCCATATTTCCGTTTTTTCATATGTGGTATGACCGCTTTTGACATTAGATAGACGCTTTTCAAATTTACATCCATGACAAAGTCCCAATCAGCTTCGTCATAATCTTCTAATCTTCCTCTGACGTTTGTGCCTGCTCCGTTAACTAAAATGTCGATTTTTCCCTCCTCTTGGATGGCGTAATCAACTAAATTTTGTATCGATTGTTGATCTCTTATATCTAAAGTTCGATAGTAAGCCTTTCGACCATATGTTGTTTCGATTTCTTCACATACTTGTTTCAATTCGGTTTCAGTTCGGCTTGCGACAACGACATTTGCTCCAGCTTCCGCTAATGCCAAAGAGATTGACTTGCCAATACCTCTTCCACCACCGGTAACGATGGCTGTTCTACCGGTTAAATCAAATAGCTTCATTTTGCCCCTCCTATCGCCTTTTTATATAATTCGACCACATCATCATACGTCGTAATACGAGGATTCACTTTGATGTTTCCGCTTAAAAGCGCATCTTCCGTCATTTTCTTGATGTTTTGCTCATCGATACCAAAAGATTCAAACGTTTCTGGTATACCAACGTCTTTCGCTAACCGGCGAACCGAATCGACCGCTTTTTGGGCTTTTTCCATCATGGTTAAGCCTTCCAAGTTTTCACCCATATCTAACGCGATGTCTGCAAATAATTCTGGTACGGCTTTCATATTGAATTCCATGACATGTGGAATCAAAACGGCATTGGCTACTCCGTGTGGCACTCCGTAAATTGCACTGATAGGATGGCTCAACGCGTGACAATTTCCTAATCGTGTATTGTTAAAAGCTAATCCAGCTAGTAAACTGCCCATCAACATTTCATCGCGGTATTTGAGTGTATCTCCGTTATACACAGCTTGTCTTAAATTTCGGCTAATTTTTCTGATGGCTTCCCTCGCCAACGCTTTCGTGATCGGATTAGCCATTTTGGACGTATACGATTCGATTGCGTGCACTAAAGCATCTAGACCGGTGGCAGCTGTTACGTTTGGCGGAAGTGTCAATGTCAATACCGGGTCCACTACTGCCCATTTCGGAGAAATTTTCACACCACCGATGGTAAACTTGTATTCTCTTTCTTCATCCGTAATTACGGTAAAGCTTGTGACTTCGCTTGCCGTGCCTGCCGTTGTTGGTATGGCGATCAAAGGCAATAAACCGTTTTCAAACGTATCAATACCTTCGTATGATTCAATTTTTCCACCATTTGTCGCTAAAAGCGCAACTGCCTTGGCAACGTCGATCGAACTACCGCCGCCAATGGCGATGACGACATCCGCGTTTATAGCTTTCAATTTTTCTAACGCATCGTTACAGTTTTTCACCGTTGGATTCGGCTTACATTCGTAATAGATGTCATAATTGATGTGTTTCACATGTTTAATCAATTTATCAGTTAAACCAGTTTTATTAATTCCAGGGTCAGTAACGATGAGTGCATTTTTAAAACCTTGTTTGTCGATGATGTTTTTCACTTCTTTCAACGAATTCGGCCCATAAGTGATTTCGGTAGGTGTTTTAAACACACCGATATTTTGCATATATGATCACCCTATCCTCCCGTAAAATAATCGAAATATTGGAAATATTTAGAAAATAATAATTGATAACGCTTTATTTTTTTTGAAAAGATTATTGAAGGATGCCGAAACTTGGATAACGCTTACAAATGATATTAATTGGCTGCCTTTTGTGTTATCGCTCCCCCTTACCCTTTTTATTCGTTAATCGTCTTAATTCGAAACGATGGTCGGATGACGCAACTTAGTCGTCATCCTGATCGTTTTTTTCTTCCTCATTCATTTTTTGCAATACTTCAAGCAAGTTGTTTTTGGTTCGCAACAAGTGATATTGCATGGCTAGTTTTACTTCTTGCGGATCGCCGCGTAAAACCGCTTCATAAATCCGTCTATGTTCTTGCTGTGTTTTTTCGTAATATTTGGCCAACAATTTTGGAGCAATCGGTGAAATACCTAAGTTATCGACAATTTTGTTTACTCTTGTCCACGGGCTTCCTTTCCGCAAAATTTCATGGAATTGTTTGTTCAAAGCAGCATATCGGTCATACGTATCATCCGTGAGCTGAAGCGTTTCCATTTCATGCAAAATGTCGCCTAGTTGCTCAATATCTTCATCAGTCAAATGCGGATGCGATTTTTCTACGACAATCCCTTCGAGTAAATAGCGTAAATAATAGATTTCTTCGATATCTTCGGGTGTTATCGGAGTGACAATCGCTCCTTTATGCGGAATGATTTCAACAAGTCCTTCTATCTCCAAATGCGTCAATGCTTCACGTATCGGCATCCGACTAACATTTAATTTTTTCGCCCATTCATCTTGAATGAGTCTTTCACCTTCTTTTAATTTTCCACTTAAAATTTCTTTTCTTAATTTTGTTAAAACTTTGTTTACAATCGTAGAGTTATTTTCACTGCTTTTACTCACCATCGACCCTCTCACACCTTCAAATTGGATACAATGAAATATCATTTTGGATACAATTTTTAACTTGTTTTCTATGTTACAAAATCGTTTTTTAGTTGTCAAGTCATATTTTAAACGTTTTTTTGTTTGTTTTTTAGTGCTTTTTTCTTAACTTTTGTAAAAATATATTTTAAATATGTATCCAATTTTTTATTTTTTCGAATAGTTCTGTATCCAATTCAAAATTGGGCAAAAAGCGAGAAATATTTGGGAGGAGGGTGTTATGAAAGATTTGGTTGAATGATCGTTTTGATCCCTTCTTTTTGAAAACTGACACGAAAAGCTTCTTTCCATTCATCGATGGAAAATTTATGCGTAATCAACGCCTCTAAATCGACTTTTTCCTGCTCGATCAAAGTCAAGGCAGTTTCCCACGATGAAGGTGTGGTCGCGAACGAATTGACATAGTTTACCTCTTTCATCAACATGCGATCAAAGTCAAAGGACACTCTCTTTCCGAACAAACCTAATTGAATGAACGTTCCTTGTTTTTTCACCAAAGAAAGGCATGTATGTAAAGAGGATTCTACTCCCGCGCATTCTATGACCACATCAAAAGCTTTGCCGCCATTGAGATGCAATACATCTCTTTCCGATTGTTCTTCTACATTAACTACCGCTTTTGCACCCAAAATTTCCGCGACTTCAAAACGGTTTTTGTCATGGGAAGTTCCTGAAACGATGACAGAAGCGCCATGGATGTTCGCAATTTGCAACGCCAACAATCCAATGGTTCCGCACCCGGATACGAGTACGTTGTCGCCCGCTTGTATCGTCGCCCTTTCCATCAAACCTCTGACAACACATGCGAGTGGTTCCGTCAAAGAAGCGGCATCCATCGATATATTCGCGGGCAGCGAGAGTACATTCCTTTCAGGAACAACGATATACTCAGCCATCGCTCCGTTGACCCCTGAACCAATCGACTTTCTTTTTGGACAAAGCATGATCAATCCTTTGCGACAATACGAACATGTTCCGCACGTGACCGCTGCAGTAAGAGAAACGACACGATCGCCTTTTTTGAATCGATTCGCCTGTTTCCCTTTCAGTTCAACGATTCCGGAAAACTCGTGCCCTAAAATGACGGGTGTTTCATATGGGTATTCATCTTTTACAATATGTAAATCCGTTCCGCATATACCACAAGCGCTCACCTTGATCTTTACTTCATCCTCTCTCGGCTCAACGTCAGCCACTTCTTCCAAACCGACACCTTCCATTCCTGGATTTCGCTTTACGATCGCTTTCATTTCTGCATCTACCTTCCTCTGTGTTTGGTTTTAGATGCGAATCGTTTTCATCCATAATTTACTTTGCAAGTTTCATGCCAATTTCAGAAATCCATAAATCTTGCATTTTTTCATAAATCTGCATTCATTTTGATGCGATATTTCATAATGTTGAACTTTCGCATCACACTTTCACCAAACACGTTCAAATGATTTTTTTAGACACAGCTATTCCAATCCACTGTTCAGAATAGCTGTGCTGCTTCATTATTCATTGATCTTCGGTTCTTCAAGGGCTACTTCTTCTGGATAAACGGTTACAAGCTTACCATCGATCCATTGGTGCACATAATATTCAGCTAACATATTTTGACCTGTGTCTGGATCGAATTCAACGCCCCATCCTGTTGCTGTCGTACCTCTTTCAACTTTATAGTCCAAAGCAGTTTCGTGGAGTTTTTCAGGATCGACATCTCCGCCTGTTTGTGTAATCACATCAAGCACCACTTTCATTCCCATGTAGCTGGCTAAGGAGTGACCAGATTTTGGATGACCATTATATTTTTCTTGATACAATTCGATAAACTTGTCCATTCCTGGTGTAAATTCTTTATTGATATGGTATTGTGGGTAAGCGATATCAAAGATACCTTCTGCATTTTCTTCTCCAACGGCATCTTTGAAGTCGGAAGTCGTGTGTCCTGCTCCTGAACCAACGATGACCGGAACTTCAACGTCGAGTTCTTTCATTTGTTTTGACAATAAAATGGCATCATTGATATAGGCTACAGAAATTAAAACGTCAGGTTCTGCTTTTTTGATGTTTAAGACTACCGATGACAAGTCATTTGATGAAGCACCATACGGCAATACGGATACAATGTTTATACCTTCTTCTTTAGCTAATTTAATCGCCTCATCCGCGATGGTTGTGCCGTAAGAAGAATCCTCATGAGCAATGACCACTTTTAAATCGCTTATATCCTTGCCAAGTTTTTCTGCCACCACTTCTTTAATAAAATTGATGTGAACAACAGAAAGCATGGAGGCCATCGGGTTGATACGTAAAATCGATCGGTAGTTTCTTCCCGTAATATCATCTGCCACAGCACCTAACTCCCAATACAATACACCGTTTCTTTCCGCTACTTCACTACCTGCAAAAGCGACGCCACTGGAATAAGAGCCGACAATCGTCGTGATGTTTGCTTGGTTGATCAGTCTGTTTGCTTCCGCTTGTGCTGCATCGGAGTCGACTGCATCCCCTACAACCAATTCAACTTTTCGTCCATTCAATCCGCCATTATTGTTAAATTCTTCTACAGCGAGTTTAACTCCCCTGAAGCTTTCTTCCCCGAGCAATGCTAATTCACCTGTCAGCGGAAACAGTGTGCCGATTTTGATCGGATCACTTTCTTTTCCATCTTTTGTACCGCCGCTTGACGCTGAGGACGGTTCACCTCCTCTACAAGCCGCTAACATGAGCATAAGTGCGATCAACATAAGACTTGTTAATCGTTTCATCTCACATACCCCCAAAACATTTTTATAAATGACTAAGATGCGAAAACGCATCAAAGCATTTACCTTACAGTGTGAATACCCTTACCGATCAACGAATTTGCTGATTCCATCAACGCTTCAGACCGGGATGGATGAGGTTGAACCATTGTCGCCAGTTCATCAACCGTCCCTTCAAGATACATAAAAGCTGAAACTTGGCCGATGATCTCCGTCACATTCGCACCGACCATGACAACTCCCAAAATCTCTCCATATGTTTCATCTATCATGATTTTTGCAAATCCATCCGTTTCACCGTTTGCCAAAGCCATGCCATTTGCCAAGAAATTGAATTGATGCACTTTATATTTTAGTTTTCTTTTCTTCATCTCTTCTTCTGTCATTCCGACGCAAGCGACTTGCGGCGATGTATAGATGCATCGTGGAATGACGGAATAATCCATTTTTTGTTTTGACCCATTTAAATTGCATACAGCCGTCAAACCTTCGCAGCTGGCTACATGCGCCAACTGCCAATTGCCGATCACATCACCGACCGCAAACACGCCGCGTTCACTAGTCTCTAAATAATCGTCAACTTGAATGAACGGACCGTTCATGGTCAGATTTAAATGCTCAATTGCGTCGAGATTCGGTTGTCTGCCGATTGCAATTAAGACTTCGTCTGTTTCTATCGTTGTACGTTCTTTGTCCCGATTGACCACAATTACTTTGGTTCTTCCCGATCTACCTCGTTCAAATTCCATCACTTCATGACCGAATAAGAACATGACTCCCTTTTGCTTTAACGCTTTTGCCAATGCATTTGCAGCTGTTTCATCTTCCATGGGAATGATCCGTTCACTCCGTTCAATCACCGTCACTTTCGTGCGTAAGCTGGAGAAAATCTCTGCCATTTCGACGCCAATTACACCGCCGCCGATGATGACAAGCGATTCAGGTATGTTTTCCAAATCAAAAATCGTATCTGTCGTATGGTACGAAACGGAATCCAAGCCTGGTATATCGGGGACAATTGGACGGCTACCCGTTGCAATGATGATATTTTTTGCTTTTAGTTCAGTCGCGGTCCCTTTATGTTCGACGACGACACGTTTTTTCGGATAAACTTTTCCAAAGCCGTGATACACTTCAACGTTTGCTGCACGCAATAATGAACGGATCCCTTGCTGCAACGTGGAAATGACATTATTTTTTCGTTCGATCATCTTGGCAACATCAAAGGTCGTTTCACTTGTGTGAATGCCCCACTCTTTTGCTTTTTCAATTTGTTCGATTACTTCTGCATGTTTCAACAACGTTTTTGAAGGGATACATCCCCGGTTTAAACAGGTACCTCCAAATTGATCCGCTTCAACAATTGCCGTTTTCTTTCCATCTTTTGCTGCGCGGATGGCGGCAACATAACCACCGGGGCCGCCTCCAATGACGATGAGATCATATGAAATCAATTGCCATCCCCCTACATCAACAATTTATATGGATGTTCCAATATATCTTTTAAATCGGTCAAAAATCTTGCCGCTGGCGCTCCATCAATGACACGATGATCGAACGACAAACTTAATTCCATCATTGAACGAACTTTCATTTCTCCATTTATGACGACAACCTTTTCTTGAATTTGTCCTACACCTAAAATCGCCGCATTCGGCGGATTGATAATCGGCGTAAAACCGTTCACTGCGTACATCCCTAAATTACTAATCGTAAACGTGCTTCCTTGCATTTTTTCTGGTGACAACGACTTATTTCTCGCTTGTTCGGCAAGTGTTTTTGCCTCTTTCGTAATAGTAGCCAACCCTTTTTGGTCTGCATGTTCAATAACCGGAACGACTAAGCCGTCATCCATTGCAACTGCAAAACCGAGATGAATGTTTCGATGGTATACAATTTCTTTATCATCTACTAATGAGACATTGATGTTAGGATGTTTTCTTAAAACAACCGCCGTAGCTTTAAGCATGATTTCATTGAATGATATCCGCAATCCGGTTTCTTTTTCGATTTCCGGCAGCAATTGTTTTCGTAATTTGATCACTTCTGTCATATCGACTTCCGAAAACAATGTAACATGCGGCGCGGTATAGAAGCTCTGCGACATCCGTTCAGCGATGACTTTACGGATTC
Source organism: Aeribacillus sp. FSL K6-1121 (assembly GCF_038003725.1). Classification (NCBI taxonomy): domain Bacteria; kingdom Bacillati; phylum Bacillota; class Bacilli; order Caryophanales; family Bacillaceae; genus Aeribacillus; species Aeribacillus sp. FSL K6-1121. Next base: position 2,361,652 of record NZ_JBBOPS010000001.1, read on the forward strand.
CGCTAAGCGGCACACGCTCGTCTTGAAAAGCGTCTCGTACAACTTGCTCGCTCGCCTTGAGGACGTCAGCTTTGACAATTTTTCCACGTGCTCCGGAACCTGTGATTCCACTGTAATCTACTTGTTTATCTTCAGCTATTTTCTTAGCCAGTGGAGTAATCTTTTTCTTCATATTTGTGATATAACGTTCGACATCCACTTTTTGAATTCTGCCTTTTGGTCCCGTACCGACAATGTCTTTTAAATCAATGCCATATTCTTCAGCTAATCTGCGGGCTAACGGCGTTCTTCTTATTTTTCGTCCATCTCTTAGATGACTAGCCGTTTGATTGGTTTCAACTGTTTCTTGTTGTTCCGGTTCCACTTGGTTTTCCGTTTGAGTTGGTGTTTCTACTAGATGATCGATTGCTTCACCTTCTTCCCCGATATAGGCAATGACTTCCAAGACAGGGACCGTATCACCGACATCGTATAATTTTTTCAATAACACCCCATCGACTTCCGCTTCCACTTCGATGGTGATTTTATCGGTTTGGATTTCCACAATCGGATCGCCCGCTTCAACTTTGTCGCCGACTTCCACGAGCCAATTATCAATCGTTCCCTCTTCCATCGACGCCCCCAATTTTGGCATCACCACTTTTTCTGCCATCATCTCACTTCCTTACAAATTCATGATTGTCTTAACTTTTGCAATAATATCTTCAACTTGTGGAACCGCCGCTCTTTCTAATTTTGGATTATAAGGAATCGGTGTTGCCACGCCGCCCAATCGACTGACCGGTGCATCCAAATAATCAAATGCTTCACTTTCGCCAATCATGCTGGCAATTTCAGCGCCATAGCCGCCGCGTTGCACTGCTTCATAAACGACTAACGCACGGTTTGTTTTCTTGACGGATTCAATGATGGTTTTTTCATCTAGCGGAACTAATGTCCGTGGATCGATCACTTCAACGCTGATTCCTTCTTTTTCCAATTGTTCAGCGGCTTCCAACGAACGATTTACCATGATTCCTGTAGCAACTACCGTTATGTCGGTTCCTTCTCTTTTTACATCTGCCACACCAATCGGGACTTCAAATTCTTCTTCCGGAACCTCACCTTTTTCGTTGTAGAGTAATTTATGTTCAAAGAAGAGAACTGGATTATCGTTTTTAATTGCTGAAATCATCAATCCTTTTGCATCGTAAGGGTTTGAAGGTTGGACAACGATCAAGCCAGGGATGTGCGTCATCCATGCTTCTAAACTTTGGGAATGTTGCGCAGCAAACCCTAATCCAGAACCACTAGGTAAACGAACGACGGCAGGCACTTTCGTTTTTCCACCAAACATGTAGCGCATTTTGGCTGCCTGGTTGACGATATTATCCATGGCAATGACGACAAAATCCGAAAATTGAATTTCCAAAATCGGGCGCATCCCCATCATCGCAGCACCTACTGCACACCCACTGATCGCCGCTTCCGAAATTGGCGTAATACGAACTCGTTCCGGTCCGTATTCTTCCAACATGCCGTTTGTTACTCCAAATGCTCCACCATATATTCCGATATCTTCCCCCATGATAAAGACATCTTCATCTGCACGCATTCTTTGTGACATCGCTTCTCGAATCGCTTCAGCATAAGTTATTTCCCGCAATCTATACCATCCTTTCTCTTTATGCATAAATATCTTCTGTCAAAGAATCTAAGCTCGGTTCCTTGCTTTTTTCCGCAAACGTTACCGCTTCTTCAATCTCGTCTTGTACTTTTTTCTCCATTTCGTCGTACGTTTCTTCTGTAAGGATCTTTTCTTCCAACAAACGGTTTTTAAAAAGCCTAATCGGATCTTTTTCGTTTCTCCAGTACTTTTCTTCTTCCCTCGTACGGTATTTGCGCGCATCACTGCGGGAATGCCCTCTCCATCTGTACGTTTCCGCTTCGATGAGCGTCGGTCCTTCTCCTCTTCTTGCGCGCTCTACAGCTTCTGCAGTCGTTTCTGCAACTTTGATGACATCGTTGCCGTCGATCGTAACTCCTGGAATACCGTAAGCTTTCGCACGTTCGGAAAGATGTTTGATATTCACCATTTCTTTAATGGAACCTGACATGCCATACAAATTGTTTTCACAGAAGAAAATGATCGGTAATTTCCAAATCGAAGCTAAATTCAATGCTTCATGAAAAGCGCCTTCATTTGTTGCACCATCACCGAAAAAACTGACAACGACATAACCGAGATTTTTCATTTTCGAAGCCAATGCCGCTCCCGTTGCAATCGGCAGTCCCGCTGCTACGATTCCGTTTGCACCTAAATTACCTACATCCAAATCGGCGATGTGCATCGAACCGCCTTTTCCTTTGCAATATCCCGTTTCTTTACCTAACAACTCGGCCATCATGCCTTTGACACCCGTTCCTTTTGCGATGCTGTGGCCATGACCGCGGTGCGTGCTAGTTATTTTGTCTTCCTTTGATAAAGGAAAACATGCACCGACCGCCGTCGCCTCCTGACCAATGCACAAATGCATGGTTCCATGAATCCTCCCTTGCTGATAGAGGCTTTCCACTTTCTCTTCAAAACGACGAATGAGCAACATGTCGTATAACATTTGCAATTTATCCTCTGCTGTAATTTGAATCATGCGCGATCCTCCCATTATTTGTATTGCCACCCTTATACACATGCAAAAATCATGCCAACTTTCTGGAGAATGTTTTTCTTGGGTAAGCGTTGTCATTTTGTTGATTTTTTTCAACGCTTTGTATTAAAATCAAGTCAAACGTGATGCGCATTTGAAACAATGATGCAATTTTTCATCACAAAATGAGGTGATCTTGCATGAATCCAATACCATTTGCAAATGCGAACATCATCGGGGTCATCATCATCGATTCCATGGGGGAAATTGAGTTTGTCAATGAGTTGGCGAACAAATTCTCCTATTACTTAAATGACATCGTTGACCTCGTATGCCGTCATGGAGGGACGTATTTCAGCATTTTGCAATATCCTGCCGAAGTGGAAACGTTTCCTTTATATGACGGGAAACAAATCATTTTGATCAAACCGATCAACGACCTTGTCAGACTGTGGAAAGAAAACGAATCGTTGGAAGAGTTAAGATACGAACTGAATGAAATCATCAATTCAGCCTATGATGGAATCGTCATTGCGGATGCTGATGGCGTCATCATCCACCAAAACCCGTCTTATGCTAAAATCACCGGTTTGCCAGCTTCACAATGCATCGGACGGCATTTGGGCGATCTGGAAAAAGAAGGCGTCATTGACCGCTCGGCTACATTAATCGCTTTAAGAGAAAAACGGCCAGTGACGATTACCCAAAAAATCAACACCGGTGCAACCGTTTTAGTTTCAGCCGTACCTATTCGAGATAAAAACGGAAATATTACGAAAGTCGTCAACAACGTGAGGGATTTGACATATTTAAACAATTTACAATCAGAAAAGAAAAAACTGGAGGAAAAAAACAAAGCGATTCAGAAGGAGTTAGAGGCGTTAAAATTGCAGAATAATCCTACCCTTTCGATCGTCGCAAACTCCGAAGCGATACATAAGGTGCTCGATCGGGCACTAAAAGTTGCACGCATCGATTCGGGCATATTGATTGAAGGGCCGTCGGGATCAGGAAAAGAAAAGATCGTCGAGCTGATCCACCATCATAGCCATCGCAGTAAATACCCATTGATCAAAGTCAATTGTGCAGCTATTCCTCATTCATTGCTGGAATCAGAGTTGTTCGGTTATGAACCAGGTGCATTTACCGGCGCGCATAAAAAAGGAAAAAGAGGATTAATCGAAGCGGCAAACAATGGCACGTTTTTCTTGGATGAGATCGGGGAAATGCCGTTGGATCTTCAAGTGAAATTGCTGCGCGTGTTGCAAGAACAACAAATTACACGTATCGGGGGCACGAAACCAATTCCCGTCAATATCCGCGTCATCGCTGCTACGAATAGAAACTTGAAAGAAATGGTTGAAAAAGGGGAATTCCGCGAAGATTTATTTTATCGCTTGAACATCATCCCGATCAAAATTCCGCCATTGAAGGAAAGAAAAGAAGATATCATTCCGTTAACATATCATTTCTTAAAAGACATTAATAAAAAATACGGCATCAATCGCCAATTTTCACAGGACGCTCTCCATATGTTTACACTGTACGATTGGCCGGGCAATGTAAGAGAGTTGAAAAACTTCGTCGAACGTACAGCTCTCATGAGTTCCCATACGGAAATCACCGTCGATGATATTATGAATGAATTGCAAATCGGAAATGAACGATTGATCGAATCAAAACCAGATGCCATCCATATTGACCCTACCGCCATTTCCTTGAAAGAAAAAGTCGAAGCTTATGAGAAGAAGATTATCGAAGAAACATTGCCGTTATTTCCAAGTATTCGCCAAGCGGCAATAGCCTTGAAAGTTGACCAATCCACTTTAGTAAGAAAAATCCAAAAATATCGAATTAATAAACCCGTTTGAGTTTCCATATGAAAAATTCTCTCAAAGCAGCGATCTTTGAGAGAATTTGATTTTGCGACTTGATACTGTTATGAAAGGGCTTTCATTTGCATCGTTGAGCGGACTTTGTCCTAGAATGACAAAGAAACAAATGTTCAAGCAATTTTCAATCGTTCATACTGAGGTTCATTTTTGCTAATTTAATTACGCTTCAAAATGAATGATGCGGTCACTTACTTTTTCAAGTAGATGGATATGATGGCTTACAGCTAATATACCGATGCGTCGGGTTTTTATTAGATGTATGAAATGGTGCCATATTTGCGCTTGGGTGATCGCATCGAACATACTCGTCATTTCATCCGCCAAAATGTACCTCGTTTCAGGACTAAACTCCCGGGCAATACAAAAACGTTGCAATTCTCCGCCGGACAATTCGTGAGATTGGCGGTTAAACCATTCGGTTTGAATGCCCATCATGTCCAAAATGTCATGATCAAGCCCTTCCACTTCGTTTAATACGTCATTCATTTTCCATTTCGGATTGATCGCTTTTTCGGGATGTTGCCAAATGAGCTGCACCGGATGAACAGCACATTTGTTTACGATTTCAATCACATTTTTGCCGTCAACGGTGACTGCACCTTCGCTTGGCGGCATGTAACCGGCGATCACTTTCAACATGGTCGTTTTCCCACTTCCACTTTTCCCGTACATCCCTACAATTTCGCCAGGTCGAATCGTAATATTCACATGTTTAAACAGCCAATCGGATTTATCGTATTTAAAACTCAAATCGATGACTTCAAGCATAAAACTATTGGGATCCATGAGACGGTTTAACACCATGGCAAAAATGGCTTCGTCATACCGAGAAGCAGTCTCGGAATCATCCATGATTTTACGTAATAGCCGACCAAGCCCTAACTTTTCCCATACCTTTCGGAACAGATAAACCGGCCCAAACTCTTTTGTCCAAAGCACGGAGACAGAAGAGGAAGACCCTTGCCCATGAATTCGGTCAAAGTAACGCTCTGAAAATTTGGCTAATCCCTCGATTATGTTATCGACAGAGCCATTCTCTAATAAATGTTCTAACCTCCCTAGATTACAAAGCGTTTGTTGCCGAACTTTATTGTCTACACGAAATGTACGACATATTTGTAGATATTGACGAACTGAACCATTTTTATTTTTTTGCTTATTAATTCGAATATACATAGCACTAATAGTATAACATATATTACATATTATTGGATATACAAAAGTTATCCACATAACACTACATAATGATTATATTTTCGATAAAAAAAGTGGATAACTATTGGTATAATCACCTTTAGTTATCCACATGTAGTGAAATGGTGTCAAACTTGAGAATTAGTTATCTCGGGTCTAAAGTATTTTGATTCGATTGGATTTAATCTATTTTTGGTACGCATAAATAATCACCAACTTAAATAAAATTCAGGTCTATTATAACCTAAATTTAATGTTGGTGTTATTTATTCCGTCTAAGAAAAAAAATTAGCCGATGAAAATGCGGTAAAACAATACGATGAAGTTTTAAAAAACATAGATTCTTTGACAGAAGATGAGGCTAAAACTGTATTAAAACAGGTTTATATGAGATTAGATATTGTGGAGAACGGAAAAAGGATATAAAAGCGAACAGTGCGTAAAGATTTAATCTCACAATTTAAAGATTTAATTAGAATTGAAAAATTAAAAAAGAAAATAATAAAACAAATTAAATAAAATTTGCATAATTTTTTAATAAAACTTATTTTCTTTTTATGTTTGAAAATTTTCTGTTATAACAATTTTTCATAGATTTTGGTTTTCCATCTATGAATTTATCTCATCAAAATATTAACAACCATCTAAACCGAGATTTCCACGTGTCAAAGCCAAACGAGAAGTGGGTGACAGATATTACAAGAATCCCGCCAAGTCGATCTAACGATGGGGAAACTATACAATGCAAAATTTTTTCAAATTCTACGGGATTCTTCCGGATTCTCGAAAAATAAAAAACGACCGCAAACGCAGTCGTATCAATGGTTTCACGATTTTCGTTCTGAAACGATCGGATATTAAGAATGGAGACGGTGGGACGTGCTGATCCATGCTTTCGCAATGGCACTGACTATATCTTGAACCTAAACAGGTCCTCCGGCGTGTTATGCGAAATTTAGATTTGCCGTACGGCAGAATTTCGCATCCTAGTACTACCTTGAAGGCAGCCTATGAGTCGATACACGGCTGTTGGATTGCTCCACATACCGCTCGGTGTTGCCATATCGCAGAAACGACTTAGGTTTCACCGATTAAGCCGGATTTTCACTTGTGTGTTGCCACACAAGGCGACTATTTCCTAATCGAACCCACGTCCAGAGATATCGCCACTTAAGCATCTACGAGCGTATCCGACATATTTAACATTTCACTGTTCCTTAGCCTGTCGGCAGGCATCCGGACAGCTAGTCTGATTCGTCTCTTCCCTCTTCCTCAGACGGCGGAATCGGGCGTAGCCCACTTAAGTTGAACCCCTTTTCCTCCACATGGGCGATGGAAGAAAGGAGCCTTTAGCATTAAGCAGCTAAAGCGTAGTTGTTTTGTTTGCCAGTTATCTTTAGGCGACGTTGATGACGGAGACGATCCCTCCGGCTCGCAGCTTAAGCTCGATCTATCCCTGTCGAATCCAAAACGTCCCCGTTTTATTCGAGCTAGTGCTTGAGAAATATATTCAACTGGCAACGACATATATTATTATAACAAAAACAATATATTTTTCAATTGTCATTTATTGTTATCATTAATAGATCCCTTTTTGTTTTTGTTGAAATGCCCGTTCAATTTCTCTTTTCGCTTCTTTTCGTTTTAAATCCTCCCGCTTATCGTATTTCTTTTTCCCTTTTCCTAGCCCGATAAGCACTTTCGCAAATCCATTTTTAATGTAAAGCTTCAGCGGAACTAATGAATAGCCCTGTTCTTTTGTGGCCCCGATCAGCTTATTGATTTCTCTTCGATGCAAAAGAAGCTTTCTCGTTCTTAACGGCTCATGGTTGTATCGATTTCCCTGCTCATACGGGCTGATATGCATGTTATGAAGAAAAACTTCCCCTTTTTCCACTCTTGCGAACGCATCTTTTAAATTGGCGCGGCCGGCGCGAATCGATTTAATTTCTGTTCCCTGCAGGACGATCCCAGCTTCATACGTTTCTTCAATAAAATAGTCGTGGTGCGCCTTTTTATTTTGGGCAATCAGTTTCCCTTCTCCCTTTGACATTCTCTGTCACCCTTTCGTGAAAATTAGGGGTAAAGATAATTATAGCAAATGAACATTTTCGCCTCAATCAAGATTCTTTCTAAGTGAAATTTTGCTGTTTCAATAAGTTTGTTTTTTTAGACATCTGGCCTCGCTTTAACGCTTTTTCTTCTTCCGCTTCTTTTTCGATACGTTTTTATAAAACTTTTTCTTTTTTGATTTCGACGGTCTCGTTGACCATTCTTCCTCTTCTTCCTGATGTTTGCTCTTAATCACCTTCACCGTTTCAGGCCGTGTTGATTTTTTTCGTTTTTTTCTCATGCCGACAATTTCAAAATCGATGGATCGTTCCTCTTTATCAACATTCACAACGCGGACGGTAATTTCATCGCCGATGCGGTAAACATTTCCCGTTCTTTCGCCGATCATCGCATAATGACGTTCATCATAATGGTAGTAATCATCCGTCATATAGCTTACATGAACGAGACCTTCAACAGTATTCGGGAGCTCGACAAACATGCCGAAGTTTGTGACAGAACTGATGATTCCATCAAATTCTTCCCCAATCTTATCCAGCATAAATTCTGCTTTTTTCAAATCATCCGTTTCACGCTCCGCATCAACAGCCCGCCGTTCCATATTGGAAGAATGTTCTGCAATTTCCGGCAAAATTGATGCCCATTTCATCTGAGTCTTTTCGTCTATTTTCCCTTCAAGCAAATATTTGCGAATGAGTCGATGAACTATCAAATCGGGATAACGGCGAATCGGGGAAGTAAAATGGGTGTAAAATTCGGTCGACAATCCGAAATGCCCGACGCTTTCCGGATGATATTTCGCTTGCTTCATAGACCGAAGCATGACAGTTGAAATCACCATTTCTTCAGGTTTTCCCCGTACTTCATCTAAAATTTGCTGCAAAGCGCGCGGATGAATATTGTTTCCTGTTCCCTTCACGACATAACCAAAATTTGTAATAAATTCCAAGAAACGTCTTAGTTTTTCCTCATTCGGTTTTTCGTGAATTCGATATATAAACGGTACATTTAACCAGTGAAAATGTTCTGCTACTGTTTCATTTGCAAGCAGCATAAATTCTTCAATTAACCGTTCCGCTACAGATCGTTCCCGAATAATGACATCATACGGTTTGCCTTTCTCATCCACCAAAACTTTCGCTTCCTTAAAATCAAAATCGATCGCTCCACGCAGCATTCTTTTTTTCCGTAAAATCGACGCAAGCTCAGCCATATCCTCCAGCATGGGGACAATTTCTTGATATTTTTCCCGAAGCTGTTCATCCTTTTCAATCAAAATTTTATTGACATTTGAATAAGTCATCCGCTCAGCGGAGCGAATAATACTTTGAAAAATATCATGCTGAACTACGTTCCCATATTCATCCACAATCATTTCGCACGATAATGTCAGACGATCCACCTTCGGATTCAGCGAACAAATTCCGTTTGATAAGCGATGCGGTATCATCGGAATGACGCGATCAACTAAATATACGCTTGTCCCGCGTGCAAATGCCTCTCTGTCAATCGGAGTTCCTTCTTTTACATAATAACTGACATCTGCGATATGCACGCCAAGCTTATAGCAGCCGTTATTTAACTTTGTTACTGTTACGGCATCATCCAAATCTTTTGCATCTTCACCATCAATAGTAATGATTAATTCGTTGCGAAGGTCTCGTCTGTTCTTGATTTCCTCGCTCTTAATCTCATCAGGTGTTTCGTTTGCTTGCTTTAATACATCATCCGGAAAGCTCAATGGCAGCTGATGCTTATGAATGATTGATAAAATATCGACGCCAGGATCATTTTTATGGCCTAAAATTTGTACGACTTCTCCTTCTGCACTCATTCGTCCTTCAGGATATGACGTGAGTCGGACAATTACTTTATGACCTTCAACCGCCCCATTTGATGCATTTTTCGGAATAAAAATGTCGTTGACAATCTTTTTGTCGTCAGGTATGACAAATCCGAAGTTTTTGCTTTCCGTATATGTTCCGACAATTTCCGTTATTCCTCTTTCCAAAATGCGTATGACCGTGCCTTCCTGTCTCGCCCCGCTTGTTTTCGGGCTTAGCCGCACAAGAACTTTGTCTCCATGCATCGCATGATTCAGCTCGCCGGGCGGAATGAACACGTCATCAAAACCTGGTTCATCCGGTTCAACGAAAGCAAATCCGCGGGCATGTCCGACCAATGTTCCGCGGATCAAATTCATTTTTTCTGGAACACCGTATCGATTTGCTCTCGTTCGCACAATGAGGCCTTTTTCTTCCATCTTATTTAAAGTAATAATCAACTTTTTAAATTCGTCTGCGTCCTCTAGCTGAAAAGCTTCTTCTAATTCCTCCACAGTCAAAGGTTTATAAGCCTCTTCCTTCATAAAAGAAAGAAGCCTTTCAGCTAATTGCATATCGGGTTCTGCCAATACGATAACCTCCTTTTACTCCTGCCAATCAAGGCTCTCCAAAAATTCATAGACGTCCTGATGCAGTTCATCTCGCTGCTTGTCAAGCGTAATAACATGCGACGATTCTTCATACCATTTGATTTTTTTTATATTGGAGCTTACTTCGTTATAAATAATATTTGCACTATCCGGATTGATCATTTCATCGTGGCGCGCCTGAACCACAAATGTCGGGGCATAAATCATATCGACATTTTCTCTCACATCAGAAATCAAACGCTGCAGAGCTTTCAACGTTTTCATTGGTGTTTTTTGAAACTCTTCCATTTCCGCCTCAATCTGTTCTTCCGGCTTTCCTTCAAATTGTTTATATTTGCGGGCATATTTTAAAATCCCTTTATACATCGTTTCTTCGCTTTTAATATACATCGGGGCGCACATTGGAATAATTCCTTTTACAGGTACAGTGTATCCCAGTTTTAAAGAAAAAACTCCTCCAAGAGACAAACCGGCAACTGCAATTTCTTTAAAACCTAAGTCTTTCAGATGTTCGTAGCCGCCCATCACATCTTGCCACCAGTCATCGGGACCGGTATGAACCAATTCTTCCGGAGGAACCCCATGGCCTTTATATTGAGGGGCATGACAAGTATACCCTTTATCTTGCAAAAAACGCCCAAGCATCCGCACATCTGCTGAATTTCCAGTAAAGCCGTGAAGCAGCAGTACAGCACGATTCCCACCTTCAAACGTAAAAGGTTTCGGCGGTAAAACTTTCATTTTAAAATCTCCTTTTCTTTTTAAATTCTTTATTTTTTACAACGAACCGAAGTATGAAAAAAGTTTAAATTCCATTATATACCAAAAAACATTATTCATTCAACTGCTTTAATTTCCCATAGAAAAAAGGCCTGTTTGACAGACCTTTCTAGCTATTATAATCCAAACCATGAAACAGCAATTGCTAAAACAAAAAATAACACAGAAAGAACGATTGTAATACGATGTAAGATTAAATCTATTCCACGCGCTTTTTGCTTCCCAAAAAGCTGTTCAGCACCGCCGGAAATGGCTCCAGATAATCCAGCACTTTTTCCAGACTGCAGTATCACCACAGCGATCAGCGCAATAGATACAATTGCTAATAGTATGACAAGCAGAGTATGCATGTCCACTCCACCTCCTAAAAAAACGCACATTACAATAGTTTTAATGTATCATAAATTGGCTCATTACACAATAGCGTATCCATTCAGAAAATACGAAAGCGGATGTCTTAAAGCAAGACATCCAACTCTGTATTACCTTCCACGATGTTTTGCCTTCGCTTTTTAAACGCTTTAACTCTCTTTTTCGCTTGATGAGAGCTTCGCGAAAGCTCCTTGCGCAAAACTTTTCTCTCTTTTTTACGATGCTCCAATTCTAGCTGAAGAGCTGTTTGTGCATATGTGGAAAGCGGCCTTGTTTTCATTTCCTTTGCAGCTTCACGCTGCAGTGGCTTCGGATTTTTGCGCTTTTTCATTTCAAGCGGCACGGCGGTTGTTGTGCGGCACTTGTGCAGTAACGATAAACGATAGCATCGGACCATTCGCAAATGTCAAAACTTCATCATCTTTTGGCTCTGGACGAAATACGTAGCGAACCGCTTTTAAAGCTTCACCTTCCTTTTGCTCAACCACACCGATCCAGAATTGTCCATCGTAAAAAACCGTCAACTTCATGAAAGGTCCCTCCTTGTAAAACGTAACGACAGCGATGGACATCCCAAGGAGGGGAAGGATACTGACACTCTTTCGGAGTGCGCCCGGACTACCAACCGGGACTGTGTTTTTATGCTGTCTATGTTTTTATTATATGTTTGTTTATTGGCAATAAGAAAATATTTACACATCGTCTAGGCTATGATTTTGTATGCTTTGAGCTTAATTAAAAAAGGTCTAACCAAATAACTCGGTTAGACCTTTTCATAGATAGTGTTATTTTTTTAAGTTATAGAAAGATTTAATTCCTTGGTAAATTGCAGTATCGCCAAGTTGATCTTCGATGCGAAGCAATTGATTGTATTTCGCAACGCGGTCCGTGCGGGAAGGTGCGCCTGTTTTAATTTGGCCTGCGTTTGTTGCCACAGCAATGTCTGCAATGGTGCTGTCTTCCGTCTCGCCTGAGCGATGGGAGATGACCGCTGTATAGCCGGCGCGTTTTGCCATTTCGATCGCATCAAACGTTTCTGTTAACGTTCCGATTTGGTTAACTTTAATCAGAATAGAGTTGCCGACTCCTTTTTCAATGCCTTCCGCTAATTTTTTTGTATTTGTTACAAATAAATCGTCTCCGACAAGCTGAACTTTTCCGCCTAAACGTTCTGTTAACAGTTTATGGCCTTCCCAGTCGTTCTCATCAAGTCCGTCTTCAATCGAAATGATCGGATATTTGGAGACAAGCTCTTCATACCATTGCACCATTTCTTCCGACGTTTTTACAACGCCTTCTCCTTCTAGGTGGTACTTGCCGTCTTCTTTATTAAACAGTTCAGAAGAAGCAACATCCATCGCAAGCTTAACTTGTTCGCCAGGTTTGTAGCCGGCTTTTTCAATTGCTTCGATAATAGTTTGCAAAGCTTCTTCATTTGATTGTAAATTTGGAGCGAATCCGCCTTCATCACCAACAGCTGTATTATATCCTTTTCCTTTTAATACAGATTTTAATGAATGGAAAATTTCCGCTCCCATCCGCAGTGCTTCCCGGAAGCTTTCCGCGCCGACCGGCATAATCATGAATTCTTGAATATCAACATTGTTGTCTGCATGAGCGCCGCCGTTTAAAATGTTCATCATCGGCACAGGAAGAGTTTTCGCATTGAAGCCGCCGAGATATTGATACAGCGGAACACCTAAATAATCAGCTGCAGCACGAGCAACGGCCATAGAAACACCTAAAATTGCGTTTGCTCCCAGCTTTCCTTTATTTTCTGTTCCGTCAAGTTCAATTAATAATTGATCGATGGCATTTTGTTCCGTCACATCAAAGCCTAACAGTTCTGGGGCAATAATTTCGTTCACGTTTTTAACTGCTGTTAAAACCCCTTTTCCAAGGTAGCGTTCTTTATCACCGTCACGCAATTCAACAGCCTCATACTCACCTGTGGATGCACCGCTAGGTACAAGCGCCCGTCCAAATGCACCTGATTCTGTATACACCTCTACTTCAACTGTCGGATTTCCTCTTGAATCAAGCACTTCACGTGCATAAACATCAGTAATAGCTGGCATATTGCTTCATCTCCTTTATTTATGATTTAATAAGACTTTTCCCTGTCATTTCTTTCGGTTTTTCCAGCCCGAGCAGCTCGAGCATCGTTGGTGCCAAATCACCTAAAATTCCGTCTTCTCTCAATTCGATTCCTTTTTTCGTTATAATAACCGGCACTGGATTTGTCGTATGTGCGGTTTGCGGTTTTCCGTCAAGTGTGACGACTTCGTCCGCATTTCCGTGGTCAGCAGTTATAATAGCTGTTCCGCCTTTTTCGAGAATCAAATCCACCACTTTTCCGAGACATTCATCAACCGCTTCGACTGCCTTTATCGTTGGCTCAAGTTTGCCGGAGTGACCGACCATGTCCGGATTAGCAAAATTCAATATGATCGCATCATGCTTGTCAGCCTCAATTTCTTTTAAAAGCGCCTCAGTTACTTCATATGCGCTCATTTCCGGTTTTAAATCATACGTGGCTACCTTCGGTGAATTAATTAAAATCCGTTCTTCGCCAGGAAACTTCTCTTCCCGGCCTCCGCTCATAAAGAACGTAACATGCGGATATTTTTCTGTTTCTGCTATGCGCAGCTGCCTCAATCCGGCTTGGGAAATGACTTCGCCAATTGTGTTGTCCAAGTTAACCGGCTTGAAGGCAACATATCCTTTCACCGTTTCGCTAAAATGCGTCAAACAAACGAAGAATAAACGTTTTGGATGTTTCGGTCCCCTATCAAAGGAACGGAAATCTTCATTTGTGAATGTATTCGAAATTTGAATAGCGCGATCCGGACGGAAATTATAGAAAATGACCGCGTCATCATCTTGAATGGTTGCAACAGGACTGCCGTCTTCTTTTGTCATAACAGAAGGGATGACAAACTCATCATAAATCCCGTGTGCATAAGAATCTTCAATACATTCGTATGCGTTTTTGTAAGCTGGTCCTTCGCCATACACCATCGCTCTGTATGCTTTTTCTACTCGATCCCATCTTTTATCTCTGTCCATCGAGTAATAGCGGCCTGAAATCGTTGCGATCTGTCCTACTCCGTATTCATTGATCTTTTCATTCAGCTCATCAATATATTGCTTCGCCGTTTGCGGACCAACATCGCGTCCGTCCAAAAATCCATGAATGAACACATTTTTCACTTGCTGATCTTTCGCCAATTTTAACAAGGCGAATAAGTGGTTAATGTGGCTGTGAACGCCGCCATCCGATAATAAGCCGAAAATGTGAAGGTTCGTTCCTTTTTCTTTCACGTGGTTCATAGCTGAAAGAAATGTTTCATTTTCAAAAAATTCGCCTTCACGAATCGCTATGTTAACGCGTGTTAAACTTTGGTATACAATTCTGCCTGCACCGATGTTTAAATGTCCAACTTCAGAATTTCCCATTTGACCTTCCGGCAAGCCGACAGCTTCTCCACATGCTTTTAACGTTGCATGCGGGTATGTATTCCAAAATCGATCAAAATTCGGCTTGTTCGCTTGAGCCACAGCATTTCCTTTCACTTCGTCACGCAGAGCAAAACCGTCTAATATAATTAATGCTACTGGCTTTTTACTCATTTTGGCCTGCCTCCAATAGCTGCAAGAAAGAGCGTGGTTCCAGGCTTGCGCCTCCGACTAATGCTCCGTCAATTTCCGGCTGGTTTAGAAAATCTTTAATATTTTCCGGTTTAACACTGCCGCCATATTGAATGCGAACTTCGTTTGCAACATCATCGGAATAAATATCGGCAATTACACCCCGAATATGGGCACATACTTCATTGGCATCCTCCGGAGAAGACGATTTTCCTGTGCCAATCGCCCAAATCGGCTCATAAGCAATCACGATGCTTTTCACAGCCGACGCATCGACTCCAGCCAACGCTTTTTTGACCTGCTCGCCAACAATTTCATTCGTTTTTCCAGCTTCACGCTCAGCTAATGATTCGCCTACACATACGATCGGAGTTAATTCGTGTTTGAAAGCAGCCAATACTTTTTTATTCACGGTTTCGTCTGTTTCGGCAAACATTTCCCGGCGTTCGGAGTGTCCAATGATCACATAATCAACACCGATATCCGCCAATGCAACAGGGCTGATTTCCCCTGTATAAGCTCCGCTTTCTTCAAAATGCATATTTTGAGCGCCAATTTTTAGTTCAGAGCCTTCAGCTAATTCCACAAGCTGACCTAAAAATAAGGCAGGTGCACATATAACGGAATCAACTTTATCCTGTGGGGGAACGAGTGATTTAACTTCCTTTACAAAGCTTTTTGCTTCTTCCAGCGTCTTATGCATTTTCCAATTCCCTGCAATAATCGGCTTTCTCATCTTTACACCTTCCTTTTTACGGAAATGGTTGTGGTTATTTGTCTTCCAATATTTGAACTCCCGGAAGTTTCTTTCCTTCCATGAACTCTAAAGATGCTCCGCCTCCGGTTGAGATGTGGTTCATTTTATCCGCAAGGCCGAATTTTTCTACTGCTGCTGCTGAATCACCGCCGCCGATGACCGTATAAGTATGTTCTGCTTTCGCCAAGCTTTCCGCTACAGCTTTTGTTCCCTTTGCAAAAGCATCCATTTCAAAAACGCCCATCGGTCCGTTCCAAACAACAAGCTTTGATTGTTGAATGACATCCGCATAAATTTCAGCCGTTTTAGGTCCAATGTCAAGTGCTTCCCAATCAGCCGGAATGCTGTCAATATCCACTACTTTTGTATTGGCATCATTTGAAAAATCATCTGCTACCACAACATCTACAGGCATATAAAAGCGAACGCCCTTTTCTTTGGCACGTTCCATAAACGATTTTGCCAGTTCTATTTTATCTTCTTCAAGCAAAGACTTGCCGATTTCGTGACCCAGCGCTTTTACAAACGTATAAGCAAGTCCTCCGCCGATAATCAAATTATCTACACGTTCCAATAAATTTTCGATAACTCCGATTTTATCTTTTACTTTTGCACCCCCGATAATCGCTGTAAATGGGCGGTCAGGATTATCAAGCGCTTTAGATAAAACATTGATTTCTTTTTCCATTAAAAATCCTGCAACAGATGGTAAATATTCCGCAATGCCTGCGGTAGATGCATGTGCGCGGTGAGCGGCGCCAAAGGCATCGTTAACATATAAATCAGCCAATTCAGCAAAAGCTTTAGCTAGCTCAGGATCATTCTTTTCTTCGCCAGGATAAAAGCGTACATTTTCCAGAACGAGAATGTCGCCATTGTTTAACTTGTCTACTTCCGCTTTTACAGCCGCACCGTAAGCTTCATCTACTTTGACCACCTTTTTGCCTAACAGCTCTTCTAAACGCTTCGCTACAGGCGTCAATCGAAGTTCTTCCACAACCTGTCCTTTTGGTCTGCCAAGGTGGCTGGCAAGCAATACTTTCGCTCCTTGATCCGCCAAGTATTGGATCGTTGGGAGTGCAGCTCGTATGCGTGTATCATCGGTTATTTTGCCATCCTGCATCGGTACATTAAAGTCAACTCGGCAAAATACCGTTTTCCCTTTCACATCGACATCTTTTATCGTTTTTTTGTTCATGGCTCAAGCTCCTCCTTCACAATAACGATCAGGAAAAAATTCTTCCTACATGTTGAAAGGGAAAGGGGAATGTAAACGTCCCCTTCCCCTTCCCGCTTTTCATTATAGCTTTTTAAACAGGCAAGCTACAAGTCCGTATTTAAAGATTATAAACCTTGTTTTGCAATGTAAGCCGCCAAATCTACCACGCGGTTTGAGTATCCTGTTTCGTTATCGTACCAAGAAACAACTTTTACCATGCGGTTTTCAAGCACCATAGTAGAAAGCGCATCAATCGTAGAAGAATGAGTATCACCATTATAGTCTCTGGATACAAGCGGCTCCTCGCTGTACGCTAAAATACCTTTCAATTCTCCTTCAGCTGCTTCTTTAAGCGCAGCATTTACTTCTTCAACTGTTACGTCTTTTTCAAGCTCAGCCACTAAGTCAACGATGGACACATTTGGTGTCGGAACACGCATTGCCATACCGTTAAGTTTTCCTTTTAATTCAGGCAATACGAGCGCAACTGCTTTAGCCGCACCAGTTGTTGTCGGTATGATAGATTCTGCTGCAGCGCGAGCGCGGCGGTAATCTTTGTGAGGCAAGTCTAAAATTTGTTGGTCATTTGTATAAGCGTGCACAGTTGTCATCATGCCTCGAACAATGCCAAATTTTTCATGCAAAACTTTTGCAAACGGAGCTAAGCAGTTTGTTGTACATGAAGCGTTGGAAATGACATGATGATTGCTTGGATCATATTTGTCTTCGTTTACGCCCATAACAATTGTGATATCTTCTTCTTTAGCCGGCGCAGAAATGATTACTTTTTTCGCACCTGCTTCAAGGTGTTTTGCTGCATCTTGACGGTTCGTGAAGCGACCAGTAGATTCTACTACAATGTCAACGCCAAGGTCTCCCCAGCCTAATTGAGCTGGATCGCGCTCGGATAATACTTGAATTTCTTTTCCATCCACGACCAAGTTATTTCCATTTACCCCGACTTCCACATCGAGTTTTCCATGAACAGAATCGTATTGTAAAAGATGTGCAAGCATGTTTGCATCTGTTAAATCATTTACTGCTACTACTTCTACTTCAGGATTTTTTAATGCTGCGCGGAATACATTGCGTCCAATACGACCAAAACCATTAATACCAATTTTCACTGCCATCTTTAAGTCCTCCTTCAATTTTAGGAATGATGTTTATATTGAGGGAGCTTTACAGTTCCCTTAATAACTCTTTAGCTGCCACTTCGTCAGTTACTAAAATCGTGGCTAATGATTGATTCATATACGCTTTGATCGCTTTTGCTTTAGAGGCTCCTCCAGCAACCGCGATCACATTTCGTATGTTTTTTAAGTCCTCCAGCTGCATTCCAACCGTTTGAACTTTATGGACGACTTCACCTTTTTGGTTGAAGTAATAACCGAAAGCTTCGCCTACTGCTTTTCCTTTTTTAATTTTTTCGAAATCTTCCTTCGGAGTCTTTCTTCGCTCCGCCATTGTTTGAGCATCCCCGATGCCATGAACAAGCATTTTCGCTGAACGTATAATTTTTAAAAGGTCTTTTATTTCCGGTTCTTCGATAATGGATTCATATGCTTCCTTGCTTAGCTGGTCAGGAACATGGAGCAGCCTGTATTTCCCATGTGCACGTTCAGCTATTTTGGCGCAAATCGTATTCGCCTGGTTTTCAACATTTTCCCCTAGTCCGCCTCTTGCAGGGACAAATAAAACATTTCGGCGATGACCTAACGGAATCATCATTTCAGCAACAGCTGCCAGCGTTGTGCCGCCTGCCACAGCAACAACCTCGTCATCCTGCAAATGATTCATAATGCATTGTGCACAAGCTCTTCCCATTTCTTTTTTCACGAGGGGCGAATGGTCGCTGTCACCTGAAACAACAATCACTTCATCTAAATGAAGCTTCTCTTTTAATGTAGTTTCCAAAAAAGTTAAACCTAAAACATCTTTCATCATTTCTTCCAATGATGAAAGAAGATCATCCCCTTCTTTCGTTAAGGTCATTCCCGAGGGGTGAATATGAATTAAATTTTGTTCCTTTAAAAATTGCACTTCTCCACGCAGAATTCTTTCACTGATGCCTAAATTGTTTGACAAGCTTCGTCTTCCTACAGGCTGCATCAGTCGAATGGACTGCAAAATTTGATAGCGCTTTTGCATAGTTTGGAGAAGATCAGGCAATAATTTTTTTTGAGCTTCAATTAATGATTGCATTTTCAAGACCCTTCAGCTCTTTCTTTCTGGGACTTTTTTTGTCCCTGTAAGACAAATTATGTCCCAATTATAGCAAAAAAATTCACCCCTTGCTACATATATTATTTTAGCAGGAGCGCAAATGTTAATCAACAGAAACAAGTTCCAGCAAACGTTTTCTTAAAGAATTTTCTTCAATTTTCCCAAAAATAACAATCTTTCCATTCACTTCAATCACTGGAATCATTAGTTGATATTTTTCCAGCAGCCGGTCATCTTGATAAATATCTTCTTCTTTCAGATCAAAGGGTATTTCAGCTTGCAGCTTATACAACAATTCCTTTGCTTCATCACATAATGGACATGTTTGCTTCGTATAAAGAACCACTTGATTCACGAATCCAATTCCTTTCTAATTATATCTTTTTCGCAAATTGGACGAAGGGATATTGAGCTGATCGCGGTATTTGGCCACTGTTCTTCTCGAAACATTCATATTATAATTCTCTTTCAACAGGTTGGCAATTTTTTGATCTGAAAGCGGTCTTTGCTTATTTTCTTGATCAATTAATTGCTGAATGACCTGTTTAACATTCGCACTTGATGTATCTTCTTCTCCCACTTTGTTAGTGAAAAAATATTTCAACTCATATAAACCGAAAGGAGTTTGAACAAATTTATCATTGACCGCTCTGCTTACAGTCGACTCGTGAATGTTAAGAGAATCAGCGATATCTTTTAATGTTAACGGTTTCAAAATGTTGTTTTTCAAATAGAAAAAGTCTTTCTGAAATCGTATAATTTCCTGCATAACTTTGACAAGCGTTTCCTTCCGCTGCTCAAGCGATTTTAACAGCCAGCGTCCTTGATGGAGTTTAGTCTGTACGTAAGATTTTACTTCTTTTTCTGTTTGTACAATCGGTTCGTAGTCCCGATTGATTTTAATTTGCGGCAAAAGATCTTCATTATAATATACAATCCAATCTCCATTTCGCTCTTCAATCATTAAATCAGGGATGATATAATTCGGGGTTTCCTCATCAAATTGCAGACCAGGTCTTGGATTCAATGTTTGAACAAAATCGAAAATTTGCTGAAGAGCATTCAGCGACAGACCTGTCTTTTTGGAAAGATCCTTCCAAGCTTTTGTGGCAAACAGATGAAAATGCTCTTTTAACACGAACTCGGAGCCTTCAGGTTTTTCCCCGATTTCTTTAGCCTGCAAAAGCAAGCATTCTTGAAGCGAACGTGCCCCGACGCCAATTGGATCTAATGATTGCAGCACAGACAGCTGTTTTTCAAAAAGATCGATCGAAATTTGGAACTTTTCCGATAGGCGGGATAAGTCTTCTGACATATAACCATTTGAGTCCACTGCATCGATTAAAATATGAATAGCACGCCGTTCGTTTTCGGTAAAACGAAATTCTACGAGCTGATTTCGCAAATGATCTTTTAGCCCCATCCCTTTTTTCGGCATATTTTCGATCCAGCGGCCATCCTCCTTGCTAGCCCTCTGCTGCTTTCTTTGATTATGATAAAATATCGGTGGATGGGATTCTTCCAATTCCACAAAGGGGTTTTCAAGCGTAATTTCCCTCAAGTAAGATACTAAATCGATTGTAGAATATTGCAAAAGCCCAATGGCTTGCTTCAGCTCTTTCGTCATCGCCAATCTCAAGGATTGGTTTTGGACTAAGTCCATTTTTATATGCATCAGAACTCCCCCCCCTTTAGTTCTATTTTACATGAAGAATTTAAAAAAAGAATCTAAAATTTTGGAGGAACGAACATGACACAGCTTTTTTCTGTTTCCTATTTTAAAGAAAACTTTAAACAGTACATTGAAATGAATAAAGAAAAATCTTCAAAGATTGATGCCATGAACAGCTACTACCGATCTGTCGTCTCAACTTTAATTTACGACCAGCTAACCAAAAATGCAGAAATATTGAAAAGACTGCAAAATCTTGATCAAGCATATAATCAAGTGAAAAACGAGGAGTAAAAGGACTTTTAAATTTTAATGTATGAGATCAGTTTTTGAAGTCGGCATATAAGCCGATTTCTTTTTTTTGCAGTAAAACTTATGGTTAAAACAAAAAACTGAGCAAATATAAGCTGCCCAGTTTTCGTTTTTGTTTTTATTTCGATTCATGTTTTGGCAAATATTCTGTCGTAAAAATTTCCTTTGCATCAAATGTTTTTTCTAATAAACCGAGATCGTGCAATTGTTTAATTAATGTTGCCCAGCGTTCTTCCGTCATATATCCGACTCCATGCTCTGCTCTATCTCCTCCATATACAAAATCCACTTGTGTTTCGGCTTCAAATTTTAATGATTCTAATTCCATATCAGCGTTGTCTTTCTGAATCACTTTATTAATCTCTTCGTAAGAATCTTTGTATAAATACCATCCTTCGACAAAAGCATCCACAAATGCTTTGACAGTTTCTTTATTTTTTTCTAAATAGTCTTTTGTAACATATAACACAACGTTATAAGGATTATAACCTGCATCAGATATGAGCTTCGTTTCTACATCTACTCCATCTTTTTTTAAGAAAAACGGCTCTGAAGTCACAAAGGCTTGGCTTACAGAATTGGGATCGCTAATAAAATTCGAATGCTGTCCTGTATAAGCCAATTCTTGTACATTACTTAAATTATATTTAGATTTCAAAAAGTCCCAATACGTAATACCAGGCTGTATATATACTTTTCTTCCATTTAATTCATCAAAATCGTCAATTCCCTTTCCTTTATGGAACATTAATGCCTGCGGGCTTCCTTGCATGGCAGCAGCTACAGCGACTAATTCAATTCCTTGATTTCTAGCAATAACCATTTGGTCAGCATGTGCAAGCCCAAAGTCAGCACTTCCAGATGCAACCATTTGAATAGACGAGACTTGCGGCCCACCCGGTTCGATCGTGACTTTTAAACCGTTTTTTTCAAACAATCCGTTTTCTTGTGCTGCATACAAACCGCCATGCTGCGCCTTCGGAAACCAATTTAATACAATTTTTACATCTTTTAAGTCTTTTTTCTCTTCATTCGAAGCGCTGTCTCCCTCGTTTGTTGAGCTGCTCGACTCTTGTCCTCCGCAGGCGGTGAGGAAGAACATGAATATAATCCCGATTAATAGAAAACTCGCTTTGCGCCATGCTTTCAATTCTTTTTCCCCCTTTTTGCACTTTTTTTGAAACTCAATAAAGCTCGTTCCCTAACGCAGCAAACCATTTTTATCCAAAAAAAATTAGCAAATTGAATTCAGCTCTTGTAAGCAATAGTGATTATGTCAACTTAATTTTTGATCAAATTTTTTATTTTTCTCCCTTCATCGCGGATTCGTGCCATGATCTCAGCATGAAATGAGAAAACAAACTTACGAGTAAGTAAAAGACAATCCCAAAAATAGCAGCGGCAATTCCGCAAGCAAATAAATATGGTGTTTTTAATTGAACGGCTGCTACCGTAATGGCATACCCTAAACCGCCTTTTCCTCCGCCAATTCCAGCTATATATTCACCCGTAATAGCTCCAACGATCGATAGCGTGCTGGATATTTTTAAGCCGGTCATCATGTAAGGCATAGCAGCCGGAATTCGGAGCTTCCACATTTTTTGCCATTTTGACGCATTATATAAAGTAAATAATTCGCTCATATTTTTATCGATTGAATTCAATCCCATTAACGTATTTGAAATGATCGGAAAAAATCCAATTAAAAATGAAATCATCACAATCGAATTGAAGCCCGAGCCGAACCAGATAACAACGATCGGTGCAACAGCTACAACCGGTATCGTTTGTAAAATAACCGCATACGGGTAAATGCTTATTTCTAAAATTTTTGAGCTTGCTAATAAAACCGCAAAGCCAATTCCAATGATGGCGCTTATTACAAATCCGATCACAGATTCAGCCACCGTTATTTGTATGGCTGGCCATAATAACTCCCAATCTTCAACCGCCGCTTGAAGGACGTCTGTCGGTTTTGGAAGTATAAACGGCTGCACGCCAACCATAATCGGTACAAACTGCCATAAAGAAAGAAAAACAACAAGCGCAGCAATCGGACCAATAATCTTCCATTTTGATTTGCTCCATATTTTCAGTTTGCCAGTATTATTTGATTGAGCGACAATTTCCTTCGTTTGAGTGGTTGCTGTTTGTACAGACATTTATACCAACTCCCTTCGGGTTGAACTATTCTCAAGACTTTGCGAGGAAATATCGACATATTCTGTAAACCGTTCATCTGTCCGCTCCCTCGGATAAGGAAGATCGACATCGATGATAGATGATAATCGTCCGGGCCGAGCTGACAACACTGCAATTCTAGTAGAAAGATAGACAGCTTCAAATACATTATGAGTCACGAACAAAATTGTCATTTTCTCCCTTTTCCATATTTCAAGCAGCTCCGTCTGCAAGGTCTGTCTTGTAATCTCGTCTAATGCAGCAAACGGTTCATCCATTAACAGCAATTTAGGTTTTGCAGCCAACGCTCGAGCTATAGACACCCTCATTCTCATTCCGCCTGACAACTGCCTAGGATATGACTTTATATGATCCTTTAGTCCAACCATCTCCAATACTTTGATCGCATCCTCTTTGCGGCTTTTTTTATCCGAACCCCTTAATTCTAAAGGCAGCATCACATTTTCCAGCACCGTTCTCCATGGAAGCAAGTTGGCATCTTGGAATACAAACGCAACATCATTTGTATTTTTTATAACTTCTTTCGGGTTTTGCCCAAATACTTCTACCTTGCCCTCAGTAGCTTCGCCTAAACCTGCCACCATTCTTAATGCCGTTGATTTCCCGCAGCCAGACGGGCCGAGGAAGCTTATAAATTCCCCTTCTGTGATGGAAAAATGGAATTGGCTTAAAGCGACTGTGCCGGTATTGTAAATCTTACTAACATGATGAAATGCGACAATCTCGTTTCGAATTGCTTCCACTGCTTATCCCCCCTTATCTAAGTTAGAATATCTGAGTTTCTTATTCTTGTTTTTTTATAATTGACTTTTGTATGCTCAAGAGCCGTTTCCAGCATTCTTTCAGCAGCTTTTTGCGCCCGCATGGCAAATGATTCTTCATCGATATTGACAAGTCGCCCTTTATCTACGACAATCCTTCCGCCAACGATAGTCATATCGACTGTCGGTGTGCCCGCTAGAATCGGAAGCGCCGTATCGTTGAAAAGCGCACCAGCAAATTCTAATCGATTCGTATCAATCATAAACATATCTGCAGCCTTGCCGACTTCCAATGAGCCAATGGCATCTTCCCAGCCAAGCACTTTAGCTGAACCTCTCGTCGCAATCGACAAACAATCTTCAGCACTTAGCGCTGTCGTTCCATGCTGAAGATTATGGAGCAGGTTCATAATTTTTAAATCTAATAATAGATTGGAAGAATCATTAGAAGCTGAACCATCAACACCAAATCCCACTTTTACCCCTGCCTGCAGCATGTCCATAATTCGCATCGTTCCGGAAGCCATTTTCATATTGCTGCTCGGACAATGAGCAACTCCGCAGCCACAAGCACCCAGCTTGGCAATTTCTTTGTCATCAAACCAGATTCCATGCGCATACCACACGTCTTCGCCGACCCAACCTGTTTCTTCCATTAGTTCGAAAGGACGCATGCCAAACTTTTCTCTGCAAAAATCCTCTTCATCGATCGTTTCCGCCAAATGGGTATGCATCCGAACGCCATAACTGCGTGCTAAATCCGCTGATTCACGCAGCAAGTCTTTGCTAACCGAAAATGGTGAACAAGGTGCAACACCTACCCGCAGCATCGAAAATTTACTAGGATCATGATAGGTTTCAATAATTCTCATGGTATCTCGAAGAATAACATCATCCGGCTGAACGATTTCATCTGGCGGCAATCCCCCTTTTGATCGTCCTAAACTCATAGAGCCTCTAGTTGGGTAAAAACGAATTCCGATCTCACGTGCTGCCCGTATTTCCTCATCAATTAATTCACAGCTGACTCCATTCGGAAAAACGTAAAAATGGTCAGCTGATGCCGTACAACCGCTTTTAAGTAACTCACCTAATCCGACAACAGCACTTAAATACACATCTTCCGGCCTTAGATGGCGCCAAATATCGTACAAAGCGATTAGCCAATCAAACAGCTCAACATTTTGCACCCAAGGGATATTGCGGGTGAAAGTCTGATACAAATGATGATGCGTATTGATTAACCCCGGATAAACAATTTTTCCGCGCGCATCAATGACAATATCCGCTGACTCACAAGGTAAATCATAGCCGATCGCTTTAATCTCTTGACCGACAACATACATGCTGCCGCCTGGGTATTCCGTTCGATTTTCATCCATCGTAATAATATTTTTGGCATTTTTTATGAACAACGTCTTCATTCATTCACCCCTTTATAATACGATCAATCCCCTTTATGTTAATTTTTATAACACAATACGTAATGTGTATTTATTATATATTCTTTTTAACTGTATAACATTAGCGAATATTCACAATTTTTAATGTGATTTTGTATATTTTAACTAAAAAATTTACGCATTTATGTTATATATCTTTACATAAATGACGTTTTCTTAAGGGGAGCGGTATATGTGGGAGTGGATTTGTTTCCATATTCAGAAATAAAAAGCCCAGTTTTTCAACTGAGCTAAATAAATAATTTTTCAGTAACCGTCACATATAAGGACTTCCAAACGAACAGGCAATGTTGAATGAATCCGAATGTGACAGTAAAAGAGATGACCAGATTTAAATCTTGTACTCTTCATCCGTAGTGTAATCCCTTTTGCATGCCGGTTGAAATTTTGCAATGTGACTGGTTCATTCGGATGGCCGCCATCAGTAACCGGCTTTGTCTGAATTGTTTTGTCCGAAAAGATTTCCTCCTGCAAATTCGGCCTCCATCAGAACCGTTTTATCCGATCATATATAAGGGAATACTCCAGGACGAATGATCGGCGCCGTAACAGTCAGATACCCTTGTGTCTTCGTCGTAATCTTGTATGCGTTTTTCCCTTATACACATTACATCCTCTCTCAGGTAAAATAAAAAGCACTCCTAAAAGGAGCGCCAATTTTTGAAAAATTAATAGAATTCAACATCATCTATCTTCCATGAAAAACGATCAGATCTTGTATCTTCATTTTGTTTTTTTTGATCATCAACAAGTTTATTTTTATTAATAACAACAGGTTCTTTACTATCCTCTTTCATTTTCTTGACCATCTCACATAAAAAATTGTGATCACTATAATCTGCTTTATTTTAAAAGTCGCTTCTTTATCCAAAAATATTTCTTCTTCGCCCTAATAAACTGATTTGGAAAAATTCTTTCACTTCAACAATGCTATTAAACGGTTTACATTCAACTTTTTCGCTTAATTCTTCATCATCAAATGCTTGGTATCGTAACGTACCTACAACCATACGGATTACCAGGAAGCCCTCCTGCAGGTGGATTATTTACTGTACAAAAAAACTTTCCATCTATTTGTCCATGATTTTCTTACTCTTTTATCGTGTGATATCGAGATTATTGTTTCAAATCTTATGGATAAGATAAAAAACGGAGAGTTGCTTCAGCTTTTCTTGCGGTCTGATACAGTTTTAATTCCTCATAGTTAAGATAAAAACCCCAAAAAGTTGTTGATATGACAAAGTTTTGATAATACTGGAAATTTTGTTATTTCAATTTTAGCGTAAACAGGATTTTTTATCAATTCTTTGTTTTTCGTTTATTTTTCTGCAGTTTTTGTGTCGTTATTCAAAAAAATTCGGTATACTTTTAGACATAGGCAGGGTTCTCCTTTCTCTGGAATGTGTTTTTGTCCAAATCAGAGAATACCCTATTTCCTTTTGGTCTAGCAAAATGCTTTACACAAACTTTTATACATCATCAAATTATTGGTGCTCAGCTATTCAAAGATAAAAAGATAAATTTTATTTAAAAAGCAGCCTAAAACACGAATATAGAAGGTTTAGGCTGCTTCCTTTTTCTATTGACTTTTAATATTTAAGAGTGCGGCACTTGTTAAGTATTTTATTAAAGAGATAGACATCATTCTTGCTTCCCTAGTTAATCAATGAACGCTTTTTCACATCATTTTAATAAATTTTAATGTTGCCGCTTGATACGCTTACGTCGATAGGATGTTCACCGGACCCATGGGTACCTTTGATGTTTTTATTATCTATTTTTTTGCTAGTTAGCGGAAAATCACATGTTATATTGCCGCTGTTTGTCTTTCCGTTTAAAGTAAAGTCAGCATCAGTCGGAAGATTAAGATCCACCACTCCTGAACTTACTTCAATATCAACTGAATCTGTTAATTCATCCATTTGTATATTTAAATTTCCAGATGATAGCTCAGCCTCAATAGCTCCGATATAATGCTTTACTTTGAGGTTTCCAGAACTAATATCAAATGATCCTGTTTCTGTCGTTAATGAGTCTATATCGACATTCCCCGATGAACTATCATGCTCAAAATGTTTAACCGATACATTCCTCAGGTTGACGTTTCCCGAGCCTATATCTAATATTAATTCATCTAGTTTCATCGGTTCATTTTTTGAAAGGCCAGAGAAATTCAAATTCCCGGAGCCAAGATTTATAGCCATGTTTCGATCATAATCTTCAGGGATGTAAATATTCAATCTTGCCTTGTTATGAAACAACCACCCAAACCATTTCCATTTCTGTTTCGCACTTACTTTTACTTTGTCTCCATGCTGTTTAACAGTCAGCTTTCCCTTTCCATCTAAATCAGCTTTTAAATCTTCTCGACTTTCCGGAATAATCGTTGTGCTAACACCTGAGGCATCAATTTCAATCATTTCAATTCCCTCTGATGTAACGGACTGGGTTCTTTGATTTCCTAAAGGCCACCAACTAAAATTGATTGGATTCAAAAAGATAATATATAAACCAATAAATCCGATGATACCCAACAGAATCACAAAAAATCTTTTCAATGTTTTCCCTTCCTTCCCAAGAATTTTTCGCAGCTTTATCACTTGATTTGTTTATCCTTTAGCACTCCGCTCAGCAAGGGGCAACAAAGTAGCACCGATCATCCCCTTGGTTTATACAAACATATTTTGATTAGAATCTTACACAGCCTACTTCTACATATTTCCAATTTTCATTTAACATGTCAATGAAACGTACTTGCTTTATTGACAAATCTCTAGTGCAAGAAGTTCGCCTAAACAAATACAAAAAAAGCAATGCCTCTCCAAATCCACAGCCTTTTCGCGTTCTTATTTTAGAGAAGATTTTTAGCCTCATAAACAGCTATTATCCAAAAACTTCAAGTTGGATTGATTAAATGAATTTAAAAGAAAAACAAATTCAATTACTTTTCTCTTCCTTAGAATACAGAGAAAAGTGATTTTCCAAAATGGACCTCAAATGTATATTCAACTAAGTCTTGAGACTTATTTATGATGAAATGATTATGGGGCCTGTCCCCCACTACGTGAATGTAATGAGGGAAGACCCCGTATACCGTAAGTTTCTAATCCGTACAGTAAAAAATATAACCTTGATGCGTCTAAAGCCAAGTGATATTGTACTCCCATTTTTCGACTATTAGTACTTTCCTACAGGATGTCAAGCAAAATTTCATCATCATCTTGGTCATTAAAATCCATAAGAATCAACATGTTGCGCTGGAGTCAGAAAACACTGTCAATGTAAAATGTTTCAATTCCTCGTAGTTAAGATAAAAACTCGTTCTGGCACATTAATAGACTTCAAGATCATTTCGTTTCAATCCCACATAGTTAAGATAAAAACGCTGTATATTGCGGCGGGGCGAAATCCAATGATCTCGTTTCAATTCCTCATAGTTAAGATAAAAACGATTCTGAATGTTGAATTTGAAGCGAATACAGAGCCAAAGTTTCAATTCCTCATAGTTAAGATAAAAACCCAAAAAATTGTTGCTACATAAGTATTTGGTTTTAAATGGTTGATTGGTTATTTTTATTTTAACGAAGGAGGTAAGTTTTATCAATCCTTTGATTTGCGAGGGCTCAATAAAGATTTAAAAGAGTCGTCGATCCCCAGGGATTTTTGCACGATTGGGGGTCGACGACAACTATTTCCCTGTTACTACAATTCTCGAATAACACGGAACATTCCAAACCCTTGAGAATTTCGTCCGCCTATTCCAGTTTGCAAAAGGAAAGTAAGATACTTCGGAGAAGACCGCAAACGATACCTTCCCTGCCATGCAGTGATATAGTAATTTTTAAAAGTCGTGACGACTTTATGTCTCTTAGTAACATGTAAAGGTTCAATAAACAATCTCTCTTGTGGCGGATCTCCGTAATAGGCTTCATACTTATTGCGAAAATTAAGCTCCACTAAATGTGGAAATGCTTCATCATATGGATGAAAAAACTGTGTCTTCTGGGTACCATCCACCGTTTCATATGTGCTATAGACTGTTACTGGTGAAAGCATCTCAATTTCAATTTCAGAGCTCTTTACTTCGCTTTCCTCCATTTTTATACTTTGTATCTCCACCGATTGATTTCCTAGATGAACTTCATTTTGTAATAAAAAGTATTCTCCTAACTGCTGCGTCAGTTCAGGCAATACAGTAGAAACATGCCAAGAAATATCGTCATCGAATATAATCGTTTTCGGATCTAATTGAATTTTATGTTGCCCGAAAAGACGACTGAATGTAAATAATTTATATGTTCTCTTCCCTTTCTGGAAACCAATTTCATGCAAAAATGAAGCGAAACTTTTATCCTGTAAAGAATTATAAAGTAAACCATGCAATAAATACTGATAATGTAATGGCAGTATCACAACATTATTTTTTGGCTTCATCGTTACCGTTAATCGCATAGCTTGTCCTTCTTTCTACAAAATAAATTCGTCGCCGCCTTTTTTTAATCCAAATTCTCACGCGACCAATATTTCTGCGTTCGAAATGTATAAAAAATTACGGAATCTTCATCCGGATTCATAAGATTTTGCAATTCTACTTTTAGTTTTTTATAATTTGCTTGTGAAATTTCTCCTTCAAAAACAGAATTTTGTACCCAATGAAGATATTTGCGAGCAATTTTTAGCGCCTTCGCTACACGTTTCTCATTAAAATCATACACAAGTATGACAAACATGAAAATCCCCTACCATTTAGCTGTATATGATTCATATGGCTTTTCACCAAGTAAATGCTTCTGCAATTTATACAATTCCAAACGAATCAAGCGTCGGTATGACACAGATTTGCCTAGATGGCGATGTTGGACGGTTGTTTGCATTTTTTTATCAAGTTCACTGATAAAAACCTTCCGTCCTTCCTCCGATAACAAAATACCATCGGTCAGTTTTTCAAAATGCTTTTTTGTCAGCATTTTTTTATTTACAAGGGAAAAAATTAACCGATCCACGATAATAGGTTTAAAAATTTCGGCAATATCAAGATTTAAAGAAAAGCGTCGAAAATTCGTACTATGTAAATACCCAATGCGGGGGTCAAGATACGTTTTATAAATCTCGCTTAAACACATCGTATACACTATAGAGTTCCCGAAGCTGATTAACGCATTTAATCGGTTGTGCGGTGGTCGTTTTGTTCGTTTTTCAAAAATAAAATCGGGATGTTGAATAATCGTATCAAAAGTACTGTAATACTTTTCTCGTGTATGTCCTTCTGATGCCATTAATTGTTCAACTGACTGAGCAGTTGGCAATTTTTGCAGCTCTTTTTGAAAATCTTCTAGCACTTCATCAAAAACAGCTTTTTCTTCTAAGCGAGAACGATAATATTTTAATACGCGGCTCATCTGTTGGATGGAGCCTGCAATAAATCGCTGCGCCAAATCAAGCCGCTTCCCGTCATCAAGATAGTGCTCCGCTTGTTTTAAAACAACGTGCCCAGCATTTAAGTGCTCGCGGGGATAAAATGATCCAACAAAGTAGCCATGATGATTAAAATAATGGACTATAATTTCTTTTTGTGCAGCAAACTCTAAAAATTTTTTTGATACATCAACTTCTCCAAAAATATAAATATCATTTGTATTCTCAACTGGGATATAACGTTTTTTCTCCTCTGTTTCAAAATATAAACTATTATCTTTCCGACGTAGTTCACCGCTTTGAAAGATGTATAACGTTTTTTTCATATTTACTCCTCCGCCCAACAATATTCACGATAGGCACATTTACCGCAAAACTGAATTTTCTCCGGTGCAGGTGGTACAGGCATGCGAGCAATACGGCGAATATCTTCCATTGCCCGCTCTAGCTCCTGTTTTGCTTCCTCCGTCCACTCTACTGATTCTTTTTTCCTTTCTTCCGGAAAAAGCAATTCCCCTTTTGCATCCATTCCCATTTGACGAAGTGTGTCTAAATAGTACAGAAGTTGCATTTTGGCACTTTTCATATATCGCGATGATTTTTTCACTTCTCCAATCACTAATTGGCCATCTTCCCTATCACAAAAGAAATAGACAGGTTTGTTTGTCTTAAAATCAATTTAGCAACTCCATTTTGCAGAGACTATCGAACATGATCATAATGTAATGGGAACATGTCCATACAACATCATCACTTTAATTCAAGAAAGCAACAACTTGATTTAGCTTTTCCAAAGCATGAGGAGGTATTTTCAGTGTTGAGGTTGGTTCTCCCGTTCCTCCGTAAATGAACGGATAGCGAAAAAGTTCTTTATCGATTATACAAGGCAAAGAAAGACCAACTAAAGGAACGCTGCCGACAGTGTATCCCGTTATCTTCTGGACTTCTTTTGGGGGTGCCATTTTTAATTGATTGCATCCCAAGATTTCGGACACTTTTTCCAGATTCACACGACCGCGTCCTCCTGAAACGATTATTGCAAAATAGCCTTTGTCAGACTTAAGTATCAATGTAGGAGCAGTCTGACCTATTTCGATTCCAAAAAAATCCGCGCCTTCCTGCGCTGTGCGAATTGGATTTTCGTGATAAAGGATGTCAAATGGAATTCTATTTTCCTGTAAAATGCTTTTTAAATGATCCATAAGTAAGCCCTCCTATTACAAATTCCACGAAACGGCCTCTTCTACAATTTAATTGCCAACAGCTTACTTCCACATATTAATCCAATTTCCTTTTGAAAAGTGGTTTTCTTTACAAAAAGAAGTGAAATACAGTTGAATGGAACTTTATGGGGATTGTTGCGAGTAAATGCTATTCATAAACTGGAGAGTTTCGTGAGTATCTAAAATGGTATTGAAATGTAAATGAAAACTCCAAGAAGGCTGCCGCAAATTTTTTATCTATATATGATCCGGTTGAAACTTCAAATGAATACAGTAGAAGCCGAATCGGCATTCATTAATAGTTCCGCAATTGCCTATACTAAAAAAGAGAAAGTACCGTAACCTGATGGATCCTGTACATGTTCTTCCCGTTGATTTCAATCGGCAGTATACGGAAAGTACCGTAACCTGATGGATCATGTACCCTTCCGCTTTGTTACTCGTCCAATTTAAAATCTTTTTTTCTCTCTTTAATAATTCTTTCTGAAATTCTTGCCCGTCAAAGCGGCGTACTACAATTTAGCTGTCGGCTCTTTGCAGCTGCAATTTCCGAAGCCTATGACGCCACAGCAGCAGATGTACTGTGCCTTTTCACATTTTTCAATCACTATGCAAAAAAGGCTATCGAATGCACTCGATAGCCTTTTGAATGATGATTGATCTAAGCTATATGGACTTGGGTTCCTTGCGAATTCATGGATAATCGATACTATTCTTTATGAACTCGGAAGCAATTCTGTATAGTATCGTACTGTTATCCCATGGATGATCGATCTTATCCTTTCTGAGCCTTGATTAATACGTCTTTTCCTCCAACTACGCTGGATGGATAACTACTATGGTCGATTTTAAACTGATCTCCGTTCAGTAAAATAATAGGAGTAATGGTGTTGTACCCTTTTTGACCAATTTGATCGATAGCGAATTGTGCGATAAGATCTCCTTTTTTGATTTTGTCTCTAGGTGAAACTTTTATTTCAAAGCCTTCTCCTTTTAAGTTCACTGTTTCTAGTCCCAAATGAATCAACAGCTCTGCTCCTTCATCTGAACGAAGTGTAATGGCATGCTTGGTTGGGAATACATCGACGATTTCACCGTCAACCGGAGAATAGACATCTCCGCTTGTTGGTTGAACAGCAATGCCGTCGCCCATCATTTTTTGAGAGAAAACTTCATCAGGCACTTCTTCCAATGCAACAACCTTTCCTGATAATGGCGCTACAAAACTAATAGTTGATTCTTCTTTATATTCGTTTGTTTCCTGATTCATGATATCTAAAATTTGATTTTTTAACGTGTCTGAAGTAGGTCCAAATATTGCTTGAACTCCATTTCCTACCTCCAATACGCCTGAAGCACCAAGAGCTTTCAGTTTTTCTTTATTAACAGCGCCTTTGTTTTTTACACCTACTCTTAACCGTGTAATACATGCATCAAGATTATTGATATTTTCTTTTCCGCCAAGTGCTGCTAATACTTCATACGCTTTTTGATTGACAACAGATTCATCACTTTTTCTATTTGTTTTTTCTTCGTAATCTTTTCTAGTATAAAGTCTGTTCGAATCTTCATCTCCGCGTCCTGGTGTAAGAAGATCCCACTTTTTAATAGCCCATCTGAATACAACGTAGTAAACAACAGCCATTGCCAGACCAACGATAATGACATACCACCATGGCTCTCCAACACCAGGTAATATACCAAATAAGATAAAATCAATGATTCCGGATCCGCCGGCATATCCAACATTCACATCTAAAACATACATCAGCATAAATGACAGCCCTGCCATTAATGTGTGGAAAACGTATAATAATGGCGCTACGAACAAGAACGTGAATTCAAGTGGCTCTGTAATTCCTGTAAAAAATGCTGTTCCCGCAGCAGTCAATAATAAGCCTGCTACAGCTTTTTTGTTTTTCGGTTTTGCCATGTGATACATTGCTAACGCTACCGCTGGCAGACCAAACAGGACGAACGGGAATTTCCCTGCCATAAATCTTCCTGCTGTTATTTCAACGGCATCATTTACTTGTTTATCCGCAAGCTGAGCCATATACATTGCCGTATCCCCGGAAACGACAGATCCAGCAAGTGTTGTATACGTTCCGCCAACTTCCGAAAAACGAATTGGGATATAGAAAATATGATGCAATCCAAACGGAATAAGGGCACGTTCTACTAGTCCATAAATGAACATGTAAAGCGGCGGCGTATTTTCTCCAGATAAGGCAGCTCCAAGTGCATAAATGCCGTCTTGTACATGTGGCCAAACAAAGGCCAAAATCAGTGCAATAATGATTGAATAACCTGCTGTTATAATAGGAACAAATCGTGAACCGCCGAAAAAGGACAGCATTTCCGGCATTTTGAAATCATGATATTTTTCATAAAGAACTGCTGCTACAAACCCGATGATGATACCGCCAAAAACACCGATTTGAAGTGTCGGGATCCCTAACTCAAGTACACGCCCTGGCTCCGATACGTTTTCCGGCGTGATTCCAAGGACAATCCCGATAACGGTATGCATAACTAAATAACCAACAAGTGCTGATAAGGAGGCTGCCGCTTTTCCACCGGTCCAGCTCCCCGCTATACCGATAGCGAACAAAACACCTAAGTTTCCAAATATCGCTTTTCCTGCACCCTTCATTAAATCAGAAATCGTTTTCCAAAATCCTGAATCTAAAAAAGGCAAATATTCGATTAAATACGGAGATTGTAACGTTGTACCGATTCCCAGCAATAAACCGGCTGCAGGAAGCAAAGAAATTATAACCATAAAAGTTTTGCCAATTCTCTGAAAGAAATCAAAGTTAAATACCTTCTTCATTTCATAGCTCCCCTTCTAGATAAGATATAGAAAACGGATACATTCTAGCTATTTTTCAAGCAGGGAGTCATAACGGCTCCCTGCACGGACAAGTTATTATCGCAATTCCGGCCAGTATTCTTTATTGGCTTCGATTAAGGCATCCAATACCTCTCTTGCTTTTGCTGCAGATACAACTGTACGATTTAAAGTTAAAGCTTGCAGCGCTTTGGCGTATGAGCCTTCCATATATGCTTCCACAGTAAGTTTTTCATACGCATATTGCCCTTCAATCAATCCTTTATAGAATGTTGGAATTTCTCCAACTGCGTATGGTCTAGGCCCGTTTGAGGTTATACTTGCAGCCACTTCAACCATCGCATCATCCGGCAAATTGCTGATGATTCCATCATTTTTCAAAATGACAATAAAATTGTCGCCTTTGTTGTATGCAATGGATTCTGCAACAATTAAGATAAACTCGCCATGTGCATCATTTGCTACTACGTTGGAATCTTTTGCAGTTCCTGTTTCAGCAACGCGCTCACAATCTTCAAATACGCGTTTCTCTCTTCCGGCTTGTACTTCATTTGCACGCGTAAAATCCGGATTCAATTTTTTCAGCACTTTATCTGGATATAAATAATACTGTAAATACGTATTCGGCAAATAGTCCGGAAAATCTCGCACCATTTGCTGCACCATGGCATACGTTTCGAGCCATGATTTATCCCTTTGCTCGTAATCAGCCGGACGGAAGCCGTTTTTCAAAATCATTTCCCTTAGCTCAGGCAATTTGTCATTGCCTTGCGGATCATATAAATGAGTAAACCAGCCAAAGTGATTTAATCCGAAGTATACAGGATCAAAATCACGTTCATTCATATTTAATAAACGGCCGTACGAACGAAGCAAGTTTTCAGGCTGGTCGCAAATATTGAGGATTCTTTTATCATCAGGAAACATTTGCTGTAACGCAATCGCAACGATAGCAGCAGGATTTGTGTAGTTTAAAATCCATGCGTCTTTCGTTTTGCTTCTGACATCCTTGACCAATTGAATCATATCGCGGATCGATCTCATACCGTAAGCAAAACCGCCCGGCCCGCATGTTTCCTGACCGATAACCCCTAGTTTCAACGGGATCTTTTCGTCTTTTTCACGCATTTCATAGCCGCCAGTACGCATTTGCACAAAAACAAAATCGATATCTTCCGTGAATGCTTCCTCTTTATCTGTTGTATAGCTAAAATGAATGTCAGGGTACTCTTCTTTAAAAAGCACTTTCGCAAATTCGCCTATTATTTTTTGGCGTTCGTAATTGATATCATACATGACCAATCGGTTGATCGGGAAAGTATCTTGACGCGAGCAAATTGCTTTTAAAAGCCCTGGCGTCCAAGTACTACCCCCGCCAACAATAAGTACATTGAATTTTTTCATTGTGTTTCAGCTCCTGGTAGTAATTTTTCATGTAACTGCTTCTACCGATATCTTAACGAACGAAAAAACATAGACAGGAAAAATTTCATTTTATGAAACTTTTTTCATGGTCATTTATAATAGAGCGTACAATAAATATGAAATCCGGAGTGATTCGATGTACAACTTTATGGCTAAATTATTAAACTTCATTGAATCTTCAACAGACCAAACAAAATCAGAAATCATTATTGCCGAATATATTTTGAGGAATGTGGAAAAAATCCCGAAAATGTCCATTTATGAATTAGCTGAAGCGTGCCATACATCACCTGCAACGATCACCCGATTTTGTCAGCGCTTTGAAAATATTACGTTTAAAGAGCTTAAAGAATATGCCAGATCATTTATTGAATTTAATGATACCGAAGTAGACTATCAAAACCTAAAAACGAAATTTAATCTAAAACAAATAAACGAATATTATGACGAATTACTTGCTTCTCTGAAGCAAACAGAGCAATTTCTCCGCTCAAAGGAAATCATTCAAGTTGTTCACGAAATTCATCACTCAAAAAAAGTTGCTTTTTTTGGGGTAACATTTTCGCATCTCATTGCAAGAAATGCACAATTCAAATTTATTCGTCTGGGCAAATATGCTACTGCGTACAGCAACCATGAAAATCAAATTTCCGAAGCAGAATCACTTACGCCCAGAGATTTAGCCGTTGTCATTTCTTTTTCCGGAGAAACAAGATTTATCGTTCAGCTAGTAAAGGTATTAAAGAAGAGAGGCATTCCTATCGTTGCGATTACAGGCAATGAAAAAGGCTATTTAGCACAGAATGCGAAACAAATCATCAAAGTGAGCAGCTGCAAACTAGAATCCTTTAAATCACCTATTTTGGAAGAAATCAATATGCTGAGTGTAATTAATTCCATCTATCTCGTTTATTCCATCGTTTTTAAAAATTCGGAAGGATATCAGGCAAACAAAGGAGGCAGCTAAAATGAATATTGTCGTAGCACCTGATTCTTTTAAAGGGAGTCTGACCTCTTCTCAAGCAGCAAATATTATGAAACAAGCAATACTTGACCTTCATTATGGTGATACAGTAAGAACAAAGCCAATGGCTGACGGCGGAGAAGGAACAGTCGATGCATTGTTAGTCTCTTCAGCCGGGGATCGCATTGAGGTAACCTGTACAGGCCCCTTGGGCAAAAAAATAAAAACATATTATGCCATCCTCGAAAATAATACGGCTGCTATTGAAGTTGCCAATATCGCTGGGCTTGTCCAAGTGCCTCCTTCACAACGAAACCCGGATGTGACCACTACTTTCGGACTTGGCGAAGTGATGAAAGATGCATTGGATAAAGGCTGTAAATCGTTTATTATCGGGCTTGGCGGCAGTGCTACAAATGATGGGGGCCTTGGCTTTTTACAGGCGCTTGGCATGAAAGCTTGGGATAAAGAAGGAAAAGAAGCGGGGATTTTCGGAAAAGATTTATTGGAGGTCAATCAAGTAAGTTTCGACCGTTTGGATCCGAGATTGGAACATATTACAATAAAGGTTGCTTGTGATGTGGACAATCCGTTATGTGGTGAAAAAGGTGCCAGCGCAGTTTACGGACCGCAAAAAGGTGCCAGCAGCAAACAAATACCGATTTACGACGAAGCATTGGCCCGATTTGCTGCTCTTATTGAGAAGCAGAAAGGAAAAGTCTTCAATAACGTGAAAGGTTCAGGGGCAGCAGGAGGCCTGGGATTTGCATTCCTTGTACTAGGCGCAAAGCTTATATCCGGTGCTGAGCTTGTAGCAGAAGCTTCGAACTTGAAGGAAGCAATAGAGCAGGCGGATCTTGTCATTACAGGAGAAGGACAAAGCGATGAACAAACATTATACGGAAAAGCGCCCGGCTATATCGCTGATCTCGCTCAAATATACGGAGTTCCAACGATATTAATATCCGGCTCGCTTGCAGGCAATTTGGATGTGCTCCGCAGCAAATTTCACGGATGCTTTTCGATTATTACTAAACCATTGACGATTGAGGAATGTATGGATCAGGCAAAACAGCTATTGTACAACCAGACGAAGCAAGTGATGCATCTTATTCACTCTTTGAAGATATAATCGGATCCAGGTTTTCGCTTTTATAATCCAGATGGGGAAATTTTTTTCAGATGTTTATGTTGAATACTGCAAAAATAACTTTCCCCTTATTCCATCTCAATTTTATCTAGAAGATTGACCGGCAAATCTCCAAAATTCCACATTAGAGAGGCATCTAAGATCTTGTTCAACATCTAAGATGCCTCTTTTGTAATGAAGTAAAAGAAATAATTGATGTATTCCATTAAGCACCGACAATATCTTCACAATTTTGTGTTAAATTATCGAATACAGATCATTTTCCTCACGATCATCCATGTTGTCTTTAAACAAGTCTATAATGCTTCCTGCACGTTTAAACGGTTCTTTCAACTTTTATTCCATAACTCCGTTTTTAACCCATATACTTTTCTTCTTGGTACTGCAAATGCTAAAGTTCTTTAATGATTTCGACTTCGATGTTAAACAACCGTTCCGTTAAACTATTTCCTTCCATTCCTTTTGGATTTTCGCGGAAAAACTCAAAATTGCCAAAAAGGTGAATGCGTATTAACTTCTCCAATCTAGTAAGTCTTTATATAAGCGTGTTCTGAACCCAGTTATTTGCCAAAACTTTGATGTCGAACGTCCTTTCTTGAAAAAACACGAGATTGACGACTTCCGGAATATCGACTTCAGTATCGAGTTTATCGGCTGATACAGCAATTTGCGTCAGAAAAATGATCAATTAACATTAGATACCAGTTGACGCTGTAATCAATAACCCTTGCAAATCCGTCCTTATTCTCAGAAAACAGTTGATCAAAGCGCTCACTATCCGTTCTGTATGATGATTTTCGCAAAAACAATCGTTTTCTGCCTTCAACTCGAATTTATTTTTTATTAAATTTTTCAGTACAGTATCAATTAATAAGTCCATTCGTTTAGTGCTTTTAACACTAAGGGGGTGAAAACATTTGTTGTGTGATATCCACAAAATTGATTTCTAGGGATAAATTCCTTCTTTGATCTAGCTGTGCCGATCTCTTCGCATGTCTAGAAAATGCACGAATAAATTGTCATCCGATTAAACGCTATGTGCAATCTCTTCACGCATCGTTCCGTTTTTAGCAAAATTTATATGCCATGAAAGAGCTTTTTCTAAAACATGTGGTGTATGCCCTCCTCTTGCAAGAGCTTCCTGATAATATTCACGAAGCTGGTCGCGATACATCGGATGGGCGCAGCGTTCGATAATCAGTTCCACACGCTCTCTTGGCGCCAAGCCCCGGAGATCCGCATACCCTTGTTCGGTGACGATGACATCGACGTCATGCTCCGTATGGTCAACATGGGAGACAAAAGGAACAATGCTTGATATGTTTCCGTCTTTCGCTATTGATTTTGTCACAAAAATCGCCAGGCGGGCATTTCTTGCAAAATCACCTGATCCGCCAATGCCGTTCATCATTTTCGTTCCAAGTACGTGGGTTGAATTGACATTGCCGTAGATGTCCACTTCCAATGCTGTGTTAATGGAAATCAAACCGAGCCGACGAATAATTTCAGGATGGTTGGAAATTTCCTGCGGTCTCAGCACTAAACGGTCGCGGTATTTCTTAAAATTCGAGAAAACCTCCTTCATTTTCGGCTCTGAAAGGGTAATCGAACAACAAGAGGCAAAACGGACTTTGCCAGCATCTATCAAATCAAAGACTGCATCCTGCAATACTTCAGAATACACCTCTAAATCCTCAAATTCTGAATCCAGCAAGCCATGAAGAACTGCATTGGCGACGGAACCGATGCCTGACTGCAGCGGGGCCAAACGTTCCGTTAACCGGCCGGCTTTAATTTCTTTACGCAAAAACTCTATCAAATGCTGCGCCATAATGACTGTTTCTTCATCCGGAGGCACAATTGTCGACGGTGAATCCAGCTGATTGGTAAATACAATTCCTTTTACCTTCTCGATATCAATCGGTATTCCGATCGTACCGATTCGATCATTCGATTTTGTCAGCGGAATCGGTTTTCTTTCCCCTTGTTTCTCAGGTTCATACAAATCATGCATTCCTACTAAA
Organism: Aeribacillus sp. FSL K6-1121; assembly: GCF_038003725.1. NCBI lineage: Bacteria > Bacillati > Bacillota > Bacilli > Caryophanales > Bacillaceae > Aeribacillus > Aeribacillus sp. FSL K6-1121. The sequence continues at coordinate 2,402,345 of NZ_JBBOPS010000001.1, forward strand.
TCTGCAGGCTGTGCCATATTAATCTCTATAATGATCGATTTTGCGTGCTGGGCAAATGTCAACGAGTTTCCAATGGAGGTTGTCGGAATAACCATTCCATCTCTTGTAATAGAAACCGCTTCCAAAATTGCAAAATCGATTGGACCCATAACATTTGAGCGCACTAATTCAGCAGTATGGGACAAATGCTGATCGACAAATAAAAATTCTCCCCGATTGATTCCTTTTCTCATCGTAGGATCTGCCTGAAAAGGAAGCCTCTTGCCTAAAATGCCAGCTTCAGTGAACATTTTATCGATATCAGAACCTAAAGAGGCTCCTGTATACACATTTACTTTAAACGATTCTCGCTCTGCACGTTTTACCAACGCATATGGAACCGCTTTCGCATCACCCGCGCGTGTAAATCCGCTTAACCCTAAAGTCATCCCGTCTTTGATCCATGATGCGGCTTCATCAGCTGTGACTATTCGATCGCGCAAACGCAAATCTTCAATCCTTTCCAATTTATGGTCCATTTCCCCATCATCTCCCCTTTAATGAATTTAAAATTTATTTTACCGATAAAAGTTAATGGGGCAAGGTTTTGGGGATAAGTGACCGAAAATTCAGATAAACAACTCAATTTCCATACTAAAACAGAACGATTTTTTAAAATCCAAGCAATTTTCGAAAATAACTGGAGTAGGACTGACTGACAGGAATTTTATCACCGTTATTCATCAACAGCAAAAAAGTTGAATGCGCATCAGGGTAGATCTCCTTAATATGGTTGACATTCACAATAAAAGCCCGATGACAGCGAATAAAATAGTCCTTTGGAAGCAAGTATTCAAATTCCTGGAGAGAGTATTTATGCGTTCCTGAGCATCCTTCAGTGTACACATAGGTCTTTTTATCTTTTGCTTCTAAATACGCAACTTTCGAAAAAGGAATAGGAACCCATCCATCATCAGTTTTGACGGTCACAACAGATTTTCCATCCGTCAAAGCAGGAAAAATCGCAGTGACGCATCCCTCAAGCTTTCCTTCCCAAAAAAACGGTACAGCCATCCCGTGATAAGGAACGCCAAACACATCGCGGTTAATAAACTCAGAAACCTTTTGTTTGGTGTGCAAAGCTTTATACGCAATCGTTCCTTTTCTCACCAAGTCTCCCGGTCTGATTTTCAAATCAATCCGTTTGCTCGGCCGGTAATAGATATATTCCTTAGTATTGGAAACAGCAATCGAAACTTCATCAGAAAACAATTCACCAATAACGTCTAAAATGGAAACTACTGAAATACGTTCCATTCTTCAACACCCTTCGTGATCTATAAATCTTCAAGATATTAATATTTTACATCTTTTTTCACCCTTTTTGGCATAGTTCATATCGAATGCGACTAATGATTAGATGGCGCATAGAAGTTTGTGCAAGCAAATTTTCGGATTTACAGCCCTCAGCCATGAATGAAAATAGTTCTTGCCAATTCATATTTTTTGATACCGCCAACTAGGAATATTTTCACAGTAAAAAGAGGAAGATTCTGAGATTTACAGTTAAAGAAACGGAGAACGGATGGCCTTGTTTCTGCCAACCGTGCATTGAAATTTCACTAACTATCCAAAGTTTTCTTTTTCAACTATTTAGCCGTAATAAAAGAGGAAACGATTGCTTGTCAACATACAACTGTTTGATAATGATAGCCTCCATTAACAAAAATTGAAAACGAAATTGCGACATTTTCTTCCGCAAAAATAAAAAAGATGGCGCAAAATGCGCCGCCTTATTGAGGAGTTATTTCAAACGTTATATTTTCGTTGTCCCAACTGAATGATGGTGTGTAGACTAATTCGTATTTTGAATCCTCAGGAACATCGAAGTAAATTTTACCGGTAATTTTCTTACCTGCGCCAATATTTTCATTCATAAAGCCGTCATCATGACCGAAATACTCTTCGTGTTGTGTTCCGTCTTGTGTCGAGATTGCAAACTCTTCCGCGCCAAAATATAACTGCTCTTTTCCGTTATTGACCGTTTCAAATTCTATCGCCAATACTTTACCTTTTTCTGCTGGCGTATATTCGGCATCATCTACGTATTTAGCACTTTTTAGAGTTAATTGTAAGTCGCCTAACTTAACGACATCGCCAACTTTGAATATTTCCGGTTTAGCTTCTTCTTTCTGTTCTTGCGCCCCTTCCGATGTTCCTACTTTTTGTGCACCTTCTTCGCCTCCGCATCCGACTAAAGTCGCGAGGCTAAGTGCGAAAACTGAAAATAAAAACCCCCATTTTCGTTTTTTCACTAACATTTACCTCACTTTCCAAAATTTCGACATCTTCATTATATTTATTTATCTGCTATTTTTCAACATATCCCATGACTTTTCGACTATTTTTTCGTATTATTGCTTGGTGTATTTTCTAGGTATATTTACACAGTAGATATATCCGCGTGATCAAGAATCATTTGTAGCGAACAAATATCGTCACCTTTTTCAAATAGTTTACGATAAATGTATGTCTCAAACAGTGTAAGACTTACGCAACATTCGTCTTTTAGTTTGAATATTTTTCTGATGTTTCCTTCTTTTTAACTTTTCACCATATTGATTAACGAATACATATGAAATGTTACCGAAGTATCCTCGAATTTCTTCTATCAAGTAGTTTACATACTTCTTTAGTCATTGGAACAATCCGGCTTTTACGGCTATTGTTTTTGTCCCAGTAACATAATAATACCGTCATCTAAAAATACTTGAAATTTCTGACTATTCAACTTAGTTTGCCCTTTGCTCTCACTCTAACATTAGTTTAATAGCACCATAGTCACGAAATCCCGTAAATACCTATATCTTTGACGTTTCATAGCCTCTTTACTTGCGTGTCTGTAAGCACAAAGATTCGTTGTTTATCCTTATTTTTTTGACGAGACTTTCTTCAAATAATACCGTATTTATGTAGCTTTCTAAAAATCGATTTAATAGCACCGAAAAGAATATCCACGGTTACAGATGACGTATTAATGTACCGTCTAATTTGGTCAGTAGTAAGATCTCTAAAACCGACAACATCTATAAAATTTTTTCAAGGACTTCAATAATCGGTACTCGTTCGTCCTGGATAGCTTCCGTTTTGTAAATGATCTTAGCGTATTTTAATCCTTCTGCAACCGTCATATAATCGAGATTACATCTACAATCAGATAGTCTTGAAACTACCTTTCTAGCCTTTTTCGCATAAATAAAAACCTCCAAAATTTTTCATTTTGGAGGCACGCGGTCTCTTTGATTCAGTGGGACGGAAACCTAGCGAAAATACGTTGTCCGTTTTTCGGTAGTTCCCGTCCGTTGAACGACTTCTAAATCGCTCAAACCCTTGTCGCTCTAGCTTACGCGCTCGGAGGGACTCGAACCCCCGACGGACGTGGTACCGGAAACCACCGCTCTATCCAACTGAGCTACGAGCGCATTTTTCAAATGTCACGAATTATATTATAATCGAACCGAACAGTATATGCAAGAATAAATTTTGCTTAATTATCCATCGTGTCAAAATTGATTTGAAAAATTCATTTTTCATCGTTGTTTGAAAAATGAAAAATGAGGGTATGATGGTACATGTATTGATCTTATAAATAATTATATATAAAAGTTTTTTGTTTGACCTTTATTGACCTTTTATGTATGATGGAATAGAAATGACTTTAACTTTGATGCGAGGGAGGAAACATAATGAATTTAATACCGACTGTTATTGAACAGACAAACCGTGGTGAACGTGCTTACGATATTTATTCAAGATTGTTAAAAGACCGCATTATTATCCTTGGTACGCCAATTGATGATCATGTTGCAAACTCCATTGTTGCTCAGCTTCTTTTCTTGGCAGCGGAGGATCCTGAAAAAGATATTTCCCTTTACATTAACAGCCCGGGCGGATCAATTACTGCTGGCATGGCGATTTATGATACGATGCAATTTATTAAACCTGATGTATCCACGATGTGTATAGGAATGGCTGCTTCCATGGGAGCATTCTTATTGGCGGCAGGTGCAAAAGGAAAACGTTTTGCCCTTCCGAATAGTGAAGTAATGATCCATCAACCGTTAGGAGGCGCGCAAGGTCAGGCAACTGACATTGATATTGCAGCTAGACGAATTCTCTCTTTAAGAGATAAATTGAACAGAATTTTATCTGAAAACACTGGCCAGCCTCTTGAAGTAATTGAACGTGATACGGACCGCGACAATTTCATGTCAGCTGAACGTGCAAAAGAATATGGGTTGATTGACAAAGTTTTAACAAAATAAAAGCTGCCTCAAATAGGAAGACAAAAAAATTTAAACATATCAAGCAGACAGTATAAAAATAAACCGCTGCTTCATACCTTCACGCATTTGAATGAGGAGTAAATGTCAAGAATGATCTTGACAGCAGCTCCTCATTTAACTTTTTGGCAGGAATCGTCAGCTTTACGTTTTCGAAAGGCCGTTAACTGCCGATATTGCTTTAATCTAAGCCCAAAATGCGGATCGAGCCGGATGAAGGATTAAATATGCTTTCGGAGAGCCTGTGTAAACCGTATTTTGCTGAAGTTTTTTCTGGGCACCTGCTGGCAAAAACAAGTGTTATAATCGATTTTTTCATGTTATAAAAGGGCTAGAATCTCTCTTTATCCATTCAGCTGTAAGTCATTCGAACCATATCAAAGCACGTTTGTTTTTTCTTGAATGTTGATCGCAGATTTATGAAAAAATAGTATTTACACCAAATATATTGCTCGGATTCGCCCCGATCTTTCGCATGCTTTGAATCCAAAAGTTCCAGTTAAGAACCTTCACAAAGCTCTCTCCCAACAAAAGATTTATCACACTTTTCTATTAACGCACCCGAAGCCATTTCGTCTTCATATCAGTTTTAGCAAAAATAAAGCCCTCTTGTGGCTGACAGCGGTTGTTTCCTGCTTTCTCCCACAAGAGAGGCAATATCCATCCATTGATGAATTTTGCGGCAATTTTTTTGTGTGTTCACATTAATTTTCGTTTTGAATGTAGTTGATAAGCGCTTCTAATGCTTCTTCCTCATCGTTTCCTTCTGCGATCAAGGTAATCTCAGAGCCGCTGTTAATAGCTAAGCTCATCAACCCCATGATGCTTTTGGCGTTTACTTTCTTTCCGTCTTTTTCGATAAAAATGTCAGAAGAAAACCTGTTGGCTTCCTGAACAAACAATGCAGCCGGTCGTGCCTGCAAACCGGTTTTTAACCGAACTTCCACTTTTTTCTCAACCATATTTATCCCTCTCTTCTTAAAAATTTATTTAAATGAAATCGTTTTGCCAGCCCGCAATTTTTCAGCGATTTCATCGATTTTTCTTAATCGGTGGTTGATTCCCGATTTGCTGATTTTCCCGCTGGACACCATTTCACCTAGTTCCTTCAATGTCACATCTTGATACATAACCCGTAATTCTGCAATTTCCCTCAGCTTTTCAGGTAAGGCGCTTAATCCGATCTTTTCATCAATGAATTTTATATTTTCTACCTGCCGTAAAGCAGCTCCAATGGTTTTATTTAAATTTGCTGTTTCGCAATTGACAAGGCGGTTCACTGAATTTCTCATATCACGAACGATTCGGACATCTTCAAAACGCAGTAGAGCTTGATGGGCACCGATCAATGTCAAAAATTCCCCAATTTTTTCAGCTTCCTTTAAGTAAGTAATATATCCTTTTTTCCGTTCCAGTGTTTTTGCATTTAAATAAAACGTATTCATCAAGCTGCATAGCGAATCGTTATGTTCCTTATATAACGACGAGATTTCCAAATGGTATGAAGAAGTTTCCGGGTTGTTGACAGATCCGCCCGCTAAAAACGCACCGCGCATATACGACCGCTTGCAGCACTTTTTTTTCACAAGGTCTAAAGAGATTTGATGGTTATACATAAAATCCTTGCCTAAAATTCGCAAATCCTCCAAAATCTCTTTTACTTGTTCATTCATTCTAACAATATAGACGTTATTCTTTTTTAATCGCATCTTTTTTCGTACAAGCAGCTTGATCGGAACGTCATATTTTTTTTTGATCAGCATGTAAATGCGTCTTGCAATCGCTGCGTTTTCCGTCTGCACATCCAAAAGCAATTCCCGGTTGGAAAATGACACAGTTCCGTTCATTCGGATGAGCGCGGACAACTCTGCTTTTAAACAACATTGTTTTACTTCCAGTGTTGTCAATTCTTTTTTCGTCTCTGAAGCAAACGACATGTTTCCATTACCGCCCTTTCCGATTACGTTTCTTCCAGAAGCAAATTTTTTAAGATGTTTGCCACTTTATTCGTATCATGTCGAATAACATGTTGATCGAAGGAGACCATGTTGTCCTGCACTACTCGAAGTCCCATATCTTTTAGCGCCTCTGCATCGACTTGGACAGGAAAAGCTGATTCTTTCGCGTAGCGTTTTTGTATGTATTCGGGAATAGATCCGTTGTTCACGAGGATCACATCAATGAACGGACAGTTTAAATGATCGTAAAGAGCCTTCACATGATCGCTCGCTGTATAGTTTAGCGTCTCCCCTGGCTGAGTCATGACATTGCATATATATATTTTTTTGGCCGAGGACTTGCAAACCTCCTCGCCAATTTTCGGAACGAGCAAATTCGGTAAAATGCTTGTATAAAGACTTCCAGGCCCTAAAATGATCATATGTGCCCGTCTGATGACATCGATCGTTTCTTGAAGAGGTTTTACATTTTTCGGGGTTAAAAACACCTTTTTAATTTTTTTTCCTGAAAAAGGGATTTTCGATTCCCCTTTCACAACAGATCCATCTTCCATCTCCGCATTTAATACAACGCTCTGGTTCGCTGCAGGCAAAACAGTACCGCGAACATTTAATACTTTACTCATTTCCCGAATGGCGTGCATAAAGTCACCGGTGATATTGGTCATCGCTGCAAGTATTAAATTGCCGAGAGAATGGCCAATCAAATCGTTCCCTTTTTTAAAACGATGCTGGAAAAGTTCCTCGATTAGCGGTTCCACATCGGAAAGAGCAGCTAACACGTTGCGAATGTCGCCCGGCGGGGGAATGTTCAGTTCATCACGAAGTCTACCGGAGCTGCCGCCATCATCTGCAACTGTTACAATGGCCGTGATATCAAAAGGGAGCAGCTTTAAGCCTCGAAGCAGAACAGATAATCCGGTTCCTCCTCCAATAATGACGATTTTCTTTTTATCCATAGTTATCGATAGTTTCTCCTTTCAATATCACGATGGGATACATGCACTTTGTAGTTTTTGCGGAAAAAATCCCCTAAATATTCAGCCAGAGTCACCGAGCGATGCTGCCCGCCAGTGCAACCGATTGCAATGACCACTTGACTTTTTCCTTCCCTTTGAAAATGAGGGATCATAAATGAGAGTAAATCTGTCAGCTTCTCTAAAAATTTAGATGTCTCTGTCCATTTTAAAACATATGATGAAACTTCTTCGTCAAGCCCCGTCTTAGGGCGCATATGATCAATATAATACGGGTTGGGCAAAAATCTCACGTCAAACACTAAGTCCGCGTCGATCGGCAAACCATATTTAAATCCAAATGATAAAACGTTCAAGGTAAAGGTTTGATCGCCATTTTCTGCGAACTGTTTTAAAATTTTTTCTCTTAATTCTCTTGGCTTTAAGTTGGATGTATCATATACAATTTGCGCACGTCCCTTTAATTCCTCCAGCATTTCCCGTTCAAGGCGGATCCCCTCAAGCGGAAGACCTTTTGGAGCTAATGGATGGGTTCTTCTCGTCTCTTTATACCGGTTAACTAATACTTGATCATGTGCATCAAGAAACAAAATTTGCGGTGCGATCCACGGAATATCATTGATTTCTTCAATTGCCTGATGGAAAGATTCAAAAAATTCCCTTCCCCTCAAATCCATAACTACAGCTACTTTGTTCATTTTCGTTCTCGATTCTTTCATAAGCTCTAAAAACTTGGACAAAAGAGTAGGTGGAAGATTATCGACGCAAAAATATCCTAGATCTTCAAAGCTTTGAATCGCAACCGTCTTACCTGCCCCGGACATCCCCGTAATAATAACCATCTTAATATTTGAAGTTTCACTCATCATTCAATGCCCCCCGTTTTTTCAAAAGAAAAATATTCAGTAACAGATGTTGAATAGGAAATATCGGGATTTATTTTTTTGATCTGATAGCTTTTTGATCAAGGATGAGAAGAGTCAAATCATAAATTTATTTAGCGGAAATTTTGAAACTGGCATGTATATCCTCTTCTCTGAACCTTGGCTTCGATTTTCTTGCAGCTGAAGTTTTCTTTATTGTGGATCGAGCCGATAAGACAAAAGCTCATAATCAGGTGTATAGATGAATGTTCCATACATGATTCCTGACCCTTTAATCATATATTCAATAATGTGGTAGTCGCCCGCAGCCATCGGCAACTGTTTAATTTCATCAATCGAGTGCCATTTCAGCTTTCCTTCCTCAGTTTCCAAAACATTTTCCCCGTTAAATTGTGTTGCGAAAAATGTAAACATCATCCATTCTTGAACAACCTTATCTCCATCTTTGACAATGATCGTGAAAATCCCTTTAATTTTTGGATTTATTAAATAAATTCCAGTTTCTTCTCTAAATTCTCTTACAACAGATTCTTTTATCGATTCCCCTTGCTCCATTTTCCCTCCAGGGGCTACCCACCAATTCCGGCGCGGTTTTTGAAGCAAGAGCAGCTGACCTTCATGAACAAGAACACAATTTGTAACCCTTTGCAAAGCAAGTTCACCCCTAGGTTGCGGTACATAAAAAATATTTATTCCTTTTATTATACAATTAAATGCTATAGTGTCTCAATGCGCATGCTTTCCTACTTTATCATACGTTTTTTCTCTTTTAAAGGTTTCAAAAGAAAAGGTGCAACAAAAAAAGGAGCATGGGAAGGGTTGCCCATGCTCAAAAGTATATATTATAAAAGGGGGTCAATTACTACTTTTATAGTAACTGAATTTTATTTCATTGATGTTACAGCACAATTAAATCATAGTTACGATTTTGTTAACAATTTTAGGCATTTTTTAATTTCTCTTTTAATTCTTCAATATAATGTTGAGCACTTTGGGCAGCAATGCTTCCGTCACCAGTTGCAGTTACAATTTGCCGCAAAGATTTTTCCCGAATATCTCCTGCCGCAAAGATGCCGGGAATTTTCGTTTCCATGTTTTCATTTGTTTCAATATATCCTGCTTCATTCGTAATTCCGAGATTTTCAAAAGGTTTGGACAGCGGCACCATGCCAATGTATACAAATACACCGTCTATCTCTTTTTCTGTTTCTTCATTTGTTATCGTATTTACGAGCGTGACTTTGCCAACCTTCCCGTCGACTTCATGAATTTCTTTTACTGTATGATTCCAAATAAAATCAATCTTTTCATTATCAAAGGCGCGCTGCTGCAATATTTTTTGGGCGCGCAATTGGTCGCGGCGATGAACGATTGTCACACTGTTCGCAAAGCGGGTTAAATAAACTCCTTCCTCGACAGCAGAGTCTCCGCCGCCGACAACAATCAAATCTTTTCCTTTAAAGAATGCTCCGTCGCATACAGCACAATAAGAGACGCCTCGTCCGCCCAGTTCTTTCTCTCCAGGCACGCCGAGCTTTTTATATTCGGCCCCTGTAGCGATAATCACTGCTCTTGCTTTATATTCTTTGTTGCCTGTTTTGACGATTTTATATTCGCCTTCATCGACAATTTCCTTCACATCTCCATATTCGTATTCAGCACCAAATTTTTTAGCATGTTCAAACATTTTATTTGATAGCTCTGGACCTAAAATATGATCAAATCCAGGATAGTTTTCAACATCTTCCGTATTGGCCATTTGTCCTCCAGGCACGCCTCTTTCTATCATTAAAGTAGAAAGGTTGGCGCGGGATGTGTAAACAGCAGCTGTCAATCCTGCAGGTCCTGCTCCGGCAATGATACAATCATAAATTTTTTCTTCAGACACGAGACTCACTCCTCATCATATGATCCAATAAATAATACAAAATTATTATTCCCTACAACATATCCTATATAAAATAAATGTCTCGTGCTATTTATTTGCTCACATTTTCAATTTTTTTGCGATGCGCACGTATTTAGACAGCGTAGCTTTGCTGATGTTAAAATGATTTGCCGCACCATCTTGTGTGATGTTTTTTCCTATCTGTTTCATCCATAAATAATAGACAGCTGCTGACCATGCGTTGACATTGCGAAATTTTATGTCGAACTTAAAGGCATTTTTGAAAAGCCGAAACCAAAATAAAACCAATTCTTTTCCTTCTAACGTTTTGTCCATTAAACTATCGGCCACATGGAAAGCGAAATGAACAGCATGAAAACCTGTCGGCCTTTTGCCATTTAAAACGCTTAAAGCATATTGAACAGCTTCTCTTTCAAGACGAGTTTCAAACTCCTGTTCATTTACTAAATATGCTCGTTCATCCATTTTCATTGCGAAATAGATAGAGAGCAGCCGCTCCGGGACTTGATTTTCCATTTCGTTTAGCCCTTTCATATTCCACGGTTCAGAGCCTTCCTTCCGCGGATTTAAATACAGAACCTTCTTCCATATTTTTTTAGCAAAGTCATAGTGTCCTATAAAATAAGAAGAGTATGCGAGCCAATAATAAAACGTGTCATCCCCCTCAAATCCTTTTCGATACAAGGCATGGAGCCTCTTGAATGCATGAGGATAAAAGCCGATGAGTGCAAACGTCGCCCCCAGTTTATATTGGTGCTCTGAAACAAGCGGATAAACTCTTTTTAGTTTTTCAACTAGCATGCTTATGCTCGCTTCATCACCTTCATAATAAAAAAATACAAGCAAATTGCATAAAGCATGCAAATTCCCTGGATTTTTCCGGAGCACAAGGGAAATCATATCCTTCGCTTTTTCCACTTCCCCAAGGTAAAAATAGGCAAGCGCCAAATTATTATAAGCGGACCAAAACTCTGGGTAATCAGCTATAATCTCTTTTAAAATGGAAATAGATTCTTGAAACTGTCCATTCTCAAGCAAAGAGCGCGCTTTTTCTTGCTTCACGATTAGATCATCCGAATGCTCAGCCTCTTCTTCTATTTCGATCATTTCAAGAAGATCGCTGTTTTCTACGGAAAATATGCCTTGCGGCGCCTTTTCCTTATATATCATTGCATGTTTATAAGCTTCGTGAAACAAGCCGAGATGAGCATAATTATTTGCAAGAAAATAATAGCATTCTACCGAATGAGGGTGAATATGTTCAATAATATATGTTAATAGTTCGTTTGATTTTTGAAACTTTCCTAATTCGGTATAAATGCTGGCCAGCCTGCAAATCATTTCTTCGTTATACGGATCCAGATCTACTGCCCGCTTGACGAATTTTGAAGCCGACTGCAAATCGCCTTTTTGATAAGCCTTTAATCCCCAGCGATAAAACGTTGCACTGTCTTGAAAAAACGAAACAATTTTTGAATCTTCGTCTTTTTTTACTTTACGGTTTCCCACTCAAACCCTCCATTTCACTTTATTTGCCGAGGGATAGTATACCATATCTTATAAATAGGAAAAACCTATTTTTACTCGCGATTATTTTTCATGTCTTTCTTTTAAAACTGTCAATACTTCATCGAGCGGAAGCTTTTGCTCGCGCAGCAGAACAAGCAAATGAAATAATAAATCCGCGGCTTCCCATTTCAGCTCATCATGGCTGCGGTTTTTTGCTGCAATAATGACCTCTGAAGCTTCTTCTCCAACCTTTTTTAAAATTTTGTCCAAGCCTTTTTCAAACAAATAGGTAGTATAAGAATCTTCCGGACGCTCAGCTTCACGCTCAGCAATGACGGCCTCCAGCTTGTTAATAATATCAAAACGGCTACCGTCCACCTGGCCGCCACTTTCTTTTGAAAAACAGCTGTATTGCCCTGTATGGCAGGCCGGACCATTCGGGATTACCAGCACGACAAGCGCGTCCTTGTCACAGTCATAGCGTATCTCTTGAACAGTTTGTGTATTGCCGGACGTTTCTCCTTTATGCCAAAGTTTTTGGCGAGAACGGCTGTAAAACCATGTTTCCTTCGTTTCCAACGTTTTTTTTAGCGACTCTTCGTTCATATAAGCTACTGTTAACACTTCTTTGCTAACAGCATCTTGAACAACCGCAGGAATAAGTCCATTTTCATCGAATTTGAGTTCTGCTATGTTCACCGTATATTCACCCCTTCTTTTTGCAAAAATCTTTTTACTTCTTTGACTGATGTTTCTTTGTAATGGAAAATGGAAGCTGCCAGCGCTGCATCCGCTCGGGCATCGCGAAAAACTTCAAGAAAATGCTCAGCATTACCGGCGCCGCCGGATGCAATGACTGGGACGGGAACTGCCTCGCTTACTTTTTTGGTTAAGTCAATATCAAAGCCGGATTTTTCTCCATCCTGATCCATGCTAGTCAGCAAAATCTCGCCAGCACCTCTTTTTACAGCTTCCTTTGCCCACGCCACGACTTCCCATTCGGTCGCTTTTCGTCCCCCGTGCGTATAGACGCGGTGGCTTCCGAGCTGCGGATCGTATTTTGCGTCAATCGCTACCACAATGCACTGGCTGCCAAAGTAATCAGCTCCCTCCATAATCAGCGAAGGGTTTAATACAGCAGAAGTGTTAATGGAAACTTTATCCGCACCAGCACGCAAAATTTTTTTCATATCTTCCAAAGAGTTGATTCCGCCTCCGACCGTAAAGGGAATGGCTAATGTTGCTGCTACTCGTTCGACAACATCAATCATCGTTTTTCTGCCTTCATGAGATGCGGAAATATCTAAGAAGACAAGCTCATCTGCTCCTTCTTCATCATAAAATTTCGCTAGCTCCACTGGATCGCCCGCATCTTTCAACTGGACAAATTGCACGCCTTTGACGACACGTCCGTCCTTAACATCTAGACAAGGAATGATGCGTTTCGTAATCATAGCCCATTCACCTCATGGATAGCATCGCGGAGGCTGAACTTTTTCGTATAAAGCGCTTTTCCGACAATAGCGCCTTTCACTCCATCCTGTTCATATTGCTTTAACTTTTTCAAATCATCAATGGAGCTTACCCCTCCGGAAGCGATGACTGTTTTTCCAGTTGCTTTTGCCATTTCCACAATCGCCTTGACATTTGGTCCCGAGAGCATTCCATCTGTTGCAATATCAGTAAAAATAAATGTTTCTGCACCGCTTTTCGCCAGTTCTTTTCCAAGATCAACCGCTTTAACTTCGGACGTATTCAGCCAGCCTTCTGTTGATACATAGCCATTTTTCGCATCGATACCGATTGCGATTCGGCCGCCGTATTCAGCCAGCATTTTTTCAACAAATGACCTGTTTGAAACGGCAGAACTGCCTAAAATAACCCTGGAAATGCCGTTTTCCAAATATTCGTATACATCTTTTTCTGTGCGAATGCCGCCGCCAACTTGTACCTTTACTTTTAGCTCTTTTGCCACTTTCAAAACATGTTGATGGTTCACGCGGACTCCTTCTTTTGCCCCATCCAAATCTACCATATGAATCCAGTCAGCACCTTCCTTTACAAACGACTCGGCGACAGCAAACGGTGAATCTCCGTAAACCGTTTCTTTATTGTAATCGCCTTGAAGCAGCCGGACGCATTTCCCTCCGCGCAAATCAATGGCGGGAAAAATAGTAAAACTCATCATTAGCTCACATCCTTGATACAAAAGTTAAATAGTTTTTCAAAATGGCTAGTCCCAGCTTGCCGCTTTTTTCCGGATGAAATTGACAGCCGAATACATTTCCATTTCCTACAATAGCCGGAACCGTCACACCGTATGAAGCGCTGGCGACCACAACGTCCGGATCGTTTACGACCGCATAATAAGAATGGACAAAGTATACGTAATCTTCTTGAAGACCAGTTATGAGAGGATGATCTCGTTGAAAAGCCAGCTTATTCCATCCCATATGCGGGACTTTTACATTTTCTCCTGGAATTCTTTTTACTTGGCCGTTTAAAAAGCCGAGTCCTTCAGTCCAGCCGTGTTCTTCGCTTTCGTTGAACAAAAGCTGCATGCCAAGACAAATACCTAATAAAGCCTTTCCCTTTTGCACTTCGTCCTTCAAAAATTTATCTGTTTTTGTTTCCGTTAAAATAGCCATCGCGTCTTTGAATGCGCCTACTCCTGGCAGTATATAAGCTGTTGCCTTTTCAAGCTCGTTTAAATCACTTGATACAAAATATTCCGCATTCATGCGTTCCAAGGCTTTCGAGACGCTGTATAAATTCCCCATGCCATAGTCGATCACGCCAATCATTTTTACAACATCCCCTTCGTTGATGGAACCCCTTTGACTCTGGGGTCGATCATAGTCGCTTCATCAAGAGCTCTCCCCAACGCTTTAAATACAGCTTCAATCATATGATGGGTATTCATTCCATAGTGAATGATTACATGCAGGTTCATCCGGGCTTCAAGCGCCAGCTTCCATAAAAATTCATGAACAAGCTCCGTATCAAATGTTCCTACTTTTCCCTTCGGCAATTCTCCACGCATTTCAAAATGCGGTCGGTTGCTTAAATCAATAACAACCTGCGCTAAAGAGTCATCCATTGGGACAAAGGCATGACCGTACCGTTTAATTCCTTTTTTATCGCCTAGTGCTTGTTGAATCGCCTGTCCCAAACAAATGCCAATATCCTCTGTCGTATGGTGATCATCAATATCAATGTCGCCTTCTGCCTCAATCTTTAAATCAAAATGGCCATGCCTTGTGAACAGATCAAGCATATGAGTTAAAAAAGGAACTCCAGTTTTTAGATCTGCACGGCCTTCACCATCTATTGAAAATGACAGCTGAATATTCGTTTCGTTCGTTTTTCGAGATATTGTGGCGGTTCTATTCATTTCGATCACTTCCTCTTTTTTCTAGTCGAGCTTCAATTGCTCTTGCATGCGCCTCTAATCCTTCATATCTTGCAAACTTTGCAATTTTTGAAGCATATGCACGGAATGCTTCTTCACTGTATGAAATGATGCTGGACTTTTTCATAAAGTCATCCACGTTAAGCGGGCTGGAAAAACGCGCTGTTCCGTTTGTCGGCAAAACGTGATTGGGACCTGCGAAATAATCGCCTACAGGTTCACTGCTATATCTCCCTAAAAAGATGGCTCCTGCATGTTTAATTTTTGGCAGAACACCCGTCGGGTTTTCCGTTAATACCTCCAAATGCTCAGGTGCCAATTGGTTGACTATCCCAACCGCTTCCTCGATTGAATCCGTTACATAAATAGCACCGAACTGTTCGATCGAAGCAGCGGCGATATCTTTTCGCGGCAAATCGGCCAATTGTGCCGCAACTTCCTTTTGAACTTCCTTTGCTAATTTTATAGAAGGTGTAACAAGGATGCTGGTTGCCAGCCTGTCATGCTCTGCTTGCGACAATAAATCGGCCGCAACTTCATGCGGAACAGCCGTATCATCAGCTAAGACGACAATTTCACTTGGCCCGGCGATCATATCGATATCAACTGTTCCAAATACCTCCCGCTTTGCAAGAGCGACGAATATATTGCCAGGACCGACAATTTTGTCGACCGGTTCGATTGTTTCTGTACCGTAAGCTAGAGCGGCAATTGCTTGGGCACCGCCAGCTTTATATATTTCCGATACGCCAGCTTCATTGGCTGCCACCAGCACTTCCGCCGGCAGGCTCCCATTTTGATCTGGAGGAGAAACGAGCACGATTCTGCCTACACCAGCCACTTTAGCCGGCATGATATTCATTAAAACAGAAGAAGGATAGGCAGCTGTGCCCCCGGGAACATAAACGCCGACAGCATCTACCGGCGTTAATTTCTGACCGAGCATTGTTCCTTTTTCATCGAAATAAAACCATGATTCTTTCTTTTGTTTTTCATGAAAATGAAAGATATTTTCTGCTGCTTCTTGAACAATGTCAATGAATTCTTTATCTACCGCTTCGTACGCTCGACTAATTTCTTCTTTTGATACGTGCAAAGATTGAAGATCTGCCCCATCAAAACGTTTCGTATATTCGTATAGCGCCTGATCGCCTTCCTTTTTGACTCGTTCAATAATTTCCCTCACAATTTTGCGCTGCTCCTCTGTTCCAGCGTCAATCGATCTTTTCAAGGAATGCTTTTGATCCTTAGTGATGTGAATAATTTTCAATCCGAATCCTCCTTTCCTTCTTCCACTGTTTTGGCAAGCCGCTCCACAAGCATGTCGATCGGCTTGTCCTTCATCCGATAGCTGACGGGATTGACAATGAGTCTTGAAGTGATATCAGCAATATGTTCAAATTCTACTAATCCGTTTTCTTTTAACGTTCTTCCCGTCGAAACAATATCGACAATTCTGTCAGCCAGTCCAATCAATGGCGCCAGCTCGATCGATCCATTCAAATGAATGATTTCGACCTGCTCCCCTTGCTCTCGAAAATATTTAGAAGCCACATTTGGATATTTTGTCGCCACCTTTGGAGCGATGTCATTCATTTTCGTATCAGGCAGTCCGGCTACAGCCAGATGACATTTGCTAATTTTCAAATCAAGCACTTCAAAAACATCCCGCTCTTCTTCCATCATGACATCCTTTCCGGCGATCCCAACATCTGCAACACCATGCTCTACATATGTTCCGACATCCATCGGCTTCGCTAAAATAAAGCGAATATTTTCTTCCGGCACGGTCAAAATTAGTTTTCTTGATTCATCAAATTCGTCTGGCAGCTTGTAGCCTGATTTTCTTAATAGTTCGACAGCTTCTGAAAAAATTCGCCCTTTCGGCATCGCAATCGTTAACATGCTCATCACTCTCTCACCTTTCCTGGTTTTCCGAGGAAATAATAAATATCTGTAAATTGACCAGTAAACCTGTCGATTTGATCGATACCGGAAATATCTTGCATGACAACCTGTTTTCCTTCTTTTCGCAGCTTATTGGCATACCGAAAAGCTTCTTGTCGATTCTCTCTGCTGAATATGATGCAATAGCGATCTTTATTCAATTTTAAATCCCCCAGAGCTTCCAGCAAATTATCTAACCGTATGCCAAAGCCTGTCGCCGGGGCAGGACGTTCAAATTTTTCTAAAAGATGGTCATAGCGCCCGCCGTTTCCGATCGGAAGTCCAACACCGTTCGCATATAATTCAAAAATCACGCTTGTGTAATAACTCATGTGGCTGACGATATTCAGTTCCAATTTGATATATTGATCCACTTCATAAGCTCTTAATTGGATAAGGAGCTGTTTTAAATCTTCCAGCGCTTTCTTCCCGCTGTCACAAGCAACAAGGCTTGAAGCTTCATCAGCCTTCTCAATTCCTCCTTTTAAATCAATGACTCTTAAAAGGCGTTCTTTGTCAATGGTAGAGAGAGATAATCTTTTCACATGCTCGCGGTATCCGACAAAGTTCTTTTCATATAAATAGCGGCGCAGCTTCTCCGCCCGTTCTTCCTTCCCTAAAATTTCTCCGAACAAAGCATTGATAAATCCGATATGCCCAATGGAAATTTTAAAATCTTTAAGGCCAGTATTTTTTAAGGCATATATCATTAGAGCGATCGCTTCCGCATCAGCGCTAATCGTTCCATCGCCAATCAGCTCAATGCCAATTTGTTCAAATTCTGCCGGTCTGCCGCCTTCATGCTGCTGTGCACGAAACACATTTGCAGAATAAGCGAGCCTTAACGGCAAGCTTTCTTTCATCAGCTTGGAAGCCGCAATTCGTGCAATGGGAGCTGTCATATCTGGTCTTAAAACGAGCGTATGCCCCTGCCTGTCAAGAAGTTTAAATAATTGCTGCTCTTGTATCGCCGACTGAACTCCTACTGTTTCATAAAATTCCAACGTTGGAGTCTCCAAAAATTGATAACCCCAGCTTTCAATCACATTCATCATTTTTTTACGAACGCTTTCTTTTATGACATATAAGCCCGGCAATGTATCCCGCATTCCCAAGGGCTTTTCAAACATAAACACTCACTGACACCTCCATGGCGCATTCACTTTAATCCGCTAATATGTTACCATACTACCAAAATAAAGATTTATAATCAATAAGTTTTTGATGTAAACTTCTTTCACAAAGCGCCTTTATTTCACTTTCGCTCAATCCTGCTTAATCAAAAAGCGGTAAGCGACAAAAATTGATGACGCTTACCGCTTTCTTTTTTCCATTTCTTCTTTTGTGTAGATGATTTGCATTGGATTTCCTCCTGCAAAAGAGCCTTCCGGAACATCTTTATGAACTACAGTGCCGGCAGAAACGATAGCTCGATTTCCAATTTTCACACCAGGCAAAATAGTCGTGTTTGCTCCGATCATGACTTCATCTCCAATTTCCACTTCGCCGATGCGATATTCATCGATTAAATATTCATGTGCTAAAATCGTCGTGTTGTATCCGATAATAGAATTGCGCCCAACTTTAATTTTTTCCGGGAACAAAATATCCACCATAACCATAAATGCAAACGATGTTTGCTGTCCGATTTTCATGCCAAGAAATGTGCGGTAAAGCCAATTTTTGATAGGCATAAATGGAGTGTAGCGCGCGATAAGAATCACGATGACATTTTTGACAACTTTCCAAAAAGAAACCGTCTTGTACACCTGCCAAAGGGAGTTTGCTCCTTCAACAGGAAATTTATCCGTTCTTCTCACAATCTTCACTCCATCACAATGTTCAATAAATCACTCATTTTGTCCAGCACAAAATCTGGCTTTAACGATTCTATATACTCTCTCCCTTTTATGCTCCAAGCAACTCCTGCCGTTAATGTTCCTGCATTTTTTCCCGCCTCTATATCATGAAGGTTATCTCCCACCATTAATGCATTAGACGGCTCGGAACCGAGCAATTTAAGAGCGGACAAGACCGGCTCAGGATGAGGCTTCGCATGCTGTACATCATCCAGTGTGATAATTGCGTCAAAAAATGAATCCATTTCCGTTAATTTCAGCCCCATCATAACAGTGTCGCGAATTTTCGTTGTCACAATGCCCAGTTTCAATCCCTTTTCTTTTAAAGCTCGAACCGTTTCGTGCACATGATCATATTCCTTCACAAGCAGATCATGCTGGGCATGATTAAACTCCCGATATCTTCGGACCATTTCCTCCGCTTTTTCAGGGTTAATACGTTGAAATGTGTCAATAAGCGGAGGCCCGATGAAAGGAAGTATATCTTCCCGTTGATATTTGCCCGGATAATAATAGTTCAGCGTATGTAAAAACGATTCAATAATTAATTCATTTGTGTTTATTAACGTGCCGTCCAAGTCAAACAATACGGTGTCAATGTTCATAAACCGTTCCCCTTTTCCCGATATGTGCTTGTTTTTTCCAGACAAAACCGATAATCATCGTTAAAAGAATGGCTGCGAACAGCCGGATGAGTAAAAGCGGCCAAACTGAACCGACGATCGGAACAAAAATCAATGTGTCTTCTATCACAGCATGGCAGGCAACGAGGAATATAAACGCCAACGTTAAATCGCGATGCTCCACTCCATCTTCTTTTACTGCTTGCAGCATCACGCCAGCCCCGTAGGCAAGCCCGAAAATTAATCCTGCCGCAAGCGTTGTTGAAGTGTTCCTCTTCATTCCCAGCATTTCGGTTACCGGCTCCATCTTTTTTGAGAAAGCGTCGACCCAGCCTAAATCTTTCATAAATTGAATGGCAATCATTAGCGGGATGACGATGGTCGCAAGCTGAATGACTCCCATTGCCGCTTTTTCAAGCCCTTCAAGTAAGATCATTCCCCAGTCTGAAGGCACGGCATCTTGTTGAGATATAAATCCGTATTGAGCTTTTTCTCCACCGCCGTCCCAAAAAAGATTGATGATAAAAGCCGAAAAAAATGCCAGTCCGAGCCGGACGGACAAGATGATCCACAGTTTCACACCGACTTTGCTTGCTACAGTCGTTTCGATTAATAAGTTGTGGGAAAATGACAGCATGACTGCCAAAATAAAGACTTCTTTTACCGTAAAATCAATGGACAAAATGGCTCCAATCGCCGCATACAAGTTAAGAAAATTCCCAATCACAAGGGGGATTGCAGCATCTCCATTTAACCCGATTACCTTCATGACCGGCGTTATAAAATGAACCATCCAATCAATCAAAGGAGTATGTTGTAAAAATGAAACAATCAACGTTACAGGGAAAATGACTTTACCGAGAGTCCACGTTGTTTCCAATCCTGTTTGTAATCCTTTTTTCAATGTTTGTTTCAAAGTTTCACCTTCATTCCAGCAATTTATCAATATTCATCTAAATATCTTTCTACTTTTTTTAGTCTCCGGTAAATTATAAGAGCAATTGCACTAAGAATAAGTAAAATCGAAATGACCTGTGCCATTTTTACCGTTTCCGTCAGCATCAAACTATCAGTTCTCATGCCCTCGATAAAAAATCGCCCGATCGAATACCAAATAACATATGATAAAAACAGCTCTCCACGCCGCAAATTAAACCTTCTTAGCAAAATTAAGATGACGAACCCAGCGAGATTCCAAATGGATTCATATAAAAAAGTCGGGTGATAATATTGTCCATTTATATACATTTGATTAATGATAAATTCAGGCAAGTGGAGATTTTCCAAAAATTCTCTTGAAACAGGTCCTCCATGAGCTTCCTGGTTAATAAAATTCCCCCATCTGCCGATCGCCTGCCCTAAAATAATACTCGGCGCAGCTATATCAGCCAGTTGCCAGAAAGATAGTTTTTTTACTTTTGCATACACAATCCCGGTTGCCACAGCACCGATTAACCCGCCGTGAATGGCAAGGCCACCATGCCAAATTTTAGGGATTTCCGAAAGATTTTCAGAATAATATTCCCATTGAAAAATGACATAATAAGTTCTGGCACATATAATCGCAATAGGAATAGCAAACAATGCAAGATCGATAAATATATCTTTATGAAGACCTCTTCTCTCCCCTTCACGCATCGCCAAATATAGGCCGAGCAATGCGCCGATTCCTATAATGATCCCGTACCAATGAACTTGTAATGGTCCTAGCTGAAATGCGATTGGATCAATGGGCTGAATTGCCTCTTTCATTCTCTCATCTCTCCTATTTCATCAATTAAAAATCTTCGTGATCTCCATCTTCGATAACATCCGCCAATTTATTTGTAAATTGTTCCGCCGCATTGAATCCCATTCTTTTTAACCGGAAATTCATTGCCGCAACTTCAATAATAACAGCCAAGTTTCTTCCAGGACGTACAGGAATTGTTAATTTTGTCAGTTCTGCATCCAAAATTTTCATTTTCTCTTCATCGAGTCCTAAACGGTCGTATTGTTTGTTCGGATCCCATAATTCCAAATCGATGACAAGAGAAATTCGCTTATGACTGCGGACGGCTCCTGCACCAAACAATGTCATCACATCAATGATTCCAAGACCGCGGATCTCTAAAAGATGGCGGATCAATTCCGGCGCACTGCCGACTAATGTATCCCGATCCTCCTGACGAATTTCAACACAATCATCTGCAATTAAGCGATGCCCTCTTTTCACCAGTTCAAGAGCAGTTTCACTTTTGCCTACCCCGCTTTTTCCTGTAATTAAAACACCCACCCCGTAAATATCAACAAGCACTCCATGTACAGCTGTCGTTGGAGCAAGCTTGCTTTCCAAAAAATTGGTTAAGCGGCTTGACAAGCGGGTCGTTTTCAATGGTGAGCGCAGCACTGGAACATTTGATCTTTCAGATGCCTCAATTAATTCCGGCGGAGCCTCCATCTCTCTTGACACAATGATTGCCGGTGTTACATCTGTACATAGCTGCTCCATCCGGCTTTTCTTTTCTTCAGGCGTCAATTTTGCAAAAAACGTAAGCTCCGTTCTTCCCAGCAGCTGTATACGCTCTTTTGGATAATATGTAAAATAACCAGCCATTTCAAGACCAGGTCTGGAAAGATCACTTGTAATAATGGGCCGGCTGATTCCCTCTTCTCCGCTGATCAATTCAAGTTGGAATTTTTCGATAATATCTTTTGTTCGTACTTTCGACACGAAGTCTTTCCTCCTTAGACTTAAAAAACTTTTTTCATCTTTTTATTGTAGCACTTTTCTTTTTGGCAACAAACATCTTTCATCAAGGACATTCATTGCTTAAAAGCAGAGACAAGGGCATCGGAGCGAAAGATAAAGGCTATTCAATCCAAAACTCTTCTTTTTTAGGAGAGAAAAAAAAATGCTTGTTGGAATAAGGTGAATATGCACGGACATAAAATTTGGAGCGACTCGGAAAATAATGGAGCAAGCGTAAAAAGCCTTCTCCTCCTTCAGGAGCCCCCTGATAATCCGCCAATAATTCATAAACAATCCGATCAGGAGTCCCATCATGATCATCATCAATTTTTGTTTTTAATAACTCACTGTCATCATAATGGCCGCTCAAAACGATTTTTACATTCGGATTCTTTTTGACGATATTGCGAAATATACGATTTCCAACAAGCGTTCGTTTTCCATTTTTATGCAAATATTTATGGACAGCTATGATTGCTGTTCGGTCTGAATGACGTTTTAAGACTTCGTTCATCCAGCTGATGCTGTCTTTGTCAACATGCCAGCCGATATACAAAAAAAGAAAATGTTGATGTCCGAGCGTAATTAAATCGTAATGTCCTCGATTATTCCGATATCCCCCACCATAATAAGGCTTCGTGAAAAAACGATCTTTTCCAAAATATTGATGAAACATTTTATATGATTTTCCGTTTACTAAATCGTGATTGCCCGCAAGCACTCCATAAGGAATAGACACCTGTTCCAGTTTTCGGAACATGCGGTCTGCTTGAACCCACTGCTGTTTCTTTTCCGCACGGTTGACAATATCACCGGTATGAACAACATATTTTATATTCCAATTATCGCGATTTTGCACAATCCAATCCATTTGATTACGAAAAATATGAGGGTATTTTTCCGAATAGTATTGAGTGTCTGAAAGCCATACGATCGTGTAGACGTTTGAATCATTTGGCGAAGCTGCAAGCTCAAAGCTAGGAAATGCGGGAGATAAAATCATGAAAACAAAAATAATAAGAGGAAAGATTTTTTTCATTTATATCACCTATTCGTATCATTCCCGAAACGATAGGAGATATGAATGAAAAAATCTTTTTCATTAGTCTTTAAAACGGTTCATAAACACCAATTGAATGAGCAGATTCAAAAACGAAATGAAGATGGAGGCGAGGAGGGCAGTTCCAAAGCCATCAATATTAAAGGCATCTCCCATTATTGCCTGGGCAATCATCAACGTAACTGCATTGATGACAAATAAAAATGTTCCGAGAGTAAAAACCGTAATCGGCAATGTCAATAATATTAGAAACGGCTTCACAAAAACATTTAACACTGACAAAATCATACTGGCTACAATAGCCGCTCCAACTCCGCTTAAATAAAACGAATCAAAGAACCCAGCTACAACAATCAAAATCAGTGCATTTAATAAAATGCTTGTCAACCATCTAATAAACATCGAAATTCGTCCTTTTCACTTTCTATTTACAAATTATTATAACACTTTCTATGTGAAAGTATGAAACAGATTGACATTTTTTCACTATTTTGGTAACATTCTTTACACAAATGGGAAAGGAGTTGATAGGCTTTATATTTTCTGAATTTTCATATTTCGCTTGCCCTAGACGACTCGTCTTTCTGTCCTGACGTAAACGTTTGTTTATTTTAACAGAAAGGAGGGGCAGCAGTTCAAATGAACTCATTGTATCTTTTATCTGATTACCTGTTAATGAAAGCCTATTATGAAGCCATTCAAATCGAGGCTAGTGAAGAGTTTATCATTTTATTAGAAGAAGAAATTGTTAGAAGAGGAATTGTCCTTTCCTCTCCTAACATAAATGTACAATAAAATTAAACTCACGGAGAAAATTATACCATTTTTTCGTTATTTTGTAAAATGAATTTTTCTTGAATTGGAATGGATGTTTCATGATCGTTTATATAATTTTTTCTGAAAGGGGTTGTTACATAAGCAGAAAACTGACTTATGGACAGCCCTGCATACGTTATGACACAATGTAAGAAAAAGGCCGTTCTCCTTTCTCGAACGATGTCAGGGCATTTTTTCATGCTAAATAAATTTAATTTTTTGCTAGAGAAATATGTTTTCATTTATTTATTAGCACAAATTGTGTGCAATTAGTTGGAAACTGGCATTTGCAATGAACGCAGCTTTTGTACAAAAGCTGCGAATTTTTCATTTGTCCACCAAGCAATTATCACGAAACGCGCACTGCTGTATCATATTAGTCCACACTTTGTTCGCAGCACAATTCATACTTTATATAGGAAAAATTTCACCAAATCGTATCTTCATCTATAAAAGAAACTGAAGGACAACCGAAATTTTAAATAGTGCAGCAACTAGTCCGAAAAGCCATGAAGCGATCAAGGGATAAATTTAAAACAATTAATTATCTCGACCTAATTTTTTTGTAAAAAGACCCCACAACGTGCAATGTTTACACATGTGGGGCTTCTTTTTTTCAATTGGTTCAATGTCATTTGGTGTTTTTTTAATATTTCCGTAAATTAGGAAAATTTCATCCGATTATGCAGTTGTTTTTAGATCCATCCGTTTTTCATAACGGCTCATTTTCTTTTCGAGTTTGGCAAATATGACTTCACATACCCAACAAATAATCCAGTAGATGATCGATGCAACTAAATACATTTCTAAAAATTTATATCCATTATTTGCTATAATTCTTGTAATGGCTAAAATTTCTACGACTTTTACAGCAAAAGCTAAAGATGTTGCTTTGATCAGTCCAATAAACGTATTGCCTAAATTCGGAAAAGCCACAACGAATGCTTGAGGCAGGACGATTCGATATAATCCTTGTGCAGTTGTCATGCCGACTGAGTACGCAGCTTCCATTTGTCCAGCGTTTACTGCATTGATCGATGCGCGGAATATTTCTGCCTCATAAGCAGCTGTATTGATTGTATAAGCAATTAATGCATAAATCATCGTCGGAACTTCATCCGCATTTAAATTCAATCCGAAATGATGATTAAGAAAATCAAACAATACCGGAACACCGTAGAAAAAGACGTACAATTGGACAACTAACGGTGTTCCCCGAATAAAAGAAATATAAACGATGGACAATTGATTTAGTACAGGAACTTTATATATTCTGCAAAGAGCAATAAGCAGCCCGAATACAAGTCCAAGCACCATCGCAACAATGGCAATCGTCAATGTCACTGGCACACCTTTTAACACTTCAGGCACTTGCTCTAAAGCAAATTTAAAATCAATAGTTGTTGCCACGAGTTATCACGATCCTTAGCAAAAAATTACTTAGATAAACTAACTCGACCTTTTTTAAACACTTTTTCGGCATAGCCGATAATACCTTCAATGAGGATACAAGTACCCCAATATACAAGAGAGATCACGACATAAATCTCAAACATTCCCATACCATGATTATTCCCTAAAATAATTCGAACTTGCCCCATAATATCAATAATACCGATCGAAAAGGCAAGTGATGTATCTTTTAACAATTCAATAATATTATTGCCTAAATTAGGCAATGAAATGACAAAAGCTTGAGGCAAAATAATTCTCCTTAGAGCTTGTGTATACGTCATGCCAACGCTGTATGCTGCTTCTAATTGCTCCGTGCCGACAGCTAAGTAAGCTGAACGGATAACTTCTGATAAATAAGCTGCTGTATGAAATGAGAATGTAATAATAACAAAAACAAGTCTGTTCCAACTATTAATATCAATATTAAAAACTAGCAATAATTGAGGCAGTCCGAAATAGACAAGAAACAGCTGAACTAATAACGGAGTACAACGTGTGAATGACAAGTAAAATGTTGCAATTCCATAAAGGATAGGCGGTTTTTGGATTCGAATAATCGCGATAATAACACCTAAAATTAAAGCGAAAAATAAAGATGTGACCAGCATGAACAATGTTAGAGGGAGCTTATCTAACACTTTCAAAAATAAATCTGCCCAATCTTGTAAACTCGTGTTAATTTTGCTCACCACCTTCATTAAGAAATATATACGAATTTAAATATACCGTATTGAATGATTAAATAATCATTCAATACGGTTTTTGATTATTTCTCGTATTGGAATCCTTCTTTTTTAATATAGTCAAGGTCTTTGAAAAAGTCTACACCAAACCATTTCTCAGCAAGTTTCGGAAGCGTACCGTCTTCAATTAATTCAGCAGTTGCTTTGTCAATTTTCTCAGCTAGTTCTTTATGTTTTTTGTTATAAACAATATAAACCGGCTCTTTCGAAACGATACCACCTATTTTCAAATCCAATTTCAGCTCTTTTTGAAGAGCATCAAATGTAGTTTTGTTCAAAAAAACAGCATCTGCTTTTCCTTCAGCAACACGTTTTAAGTTATCTGCTGCTGACGGATTTTCCATACTTTCAATCTCGATCGGATTATCTGGATTCTTTTCGTTGTACCCGTTTAAAATAGCACGAAGTCCACCGCTTGGCGCCATTGGAGCGAGTTTTTTATCCACCATATCATCTAACGATTTAATATCATTTCGATCTGATTTCGTCACTAATACAGTTAAAGAGTATCCATACTCATGTTCTGGATAAAGGAATTTCTGTTCTCTTTCCGGATTTTTGAAAAACCAGTTAATCGCAAAATCGAATTTTCCTGTGTCAACCCCGATTAAATTCGATTCTTCTTCTCCAAACGTATACTCAAACTTGTATTCTGGCAATTTCTTTTCAATTTCCGCTAAATAATCCATATCATAACCGATAGGTTTATTTTGATCATCCGTATATAAAAATGGTGGATTTACTTCATCACTTAATGCCACTTTAATCACTTTTTTGCCGTCATCAGTTTCTTTACTTTCACTGTTCGAACAACCAGCGATGACGAAAATAGATAAAATGAATAAAAAGAATTTTGTCCAAATACGTTTACGATTCATGCAGTAATTTTCCCCCCATGTAAATTTTAAAATAGTATATTCAGGCTCTATTAGAAGCCTTTTTTAAAATTGTTTTGTTCGCTCATGCTTTGGATGAACTAATATTTCTTCAGGCGGTCCCTGTTCAATAATGGCGCCGTCTGCCATGAACACAGCACGATTCGCTACTTCTCTTGCAAAGTGAATGTCATGAGTTACAATCACCATTGTTTTGCCTTCATCAGCAATTTTTTTAATAATCGACAAAACCTCTCCAACCATCTCAGGATCGAGCGCGGAAGTAGGTTCATCAAATAAAATGACGGAAGGGTTTAAAGGGAAGTGCTCGCGCTATACCAACACGCTGCTGTTGACCGCCGGACAGCTGGCCAAGATAGTCATTCATTTTCTCTTCCAGGCCAACTTTTTTAAGTAAATCAATGCCAATTTTACGCGCTTTGGCAGCTTTCATTTTCTTTGCAACGATAAGACTTTCCATTACGTTTTCCAGCACCGTCTTATTTTTTAAATAAATTATTATGCTGAAAAACCATTGCGGTCTTTCGTCTTAGCGTTAAAATGACTTTTTTTGACGCATGTTTTCCTTCCACGGAAAACACATCAATAGTAATAGTACCTCCGTCAGGTCTTTCTAAATCATTCATACATCGAAGAAGGGTGATTCTCCCAGATCCGCTTGAATCGATAATAACTAGGACATCCCCTTTGGTTACTTTTACATCAATTCCTTTAAGAATTGAATTTTTTTAAAGCTTTTTTGAATGTCCTTTAATTCGATTATACGAATCACCTCTCTTTATTATCAAAAATATCAAAACATTGGGTTAATTGAATAATCTAAACTATAACACAACTATTCCTAGTTGTAAAGTATGAATTAAATTGTTATAATGGAAAATGTTCGTAAATTTAATAGTTCATTGAACCTATTAAAATATTAATCTGAACAGAGTTTGCTTAAGGAAGTGTAGAACATGTCAAAAAAATTATTTGTGAAAACGGATGCGCAAAGATTGTGGATCGAAAAGCTGTTAAAGCATGAAGAGTCGTTTAAAAGTCATTCTAGGGAAAGCGATGAAAAGACAAAGTTTCCAAAAGAAAATATCCAAGCGCTTGTCAATATGGGGTATACGAAGCTCTCGCTGCCAAAAGAATATGGAGGCGGCGGCATTGGTGTTACAGATCTAGTTCTATTCCAAGAAACCATTGCTAGCTTTGATGGTGCTACAGGCCTAGCCATCGGTTGGCATCTGGGCGTCGTTGGGGAGTTGTATGAGAAAAAACTTTGGAGGGAAGAAAAGCTTGTCTCTTTTGCAAAAGAAATTTTAAACGGCGCTTTGGTGAACAGAGCAGTTAGTGAAGCAAAAACAGGCAGTCCAACCCGCGGCGGGCGCCCTGAAACGGAAGCAGTGAAAAG
Organism: Aeribacillus sp. FSL K6-1121; assembly: GCF_038003725.1. Taxonomy (NCBI): domain Bacteria; kingdom Bacillati; phylum Bacillota; class Bacilli; order Caryophanales; family Bacillaceae; genus Aeribacillus; species Aeribacillus sp. FSL K6-1121. The sequence goes on from NZ_JBBOPS010000001.1 coordinate 2,430,845, forward strand.
AGATGGCAAGTGGATTATTTCGGGCAGAAAGACATATACTACTATGTCACCTGTGCTGACACATTTTCTTGTATCTGCATGGGTTGAAGAAAAGGAAGGAATTGGATTTTTCTTAATTGAACGAGAAGCAAAGGGATTATCAATTGAAAAAAATTGGGACGTTATCGCCATGAGAGGAACAGAAAGTCACGATCTTGTGTTAGATAACGTTGAAGTAGCAGAAGAAAATTTTGTAGAGCTAAACCATGGACCGAGAGGAAATACAATAAATGGTTGGATTCTGCATATTCCCGCTTGTTATTTAGGTATTGCACAGGCGGCGCGTGATTATGCAGTGAAATTTGCGACAGAATATTCTCCAAATAGTATAAATGGAACCATTAGCCAATTGCCAAATGTACAAAATTTAATCGGTCAGATTGACTTAGAATTAATGAAAGCTAGACATTTCTTGTATAGCGTAGCGGAAATTTATGATGATGAAGCACGCCGTCCATACATTACAAACGAGCTTAGTGTTGCGAAGCATATTGTGACGAACTCAGCCATCAACATTGTCGATAAGGCGATGAGACTAGTTGGAGCAAAAAGCCTTCAACTGTCAAATCCGCTGCAGCGGTATTATCGTGATGTGAGAGCAGGGCTTCACAATCCGCCAATGGATGATATGACGATTTCTAAATTGGCTCAAACAGCCATTCAAGAAATGGAAAATAAATAATTTATATAATGCCTTCTTTTCACAGGGACTGATTTTAAAAAAGCTGATCCAAGGCCGTCAAATATTTTTTTGGGTCAGCTTTTTTATGAATTAGCAATGCATCAAAGATATTCAATACATTCGGTAATTGTAGACATCGTGAGCACAATAACTAAGACGCCGGAGAATCCGATTCATCGAGTCTTCAAAATTATGAATTTGAATGAATGATAGGAGAAACATCAGTTTATAAAAAAAGAGCCCTTTGTCACACAAAGGGCTCAAGCTCTGTTTTATGCGAAATGTTCATATATCAAAGAAAATCAGTATTTCCTCGATTTTTCGCTGAAAGGGCTAGTAAAAATCTACAACTCATCTCCTGAAAACCGATGGAATAAAACCATCCGTTTCAGGAATTTCAGGAACATTCTTCGTCATTTAAAAGAGACTGGCAACAGCCTATTTAACTGTTTGCCGCTGCCTCTTTTTTCAAAATGAAATTTTTCATTCTCTCCCGATCCCGATCCAAAATCGGTTTTAAATATTTTCCTGTATAAGACTGTTTCGCTTCTGCCACTTCTTCAGGGGTACCCGTTGCAATGATTGTTCCTCCGCCGTCCCCGCCTTCTGGTCCAAGGTCGATGATATAGTCAGCTGATTTAATCACATCTAAGTTATGCTCAATTACAAGAACTGTATCTCCGTTTTCAACAAGCCGATGCAAAACCTTCAAGAGTCTAGCAATATCGTCAACATGCAGCCCTGTTGTCGGTTCATCTAAAATATACAGCGATCTTCCAGTAGATCTGCGATGCAGCTCTGAAGCAAGCTTTATCCGTTGTGCTTCCCCACCGGACATTGTCGTAGCCGGCTGACCAAGTTTCATATAACCAAGTCCTACATCGTAAATGGTTTGCAGCTTCCGTTTGATTTTTGGAATATTTTCAAAGAACTGAAGTGCGTCTTCCACAGTCATTTCTAAAATATCCGCAATATTTTTTCCTTTATATGTGACTTCAAGAGTTTCCCGGTTATATCTTTTTCCGTGGCATACTTCACACGGAACATATACATCTGGAAGAAAATGCATTTCAATTTTAATGATTCCATCGCCTCGGCATGCTTCACAGCGGCCGCCCTTCACATTAAAACTGAAGCGTCCTTTTTTATAGCCTCTTACTTTCGCTTCATTCGTTGCTGCAAACACATCACGAATATCGTCAAATACGCCGGTATACGTAGCTGGATTTGAACGCGGCGTTCTTCCAATCGGAGATTGGTCAATGCTGATGACCTTATCGAGATGTTCAATCCCTTTCATTTCTTTATAGGCACCAGGTTTTGTTTTACTGTTATTCAGCTTTTGCGCCAAGCCTTTTTGCAATATTTCATTGACTAACGTACTTTTCCCCGAACCAGATACACCTGTTACTGCCAAAAATACACCTAAAGGAAATTTGACATTTACATTTTTTAAATTGTTCTCGCTTGCTCCTTTTATTTCAATATACCGACCATCCGGTTTTCTTCTTTCGACCGGCAATGGAATGAACTTTTTCCCTGACAAATATTGTCCTGTAAGCGAACGGTCATCATTCATCACTTCTTTTGGTGTACCCGCAGCTACAACTTGACCGCCGTGCACGCCAGCTCCCGGCCCAATATCGATCAAATAATCAGCTGCAAGCATCGTATCTTCATCATGTTCAACTACAATCAACGTATTGCCGATATCCCGCATATTTTGAAGAGCACGGATCAGCCTGTCATTGTCCCGTTGATGCAAACCGATAGACGGCTCGTCCAATATATAAAGTACTCCTGTCAGTCTTGATCCGATTTGCGTGGCAAGACGGATTCTTTGCGCTTCTCCACCAGAGAGCGTACCAGCTGATCTGCTTAATGTTAAATAATCAAGACCTACCTCAATTAAAAAATTCAGCCGTTCTTTTATTTCTCTTAAAATCAAATTGGCAATTTTCATTTCTTTTTCTGTCAATGCCAATTGGTCAAAAAACTGATAGGCTTCACGAATAGATAATTGAGCGACTTGTCCGATATGGCGTCCGTTAATAAGAACAGCCAGACTTTCCTTTTTCAGTCGATGCCCTTTGCATGTCGGACACGGCTGATTCGTCATATATTTTTCCATTTGTTCGCGTATGAAATCAGATGTCGTTTCTTTATAGCGCCGTTCTATATTGCGGACCACACCTTCAAATTCTACATAGCCTTCCCGGATTTGCCCGAAATCGTTCTCATAGCGAAAATAAATTTTTTCCCCGCCGCTTCCAAATAAAATTTTATCGAGCAGATGTTTCGGTATATCTTTAACTGGAATGTCCATATCAATACCGTAATGGTTGCAAACCGCTTGAAGAAGCTGCGGATAATATTGAGAGCTTGTCGGCTCCCACGGTGCAATTGCGTGTTCCTTTAATGTCAAGTTTTTATTTGGAATAACGAGATCCAAATCCACCTCTAGTTTTGAACCTAAGCCGTCACAAGCATGACAAGCTCCGTACGGGCTGTTAAAGGAAAACATCCGCGGTTCAAGCTCTCCAATCGAAAAACCGCAAATCGGGCAGGCATGATGTTCACTGAAAAGCAGCTCTTCGCCATCGATGATGTCAATTATGACTTTTCCATCACCTAATTTTAAAGCTGTTTCAATCGAATCGGTCAACCGGCTTATAATCCCCTCTTTCACGATCAGCCGATCCACAACGACATCGATGGAATGTTTTTTATTTTTTTCAAGAGAAATATCATCGGTAAGCTCCATCATTTCTCCGTCAATCCGCACGCGGACAAACCCTTGCTTTTTTATTTCCTCCAATGTTTTCACATGCATTCCTTTTTTTCCAGCCACAACAGGCGCAAGAACCTGCAGTCTTGTCCGTTCTGGATATTCCATAATCCGGTCAACCATCTGTTCGATTGTTTGCGAAGAAATTTCTATCCCATGCACCGGACATGTCGGCCGCCCGACACGGGCAAAAAGAAGCCGTAGGTAGTCATAAATTTCTGTCACCGTTCCGACCGTTGAACGCGGATTTCTGCTTGTCGTTTTTTGATCAATCGAAATGGCCGGCGATAAGCCTTCGATCGCATCGACATCAGGTTTATCCATTTGTCCTAAAAATTGGCGGGCATAGGCAGATAAAGACTCCACATATCGCCGCTGTCCCTCTGCATAAATTGTATCAAATGCTAAAGAAGATTTGCCCGATCCCGATAAACCTGTTACAACGACAAGCTTGTCTCTTGGAATCGTGACATCAATGTTTTTTAAATTATGAGCGCGTGCACCTTTTACAACAATTTTATCCATTGCCATATCCAATCATCCTTCCGCTTTCAGCTCCAAAATTAGATCGCGCAATTCAGCAGCTCTTTCGAAATCTAATGCTTTTGCAGCTTCTTTCATTTCTTTTTCCATACGGGCTATCAGTTGTTCTCGATCTTTTTTCGACATTTTGTTCAGCTTCACAGCCTTTTCCGTTTTATATTCTGCTTCATCTTCCGCTGCATATGTCGCCCTAATTACATCGCGAATATCTTTTTGAATCGTTTTTGGCGTAATGCCATGTTGACGGTTATATTCCTCTTGAATCGCACGACGCCGTTTTGTTTCGTTTATGGCGATTTCCATCGATTTTGTGATTGTATCAGCATACATAATGACATGCCCGTTTGCGTTCCGAGCCGCCCGTCCGATTGTTTGAATAAGAGAACGTTCCGAACGGAGAAATCCTTCTTTATCTGCATCCAAAATTGCAACGAGAGAGACCTCCGGAATATCAAGCCCTTCCCTGAGCAAATTGATCCCGACCAACACTTCATGTTTGCCAAGCCGCAGGTCGCGGATAATTTCAATGCGCTCGAGCGTTTTAATTTCGGAATGGAGATATGTCACCTTAATCCCGATTTCCCGCAAATAATCCGTTAAATCTTCCGCCATTTTTTTCGTTAATGTGGTCACAAGCACCCGCTCATTCCGTTTAACCCGCTTTTGAATTTCGCCGATTAAATCGTCTATTTGCCCTTCAACAGGTCGGACGTCAATGGTTGGATCTAAAAGTCCAGTCGGGCGGATAATCTGTTCGACAACAACCGGCGTATGCTCCAGCTCATACGGCCCAGGGGTGGCAGAAACATAAATGACATGTTTCATATGCTTTTCAAATTCCTCAAATTTTAACGGACGGTTGTCAAGTGCTGAAGGCAAACGGAATCCATGATCGACAAGCACTTGTTTTCTCGCCTGGTCGCCATTGTACATCCCGCGGATTTGCGGAATCGTCACATGCGACTCGTCAATGACGATCAAAAAATCATCTCCAAAATAATCTAAAAGCGTATAAGGAGTCGAACCGGGCGGTCTTAATGTAAGGTGACGGGAGTAGTTTTCAATCCCGGAGCAAAAGCCCATCTCCCGCATCATTTCTAAATCATATCTTGTCCGTTGCTCGAGGCGTTGCGCTTCCAAAAGCTTTCCATTCTCCCGCAGTTCATGCAGCCGTTCCTCAAGCTCCTTTTCAATATTAGCAATGGCGATTTTCATTTTTTCTTCTCTTGTCACAAAGTGTGATGCCGGGAAAATCGCTACATGCTCCCGCTCTCCAATAATTTCGCCTGTCAGCGCATCAACTTCACGGATACGGTCGATTTCATCTCCGAAAAATTCCACGCGGATACAATGTTCATCGCGCGAAGCAGGGAAAATTTCCACTACATCCCCGCGCACGCGAAAAGTTCCCCTGCGAAAATCTACATCATTTCTTTCATACTGCACATCCACTAAACGGCGCAGCAAGTCATTGCGCTCGATTTCCATTCCTGTGCGAAGACTAACGACCAGCTCACGATATTCTTCTGGCGAACCTAAACCATATATGCAAGAAACGCTTGCGATAATAATAACATCTTTCCGTTCAAACAATGCAGAGGTGGCCGAATGTCTTAATTTATCAATTTCATCATTAATGCTCGCATCTTTTTCAATATACGTATCTGTTTGCGGAACATACGCTTCCGGCTGATAATAGTCATAATAGCTGACAAAATATTCAACTGCATTGTTCGGGAAAAATTCTTTAAACTCGCTATACAGCTGTCCGGCAAGCGTTTTATTATGGGCAATGACCAGCGTCGGTTTGTTCACTTCTTTAATCACATTGGATATCGTAAACGTTTTGCCAGTTCCAGTTGCACCTAACAATGTCTGATGTTTTTTTCCTTGCCTGATTCCCTCCACCAGCTCTTTGATAGCTTTCGGCTGATCTCCTTGAGGCTGGTAATTTGAAACTAATTCAAACCGATCCATGGAACATCCTCCAATTCAGAAACTTATATTTTATTTTAACATATAATCAGGCTGAATCACCAAAAATACGAACTGACGTTTGATTTTCATAGACAATAAAAACCTGTCAATCGTGTTGAACAGGTTTAAGTAGATGTTTTCTTATCCTTTTTCATGCTTCTGGCAGCGATAAAACCAGCTGCTAAGCTGGCTACATCCAAAATGGCGATATAAATAGTATCCATATGACCTGCAAAATAAGAGGCAATTAATAAACCAGCCGTCAACAATGTCCCAACGACATGACTATATGTAACTCTTGTGAAAAATAAGACAAGCAAAAAAGGGGCGAATGCGGCAAACACAAGCTTGATCATAAAAAAACCTCTTTTCGTCAACGGTTATACATTTATTATATTGAAGCCCTCAAAAAGCTTTCAAGCAAAACCACAAAAGAGAAGGGAAAAATAAGCCAATGCAAAGAATAAAAAATGATGCGATGTATAGCGGTCAGAAAACCTAGGATACAGGGGAAATAGTTGAAATCGATGAAGTCAAAATAAACGAATAGAAATAGCTTTATGATTATATTTAAATGCAATAATGAAGCTCATAGGCTAAAAAATTCGCCTTTATGAAAGCAACTTTTATACTATATTTACTTTTTTCTTACGGTCACCCCCTAAGACTACCCTAAGCATATAAAAAAGCATCCAATAGCCGCCTTTTTTCACTATTGGATACTCTTTCTTAATCTTGAGATAGATAAAACAAATGATCTAAATTTACATATGAAATATCGTATTCAGAATTTACTGCATGTAATATTTTTTGATAATCTTCCACCTTAAGATCTAGTGGTAGATTTTCAAACAATTCTCCATTTACATGAAAATCCAGTATTAATGCACAAAAATCTTTACCATCAACTAAATCCATTGCAAACTCTCTAAAAATATCTGCATCTTCTTCATTTAACTGTTCATCTGACAATACATAGATTTTTATTACATTTTGAAATTGTTGAATATCCTCTTCATTCATGTATTTATAAAGGTCTTCTTAATCCCCGATAATAAGATATCCCATAGACATACTGTTTTTAAATAATAAATAAATTTCTAAATCCCTAAGTCTAATTTGTCTTTTTTAAGATATATAATTTAATTGATTCTCCCTCTAAATGTAGAGATGTTTAATAATTATTTAAAGATTAAAAAATATTTTTCAATATTCGTTTTGTTTCAGCATATACATTGCAATACTCCTGAACTCCACTTATCAAAAAATGAATGCTTCCAGCCACCTAAACTTAATCATCTCAGCTGTAACATAAAGAGCTGTTAGGTCACCGAGCAATATCTTGGATCAATTCTCTTTAGCATTAGTTTTAGCTTTATCTAATTCTTTTTGGTTCTTAACTGCATTCTTGAAAGTTTCCTTTTCTTGTACACATTTTTTGTATGCCTGATTTTATTTTATGGCTTGGGTTATCTGTAACGATTATTTGCCGATAAATGTTCTTGAGCTTTATTTTTGATTATTCTCCAAAAACGCCTCATATGCTAAACCGATTGCTCCGCAAAGTCCCGCATTATCCCCTAATCCGGGCGGAACAATATAATCTGCAATGTTTTCTAGCACCACTTCATGGCGAACATAACCGTTTAATAAAGCTTGAACATTTTGATGTATAAGGGGGAACAATTGCTTTTGTTTGGCGACTCCGCCGCCAATTATTATTTTTTTAGGCGATAAAACGAGTATAAGGTTGGCAATTCCTTGTGCAATATAGTACGCTTCCAAATCCCATACTTTCTCATTTTTTTCTAATTCTTGCCCCTTTTTTCCCCAGCGTTTTTCTATAGCAGGACCGGATGCCATTCCTTCCAAACAATCTTTGTGATACGGACAATTGCCGGCAAACGAATCTTCAGGATGGCGCCGAACAAGCATATGCCCCATTTCCGGATGGATTAGCCCGTGTACTAGATGTCCTTCAGAGATGGCACCGACTCCGATCCCGGTACCGATCGTCATATAAATGCAGCTATTCAGACCTTTCGCAGCCCCCCATTTCATTTCCCCGAGCGCTGCTGCATTGACGTCTGTATCAAAGCCAATTGGAATAGGGAATTCTTTTTTTATCGCTCCGACAAGATTTGTATTCGCCCACTGTAGCTTCGGAGTAGATGTTATGTATCCGAATGTTTCGCTTGTGCGATCTAAATCAATCGGACCGAATGAACCAATTCCAAGTGCTTTAATATCTTTATCCCGAAAAAATTTGACCACTTGTTCAAGCACTTCATCAGGCGTTGTCGTCGGAAAAGAAGTCCGCTCGATAATATTTCCGTTTTCATCTCCAATTCCGCAGACAAATTTTGTTCCGCCCGCTTCAATTGCACCTAAAAGCATTTCACAATTCCTCCCATGATTTTGTCCATAATGTTATGTCCAATTTTTCATTAGCGGCAGGTTGTCAAATTAATAAGATTATAATAAATGTCATTATGTTTATGGAAGAGAAATATTAAAAAATGCAAGAAAAAAGGCGATCAGCCATTAGCTGAAAGCCTCATTTAGAAGTTTTTTATTTCGTTCCCATAAAATCGTTAAACTAATGAGGGTCACTAAAACAGTCGCCCCCATATCCGACAGAATGGCTATCCAAAGCGTAAGCCAGCCTGGAATCGTCAGCAGCAGTGCAGCGGCTTTTAAACCTAGAGCAATCCCGATGTTTAACTTGATGATTCTGTTCACTTTTTTGGCAGTTGAAATAGCATCAGGTAGCTTTCCTAAATGATCTTGCATTAAAACGATATCAGCCGTTTCAATTGCGCTGTCTGTTCCTTTTCCCATTGCAATGCCTAAATCAGCAGCTGCGAGCGCAGGCGCATCATTAATACCATCTCCGATCATTGCCGTTTTTCCTGAGAGAGACAGCTCTTTTACCTTTTCCACCTTTTCTTCCGGCAGAAGGTTTGCAAAATATTCACTTAAACCAACCTTTTTCGCCACTTTTTCAGCAGTTTTTTCGTGGTCTCCTGTCAACATGACAGTTCTCTTCACACCTGTTCGGTGAAGCATGCGGATCACCTGGCTGCTTTCCTGTCGAATTTCATCCGCTATACCGACCATACCGAGAACGTTTTTGTCATCTGAAACCAAAACGATTGTTAGTCCTTCCTGTTTAAAGGCCTTTATGTCTTCCTTTACATTTTCGCTGAGCGAAAGATGTTGAATCGTTTTTTCATTGCCGACACGGTATTCCTTCCCGTCTATCTCCGCTTTTATTCCCTCACCTGATGTTGCAACAACGGAGTGAGCCTCCAAAAGGGAAACGTTTAACTCATCTATTTTTTTCATAATGGCTTTAGCGATCGGATGAGTAGAGGATTTTTCAATTGATCCGATGATGCTCCAAAAAGAAGGATCATATTCTACAAACTTCTCTACATAGGGCTCCCCTTTTGTCAGTGTTCCTGTTTTATCAAAAGCTATTATTCCAATTTTCCCTAATTGCTCTAAATAAACCCCGCCTTTTACAAGAATGCCTTTGCGTGCATTTCTCGTGATTCCTGAAACGATAGCAATGGGAGAGGATAAAACTAATGCACATGGACAGCCGACAATTAACACTGCCAATCCTTGATATAAAGATGTTCTCCAATCAACTCCTAAGAAAAGCGGCGGAATAAAAATAACGACAAGAGAGATAAGCATGATCAAAGGAGTATAATATTTCGCAAACTTATTAATGAATTGCTCAGTCGGCGTTTTTGTTTCCTGCGCTTCTTCAACTAAATGCAAAATTTTCGCTAGAGACGATTCTTCGTAAGGCTTTGTTATCCGAACTTTCAAAATTCCTTCATTATTAATGCTTCCGCCAAACACTTCATCTTTTGCTTCCTTTTCAACAGGGAGAGATTCTCCAGTAATGGCCGCTTCATTAACTGAGCTTTTCCCTTCCACCACTATCCCATCCGATGGAATTTTTTCACCGGCTTTGACAAGAACAATATCCCCTGCCTTGATGTCATGAATGGAAACTTTCTTTTCCTGGCCATCTATAACAATCGTAGCTTCATTCGGCGCAACTTCTAAAAGCGATTCGATAGAACGACGGGCCTTTTCCATTCCCAAGCCCTCTAAATATTCGTTCACTCCAAATAAAATGGCAACAACAGCACCTTCCTTCCACTCTCCAATGCCAAAAGCTCCAATCAAAGCAATTGTCATAAGGGTGTCAATATTAAATTTCAATCGAACGAGGTTTTTGGCCCCTTTCAAAAATGTTTTATATCCGCTGATCACCGTAGCAATTATATACATTGTAACAGCGGCGGATGGTGATAATGTTTTTTCGAACACAACAGCAGCTATAAAAGCTAAAACCGAGAGCAAAACGAGCCACAATAAATAAGAATGTGTATCTTCATGTTTATTTTCTTCCTCAATATAGGCCCCATCCGATGCTAAAATTTTTTTGACTTTAGCAATATTAATTTCTTCATTGACATACAGTTTGCTAGATTGAAAATTTAATTTTGCATTTTCTCCATATTCAAGCTTTTGGATTTCCTCTTCCAGATTCTTTGCGCAATTTGCACAAGACAATCCCTTTACCCGATACTGAATCATTCTCTAATCCTCCAATGAAATAGAGTACACATTGCAGTATACAGTATATGTGTTTATATGAATAAGTGTTCATATTTTATATGTCCATTTTATGAAAAGACAATTCAATTGTCAAATATTTTCGTAAATATAATTTTGACATGTACATATGAATAACCTTACAATATTAATGTTATCGAAATTCGATATCGATTCTCAAAATGGGGGGGTAAAAATGGAAGATAAAGTGTTGCGCAAGCTTTTTCTCGGTTTTATACATATTCATATTTTACATCATGCAAGCGAACATCCTATATTCGGCTTGTGGATGCTTGAGGAACTGAAAAGTCATGGCTACAACATAAGTGCAGGGACTCTTTATCCGATTCTCCACGCAATGGAAAAGGACGGACTGTTGGAAAAAACAGAACAAAATGTAGAAGGAAAAATACGAAAATATTATACAACTACACAGAAAGGGAAAGCCGTTCTGAAAGAAGCCCGGACGAAAGCGTACGAGCTTTTTAAAGAAATACATAATGAAGGTGGGGGATAACATGAAGGAATCAAAATGGAAAACGCTGTTCGAGATATTTGCCATTTCCACAAAGCTTGGATTGACCTCATTTGGGGGGCCAATCGCCCATTTAGGATATTTTCATGAAGAATATATTCGGAGAAGAAAATGGTTGGATGAAAAGAGCTATGCAGATTTGGTTGCTTTATGCCATTTTTTACCCGGACCTGCCAGCAGCCAAGCCGGGATCGGCATCGGTCTCATGCGGGGAGGAATATTAGGCGGACTTTGCGCCTTTATCGGCTTTACGTTTCCGTCTGCAATCGCACTGATGATCTTTGCTCTTATTCTTAAAGAGTTACATATTGTTGATGCCGGCTGGATTCATGGCTTAAAGATTGTTGCTGCTGTTGTAGTCGCCCATGCTGTTATTGGAATGGCACAAAAACTTGCCCCTGACCTAGGGAGAAAAGCCATCGCATTAGGCGCGCTAGTCGTTACTTTATTATGGCAACATGCTTTTTCCCAAGTTGTCGTCATGTTGCTAGCGGCTTTTATTGGATTTTTATTATATAAAAAAGTAGAAGAAGATACCCAGACTTCGTTGCAGGTGCCGATTTCAACACGATTTGCCGCAAGCTGTTTATTGTTATTTTTCGGGCTTCTCCTTTTCCTTCCTTTATTAAAAGTGTGGACTTCTTCTTACTGGATCGGCTTGTTCGACAGCTTTTACCGCTCTGGATCTCTCGTATTTGGGGGAGGACATGTGGTGCTCCCGCTGCTTGAACAGGAATTTGTTCCAACAGGAATGTTAACAGAAAAAGAATTTTTGGCTGGTTACGGAGCAGCACAGGCAGTTCCTGGTCCTTTGTTTACATTTGCTTCTTATATTGGAGCGGTCATGAATGGATGGGCTGGGGGATTCGTTGCAACTTGCGCCATCTTTCTTCCGGCAATTCTGCTCATTTTTGGTACATTACCGTTTTGGGGAAAGCTTCAAAGCAATTCAAAGATTAATGGTGCGTTAATGGGCATACAAGCTGCTGTCGTCGGAATTTTAATTGCCGCTTTTTATGATCCGATCTGGATAAGCTCCATTAATCGTCCGATTGATTTTGCTTTTGCTGCAATTTTATTCAGTATGCTCGCTTATTGGAAGATAGCTCCATGGATCATCGTCTTAACGGGCGCCATTGGCGGCTTGTTCTTGTAAAATTAGATCTGCTGACACAAAGATCCTTCAGGTTTCATTTGATATGATCCCTCTTATGTAGACCTGTCTACCATAAGAGGGATTCCTTTACGGCTAAACCGGACAAAGTATGCCCTTTTCCGACATTGTCTGATCTGGCAGAAGCTGCTATTCATGCCCGGCTTCACCCGTTCCTGTATGAAGGCTAGCCGACAGCGTGAATTAACCAAGTTAACGTTTAGGCAAGGCTGTTCAAGAACGAGAGGTTATCTTTGCTAGTCAATGATTAAAATAAACATATTGAGATGCTCAATTTCCATGCTTGGCAGCTTCTCAAAAAGATAAATGAATCGACTTCTCAATGATTGCTCGCAAGTACCCTGAAATGTCTTTATACGATCAATTTAGAACATTCTCTCCAGCTGCAATCTACTTTGAAGCAATCATCTTTTAAAAACTGCTTCATTTATCTCATTGCTAATGTCACTTTTAAAGAGCTCTTAGATTTCTTAAGCCCACTGAAAATGCCTCAGAACTAGTTGACCGTATTTCCAATCTGAAAGGTTCCCTCCTCATTATGTACTGTTAAACAGATTTCCTAAACTTGACAAAAAACAGAATGCAAAATACAATAAAATATGAACATATGCTCATATATAATAAAGAACGAGGGAATTATGAATGAAGACGGAAGATCATTCTTTCTTAAAACCTGAAACAATTGAACATATATCGCAAATATTTAAGGTGTTAGCCGATCCTACTCGAATTAAAATTCTTTATTTGTTATCACAAGAAGAGTGCAGCGTAAATCATATTGCCGAAGTGTTGGAAATGTCTCAATCAACAGTTTCCCATCAGCTTAGTATATTGCGAAATCTTAGACTTATTAAGTATCGCCGTGAAGGAAAAACACTGATTTACTCCTGTAATGACGAACACGTTTTTTCATTATTAAAACAAGCCATTGATCATTCTGAACATCAGTAAGGAGGCATTTGGCCATGAACAGCCATCACCACTCTCACGACCATCACGACTTTAACAGGGAAAACAATAAAAAAGGACTTATAATTGCACTGCTCATTACTGTTGGAATTTTGCTGTTAGAGTTTTTCGGGGGGTTAATGACAAACAGTCTGGCCCTTCTTTCTGACTCTGGACATATGCTTAGTGACGCCAGTTCGCTTGCTCTTAGCCTAATTGCTATATGGTTTGCGGCCAAACCAGCCTCCCCAAATAAAACGTATGGCTTTTATCGTTTTGAAATTTTAGCCGCTTTGTTTAATGGAGTTACCTTGTTTGTTATCGCTGGATTTATCATTTGGGAAGCTGTTCAGCGTTTTTTCAATCCGCCGACTGTAGCAAGTGGCTCGATGATGTTGATTGCGTCTATTGGTCTTTTTGCTAATCTTTTAAGTGCCTGGGTGTTAATGAGAAAAGGTGATGTGAAACATAATGTCAATGTTCGCAGCGCTTATCTACACGTTATCGGCGATGCTTTAGGCTCTGTCGGAGCCATTGCTGCAGGATTCATCATGTGGCTCTTTGGCTGGTATATAGCAGACCCTATTATTTCCATTTTAGTTGCTTTATTAATATTAAAAGGCGCTTGGGGAGTTTTGAAGCATAGCATACACATTTTGATGGAAGGAACGCCCGTTACCATTGATCAAAATGAAGTGAAGAAAGCCTTAAAAAGTATTGAAGGTGTGAAGGATGTTCACGACCTGCATATTTGGACGATTACATCAGGTTTAGATTCACTAAGCTGCCATATTTTAATTGAAGATCATCAAGACAGTCAAAAGGTGTTACAAGCTGCCATTCACATGATTGAAGAAAAATTTAAGATTTTGCATACAACCATTCAAATTGAAACCTCTCAAATCCATCATGGAAAAATGAAAGTCTAGCTTTTTTCGGAGTTGATTGAAATGGGACAAAATGTTGATGTTCTTGTAATCGGTGCTGGCCAAGCAGGATTAGCGATGGGGTATTATCTAAAGCAACACGATATATTATTTGCCATTGTCGGCAAGGAAAATCGAATCGGAGATGTTTGGAGAAATCGTTACGATTCTTTAGTGCTTTTTACCCCTCGATCGTTTAGCTCCTTGCCAGGAATGGTCTTAAAGGGTGACCCGGACGGATATCCAACTAAGGATGAAATAGCCGATTATTTAGAGGATTATGCTCAAAAATTCGAATTACCTATTCATCTGAATACAGAAGTCATTTCTCTTCAAAAAGAAAATGAGATTTTTAAAGTGACAACCAACCATAGGAGATATATGGCAAATAAAGTGGTTATAGCAACAGGGCCTTTTCAAAAGCCTTATCTTCCACCATTTGCCGAAAGCTTATACGATCAAGTGTATCAAGTGCATACATCCGGCTATTTGAATCCATCTCAATTGCAAGATGGCTCTGTTTTAGTAGTCGGTGCAGGAAATTCTGGAGCGCAAATTGCAGTTGAATTGTCCGAAGACAGAGAAGTTTATTTATCAGTAGGTCATAAAATGAGATTTCTTCCACTTGAAATTATGGGGAAAAGTATTTTCTGGTGGTTTCAAAAAATAGGTTTATTAGACGTCCATATCAATAGCCCGTTAGGCAGGTTGATCAGTAAACAAAAAGATCCTATTTTCGGTAAAGAGCTGAAACATTTACTACAAGAAGGCAAAATAAAAATGAAGCCTAAAACAGAGGGTGTTTCAGGAGATGTTATCTCTTTTGCAGATAACAGTCAAATTCAAGTTCAAAATGTCATTTGGGCAACCGGATTTTATTTTGATTACAGCTGGATACAAATTCCTAATGTTTTAGACCATAGAGGAAAGCCCGTTCACCAAAGAGGGGTTACTCCTGTGAAAGGATTGTACTTCTTAGGATTGCCTTGGCAATATCGGAGAGGCTCCGCTCTTATCGGAGGGGTGGGCGCCGATGCAGAGTACTTGATAAATGATATTTTAAACCATTGAAGGTGCTTGCAATGTTTAGCTAGAGCTTTTCTTGCCGCGGCTATTTTCATGATTAGACATATTTACTGAAAGGCTTCAAATATCATTGAACAATGTCAGTTACTTTGTACAATAATTCTCGAGCCTAATTCTGCTAGCTATAACATTTTTTGACGTAAAAAACCACTTAGCCAATCATTGACTAAGTGGTTTGATGTGATAGAGAAAATATACCTTTATCGTTCCGGAAAAAAAATGAAACTCATTCCGAAGAATTATGGCCTATTCCTAAAAATTATGTCGCTATTCCGGTTGATTATGAACCATTCATACCGGTTAAGAGGCTTCTGACTTCCACTTCTCATCTTGCACAAAGAGCAAGCCGAGTTCATGATGCTCCCCTTCGTATAAGGCGCGTTGGACAAAACGGATTTCTTTGTTATGTCCTAGTACCTCCAACTTACAATGCGTCCTGCTTATCTGCAGCGCTTCGTAAAATTCGTACGTTGTTTTTACATTTTTTCCATTCACCTTTGTTATAACTTCTCCCGCTTTTATTCCCATTTTCTCTCCCGGGGATTGAGGAAGCGTGCCTAATACGACCAGTCCATAATCTTGTTTCGAGAAATAAAAAGCGGCCGAATTATCATTCATCCTTTGTTTTACAGTTATTAATCCCTTTCCTATCAATGCTAGAGCCGCGGCAACAAACGACAGAAATGGAGCCCACAACGAAGCAGCAGCAACAACAAGAGAAATAATTCCAAGAATCGAGATGCGCCGGCCTGTTACTTGAATGCTTTCCTTTGGCAAAGACCCTTGAATTCTTTGATAAAAACCGACAAAATACGGAATCATCACGAGCATAAATGGTTCACCATTTAAAGAAATAATTGGCCACCAAGAAAAAGGAGATTCCAATGAACCGCCTGGAACTAAAAGCATTAACGGAATCATCCATGTTCTGTTCGCTACATGATTCCCAATCGGCATTCCTCTCTTGCTTTTTATGATAAATGGGGATGTATGGTAATGTGCTGTTCGATAGATGAGAATCCCTTCACAAATAAGCAAAAAGCTCAAAAATAGCGACAAGACGCTGTAGTTTGTTTTATCAAGGCTCACAAAAAATTCATCGATCCAAGGAGATTGATCTGCCACTCCATTTAATAAAGCTGTTAAAAAAATCGTTCCGCCCAATGAGATACTTGATGACAAAAAACGCGGCTGAAAAGTTAAACTAACAGCCAGCAGCCAAATAGTCAATAAAACGAGTGTTCCGAATGGAATCCACAGTCCTAGAAGCATGAAAAGAACAGAAAGGATAAGGCCAGCGATAATTCCCTTCGTATAAGTAAAACGAATATCGTCAAACACATCATATACGCGCACATGAAAAGATTTTCGTTCTCTTCTAACCCGCCAATATCCATTTAAAAAGGAAAAAATAAGAAAGAAATACAAAAGCGGATGCAAGAAAAAACGGCCTATGCTGAAAAGCAATTCTAAAAGCCATTGTCCAACCAAACGGCCCACCCCTTTTACGAATCATATGAGACTTTCCTCTATTTTATCAAATCTTTTAAAAAAGAAGCTAGAACGTCATATAAAAAACTGGAAATAGGTAAAAAGGCCGATTGACCAAATTCATGGAGCAGCGGCTTTTTTGGCTTCATACCGCTTTTTTCTAAAAAGCTGAATGAATCAGACTTGCAGCAAATCGATCAAAAAATTGAGCAAAGAAACAGCCACTTAACAATGCCGCTCTGTCACTTCCCGATGATTTAAAAGAAAACGCAGCCATATTGTCATAAAGCTGCGTCCATCCTCTGTATAATTGTAAATTTCACTACGATATGAAAGCAGAAATTTTCTCAACTGAAAAGCCTGCACAAGGAAGTGAAATCTCATTTAAAGGCTGTCCATAAAGTGAAATCCCTATTGAAAACAAAAAATCATAAACATCGATATATCAACGTTTCTAAAACATTAAAGGGGGCGTCAATAAGCCGTAAAAACGACTTATTAGACAGCCCCTTAAACAAAATGCAAAAGAAAAGCTGCCGTATTTTTTCAATACTTAAGAAGATCGTGCTAATAGTGAAATGGCAGTTTGCAGCTGCAAGTCATTTTGTTTTGAACGAGTTTCTTTTGTGATCAATTCATTCATTTTTATAGCTGTTTTTTGATCCACTTTCCCCGTCACGGATAAACCGTTCATTTTTTGAAACGCCTTTACAGCCAGCTCGGTTTCTAAACTGAAATAACCGTCTTTTCTCCCAGGATCATAACCTAATCCTGATAATAATATTTGTGCTATGCGAACTTGTTCATTATTCATCTCTTTCTTTAATGGCTGATAAATATCGAGCGGTCCAGCTTTAAAATAATCCGGCTGCGATATTTTTACCGTTGGTTCCACACCTTTTTCATGAATCCAATTTCCCTTAGGAGTCAACCATTTGTATAACGTCAGCTTTATGTTGCTTCCATCATCCAGCGGTATTGTTTGCTGAACTGTTCCCTTTCCAAAGGATTTTTCGCCGACAATGGCATACCCTCCTGCTTCTTTCAACGCAGCTGCCAAAATTTCCGAAGCAGATGCGCTGCCGTTGTCAATTAAGACTGCAATAGGATAATGCTTCTTTTCTTTTAATGTTGAATAATACATCTCCCTTTTTCCGTCTCTCTTTTCTATTTGAATATATGGTGCATGATTAGGGACGAGCTGCTGCAAAATTTGCTCTACAGCCTGCAAATATCCCCCCGGATTGCCGCGAACATCGATGACTAGACCGTTAATTTTCTTTTTTTCTAACATTTTTAGTTTTTGTTTAAAGTCATCAGCTGTCCTTTCAGAAAATGAAGTAATATGCAAGACGCCTAACCGCTTGCCATTTTTATTGATTTCGGAGCTGAACACTGTTTCAATCGGAATCTCATCCCGCTTTACTTCAAAAAACAATAAATCTTTACTTCCAGGGCGGCGTATCGTAAGTTTGACGGTTGTTCCTTTTTCTCCTCTGATTTTCAGTACTGCATCATGAAGATCTGAACTGGAAACTGTTTTACCATCAATTTTCACAATTTCATCATTTGGCTTTAAGCCCGCTTTTTCCGCCGGCGAATTTTTAAATGGTGAAATAATGGTTATTTTGCCGTTGTTCATCCCGATTTCGGCACCGATTCCCTCAAATGAAGAATCAAGGGACTCTGTAAATTGTCTAACAGTTTCTTTATCCATATAGACTGAGTATGGATCGCCTAAAGAAGATAGCATCCCTTGAATGGCACCTTCTAGGAGACGTTTTTTGTCGACTGGATGGACATATTTTTCAGAAATTAATTCATACGTTTTTATAAATTTCTCCAATCCTGGAATGGTTTCATCTGAACTTTGCGCAGATGCAGCAATTGTTTTATTTTCCAGCGATTCATTATTTTCAGCATGACCGTGCACATCCAAAACGATGATGGAACTGGTCACTATCCAAAACACTGTAATCAATTTTATTATTTGTTTCATATGTTTTTGCCTTCCTTTCCAACAATCCGAATTATTTATAGCGTATGCAAAGCTTGTACAAATCATGTGCGGATTACAGGAAAAGGAAAAGCAATTCAAAAAAACTTAATATACCGCCCTTTGACAAGAATTTGACCGCTTCTAGCCAGGTTCCATCAAGAAAATAGAAAAATCAGCCAACGATCATCTTTGCTTTGAAAATGGGTAAGGTGTTTTGTTCTCATGAAACGCTTTCCTTTTCTTTTAGTCAAGCAAACTGCCTACACCGGCATAATCATACGGGAGGAGTAACTATATTTTTTGTAATTATCTATCACTACATGAAAAAGAATTATTGTGAAAATCAATCCATTGAAGCTTGATGTAATCTCCCGTTTCCTCTATTTTTTGCATCGATGAAACACGATCAGAAGAAAACTGTTTTGCAATTTATAAAAAAAATAACAATGCACAACAAACTCTTCTTCCCTTGAGAGCTTATTGTGCATTGTTAATAAATTTTTATGGAAGAACGCTTAAAGGATTGATCGCGCTGGATTTGCCTCGCCATGTTCCGTTATGTACTTCAAAATGCAAGTGCTGCCCTGTTGATCTTCCTGTATTTCCCATATATCCAATAAACTGACCTTGGCTCACTTTTTGACCACTTGAAACGTTAATGCTTCTCAAATGCCCGTAAAGTGTAGTATACGTTTTACCGTTAATATTATGGATGATCATAATAACATTGCCGTAGCCGCTCATTTGTCCAGCATAACTAACCGTGCCGCCAGCAGAAGCGTAAACTGGAACCGTTCCCCGTTTCGCAATATCAATTCCTGCATGGAATCTGCCCCATCTCATACCCATTTTAGAGGTAAGAACACCTGGAGCCGGCCAGATAAAAGATCCGCTTCCTGCAGCTGATGATACAGATGGTTCTGGTGAAGATCCGCCATCGCTTGAAGCAGCAGCTTTATCGCTTGAAGCAACAGTTTTATCACTTGATTTAGAAGCAGATTGTGAAGCTTGAGCCTGTCTAGTCTTTTCTTCTTCTAGTCTTTTTAAATATTCTTGCTGCTGTTGTTCAATAATTTTTTGCTGCTTTGCCAGCATAGCATCTTGTTGTACCAAATCTTCTAATTGATCCATTGCCTGGCCATGTTCCGCTTCCAATTGCGCCAACAATTTATCTTTTTCATCAATTTGCTTATCTAGCTCTTGTTTCAATGAAGCCAATTCAGATAAAGCTTCTTCCAAAGAGGACAGCTGTTTGTTTAATTTAGCCTCCGCTTCCTCTTTCAGTTTCATATCTCTTTCATGCTCTTCAATAATTTTTTGATCCGCATCAACGATCGTTGTAACAGCGCTTATACGAGTTACAAAATCATTGAAGCTTTTCGCACCTAAGATAACGTCGAGATAGCTGATTGTACCTCCGGTTTCCTGCAAGGATTTTGCCCGTTCTTTTAACAGTTCATTCCGCTTTTCAATCCGTTTTTTTACTTCAGCAATTTGTTTTTTCAACTGTTCAATTTCAGCTTTAGTTTTCTTGATTTCATTCTCTTTCTCTTCGATTTTTTCACCAGTATCCAGCAATTTTTCATCTAACTTTTTAATCTCTTGATTAAGTTGATTTTGTTTTGTCTCTAATTCTTTTACTTCACTTTTCTTGCTTTCTATATTCGACTGAACATTGGACCGCTCATTTTGAATTCTTGCTTTTTTCTCCTCAAAGGATGACGCATAAGCGCTTTTGCTCAGCGGTACAAATACCCCGCTTGTCCCCAATATAGCTGTAAGACTTAATGTCACTATTCTCTTTTTCACAATCCGGTTCCTCCTCTTAATTCATGTTTTCAATCAATTCGATCTGGTATGGTAAGAGCTGCCTAAGACAAACTACACTTTCAAAAACTTTCGAACAGACATTAAGCTTCCCCATATGCCGATTAAGACGCCGATTAACAATAAGATAGCCGATATTTGAAAAACAAAAGGAGAAAATGGCAACAACTCAACAAAAGAACCTTGAATATAAGGAACGGCAATATTTACTAAGCTATTGTAGCTGACAACTAAAACTGTAATTGGTATGACAGCTCCCAGCGCTCCTAAAAACAAACCTTCTAAAAAGAACGGCCAGCGTATAAACCAGTTTGTTGCACCAACAAGTTTCATAATTTCTATTTCTCGTCTGCGGGCAAATATAGTGATTTTTATAGTGTTTGAGATTAAAAACATCGCAGTAAACACAAGCCCGATGATCAAAACTATGCCGATATTTCTTGAAACGTTGACAACTTCAAACAATTTTTTCACAGTTTCTTCTGCATATTGAACATCTTCGACATAGTGCATTTTTTTAATTTCTTCCGCTACAACTGGAGTATCTTCGGGAACTTTCGTTTTGACGATGAAAACATCGTTTAAAGGATTATCCTGTTCAAATAGCTTGAATGACTCTCCTTTTTCACCGAAGCTTTTAATTAATTTTTCCAGCTCCTGGTCTTTGGAAGAAAATTGGACATTCTCTACTTTTTCTAGATTTTTCAATTTCGATTCAAGTTGCTTTTGAGCGTTTTGATCTGCTGTCCTGTCAATTAGCACGGTTATTTCAACATCTTCTTCAATGTTGCTGGCAATATTATTTAAATTCATCATAATAACCAAAAACGTGCCGACCAAAAGAAGGGTCACTGTTACGGCTGATATAGAGGCTATGGACATCCAAGCGTTTCGCCCAAGACTTTTTACCGCCTCCCGCAAATGACGACCGAGAGTTTTATTCATAAAGACCATACTCCCCTCTCGCCTCATCGCGTACAATTTTGCCGTCCTCAATCGTGATAACCCGCTTTCGAATCGTGTTCACGATCACTTTATTGTGGGTGGCCATTAACACCGTTGTGCCCCGATTGTTGATTTCCTCTAGCAATCTCATAATCTCCCAAGAGGTTTCAGGGTCCAAATTCCCTGTCGGCTCGTCTGCTATTATAACAGGCGGATTGTTTACTATGGATCTAGCAATTGATACGCGCTGCTGTTCACCGCCAGACAATTCGTCAGGGAAGGAACGGGCCTTATGCTTCAATTGCACAAGATCAAGCACATTTAATACTTTCTTTTTAATGTTCTTCGGATTTTCCCCGATCACTTCCAAAGCGAAGGCAACATTCTCATAAACAGTCAATTTCGGCAATAATTTAAAATCTTGAAAGACAACCCCGATATTTCTCCGCAAATACGGCACTTCTTTTTCTTTAAGGTTTTCTAGTTGTATACCGTTTATGACAATACTGCCTTTTGTAGGCTTTTCTTCCCGATACATCAATTTGATAAATGTCGATTTTCCAGCACCGCTAGGACCTACGATGTATACAAATTCGCCTTGATTGATTTTTATTGAAATACCGTTAATGGCCAAAACACCATTCGAATAGGTTTTATAAACATCCTTCATTTCGATCATGCTATCACCTGAAGTCATTGAATTATTTCAGTACTTAGTCAAAAAAATTTTTATAACTTGAAACTAATGTTATTTTCTATTCGTCTATTAATTATGAAGCAGAAAACAAATCTTACATCCTTCCCACAAAAAACATTATAACATCATTTTTCGTCAAAAATAGACTTTTTCATATTACATTTTTGTTTCAATATCATATTTCGAGGGAAAATTTTTAAAATTCTTGTAAAAAAAACTACAAAATTTTCTATTATCTGCTATTTTTTTCTATAGCATAAAAAAGCGAGGGTGATCATGTCCCCTCGCTTCTTATGTTACTTTTGTCCTGCAAGCCACTCAGCGACAACATCTGCTTCGCTATCGTTCAATAAACCTTTTGGCATAGCGCCTTTGCCGTTTAAAATAATATCTTTTATTTCATCTTTGCTATATTTGCTTCCAACTTTCTGTAAACTCGGACCGGAAGCACCTTCAAGATTTTGTCCATGGCAGCTTGTACAATTTTGTTTTATCAGATCTTCTGCAGATGCAGTATTCTCAGCTTGATCTGTTCCGCCATTTGTTCCGCTTTCTTGGTCATTCCCGCCGCCCCCGCATGCAGCTAATACGAGTGAAAGACCAAATACTAAGATCAAGAACTTTTTCACTGCGAAATCCCCCTTCGCCAATTAGTCTCGAAGATATTATAACCTAATTATTGAGGTTTCAATCTGAAACAAATTGACCAACATTTGACAATCCTGTGAAAATAACTTGAATATTGATAAAAAAGAAAAAGGGTGTCTAATAAGTCGTTTTTACGCCTTATAGACGCCCCTTTAATGTTTTAAATGTTGATATATCAATGTTTATGATGTTTCGTTTCAATGGATTTTGACTTTCTGGACAGCCCCACAAGTTCTCTAATCAAATGGAATTTAGGGCAGTTTTTCTTCGTCATTTTTCCGTCATCACATTTCTATTCGCTCATCTTTTGTAACGAGTCATCGTCCTTTTCATAACAGCCTTAAGACAATTTTGCTCTTAAATATGCATCAATAAATGCATCAATTTCCCCATCCATTACAGCTTGGACGTTGCCGATTTCGACATTTGTCCGGTGATCTTTCACCAATGAATATGGATGGAAGACATAAGAACGGATTTGGCTACCCCAGCCAATTTCCTTTTGCTCTCCTCGAATTTCCGCTAATTCTTTTTCCTGCTCTTCAATTTTTAATTGGTATAGCTTAGATTTTAACATTTTCATTGCTCGTTCTCTGTTTTTAATTTGAGAGCGCTCCGTTTGACATGTCACGACAATTCCAGTTGGCAAGTGTGTAATCCGTACCGCCGAGTCGGTCGTATTTACGTGCTGCCCTCCCGCACCGCTTGAACGGTACGTGTCAATTTTCAAATCCTCGCTTCTAATTTCAATATCGATTTCATCATTAAATTCTGGCATCACTTCGCAGGAAACAAAGGAAGTATGGCGGCGGCCTGATGCATCAAAAGGAGAAATGCGCACTAACCGATGGACTCCTTTTTCCGCTTTTAAATAGCCGTATGCATTGTGTCCTTTAATTAACAGCGTTACACTTTTTATTCCTGCTTCATCACCCGGAAGATAATCGATCGTTTCAACTTTAAATCCTTTCTTTTCCGCCCATCTCGTATACATTCGCAGGAGCATAGATGCCCAGTCCTGAGATTCCGTCCCTCCTGCTCCCGGATGAAGCTCTAAAATCGCGTTGTTTTTATCGTAAGGCTCATTTAAAAGAAGCTGTAATTCAAAATTATTCAATTCCTTCGTTAATTTTTTCAATTCGGATTCAAGCTCTCTTTGCAAATCATCATCCGGCTCTTCTTTAATAAGCTCGTAAGTTACTTGAAGATTTTCATATGATTCATTTAAATGGTTAAATTCTCCGACAAGATCTTTTAAGGCGTTTGCTTCATTAATTACCTTCTGAGCTGCTTGCTGGTCATCCCAAAAATTTGGCGCAGCCATTTGCTCCTCTAATTTTTTTATGCGTGCTTCCTTCTCTTCTAAGTCAAAGAGACCCCCTAAAATCCGCTAATCGTTTAGCCATTTTCTCCAGTTCATTCCGAATTTCTACTAAATCCATTAGTCCATCACCTCTAAAAATTTTTTGCACAGTATACTATATTTTTGCAGATTCGCTTTGTCCACTTATACATTAGTTAAAAAATTTATGGGGCAGGCGAGACTGACATCTCGCCACACCCATTCTATTTAAAATCGTTATCTTCCGCAACAATGTTTGTATTTTTTGCCGCTTCCGCACGGACATGGCTCGTTGCGGCCAACCTCTTTTGCTTTTCTGACAGGTTTCTTTTTCGTCTGGGCGTCTCCTTCTTTCGGCTGCACGGCTTCGCCGACCGCCACTTCCTGACGTTCCAAATTGTTTTGAATTTCAGCTTTCATTATATATTTTGTAACCTCTTCTTGGATGGACGCAATCATATTTTCAAACATTGTGTAGCCTTCCAATTGATATTCACGAAGCGGATCGGTTTGTCCGTATGCACGTAAATGAATACCTTGGCGAAGATGATCCATTGCATCGATGTGATCCATCCATTTTGTATCAACGGCGCGGAGTACAATGACTCGTTCAAATTCACGCATGTTTTCCTCGCCAAAAGCAGCTTCTTTCTCATCATAACGCTTCGTCGCTTTTTCCCAAATGATATCAATAATTTCATCCGATTCTTTTCCGCGAAGGTCATTTACATTAAAGTCATCTGCTTCATCCAAAATATTGGCTTTTACCCAGTCGACTAATCCTTCAAGGTTCCAGTCTTCTGGAAGCTCTTCTTCAGGCGTAAATGACTGTACAACACGGGTAATCGTTTGTTGAATCATGTCTTCAACATTTTCTCGCAGATTTTCAGATTCAAGCACTTCATCTCTTTGTTTATAAATAATTTCACGCTGCTGACGGAGCACATCATCATATTGAAGAAGCTGCTTCCGCGCATCAAAGTTGTTTCCTTCCACCCGTTTTTGCGCCGATTCCACAGCACGGGTAATCATTTTGCTTTGAATCGGCTGGGAATCGTCCATCCCAAGCCGATCCATCATGCTCATCATACTTTCCGAACCGAATCGGCGCATCAGTTCATCTTCCATTGACAAATAAAACTGCGTAACACCCGGGTCTCCTTGACGTCCAGAACGTCCTCTCAGCTGATTGTCAATTCTTCGGGATTCATGGCGTTCTGTGCCGATGACAGCTAATCCACCCAACTCTTTTACGCCTTCGCCGAGCTTTATATCCGTTCCCCGTCCGGCCATATTTGTCGCGATCGTCACAGCATTCTTTTGTCCGGCTTGTTCAATAATTTCTGCTTCCTTTGCATGGTTTTTTGCATTCAACACATTGTGCGGAATTCCCCGCTTCTTAAGCATATTAGAAAGCAATTCAGATGTTTCAACCGCGACTGTACCTACTAGAACAGGCTGACCAATCATGTGCCGCTGAACGATGTCTTCTACAACCGCTTTAAATTTCCCCTCCATTGTACGGTAAACGAGGTCCGGACGATCTTCGCGGATAACCGGCTTGTTTGTCGGGATGGTAATAACCTGCATGTTATAAATGTTGCGAAATTCTTCTTCTTCTGTTTTCGCAGTCCCTGTCATTCCCGCCAGCTTTTCATACATTCGGAAATAGTTTTGGAACGTGATCGTTGCCAACGTCATGCTTTCATTTTGAATTTCAAGGCCTTCTTTCGCTTCGATTGCCTGATGCAAACCGTCGCTGTAACGGCGGCCTTTCATTAACCGTCCGGTAAATTGGTCTACAATGATCACTTGTCCGTCTTCAACGACATAATCAACGTCTTTATGCATGACGACGTGGGCTTTCAGCGCATTGCTGATATGATGGTTTAGTGTGACGTTTTTTAAATCAAACAAATTATCAATATGGAAAGCACGCTCCGCTTTTTCAATCCCTTCTTCTGTAAGTTGAACGGATTTCGTTTTTTCATCATAAGTATAATCTTTATCCTTTTGAAGCGTTCTGACAAAAGCATTTGCCTGAATATACAGTTTGGTGGATTTTTGTGCTTGTCCAGAAATAATAAGCGGAGTTCTTGCTTCATCAATTAAAATGGAGTCTACCTCATCGATTACCGCAAAATGCAGAGGGCGCTGCACTTTTTGTTCCTTGTATAAAACCATATTGTCGCGCAAATAATCAAACCCAAGTTCGTTATTTGTTGAATAGGTGATATCAGCTTCGTAAGCAGCCTTTTTCTCCTCTTTTGACATACCGTTTAAATTTAAACCAACAGTCATGCCGAGAAATTCAAAAATTTTGCCCATTTCTTTTGCGTCCCGGCTTGCCAAATATTCATTGACGGTAACGACGTGAACGCCTTTCCGCGTCAACGCATTTAAGTAAACAGGCATCGTTGAGGTTAATGTTTTCCCTTCACCTGTCTTCATTTCCGCAATATTGCCTTCGTGAAGGGCAATAGCTCCCATAAGCTGTACTTTATATGGATACAGGCCGAGCACTCTGTGAGCGGCTTCTCTTACAACTGCGTAGGCTTCCACAAGCAGATCATCGAGTGTTTCTCCCTTTTCAAGCCGTTCCGCAAACTCAGCTGTTTTTGACCTCAATTCCAAATCAGAAAGCTTTCTCATATCTGGACCGAGAGCATTTATTTTTTCAGCTATTTTTTCATAACGAGCTAAAGTGCGTTTATTCGGATCAAACACTTTATTTAAAAGTCCAAGCATCTTTAACGCTCCTTAATTTATTTTATTATTTTAGTTTCTTTTAAATTTTATCACTGCTTTTCCAAGCGTACAACTTTTGCTGTGTGAAAGTCTTTCCATAAACCCGTCCCATTTGTCTACATTTTATTTGCTTGAAGGTAAAAAAAGTACAGCCAAGGTAGGCTGCACTTTTTTTATATAATAAATTTTACTCATTCGGTTCAATTAATCCATAGCGGCCGTCTTTTCTGCGGTAGACAACATTTGTTCTATTTGTATCAGAGTTCGTAAAAACAAAGAAGTTATGGCCGAGCATGTTCATTTGCAAAATAGCTTCCTCAGTATCCATCGGCTTTAAATTGAACCGTTTTGTTCTTACAAGTTCGATATCCTCTTCATTCACATCAGTGTCATCATTCGTTTCCGCATTGATGAAATATTTAGCATCAACTTGTTGTTCACGAAGCTTCCGGTTTACTCTTGTTTTATGCTTGCGGATCTGACGTTCAAGCTTATCAACGACAAGATCAATCGCAGCATACATATCTTCATGATATTCCTCAGCACGCATCACTAAATGCGTCATTGGAATCGTTACTTCAATTTTAGATTCTTTGTCATTATAATATTTTAAATTCACATTTGCATCGGCTTGTACTCCATTATCAAAATAACGTTCAAGTTTAGATAACTTTTTTTGTACATATTCTCTTAATGCTGGAGTTACTTCAATGTTTTCCCCTCTAATGTTGTATTTCATATTGAGCTCCTCCTTTTATTAAGGGATATATATATAGTTCGATGTTTCGTTCGTTTTTCCTTTCACAAAATAAAAAAAATCGTGAACATTTTATGAATGCTGATGAGCGGGGAAAACGATTTTCACACTTTCATCCATCGCTACATGATCGTGTCTTTTTGTACATATATTGCTATTTTTTCTTATCATAAAAAATGCCATCAATAGTGGCATTCGCATAAGAGTTCATATATTTTTTTGTCATCTCTTTCTGGGCTTTCATCTTGACGATATCATGTTGTATCTCTTGTTTTATTAGTTTAAGCTGCTCAACAAGAATTTGATTCAATTGGATAATTTTTCTTCCTGCTTCTTTCTCCTTGGGCGTGAAGGGAGGATTCATGCTTTTTGTTAACTCCTCCCGTTTTGCTAGCAAGTCTTCTATTTTTTGTATCACTTGATCACGGTCGCGATGTTGATCTTTAGACCGTTTTGTCAATTCCACTAACTCTTCCGTTATTTCCAACAATTTTTCCACTTCGTCCATTACGCTTGTCCGCCTTCACTATGCCGCTGTTTCCGGTTGATTTGGATTACTTCTTTCCACGTATCTCTGAACTCTGTCACATATCCTTCCACTTCTTCAATAATGGTGACATCGTTTTTAAAATTGGCCTCAACAAGCCGTCGATTCATGTACTCATACAGTGCGTACATATTTTTAGAAATCTCAATATCCATATTTAGCGTGGCCATTAGTTCACAAATGATTCTTTGTGCTTTTTGCAAATTTTCGTTTTTTTGTTGGATAGATTTTTCTTCTATTGCTTTTTTCGCAAGCTTTAAAAATTTTAAACACCCGTTATAAAGCATTAACGTGAGTTCACCCGGTGATGCAGTTTGTACGCTGTTTTCCAAATAAGATTGATAAGGATTGTTCATTGCCATTTAAGACACTCCTCAGATATCATATCCATTAAAAAGTAAATAGTAAAGGCAGACGATTAAGCGCCGCCTCCAAATAATTGCATCAAATATGCTGACTGTTGGTTCGCCCGCTGAATCGCCTGTTCCATTGCCGTAAATTGCCGATAATATCTTGATTCGATTTGTATAAGCCGATCTTGAAAGGCATTGATTCGATTATCCAAATCTTTTAAGTTTTTTCCAATCGTAAACTGGTCATTTGTAGACAAAGACGTTCCCGCTTTGTCTTTGATTTTTGTCATCATACCTTTCAAAGAATCGCGGAGACGGCGGGCAATCCCTTTATCATTGTAAGATTCGCCGTCAGACATAAATAGTTTATAGATCGCTTCTGGATTTTCCTGAATTTTTTCCCGGAGTTTATTTTCATCAATTGTAAGTT
Organism: Aeribacillus sp. FSL K6-1121; assembly: GCF_038003725.1. Taxonomy (NCBI): domain Bacteria; kingdom Bacillati; phylum Bacillota; class Bacilli; order Caryophanales; family Bacillaceae; genus Aeribacillus; species Aeribacillus sp. FSL K6-1121. The sequence continues at coordinate 2,459,968 of NZ_JBBOPS010000001.1, forward strand.
TGCCTCGATCCAAATAATTGGCTGTTGTTGAAATCCCAATATCCGTAAGCTGCTTAAACCCTTTCAAAGTATCTCCGGCGACAGGAGAATATAAATCCAACCGCATTTGATTAAGACCGCTTGTTAAAATCGCATCGCCGCGAAGAAGGCCACTTTTCGCTTTTTCTTCCCACAGCTCGATTTGCTTTTCCGTCATTTCCTCTTTTTGTTCATCCGTTAGGGGAGGAAAATTCCGGAAGCGCTCTTCTGTTAATTTGCCATTAATCTTTTCAATCACTTCATTATATTTATTAACAAATTTTACAATAGTATCGAGAATTGCATCAACATCTGTTGATGTAGAAATCGTAACAGGACTTGTCGTTACATTTTTAATTGTATATTCAATCCCCGCAATCGTAAACGTATTAGATGTTTGGACAGTTTCGTAGCCGTTGATTTTAACTTTTGCATTTTGACCCGCAGTTTCGGGGATTAGGTTAAACGTTGTATCATCAAGTGAAAAACCTAGGCTTTGCAAAAAATCAAATGTTTCACTATCGGCAGCTTTAATCGTTCCGCCTTCACCTGTTTTATTATTCGTTAAAACGAGCCTTTCCACACCAGATGAATCCTTTAATTTCATCCCCGTAACGCCTAGATTTGAGCTGTTGATTTTGTAGATAACATCATCAAGCGTATCATTTTCACCAATATTAATCGTCACTTCTCTCGTTTCTGTTGAACCTGGATCGGTCACTTCAAATTTTAGCGTTCTTGCACCAGATGTAAAATTATTTAACGTTGCTGCACTATATGTGGCAGCCTTAGCCAATTGTTGGACTTCAATCGCTGTTGACGTATTAGCTGAAGCGTTGATTGCCTTTGCCACAACAGCTGACTCATCAGAGCTCGTCACTTTTTTTTGTCGGAAATTCGACAGTCTGTATACGCCGTCAAAAATCAATCTGTCCAATTCGTCCAACAGCTTGTTGATTTCCCTGTAGCTGTCGCGCTGCCATTCAAAAATTTGCTTTTGTTGGACCATTTTATCGAGCGGAATTCTTTCCGCCTTCATTAAATCTTTTACGAGAGCGTCAATGTCCATTCCGCTTGCCAAACCGACAATTCGCATTTTTTCCACCCCTAGTTAAATTTTCCGATCCACGATTAATCCCATCAGCTCTGCCATTGCCGCATATATATCAAGCATTTTTTTCGGAGGAATTTCCCTGATGACTTCGTTCGTCTCTACATTGACAACTTGTACAAAATATTCTTTCAGTTCTTCATGAAGTACAAATTGAATCGATGTTTTAATCGGCTTCAAAAAATTGTTCAAATCCTCAATTGCTTCCTCCAGCGTAACTTTAGCTTTTTTTTCTTCTTCTTGGACAGGCTGCTGGTTTTCAGGCATTGACAATTTTTCCTCTTTTCCTTGCATATCCTGCAAAAAAGCATTATTATTAACACCGGTTATCTTTTGTATTCCCATATTCCTTCTCCTCCGAGGAATTCTTGCTATTTTATTTATCGGTAAAAAATTGCCTTGTTTTAGCATCTTTTGACAAAACATTCATAACTTTATTGAAATGATTTCTTAATTTTTAAAATATTGAGTTTATGAAATCGGTAAGCTGAAGGGCTGCTTAAAATCCACACAACCATTTTTTATTCTTCTAAAAGCTTAGGTCGTTTAAGATGGGGAAGGCTTCCAATTTACTAGTAGAGTAGAAAACTGTTTTCAAAGGGACAGCCTATGCTGTCTCTTTTGCTCTCAGCTTCCCCTCATCAAACCGTACGTGAGGTTTTCCCTCATACGGCTTTCCGACGTTCTTCCTTTGGCTTTCGTTCTTGTCTAACTTGCTAATTTCACTAATAAGCCTTGTGTTAATTTTATAACTTCTTTCATTCTCGCATGTTTCTTCCTTTGGTTCTTCTTCTTATTCCAGTACAGAGTAAGTCTTTCTAATACATACCAGTCCACTTTATTTAGCCACTTCTTGGCGATGGACGAAATACTGTAGTAATTCTTAAATCCTTGTAAAATTCGATTGAGCCCTTTCACCAGTTCTTTGATGTCCATAAATCGCTTGTTCCTTGGACTCGTATATTCCTTAAATTCATTTTCATTTTCTTCATGGCTTTCTTACTTGGAAATGTGAGACATGACATAAACTTTCGAGCCACCCTTGTTCATCACAGGAAATTTCCGATGGTGTAGATCTAGAAAGTCAAATCCGTTTGTGTCGTCCCATAGGCTGACCAGTTTGGATTTCTCTGTGTTGATTTCAAGGTCGAGTTTCTTCATGATGGCTTTTAGTACTTGAATGCTCTCCAGCGCCTCGTTTTTCGTGCGACACATGATCACGAAATCATCTGCGTATCGCACCAGTTCTCCTAAGTGTAGGAACTTCTTCTTTCATATCGTGTCCATATAATGCAGGTAGCTGTTCGCTAAAAGAGGCGAAATGACTCCGCCCTGCGGGGTACCCTTTTCGGTGTTATGAAACTGTCCATCTTCCATTACATCTTAGCTGGGCGCGCTAAAAAACAAAACCCCTTTTTCAACAATAGCTTTGTGAAAAAGGGGTTTTGAAAACCTCGTCAAAAGGTTCAGTTTTAATTTGGACCGTCAACTGCTCCATTATGCTTGCTAAGTTTAAACGAATACAGGTTGAAATTCATCGGTCACTTGTTGGAATCCATTATTTTCTTCATAAGCTTCTTCACGTTCCACATCAAATCTTTCCATAATCGGCAAATCATTCGCAGAGAACAGGTAAGAATCTTTTTCGGCAACATGCTCATGCCACGCCCAATTCGGAACAACGAAGAAATCGCCGCTTTCCCAATCAAAGCGCACACCGTTGATAATACTGTACCCAGATCCCTTATAGACATGGTAAATAGTCGAGTGCGTATGACGGTGAGCTTTTGAATGAAACCCTTTTGGAAGCAATTGCATCCAAGCGGAAATCGTCGGATTGGCTTGTTTGCCTGTTGAAGGATTGATATATTCAACCGCATATCCATCGTACGGATCTGGATCAAAGCGTTTTAAACCTTGAATAGCTGCTTCAGTCTGCTTCCATTTATAAGACCCTAACGGAGCGATTTTTGGTTCACGGTCAGAAATTGGACGAACCATGCCACCTTCATATCTTTGCGATGAGTAATTATCAGGAACTTTCGGTTGTTCAATTCCGTCTGGATAAGGATCAAAGAACGTGCCGCCAATCGAATAGATAGTTGGAATATCAAGACAGTCCATCCAAATCATCGGCTCATCACCCGGATGTCCATGACCATGCCAAAGCCCTTTCGGAGTAATGAGATAATCGCCTTCCTCCATAAAAATCCGCTCGCCTTGCACAATTGTATAAGCGCCTTTTCCTTGACTGATAAAGCGCAGCGCACTTTGCGAATGGCGATGCGAAGGCGCTACTTCACCGGGAAGAATTAATTGTACGGCAGCATAAAGCGTTTGTGTTGTTGATGCCCATCCCCAAGGCTTTCGATAAGTCAATCCAGGATTTTGAAAATAAATCGCCCGTCTTTCCCCGCCGCGCTCAGGAGTAAAAATTTCAGTTGCTTCCATCAATTTTTTATAAAGGGTTTTCCATTTCCAAAGATACGCTTCAGCTTGCGGAGTTGGCTGGCGATGCATTAAATCTGGAATAGCATCCCAAAGCGGTCCTAGATGGTATTGCTCAATATCTTTTGTGAAATCTCGGACAATTTTACTTTTAAAAAACTCATTTTTTTCCGCCATGATGAACTAACCTCCTCTATTCTTTTAAAGCTTTGATAAATTACGTTGAATTTGGCTATAATGCTTGCTTGCATGTTCGACAAGCAGGTGGTCGACAATAAAAGACATCGGTTTTGTTCCGAAACGAGGATTGCGGCTCGGGGCCTCTGATTTTAAATCTTCTTCTGACAGCTTGCTCAACACTTTTTCCACTTGATCTTTTACGTTTTCAAGCTTGTTTAGCACGTCTGAAACTTCACGTTTTTCTGTATTAGCAACAGCAGCAAGCCTGTTTTCATCCGTAAGTCCTCTTCCCCATTCTGCACCCGGCGACTCAAGCAGCCGCTCAATTTCGTTTAACCAGTATGGAATCGCTTCTTCAACATGGCAAAGAATTTGCATGATGGACCATTCTTCTTCTGATGGATTCCAACGAATGGTCTCTTCTGAAAGACTTTTTGTAGTTTCAATCATTTGGTCAATGGATTGTTTTATGCTTTCAATCGCTTCGTTCATATTAGTCATTCGCTGATCTCCCCCGTCACTTTTTTCACTTTATTTTCTAATGCACCGATGCCGTCTATCTCGATGCGGACAACATCTCCATCTTTTAAAAATACTTGAGGGTCTCTTGCTACACCAACACCTCCTGGAGTTCCTGTCAAAATGACATCTCCCGGCTCAAGGGTCATAAGTCCAGATAGAAATTCAACCAAGTACTGTACGGAAAAGACAAGATTTTTCGTGTTAGAACGCTGACGTTCTTCACCGTTAACCGTTAAGACTACTTCCAGCCCAGAAGGATCTGACAGCTCATCGGTTGTTACTAACCACGGTCCCATCGGAGCGCTTCCATCCACTGTCTTGCCTTGAAGCCATTGCAGCGTACGGCGTTGAAGATCCCGGTAAGTCACATCATTCACAATTGTATAGCCTGCAACATAATCCAATGCTTCTGCTTGGGAAACATTGCGCGCCCGTTTTCCAATCACAAAAGCAAACTCAGCTTCATAATCTAGCTGATCGGAAATTGGATAATGAGGAATGTCATCCTCCGGTCCGATGACAGTATTCGCGAATTTCGCAAAAACTACAGGATATGGAGGAATCTCTCTTCCCATTTCCAAAATATGCTCCCTGTAGTTATGGCCTACGCAAATCATTTTCCCCGGCGATGGCACTGGTGCTTCCACTTTTACATCTTCTTTGGAAAACACAAGCTGCTTTCCTTTATATTTTTCATGTTTTAAAGCAAATGCAACTGCTTCTTTTGCATAGTCCAAGCTTTCCTTTCCGCCTTGTAAAAATCCGTTCATATCTGCCGGCACATACGCCTCAGCAATTTGTTTGAAGCGCAATTTCCCTTCTGATTCCAGCTTTTTTTCAAATGCGGCATGCAGATCAATCACTTTTCCATCCTCAATTGCACCGATGCGTGTGACGCCTTGTTCTGTAAACGTGATCAGTTTCACTATTGAAACCCCTTTCATTGATTATGGTCTTGTTACCATCTTAATATTGAAAAAAATCTAAAAATACATTATTTTTCTTATATACAGAACAAAAATGGATTTCCTCATCAATCAAAAAATTTTTTACAGGTGATATGGATGGCTTCTCAAAATAAAAAAAGAATTTCTTCCGTTGAAAACGCTTTAAAAATTTTGAAAAGCTTTTCAATGGACGAACCGGAACTGGGTGTGTCAGAAATAGCCGAAAAGCTAAATATCGGAAAAAGCACTGCCCACAGACTTTTAACAAGCTTAGCCAGCGAAGGATTTGTATACAAAGATATAAACACAAACCATTACAGTTTAGGTGCTTCGATCTTGACATTAACAAGCATCGTTAGCTCCCAATTGAAAATTTTAAATGAGGCGACGCCGGTTCTAAATGTTTTAACAGAGGAGACAGGCGAAAATTCGCACATTTCCATATTAGAAGGCACCGAAATTATTTATTTGCAAAAAATTGAATGCACGTATCCTTCAAAAAAAGAATATACCCATATCGGCAGAAGGAATCCTGTCTACTGCACAAGTCCCGGTCAAGCCATTTTAGCCTTTGAAGACGAAGAAGTAATCGAGAAAATTTGCTCGCAGCCCTTCAAAAAATACGGTCCGAACACGATCACTTCACCCGAGCAATTAAAAGAAAAGCTTTTGAAAATAAAAAAAGAAGGCTACGCCGTTTGCAATCAAGAGTTCCAAAAAGGGATCATCGGAATCGGTGCGCCCATTTTTAATGAACATAACAAAGTGGTTGCAGCAGTGAACATTACCGGCTCTACGAAGCGAATCAATTCCATTAACATCAAGCAGCTTATAAAAAAAGTGGTGAATGCGGGAGAAAGAATTTCTGAATTAATAAAACAGAGAAAAACGAAGCAATTGTTCGGAAATGACGACTAGACTGGAGGACTAACATGAGCGAAAAATATTTGCTGTCATCTGTGAAGAACGCAATGAAAATTCTGCGTCTTTTTACACATAAACAAAAAGAGCTAGGGATTACCGAAATATCAAAAAAATTAAATATTTCCAAAAGCAGCGCCCATCGCCTTGTTTCATTGCTTGTAAAGGAAGGATTTTTATCAAAAAATCCCCGGACAAACAAGTATCGATTAGGCCTTTCGATTCTAACATTAGGAGGCGTGATTTTCAGCAATCATGAGTTGTACAAAGAAGCGCTGCCCATTGTAAAAAAGCTTGTTCACACATTAAATGAATCCGCACATATTTGTCTTTTGGAAGAGGATCAAGTAGTGTATTTGTTCCGAATTGAAAGCAGCCAGCCCGATCGGCTGTTAACATATATAGGGCGGAAAAATCCGATTCATTGCACAAGTGAAGGGTTATGCATTCTGGCTTATCAAAACAAACGAACAATTGAAAAAGTTTTGTCGAAAAAATTATATGCATACACTCCCTATACGATCACCGATCCAGACATTTTAAAAAATGAGTTAAAAAAAATTAAAAAACAAGGATTTGCCATATCAAAAGACCAATTTTATGTCGGGTATGTCGGGATCGCAGCACCAATTCGCGATTATTCCGGCAAAGTGGTGTCTTCACTATCCATGATTGGCTCAACTGCCAGAATGACAGATGATCGGTTTCCAGTCTTTATTGAACATATTACGCAAGCAGCTAAAAGCATATCAGAGCATCTAGGTTATATCGACGGAAAATGAGTACATTTTTTAAAATTTTGAATTTTTTGTTTTGTATAAAAGAACTAGAATATTCCTTTTTCTTTCTTTTCTCACTATGATAAGAAACTAGCTACAAGTCTAAAAGGGAGGAATATTCATGGTTCATACAGTACAAACACAAGAAAACGAACTTAGGTCGCTGCAATTGCAAAAACTGAATCGATTGTTACATTTTGTTTTGAATCATAATGAATTTTATAAAGAAAAACTTGCCGGTTTAAAGCTTCCGCTGCAATCTTTGGAAGAAATGAAAAAGCTTCCTTTCACAATGAAAAAGGAATTGGTCGACGATCAAAACAATCATCCTCCATACGGCAAAAACCATTCATACCCTTTAGAGGAATATGTAAGATACCATCAAACTTCCGGCACTTCAGGGAAACCGCTGAAAATTTTAGATACAAAAAAAAGCTTTGAATGGTGGGAAACATGCTGGCTGGAAGTTTATCGCTCCAGCGGAGTTACGAAAAAAGACAGAGTATTTTTCGCCTTTTCGTTCGGTCCTTTTATTGGATTTTGGGCTGCATTTGAAGGAGCAAAACGATTAGGTGCCCTTTCGATTTCATCCGGCAGCCAAACTTCGATTGAGCGATTGAGAAGCATGATAGAAAACAGAGCAACAGTACTAGTCTGTACTCCAAGCTACGCTTTACATCTGGCGGAAGTAGCGGAAGAAAACGACATTGATATAAAAAATGGCCCTGTCCAAAAAATCATTACGGCTGGTGAACCTGGGGCCTCTGTCCCTTCTACACGAAAGCAAATTGAAAGTTTGTGGGGAGCCGTTTTATATGACCAAGTAGGCATGACAGAGATGGGAGCATACGGTTATTCTTGTTCAGAACAAAAAGGGATTCATGTCAATGAATCGGAGTTTATCGTAGAAGTGATCAATCCTAACACGTTGGAGCCGGTGGAAGTTGGTGAAAAAGGAGAATTAGTATTAACCAATTTAGGAAGAGAAAGCTATCCGGTTATTCGCTATCGGACAGGCGATATCGTGATCCGGTCTGATCAGCAATGTGAATGCGGCAATTCCTATCAATTTTTCCCTGGAGGAATTCTCGGCCGCGCAGACGATATGGTCATAATACGGGGCATTAACATTTACCCGTCTTCCATCGAATCCATTATTCGCGAATTCAAAGAAGTGAAAGAATTTCGCATCGTGTACTACACAGAAAATGAGATGGATCAAATCAAAGTGGAAATTGAATCCGATTCTGAACAAATCGTCCCTATCCTCGCAACAAAATTAAGAGAACGAGTCGGTTTAAGAATTCAAGTTGAAAAAGTTCCAGACAACGAGCTGCCTCGCTTTACAATGAAAGCGAGAAGGGTTGTGGACAATCGAAAAAAAAGATAAACACATATATATTTTTGAAAACGTTTTCCGCATAACTAGAAAAGGATGAAGATTTTCTTATCTCCAAAAAATAAAGCAGCCTTGCTTCATCTGTAAGAAGACAAGGCTGCTATTTTGCATAATTTTATTCTTCAAACTTAAAAACGGCTTTTTTCTGACAAAACTTGCATTTCTTTTTCGTGTAATGACTTAATATAATGACATGCGGTGCATCTAACAGCTTCAGCGATTCCTTTACATGCTTTTCGCACGAAAATATGGCTGCCGCACACATATGGAACCCCTACATGATATAAAATGTTTGGTTGTTTGAACCTAATGGAATATGTCCCATTTCTAAAATATCAACTAAATAGGCAAATGGATTTTCTCCCCATCCGTTTATATTTGCAGCCAATTCCCATGCGCATGCCAACACGCTGATGTACATGGCATGGCCAACTAAAAATCGAATGAATGATTCATCTGAAAATGTTTTGAAGGCACCTTTATAGACTTCATGAAATACAGCTTCCGGCAAGTGATAGACGATTTCGTTCAAAATTTCCTCTTGTCCGGATTGATCAATTTTCTCTTTCAGCCTGTCAGGCAGCACCTTCAATGCTTCCCATAAAGAGCTGTTAGTTAACCGTATGGTATCGTATATATTTCCAATTTCATCTTTTGAAATCCACTTAATTTCGTAATTTGCTATATTCAGTGATTGCAAAAATTTTTCTGCTTTATTCTGGACGTCATCATGAATTGTTCCGACATGCTGGTACCAGTTAATGTTTAGCAGACGATCCGCCATTTGATTGACTCGTTCATGCTTGAAATCATATGAAGACTGGTTCTCAATGAGCGTAATTGACATGTTTTCCACCCCTTTATCTAAAATCAAAAGCGATTAATATTTTGTTGTTAATTCAGGCGGACCAAATTTCGGGCCATAAGGGCCTTCATCAAGCCATCTTCCTAATTTCGGCACAATGGCTGTTAAAGATGCAGCAATTTCCCTTTTTAAATTCATTTCTGGAGAATTTCCTTGCAGGTGATGCAATGCAGTCGAAGAGCTGTTGCGATTCCACAAGCCTGCAATTCTCCGTTCATTTGCCGCTTTTTCAATCGCTTCGCGTCTTTTCTCTTCGCTTGAAGCATCAAGAGCCTTTTCAATTCCTTTAACAGCAATTAAAGCATCAGGAACCCCCGAATTCAGCCCTCTAGCACCAAATGGTGCAAATAAGTGGGCAGCTTCTCCTGCCAACAGAACTCTTCGTTTTTCATCTGTATATGAGTTGGCGACAACTTGATGAAATCTGTATGATGATACCCACGTAATCCGTTCTGCATATTTAGGATCCATAACTTTCGGAAGCCATTTTTTTACTCCTTCCACTTCTGAATATTCATCTGGATTATCGTCTTCCAGCAGTTGAAGGTCGATTCTCCACCCGCCTTTGAACGGCACAAACATCACATTCCGCCCGCCCATTGCCGGATGCTGATAGTGGAAAACCCTTTCAAGCGGCAGCGGATCATTTTCATCTTCTTCAACATCAACGACAAGAAATGTATCTTTTGTTCTTGGCCCTTCAAATTTTAATCCTGCTGTTTCACGGACGACAGAACGAGCGCCGTCACAACCAATCACATATTCCGCTTCCCAAACATCCCCTTTTTCTGTCACCACTTTAATGCCGTCTTCTTCTGAAATCACTTCTTTCACAGGGGCATCCCATACAAATTCAACGCCGGCTTTTTCACAATAATCATATATAATCGATTCAATATGATTTTGATGTAATGACGTAAATGGCGGAAGCGTTGTCGGATCACTAGTATCCGTCACACCGTAATTTCTTACGTACACTTCTTTCCCTTTATAAATCGTGCGTTTTATCGGCCAGACAACACCATTTCTCGCAATTTCAAAACCAAGTCCTTCATCAATGCTTTCAAGCAGCTTCAACGTTGCGTTATGAATATAAATTGCTCGGCTTCCAGGTCTTGGCCGCCCTTTCGGCTCTGCTTCAATCACGACAGAAGAAATTCCTCTTTTTTTGAGTGCCAATCCTGCTACAAGGCCAACTGGACCGGCGCCTACAACGACAACTGTACGCTTGTTGCTCATGACATATCTCTCCTTTACATAAATGAAATGGATGGATTGATTGATGGAAACGCTTACTATGATTCTATTATAATGGCATTTTTTCTTTATTTGTCACTCATTTGTTCCTCTATGCGGGACAAATAAAATACCTTTGCTATTTTTTTAAATTGAATGCCCCTCGCGTCTGCAAGGTGCCAGATTTTCTTTGCGGGAGCTCGATAAGGTATATGTTGAGTTTGGGATTGCGGCATCAGCTCATACATGCTGAAAGGAGCTGTCCGATGAGTTCCTAAAATGAAGGATTTAGGAGAAATACTACCGTGAAGGACAAAATAATCGAATAAAATTTGTAAATGTCCTTCATATAGGTCATGAAGTTCAACAAGAAGCAATTGTATGTGCTGAATGTTCGTCATAAAACGTTTGGAGAACGTAATTAAGAAAAGTCCTTCATAAGACTTCTGAAGGATATAAACAGATAGAAAAAATGGTTTGTCCGATAAGTCCCTAAAATGAAGGGGCTCCAAAAAGTCAGTTAACCCTGACTTTTTGGACAGCCCCTTCAAACAAAAATCGAAATATATTAAGGGGGCTGTCGTTTTTTTCGGCTTATGACGCCCCCTTAAATGTTTTAGAAACGTTATATATGTGCTTATGATTTTTTGTTTTCAATGGAGAATTGACTTCCTGAACAGCCCTACTTGAATTATTTTTGGAACTTATCGGACACCCATGTAAGAAACAATCGATTATAGCTTGTGAATGCCTGAATAATTTCCGGCAGTTATAACGGCAGATGCTATCAATCGTTTATCATGAACAAAATCATTGTTGCTTGATTGAATCGTTTTAAATAATTTTTCTTGTTGCTGCTTTATTTGTTCATCGTGTAACACACTGAACTTGAACATTTCTGACACGATTTTACTAGATGCCTCATATGCGAAAATTTTTGCCAATAGTTTCTTTTCTTTTATTTTTTTCTGAGCTTTATTTGCAAGTAATTTTTCCACTCGAAATAAATTGCTTTCAATTGCATAAATCGAAATGGCCAAATTTGCCAACCATGCTAAAATTTCTTGTTCTTCCTTATAATTTTCAGATGACTGTAAAATCATTTCCATCGCTTGTCCCGCGAGCCTTCTCAAGTTGGACAGCAGCTCCCACTCCTGCGCCATTTCTTCAGATGGACCTTCATCGAGCTTTCTGAAATCCGGCCATTCCGCTTTTGATTGCAGCAGTGTTTGGGCAATAATCATCCGGTTAATCTCGTTTGTTCCTTCAAATATTCTGTTAATCCTTGAATCGCGGTAAAGGTGCTCCACTTCATATTCGGAAATATAACCGTATCCGCCATGCATTTGCAGCGCTTCATCCACAATGATATCCAGCGCTTCGGAGGCAAACACCTTGTTGATCGAAGCTTCCACTGCAAATTGCTTTAAAATATCTCTATACGGAATATTATTTTCTTTACAGTACTGATATCCCCGATCCAACTCGCCAGCAGAACGATATACCATGCTTTCAATCGTAAATATTTTTGCAGCTATGTCGGCTATTTTTTCTTGAATTAACGGAAATTGCGACAGCGGCCGATTAAATTGTTTCCGCTCTGTTACATGCTGAACGGCGAGCTCCAATGCTCTTTTTGCCATGCCGAGGCTTGCCGCTGATATTTTATGGCGGCCGTTATTCAAAATGTTAAACGCAATCAAATGTCCCCTGCCAATTTCCCCTAATACATTTTCAACCGGAACTTTTACATCCTCCAAAATGACCGGTGTTGTTGAAGAGCCTTTTAAACCCATTTTCTTTTCTTCCGGCCCTATTGTAATCCCTTCACTTTTATCGACAATAAAGGCGGTGAACTTCTCACCGTCCACTTTCGCGTACAAAATAAAGAAATCTGCAAAAGATGCATTAGTAATAAATTGTTTTTCGCCATTAATTAAATAGTATTTGCCGTCATCAGACAATCGTGCTGTCGTTTTGATACTTAAGGCATCCGTTCCTGCCGACGGTTCTGTCAATGCATACGCACCAATTTTTTCGCCGCTAACTACGTAAGGCAAATATTTTTCCTTTTGTTCGTCTGTTCCATAATACACAATCGGAAGGGAGCCAATTCCAATTTGCCCTCCAAATGTTGTTGAGAAAGATCTCGTCTTTCCAATTTCCTCCATGATGATAACCGAGCTGATTTTGTCTAAATCAAGCCCTCCGTATTCTTCAGGCACATCTGATCCTAATAGACCTAATTCTCCTGCTTTTCTCAAGAGCTCAATCGATTGATCAAATTGTTGTTTTTCTATTTCCGGCAAAACAGGCAAAACTTCTTGTTCCACATAGGCTGATGCAGTACTAGCTATCATGCGATGTTCTTCAGTAAAATTCTCCGGTGTAAATATATCATCTAAAGAAATCACTTTTTTCAAAAAAGGGTTACTTGAAAATTGTTCCATTTTATAACACCTCTGTTTTTTACCATTCATTTTTCTCCCAAAGCTGCTTCATCTGTTATTAGAGCAAAATCAAGAAAAGTGCATTTGCTCCAATAAGCTGAAAACAGTCCCCATAACTACCGGCATCTGTATAAGCTTGCTGAATGGAAGCGCAAAACATAATGGCATCACATACTTAATGGAAAGAACAAAAGCTAAAGGCACGAAAGAATAGCGGGAAATTCCAAATCATACATCACTTTTCCTTTGCGTCCAAAAAAAAGAGGCGGAGCCAGCCGAAATAACGGCTGAAAAACTCATCATGAGACGACAATTTATATGGAAGGTAAGTAATTGCTGCTGCAATATCGAAAAAAGACAAGAATAGAAGCAGGGAGCCGCCAAAAGATTAAGAAAATCCGGATCTCGCAAATGAAATCAAATGAGCATGCACAATCACCAAACGCTTATGAACATTTTTTGCAATCGTTTTCAAATTTTAAAAGATTGGAAGTAAAAATAATAGATTTGAGATATTGTTATTTTATCTGAATTTTCGGAAATTATAACTCGTTTATTCAGTCAATAAACCAGCTTCCAAATCGCAGCATGGACATCAAACGCATGAATAACTTCAATACCATGGCAAAACTGTCCGTTACGACGAGTTAAATAAATAATAATGCCGGCCGGCAGTGTAAAGAAACCAACAGGAAACATTATATGGAATTGATGCTTACTTCATAAGATATCCCGATATTTTCCAAATCATCGCCGGAGTTTCAATGTTTCAGCCGATAAGCTGTTCTTAAACTCTTCTTTTCATCGAACCATTTACGCATTGAAATTAAATTTTTCCATCACTTGGTCTTTCAGTCTTACCTTTTGAATTTTACCGCTCGCTGTGACAGGAAAATCTTCTGTGAAAATAATTTTGTTTGGAACTTTGTATGATGCCATTTGCGCTTTAACAAACTCTTTTAATTCTTCCTCTGTGCAAGCTGCGCCTTTTTTCAGCTTTATAACAGCACAAACTGATTCGCCCATTACTTCATCAGGCAAGCCTATGACAGCTGCTTCGACAACTTGAGGGTGTTTAGTTAAAACTGCCTCGACTTCCTGCGGATAAATGTTGAAGCCTCCACGAATGATCATTTCTTTTTTTCGCCCGACGAAACGAAGGTTTCCTTTTTCATCCAACACTCCGAGATCTCCCGTATAAAACCATCCTTCTTTATCCAAAACCTGCTCTGTTTGTTCCTTCATTTTGTAATACCCTTTCATGGTGCCAAAGCTGTGGATGGCAATTTCACCAACTTCGCCTGGAGGGAGCTCCTGCCGATTTTCGTCTACAATTTTCAGCTTTACACCTTCGATCGGTTTTCCTACAGTTTCCAATATCACTCGTTCATCCTGTTCATCATAGTCAGTCGCAGTAACAGATCCTGTTTCGGTAATTCCGTATGATTGGCACAAGTTTATTCCCATCCGCTCCCGAATTTCTTTCACTTTGTTTGGTGGAATAGGTGATGCCCCGACAATACCCGCTCGCAATGAAGAAAGGTCATAATCTTCAAAATCTTCTTGTTCTAATTCTTTTATAAACATGGCGGGAACTCCTTGTTTGATCGTCACTTTTTCCTGTTCAATTAATTTTAATGTTTCCTTCGGATGATATTTCTCTTGCAAAATGATTCTTGCGCCGCAAGAGATCGCACAAAACAAATTGACGGCCATTCCAAAAATATGGAATAAAGGAGCAGGAACGATAAACACATCTTTTTCAGTACATCTAATCGTTTTAGCCATAATATTAGCTGATTGAACAATGGCGCGATGGCTAATCATTACACCTTTCGGAATGCCTGTCGTTCCTGATGTATACAATAAACAAAACAAATCGTTGTTGACATCAAGCTTTTCAGCTGGAGCATCTTCTGACGCGGAAGACGCTACTTCTTGATAGGATAATAGATCAGGATGTTCAAAACGAACAGAAATCAAAGTTTTTACAACTTGGAACGCTTGCTTAAATCCAATGTTTTCATCAAACTGTTCCGTTACAAACAACACTTTTGGCTCCGAATTTTTGAGAATGTATTCCACTTCGTGATGCTTATACTTCGGATTAAACGGAACTAGAATTGCACCTATTTTGGCCGCTGCTACAAAAATAACGGCTGTTTCGTTCCAGTTTGGCAAGCAAACAGCGACTCGATCTCCCTTGTTGATCCCCAGCTTTTTCAAACCCGCAGCCAGCCGGTTAGCTTCTTGAAAAAATTCGCCATAGGTCAATCTGTTTTTCAGGTCATAGAGCACTTCTTTATCTTTATAGGCTTTCACCGTATGTTCTACCAACTCGTACACCGAAAACAAATAATTGTTCATTGCTTCGCCATCTCCTCTTACGCAAATATTCAAAACATGTAAGACACGAAGCATCCTGAGTCATTTCATATCGGACACTTCGTGAAATTACATGATTTGTTCGATGACTTTTTCTATATAAAATAACCTTTTCAACATGAAGTCGGTTGTATCGCTTTTATTATTTTCCAACGTAAACCGGCTTGCGCTTTTCTACAAACGCTTTCAATCCTTCTTTTCGATCTTCTGTTGAAAAGGCATTGGCAAAACTAGATGCTTCAAGGGTCAATCCTGTTTCCAGATCAGCATTGCTGCCAGCATTGACAGCTATTTTCAGCATACGAAGAGCTACAGGCGGTTTTTGGGCTAGCTTTTCTGCCCATTGTTTGGCAGTTGCCAGCAGTTCTTCGCCAGGTACAACTTTGTTCACTATATGAAGCTCCAACGCTCTGTTAGCATCAAACATGTCGCCAAAATAAAGTAATTCTTTAGCAATGCCTTGACCGACAATTTTTTGCAGACGCTGGGTGCCTCCGCCGCCAGGAATAATGCCAAGACCGACTTCAGGGAAAGCAAATTTAGCTTTTTCCGAGCAAATCCGCAGGTCACAAGCCAATGCAAGCTCTAAGCCTCCGCCTAAAGCAAGACCGTTAATGGCAGCAATGACAGGTTTGGATGCGTTTTCAATTTTTGAAAAAGCTTCCCTTGACACACGGTTCATATTCATCATGCCAACAAGATCGAGATCAGCCATTTCGTTAATATCTGCTCCGGCAACAAATGCTTTTTCACCGCTGCCTGTTAAAATAATGACTCTTACTTGGCTGTTTTCTTCCAGCTCGTTAAAAATGGTTACAAGCTCTTTAAATACTTTTGAATTCAGCGGGTTGACAGGCGGGCGGTTGATGGTGACAACTGCTACATGCTGTTCAATATCGCATGTTAAAAATTCCAAGCTCATCTTCAGTCCCCCATTCTCATGATTAGTCATAGTCGTAAAAACCGGCTCCTGTTTTCCTTCCAAGTCTTCCTGCTCTTACTAATTGCTTTAGAAGCATTGGAGGTGCGAAGCGGTTATCATTAAACTCATTTTTCATATATTCCATTACGTAGTAGCCGATATCAACACCGGCAAAATCTTGAAGTGTGAACGGCCCCATAGGATAGTTCAGTCCGAGCGTAACCGCTTTATCAATATCTTCCGCTGTAGCTACCCCTTCTTCGAGCAGCTTAATCGCTTCAATAAATTGCGGAATCATAATACGGTTGACAATAAATCCTGGAGTGTCTTTTTTCACTTCCACCGGCTCTTTATTCAGCTTTTTCGCAAATTCCTTCAGTTCTACTACTGTTTCATCGCTTGTTTTATATCCTCGAACAACTTCCACTAATTTCATGATCTGCGCAGGATTGAAGAAATGCATTCCTGCGACGCGTTCCGGCCTGTTCGTTGCAGACGCAATCTCTGTTATGGACATGGAAGAAGTATTTGTTGCCAAAATCACATGGTCAGATGTAATTTGATCCAATTTCGCGAAAACGCTTTTTTTCACTTCCAAATCTTCTATAACAGCTTCAATCACAATATCAGCCTGTTTAAAATCCTCCAAATTTGTCGTAACTTGAATTCGTTCCAAAACTTCCTTTTTTTGCTCTTCGGTCATTTTTCCTTTTGCAACGCTTTTTTCCATAAATTTATTTATTCTTGATAAGCCGTTATCAAGAAATTTTTGTTCGACATCATGCAAGATAACTTGAAATCCTGAAATGGCGGCCAAATTGGCGATGCCGCTTCCCATCGAGCCTGCTCCAACTACCCCGACTTTAGATATCGTCATAGTCACAACTCCTTTTAAAAACATAACTTTATTAATATTCTGTAAATTATTATAGAAAATATAAAATGAAATAAACACCTACAAAATACGGAAAAAGCTTCTCTTCTATCAACAATTTTGTGGAAAAAACGCTGTGGCGCTTTTATATTCTTTCAGTTGTTTTTGAATAATACAGGTCATAAAGCTTATAAGCCATCATCATATTAAATCTATGATCAGCATCATTTAAATCAATTTCCAGCAGCGATTCAATCTTTTCAAGACGATAAAGAAGGGAGCTTCGATGAATAAACAGCTCTTCTGCCGAATTTTTAATATTTCCGTTGTTATAAAGGAACACTCGCAGCGTATGGAATAAATCCATACTTTTCCCTTCCGAATAATTCAATAACGGTTCAAGATGCCTTTTGATGAAAAATTCCACCGCTTCTTTATTATCTAAATGATGTAAAATAGTGTAAGCACCCAATTCCTCAAACAAAGCAAACCCTTTTTGGCGAAACCTGTGAAACACGACATTCAAAGCTTGGATAGCCTGCTGATAGCTAATATAATAATCATTTAAATTTTCAGTTTTACCGCCGATCCCCATGAATACTTGGCATTCAATATTGCCTTCTCGAACCCAATTTTTTATATTTCTATAAAATACTTTCCAATAGTTTTTTGGATGCTTGCCTTCTTCTTTTACCGGAACAATCAATATATAGTTTCCATCGTTTGTCGCCATGATAATTTCTTTGCTGAAACGGGAAATTTGTGTTTTCAACTGGTCCCAAATCAATGTTTTTTTAGATTGTTGAACAAGCAAATTACTGTTTTCCGTTTCCTTCTCATCTAATAAAATCGACAACACCGCTAATCGGTGCTGATGAAATAAGTTCCATTGGAATAAATTCGCATATTGTAAAATCCGCTCTTGATCCTCTATACGTTCCACAAGCAATTTGCTGACAAAACTATCCTTTACCTGCTCTTTTGTATCCAAAACAAGCTTCTGCTTGATAAATTGGATCGAACAAATATTTCTTGCCAAATCAATTGTCAGCTGGTCAAATTCATCCATGTCATTTTCGCCAATTTCAACAGCCAAAAACCCAAGCAAATTTCCTCCGCCGTTCACCTTCCACAGCCGGAAATGAAGCTCTTCTCCGTCATCCAATTGGATGTGGATTTTCCTTCCGTTTTCTATCAATCTCTCTTTATTTCCGCTGCTCATCAGCCTTTCTACATCTTTATTTGATAAATCATAATGATGGAAGGAACAAGAAATCGGCCTCATAAAACGGTCGAACAAAAGGACGGATTTGGAAAAAAGACTTCTTAAAGCAGAAGTAATACCGTCAAAATTGTCATGCTCTACTGTTTCTTTCACAAGAGCGTGCTGATAATCAAGCAGAAAGTAAAGACGTTCTTTATGCTCCTTTTCGTTTTTATATAAACGGGCATTTTCCAAAATAGCGGCAATATGATTGGAAAGCAGCTTTAATATCTCCAAATCATCTTCATTAAAAACTCCCTTTTGTTTCCCTTCTACATGAAGCACACCGATTGTTTTCAAATCAAATATTAATGGAACGGTCAGTTCAGACCCGCCTGGAGTATCCAAAAACGGAAAGTATTCTTTTAAAACATAATTTGTTTCAATATTAATCCGTTCCGGTTTTTCAAATGGACCATAGGATGGAGGCTGAAAAATAAAATGGTTTTCTTTTTCGTTATATAAATAAATACAAGCCATCCTTGCATTAGTTCCTTTTCCGGCGCGTTCCACAAGTGTTTCAATATTTTTTTCAAGCGGAACATCAAGCGACAAATTTTTGCTGATCCACTCGATCCCTTCGATTTTTTTAATTTGTGCTTCTTTTTGTTTCGCCATTGCAATCGCAACAGCTACATCTTTGCCGAATTCGTCAAAATGTGCCTTCATATCCAACAGAGGTACGTAGTCAAGATAGGCAATAATGCAAAAGCCCAAGCTGCTCATATCGTCTTTGAGAGGAACTGTAAACCACGTTTTTACTTTTTCTTTTTTCATTAAATTGGTAAACTGACAGTCGCCTGCTTGCTCTGCTTTATCATATGTTAAGCTTTGGTGAAGGAGATTCGGCGAACAGTTTTGAACCTGCAGCGGAAAGGATTCCGTTATTTGCTGCAAATCTCCGCTCCAAACTTTCAAACTCAGCTCCTCTCCCTCTTGTAAAATGATGCCGACAAAATCACATGAAAACTGGGAGCGGAAGGAATCAGCCAAAAATTGCAATGCCTCTTCCTCCGTATCAATTTTCACTAGATGTCTAGCCGTTTTTCGCAAATGATTTTCAATCTTTCTCATTAATTTTTCCCGTTTTGATTCTGTCAAAGAGAACTCCTCCTTTTTGAAGAAGCTTGTGTCAATATTTCGAAAAATGAAAAACATGCTATAATTCAATTTAAGCAAAAACAAATGCTGCGTACAAATTTTATTTGAAAAATGAAAACGTTGATGGTAATTTGTTAAATAGCTGTGGCTTTATCCACGCTTTTAAAAATTTTGCTACGATCTTTTGCGAGGATGGTACAAATGATCAATATTCTTGTCACACTGAATTCAAATTATATTCCCCCGCTGAAAGTTATGTTAAATTCATTATTTCAAAATAATATTGAAGAAAAATTTTCGATATATATCATGTATTCAAATATTTCCGATCAAGATTTACACGAATTGGATCAATTTGTAAAACGTCATAACCAAAGTTTATATCCAATATACGTAGACCCTAAGCTCTTTGAAGATGCACCCGTTTTTCGCCATTATACATCAGAAATGTATTATCGATTAGCTTCCCATCAATTTTTGCCCGACGATTTGGACCGAATTCTGTACCTTGATCCCGACATCGTTGTTATCAATCCCATCAAAGATTTTTACTATAGTGATTTTGAAAATTGCTTGTTTATTGCTTCTGAACATACACATTCTACAAAAGTTGCCAACCTTTTTAATAAATTAAGGCTTAAAACCCCGAATGCGAAAGGATATTTTAATACGGGCGTTTTGCTTATGAATTTGGAACGGATTCGGAAAGAAGTGAAATTGGAAGATATATATGCATTTATTAATGAAAACCGTTTAAAGCTTGTCCTTCCTGATCAAGATGTGCTCAATGCTTTATACTGGGATAAAATTAAACCTGTTGATTGTTATCGATACAATTATGATGCAAGATATTATGAAATTATTAAATTGCTTCCAAATGCAAAGCATGGGATGGAGTGGATAAAAGAGAATACTGTTTTTATCCATTATTGCGGGAAAGACAAGCCTTGGCAAAAAAACTATAAAGGAGAGCTGGGAGCTTTTTATAAAAAGTACGAAATACTATAAAGAGCGGCAAAAAACATTTATCATCACATCTCCGCGTTAATAAAAGGGGCTTGTCTAATAAGTCGTTTTTTCGGCTTATTGACACCCCTTTCTTACATTTAGTCAAGTACTTTTTTAAATTCTTTTGGAGATATGAATTAATGTTTTAGAAAACGTTGAAATATCGACGTTAATGATTTTTTGTTTTCAATGGGGATTTGACTTTCTGGACGGCTCTTTTTGCCTAAAACTTTCCTGACTTAAAAATGGAAAATAACAGCCACAAAAACATGAGCGTTGCTACGCCAAAACCGATTTCAATCGCTGGAATTTTCCAAAGCAGTGTTGATTGCCTTCCCATTGAAGAACCAATAATAATCCCTACCATAATAATACTGAATGCCAATAGCACGATGCTGAACGATAACCGATTGCTGATGCGGTCAAGTTTTTTCAGAAAAAGATCTAATTCCGGAATCGTGATCTCATGGCGGAGTCTGCCCCGCTTCATTAAAGAAGCGATCTCTGCTACATAAGCTGGAAAATCCATTAGCAGTTCTGTATAATCTGTCACGTGTTTCCATGCATTTTCAGCGATATACTTCGGATGCAAGCGCTCCTTTGCCAGCCGGCGACCAAAAGGCTCAGCAACATCGATAATTCTAAAATCTGGATTCAATTTTTCGACCACGCCTTCAACCGTCAAAAGCGTTTTTCCTAATAGTGTTAAATCAGAAGGGATTTTGATGGAATGTTTGAAAGCTGCTCGAAAAAGGTCGTTCACAGCTTCACCGATGCTGACTTGGTGTAACGGAACACCGTAATATTTTTCCCGTAAATCTTCGATGTCCGCTCTCAATTGCTTTAAATCGATATCTTCAGGAACGATGCCCATGCGCAAAATGGCTTTCATGACGCCATCCGTACTCTGTCTCATTAAAGAAATCACTAATGATGAGAAATGATGCTTCATGTCCGATGTAAGCCGGCCGGTCATTCCGAAATCAATGAAGGCAATGATTCCGCCCTGCTTAATGATGACATTTCCAGGATGGGGATCGGCATGAAAAAAACCATCCATAAATATTTGCCGGAAAATTTCTTTTGATAAACTTTCTGTAATATGATCCAAATGGTATCCATTTGTTTTTAGTTTTTCAATCTCATTTAGTTTAATTCCTTCTACATATTCCATTGTTAATACTCTTTTCGTCGAGTACTCCCAAAACACTTTCGGAATGTAGACAGCTTGTTCATTTGCACTCTGTTTAGAAAATTTGTCTGCATTTCGGGCTTCAATGGTATAATCGAGCTCAGCACGAAGAGCCTTTGAAAACTCTTCAATCATGTCCCTGACCTGATACTTTGCAGCCCATTTTAGCCTATGCTCCGCTAATACCGCTAAATCTTGAAGAATTTCTAAGTCCGTTTCAATCACTTTCGAAATATGAGGGCGTTGAATTTTTATAGCCACTTTTTCACCCGAATGCAAAACGGCTTGATGAACTTGTCCTATTGAAGCAGCAGCTAACGGAGCATGATCAAAGTGGCGAAAAATTTTTTCTATTTCACCGCCCAATTCTGATTGAACAATCTCACGCACCTCATCAAAAGAAAAAGGCGGAACTCGATCCTGCAATTTTTCCAATTCACTAATAATCTCCTCCGGCAGCAAATCAGGACGGGTGCTCGCAATTTGACCTAATTTTATAAATGTCGGGCCTAATTCTTCCAATACAAGCCTTACCCGTTCACCTATCGTTTTGGAATGATGCTCAGTTTTTCTGCCAAAAAAAGCTTTTTGCGGCAAAGAAAGAAATTGCGAAATACCCATTTCCTCTACGACGAATCCAAATCCATTTCGAATTAAAGCAGACGCGATATCCCGATAACGGCCAATATGCCGCATCCTTTTTCCAACCACTTTACCGCCTCCTCAACAACAAAGGACCTTTTAACAGGTCCTCTTTTACTCATCTTCCTTTTCCAATTTGCGAATCTTTTCTTCCAGTTCTCGGATATCCTCTTTCGTTGCTATATCTAGTTTGTTGATCACCTGAGCCACTTGCTCTCGAACAAGACGCTGCAGTTCAGTTTTTTCTTCTTCACCGCGCTTGATTAGCTGGTTAAAAACTTCTTTTGATTCTTCAATCGATATCTCGCCTTTTTTCACGAGTTCATCTACAAACTTTTTCACTTGTTCTTTGCTTGCTACAGCTAAACCAAGTCCGAACGCCAATCCCTTTTTGAATAAATCCATTATGCTTGCCCTCCATTTCTTTCGAATTTCAACACGAGGCTTTATCCTTGTTATCACCTTAATCTTCTATTTTATTCAGTAAAATTCCTTCACTTTCTTTTCGAAGTGTAAACAACAACCACATCTTATAAAATTCGGCTATTTTTGTTATTTCGTCACATCTTCCAGCTTCGCTTCTGTTACTTGCTGCAAATCTTTGACGCTGAGCTCCATTTGCACGCCGATTTTGCCCCCGCTGACAATAATATGCTCGTGTTCCAATGCAGTTGAATCGATAATCGTCGGGTAATGTTTCTTCATGCCGATCGGCGAACAGCCTCCGCGGATATAGCCTGTCCATTTTTGTAAATCTTTTACTGGCAGCATTTCGATTTTTTTCTCTCCTGTTATTTTCGCAGCTTTTTTTAAATCTAATTCTGCCTCAACAGGGATGACAAATACATAAATGTTGCCGACGCTGCTCTTAGCAACTAATGTTTTATATACTGATTCAGGGCTTCTGCCAATCATTTGTGCAACAGAAATCCCATCAACCTTCCCCTTTTGGACATCGTAAGTAATCACGTTGTATTGTATTTTTTCTTTATCAAGAATTCGCATTGCGTTTGTTTTTGTGTTCATTGTTTATACCTCTCCAAAAACAGAATATTTTAGGATGAGCGATGTGATGGAAAATATAAATGGACGGCATCTCCAACACAGGCTGTTGTGTCTCAATCGTTAAACAGTTCACTTAACACCTTTTTTCTATTTTCGAGAAACCGCCTAGTAATAATATAATGCATAGTTTCTTCATATTTTACTTCCTTTAGCGGATGTTCATCAAAATTTAAGATTTGGGCATTTGGATAGCCGAGTAAAATGGGAGAATGAGTAGAAATAATAAACTGCGCATCGTTTTCCAAATCTTTTATGATTCTTAATAAAGTCAGCTGTCTAGCAGGTGAAAGTGCTGCTTCAGGCTCATCCAACAGATAGATCGCTTTTTTTCCAAAACGATTTGTTAAAAGTGAGAGAAAAGCTTCCCCGTGCGACTGTTTGTGAAGAGAACGGCCTCCATAATAAGGGAGACTTTCAGGAATTGTATCGAGATACGACGCAAAATGATAAAAGGTCTCAGCTCGCAAAAAAAACCCGTTCGTCACTTTTGGCATCCATGACAGCCGTATGTATTCCCCAAGGGCCGCATCGGAAGCATCTACATGAAAATTATTGTTTTTGCCTCCTCCGGCTGTATTAAAGCCACACTGATAAGCTATTGCCTCAAGGAGCGTTGATTTTCCGGAACCGTTTTCCCCGACAAAAAAAGTAATATTGGAACGAAACGAAATGGATTTTAAATTTTTTATTGCAGGAATCGAAAACGGGTAGCTATTTAAATCAATATCTTTATTTCTTAAAATTTCGAGGCTTTTCAAATACATTGAATTCATCTCCAAAGTCGTTCGTATTTTCATATTCACTGTGCACGTTTCACATAAAATAAACAACTGCCGATTGCTTGATGTTTTATGGAAAAAATTTTTTGGAATATTGCGACCTTTGAAGTTGATCGCTTTGAAAATCATCAAATGTTGTATTCCGACTTCCAAATTTCTGCATTCATTGAAAAAGTTTCATTATAAACGAAACGGGCGATGGAGATTTTCGTCTCAACGCTGCATATTTTCTTAGTTTTTGATAAATATGTCGCAAAAACTTATTGTTTACAATTAAAGCTCGCCAACGAATAAATGATTTTTGTATGGTGGCCATTGATTCGAAAAAGTGTTTTTTCCTATCTGATCATCGTCTTGTAAATATGATAATTTTCGTCATCAAAACAAACGAACAATATTGATTGAATGCTTCGGATGAATTGATTTTGAATACACTCCTTAACGGTCTCTAAAGCAATTTGGGCCGCTTCATGCTTTGGAAAACGATAAACACCAGTACTGATATTTGGAAATGCGATCGTTTTCACGAAATGCTCTTCCGCAAGCTTTAAGGAGTTTATGTAGCAATTTCTTAGCAACTCCCTTTCTTGATAGGCTCCGCCTTTCCATACTGGTCCGACAGTATGAATAACGTATTTGGCGGGCAAATTTCCTGCAGTAGTAATAACTGCTTCCCCGGTCGGACATCCTCCTGTTCTTTCCCTGATCTTTTTGCATTCCTCCATAATCTCCGGCCCGCCTGCTCTATGGATCGCGCCGTCGACACCCCCGCCTCCCAAAAGTCCGTTGTTAGCCGCATTAACAATCGCGTCAACAGTACACTTTGTAATATCGCCTTTTATTACCTCCAATTCAGTATCGTTAATAACGATTTTCATTAATATCAACCTCCGTTTTTATACAAATATGAATTTGTATACTGACAGTCAGCTCCTAGTTACGGAAACCCTATTAGACGATACTTTAAACCTTATTGTGTTATATCCACGATCGTTTTTTGAACGAATTTGAACAATTCAATGATGTCTCAATTGTGCGACCTTTAGGAGTTTTCATATTGACATCATACAACCATTTCTTCTTTGTCTTATCATAACAAATATAAATCGGAAAATACATATAAGACCAACTGTTACAATAAAGCTTGCATATTTTTTTACCACACAAATCAAACTATAAATACTTTTAAAAATAAATTGCGGAGGACATGAAGTGAGACGTGCTATAAACAGTTTAAATGAATTTTTAAAAGGAAATTATATGGCAATTCACGCTTATAATGAATATATAAATCGTGCTAAGCAACCGGAACTTAAATTACTGTTACAACAGTTACAGCAAAATCATCAGCAACATGCGATGGAGATAACGAAAAGAATACAAGATCTTGGCGGAAAACCAGTTGATCATCCTGGAATCAAAGGGAAAAGTATGGAGATATTTAAAATGTTAACAGACCACAACAATGAACCGGACCATATAGTAAAAGATGCACTAGCTGGTGAAAAACGTGGTATTGAAATATCACAGAACATTGTAAATGGAACTTTAGATGACCAAAGCTACAGACTTGTTCAACAAATTTTAGATAAAAACATAAAACATCTTGACCTTTTGAATCAGGCTTTACATGACATACAAAAAAAAAAGCCGATTGATACAATCGGCTAAAATGTGTGTACAATGATAATGTCATATACCCGTGGTGCTAGATAAAATCTCGAGACATAAAAACAGCCCTTGCATGAGGATCTCCTTTAAAATGAAAGTGCGAACAAACATTCAAAAGGAGAAGTTCCATGCAAGAGCACTTTCATTTTACAATAAACCAAGCAAAAATTCAAAAGCAATATACCGCGATCTTATTCGTTGTATCAGCACAACTGTCTTGTATTCAGATGTATTTGCAACGTCGAAATCGTCATTTGTTGAAGCAAGAGGATGAGGTTATCATCGCCATTCACGTTCTTGGAAAATTGCTGGGTTTTACTTCGGAACGGGCTTGGCATCGATTTGTCATTGGAAACCTGTTCACCAAGGAAAAGTTCCTAGAGCGCTCTCGATACAACCGTCGATGCCGTTCTTTGCGTTGGGCGATCAAATGGATTCGTCACCAACTCGCCAAACGTGGACAACATCACGCTTATGCGGTAGTGGACAGCTTACCCATTGAACTCTGCCACCACGCACGAATGTATCGCGTCAAACGATTTCAAGGAATCGCAGATATTGGGTATTGTGCATCCAAAAAGATGGTTTACTATGGGTTTAAGCTTCATCTTCAGATTACCGACCAAGCGCTTCCGATGGGATATGTCCTGACCGAGGCATCCTGCCACGATCGGACAGCTGCGGAAACAGTGATGACTCAACTTCCTCATCCGTATACACTTGGCGACAAAGGATATGTGAGCCAAGCCCTGCAAAAGAAGCTGTACGATGAATACAAGATCGCTTTTTGGACGCCTGCCCGAAAAAATCAACGTGTGGTGCAATCAAAAGAATGGAAACAATGGATGAAGTGAAAACGCAAAATCGTCGAAACCGCGTTCTCGGTTTTAGTGGATTCATTTCGGATCACGAAAATTCGCGCCAATTCGATCTCTGGATTTGAAACGGCGCTTGATGCCATTTTATTGGCCTATTCGCTCGTTGTTCTTGGGCTAGTTGAGCGTTGACGCTCAACTAGCACCATGGGTAATGTCATATACATTTTTGTAGGTTATTTCTCTTTTGCAAGAATTTAGGAGGTAAAAGCCAACGGATAAATGTAAACCATCTTAACTAACCGAATTTCATTTCTCCTCCCGGTGATCTTCATTCTTTATGAAAAGTGAACATCTTTAAACATGATCAACTGCTTATGAAGAATGAACTTGCTTTGTCTCCCCAAGTTTTCTTTTGCGAATGGGAATTAGGATCAAAGTAACGAAAATTGTCATGATCGCTAAGGTTACGGCAGAATAAAAGAGTCCATTGTAACCATCTTGTGCTGCCATTAAGGTGATTTGATCGACACTCGATTGGATCACTTCTTTTAACCCTGGATCTTTGACTTGATTGATGATTCCCAGCATCTGATTTTCGGAAAATTCCCCAGATGACGTACCAAATTGTTGAGATAGTTGGTAAAACTCCTTCATGGCTTCCGAACTTAAACTCGTCCCTCCTATCTTTTCCTTTAGTATAATAGGAAAATGGGATTTAAATAACTCGGGAATGTGATTGAATCCCCTAGCGATGAAACCTGCGTAGATCGTTGGAGCGAGGGTCATACCGATTTGTCGGCTTAACGATAAGGTAGAAAGTGCGGAACCTTTATCCGACTTCAGCGTTTCTGTCGCTAAAATATTTAACGGGGCACCGAGAAGTATTCCCATTCCCAAACCTGCAACCGACGAAGAAATAATGAACTGCCATTTTGAATCAATCCATGTCGGGAACAAGAGAAAACCGATGGAAGTTATGATTCCCGATAATATCACCGCTGAAATTGGTCCTCTTTTATCAACGAATGCTCCACCCATAGATGCACCGATTCCCGCCATTATTGCAAGGGGTGTTAACCAATACCCGGAATTTTCTGACGCAATCCCGAGCACTTGTTCTGTAAATGCCGGGATAAAAATCATGGCTGCCAGCAACGCCCCAGAGAAAGTCCCTATTAATAAAGTTAAAAGGTACGTAGGTTGTTTTAACAAACGATAAGGAAGAACAGGGTCGCCGCCATTTCTTTCGAGTTTGCTTTCATGAAAAATCAAAGCAATGAAAAGAACAATCCCCGATAAAATAAAACCATACACATTTGGGCTCAACAAGCTGTCTACAAATTCGACACCTTCGATATTCGTCAATCCATACATGATTCCTAAAACGGAAAGAGATAGTAAAACCGTTCCGAACAAATCGAGACGCCCAGTTTCCGGGTCTTTCGTTTCTTCTAATTTTACCCATCCAAAGATAATTAAAAATATCGCTATCGGGACATTGATAAAAAATAATACATGCCATTTACCTGTTAAATCTAATAACATGCTGCCAATATTCGGTCCCAAAACGGCGGCAATCCCATTCATTCCACCCAACATTCCAAGGGCTTTTCCTTGTTTTTCAACCGGCATCGTACTTAGTACATGTGAACTACCGATAATGAAGATTCCCCCTCCACCAAGAGCCTGTAAGAATCGAGCACTTAAATAAAAAATAAAATTTGGGCTTAAAGCAACAAGTAAAGATCCCAAACCAAACAAAGCAATTTCAACAATAAATAATTTTTTTCGTCCATATCGATCCGATATTTTTCCGATGATCGGGACACTGATAGCTAATCCTAATGTATAAAGGGTAACTCCCCATGCCCCCCAATTAGCAGAAACTTCGAACGAATTGTTAATCGTTGTCAGTGCAGCACTAATGATTCCATTATCTAAAGCAGCCATAAACACGCCAATTGTAAATAATATCATTGCCCATGTTTGGCTAGATGCTTTTTCTTTCAAATAAGTCACTCCCTTACTTTAAAAATACAATAAATAACTATAGTTACGCCATGTAAATTACACAACAATTGTCATCTAAAAAAAACAACAAACAAGTATCCCTTTTGCTATATGAAACTGTTTTTTTGGGAGTATCTTGCTTTGTTTTCTGATAAATAAACTCGACAAAGATGCGTCCCTTCTAGTTAAAGTCGCTGTTGGATTTCTCGTCATACTGTACACATAAACTAATAAAACTAGAATCCAATACCGTTTCACCGCCCAACGCCTGCTAATACGGTACCCATCGGGCTTAGTGGTCTTTCGCTTGATGGAAAAAGAATCGATCGACCAACGTCGACATAGTAGCGCAAAGATGTCTTTGTTACATAGCTTTCGATCGGTACTCAAAACGCAATGAAGATTGTCAAGCGTCATGGTTGATCGTCTTTTTAAGCAGAGTAGCACCACGGCATATCTGATACTTTTGTGCGCCCCTTCGTAGCGGTCAACGCGATAACGTTCTTCTCCCACCATGGACGAGATGAGTGTCTTTCAAAGAGAGTGGTCAAACTCCTTTGCCTGAACCGCCATGTCTTTTGGATAAAAAACGATTGGTCTTGAGCGTTGCAATCACGTGGAATCTTTTTTTCAAGCAAGCTTCCATGAGCGTTTGAGATTGATACCAAGAGTCCATTAGCACATAAACGGGACGGTTCACATCCAAAGAAGAAGGCATTTCAACCGCAAGTTTCCACTTTTTTCCCCAGCCGTATTGTCGTAGGGGCGAAACACGAAAGAGAAAGTCTTGAGTCATCACATGAACCGTGAGCCAAGCGAGAGAATGTACCCAGATTAACTATTTATCGGCGTGAGAATCATTCCAATCAACATCCTTGAATGATATGCTTTGTCCGTGACGAAGGATTTGTTTTTTTTTGCCAAATTGTATCGTCGAGCGAAACAAAAATGGATTGATTTTCATGTTTAGCAATGCGTTCAATGCGATGAAGCATCCCCTACTGATACTGAGTTTGCGAAGTAATGTCTCTTCATTCCAGGTTTTTTTGAGAAAAATGGCTAAGTGTCGAGCGATGATTCGGTGAAAGTTCCCAGGTAGTGATCAGTAAATGTTTTAGAAAGCCTTTCATAATCATCGCATCTTCAAGATGAACGGAATGCTTCATGATAGGTTTTTAATAAATAAAGTGCCAATGTGCTAATCTATTCATAAGACATGAACCTTCTTGTATAAATGGTTTGTTGGCACATCTATTTTAACCAAGGAGGCGGGGGCATGCCTATTTTCTTATTTGGATGTAAATATTTGTTAGATAATTTGCTCACCTACAGATTATGTAGTTCATTTGCCCATCTACAGTAAAAAGTAAAATTACTAGCACACTGCTTTGATATTTTATGAATAAACTGTAACAATCGATAAAAGAGCTTGTCAAGTTACCCTATTAATCTACTACGAAAAGTACATAAATGGTTTCAATTTCTTCTGTTTCCCCCTAGTTTGTATATTCTTTCCTCAAACAGTAATTACAATGTTCTTTTTAGAATGTATGTGCCATCTCACCAGTATTCTCTTCTCGACTATTTGAAGCATTTTGGGCTTACCAAATAAGGATATATGCCTTTACTCTCTATAATAAAGTTGCGAACGGGCTAGTACCCGTCATATCAAGTGAAGTAGAAATCCTTCAGCTCTGAGGAGTAATTTTGTATATCACACCCCTTTTTATGGAAAATGTCTTAGTTACATTGAATTTTTTGTCAATTTGTTTTTCCGCTTCTACAGTAAAAACGACCCGAAAATCTTTTATTTCTTTTTTAAATCGTCAATACCAATAAAAAACGTACATTTAATATACATTAAATAGAATGGAGATTACAGCAACTTTACTGGAGCAACGGACATGATTGCCTGCCGATGTTTTACACATCTCCTTCTTGACAGAAGAATCACGCCCGCAGAGGCTCATTGTCGAGTGTCACTGCCTTACCACACTTATACGGACAGGAACTTCATGAAAAAATTTGTGTTCAAAAATCTGACTTATATCCATAAATCTTACATTGCTGAACTGTTGTTATTATGTATGCTGCTGTACACGCATGTATTTAGAAAAAAACATTTTTTTCAATTTGTATTCTGTATCATTTGACTGCTTATCACTTATGCGTACCTTTACTATGATTCCTACATAATGACGGTATGCGAATCAATCAAATGAATCGATATTTAGGGACTCCTCCGAAACAACAATGCCATCATTGTCAGCATACACATACGCATTTGGGGTCCAGCGCACTTCACCAAATTCAAGTGCGACATCACGGCTTCCTTTCCCTTCTTTTTTACTTTTAACCGGACAGGTGCCGAGTGCCTTTACCCCAATCGGCATCGTCGCAATTTCAGCGGAGTCGCGTATACATCCATTTATAATCACGCCAGATAATTCACGTTCACATGCAATCTGAGCTAAACGATCTCCTAAAAGCGCGCAGTTTCGTGAACCTTTTCCATCCACAACAAGAACTGAACCTTTTGGGATCGTTTCTAGAGCTTGACGAACTAGCACATTATCTTCAAACACTTCAACCGTTGCAATTGGACCTGAAAATTTCTTTTTTCCCCCATAACTGATAAGCGGCAATTTACAAACTTGAAGCTTTTCTAAATATTGATCGCATAAATCAGCAGTTTTCATGATGAATTCTCCTTTCCCATCTATGATTGATACAAAAATATATTTTGACAACCAAGAAGTAAATCCCTTTCAAATTGAAAAAATAATCAAAGGTCAAGATTCGCGCTCGCTTTTCGTTGTTTGGCCGGGCTTGCTGGATACTAGCCGGCGCAACACAAAGCCAAACTCTTCTCTCTTGCACTTAGTGATTCATTAATTCTTTCTTTAAAATATTTCGATGAACTACCCCCTCCCACTTGCTTAGAGGCGGGCTTCATGTAACCGTTTTAACGATATGAAAAGGACTGAGACGTCAAATCTGTTCCACTTAGACAGCCGCAATTCTTCCTTTCCATACAATTTCAAAATTTAAATCATTTTTTCAAAAAATATATTGATTCTAACGTTACGTCAGGTTTTAAGATAAAACTAAGAAGGAGAGAAGCTATCCAGCAATCCTGATTCAAAATGGCCCGAACGTAAAGGAGAGATTCATTGTGGATAATTTTGAAAAAAATCAAACTTCCTGGCAAAATTTTAAAAAGCTGATAAAAATGGCTAACCCTCCTTTCTGGATTTTTGTTGCGGCAATCGCATTAAGTCTTTTGGAAGCAGCTACAGGATTAGTCGTTCCGATCTTTACACGGGATTTGATTGATCGTTTTTCAACTTCAAGTATTGAAACTCATTTAATCTTTTTATTGATTGCAGTTTTTATTCTTCAGTCAGCCACATCAGGCTTCTCCTATTATCTTATGTCTTATATTGGCGAATATATTGTGGCAAAAATCCGTTTAAAGCTTTGGAACCATGTGCTGTATTTGCCGATACCTTATTTTGACCGCCATGAATCTGGAGAATTGATGAGCCGCATAACACAGGACACTTATACAGTAAAGTCGCTTGTGACCGAGCATTTAGCTAATTTCGTTTCAGGAATTGTTACGGTCTTAGGGGCTGTCGCTATTTTAATTATCATTGATTGGAAAATGACGCTCATTCTGTTTATTTTTGTACCGCTTGCTATCGTATTGGTTCTTCCACTTGGACAGAAAATCTATAAAATTTCCATGCAAACCCAAGACGAAATGGCCACTTTCAGCGGCAATCTAGGCCGCGTGCTGAGCGATATCCGGTTGGTAAAATCAAACATTGCCGAACCTGTCGAAAAACAAAACGGAAATCAAAAAATTCAGCAGTTGTTCCGATTCGGCTTGAAGGAAGCAAAAATCCAAGCGATTATTTCACCTTTAATGGCAACGATTATTATGGCGGTGTTAGTCGTCATTATCGGCTATGGAGGAATTCGTGTTGCCAGAGGGGAATTATCCGCAGGTTCGCTCGTTGCCATCATAATATATATGGTGCAAATTATTGTACCTTTTAGCCAAATGGCAGGATTTTTTACAGCTTTCCAAAAGGCAATGGGTGCGACAGAACGAATTCAGCAGCTTTTGAATACAGAAACAGAACATAATAATGGAAATACAAGAATTGATGTTCATAAACCAATCGTGTTTCAAAACATCTCGTTTGCTTATGAAAAAGGAAAAACGATTTTGCAAAACGTTCATTTTGAAGTGAAGCCCGGCCAAACCGTCGCGATCGTCGGACCAAGCGGTGCTGGTAAAACAACTATTTTTTCCCTTATTGAACGGTTCTATCAGCCAACAAACGGGGCAATAAAATTAGGGAATACCGACATTCGCGAATTTCCGCTTTTTGAGTGGCGCCAACAGATCGGTTACGTTTCTCAAGAAAGCCCGATTATGTCTGGCACGATTCGTGAAAATATTTGCTACGGCCTAAATCGTACAGTCAGCGAAGAAGAAGTGAGAAAAGCAGCGCAATTGGCCAATGTAGATGAATTCATCGAACAAATGCAAGACGGCTATGAAACGGAAGTCGGCGAAAGAGGGATCAAACTATCCGGTGGGCAGCGTCAGCGCATTGCCATCGCGAGGGCACTGTTGAGAAATCCAAAAATTCTTCTGCTGGATGAAGCTACATCCAATTTAGACAGCAACTCCGAGCAAAAAGTGCAAAACGCTCTCCTTCATCTTATGAAAAATCGTACAACATTTGTCATCGCCCATCGACTTTCAACTATTATTAATGCAGATTTAATCATCGTCCTCGAAAATGGTAAAATTACCGGTCAGGGAACACATAATGAGTTATTGCAGTCCCATCCGTTGTATCAAAAGCTTGTCAGCCGACAAATGCAAAATTTTGCTCCCGCCAACGATTAAGGCGGGAGCCGCATATAATTTACAAATGGAAGCTGACCGCTTAAGCCCGTTTCCGCTCCATAATGTTGATCCCTAACCCCATGAACACAACAGCCATCAAGAATAGGATGCTCATCGGATAGAGCAAATCGCTGAATGAGTAGCCGTAAACTACCGCCCCTTTTAACAGGTCCATTCCATACGTAACGGGGACAAATTTTGAAAGCAAGAGAAGTGCATCCGAAGAAACAATTTCCAGCGGCCAATAAGATCCTCCGAGCATCGCCATGCTGACAGAAACAAGCGGAAGCACCGCATGAAACTGCTGCTCATTATTGACAATTCCTACTATAAAAATTGATATTGCGACAATTGCCAGTACATAAGGGATGAGCAATACGAGCACAAACCAAAATTTATCGCTGAAATCTACATCAAACACAAAGTGAAAGACTGCAAAAATAAGCGCCACCTGAATATAGCCGGTTGCAAAACTGTAAATTAAATTTCCGGCATACATCTCCCATTTTTTGACCGGCGACAAAATCATTCGATCCCAAATGCCGTTTCGCTTTTCCATTAATATATTAAAAACGTTGTACGCAATCGTATAAATGACAAAAAATAAGACACTGCCGAAAATCGATTGCATTTTGCTGTTGATGATAACAGTTTCATCCGCACGGAAATGTTTTGTCTCTATGGTAAACACCGGATCGTTTTTCGCTTCCGCAAGCGATTTTGCCACTTGCTTTGCGCTTGATTCTCCTTGTTTTTCCTTCACCTGATCGATGATCGACTTGGATTGTAATGCTTTTGCGTAAACTTTTTGAACCGTTTGCTGAACCAAATAGCTATTGGGGGTATTGGAAGCAACGATTATGCGGAAATCGTCCTTTTTAAGCTCCACACCTGCTTCCGCCTTACCTTCGCCAACCAGCTTTTCAACTTCCTCTTTTTTCATCCTTTTAAACGAAAATAGATTATACTGCTCAAGAGAGCGAATGATTTCCTTCACTTCACTTTCAGGCAGCGCGCTGTATACTGGAACAACTATAGTCTGTTTGTTTACGGAACTGATGAGCATAGCAAAAACGACAGAAAGGATCGACACCATTAAAAATAGCCAAGGCTTCCGGATAAAAAGACGCAGCTTTGCTGTCAAAACTCCGATCACGCCATTTCACCCCTTTTTGGGAAAACTAGCAAGCTCAATACAAACATAACAAAACCGAAAAGACATAAGTATATGACAGGCCAAATAAATTGCGACAGATCATAGCCTTGCAAAATTTTTAAATAAGCTGTCATGCCGGCTCCATTTGGCGTCATATCCCCCAATTTGTGCATAAATTCCGACATTTGCGAAACCGGGAAATAGCTGCCGCCAAGAAAAGCCAAAATAGAAACGACTCCGCTTGAGAAGAAAATGGAAACATTATCTGAATTTATTCGATAGCTCAATGATGTTAAAAAGGTTCCTATTCCTCCGACTGCCACACAAAGAGCAAGCGTAACAATGATAAACGAGAAGAGATCCGGCCACTTGACACTGTAAAAAACGGCTGCTAAAGCATATAACAAGGAGAGCTGAAAAAAGGCAATGATCAAGGAAGTTATGAAAATAGCAGCCATGTATAAATTTTTCGGTACATTGGCAAGCAACAAACGATGGAATGCGTTCGACTGTTTTTCTTGCAAAGCATGAGACGAAATATACGAGGCCAGATACAACACAAACATAACGCTTATGCCGACTGTATAATAAGTAAAAGAATTAATAGGCTCCCGTTTTGTCACGGTTTCCATTTCTCCCTTTACTTTTACGACAGGCAGTTCAAGTGATTCGTTTAAGCCAGCCTGATCCAGTTTAGAAATCAAAGAATATTGCTCTTGAAATTCAGTGATGAGTTCTTGAACAAATTGGGCTGTAATTTCTTTGCCTTCGTTGACATATATACTAAGCTTCGGCTTCGTTTTCTCACCAAATATTAAATGGTTTAACAACGTGTATGAAAAATGCTCCGGCACTTCAACAATGACTGTATATTTGTCATTTTCACGAATTTCCTCCAATTCAGAAGGCTGAAACTCTGCCATTTGTATATACGGTTCCAGCTCTTTTGAGCCTAAAATTTCTTGTTTTAAAATGGAAATAGGCATCATTTTTTCCACTTGTTTTAATAGAAATTCCTTTTCCTCATCCGGCATTTGCACGTTTTTTACGTCGTTGGCGAATTTTTCGAAGTCCTTTTGTTCATTGCCATGTTCGACAATCGCTACTTTCGCTTGAATATCCATTTTTTTGCTGTCCATTACACTTGTGAGCGCAAAACCTAAAATAGATATAAGAGTGAACGGCATTACTAATAGAAGAAGCAATTCCTGCTTATTGCGGATCATTATTAAAAATTGTTTCTTAATAAATTGTCCAATCATGGTCATCACCCTTTTAATTTCGTAATGCTCTTCCAGTTAAATGAAGAAACACATCTTCCAAAGTAGGTGTTTTAATCTCGATAGATGTCAACATTGTGTTTGTTTCCTCAGCAATTTTGAACAATATGGAAAAAGCATTCGCTTCTTTTGGCGTTAATACGGTAATTACCCGATCTTGCACAGTCACGCGATTGACAACCGGATGATCACGCAGCGCTTGAATAAATGAATCGTTCACGCGCTCGACAGTAATTTGGATTGTGTTTTCTGCCGATAAAATATTTTTTATCTCCTCTTTAGTACCGGCCGCCAAAATATTCCCTTTATCCATAATGTAAATGCGATTGCATAAAAATTCGACTTCCTCCATATAATGGCTCGTGTACAATACGGTCATTTTTTTCTCCTTATTTAACCTTTTGACCGTTTCCAAAATATAATTTCTTGATTGCGGATCAATGCCGACTGTCGGTTCATCCATAATGATCAATTCAGGTTCGTGCAGCAAGGCAGCCCCGATGTTCAATCTTCTCTTCATTCCGCCTGAAAAATTTTTAACAAGATCATGCTGGCGATCCGTTAAACCGATCATTTCCAAAACTTCCTCTACCTTCTGTTTTAATTGCGAACCTGACAGCCGATAAATTTTGCCGAAAAACAGCAAATTTTCCCGCGCTGATAAATCGGGATATAATGCAATTTCTTGCGGTACAACCCCTAAAATTTTTCTGAGCTTTTCCGGCCTTTTGATGACACTTTCGTTATTCAAACGAACATCACCGCTTGTCGGCGGAATCAGAGTAGAAATAATTGAAATGGTGGTCGATTTGCCGGCGCCGTTTGGCCCCAAAAGCCCGATGATTTCCCCTCTTTCCAAAAATAAATTCACACCGTTTACAGCATGCGTTTGTTTAAACCTTTTCGTTATTTCAACAGCTTCCAGCATTTTTTATCCTCCCTCTCAACGTTCTATTTGTATATTACAGCGTCCGCACTTTCTCACATACTATCTGCAGTCACTCTTTTCACTGAAAAACTATGACTTAGGTCATACATTTACAAAGTCTCTAGGAATAGCGCTGAAAATCAGCAAACATTCCGAGTCGAAGCAAACATTTTTCAATTATGAACGCTTCATTAACATAGAGCTTTAAAATTTCACGGCATTATTTCAATACAAAAAAGACCGGCCTAAATAGCCGATCCTAATCAAACAGCTAGCAAATATCATGTTTAATGGCATAAATAGCGAGCTGTGTTCTATCCCGCAGCCCAATTTTATTTAAAATTTGCGTCATATGGTTTTTGACAGTTCCGACGGACAAATGAAGGTCAGACGCAATTTCTTTGTTCGTTTTTCCTTCGCCGACAAGCTTCACAATCGCCAGCTCACGCGGTGTTAAAGGCACGTTCACCATCTCTTTTTTTGGCTTTTCCAGCAGCTTCGGTACCATTTTTGTCGCTACATCTTCATGAATGGACATTCCGCCTTTCATGCAGCTATGTATCGCATCAATCAGCTTTGCCGGTTCAGATGTCTTCAGCAAAAAACCGCTTGCCCCATCCTTCAACGTCTGTACGGCATATTCCTCATCATTAAACGTTGTTAAAATAAGAATTTTCGCATCAGGCCACCGCTCTTTTATTTTTTTAGTCGCTTCTACTCCGTTCATAACTGGCATGCGAATATCCATTAAAATCAGGTCTACAATTGTCTTTTCCATTATTTCGATTGCTTTTAACCCATGATCAGCTTCCGCGACTACTTTTAATTGCTCGTCCTGTTCGATCATCATTTTCAAGCCCTGGCGGACAATGGCTTGATCTTCAACAAGTAAAATACGGATGGTCATCATTCATACTCCTTTATTGGCAAAGTCCCATGAACAACAAACTCATCATTTGTTTGAAATATGTTCAAGCTTCCTCCAGCTTCTTTCACACGCTCTTTCATATTCGTTAAACCGAAGCCTTTTTGAAACGGTTTGGCATCCGATATCCGGTTTTTTATCGTAAATTCCAAGTCACCGATCGCATTTTTTCCTAATATGATATACACTTCCCTTGATTGCGCATGCCGCATCGCATTCGTTAGCGCCTCTTGGATGACTCGGTACAAAACGACATTTTGCTGATTAGTAAGACGGGCCGACAAAACCCCTTGCTTCGTCGTAAAATGCACCATAATATGACTTTCCGATTCCAGCTTACGAATGAGCTGAAGCACTGACGAAATCCCTTCACTTTCATCCATTTTTAGCGCCCTAACTGCATGTCTCGTTTCCTCTAAACTTTCGCGAACTAAAGATTTTAATTCTTCATATTCCTTCCTTTTCTCTTTGATCGAAAGCATCTCAAGCTGCATCAGCAATGCCGTTAATTTATGCCCGACAGAATCATGAATATCACGGGCAATTCTCGTTCGTTCTTCCAATCTGGCCGACCGCTCGTTTTCATAGCTGATACGCTTTAATCCTCTATATTCTCCTAATAGTTGTTCATACAGCTCCCTTTGTTCCTTCCTTTCAAAGATATATTCATTTAAAACAACAGAAATGAAAGTAAATATAGCAAACACCGTCAGCCATTCAAAAGGATTAGGAAGGAATAAGGCGATCAGGATCGAAACAGAAACATGAATGACGGCAAACAGACGAAAGGGCTGTTTTTTTAGCTGAAAAATTGCTTCGACATAAAGATATAAAATTAATAAAAGAGAGGCATGATTGCCTGCAGCAGACTGAAGCCATCCCGCTGACAAAATGAAAAGATCCACGATGATGTACAACAGAAGAGTATTTTTGACAACAGGCAGAAAAAAATAGCAGCCAATTGTACAAGCACTTAAAAATACCAATAAGGTGAGATGTGCTGAATGATCCAAAAAAGCTGAAAATAAAAAGTACGTCCATAAAACGGCAAAAACAAACACTCTGAATAAAAAAGCCTTCACTGACATCCCACCCTTTGTAATCTACTATCAACCTACTGAAACTATAAAAGAATGTCAACGGCTTTTCAAAAGAAATGTCGGACATTTCTCAAATCATGTACCAATTAATTAAAATACTGAACTCCTCCCTTATTCTCTCCAAAATAATTACCCTGTGATTTTAGAATTCAACATTTCTAAATAACAACCTCTATAATTAAAGACACCGGTTTAATCTAACCGATGTCTTTAACTAAATCCTATAACTAACAATAACAATTCCTATATCTAATTAGTTAATGTAAAAACCGCATAAAAATCAATATTCCAGCGGTTTTTATAAATAAAATTTTTTCTTACTAGTATTCCATAGTATGTAAAAATATCCTCATACTCTCGAAATTACACATCATAGATATAATAATAAAATCCAGGAAAACAAAAAGGAAACTCCTTCAAAAAAGGAATTCCCTTGAAAATTTACTTGCTGCCATACAACAGCACTTGCGCTATGCCGACAAAATATTCTGATTCACGAATAATATGGTTCAAAACAACTTTGGCGGTCGGATTTTTTCGAACAGCAGCGCTTTCCGTTTTAATTTGCCGGCATAATTTAATAAAATCGAGACTTTGCTTTAAGCAAAATGACACCAAATTCAATACTCGTTGATAAAGCTTTGCTGGAATATAGTAAGGGGAGCGTATGACAGACTCAATATAGCGCACAACCTTTTGATGCGTCTTCGACAATTCTTCTTCCCAATTTAACAAAGCATCTACATAGTTTTGCTCTAAATTTGCCACCAGCTCTCGGATCACAACAGTATGCTCTTCCTCTTGATGCTTCCAAAACTCCGCTTCATCCAATATGCGAAGCGGCATTTGCTGACCGTAATAAAATTGCATCATCCATCCTCCCATGATCGTCGTTCATTTCAATTGTATGGAAGGAATGGATAAGGTATGATAGCTTTGTTTGAGGATCTTTTTATTTTCAACACACTAGCTTCTATTATCTATGACACCGTAAAAAAAAGCGCCTTGCCTAGGCATTCTTTTGTTTTAAAAAATTTGAGATGTGATGACATGTGAAGAGTTTAGTGAATATGATTGGATTTACGCGAGAAAATCGGCTTATGTTTGTTTTAGCTGATATTTTTTTAACTTCCGATAAAGAGTGGACCTGGCAATATTCATTTTTTTGGCGACAGCTGATAAATTCCAGCCTGTTTCCTCTAAAAGCCTGACAAGCACTTTTTGCTCTTCGACTTCTATTAAAGATAAATCTTTAAGCTGGTTATTGATGGAGAGGCTCATTCTGTTTTCAATAAAGTATGCCGGTAAGTCTTCTATCCTAATAACAGGAGAATCACTAAATATGACGGCATACTCAATGACATTTTGCATTTCTCTTATGTTGCCGGGCCACGAATATTCTAAAAAGTAATTTAAAGTTTCTTGCGCAATGGAAAGGGATTCTCTCGCATACTTTTTTGCAAATTTTTTTAAGAAATAATCAGCAATCAGAGGAATATCTTCCCTTCGCTCACGAAGAGGAGGAATATTAACCGTAACAACGTTAAGTCTAAAAAATAAGTCTTCGCGAAAAAGCCCTTGTTTACACAAGGCATATAAGTTCTTATTCGTTGCAGCAATAATTCTCACATTGATTGGAATCGTTTGAGATGAACCCAGCCTCATAATCTCCTTTTCTTGCAGCACCCTAAGCAAATGGACTTGCAGATCTAGCGGCATCTCGCCGATTTCATCTAAAAACAAGGTTCCTTCGTTTGCTTCCTCAAATTTTCCTTTCTTCCCTTCTTTCGAACCTCCGGTAAAAGTTCCACTTTCGTAACCGAACAGTTCACTTCCAATCAATTCTTTCGGAATTGCGCCACAGTTTATTGCTAAAAAAGGTTTGTCTCTTCTCTGACTAGATTGATGTATTGATTTTGCAATTTTTTCCTTTCCTGTACCGCTTTCTCCCAACAGAAGAATCGGAACATTTGAAGGAGCAGCTTTATAACATTTGTTTAGTGCTGTTAACAATGCATCCGATGTCCCAATAATATCGTTCCATGGTTCATCCTTGAGAATGTATCGCGCAGTGGTACGGAATACCTTTTTGTTATCCTTCAACACGACCATATATCCAGCAACTTCCCCTTTAAAATGAATCGGCTCGATTGCTAAAACCTTGAAATCTCGAACCATCAAATCGCTGGAAATATCGTTTTTCGCAGAGAATTTGGACATCCTTTTCATCTCATTTATTAAAGGATGAAAATCAGGATTTACCGCCAAATCTCCTGCATGTTTCAGGTTAAATAATTCCATTAGCTTTTCACTGCTCTTCACAACATAAAAGGCATGGTTCAGTACTAGAATATGATCGTTTTTCCATTTATTTGCGCATTGAAAAAAATAATCTATTAAATAGTTATTCACTTTCATATAGACGTATGCAAGCTGTTTTTCAATCACTTGTGCAGTGGATACAGCTAAACCAAGTGTATGAGGCTGAGCATCTTCCCAAAATCCTGTAAAATCGATGACACCGATGACCTCTTTTGTGAAGGGATGAATGATAGGAGCTGAAGAACATGTCCATGGATGACATCCTTGACAAAAGTGTTCTGCAGAAAAAATTTGAATGGGATTTTGGGTGACGATACACGTTCCAATCGCATTTGTACCTGCTGCATTTTCGCTCCAGTCCATGCCAACTGTGAAATTCATTTTTTCCGCTTCCCGCAAAACATACGGTTCACCTTTCAAATAAATTATGCAACCGTTTTCATCTGTCAGCGTGATAAGATACCTAGTACCTTTCAACTTATAAAATAAATTATCAATAATCGGTTTCGCAATTTGATATAGCTCAGATCCTTTTAACAGATGATTTAATTCGTATTCTGTTAAAGCTGCCTTCGTTTGCAATTGCATCGGGTCAACTCCAGTTTCCTGACAGCGGCTCCAAGAATCTAAAACATTTTTTCGTATTTTGCCCGATATTTTATCTTCCCACGATCTTTCCACAAACATTTCCCATAAAGTTTCCAAATCTCTTTTTTTATCTGGCAAGTTGTGCGTAGAGAAAATAGATATATATGGATTGCCCATGTACTCCCCCCTCCTCTTGAACATATTATCAAAATTTTTCGAAAATAGATTATAAAAATACTTTATTCGGGGCTTTAAAAG
Organism: Aeribacillus sp. FSL K6-1121; assembly: GCF_038003725.1. Lineage (NCBI taxonomy): Bacteria > Bacillati > Bacillota > Bacilli > Caryophanales > Bacillaceae > Aeribacillus > Aeribacillus sp. FSL K6-1121. Next base: position 2,502,062 of record NZ_JBBOPS010000001.1, read on the forward strand.
CAAAAAACTTACCACCCCCGTAGTTCTTAAGGAATTACACACCAGTGATGATAAGCAAGGAAGTGACAAGTGTTACCACAATTATTAACGTATTTACTCGAAGATATCAAGTGTCTAGATTCGCATTTTTAATCTTTTGAATCAAATTCATGCGTTCACCATCGCTTTATCAAAACGATGTCAAATGTTTAACGCATTTGCTCAAGTGTGCATGCGACAGATTAATTTTGAGCAATACGTTTTGAACTGCTTGTCGTGAAAAATTCTGTTTGTTTATGGTATTCTCTCTAAAAATGAAATAATGTGTCAACTTTCTATAGTTTTTTTAAAACTGCTTTAAATAAAAGTGGATAACCTTTGTGATGAAAACACTCGGTTATCCACTTGCTGTTCGATTGTGTCAGCCTTTAGTCAGAAACGAACTCCTGGTTGATGGTTTATTTCACTTGAGGTATCGGACGCTTCAGCCATTCATTGTAAAATGCATCAATATCTGGTTCAAAATCTTTTAAGATTGGATACCGTTGATGGTTTATTTCACTTGAGGTATCGGACGCTTCAGCCATTCATTGTAAAATGCATCAATATCTGGTTCAAAATCTTTTAAGATTGGATACCAAGGTGTTACAGCTTCTACCTCCAGTTGACTTGCACAATTTGGGCAATAGTATTCACGTATAACCTGCCACTCCGGATCTGGAGCAAGCAGCTTCGGATACAGCTCCACCATTTTTTCCTCTGTATCACGAACGTATATAAGCGCATGAAGTTTCCAGTTGTCACTTGCCTCACAAAATTCATGTCCGCAATCACACTTTACGACTCGTTTGCCATCTGGCTTCAAAACGATATAAAGGTGAAGTCCAGCCGGCAATAGAATTGGATCATCCCATGGAACTCTTTCCTGCAAAATGCTGATATATTTATCAAATCGGTCAGTATCCTTAAAATTTGAAAGCATTTCTTTTAATTTGTAAAAATCAATTGTTCCGTCGATCAGCTCTTCAATCGTCTTACGATCATATTGTGCCATGTTCTCACCCCGTTTTTTTCTGATGATTTATTTTTGCTCCAAAGGTTGGTACACCTAACTCATCTTCTGATAAATGCCATTCTGTCGGCAGATTCCAGAACTGTTTAAACTCATTCGCAAATTTTTCACTTAAGGCAAAGCTGCCGGCATACATATGACGAACCTGTACAGCCGCTTCTTTGTTTAGAATTTTTTGTCTCTCCTGCTCCATCCATTCTTTTACAGGAACCCCGCGCTTTAGACGCTCTTTTCTCATTTTTTTGCGGCGTTTTTCTGTCGCTTTTTCATCAACGATATACTTGCCTTTTTCATTTTTGCTGACAACTGCTCCGTAAACGCTTTCTGCATAACGCGGCAGCAGCAGTCCTTCATTTAAATCATCCTCAATCATTTTCGGCTTGCGCTCAAGCGGATCCCCAAAACCAGGTCCCCCACGAAGGTAATTTAAATACAGATCGTAATTTTCAAAAATTGTTTCTGTTGTAATGGATTGCTTATCACGGATAATTTCCTTTGCTTCCATTAAAGTATCGTATTCTGGATTATCCGGATCACTGTCTCCCCCTGTAGGAATAGGCAGTCTTTTTTCGATCCGTTCTTTCAAATTCGTTCCATGTGCTTCAAAACGGTATCCTGATGCTGCTGGATAGCCTCCCATTAAACCGCAGTCACTTGACATATAGCCATTTCCCATAAAGAACATCGTCCAGTCTTTTGCACCATATACCATCCGCAAAGTCTCGTAGCCGCTGCCTCCCCGGTATTTTCCATACCCTGCTGTATTTGGTTTTATGCTTCGTCCCAAATAAAGAAGCGGTTCTGCGAGCTCCCAAATTTCCATATCTCCCATATCACCTTCAGGGTTCCAGATGGCTGCCGCATGGTTAATACCGTCTCTTACCGCACTTGCTCCGACCCCTTCGGCTGCTGATTCGAAGCTGTTAACGGCATGATTTTCGTTAAATTGGTTATATCCTCCTCCTTGCAGCCAGTTAGAAGTGTTGGCATTTCCGGCGTTAACTTCTTCTAAATACCCGCGTGCAAAGTAGTTGCGGCTAAGTGCACGCCATAATGGACTCCATGCAGATACAAGGAAGTGCCATGCATAGCTGTGAGCGGTCCGAATATCGTCCGGATTTAGCCATGAACCGTAAGGCAAGTCGAACTGGCTCGCATAATAAGCGCCATCATTAACCCGATCGTTCGGGATGAGCGTTTGCGACATCATGACCCATATTCCGCTCGTAATCGAAACAGGTGTAGCATTGTAGCTGTGCCATCCCCATCTGTTAACGCCTTCAAAGTCGATTTGGAACTTGCCATCTTTGTGAACAGTCAGTTCTGTTGGGGCATGCATAATCGTGTTTACACGAGCGTAAGGAGGAACATCTAGGTTTTTATACGGTACGTCCACAAATGAAACTTGGCGGTATTTACCCGGAATCAGCAACGTTTTTACTTGATTGACAAAACCGCGCCGTCCATCCTCAATTACCTCGCGAATAAATTGTTTATAAGTGTCGACACCTTCCTCCTTGACAATATCAAGGACAAGGTCTCTGATCATATGGCAGCCGGCTACGCGAGTCCGTTCATCAAGAAGCCAGTACTTTGTTGTTCGGACAGAACGCTGGCTTTCAATAAGCCAATCTTTTAAGAGCGTATCGTTTTTACCGATTTTACGGCAGGCCACTTGATAACCGTCATCGTAACGGCTAACTGGTCCAACGGTCATACTTCCTGGTGCAGTCGCCCCAACATCAATTACGTGGGTAACTCCGCCAACCCAGCCTATCAGCTCGCCCTCGTAAAAGATTGGAACAATTGTATGAACGTCACATGGGTGCACATTTCCGATCTGGCAATCATTGTTACAGAAAATATCTCCGTCTTCAATTCCCGGATTCTCTTCATAATCGTTTTTAATCATGTATTTAATCGCTGCGCCCATCGTCCCGACGTGAATGATAATTCCAGTAGAAGTTACAATCGAATCTCCTTCAGGAGTGTATAAAGTAAAGCATAATTCCCCTTCTTGCTCAACAATCGGGGAGGCCGCCACTCTTTTGGCCGTTTCCCTTGCATGCACAACTCCTCCCCGCAATTTTGAAAAGATCTTTTCATAGCGGATTGGATATGACTCTTTTAATGGCAATGTTTTTAAACCTGCGTAATGTCCTGTCTCTCGGCTGATTTCATCAATTTCTTTACGCATTTGCTTGAGTGTTTTTCCGTGCCAACCAATATTTTTCTGGCTTTGTATTGTTTTTTCAGTAATCGTCATGAAAAAATACCCTCCTTTTTCCTTAAAGTTCTTTTAAGTGGAAAATGCGATGCTCATCAAGATATGTTTCAAAACCAGGCGGAATCACAAACGTTGTGGCTGGAGATTCTAAAATTGAAAATGCACCGATTTTGTTCCCTGGCTTCAATTTTTCCATTTCCCAAATGTTTGCTTTGATCCACTCGCCCTTCCAATACACATCACGCTGGCCAAGAAACGCTTCTGACGGCGGAGTTTCTCCAGATAGAGGCTCCTCAGGAATTTTCGGCTTTGCCACTTCAACAATACCGCGTACGATTGCTCCTGTGATGCTGTAACCGAGTTCAGGCGATTTGGCCGCTTTTGCGTAAATTCTCGCATACGTTTCTTCGAATGCTTTGACAAGCTCTTCCCAGTCGTTAATATCCTTAAACTTTTGAATCGGCGATTCAATTTCAAGGTCGTTTAACTGACCTTGGTACTGCATGCGGAAATAAAGACGGAAACTCACATCTTGTCGTTTAAAGTTATTTTTCTCAAATTCAGCTGCCACTTTTTCGATTAGTTCATCCCAAGCATCCTGCAATTCTTTACCTGCCTTCAGCTTACTGCTGTCTTCATCCCCGTTGTTTACATTGATATCAAGTGTTTTATCATAGCGGTATTCAAAGTCTGCCGCACCGCAGCCAAAAGCAGAAAATCCAGCTGCCCACGCCGGTACTAGAACATCTTCAAAGCCAAGACCTTTTGTGTAGCCGGCAGTATGAAGCGGACCGCCGCCTCCATAAGAGAAGCATACATATTGAGATGGCGAATACCCTTTTCCAAGGATCATAGATTCAAGATAATTGCGCAGTTGCGACTCAAGCAGATCGATAACACCGTATGCTGCGTCTTCAACAGATAATCCGAGCGGATCGGCGACCTGCTTCTTCAATGCTTCATAAGCTCTTTCCGGATATAGCTTAACCTCGCCGCCAAGGAAATTATCCGGGTTGATTAGTCCAAGAACAACGTGGCAGTCGGTTACTGTTACCGTTTCTATGCCGCCCTCCGGATAACAAACGCCGACTCTCGAACCTGCGCTGTCCGGTCCAAGTGTTAATGATTTGAAGTTCGGATCCACTCGCACAAAGCTGCCTGCCCCAGCTCCAACAGTATCCATGGAAACAAGCGGTAATGATAGTACAAGCCTTGCCATATCTGGGCTTGTATTAATACTCAAATCCCCTTGAGTAATAAGAGCCATATCAAAACTTGTTCCGCCGATATCCGAGCATGCAATATTGCGAATACCGAGTTGTTCACCAAGATATTTCGCGCCAACTACTCCCCCAATCGGACCTGAAACGAGCGTTCTTGCCAGTTCATTTGCACGCGTACTTATCGTTCCACCGTGGCTGGCCATGACCCGAAGATCAAATTTTGCCCCGTGATTTCTTAACATGTTATCAATTTTCGACAATGTCTCCCGAGACGGGTCTGCTGCATATGCTTCAATAATGGTTGTATTTGTGCGGTGAGACTCTTTTCTAACAGGGTAATAATCAACCGATGCAAACACAGGCACTTCTTTTCCGACTTTCTTCATGACTTCCTTTGCAATATCCCTAATTTTTCGTTCATGCTGCGGATATTTGTAAGAATGAAGCAAACTGATCACAATTGCTTCGACATCCTGTTCCAGAAGGTCCAATACTGCTGGTTCCACTTCATGTTCATAAAGTGGAATGACAACGTTTCCAAATAAATCGACTCTTTCTGTTACGCCTCTTGTCAATTCTCTCGGTACAAGTGGAGGATCGTAACGATGAGTATTCAAGTGTAAACGGTCTGAATAAGAATATCCTAGGTAAGCCTGGATCGCCCGGCCCATTCGATGGAAATCCTCCATCCCTTTATTAACGATCAGACCGACGCGGCGTCCTTTCCTTGACACGAGACGATTCAGCATCGCTGTTCCGGAGTAGACACCCGCAAGCAATTTAGGAAATTCTTCTTCTACTGTTGTGTTCCAGTAAGTTAGTGCATCCCTTGCAGAGTTGAGAAGACCAATTGATTCATCTTCAGGTGTGGATTGTGCTTTTCCGACGACAAATTCACCATTGTCGTCAATAATGAAGGTATCTGTCATCGTTCCCCCTGCATCGATAGCAAGTATTTGTGCATTGCGAGTTGTTACTGCTTCCATCCATTTCTCTCCTTTCTTTTTTCAAAAATTGATTTTGTTTTCGCTTTTTACTTTGCAACATTCGTGCCAATATTAAAAATTATCAAAAAGTTGAGAAGAGAAAAGGCTTTCGAAAATTAGAGAATGGTGAAAGAGAATGATGAATTGTAGCGAATCGCTACACTGTTTCGCTACAATTTTTTCGTACAACAATACAGCTAAAAAAGAATTTGTTGCAATTCGCCCATAGAATTTTGTTGCTTGCTCCATACAATTCGACAGACAGCTTAAGCTCGATCAAGAGATTTTTTGTAAAAAAATAGACCATCTTTTAGTCTAGTAAACATAAAAATAACGACAAGGAATTTTCCAAGGGACAACAAAGACGACTTGAATGACAAAGCCACTATTGTACCGTCCTAATTTTATGATGGAAAATTTGATGAACAATAACTGCAGTTTCATTTTGTTTCTAAGTAAAAAACAAGTTTGAATGTTCTGAAATTTTAGTTGGAAACAGTTGATACTTTGATGAAAGTCGCCATTATCGAAACGATAAATACGTTTGAAAAATCATAATGGATTTTCTTTAAGCATTTCCAGCAATTTTTTTAAAGCAAATGAGTGATATCTGCCTTTTCTCGTAATGATGCCGAGTCTCCAAAGAAGAGGCGGATCTTTAAGCGGAACAATCGTGATGTTGGGGCTGTTCTGTTTATGAAAAATCATTTTCGGCATTAAAGTAATACCTAGTTTTGATGAAACAAGCTCAAGAATTAAATCCCATTGCGAGCTTTCATATGAAACAATTGGAGTAAAGCCTGCATTTTTACATGTGTTGATGATGTAATCGTGGAGTTTGAAGTTTTTCGAAAACAATATAAACGGTTCATCTTTTAATTCATGTACTGAAACTGTTTGTTTTTGTGCAATTGGGTGGTCACGATGAATAAACAAGACAAATTCTTCTGTAATAAACGGATGAATATGAAAAACGGATTCGTCTACAGGCAGTACAACTATGCCAATGTCAATCTCTCCTTCTTCCACTAATTGTTCGATGACCTTTGCCCCAAGCTCTATAAGTTCAAGTTTCACATTCGGATAGTTTTGATGAAACATTCTAGCAATAGAAGGAAAAAACAAAGTTCCAATGAGCGGCGGAACCCCCATCTTAATCTCTCCAGTCGCAAGATTAGAAAGTTCATCTAATAACATTTTCATTTCTTCCAACGTTTCAATCAATTTTTTTCCTTGCTGATATACAATTTGACCTGCATCTGTCAAACGGAGATGACGAGTTGACCTTTCGATCAGTTCAACATGCAGCTCAGCTTCAAGCTTTTTAACGGCTTTGCTCAATGAAGGCTGTGATAAGTAGGAATATTCAGCAGCCTTTGTAAAGCTGTTATGATTGGCAACATCAATGAAAGATTGAATATCACGAAATTCCACCATACTCCCCCCTTATTTATTCACTATTGGAATAAATTGTATTCTTTTTATCTATTTTACTTATAGATAATGGGAATGTAAACTCTTACATAAGACAAAGAAAGGAGGAGATGTTCATGAACAAAATCATGAATTCATTTTCGGAAGCGGTTTCAGACATTCAAGACGGTGCATCCATTGTTGTAGGCGGATTTGGGTTGTGCGGAATTCCAGAAAAGACTATTCAAGCTTTACGTGACAAGGGGACAAAGAATTTGACTATTTACAGCAACAATTGTGGTGTCGATGATTGGGGACTTGGTCTTCTACTCAAAAATAAACAAATAAAAAAAATGGTCGCTTCCTACGTCGGGGAAAATAAAATTTTTGAACAGCAATTTTTAAGCGGCGATTTAGAAGTAGAACTTATACCACAAGGTACTCTTGCAGAACGAATGAGAGCAGGTGGAGCAGGAATTCCGGCTTTTTATACCGCAACAGGTGTCGGAACGCCGATCGCAAAAGGAAAAGAAGAAAGAGAGTTCAACGGAAAAACATATTTGCTAGAGGAAGCCATCGTTGCAGATTTTGCTTTTGTAAAAGCGTGGAAGGCTGATACTTATGGGAATCTTGTGTATCGGAAAACAGCGCGAAATTTTAATCCGCTTGCCGCAATGGCAGGTAAAATCACCATAGCGGAAGTGGAACAAATTGTTGAACCTGGTGAACTTGATCCGGACGAAATTCACACACCATGTATTTATGTTCAACGCTTACTGGTAGGAACGAATTATGAAAAACGCATTGAGCGGAGAACAGTGGTTACTAAATAAAAGAAGGAGTGATCAGGATGTCTAACAATCGATTAAAGATTGTTAAGCGTGCGGTAAAGGAAATTGAAAACGGAATGATTGTCAATCTTGGCATCGGAATGCCAACACTTATTGCCAATGAGATTCCGTCCAATTTCAACATCTTATTACATTCAGAAAATGGGCTGCTTGGCATTGGACCTTATCCGGTTGAAGGGGAGGAAGATCCCGATTTGATTAACGCTGGTAAAGAAACGATTACTACAGTGCTCGGCGCTTCATTTTTTGACAGTGCCGAATCATTTGCAATGGTTCGTGGAGGACATATTGATCTTGCTATTTTAGGAGGTATGGAAGTTTCAGAGAACGGCGATTTAGCCAATTGGATGATTCCAGGAAAAATGGTCAAAGGTATGGGCGGAGCAATGGATCTTGTAAACGGTGCGAAACGCGTCATCGTCATTATGGAACATTTGAACAAGAGCGGGGAATCGAAAGTGAAGAAAGAATGTACACTTCCACTTACTGGAAAAGGTGTCGTCCATCGATTGATTACCGATTTAGCCGTGTTTGACTTTACAGATCAAGGGATGGTGCTGATTGAAACAATGGATGGTGTTTCAGTTGATGAAGTGATAGCAAAAACAGAGGCAAAATTCACAGTTTCTCCTGAACTTTCGGAGGTGAATTAAATGGTAAAGACAGTTATTTTAGAAGGAGCGCGTACCCCGATTGGAAAATTTAACGGATCGCTTGCTCAATTAACAGCATCACAGCTTGGCGGTATTTCGATGAAAGAGGCTTTAATGCGAGCAGAAGTAAAGCCTGAAGATGTGAATGAAGTCATTTTCGGAAATGTTCTTCAGGCTGGACAGGGACAGATCCCGTCGCGCCAGGCAGCACGTGAAGCAGGTATTCCTTGGAGCATTAAAACAGAAACAGTGAATAAAGTTTGTGCATCCGGTCTTCGCAGTGTAACAATGGCTGATCAAATCATTCGGGCAGGCGACGAAGAAATCATTTTGGCAGGCGGCATGGAGTCAATGTCAAACGCTCCATATGCATTGAAGAACGCAAGATGGGGGTTAAGAATGGGTAATGCACAGATGGTTGATTTAATGATTCATGATGGCCTGTCATGCAGTTTTACTGGTGTTCATATGGGGACGTACGGAAACAAAATTGCGAAAGAGTATGAAATATCGCGTGAAGAACAGGACAATTGGGCTGTGAGAAGCCATAAAAGAGCAATTGCAGCAATCGAAGAAGGCAAGATGGCAGAAGAGATTGCAGCGGTTGAAATTCCACAGCGTAAAGGCAGCCCGCTTGTCATTTATAAAGATGAATCACCGCGAAAAGACACAACGAAAGAGATTCTGGCAACATTACCTCCTGTATTTGGCAAAGATGGAACGATTACAGCCGGCAACGCACCTGGAATTAATGATGGAGCTGCAGCGCTTGTACTGATGAGCGATGAACGGGCAAAAAGAGAAGGTAAAAACGTTCTTGCAACCATCATTGGCCATGCAGAAGTTGCGGTTGAAGCAGAAAATTTTCCAATAACACCGGGCCTTGTCATTCTTGAGCTATTGAAAAAGACGGGGAAATCTGTCGATGATATCGACTTGTTCGAAATTAATGAAGCATTCGCAGTCGTTGCACTCGCTAGTATAAAAATTGCGGGAATCGATCCGGAAAAAGTGAATGTAAATGGCGGTGCTGTTGCCCTTGGTCACCCAATCGGCGCAAGCGGCGCGCGTATTCTTTTGACACTAGCGTACGAATTACGCCGTCGCGGAGGAGGGATTGGAATCGCAGCGATCTGTTCTGGAAGCGGTCAGGGAGATGCCGTGATGATTGAAGTAAAATAAAATGGATATAATTTGAAACCTATAAACAAAAAGAGTGAATTTGACCAAACTAATTATTATATTGATTTAATAGAAACATAATCGCCATTTTGCATCAAGCTTTGATTCTATTAAAACATTTAGCATCAGTAGTTTTGTGCGCCAGTGCAAAATAAAAAAGAAGCCTCCATAAAATCAGGCCCCATTGAAAGCAAAAAATCATAAACATCGATATATCAACGTTTCAAAACATTAAAGGGGGCATCAATAAGCCGTAAAAGCGACTTATTAGACACCCCCGTATTTTGTATTAATTTTTTATTTTTTTCATCACATTGTTCGTTCCGCGGCCGAAATAGTTTACCAATTTTTTATACTCTTCATAATACAAATTATATTTTTCTACGTGATCCTGTTTCGGATAAAAAACTTTGTCTTTTAATTTGGCCATATTTGCTGCTGCTTCTTCGATCGTATCGTATCCACCTAGTTTTGATCCTGCAGCAACAGCTCCGAACATTGCAGCTCCGATGGCTGATGTGATTTTGTTAGATGCGATCTTGATTGGTCTTGCCGTTACATCTGCATATATTTGCATGAGCATTTCATTTTGATGAGGCAGTCCGCCGCATGCAACCAATTCATTAATTTCGATTCCTGCATTCTCAAAGCTTTCAATGATCAAGCGTGTCCCGAATGCTGTTGATTCAATTAATGCACGGTAAATTTCTTCAGGTTTTGTATTCAGCGTAAGACCGACTAATAAACCTGACAAATTGGCATCAACTAACGGAGTTCTATTTCCATTATGCCAATCCAATGCCAGCAATCCTTTTGATCCTGGAGGCAATGTGCTGGCTTTTTGTTCCAAATATTGATGAATAGATAGATTTTTGGCCTCCGCTTCTCTTTCGACATAACCCGGCACAAGCTCTTTGACAAACCATGCAAAAATGTCGCCAACAGCAGCCTGGCCTGCCTCATATCCGTAGTAGCCAGGGATTATTCCATCTTCGACGACTCCGCTGATTCCTTCGACAAACTCTTCTTTTGTGCTTAACAGCATATGACAGGTGGAGGTTCCCATAACCATAACCATGCTTCCAGGTGCGGTAACTCCTGCACCTGGAACAGCAGCATGAGCATCTATAATTCCAATGGCAACCGGTGTTTTTGGTTTTAGTCCAATTTTTGCTGCAAACTCTTCCGTCAGCTCGCCAGCCTTGCTGCCGATCGGAACCACTTCACCCGACAGTTTTGTTTCATAAATATTTTCCATCAATGGATGAAGTCTTTTTAAAAATTCTTTTCTTACATAGCCTTCCTGTTTATGCCACATTCCTTTATAGCCGGCAGAACAGCTATTTCGTTTCACTTCACCGACCATCAGCGACGTCAGCCAATCAGCTGCTTCAAGGAACAATGCCGCTTCATGATAGAGCTCCTCACGATCATGTATAATTTCTAATATTTTCGGCAGCATCCATTCTGACGAAATTTTTCCACCATAACGCTTTAACCATTCTTCATTCGACTCGCTTGCTAATTGATTAATTGTATCTGCTTCTGGCTGCGCTGCATGATGTTTCCATAATTTTACCCATGCATGCGGCTCATCTTTCCATTTTTCCAGAAAACATAATGGTGTTAATTGTTCATCGACAGGCAGAATTGTACAGGATGTAAAATCAATTCCTATGCCGACGATATCATCTTTGCTCACCCCGGAATCCTCTAACACTCTCGGGATGGACGTTTCCAGCACATCTAAATAATCTTGCGGGTGCTGAAGAGCTGTACTGTTTTTCAGCTTCTTCTGCTTATGAGGAAGAGTTTCCGTTATGACTCCATGTTTATATTGTGTGGAATGAGTACCAGCAACCTCACCAGTTGCAACATCTACTAAGACAACTCTTCCAGATTCAGTCCCAAAATCTACTCCGATTGCGTATTTTTTCATAAGCATCCCGTTCCTTTGTTACTTGTTATTTATAGATCGGCCCAAAGTTTTTACATGCTCTGTAATCAGCGCCTTCAAGATCTTTTGTTCCAAACATGCTCCAAGCATCTGGTCTGAATATTTTTTCCTCAGGTACATTGTGCATATTTACCGGAATGCGAAGAATGGATGCCAGCGTGATTAAATCGGCTCCAATATGACCATAGCTGATGGAACAATGGTTGGCTCCCCAGTTATTCATAACCGAGTAAACATCTTTAAATGCACCTTCTCCGGTTAGATTCGGAACAAACCAAGTGGTAGGCCAAGTTGGATCGGTCCGTTTGTCAAGCACGTCATGAACTTCTTCCGGCAAATCAACCGTATATCCTTCTGCAATTTGCAGAACAGGACCCAGCCCTTTAACAATATTTAAGCGCGAAATCGTTACAGGCATGCCGCCTTTTGTTAAAAAGTCAGTTGAATATCCGCCGCCTCTGAAGTATTCAGTTGAAGCAGGTCTAAATTGTGTTGCTTCCAAGCATTTTTTAATATCTTCATCTGTCAATTCGTAGTATGGTTTAATAACTGGTTTGCCGTCTTTTGTTTGTTCTCCTGTTCCATCCAATGCAGCCGCTCCAGAATTAATTAAATGGATGATTCCGTTTGCCGCTCTCCCTTCAAGAGTATAGCCAGTTACCCGCTTGACAGCCTCCGGACTCCAATAAGTTCTCACGTCGGCAAAAATTTGCGCCGTATTAGTTAAAAGGTAGCCGAACAACATGGAAATGCCGTTCAAGTTATCATTTTCCGTTGCAAAAATATATGGCGCTCTTTTTCCGTTCCAGTCAAAAGATGAATTTAAAATCGTTTCCATAAAATCTCCATTTGGGAAATAGTCGGTCCATTGACGCTGTCCTTGGAAACCAGCAACAATGGCGTTTCTTCCTAGAGCTTCTTCTCCATATCCCATTTCTTCTAATTTTTTATTGCCAACCATTAAGTCGCGTGCGATAAGAGCCATTTTTACGCTGATTTCCCAATCTTTTTCCTTCTGCTCTTCTGTTCTTTTAAAGCCGTCGCGATTGTTGTCCGGACCAACTTTACAGTTTTCCTTCACCCATTTTAAGGCTCTTTCATATTCCTCTTTATCGTAAATTTCCAGTTCAATTCTGCGCACGAATTCGCTCATATCAACATATTCATTTCTCATTCCAAGATAGTTTTGGAAAAAGTCTTCTTGCACAACACTTCCTGCAATTCCCATTGATACAGATCCAATGGAGAGATAAGATTTACCCTTCATCATAGCAACAGCCAGTCCTGCTTTTGCAAAACGAATGAGCTTCTCTTTTACATCTTCAGGTATATTCGTATCTCCTGCATCTTGAACATCCTTACCGTAAATTCCAAAGGCAGGAAGTCCTTTTTGGTTATAACCTGCTAGAACAGCAGCTAAATAGACAGCGCCAGGTCTTTCTGTTCCATTGAATCCCCAAACTGCTTTCGGAATGTGAGGATCCATATCCATTGTTTCAGTTCCATAGCACCAGCATGGAGTAACAGTAATTGAAACGCCAACGCCTTCTCTTGCAAACTTTTCAGCTGCTTCTGCCGCTTCTTTTACTCCTCCAATACATGTATCTGCAATCACACATTCCACTGGCTGTCCATTATAATAAAAAACATTTTCCTCCAGTAATTTAGCTACAGCTTTTGCCATGTTCATTGTTGTTTCTTCTAATGATTCACGAACTCCTTTTCTTCTGCCGTCGATCGTCGGGCGTATTCCTATCTTTGGTAGATTTCCTACATATCGTGGATCTTTTGCCATCTTTCATTCCTCCTGTATGTTATTTATTTAATGATTGCTAGAAATGATTTATAATGTTTTTCCCAATGATCACAGTTTTCGGGTTCATATGTTTTAAAGCTAAAGGAGTTGTTAACAATTTTTCTTGCTTCTTCTAAGTCTGCAATTTCTCCAAGGGCAATTAATTGAGAAAGCATATTGCCGATTGCGCTGGCTTCCACCGGCCCTGCATAAACGGTACGCTTTGCGGCGCCAGCAATAAATCGACAAAACCATTTGTTTTGTATTCCCCCGCCTCCCATATGAATCGACCGGATGTTATGGTGGATTAAATTTTCCAGCCGTTCGATCACGAAACGGTATTGAAAAGCTAAGCTTTCCAATATACATCTCAAAAATTGCCCTTTCGTTTCCGGAATAGGCTGTAAAGTTTTTTGACAATAATCTTGAATAGCTTTCAGCATGCTTGGCGGGTTAAAAAACGATGGATCATTTGGATTTATAAAAGAACGGAACGGTTCTGCTTCTTCTATCAGCCGGCTTTCTTCTTCATAGGAGATGCCTTCGCCATTATCGTTCCATTCTTTTTTACACTGTTGAATAAACCATAAGCCGGTATTGTTTTTTTGCAAACGGAACTTCCCGTCAAATGTCCCTTCATTTGTGAAGCCCCATTCATAAGCTTCATCTGAAACAACCGGCTTTTCAACCGTCACACCGATCAGCACCCATGTTCCGCAGCTCATAAAACAGCTTGTTTGATCATTTTGGATCGGCATGGCACCTAAAGCACAAGCTGTATCGTGTCCTGGAACCGCGATGACATTGGCCGGATCGATCCCTAATTCCTTATTAATAGATGCTTTCGTTTTGGCCAAAATGCGATTCGTTTCTACCAGAGGTGCAAAATTCACCTTATCTGCAAACAGCTTATTTAAAATCGTCTCATCCCAATCTTTTTTTTCCCAATTTAATAGTTGAGAAGTCGACGAGATTGTAAATTCATTTTTGATTTCCCCTGTAAACAAATAGGCGAACAGACTCGGTGTCATTAATATATATTTTGCCTTTTCTATTAGCTCAGGCCTTGTTTTCAAAATCGCATACAGCTGATAAAGCGTATTGATGGCAGCTGGCTCTACGCCAGTCATTTGAAAAAGTTTTTTCTTATCTATCTTCTCATGGACTTCATCCATAAAGAGAACGGTATGTGTATCCCGATAAGAATACGGGTTTTCTAATAGATCTCCTTCCTCAGAAATGAGACCGAAATCTACTCCCCACGTATCAAAACCAATTCCATCGATCCTTTTTCCATAAACCTCGACAAATTTTTTTATTCCTTTTTTCATTTCAGCAAATAAGTAGTTTAAATCCCAATGCAAATGATCTCCGATCGTGATGGGGTTATTTTGAAAACGGTGAATTTCTGTTATGTTTAATTTTCTATTTTCATATTCTCCGAGTATTAATCGACCATTCGAAGCACCCAAATCAAAAGCTAGTACTCTTTTCATGTCATTCGCACTCCCGTAAAAAAGCCTGTTTATGACTTCTTCTTTAACAGACTGGCCCGATACTTTTCGGATGACAAATTTCGTAAATCTTCGCACTCTTGTTCCGTTAAAATTCTCGGAGTACCAACAGTTGAAGCGATGGTAAATACTTTTGCTGATTCTTCGGTTAATTGCATATAAAAAAATGCTTCTTTCATCGTTTTGCCGACTGTGAGCACTCCATGGTTCCTCATCACAATGACATCGCTGTCATGGATGACTTCTCCAACAGCATCTGCTAAAAGATTGGTTGTAGGAATAATATAATCTAAGTAGGAAACTTTCTTTACCATTGCAGGAAAATCGGGGAAAAGCATTGGGATATCTTTCCCTGCACTAGAGACTCCAACAGAGTAGCTAGGATGCGCATGCAACACTGCATTGATTTCTGGATTTCGCCGAAAGCATTCTAAATGCATGAGCAATTCGGAGGAAGGTTTTAAATCTCCAAAAACTTCTCCAGTGTCAATTTTTACTTTAACCCATTGATCATCTTCAATCTCCTTTAAATCAAAGCCGCTTGGTGAAATGTACATATATTCACCATCACGCATGCTGAGATTTCCACCGGCTCCAACAACTAAACCAGCATCTACAATTTTATGTGCATATTTTTTTAGTTCTCCGATTACTGCTGACATTAAATTCCACCTCTAGTATATGTTTATCATCTTGAAAACAATTTTTAAGTTTCGTTTCACCCTGTTTTTATGAGCTGGTTAATCTTTTTCCCCTTCAAGTATTTGTATAACTGGGGCTGCAAAATGCACCCCCAGCTTTCAGGTTATTATTCGTAAATGGCAGATTTAATTTCTTCATTATCAAGATTGGTTTTGTCATACCAATAGAATCCTGTGTCAATAACCTTTTCTACTTTCTCGCCATTGATTGCTTGAACAGCAGCTTTTACTGTTTCATAGCCGATACCGACCGGATTTTGTGTAATGGCTCCTGCCATTGTACCGTCTTTAATCGCTTCAATTTGCTGTTTACCAGAGTCAAAGCCGATGACAACAATTTTGCCTTGTTTATTCATTTCTTTTACTGCATTAATTACACCGATAGCTGAACCTTCGTTTGCACCATAGATCCCTTTTAAGTCAGGATGCGCTTGGATGATTGCTTTCGCTAAGTCTGTAGATTTTAATTGGTCACCGCCACCATATTGAATGTCGACAATTTCAATATCTGGATATTTTTCTTTTATTCTCTCAACAAATCCATCTCGGCGGTTAACACCAGTTATACTTGTTTGGTCATGAACAATTAGCGCAACTTTTCCTTTGCCTCCAATTTTTTCAGCCATTTTGTCTGCCGCTAACGCTGCAGCAGCTTTGTTATCTGTAGATGCAGTTGCCAAAGGAATATCGCTGTCAACCCCTGAGTCAAATGCAATAATAGGAATACCTTTTTCATCCGCTTCTTTTAATAAAGGAATTGATGCTTGGCTGTCTAGAGCAGCAAAACCAATTGCATCCGGCTTTTTATCAATAGCTGTTCTTAACATTTCAATTTGTTTGTCGACTTGAGATTCACTTTCTGGACCTTCAAACGTAATTTCTACGTCAAACTCTTTTGCTGCTTGTTCAGCACCTTTTTTAACAGCTTGCCAGAATTGATGCTGGAATCCTTTAGAGACAATAGCGATATAGGGTTTTCCACTGTCGCCTCCTGCGGATTCAGAGCTTCCTTCGCTCTCGTTTTTCGAGGAGCTTCCGCATGCTGACAAAACGAGCGACAACATTAAAATACCGCATAGAGTTAACAACCATTTCTTCACTGAATTTTCCCCCTTATAATTTTTTTATTTTTTAACTCTAGTTTGTAACTAGAGATAAAAAACGGAATTTAACTGCTTTTGCCTCGACGGATAATATCGATATAAACTGCAACCAAAATGACAAATCCAACAACAACTGTCTGCCATTCTTGAGGGATTGACATAATTCTCAAACCGTTTGTTAATACGCTCATAATAAGAGCCCCAATAACTGTTCCTAAAATAGTTCCTTTGCCACCACTTAACGAAGTCCCTCCGATAACGACAGCTGCAATTGCTTCCAACTCATACCCGGCTCCCAAAGCAGGCTGTGCTGAATTAAGCCTTGAAGCCATTAAAACTCCTGCTATTCCTGTAAACACACCTGCAACCGTGTAAATGATGATTTTCCATTTATCCGTATTGATACCGGATAATCTTGTTGCTTCTTCATTGCTTCCAATAGAAGTTGTAAAGCGGCCAAAAATAGATTTCGTTAATAAAATTCCTGCAATAATTGCCATAATAATGAAAATTAGGACACCGTTAGGCAAATTAAATCCTGGTATAATTGAACCTAATGCAATTTCACTGAAGCTAGGTTTATCACTAAAATAAATTGGAGTTGCATCTGAAATAACAAGTGCTAATCCTTTCGCGATCATCATCATCGCCAATGTTGCAATAAATGGAGGAATTTTTAATTTTGAAACACTGAATCCGCTTATAAATCCCATTAATGCACCAGTCAGAATTCCGCCTAAAATGCCGACTATAATTGGCAAATCCCAAAAGACGATAAATACCCCTGTCATAACAGCACATAGCGTCATTCCTGTACCAATGGAAAGGTCAATTCCTCCAGTCATAATAACAAATGTAGTTCCTAACGCCATGATTCCGATAACTGTCGTTGATAATAATATCCCAGTAATATTAGTCCAATTTAAAAAGTTATCGGAGGAAATGGTAAAAAACAGAATAAGTACAATTAAACTAGCAAATGCCAATATTTGTTGCAGTGCATTGGATTTTAATAGATTTCCACTCTTTTTTGTCTCTGTGTTAGGTGCAGTTCCTGTACTCATATTGATCCTCCTCGTTTTGTATTCCAAATCCTTTTGACATAAAGGACACTTCAATCGAACTTACAATTTATGATCTAGTTCGTGTTGCATAATCCATAATCTTTTCTTGAGATGCTTCTTCGTTTGTCAACTCTCCGGTGATTCTTCCTTCACACATGACGATGATTCGATGGCTCATTCTTAATATTTCCGGTAATTCGGAAGAAATCATAATAATGGATTTTCCTTGCTGAGCCAGTTCATTTAGCAGCTGATATATTTCAGTTTTCGCCCCAACATCAATTCCGCGTGTAGGTTCATCAAAGATTAAAATGTCGCAGTTTTTAGCAAGCCATTTGGCAATGACAATTTTTTGCTGGTTTCCTCCCGATAAATTCTTCGCTAGCTGTTTGATGCTTGGCGTTTTAATTTTCAGCGACTTTACATACTCTTCTGATGTTACATATCCTTTTGAGTCATTGACAAAGGTCAGCCAATTCACATAATTGCTCAGTGAAGAAATTAAAATATTCGAATTCACGTCCATTTCAAGCATTAAGCCATATCGCTTTCTGTCCTCAGACAAATAGGCGATTCCGTGCTTTACTGCATCTTCAGGCTTTTTGATTTTCACTTCTTTTCCATTGATAAAAATTTGCCCTTCATCGATTTTGTCAGCACCGAAAATGGCTCTTGCTACTTCTGTGCGTCCAGCTCCCATTAAACCGGCAAAGCCTAAAATTTCTCCTTTTTTCAAAGTAAAGCTGATATTTTCTAAAAAGTTTTTGGTCGATAAGTTTTTCACTTCCAGGACTGTTTCAGCCTCTTTTGAAACCGTCGTTGTAGGGCGAGATTCATCCTGGATGTGACGGCCTACCATTAACGAAATAACCTTTTTCATATCTGTATCTTTCGTATATAACGTGTCGATGTATTGACCGTCGCGCATGACTGTTATTCGGTCAGAAATGACTTTCAATTCTTCCATTCTGTGTGAAATATAAATGATGCCAACACCTTTGTTTTTCAAATTTTCAATTAAATCAAATAATGTTTTAATTTCAGATTCCGTCAATGCGGCAGTTGGTTCGTCCATCACGATAATTTTCGCATTGTAAGATAACGCTTTCGCAATCTCCACCATCTGCTGCTTTGCCACTGTTAAATCTGATACTGTTTCTTTAGGATTTAAATTAATATTGAGTTTCTCAAGCAACTCGGCTGTTTTTTCATTCAATTCCTTTTCCTTCAAAAAGAAATTAAATCCGGTGCGAGGCTCCCTGCCAATAAAAATGTTTTGGGCAACCGTTAAATCAGGCATTAAATTTAGTTCTTGGTGTATAATGCTAATGCCCATTTCCTGTGCTGCTTTCGCATTAGGAATTTCAACTTTGTTGCCTTCTAAGTAGATTTCACCTTCATCTTTTTGATAGACTCCAGACAAAATTTTCATTAAAGTCGATTTCCCAGCACCATTTTCGCCAACTAATGCTAGAACTTCCCCATAGTTTAAATCCAGTCGAACTTTTGATAATGCCTTTACTCCAGGAAAACTTTTGCTTATCCCTTCCATTCTTAATAATTGAGCTGACATCCTATCACCTACTTTACGTAACTGTCATTATCCGTCCTGAATTTTTGTTCCACTTTTACATTAATAAGATTTTTCAGATTTTTTCGCGGATTGGTACTGCTTCCAATCATTTAAAAACCCTTTTAACCCGATATTTGTAAGATCTGACGCAAACATTTTCTTAAAAATATAAAATGGCATCGTTACAGCATCTGCGCCTGATTTTGCAAGATCAACGACAACCTGCGGATTTCGGATGCTTGCTCCAATAACTTTCGTTTCCGCATGCATTTGATGAATAATTTCTTTTGCCTCTTTAATAAATTGCAGCCCGTCAATCGCATGATCATCCATTCTTCCGATGTAAGGGCTTATAAAATCCACCCCTGCTTTGGCAGCTAATACAACTTGAGGCAGTGTATAAATAAGAGTCATATTCACCTTTATGCCTTCCTGTTTCAATTGATAAGCTGCGGATAATCCTTCTTCAGTCATCGGGAGTTTAATGACAATATCTTTTCCCCATGTGGACATTTCTCTCCCTTCAAGAATCATTTCTTCAGCTGTTTCTCCTGTTACCTGGCACCAGACTTCTCCATTAATTTTGGAGGAAATATCCACAATAATTTGCCGAAACTCTCTATTTTCTCTTGAAATAATGCTTGGATTGGTTGTAATCCCTGCTAAAAAGCCATATTTTGAAGCAAATTCTATTTCTTGTTCATTTGCGGTGTCTAAATAAATGTCCATGATTTTCCCCCTTTCTCGCACAATTGTTTGTACATTTATTCAACCCCGTTCCATTGATTAAAAATCGGCTCCACTTGTTTATAAACTTGTTCAAACGCTTTCAAAGCTGTTTGATAAGATTGATGGTTGCGTTGATCTGGTTCAAATGATTCAGCTTCAACACACCAAGCTTTCGCTGCTGTCAAATCTTTCAGAAGGCCTACTCCTACACCGCCTGCAACCGCAGCGCCCATCGAGGTCGTTTCATCCAAAATTTTCGGTATACGGATGGTAACACCGAAAAGATCAGCCAGCATTTGCCGCCATATTCTGCTTTTCGCTCCGCCTCCAAACAGCCATATGTCTTGAAATGGTCGATCATAATTTTCTTGCAGAGCATCGAAAATAAGTTTTAAATTCATTGAAATCCCTTCCAAAACAGCACGAATCAAATCAGAACGTTTATGATTGATCGTTAATCCTATGAAACTGCCTTTTGCGTTTGGATTCCACCAAGGAGACCGCTCCCCCATTAAATACGGAAGAAAAATCAATTGATTGGAGCCGATTGGTGAGCTTTCAGCCTCTTCATTCATCATTTCATAAATATGCTTCGCTGCATCCGTTTTCAAAACGTCTTGAAACAGTATGTCTCTTAACCATTGAAAGGAAGTCCCTGCTGCTTGCATCGTTCCGATGGGAATATATTTATTTTCATCCAAATGGATAAAATTGAATGTCCGCATTTCTTGATCAAAAACTGGACGAGATGATGAAAATGAGATCCAGGAAGAAGAGCCAATGTAATTAAAAATATCTCCCTCATCAATCGCACCTGCACCTAATGCAGCACAACACCCATCTGCACCGCCCATTACAACAGGTGTACCAGGCATCAGACCTGTTTCTTCCGCCGCCTTTGAATGAACTTCACCAACAACCGCTGTTGAAGGCAAAATCTCAGGCAATTTTTCATCATCAATTTGCCATAATTTTATTAATTCTTCCGACCATTCTTTCTTTTTAATATTTAATAGATTCGTGCCGCTTGCATCAGAATAGTCGGTGGCAAATTTACCCGTTAGTTTAGCAATTATATAATCTTTTGCTTGTAAATATTTAAATGTTTCTTTATGAACAGCTGGTTCATTTTCTTGAATCCAATTAATTTTTGCTGCAGAATAGGATGGGGATAATCTGTTTCCAGTAATTTCATAGTGTTCTTTCATTCCTATCTTTTCTGCAATTGTTTCTGTTTTTTGCGCCGAACGCATATCAGCCCAAATAATTGCATTTCTTACAGCTTCTCCTTTATGATTGACTGGGACAGCCCCCATCATCTGGCCGCTGAACGTAATGCATGCAATTTGTTTCGGATCAATTTTTGCTTCTGCAATAAGTTGTTTTGATGCATTTGCCACGGCATCCCACCAATCATTCGGATTTTGTTCAACCCAATGCTGCTTCAAAAAAATGGTGGAATATTGATAGGTAGTATGAGCTATGATTTCACCGTCCGGCGATATTAATGTGGATTTATTTCCGCTTGTCCCCAGATCATGAGCAAGAATAAATTTTTGCACCATATTGTCTCCACCATCCTATCGCTTCCATCTTGAACGGAAAATGTACTAGTTTCCCAATGAAATCTATTATGAAATGACACCTTTTTTTAAAATGATATTGGCATAAAGCGCACTCTCGCTCGTTGCGATAATTGCATAAGCATTTTTGGCTCTTTCATAAAAGCTGAATCTCTCCATAAATTCTATATCCCATGGTTCGGAACATTTTTTCTCCAGAAGTTTTTTATATTCGTCCCAAATGGCCGGTTTGCTTTCATTTTGGTTTACTACTTGCATGAGAGCCACCGGTTTATCCACAAAAGTATCCAACGGAAACAAATCTAAGATAGAATCCAACAGCTCAGGAACACCATGTCCGTCAGCTCGAACCAATCTTTGAGCAAAATTTGCTGCCGGAAAATTCCCGTCTGCAATGACAATTTCGTCACCATGGCCCATTTCCATCAAAATTTTTAACAGCTCAGGAGAAAGATTCTTTGGAATACCTTTTAACAACGCTTACACAACCTTTGTTTATTTTTGTTTGTTTTTATATTATCAAATATACCAAAAAAAATAAAGAGTGCTATTATAAAAAATTTTTTGTTTTTTTTGTTTTATTTTGAAACAATTTGACCCCTTTTACGATAAAGGAACGATTGTGATTTTTGTGTTTTTTCCCTCAAACTCTTTTTTATATGCTGGATGGATATTGGAATCTGTAATAATTTCGTCCACTTTCTCAATATGATTGATTAAAGCGAACGTCCGAACGCCAAACTTGCTGGAGTCAACTAGTAAAATGGTTTTATCTGCTATCTCCATCATCTGCTTTTTTATTAATGCTTGCCATTCATTCGAATCGCTGAGTCCGCCTTCAAGATGCACACCTTTGCAGGATAGGAAAGCTTTATTGACATGGTATGTTTCCAAAGATCGTTCTGCGAGAGGACCAATATACGATAACGATTTTGAAGAGAGCATTCCGCCGGTTGACATTACTTTAATTTGATCTTTGACACTTAATTCAATTGCTACTCTAATGGAATTTGTTATAACTGTTAGTGGTACATTTGGCAGTTCCTTTGCCATATACCATGCCGTCGAACTTGCATCTAAAACAATCTGGTCTCCTGGCTGTATGAGCTTAACTGCTTCTGCAGCGATTGCTTTTTTTTCTTTGGCATTTGTGACTTCACGTTCTAAATAGGACAATTCGAGCTGCTGGTCTCTTTCAATGCTGACCGCTCCCCCGTGGCTGCGCAGAAGCCTCCCTTCCTTTTCCAGCTTTTCTAAATCTCTTCGTATCGTCTCCTCCGTGACTGAAAACATTTTGCTAAGCTCCGATACTCGTACACTTAATTTTTTGTTAACGATTTCAACTATTTTCCTATGTCTTTCGGCTACAAGCACCTTGCACGTCCCCCCAATATGTTCAAAAGTTTTTCAATAGTTATCAGAAAATAATATACCACATTACCACAATATGTCCTAAAGATTTCAAGCACTGCCAGAAAATAATATACCACATTATAAATAAAATGAATCATTAAATCATTGTCACCAATATTTTTAGCACATCAGGCTCAAAGCAGTTTTCTCACAGCGCATCTATTATTTTTTAAAGCGGAAAAGGTTTTTATGCCCTTTTCCGCTTTCCGAAAGCCTCCTGATGGTTAAGTCTCCGTACGTTGTTGAAGGGGGATGACCTGCTGCAATGATTAAATCTTTCTTATTCACGAATTCGTTATAATAACCGATAACTGTTATGTGGAGAATTTTCATGAAGAGCAATGGCCAATAGGCTATTGCTCTTTTGTATTGTTGAAAGATTATCTAGTAAATGCCGCTGGAACACCACCGTCAACTGTGATCATGCATCCGGTTGTTTTTTCAGCTTTAGAAGATGCAAAAAATGCAATCGCCTCTGCAATGTCTTCAGGATACACATTTACTAATAATGTTGTTCGTTTTTTATAATAATCTTCTAATTCATCCGGTGAAATTCCATAAGCTCTTGCACGCTCTTCACGCCACTTGGAATCCCATATTGCAGAGCCTTGAAGAACGGCATCCGGAAGAACGGAGTTTACACGTATTCCGTATTGGCCGCCTTCAGCAGCAATACATCTTGCCAAATGAGTTTCAAGCGCCTTTGCAGCACTGTAAGCAGCCGCATTCTTTCCAGCATAAATTGAATTTTTCGAGCCAACAAATACCATATTCCCGCCAATACCTTGCGCCTTCATTTGTTTAAACGCTTCGCGAGCTACTAAAAAGTATCCTGTACCAAGAACGTTCATATTTAAATTCCATTCTTGCAAAGTTGTTTCATCGAACGGACTGGATGTAGCAAGTCCAGCGTTGTTGACAATAATATCGACTCCGCCAAAGGCAAGGGCAGCTTCTTTAAAGGCAGCTTGCACTTCTTCCTCTTTTGTTACGTCCATTTTGACGGCAATTGCACGATTTTCGCCATATTTTTCGTTAATTTCTTTAGCTTTTTCCTCTGCTCCTTCGATGTTTAAATCAGCAATGACAACATGTGCGCCTTCGCTGGCTAGACGTCGGCACGTCGCACTGCCAATTCCTCCTGCACCGCCTGTGACAAAAGCCACTTTGCGCGAAAATTCTGCTTCTGGTGGAGCAAGCGTTAATTTGTAGAGCTCAAGCGGCCAATATTCTACATTATAAGACTCATTTTCGTTTAATGAGACAAACTTCCCGAGCGCATCTGTCCCTTTCATGACAGCGATGGCGCGATGATAAAGAGCTCCGCTGATCCTTGACATTTTTTCATTTTTCCCTGTATTCACCATTCCAATACCAGGAATTAAGATTACTCTAGGGGCAGCTTCAAACATTTTGTCCCCTTCGTTTTTGTTCCGCTCAAAATAAGCTTTGTAGTCTTTTTTATAATTGGAAACTCCTTCTTTTATTTTTTCCTTTAATTGTTCTTTATTTTCTGTTTGCGGATCCCATTCGATGTATAAAGGAACCCGCTTCGTGTGAACTAAATGATCAGGGCATGCTGCGCCTATTTGAGAAAGTTCCTTTGCGTTTCGGCTGTTAACAAACTGAAGAACATCCTCTCCGTCATCCCAAGTTAAAATCATTTTTCTTTCATCGCTTACAGCACCACGAATAACTGGCAATATTTCCGCTAGGATTTCTTTTCTTTCATCTTTGGAAAGGGCTTTATATTTTAATCCGCCAAATGCTTTTTCTTCATCGATTCGCTCTTTTATATAGTTTTCTGCTTCATTAATAATAGAAATCGTTTTTGCATAGCATTCCTCTGAAGTATCGCCCCATGTGACTAAGCCGTGTTTTTCCATCAACACTAACTCTGCATTCGGGTTGTTTTTCACGCCTTCAGCAATCATTTTGGAAAGCGTAAATCCAGGACGCACGTAAGGCACCCAAACAAATCGGTTGCCGTAAATCTCCTCAGCAATTTGCTTTCCGTTGTCCGCACAGCAAATGCTGATAATCGCATCAGGATGCGTGTGATCAACATGCTTAAACGGAAGAAATGCGTGCAGCAAAGTTTCAATCGAAGGGCGTGGATGCTTGTGATCAATCATGCAATGAGATAAATAGGCAACCATTTCTTCATCGGACATTTCATCTCGTTCTATAAGCGGGCGGATATCTTCCAATTTAAGTCCTGTAAAATTGTGTGCTTTCATTGTCGCTAAATCTGAACCGCTTCCTTTTACCCACATGACTTCAATTTCACGGCCGCGGAAATCGCTTTCAATTGTTTTCATTGAAGTGTTGCCTCCGCCCCAGTTGCATACAGCGCGATCTGCTCCGATTAAATTGGAACGGTAGACTAACTGTTCTAAACCTTCCGACAATTTTTTAGCTTTTTCTGAATCCCACAAACTTTTGACCATCTGTTGACCTCCATTTTTGTTTTTATTTATTTTAAATATAACATATGATTGTTTATTATTGAATATATTTTTTTATTTTTGTTTTTTGTTTTGAATATTTTATTTATAGCTAAGATTTGAAACGTATATTGTTTACTTGTTGATTTCACGTCTATTATTTTGGGATTTTTCAATCAAGGGAAAAATAAAAGGTAAATCAACATAAAAAAAGGGATCAAAATATGAAGGGAATATAATCAGGCAGGATCATATAGTTGCTCTCTTTTACAAGACGAGGGGAATAATGTATAATGAAGTTGAAAAATTGCATCAACAACCAGACGACCAAAGGTGCTGCGACACCTTTGGCCCTGCAACAGACGGTTCCCTTCAAGGGGATCAGGCAGCAGGTAAAAAATAATCCACCACTGCTATCAACTCAAGGGTGGATTATTTTTTTTGCGGATTTGACAGCATTGTAATTATAAGGCTTGAAAAACTGATCGCAAACATTAACGCTTCGAATACTGTCATCGGCACACCCCCTTTCTGTACGGGGTAAATGCCAACCACCCTTGAGTCTACCGTTCTATTGCATTTTCATTATATCAAATACTAAATTTTGAATCTATAAAAAACAGAACATTTGTTCCTTTTTTACTAGAAATTAAATTTTTAACAAATAATTATTGAAAATTCTGTAAATGGGGTATACATTTGTAGTAAGGGGAGGGAGAAGTATGAGCCGTTTAATAAAGAAAAAAGCTGCTCAACAAGCACTCAAAAAAGTCGTGCATGTAAGCGATATCATTAAGAAACAGCTAGATCCTCAGCTTCCGCTAACCGAACAGCTCGACAAAATTCGAAAAACGTTCGATGAAAGGCTGGACCAAGACGAATATTTTTTGGTCGTAGATGAAACAGGATATTCTCCGCTACATACCAATCGCCTTCGTGAAGGAAGAGTATTTTCGGATGAGGTCGGCAAAAAAGCCGCTACAACAAAAGAACCGCTTTTGCAGCTGTATATCCGTGATACAGGAGAAATTCTTGTTGATGCGAGCTGTCCGCTCGTTACAGACAGTACTGGAAAACGTTATAATATCCGGTTAGGAAGACTCATTCATCGCCCGTATTTGCAAATGAATTTTGCCATGCTATCGTTTTTGCCAAGCTTTCTTTGCCTCATGACAGCTTTATTTATGCAATTATCTTTTCGTCAAGCAATTATTTTATTTTTCGTAACTATTTGCGCCAGTGCAGTAAACAGCTTCTTTGTTTACCGCTCGTTCACTTCTAATCTTAGACAATGGTATAACGTCACTCGTACTGTATCATCAGGCAACCTTCATGTCGAAGTAGATATTGTCGGCAAACGCAATGAGTTTCATCAAATAGGTTATGAAATCAATAAAATTATTTTTGGAATCCGGTCGATTTTAAGCGAGTTTGCCAATGCCGTCAAAACTGTCAAGAAGGTCAGTCAAGATCAAAAAAAAGAAGCGAATCGCTTATCGGAAATTTTTGATGAAGTTGCTGCAACAATGGAAGTGTTCCGCGAAGGCTCCAAACAGCAGACCGATTCGTTTAAAAAAGTTAGCGAACTGGCAAATTCGATGATAGAAGGTGTATCAAATATGGGATCGGAAATTGAACGTGTTGTTGAATACGCTCAATCAACGATGCGTTCAGCAGATGAAGGGCAACAAATGATTGAAAAAACGGAACAGCTTATGCTAAATATTGAAAATGACACGAAAAAGGCAACTTCTCTCATCCAAATGGTATCCAAAAAAGCGGATCAAGCGATGGAAATGGCTTCTGCGATCACAGCAATTGCCAAGCAAACGAATCTTTTAGCATTAAATGCTTCCATTGAAGCAGCGAGAGCAGGTGAATCTGGAAAAGGCTTTGCGATTGTAGCTGCAGAAGTGAGCAAACTGGCAGATGATACAAATTCTTTTGCGGCTAAAATTTTATCTTCGTTGGAAGAAACGAGAAATGATTTAGCTCATGCCGTTACTGCCGTCAAAAAAAATGAAGAAAGTGTTGATCAAGCTTCCTTGTCTATATCTGGAACAAAAGAAAGCATGCAGACATTTAAGCGAATGTTTTCAGACATTCATTCTCTGTTAAAGCATAATCGAGAAAACGTCATAAACATTCGTGAAAACGGCAACAATTTAAAAGGTTTAATAGAAAATGTAAACTTAATCGCACATGATTTCACCAACACAGTCAACGAAACAACGGCAGCATTGGAGGAACATATTGAAGGGATCCATGAGCTTGCAAAGGAATCGGTTATTCTTTCCGATGCTGTCATACATCTTCAAAAAATTTTAAACCGCTTTCAATTACAATAAATGTCTTGATTGACTGGGGGTTTTCTCTTTACTATTAAAAATCACATCGTCAAGAAGCGAATATTTGCAGGAATAATGAAAAAGGGAGCTCCCCCAACTTCGGTAGTTGAGAAAAAATACTGCGCAGAAATTGACTCATTTTCATCATTATCAAAGCTTCCAAAAAATTAAGCAGCCAAACTCCTAGTATACAGGAATCGGGCTGCTTGCTACGTTTATTATTATCTGCTCAAAATCAAAAGAAAACCATTTTGCGTAATGTCTTCTTTATTTATTTTTCGATAGCTGCAAAGCTTTTTTAATATCTTTAAGCGCATTGGATTTTCCGTACATCAATACGCCGCCTTTGTAAACTCTTGCCCCGAAGACAGCTAATATAGCAATGGATGCTATTAATAAACCGATTCCTAAAAGCGGCTCCCAAATTGGAAGATCCAGCATTCCAACCCGCAAAAACATCAGCATCGGGGTAAACGGCGGAATGTATGATGTGATCGTAACATAGGAAGCTTCCGGATTGCTCAAACCAAATATCGCTAGCATAAAGCCCGCCACAACCGTTAAAATCATCGGAGTGATCAACTGCTGAACATCTTCTATACGACTGACCAGCGAGCCTAGAAAGGCAGCCATCGTCGCATATAATAAATAGCCTAAAATAAAGAAAATGACTGCATATAGAATGGTCGACAACGACGTGTTTTGGAATCCAAAGAAAGAGAAAAATCCTCCATCCATCGATTCTAAATTTTGTTTAATGGAAACGTAGCCGACAATAAGCCATAAGGCAAGCTGCGTTAAACTCAATAGAGCAACACCTAAAATTTTCGCAAACATTTGTGTAATAGGAGGAACACTGGAAATTAAAATTTCCATCACTCTAGAAGATTTTTCTACTGCTACCTCCATCGCAATCATATTTGCATACATGATCACTGCAAAATATATTACAAATAAAAGTACATATACGAGACCTCTCGCTTGATTCAATTCTTCCACCGTTTTTGCGTTGGCATTCAACGCTTCCATTTCAAAAGATACTGGCGCATTCAGCTTCATCAGTTCCTCTTGCGTTAATTTCAATTGACCTGCTGTCCATACCATGCTCACTTGTTGGAGGGCATATTGCAAATCGTTTGGAACGGTTGAGTCTGCAAGAGACGCTGCTTTATATACCGCCATCGGCCGGTTTTCATCATTTAAAGATAAAACGAGATACCCTTTGATCTCATCATTTAATACATTCTTTTTCAGCTCTTCTTCGGAAGCATTAGTTTTTTGCAATTGAATGTCCGGATTAACTTCT
This sequence comes from Aeribacillus sp. FSL K6-1121, assembly GCF_038003725.1. Lineage (NCBI taxonomy): Bacteria > Bacillati > Bacillota > Bacilli > Caryophanales > Bacillaceae > Aeribacillus > Aeribacillus sp. FSL K6-1121. The sequence continues at coordinate 2,531,181 of NZ_JBBOPS010000001.1, forward strand.
TTTAATTGCTTTTTAAACGGTTCAAATAAAGAATTTGATTGATCAATGACTGCAAGGCGTTCTTGATTTTCACCAGAATTAAAAAAATCAATAATTTTTGATATGTTTCCCAAAACTAGAATAATAAGCAATGTAATAACCGTGGAAATGATAAATTGCTTCGATCTTAGTTTGGTAAAATAAGTGTGGAACAAAACAGTCCAAAAGTTATGCATAGGCCGCACCCACTTTCTCTATAAAAATATCATGTAATGAAGGCTCTTCTATTTGGAATTTGCGAATAAATCCTTTATCGACAATCTCCTGTAACAATTGTTGTGCGGTCTCTTCTCTTTCAATTTGCAATTGAATCCCTTCAACTGTTGTCTTGGCTTTTACGACACCTGGGAAATCCTTCAAGAAATTGAGATCAAAATCCGCATGAATCACGAGATTTTTTTTGCCAAAGGAACGTTTAATTTCTTTGAGCGACCCATGAACTACAGGGCTTCCCCTATGTAATATGCATAAATGTTCACATAATTCCTCAACGTGCTCCATCCGATGGCTGGAAAACACAATGGATGTACCGGCATTTTTCAAATCAATGACAGCCTCTTTCAATTGCTCAACATTGACCGGATCCAATCCGCTAAACGGTTCATCCAAGATGAGCAGCTTCGGTTTATGTATGACAGCAGCAATAAATTGAATTTTTTGCTGGTTTCCTTTCGACAGCTCTTCGACTTTTTTTTCAGCGTACTCCGGCACTTTAAACCGTTCGAGCCAATTTGCCAGCTCCTTCAGCGCATCTTTTTTGTTCATCCCTCTTAATCTGGCTAAATAGACAATCTGATCCTTTACCTTTAATTTCGGGTACAATCCCCGCTCTTCGGGCAAATATCCGATATACGGGCTCGTGCTATAATCAATTTTTTCTCCATTCCATGTAATGGTTCCTTCAGTTGGTGCCAGCAGCCCTAAAATCATGCGAAATGTTGTCGTTTTTCCGGCACCGTTTGCCCCTAAAAAACCAAACATTTCTTTTTCCGGAATGGATAAAGACAGCTTATCCACAGCGGTGAAATCGCCAAATTTTTTCGTCACTTGCTCTAGCTTCAACGTCATGTATTTTCCTCCTCTCATCTTTTAATACGGATCAAACAAGAAAAAAGTTCAGTATCGTTTTAAATTTCTGTCTAACTCACAAGTGAAACATCGTTAGTGACAATGATGACATGAAAACTATGTTAAAAATATTTAAACCACATAATTAAAACAGGAGGATGCTTCACAAAAGTTGTTCAAACTTTTGGAAGCATCTCTCCATTTAATAAATGTTGAGATGAACAAAAAGGCAGAAACCTTTTTTTATTACTTAAAGGTTCACTGATTTGATTTTAGAATCCGAACTGAGATGGATTTTAAAGAAATACAACTGTGAAGGACAAAAATAATCTAATAAAATTTATAAACGTCCTTCATGGAGGTGATGGAATCCAAAAAAAGGAAATTGCATATACTGAATGTCCGTCATAACTTTTGAAGGACAGAATGAAAATGGCGTGCATAGAAAAAGTCCTTCATAAGATTCCCGAAGGACATGATCAAGATAGGGAAACATAGGAAAAGCAGTTGTCCAGAAAGCCAAAATCTTTTGGAAACGAAAAACATAAACATTGAATATTGAAAGGGCACCTATAAGCCGAAAAAATCGACTACTTTGACAGCCACTTTTGCCATTATGATTCGGCTTCTTTTCGGCAATAGGAACGCCATCCTCCAAAATCTGTAATATCCTCGAATCGATTGGCGATATACGCCTTCCAAAAGAAAGCCCGACACTTTGTTTCCGTTGATCAGTTCTACTGTTCCTATACTCTAAAGGATTTGTATCCCTAATTTTTTACAGAATACTAAAACCATTTCTTCTTGCCTCTCTTTTTATCGATGACAGCTAAAGCTCTAATGGGAAATTTATCAATAAACGGTTCTACTGAAATACTATAATGTGCCTCGATATCTTTTTTTAATTGATCGCGTAATTCTGTCAATTGGTTCACTATATAATCCATCTTAAATACAGGATCAAACGGTTCCTTTCTCCAAATAGATGTGAGTCGAGCCTTATCGTTATTGTCAAAAGGGATGATTGAAATCAACGGCTCATCTTCGTCAATTTCAAGAGTATAATAATGAAATTCCGGGATATCATATTTGTCACTTTCGATAATGGCGAGCCATCTCTCTAGGTATAAATAAAACTCCAACAATGCGATATCATCTCGGAAATAGGAGATTCCATCTACTTTTATGTCAAAATCTCCACTAACTCTAAGCACAATGGCAGCATTCTTTTTCAACTTTTTAGGAATATAAGATTCATCGGTTGTAAAGTGATAGACAAATTCTATTTGACTGGATATGCTGTCCATATTTCACCATCCCATCCCCTATTACTCTTTCGTACCTATGTTTTACCGAGTGGTTATCACTACAATGATAAATCAGCATTCTTTGTTTCTACCTCTGGATTTATAGAATTGAATCCTTTTCATTCGATTGCGTACTTGGCTTTTATCAGTAGTGTTGAATTAGCATAATTCGGACACTTTTTGAAAAAATAAATGGGGCTTCAAAAATAATAGGCAGCCCCAAGAAATGTTATCAACTACAAACATTGACATAGTCTTTAACAAGTAACGTTCAATGACTAAAGCCATTTCGTCTTACCCTTTTTTTTGTCTACAACTGCTAAAGCTTTTATCGGAAATTTATCAATAAACGGTTCTACTGAAATGTTATAATGTGCCTCGATATCTTTTTTTAATTGATCGCGTAATTCTGTCAATTGGTTCACTATATAATCCATCTTAAATACAGGATCAAACGGTTCCTTTCTCCAAATAGAAGTGAGTCGAGCCTTATCGTTATTGTCAAAAGGGATGATTGAAATTAACGGCTCATCTTCGTCAATTTCAAGAGTATAATAATGAAATTCCGGGATATCATATTTGCCACTTTCGATAATGGCGAGCCATCTCTCTAGGTATAAATAAAACTCCAACAATGCGATATCATCTCGGAAATAGGAGATTCCATCTACTTTTATGTCAAAATCTCCATCAACTCTAAGTACGATAGCAGAATCTTTTTTCCACTTTTTAGGAATGTAAGATTCATCGGTTGTAAAGTGATAGACAAACTCTAATTGATTGGATATGCTGTCCATATTTCACCATCCCACCCTACTACAATTTTTATTTTTTCTGACCTTTTGTACCTATTACTTTACCAAGGTCCGCTATAACTACAAATGACAAATCCGCATTCTTTTTTTCTTCCTCTGGATTTAAAGAATAAGATGCGTTCTTAGAATTTAATCCTTCTTTAACCCAATTACGTATTTGGCTTTTATCAGTAGTATTGAATTTAGAAAAATTACCTCCAGCATTTTTTAAATGCTTATTACTTACATTGAATTTGGAAACTTTACTTTTTGCTGCTTTAACGGCTGCCTTTGCAAATGTGTTAAGAACGGCTTTAGAGCTTTTTATCGACTTAACGATAAGTTTTTTTCCAAATTTTTTTATGGCATACTTGATTCCATGTTTTGCAACTACTCCGATTATAACCGCCGGCAGAACCGAAGCTTGAGCATCAATGGTATTGATCTGGTAAGATTCTCCAGTATCTTGATCAATGAGTGTTGCAATAAAATCGGTGCCGTCAATTTCTTGCAACACTACATCAAAATGTTGAGTAATGATTTCTCCATTCTCTAATGATACTAGCAACCGCTGTACCATGTCCGTATGAATCTATTTGATTATTTTTCTCGTTGAACCTTTTTGATACTTTGACACGAGCCTTTTCTTCATCAATTCCACTATCAATAATGGCAATTTTTATAGGTGTGTCTGTTAAAGAGTTAGGATCAGCATATTCCTTCTGTATGGAGCATAGAGCCCAATTCTGATTACAATCAATTTTTTGATCATAGGATAATTGATGATTGCATGAAGCTAAGAAGATGAAGAATATTATAAAAAAAATAGTTTTCTTAATTTTTATAAATTCCCACACCCCCTAGTTATTTTTACAATATATAGTAATTTTACCAAAATTGTAATTTAAATACAATATTTTAAAATTTTATGTAATAAATCTAACTAAGAGGAAATACTATTTTTTCAAGCAATTTGGAAATGAATTGATACATTGGTATTTTCAATATTCAAGTAACCAGCAGAGGTAAAAGTCGTATTTTACAGTTTAAAAAATAAACAAAACAGAAGTATGCAGCTAACTTTCTGTCTCCTAATACACTGTACGTACACGTCGATTTTATCTAAATAGTTCAGTCACTCCATCCTGTCAATCTCTTAAAATTAGAATTTTGCGCTTGAACGTGAAAAAGCCGCCAACATGTTTGACGGCTTTTGTATTATGAATTGAGTTCTTTCAGGCAATAGGAACGCCATCCTCCAAAAGCTGTAATATCCTCCGCTTGATTGGCTATATACGCTTCACAAAGAAAGCCCGGCACTTTGTTTCCGTTGATCAGTTCTACTGTTCCTATACTTAAAGGTTCTGGAATAGATGCTGTAAAAGCACCAAATGAAGCTAATGGCATTTCCCATATCTCCAATTGAATGGAGGCGCCATTGTGGTTTGTTTTGATAAGCCCAGGTTTGGCAGGATCCGTAGGCAGCTTATACAGCCGGTAATTAGGAGCAGTTGTTGCTTCACATACGAATTTGCCGCCGAATTGATGCATTTCATTTTCGAGCGGAAACCCTCTCATATGCAAACCGCAGACGGCAACAAAAGTCGTATTTTTTTGCGGTTGAAAATTTTCTGTTAGAATCTCTCCTAAAAATTGAGAAGCAAGTCCGAATATCAATCCTTCCTGTTCTGCCAGCGAAAACATCGTCATGCCAAAAGGAACATTTGCTTCCGCATCCTCTGCCGGAATGGCGATTGCCGACAGATCCAAAAGATTACAGTGATTGGTGTATTTTCCCATTTCGTTATTTGTGCGAATCGGATCGAGCCTAACTTGTTCGCGCGTCCAAGTACCGCCACAAGTAGGCAAAACTAATACTGCATCTTTTAACAATTTTTTCACTTTATGCTTGATTGATTGGATCCTGTGCATCGCTTGAAAAGCTGATGCTGCCGTATGATCAGGAGAAGCTCCGGAAGAAAGGACTTTTTCCGTAACGGAAAACACATCTTCTGTATTTGCTTTCACAAAATCACCTAAATCCGCCCATCTTTCCGCCACCCAAGGACCTTCATAAAGAAGAGACGCCGCTTCGGAAAACAAATCATAATCGATATACTCAATCGGAAGACGCAAACGTTCCAATCTTTTCATCGTTTTCATCCATGCATTCCTATATCCTTCACGAAATGGGCCAAAAAACGAAAGCGGTTGTTTCGGCAAACAAATTTTGCTCGGACTTTTCGGCGATACGTTCGGGAAATAGCGTGACCAAGGATCTGTTTCATCCTCGCCGCGCACAATTCGATCAACTTCCAATGCATCCTGCAAATTGTGCGCAAAAACTGTCACACAATCAAGGCTTGCGCAAGCCGGAACTACTCCAGCGGTCGGCCAGGCTCCCCTGCTCGGCTTAAATCCGACTAAGCGATTTAAGGCTGCCGGCACTCGTCCGGACCCAGCAGTGTCCGTTCCGAGTGCAAACGCTGCATGGCCTCGTGCAACGGCCACCGCAGATCCAGAGCTTGATCCCCCGCTGATCAGTTCTTCTTTTAAGGCATTTTTCGTTTCTCCATAAGGACTTCTTGTACCGACAAGCCCAGTGGCAAACTGATCTAAATTTGTTTTTCCTAATGGGATTGCACCTGCTGCAATTAACCGCTCAACCACTGTTGCGCTTTTTTCTGGTATATAAGCATATTGGGGGCAAGCTGCAGTTGTCGGAACCCCGGCTAAATCAATGTTGTCTTTAATAGCAAATGGAATTCCCCATAATGGCAAGCTTTTCCGATCCAGTGAAGCAAGCCTGTCTAGATAAGGCTGAATTCTTTCCATTGCCGGAGGGGTAATCCATATATTCATATCCTCATCTTGTTTAACTCGATGAATGATTTCAACGACTACTTCTTCGGGAGTCAATTCATTGTTAAGGTACATCTCTCTCAACCGCGCAATCGTCAAAGGTTGAGGAAAATGTTTGACCGATTTCATTTGAGAACCTCCTCTCGTTCTTTCTGCTTTAAAATGCTGACAATCAATTGTCCTGATTGCACCTCGTCCCCTGGTTTCACGTAAACATTTACTATTTGTCCATCGCACGGGGCCAGCTGCGGAAACTCCATTTTCATGCTTTCTTCAATCATCAGAACATCGCCTTTCTTAACTTGCTGTCCAGGAGACACAAGAACTTTCCATACACTTCCAGGCATGGAAGAACGAACAACCTCAGCACCTGGAGGGATATTTTCCTCTTGCCCTTCTTTCATTGGTTCATGCTCTGATATATATTCCGCCAATCCTAGCTGCTTCCACCGTTCTCGCTCTGCTTGAAAAGCTTCCTGCTGCCGCATGCGGAAAGTTTCGGCACTATCTTTGATCGAATCCAAGAATTTTAAATATTCGCCAAGATCAAACGCTGTTTCTGTTATTTCCACTTCAAACCTTCCTCTAAGAAAATCTTCCCGCAATTGCAGCAACTGTTCCGCATCTACTGGGTAAAACTGAATTTGATCGAAAAACCGCAATAGCCAAGGTTTTCCTTGTTCAAAACTCTTCGTTGTCCGGAATTTATTCCACATTTGAATCGTCCGGCCGACAAATTGATAGCCTCCAGGACCTTCCATTCCATATACACATAAATACGAACCGCCAATTCCTACCGCATTTTCAGGCGTCCAAGTCCGGGCAGGGTTATATTTTGTTGTGACTAAACGGTGCCGAGGATCAATTGGAATGGCTACTGGAGCGCCAAGATAGACGTCACCTAATCCTAAAACAAGATATTTTGCATCAAATACAATTTTCTTTACATCATCAATGCTTTTTAAGCCATTTATGCGCCTGATGAATTCCAAATTACTCGGACACCACGGAGCATCGGAACGGACGTTTTTCTGGTAGCGTTCAATGGCCAATTGAGTAGCCGGATCATCCCAGGAAAGAGGCAGCCGAACAATACGTGAAGGGACTTTTATCGATTCCAGCGGCGGAAGCTCGCGATCAATTTCTAAAATTTTTTGACAAGCCTCGCGAACGGACATTTTCGATGGGTCAATGTGCACTTGCAAAGACCGAATGCCCGGCGTTAAATCAAGGAAAGGGATGTTGCCTTTTTGTTGTATCGCTTGCATTAAAGCATGTACTTGAAACCGATACAGCAGGTCTAAATCCATTGAACCGTACTCAATCAGCAAATTTTCGTCGCCGCTTGAACGAATCGTAATTGGAATGTTTCGAGATGTTTGTTCTTGAGCCAAAATTGAATCGTCGGCTGTAATTTTTGGATTAATGGCAGGAAGTTGAGAAGGTTGAAATCCGTACAAACTGCCATTTTCAATTTTTTGCATAAACATTTCTTGTTTTTTTCGAAGTTCCTCCGCTTCTTCCAATGACAACAAATGAAACTTGACGATATCGCCCGGATGCAATTGCCCAATTTTCCAAAACTCAGCTGAAGCCGTCGTAACTGGGCAGACAAATCCTCCTAAACTAGGTCCATCAGGTCCCAGTAAAATCGGCATATCGCCTGTTAGATCAAGCGTTCCCACTGCATAAGCGTTATCATGAATATTTGATGGATGCAAACCTGCATCTCCGCCGTCTTCTCTTGCCCATTTCGGGGCTGGGCCCATTAACCGGACGCCTGTGCGCGAACTGTTAAAATGCACTTCCCATTCTGTTTCAGTTAATTGCTGCAAATAATCCGGCTGCAAAAATTCGCTTGTACAATGAGGGCCCGGAATGACGCCTATCGTCCATTTATTCGTCATGATCGGTCTATATTCAGCTGGAAGCCCCTTCGTTTTTTTGACAACAGCCCCCCGGTTGACCAAAAGCACATCGCCAGTGCGCAAGGCGCGTCCGCCATGGCCGCCGAATCCGCCGAGCGTAAATGTGGAGGAGCTTCCTAAAACTTCAGGCATGTCAAAACCGCCTGCTACTAATAAATAAGTCCGCATTCCCCTTTTCGCTTCACCAAATGATAATACTTGGTTCTTTTTTGCCAAAACAGGTTCATACATCGGCACGGGCTGATCGTCAAGCTTAGCCTGCATATCGGCACCTGTAATACAAAACCATATATCATCTCGAAAACGATAAGATCCCCCGCGCAATGTCATTTCAAGACCAGGGGCGCCTTCTCTGTTCCCGAGAAGTTTATTTCCAATCCGGAACGAGAGCTGGTCCATTGGACCGGAAGGCGGCACACCTACGCTCCAATATTTAATGCGTCCGGGCCAATCCTGAACAGTTGTTTGAATTCCTCCGTCCAATACTTCCAGTGCATGTTCTCTAGGTTGAAAATGGTTTAATAAACGGGTGTATACATTTCCTTTTATAAAATCCTTTTCCTTCAATAAAGCTTTCAAGTAGTGGAGATTGGTTGTAATACCGTACAATTTCGTTTCGTTTAGCGCTTGTATGAGTTTTCCGATCGCCTCTTCCCTGTTTTTTCCACGAACAATCACTTTCGCCAGCATTGGATCATAAAGAGTCGTAACCGTGATTCCGTTTCTTACCCACGTTTCCGTTCGAGCTGTTTTAGGAAATTTTGCCTCATCAATCTGTCCGGCGCTCGGCCGAAACTCATGCAAACAATCTTCCGCATAAATACGCGCTTGAATGCTATGCCCTTTCGGCTCTTTTACTAAGGAATGCAATTCATGCAGATCATCTGCTGCTTCACGTATCATCCATTCAACAAGATCGATGCCAAAGACCTCTTCTGTTACACCATGCTCCACTTGAAGTCTTGTATTCACTTCAAGAAAGTAAAAGGAGCTTGTTTCAGGATCATATAAAAACTCAACGGTGCCTGCACTCCGGTATCCAACTTCTTCCGCCAATCGGATGGCGGCTGCGAACATTTCTTTTCTGACTTCCTGGGACAAAAGAGGGGCCGGACTTTCTTCCACAACTTTTTGATTGCGGCGCTGAATAGAGCAGTCTCGTTCGCCTAAAGCTACCACTTCACCAAATCGATTTCCAAAAATTTGAACTTCTATATGGCGTGCTCTAGCGATATATTTCTCCAGGAAAACTCCTTTATTTTTAAAATTTGTTTCAGCAAGACGACGTACCGCCTCAAATGCCGAGCGCAAATGCTGTTCATTTTCGCAAACGCGCATTCCGATGCCTCCGCCTCCTGCCGTGCTTTTTAAAATAATTGGATAACCAATATGTTCAGCTTGTTTTACCGCCTCATCCAAATCGGTGATGAGGTCCGTTCCCGGCAATAAAGGAACATTGGCTTTTTTTGCAATTTCTCTGGCAGAATGCTTTAATCCGAATATCTCCATCTGTTCAGGTGAAGGTCCGATAAACGTAATTCCATTTTGTACGCACAAGCGGGCAAAATCTGCGTTTTCACTTAAAAATCCATATCCGGGATGAATGGCATCGGCTCCTGACTCAATGGCAGCTTTTATGATTAAATTTCCATTCAAATAGCTGTCTTTGACCGGGCCTTCTCCTATTAAAATAGCTTCATCTGCTTCGTCTACATGTAAACTGTCTTGATCCGCCTTTGTATATATAGCAACCGATAGAATTCCAAGCTTGCGAAGCGTCCGTTCAATCCGGACGGCTATTGCCCCGCGATTGGCAATCAGAATTTTTTTAAACATTTTGTACTCCCCCCTGACGCATCCGTATCCTAGTTGATTCTGTTTATTTATCCCAAATCAGCACTTGTATTTTTGTTGGATTGTAAGCATTGCAAGGATTGTTTAATTGCGGGCAGTTGCTGATCAGCACCAATGTCCGCCGAAGGGATAATAATTCCACATAACTTCCGGCATAAGAGATTCCATCAGCAAATTCTAAATGACCATCTTCTGTAACCGGAACATTCATGAAGAAGTTAATATTTGGAGCCAGGTCCCTTTTTGTAAAACGCTCCCCATATTTCGACAACTGCAGCATAAACGTGTCGCGGCAATTGTGCATATGCAATTTATCATGTGCATATCGGACGGTATTGCTTTGTGCTGAGCAAGCACCGCCTAATGTATCGTGGCGCCCGCATGTATCCGCTACAATCTTCAGCAATTCATTTCCTGATTCAGAACGAAGCACCGAACCTGTTGTTAAGTAAATATTTTTCTGTCCTGTAATGGTGGCTGTTACACTGTAATGATCCTCCGGATTATCTGCATCGTAAAACAATGTATCTACTGCTTGGTTTCCTTCCAAGTCGACAATTCTTAGAACTTGCCCTGGATTTAGTTCATGCATCCAGCCTTCCCCGGCAGGGATGATTTTGTTATAGATTGCATTTTCTTCTTTTCGAGGACTTTCTACTTTTTTAATATTTTCCATGTTCCTTTCCTCCTCATATCGTATTTTTAAATCGGTATTTTCTATAATGTTGATCTTTAAAGGCATCAGCCTGGGTACTCAAACAATTTCCTGCCCGATGCTACAAAAGCGCATAATATTCCCAAGTATTTTCAAATGCCCGGCGGTTTTCAGGACGATAATTTACACAATAATCGTTCAAATCGACAGGCTCTGCCGGAAGCACTTCCATTGCCACCGGAACGGACGGATAGTTGGTTCTTGGATCAAGCGGGTTTGGTGTATTAGATACAATCAGCAAAATATCCATTTCTGTTCTTAATGTTACTGTGTCATTTTTTTTGCAATGATCCAAACAATAGGTAAGGTTGCCTTTGTCGTCGGTTTTCACTTTTGAAAACAGATTGACGACAGGAGCCATGTCGCGCAGGCTGAGCCCGTTTCTTACAAGTTCCATGGCAAAGTTCTCTTCTCCGCTTCTGAGCCAGTCATTTCTTAATTCTTGATAGCTTGTTTTTCCATATTTCTCATCTGTTCCTTCCCTTGTGGTATAGCCTGAAACAGTGTCGTGCCAGCCAAGGCTGTCGCTAGTGATGCTGGCCAATACTCGGCCGTTATCGCTCATCAATACGTTTCCCTTTGTCAAGTGAAATGTGTGCTGGGCTTTTAATGTATCCGGCATGTTATAACGCTCTGAAAGATCATGTGCATGATACATCATAAGTGAAAGATTGGCTCCAGACTCCAAGGCTGTAAAACGAATAAGCTTTCCTTTTCCAATTTTTCCTGACCATTTTCCTCCAGGTACGATCGTTTTGCTGAAAATTTTAGTCATCCAAAATACCTCCCTTGAGACTTTTCTTAATGATCGTTGTAAAAAAATAAAAGCCTAGGGAAATCTCCCAGGCTTTTATCCTTCCGTGTTTATAGAAAGACATCTTTTGATGCTTTCTATACGCTCTCTCTCGGACCAGACCTGCTGCAAACTTAAGCAGCAGCGGAACCCTAGACAGCTTTTTTGTTCCTATCGATCAGGAACCTTTATGAAATTTTTATTTAAGATTAATATAGAAAGGAGTGCAGCATTGTTCAATGATTTTGTTAGATAATATAACATGAAACTTACAATGAATGCTGGAAATAGATAAAAACAATGTTAAACATTAAATTCCCCGATCATGTTTCTCAGTTTTTTTGCTACATTTGAGAGATTTTCTGCCGTTGCTGTAAATTCTTCAATTGCAGCCAGTTGTTCTTCCGTTGAGGCTGCCACATTTTGTGAATGAGCTGATGATTTTTTGGCGATGTCAGCCAATTGTCCGATAGAAACAGCAACTTGATCAGCTCCTGTTGACATTTGCTGGACAGATGAGGAAACCTCTTGTATTTGACATGTTACTTTCTCAACTGATGTTAAAATTTTATGGAAAGCGCGCCCAGCATCATCAACAACCCTTTTACCCTCTTTTAGATCGCTCCTTCCTTTATCGATATTCTCCACGGCGGCAGCAGCAATGGAGAGGACATGCTGTATCATTTCATTTATTTGAATCGCAGATTGTTTTGACTCTTCCGCCAAGTTTCGAACTTCCGTTGCTACAACAGCAAAACCCTTGCCTTGTTCCCCTGCACGCGCCGCCTCAATTGCAGCATTTAGAGCCAATAAATTCGTCTGCTCCGCTATATTTGCCATGACATCTGATATTTTTTTTATCTCGTCGGTAAGCTTGCCAAGTTCCTCAATCTTAATAAACACTTCATCAACGGATTTTTGTAAAAATTCCATCTGCTTGACTGCTTTGACAATTGATTTGTTTCCTTCTTCTGCGATTTTCGATGTGGTCAAGGCCGATTCTGCTGCGAAAGAAGATGACGATGCAATTTTTTGAACTTCATTGGCAATATTATTCACCGCATGTGAGCTTTCATCCGCCATGTCCCCTTGATCACCGGCTCCGGAAGCAATGTCTTGAACTGCCATCGTGATCTGTTCTGTACTTTCCGCAAAGTTTTTAGTACCTTCAGAAAGCTCGAGTGCTGAAGCGGAAACTTCATCTGTCGTTTCCTTTATTTTTAGCATCATTTTTTGCAGGTTCTCCAGCATTCTATTAAATGCCGTCGCCAGCTTTCCAATTTCATCTTTATTCGTGATATGGATTCTAGCTGTTAAATCTCCTTTATTTCGCGCCAATTCCTCTAATTTATTTGCAATTTTCCACAATGGCCGGGTGGTTCTTTTAGAAATAAATATTGCAATTAAAATTCCTGCAAACAGTGCTGTGATAAATACCGCTGCACCCGCCATGATTTTTTTTCTTATTAATTTTTCATCTTCCGCAATTTTCTTGGTTATCCGTTCTGTCTCAATTTGTTTGAATTCTTCCAGTTTGGAACTAAAAATAGCGCGAATATCCGCATATTCACCATGAAAAATAGCAAGCGTTTTTTGGCGGTCTTCCCCGGCCAATTCCATCATCTGCGTTTCTAATTCAACTAATTTTTGATTATTTATATTTAGATCGTGGAAAATTTTTTTCGTCCTGGAATCATCCAGCATCGGAGTCACTTCTTTAATATGTTGATCAATTTGCTTTGCAAACTGATTGTACTTTTCCCTTTCGGCCGTATTATCCGGTTCGATAATCACCCCTCTGACCGCATCTGTTAACGCAAGGTCTTCAAATTGAATCTGGTGGGCAAGCTGCAATTTTTTCATATCGGTATTTGCTAAATTAAAATAGGATTTGGAAACGTCCTGCAAAGTAGAGTAAACAATAAGAAAGGCGAGCAGGACAATTAGCAAAACGGTTCCAAAGCTAAGGAGCAGTTTGTTTCGTATCTTCATCATCAACAGCCCTTCCGATCCTTCTGTATTTTTTTTACTAATGCTTTAATAAAGAAATGATATGTTTTTTTACATTCATAAATTTCTCTACATCCACAAGCTCCCCATCTTGAAATAATTGCAAATCCGCATCAATCTCTTCGAGAATTCTCCCCGGTCTTGCTTCCATGACATATATTCGCTGGGATAAGAATAAGGCTTCATCGATGTCGTGCGTTATAAACACAATGGTTGTTTTTTCCTTCTTCCAAATATCCAACAATAATTGCTGCATGGATTGCTTTGTTTGTGCATCAAGCGCTCCAAAAGGTTCATCCATTAATAACACTTCCGGATTATTGGCCAACGATCTTGCAATAGCCACACGTTGTTTCATGCCGCCGGACAATTCTTTGCCGTAGGAATCCGCAAATCTTTCCAGTCCTACCAGCTCTAAATATCGATCGGAAATTTCTTTACGCTCTTTTTGTTTCATTCCTTTTAGCTTGAGGCCAAACTCTATGTTTTCTCTTACTGTCAACCAAGGAAACAACGTATAAGACTGAAAGACCATACCTCGTTTCGCACTTGGTCCTTTCACTTCTTCACCGGATACTTGCACACTGCCTGATGTCGGCTCCTCCAAACCTGCCAAAATTCTCAAAATGGTCGACTTACCGCATCCCGACGGTCCAAGAATGGAAACAAATTCTTCATTTTTTACGTACAAAGAAACATTCTCCAGCGCTTGAAAGGAGCCATTATTCGTTTTATACACTTTCGACAAATTTTGAATGTTTATTTCAATCTTCTCTTGGCGAAGATTTTTTTCAGCTTTGATAGCATTCAACATTTAATTTCCTCCTTCCGCCCATGGAAATAATTTTTTATTAATGTAGGCAAAGCATCTGTCAATAATAAGTCCCAACAGCCCGATAACAATGATTCCGACAAAGATGGACTCGGTATCCATGAAACGCTGCGCTTTCATAATCGAATATCCAAGACCGTTGTTTGCCGCCACCAGCTCTGCTACAACTAAATACGTCCAAGCCCATCCCATAATCAGCCGCATAGTTGTCATTAATTTCGGAAGCATTGCAGGGATGATAACCTTTGAGATGACTTGCCAGCGGTTTGCTCCAAGAGTATAGGAGGCATAAAGTAGGTCTTTATGAATCCGGTTTGTGTCATCTGCCACCATTAAAACGAGCTGAAAAAAGCTTCCGATAAAAATCACTAAAATTTTTGCTGTCTCCCCAATTCCTGCCCAAACCATAATAAGTGGAATAAAAGCGGCTGCCGGCATATACCTGATAAACTCAGAGACGGGCAAAATAACCGATTCTGCAAGCTTAAAAGTGCCAGCCAATATTCCGAGCGGAATCCCTAACAGACATGCCAGTAAAAACCCCATAAAAACTCTGTAGACGCTAATCCCGATTTCTCCCCAATACTCCGGACTTGAAAGGGCAGCAAAGAAAGAGCCCACAACAGCTGCGGGAGTCGGAAGAAATACTTCATCCACAAGTTTTAAATTGCTCAGCAAAATCCAAATGAGCAATAACAAGATAAAAGCAGCTGATACCCCAGTAAAATACCATTTTTTCGGAATATCCTCGCGTATTTTGAATAATGTCCATTGATGCCTTTTTCCTTTTTGAAGCTCCATCCATTAATCCTCCTTACTTTGCCCGTTCAATTTCCGCTTTTATAAATGAGGTGTCAACGAAGCTGCTAAAATCAGGAATGTCTTTAATAAACCCTAACTCTTTTAAAAATTCAGCATTTTTTTCAGCTGTGTAATAAAAAGATTGATAGTTATCTCCCTCTTTAAAAGCGTTCAAGCTTTCTTCAGGAGAAAACAGCTTGAATCCTTTCATTCCTACATCCAGCTCTTCTTTTGAAATTCCCGCCTCGTCCGCTATTAGTTGAATCGATTGATCGTAATTTTGCGAAAGATAGTCAACCGCATCAAACCATGCTGCTACGATTTTTTGCACGTCCTCTTTCCTCTCTTTCGCAACATCTCCCCTTACAACGAATAAGTCGGAAATCAAGCCCGGAAAATCAGCGGATGTCACCAACTTATGTCCTTTTCCCTTATTCACTGCCATGCTTAAAAAAGGCTCCCACAAACCGGCTGCATCCAATTTTCCAGCTATAAATGAATTTCCCGCATCTTGAACAGATAAGTTTGTAAATTTCACATCGGACTCCTTTAATCCCGCTTCATGCAATGCCGTGAGCAGAAAAAAGTGTTCAATCGTACCTATTTCCGTACCAACTTTCTTCCCTTTTAAGTCTTTAACCGAGCGAATATCATTTGAAGCAACAAGCCCATCGCCGCCAAGTGAATTGTCTGTAATAAATACCGCTTTTAAATCAATTCCTTTTTCTAAAGGGGAGATCGAATCAAGCAAAGCTTGGCTGTTTCCATCAATTTCTCCCGTATTTAATGCAGAAAGGGAATCAGCATATACTGGAAACCAAACCAATTCGACATCCACTCCATGTTTTTCGAAAAAACCCTTTTTTTCTACGAGATGCCATAAATACCAGCTCGGCAAGGCGCTGAAACCAATCTTAATCGGTTCTTTCTTGCTTTTATTGCCGAAAGAAGTTTCATTTGCAGATTTACTTCCGCAAGCAGACAACAACAAGCAAAAAATGATAGAAAGAACAAGTAGTGGAAGCTTCTTTTTCTTCATGTCTTTCACCTCGGCTTTATATTTTTCATCTCTTTTTGAATTTAGGTATTTCAAAATAGTGCTTAAAGAAATTCTGTTATATCCCCCTCCCCAGATTTTTAAATTTTCAGCTTTAAAAAAATAAAAGCCAGAGAGAATAGATCTCCCAGGCTTTTATCCTTCCGTGTATATAGAAGTTGCAATCAAACGCAGCTTCTATACGCTCTCTCTCGGACCAGACTTACCGGCGGTGATACAGCCTGCCAGCAACGGAACCCTAGACAGCTTTGATTTCCCACTTATTTCGGGGAACGATATTCACTTTTCATCATTCCAAGATACGCTGGCAAATCTCAGCTTTTCACCTTCTTTTTCCGGTTGACAGAGAATGAGAGATCACTACAAACTCTTTAGGGGGATTTTTTATTTATTAAGAATTATAGTTTATATGACTATATCTGCAATAAATATGTAATATTTTCTAACATAATTTCTCGAAATATTCGCATATTACGGAAACTATTATTACATAAAAGAATTGTATTTTTTCAAAAAAACAGCATGAAAAGCTGCAAAACGTTCAAAATCTTCTTAAAAAAAGCATCTGCCCTTAATCAGCAGATGCTTTTTTCTTGTGAAAATCATTCCGAGTCATTTATAAGCGTCAATAAAGGTTCGCCAATTTTGATTTGTTTTTCTTTCGTTTCATTTATTTCTTTGTAGTGACTAGTGTTGGTTATAACAACCGGTGTCGCCAAATCAAAGCCCGCCGACTGAATTCCATTTATGTCAAATTCAATGAGCAGCTGTCCTTTCTCTACACGGGCGCCTTGAGTTGTATGAGCAGTGAAAAATTTACCTTCCAATTGAACGGTATTCATGCCTATATGAATCAAGATTTCCGCACCTTGATCAGATGTTATTCCAATTGCATGTTTCGTAGGAAAAAGAGTCGTTACTGTGCCGGATACAGGCGCTACTAATTTTCCTTCCGAAGGCTCAATGGCTACGCCCGCGCCGAGGGCCCCGGATGAAAATGCTGCATCCTTGATGTCTGATAACGGCTTTACTTCGCCGTTAAACGGGCTGAAAATAATTTCTTTTTTACCTAATAATTCTTCTTCCGCGTCAGCCTCAGCTGTTGCTTGTTGGGATTGCCGATCTGCTTCTGCTGCCGATTTTTGACTGAATCCAAAAAGGAAAGTGAGGATAAAACCAAGGATAAAGGCAACGGTAATGGCAATTAAAGTGCCCCATAAACCAAACGTAATGCCTTCAGTCGGACTGATAAAGGATGGAATACCAAAAATTCCGAGACCTCCCAGCATATACATTTTTGAATCAAATACTCCTATGAGTCCTCCGCCAATTGCCGCAGCAATACAGCTGATAATAAACGGTTTTTTGAGCGGAAGCGTAACACCATAAATCGCCGGTTCTGTAACCCCGAAAACTCCGGAAATAAATGCAGGAACACTAAGCGTTTTCAATTTTTGCTGTTTCGTTTTCACCATTACGGCAAGTACAGCACCTATTTGTGCAAAAGAAGGAGCAAATGCCATCGCTAAAATAGGATCCGCTCCCATTGTGCTCATATTGTTGATGGCAATCGATACAAGCCCCCAATGAAGACCGAAAATAACAAATACTTGCCAGAACCCGCCAAGAAGCAGCCCTGCGATAATTGGCGATAAATCATTGATGGCAACTGTTAGTTGACCTAGAAGCTTTCCTGCCCAAGTTGCAATTGGCCCAATCAATAAAAATGTTAAAGGAACTATGATAATCAGTGTAAAAAAAGGAACTAAAAATGTTTTCACGACATCAGGAATAACTTTCTTAAACCAATTTTCCACCTTTGCACTAAAATAAGCAGCCAAAATAATCGGAATAACGGAAGATGAATACGTCATTAAAATGACCGGAATGCCAAGAAATGTAATATAAATAGGCGACTCAAACATCGTGCCTGAAAACAAAGTGTAAAGCGCTTTTCCGCTAGTAAGATTAGATAGTGTCGGATAAACCAATGACGCCCCGATCGCCATACCGATGAATGTGTTGCCGCCGAATTTTTTGCTGGCCGTATAACCAAGAAAGATCGGGAAGAAGTAAAATAACGAATCGCCAATTGCATATAAAATTTGATAAGTTCCTGATTTATCTGTTATCCAGCCTAGTGATGCGAAAAGAGCGGCAAAACCTTTAATCATTCCTGTTGCAGCTAGAACGCCGAGAGTTGGTGCAAAAATTCCCGAAATAATGTCAATAAAGCGGTTGAATAAATTTTTATCCTTTTTTCCCGCTTCCGTATCGACAGGCTTTGCAGCTTCAAACCCGCCAATAGCAACGACCGCCTTATATACATCAGGCACATGATTGCCGATGACAACTTGATATTGTCCGCCGCTTTTCATAACGGTGACGACTCCGTCCATGTTTTTTAACACTTCTGTGTTCGCTTTCCCTTCGTCCTTTAATTGAAAGCGCAATCTTGTAATACAGTGAACAACACTGATAACGTTTTCTTTACCGCCGACATTTTCGATAATGTCTTTAGCCAATTGCTCATATTTCATGATTGACCCTCCCAAAAATATATTTGATATATAAAAAACCTGAACCAATTTGAACGCGCACGAATAAACGCACTGTGTTGTTCAAATCAGTTCAGGTTATGCCCGGATGGTAACATTCCTTCCTGATTTTTGACAGCTTCCCGAAAAAATTATGCAATTGTCGAATTTACTCTTTCTAATCTAAATTGGCTCCATTCGATGAGATGACTTGCTTATACCAATAAAAGCTTTGTTTTCGAATTCGGCGCAAATCTTTTAAATCAAATTCATCACGGTTAACGTAAATAAAACCGTAGCGTTTGCTTATACCTTGATGCGTGCTGACGAGATCAATAGCTGACCAAGGACAAAAACCGAACACTTCAACACCGTCACTAATCGCTAATTGCATTTGTTCGATATGGTTTCTTAAAAATTCAATTCGGTATGTGTCGTTTATGACATCGCCTTCTTCCAATTGATCGATGGCGCCTAATCCATTTTCCGTAACAATCAATGGCAAATGATAGCGGTCATATATTTCTCTTAATGTTGTCCGAAACCCGACTGGATCAATTTCCCAGCCAAATTCATTTTTCTTTAAATGCGGATTGGAGGCTCCTTTATAAACTCCCGGTTCCCCAACCGTAATATGCTGATCGCCTGTTTGCTTCACATCTTCTTCATTTCCTTCGCTTGCTGCTACTGTTTGCGAAGTATAATAGTTAAAAGCAATAAAATCCGGCTTGGCATTTTGTAAAATTTCCATATCGCCTTCAAGAATTGTTGGAGTATAGCCCTTTTCCTCCAAGTAAGCCCAGGCAATATTGTTATAGCGCCCATATACAGCCATATCCAAATACAGCCAATTGCGGATGGCTGCGTAATTATTGGCAGCTAAAACATCTTTAGGTTTTGAGCTTGCCGGATAAATCGTCACAATATTCGGCGCCGGTCCGATTTTTGCATCCGGCAGCATTCGATGGCATAACGCCATTGCCTTCGCCTGAGCGACAAACATATGATGATTTTGTTGATACAATTCTTTTTTTGGATTTTTTAAGTTCGGATCAACGGTCCCGATCGCTTCGCCATGAAGGATCATCATATTTTGTTCATTAATCGTCAGCCAATATTTTACCCGATCGCCAAAATGCTCGAATAATGTTTTGCAATAATTTTCATATGCATCAATCGTTGCACGATTGGACCAGCCGCCTTTTTCCTGTAATGCATAAGGCAAATCAAAATGATAAATCGTCACAATCGGTTCAATTCCATGCTTTCTGATTTCATTGATAAGTTGATCGTAGAACTCTATCCCTTTTCGATTTACCTCTCCGTCGCCATTAGGATAAATGCGTGTCCAGGCAATGGAAAAACGATATGCTTTAAAGCCCATTTCAGCAAACAGAGCAATATCTTCTTTGTAACGGTGGTAATGATCGCTGGCTACTTTAAAATCAGTCGTGCCTTCGGGGTATTTGGCCATATCGATAACGGAAGGTCCCTTTCCGTCTTCATTCCATGCGCCTTCCACTTGATAGGCTGATGTGGAACCTCCCCACAAAAAATCGTTTGGAAAAGGCTTGCGCCGCTCGTGTTTCATGCTTACTACCTCCCATTTCATTTTCAAACAGAGTGATTTCGAAATCGCAATCGTTTTTACAATTCTTCTCCATTCGTTTCGATTACTTTTTTATACCAATAGAAGCTGTCCTTCCGGAGGCGTTTCAATGTTCCGTTGCCGAAATCATCTTGATCGACATAAATAAAACCATACCGTTTGCTCATTTCTGAGGTAGATGCGCTTACTAAGTCAATAGGCCCCCAAGTTGTATACCCCATTAATTCAACACCGTCGCCAATCGCTTCTTTCATTTGCTCAATATGTTTGCGCAAATAGTCGATTCGGTAATCGTCATGGATGCTGCCGTCTTCCTCAACCTTGTCGTAGGCCCCTAATCCGTTTTCCACTATAAATAAAGGAACTTGATAGCGGTCATACAATTTATTTAACGTAATCCGCAAGCCGACCGGATCAATTTGCCAACCCCAATCAGATGATTCAAGATAAGGGTTTTTCACACCGCCGATTAAATTGCCTGAAACTTCTTCAGCATCATCCTTCGTGCTGGCTACAAGTGTCATATAGTAGCTGAACGAAAGGAAATCCACTGTATATTGTTTTAAAATGGCATCATCGCCTGGAAGTTTTTCAATGTGAATATTATTTTCTGCAAAATAGCGTTTCATATAACTTGGGTATGCGCCGCGAACTTGAACATCTGTGAAAAATAAGTTCAGCTGATCTTCTTTTAATGCTTTAAGTACATCGTCCGGGTTGCATGTTTCCGGATATACTTCCAATCTAGCCAGCATACAGCCGATTTTTGCATCCGGAATGATTTCGTGGCATGCTTTAACAGCTAGTGCACTTGCTACAAATTGGTGGTGTACCCCTTGGAAGGCAGCTTGTTTTACATTTTCAACCCGATCGGTTAAAATGCCGCCGCCGGTGTACGGACTGAAAGTAATCATATTGATTTCATTAAATGTCAGCCAATATTTCACCTTGTTTTTATACCGTTTAAATACGGTTTCAGCGTAGTGAACAAAGAAATCTATCACCTTGCGATTCGTCCAGCCGCCGTACTTTTGCACAAGCCCGAGCGGCATTTCGTAGTGGGAAAGTGTAACAAGCGGCTCAATATTATATTTCGCTAGTTCGTCAAACACTTTGTCATAAAAGGCTAATCCTGCTTCATTTGGTTCGGTCTCATCCCCATTCGGGAAGATACGCGGCCAAGATATGGATAAACGGAATACTTTAAACCCCATTTCTGCAAATAAGGCGATGTCTTCCTTATAGCGATGATAAAAATCGATTCCGAAACGTTTCGGGAAAATTTTATCTGATGCTGCTCCGCTTAAGATTTCCTCGATTTCTGCACTTGTCACATCTAATGAATGTCCATTTTTACCACGTTTTTCTTTTGGTACATAAGCCACCATGTCGGCAGTAGAAAGACCTTTTCCATCTGCATCAAAAGCACCTTCTAATTGGTTGGCAGCAGTTGCGCCGCCCCAGAGAAAGTTTTCCGGGAATTTCGCTTCGAAATGGCCCATTGTTCATTCACCCTCTCGTTATTATTAAAACAATTTCCAACTTTATCCTGTCGCAAAGCGCTTATACGATCAAGAAAATAAAAAAACCTAAATTGCCCGCCATAAAAATGACGAAACAATTTAGGTTTTGCCTGCATGACCAGTAACAATCCTAAATGAAACGGTTTCTATTCGATTGTTATTTACAAATTAGCATACGCTTTCATTTCCTGTCAACAGTTCATTTAAAAATTTTTACGAGAAGCTGAGATTTTGTTTAATTACGATTCACGACTCGATCAATATGAATTGTCAAATATAGTTTTTCTTCCGAAGTTATTTCATGGCCATGCACCTTTTGAATATAATCTTTTATTTTTTTCGTGCAGGCATAAGCTTCCGGATGCTTATTTTTTACGATTTCATACAATTCATCATCGTCGCTCTTCAGCAGCATGTTGTTTATGAGCCGTTGCGCGAAAAATTTCAAGTGGGTAAGGAAACGGAAATAATTTAATGAATCCTCGTCAAGCTCAATTTTAAAATGGTATTTTACAATATTCAGTATATCTTGAATAATCTTTGTCATATTGGCGACATCCGTCATTTCTTCATTCAGCTCAGCATTGACGAAATGCATCGCAATGAAACCGGCTTCATCTTCAGGCAGTTCAATCGCCAATTTGTCTTTAATCATTTTCAGTGCTTCCAAAGCGATTTGAAATTCATCTTTATATATCCGCTTGATTTCCCAAAGTAATGGATTCACAATCTTTATCCCTTGTTTTTGCCGTTCTATGGCGAAATTAATATGGTCTGTCAGCGATATATAAATAATATCATTCAGTTTTTTGCCAAGTTTATTTTTCGCGTATTGTATCATTTCCTCCGTTACTTTTACATATTCCATCGGAACCTCGTACAATAGCGATTTAAATTTACTGGCCATATCCTGATTTTCCAATTTAAAAATCTTTTCAATTCTGTCTTCATCAACCTCATCGCCAGGTCTTTTCTTAAAGGCAATCCCTCGTCCCATGATGACCAGCTCTTGATCATCTTGTATAACGCTGATCACGTTATTATTAATCACTTTTGCGATTTTCACGCGTACCCCCTGCCTTTAGTTTGATGCTATTATACCTATATATTGCAAAATGCACTCGATATTATTTATGAAAGAAGTCCTTAATTAAGAGAATTTACGATTTATTAGGATTTGTCAATAAAAAATTTCGATTGCAAAAACTGCTTTCCGCTTTTAAATAGACAAAAAGTTAAACATGAGTAGAGTGCAACCCGGCGATAATGGGGAGATGGATTGGCTTCTGTCCAGTACGCTTTCTATTGGTCAATATGGTAAAAATAACGGCGAGAACGCATGCCCCGCCGTTTTGTCACTTTATTTGAGCTCAATCTTTTTTCCATGCTTGATCGATTCATAGCAAGCCTCAATTACAGTCATATTTTGGATCATATTTTCACTTGTGTAAGAAGGATTTTTCCCATGCAGCACCGCATCTGAAAAATGCTCAACTTGAAGAGCGTATTGATCCGCTACAATGCTTTCGATTCTCTGTTCATCTTCTTTTTCAACAATGATTAAGCCTTCTCCTCCTTGGCGGTCAGGTCGATAGGCTCTTGGAACGCGAATAGAACCTTTCGTTCCGACCACCTCATAAACATCTGAAAAACTCGCGTTAAAACTGCAGTCAAAAACGGCTTTGACGCCATTGTCAAGCTCCATATATCCGACAGCCGTCGTATCAACGCGATGAACAGGATCTATTTCGGCATCTACCCGCACTTCGGTCGGTTCAGATTGAATAATATTTCGAATCGAATGAATACAATAGCAGCCAATATCATAAATACTGCCGCCGCCCATATCAGAATTTAAACGAATATTTTGCGAGGCAGGATCCAAATAGAACGAAAAGTGGGCTCTCATTAATTTCACATCGCCAATTTCACCTGATGCGATGATGTCTCGAACTCTTTGGTGCTGTGGGTGAAATTGGTACATAAACGCTTCCATAAACTTCACATTGTTTTTTTCACAAACGGCTTCCGCTTCTTTCGCTTCCTCAGCTGTCAACGTTGCCGGCTTTTCACATAATACATGTTTTCCTGCTTCAGCTGCCTTCACAATCCATTCTTTGTGCAAATGGTTAGGCAGCGGTATGTATACAACATCGATATCTGGATCCTTCAGCAATTCTTCATAACTTTTATAAGCTTTCGGAATATTTAGTTCATCAGCCACCCCGATCACTTTATCGGATCGGCTTGCTATCGCCGCTACAACAGCATTTTTAGATCTTTGAATCGCAGGAATCAACTGCTTTTTAGCGATTTGTGCTGTGCTTATTATTCCCCAACGAGTTTTCTTCAATTTCTAAATCCCCTCCAGATCAATTTTGAAAAAACATAATCTTGTCAATTATTTTTGAAATTCTTTTGATTTTACATTAATATTTTTTGATTTTGAAAACGCTTTTTTATATTTTACCACATTTTCTCACATCGTCCATACAACTTTTCAGCAGATTCCTCCACAAGAATTCAAAACTCTGCTGCCACTGTCACGGAACATTGTCCGCCTGCTAACTTTTTATGTTTGAAGATGTTTGTTTGTACTTGCAATATTTTTGCCAATGACCAATTGGAACAATCGCATAAATTGTTTTCCCTTGGTTGTGTGAACACATCAGGGAATCGGTGCTCAAATTCCTTCAGCAGCAAATACGGCAAATCACTCGGTTGCCGAGGGAATGTAGGCTTTGACATTTGCAAGTTTTTGAAAGAGGAATGCTGCTAGATTTAAATTTTTGTTTATGATTGAATTTTTGTGTTTTTTTCGACTAGTCGGCCCTTAAAAGTGATTTCGTACAGATTATCGTTCATTGTCATTCGCCTCTACTACATTCGTTGCATTAGACAGTTTAGCTTATTAGATGTATAGTATATTTGGAAATAATGGAAAGAGGCGAGTCCAATTGGTATACATAAAAATGAACAGTCCAGAATATGTAAAGGCCAGCATAGCTCTTTTTTTCGGCGGGTTTGTCACCTTTTCCATTTTGTATACAACACAGCCTTTACTGCCTGTTTTCTCAAAAGAATTTCATATCTCTGCCGCATCAGCCAGTTTAACCGTATCGGCTTCAACCGGAACACTTGCTTTTATGATGCTGATAGCTGCTAGTTTGTCAGATGTTCTTGGAAAAAAGAAAATCATGATCATCTCGATGCTGCTTACTTCCATGCTCTCTATGTTTATTGCTATGAGCCCAAATTTTCCTTTGCTTGTTGTATTCCGAACACTGCTTGGAATTTCTTCAGCAGGCATCCCCTCTCTCGCTATGGCGTATGTAGCAGAAGAGTTTCATCCAACTGCAATTGGCAAAGTGATGGGATTGTATATAAGCGGAACAAGCATCGGCGGAATGGCCGGCCGAATAATCACTGGCTTGTTGACAGATTTTTTTTCATGGAGGACCGCTTTATTTTCCATCGGAGCGCTAGCTCTTATTTTAAGCATCGTCTTTGCTATTATTCTACCGACACCAAAGAATAGCGAAAAAAAGCCGTTTAATATAGAAGCTGTTATAAAGGCATATACTGTACACTTAAAAAATAAGCCGCTTTTATCTCTCATTTTTTTGGGCTTTTTATTTATGGGAAGCTTTGTGACATTATACAATTATATTGGCTATTTGCTGAGCGAGCCTCCTTATTCATTCAGCCAATCATTGCTTGGCTTCCTTTTCATCGTCTACATTTTCGGAAGCTTCAGCTCTGTATTTTTAGGCAAAAAAGCTGATGAACACGGCCATTCAGCCACGCTAATTTTTGCCGTCGCTTTGACTATTTCCGGAGCCATATTGACTCTTTTTCCGCCAGTATTGGTGAAAATTATCGGCATTTCACTATTTACATATGGTTTTTTCGGCTGTCATTCCATTGCCAGCGCTTGGATTGGAGAACGGGCGGATAAGAATAAAGCTCAAGCATCTTCTTTATATCTTTTATTCTATTATTTGGGATCAAGCTTAGTTGGTACATTTGGGGGCTATTTTTGGATTCATTTCCATTGGGCGGGAGTCATCTTGTTTATCGCGACTTTATTGCTATCAAGCTTACCTTTTATTCGGTATGCTGAGAAACGTCTTTAACCGTCAGAAAGTATAATAGATTAGTGCAGAAAAAAACGCTTAGCCTGTCGGAAGAGCTGAGCGTTTTTTTAAGAAAAAATTTATGGTGTTCGGATAATCGTGCAAATTCCCATAAAAATTAGAGATAGATCAGCATGTCACAAGCAGAAAATTGCATGGAATTCCTGTAAACTGTCCACTGTTTTACACAGCCCATTTCACGTAAAATCCCTCAAAAAATGCCACTTTTCAAAATAAAAATATGGCAACTTTCATCTTTAAAAAAGCTCCAGAAAATAACATCTTTTTCTATTGACTTTTACGTTGCGTAACACCTTATAGTTGCTAACGCAGAGATGTAATAGGTGACAATGAAGGTAAAAGAAGCAGGGGCTTTTCAAATAATCAAAATTTGCAAGGTGGAAGCAATGAAAATAGTCATCGAAATTACAATCGAACAATATGAAATTGTTCGATTTCTTTCAAATCTTGCTTGATATATAAAACTTGTAGCAATTGATATGTGGAACTCTTATAAACTGTCAATTGTGATAGCTAAAATTCATATTGTTAAGTCAGCAAACAAAACCTGATAGAAAATTCGGAAGGCTGTCAGTTAGAATGGATTAGTCAATGAATGAGTTTATGAAAAAGTGTTAGATGCCGATTTTTCTATTGTAGCTAAAAGCATGGAAGAGGGTGTTTTTACCCTCTTTCCACACTTTTTTGGATATCCAAAATTATATTAATTGAAGAGAAACGAACTTAATTTCTAGGAATTCGTCCAGCCCGTAGTGGCTTCCTTCTCTTCCAAGGCCGCTCTCTTTCATTCCGCCAAAAGGTGCTTGGGCGACAGACGGAAGGCCGTCATTGATTCCGACAATGCCGTATTCTAGATTTTCAGAAAACCAAACAGCCTTTTTGAGAGATTGGGTGTAAACATACGCAGCCAAACCAAATGGTGTACCATTTGCACGTTGGATAACTTCTTCATCATCTGAATATGTGCTGACCGGTGCCAATGGACCAAATGTTTCTTCCTGCATGCACAACATATCATCTGTTACATCAGAGATTACAACCGGCTTCATAAAATATCCTTTGTCCATATTCACGGAAGGTCCTTCATGGAGTTTCGCGCCTTTTTCGACTGCATCTTCTAATTGATGTTGAACTTTTTTGACTGCATTTTCGTCAATAAGCGGTCCAATGTCTACCTTCTCGTCAAGGCCATTCCCTACTTGCAGTGTTAAAACAGCCTCATGAAATGCTTTTAAAAACGGCTCCTTAATTGACTCATGGACATAAATCCGGTTGGCGCATACGCACGTTTGACCGGCATTTCTGAATTTTGATTGCACAACGCCCTTTACAGCTTCTTGAATATTTGCATCTTCTGTTATGATAAAAGGTGCCAAGCCTCCAAGTTCAAGCGATACTTTTTTTACAGTATCCGCTGCTTTTCTCATTAACAGCTTTCCAACTGGAGTAGACCCTGTAAAAGTAACCTTCTTAACGCGTGAATCTTCCATCCAAACATCAACGACTTCAGCTGGTTTTTCAGTCGTTATAACATTGATGACACCTGCTGGAAAACCTGCTTCATGAGCACATTCTGCTAATAAAAGTGCTGTAAGCGGTGTTTGTTCAGCCGGTTTTATGACAACTGTGCATCCAGCTGCAAGGGCAGGGGCGACTTTCCGTGTGATCATCGCCGCCGGAAAGTTCCAAGGAGTTATGGCAGCAACGACTCCAACAGGTTGTTTTTGAACGATAATTCTCTTCGAATGAACAGATGCCGGAATCGTTTCGCCATAAATCCGTTTCGCTTCTTCTGCAAACCATTTCACAAAGCTGTTTGCATATTGTATTTCGCCTTTCGCCTCGGCGAGCGGTTTTCCCTGCTCGATTGTCATCGTGGATGCCAACACTTCCAGCCGATCATTTATGAGCTTATACCATTTTTCCAGTAATTCTGCTCGTTCATAGGCTGTCGTTTTTGACCAAGTTTTAAAAGCTTCGTGAGCTGCATCGACAGCCAGCTTTGCTTCCTTGGCGGTTCCGTTCGGCACATAACCAACTGTTTCAAAAGTGGCAGGGTTTTGAACGGCAAAATTGTCATCCAACTGAACAAATTCTCCGTTAAGATACAGCCCTTTTGTCAATGGTTGTTCTTTCATACTGCTTGAATCTCCTCTCTCTCTTTTTCTTCATTCGAGTGGTGCGTAAATATGCGGTCGTTTTCTCCGCGCAGAAAATCTTTCCCATACAGCAGGATGCATAAAAGGATGCCGGCAGCAAAAGCCATTGTTGCTCCTTTTATGACGAGGATTGCACCAACAATCCCCGCAATTCCAAGATCACGCTGGCTGCGGGACTGCATGACACCGATACGAACGCTTACATAACCTTGCACCAACAATGTCAAAGCTAAAGCAACTCCAAGTATCGGTTGTACTAAACTTACTATAGGCAGCAAAAATAATCCAGTATTTGTACCCCAACGGAACGATCCTGCTCCGCCGAAAAACGAATGCATCGCTTCTTTACCTTTTTTAAACCGCTCGATCACGACCACTTGCATAGCAGCCCACATCGGACCGCACATCGTAATATCAGGGCCGATCATGCTCATCAGAATGTTTCGGCCACCAAATATTAAGTGGGCGCGGTTCGGATTATAATCAACTTTTTCATCCGTACGTATGACATCAGATTCAGAAAGGAGAGCTTTCGTTTTCAGCACATCTCCAAACACAACTAAATACGTTGCAAAAACAGCAGGGACTGCCTTCACGAAAAACGATAACGCAGGGAAGCCCAGGCCAAATACCGTATATTCCGCCCAAAGTGTGGCGAAATCTGGTTTACTGAAGCCCCATTGAATGTCCGGCCATTTCGCTTCTCCAACAAGAGGCGCTACGAAAACAGCTAGCAAAATAGCAGGTAAAATCCCTAAATTCCCCAACAAAGCCCAGCCTTTGTTTTTTTGCTTTAATTTTTCGAAATGTTTAGAGAATATTAGATAAAACGCAAAGCCAATGCAAATTGTGATCGTAATCGGGAATAATTCAAACTTTCCTCCAGCTTCAAAAATCGATACGACAGCTCCAATTCCGGCCCCCAGTATAATACCTGATTTAATGGCGTCAGGCACTAAACGCACCACTTTGCTGGCAAGTCCCGTTACTCCTAAAATGATGGATAAAATTCCAAGAGTCAACTGAAATGCAATGAGTGCATATATTCGGTCCTCACCTTCTGGAAATTGTTTAACAAACAAAACAATCAATGGAATCGCGGGAGTGACCCAACCTGGAATGACCGGGTCACCAAGCAGATGATGCAGTAAATATAAAAGTCCATTCAATACAACAACAGCGAGAGCCACTTCAAACGGCATCCCTAAATGATCCGCTAAAAGAGTAATAGCCCCAAGGTCTACCGCACACATGAGCAAACCCTGCACATAATCGGGCCATTCAAACCGATAATGAATAAACGGCAGCCGTATTTTAAAGGGACCTGCAGGGATATATGGCGTTTCAGCGCCGTGCGGACGATTTTTCCATTTCATGATCATGATTTTCCCTCCTATCAATAGGCAGCACGGTATATTTGTTCAATATCTTTTTTGCTTAATTTTCGAGGGTTATTGCGCAGAAGCCGCGTTTGCTTTAAAGCTTCCTCAGCCATTTCAGAAATCGCAGATTCCGGAATATTAAATTCACGCAAAGATTGTGGAATTTCCACATAGCGGCATATCCGGATCATCGCTTCAATCGCTGCATCAGCCGCTTGATCATCGTTTAGATGATCTACTTTTTCTCCTAACGCTTCTGCGATATCACGGAATCTTTCTAAACAAGCTATTTTGTTCCATTTCATGACGTATGGAAGCAGCAAGGAGTTGCTTACACCGTGTGCTATATGAAAACGTCCTCCAAGAGGATAAGCGAGAGCGTGCACTGCTCCAACGCCTGCATTACCAAAAGCCAATCCCGCCATGAGACTCGCTGTAATCATCGCCTCACGTGATTCGATGTTTTCCGGGTTTGAATACGCTTTCGGTAAATGGGTGGAAATAAGTTTCATAGCACCAATTGCCAGTGCATCCGTAATCGGAGAAGCAAACTTCGAAATATATGCTTCCACAGCATGAACCAATGCATCCACTCCGCTTGCTGCTGTCACGCTAGGAGGGCACGTAATGGTCATGATCGGCGAAACAATTGCGACATCAGGTAATAAGAACGGACTGACAATCCCTTTTTTCACCTGCTCTTTCGTATCCGACAAGATTGAAATATTCGTAACTTCGGAACCTGTTCCGGCAGTTGTCGGAATGGCTATTAAAGGCAGCCCTGGTGATTCCACTAAATTAATTCCAAAGTATTCTTCAATTTTCCCCTTATTCGTCGCCATGACAGAAGCCGCTTTGGCAATATCGATAGCGCTTCCACCGCCGACAGCGATCAGCCCGTCATGATTTCCTACTTTTATCGTTTGAAGACATTGTTCGACAATTTCAATTTCCGGTTCCGGATTTACATCCGAGAAGACTCCCGGCTCCATCGGCAATAAATTTTGAACCTGTTTTACTACTCCTGCTTTGATAAGTATCTTATCTGTCACGATAAGTGGATTTTTTATCTCAAGCCGCTTCACTTCTTCAGGGAGTTGATTGAGAGAATCAGTTCCTGTAATTAATTTGTTCGCCATTGAAAATGTAGATATATTCATTTTTTCCTTCCTCTCCTTTCAAACTAGCGAGAAATGAATTGATTTTACTGGTGTCACTCAAATATCTATGCAAATTTCGTGCCAACTCGAAAATGATTTGTGTATTTTTTATAAATTTTTTAATATCCGCGAATATTTGTAACAAAATCTTCAATGTTTTTTAGATCGTTTGTTATTCATTTGCTGATGTAAATCAGGAAAAATTGATTATAAAACGAATCATATCTAGGTTTTTTGATTAGTTTTCTAATCGTATGTGAAATTTTTTCATTTTTTGTACAATGGCACTTTGGCTAATTCCTAAAAATTTCGCTGCGGCTCTAGTCGTACCATGCTTTTTAAGTGCATCGATAATGAGGGAGCGTTCAAGCTCCGCCACAGCTTCCTTTAAAGTTTTAGGCTTTGAAGCCGGGAAAATCTGTTGTATGAAAGGAGGAAGGTCGCCTACATCAATTGTGTCGTGAAAGGTAGTCACAACCAGTCTCTCAACTAAATTCGCAAGCTCCCTTATGTTCCCAGGCCATGAATAGTTTGTCAGCCACTCAATGCATTCCGGGGTCATTTTTTTATTTTCATTATATTTTTTATTAAATTCCTTCAAATACATTTCTAATAAAGGAACAATCTCTTCCTTCCGCTCCCGTAAAGGCGGGACATCAAAGGTGACAATATTCAGTCGATAATATAAATCCTCACGGAACGCCCCTTCCCTTACTAGAGATGCAAGATCTCTATGAGTTGCTGTTATGAGTCGTACATCGACTTCTCTCATTTCAGTAGATCCTACTCTCATAAACCGGTTTTCTTCTACAACCTTTAGCAGCTTAACTTGTAATTCTAACGGCAGGTCTCCAATTTCATCTAAAAATAACGTCCCGCCGTTAGCCTTTTCAAAAATGCCTATTTTCCCTTCTCTCAAGGCTCCTGTGAAAGAACCGGGTTCATAGCCAAAAAGTTCAGCTTCTACTAAATGTTCAGGAATGGCGCCGCAGTTTAATTCCATAAAAATTTTATTGCTTCGGGAGCTTCTCGAATGAATATATTTCGCAATTAAGCTTTTTCCTACGCCGGTTTCTCCCTGCAGCAAAATTTTTGCGTCAGTTTTGGCGACTTTGTTCGCAAGCTGGAAAATTGGAAAAGTAGAAGGACCGATGACAAGATTTTGAAAACCCGTTTGTTCAGGAAAAAGCGAGTTTTGCGAAATTTTTTGATACGAAAGCTTTTGACTGTCCAATTCATGCTTCAAACGAATCAGTTCTGTTATATCTCTCACACTGTTAACGACATACATCACTTCATTGGAAGAAGAAAAAACAGGTGTTGCAGATACAATAATTTTCCTCTCATTGCGAATGGTCTGTATAAGAGTGACCGGCTTTTTCGTTCGAATCGTTTCTAAAGATGCAGATTTGGAAATAATCCCTTGCTCAACCAAATGGCTCATATGCTTCCCTTTCACTTCTTCTTCTTTGATCCCCGTAATCCGTTCATAAGCTTTATTGATAAACAGCGTAATCCCTGAACCGTCTGTTATATAGACACCGTCATATAATGAGTTAAGAACGATCCGGCACAATTTGCTCTGAAAAAAAGATTGGAATTGAGAGTAAGAGATCGAATGCTGCTCAAGACTTTGTACAGGAGCATTCGTTAAAATAAAATGACGAATCGGTTTTGTTAATTCTCCTTGCTGAACGGCTCCAAATAGCGACTCAAGTGTTAAATAGCCTGCAAATTCACCGGATTCGTTAAATACTTCCACTTCATTAACGCCAATAGGAAAAATTGAAATCGCTTCCTCAACTGACATATCGGGACGAAAGCTAGTCATAAAATTCCCTCCTAATGCCACTTTGCAACTGTTTACATTGATTAGTTTTAGTATAAACGATTAGAAAAATGATTGGTTGTTTTCTGACTTAGCAAAAAGCGCAAGCACATTCCAACTTATGGAAAAAGGCGTTTTTTGCCGCTGCGGCAACGGTTTGGTTTCGAGGGCTAATCGATGGGGCCAGCGTTTCGAAAAAGTTTCCGCAGCTTAAGTTTCTAGATAAAAAATTAAAAAACGTGCAGGTTTAATTGGACGCACGCTTTTATGCAATTCAACAGATCATGACAGGAAGGCTGAACAAAGCAAAAGCAGAAATCAGCCTTTTGTGCAATTACACAGATCAAAACAGTTTCTTAAAATATTAGAACCTTTCCTTGATTCGAAAAGCATCAGCAGAAACTTGCCGCTAAATCGTGTGAATGGCTCGATTCCATTTTCCAATATTGACATTTGCAAGCTCACAATGCTTTTCTTCGAGAAAGGTCGAGTCCAGTAGAATAGTTGATTTCTAACTTCCCGCTTCTAAAGGATGCAAAAAAATGAACATTGTTTAAACAAAATCGAATTTGCAAAGACTTGAATTAAAAAAAATGAATCCTTGCATAAAGTTAATCGTAAATTATATCAAAAGCATAAAACATTAACCGTCATATCGAAGATCAAATTTGCGGGGGAAACTATGTATACACACGCTACGAATAGAAGTCAAATGCCCAGTGTTTTAAAGGCGTTTGCCGTTTCTTTGGCTATCGCCATGCTAGGAATGGCAGCGGGAATATATGTGCCGCCATCACTGTTTTTGCCTCTTGCCATAATTGAACTTGGCATGATTATTTTTGCATTCTTTTTGCGCAGAAAAAAAGCTATTTCTTATACATTTCTATATAGTTTTACGTTTATTTCAGGGATTACAGCCTATCCAATGATCTCGCATTATGTTTCAACAATCGGCGCGCACGCGGTCATTATGGCACTAGCCGCCACAACCGCTGTTTTTACTGGATTAGCTGTATATGCAACTGCAACAAAACGAGATTTCTCATTTCTTGGCGGAATGTTATTTTCTGCCCTGCTCGCTTTTCTGATCATTTATGTTCTTAATCTTTTTTGGCCGTTGAACTCAGGCGGCATGCTCGCATTTTCCTTCATAGGAGTATTAATTTTCAGCGGCTACGTATTATATGACTTTAATCGAATGAAGCATTACGGTGTTCATCCAGAAGAAGTGCCGTTAATAGCCCTAAATCTATATTTAGACTTCATCAACCTGTTCATTCAAATTTTACGAATCTTTGGCATTCTTTCTTCAAAAGATTGAAGGAGAGCTAAAAAAAGAAAGCTGCTTGCAAAAATTTCGGGTATTTAAAAATTTGTAGAACCGGATCAATTTTTATGTCAGAGTCATCTAGTGCCGGTTCTTCTTTTCACTCGTTAGGAAAGCTTTTACGGTTCCTTTTTTTTCATTTTACTTTTGCTTGCTGCTCTCCTTTTTTGTCCTTGCAACAAGCCTAATATTTCAGCAGGTTTGTTCTTTTTGCCCGGCGTTTCACTGCAAGCTTCAAACGCGTTTGCCCTGTACGGCTGACGGTTACGTGCAACTGAAATTTGCTGTAATCAACTCTTTTTGACAAATACCCGATTTGAGTATTTTCCAGAATTATTCCAACTTACATTTTTACCTATAATCTTTTATAATAAAAAATATAGTGAAAAGAAAGGAGGCAGCCCTTTTAGTATGGAAGACGTTGCATTAAAAACAATTTTACAGGCGCTGAAAGAGCATTCTGAGCACATTGACTCAAGATTTGATCATCTTGAAAAAAGAATGGATGGCTTAGAGGCAAGAATGGACAAACTGGAATCTAGAATGGATAAGCTGGAATCTAGAATGGACAAGCTGGAATCAAGAATGGATAAACTGGAAAACGATTTGCAATCTTTTAGAAAAAACGTGGATGAACGCTTTACACGCTTAGAGAAAAAATTGGAAGGGATTCGCGCCGAATTAACAGACGCACAAGAAACCCTCGACTTCGTGTCCAGCAAAACATTGAAGCATGAAAAAAAGCTTAGACAATTATAGCTTAAGTTCTCATCTTCCAAAAATCGCTGCAATATTTTTTCCTTTCCTATTCACCTTCAGTTTCTGCATCTTTAGCCTTTTTGACAAAACGTAATAATCAAAAAATAAAAAGGGCGCCAAAAAGAAGCTTTCGGCACCCGTATTATCTAGTTATTTAATTGTTACTTTTACTTGTTTACGTCCGAATTGGATCGCATCTTGTTCAGTAGGCATATGGATATCAATTTTTTTGCCGCGGATTGCACTGCCCGTATCAGCAGCAGTATATGTCCCGTATCCTTCTATATATACTTTGCTTCCTAACGGTATAACACTTGGATCTACAGATACAACTTTTGAGTCTTTTGTTAATACAGTTCCATTTGCTGTTTTATTTCCTACTAAAGAATATGCGGTAGCTTCCATTGTAATCGTTTCGCCAGCATCTTTCGCTCCGTTATCTTCTTGAGCTTTCGTTGCAGTTTCTCTCGCTTGAACTTCTTGCTTGCTGACAGTTTGATTAGAGCTGTTTTCCTCTTTAGGTGAAGAAGACGTTGCTTCTTCTTTTTTTAAACTCTTTTCATTCGCAGCATATGTACTGGTTTTATTTGCAGATGCTGTGTTTTTATCATTCGTCGTTGTTTCTTGCTGTACGACTGGTTTGTTCACTTTCTTTTCTACTGTACGTTCCTCTTTCGCTGCTTGATCAATTATTAAAACATCACCAGCAAAAATTAAATCGGATGTTAAGTTATTCGCAGATTTTAGTGACGAAACGGTCACACCGAATTGATCGGCAATACTGCTTAACGTATCTCCAGATTTGATTGTATATTTTATTTTTTCACTTACGACTAATTCTTGATTTGGATAAATCGTTTCAGTCGTTAAGCCGTTCCATTCTTTTATATCTGCCACTGATACATTATATTCTTTAGAGATTTCCCAAAGAGAATCACCTTGTTTTACCTTATATGTTTCAGCAGAAGCTTGACCTACAAATGGAAGCGAAGTCGCTACTGCAGCTGTAAAAGCAATGATTGTTTTTTTCATGATGAAAAATCCCTCCTTTTCCCTACGACGACATCATAGCAATTTTATGTAACAATAGCTTTGCAAAAAGATATTAAATAGATAACAGTTGCTTTTCAAAGAAGAAAAAAATGTAAAATTTCATACTAATATTTAGGAATTTTTCACTTCAGTTACTGTTACACCAGTGCATAATTCCTTCTCTTCTGATTGCTCAGGCAAAATATAAGCCTTGCCATATTTTCGCTTAAACCTCACTTCACTGCTATTTCATCCAGTCCTCAAATAAATTGGTCGTGTTATATATGGAGGGATTTTCAGACATGAATTGATAGCTTATCATTCTTGATCTACATTGATTGGACAGTCGATCTTTATCCAAACCGATCTATATGTCATAAAATCTCGAAAACCAATCGTTATACACCATTCTAGAAAAACAAGGAGACGGTGCTCAGACCAACCGACTCAGTGCCATCATCATGGATATCTCTGGTAAAATAACGAAAGACATGAACCTCCATTTTTGCTAGGAGATTCATGTCTATTTCAAAAGGCCGATTTCCCCTTCCTTGACTTCAAAGTTAAATCCCTTTAATGCCGTTTTCGCTTGTTTTGGGTATGTGTAGGTTAATTGTTTGATCTCAATCATTCCTCCACCAATCCTTTCGCCAGCCATTTCGCTTGAAGCACTAACGCTTCGGCAAACTTCTCCCCTATCTCATCGCGGTACAAAAGCTGCAAAAAGAAGCTGCGTATGACCGCGACGATTGTACGTGGGTTTTCTTTTACCATAACTCCTTCGTCTTGCCATTTTTCAATAAGAGGCACAAGTGCATCTTCATCCTCTGTCGTATGATGGTCAGCATATTCCGGCGGTAACTTCCGCATTAAAAGTTCATATTCTTTTCGATCAATCATCAAGCGCAAAATCGGTTCTTGTTCGATCAACTTTACAGCTTGTACTAACAAATCTGCCAATCGTTCTTGCGTTAACGGCTTCTCTGTCCACTCAACTAGAAGCATTTCTCTTAATTTTCGTTCCTCCATTTGAAACACTTCATAAAACAACGCTTCTTTGGAGGGGAAAAATAAATAAAACGCTCCTTGTGAAATGCCAGCAGCTTCAGTCAAAGCCGCAACAGTTGTTTTTTGTATCCCGTATTGACGAAACATTGCTTTGGCTGTTTCTAATAATGTTTGACGTATCGTTTCCTTTTCTTCCTCACGAAATTTACGTGGGCATCGAATCACCTTCTTTATGTTTATATGAATATTTTTATTTTATATTCACAGAAAGTGTGAAAAAAATCAAGAAAAATATTTCTTCAAGAATGGGGCTGTCTAATAAGTCGTTTTTTCGGCTTATTGACGGCCCCCTTTTATGTTTTAGAAACGTTGATATATCATCGATGTTTATGATTTTTGTTTTCAATAGGGATTTGACTTTCTAAGACAGCTCCTTCTGTTTTTTTACCATATTTACTAAATTCTATTTCATTTTTTCCCCAAAGCATGCAGAAAATTCTCTTAAACCTGAATTTGTCCAAAATCTGACTTCTTTTTTCAAGACTTATTGCACAGCTCTTCTTTTAACAGCTTCGGTAAATAATCGATATGAAATACATCATCTGGAAAGGTGATTCCTAAGTCTTCATCTTCATATAAAAACTCTTGAAGCACCTCATTTAATGCCGTCATATAAAATTCATGCAAAAATTCGTAGCTGAAGGTTTCCCGAGGCATTAAAGATTGCGCACACACATTCGGATGGCAATAATTTAAATACGTGCGGCACGGAGTCGGTCTGACCTCGTAAACTTTGCAAGTATTGGACGACCGATCTAAAAATGGACAGCTCACTTGTTCAGAAATGTACTTGAATTTAAATTGAGGATCTTCATGAAAATCGATGGAGCATACTTTTTCCAGTTGCTCCTTGTTCGATTCGAAATAATTCAATAAATGTTCAAAAATATCTTGCTTCTGTTCTTCTGGCAGGCTTTGAATATATTGCAAAATTAATTTGGCTTCCAAGCGGGTGGTGATAATCGGAAAATAACAACAATAAGCACAGCCTTTAAAACAGGAAGGTTGTATATTCACTTTTGTTTCAATTTCTTTAATTTGGGAATCTATTAATTTTAAGAGTGCTGTAAATGTTTCTAGAATAATTTCGGAAGCACTTTTGTTTTCTGGGTTTTCTAAAATATGATCAATCGTGTCATAAAACAGCTGCTCATCCGGAATATAATGTATATTAATTGTTTCACAGATTTTCAACATGTCTTCGTAGGTTAATCGATTATCCAAAAGACTTCGACTCCTTGCAACAATGTCTTTTCAATATCGTAAATCATCGCCTTCAAAAAATCCATCAGGTACATCTTTTAAAATTTCAGCAACCAAAATGCACCTTTGGCCGTCAAACCGCTTCCAATCAGCCGCTTTCTACAAATGATTCGATAATTTTAACATTCGTTACAGTCCCAGTTTGTCTCAAGTACTTTCAGGTGCTGAGCGCTGGAATATGTCTATTTTCAGGAGATCATTCCCAAAAGACTTTCCTTATTTTAAATATTTCAAAATAAGCTCATAGCAAGTTTTCTTATAAAACTCATGAAGATGATCTTCATCACGCATTAACCACTGAATGAGACATCCATCGATGATCGAGCGAATCATTTTGGAAGCTGTATCGACATCAATGTCAGCTGAAAACGTTCCTTCCTCTTGACCAAGAGCAACAATGTCACGGCCGATTTTCCAGCAGTTTTCGTAAAACTTGAGATTTATAAGCCGATATTGCGGATTTCGGCTCGCTTGTGCCATAAAATCAAGATACACTTTGTAAAATTTTTTATTCTTTTTTGGATCGATAAAAACAGAATGGATATAAGCCTCTAATTTATTTATCGCTGCTGTCTGCTTACTAACCGCTTTATACTCTTGTTGATAAATGCGATCCGTCACCCATTCCAGCAAGCTTAAAAAAACGTCCTCCTTATTTTCAAAGTAATAATTCGTAACCCCTTTGCTTACACCTGCATAATCAGCAATATCCTGCAATGTTACCGTTTCGTACCCTTTATCTGAAACAGCTTGAAAAGCAGCCCTTAAAATTTGTTCTCGCCTTTCTTCTGCTTTTTTCTTCATAAAAACACCCCTCGAACTTCGGTCATAACGCTATTATACATGAATTTTTGACGATAAAAATATTTTGACCGGTCAGAATAATTTTGTTATCGTAAAAACAAGAATATGAAAAACAATAAGGGGGATGTCGAGTGGACCACTTCAAAGCGTTAGTAGTGAACAAAACGGAGACAGATTTTTCAGTGAAAGTACAAACCATTTCCATGAATGACCTTCCAGAAGGAGATGTCGTCATAAAAGTTGCTTATTCCAGTGTCAATTATAAAGATGGATTAGCTTCCATTCCGAATGGGAAAATTGTAAAATCGTATCCGTTCGTACCAGGTATCGATCTAGCCGGCACTGTTGTTTCTTCTAAAGATCCGCGCTTTAAAGAGGGAGACGAAGTTATTGCAACAAGCTATGAAATCGGCGTGACACATTACGGCGGCTACAGCGAATACGCCCGCATTCCTGCAGATTGGATTGTCCCTCTTCCAAAAGGATTGACACTAAAAGATGCTATGGCTTTAGGAACAGCTGGATTTACGGCGGCATTGTCTGTCCATCGTTTAGAAGAAAATGGATTAACTCCTGACAAAGGAAAAGTACTCGTTACAGGAGCAACCGGCGGAGTCGGAAGCATCGCAGTTTCCATGTTGGCAAAACGAAACTATCATGTTGTCGCAAGTACAGGCAAAGAAACAGAACATGAATATTTACGCGAGCTTGGCGCAAAAGAAATCCTTTCTCGCGAAGAAGTTTGTCCAGAACAGATCCGTCCGTTAGATAAACAATATTGGGCAGCAGCCGTTGACCCTGTAGGCGGGAAAACCCTTGCCGCAATCCTTAGCAGAATTCAATACAACGGCTCTGTAGCAGTCAGTGGGCTAACTGGAGGCAGCGACGTTCCAACGACTGTCTTCCCATTTATTTTGCGAGGAGTCAACCTGCTTGGCATCGA
This sequence comes from Aeribacillus sp. FSL K6-1121, assembly GCF_038003725.1. Taxonomy (NCBI): domain Bacteria; kingdom Bacillati; phylum Bacillota; class Bacilli; order Caryophanales; family Bacillaceae; genus Aeribacillus; species Aeribacillus sp. FSL K6-1121. The sequence continues at coordinate 2,570,792 of NZ_JBBOPS010000001.1, forward strand.
TTCGGTCTATTGCCAAATGGAATTGCGAAAACAAATTTGGGAGCGAATGGCCGCTGATTTAAAACCTGATAAACTACTAGAATCTATTGCACAAGAAATCACACTCGATCAGCTTCCTGACGCATTATCGAACATTCTAAAAGGCAAACTGCGCGGCAGAACGGTTGTAAAACTCTCATAATACTCTCAGCACTTTCTAGGTTTTGCTTGAAAATAGTTCCCTTTTTGAAACGGGCAATCGGTATTTAAAAAATTTTTTAGTGAATTGATGACAAAAAGCTCAGCATATGCCGAGCTTTTTGTCTGTCAACAGTTCTTAAAAAAAGTTTGCAGCTCATTACCAGCAACTAATCCACAGCTTTTTTTAGATAAATTATTTCTTTTAGTTCGGTCTCAGTATTTTTCGTACATGGTATGCAACAGAAAATTCGACCCTAGCTTTACACCTTTGTTTACACAGTCAACTTGTTTAAAACAGCGGAATAGGTTTAATCATTTGCTGTTTTTATCCTTAACTAGAGATTACACAAGAGACTGAATATTCAGTCTCTTGTGTAGAAAAATAGGAACCATTTTTTTACCTTAGTTAAGTCCATCTAATTGTGCAAATTTTGTATGAAAGATTATTGCAATGTCAATTCGGCTTCTGATTGAATAACTGTTGGATCATCATGCTTTTTTCGAACGAGAAGCAGTGCCAAGGCTGCGCAAATGCCCGGAGCTGCAAAGGCAATAAAGCATATGCCTATCGGTGCTTTCAGAGATAAAAGCATCCCGCCCAATGTAGGGCCAACCATGCCGCCAAGACGTCCTACACCATTCGCCAATCCAACCCCTGTTGAACGCACATGTGCGGGATAATACTGGGAAACAAATGCGTTTAATAAGCTTTGGTTCCCCATCGTACAAACACCAGCAATGGCGATGAGCAAATAAAGGAAGAAAATATTGCTTTTGATCCCAAGAAGAGCAAGACACACTGCACCGAGAATATACAAACCGGTAATTAATGCTTTCGAACCTCTGCGATCCGCCAAAATACCAATGATAATAGTTCCCAGCAATGCACCGCCGTTTAAGAAGATCGCAAATCCGAGACTGGAGATAAGCGGATAACCTGCTGTCTCCATTAATTTAGGAAGCCAAGTATTTAGGCCATAGATCATTAACAACCCCATAAAGTAAACAATACAGAAAAGAATCGTAGGCAATGCCAGTTTGTTTTGAAAAAGCCCAATAAATGGAATTTTCTCTGTTTTCACCTCAGGTTCCTGTTCGGTTTCAATCAACTGCTTTTTATAGTCGGGGTCAATTTTTCTTAAAGTGCGCTCTAAATCATCCAGTTTGCCTTTGCGAATTAAAAATTGTGGAGACTCAGGCAAAGACTTAATCATAAAAGGGATGATGAACAAAGGAATAACAGAAAACCATAGAACAGGTCTCCAGCCGAATGATGTAATAAATAAAACTCCGACAAGCGGTGCAAGTATACCGCCGACTTGGTTTCCGCACAATGCCAATGTAATCGCTTTATTTTTACTGGATTTAGGAATATATTCTGTAAGAAGTGAGATCACTGAAGGCAATGCGCCGCCAAAGCCAATTCCTGCTAAAAATCTGCACCATGAAAACAATGTTGCATTATCAACAAATCCCGATATAGTTGTCGCAAGACTAAAAATGATAATAGAGATGATGATAAGCGGCTTGCGCCCGAATTTATCTGCCAAAAGGCTGAGAATGATCGAACCGAACATCATGCCAAACAATCCATAGCTGCCAATAATGCCCGCCTGGATCGGCGACAGCTCCCATTCTTTCGATAATACCGGAACTACAGTACCATAAACAACCAAATCATACCCCTCAAAGCTAATCGTGAAAAGCCCCCAAAGCAATAAAACAGTGTGAAAGCGGTTAAATTTACTTGCATCTAAAAAATTTTTTACGGAAAGGCTTGTCATGTTCTCACTTCCTCCTTTTTTCGGCAAGATATAATAATTTAGAAAGGAAAAACTTCTTAAATGAATTTCATAGTTTTGATTACTTGTTCTTTTCAATGAAATATCGCTGAATGATTTGGTTATGGCGGAGGGGAGCGCTCCGCCACCATGGATTGCAAAAATCAAATCATGCGGGTGGACTTTTTGTGATACTCCTCGTTCATGATCTTAAAATCATCGAGGGCATCCTTCTTCCACTCTTTTGCCAAATTCCTTCCTGAAACCTACGAAAAGCTTCAATCAAAATGCTGTGTGGAGCGGAAAATAATGGCACTATATCTCATTAATGTTCGCTAGAATCCAATAAATCAATTAATTGGCTATAATGACTAGGAACTTGGTTGTTCAACTTTTCCCGAACTCCGCTGTCAACAAGTAATTGCAACTTCCTTTTCACAGCTTCAGACATCGTAGCATCCACATTTAACATACCGAGTGTGTCGATTACTTCATTCATCTCGGCCACCCGCCGTTCTGCATGGATGGCCGTTCTGGTCAACAACATATTAGCAGTTTCACCTAATGGTTTTCCTGTAACGGATTGATTCAATGATTCCATAACGATTTCTTCCACCCCGTATTTTCTGCTGGATTGAATGGTTTCCAACAGAAGTGCAGAAAACCCTTTCATAAAAATGCTGCGGAACATTTTGATGGCAGAAGAACTGCCGGCTTTTTCGCTAATAAATGTAAGATTCATTCCAAACTGTGTACCGATTTTTTGGAAATCTAGTGCACCTGAACCGCTTATATACATTGGCACTTTATGTTTTTTTAATGGTACGGAATCCATGACTGCCGCATCCACAAATTTTGCTCTTGTCTCAGCAACATAATCTGCAACCTTTTCCATTACCATTGGCGAAGCGGCATTTATATCAATATAGTAATGGTCCGGTGTTAAGTACGATTTGATATCTTTTGCGATAGGTTCGGCCGCTTTTGCACTCGTAGCGCAAAAAATGTACTCCGTTTTTTCACAAAGCTCTTCCAACGACGAAGCAAGTGGAATATGCAGCTTTTCCGTTCGCTCCCGGATAGCCGGTCCAAATGTCGGATGGTTAGCGTTAACATCATACGCATAAATGATTTTTATTCCTTCTTGAAGCAGCCCTTCTGAAATTAAATAAGCTGCTTCGCCAAACCCTATAAAACCTACTATTGGTGCAGCCATGTACAATCTCCCCATCTCTTAGTCTAATAAACAATTAAAAATGTCCCATAACGGAATCCTGATATAGCTTCGCCTACGACAGCAAAGATTTTTTAAATGCCTCTTCATCCTCATAATAAATAACATTTTCCTTTTGTAACGTTTCTCTCAGATTGTAAAAATCAACGCTCAATTCGCCGTTTTCGATTTTTTCTTTTGTCCCTTTTTCTTTTTCCACTCTATTTTTGGCTGCTTCTAACGACGATTTAACATCTTCTTTCCGGATGACAACAATACCGTCGTCATCCGCCATAATTAAGTCACCAGGATTTACTTGCGTGCCGGCGCATACTGCCGGAGCGTTCACCCAGCCTCCTCTTGTTTTGGTTGTGCCTTCTGAATAAACTGCTTTCGACCATACTGGAAAACCAAGTTCACGAATTTGTTTCACATCTCGGATGCCGGCATCAATGACGACACCTTGTACACCGCGTTTCATAAGAGCTCGGACGATCAGCTCGCCAATCATTCCATGAACACCTTCACCGATTGTCGTAATCACTAATATATCACCCGGCTTGCAAACTTCGATGGCCGCATGAATCATCAAATTATCACCTGCATAGCAAATAGCTGTCACGGCAGGTCCGCAAATTAGTTTTCCTTCTTGAACAGGCTTCAGTTGATGTCCCAAGAGTCCTTGTTTACCTTGCGCCTCATAAACCGTCGACACGTCATAGTTTTTAAATTCCTCAATTAATTTCGGATCAGGCCGTTGAATATTTTGAACCACATATTTTTCCATTATATCAATTCACCACCAACGAGCGGGAAGAATCTGCTGAAAGCTTCCGCATATTTGTATTGTTGGTTGCCAGAGCATCTTCTTGCATGATTTCCACGCAGAGCTGCTTTAGCGGCATAATATTCAATCAAGTGCTTTTGAGCTTTAAAGCAGTTCATAGCTTCATATTTTTGTTCGTACGTATCAGTAATATCAACAATCACTTCCGGTTTAAAATCGCTGATTTCCGACTGATGCGGTTCAAAGCCGAAGATTTTCGGCTGTTTAATTTTTGGAAGTTCAACGTCGCGTACACCTGCCGAAGTTGCTAATACTGAAGCTTCAAATACAAACCGAGAAACGGTTTCATGGTCAGGATTAAACGCATCCCGCGGACCATGAGTCAAAATCACCTGCGGCTGTACTTCCCTGATTTTCTTAAGCAATTGCAGGGTGCGTTCCGGTGTGATGGTCATATGATAATCTTGATAGTCCCAGATTTCATAATCTTTCACACCTAAGCATTTGATGGCTGCCTCGATTTCGCTTCTGCGGACAGATTTTACGTTATCCAATGTTTGCCCTTCGATTTTCCATAAGTCATTGGACTCTCCTCTTGCCCCGTAGCTTAAAATAACGAGAGAAACTTTTGCTCCAGCTTTTACATATTTTGCAATGGTGCCGCCGCCTCTCCAAACAAAGTCCCCTGCATGAGCACTTACAACTAATAGATTCGTATTTTGATCAATCATATTTTTACCCCCTGTTCTTCTACCAATAATGAGGTATTAATGGTTGTCATACGCTTCACTTCTTCTTTCGTAAAACCGCCGTTATCAATTAGTTGACGAACGAATTCCAATATCCCTTCATCCGGATAAACATTTTTTTGTTGGCCTAAGTCTGTTGATAAAATGCAATGTTCAGGTCCAACATAACGGATTTCTTCAAAAACAGATTCCCAAGTCGCTTTATTTGAATATGGGGTCGTAAAACAATGCTCCATAACCGCTCCCATATCTGCTAATTCTTTTTGCTCTTCTTTTGATAGATTGATAGATGGAAAGTTAGGATGTGTAATGACAATTTTTTTCACACCCAATTTTCCTGCCTCTTTTACTAATTCATAAATTTCTTTTTTTCCTAAATGTCCGGTAGCCAAAATTAAATCGTGTTCCTTGATTACTTCCAGACAATCATACATTTCCTTTTTCAATTGATTTCCGTCAAGAATGCTTATTGTAGGCAAATGCTTCCCTTGTTCCTCCAGCTTTTGTCGCAGTTTAGCCCAGTGCGGCAATTTTGCAGGGCTGCTCTTAGCAAAATGTTCCTGTTCGTTCGCAGAATCGAACGTAGGCATCCAAACAATTTTTGCCCCATCCCTTGCAGCCATTTCAACCGCAATCGGGTTTAATCCGCCGACAGTATTATTCAAACAAATGGCCCCGATAGCACGAAAACCCGGGAAGTTTTTATTGACTAAAGATGCTCTTTCAGCTGTGCAAAAATAATGGGACTTGATGCCATAGCCTTTCATGCCGATCCGTTGGAGACGTTCTGCCATTTCAAAATCATCCAATTTACGAGGCAAAACATCCGGTCCGGTATGGACATGTAGGTCATAGGCATCTTTCAATAGCTCTTCGTACATAGAACAGCCTCTCTTTCAGAAATATTTTTAACAAAATTGTTTAACAATATTGTTGATGGTTAAAGTATATAGTATCTTTTTTCTTTCTGTCAACTCAAATTGTTTAAAAATTTAAAATTTCTATAAAACAGGCGCTCGTTTAATGAAGCAGCTTCCTACTCACAGCTACTCGCATGTGCATTATTGAATATAAAAAATGGGCTGACTTTTGCTGATATGCTCCCCTTAAGGTAGATAGATTAAAATATAAAACATCTGTTTTACCTTAGGGGGAGTTTTTCTATGTATAAGCAATATACTACAGAGTTCAAACTTGAAGTTTTACTTGCATATGAAAACCGAGCATGTACTATTCAAGAGCTTTGTAAAAGGTATCAAATTACTAAATATTCTTTAAAGCAATGGATAAATGAATTTGAGGAATTTGGAATAGAGGGTTTAGAACGTTCAAATTCTTGGAAAGGTTATAAGGAAGCAGCTGTAAAAGATTATTTATCTTGTGAGTTCTCACAGTACAAGATTGTCAGGACATATGGTATTTCAAGTAGATCGATACTTCAAAGATGGATGAAGAAGTATAATAGCCATAGAGATTTACAGGATACGTCGAAAGGAAAGACAAGCTCTATGATTAAAGGAAGAAAAACGACTTGGAATGAACGGATACAAATTGTGCTTGATTGTTTAGGGAACGGAAAAGATTATAACAAAACAGCAGAGACTTATGAAGTTTCTTATCAACAAGTATATCAATGGGTGAAGAAGTATGAAAATGGTGGAGAAGAAGCGCTGAAAGACAAACGAGGAAGAAAAAAAGAAGAAGCAAAGTTATTTCCAGAAGAGAAAATGAACGCTTACGTGCGGAGAATCTATTTTTAAGAAAGTTAGAGGAAATCGAAAGGAGGCGAAAGTAAACCAAATATCGCAATCCGGGAACTTCATGAGAAAGAAAACCTAAGCATAATCTTATTATGTGAAATCGCCGGTATTTCACAAGCTGCTTACTATAAGAGGTTAAAACGTTCGCCTTCCTCCCGAGAACTTCAGAATGAAGAAATCGTAAAAGAGATGAAAGCTCTCCATGAGAAAGTTGACTGTTTTCTGCAAGAAAAAAATACAGAGTGTTGCAGTATATCTTTATCAAAATTTTGAATAAATATACATATATGTGATCTATCCATCAAGGCTTGACATGGATCCTCTGTAGCCATGATTCTTTAGCCAAGCGCCAGATTCAACAGTTTTGGCAAAACCAAAAAGGTTATCATGGCTCCTCCTCCATGTAAAGCCCCATTGCAAATCACTGCATAAGGATTTTGCAATTCTCTGCACTTTTATTTTGCAAAAAACAAGTTGACGGCATCTATGGTTACCGTCGAATGACGTTGAATATAAATCGAAAGCTTGGTCAGAACTTCAATCACAAACGAATTTATAGACTGATGAAAGTTGCCGGTATACAATCTGTTATTCGAAAAAAGAAGAAATCTTATAAGCGATCTACCCATCAACATGTTGCAGAAAATATATTGAATCGTGAATTCACAGCGGAAAAGCCAAATGAAAAATGGGTAGCTGATGTCACAGAATTAAAATATGGTTCATCAAAGAAAGCCTATTTAAGTGCTATTCTTGATCTATATGATGGATCAATTGTGAGCTATGTTTTAGGACATTCCAATCATCATCATCTTGTATTCAAAACGTTGGATGAAGCTACCGCACTTTTCAATGGAGAGCATCCACTTATTCATAGTGACAGTGGGTTCCAATATACCTCTCATGGTTAACGTAGAATAGACCAAGCAGGGATGACACAAAGTATGTCAAGAGTAGGCAGATGTATTGATAATGGGCCAATGGAATCTTTTTGGGGAACGCTTTAAATGCGAGAAGTATTATTTACATAAGTATCAGACATTTGAAGAATTAGCTCTTGCGATGGATGAGTACATCCGCTTTTATCATGATGAAAGGTATCCAAAAAGATTAAACGGCCTTAGCCCCATGGAATATAGAGCTAAAGCCGCTTAGGTATATTTTTATTATTTCTACTGTCTACTTGACAGGGGGCAGTTCAAAAAAGCCAGCCCATCAAAACTATATTTTTTATATAAGAAATGAGAAATTTTCCTCAATCGTTTTACGAATATTAGAAATATGTGTGCGGATCGCCTTCTCCGCTTCATCCGCATTACGGTTTTTTAATGCGAGATAGATACTTTTGTGTTCTTTTAAAGAATTTTCCTTCCTCCCTGGTATTAGAATTGTCCGCAGATGGTATCTTAACAATTGTACTTTGATCATGTTTACCATATCCACTGCCTGTTGGTTGTCGCTAGCTTCATAAATGATTTCGTGAAATCTTTTATTCATTTTCGAATAATCCTCAAAATTTCCAGAGTTTAAATATGATTCCATTTTGTTAAAAACGTCTTCCAGTTCATTCAGCTGGTCATCTGTTATTTGTTTAACAGCGCTGCGGATAATCAGGCTTTCAAGTAATTCCCGGATTTCAAAATAGTTCACGACTTCTTTCACAGTAAAGGATTTTACCGTTGCTCCTTTATTTTCTTCCATATCAACTAAGCATTCCTGCTCCAGCTTAAATAAAGCTTTCTTTACCGTATTTCTGCTTACACCGATTTGATTAGAGAGTTCACTTTCATTCAATTTTTGTGAAGGCAAAAACGCGCCGTTCATTATTCGTTCTTTAATGTATTCGTATGCAATATCCATTGGTCTTTTCATATTCAATCGCCTCGTAAATTATAATCAATCGCAAATATATTGTTTAACAATATTATTACACATTAATTTTGATAAATTAGTCAATACTTTACAGAAACTTTTTGAGTTTTGATCCATTGCAAGTTGTTTAAAGAAAATGGTTCAACAAGCTTACTGGATTCTCCTTCCACATGATCTATATTTCTTCCTTCATTTTACCGTCTGCAAAATAATTTATGAAAGCGCTTATTGACAAACAATTCTTAAATTTGTAGAATAAAATTGTTCAACAATTATGTTTAATAATAGGAGGGGAGAAACAGATGAATCACCCAAGGGAACTGGATTTTGACATTGCCCACCTCGGCCATGTGGAACTGTTAACTCCAAAATTCGAGGAAAGCACCTTTTTTTTTAAGAACATACTCGGTTTACAGGAAGTATATAGAAATAATGAATCGGTTTATTTGCGCTGTTGGGGGGATTACGAAGAGTATTCGATCAAATTGACGAAATCTGATCAGGCTGGAGTCGGCCATACAGCGCTGCGGACGATAAGTGCGGAAGCATTGGAACGAAAAGCGAAGGCGATCGAAGCCACCGGACGCGGAATCGGCTGGATTGATGGAGATAAAGGCCACGGGAGAGCATACCGCTATTACGGCCCGGATGGGCATATCATGGAACTGTATTATGAATCAAACTTTTATCAAGCTCCTGATCATTTACGGCCTACACTGAAAAATCAACCACAAAAGTTCACTGGACATGGAGCTGCGGTAAAAACCTTAGATCACATCAACTATTTATCCTCAAATCCGGAAGCAGATGGAGAATTTGCAGAAAATGTCTTAGGTCTCCGTTTAACCGAGCAAATCGTCATGAATGACGGCCACAAAGCAGCTGTCTGGTATCGAGCAACTAATAAATCGTACGATCTTGTATATACCGAAGATTCAACTGGATCAAAAGGACGCCTGCACCATATCGCTTTTGCCGTCGAGAGCATGTCGGACATTGTGAGAGCAGCAAACTTTTTTATTGACCATGACGTTTTTATTGAATTTGCCCCAAGCAAACACGCCATCAACCAAACATACTTTGTTTACGTTTATGAACCAGGCGGAAACCGTATTGAAGTCTGTTCCGGTGGATATCTGATTCTTGCACCAGATTGGAAGCCAATTACTTGGACTGAAGAAGAACGCAAACGCGGCCAAGCCTGGGGAAATAAAACGGTTGAAACCTTCCATACTTACGGAACTCCAATTATTGCCGAACTGGATAAAGCGGGGAAAAAATAAAACGAAAGCCCTCTGCTCCTCTTTGAAGTATTGATCTTTTTCAAGGAGGAGCGATTTTTACTTTCTTAATTATGTGTTCTTTCATGTTAGTCTAACTTATAGACACACGGAATATAGAAATGAATAAAAAATTTATTAATTGACGGAATTCAAAAAATCCTGTTTCTTCTAGAAGAATCCAAGTGAATTTCCTGTGGTTTACTGATAATCTAAGCAACCATTGTTTCTGATCTTGGCAAAACCGCTGCCATTTGAATCAACGCAATGTAGGCAGCCTCTCTTCTATTGTCTCTGCAATGAATTAAGAAATTGATTGAGCAGTTAACTTTTACAGCAGTTAATCTAGTTTCGAATTCCAACAATCTCGATTTCGCATTCCGGCACAATCGCTTTTGCTAAGTCCAACACTCTCATACTTGGGATTTTAGGAATGAAAAATTCCCTTGTCTTCATACTTTCAAGAGAGTTAATCACAAACTGAACACCTTGATCAAGTGTAATCCAAAAACGAGGCATTCTTTCATCTGTAATAGGCTATTTACCAGCATGCCGAATTTTCTTAAAGAATGGAATACCAATGCCTCGGCTGCCTACAACATTTCCACAACGAACAACTGAAAATCTCGTGTTTTCACCTACGTAAGAGTTTGCAACAATAAAAAGTTTGTCCAGACGCAAGATTCGTCGCACCATACAAGTTTACAGAACTACAAGCTTTATCTGTACGTAATGCAATAACTCTTTGAACCCCCTCTGTCAATCGCTGCTTCAGTAATATTATGTGCTCTGTAAATATTTGTTTTTGCTGCTTCAAAAGGGTTGTACTCAAATGCCGGCACTTGCTTCATGGGATTAGCTAGCACAACTGCATCAATACCATCAAACGCACGATATAAACGATCTTTGTATCGTACATCCCCAATGAAAAAACGAAGTCTTGAGTCTGTATATTCTTGTGCCATTTCATATTGTTTTAATTCATCGCGGATAAAAACAATCACTTTTTTAACATCATATATTTTTTTCAAAGCGCTTGCCAAAAGATCCTGTTCCGCCTGTAATTAAAATCTAGTATCATTGTGAATCCTTCCTCATCTTCAATTCATACCAATTATTTTTAACAGCTTAAAAATATCAATCGACAATTTCTAATATCTCTTTAAATACATCATTCAAATCCTTTTTCACCAACCGATACGATACAGCCCACTCAGCGATTAGGCGTCTATATTCCTTTACAATCACTTTTGCCTTGTTGATGAGATCAGGGCTGTTTCGGACAGCCGTTATTTCTTTTGATGCCAATTCATATTCAAATTGTGTCATTGGTCGGAGAAATGCTTTGTAAAATAATGTTTTTAACACTTCATTTGTTTTTTCATCCACTGCCGTAAATAAACGGTGCAGCTTATTCAGCTTTCTTGAATTGACCGTTTCTTCTATTTTATTTATGAAGCTATTAATTTCCTTTATTTTTCCTTCTATTTGTTCCGCATCTGTGATCAATTGCTGCCATTGTTCCTTTATATATTTGAGATTGTAATTAGGTTTTTGATCTGACAGCCAATGATTAACTACAACATTTTGGGGCAGCTCTTGCATAATTGCTGCTAATTCTTTATAAATCGTATGCTTGATTTTTGCTCCATTTTTGGTCGTATTATAAACTGTCTTATCTTTCATCCCCGATAAAATAAGTTCCATACTTGTTTTCATCCGGACAAATCCGTCATTTGTGAGGACTTTGCCTCCATCCACAGATTCTATTTCAAATGCATTCTCTATTTCTTTTTCGTTTAATTCATTTTTCACAAAATCATACTCAATTCCTGAAGCATAACGTTTATTTTGCTGATAGGAAAAATTTTGGCCTACTAAAATAATGGGATGAAAATCCAAATGATTTAATAATTGTAAAGTCATAATCGCGATTGACGGAGAATCGACTGCAATATCGATATGATCATATTCGTTATGTTTAATGGTATGTGCTGAAATATTATCTTGGCTTGTAATAAAGTGCGCCATTTTCCCCGGGTAGTCTTCCAATGTTTCAAATCCGACGCTGGAACCGAAAATGATCGGAATATCCATGATTCCTTTTTCTTTTATTTTTTGGAAAACGAACTGATTCTTTTCAGTAGGGTCGTATGTAAATGCTGCATCCGGATATATATCATGTTCAATTAATGCATTGATCGCAGAGCCGACAGAGAAAATATAAGCAGAACGATCTTTTTTAATTTTTTTTAAGTTGTCAAATTCTTCATTTAAAGACGGTCCAGCCGCTACTAAAATAGCAGGTTTGTTTTCAAACAAAGATTTATCGAAATCGGTTAATATGTTTGGCGTTTTTAATAAATACGGGAAATTTTTCAAACTATTATATGTCCAGCGTTTTTGAAAGCTGATCGTCGTGATAAAACGACTTTTTTTCTCTTTTAAATATTGTTGAAATGCAGTGAAATATCGATTGACCTCTTCTTTAAAAATTCTTTCATAGCTCGGTAACACAATGATTTGCGGGGGGTTGTTTACATCGTTGACATCTTGTAAAATCGCTGGTAAAATGTGTTCTTCTTTTTCAACTAAATGTAAATGTTTGATGTTTGAATAGACTTTTTTCTTTTTTAAATTTATGACACTGAGTGCTTTTTTTAATATGAAAGGATTAAACTCAATGATAGAAAACCAAGAAGGTGAAAACGCTTCTGCAATGGCTTCGATATGATATCCTAGTCCAAAACCTATAAAAATGATCGGCTCCCTCTCTTCTAATTTTGTTTTTATTTTTTCAACGAAAACATCTGTTTCTTTTTCAGGATTATAAGCACTGTGAATAAATTGCTTTTGGTTGTTTGTTTCGATTTGCAGCGTTTTTTGTCCGTTTTTTGCCTCAATTAATTTTACATTCTCTGATTCGTTTAATTCATCTAACCGTTCTAAAACATTTTTCGCTTTTTCCCGCAAAATGATTCGATTATCAATTAGCATTTGAATCGTCCTCTGCTTTTAATATCTCTTTCATTTGTGCAAATAACGGCAAAAGTTCATATTGAATAAAATCTGCTAAAAGAATAACATCTTGATTCTCCATTGCTTTAAGGAGCTGCTCAGATACGGAACTTATTCCGGCGACAATGTTTTCATGTTTTTCGCCCAATTTGGATTGGGAAAAAATTTGGTACAAATAATGAAGTCCTTCGGAAAGATGGACAAATTGCTGCCATATGTCCCCCGTGTTTTCCCCAGCATACAATTTTTCCGACAGCTGTATTAAAACCTGTTCTGCCCTTTCAATATATTGATAGCCTTCATGTTTCAATTCTAACATCCATTCACGTTCAGTGATTCCAACTATTTCAACAGGAACTTCCTGATTGCTGTATTCATTTATTAAATCTTGTATATCAGAATAAAATGGCGTACCGTTAACAAGAAAATGGCTAAAAACAAGCCCGTTTTCATTTAATCTATCATTTACGTGTTTCATAAACTTTTCGAGCTCATCAAGATTATCTCCGTTAATTTTTAACACTTTATCTTGAAAAATAATATTCATCGCGCTACTCCTCAACTGATGGTTTCTTATATATTATATCGACAAAATCCAACAATTTTAAATATAGAATATGTAACACAATTATCAACATATGTTCCCGTAGTGTTAGGTAATGTGCAATCAAAGTAAGCTATTAAAAATTTGTCCTAGAAAATAAAACTCGAGCTCCTTTTATTGGTGGATTGATTATTTTCAATAAAAGAAACCTGTATCTTAGGAGCCCTAGGAAAAAGGTTTAACAAGTTGTAAATTTTAACATAGAAAATGATAGAGATAGTAAACATCCCAAAAAATTCAAAAAGAGACCTCAGTAAGTATACTAAGGTCTCCTTCAAAGAAATGGTTAAAATTAACGTAATAATTGAAGAACTCCTTGCGGAAGTTGATTTGCTTGAGCCAGCATCGCTTGCGCTGCTTGAGAAAGGATGTTGTTCTTCGTGAATTCCATCATTTCTTTCGCCATCGTGCGAACATTTGCTTTCACAAATGACTAGACTATCTCTTCACCCTCAGCTTTACCTGTTAGGGGCCGGGCACTTCGGATTGATACAGGACGATGGAAGAATCCTGTACATCCTACGGACTTCATCGCCATAGCATTCGCCTTAGGCGGTATGTCCTAGTCGTTGAACCTTCTCCACTCTTTCGAGACAGGAGCTTGGCTGCTCGGTTGCCCAATCCTTTGACTTTTCAAGCCATCACGCATGCCGTTTCCAGCTACGTTGTGGCGCCAAAGGCTCTAAGGGGTTTCCAGCAATTCACCCGGTGATACTCCTAGCCGTTTCCAGCTAGGACGACTGTGCCTGTCACTGCTTAGGCAGCTAAGGCATAATCTACGTCGCGAATACGAGATTCAGCAGCAGTTAAGTTTTCAGCAGAAGCGCCTAAGTTGTTGATAGTATGCTCTAAGCGGTTTTGCATTGCACCAAGTTTTGCACGTTCTGAAGAAACTGTATTAATTGCAGTATCAATAATGGTGATTGCAGCATCTGCACCAGATTGAGTATCAATTTTTAAACCGCTAACCCCTATTCCACTAGCTTTCATGTTAGCAATTGTTAGTTCTACATTTTGCCCAGAATTTGCACCAATATGGAAAATCAGTCCACTACCTGCATTTGACAATGAACCATCCAACAAATTTTTAGTGTTGAATTGAGTTGTTTTAGCAATGCGATCAATTTCTTCAATTAATTGATCTACTTCTTTTTGAAGTTCGGTACGGTCTGTATCTGTATTTGTATCGTTTGCTGATTGCACAGCTAATTCACGCATACGTTGAAGGATGGAATGAGTTTCTGCTAAAGCTCCTTCAGCCGTTTGAATTAAAGAAATACCGTCTTGTGCGTTTTTAGATGCCATTTCCAGTCCGCGGATTTGGCCGCGCATTTTTTCAGAGATCGCAAGACCTGCTGCATCGTCGCCAGCGCGGTTGATGCGGTAGCCGGAAGAAAGTTTTTCAAGGTTTTTTGCAGTTTGTGTGTTGTTAAATGAAAGTTGGCGGTAAGTGTTTAACGCCGAGATGTTGTGGTTAATTCTCATGATTTTTTCCTCCTTGAATTGTTGTTTTTCCACGTCCATGTGGTTTATGTGCGAGCAGCGTCGGCCGCCACTGCTCTTTACATGTTTTATATCGGATTGTTTTTTTGATGTTTAATAGTGTTTAAAGAAAAAATAGGACTTTTTTAATAGAAAAATAAAATTGTTGAAAATTCTTGTTTGGTTACGGTTTTCCAGCTCAAACCTCAGGTTTATTTTTTGTTGAGCTTTTCTTGAAAATGTTTTAACAGGTCAAGGTCGGTGCGGGAAGCCGCGCTGTTTTCTGTTTGAATGGTGTCGTATATTTCCTTTCGGTGAACATCGATTTGTTTTGGAGCTTTAATGCCGAGTTTGACTTGATCGCCTTCGATGGCGGTAATGGTAATTTCGATGTTGTCGCCGATAATGATGGATTCGTTCAGCTTTCTTGTTAAAATGAGCACGGCTTCACACCTCCTTCTGTTCCATAAGTGGATGCTTCGTTTTATAAGTAGTGCCTGTTAAAATCACTTGCTTGGCCCTTTTGTTTTTTTGATTGATGATGACCGGAGCTAGCAGATTGGCGGTTGTGTTTTCGAACGGCTCTTCTACCGTCAAAATCACATAGACGGCGACATCTTGTTCCGACTCAATTTCCAGCTGCTCAATCGTCGCATCGTCTAAGTCGATAGCATAGTCTTTGAAAAATAAAAAAGGAATTGTCATGACAAAAGCAAGTTCCTTTGTGTTGACCGATTGCAAAATAAAAAATGGCGATTCGGCGCCAAATGGCAAAAGCACAAATTCCTTTTCATCTAAAAACCCCGGAATGCCCGATGGAAATTGGATAATGCTGTCGCTCGCGGCTTCTATTTCACCATGATATTTTGTCTTAAGTCTCATGTTCTCACAACCTTCATATGTTCATTTCAAAGTTTGGTCCTTTAAAGGTGAGGTTGGCAAAGTCGATTTTTAACTTTTGGTATTGGGCGATTTTTATATCGACTCTGCCACGGTCGTAATGAATGATCGGCTTATTGGGAATGGCACGAAATTCAGCTTTTTTCAAATGCCAATTAATATCAAGCTTGCTTGGTTCGTAATCAAATTTTACACTGAACAATGATGGAATCCAGCCGACATTCACTTCATACATCGGGGATTCGCTGTTTTCTTTCGCTTGATCAGCCAGCGGGCTGCCGCCGTTTTCAATTTTCATCAGTTCATCTCCTTGCTCGGCGAGGCGGGCAATACCTTCAAGCCAAGCTTGATAGCCTTCCTCAGCTATTTTTTCAATGAAACGGAACGTGTCAGCTAAATTTCGATCTTCCCACGCTTTCGTTTGATCGATTGTCAATTTTCCAGGAGTGCGGTTGATTTCCATCGCTACTTTCGCCGGCTGTAAATCGATATCCGCTTTCGGCTGTTTGATTGACTGATTTCCAGGAGTGGTGCTAATCGCAATTTTCGCCATTTGGCTTTCCATTCTAATTTGCGGCAGGAGCATTTCTCTCACCTCCACTGACAACAAAAGTTTTAAAGCAGAAAAGAAATTCTCTTCGAAGAAACAAAAATTCAACAGACAATAATAAGCAAGTGCTTCAACTATCCCATGCAATTGAAGTTCCTTCAAGGGGGCTCTTGTCAAAAATATGAATGACTAACAAGACTATACCGTTCTAATCAACGACAAGTGAAATTTCTTCAGTAAACTATGTACCTCTTTTAACAGTCGGAAAACATGGAACAAAAGCAAGGCATAACGATGAACAAAAAGGACCTTTATGCAGGTCCTTTCTCTCACATTATCGCAAAAAATCAACTAAGTTCGGCTGAATGATGCGGGCGCTGACAGCAAGCGCTGCTCTGTGCGCGCTTTCTTGCTCTTTCAAGTCGATAATGACCCGTTCGATGTCGGCATCTTCATTATCCGACAAAATTTTTGTAGAGATTACTTCCTGTTGACCGATGCGGTTTTCCATCTGCTCGATCCGATTGTAACGAGCGCCAAGCTCAGCCCATTCAGCGTTAAGAGCATCAATATGGCCATCAAGCTGGCCGAGCAGGCTGTCCAAGTTCGTTGTGTCGTTGTTTTCCAAAGCATTTTGAATGTCTTGAATTGTATCAAACAATGCTTGGTTAAAGACATTGTCAGGCGTTATATTCACTTGGATTTGAATGTTTTTTGAAAGCTCGATTTTAAACGGTTCATTGTTGTTATTAACGACAGGCGGGTCACCGCTGACAGGCGCTGAGTCTGTTTTCGTTCCATTAAAAATATAGCGGCCGGCCACTTGTGTGTTGGCAACAGCAACAAGGTCGTCTTTAATTTGTTTCAATTCGCGGGCAACCGCATCACGTTCGTCTTCTGAATTTGTACCGTTTTTTGCCCGAATCAAAAGCTCGCGTATTCGTTGCAGCCCTTGGTTGGCCTGTTCTAATCCCGCTTCAGAATTTTCGATCCAAAGGTAAGCCTCTGATAAATTTCGTTTATATTGTTCAACTTCCTTTAAGTTTGTCCGATAGTACAATCCTTTCATTGCTACAACGGGATCTTGGGACGGGCGGGTGATTTTTTTTCTTGTCAACATCTGATCTTGATATTTTCCCAGCAGCTCATAGCTTTTACTTAAATGGCGGAGTGAGTTTTGCGCAAGCATCAATTGAGTGACACGCATATGCTGCACCTCTCTTTCATTAAATAAATTTTTTGTATGAATTCATAACGTGCAAATAGTACATTTCTTATATGATTTGCACTTCATCGCCTTATTTCATTTCATACATTCTGAACCCGACAATTTTTGCTTTCATTTTCCACTATGGTTATTCAACAGTCAATTTTACTTTATCTCCCGACCAGTCCCATGCCGTTTATAATTCGGTCTAAAATTTCATCCTGCAAAGTGATCATTCTTGCTGCGGCGTTGTACATGTGCTGGAATTGGATCATGTTTGTCATTTCTTCGTCTAATGAAACGGAGCTGACGGATTTGCGGCGTTGTTCAACAGATGAAACTAAGGTTTCTGAATTTTCCTTCATCCGCTCCGCTTCTTGTGTCATAACAGCCATTTCGCCGATAACAGCTTCAAAATAACTTTGAAATGAAGTATTTTTTACTTCAGCAAGCTGCAGCGCATTTTGGCCGTCGCCGATTTCTCCTGTAGCAGAAGCTGCAATTCGTTCGCGATTCATATCATCCGATACTTTAATGGCAGCCGCAGCGCCTTTAGGAGAGCTTAAACCTCCGAGATCAAAGAAATCACGCTGTGTTTGAACGCCGTTGTTTATGTCCTCAAGGCTCCATCCGTTTCTGTGGACAGTGTTAAATGCGTTCGCAAAATCATATGCCATTTGATCTAAATCCGACATCATGCTAGGATAGATGCCGCGTTCAATCGTGCTGCCTATGTTCGTATAGCCGTGCGCCTCGATTAAACCTTTTAAACTTCCATTGATGTTTAAATTTTCAACAAAATCGTCTGCCCCTATCATTCTTCCACCAACAGAAATAGATTCGATAAGACCGTTCGTCTTGGATTCATTGAGGCTAAATTGTCTTACTCTGTATCTATTTCCGTCGACAAGGGTGATTGGCGGTTCGAAGCCAGCGAGCTCGACAGTTACTTTTCCTTCGGCTACTTTCAAAGCGTTGCCTCCACTTTCAACCGGCGTCACTTTAATATCAATATACGAAGAAAGCTCATCCAATAATCGATCGCGCTCATCATACAAATCGTTTGGCAAATAACCATTCGGTTCTACTTCGCCGATTTGTTTGTTAATTTGATTGATTTGCTCAAGCAAAGAGTTGATTTTCGTTGTTGCGACATCGAGTTCATTGCGTAAATCTTTCTGATTATGCTTTAATGATTCCGCCAAATAATTGAACGTTTCTGTAACAGCTCTTCCGCGCTCAAGGACAACAGAGCGGGCACCGAGGTTGGAAGGATTGACCGCCAAATCTTGCAGCGATTGCCAAAAGCTATCCATCGTTTCGTTCAAGCCTGTCTCGTTCAGCTCGTTCATCACATCTTCCATTCTCGATAATGCGTTGAATCTAGAGCTCCAGTAGCCAAGCTTAGAATTTTCGCCGCGATATTGTACATCAAGATAGCGGTCGCGGATCCGCTGCACTGTTTGTGTATCCACCCCTGTTCCAAACTGCCCAGGGATATCAGCTCGAAAACGGCCTGGTGTCGGATACGCTTGCTTTTGCACAAGGTTTACCCTCTGCCGCGAATATCCAGGTGTCTCGGCATTTGCCACATTATGTCCAATTGTATATAAAGCGCTTTGTGCGGCATACAATCCGCTTCTAGCCGCTTCCAGTCCAAAAAATGTTGATACCATTGCGAATTCCCCCGTTAAATTTTTGAATCAAACCATGAACGCCGTTTCGATTGCTTCGATTCTTGATTCGGATTCGTGTAATTCGGCGATGCTTCCTCCGGCATGAAAAGATCAAGCGTTAAATTCACAACCTGCAATGCTTGCAATGCCAGTTGTTGATTGACAAAATTCGCGTTTTTCAAATTAGCCAATACGTTTGTCAATTTTTCTTTTAGATTTATCAACCGTTCTTTATCCTCATTTTCCGCTTTTTCAATACAGGCGGAAATCGTTAAATCGTCTTCTCTTTCTAAAAAGCAAGCCGCTGCTTTGATCCGTTCCTTTTCAGCATTTTCAAGCTGCATTACATATTTCTGCTCTTCCTTTAAAAGCTGCATTAATTGATTAACATCATCTTTTTTCAGCAAATCCGTTTTTTTTACTGCCAAGTTATACAATTGTTCATGAATGATTAACTGCTTTTCTAAAACGTTAATTAAATTGGCAAGAGACACGAAAACGTCCTCCCCGCAAAATTCAATAAAATCATATTTACCGGTGCTTCGTTCCGAACATTGACAAGATGATCCAAAGCCGGAAATGAAAAATAATTTTTTGTTGTAAAGATGAAGATGCTAAAAATGCAGAAATGTACAATATAGTTGTCCAGCACATTTTCATTCTGTTCCAAATCAAAAATCGAAACAGGCTGCTTCGTACGCAACCAAATCAAAAACCGAAACGGATTGACGCAATTTATTCTTCATTTTTTTTCTTATAAAATTGGATCATACTTTTCGCGATCAGGTCTGGGGCGATTTTGTAAGTCCCGCTTTCAATTTCTTTTTTTATCGCCTGCACTTTTTCTTGACGCTGAAGATCAAAACCGCTCGTCTGCTGAAGCTGTTTTGCCTGCTTGGATATTTCCACTCTATCTTTTTGGACTTCCACTTTCATCTGCTTGCTGGCATCCATTTGCTTTTGATAAGGATTAACGTTTGATGACCGATAGCTGTGAATCTTCATGGACACCGCCTCCTTTCCTGCTCTAATGGAACGATTGTTTCAGCTGGAAATCTATCTCTATATTCATTATCGGATCGATAGAGGGATTTGTTAACGTTTTTCATTATTTTTCGGTTGGATAGCGTAGTATGTTTGCATCTTCTCTTTCTCCTCCTGAAACTGCTCTTCTCTTTCCATTTGCTCAATTTGAGACTGTATTTCCTTTTTGCAAGAAACACAAAGTTTTCCCTCGCGAATAAGTGTGCCGCACCGTGAACAAGGATAACCAAGGTTCGGGAAGTTCGCCAGTTGAATGCGTCCTTGATGAATAAACTTCAGTATTAAGTCCTCTTCCACTCCTGTTTTTTGCACAACTTCAGTAATGGTCGATCTACGGTTTTCCTTTTTTCTCAAAAAGTTATATACCGTTTCAAATGCCTTTTCTTCCTCTTGGTAGCAAGCATCACATATTGAACGAAGCCGCGTTTTGACAAACAAGGAACCACATTTTGGGCAGTTTGCTAATTCCCCCATAAAAATCCACCTTTCAAAAATCTTCCTATTATTATTATTATTTTATATCGGAAAAACGGATTTGTCATTTAGCTGCGGACAAGCGTAAATGATTCGACACTTTTCGCACCAGCGTTCATCAGCTGCTTTGCAGCTTGGCGTACCGTTGCGCCTGTTGTGTAAATGTCATCGATGATAACAATATGTTGACCATGTACTTGTTTTGGATCTGTTACAGTAAACATATTTTTCGTCTTCATTCGGTCGATCCGTGATTTTTTTGATTGTTTTGCTTTATCTGTTTTGCGCAAAGGCTCAATAATCGGAAGCTGAAGAAGTTGGGCCAATAATTTTGCTTGATTAAACCCGCGTTCCAAAAGCCTTTCTTCACCTAATGGGATGGGAACGAGAATCATCGATTTGTCGAAGTGATGGTGAAATGCTTTCACAAAAGGTTCGGAAAACATCTGCGCCAATATCGCATCCCCGCGGAATTTAAACCTAGCAAGCACTTCTTTCATAAATTCATTATATTGAAAAACAGAACGGTTTTTCTTTATCACTCCATGATAGTCAGGATGTTTTTCCCAAGCCGCGCAATCAGTGCAATACTCGGCTTTTTCGCTTTGCCTCCCGCACATTGGACAAATGGGGCCTGATATAACGTTTAGCTTGCTGGAGCATTCTTCGCATAAAACAGGATCTTTTTCGAGGAAAAAAAGCCGTCTCCAAGTCAAGCGGACATCTATACTTTTAAAACAATAAAGACATCTTCCCATATTTCGCATCATGCCTTCCTATTATCACATCGTGGGTTTTCTGAAACAATTCTTGCGCATTCTGCCAGGCTGACAAGAAGAGATGTCATTTGCTGCCGATCAAAAAATTCCGCTCTTACATATGTAATTTTATCTTCACTCGTTACATAACGGGGCTGAACTCTATTTAACACTAGAGCTAAAACATCATTGCGGCAAGTTGGGCACGTGCATTCCATATGAAATTGGTCAATATATTCATCTAGCAATTCTTCCATAATTTTTTCCAGAGCGTTTACTATCATGTCCTCACCCCAAATATATGATCTCTAATCTGTATTATATTGGATCATACTGGAAAAAGAAATTTCTTTTTTCATCCAAAATTGAAAAGATCTTTCCAACTTTACACATTCTGTATCGTTTCCTTCATTTTCTAAATACTAACGCTTTAACAAATCTTCCTTTGCCGCTTCCCGATTCATAGCAAGAATATGGTGTTTCGCTGCAATCATTTCATTTGTTTTGCCATAATGGAAAAAGATAATGGAGCCTGTTGGATTGTTCATGCTCCGTCCAACACGGCCGGATATTTGAACAAGGGCACTTTCTGTAAAAATGGTTTCTTCTGCTCCTAAAACAGCTGCATCAATTCCAGGAACTGTTACACCCCTTTCCAAAATGGTAGTTGTGACAATGATCGGAATCCGGCCATTTCGAAATGCCCGAACCTTTTCTTTCCTTTGGGGATCTTCGGCATGTACTCCTTCAACCGCTGAATTCAATTTTTTTAGTAACGGAACGACATCATGAAGCACTTTGATTTCCGGTACAAATAGAAAAGCTTGTCTTTCCTTTTGCATTTGTTCGGCTGCCCATGTGATGATATTTTTCGGCAGCTTTCCTTTCTCCAATCTTTTTTTCCAATTGCCGCACCATTTGAATTCAGGAACAGGTAGGGGATAACCATGGTATCGAGCAGGGATTTTCACAATTTCGGAAGGCTTAAAATGCCGCTTAATTGATGAGGAGGGAGTCGCAGTTAAATAAATAAGGGAGCTGTTTCGTTTGCGTGCTTTTTCAACCGCAAATTGCAAAGCAGGATCTACAGAATATGGAAAAGCATCCACTTCGTCAAGTATCACCACGTCAAAGGCTTCTTTATACCGAAGAAGCTGATGAGTCGTTGAAATGGTAATTGGGCTCAGCTTCAAACGATCTTCGCTTCCTCCGTAAAGCACTGCCACATCGATGCTCGGAAAAACGTTTTTCAAACGCGGTCCAAGCTCCAAAACAACATCCGTACGCGGTGCAGCAATGCAAACAAATAGCCCTTTCTGCAAAGCTGTGTTTATGCCGGCAAACAGCACCTCTGTTTTTCCTGCTCCGCAAACTGCCCAAATGAGACAGTCTGTACGCTGCAAAACGGACTCCGCGATCCGGTCAGATGCTCTTTTTTGCGCCGGAGACAGTTCGCCATCCCATTGCAAAAAGTTTGTTTGATCCGATTGGATCGAATGTTTTTCCTCCTTCTCTCGTCTTGGAAAACTAACAAGCTTTGAGCATTCACTTACTCGCTCCATCATGATGCAGTTCCGGCAATAATGACAAAACTTTCCGCACTTTGCACAGTCAAAGCCTGCAAATAAAAAGGGCTGATCATTTCCACATCGATTGCAATAAAAAAAACCGGATTTTTTCACAACACCTTGTTCTATTTCAACGAAGGGGGCATTTTGAACGGCATCCATTGAAATCGGGAGCTCATTTGAAAGGAGATGTCTTCCGAGAAGATGTTTTTGGAGATCATGATCATGCATATAAAACCTCCGTTTGTACATACCATATTGTTTCTTACTATTATTTTTTACCTTATATTTTCTGAAAAATCAATATATTGAATCAATTGCTCTTATTGTTTTTCGTCCGAATGAAAGATGCTAGATGAATCATTTATATCCTTCATTTCTGTAAAAAATAAAAGGTGCTTTTTGCACCTTCAGATGGTCAGACACCGTTCCATTTTTTGGTGAATCGCACCTTTTCTCGTTTTGAAGGGGAAGTTCTTTTAAGAGGATGGATACAGCCATTTTTCACAATGGGTTTAACGTTTTCTTGCAATTACTTTTTATACCAGCAGAGACCCATAGCTCCCTCTCCTAGATGAGTTCCAATGACAGCGCCAAAATAGCTGATAATAAATTCAGAATTTGGATATTTACTTTCGAGCTCCTCTTTCATTTTTTTGGCATCCTCCGGTCTGTTGGCATGAATGACAGCCGCCCGCACCGGATGTTTGTTTGCAGCTTCGTCAAATAATTGATAGATACGTTGGATTGCTTTTTTGCGCGTACGAATTTTTTCATACGGCACGATCACTTTATCAACAAAATGAAGAAGAGGCTTCAGTTGCAGCAGGTTCCCTATTAAAGCTTGAGCTCCGGTTAATCGTCCGCCGCGCTGAAGATGAGAAAGATCGTCCACCATAAAATAAGCATCCATTGATTTTTTAATTTCATCAAGGCGAGCGATGATCTCTTCCGGTTTTTTCCCTTCCTTTGCCATTTTCGCTGCTTCAATTGCATAGAATCCCTGAGCCATACAGCTTATTTCCGAATCGTAAGGATATACCTTAATGCTGTCTACCATTTGACCTGCTGTGACAGCACCATTGTAAGTGCCGCTGATACCGCTTGAAAGATGAATGCTGATGACTGCATCATATTCTTTCGATAAGCTTTCAAACAACTCGACAAATTCACCAACTGGCGGCTGAGAAGTTGTAGGCAGCTCTTTCTGGCGCTTTATTTCTTCCCAAAAACTCTCTGCTGTCATATCTATCTCTTCACGATAAGACTCGTCTCCAAAAATAACGCTAAGAGGAATCATATGTATGCCATGCCTCTTTCGAACTTCTTCAGGAATGTAAGCAGTACTATCTGTTACAATCGCAATTTGCATCATGTTTTTCCTTTCCTTTTAATAATTTCATTCTCTCCTTTATAAGACTATTTTATAAAAAATGCAAGCTTTTATCATTAACTTTGCCGGATTTCCATGAAACTGCAAGAGGATGAAAAATATTTTTTAGCTGTTTCAAAGTCTTTATACTGCCATTTATGCGGATTTCGTTTTGTCGATCGGCTCATTACGATTTTCGTTGAGGTTATTCTTATGAGGTCTACACCTTTTTAAAGTTTAAAGGATTTTTGAGCAGCTTAAACGGAGCTTTTATGTGGATTC
This sequence comes from Aeribacillus sp. FSL K6-1121, assembly GCF_038003725.1. NCBI lineage: Bacteria > Bacillati > Bacillota > Bacilli > Caryophanales > Bacillaceae > Aeribacillus > Aeribacillus sp. FSL K6-1121. Next base: position 2,595,349 of record NZ_JBBOPS010000001.1, read on the forward strand.
CAATTGCGGTTACCAATTTTGCTGCATTTTTTCTTGTTTCTGAGCAAACCGGCCTCTTCCCAGCGCCTGTAGTTATTTGAAGAGGCCGTTATGCTTCCTGTTGATACATTTTCACCTAAGTTGATTCTGCAAAACCGGAACGTTGAATGTAATGCTTCCTATGATTCATTCTCGTAGCTTCTGATCAAAACATTTCTCTGGTCAGGATCCGAATAGATTGACAAGTTGCCAAATGATATTATGTTTCCAGCCGTAATGAAGAAATGCAATTGAATTCATTTATCATCGCTGGACAATCAGCCAAGTCGGAAAAAACAATATAGATACACCGAGCAAAATTGGTATTTAGAAATCAATCTCACTTTCACGGTTTGACGATTCAAATCGTTCAAAATTAATCGCCATGGAAAATATGTAACTTTACTTAACTTCCACCCAGCCGTTTTTAATGGCAAGAACTACAGCTTGTGTTCGATCGTTGCAATTTAATTTTTGCAAAATGTTGCTGACATGGTTTTTCACCGTTTTTTCGCTAATGAACAGCGTTTCACCGATTCTTCTATTGCTTTTTCCATCAGCAAGCATTTGCAAAACTTCACACTCACGTCGTGTTAAAATATGAAGAGGGCGCCGGACTGTAGCTGGAATTTGTCCATTATTGGCTGATGACAGACGGCGGAACTCATTGACTAGATTGTGAGTTACTTTTGGATGTAAATAGCTTCCTCCCTCTGCCACGATTTTAACTGCTTCTACTAAAGTGTCAGCATCCATTTCCTTCAATAAATATCCTCTCGCTCCGGTCTTCAAAGCATGTATCACATAATTTTCATCATCGTGGATCGATAATATAATAACCTTCGTATCCGGATATGAATTAACCAGCTGCTTAGTAGCTTCAACGCCATTTACACCAGGCATATTAATATCCATAATGACAACATCCGGCATATAGCTTTCAACAACTGTTAAAGCTTCACTGCCGTCATAAGCTTCCGCAACCACTTCAAAATTAGGCTCAAAATCAAGAATACGTTTTATACCTTCCCGAAACAGCGCATGGTCATCTATTATGACAATTTTAACTTGATTATTCATTTACAATCCTCCCCATTATTATTTTTTCAGTGATGTATGCATGAAGTCAATCAGACCATTTCTCTATTTCATAGATTAGTAGGCAATTGAATAATAATGAACGTTCCTTTTCCGGGTGCAGAATGGACTGCCATTTTCCCATTCAACAGCTCCACTCGTTCTTTCATTCCCATTAAACCGAATGACTCCTTTTTTTCTTTAAACACTTTCTTTACATCAAAGCCTTTGCCGTCGTCTTTTATTGCAACATTTACTTGGTTTGGACGGACTTCAAATTTAACGTCAATTTGCTTTGCTTCCGCATGCTTCAAAGCGTTCGTTACAGATTCTTGAACTAACCGGAACAAGGCCACTTCAAATTTCGCCGGAAGCCGTTTTTCTTCCACATCACTGATGTTTTGAAAATTGATTTTTATGTCTTTTTCATATTCTTGAATAGTATAAAGGTACTTTCTAAGTGTTGGAATGAGACCTAAATCATCCAAAGCCATAGGTCTTAAGTCGTATATAATGCGCCGAACCTCAGATAACGCATTTCTCACCATTATTTTCAAATTTTGAACTTCCTGAAACCCTTCTGCAGTCCCTTTTTCCCGAAAAACTCGTTCAATCAGATCAGAGCGCATCAAAACATTTGCAAGCATTTGAGCTGGTCCGTCATGTATTTCACGTGACACCCGTTTCCGTTCTTCTTCCTGCGCTTCTATAATTCTTAAGCCAAAGGCTTGTTTTTTCTTTGCATCTTCCAGCAAATCGCCAACCTGCCGCAAATCTTGGTTTAAATATTGCAGCACAACAGTAATTTGACCTACTATGACCTCTGCTCGTTCAATCATTTCTTTTAATGATAAAAGCCGGCGGTCCAATTCATCCCGCCGTTTTCTTAATTGTTTTTCTTTTTCTTGGAGCATGGCCAGTTCAATTTGAATATTTTGCGCTTTTTCATAGGCATTCAAAATATCTTGTTCTGAAAACTTGTTGAAGTTGCGGCTGACTTCCACGAGGCGCTGCCGTGCGATTTTCGATTGAATCGTCAGCTTATCGGTTTGCTCTATCACCTCACTTACTTGCTCTTTCACTTCTTCCAATTCTTCTACTATTTTCTCATACTCTGTGCGGGATTTTTCACCGATTTCAAAAATTTGATCTTTGCTTGATTGGACGGTTTCGATCATTTTATTTAAAATATCGTCTATTACAGCAGAATCTATTTTTTTGGAGTTCACAGCCTTTTCCTCCATTTTAAAAAAGTTGTTACAAAAACTTTATCAGTTCATAATTGAAGTAAAAATTTTGTCGTTTTATAATATTCTAATGTGAGTGTTTTTTTATAAAAAAAGTCGATTTTTGTCAAAAAAAGTTATGCCGTTTTGTTTCTTCTGCGGAGGTGATACACAATGCTTTCCTCCTATTATACCGTAGCTGGCTTTGGAGAGCATGAAATCGTGATTCAAAAATCACGATTTATCTGCTATATTAATCGTGCCAAAACTGAGAAAGAAGCTCAAGAGTTTATTGATACAATCAAAAAAAAACATTGGGATGCCACACATAACTGCTCCGCATATTTAATTGGAGAGCATGACCAAATTCAAAAAGCGAACGACGACGGAGAGCCAAGCGGAACAGCAGGAGTGCCGATGCTTGAAGTGTTGAAAAAGAAACAACTAAAAGACACTGTCGTTGTTGTCACCCGTTACTTCGGCGGGATTAAACTCGGCACCGGCGGGCTGATCCGTGCATACGGAAAAGCTGTTTCAGAAGCCATTGACCACGTTGGCATCATCGAACGCAAGCTAATGAAAATTATTCGCACTGCGTTTGATTACAGCTTTCTCGGCAAAATCGAAAACGAATTGCGCTCGTCTATCTATAAGCTGAAAGACATCTATTATACCGATCATGTGGAAGTTGAAACATATGTAGAGGAAGGCCAGGTTCAAAGCTTCAAAGACTGGATGACCGATCTCACCAATGGGAAATGTGTGATCAAAGAAGGCGAATTAGTATATTTGGAGGAGAAGGTTAAAAACTAAATTTAAAAAATAAGGAGTTAGACATGAATAGAAGAACGAGAAAAAAGAAAAAGAAAAAAAAATTAAGGGTCTTTGGCTGTTTATTTTTAATCCTGTTTTTAATTGCTGGCGGTTACGCCGTTTATCTATCGATCAAATTAGCTAATGCTTCTTTTCTAGCACAAGAAGATCTGGAGAGAGGAAGGAAATCTGAATTAAGGGAACAACCAGTTGATCCGAAAAAAGATAATTTTTCGGTGTTGTTCATTGGAGTCGATGCGCGGCCAGGTGAAAAGAAAAGCCGATCTGACGCCTTAATCCTGGCATCATTTAATAAAGATGAAAAATCGATTAAAATGGTCAGCATCCCTAGAGATTCAAGGGTGGAAATCCCAGGACATAATCTGGATAAAATTACACACGCCCATGCCTTTGGTGGAAAAGATTTAACGGTTCAGACAGTTGAAAACTTGTTGAATATTCCCGTCGATTATTATGTAGAATTAAATTTTAACGCCTTTATTAATATTGTTGATGCCCTTGGCGGCGTTGAAGTGAACAGCGACAGAGAATTTACTGAGCAAGATAGCAAAGGGAGAAAGAACGCCATTCATATTAAGAAAGGTGTACAAACGTTAAATGGCGAGGAAGCTTTAGCATATGTCCGAATGCGCAAAAAAGATCCATTAGGCGATATCGGAAGAGGCAAGCGGCAACAAGAGGTTATAAAGGCAATAATTAAAAAGAGTTCATCCTTATCTGCTATCACGAAATACGATGATATTATCGACTCTTTAGGGAAAAACTTAACGACAAATTTCAGCATTGGTAATGTCTTAGCGCTGCAAAAATATTCTGGTTCCATCAGCAGCATTGAATCTTTAACAATTGACGGGCACGATAATCCGATAAATGGAACTTACTATTACCAACTGGAAGAGGATTCTTTGGAAAAAGTTTCAACGGAGTTGAGAGAGCATTTGGAGTACAACGCCATGCTGTCATCAAACCTAGATCAATGATTTCTGTATGAATCAGGCGGGAAGCCTGATTTTTTTATTCCTGTAAATGATCATGTGCAAACAAAAAAAGAGATTCGTAATGGAACAAAAATTCATTACAATCTCTTCTGCTTATTTATCGGTTTTTCATATTTTCAACTTTTATTTCTCTAAACAGCTTTAATATCGGTTTGTAATTTGAACCAATTAATCCTGTTATCTCAACCACCAATTCAATGGCAATCAATAAAATCGAAATGACAATTAATGAAACCCACATTGTCGCTTGCGAAAAAATGATGGCTACTCCTCCAAAAATTGCACTCATTGTATAAATGATTAAAACAGTTTCCCTATGTCCAAAACCTAAATTTAACAAACAATGATGCAGATGTGATTTATCAGGAGAAGACAATGGTTTTTTCCTCACGATACGGCGAATAATAGCAAAAAACGTGTCAGAGATTGGCACTCCTAGAATAATAATTGGTACAATAAATGATATAAAGGTGACATTTTTGAATCCCAACAATGAAAGTACAGCAATCATATATCCTAAAAATAATGCTCCAGTATCCCCCATGAAAATTTTGGCGGGATAAAAATTATAGACAAGAAATCCTAACGTACTCCCTAACAAAATTAAACACATGCCGGCAACGAAAAAATCCCCCATAATAATTGCCATCACAAAAATGGTAATGATCGCAATGGATGACACTCCTGCTGCCAATCCATCTAAGCCATCAATAAGGTTGATCGCATTTGTAATCCCGACAATCCATAATAAAGTAATCGGTATCGTAAAAATTCCAAATTCGATCTGGCCTCCAAAAGGCAAATTAATAAATTCAACATCTAAACCATGATAAATGACAATGGATGCAGCTAATACTTGTCCTAATAATTTAAATTTTGGAGATATTTCATAAATATCATCAATTATGCCGGTAATCACAATAATGAAGCTTCCAATTAAAATCGGGATGCTGTATTGGTTTTCCGGCCTTAAAAGTAAAAATCCGACCAAAAACGACACAAATATTCCTAATCCGCCAATTCTTGGCATTAACTTGCTATGTACTTTTCGATTATTAGGTTTATCAACAGCTCCGATTTTAAAAGCAAATTTTTTTATAATTGGTGTTATGAGAACAGAAACGACAAAACAAATGATCAAGGATATATATATCATTAAAATTTTCCTCCTCAACCCTTAATGTAACCACATCTCAAATCTCCATACGCTTTAGGAACCCTAGCAAAAAAATTCCACAACACCATTTTAGATTATACCACAAGTAGCAGACGATCAGCGCAACCCTTTGCACCTTTTCACATAATATCTAATATTTTTTTATAGGTACTGTAAATGCTTTCGGAAAATTTTTGAATCGAATAATTTTTAGAAGCTTTTAAATAAAGCCTTTCACCAAATTCTTTCAATTTTCCCCGTTTTTTTAATGCAGAAGCTTCCATTATAGATCTTTTTAATTTTTCATGATCGCCGATCGGGACAATCCAGCCTAAGCTTTTATCGGAAATTAAATGGTGAACGCCGCCGACATTCGTTGTTATGACAGGTATTTTGGCTCTAGCCGCTTCTAAAATGACAAGCGGAAAACTTTCGCTAAACGATGAAAGCAATAGTACATCTGCAATTGGCAAAATTCTCTCTACATCTTCTCTATAACCAAGAAAATGGACCCGGTTTTGCAACCCCTCTTTCACAACTTTTCGTTTCAACTCATTTTCTAACGAACCGCTTCCTATCAATAGCAGATGGCTTGACGGACAGCTTTGAAGCACCTGTTTAAATGCTTTAAATGCTATAAGGTGCCCCTTTATTTTTTCCAGCCGGGCAACCATCACAATCACAAAAGCATCTTTGCTTAAATTAAACTCCTCCCGCTTATAGGGTGGTTCCAGCGTTTTCGAAAAATCTATTCCATTGAAGATCGTTGTTATTTTTCTTTCTTCGATTTGTAAATCAATTAATATTTTTTTAAAACGTTCGGAAATCGCGAAAATATGATCAGCTCTGCGAATGGAGAATATATTTAAATTTGAAAGCATTTTTCCGATAAATCCCTTGGCAATAAAATCTTGTCTTGGGTCACTATGAACAGTCACAATCCATTTACAGGGAGTGAATAAGCGTACTAGTGCCCCTATTACATTTGCTCTCGGACCGTGGGTATGATACATATCGATGTGATGCTCACGGATAAATTGTACGATATTTTTTACGATAGTAATATCACATTTCGTTTTTTGTGGAAATAAAACTGTCTTTATCCCCAATTCATTTGCTTTCTCAAGAAGCTTTCCTTCTTCAAAAACGCCTAGAATGAATTCATCCCTATTGAATTCTTTCAATAATGACAAAATATGAACCATGCCTCCGCCTGTTTCATTTCCAGCATTTAAATGCAGGACTTTCATAAATTTAACCTCATCCTCACATTTTTTTTGAATTTTAACCATATAATTTTGATAAGAAACTGCGGCAATACTATCATTCGCTTCCAACGGGAAGGTTGTTGAATGAGCCGATAAAGCCATTCAATATTTAATTTTTGCCATAAAACAGGTGCTCTTTTTACTTTTTCAGCCAAAACATCGAAACTGCCGCCAACACCAATAAAAACGCCTTTAGTAAACATTTGATAATATTTAGAAATCCACATTTCTTGTCTTGGAAAACCTAATGCAACCAAAATTAAATCTGCATCCGAATGAAGAACTTTTTGTGCTATTTCTAGATCGTCCAATTGAAAATATCCATGATGATAACCGACTATTTGAATTTGCGGAAACCTTTCAGAAATTTTTTGAGCCGCCTTTTTTACAACTGCAACTTCTGCCCCAAGTAAAAAAATTTTTTTCTTCCGTTTGTTAATTTCACTTAACAAATCCATCATCAAATCAAAGCCAGCCACCCTCTCCGGCAAATGATCCCGCATTATCCGTGAAGCAATAATTATTCCAATTCCATCCGGTATGATATAATCTGCTGAAAGAACAGTTTTTTGATATTCAGCATCTTTTTGGGCATGCATAACAATTTCCGGATTGGCCGTCACAACAAAGCATTTTTCTTGATAATCCATTTTATCAATAAGCAATTTTGTTAATTCTTCTCTTTTAGTTTTTATAAAAGGTATTCCTAAAATGTTTACTTTTTCTTTCATAGTCATCCCCAAATTCTCATAACCCCTTCTTAGGAAAGTATAGGAATCATTTTATTCTTTTTTAACAAATCTCTTTCATTGTACTTGATTATATATTTCAGAAACTTTCTTGGCTGCTTCAATATGCGAATATTCTCGTTCAATTTTTTCCCTTGCATGTTTAGCAAGATTTTGGCTTAATTGCGGATCTTTGAGCAATTTTATAATTGCTGCCGAAAGCTCCTCTGGATTTTTTTCTTCTACTAATAGACCATCGTTCTGATCATTAATTATTTCCTTCAATCCACCGACAGCTGAAGCTATGACGGGAGAACCAGATCCCATCGCTTCCAAGGCCGAAATCGATGTCGCCTCTTCTACTCCATAGGAGTGAACGCTGGGTATTAGCACAACATCAGCCGCGGAATAAAGCTGCATCATTTGGTCATGAGGAACAGAGCCTAGTAGCTGAACATGATGTTCTAATTGTAATTGTTGCACTTTTGCTGAAATATTTTCCATTTGCTCTCCTGTGCCAGCATAAACTAATAACGTTTCTGGAAATATTTCTAATACATTAGGGAGTGCGAGTGTTGGATAAATGACCCCGTTTTTCTCCGTCAATCTTCGTGGTACAAATAAGATCTTCCTGTTTTCTGGAAGGCCCAAACGTTTTCGAACTTCTTGTTTATGATATAATTGCGGCTTAAATTCATTTGTATTGATAAAATTTTTTATAACGGTCGCTTTTTTATTCGTTTTATCAAAAATATATTGTTGAATTCTTGTGTCAACTGCTATTAAATGGTCCGCTTTTTCATATGCTTCCTTTTCAATCAGCTGAATATATTGATCTTCTTTACTATCCTTCAAAATTGCTCCCCTGCTGATCGCTTCATATGAAAAATATCCATGTACAGTCGCAACCGTTGGCATGTTTGTTTCAACAGCTGCAAGGGCAGCGTACACATCATGGCAATGGATGACGTCATAACGCTTTTTTGTTTTTTTCAATATCGATTTCAACATTTTTTTCCGTTGGCCATCATTGATCACCTGTCCTTTTCCTTTTTGAATCTTATTAAGTAAATATCCTGGCGCTTGTGCATAAATTTTTTTCAAAATGGGATTCATACTAGAAAATGACAATATATCGACGTTATGCCCAAGCTCTTCTAATCCATTTTTTAAAGTTAGAACATGTGTTGATAAACCACCCTCATGTGGAATGTCAAAAATTGTTGTCATTAAGATATTCATAACTCATCCCCTACATTTTTTGATTGAATGGAAGCGAAAATTTCCTGTGTTTGTTTAATAAGAAGCCCAAGACAATATAAAAATAAAGTGTAAATGTTTTATCTTCCAAAATATTGTAAAATACTGCGGCTGTTGCACCAACAATTAGAAATGCTAATACTATCCATTTTTCCATTTTTTCGCGATTACTGCGAATAATCGTTATGATTACCATTACAAAAAAAAGAAAGAAAAACAAAGCGCCAACTACACCTGATTGAACTAAAATTTGTATATATTGATTATCGGAGTAGATTGGATTTTGAATTCCATAAGCCTTTAAAATCGGAGAACCAAACGCCCATGAGGCTGAATCGCCGTAAGTTCCAAAGCCGGTTCCAATCAGCGGATGTTCTTTAAAAATTTCTATTCCCTTTTTAATAATAAAAATTCTGCCACCTTCTGTGCTTTTTGAAATGGTATCATCTGAAAACATGTCAAAATAACGATTCTCTTTATGTATCTTTTTCTGAGATTGCTCTGCCAGCTGCTTGTCATTAAAATGATTTTCTATATATTCAGCAGTATAAGCAGTCGGCAAAAATATGATAAATAATGCAGCCGCAATCACAATGGTTTGTGATTTCACTAATTTCCACTGACGTGTTGCAGCAATAAAAACAAGATAAGCAATTGCGAATGAAAGAATCGTACCTCTTGAATAGGTCAATAATACAACGCCAAAAATTAGCGTTGCGATCACATATAAAAGTGGTTTAAAACGATCAAACTTTTTGATTAAATAAAAAATCGAAAAAAATGATATCATTAAATAAGTCGCTAAAATATTCGGATTTCCAGCAAGTCCATAAATGCGAATTCGGTTTGTTTCTGCCAAATCCATTTGAACCCACGCTTCTGGAAGAAGCAATGTGCGTAATGATAGCTTTTCAATTAAGCCATGAACAGATAAAACAGTTGCTAAACAGACAGTCACAAGAAAAAATTGGGCAATGTCTTTTTCAGTAATTTTCAATTCACTAATAATGAACATACATAAAAAAGTAAGTACGAATGCCCTGATTTGAAAAATAATGGAAGTTATCTCCACTCCTGTTATGAATGCTGAAACAACACCAATTAAACAAAAGAGAAGAAAAAAGACTGAAAATAAAAAAGTGCGTCCAAACCGTTCTTTATGTATGATAACTTTTTGTATGACAATAAGGAAAAATAACACACAAATGATTCCGTCCCCTAAATATTTCAATCCCGGGTTCATTTCAATTAAAAATGGGCGAATAGGGAAATAGATGATCAAAACAAAAATGGCAGATTTCCAATTTACCGAAATTAATGCAATAATGAGCAAGGAAATGAAATAGCCAATATATTGATTAGAGGTAAATAAAGCTGCTACCAATAATATTAGCGAAATCATGAACGACGAGTTCCTTAACCGTTCCATCATTATCACCCAATCATCATCTTTTCTAATTTATTATGTTTTAATACCAGTAATCATAACAAACCATTTTTAAGAAATTATTGATTTTTGCAAACAGAGTATTAAAATATCGTAAAGATTTCACCATTATTATTTCATTAGCAGCTTTTTAAAACGGTTATATCCGTCTCGGTAGAAAAAATATATGCCAATTGCATAGACAATAGCTGCAACTATAGAAATGACCAGCAGCTGAAATAATGAATAAACATTTTGTAAAAATGCCGCTCTTCTTATCAAAATAATAACGGCAGCCATCATTACACATGGAACTACAATCCTTACTAAAAGCTGCAAAAGTTTTTTTTGCTCGCTAACGTGAAATTGGCGATAAACGTAAATGACTGTCAAAACAAGATAGTATAATGAAACAATGGAGCTCGATAAAGCTAAACCAATATATCCAAGTTTTATTGCAAAAAAATAATTTAAAATAACATTGAGCACTATTGTACTTACACTAACTATAAACAGAAATACTGTCTTTTCTTTTACATAGATCGCTTTAGAAACTACCGATTGTGTACCCTGTAACAAAATTAATGGTGCATAATAAATTAAGGCGGCAAACGTTTTTTTCGTATCCGCACTGGTAAATTCTCCTCTTTCATATACAAATGAAATGGCTAAATCCCCCAACAACATTACACCGATTGTTACAGGCAATAATAATAGCACGGATGATTCAACGCCAAGAAATACGGTTCTCTCAAAGCTTCGATCGTCCTCTACCTTTTCAGACAAAATCGTAAATATAATGGCCGCAATCGTTGTGCTGAAAATAGTGAAGGGAATGCTTACAATTAATGAAGCATTGTTTAAATATGTGACAGCTCCGCTAATTGTACTTGTAGCAAACATTTTGTCAACGAACATATTAATTTGACCGACTACCGAATTGGCGACTGAAGGGAGAAATAATACAATGATGCTTTTTCGAAATTGCCTCTCTATATTAAAAGTAAATGCCCAATGATAGCCATTTTTTTTTAAATAAAAAAATTGAATGAACACACCCAAAAGGGTACCGATAATAAACCCGTAAATTAAGCTGTAAATTTCTAATACTTCCGATAATGTCAATGCAAATATTGCAGCAAACAACGTTGGCAGCAATTTTGATACATGAGCAGGAATAAAACTTCTTTTGCTTTGCAAATACGTATCCAAAATTCCGCTTAATACAATTAAACTTATAAAAGGCAGGAAAATCGCGGTTATTTTTACAGCTACATGTTCTGTTACTGCATTCATAGCTGGAAATAAAGTTTTCAAAATGATTGGATAGAAAGGAAATACAACAATCGATAAGCATAAAAAAAGGAAAACTGTATAATTTAATACAGCATTTGCATTTTGATCTGCTAATTGGCTATTTTTGTTCTTCTCTTTTATATATATTGGTAAAAAGGCATGATTAAATCCGCTAGAAATCATTGCTACGACTAATGTTATGAAAGAAAAAGCTATTAAATAGCCATCCGTATATTCATTTGCTCCAAACTCCTTGGCCATGATACTTTCTCTTAAAAAACCGGAGAGCTTCAAAACAATAGCCAAGATCGTTGACCAAATCGCCGCTTTTTTGAGTGTTGACATCATGACACCTTCTTTACCATAAACATTTACAAAAAGTTTTCTTTCATGAGATAAATATTCCTTTTTGCTTCCTGCTGCAAATCTTGAATACTTTTTGTTAATTTCATTTTAACGTTTTGTTTCTCCATCAATATTGCCCGGAAGTTTTCCAGTAAGCGCTGCTTTTCAAGATTTTCCATTGAAAAAGAATAACACCACAATCCGGTTCTTTCCAGAAAGTTTTTTACCTTCGGATCATAACTTATTCCAATATGCGGTGTCCCCATTTTGGCGGCAAAGATAAGGAAATGAAGCCGCATACCAATCGCAATTTTGGCATGCCTAAAAAAATATAAATATTGATGCGGTTTAAAGTCAGTGTTCAAAATATAGCACTTATCACGGTTCTTCATTAAACCCATCACTTTTTCAGACTGTATCCTGTCATGTTCTCCCTCCATTGGAACAAAGACGGGCGTGAATTGATCCTTTTCAATTAATTCATCAAGCGCGTCCGCTAAAACTTGAAATGCCTGATGATGACGAAACCATGGACGAACTGAGACAGCAATAATTTTTTCTTTACCTGTTAACGGTAAACTTTTATAACAGGCATCATCCTGCTTTATTTTAAAAGCAAACACAATATCCGCCGTTACGACTGTTTTCGGCTTATTTATCCCCAATTTTATAAGCAAATCCTTTGAAAACTCATCCCTTACTGTTATAAAGTCTGCCATATTTGCAAATATTTTCATTAAAATTTTTGCCCATCGGGTTTCAATCGGCCCGATACCTTGGGAAAAAAACATTACCTTCGTTCCACACAGCTTCGCTAAAAACACAATTAATAAATAATATGGCAATGGTCCAAATAAAAATTTTGTCGAATATGTATCCTGCAAAAGCCCTCCGCCTCCACTTAACAATAGATCAGCCTCGCGAAGTGCCTGAATCTTTTTTAGAAAATCACGACGCCAGCCTCTATATATACTTTTTACTTGATGCTTCCGTGAGGTCTCTTCAGGGCACAGTGAAAAAACAGTTATATTAATCGGATCAATTTCCTCCCTTAAATTATCGATCATTGATTCCAATATAGCTTCATCTCCCGTATTCCCCGCACCGAAAAACCCTGATATCACGACTTTCACTTCATAAACCTCCCCCAAGAATGAATAGAGATGCCGATATGATATTATTATTTTACAATGAAGAACGCTCAAAATATGGGGTTTTAACATTTTTTACATGAACTTAATGTAAACGCAAATTAATTATGATTCATTATTGCCTTTCAAAAGAAATGGTAATCCTTTTTATAAATAAATGCTCAATTGTTGTATTTTAAGAGTTATTTGTGATTTTCTTAAATGACTTGATTAAATCCAATAGTTTTTTTCGCAAGTTTTATAAGAACCTTTTCATTTCCTCAAACGATGAGACTACCTTCTAAATCCAGTTAAAAAAAGGTGATTTTTCACTTCATTTGCGGTGCACCACTCTGTCACGCTGCTTTTTATGTTTCTTCCAACTTTATCTTCCATTCATTATAATGTAGGTTAAAAGATGTTTAGATTTGGCGCTTACTATCATCGACCCCAAAAAATAGAAATTATATAATAAAAAATCCCCTTATTAGGAGAATTACTACCTAATAAGGGAATGATTTAATAAAGAATTAAATTGTTCTATAGATTGTTTTGTATATTTTTCAAAATTGAACGAATTGAAATTATAAGGGTTCAATAAAAACTTACGCATTCCTTGATAAAGCCCTTCCGTACTATTTTCTACAATAATAGCCTCATTATTTTGTAAATATTTTACTGTTCCTTCTAAATCTACTGTAATGACAGCCGTTCCAACGGCGAGAGATTCAAATACTACCAGACCTAATGCTTCATAATAAGAAGATAATACAAAGGCATCACATAATTTTAGTAAGGCGTACGGATTGCTCATTCTTCCAAGAATATAAATAGACGATTTTGCTGAACTGTTTCTTACTTGCCGAACAGTTTTATTCTTTAATGGACCATGAGGAGCAATAATAATTAATCTTGTATTTGGATTTTCTTTATTAACTTTTTCAAAAGCTTCAATTAGCCGTTCATGCCCTTTTTCATACGCAAAACGCCCAATGTTAATGAAGAATTTAATATTTTCGTCAAATAATTCATTTAGCAATCGAGATTTACTTTTGCCAATAGTTTTTTCTATTATGATTTCATTTGCTAAATTTATTTTTTCCTCGATTCTTTTTGCAATTTTAACATGGTTTTCTTTCATTAGTTGATCCAAATCATCCCGTATGTTTAGATTATTATATTCTTGAAATCTTTCATGGCTCTGTAAAAAAAGATTAATATTTTTATTCAAATGTTGGAAATTCATTTTTTCTGTCGGAACATAAGCATACGTAACAGAAGTTGGAAGGATCGTTGCAAAAATATTTTCTTTTGCAAGTTCACGCACGCGTTTTTCACCAAAAAAGTTATTTACTGTGAAAATCTTTCCTTTTGTAAAGGGCAAATTATTTTCCAAATCATCCTTTAACGATCCATTTACAATAGCGATCTTATCCGCTTTCTTGTACGCTCCGAAAATAATTTTTTTACTATAACTTTTCTTTGCTTCATACTCCTTAAACATATCGGTGTGGACAAAAATAATTTTGTTGATATTTTCATCTAAGTGCGAAAGTAATTCCGCAAATTTCCGATCAAAGCCAGTATAATGAATGTAATCATCTATTTTTAAATCACCAAAAAAACGCCTCTGCTCAGGCAAAAACATGTTTTTGACAAAATGTTGTACAACTGGCCCTTTAAACCACTCATATTTAAAATAAAATTTATAAAATATACGCTCAATAAAAGTACCATTTAGTCCGCCTGGGATTGGATAGTACAAAACTCCCTCTGGTAGATCCCGCACTTTATAAAAATGTTCTTTTTTTAGTCGTTTACGTTCAAAAAATAAGATGTAGTTTCTTTGAGAAGTATCAATATTATTTAACGTGTTTAACAAGGCAGACGTTATTCCATTATCCCATAAACCACCACAAAAAATAGCTGTTGTTTTTTTGCCGTTATAGATATCCGTTTCTGTAATACAATCGTAAGTTGTATCATTAAACAAATAATCACATAAAATTTTAGTGCCTTCAATATTGTCAAATGGGCAAAATTTTTCTTGCATTTCTTTGTATGAAAAAGTTTTATTATCTCTTAAAGCAATTAATAATTCGTCAACTGTTTTTGCTTGAACAAATGGATAATCGTCAATATCTTCATATACACCACGTGTACTAAAATAATCTTCTTTATCATATGTGTAAAGCACAATTTTTCGCCCTGTAACAAGAAAATCATACATTACTGATGAATAATCAGTAATCAAAACATCAACCGCAGTTAAAAATTGGTAGACTTCATATTTTTCAGGCATTGAATATATGTTTTCAAATTCAGAAAGATCAATATTCGCTTGAAAAGGATGTAATTTCACAAAAAATATTTCATTTTTTTGGAGTTTTCCGGAAATTTCTTCTAAATCAGAGAGGATTTTGCTGTGGTCATGATTAACACGCCCGACACTTCCTCTCCAAGTGGGCATATAGAAATATATTTTTTCGTTCGTTACTCCTAGTTCAGAACGAATTTTTTGGCGTATTTTTTCATCAAACATTACAGAGTTTCTAGGAGAGGGACCAACAACCATTTTCCCCTGATACACACCAGAAATATTAAAAGCATGTTCAATAATATTTCTTGTATATTCATTATTCACTATAATTTTATCTGTCATATAAAAGTTTTTTTGCACATTGCCAACTTCAGTAACATTTTCTAAATCCTTCCCAAGTTTTTTTAATGGGGTGCCATGCCATATATTAATATAAATTTGTCCTTCTTTCTTATTGAAAAAAGGATAAAAAGTAGTATCATTGAACAGATATTTGGCACTTGCAAGCAACCTGCAATATTCCTTAGAAAGGTGCTTAACAACCTTTGCACGTTTTATATTTTGATCGTTTAAAAATTTTTGTATTGACTCAATATTTTTTGCCGCAACAAATAAATTTAAATGATTATAATTTTTTTCCAGTTCTTGCAAAATGTAAAACATATGACCAGAAATATTTGCCCCATGAGTAGACTCAATTAGAACGCAGTTTTGTTGAATTTTTAGCTTTTTATAATATTTTTGGTAATAATATAAATATTTGTTTCTATTAAAATTTTTAATTTTCTTTTTTAATTTTTCAGTAATCATATTTTACTACCTTTCTGCCTAGATGTTAGCAAAGAAAGTTTCAGATAGACTTACCTAAATTATTATAATTGTTAACTATTTAAAAGTAAATGGTTCATGTCTATTCATTAAAAGATATATTTATAACGGGTTAATTGAGAATAAAAAAGGGAAAACCTACAGAATCAACATAAATTCTGTAGGTTGAGCCATTTACCTTTCTATGAAAGATTCATGTACCCAAACTATTTTTCCATCTAACCTTCCGCGATACCATGTGTTTTTCCCAACAGTTTCAGTCAAATGTACTTCGAAAGCCTTCCCTTTATATGGGGAAAGATTTTCATAAACTACATCTTTTTTTCCACCCCAAGCCTTGCTATAGGCACTACCGGTTCCTTTGATCGTAAACAATTTTGCTTGTTTGTCTACTGCTTTGTGGGTATTTACAGACATATTTTTTGCTTGTACCCATCCGACTACACCATTTATACTGCTTGGCTCTAAACTAATTAAATAATACAAATCTCCATTAAAGGTCGCTTGTTTTTTAATATAGTATACTCGGTTGGTATACTCTACGCCTGATGTAATGGCTGTCGATGGATCACCTAATGTTTTGTAAATTTTCACTTGTCGTGTCCGAATATGCCCCAACTTGCTTGTAGTTCTTGTATCAGCTAGGTTGACTGAGTGAATCCATACTTTTTTATTATCTAAAAGACCTCTGTACCAAGTGTTGTTACCAACTTTTTCTGTAAGGTCAACTTTGAATTCTTTTCCCTTATAATCTGATAAGTCTGTATAAACAATATTTTTCTTTCCACCCCAAGCTTTATTATAAGCACTATCATTCCCTATGATTGTAAACAATTTTGCTTGTTTGTCCACCGTTTTGTGGGTATTTATGGAAACATTTTCTGCTTTTACCCATCCGACTACACCATTGGTGCTGCTCGGTTTTAGACTAAGCAAATAGTACACTTGGCCATTCACAGACGCCTGTTTTTTAATATAGTACACTTGATTAGTATATTCTGCACCTGATGCAATGGCTGTCGATGGATCACCTAATGTTTTATAAATTTTCACTTGTCGTGTCCGAATATGCCCTAGCTTGCTGGTGGCTGTTTCTTGGGCTTTTGTCACATAACTTGAATGAATAAATACCGTTTTGCCGTTTAATGTTCCGCGGTACCAAACGTTTTTCCCTACATTTTCCGTCAAATGGACACGGAAAACCTGATCTGTAAATTGGGAAAGATTTTCATAGACTAAATCTTTCTTTCCTCCCCAAGCTTTCCGATAAGCGCTGCCGGTTCCTTTGAGATAATAGGTTTTTCCCTGTTTATCAACTGTTTTATGACTGTTAACCACCATGTTTTCTGCCCTTACCCAGCCAACTACTCCTGATGTACTGCTTGGGTTTAAACTTATCAAATAGTATTTTTGACCAGTGACAATTGCTTGCTTTTTAATATAATACACTTGGTTTGTATATTGTGATCCAGCTTTAAAGCTTGATGTACTATCCCCTATTTTTTTGTGAATTTGCACATTACTATTGCGGATATGTCCGAGCAGGCTTGTTGCATATTGTTTAGATAAATAATTTGATTGGATCCATATTTGTTTACCATTTAAACTTCCTCTGAACCAAATCGTGTTTCCCACTTTTTCTGTTAAATTGACGACAAATTGTTTCCCTTCAAATGCAGATAACGTATTATATATGATATTTTTTTGGCCTCCCCAAGCTTTATTATAAGCTTTGCCTGCACCTGTAACTACAAACTTCTGTTTATTATTTTTAATGCCCACATGTTCTTGAACAGTTAGATCTTGTGCCTTGACCCAACCCACTAATCCTTCTCGATTACTTGGTTTTAAACTCAATAAGTAATATTTTATTCCATTTAAGCTGCTTTCTTGTTTAATATAGTAAACTTGATTTGTATATTTTTCTCCGGCAACCATATAATTTGCTGGATTAAGTGGATTAGGGTAGATACGCACGTTTCGTGATCGAATATGTCCTAGTTTGCTAGTATATTGCTTTTTCTTTGCAGTTAGCTCATTATACTTTTGTTTAACAAGTGTTACAAATTGATTCCAATTATATCCCCACTGTTGAAAATATCCATGGGGATCAACATGATCCGTACCGCCTAAATGGATGCTGACTGCTCTGTGTGACCATAATGTTCCCTGGCCAGCGGTTTCAGCACTTGAAACACCTAAATTATATCTATATAAGATATTTGCAATGTAGCTAGCATAGTTATTAATAGATCTAGCAAACTGATCAAAGGTCTTAACTCTTACTAATTCTACGTGAACAAAGCGAGGATTGGCATATTTTCCTGCACCCCAAGCCTTTAAGTCAGTTGGATGAATTTCAATAATTCTGGAATGGTCAACAAAAGCATGGACAAATGCATTATTATAGTGTCTTACCATATAATTAATTTCATTTGTTATTGACGAATTATCATTTGCCGTTTCATGAGCCACTACGCCTTCTACTCGACCAAAGCCATAACGATAATTCATTTTAGGAAATATCATGATATGATTATATTCTGTTCTAGCTACAGGTAATTTTTTAGAATTAATGTAACTATTGACGTCTGGATAGCTTTTAGCCTCTGCATAAGATGGAGTTATAAAACTAAAAATAATTACAACAAAAATTGAAAAGAATGCTATAACAAAATTCTTCATATTACCTCCTACTTCCCAACTTTTACTCTATATTATCTTATCGGCCAATTTTCCCAAAAATAAAGAACTAAAAAAAGCTATTCAAAAGGAAATACTTTTGAATAGCTTTTTTTATCACTTATTTTTTATACTCCGGTATTTCAAGAACCAAAGTATACGAATCTAGTAATTTGTACATATTATACATACTAGCTGTTTGTTTATATGCCCAACCGATATCTGTAGCATATTGCTTTCCGTATCTTTTGTTTACATCAGCAAAATCAGGATCCCATCGCATTTTATATAAAGTGTCCCGCCCATCGTAAACATACTTCTCAGCAATAAACTTCGCACCGCCAATAATAGCTTGTTCAGGTGTAAACCATCCTTCATCATATGCTCTTTTAACACCGCATTCTACTGCGCAATTATCATAAGCACCTATTCCATACATATTATACACAGTTTTTCCGTTGTATTTTATACCATTTGCAAGAGCAGATGTCCCATTTCCTGTCTCCAGCAGTGCGTGGGAGATTAAATAAATTTCATTTATTCCGTATTTTTGGCCAGCTTCTATAAAAGAACTTGCTTTGCCTTTTAAAATCCCTTTATTATATAAAATTTTATTATTAATCTCTGCCGCATTCAGATTAGCACTAGCAGACAGTTTCAAAAACTGCAACAATCCCCGAAGATCGTTTGTGAAATTGTTCGGATCCAAATAATATTTTACATCAGCTTTGCTGGCAAGTCCCCATCTAGTGTTTTTCACATGGTACCAAATCTTTCCGTCATTATCCTCACTTTTAGCGCTACCATAAATAGGAAGCTCTACATTTCTTACTTGCTCGTATTCAGGATAACTCGTACTTGGACCTCTTCTAATTTTCCAATTTGCATCTGCTTTAACAAGTCCATATTTTTGACCGTTTTTCGTATAAATTTTTTCAAAGGCATCTTCTCTAATCCACAGTTTATAAGTTATACCGTACTTATCTGTTACTGGATTGGCCTTCATTTGAATATTAACCATCTCATCGAGGGTAATATTGTAATTTTTATACAACGTTGTATATAAAAAAGAACTATGGATCCAAACGGTTTTTCCATCTAGCGTTCCTCTATACCAAGTGTTATTGCCTACCTTTTCAGTCAAATGAACTCTAAAAAGATTTGTTTCATACTGAGATAAATCTTCATAGACTAAATTTTTCTTTCCGCCCCAGGCTTTATTATAGGCGCTTCCAGTCCCTTTCACAAAAAATACTTTTGATTTTTTATCAACTGTATTGTGCGTACGCACTGACATATCCTCTTCTTTAACCCATCCAACTAACCCTGATGTACTGCTTGGTTGAAGGCTGAGCAAATAATAGAGTTGGCCATTCACCGTCGCTTGTTTTTTAATATAATACACTTGATTGGTATACTCCGCACCGGATGTAAAAGCTGTCGATGGGTCTCCTAATGTTTTGTAAATTTTTACTTCTCGTGTCCGAATATGTCCTAGCTTGCTGGTGGCAGTTTCTTGAGCATTTGTCACATAGCTTGAATGGATAAATACTGTTTTTCCGTTTAATGTCCCGCGGTACCAAACATTTTTTCCTACATTTTCCGTCAAGTGAACGCGGAAGATCTGATTTTTATATTGGGAAAGATTTTCATAAACTAAATCTTTCTTTCCACCCCAGGCCTTGCTATAAGCACTGCCTGTTCCTTTGATGAAAAATACTTTTGATTTTTTATCAACTGATGTATGAGGATGAACTGACATATCCTTTTCATTCACCCAGCCCACTAAACCTGATGTACTACTTGGTTGGAGGCTAAGTAAATAATACAGTTCACCATTCATCGTTGCTTGTTTTTTAATATAGTATACTCGGTTGGTATATTCCGCACCGGATGTAAAAGCTGTCGATGGGTCTCCTAATGTTTTGTAAATTTTTACTTCTCGTGTCCGTATATGCCCTAGCTTGCTTGTTGCACTCTCTTTTACCGATTCCAAACTCACATAGCTTGAATGTATAAATACCTTTTTCCCATTTAGCCATCCTCTATACCATACATTGTTGCCAACTGTTTCAGTTAGGTCTACTTGAAACTTCTGATTTTTAAATTGTGAAAGATTCTCATAAACTAAATCTTTCTTTCCTCCCCAGGCCTTGCTATAAGCACTGCCTGTTCCTTTGATGAAAAATACTTTTGATTTTTTATCAACTGATGTATGAGGATGAACTGACATATCCTTTTCATTCACCCAGCCCACTAAACCTGATGTACTACTTGGTTGGAGGCTAAGTAAATAATACAGTTCACCATTCATCGTTGCTTGTTTTTTAATATAGTATACTCGGTTGGTATATTCCGCACCGGATGTAAAAGCTGTCGATGGGTCTCCTAATGTTTTGTAAATTTTTACTTCTCGTGTCCGTATATGCCCTAGCTTGCTTGTTGCACTCTCTTTTACCGATTCCAAACTCACATAGCTTGAATGTATAAATACCTTTTTCCCATTTAGCCATCCTCTATACCATACATTGTTGCCAACTGTTTCAGTTAGGTCTACTTGAAACTTCTGATTTTTAAATTGTGAAAGATCCTCATAAACTAAATCTTTCTTTCCACCCCAAGCCTTGCTATAAGCACTGCCTGTTCCTTTGATATAAAGCAATTTGCTTCTGCTGTCTATTGTCTTATGATCATGGGATGATATATCACTTGCTTTTGCCCAACCAACAACACCAATGGTACTACTAGCATTTAAACTTAGCAAATAAAATTGTTCTCCATTAACAGAGGCTTGTTTTTTTATGTAGTAAACCCGATTTGTATACTCTTCCCCTGCTTCAAATGATTGAGTAAAATCATTTAAATTCTTATAAATTTTTACTGATCTTGTTTTTATGTGTCCTAGTTTGCTAGTTGCAGTTTCATTTACAACATTTGAATCTGCAGTTTGACTAATAGAAAAGGAACCCATTTTAATAGATGATTTGTTTTCTACTGTCTCTTTCACTATCTCATCTTTTTCTTGCTGCTCTTTATTTTCCTCATTTTTCACAGCATGACTATCAATGTTATTAGATTTTTCAACAATATTTTCGTCAATATTATTTGTTTGTTCTGATCTTATGTTTTGTTGACTTTCATCTAGAATACTTTCATTCTTTGAAGCTGATTCGTTTTCAGAATTTATATCCTGATCTGGAGGTTTTAAATCCTGTTCCCCTTCATTAATCGCTTCCTGTTCAATGGAATTTACATCTTGCTCACTTTCATTATTAATGGGAGCATTATTTTGATTTGCTAAGCTTTGATCCGCGAAAACTGCCGAAGAAAAGCTAGACAAAATCAATAAAACAATACATGAAATTGATAACTTTCTCATTGTTTCCTCCCTTCCATCAAAATAGCAACATTGCGCTAAAGGCCTTTATTATTATAACATAATATCTTATGATTTAAATTGAATTTTTACTAAATTTAATAATTAAAGTAAAACATAACCATACATGTTATTTCTTTTACAGAAAAATGTGTGTGTCGTTGAGAATTATGCCTTCTTCTAAAATAAAACAAAACATATTGACAAGGCATATATATGACGTTGCAACTCTCTATAAATTTACTAAAATCGGAATGTATTCAATTGTTCACTTTATTCTCTTAAATATACAATTGCAATAAGTTTTCAGAAACGAAATTAGTGTGAATGCTAGAGAATAAAGGAGTTAAACTGTAATGTAATATTTTGAACTGATAAAAAAACGGGAAGTGTTTATAAATCATCACTCCCCGTTTTTAAATTAATTTGCACATTTTTGTTGTTTTTTATATGCTTCATTTTTGTAATGTTCTCTTTCTTTGTTAGACATTTTCTTCCATTTCTTTATGAAATCTTCGTATTTAGGGATAACCTCGTTCACCTCGCCAAAGTCTTTTACCATTCCGAATTCAAGCCATAAAATCTTATCACAGAACTGTTTCATTTGTCCGATCGAATGGCTGACAAAAATCATCGTTTTCCCTTGTTTTTTAAATTCTTTCATTTTTTCAAAACTTTTTTCAGCAAACGCCTTGTCTCCGACAGATAACGCTTCATCTATAATTAATATGTCCGGATTTATATTGACAGAGATAGCAAAACCCAAACGTGACTTCATTCCACTTGAATAAGATTTTACCGGTTGATCAATAAATTTTCCTAGCTCAGAAAATTCGATTATATCCGGTTCCATTCGCTTGATCTCTTCTTTGCTAAATCCAAGCATTAAACACTTTAGTTCAATATTATCTCTTCCTGTTAACTCACCTTTTAAACCAGCTGACACAGCAATCAAAGCAGCATCGCCATTGACTTGAACAATACCGGATGTTTCAGGAACAATGCCTGCAATGATATTTGATAAAGTCGATTTTCCCGAACCATTTATTCCTAGAAACCCAACAACATCCCCTTTTTCAACTTCAAAACTTACATTTCTCAAAGCATAAAAGTCCTCACCATAGGATTTAGGTGTAATTAGGTCTAAAATTCTTTCTTTCATTCCGTTATATAATTTATATTTTTTTGTTACGTTTTTAACTATTATTGCCTTCTCCATCATACCACAAGCCTTTATAAGTAATCGATAAAATGTCTTCTAAATTTCATGTGTAGCATTGAACCAAATAAGAACAATACAATGACCAGTCCCCAAAAATAAAGGGTATATGGCCAATTCGTTATGAAATACCACTCAGTTCCAAAGAAAGCAGAACGATATCCTTCAATTAAATAGTATAAAGGATTTAATTTCAAAATTGTTATGATTGTAGCATTATCTAAAACAGCTGAAATTGGCCATAAAACTGGCGACAAATAGAGAAACATTCGTAATGTCGCATTTAAGAACATATGAACGTCCCGAATGATAGTTGATAATGTAGACATAATTAAAGATACAGCAAATAATAAACAAATAGTAGCAAACATAAAATAAATGAGCTGTAAATAATAAACATTTATAAAGTATCCCATGAATTGGAGCAATATTAAAACTATTATTAACATGAATAAATGGACATAGAATTGAGAAAATATAACAAAACTAGGGATTGCACTCATCGGAAAGTTCATTTTAGATAACATGGCTAATCGAGTGTAAATCGATTTTGAACCTTGTATTGTCGATTGATAAAAGAAGGTCCAAAGAATAAATCCACCCATTAACCATGCAATAAAAGGAACATCCATCCCAGGTATTACTTGAATATCAGCTCTTTTTTGGATGCTACCAAATACAAACCAATAAATTAATATTTGAATTAATGGATTAATGACTTCCCATGCCATTCCTAAGTAATTATTTTTGTTTTTGCTTTTTAATTCATATAACGAAAGTCTTCTAATTAAATAAAAATGATTTATTTGCTCTTTTATAACGGTTATAGCAGATTTCATGAAGAAATTCCTTTCAATAGCTATAAGTATTCAACTTTTTGACTACTGTTAGAATTATACTCAATATAAAGATGAAAAACAATCAAGGCTAAAATAACCCTCACCTTGATACTGTTTTAATTTTACTACTTTCTATTCATTATCAAAAAATGATCGGCCGTTTTATTTTATAGTAGTTATCCTTTCACAAGGTTTTAAATCATTAAAAAAACACACTTTCCACAACCCTTTTGGAAGCTTCACCGTCTTCCAAATAACAAAATTTATTATAGAACATTTCAAAAGAATTCGGAACTTGAAAATTATTGCGTTCAAAATAATAAATTTGCTGCAGTACCTCATCTGTTGTATATGTCAACGGTCCAGGTGCTTCTTTTTCAATATCAAAATAGAACCCGCGAAGTTTATCCCGATAACTGTCGATATCATATACAAAAAAGATGATCGGCCGTTTTAAATTAGCATAATCAAAGAATACGGAGGAATAATCTGTGATGAGAAGATCCGAAATTAAATACAAATCGCGAATATCTTCATAATCTGATACATTATAAGCAAAACCTTCAAAATTACTTAAATCAAGGTTTTCTACAATTAAATAATGCATTCTTAACAGAATGACATAATCATCTTTTAATCGTTCTTTTAGTTTTCCTAAATCAAGGGCTAAATCAAATTTATATTTTCCTACTTGATAAAACTGATCGTCCCGCCATGTAGGGGCATAAAGAATCACTTTTTTCTTTACTGGAATATCCAGTTTTTTCTTTAATTGATCAATTATTTGCTTTGTGTTATGTGTATACAAAAAATCATTCCTTGGATATCCTGTTTCTAAAATTGTTTTTTCAAATTTAAAAGCCCGTGCAAATATTTCGGTTGAATATTGATTAGGTGAAATTAAGTAATCCCATCTTTTTGCTGCATTGGTGAAATTTCGCTTATATTTTTCAGTATTCGTTCCTGGCATATGGACTTCCTCCATATCATTTGCCAGCTTTTTCAACGGTGTGCCATGCCAAGTTTGTAAGTATATCGTATGCTTGGGCTTCGGAATCCAAAGCGGAAGCCTGGTGTTAATAACCCAATATTCCGCCCTTGCCATGGCAATCAACCATTTTAGAGAAAAACGTTTAAGATAAGGCACTTTTTTTTCTACAAAAACATCTGTATACCCTTTCTGTACACTCCAAACCATTTTGAATTCCGGATGATGCTTCTGCAAATACTCATAGATCGCCCTGGGATTGCAGCTATATTGTTTTCCTAAGTAGCTTTCAAAAACAATGAGATTTTTTTTTACGGGAAGTTGGGAAAGGATCATAAAGATCAATTTGTACAGCTTTACCACCAATGACTTAACCTTGAATTTCTTTACCAATCCCATGAATTTTTGATTCATAACTTACACCCTTATACATAAAATAATCCGATTGAAACAGTTCCCTAACTAACCTTTCACTAGATTTTCCGTCCGAATATTGATTCCATTTTTTCGAAAATTCAACAATGCTTTCAATATTATAGTCACCTTTCTTAATATGATGAATAATTTCATCCGTGTTATAGACTATCGGCCCCGGAACTTCTTTTTGATAATTTTCTATAATCCCCCTTGTATGGCTATATTGATCAAAATCATAAACAAAGAACAGCATAGGCCTCTGCAGTAATGAAAATTCAAAAGGCACCGAAGAATAATCAGTAATTAATATATCCGTAATAATTAGCAATTCATTGATATTGTCATATTCAGACAAATCATAGACAAAACCGTTATAGGTTGATTCTAAATTTTTTGCCTGCTCGCGAACTGCAGGATGCAATTTTATGATGATAATATATTCATCGCATAAAGCATCGTACATTTTTTTGAAATCTAACTGAATCCGAAAATTTTCTATTAAGTTATCTCGATATGTCGGAGCATATAAGATTACTTTTTTATTTTTCATTATCGGAAAACGAGAAAACCAATGGTCTCGAATCTTTTTTTTGCTTTTTAAGTCAAAAAAAAGGTCGGTACGCGGAACCCCTGTTTTTAAAATCCGATCAGAGGTGAGATTAAACGACTCCATAAATATTTTGGCCATCTCATTCGAACCGACAACAACTTTATGAAATTTTTCATACACTTTTAAAAATCTTTTTTGAGCCCTTTTTGATCGCTTTTTAATAGATAAATCTTTTAAACCGAACTGTTTTAAGGCTCCTACAGCATGCCATAGTTGGATGCATTGAACTTCTTTTTTAAACGAAACAGCCGATAGGAAACCGTAGTAGTTGTCAATAAATATATATTTTGAAGTAGCGAGATGGTAAATCGATTGAATCATGTCTATGACATTCGCCGTTTCAAAAGATAAAACAGGTTCATCGACTTCTTTTAAAAAATCAGTTTTTTGTTTTGCTAAAAAGATTACTTCTATATTCACATTTTGTTTCCGTAAAGCCCTATAAACATATAAAGAATTATCGCCAAACGAAACAACAAATACCGCTTTATCTTTCAGCGGGAAAAGGCTAAAAATTTGAAAAAATGTTTTAAAAATAATCAAGTAAAGCCATATAGCTAATTCCCTAACCATTTTTTATCATTAAGTCCTTTTTAATTTTTGTTGTCGAAATGCCAATTGTTCTTGGTAAATATATTACTTGGCAGTAATCTTTCAAAAAATCAAAATGTCCTTCCCAGTCATCGCCCATTACAAAAATATCCACATCATGTTCTTGGATGTCACGAACTTTTTGATCCCAAGATTCTTCAGGAATAACTTCATCGACATATCGAATTGACTCAAGGATTAATTTTCTATTTTCATATGAATGATAAGATTTTTTCATTTTTTGCTCATTAAACTCATCTGTTGAAAGACCGACAATTAAATAATCCCCAAGTTCTTTCGCTCTTTTTAATAGATTGATATGACCCCAATGCAGCAAATCAAATGTTCCATAAGTAATAACTTTCTTCACCCTTATCCCTCCTAATTTTAAGGAAAGTATCCAAAGAACCATTCATATTTATATAATTCTGTTATATTATCATAATAAACAAAAAAATCCACAAAGGATTTACATTTAATTTACATTATTATAACTTTTTAATACAACATTTATCAAATTTAATTTTTACATTACAAATGAACTGTCAAATCAAAATAAAAGGCCTTTCATTTTTTTGCACATCATCCATTATAAGCCTTAACAAATTTAATTTCAAACTAATATTTTAACATAGACGAGATGCTATCCATTGAAAAAAGTCTTCCTGCAGGAATTTACCCTTTTTGAAAAATTTGTTGTTAAATAATCTCAAATGAATTCGGCTTTATATCTTCAAAACCAAAATAATACAGAATCCCCTTTACAATTCGTTCTGATGCCTTGCCGTCTCCGTAAGGATTGGATGCTTGCGACATTTTCTGGTATACCTTTTCGTCTGTAAGCAGTTGTTTAGCTAATTGATATATTTGTTCTTCATCAGTACCGGCAAGCTTCAAGGTTCCTGCTTCAATTCCTTCAGGTCGTTCAGTTGTATCGCGGAGAACTAAAACAGGTACGCCTAAAGACGGAGCCTCTTCCTGCACGCCGCCGGAGTCTGTCAGGATAATATGGGAACGGGCGGCAAAATTGTGAAAGTCCAAAACTCCCAGTGGTTCAATTAAATGAATCCTGCTGTCATTTCCGAGAATTTCAACTGCTACCTCGCGAACAGCCGGATTAAGGTGAACAGGGTAAACAACCTGGATATCAGCAAATTCTTTTACTAATCTTTTAATGGCCCGGAACATACTTCTCATCGGATGCCCTAAGTTTTCGCGTCGGTGTGCAGTAAGCAGTATCATTCGGTCATTTCCAATTTCATCAAAAATTTCGTGGTGATAATCATCTGTTACTGTTGTTTTTAAAGCATCTATTGCCGTATTGCCTGTTATAAAAATCGAATCTTCCGGCTTATTCTCTTTTATTAAATTTTCAAATGCTTTCTTAGTGGGAGCAAAATGCAAATCCGCCAAAATTCCTGTTAATTGGCGGTTCATTTCCTCTGGAAATGGAGAAAATTTATTATTAGTGCGAAGCCCCGCCTCCACATGACCAACGGCAATCTGGTTATAAAACGCAGCTAAACTAGCAATAAATGTTGTCGTGGTATCTCCATGAACAAGAACAATGTCAGGCTTTACTTTTTTCATTATGCCATCTAAGCCTTCTAATCCTCTTGTCGTAATATCAACTAACGTTTGCCGATTCCTCATAATATTCAAATCATAATCCGGAACGATACCGAAAACATCCAATACTTGATCAAGCATTTGGCGATGTTGTGCCGTAACGGTTACAAATGACTCGATTTTGTCTGTATGTTTTTTGAGTTCCAGCACTAACGGAGACATTTTTATTGCTTCAGGTCTAGTTCCAAAAATCGTCATTACTTTAATTTTTTTCAAGAACATCACCTTCACAAATTTTTTTCGAACATAATATATCTTAACATTTTTAATAAAACTGATTTGTAAATTTCTTGAGATTCCCCTTATTTTTTACCTAATATTTCCGTTTTCTAATCGAATATTCCAAAAAGTCCTCCTTTAGTTCATCTCGGCTTAGAATAAAGGATACAATTGCCTCAGGGTAACCAAGTTAGTCGGTGATGCTCTAGCAGAATAGCGAACATCTCGCTGCCGATAAATGTTTTGATTCATAAATTTGATTCATAAAGTTGACCCTTTCGACTCATTGGCGAAGCTTAGGATCTGTCGCACAATTTGGAGCAAATCCTATACTTTTCTATACAAATTTAAAAACGTTCTCCAACCTCTCGTTTTTCTCTGCATATGCCGATAAGAATTCAAAGGCAGCCAGCTTCCTATGGAATGCTTGTCAACAATCGCAATTCGCAGTATTTCTTTTGACTATGTCTTAGTTGCCGCAAAAAAAATGTGCCTAAATCGACAGTAGACAGGGATGAAGCTTTTTTTATTTAGCACAATCCTCACTATTGTTTCATATATTATGAACCGACAGCTAGCAACACTATGGAAACAACAACTAAAAAATGACAGCGTTTTGCCTTGACGTTGATCTTTGTCTAAGCTACCATTCTCAACAAAAAAATCGACAAAATCACTATTTCCCGGAAAATGTTATATTATATACTTCCTTCCGAAAAAATTTATCATTAATCCGCAGCGACAAAATATTTAATTAAATACTCTCCCCATACCTGATTTCCTTTTTCGCTCGGTTTGGATCGGTCTTCTGTAACGTATTGCTTCAATTGCTCGTCTTCCTTATCCGGCCAATTTTCCCAATGGTTTAAATATGTAAAATGGTTTTCTTCGGCATATTGTTTGAGCGCATCTACTTCCTTAGGATAAAATTTTGCACCAAAGAGCGGGTGTGCAGGCTGCAGCATAATCGATACGTCAGGATTTGCTTCTTGAATTTTCCGCAAGATGTCCGTAATGTTGCTTAGAGTATTGTCAATGCCGACAACGCCGTTATCATTCAAAATAAACGGCTCGAAAAGGAGGATGTCAGGCTTTTTGTCTGCAATTTTTTTATATAATTTTTTATTCAATACACTATGCGTTGTCTCCTCGGCATCGGAAACAATCGAGATGTTAAAGAGCTCATCTCCATATGCAGAAAGAAGCTCCTTTTTCAGCTTTTCCGGCCACCCATTTTGATCGGAAGGAACTGATTCAGATCCCCAAATTACAAAGTTCAATTGTTTCTCTTCTTTTAATGCTGTTTTGATTTTTTTCTGAACATCCTCCGGTAAATTTTTGGCGTAGTCCTCTCGTGTATCATTTTGTTTACTATTGTCTTCCTTTATATTTTCTGCAGATGATTCCACAGAAGCAGCTGTCGGTTTTGAAATTTTCTGTTTCCAATAAAAATGGCCGACAATAATTGACGCTATACATAAAACGACAACATTACTAACAATAATCCTTTTTTTCACAGATAATCCTCCAAACGACAAATTTCTCACTTTATTATAGCGGAAAATGCCCTGCCGTTCCATGCTGTCAATTCATTTTTTCAAGCGGTGCTGACAAGTGTATACGAAAATATTTTCCTCACAAATATATTGTCTTAATAGAATTGGAAACTTATAATCAGATTAGATAAATTTAGTAATGAGGGATGGAATTATGAGATCAGATAGACAGAGAAAAAAGAGAAAGAAATGGCTCTGGATTTTGTTATCAGTCATTGGAGTTTTCATTATTGCCACGGGATCCTATGCCTTTTACATTTGGAACAAAGCACAATCGACCATTGCCAACATTCAAGAAAACATCGGGCGGGATAAATCAGACAAACGCGATCAGCAAGTCAACTTTAAAAATCGCGATCCTATTTCCATATTGCTGATGGGTGTTGATGAAAGAAAAGGAGACCGAGGACGGTCTGATTCGCTCATTTTGATGACAGTCAATCCAAAAGAACAGTCAATGGAAATGGTCAGCATTCCCCGCGATACAAGAACAGAAATTGTCGGAAAAGGCATTCAAGACAAAATTAACCACGCCTACGCTTTCGGCGGAACAGAAATGGCTATTAAAACGGTTGAAAATTTCTTAGATGTGCCGGTTGATTATTTTGTCAAAGTGAATATGGAAAGCTTTCGCGATATTGTCGATGCAGTCGGCGGTGTGACGGTTGAAAATGATTTAGATTTCACTTACGAGGGCTACCATTTTGAAAAAGGAACCATTCACTTGGATGGCAAAAAAGCTCTTGCGTATTCAAGAATGCGATATGATGATCCAAGGGGCGATTTCGGCCGCCAGGAAAGACAGCGGCAAATTATTGAGGCGGTTATTGAAAAGGGAGCAAGCATTACATCCATTACAAAATTTGGAGAAATGTTTAAAGTCATTGAAAACAATGTAAAAACAAATCTTACATTTGATGAAATGTGGGCAATTCAAGAAAATTACAAAGATGCCCGAAAAAATGTCATTCAGCATCAAATAAAAGGGAGCGGAAAAAAAATTAACGGCATTTACTACTATATTGTGCCTGAAGATGAACGTCTTTCCCTTTCCAACGAGCTGAAAAAACATTTGGAATTAAAGAAGGAAACCGCTGAAAAATAAAAAATAGTGCGGCAGTTCACCATTCGATCGCATTTTTATAAGAACTGCCGCCATTCCCTATAATAAAAAATCCCCGCAAGCCTAGAATCATTCAGCAGCATTATGATTTTCGTTTACAATCATAACAAGATGGCTTCTCATATAAAATAAAGGAATGGTATTCCTTCCCCTCATTGATCCTTCTCTTATATGTATCATTGATATGAGACGCACTTTTCATTTTGTTGTAAATGATACTCATATGCTTCTCCACAACGACTTTCTCATGATTGATTAAAACGATTGTTGAATGCTTTCCTTTTGAAACGACATGTCGAATAGCCGAATGCGCAATCCATTGGCAGTCTAAATGCTCCATTGATTTAGTAGGGAAAAAACAAAGATCAAGGGCAGGAATGCATACAGGAAGCATGCGCTGGCGCGGCAGGATTTTCTTAGCTGCCTCAATGATACCGTTAAGAGACACACCATAATAGTTGCAGCTCTCCGCCAAAAGATCCTTCGGCTTCTTTTTCACAAGATACTTTTCATACTTTTCAATAACAATTGTCCAACATTCCCCATACGTATTAAAAAAAGGAAGCAATGCTAACGTGTCACAAGTTACAATATAATTTTTGACCTGCTCCACTCTTTCACCCCTTTTTCTTCACTATTTGACAATCCTTGCATGACATTAGACTTTTTTACTAGTTCTTTCGATGTATATTATACACGAATTTCAAGAAAATTTGGTAAATTTCTAAACTTTTTTGTAAAAAAAAAAAAAAAAAAGAAAAAAATTCCATGATAAAACCAAAAAATTAGTATAATATTATCATTACGAGGTGAACTTATCGTGAGAAAAAAATCGACGATGGGGCGAATGGCATCTATTTTTTTATTTACGTTTTTTCTTTTAAGCGTTTTTTTTATTACGTGGCGCTCGAAGCATGTCGATTCAAACGACTCTTTTGCAAGCATTGAACCTCAAATTCCGACCATCTTTGTCCATGGCTATAAAGGAACAATGCGCTCGTTCCAACATATGCTGCATCGTTTTGAATATGATTACCGCTGGGGAACAAAATCAATGGTCATTCGAGTTGATCGCATGGGCATTGTCCATATTTCCGGAACAATCCCACAAAACTTAAAAAATCCTTTTATACAAATTGTTTTTGAGGAAAACCGCACAAGTATTGAGGAAACGGCAAATTCTCTGAAAAAGGCAATGCGCTTATTAAAAGAAAACTATTCGGTAGACGAGCTATACATTGTGGCTCATTCGATGGGAGGACTCGTTTCGACAAAATATATCGAGGACACGAACAACTTGAAGGATTACCCGATTGTCCGCAAAATGGTGGTCATAGGCAGCCCGTTTCAAGGAATAGAACAGGAATCTTACCATAAGCTGAATACAGGTAAAGCAATCATTGATTTAAAGCCAGATTCTCATGCTTTACTAGAAATATTGAACAACCGGGATCAATTTTCTAAAAAAACGAAAGTTCTCAATATCGCAGGGATCAATCCCGAGTATAAAGACAGTGATGGAGTTGTCTCCATCCAGAGCGCTCTCAGCGCTAGAAATATTGTTCCGTTAGAAAATTATCATGAAATCATTGTTAAAGATAAACTTGCCACACACAGCGGTCTTCATGAGCATCCGAAAGTGGACAAGTATATCGGCGAATTTCTATGGGGGTACAATTGAGTTGGGGAAAGTATTTCTTCAACCGAATGACCTTTTTTCAATAAAAACCCCGATTCTTCTCCCTCCTTTAAAAGGAGAAAGAAGAGTCGGGATAAATGTTTTATACATGAGATACAATGAGAACACATTTTCCTTTTATTGCGAAATCGCCCGTTTGGTTCGGCAAAATAAAATGAGCCCCTTTTTTTAGTGTGTATGAACGGCCATCATGAGTAAGCTCCCCGTCTCCCTCAATCACGCTTGCAAGAAGGAACGGATGATTTTGAACAAACTTCCCTTCGCCGTCAATCTCCCATTTGTAAACTGAAAAAAATTCGTTTTTGATAAATGTGGTAATCGTTGCTCCTTCCTTTACTTCCACAGAACGTTCAATCGTGTAATCTTTATGAGGAACAGTCGCCACCTCTATCGCTTGTTTCAAATGCAATTCTCTTTTATTTCCGTTTGCATCTACACGGTCGTAATCATACACTCTGTAAGTCGTATCAGAACTTTGCTGCGTTTCAAGGATGAGCGTTCCTTTGCAGATGGCGTGGATGGTGCCGCTCGGAACATAAAAGAAGTCGCCCGGTTTTATTTTTACTCTTCTCAGCAATTGATCCCATTTTCCGCTTTGAATCATGGATACGAGCTCTTCTTTCGTTTTGGCATGATGACCGTAAATGATTTCCGCATTTTCTGAGCAGTCAATGATATACCAGCACTCCGTTTTTCCTAATTCGCCATTTTCGTGCTTTTTTGCATATTCATCATCTGGATGCACTTGTACGGACAAATCGTTGTTTGCATCAAGAATTTTCGTTAAGAGAGGAAATCGATCCCCTTTTATTCCGCCGAACAATTCTCGATGGTTGTCCCATAATTCACCCAATGTTTTTCCTTTAAACTTTCCTTCTGCTACAATGCTTTGACCATGCGGATGGGCAGAAATCGCCCAGCATTCTCCTGTTGTCTCCGTTGGAATTTTGTAATGAAAATGAGTGCGAAGGTTTGTTCCACCCCAAATTCGATTTTTAAAAACAGGCTTTAAAAAAATTGGAGACTGCACCACCTTGTTCCACTCCCTTTCTGCAATAATTTCCCCATTATTTATATTAAGCAGTTCTTGAAATTTTTTCACCTTTTTTCATTTTTTATACAGAGTTCGCTGAAGAGAAACCTTCAATATCAAAACAGAAAAGGATGCCGAATTCTTTCAACATCCTTTTCTTTTTGATTTGTTATCAAATTTTCGGATCACTGTTCGTTAGCATATACAGTGCCAGTCGCCTGACTGGAAACCTGCTCTTCTTGAGAAGCTTTTTCCGGATGAAACTCTCCTTCCATTTTTGACACAACAACTGTTGCGACACCGTTTCCAATTAAATTCGTAATCGCACGGGCTTCTGACATAAATCGGTCAACACCGATGAGAAGTGCAATTCCTTCAACCGGAACCATTGGAAATGCAGCCAAAGTAGCGGCTAATGTAATAAATCCGGATCCAGTCACACCAGCAGCGCCCTTTGAAGTCAGCATTAAAATTCCAAGTAGAGTCAGTTCTTGCCAAATGGTTAAATCTATCCCATATGCCTGTGCAATAAAGATAGCCGCCATTGACAAATAAATCGACGTTCCATCTAGGTTAAAAGAATACCCAGTCGGAACAACAAGACCAACAACAGACTTAGAACATCCGTACTTCTCAAGCTTTTCCATCAATTTTGGCAATGCGGATTCAGAGGAGGAAGTTCCTAACACAAGCAATATTTCTTCCTTTATATATGCGATAAATTTTAAAATGCTGAACCCGTAAAATTTTGTGATCAGTCCCAAAACGATCACGATAAATAAGAACATCGTCATGTAGACAGAGGCCATTAATTTTCCTAAAGACACAAGCGATCCCAGACCGAAATTTCCGATTGTATAGGCCATTGCACCAAAAGCTGCAATCGGTGAAATTTTCATAACCATATTTACGATGCCAAAAAAGATATTTGTCAATTGTTCAAACAAATTCATAACAGGTTTTGCTTTTTCCCCTAGTCTTGCCGCTGCTAATCCGAAAAGGACTGCGAAGAATAAAATCGGCAAGAGTTCTCCGTTTGCGAGCGCTCCCACTGCATTTTCTGGCACAATGCTCATGATAAAGTCTAAAGCACCGTGACTTGTTTCCTCTGCTTGTTTCGTATATTGAGAAATATCGCTTCCTTGCACACTATCGGTGTTAAAGCCCTCACCTGGCTTCATAATGTTTACAACAAAGATCCCGATAGCAAGAGCAATCGTCGTAACAATTTCAAAATAGATCAGAGCTTTCCCGCCGATCCTGCCTACTTTTTTCAGATCACCCATCGATCCGATGCCGATGACAACGGTGAAAAATACAATTGGTGCAATCACCATTTTCACTAGTTTAATAAAAATATCTGCCAAAATCTTTAATTTCGCCCCGAACTCAGGGAATAAAAATCCAACTGTAATCCCTAAAATGATACCGATAATAACTTGTACAGTCAGGTTTTTAAAGTTTATTCGCATCTATCTCTCTCCTTTCCCCTTTGATAACGTTTTCAAACGTCCGTACATTTATGTTAATAGAATGTTCAAAAAGTTTTAATATTATGGTTTTATTAATCTTTTTGTTCTTTTTGGTCTCAAAATTAATTTGAATGGCCAAAAATGAGAAAGGATCAGCACCTCCCTAGTCATTCTGGGAAACAGAAGCAGAAACTCTTAATAGATTCATTTTTGCTTTTCAACTACTCCCGCTTAAAGTCTAACGAGCTTGTCACTCCAAAGAAACGTAAACGGCTTGTTCTCCTTCCTTAACAGAGCTGGTTAACTACTGCCCAACGACTCTCACGCTTCAGTCGTAACTCCAACGATGACCATTTTCATAACCGATTGTCCATTTGTAACCCAAAAAAAAATCAAAACACAACGGGCGATAAACCATGAGATCGAGTTTCTTAGAATCATTCATTCGTTTCAAATAGTTACTGCCGATAAGCTGAAAGGTTTTATTTCAGCCATTCCTGTAAAGAAAGTTCAGCCGCTGTGATGTCCATGTACTTTATCTTACATCTTTCCACCGAATGCTCGTTGGACTATTTCTTGTGGTGTATCATGCGTAAAAATGGATGAGAGCGGCGAATATAACACCTCTTTTTTTTCTCTCAAATTCCATAACTCAAGTTTGACACCATTTCACTACATGTGGATAACTAAAGGTGATTATACCAATAGTTATCCACTTTTTTTATCGAAAATATAATCATTATGTAGTGTTATGTGGATAACTTTTGTATATTCAATAATATGTAATATATGTTATACTATTAGTGCTATGTATATTCGAATTAATAAGCAAAAAAATAAAAATGGTTCTGTTCGTCAATATCTACAAATATGTCGTACATTTCGTGTAGACAATAAAGTTCGGCAACAAACGCTTTGTAATCTAGGGAGGTTAGAACATTTATTAGAGAATGGCTCTGTCGATAACATAATCGAGGGATTAGCCAAATTTTCAGAGCGTTACTTTGACCGAATTCACGGGCAAGGCTCTTCCTCTTCTGTCTCCGTGCTTTGGACAAAAGAGTTTGGGCCGGTTTATCTGTTCCGAAAGGTATGGGAAAAGTTAGGGCTTGGTCGGCTATTACGTAAAATCATGGATGATTCCGAGGCTGCTTCTCAGTATGACGAAGCCATTTTTGCCATGGTGTTAGGTAAAACTTATAAAAATCAGGTTGCTTAACCATGCCCTTCATCAGCTTTCCGCATTGTAGTGGCTAGAATGGAAGCCGTCAAGGAAAGCGCTTGACCTCTTCCATTCTACCCACTTAGTGGTCTGCAAGCTGACGAAGGAGCTACTCTAGATTGAGTATCAATCTCGCTAACTTATTGCCGGAATTGTGTGAACATCACAGAATATGGTGATGAGACATTTTATTTAGGTGGATGGCCTAAAAATTTACAAGAAATTTTTGGGATGAAACCGATTGAAACAGACAGCCTCTATCCAAAGGACCGGAATTACGTTTTATACCATGATAAAAAGTATGAGTTGAGGGATTATGCCACAGTCCTGGAATTATATACTGCAAAGAGTGAAGGAATTTATTTGCAAGATTTTTATGCCAATACACCCGCAATAACCAGCCATCAATATCAAGCTGGTAAAGCTTATTTCATAGGTGCGAGATTAGAACGACAATTTCAGACTGATTTTTATAATAATTTAATGGAGGAATTGTCGCTAAAACCCGCCTGTCCTGTTCAGCATGGCAAAGGTGTATCTGTCCAAGTAAGGCATGACAATGAAAATGACTATATCTTTGTAATGAATTTTACGGAGGAAGCACAATCCGTTACGTTTCATTCAACGGTCAAGGATATGATAACCGGCAAGGAATTAATAGGTGAAGTGACCTTAGAAAAATATGAGGTAAAAATTGTAGAAAAAACGAGAACGAATTAGCTGTTTTGCACACAATCTCATGAGCGGGAGAAAAACCTCCTGCTTATGAGAGTTTTATAATCTGTTGGCAACAATCAATGTCTTTTTTATATAATAATGAAAGTTTTAAAGTTCAGTTTATTGAAAGCGGTTTCACAAGCTATCGTATTCGGTTAATGACAATCCTTTAGAAACTTGAATAGAGTAATTGGTTTTTTCAGGAGAATAACGGGTTGACCTATAGATATGCCCTATATTTCCAAATCTATAAAACGAACAATCAACCTCATTAACTATAAAATTTTTACGAAAATACGAACTATTTCCTTTACTCTCAACAATTTTGTATTACTATCTTTTTCAATTGGTGATATAATGTTCAAAAAATATTTCCTTTTCAAATTTTTTTTCGAGGCGATGAAGGGATGAAAGTAAAAGATGCATTAAAAATTGGCGAATTAGCTTCAGGAAAGATCGTTGCTGGTGAAAAGGGGATTTTCCGGAAAATAGAAACCGTTGAAGTCATGGAAGTACCGGAAGTATTGAATTGGGCAACTCCCGGTATGTTAGTATTAACAACCTTTTATTCAATAAAAGACGATCCGGATAAACAAATTCAAGTTGTAAAGGATTTGATATCGATTGGGGCGGCTGGTTTAGTTATAAAAGTCGGAAGATTTATTGATACGCTTCCGGAAGAAATGATTGCCATTAC
Source organism: Aeribacillus sp. FSL K6-1121 (assembly GCF_038003725.1). NCBI lineage: Bacteria > Bacillati > Bacillota > Bacilli > Caryophanales > Bacillaceae > Aeribacillus > Aeribacillus sp. FSL K6-1121. Next base: position 2,633,348 of record NZ_JBBOPS010000001.1, read on the forward strand.
CAATCAACATGACTTTCCCATCATCTCTTTGCCTAAAAACATTTCCTATATAAACGTGTTAACACCACTTTATGAATGTTTATATAAAGAGAAGTATTTTGGACAGGGTCGTTCGGAAAATCCTTTGTCAAAATTTGGAGCAATGGAAATCGATTCGGTTCAAGAAGCGCTTGATGTGCTATCAAAGATGTTAAATGGATCCGTTTATATAGAAGATAACGAAGGAAGACTTCTATATTCTGCAAAAAACTTTACATCCGATGGATGGAGAAAGTCAACGGCACTTTTTTCACTGCCAACCTATCAGCGGTATGATGAAATGTTGGAGGAGTGGACAACTAAATTTTCACACACGAAAAATATTTTATTTAGTATAGAAGGATATCGAAAGCAAATGATTATCCCGCTTACTTATAAAAACCGCGTATTTGCCGTTGTCCACATTCACTGTATCAATTCTTTAATCACGGATCCTGTCTTTCAAAATCATTTAGAAGAAGTGGGGAACAAGCTAAAAGATGTATTATTGAAAGAACAGTTGTATAATCAGAGAAAACGTCTAAACGATTATGAACAAATGAATGGGTTTCTGAAGGGTTTTGACCATTTGGATCAGGCAAACGAAAAGAATAATGTCATTATTCACTTTTATTCGGACAGTTTAAACATCCCGTATTCCAATCCGTCTTTGATTGACTATGAAGGTTTAATTCGAAATAAGTTAATGGATTTCATTGAGCAATTGCAAATTCATAAAAGTCAAGTGTTTATCTTTATGAAAAACAGAAAATTTTATGCGCTCCTAACAGGTATTGAAGAGAATTATAGTGAAATGGTCCAACGGTGGAAAAACCAAATAGAGGCGTACAATAAATTGGATCCTTTAAGGGGATTATATGTCTCGATTAGTCCTTATTTTGGAAAAGGAGCCAACCTCGATACGGTCGTGCAATCTGTTACAAAAATCATCGAAGTCGGTTCGAATGTAAAAAAGGGAGAATATGTTTACACATATAATGAAATGGGAATTTATCAGTTTTTACTAAATTTAATTGATGACCCGTTTGCGAAACAATACGCACTGAACTTTTTGGCGCCATTGCTGGAAGATAAAAAGAATGATTTATTAAAAACATTGGAAGTTTATTTACAGGAAAATGGCAATGTTTCAAAGTCGGCAGAAATTCTGTTTATTCATCGGCGTACGATGACCTATCGATTGAAAAAAATTGAACAATTACTAAATATAGATTTAAACAATTCGGAAAATCGTTTTATTTTAATATTTTGCTTAAAAATCATGAAAATAGCTTAAGAGAGGCGAAATAAATGGTTCGTCTCTCTTTTTTGATTCATCACCACATTTTGTGATTTAACCCAAAAAATAAGGAAAACACTCACGAATTCCTGGCAATAATGTTAGCGTCACTTAACATAACAGGAGGTTCTAAAGTGTTTTCCGTATCACTAGATTTGCCAGAATTTGAAGTTGTTAAACAAGTGTTTCTTGAAGATTGCAGTTTGTTACATGTTGAGAAAAATACTACAGAAGAACGCTGTTCTTACTGCGGTTTTTTTTCTAGTCATGCCCATGACTGGCGGACAAGAAAGGTTCGTGACTTGTCCGTATTAGGTAAGCCCCTTTTCTTGTTTGTCAGAGTGTATAGATACCGTTGTCACAACTGTAATGAGGGATTTTCACAAACATTTGAATGTATCCGTCCTAATAAGCATCAGACCAATCGGTACAGAGAATATCTGTACGAAATGTGCATTGGCTCTACTATCCAAGAAGTGAGTCGAAAGGAAAAAATACCTTATACAACCGTTGAGAGAATATTTTATTCCGTTGCTAAAGAAAAAGAGAAGGAGCATTTAGAAACTCTTGAAAGTGTTTTAGAAGACAATGAATTAATCCTTAGCCTTGATGAGATCGCTGTCCGAAAGGGTCACCGATATGAAACAGTTCTTATGGATACCCAATCCGGGAGTGTGCTTGGTATGGAACATCAACGGAGTTATCGTTCAACTCAGATCTTACTTGCCAAGAAGATTCTGTCTGATAAATGCGTTCATACCGTTGTTATGGATATGTGGGATCCCTTCCATAAAGCTGTTAAATCTATATTCCCAGAGGCCTGTATCGTCATTGATAAATATCATGTGGTGCAAAAGGTGACACATGCACTTGACCAAGTTAGAAAGAAAACTCCTGGACTAAAAAAGGGACGGTTTAAACTCTTGAAAGGTTCTGAAAAGTTAACGGCTAATGAAAAACAACAATTAGACGAGATGCTCAAAGAGCATTCAGAATTGTCATATGCCTATTTTCTAAAAGAACTCTTTAGAGAAATATACCAAGTGAATGACTATGATACAGCTGATTCACTCTTAGAAGAATGGATTCAACTCGCATGGAGCAGCCCATTTCCTTCATTTCATCAAGTAGCCAAGACGATAGAAAATTGGAAGGCACAAATTTTACAATATTTTCTTACCCCTTTTACGAATGGCCGGATTGAAGGGACAAACCATAAGAGTAAGAATATCAAAAGACGTGCTTTTGGCTTCAGAAACCTTGAAAGATTTCGGCTACGTGTATTTTTGGAATGTACAGGTAAAACTTATAAAAATCAGGTTGCTTAACCATGCCCTTCATCAGCTTTCCGCATTGTAGTTGGTAGAATGGAATCCGTCAAGGAAAGCACTTGACCGCTTCCATTCTACCCACTTAGTGGTCTGCAAGCTGACGAAGGAGCTACTCTAGATTGAGTATCAATCTCGCTAACTTATTGCCGGAATTGTGTGAACATCACAGAATATGGTGATGAGACGAAATAAAAATATGATTATTTTCATTCATATTCACCTCAAAAAATGATTATAAGTTTTTCCTTGAATAGATTCGGATTGATATAATCATTGAAATTAATCCCATTAAAACAGCTATAGCAAAAGGTATCCAATCCTTTATAGATTGAGGTATTGGTAAGTTAAAATTGATATTAATATCAATAGATTGATACCATTCAATAATAGTTGGCAGTATAAATGGAGTTAAAAAGACCGTAATAAAAAAGATATATTTTGTTTTTTCATACCCAAATTTAGTTTGAACAGGAATTAATAAACCGAAAAAAATAGAAATAATAAGAAGAGCTACTCCTACACTATAAATACTTAACCGTGTTAACCCATATGATGCACCAATTGCTGCAGCAAGATTATATAAAAGAAAGCACGCAATAAAAATGACGAGAATAAATACGTATTTTGCTTTAATAACACCATTTCGAGTATATGGAGTTGTACAAAGAAGGGCTGCCCCTTTATATTTATCCTCTTGAAACGAAATCATATTAAACAAAATATATTCCACAAATAAAACAGTAGTAAGAAAACTTATAAAGCTGCCGTTACTTAATCCTAATTTTGAATTGTTAAATATAGGTGCTACAATTGCAAAAATAAGCATAACCAATAGATACTTTTTTGCTAAAATTAAATCTTTTTTAACGAGATGAAGCAACAATTTTATCTCTCCTTTACATAAGCCAACATTACATCTTCAATGGAGGGTCTTTCTATAATAATATCTTTCATTTGCTCACATACTTGATCTACTTTATTGGTAATTCCTTCGAATCCAAATGGTGTTTGACGTAATCTTAAAAATAATTTAGTCGAGTGTTCATTTATTAAACGATTATCCCCTTTTATCAAAGCGTGTCTTTCTAATAGTTCGTCTTTACTTTCATTGAATACGATTTTGCCATTGTCGATTAAAATAAGCATATCAGCTACTTTCTCTAAATCAGACGTAATATGAGTAGAAAAGAAAACACTTTTCCCCTCTTCCTCCATGAAATCTAAAAGTATTTCCATTAACTCATTACGAATTAATGGATCAAGCCCACTTGTTGGTTCATCCATTATTAATAAATCCGCATGGTGAGATAGAGCTAAAGTAATAGCAAATTTCATACGCATACCTTTCGATAAAGTGGCAATTTTCTGGTTTAATTTTAAATTGAAACGATTTATGTAGTTTAAGAAAACAGATTCATCCCAATTCGTATATGCTGGGGCAATAATACTCTTCATTTCTTTCAATGTCATCTCTTCATAAAAATAGCCTTCGTCTAAAACTACACCAATGCGATTTTTTATTTCGCATTCATTTTTTTCCATATCTTTACCAAAAAATTTAATGCTACCGTCATCTTTGGGATAAAGTCCAAGAATGGTTTTAATTGTTGTTGTTTTCCCAGAACCATTTACACCGATGAATCCTGTTATGCAGCCTTCCTTTAGTGAAAAAGTTAATTGTTCTAAGCTGAAACTACCTAACTCTTTTTTTAAGTTATTTACCTCTAAAACGGCTTTCATCATTCATCATCCTCTTCAAAAATGATATCCATCATTGAGTAAAGTTCTTCTTTATTTATTCCAAGAGTTCTAGCCATTTGCCACACTTCTGAGAGCTTTTTTTCCACCAGATGCCTTTTAGATTCCAATAACATTTCCATGTTTTCAGACGCTACAAATGACCCCTTTCCTACAATAGTTATAATAAAGCCTTCTTTCTCTAACTCTTCATATACTCTTTTCGTTGTAAGAACACTAACATGCAAATCATTTGCTAGTGAACGAATGGAAGGTAGTTTTTCTCCTTCTTTTAATTCTTGACGGAGAATGGCACCCTTAATTTGATCTTTTATTTGTTGGTATAAAGGTTGTTCGGAACTGTTTTTAAGTATTATTTTCATAGAAAAACCTCTTTTAACTGTATATGTATTACATATACACCATATACATAATATACAATATTTACAATTAAATTTTAATTAAAAATTTTTGAAATATCAAGGTATTTACAAATTTACGTTTCATGCAGTCGGACAAAATTTTGTTGCAGGAGTTATATCAGTTGGAACAATTGCCGGCATTACAACAGTTATATTTGTTTATCTTTACGCAACAGTACGCGTTCTGTTCTCTATTCGTGAGTTTTATCGGAGCGAACCTTACGCGTTTTTTACTTTTTTGGGGTTAGGGGTAGTTCTTGCTGCAGGAAGTGATTTTTGATTTGATGGCTTTTCTGCAAAGAATGGATTTAAACTTCTCCCTCTCCTTTTCTTTCCTATCAAAAATATAACAATAGTGATAGAACAAAAAATCCCGCTCCCTTTGGTAAAAATAATAGGAGCGGGATAGATATCAGTGTTAAAAAATAGTTGTTTAATTTTTAAAGGAAATACCTCAATGATACGAAAAACAATAAAAAGTCCTTGGAAATTAAAACCATAAGCACGCAAAACAAAGCTCCCCTATCAAAAGATAGGAGAGGATATATTTAGTAATGAAACAAAGAAATTAACGATATATCTTGAAATTAGATGAAAATATTCCTTCATTAGTAAGCGTAAAGTAATCCCCACCTGTATTCAGATGGGGATTTCATGTATGCTTTATTTAGATTTTTTAGGAACACAGCATTCCTGCGGAAGCGTCGGTGACCATGGCAGGAATTCAGCTAATTTTGTTTTATCTGTCGTATCTATATTGGGAAGCTCTTGAAACAGATAGCTAAGGTAGTTGAATGGATCCAACTCGTTTTCCTTGGCTGTCTCCACAACACTATAGATGATCGCACTAGACCTTGCTCCTTTTGATGTATTACTGAAGAGCCAGTTTTTGCGACCGATCACAAAAGGTTTAATTGACCGTTCCCCGCGATTATTATCGATCTCCAAACGGCCGTCCTCTAAAAATGCCTCCAACCGCTCCCATTGGTTACGACAATACTTGATCGCTTTGCCAAGTGCGCTTTTTGGCAGTACGCGCGGCATTTGCTCTTTAAGCCATGACAAAAAAGCCTCAAGCACGGGTTTGCTGTGCTCCAGCCGTGCTTGATAGCGCTCCTCTGGACTTGCATCTTTAAGCTTGCGCTCAATTTCAAAAAGTTTATTGCAATAGGCCAGACCTTCCTTTGCTTTGACGGTGGAAGTGCTCGCCGATTCAGGCAGTGCCTGCAGGGCTTCTGTGAATTTGCGGCGGGCATGGGCCCAGCACCCGACCAATTTCACATCGGGGAGGACGTTATAACCCGCATACCCGTCCACATGCAAATATCCCCGGAAGCCGTCCAAAAAACGGCGTGGGTGCTTGCCTGCACGGGTTTGCTGGTAATCGTATAAGACGATTGGTGTATCCCCGCGACCGGTACGATAAAGCCATATGTAGGAAGTCGATGTCGCTGGCCGGTCCGGTTCAGACAGGACCTGCAAGGTTGTCTCATCCGCATGCAGACGATCCTTCTGTAGGAGGTGCTCATGCATCTCATCGTAAATGAGGCTAAGCCAAGTTTGAGCCCCATAAATTGTCCAATTGGCCAGCGTTTGCCGAGGTATGGACACGCCAAAGCGTTCCAGTTGTTTCTCCTGGCGATACAGGGGCATACCTTCTATGTATTTTTGTGTCATGGTATAAGCCATTGACGACGGAGACGCTAGGCTTCCAGGGAAAACAGGTTCCGGCATCTTCGCTGTCACAATAGGTGTGTTCAGTTCATGACGCTCACAGTGACGGCAGCTATATACATGACGCACATGTTCGACTACTTTCACTTGGGCAGGAATGACTTTCAATTCCTTGCGTACTTCTGTGCTCATTTCATGCATGGCACCGCCACAGCACGAACAGACCTGTTCCTCATCAGACAAACGGTATTCGATCGTCTCTGTAGGCAGGTTTTCAAGCATGCGTTTGCGTTGGCCGTGTTGTTTCTTGCGTCTATATGTCATCGTCTCAACGGTAGGCTCTTCCATAGCTGGATCAGCCGTGGACTCGGCTTCGTTGAAAAGGGAGAGCTGGTCCGGATGGGTCTTCTCGCTGGAAGCTCCGAATCGGCGTTGCTGGCTGAGGCGGAATTGTTCCTCATACCATTTTAATTTCGCTTCCAACTCTTCCTTTTCCATTTGGAGCTTTTCGTTGAGCGCTTTGTAATATTCAATTGTGCCTTTTGAAGTCTGCGCTGATTTTTCCATATGTCCAGTATACGGAAAAGAATCCAACTTGCCTAGTATCGAATTCTTTTTTTATTTATTTGTTTTATAGAAGGATGCGTGCCTTCACTTCCTGATGCGCTTGTTTTTGTTCGATTGGCAAGCCGTCCAGCAGCCAGCGCAGCTGGCGTGAACTGATAGACATGGGCGCTGTATCATTCTCCGACGGCCAGTGGAACGTCCCTTTTTCCAGACGGCGATAATGAAGCCAGAAGCCGTTATGTTCCCATTGAAGAATCTTTAACTTGTCCCGTTTCCGGTTACAAAACACGAATAAGCACGGAGAGAAGGGATCGAGTTCAAAGCATTCCTGTACAATAGCGGCCAGTCCGTCAATCGATTTGCGAAGATCCGTACTGCCACGCGCCAGATAGACACGTTCAAACGGGGAATTCATCAACATTGGTGTTGCAGCACCCGAATCACATCGGTTAATAGATCCAGATTGGCACCGGGCCGTACTTCAACGGAGATCGCATCAACGTGTAAAAAGATCGGACCTTGACCTGAAGAGGGCAAGGATTCTTCTACCTGAACAGCCAGCCACTGCGTCTGGACAGGCGTTTCAGTGCAACTGCCACCGCGGGAGAACTGCCTCACCCAATAGTACATTTGGTGAGTTTTGATTCCTTGATCCCGGCACCACTCCGCTATACTCTGTCCACTCTCTTTCCAGGCATCATATCGTGCTTTCCATTCTATTCTTTTTTCTTTTAGGGTCATGGCAAAACCTCCCGAATCATTCTAAGAAGATTATCACACGGATGACCTATGATCGGAATGTGGGTTTTATTTGACGCTTACCTTCATTATGCATTATGTGGTTCTACTTTAAAAATATTTTTATAAAACTCTTTCATTTCCGTAAAAATAGTAGGTTGAGCGATTCATTTCTAGAATCTCCAATACTTTTGTAATCGGATATCCTTTCTCGCTCCACTGCTCGGCTACTTCCAATTTTTCAGTAAGTGAGGGTTCTTCTTTTTTATCAAATCACGCAAAATCGCGATTTCTAAATCTTTTTCCCCTAATAGCTTCTTGAGCTGTTCATTTTCTTCCTCCAGCCTTTTGATTTCAGCTGAAGAGGAATGGGTAACTGTTTCTTGTCCTAGCTGTCCTTCTTCGTATGCCTTCACCCATCTTTGCACGAGATTCGGGCTAAGCTCGTATCTTCTAGCTACCAATGCTTTATTTCCAACTTCTAATGCTTCTTTCACTACTTGTAGCTTAAATTCCTTCGAATGTTTTCTTCGTTTCATGTACATCAAAAGTCCCCTTCATTGGTCACTTCGATTATAAAAAACACCTTATCGAGTGTCCAAATTCATTAGGGGGCTAATGAGAATGTAACTTTAGATGTTTTTGGTGATATTATTGACATTTTCTATCACGATTTCGCTATTTGGATATTTCTTACAATTGCTTTTTCGTTTTTTATTTTTAAAACATTTCCTTGTCATTGAATAACCATAGCCTAGATCCCCTTATACAATAATATCCATTCCTTATCTATAGATTTACGTATCTTCTTATCTCTCTCAATTTTTTCTTTTATATAAGAAATAACGATTGGAACCATGCGAAGAATTTGTGACCAATTAAGTGCAAGGGGATTCATATGGTAAATCAACCCTGTTTTTATAAAATTTCCAGATAAAGCAATAGAGTGACCCAGCATTAACAAAGATGCTAGCTTTGCTTTTGGAAAGTGGGTTTCTGGATCATCAGAAAACATTTTTGAAGCGTACCAGTATAAACGGATAATAATATCAACTGATGCTGGTACAATGCCCGTAGTTAAAAAATGACGAAAATCATATCCATGCTTGTACATATAGCGAGCAACATCGGTCCAACTAACCTTTTCACCAGAAGGACCAAGTACAAATGGAGATTTAGCTTTAATAAGCTGAACAAGTGTGAAAAACGGCGGTTGAATCCCTGCCTTTGTAAAAATATCAGAAAGTAAATGAAGAAATACTTTAATGATTGCGATGAAAAAATTACTTTCCGGTGAGTATCCATTATTTTTAGCAACAATAAGATTTCCATACTTATCTACAAATGTCCCGGTTCCTTTCATAACATCAATAACTCCAAAAATAAAACCAAGAATGGGATCGTGCCCAAAACTCATAAGTCGATGAAAATGTGGATTTAAACCGGCAACTTCTTGATCAAGAGAAACGTCAGTTGAAGCATCAAAGACCACTTTCGCTTTCTTTTCCAAATCCTCAAAAAATGATTTGTGAATTTCTGAAGATTTCTCCTTAATCCACTTTGTGATTGGAGAACCTTCTTGCATATTACCTAAAAAGTTAGTATCAGTTGGAATTTTCACTAAAAAAATATCAAGAAGGGTTGCAACAAGCCCAGCAATCAAAACAATAAGGTAGTCAGATTTTGTCCATTCGATATTTCCGAAATTTTTTAAGTAATCATCTTGACTCTGTTTTAATTCATTTTGGCTGATAATTTGTAATAAAGGATCTCGTTTTAAATCGATGCCGGCATCACTCAACCGTTGATCAGCCAGTTGTAATAAACGATTGAAATCATTATTAAAATCCGTAGATTCAATTTTTCGGTACGTTTTTACAGGGATATGTATACTTTTCACACTAGGTGATGTAGACGTTTCGAATTTATTGAAATCGACACCTAATGCTTCTAGGCGTTGTCTTATACTAGATAATTCATCTTGAATTATATTTGCTTCTATATTAATTCGTTGTTCACGAGATAAATAATCTTGCAAATCGACTTCAACTTCGGAAAATAACCGTCTCAAATCAAGAAGTTCAAGTCTCTGGTATGCTACAATACGCTCATATTTGTTAAATTTCAAATTGCTCTTTCCTTTCTTCTAAAGAATTAAGTGCAGCTTTAAATATCTCAAGCTCACGTTTCAATTTTTCAAGCAGTTCTTCATTCCGATTGGATTGACTCATGTATTGTTCCAATTTATTTGCAAGTTCATTAATATCTTCTATAAGTATATTTATTGCTTTTTGATGTGTTTTTAATATGTCTTGGATTAGCTTTTCACGTTTGTTCCGTAACTCACGTTCGTTCTTGCCAAGTATCCAACGAACTCCTTTGTAAGCCATGACTCCTAAAATGACAACTGTCCCAATTCCAGTAATCATTGAACTGAGACCTAACAATCCACCAAATCCAAGCGCCGCTAAGCCTGAAGTAATGCCAGCTGCACTTAATCCAACAACGCTTCCAGAAAAATATACAGCTGCAATGGGAACCCCTACTGCTGCGGCTTTTGAAGCTAAATCTTTAGTCCTCTTTTCAAATTCACTTATGGAAATCTCACCTTTAAGAAATTTTTCGTCGTTATCTATAGATTTAATAACAAGTGCTAGAATTTCTTCAGCCTTTTCAGGATAAAACTTTTCAGCTGTAATTATTAGATTGTTATCCAAACGAGGGTTATAATTTGCTGCTTTTATTAAACGTGCTAAATCTTTAATAATTGAAAATTTCATTGCTTCTTGTTCTTCACTATTTAACGTTTGCATCTCACTCATCAAACAATGAAGTACATCAACAAAAGATACGTTTGAATCATTGCTCAGAAAAGCACGAAGGTCATGCCGTGATTCAGAACTCAGTCCAATTTGGGACATAAATAAATATAAATCAGAAAGTTGCTTTGGATGTAATTCTCCCTGTTCTTTTATGAAGGCTATTAACACGCGCGTGTATACTTTTTTCGTTTTTTCATCTAGCACTTCTAGAGTTTTTATTTTTTCTTTTGTCACTGTGTTGCCCTCCTAGCGAATAATTATAATCATAGTTAAAGAATTGAGTAGAAAATACAGATGTTTTTTAGATTTATAAACAGGCTTTTGATAATTAAAAATTTGCAGGTATATTTTACTATAATTTTTTAGGATAAAATCTACAAAAAAACGATAAATTTCGACAAAATTACTTTTAAATAACGATGTGTATATTTATTCTTATTTATAGTTCTTCAACATTTTTTCTATCGTTTCTCTCATTTCATTCCGAAATTCTTCAGGTTTTAACACTTCTAAATATTGCGCTTGGCTTAAAAGCCACATTTTAATGCCACGGCCGTAAACTTCTGCTTCAATTGTGACGGATTGTTCATCTTTTGCAATAATCTTTGCAGTCGGTAATCGATCTAAAATAGCTTGTAAGGAAGGTCCCCAAAAACGGAACGTAATTTTCATTAGTTCACCTGCATACATAAACTGGACTCGCTTTCGAAATTCTCCTTCTTCAAATCGATTTTTATAGTCAACTTTAAAACGCTCATCAGTAATACAGTAATCGACAATTCGATCCATTCGATAAATTGTCGGAAAACTAAAATCGTAGTCTATGAGAAACGCTACTAAATAAAAATAATATTCAGAGAAAACGATTCCAACAGGCTTGAGCTTTCTTTTAACAGGAGAATCATTTCCTTCCTTTTGATAATCGATAATTGTCACTCGCTTCGTTCGTACCGCATAACTTAAATCCCAAATCATGTTTATCAGCGATTGATTATGTTGCACCGGGACATAATGAAAGCGCTCGTTGCGAATCACTTCTTGGATAAATCGTCGATTTTCAGGCTGTGATTGCAAAATGAGTTTATCCAATAACTGATCCATTTCTGCTTTTTGAAATGCCCTGCTTTCCAGTAATACTTTTGCTAAAACGAGTATTTCTTCATTCGTTAACCAAATGTTTTCATTTCGTCTTAATACGTAGCCATTTTTCTTCCGATCATATTCTAATACCATTGATGCTTCAAAATTATTGGCGATGTATGTACGCAATTCATCAATATCACGCTGAATTGTTTTTTCATTCACACCAAAACGAACCGCTTCTTCCTTTTTCGAAATCGTATCTCCTTGGCAAAGACGTTCATATAATGACAAAATTCGAAGCGATTTTGATTGTTGCTCGTCCATGAAAATCCTCCATTCCGACAAAAAATTTCAATTTTAGAAACTAAATATATGTTACTATATGGAATTAAACACAAAAAAGATGTAATAAGGTACAATGCATAAAATTAGGGTACAGAAATAATGGAATAAAAATCCTTTAAATAAAAACTTTTACTTCGGAATGGTTTCTGATTAGTCATTTTTTCATCCTCAATTTAGTAATATTGAGTGATAACACTATTACATTATCATCAAGACATGGACAGTATTTGTACTTTAAGAAAAAAAGATTCATCACCACATTTTGTGATTTAACCCAAAAAATAAGGAAAACACTCACGAATTCCTGGCAATAATGTTAGCGTGACTTAACATAACAGGAGGTTCTAAAGTGTTTTCCGTATCACTAGATTTGCCAGAATTTGAAGTTGTTAAACAAGTGTTTCTTGAAGATTGCAGTTTGTTACATGTTGAGAAAAATACTACAGAAGAACGCTGTTCTTACTGCGGTTTTTTTTCTAGTCATGCCCATGACTGGCGGACAAGAAAGGTTCGTGACTTGTCCGTATTAGGTAAGCCCCTTTTCTTGTTTGTCAGAGTGTATAGATACCGTTGTCACAACTGTAATGAGGTATTTTCACAAACATTTGAATCTATCTGTCCTAATAAGCATCAGACCAATCGGTACAGAGAATATCTGTACGAAATGTGCATTGGCTCTACTATCCAAGAAGTGAGTCGAAAGGAAAAAATACCTTATACAACCGTTGAAAGAATATTTTATTCCGTTGCTAAAGAAAAAGAGAAGGAGCATTTAGAAACTCTTGAAAGTGTTTTAGAAAACGATGCATTAATCCTTAGCCTTGATGAGATCGCTGTCCGAAAGGGTCACCGATATGAAACAGTTCTTATGGATACCCAAACCGGGAGTGTGCTTGGTATGGAACATCAACGGAGTTATCATTCAACTCAGATCTTACTTGCCAAGAAGATTCTGTCTAATAAATGTGTTCATACCGTTGTTATGGATATGTGGGATCCCTTCCATAAAGCTGTTAAATCTATATTCCCAGAGGCCTGTATCGTCATTGATAAATATCATGTGGTGCAAAAGGTGACACATGCACTTGACCAAGTTAGAAAGAAAACTCCTGGACTAAAAAAGGGACGGTTTAAACTCTTGAAAGGTTCTGAAAAGTTAACGGCTAATGAAAAACAACAATTAGACGAGATGCTCAAAGAGCATTCAGAATTGTCATATGCCTATTTTCTAAAAGAACTCTTTAGAAAAATATACCAAGTGAATGACTATGATACAGCTGATTCACTCTTAGAAGAATGGATTCAACTCGCATGGAGCAGCCCATTTCCTTCATTTCATCAAGTAGCCAAGACGATAGAAAATTGGAAGGCACAAATTTTACAATATTTTCTTACCCCTTTTACGAATGGCCGGATTGAAGGGACAAACCATAAGAGTAAGAATATCAAAAGACGTGCTTTTGGCTTCAGAAACCTTGAAAGATTTCGGCTACGTGTATTTTTGGAATGTACAGGTAAAACTTATAAAAATCAGGTTGCTTAACCATGCCCTTCATCAGCTTTCCGCATTGTAGTTGGTAGAATGGAAGCCGTCAAGGAAAGCACTTGACCGCTTCCATTCTACCCACTTAGTGGTCTGCAAGCTGACGAAGGAGCTACTCTAGATTGAGTATCAATCTTGCTAACTTATTGCCGGAATTGTGTGAACATCACAGAATATGGTGATGAGACTCTTTTTTTATCAAATAGATCATTTGCGTAAAGATCAACAATGCACAATATGGATAATTCAGAAAGAAAATGATTTCACTCTTTTTGCATTTATAGAAATAGTTGAAAAATTTATAATGGTGAAAAATCCGATAGAGGTGGTTCAATTGTTAGGGATTATTCGTGTTTTAACAACTGATGATGAAAAAATTTTAAATGAACACGGGAAGAAATTGAAAGAATATTTTTCCATAGAATCGGTCACACGCTGTATTCCATCGCAACCTAATGGAATATACGATGATGAATCGGAGAAAAAAGCCATACCCAAAATCGTTGAGTTAGCTAAAGAATTGGCGGAAAAACCGAACATTGATGCCATTACCATTAGTTGTGCTGCAGATCCAGGCTTGGATGAAGCAAGAAATGAAATTGATTTGCCGGTTTTAGGTGCTGGGGGTTGTGGGGCGCATGCTGCAAGTATGGTAGGAAACCGTATTGGCATCATTGGCATTACCGACGCACCTCCAGCACGAATGAAAGAGGAATTGGGAAGGAAATTCCATTCCTACTCCTATCATCCTTCTCTTAGAAAAACAACCGATTTATTCGCTTCCACGGCAAAAGATGAATTATTAGAAGTAGTAAAGGATGTCATCAACTCTGGCGCCGATTGTATCCTGTTTGCTTGTACAGGTTTTTCCACTATTGGACTTAAAGATTATTTAAACGGAAAAATTTCTGTACCTGTTATCGATTTAGTGGAGGCGCAAGGGATTGGTTATCAATTAATTAAAAAGGGGTCATAAAGATGCAAAATAGGACATTCAATTTAACCTTTTTTATTTTTTCTGTTCTTATTTCTATTTTTGGCGCCATTATCGGGATGCAACTAATTACAACGCTCGGTATTACGCCAAATACATCCATTATTGGCGCATTAATCGCCATGTTATTTGCGAGAATTCCAATTAAAATCTTTGAACAATTTAAGTCGTTGGAAAATCAAAATTTAGTTCAGACATCCATTTCAGCTGCCACTTTTGGGGCTGCCAATAGTTTATTAATACCAATTGGACTTCCATTTGTAATGGGCTTGCCGGACCTTATTATCCCAATGTTAATCGGAGCCGGATTGGCGCTTTTAACCGATGCCCTTATCCTTTATAAAGTTTTCGATACGAAACTTTTCGGGGCAAACGAAGTATGGCCTCCAGGTGTTGCCACGGCCGAAGCTTTAAAAGCCGGTGATGAAGGCGGCAAAAAGGCAAAATATCTTGGATTGGGGATTCTTGGCGGATTAGTTGGATCCCACTTCGGCATTTCCATGTCGGCCTTTGGTGTTGCATTCATCGGGAATTTTTGGGCTTTGAGCATGTTCGGTATTGGTTTATTACTTAACGGATACTCGCAACCGTTGTTTGGCTTGAATTTAGGAGACTATTATATCCCACATGGCATGATGATCGGCGCAGGTCTCGTTGCTCTTATTCAGTTTATCATTACTTTTACGAAAACGAGAAAACAAGGTGGAAAAGTTACAGACACAAGCGGATACGAATATACCCGCGGTGCTGACGATATTAAAAAAGGTTTTGGTTTTGGATTCCTGCTTTACTTAGGAATCGCTATTCTAATTGCCGTCATGGGCGGGCTCATTACTGAAATGCCATTTGGTCAATTGATTCTTTTCATTATATTTGCTGCTTTTGCTGCATTAGTGCATGAAATTATAGTCGGGATTGCGGCTATGCACTCCGGTTGGTTCCCGGCATTTGCGGTAACACTTATTTCATTGTTAATCGGCATGATACTCGGCTTCCCGCCAGTTGCATTAGCATTGCTGACCGGTTTTACAGCAGCAACAGGACCTGCTTTTGCAGATTTTGGATATGATTTGAAATCCGGCAACATCATTCGGACTGGCGTTTCCGTTGAACAAGAATTATATGGACGGAAAATACAATTGAAAAGTGCATTTATCGGGTTCATTATCGCAATTGTGATGGTTGCCCTATTTTCCAAGAACTTTTTTGGACAAGGCTTAGTTCCGCCGGTTGATCATGTATATGCATCCACCATTAAGTCTGGATTAAGCGGGAATGTTGGTCTTATGTTGCTCTTATGGGCCATTCCCGGGGTGATTATTCAGCTGATTGGCGGTACGGAAAGACAATTGGGCATTATGCTGGCTACTGGGTTGCTTATTATGAATCCTTTAGCAGGATGGGCTGTTATTGTCGGTTTAATAATTCGCGTTCTTGTTATCAAATTTATAGGATCTGAAGCTGAAAATAAGATGTATACGACCGCAGCTGGATTTATTGCCGGCGATGCATTATATAGTTTCTTCTCATCCGTGTTTAAAGCGAAATAATGAGGTGATAGAATGGCTAGAAAAACATTAACGATGGAAGATGCGAAAAAAGCCGTTTACGGCGGCTGTATTCTCGGCGGGGGAGGCGGAGGCTGGATTCATGACGGTCTCCAAAAAGCCGAGTCTACTTTTTCCATTGGCCAGCCGGAATTAGTTTCAATTGATGAATTACAGGGCGGCGATTATGTAGTCAATGTTTCATTAGTAGGGGCTCCATCTTCTAAGGAAGCTTCTGTTAGTTCCGACCAGTTTGTTGAGACTGTAAACCGGATGCTAAAGGAGTTTCACCATCCTATTAAAGCGCTTATGACAAATGAAAATGGGGCAGCAACAACGATAAATGGCTGGCTGCAGGCAGCGGCAACCGGGCTGCCGGTTATTGATGCGCCAAGCAACGGACGCGCCCATCCAACAGGGGCGATGGGCTCCATGAATTTGTCTGAAGTTGACGGTTATGTTTCGATCCAGTCATTTGCCGGCGGAAAAGGGAAAAGACAAGTGGAAGGTGTCGTAAAATCATCCCTGGAATCAGCCGGTAAAATTGTCAGAAGTATTTCAGTAGAAGCGGGCGGAATGGTTGCCGTTTGCCGAAATCCGGTAACTGTTGATTATGTAAAAGAAAATGCAGCAGTAGGCGGCATTACTCAAGCAATTGAACTCGGCGAAGTCTTTTTGTCAGCACCGGAGGGACCGGAAAGAATTGAAGCCGTTGCGTCCCATTTAAAAGGGCGTGTTATTCATTCCGGAACGGTTAGTTATTGCGAGCTTGAAGAAAAAGGCGGTTTTGATGTAGGGTTTGTAAAAGTTGATGACTTGGAATTAACATTTTGGAATGAGTACATGACAGTCGAAGTCAATGGCCAGAGAAAAGGGACATTTCCTGATTTAATTATGACTTTCAATGCCGAAACAGGAATGCCGGTTGTCAGTGCTGAGGTGAAAGAGGGACTGAAAGTAGCCGTCATTTCCGTTCCAAAAGAGAATTTGAAATTAAGCTCAACCATGTATAACTACAATTTGTTAAAAACCATTGAACCTGTTATTAACAAAAAAATTGTATAAGGAGAGAGTAGGATGTCTTTAAAATATACAATGGAAGTTTTGGAATTACTAGATGATGCTTCAGTTAATGGAGAAGCGGTTGTCCGCTTATTTGAAGGAAAAAAATATGTGGAAGCAAGCTACACAACAGTAACTGGTGAAAATGGGTCAACAGATTTTGTCAAAATATTAATTAAAGGGACAAATGGGAAATCGAGCGGCGGACATGCTCCGACATTGGGTGTTGTCGGAAGACTTGGCGGTTTGGGCGCACGTCCAAATCGGATTGGATTTGTTTCCGACGGTGATGGAGCAGCCGCGGCTGTAACAATAGCTTTAAAACTTGCAATCATGTCCGAAAAAGGGGACCGGTTGCCCGGTGATGTTTATGTAACGACACATATTTGTCCGGATGCGCCTACACGGCCGCATGAACCTGTAGATTTTATGGATTCTCCTGTTGATATATTAACAATGAATCGATATGAAGTAGTCCCGGAAATGGACGCCGTTTTATCGATTGATACAACGAAAGGAAATAAAGTGATAAACCACCGTGGTATTGCGATTTCTCCAACAGTCAAATCAGGATATATTTTAAAATTCAATGATGATTTACTGCGAATTATGGAAATGACAACGGGGGATTTACCAGTCACGTTTGCTGTCACAACGCAAGATATTACGCCATACGGCAATGGCGTCTACCACTTAAATAGCATTCTTCAGCCTGCCGTTGCAACAGATGCACCGGTTGTCGGCGTCGCTATCACTGCCAAAACAGCTGTGCCGGGATGCGGTACTGGTGCTAGCCATGAAGTCGATATTGCCCAAGCTGTAAGATTTTGCATTGAAGTGGCAAAAGAATATACACAAGGCAACTTTGAATTCTATGATAAAGAAGAATATGAACGTTTAGTGAAACTCTATGGTTCCATGAAACATTTGCAAACTTTAGGGGATGAGTAATCATGGCTAAGGTTGGTGTACTAACAATCGGCCAATCCCCTCGCACAGATGCCACTCCTTCCTTTCAAAAAATTTTCGGTGCGGGTGTAGAAATCGTGGAAAGAGGCGGATTGGATCGGCTAACGGAAGAAACGATGGATGCCATCAAACCTGAGGGTTCGGACACAGTTTATATTTCCCGACTCCGCAATGGTCAATCAGTCGAGATTGGAAAAAGCAAGCTGCTTCCATTATTACAGGATGAATTGACCAAGTTGGAACAAGATGTGGAAGTAGTGATTATGTTATGTACCGGTGATTTTCCAACATTAGTGACAACAAAACCAATCATTTATCCGGATAAAATTTTAGTGCATACAGTTCAAGCCATTATGACGGGCGGCAGTAAATTAGGGTTAGTGGTTCCATTAGAAAAGCAGCGGCATTCATTAGCGAAAAAATGGGAGGGTGTCGGACTGGAATTGGTAACGGCAGCCGCTTCTCCTTATGAAGAAAGCGATATCGCCGGAGCGGCAGCATCCTTAAAAGAACAGGGTGCAGAGTTAATTGTGTTGGATTGTATGGGGTACAATGAAACCCATAAACTTGAAGCGAAAAAAGGGAGCAGTTTGCCGGTGATTCTTCCACGTACACTTGTGGCACGGATTGCCGCAGAATATGTCTTTTAGTTGATCCGGATCTATCCGGATCTCTTTTTAAAGTAAGAAATTACATTTTGAACTTAAATGCTGAAGTGCTTAAGCAGGAGCGAGGTTTCCATCGCCTCCGTACGATTTGGACAACATCGGATCACAAGCCCCATCGTGCCTTTTATCTCCCCGAAAAAGCATTCGCTTTTTCTTTATGCGATGCTGTTTCACCGATGTTGTTCACAGTCCTGCGGCTCTAGGCCTGGAAGCAGATCGCTTAATGGGCGCTTTCGTTTTCCTATAGCATGGAAGGATGTAATCTGAAATGCCAGTATTGGCTTTATTTGTATTAAGCCTCCTTTGGGGATCGACATTTTATTTTACAAAATTGCTTTTACCAGATTTTCATGCGGTTTCTATTGTTTTTTATCGTTGTTTATTTGGCGGTCTAGTTTTGTTGCCATTCGTTCTATTGAAAAAGAAAAAAACAGACTTTAAAAATAAGGGTGCCTTAATTGGAATTACCTTGTTAAGCGCAGGTGTTCCATGGGTATTTATGATTTTTAGCCAAAAGGGTTTAGATACAACCATTAGTGCGGTTATCAATGCAACAGGTCCGATTTTTGGCGTTTTATTTAGTGTTTTTCTATTAAAACAGAAGGTTCATCGACAAGAACTATTAGGTGTCGCCATTGGCTTTATCGGTATAGTATTATCTTTTGTTTTTGGATTTTCTTCAAGTGGGCAATTTCAGGTAATGAGTGCCATATTTCTGTTAGTAGCAGTCAGTTTTTATACATTGTCTTCGATTTTGACAGGCAAGTTTTTGAGTTCGGTTTCTGTCTACACATTGTCCTTTGTTTCAATGGCTGTCGGCAGTATTTATTCCGGTATTTTTATGCTTTTATTTGATCTTGATAGCTATCAATATTTATTTAGTGGAAATAATTTTTTCTATTTTGTTATGTTAGGCGTATTTAATTCGGGTATCGGGAATCTGTTGTATTTTTATTTAATTAAATCCGGCGGCGCCATTTTTGCCTTATTTATTACCTATTTGATGCCAATTACCACGATTCTGTTAGGTGTTTTTTTATTGGATGAACCACTCGGTTTCGGTACGATCATCGCTTTCATTTTTGTTTTGGCAAGTATATATTTTACGCAAAATAAGGAGTGAAAAGGGTATGAGCAGTTTTCAAGAAACCGTTCATAATTTAATGAAAAATAATTTTTCAGTAGACAAAAATATATCTATCCTTGTTTTAACGGATAATAGTACAGAATCGTTAGGGAGAAAATTTGAAAAGGCTCTAAAAAATGATGGGTGGAAAACGAAAATTCATGTAATGGAAGATCGGAGTAAATCAGGGGAAGAACCTCCGCAGGAAACGGCAGAAAAAATGCTGGAATTTGATCTTGTCTTTTGTTTAACGAAACATTCATTGACCCATACTGCTGCAAGGAAAACGGCCAATCAACATGGAGTTAGTGTCATTACCATGCCGGGAATTACAGAAGATATGTTTTTGAATGGTGCGATGAGTGCAGATTATAGCATAGTTGAAAAAGAAACAAATGAAGTAGCGGAAAAATTAACAAAGGCAAAAATGGTTATTATTAAAACCGGCGACAGCTATGAATTAAAGATTCCTGTTGAAGGCAGAGACGGCATACCAAGTACAGGTGTTTTCCGCGGAAAAGCGGCATCCGGAAATCTTCCTTCAGGTGAGGCGTATATAGCTCCATTAGAAGAACAAGCGGTAGGAAAAATTGAGATTACAGGTTCGATTGCAGGTATAGGTTTAGTCGATGAACCTGTTGTATTAACGATTGAAAAGGGGAGGTTGGTAGATGCCACAGGTGAGACAGGTGCTCAATTGCTGGCGCTGCTCGGGGATGGAAACGGCCGTTTGTTAGGCGAGTTAGGCATCGGAACAAACTATGCAGCAAGAATCACAGGCGTTATTTTGGAAGATGAAAAAGCGTACAATACCGTCCACGTTGCATTCGGTTCCAATCACACCTTTGGCGGAATGGTTAAAGCAGATGTTCATATTGATTGTGTAACGAAAAATCCGACAGTGGAGTTTGTTTTTTAATGGAAGGAAGCAGTATACAATCCAGTAATATTAAACCATGAAATGTTTGCAGCATAAAAAAGCACGGCCATCAGCGGTATACAACCCAGTAATATTAAACCACCATTTCTCATCCTTTAGGATATGAAATGGTTTGAATTTTGCCTGTTGCGTTTAGTTGATTGCAGCTGGAATTTGTATAAGTTAAGCTAAAAAACTTGTTGGAGGCGATTAAGTCCTGAATTTTGTGTGAAAAGGAAGCGGTTTGATTTGCCGGGGGTCTTCGCACCCATTCATACACTCCCCCTTTCCTTTTTTAATGCGGGACATGCGGTAAAGGAATGCGCAGCAAAGGAATGCGGACTATGATGAAACTCGTCCAATCTTCTCCGGATGAGGCGCGGATCATGGCTAGTGCTTGTCTTTTCTTTCGATCGATTCCAATAAAGACGATGCCTTCATTTCCGCCTCCATTTATGTTTAAGGAAAATGAGGAGGGATTCCTCGTCTTCCTGTTTTTCAGAACAATAACCTGTGACCAAATCACCGATTGCTCCCATGGGATTCCCCATCTTCCTGTTTTCCAAAAGACAACAAGGATCTATTTCTAGGGGAAAAGGAGAGCCTGTCTTGTAAACTAGGCTCTCCTTTTTGATGCAGTGTTTGGCGGGGATGCGAAAATTGTCGAAATGTTGGTGGTTGAAAGAGAAGATAAAGTGTATTACAATAGCATTAACAGAACATATGTTCTTGAAATGTATGGTGGTAAAGTTTTAATTAAAACGGCTGCTGGTTGGGATGCACCAAGCAGTGCGTTTTTGGAAGGCGATGCGCTCCTTTTTGTTTGAAAACTCTGTCAATGATTTTGGCTTTTCTTTAGATGAACCTCAACTCCTCTCCACATTCTCCTCGAAAGGATGATCCCTGTTATGTTATGAAGGAATACCTCGATTTAAAACTGGACTTTATGTTTAAACAATTGTTCGGTCATCCGAGCCGAAAGCAGATAACAATCGCTTTTTTGAATGCGGTTTTGCATCGGACAGGCCATGACCGGATTGTTGATGTGCAGTTTGAAAACATGGAGCTGACAAAAGAGATAGAAGAGGGAAAAATGAACCGGTTGGATGTGCTCGTGTGGACCGACCGAGGCGAGCGGATCAACGTGGAAATTCAAATCATCGACCAGCACGATATGCCGGAGCGGATTTTGTATTACTGGGCGAGGCTCTTTTCCCAGTCGCTTTTCAAAGGTCAAGGGTACAGCGAACTTCCGCCCACCATTATGATTGCCATCCTCAACTACCCGCTCTTTCCGCATGAAACGGACCGTTTCCACACCATCTTTCATATCCGCGAAGACAAAGAACAATTTCTTTGGAGCACGCATCTTGAATTTCACGCCATTGATGTATCACAATTTATGGTAAAATGGAAGAAATACAGACGTGAGATCAAACGATCTTCGGAGTGGCCCTGGTTGATGATGCTGTCGGCGGTAGATGCCCGGAAACGAGAGATCGATGAGACGATTCTCAAGGAACTGGAGGTGTTGGCGATGAACGAGCAAGAAATTCGCGAAGCATTGGAAGAGTGGGAGAAGCTAAGCGTCAGTTCGGAAAATCGCTACGCATATGAAATGCGGCTGAAATGGCTGCGGGATCAATTGTCCAACCTTCTGGGCGAACGGCGTGCGGGAATGGAGGAAGGGTTGAAACAAGGGCTAAAGCAAGGATTGGAGCAAGGGATGAGACAAAAAGAGCGTGAACTTATTTGCAAAATGAGGGGAAAAGGAATGAGCGTAACAGAAATTGCGCAAATGCTGGATTTGCCGGAAGAAGAAATCCGTCACCTGTTGAAAGAGTAGTTGGGTATGGTGCCGGTCTCATCCTCACGGGATCGTATTCCCCGAATAGCCGCTGTATGTTATACCAGTCCAAAAGTTCCAAACTGAATTGTTTCATGCTGCCGGCTGGCGTGCAAATGAAACATATAAACGTCCATTCGGAAGAATCAGAGTGGAGAGGGGAAAGTAGGTGATGGGCGTAAAGCTTGTTTTACGAATATATCATCGGTGGAGAAAACGGTAAGAATTTAGAAAAAAACACGTGCCACTAACAAGTGTAGTGGTACGTGTTGTGGGTAAAGTCCAAAACACCAGTATTTTCGGGCTTTTCTTTAGTGTACTCTGTCAAACTTGAGCATAAAAAAAGACTGCCGCCTCGCGGACAGTCCATTTTTCAGCTGAAACGATGGCTAGTTCAGCTTGCTGCATTTCTTATTTCTTTTAATAGCTTTCCATATTTCGCTTCATATTCTTGGTAAAGCGGCACAAATCGTTCCTGCCATTTCTTTCGCTCTTTTTCCGTTAACGTATGAATATGTATATTTGGATTTTGCCTCATTTCTTCAAGCTGTCTTATATTTTGCTGTTTCGATTGCTTCATATTCCAAGCTGTCGTTTCTTCTATTGCTTTCATAATTTGTTTTTGAACGTCTTTAGGTAGCTGATTCCAAAATGTTTCATTGACCATTACGACATATCCTAAATAACCGTGATTGCTAATTGTTACATACGGATGAAATTGATAAAATCTTTTTGAATAAATATTCGAAATTGTGTTTTCTTGTCCGTCAAATGCTTCCTCTTCTAATGATTCATAAACTTGATCAAATGAGAGGGCAATCGGTTCCGCTCCTAACATGTTAAATTGTTTTTTTATGACTTTATTAGGCATGATCCGAAATCTTTGGTCTTTGAAATCATCCGGATTTTTCATAAACATTTGACTATTTACCATTTGTTTGAATCCATTTCCCCAAAAAGCCAGTCCTTTAAATCCTTTCGGTTCTAACATACTGAGCAGCTCTTCGCCAATTTTTCCTGTTAAAACCCTTTCAACATTATCATCGTTTTGAAAAATAAACGGTAAATCTAACACTTCCCATTCCGGAACCAATTCTGCCACGTTTGAATAGGAAGGAGCAATCATTTGCACTTTGCCTTTTCTTAAAGCTTCTATTTCATCTTTATCTGAATATAATGAACCGTTTGGAAACACAATCACTTTTACTCGGCCCTTCGTCTTTTCCTCGACCAAATCTGCAAACCTTTGTGCAGCCAAGCCTTTTGGCGTATCCTCCGCCACTACATGGCTGAAATAGATTTTAATTTGCTCTTTTAGCCCCTCTTGCTCATCATCGTAAACCGGTGGATCATTTTGAGATTGTATAATGATATTATAGGAAAATAACGCAAAGGCTAACCCGGCACATACTATAGCCAAATACCTCACGATTTTTTTCTTCATGATTCATCACACCATTTGTTTTTGATCATTTTAACATAAATTATACCAAGCATGCTCTTTCTCTAAAGTAAAGGAAAGCAAATCTGTGATAAAATAAAGCAAGTATGAACGTTTAGCTAAAAGAGGTTGCCTTATGAAGCGATTACCAATTATATGGAAAATAACAGGTTTAATTTTTATTATTGTCTTTTTATCGCTTTTTTTCGGAGGATTATTTATTGTAAACGAATATTTAAACCAAAAAGAAGAAGAGCTTAAACAGCAATCTATATTAGCTGCGAGGACGGTTGCGGCGCTGCCTGAAGTCAGAAACGGGCTCAATGGAAGCTTGAAAGATCGCCAGCTGATTCCTTCGATGATTGAACGTCTTCAAATCATTAACGGAACAGAATATATTGTTGTGCTCGATATGGATCGTACCCGCCTTTCCCATCCGGTCAAATCTTTAATCGGAACAAAATCGGAAGGAGAAGATGAAGGTCCTGCCTTTGCTGAACACACATATACGTCAAAAGCAAATGGAGAAATCGGCACTGTTATCCGCGCCTTTGTACCTGTCATGAATAAAGAACATAAACAAGTTGGAGTCGTCATCGCAGCCTATAAGCTTCCAAGCTTATATGAGCTGCTTGCAAATTTAAAATCGCAAATTTTTTCGATTTCTTTTCTTGTCTTACTATTAGGCGGTTTGGGGGCCTGGCTCCTGGCAAGACATATAAAAAAGCAGATGTTTCACTTGGAGCCTTTTGAAATAGCTAAAATGCTAGTTGAACGGACTGAAACATTTAATGCTATGCACGAAGGAGTCATTGCCATTGATAAAAATGAACGTATAACTATTTTTAATGACCGTGCCAAACAAATGATGGGCATTGAAGGAGATGTGATCGGAAAGCCGATTCGCGACGTTATTTCCGACACCCGACTCCCGGAAATATTAGTAATTGACCGTCCTATTTATAACAAAGAATTGCAGGTAAGGAATCTAAGCATTTTAAGCAATCGCATCCCGATCAGAGTGAATAACGAAACGGTCGGAGCTGTCGCCATTTTCCAGGATCGAACTGAAATCAAAAAGCTTGCGGAAGAATTAACCGGAGTGAAAGCTTTTGTCCACGCGCTTCGTGTTCAAAATCATGAACATATGAACAAATTGCACACGATAGCAGGTCTCATTCAGCTTGGACATAAAGAAAAAGCGTTAGAATATGTATTCAAAATAACGGAAGAGCAAGAAGAGCTGACAAACTTTTTAACTGAACATATTAAAGATGAAAGCATATCGGGCCTTTTACTCAGCAAAATCAGCCGGGGCAAAGAGCTCGGAATTAAAGTAGTCATTGACAGAAACAGCCATTTGGAGCGATTTCCAAAAAATATCGATCATAACGACTTGGTGATCATCATTGGGAATTTAATTGAAAATGCTTTTGATGCCTTTCAAGAGTCGACTGATCCTGACAAAGAAATATTCGTCAGCATCGATCAAAATAAAGAAATTTGCACGATATTAGTTGAAGATAACGGTCCTGGCATAGACGATTCTGTATTACCGAACATTTTTGAAAAGGGTTTTTCCACAAAAAACAAGCAAAATCATGGAATAGGCTTATATCTGGTCAAACAAATTGTTGACCGAGCAAACGGTCACATTCAGGTTGAGTCGCAAAAAGGTATGGGAACTACATTTATCATCACATTTGATATGTAAAAAACAAAGGGGGCAAAAAATTTGAACAAAAAAATTAGTGTATTGTTGATTGAAGATGATCCCATGGTTCAAGAGGTGAATAAACAATTTATCCAAAAAGTCGACGGCTTTACTGTGATTGGAATCGCAGGGAACGGAAAAGAAGGCATAGAGCTTGTTCGGGAATTGAAACCTGAACTAGTTATTATAGATATTTACATGCCTAATCAGGATGGATTAGAAACGCTTAAGCAAATCCGGTCAGAGGGTCATTCCGTAGATGTCATTGCGATTACCGCTGCGAGAGATATGGAAACTGTTCGCCGTGTCCTGCAAAACGGCGCTTTTGACTACATTATGAAACCGTTTAAATTTGAACGGCTTCAACAATCATTAAAAAACTATTTGCTTTATCATAGCCAGCTGAAGGAAAAAGAAAAATTAACGCAAAAAGATGTAGACACTATGTTGTTAAACAATAAATTCAAGAAAAAGCCAGAGAATCCAGAACTGCCTAAAGGGTTGAACCAAGTAACACTTGATAAGATCATCCGTTTCCTCCAAAATCAAAAAGAACCGATTTCCGCTGAAGAAGTTGCGGAAGGAATCGGTATTGCACGCGTTACTGCACGAAGATATTTAGACTACCTGGCGAAAATCAAAAAAGTCTCAATCCATGTTCAGTATGGCAGCATCGGAAGACCTGTCAATCGATATATGTTTCATTCTGATTAAGCTTGGCTAGAGGCGAAAAACAAACGAAAAAATCATTGAGCTGGACCACTTTTCTCATTTTTAAATTGCTAGGACAAATAAATGCTATGTTGGCTTTATCAGGGGAACAGTCATCGCACGTTGAATACTAATGGTGTCAATTTTCTCTTACGGACATTTTCTTTTTTAATCGGGACATAGAAAGGCTTTCGAACCTACATTATGAGTTCTCAATAAACAACGATTATTCTAAAAACGAGTTCAGAATTTTTCGCCGACTTTGCCTTTCAATGCGTTGAATTTTCAACTTTTTCCCTCCTCCCTTGCTTTCCTTCAACCTATTGTCCGCTCTTTATCTGTTCCTTCGCCATTACCATTTTCAACTTTGCTTTTAAATTTTTTACCCCACTTTTTTAGTGGAATAACTGCCTTGTAATGATCCGTTACAAAATGCCCCATGCTAAACAAAGACGCGTGATTTTTTTAAGTAAGCGTCGACGTTTTAAATCGGCAAAATATTTCAGCAAAATCAAAAAAACTCCAACTTCAAAACTTAATGATTTGAGAGTTGGAGCATAGTATTTTTATTTAATTTTTCTATAAATCGGCCCATGGGATTGAATTAACAGGGTATTACCAGTTTTCAACAATTGCTGCAGCAGTCTGTTCATCGATAATTAAAACATTTATAAATCCACCGTTTAATGCAGCTTTTATACTTTCAAGTTTGTGTATCCCTTCAACAACAGCAATTACTTGATTAATTTTTTTCAGTTCTGTTAAAGTAACGCCAATTACTTTGTTCGTAAAAGAGTCGATAATAACATTTCCAAAATCATCAAAAAAACGAAATCCGATATCTCCGACTACACCGAGCTTGCGTAAATAATTTAAATCTTCATCACTCAAATAACCTAACTTCCGCAATGTAGATGACCTATGCGGGTTACCAATTCCGATGACTGCTATATCGACATTTCGTCCTTCTTCAAGCACTGCTTCTATATCCTGCATTGCTAATAATCTTTCTTTTAATTCTTCTGTCTCTACAATCGCAGGAGCGTATAAATAAGAGCATGTACAATTTAACTTTTTTGCCAGTTCATATGCCAGTTGATTTGCATGAATTTCAACGTATTTTCTTCCCATACCACCTTCGAGCGGAACTATATGTATATCTTCATTACGTACATATGGAAATTCCTTTACAAGTTCGGCAAGTGTAGTTCCCCAGGAAATTCCGAGACGTTTTACGTTTTTTAAATTTTTAGAAAGATAATAAGCACCTGCTCGTCCTACTGCACTCTTTACCAAATCAGGAGTTAAACCTACAGAAGGAACAACAACTGCATCCTTTAAATTAAAATATTTTTCCAGCTTCTGTTCCAATTCAACTGTATGGATACTCTCATCTTTTATATATATTTCAATAATTCCTGCTTCTTTTGCCTTTTGTATCATTTTCGAAACAATCGGTCTAGACACGCCAATCTTTTTGGCAATTTGCTCTTGTGTCCATCCTTCTGTGTAATATAAAGTCGCTATCTTGACAAGTTGTCTCCTTTCTTCCCACGTTAACATTTCTTCACCTCTTTATTTAACCATCAGCATTGTTAAAAATAACTTATATTAACTAACCTTTGACTTAAATTAATCTTATTCCTCAAGTTGTTATATTCAAAAAATTTTGTAATATTTTTAAATATATGGAAAATACATGGTCTTTAATCAGTATAAAAAATCCTTATAATTAGAATTTCTAATTATAAGGATAATTCCCATGGATAAGGATAACACAAAAAACACAACAAATGAACTAATAAGTACAATGAATAAGCAAGAATTTTCTGAGTTGTTCAATTTGATTCATCAAACACGTCAAGAAACTAACGGCCTTAAGTTTCAACACTTGAGTAAGATAGCCTAAATGAAAAGCATACGAAAGATCTAAAATGGGGAATGGTGAAAGTTGTTGCCAGAGCTGAGAAGGACTATTTCTGCAAGAAAAAAAGCAGAGTGTGGAGTCAACATTAAAAATTTGCAATAATATAACTCAACGATTCAGTTATAAAAGGCTTGACATGGAGCCGCTGCAGCTTAATTCTTCCAACAATCACCAGTTAAAACAGTTAAACTTTTATTGCCTTCCTCCATGTAAAGCCCAGTGTATATCACTGCATAAGCACTTTATTCCTCTCCACACTTTTATATTGAAATAAACAAAGGACTTTTCCTTTATTCAATTTCTTTAATCAAAAAGGTCAAACACAAAAAAGAATCCGCCATGTTTTAACAACAATTTAACGAAGGTGAACTGGGACCATCTCGACTATTTGACTATCATTCCCCTTGTTTCCATATAAATTCTTATTAATCTTTTTTATTATTGTATTTGATAATTGAATTTTGAGCCACTCCGATTACATACTTGTGAGTCACTTCGAAATTGGCAAATGGTAAATCTGGAGTGTCTTGACATGGAGCCTCCAGAGGCATGATTTCACTCGAAACGCGACACATCAAAGTGTTTCGATAGGCAACAAGCCTATCATGCCTCTCACTCCATATCAAGATGGTGTTTTTCGATGGAAATGGAGTGGTTCACGTTTTCATGAGCGAAGTGGCTCAATTTTATGTGAGCAAAAACAATTATGAACGAAAAACACATATAGCTATTGTTTTTTGAACATAAAGTTGCCCCAATACAATATTGACCATTATTTTTAAGATGAAAAAATGGTTCTTGTAAAGCTCAAGAAATAGATGATCAAGTTCAAAACTAATCAAGTGAACTTAACCGCTTTTTGGTCTAAATGTTCTCCCGCCATCTGCAATAATGATTTGTCCATGAATATATGCTGATTCTTCATTAGACAAAAAATTAGTGAGATTTGAAATATCAGAAGGTTTACCTAGTCTGCCTATCGGAATTTCTTTTTTTAGAGTATTTTTGGATCCCTCTGAAGGATACAAGCGGTCAAGCATGTCCGATTCAATTACACGAGGAGCAATCACATTTATGTTAATTCCTTCTTTACCTAGCTCTCCTACTAAAGATCTCATAAATCCAAAAGCACCACCTTTTGAAGCAGCATAATGGATACCTCCGCCTGAACCGGTTATGGCAGAACCAGATCCAATGATTATAATACTACCCCCATTTTTATTTTTCATTAATGGCAACACTGCTTTTGTACTGAAAAAAAGTCCATGTAAATTTACAGCTATTGTTTTTTTCCACGATGCCCAATCAATATTCAAAAAAGAAACTTGTTTCGTAATCCCTGCAGAATAAACAAAAATATCAATCGAATTTAAAGTTTCTTTAACTTTTGTCATCATATTTTGAACGCTTTCCCAGTTCGATACATCTACTTCAAAACTAAAAATGTCATTTGGTCTTCCGCTTTCATTGATTAGTTGATCAAGTGCTTTTTTATTAATATCAGCTACTGCTACTTTTTTTCCCCTTCCGGCAAAGTCTAAAACAATCTGTTTTCCAATGCCCGCCGCTCCTCCAATTACCAATACATTCTCTCTATTCAATGAATATTTTCCTCCTCTCCAAGGAAAATTATTTCGCCTTTTAAATGTGTCGCATATGGAGAGCATAAAAACAAAACTGTGTTTGCAACTGCTTTACTGAGAGAAGACAATGATGTTGATGTTTGAACGATATCAGGAGAAATGCTATTTACACGTATTCCAAATTCACGGAATTCCCTAGACAATCCTTTAGTCATTGAATTTAATGCGCTTTTCGACGCTGCATAATGGGGGCCGATTTCACCGGTGACTGCCGCAGTTGCTGAAATGTTAATAATGTTTCCCTCCCCAATTCTTAGCATGTGTGGAATCACTTCCTTGCTGCATAAGAACGGAATATCAAGGTTGAACTCCAACGTTTCAATCCAATCATTAGGATCTAAATCCTCAATTGTTTCTTTTGACAAAACATGAATATTATTGATTAAAATGTCAATTTTTCCACTATTCTTTGCAATTTTTGAAATAACTTTTTGAACCTCTTCTAGTTTCCTTAAGTCGCCTGAGATGACCTTTGCTGTTCCGCCGAGTGAGGAGATTTCTTTAGAAATTTGCTCAATTTTGTCCTCCTCGTTAAAATGATGAATCCATACCTCAGCGCCAGATAAAGCAAGTGCTAAACATATCTCTTTCCCAAAAATAAAATTACTTCCAACCACGATCGCAACTTTATTTTTTAACTTTATTTCCAAAGGATTTTTCACCACCATTTATTACGATTTAATCAATACTTTTAGGACATTCTCTTTAGTACTGTGTGCACATTGAATGGCTTCATTCAGCTGTGATAAATGGAAACGATGTGTGATCATCTTATCCGCTTCTACAACACCCATCTTAAGTAGTTGTAATGCTTTATCGTAATTATATGGATTGGATGAATAGGAGCCAACAAGTTTAATTTCGTCTTGAAAAAACCTATCCGCCCGTAATGGGACAAGGTCCCTCTTAAACGGAGCAAATACTAATATTGTCCCACCTTTGCCTACACATTCCATTGCTTCCGTCAACAGATGATTAACACCAGCTGAAATAATAACTACATCTGCCCCTTGGCCATCTGTTATTTCCATTATTCTGTCCCTCACATGTTCATTCTTGCTATTTATGATATAGTCCGCACCAAATTCTAATGATTTGTTTAACCGAAATGGGTTAATATCACTTACGATTACTCTGTCAGCTAAGAAATATTTTGCCAATTGAATTTGAATGCACCCTATTTGACCTGCCCCCATTATAAAAACTGTATCTCCAGGATTTAATGCAATGGACTCAAATCCATGCAAACAACAAGCAACTGGTTCTACAAAAGCTCCTGTTTCAAAGCTCATAGCAGATGGCAATTTTCCCATTGTATGTTTTACATGAACAGCAGAGACTCGAATATATTCTGAAAAACCACCAGGATCTAGATTTGTTGCTTTAAACTGAGTACATAAACTGTAATTTCCTCTATTACAATAATGACAGGTGAAGCATGGTACATGATGGGCAACAAAAACACGATCTCCTTCTTCAAATTGTGTAACATTTTTACCAACTTGTACAATTTCCCCTGCTACTTCATGCCCTAATACTGTATTAGGCGGTACAGTTCTATCGACTACTTTATGAATATCAGTTCCACATACACCACATACCTTCATTTTTAATAGAACTTCATTTTCACCTATTTGAGGAATTGGTCTTTCTTCATACCTTATATCCTCCCTATCATAAAAGACAGCAGCTTTCATATTGATCTCCTCCACTAAAGTACGCGAGCACCTCTATTTATTAATTCACTTAATAATTCAGAGTAACCGTCCATTTTATATGAAATCCAATATCTTCCGCCAAATATTCGCGGGTTACCTATGCGAATGTATATTTGGCCAGCAAAATCATATTTTTTTATTTTCATTTCATTTTTAACTTCACTCCAATCATATTTATGCTGTCTGCCAAATCCTTCAAATAAAAT
This sequence comes from Aeribacillus sp. FSL K6-1121, assembly GCF_038003725.1. NCBI lineage: Bacteria > Bacillati > Bacillota > Bacilli > Caryophanales > Bacillaceae > Aeribacillus > Aeribacillus sp. FSL K6-1121. Next base: position 2,665,419 of record NZ_JBBOPS010000001.1, read on the forward strand.
TCCTTCTTTCGTTACCGTGATAGAAGAAGGAAATTGTAAACCAATAACGGAGGATAATATTAAAAAAGGCATAACAACGATTAATAGTTTATATAATTCATTATGTTCATCAATAAGATAGCCATATATCCCATAACCAAACAAACCAACCATTAAAATCAAAGGAACAAAATTTTTACTGCAAACCATCCATTTACTATACCTATACTTTTTCATAACAACCTCCGAATTGAAAGAAGAGTTAGATTTCTTTTTTAAGGAATTTGAAATCTAACTCTTTTTCCTGATACATGTTACTTGTTTAAATATTCAATAATTTTGTTAATATCATCATCAATCCCAACACCCGTTAAAAAAGAGACAGTCTGAATAACTGGCACATCCCCAACATTACTTACTGGTGTTGTCGTAACGATTACATCAGCATTTTCAGCTTTTACAGGCACTTCTGCAGCCTTGCATTGTTCAACAGCTACATTGAATCCTTTATTTTTTAAAACTTCTTCAATCTTTTTGGCAACTACAGTAGAAGTGGCAACAGCTGTTCCGCAACATACTAAAATTTTTTTCTGTGCCAAATTTATTCCTCCCTCATATTTTTTGCTATTCTATATTTTTATTATTCTCTTCCAAGATTCCCATTTCCTTTGCGAATTGCTTTTTGATATCATTTCTCACCCAATACCAAATCAACCCATATAGTACTGCGCATATAATTGCAGCAATAAAATAAGGATTTGTTGGGTCCAGTAAACGAACGATGATCCAAGGAATAACATGAGATCCTAAATCAATACCAGAAATCAACGAAGCTCCCTCAGGAAAATCAAAACCTACTGCTCTTCCCATTGTTGTTGCCAATTCCGCTAAATTCGTTGCTATAAAAAGAACAATCATGATCGTAATGATAGCATTAATTAATCCCCTAACAATATTTCCTCTAGCTGCTGCTACAGCCCAAATGACGGTAAAAGGCAGAACCGCTAAATCTGTAAATGGTAACATTTGATTGTATGGAAGAATCACGGCCAAAAGAATCGTTATAGGAACCATAATTAAAGCTACTGCCATATTTGCTGGATTACCAATTACAATAGCAGCATCTAATCCAATATATACGTTTTTTCCAGGAAATTTTTTATTAATGTAATCTCTTGCGCCTTCAGAGATAGGGATCAGCCCTTCCATAAGGAGGGATACCATCCGAGGCAAAAGAACTAACACAGCTGCCATTTGTACGCCAAGTGTTAAAATTCCCTTTAAATCGTAGCCTCCAAGGATACTAATTAGCATTCCTAAAATTAGCCCCATCATCAACGGTTCCCCAAATATTCCAAATCTTTTACTTAAAGTTTCAGGATCTGCATGAATTTTGTTAATTCCCGGTATTTTGTCCAATATTCTATTTGTTGCGTAAGTGATTGGGGCAAAATTGACCGTTTCCGAGTGTGCTAAAGACACGCCTTTTAAGCCAAAATGGTGTTCAACAGCTGGTGCTGTCCAGTCGGCTAGTTTTAATGTAATCGCAGAAACCACTAAACCCACAAACAATGCAAGTATCATATTGTCATAAGCATAATAAGTAACAGAAGCTGCAAAAATTAAATGCCAAAAGTTCCAAATATCAACATTTAAAGTTTTAGTAAAATTAATCGACAATAAAATAACATTTAAAATTAGTACTAAAGGAATCATAAGTGGAGCGACTGGAGTACCAAATGAAATAGCTGCACCTATCGGCCAGCCAACATCTAAAATTCCCAACTCCAAACCAAGTTTTTTGACCATTGCCTCTGTAGCTGGACCTAATGAATTAGTTAAAAGAGTAATGACAAGGTTTACTCCAACAAAACCAATTCCAATTGTCAAAGCAGCCCGAAATGATTTTTTAAATCCTTGTTTTAAAATCAATCCGAAAATTGTCATTATGATAGGCAACATGATGGATGGTCCTAAATCAAGAATAAAATCAACAGCTTGTTTAATCATTTCACCCACCCCCTGTAATAAATAAACATTTAAAACGCTTACATTTTAAAATATTAAAAATTGAATTTATTATCTAATATTTTGTATATTTCAGCTTTTTCTCTAGCATTTTTTAATTTAAACATTTCATCATTATTTTGAAACATTTCCATCAATTTTTCTAACATTGTTAGCTGCTTACTAGGATCTTTAATTGCTAGTATAAAAACTATTTCTACTTCTACAGATTGAGATGGATTTCCCATCATTTGAAAAGTCACAGGTTCACGAAGAACTGCAACACCAACAGTTGGAATGTTAACATGTTCGGGATCCGTATGTGGAATCGCTACCCCCATATTTTCAAGAGGTAAGCCAGTAGAATATACTTTTTCCCTACTTAAAACAGCTTTAAGAAACGATTCCTTCACATAATTCTTTTTTTTCATTTTTTCAAACATATAAGTAATTACATCTTCATTCGTTTTTTTGTCGACATCCAAGCAAATGATATCTTCATCTAGATGTACAAACTTCTCCATAAAACCATCTCCCTATTTCTTTATAAGGAAAGACAATCATTTGGAACATTCTCATCCCCTTTCCAAAAGTTCTTTAATATTACATTTGTTAATAATATTTTAAATTGTTAGAATTATCGAGTCAATACTTTTTAATTAAATTAGAAAAAATAAGAGCTTATTTACAAATTTGTTTTACTAAATGTTAATTAGTATAACAATTGTAAATAAGCCCTTTTTACATCATGCTATTATTTTTTACTTTTGTCTATAATGTTTCTTGCGACGTCAAAAAACGATTCAGATATGGTTGGGTGAGGATGGATCATATTGGCCAGTTCTTCTACAGTGCCTTCCAGGGATATGAAAGAGGAAGCTTCTGAAATCATTTCGGTCACGTGAGGGCCAACCATTGTGACTCCAATTATTTCTCCATATTTTTCATCATACACTATTTTTATAAATCCTGATGTGTCGCCAGAAACAAGCGCTTTTCCATTTCCGGCAAGATCAAATCTTTCAGCCTTTACTTGCAGCCCTTTGCGCTCGGCCTCCTCTTCTGTCAAGCCAACACTAGCTACTTCTGGAAGCGTAAAAATGCACCTGGGAACAACTTTTTCATCCATTTTCCGTTCACAGCCTGCTGCGTTCGATGCGGCAACAATTCCTTCCATATATGCCGCATGCGCCAGCTGATATCCTCCTATGACATCGCCGACAGCATAAATATTCGGATAGCTCGTTTCCATTTTTTCGTTTACTTTAATAAAAGGCCCGTTTTGTTCTAGCTTTAATGCCTGAACGGCAGATAAATTAGGTTTTCTTCCAACGCTTACTAAAAGCGCCTCCCCTTCTACCGATACCGATTCGCCTTTTTCATTTAGACATTCGACAATGGTTTTGTCTCCGTTTTGTTTCACGCTTGTTACTTTCGCATCTGTTAAAATTTGGATTCCTTTTTTCTGCAGCGATTTAGCAAGCGCTTTGGAGGCGTCAGCATCTTCAGTTGGAATAATCCGTCCGGCCATTTCAATGATCGTTACATTTGTTTTTAGACTGGAAAAAATAGTCGCTAACTCCACCCCAACGACTCCGCCGCCAATTATGGTTAGGGAGCTTGGTATTTTTTCAATATCAAAAATGGTATCGCTTGTATAAAAAGACGCAGAATCCAGTCCATCTATTGGGGGAACGGAAGGAGATGAACCGGTTGCCACAATAATTTTGTCTGTTTGAACACGTTCCTCTTTTTTATCCGAAACTACTTTTACAATATTTCCTTCTTCTACAAAGCCTTCTGCCTCATATACATCAATTTTTCCTTGCTTTAACAAAAACATAACACCGTTTCTGAGACGGGAGATGACTTCGTCTTTGCGCTTTTTCATTTTGTCTAATGAAATCGTGATATTGTCCGTTTGAATTCCCCATTCTCTTGATAATTCAATTGCCTCAATAATTTCAGCGTTTTTCAACCATGTTTTGGAAGGGATGCAGCCTCTATTTAAACATGTGCCGCCCAAAAAATCTTTTTCGACTAGCATTACTTTTTTTCCAAACCGAGCTGCATGAAGTGCTGCCATGTAGCCTCCTGGTCCACCGCCAATTACTGCAATATCATACGATTTTGTCAAATTGAGCCCCCTCCTTATAAGATCATTTCATACGGGTTTTCAAGAATGCGTTTTACTTCAGCCAAAAATTCTGCAGCAGGTGCTCCATCTATTACACGGTGATCAAAAGACAGGCTGGCTGTCATCATCGGCCGAATGACGATTTCCCCGTTGACTACTACAGGTTTTTCTTGGGTTCTACCAACACCTAAAATGGCTATTTCCGGCTGATTAATAATCGGTGTAAATACATCTATCGGATACATGCCGAGATTGCTGATCGTAAAGGTAGAGCCTTTAAGCTCGTCAGGCCGGAGTTTTTGTTCCCTTGCACGTTTGCTTAAATCTTTTGCTTCTGCACAAATAGCGGCCAATCCTTTCTGCTCAACTTGTTTAATTACCGGCACCATTAAACCGTCTTTTACCGCAACTGCCACTCCAACATTAACTTCATTTTTATAAATGATTTCATCATGCTCCAAATGAACATTCACTTCAGGGAATCGTGATAAAGCTGTACCGACTGCTTTGATAATAATGTCTGTATAAGTTAAACGGAATCCAGTTTGTTTTTCGACAACCGGAAGAAGCGCTGTTCTCATTTCGATTGCTTTTGTCATATCAATATCGCTGGCCAATGTAACATGTGGAGCAGTAAATGCGCTTTGCACCATTCTGTCGGCAACCACTTTCCGCAATCCGGATAGTTTCTTCCGGACTTCAGGCTGCTGAGCTTTCTGACTTGATGCTTGAATGGCGTTGATAACATCCTGTTTCATCACCTTGCCTCCTGCACCTGAGCCCTGAAGCGCCTTCAAGTCTATATTCTCATGCTCTGCAATTTTTCTTGCCAGCGGCGATGCTTTCGGTTGTGCCTTTTCTGTTTCTAAATATTGCTTCACATCTTTAAGGTGTATGCGTCCTTTTGGCCCGCTTCCTACAATGTTTCGAAGATCCACTTGCGCTTCTTTTGCTAAACGTCTTGCGGCAGGTGTGGCTCGTACTTTACCATTCTTATTGCTTTTTACTTCGACAGCGTCTTCGTTTGTTTCAGACTGTTCAGTCTTTTCACCGGATTGTTCGTTTGATTCCTCTGATAAAGCCGGCGGCTCGTCAGGAACCTTTTCCCCCGGTTCGCCGATATATCCGATCACTTGATTGACCGGAATTTGGTCATCCGGTTGGAAATATTTTTTCAACAATATTCCTCTGTCATATGCCTCAACTTCAATATTGATTTTATCGGTCATTATCTCAAATAACGGTTCGCCGATATCAACGGATTCTCCTTCTTCTTTAAACCATTGAAGGAGTGTGCCGACTTCCATCGTACTGCTCAGCTTCGGCATAAAAATTTCTTTTGCCATCGGTTCTCCCCCCTTTTTATTTAAATTGAACCGTTTCTTTTACTGCTTTTATAATATCCGGTACTTGCGGGACAGCTGCTTTTTCTAGATTCGGATTATAAGGAATAGGGACAGGCAGCCCGCCAAGACGTTTGATTGGGGCATCGAGATAATCGAAGGCCTCGCTCTCTGCAATGACACTAGCGATTTCACCGCCATATCCTCCGCGTTTTACAGCTTCATGGACGACTACAACTCTACCTGTCTTTTTCACAGATTCGACGATCGTTTCTTCATCCAGCGGGACAAGCGTTCTTGGATCGACAATTTCGACGTCAATTCCTTCTTTTTCAAGCTCTTTTGCCGCTTCTAATGCTTTATGCACCATAATCGCTGTTGCAACAATCGTCACATCTTTACCTTCCCGTTTAATATCCGCTTTTCCTAATGGAATCGAGTATTGTTCTTCTGGAACGTGGCTTTTTGTTTTGTAAAGGAGTTTGTGTTCGTAGAAAATAACTGGATTATCATCGTCAATCGCTGCTTTTAATAATCCTTTTGCATCGTAAGCTGTTGACGGCTGTACGACTTTCAGCCCCGGAATGTGCGCCATCCAAGCTTCTAAACTTTGAGAATGCTGGGCAGCTGCGCCTGTACCTGATCCGGCAGGAGTTCTTACAACCATTGGAACTTTCCCCTTACCTCCGAACATGTATCGGAGCTTTGCAGCTTGGTTCACAAGCTGATCCATAGCGATTGTGATGAAATCTGAAAATTGAAGCTCCAAAATCGGCCGCATGCCTGTCAGCGCTGATCCGACAGCCGCACCTGCAATGGCCGCTTCAGAAATTGGCGTATTTCTCACGCGTTCCGGACCAAATTCCTCGATCATCCCCCGCGTGACACCAAATGCACCGCCGTAAACCCCGATATCCTCGCCTAATATATAAACATCTTCATTTTTTCTCATTTCTTGACTCATTGCTTCTCGAACTGCTTCTAAATAAGTGATCTCTCTCATCGCTTTTCCCCTCCCTAAATTTACGCATAAACGTCTTCAAGCAATGTATCAACAGACGGTTCTGGACTGTTTTCCGCAAATTTAACAGCGTCTTCAATTTCCTGGAATGCTTCTTCTCTCAGCTGTTCAGCCTTTTCTTCTGTTAATACTCCTTTGTCAATCAAGTACTCTTTAAACCGTTTGATCGGATCTTTTTTTCTCCACTCTTGCTCTTCTTCACGAGTGCGGTATTTTTTTGCATCGCTTTTTGAGTGGCCTTTCCATCGATATGTTTTTGCTTCAATCAGCACAGGGCCCTTCCCTGATCTGGCATGTTCAACAGCTTCATAAACTGTATTCATCACTTCAAGCATGTCGTTTCCATCGATTACTTTGCCTGGAATACCGTAAGCCTGTGCACGATCTGCTATATTTTCAATATTGAACATCTCTTTTACAGACCCGCTCATTCCGTATTGATTGTTCTCGCAAATGAACACAACTGGAAGATCCCAAATGGAAGCAAGGTTTAATGATTCATGGAAGCTTCCTTCATTTGCTGCACCATCTCCGAAGAAGCACAATACAACATACCCCTCATTTTTCATCTTTGAAGTTAATGCCGCACCGACTGCCAAAGGAATGCCTCCGCCAACAATTCCGTTTGCCCCTAGGTTTCCTTTCTCTACATCTGCAATGTGCATGGAACCGCCTTTCCCTTTACAGTATCCGGTCACTTTGCCAAACAGTTCGGCCATCATTCTATCGACTGTTGCACCTTTAGCAATGCAATGGCCGTGACCCCTGTGTGTGCTGGTAATTTTATCTTTCTCTTGCAAAACGGCAATTGATCCTGCTGCTGTTGCTTCTTGTCCTACACAAAGGTGAGTCGTTCCATGAATCATCCCTTTTGCAAAAAATTGGTCGACTTTTTCATCAAAATATCGAATCAGCCACATTTGTTTATACAATTCAACTAATCTTTCATCCGTTATAAATGCTGGAAGTGCATGATTACTCATTTCTTCCACCTCTCCTTTACATTTGTTCTTTATAGTTACTTTTGTAATAAATATAGAGTTTTTTCCGAAAATAGTCAAGGAATATCTATATAAGCTTATTTATTGGAGTCTTTCAAAATAGTGGAAGTACTCAAGCTTCTTTCTTTTGTTTGGTAAACTAAAGATAATCGAGGGGCTGCAACCATGTTTTATGCAAAAAAAATGGCTGCCAATTTGTAGTTATGGCAGCTCAGCTCTTTTAGACAAAATAGAAAACATACGAAATCAAGCAGAGAAAAACGGTTTATTGTTTTTTACTTGATTTATTTTGGGACTTATCAAACACCATCTTACACATATGATTAATTTTTTTAGGTCAAAGCATTTCCGCTGTTTTTTCATCTGTAATTAACACATTTATTAACTTCCCTTTTAAAACGGCTTTGATCGCATCGACTTTTTCCAGTCCTGCTGCCACTCCAATCACAAACGGAATTTCTTTTAATTTTTCAATATTAAAAGAAATGATTTTATCATTCCAAATATTTGAAGGGGCGCTTCCGTTTTCATCGATAAACTTATAGCAAATATCGCCAACAGCATCGAGTTCATTAAAATATTGTCTATATTTTTTTCCCAGCTCTGATCTCGTAATGGTTGAGTGTTTAGGTGAACCGCCGATTCCTACAAGGATGATATCCGCTTTTTCGGCAAGGTTAAAAATGCTTTGTATAGATGTTTGGGTCATAAACAATTCCTTATCTTTTTTGCTGTCAGCCATCACAGGGGCATGGAGAAGCTTATAATTTGCCTTCAATTTTTCAGCAAACATCGAAACAAGAACATTGGCATGTATATCTACCCGTTCATCCCCCATTCCTCCTACAATCGGAACAAAGGTCGTGGAGGAATAATTAAGGTTAGCTGGCATCTGCTTCGCAACAGAAAGCAATGTCGTGCCAGAAGAAACCCCGACAATTTGTCCGTCTTTCAATATCCTTAATAAATATTTGCTCGCATATTCCCCGATATTTTCCAAATCCGGTCCGTTTCCTAGATTCGGAACGCAAATGACTTCCCGAAGTCCATATTTTTTTTCAATTCTTGCTTCTATATTCATGAGAGGATGATGGGAGCCGTCATGAATTTTAATTTCAACAATTCCCAATTCTCTTGCTTTTGATAAATATTTTGAGATCAGCGACCGGCTTACACCGAACACTTTTGCGATTTCTGATTGTGTAGCTCCTTCCGCATAATACATATGAGAAATTTTCACAAGCAGCCTTCTATCTTCCAATAATTCCCCACTTCTTTCTATAAAATCTAGGTTCGTATTAAATTATAATGGTAACAGAAAGAAAATTGTTATTTTTCAAAGCGAATTTCTTTTCCAACTTCGATATGTGGGAATGTAAAAGGCTCGACAAAAACAGCTCCTGGAAGCACATGTTCATTTGGTTTGGAAAAATAGATCGAAATATGGCCTAATTCCTTTAAATTTTTGTTTGCTGCCGAGCCGACTGCTGTGATGAAATATTCTTGATCGCCCCATATAATTTTTCCGCCCTCAACAAGCGGCTCATCCGACACATCGCCTTCAAATTCATGAATAACAGATACTTCTCTAAGCTCTTGAGGAGCATTAGGCCCAAAGAGAATTAAAACTTTTTCTTCTTCAAATGATGGGACTAGAGTACCGATTTCACGAATAATCGTTTTCGACATCTTATGATCCTCCTTGAAATCCTATTCATTATTGATACATGCCGATGCTTGCGGCATATGCGATTAAAACTGCAAGAACTCCTGTGATTAAACGGCTGTACAATACAGCTGGCACACCGTATTGAATCGTTTCTGGCTTCGCTTCTCCAAGAGACAAACCGACAGGGACAAAATCCGCACCAACTTGGCCATTAATGGCAAATAGAGCCGGCAAAGCAAATTGAGGCGGAATGTTGCCCGCTGCAATTTGGCTTCCAATTAATACCCCAATGACTTGCGCAATAACAGCTCCAGGACCTAACACCGGTGACAGAATCGGGATTGTACATACGATAACGATGACGATCAATCCCCATAAAGAACTGGCAAGAGGAGAAAGAGTATTAGCGATCAAATCACCGATTCCCGTATAATTAATTATACCTATTAACATACTAACAAAAGCCATAAATGGAATAATATTTTTAATCAGCATATCAACAGAATCGCGTCCCGCCTGATAAAAAGTACCAGTTACTTTTCCTATTCCTCTTGAAAACTTCATTAATATATTTTCATTGTTTTCACGGTGTTCCTTTTTTACTTGTTCGTATTGAGCTTTAAATGCTTCCTTATCCTTCACATTGAATTTTGGACTGTCTTCTTGCTGCTCCGTTTCCGAAGCATCCGTCTGAATGTTTTGTTCTTCTGCTTCGTCCGCAAGATAAATATCCTTCACAGTAACACCCGACACAAAAATATCTTCAGTAATATGTTTTGCCAAAGGACCAGAAGGTGAAGACGGGAGAATATCAACGGTTGGGATCCTTTTCATAGGATACAAACCAATTCTGGCTGTTCCGCCGCAGTCAATCACGACACACATCATTTCATCTTCCGGAACTGAATTTTTAAAACCATCTACAGCCTCTGTACCAGTTAATTCGGCTATTCTCGCTGCCACAGGATGGATGCCGCCGCCTGTAATGGATACAACTTTTTGTTTCTTTCCTTTTGGCTCAATGCGCAAACCTTTTCCCCAGCCGCCAGAACCTTTTGCAACAAAAACAGCTCGTTTTGACATATGTTCTCCTCCTCTTTAAAATTTGAACTCGCTTTCATCTTTGTCCAAAATTTAAGATTTCGCTTCCATTCTGCGCGCCAAAAATTTTGTTATATATTCCGTAATAATTCCGCGCAATAAAATAACTACGATCCCTACGAGAAAATAACGAACAGCAAGCTCTGACATAGAATAGCCGGCTTCTTTTATTCCGTTGGCTATTCCTAAATAGACAAATAATTCTCCTGCGTTTGCATACGGGAACAACGCCGTCACCGGATGAACAAACGATACAGCTGAATCATAAAACGCCGGTTTTTGCTTTTCTGGCAAAAAGCGTCCGAACGTATAACACATCGGGTTTGTTAACAGCAATACTGATAATATCGGCATGACAGTATATCGTAACAGCATATACTTCGAAGCAAATTGTATCGCTCTATTAACCCGCTCTTCACCAATAAATTTAATAACTGCATAAGTAAATGTAAGCAAAACAACCAAAGTCGGGATAATGCCTGTAAACATACCCATAAACGTTTCTCCGCCAGCCTGGAACATTCCGATAAAATGTTCACCAATCCATTTCAACCATTCCATCTTTCACTTCTCCTTTCAGCGCATTTTATATTGAAAGCTTTTTCTTTGAAATGGAAACGATAGCATTTTCGGCCGCCATTGATAAAGCCGCCAAAAATGAAGGGATTTGCCTCTTTTTTCCTGCAGCATTTTCTGTGAATTCATGGTGATCATCCAAAATTTTGGCTACATGATGGCCAATGTATTTTTCATATTTTTTAAACTTTGAGAAAACTGAAATACCTTTTAGAATATAGCAATCTTCTATAACATAATCTTTGTTCACTACAATCATTGCCATAGCGCCGGGACTAAATTTTCGCCGATTCATGCCTGAGTACAAAAAATACCCTTCTTTACCCTTGTAATGGCTTACAATTTTGTCAACATATTTTTTATAATGTCTGACTTGTATAATTGTCGCCACATATTGAACTAGCAAAATCATGGATAAAATGATTGCAAGCTTCAAAAAGAATCACCCCCTTTGCGCTGCACAAATGCATTTTTAGTTAGAAAAAAGATGATCTTGAAGAGATCTTAATTTCCAAACGGTTGTAGATGGATCTAACTCGACATCATCTAATGTTAAAAATTGACCTTGTTTAATGGAACGTTTTGCAACAATGTTTCCACTGATTAAACCGATTGGGATGTGTGAATTTTTCTTCATCTCTTGATGAGTTTCAAGCACGCCTCTTACTGAGTAGCCGCCGATGCCATCAATGGCTTCTCCTGCTTGAATATCGCGCTTGGCAACAGCGACTGTTTCTGAAACTGGAGCCCCTAATGGATGAATCGATGTATCGTGTTGCAATACTGCTTTTGCAATCGTAATAGGAGTTTCTAAACTTGCTAGATGATAAGGCCGGTAAAGAACGTAATGAGGACCTTTGCCAACTTTCAAATATCTTAATTCTGCATCTACAGGTTCTAATTCGCTTTTCACAATGACAAACACGCCCGGTGCTAATCCGTTTACATATTCAACTACTCCGAATTGACTTAAAACACCGCCGTTTTCTTGTAAATTCAACTTGTCGGCAACCGTTTCCAAATTTGCTTCCACGCCGTGCATACCAATTTTATCTGGAATGAGACCTGTAGCGTTGCTTAATAAATTCATTTCAGCCATTGTTTTTGTGCCGTCTTGGAACGCTGCAAGCATATGGGCGCTCATATGTTTTTGAGCAGCTTCTTCCTTGCATGTATCCGGATTGGCGTTTGGTATGAACGGGTTGTTTTTCCCTTTCCCAGCAACAAGCACTTCAAGACCCATTGTCTTCGCAAACTCATACAGTTCAAGCGTTGCTGCCGGTTCATCTCCCGCAGATCCTGTATAAACTAATCCGGCTGATGTAAACAAATTGTGCATAATTGATCCAATTGTAATATCTACTTCAACGTTAAGCAGCACTAAATGTTTTCTAGATCTTAATGCTTCCAGTGAAATGTTTGCACCAACTTCAGGAACCCCTGTAGCATCTACAATGACTTCTACTTCATCAGATTGAATCACTTTTCGGTAATCACTGCTGACAAGAACAGGATGTTTTTTCGTTAATTTCGATTGATAATAGCTGCTGGCTCTTTCTGCCGCTTCAATATTGACATCACAAATCCCTCTGACTTCCATGCCAGGTATGCGTGAGATTTGGGAAATCAGGCCGAATCCCATTTGCCCTGCACCAACAACACCTACTTTAATTGGCTGGCCGTCACGTTCCCGTGAAAGCAACTCTTGATAAATAGACATGTTTCCAGCTCCTTCTAGGCAATTTTTTGTCGTATGTGCATGTACCCTGTAACATTTGTTACGACTTATAACATTTGTTAATCGTTTGTAATCCTTATTATATTCCAGATGTTTAAAAAGTCAATAAATTCTTGAAAGTATTTTTCAAACTTTTTATACTTTGAAATACATATTAAAATTTGGTTATAATGATTTAAATCGTCGAAGATGTTTTATCAATTGTTGGCGTTGGAAACATTTTTATAGAAGGAAATGAATGCAGGTTTGAATAATATACTTAGTGTAGAGAAAGATCTTGGGAATTTCATCCTTCATAAAAAGAGGTGAAGAAACATGGAAATAAAAGAAATGGAAGCAACGTTGTTTTGCATTCATTGCAATGAGGAGCAAGATCATATCATTACTTACATTAACGATAAAATTTCAAGGATTGAATGTGCAAACTGCCATCACTCAGTTGAAATAAAAATTGACTTATTAAACGAATTTTACCATGAGGTGTATGAAAAAATTGTTCATAAACCAGCTGAGATTACAGAGGAATATCGGAATGACCTCAGTAAATTTTTGCTTTCCCTTCCGATCCGGATCATAAAAAAGCCTTACAGCATTTATAAATATATGAAGCAAACACGAGATGTTTTTAAAACATTTAAAGAGAAGCAAAAACGGAAAAAGTAGCTTTTTTCGGCTTTCCATGCAGTTTAAATCTCCGAATCCCTTAAATGTTTACAGCCTCTTTACCTGGATTTATGCCGATTAATTGCCGGTAGTTAATAAAAAAGCAATACGGCAATTTCAACGAAATTTTTCTCCATTTTCCCCCATTTAGCTTGACGAGCAGAAAACGTTAATTTTGAATTAATAAAAAAGGGGTAGCAGCTTTTAGAAGAGAATATAATAAGTATGAATAGCCAAAGATTTATTCGGCATAAGTAGACATGGTTCGACTTAGTGATGTAAAATGATTCTGAATAGGGGAAACATGTTTTCTAGTCATTTCTTCGGAATGGAGCTTTCCCTTATTAATATTTTGTATTTTCATGCATTTGCAAATGAATTTGATTTAAAATTGGACTTTTACGTTTACTTTTTTTAATTGCGATTATGCTGTTTCTAAATAAAAACAAACATTTGGGTTAAAAGGGTTCTATACCAAATGTTGAGGTAGAAGAAATTTCTTAAAAAATAAAAAAGCATTTACGAAATGCTCTCTTTTATAATGAAAGTGGCAAAACCTCATTAAAAAGGAGACTTCGTAAATGCAAGACTATTTGCATCCCAGAGCTGATTGGATTGGAAAATGTAATGGCGTCAAAGATTGTGGAGACAGATACGCACCTTGAATTTTTCTCGAAACCAAACCTTGTTATCAACATGGCCCTCAATGCTGGAAGAGGCAAGATCCATTCATGATTATGTCTGCAGAAGATTCGAGATATCAAGTTTCGTGGAATGTATGCGTACCTCATTCTGAAAAAGCGTCGTTATAAATGTACATCTTGCGGAAAACGTTTCTTTGAATTATATGCCTTTTAGGGCGTTATCAGCGTCATACGAAATTTGTCCTTCAAGCTCTTCTTATCAAAAGGAGAACGGCCAATTTTAAGGAAGTGTCTAAAGATATTGGATGATGATACTCAACGGTTATTCGATATTTTGACCGTTATGATACTTATGAAAGCCACTCATTACCACGAATTTTAGCCCTTGATGAGATCAAGTGGACAACCGAAAAAGGAACATATCAATGTGTCATTGGTGACCCTCAAGGCTACAAGGTATTGGATGTCATTCAAGACTGAAAGTTGGTCCAAGTTAAAAGATTATTTTCGCTCTTTACCGATTTATCATATTCAAATGGTAGTCATGGATATGTGGCAGCCGTATAAAATTTTGGCCCAACAACTCTTTCAAAATTCGATTATCATCGTGGACCAATTCCATTATGCGCGCCAAAACTTTTGGGCACTCGAACCAAGACAAAGATCGAAACTCGATGAAAAAGTTGCGGTTTCTCTTCCATAAATCGAAAAAAAAGCTCATCACACGTAAACAGGAACTCTCAATATTATTTAGAGTTGCCCCCGATTTAAGGAAAGCTTACCAAGTGATAGAAGTCTTTAAAAAATAGATGACACAAAATAATGAGCGAAATGCAAGGTCAAACTTAGAACTGCTGTATTAAGCTATTGATAAATCGGGACTGAATGAGAAACGAATCTTTAAAAGCTGGGAAAAAGAAATTATCCATTCATTTATTTATCCCTACACCAACGGTTATTTAGAAGGGATTGACAATAAAATTAAAGTGATGAAACGAATTTCTTATGGTATTCGCAACTTTGATCGACTCAGAAATAAGATATTATGCTCACTTATCTAACTTTCATACATATAAAAGAGGTGCTCTTCACATCAAGTACACCCAATAATTGACATAGAACCGTTAAAGGAAGGTGAAATGATCATGATGATTGGTGATCGCATAAAGCAGCTTAGAAAAAACAAAGGTCTTACGCTATCTGAACTGGCTGAACAAGCAGGGGTGGCAAAATCTTATTTAAGTTCTATCGAACGGAATCTTCAATCAAACCCCTCTGTCCATTTCTTGGAAAAAATATCATCCGTTTTAGATGTTCCTGTTAATACATTAATAAATGGGGAAAATGAAGAAAATACGAATGTTCTTGATCCTGAATGGATGTTATTAGTACAGGAAGCAATGAATTCCGGAGTATCGAAAGAAGAATTCCGTCAGTTTTTAGAATTTACAAAAAAATGGAAATTACAGGAAAAGAAAGATCTAAATGTTAACTAAAATTTTTATATTTGTTTAGAAAAATGAACCTCTCTTCGGTTATGATTTTTTTGCTTATATTCCGCAAGGGCGGCAGAATATTTTAATACATTGCGACAGAATATTCCTTCCATGGAAGTAAGATCAGAACGACATGATGGGCACAACCATTTTCTTTCAGAGCAGCTGCTATATGAAAAACGCAGACAATTAGGACAATATTTTTTGTACACCGCTTCCTCCAAGCGCTTCATAACTCATGAAGCTGATCTTTATGTTTATTTCGTTTTTGAAAGAAAAAAATGGCTCCCATCGCGAAAAACATTATCCCAACAAGAATAAATGCATAAAAGTTTGTCGCAGTATTTGGCAAAAGTAAACCTTCATTATTCCCGCTGCCATACGTTTGAATACTGCCTAAAGAAGAATTTGCCTGAAAAACAATTTTAAAAGAAGTTTCTAACCCTTGATATTCATTTCCTAACTGTTCAGGAAATGTGATTAAAAATGTCAACTGGTCTTCTTTGGAACTTTGGATATTTCGCGGTGTAAAACCTTTAAAATCTTTTAACAATCCTTTAAACAAAAGATTTTTTTGACCATCTTTAACCTCTAAAGTTAAAGCATCAAATAATTTTTTTGATCCTTTTATATTTTCAATTAAAGTATTATATTGTATATCAGCATTTTCAACATTCTCGATAATGACCGTTCTTTCAGCCCAATCGCCTGGTTTCATGTTTTCTACTTGAAATAGCATATGGTTTGAATGAAGATTTTTTAAAGCGATACCTATTTGTGTTTCAGCGCTGAAATTTTGAACTTGCATTATGAGCCAGACAAATAAAAAACATATGAAACATCGTCCAATTGATTTGACCATGTATTTCCTCCATTATTGATTTTGAGAATGGTTGAAGTCTTCTTTTGCAGTTGATTGCTTCAAATTTTTATCAATTTCTGCAAGTGCCCGAAAAATGCTGATTAATGAGTAGCTGAACAGAATAATGCCTGGTATGATTAAAAGAATAACGCTTCCTTGTTTAGAATTGGCGAAATTCATAAAATAGCCAATATATGGGATGGTAATGCCTGTATATTTAGCAACAACATTTTTACTTAACACAAGTTCGGAATCTGCTTCCTCATTATTATCCCCTTTTGTCTGGTACATAACTTCATTGCCATTTTTGACAACCTTTATAATTCTATGTGTTACAAACACGTTTTCATCTGCTTGAAATGTAATGATGTCGCCTTCTTTGTATTTTTCCGTTTCTTTTTCAGGTTTTACAACGATCACGGAACCAGTCTGTATACTAGGTTCCATTGATCCTGAAAGAACAATTTTTAATTGATGTCCGAAAAATTTAGGCTCCCCGCCTGAAGCTTTTGACGAAATGACTGTGAATAACATGATGATTAATGAAGCCAGCAGCATGACCGATATCGTGTTGCTGATCCATTTAACAACTTTTTTCATTTTTTTACCCATTCCTTTCGCTTTGCTCAAGACACAAAACGTAATGAAATAATTGTAATCACTTTACTGTAAAGGTGGTTCGTTTTGCTCTAAAGCATTTGAAACTTGTTCTTGTTTTGCTGATTGCTGTTCTTTCAGGTGAATGTCATTTGATTTTGTTTCGGTTTTATTCTGTTCTATTTGTTGCGCTCCATTTTCTTTCATTTCATCTTTTGAATGATTTTCTTGATTCTCATTTTCTTTCATTAACGTTTCGTTGGATTGCTCTTTCTTTACTTCGTTTTCTTTCCCATTATTTTCCCGTATAGGTTCTTCCACTGGAAGTTGTTTTTGTTCTTGTTTCGAATGTTCGGATGGTTGAGCTGCCTTATCTTCATTAAGGTTTTGATCTGAGTCATTCGCAGGTTGATCAAGTTGTTCGTTCTTTTTGCAAATTACTTGAATGTTTTTGCTCCAAACATCATCATTTGTATTCATTAAAACGTTAAATTTATAATTTCCAGGTTTTTCGGCATTGTATGCTAATTGGAATTGACTCTTACTTTTTAATGCTGGAATCTTTCCTTGACTTATTTTTTCTCCATTCATTGGATCTCCTTGAGCAATGAAATATATTTCATAATGCAATGCTTCCGCTAAATCATCCCCTTCATTTTGAGCAACAGAAGATATTCGAACTTTCCCGCACGATTGAATGACCTTGTCTTTATCGTCCACAAAGCGCAGCAGAATGGATTTGTCCTCTTCAGGAATTGTTGCAGCAAGAAAACCGGTTATGGCTACTGTTTTATTAAAACTGGCCCCGGTGTAGGAACTAGCAAAGTTGAATGTTATGAAAAGAAAGTAACAAATTGCGACGATTTTGAACATTATTATCAAATGCATTTTCTTTTGCCCAAATTTTTTTACTCGTGAGTACCGAATTTCTCTCACCACCGTTTCAACTTTTAGCAATCAAGGGAAGTTGGCAGTTCCCCGCCTTCTCCCCTATATTGATAGCTATCTTGCTTCACCTGCTTCTTGCTTCGCGTCAAATTTCCAAGTTAGTTTTAAAGAATCGCCTTGGAAACGATTTTGATCTTGATTGTTGTCTACAAAGACGAATTTAACTTTGAACTTATCCGTTTCATTTGGATCTAAACCGCCAATATTCCACCAGAGCCATTCATCCTGCACTAAATCCGGCTTTAGATTTTTAAGCTGTGCCAACGTTTTTTCATAAACAATAACTTCCTTATTGCTCACATTCTTTAAAATTTGCACCTTAATATGATTGCCGAAATCATCGCCGTTATTGTCATTTTTCGCATCCGTTACAGTATAATCTGTCTCAAGAAGAACTTTAGAAATACCCAAACTTCCGCTGTTCTTTAATGTGAATTCACGCTCCATCCAATCCCCAGGCTTTAAGTTGTTGACATTAATAATTGTTTGCGGATCAAGAGTTAAATCTAATGTACCTGCTGCAAATGTGTTATTGGAGGTTTCAACATCATTAAAGTAGGCATATGTACCTCCCCCGATTAAAGATAAACCTAAAGCCGCAGTTGCTACACCCATTCCCAACTTTTGTTTAATACCCATTTTTTAAATCCTCCTCATAAGAAATATAATTAAGACTGTGTTCTTTATAACGAACACAACTTAAATATAATTGAACTCTATCATGTTGTAAACCCCTTTTTTAAAAATATTTTTATTTTTTTTTACAAATAAATCGTTCTTTATAATGAATTGTTAGAATAATGCAGTTATCTCTTGAATAAAACTATTAAATTAGAAGTATATCAGTAAAAGGTTATTTACTAATTTTTAAGGCTCATTTCCCATTCTGATAATCAAACAATTCAAGAAAAGGATTATAAACGCAGCTTGCGATCTAACTTTCATACGAGGCGCGCTGCAAGGGCACCTCAATAATTCACGTAGAATCTATAAAAAAAATAGCAGCACAAACCATGGCCGTGGTCTGCACTACTATTGTTAGTAGGTTTTTTCAACCCTTTTGTTTATGGACTGCCGTTATCCGTTGATTGCTTTTCAGATTGTGATTTTCCGTTCGGATTGGTTGTGCCAGCTCCTTTTCCTGGATCATTATTACTGCTTGATCCACTGTCATTCCCGTTGCTATTCGAGCCGCCGTTTCCATTATTATTTGATCCGCCAGTTCCGTTATCTCCTCCTGGTGGTTTTTGGCCGTTTCCTTGGCCGCTTCCGTTGTTAGCTGGTGGTTGTGGCTGCGGCTGTTCATTGGCAGGAGGCTGATTTGGCTGCTCTATTTCTTTATTATCTTCAGGCTGCTCTTTGTTGTCCTCAGAATTTTCTTGCTGCTCTTTATCCATGTCATTTTGATTGTTCTCTTCTTTTGGCTCCTGATTTTGCTCCTGATTTTCCTCTTCTTGTTTTTGCTCCTGTTCATTATCTTTTACTTGATCCTGTTTTTGATCCTCTTTTTTATCCTTTTCTTTTTGTTTTGGAATTGCTGGGATTGGAGTTCCCCTTACAAATAATTCAGTTCGGCCGCCAATCACTCTTTCGACGACGCTGTCCGGTTTTTCAAAATCAGGTGTTTCTATTTTTTCAGAAACGTGAGACATGATTTCTTTAAAAATAAGTCTTGAAATCTTCGCCTTCTCGTTTGTCACATACGTTTCCTGAGTCGTCTGGTCGTATCCCGTCCAAACCGCAGCCGCATAACGAGTCGTGTAGCCGACAAACCAGGCATCAGATGTTCCATCTCCTCGTATATTTTCCGGCAAGTTGGTTGTTCCTGTTTTTCCTGCTAGCGGAAGTCCTGGAATGTTCGCCAGTCGCCCTGTTCCTTCTTTCACGACGGTTTTCAACATATCGGTCATCATGTAGGCGGTATAGTCGCTCATCGCCTTCACCGGTTTGGAAGAAAGATCGATTTCTTTACCGTTTGGATACACTACTTTCCTTACCGTAAAAGGCTTATGATAAACGCCCTCATTTCCAAAAGCGGCATACGCCCCAGCCAATTGAAGCGGGGACACACCTTTATTAAAGCCTCCGATCGCATATGAAGGATAGATCTGATCGAGCGGGATTCCGAGTTTTTCCGCAAATTCTTTTGCCCGGTCTTCCCCTACCTCCAAAAATGCTTTTACAGCCGGTATATTGTAAGACCATTGTAGCGCCTTTCGCATCGATATACTGCCGCGATATTGACCGTCCCAGTTTTTGATTTCTTTGCCATGGATGGTGAGCGGCTCGTCAATGAACTGTTTATATGTAGACCATTTGAAATGTTCGATTCCCGGGCCGTAATCCAAGATCGGCTTAATCGTCGAACCTGGCTGTCTTTTCGTTTGTGTTGCGTAGTTAAAACCTCTTTGTATTTCTTGATCTGAGTTGCGGTTTCCGCCAATTGCCCTGACGGCACCAGTCTGTGTATCAAGTAGCACGACTCCTGCCCGGAACTGATCGTCTGGATAATAAATGTATTGATCAGTTGTCAGCACTTTTTCTGTAAATTTTTGAGCTTCCGGATCAAGGGTTGTATAAATTTTTAAACCGCCCGTATAGATATCCTTTTCCGATATTCCGGCATCAACAATATCTTTGATGACTTGATCGATAAACGCTTGATATTTCGGCCCTTCTTTTTTCTTCTTTAATAATTTCTCAACCGGGATCGCTTTCGCATCTTGCTCTTCTTTTTCGGTAATAAAGCCATGCTTCCTCATTAACGACAATACTATATTTCTTCTTTTTTCAGCTAAATCCGGATTTTTAAATGGATCGTATTCGCTCGGTCTTTGCGGCAGCCCCGCCAACAGCGCCGCTTCACTAATCGTCAGCTTTTTCACGGATTTGTTAAAATATGTTTCTGCCGCTGTCGCAACCCCGTATGCTCCTTGACCGAAATACACTTTATTTAAATACATTTCAAGAATGTCTTCTTTTGAGTAGCGTCGTTCCAACTGAACAGCCAAGTAAGCTTCTTGTATTTTTCGCTTGAGCGTTTTTTCAGGCGTTAAGAATGAATTTTTGACTACCTGCTGGGTAATCGTACTTCCGCCTTCAGCGCCGAATCCTTCTTTTACATTCGCAACGGTTGCACCTGCGATTCGTTTAAAATCGATTCCATTATGCTCAAAAAACCGCACATCTTCTGTTGCGATAAACGCATTTTGTACATTTTTCGGTATATTTTCGATTTTGATGATTTTCCGATGTTCGCTTCCTGATATATCTCGCACTTTTTCATTATACATATCATAAACGGTTGAGGATAACGGATCTTTCAGTAATTTCGGGTCTAGTGCAGGGGCGCTTATAATGTAAGACAATACCACGATACCGCCCGCAGTCATCATTACGATAATCGCAAGAATAAAGGCTGTCATGATTTTTATGAGCGGAGATTTTTTAGAAGCTGATTTCTTTTTTTGACGTTTCTCCATACGCGTCTGATATTGATCTCCCATTTCCGTCTCCTCCTAACCTGTATAGAAGGTAATCTATAAATAATACACGATTAAGATTATACGGATTACGAGAAGATTTTTGTGGTGGAATTTGTCGGCAACAGACAATTTTTTTTACAAAAAAAATTATAACACTTATTTGAACTACTCTTAAAATAAAACACTTTTTAGAATAGTACCCCTGTTTTGAAAAAGATTTGCGAACCTTCATAACATTCCTCTTCATTTAGGAAGTGTTTTATCGAACAGATCGTAATAAGTTCCTACTAAATAGAGGAAAAATCGACCTTATCTTTGCTCCGTAAATATCTTCGAAGTTCAAGAGTATTGCTATTTACCATAAATTGTAACAGTTTTATAGCAATGAGTTTTTTCATTATTCTTTGATGAATCGAAAGAATATTATATACTAGAAACATATTTATTTTTTTACTTAAACGCAGAAAAGCGTAAAACCTGAAAAGCGATTAAGTAAAAAAGTATGCTGCCAGTTATTCTAGTATATTTTTCATAATGGACAGAAAGGCATGAACACCATGGAAAAAGATCAAACATTAAAAAAAGGGTTATTACCTCGACATGTTCAGTTTATTGCGCTAGCAGGCATGATTGGAACAGGAATTTTTAAAGGGAGCTCAGATACATTAAATATTGCCGGCCCAAGTGTTGTAATAGCTTACTTATTAGGAGGCCTTTTATTATTTATTGTCATGACGGCACTGGCTGAGATGGCGATTGTTTATCCGAACTTAAACGTTCAGCATCTTGTTTATAAAGCTTTTGGCTTCCATATATCCTTTATTGTAGGATGGCTTTATTGGATCAATTGGATTGTTGTCACCGTTGTTGAAATTTTAGCAGCAGGAAGCTTTCTGAAATATTGGTTTCCAACCGTACCGTTATGGCTTTTAAGTCTCCTTTGTATGGTTTTAATCGTTGGAATGAATTTGTTTCAAGTAAAGTACTATGGTGAAATTGAGTTTTGGTTTGCAGGAATTAAAATTTTCGCATTAATCGCTTTCATTTTATTAGGCTTTGGCATTTTGTTTGGAATTATTCCGAGCAATATTGATGATCCTTTTTCTAACTACACGGCACACGGCGGGTTCTTTCCTTATGGAATTGGAGGAATGTTAAGCGCCTTTTTAGTCGTCATGTTTTCATACGGCGGGGCTGAGTTAATCGGTGTTGCGGTCACAGAAACAAAAGATGCAGAAAAGGTTTTGCCAAAAGTCATTAAAGGAACGATGTGGAGAGTTATTCTCTTTTATATGCTTCCTATTCTTATTATTTGTGGTTTAATGCCGTGGAATCAAGTGACAGGGGAAGACAGTCCATTTGTCCAAGTATTGAGCATCACAGGGCTTCCTGGAGCCGCTCATATTATGAATTTTGTCCTTATTACTGCTGTTTTATCAGCGGCGAACTCAGGGATTTACGCAACTTCCAGAACATTATATTCCATGGCTCAAAACGGTGAAGCGCCAAAAAGATTTTTAAAGATTTCCAAACAAGGAATACCGATCAACTGTATTACCGTTACGGCTATCTGTATTTTATTTGGGGTATTTTTAGCTTATATGACTCCAGACCGAGTCATCAGCTATTTAATGACGATACCTGGTTTTACGATTATTTTATTATGGACAAGCATTTGTCTGGCTCAGCTAAAGCTTCGTTCTCAGTATAAGGAGAAACCATATTTCCAAGTAAAATGGTTCCCATACACAACGATAGTAGCCACCGTTTCATTATTGGTCATCTTTTTCTCTTTTATCTTTAATAAGAAAAATATGATCGGTTCTACTGTTTGCCTTGTCATCTTAGCACTGCTCACCATATTTTCTTTTATGAATAAAAACAGAAAAGAAAAAAGTGATAAAAATAACAAGGATAAGGTAGAAAGTCCGTAAAATAAGGACATTAAAAGACTCATTCGTAACTCTGTCAAAAAAATGCAGTGTCTTGAAAAATGCACATGATAACAAATTTTAGGGGGGGGAAACCTTCCCCTGTCAGACAGTCGATTATAAACGGCTTTAGCCCTTTAGAACACAGGGCTAAAGCCGTTTTTATAATAGTTTTCCCACCGGAAGACGGGAATAGGAAACATTATGATAGGTCAAGATAACAGATTATTTTTTCAACTTCTCGGAAACAAGATATGCTACGAGCACGTATCGTTCCGGCGCGGAGCCGATAAAATGAAACGGATAACATGTACTGACAGTTAACGTAGCCCTCGGTTTCGGAACGATCACGGTCCGGTCGTCTTTATCAACGATCCGAACCTTATAGATTTTATAAGTAAATTCTCCAGCTGAAGTTGTGACGATTAACTCGTCTCCTTTTCCTACTTCCCCCAGCCTACGAAACACGGTGTCGCGATGACCGGAAAGAACCGAATTGTCTGCCTCTCCTGGCAATACGCTTCCTGCAAAATGACCGACCCCTTTTTCAAGCTCTTCTTCGTTCGTTCCATGGTATATCGGAAGTACTGCATTTAGTTTTGGAATAAACAGCTCTCCTATTTGCTCCCCAATTTTAGGTCGTGTCGGATATAAAACCTTTTCTGCCTTCATATTTTTTTCTGGGGCCGGCTGTTGAGCTTCCGCCTTCTGTTTCGTTTCAGAATGGGTCTCAGGCAGTAGCATTCCTTTGAAAAGTTTATAGCTATTTGCGGCTGAAAACCATAGGCCGGCTAATATAATCATTGATGCAAAGAAAAGAAGAAACAACCGCTTGTTTCGGCTGCTTCTTTTTGTAGTTTCCAGCATATTAAACCTTCCTTGCTTGCCTAAAAATTAAAAATCCCGCTAAAACAATGAACAATCCTACAATAGCATTCATGCCATAGCCGGAATCTGTTTTCGGCAATTTTGCACCTTTTACTGTTTTATGCTCATTGTCCTTTACAGCTTTTAGCTTTTTTTCTATTTTTTGCGAAACGTTTTTCTCTTGTTTCACACTTTTGGCTTCTTGAGCGCCGTGACGAATCGTTTGCCCAGTTCGATGTAACGTATCTGAATCAACGATTTCTCCGGTAATGAAGAGATCAGCCAAAAATTCTCCACTTTCACTGTATATGTTGATTTTCAATTTTGCATTGATCAATTCTTTCAAGTTAAATAGATCAAACAGCGAAAGCTCCTTTTCAGACCCATCTTTTACAAGGGAAAATGTAACTTTAATTTTAAAAATACGTTGAAAATCTTTAAAAATCGAAATTAACTCCTCGATTTGGCTCTTTGTAAGCTCTGTCGCTTCATCAAACCCTTCAAAAGCCATCATCCGATCCGCCAAGTCCAACAAAGCTATAATTGTCTCTTCTTTCATAAGATGCTCTTCAATTGATCGCAAATGGTTCTTTAACCGCTCGATTTCTTCTTTTGTCAATCCGTATTCCTGCTCAAAAACCGTTAATAAATCGTAAAGGAGCTCGTCTTCTACACCAGCATCCCATTCTTCACTTAAAAATGTTATAACATCCTCTTCCAAATCATCTAGAAAAACGTAATCCTCCAATTTTTTTCCGTGTTCTTGAAGCAGCTGGCGCAACTCCTTTTCATTTAAATCATATTCATCATAAATATAGGATAAATTGCTTAAATCCTTTTTAATAACTTCTCCTAAAAATCTTTCTAAACTTTTAACGGTTTTAAAGTCTTCCAGTTTTCTCTCATATAAACTCAAAGATCTATTAATATGGTCAATCGTCACAGGAAATCCTCTAATACTACTAATTTTCGCCAAATAGTCTTGCAAATTTTTATCAAAATTTGGATCACGCTCTATGTAAAGCATGACGGCATCATACAAATTTTCTACAAACACATACTCATCTAGATCTTCACCGTGTTCTTGAAGCAGCTGGCGCAAACTGGCTTCATTTAAATTAAATTCGTCATATATTTCGGTTAAATTGCTTAAATCTTTTTGAATGACCTCTCCTAAAAAATCACGAAGTTCTTCAACAGAATCAAAATTTTCGATCTTTTCTTCATATTGAGCTAACGAAAATTCGATATGTTCTCTTGTAACTTTGAAACCTCTTTGTTTACTTACTTCCTCTAAATATTGATTCAGTTCTTTCTCAAAAGATGCTTGTTGTGCAGCTGATGACGGCTTTGGCATCACTCCTATCCACAAAATAAAAGCTAGTAATATGAATCCCCATTTTTTCATCATAATCCTCTTTTCCTCTTTTTTTATATCTCTTGAGAAAATTATAAATAGGAATAACGAATCAATCAACAAAATTTTTACAATTTTTACAAAAATTTTTACATGCACAAAAAAAGTGACTTCTAAATTAGAAGTCGTTTAATGTTAGAAGTCGTTTTCTTCATTTTCTTCATTCAAATTTTGCAATTGCTGCAATTCTATGATTCGACTTTTATCTTTTTCAAAAAATTGAATCAGATCCCCTATTCGGTCAATAGCATCCCAGCTCAAATGGTGCTCAATTCCTTCCACGTCGCGATAGATGTTTTCTTCTTTGACGCCAATAATCCGCAAAAATTGCTCTAACAGATCATGCCGGTAGACGAGGCGTTTTCCGATTTTTTTTCCTTTCGGCGTTAAGACGAACCCTCTATATTTTTCGTAAACTAAGTAGTCATCCTTGTCGAGCTTCTGCACCATTTTTGTAACGGAAGAAGGGTGTACAGATAACGCTTCTGCTATATCCGACACTCTCGCATAGCCTTTATTTTCAATTAGCAAATATATTTGTTCAATATAGTCTTCCATACTCGGGGTTGGCATTGGTTATCCTCCATTAATATCTTCATCATACAAAGTTTACTATATAAAAGCACCATAAGACAAGCGTATGGAGGAGATCAACCGTTATGAAAGACAATTTAATAGCCGATTTTCATCCTGTCTTTTTTACAGTTTTATGCAATCGCAAATATCTCGCAATCCATCCATGTTTCGGAGAAAACAAAAAGCTTATGAAAAACACTAATCCTGTGGCAAATGCCATTGAGCCAGAAATAGAAGTGTCGACCCAAGCTGCTATATAATAGCCCGCTACAGCAGATATTACGCCAAATAATCCGCTTAATACTAGCATAATAGAAAGTCTATCTGTCCAAAGATATGCCGAGGCAGCTGGAGTAATTAACATCGCAACGACCATAATTGCGCCGACCGCATCAAAAGAAGCAACTGTCGTGATCGATACTAAGCATAAGAATACATAATGCATGAGTAAAACAGGAATCCCTAAGCTGGCAGCAAGCGCAGGATCAAATGAAGTGATTTTCCATTCTTTATAAAAAGCGACAAGAACAAATAAAACAACAAACAAAACGAGAGCCAGCAATGCTGTAGCCTTCGGAACCTCGCCAATTAGAGGAAGTGAAATTTTATTCCAAGGTATAAAGGTGATTTCCCCCATTAAAGCATGTTGAACATCTAAATGTGCATTTCCTACAGAAGTCGCTATTAAAATAACGCCAATAGCAAACATCGTCGTAAACACAATTCCTATTGCTGCATCTTGCTGAACGTCTAAAGAATGAAGCCATTGCACTAAAAAAGCTGTCAATAGTCCTGCAAATATAGCACCAATGAGCATATGAGTTCCGCTTAATTCACGCGTAATAATAAAAGCGATGACAATTCCTAACAGAACCGTATGACTAATTGCATCAGCCATCATCGCCATTTTCCTGAGTATCAGAAATACACCTATTAAGCCGCAGGACAGCCCTACTAAAGAAGCAGTTACGATAATCCACATAGCATGATAAGTCATGGTTATTCTACCCCTTTTGTTCTTAAGGCCTTACTGGTATGAATATTCACTAATCTTTTTTGCATTTTCAATTGTAAATACTTGACCAGAATCCCTTTCTCTTTGCCAAAGAAAAGCGATAAGAAAAACAGCGCAGACGCCACAATGACGATAAAAGGTCCTGTAGGCCATCCTCTTCCCAATGCACTGATGAATGTTCCTAATGCTCCAGCCGCTCCCCCAAACAGAGCTGATATGATAATCATCCGTTGAAAAGACTGTGTCCAATAGCGGGCACTTACTGACGGGATAATCAGCAGGGCGGCAATTAAAATAACTCCTACAGCTTGAATCCCGATGACAATCGTTGTGACAAGAATCGTTGTATATAATCCGTTCATCCATTTAAGTGACAGTCCTAATCCTTTTGCAAATTCCGGATCGAAAAGATATATTTTCCATTCTTTAAATGCAACGAATACAATCAAAATAACCGCCAAAGCTAGGATTAACATTGTAGTGACATCTGATCTGACCATCGAGGCGGCCTGACCGAAAATAAAACTGTCCAAACCGCTCTGATTTCCGCCTGACGTCCGATTCACAACTGTCAGGAGCATGATTCCTAAGCCAAAAAAAATAGACAGCACCATTCCCATCGCCGTATCTGCCGAAATTCTAGTTGATGAACGTATCCATTGGATAAATGATGCTCCAATCAAAGCGCTGATGGATGCTCCAATGATCATGACAAATAAGTTTTTTTCTCCAAGTAGAAGAAAGGCGATCACAACACCGGGCAATGCTGCATGAGCTAAGGCATCGCTCATTAAGCTTTGCCGCTTCCAATAGGCTAAACAGCCCATTGTTCCAGCAGCAATCCCAAAAATCATCGTGCTAAATAACACCCATTGTGTGTTGCTATTTAATAGGATTGTGAACATGAAGACTCTCCTCTCTCAACCAGCGCAAGTCTCCTCCATAAGTTCGCGAAATATTTTCTCTAGTAAAAATTTGCTTCGTTTTTCCGTACTGAATGACGGTGCGATTTAATAAAAGAACATGGTCAAAATAATCTTCTACTGTTTGCAAATCATGGTGCACGACCATGACCGTTTTTCCTAAAGCTTTTAATTCTTTCAGCAATGTCATAATAGCGCGTTCTGTTGCTGCATCAACACCAGCCAGCGGTTCGTCCATAAAATACAAGTCGGCATTTTGCACTAATGCGCGTGCTAAAAACACACGCTGCTGTTGACCGCCAGAAAGCTGGCTTATCTGACGGTCAGCGTAATCAGCCATCCCTAATTTTTCCAAGGCCTCGAATGCTTTTTGTTTATGCAATCGGGATGGCCGCTTCAGCCATCCGATTTGCCCATATAGTCCCATAGTGACAACATCCAATGCGTTTGTTGGAAAGTCCCAATCAACCGAACCTCGCTGTGGTACATAACCGATCCTTTTTTGGACCTTGTTGAATGGCAATCCGAAAAATTTCACTGATCCCGTTAAGGAAGGGTGAAGATTTAATATTGTTTTTAAAAGCGTCGACTTTCCAGCACCGTTCGGACCGACGATTCCCACTAACGAACCAGCCTGCACTACAAAATTCACATCGAAGAGCACTGTATTTTTTCGATAGGAAGCGGACAGATTCTCTACTTGAAGCACTGCTTCAGCCATGCTATTTTCCTCCTTCGCTTAATGCTTCATAAATCGTATTGATATTATGGCGATACATTCCTATATAAGT
Organism: Aeribacillus sp. FSL K6-1121; assembly: GCF_038003725.1. NCBI lineage: Bacteria > Bacillati > Bacillota > Bacilli > Caryophanales > Bacillaceae > Aeribacillus > Aeribacillus sp. FSL K6-1121. The sequence continues at coordinate 2,694,206 of NZ_JBBOPS010000001.1, forward strand.
TCCTTCTTCTGTTCCTTCCTCACCCATTGCATCAGAGTAAAGCTCCCCGCCTAATGTAACGTTAATTCCTTCACTTTTCGCTCCTTCTATGACAGCCTTGATCGATTTTTCATTAATACTTGATTCGATAAATACGGCAGGAACTTTGTACTTTTTAATAATGTCAATCGTATCTTGAATATCTGTAACACCGATTTCGGAATCAGTGCTAAGTCCTTGAAGACCAACTACTTTAATGCCGTGCATTCGTCCGAAATATCCGAAAGCATCATGCGCTGTGACAAGAACTCTTTGACTTTCTGGAATGTCCGCAAGCTTTTCGGCTTCTTTTTTCAAATCAGCTAATCTAGCAAAATATTTCTTTTTATTTTCTTCAAAATAATCTGCGTCTTCCGGAGAGAATTCTTTTAATTGTTCAACCGCAGCATCCAATGCCTGCTGCCAAAGGTCCAGATCAAACCAAATATGAGGATCAACTACCCCTTTTTCATCCTTTAAAAGAGATTCTTCAGGAATGGTTTCACCGACTGCAAGAACAGGTTTTGATTCAGAGATCTTTTCAAATATTTCAACCATGTTCGCTTCCAAATGCAATCCGTTGTAAAAAATGATATCTGCTTCTTCAAGAGTTTCCATATCACTTTGAGTAGCCTTATACAAATGAGGGTCTACAGACGGCCCCATTAAACTTTTGACATTTAAACGATCGCCGCCGATTACAGACAACGGCTCGCCAATTTGTGCAATCGTTGTGACGACATTAATTTTTCCATCTTTTGATCGTTTGGATGCTTCTTGTCCAGAACTACATGCGCTTAACACCAGCAAGGCACTAATTAAGAATAAGCACCCCATTTTTTTCATAACATTTTTCATTTTTTCGCACTCTCCTTTTATTTTTATGAATTGATTTGATTTTTAAGTCAGCCCATCTCTCTAGTTTATTGGTGAACGATTTCTATTTAATATCGACAACCATTCTGGCAAATTGTGAATTCAGGAATCAAACATTGTCCGTTTTTTATAGAAAACTCCTATATGTAACCTCAATTTGTTTTTATTCCTGAGAAGAAACAAAACTGAAAAAACGCAATCAATGAATAAATGCCAAAACACTTACAGACATGAATTTCATTTCGCTAGTTGATTTGTTTCAGCTTCGCCATTCAGCTTACCGTTTGGCTTAATACTTTACAGAAAGTTGCCGGATTCATGTTGCACAAATAGGAAATTTTTTCATTCACCTTCTTTTTTACCATAGTTATAAATATTTCCTTAGTGCAAACTTTATGTTAAAAAAAATTCCTTCACACATATTTATTTTATTGAGTTTAAATTTTGTTGTTATTGCACATATTTTTCCTTAACGCAAATTTAATACCATTTTTGAGAAACTGTCAAGTATAAACTATCTAAATAAACGGGAGAAATTAAAACGAAATGGAAGAACCGCATTCGTACTCAGCGGTGCAAAGAGATGAGGAACACTCGCACAAGTATCCTAATGAATGATGATCAAGGAAGGATTTGCTTGGTATTTTCTAATACCGGATAACTAAGATACAATTTTCTCTACAATCATAAAAAGCCTTATTATGATACGAATTATATATAGACCCCATCAGAGCTGTTTGTTTATCGATTTCAATATGGGACTCCTGCAATAAATTTTCTAAAGTCTCGGTCAATCTTGTTGAACCGGGAAATTTTTGATTGAATAAAACCACGCACTTCTTCAAGTACAACGACCGTTACACAAATTTAAAAAGGGACAACAATGAATCTATTGTTATCCCTATTTTTGTTAAATATATTTTGGCGCAATCCTTTTTAGTTTGAGCAGATCCTCTGTGGTGTCAATGTCAAATCCCCATTCTGAATTTTCAAACGGTACAGCCATTAAGCTGGAATAATGTTTTTGGACAATTGATTTTCCTCCCTCATCACCTTGAATTTGCTCAAATTCATCAAATAATTCAGCATCAAACAATACAGGGTGTCCAAGCACATTATTATACTTAGGGCGGAAAATGCGGACACCTTCTTTTCGATATTGATCATAAGATTCTAGTAATTTAGTTATAACTATTGGAGGTACAAAGGGCTGGTCTGCCAAAAATACGAAGACTGCATCCGTTCGTCCCTTTAAAGCCTGAATCCCTGCTTTAAGAGAGGAAGCCATGCCGGATTCATAATCCCGATTCTCAATGATTTCTATTTCTGTTAAATCAGATGTGTGTTTGCGCAGCTCTTCGATATGTTTGCCGCCGACCAATACAATTGGTTTTAAGCCAGCTGCGGTAGCGGTGTTCACAGAGTAGCGAAATAATGGCTTCCCACCTAGAGATAATAACAGCTTTGGTTTTCCCATCCGTTTTGACATTCCGGCTGCTAAAATAATTGCTCCAACCTTTTTCAAACCATCTCTCCCCCAGACTCATTGTCACTGTCTCAATTCCTCAACCGCACCCAGCAAATACACTTCCGCTTTCTCACCTGCATTAAATCCTTTTCCCCCAGGCACTTTAACGAGACAATTGCTTTCCAGAAAGCTGGACAGAACATTAGAAGCTTGTTTCTTTGATATTTTCACTCTTAGTTCACCGGTTGGGGAAACGTACGTTAATCCTCGTAAAAACCGGGTGTGAAGCATTTGCTTCCCTTCAATTGCCTCGTCACATACAACCGTTACCCGTTTCGGCAGCGGATCCTTAGAACCGCTCATATAGCGTATAGCAGGCAGCACATAAAGATGTGCATTGACGTAAGACGAAGCTGGATTTCCTGCCAAAGCAAAAATCGGCTTATCCTGCCATACTCCGCACAAAACTGGCATTCCAGGGCGAGCTAATGTTTTCCAGAATATCACTTTCGCATTAATTTTTTCAAATACCTTTCCAAGGAAGTCATATTCGCCCATGGACACGCCTCCGCTTGTTACTAAAATGTCCACCTGCTGTAGAATCTCTAGCATCTTTTTTTCTAGCTCTTCTACTTTGTCCGGGGCAATCCCGAAATAAACCGGTTCACCTCCTGCTTGACTCACTTGACCGGCCAGCATTACGCCGTTACTGTCACGAAGCTTTCCAGGGACGATCGGCTCGTCTACGTTTAATAATTCACTTCCCGTTGAAAGAATACCAACCTTAGGCTTCGCATAAACCGCAACAGATGCAATCCCGAATGTAGCGAGCAGACCCAGTTCAATTGGTCCTAAAAGCGTCCCTTGTGTGAGGACGTCCTTCCCTTCTTCAACATCTTGTCCCTTTTTGGCAATAGCATCGCCAATTTTAACCGATTGATAAACCAAAACGCTTTCGCTATCTTCCATTGCATTCTCAGTTTTCTCTACCATAACGACTGCGTTTGCACCTTCGGGGATAGGTGCTCCCGTCATAATGCGGCTGGCCGTACCTTGGGTAATTTTTTGTTGAGGTAAATATCCAGCGGGAATCTCTTCCAAAACCTTCAGCTTTACCGGGTCAGAAGCGCTGGCATTGATCACATCCTCCGCACGCAGAGCGTAACCGTCTACAGTGGAACGGTCAAACATAGGGACATCGTGATCAGCCCTTACCGTTTCCGCTAGATAGTACCCAAGAGCTTTAGACAGAGGTATGGTAATAACCGGAAGGGGACGTATCACAGAGAGAATAAGACGTTGTGCTTCTTCAAATGGGATAGGGGAAGAATTCGGGATATATAACATGCAATCACCACCTGTATATTTTGAAATGATCCTGCGCCTTTCATTAGTTGAAAAATACGTTCTTTTGTCCCTTCAGTCGACCGACAATTTCGTTGTTATCATAGCGATTAGCAGAAATATATGTTCTTTTCTCCCCCCGCTCTGTTTTATCCTCCAATATAGTACATCTCTATCTTCTTTTTGTTCGGCATCGTTGTATTGTTAAATCTTTCTTCAGAGTAACGATCAGCTCGACGGCTCCAAACATCCTGAATGAGATTCCTAATTTCTTCATCCTTTGCCCCGCTGCGGAGCTGCGCCCGCAAATCTGTCCCTTGCGAGGCAAATAGACAGGTGTAAAGATTGCCGTCCGCTGAGAGGCGAGCTCTTGTGCACGTGGAACAAAAAGAGTCCGTTACGGAAGAAATAATGCCTATTTCCTCATTTGTGCCGCGATAGCGATAACGAGAGGCTACTTCTCCAAAATAATTGGACGGGATCGGTTCTAACGGCATTTCAGCGTTTACACGTTCGAAAATTTCTTGCTTAGATACCACTTGTGTAAGATTCCAGCCGTTGCTATTTCCTACATCCATAAATTCAATAAAGCGTAAAACATGTCCGGTCCCGCGGAAGTGACGCGCCATGGGCACAATGTCCTGATCATTGATCCCCTTTTGTACAACCATATTCACTTTCACCTTCATACCTGCCTTTGCGGCCGCTTCAATCCCTTCAAGAACTGTTTTGACGTCACAGCGGCCGCCGTTCATTTGGCGAAAAACTTTATCATCTAAGCTGTCCAAACTAACGTTGACACGGTGAAGACCAGCGTCCTTTAACGCTTTCGCATGTTTGGCAAGAAGAGAACCGTTCGTAGTCAAAGCAATGTCAGAAATACCCTCTATAGAACCGAGCATTTCAATTAACTTCGGCAGCTCTTTGCGCAGCAACGGCTCTCCCCCTGATAGGCGAATTTTCTCGACGCCAAGTGAGGCAAAAATGCGAGCCAGTCGAGTTATTTCCTCAAAACTGAGCAACTGATCATTTTTGAGAAATTGAAAATAAGGACCAAAAATCTCCGCTGGCATACAATAGCGGCAGCGAAAATTACACCGATCAGTAACTGAAATGCGCAAATCACGGAGAGGACGCTGAAGGGTATCGGTTATTTTGTTCATATTGCCCATTTTTACACTCTCCTATCATGCTAACATTATTTTGGAGAAAAAGCTTCTCATGAAAATTTCAAGTTGTTCCGAATTTTTGAAACTTTTTGATGCAGGCGTTGATGAATCAGTTCTCACTCGTTTTTTAGTTACCGCCTAAAAATATAAATGGCGGAGGATGGAGAAGACTCCATCTAAAACTCCGTCATTTGTTTCAATTTTTCAAGCAAGCTTATTTTCAAAAACGAGTGATACTCTGGTATTGCCTCCGGTACTGCTTATAAAACCTGCTGACCTTGGTTTATAAAAAGGAGATGGCCGGAAATCCTATTATATGTTTCTATCAAGTTGAAAATTATGTCTAGTCATTCTAAATCTTCAGACAATATTTTCGGTGTGCACCAGCTCCTGCTCCTCAGATCAGAGTCAAAGATAGCTTGATTAAAAGCTTTGCTTAATGTCCTTCTCAGAAAAATTGTTTTAATGTTCGAATGCTCATCATGGCAACTTCCTAATGATTTCATTATTTTACTGTTGAAAAGATATTCCATTGACCTGATTGCAGCTGATCACATAATTGAGCGAGAAATCTTCCACCGTAGGCGCCATCAATTGTACGATGATCAAATGAAGCATTTAATGTGATCATCGGCTTTATCAAAGTTTCATGACGATTCGTTAAAACAGGCTGTTCTATTATATTTCCAACTGCTAAGATGCCGGTTTCAGGAGGATTTACGATTGCCACAAACTCGTCAACTCCAACTGAGCCAAGATTGGAAATTGTGAAAGTTCCTCCACGCATTTCTTCAGGCTTCAATAAGCCTTTTCTCGCTTTTTCAACCAATTCTGTTCTTTTTTCTGCAATCTCGATTAAGGACAATTGATCTGCCTGATGGATGACGGGAACAACTAAACCGTCATCAATAGCAACCGCTAGACCAATATTAATATCTTCATGCTCCAAAATATAAGGATCTCCTTCAGAATCTATGAATGAGGCATTTACCCTCGGGAATTTCTTCAATGTTAAAGCCACCGCCTGTATGAGAAAATCATTAAATGATAAACGAACGCCTGCCGAATGTTCAATGCTTGAAACTACTGCCTGCCGCAATTGCACAATGGATGATACATCGACTCTTTTCTTGATTTGGAATTGAGGAACATTCATAAAGCTTGCGGTCATTCGCTGCGCAATCGTTTTTCTCATACTTGTAAGGTTAACCCTTTTCCCTTTAGCATGTATCGATGCTATGACTTTATTTTCTGTTTTAACACTTTGATTCACTACATTTGCAGCTGCTTCCGCCACATCTTTCAGAATCACTCTTCCCCTTGGTCCCGAGCCTTTAATTTTGGTTAGATCTACTCCGCGCTGCTTTGCAAGTCTTCTAGCTGCTGGAGAAACTCGGATTCTTTCAGTCTTTCCTGGTGAGATGTTCTCTTCTTTTACAGGATTATGATCGGAGCTGCCTTTTTGTTCGGTGGAATGTTTACCACTCGATACATATGCAAGAACAGTTCCTACTGGTACAGTTTCACCTTCATCCACAACAATTTCTTCTAACGTTCCCTCTACTTCTGATTCAACCTCAAGACTGGATTTTTCAGTTTCTACAATTAAAATTGGGTCATCTATTTTAATGGTATCACCAATTTTGACCTCCCATGAAACTATACGAGCCTCTTCCATTGATGAATCCAATTTAGGAAGTACAATTTCCTGCCGCACCTTTTTTCCTCCTTCGTCATAACACATAGATAGCATCTTTTTGTATATATAAATTGCAATTATTTATCAAAATGCTTTCAAATAATTGTTGTACTGTGCCATTACACTGTTTCCATTTGTAAATACAAAGATTTTTTTACTCCTTGAATGATATCTTTCGTTTGTGGGAGCATTTCTTTTTCTAAATTTAAGTTATATGGAACAGGAACATCTTCCGCCCCCACTCGTTGTACCGGTGCATCCAGATCATCAAAAGCCTCCTCTTGAATTCTGGCAGCAATTTCAGCTCCCCAGCCGTAAGAACGAGTCGCTTCATGCACAACAACTACTCGGTTCGTCTTTTTTACTGACTCCTTAACTGTTTCTATATCTAGAGGAACAAGAGTACGCAAATCAATTACTTCAGCATCGATTCCTTCTTTTTCTAATTCTTTTGCAGCTTCAAGCGAAAACTGTACCATTCTTGACAGCGTAACAATCGTAACATCCTTTCCAGACCTTTTAATATCCGCCTTTCCTAAAGGAATCGTGTATTCCTCTTCCGGAACTTCTCCTTTTTGAGAGTAAAGCATTTTATGTTCAATAAATATGACCGGACTTCCTTCCCGGATGGATGCTTTCAATAATCCTTTCGCATCATAAGGGGTAGAAGGTGCAACGACTTTGAGCCCCGGAATATGTGCAAATAATGTTTCAAGGCTTTGCGAGTGCTGGGCGCCATTTCCTCTTCCCCCGCCGCCTTGTGTACGTATTACCATTGGAACGCTCGTTTGTCCTCCAGACATATAGGCCATTTTCGCTGCCTGATTAATAATTTGATCCATCGCTACTAGCGAAAAATCAATCCACATAATCTCAATGATCGGCTTTAACCCCGTCATCGCTGCCCCAACTCCTGCTCCGATAAATCCGGTTTCAGAGATAGGTGTATCGATGACTCGTTCTTTTCCGAATTCATCAAACAAACCTTTTGTCACCTTAAAAACGCCGCCATATGAACCAATATCTTCCCCTAAAAGGATTACTCTATCATCTAATGCCATTTCTTCTTTAAGAGCTTCATTGATTGCTTGGGCATAACTGATGATTCTATTAGTAGACATCATTAAAGATCTCCTCCATTTCAGGTTCTTCAGATTTCATCGCACGTTCATATGCAATGTCAATTTCTTGTATGACTTGTTGTTGTATTTCATCTAATTCTTTTTCGTTCAATACATTTTGTTTTAAGCATACATCCCGAAAATATCTGATCGGTTCTTTTTGTCTCCATTCCTCCACTTCTTCTTTTGTTCGGTACGTCTCCGCATCACCGATCATATGTCCTAACAATCTATAAGTTTTGGCTTCTATAAAGGTAGGCCCTTCACCTGAACGCGCCCGTTCCACAGCTTGTTTTGCAACCTCATATACAGCTCGCACATCATTTCCATTCACGATGATCGACGGAATGCGATAGGCCAGTCCTCTTTCTGCTAAATGCTCATTTAATACAGCATTTTTAATTGGCGTCATTTCTGAATATAGATTGTTTTCGCAAACGAAAACGACCGGCAGTTTATAGATCGCAGCCAAATTTAGAGCTTCATGAAATGCTCCTTGGTTTGTCGCCCCATCTCCGAAAAACGCAACAGAAACTTGATTCTTTTTCAACGTTTTGATGGATAAACCTGCTCCGACAGCAATTGGAATACCTGCACCGACGATGCCATTCGCTACTAATATCCCAAGCTCTTGAGATGTAATATGCATAGGGCCCCCTTTTCCTTTGCAATAGCCTGTCTTCTTCCCTAAAATTTCGGAAAATAATTGAAAAGGATCGGCCCCTTTTGCTAATGCTTGACCACGCCCCCGATACGTAATGGAAATATAATCGTCTTTTTTCAAATTCATACAAACTCCAGCTGCTACAGCTTCTTGGCCAATAGATGAGTGAAGTGATCCACCCATGAGTCCTTTTTTGTAAATTTGAATGCTTTTTTCTTCAAATACACGTATCGTGTTCATAATCCGCCATGCTTGTATGAACCAGTTTTTATCCCAATTGAAATTGTTTTCATTTAAGTGGTATGTTTGAAGCAGCTCTTGCATTTCCATAAACCTCCTTGTATTCCATCACCATACAGATATGCTTTTGCTAGAATCTTGATTTTATTATGGTTAAAGTCAATTACGAACATAGATAGGCTTTAAGAATGAGTCACAATCTCATCTAAAGCAGAGGCGATTTTCCTAGTCGTTTGAAAAACTACGGGGCTGTCCAAAAGGTCAGGGTTAACTGACTTTTTGGAGCCCCTTCATTTTAGGAACTTATCAGAACCATTTTTCCTATCTTGTTTATATCCTTCAGAAGGCTTATGAAGGACTTTTCTTATGCTCTCTTTCTGAATTAAGTTCTTCAAAAGTTTTATAACGGACATTCAGCACATACAATTGCTTCTTGTTGGACTTCATTGCCTCTATGAGAACATGTACAAATTTGATTCCATTATTTTTGTCCTTCACAGTAGTATTTCTCCCAAATCCTTCATTTTAGGAACTCATCAGAACAGCCCCTGATTATTTATTTAACCAGCCAATTCCGATTGTTTTAATTTTTCTGCAGCTGCTTTTACCGATTTAATAATTCCTTGATATCCTGTACAACGGCACAAATTACCGGACAACGCTTCACGAATTTCTTCATCGGATGGATCAGGATTTTCTTTTAAAAATTCGTAAACAGATATCACAAATCCTGGAGTACAGAACCCGCACTGCAAACCATGATTTTCCCAAAAAGCCTCCTGAATCGGATGAAGGTGATCAGGCGTTCCTATTCCTTCAATGGTGGTAATGGAGCGATTATCTGCTTGAACCGCTAACAGCAAACAGGAACGGACTGCCTGACCGTCCACCAATATCGTACAAGCGCCGCATACCCCCTGTTCACAACCAACATGTGTTCCCGTTAAACCTAATTCTCTCCGGAGAAAGTCACTTAGTAATGTCCGAACATTCACTTCACGCTCATATACCGTTCCATTGACAGTGACCGTGATTTTTTTGCGAGTAGTTTTATCTATCATGTAAATTCCTCCCCCTACTTTTCATTATTTATTTATTGTTTCCTCACATTTTCTTTAAAACTTTTCAAACCCCGCACAAATGCTATATGAAGAAATATGGGTAAAGGGATGTTTTCTTATCTATGAGGAAGTGAAACATCCCGTTATGACCCCCTTGAATTTACATTTGTCTCATGGTCGCTCTATTGGGACCATTCGGTGTAACCGCGAGTGAAGGCGAACATGTTCTCCGTACACTTACAAAAATTCGTCTGTATTCCGAATTAAAGCCGCAGCGATCGGTGGTGACAGCATTCGTAAAAAGAAGACCGCCGGCTCTCGGTATGATCAAGCCTTTTATAGCGGTCATTTTGTCTGATTCAACACCTACAAATGACCTTTCTTCAATGGTTCAAAGTCAATGATTGAAATTTCGAAAATGAAACGAGCAGCGATCATCTCGAGCTCTTTTCGAAAAAGAGGAATGCAGGTAATGACTGTTACTAGTGTCATTTGCTTAATTTTTTCATCGAGTTATAATACAAGTGAGTCCTCTTTGGTTTTTTCGTTAGGGAAACGGCCTCAAACCCTTATCAAAACCAAGGGGACTTTTTATTTTTCTTCATTACTGAAATGTTCCTTTAATTTGTTGGTATGCCTTTTGTAAAGCCCGAATACTCAATACGGATGACGCTTCTTTTCGATACTCAGCACTGGAAATTTCAGAAACACGGCGTCCCATGATTCTCGAAAGCTGCAATGTATAGCCAGCTTTTGCATCTGCTTCAGGATCTGGATTGACTTCATTCTTTATATCGTTTGCTAATTGATCAAGAATTTCCTGAGTAAATGGTTTCCCAATCAATTGTGAAACAGATTGCACTTTGTAAGGGACACCTTGAGGGCTGACATTCCCTAAAGCTACCTGAGCATCTTTCACCGTGTCATCTTCATTTAACTGAAGAGTCGCCGCTGCTGAAACAATGGGAATATGTCCATGTCTTCTTGTTACTTCCAAAAATCCATATCCCGTCTCTTTTGTTAATTTTGGGAATATGATTTCGACAATGATTTCATTTTGTTTCACTGCTGTTTTAAAGTGGCTGACGAAAAACTCTTCTCCGGAAAGTACGCGTTTGCCATCAGGACCGGCAATGACAAACTGAGCATTTAACACACGAGCAACGACTCCGTATTCAGCGCCTGGCGGATTTTGTCTCAGGCTTCCTCCTATCGTACCTCGATTGCGGATCTGGAAATGCGCAATATGAGTAACGGCTTCCTGAAGCAAAGGACAATTTCGTTTTACAATTTCAGACTTTTCAACGGTGCGGTGTCTTGTTAATGCCCCGATTTTAATGGCATCACCCGTTTCTTCAATATAATCAAGATCTGTGATCCCATTTATATCAACCAAACATGAAGGACGAGCCTGCCTTAAATTCATTTCCTGCATCAGACTTTGTCCTCCAGCGATGATGACTGTATTGTCTCCGTACTTTTCGAGTGCGGTTATCGCTTCATTTACACTTTTAACAGCCACATATTCAAATGGAACTGGTTTCATTCATTCTTCCCCCTAACCTATCATTTTCCGGAAAATAACGCTTTCAAAGAATCATTACCTTCGTAAGATACAAATACAATTCGAAAATCTCCAATTTTCGCAATCATATGTTCCATTTCTCCCACTGTAAAGTGCGCGAGAATCTCACCTCCAGCTTCCAAAACAGCAGGATGAACGTCTTGTATGTTCTCCACACGAAGGTGAAAGCTTCTCAATGATTCTTTCTCTAAATCTGTCTCTTCTAAAAGTTCAATTCCTAGCGGAGAAAAAGCCACTTTTATCACGGAATCGTTTATTTGCACATTTTGCCGCTGAAAAGTTGTTCCGAAGAGCCTCGAAAAAAATTTGATCGATTGATCGATGTCTTTTACCTGCAATGCCACTCGTTCAATTCCTTTAATTTTCATGAACTGACGTCCCTTCTTTTAGTCCGTTCCTATATTTTTTTACTACTTCATAATCATGACTAGGAAGAACAATATCAGCCTCATTCTTAATTCGAATCATCGCTCGATAGGTAGCCTCTAAATCGTAAATTAATCCAGGTGGAATTTCTTGATTAATATTTAATTCAACATTTCTGGCAATGTCTCCAAGAATAACTGCGGTGCCGAATTCAGTTTGGACATATACTGCTTGGCTGCCTGGCGTATGAGTGTTTTGGAATAAGACACATTTCACCCCAGGAGCTATTTCTGTATCCCCTTCGATCAAATGAACTTGAGGCCACAATGGGTCAATTAATTCTGCAATGTCTTTTCTGTCATAAAATAACGCCCCTCCCCCGATTTTCAGCTGCGAAGATACCATTGGTGCCGCAGCAGCCTGCAATTCAGTGCGTTGGACGATGAATTTTGCATTCGGAAATTCGGCGCATCCTCCTGCATGATCATAATGGAGGTGAGTTAGAATTACCTTTTTTATCTCTTCAGCTGTAAAGCCATGGTTCTTCAATTGGGTGCGAAGGCTCCATTCAGGTTTTGTCCGATGAGGACCTAAGCCATGAACGGTCTGGCAGCGTTCAGCATCTCGAAAACCGGTGTCCACTAAAATTGGCTCTTCATTAAATGTCGGAACTAAAAGCCAAGCTAAAATCGGCACCGTTACCATCGATTTGTCGCCGCTCAGCGACCAAAATGTATCTAATACCTTTGATACATCTGCTTCTCCAAGCACCAAAGGGTATATTTCCCAATTATGATTTGACATTTTGCATTTCCCCTTGCTTAATCCATTCTAAAACTCGTTCAGGAGTAATTGGTAAATCTTTTACAATTACACCAAAAGGTGATAAAGCGTCTTCTACCGCATTCGCTACTGCTGCTGGAGACGGAATCGTTCCGCCTTCTCCCATTCCTTTTGTACCAAGCGGTGTAAAAGGTGATGGGGATTGCATGTGAATGGTTTCGATGTCTGATACATCCATTGCAGTTGGACATAAGTAATGCTGAAAATCAGGGTTTGTCATTAATCCGTTGCTGTCATATGCAAGGTCTTCTAACAGCACGCCACCAATTCCATGTGCGATGCCGCCGGCAATTTGTCCATCTGCAATCATAGGATTGATAATTGTGCCGCAATCATGGGAAACAACGAATTTGTCTACTTTCACAAGCCCGGTTTTAATGTCAACCTCTACTAGAGCAACAAAGACTCCTGTCGGATGTGTCGTATAAAGATTGACTCGCCCGTGTTCATCAGGCTCCCACTTCACTACTTTACTCGTCCATGTATAGGTTGCTTCTAAATTGCAATCTATTCCTTCCGGCACTGTCGCATAAGGTCCCGGCCATAGATAAACTTTATTGCCGATTTCTTTTAAACTGATGGCTGCTTCCGGATTTGTCGTCCCTTTAACCCTTACTGTTCCATTTGCCATTTCAAGATTTTCCGGATCTTCCTTAAGCAGATAACCGGCAATTTTTAAAAGCTTCTCCTTTAACATCTTGGCAGCTTCATATACGGCAGAAACAGTATACGTTGCACCTCTGGAAGAAAATGGACCTAATCCGTACGGCGTAATATCCGTATCTCCATAAACAAATCGAATATCGTCTATATCTACATCCATAACTTGTGAAACAACTTGTGGAATCGTTGTTTCAACCCCTTGACCTATGTTCTGATGGCTGGTTAATACTTGGAAATGTCCCTCAGGCGTCATTCGTACAGTTGCTGCCTGATAACCATTAAATATGCCATTAAAGACAGCAGCGCCAGACGGCTCAAGCATAGCGGCGATTCCAAGTCCAATGTACTTGCCTTGTTTACGAAGCTCTAATTGTTTCTTTTTAAAGTTTTGATAATCGATTTTATCCATTACGAGATCCATAAGTTTATCAAAATCTCCGCTATCATAAAGCGGCCCAGAAATTTGTTGATAAGGAAATTCGTCTTTCTTTATAAAGTTGCGACGTCTTAATTCTTCTGGTGATATACCAAGTTTTCGAGCTGCTATATCCATCATCCGCTCAATAGGATAATTGGCAATATCCTTTCCATATCCGCGGTGCGCACCATAAGGCGCTTTATTTGAAACGACCCCAATGATTTCTACGTCATAAACAGGCACTTTATATGGACCTGGAAAATAAGCACCTGCTACCGATAAAGCAGGGGTTCCCGGTGCATGGCAAGTTCCATCAACCCCAATATTTCCAATCAGCTTCGCTTGAAGTCCTGTGATGCGAAAATCTTTGTCGAACCCAATTTTCACCGTGCAAGTATAGTCTCTAGAATGAACTCCAGTTAGAATATTCTCTACTCTGTCTTCCGTCCATTTAACCGGCTTGCCAAGCATGCGCGCCATGATACAAGCAATGATTTCTGCATTTGCCTGCAATTTTGTGCCATAACCGCCGCCAACATCCGGGGCAATAACTCGTATATTATGCTCAGGCATTTGCAATGTCTGGGCAATCAGCGTACGTACTTGAGAAGGTGCCTGTGTCGAGCATGTAACTGTCATCTTTTTAGATCCAGGATTATATTCGGCAATACATACACGAGACTCCATCGGAGTTCCGGTGTAGCGGTTGTGTGTAATGGTTTCTTCAAAGACATATTCCGAATTGGCAAATGCATCGTCTATATCGCCGATAGTGGTTCTCGATTCTAATTGTTTATTATCTCCCCATTCTTCATAAAGAAGCGCCTTTGGCTTCAGTGCATCCTCAATCGTCACAACAGCTGGTAAAACCTCATATTCTACTTCAATAAGATCGACTGCATCTTCAGCAATATATCGGTCTTCGGCAGCAATAACGGCCACTGGCTCACCGACATAGCGAACCTTTTTATAGGCAATCGCATACACTTCTGGTACTTTGTTAAATATATTGATCGTCGGTGCAAGTGGTCCTGAATATTGAAGTGCCTCTTCTCCCGTTAGAACAGCTACTACTCCAGGCAGTTTTTTCGCTTTGCTTGCATCAATATTTACAATACGTGCATGAGCATGAGGACTCCGTACAATGGCCAAATGTAACATGCCTGGTTTTTCAATATCATCGGTAAATTGTCCATTACCAGTCAAAAGTCTTATGTCTTCTTTACGCTTCAAACTTACACCTAAACCTTTTTTTACAGTAACCATTTTTTCGCCTCCTCTGTTTTTTTATTTCTTAATTATTTTTTGATTAGGATCATTTGTCCTTGTAATCCTTGTAATCACCTCCTTAAAGAGGGATAACTATATTTTGAATATTGGGAATATTAGGAATATTAAAATGATCATTTTATTTATGAGCTGCTCATGATACTAACTGACGGTCTTTTTTCTTACGCAAAAATCCGCCCGCACGCTTGTTTCGAAAAGCAATGATCTCAGCAAGAATACTTAACGCTATTTCCTGAGGAGACTCCGAACCAATATCTAATCCAACAGGATTAAATATGTGATCATATTGGTCAATGTCGTCTATTTGAAGAGCTTTAAATATTTTTTGGCATCTAGAACGCGGACCTAAAATCCCAATATACCTTGCATCCGTATGAAGTATATGTTTCAGAACATTTATATCTCGTTCCAAATGATGGTTCATAATGACCACATACGATTTGGAACTGACTTTTACCTTTTCGGGAATTGAGCTTGCATCTGCTAAAATTCTTTTCGCACCTGGAAAACGAGCTTCTGTTAGATAGGCTGATCTTGGATCGACTACGGTTGTATTAAATCCTAATCTAACACTAAACTCTGCTAAAGGAATGGCATCATGACCCGCACCAAAAATGATTAATTCAATCGGAGGAATATTTACATCAAAAAATACATCGACTTTTTCTCCGTTTGATAAGGTGAATGTTTTTGTTTCCGATTTTGGATTTGTACTTTGTAATAGATTTTTCGAAAAATCGCAGACGAATTGATGTAATTCATTATTGTCCAGCTTACCTACCGTTTGATAGTTTTCAGAAACAAAAATTTGCTTCTGTCCGGAATGTGAACGGGGTAAGTCTAAAGTTGTTGCTAAAACACCCATTTTTTCTTCTTTTACACAAGAAAGCCAAGCTGTCAATGGATTCTTTGAAAAATCTTCAATCGAGCGATCTAATGTTAATTCATCAAAATTGATTTTTTCAATATAGATATCAACAGTACCAGGACATCCTAGCCCCAGCCCCCAGACGAGATCTTCATCCATATCATAACGCCTTAGCACAGGTTTTCCATTCTCTATAACCTGCTTAGCAGCTTCGGCAACATCGGGTTCAAGGCAGCCGCCAGAAATTAAGCCGGTTGTGTTACCGCTTTCATCAATTAGCATTTTGGCCCCTTCTCGTTTATAGGCCGATCCTTTTACACGAACGACTGTCGCTATCGCCGCTTTATTCATTTTATTTCCATTCTCCAAAATTTGGTCTACAATACTTTTGTTATCGTTCAACTGTCTCTCCCCCTATTTTCGGAACGTATCCCAACATTCTGGAAACTTGAAATGCTGCTTCTTTTAATTGCGATGTAAAATCATTTTGATTTTCTCTCATTCTCGTTGTTGGACCGCCTAATCCGATTGAGCCAGCCATATTTCCAGTAAAATTAAAGATAGGTACGGCATAGCAAGTTAATCCTATTTCAATTTCTTCCCTGTCAATCGCATAACCGTTTCTTTTAATCTCAAGTAATTCTTTCCGAAGTTTATGAGCATCTGTAATGGTGTTCTCTGTATATTTTTTCATCCCTTTTTCCTCTAAAATTTTTTCGACTTCCTCCCATGTGAAAGTGGAAAGAATCGCTTTTCCGACCGCTGTGCAATGAACAGGTCTTCTCATCCCAAGCTGAGCTGTCGTTCGAATGGACTGCGTCCCCTCTTTTTTGTAAAGATAAACAATTTCTCCGTTGTAGTAGCCAGCCAAAAATGCAGTTTCTCCCGTTTTCTCCGCCAATTTTGTCAAATAGGGGGCAGCGATATCGACAACTTCAATATTATTCAATCCCGAAACACCGATTTGTACCGTTTTCCAGCCAACATAGTATCTTTCAGTATTTGCATCTAAATGAATATAATCACAATGCTTTAACGTTTCGATCAGCCGATAAATGGTAGTTTTCGGCATATCCAACTCTTTCACTAAATCAGCTAATGAAATACCGCCATTTGCAAAAGCAACCTTCTCAAGAACAGTGAGTGCTTTTATAACTGTTGAATTGATCTGTCTATCTGAGGGCTTAGGATTGACCATGAATATTTCTCCTCCTATGATACCGCTCACAAATCAAATTTGGAACGTTGTTTCAATTTTAATAATAAAAAAGACCTTTTTTTATGTCAATATAATTTTTATTATTTTCTATAAATTCTAAATGAAGTTACTATTATTAAATTTCTTGCTTAATTCAGGCAACCAACCATTAGGAGAAATGAGTACGTCAAATTGTGCAGGATCAAATAGAATATTCAAAGGACAATTCCATTCTAGTCGATACCGATTTTCCGATCATAGGTTTTCAGTAGTTGCTTACTATACGAGTAAAATCAAAGGCTCTGAAACATATGATCAGTAATCTATAATCTCTCAATCTATAAAAGATTAAATTATTTTAAAACTTTCGGGGGGTCGATTTTTTAAAAAACTGTCACTGCAAATGGTATCATTCAATAAATACGAGAAGGTAAATATAAACACGAAACGTTGTACAGTAAACAAACAGCGAGTTAGCTTCTAATCATAAACTACCTTCATGAAAACACATAAGTTCTGCCTCTAAAAAGAGCGATAGGTGAAATCTTAAAAAATTTGTCTACTTCATTGACTAATATCATTTCTGTTTTTGACACATTGCGGATGTGGCCATCATTTAACTTATTAAGTTGAGGTGCTTTATCTGTTGGGATCACAACAGCTATCCCGCGAAGTTCTCATCATCTCTCAGGAACATTTTTCATAAAGATTTCTGTTTTCTTTTTCTCTATGATCATGTTATTGATCGAAAAAGTATGTAATTTTGAAACGATCTAAGAGCTTATTCTATGTGGTGATATTATCTTTTTCAACGGAACCATAAATACATAATTTTAAATTTCTGATTTTCCAGTTATATGCAATGTCTGTACAAACTTATTGGAATTTAATCAAATAAGAGTCCTAAAGGGAAAGAACACTGATTTAAAGTCATTGCCCCCAATGGTTTTCTAATACAATTTTTATCGATAAAAAAGGAACAGGCATAGCTCATAATATCCTGTTCCAGTTTTACCTTTTTTTTGAATCGCCGTTAACGAAAGTAAATATTTGATCAAAGCATCTTGCTCTGATTTTGTGAACCCTGTTGATTCACCAACCCAATATTCATGTCCGATGCCTTTAATGTGCAAATCTTGAAGCTGCTGGGATGTAAGATTTGCTTTAATCACTTTGTCACGGAGGCTTTTATCAACAAGCGCCCGAAGACTGTTTGCAGGATCTGGTGTAATTCCTTTTAAAATAGTCCCTGTTACACCAATTTCCTGATCGATATCGTTCCCTACTGCCACACTGCCGTCATGCAAATAAGGAGCTGTCCAATACAACCCAATAAGACTTGGAACTTTGTATCCACCTGGCGAGTCTCCTAAGGCAAAGGCTAATTTCAACTGATCACGATTAAGATGTTCAGTTGGCACTTTTAATACAGTCGGTTTTTTGGGAAGAGGGACAGGAGTTTCAGGTGAGTATAATAAAGATTCCCCCATGACCTTTCCGTATTTTTTTAACGCTTTCGCCCTTGAAGGTTCGGTTCCAATTTCCTTAACAGAGATCACTTGATTATTTGTTAATGTACTTCCTGCATGACAGGTAATACAGTTTGCTTTCGCAAACACTTTTTTCCCCTGTTCTATGGCAGCTCGTTCAATCTTCAAGTTTGGCTTAGGAGGCTGGAGCGTATTTTGCCAAGCCGCAACACCGTTATTTTGTTCGCTGAATTTGTGACAATTAATCCGTCCGGTGCTGTTAATGAAACTTTCGGAAATTGCGGCGGGGCAACAAGCTGATTAATGCCTGGAACATCAGGTGTAGGATCAACAGCTTGAAAAAACTTGGAAGGCTTTACACCGCTCTTGGGATTATAGCGGAAATTAAGATTTGCAGCGTTTTGCAATTTGATAAGATTTGTTGATTTTTCACTTGCTATTTGCTTACCCCAAAGATCAAAACCGCTAAATTTATTTGGAACATATGGCATGACTTTTTCATTTTTAGGTTTATATCCATATCGAAAATCAACCGCAAAGAACGAGAACATTCCGATGCACAAAAGAACTAACAATACGGCCATAAACCATTTCTTAAAGGTCATGTTTTTGTTCTGCCCTCCTTCCGACTGCAATGACTATTCATAATATCTCTAGGAAAAGGCACAATTATACTGAAGATCCTTTTATATAGAAAATAATTCAGTGGACAAAAAAATTCTTAGAGATGGAAAATATCATGCAGTTTGTTCTAGAAATTTTCCCCATCCACTTTTCAAGGACATAAAATAATAAGAGTATGATAAAGTTCCGTTAAAAAAATAAAGTTGTTTTCTCATTTTCCTTAACAATATAACTTTTACATTTTATTCGGATTTCTTCTGTGAATCTTTAAATTTATTAAATTTGTTGCTAATAACTGGGCTTTTGCTTTATTATTTGAAATAGATGTTGCTTATACCAATTTAATACAGTGGTCTCAACAATTGGGCTTTCAAATGTTTTGGGTATTTTTGGAAGAATGGTATTTTATCCTTTTGTGTAAGAAGAATATGGACGGAACAGGCTAGGTGGCAGCCGATTTGAACTTTGCAACTATCTAAAAAAGAATTGGCGTGCTTTCATATTTCAGCTTTAACTTTACGTGATAAAGCATTGGGCATCTGCTCAATGCT
Organism: Aeribacillus sp. FSL K6-1121; assembly: GCF_038003725.1. Lineage (NCBI taxonomy): Bacteria > Bacillati > Bacillota > Bacilli > Caryophanales > Bacillaceae > Aeribacillus > Aeribacillus sp. FSL K6-1121. Next base: position 2,713,762 of record NZ_JBBOPS010000001.1, read on the forward strand.
CTATTGTTTGTTCATTTTACGCAGAGTGGTGAAAAGGTTATGGAATTTGTTCTGATTGTATTGCCGGCTTTTATCATTTTTGCAGTCGGATATGTAGGGCAAAAAACAATTGGCTTTGACATTAAATCTATTTCGGTCATGACGACATACTTAATGTATCCGTTTCTTGTCTTCCGGACATTTTATACAAACAAAATTACACTTGATTATTTTTATATTCTTATATTTTGCTTGCTTTTATGTTTCATATTAATGGTTATCGTGAAAATTGTAAGTAAATTAAAAAAATTGCCACAATCGATAGAGTCTGCCATGATGTTATCAGCTGTTTTCATGAATAGCGGCAACTATGGGGCCCCAATTATATTGTTTGTTTTTGGACAAACTGCTTTTGATTATGCAGTCATCATGATGGTTATCCAGTCCTTTTTAATGAATACGATCGGTCTTTACTACGCTGCCATTGGCAGCAAAGAAGACAGCAGCATAAAAAGCGCCCTTATGAAAATAGTGAAAATGCCCGTTTTATACGGTTCAGCTGCCGGCATTTTGCTTCAAATCCTGCATGTTCCGGTGCCTGATTTCATCATGCAGCCTGTCGGTTTGATTGCCGATGCAACGATTCCGACCATTATGGTCATTCTCGGAATGCAGCTCGCCAACATCCAGCTAAAAAGTGTAAAAGCTGGCGACGTCGCTTCCATCTTTATCATTCGCATGATCATATCGCCTATTATTTCAATTGGTATTATTCTTTGTCTTCCGCTTGAAGACTTGCTTGCAAAAATTTTAATCATTCTTGCATCTATGCCTACTGCAGCCAACACGACAATGTTTGCTGTTCAATTTCAAACAGAACCAGATTTAGTTTCATTCAGCACATTAACCACGACGCTGGCCAGCATTGCTACAGTGCCGCTCTTGCTTGCGCTGCTCTCTTAAAAAAGAAACGAGCGAGCAGCATTACATGAACGGCAGCTCAAATGCGTCAAATGTGTCACATCTCTTTTTTATAATTTGCCATCATATTTTGCAAAATGTCCACCAGCTTTTCGATACCGACTTGCAAATCATGCTCGCTCAAATAAGAATAGCTGATGCGAATATAATGTTGTTTCGGTTCATGAAGAAAACAGGCGCTTCCGGGCAAATAAGAAATCTTATTTTTCCGAGCTGCTTCTTGCAATTTTATTGGCTGAATCATGGATGGAAGTTTAATCCAGGCATTCAATCCGCCTTTTGGTTTATAAATCATTACTTCCTCTAAATTTTTGAATGCGTCAAGAACCGTATTTCTTCTTAATTCAAGCGCAATTTTTAGTTTTTCCATATGATTTTTCATCCGCTCCGTCCGCAAAATGGGAAGCAGCGCTTTTTGCGGTAAGAGCGGGCTTCCGATATCCATTGTCGCTTTCGTGCCGTACAGCCAATCGAATAAAACCCCATCCACAATGACAGCCGCAATGCGAATGCCTGGCGCAGTTGTTTTGCTAAATCCTTTAAGGTAAATGACGTGACCGTTTTTATCAAAGAATTTTATTGGCTTTGGCACCGTAATATTGTCAAATGAAACTTCGCTGAATGAATCGTCTTCTAAAATTAAAAAATGGTACATTTCTGCTAGTTCTACCAATTGCTTGCGGCTCTTTTCCGGCATGCATGTTCCAGTAGGATTTTGAAAGGTTGGGTTTACATATAATAGTTTTGGTTGATGCACCTGCAATTTATCCTCCAATTCATCTACTTTCAATCCCTCTTCATCTACTCCAATCGATACGACTTGAAATCCTTTATTGACAAACACATCAATGGCCGCACCATAACAAGGGCTTTCAACCATCACAACATCCCCTGGACTTAACAAAGTTTGCGCCACTAAGTCAATTCCTTGCTGTGCACCGCTTGTAATGATCATTTTGTCGTGTTTAACAGATAAGTGATGGAAGTTAAATAAATAATTGGCAATTTCATACCTTAATTCTTCATCTCCTTCAATAGGACCATATGTCGACAACACAAGGGGATGCTGCTCCAATATTTTTTTCATTTCTTGAACAAGGAAGTGAGATGGAAGCAGCCTTGGATAAACGACTGCTTGGGAAAAGTCATAAATCTCTTTTTCACGATAGGCGAGATATTGTGATCTTGTTCCATTCATCTTCATCTGATGCTGCCAGTCGAAAGATTCAGAGTGCTTTTCATATGATTTTTTCTTTCCCGCTGCAACAAAAACACCTTTACCTTGCTGAATCTGTATATATCCTTTCAATTCCAGCAGTTTGTAGGCTTTTTGCACCGTCAGAAAGCTTACATTAAGTTCATTTGCTAACGATCTTAAAGAAGGAAGCCTTTCACCGTGAAGAAGCATGCCCGATTGAATCCGTTCTTCGATTTGCCTGCTGATTTGTTCATAATATGGGGTGCCTAATTTTTTATTAATCGATAATTGCATTGTCTCCCCTCCCATTACATAGAAGACAAAAGATAAAAGCGCATAACTGTTATACAGTGCATTGTACTGTTATATACCGTTGTCGTTATAATATCAAAAAACTTAACAAAAAGGAGTTATTCGTCGTGGTTATTTTGAATTACTGTTTTATATGCTTAACTTTTGGAACAACTTTTTTAGCTATCAAAATCGGAATTGAAGCAGGGGCACCGCCGTTTTTTTCAGCGGGAATGCGATTTTTTGCCGCTGGGGTGATTATGATGGCCGTCTTTAAAATGCGGAACTATCGATTGAAAACCGTTTTATTTTCCTCTTCGCTCGTGTTTAACGGTTTTTGCTTAACTTTTATCACTTTTGCTTCATTATATTGGGCTGAGCAATTCATCCCGTCCGGACTAGCTGCTGTATTATCTGCAACAGGCCCGATGATGGTGCTGCTCCATCAGGCAAGAGAGAATAAACAACCGATCAAAAAAGAACAATTAGCAGGGATGGCAGCTGCTTTAATAGGCGTCTTTTTGATCTCTTCACCGGGATTCTCTTTGCCTGTCTCCGGCATGTGGGTTTTGGCTTGCTTTATGATTATATTAAGCGAGTGGTTTTATGGACTTGGGACAGTTCGGGCAAAAATGTTTACAAGCAAACATCCGGATATCTCGCCGTTTCTTTCAAATGCCGTACAAATGTTTTACGGCGGCATTTTCTTATTGGCTGTATCCTTTTTAACGGGCGAACAAGGCAAATGGCTGCTGCTGGCAAGCTATGAAACGGTGTTATCACTGCTCTATTTAATCATCATCGGCTCCATCGTCGGCCACGGGCTGTATTATTGGCTTGTTTCAAAAACAAATCCGGTTTTTCCGTCAACTTGGCTTTACATTTCGCCTCTTGTCGCGCTAATCGCCGGCTACATAATATTAAATGAAATCATGAAACCCATTACGCTGATCGGCGCCTTCTTGATTTTATTTGGTGTATTTTTAACTAATCGATCAACTTTTTATGAGTATTGGAAAAAGGGAGCGCTGTTTCACAGGACCGCTTCAAAAAATTTTGATTGAAAACTCTGGAATATTTTAAAAAAAGCCGTTAAATCCCTGCGACAAAAATTTTCAGTGTGCCATTTCATCCATAGCGATTTAAAAAAATGAGGCCAGCTTGCCTCTCTCATTCAGAGGACAAGCTGGCCGGATTCCTTTGCACAGCTCCCTTAATATGTTTTAAATTTACCCATTACTTGATTTTTTTCAGATCGGCCACGTTGCGGCAAATGAAAGAACGACGACTTATCTATGTGTACAGTGGGCTATTATCAACAATAAAAAAGCTTGCAGAGAAAAAATACTTCTTTCTCCGCAAGCTGATAGGAAAGGAGAGTTCTTTTTAACCCTCTTCAATCCATTAATTTTTTCTAAAAAAGTCAATAAACGCGTTGAAAATTTCAAATCCTTGATAAGACAATAAAGAGAGAGCTGTAATTGAAAAAAATGCTGTCAATAACATACGTAACCAAATCATGGTACTCATCCTCCTTTGAATGATTTGTTTATGATTCATTCAAGCAGGTGAGACCACATAATTCGATTCGTAAAAGACGGGATTCAGCAAAAACCGTCTTTTGAAAGATTGCACAAAGCAATAGCAGAAATAAGTGGTGCTTAACGCTATAAAAATGTAACTGGCAATATCAAACCAAGAGTCTTTTCCTATATCTGGTCCATCAATTGGAGCAAAATTTTCTGCCAAATGATCGATGGCGCTAATTTCGTGTACAGCATTTATAGTATGACTGGAACGATCACTGGAAATGTATAAACAGGTAATACTTATAAAAATAAAAATTGTCAGGGCAACGATTTTTTTCATGTATTCACGCCCCTTTAACATCTTTTCTTCATTATATACCTGGTTTTAATATTTTAAAACAAAAATGTTTTTCTCTCTTCCCCTCTGTTTGATTATTTAACGAACAATTTCTTTTCCTCGATGCTGCCATCTGCTTTAGTTCTGTAAGATTTCACTGTTGAATCCGGGAGGCAATCCGCAGTGCCTTCAAAAAACTTCACCTGTTTCTGTACGAATTTCCGAAAAGCTGTCTGTCGGACAGGTTTTATTTTTTGAGACTTATTAAACGAATCAGTGAGGAGACCAAAAAAGCAGCAGCAACGGCTAGAAGAATTTTTCCGACAAGCAATGCTGTTATTTTCAGCACAAATACTGCCAAAATCATGACTAAACTGATTGCGATCATAATGAGAGAATAAGTTTTCATATGAGGTTCATCTCCTTTAGCTGTCTGTTTTCAAGCAGAAAAAATCGGCTGCCTAATTCGGCATAAATATATCGCTGGTGACTTGTAAATAAAATGCATTGTTCCTTGAACGCTTCTTTCAGCATCATGATTGACTGCTTTTGTGAGTTCTCGTCTAATGAAGTAAAAGGTTCATCCAAAATAATCAACTCAGGTGATCTTGCTAACATACTAATAAGGAATAGTTTATATTTCATGCCTAGAGAGTAATGTTTGACCGGCTTTTGCAAAGCATGTGTCAGATCAAACTGTTCACAAAGCTCTTGGAATTTTTCTTCATATGCAGCTCTTTTTTCTTTTTTGATCCTCCAAAGTGAAAGAATAAGCTCCTTATTTTCAAATCCAGTTAATGCATCATAAACAAGTGGTTTATCAGGAATATAGGCCATTGCTTCTTTAAAACGATCTGTTCCAGGCTTATACTGTTCATTTAATAAAATGTTGCCTGAATCCGGTTGGATTAAGCCCGCTATTAGCCTTAGCAAAGTTGATTTGCCGCTGCCGTTTTTTCCGATGATACATGCTCGGTCTCCTGCATGTAATTGAAAAGAAACATTTTCCAGCAATGCTCCTTTTTCTGCAGTTTGTTCATACTGAAAAGCCAGTTGTGAAACTTGAAGCTTAACCATATAGAAATCCTCCAATAATCAACAAACAGTTTATAATCCAATAAAGCGAGACAATCGCCACAGCCCCTATTCTGCTTTCTTTTAGCGTAAGAAACTATTCCGTAATAAAGCAGAAATATCAGATAAAGGGATAAGTACTTTTGACTGAAAAAATAAATAGTCCCGGTATTTCAAGCACTGTGTGAGAAAAAGGTAAGTCCTACATGACAGCGGCATATAAGTCGTGATTTCCCTATGAGAATCGTTGTAAAACAAAGTGACTGCGGTCATCTTCCATCAAGTCAACGAACCAATTCCAAGCATTGATAGCTCTCTAACATAAAAATAACTGCAAAAGAAAAGTTGTTTCCTAGTTATAAATTTGGATGCGCTCATTGCGAGTATATAGCAGCGATTTCAAAAACAAGAAATAAATCAATCCCAGCGAGGCAATCACTTATTCAGTAATAGAAAGGATTTTAACTTTTTCAACATGGTCAATTCCTTTTTTCATTGTGTTCTTACAAACAATTAGGCAAATGGCTGAAACTATCATAAAATATAGGACAGATATGTAGTTGACAACACCTGCCGCTTCCCTCAATACACCAATAAATAGTGATGCGAGCAAGTAATAAATAAAAGGCATGACGAGAAAGTTCCTCATAAAAGCTTGGCCGTTATTTACTATGCTTTCCTCTTCTTCTGTTGTTCCAATCTCGTATTCATGAATAAAATGAAACTTAGTGATAAATGGAAACAAGTATAATTGAATAAATGGAAAAACGAAAAAAGAGATAGTTATTCCAATAAAAGGAATGATCATCCTGAGATCAGCTATTTGGAAATACGTAAGAATCATTATATTCCCGATCGTCAAAAAGAAAGATGGAATTAAATATAGGCAATAAAACAATTTCAATTTTGCCCAAAAGAATTCAGTTAACGAAAAAAATGATAGTTGGTACATCCATATGTTTCTTTTTTCGGTGCTAAAAGAAAAGAAAGAAGGAGTCAACATTCTCATTTCCATTGCTTGGTTAGCTAAAACCATCAAGTTCAATGTAAATAATAGCTGTATTTGGAGAGTCGTGTTTCCTGTCGCTGACATACATGCAGTAAAGAACCCTATATAAAAAAATGCTTCGTAAGATAAGACCATATAATTAAAAAATTCTTTTGAGAGCAGCCATCTTTTTTCACGTATGATTTGTAGATCTTTATAAATCAGTGCATTCTTCGGCAAAAAAATAGAACGTACCCAATGCAGCAGCTGTAGATAGAAGTGAAAAAAGTCACGAAATCTCTTAATCTCTCCATGATCTTCAGTTGGAATCATCTTAACAGGCAAGGAAAGTACGCCAACTAGAAGGAAAATCAGAGGCCCTAACATCCATGGAGTCCCAATAAAATGTTCAATCTGCAAATATAAAGAGCCGTCTGAAAATAAACTCTTTTGAAAGGAGTTTATTTTATTCCCATATAGATTGATCAGCTGCTGAGATAGATTGACCCAAGCTGTATCTTCAGCTGCAGCCAAAAAGGATGGAAAATTATCCTTAAATGTTTTGAAAATAGGGACTAGAAGACCTGACACAAGAACGCGCCCCAGCATAAAAAAAGCAGTTGAGACAGCGGCGAAAAATACAAAACGGACCCACCCTATTTTTTTTACTACAATGTTATGAATATAGGCACCTACAAGTTTATTGCTCGTCATAAACAACAGAGCGCCCAGCAGCAAAATATTCAACTGCTTCATCCAGAATAAAGCATCTAATGATTCCGCAATTCGTGATTGAAATAAAATATAAACAAAAAATAGGCTGGAATTTGTAAAAATGCTCCATACCAGCTCTAAAGCAATAAATGTGATATGTATTGATTTGAACGAGACTGGAGCAGCTTGAATAATATCCATAAACGGTGGAATATGAGTTCTTCGATAAGCTCCGGCTCCCTTAAAAATTGAATAAAGAAGAAAAAAGACAATGAAACCACTTTCCCATTGCTGGCGATATTGCTGGGAGTATAGCCATTTGTACAAAACGGATACGATGACGAAGGCAAGCAAAATATCAAGAATAAAAGAAAACATCATATACTGTTTTGAACTAAGTTTTCTTAAAAAGGGCGCTTTTTTAATAATGAATTCGATGACAGCAGAATATTGCTGCTGCATTCTAACCGATAGCATAAGTGATAATAGCTTTATTAACATTCTCTCACCTGTATTTCAAAATATGAAAATTCTTCATCGAAAAATAGTTTGACTTTCAAGCGATAATCACTTTTCTTGATTTCCTTCTTTAGATATTAACGAATTGCTGCTTAACCTGCTGCAGCGCTCAATGAACGTCCGCTGAACCAACTGCTGTTGGAATAGAAACGAGTGCAGTAAATAGCTCCGCCAGTTTCAACAACGTTTAAGACAACCGCCGCTACACTTTCACGATCTGCATCTGGAAACGCTGAAGAGAGTGAGCACAGTGCAAACGTTAAAAAGCCGACTGCTAACGCACTAAAAGAAAAGACAACTTGTTTTATTTCTTTTAGCCATTAACAGTAAATTACTTACTAAAATACTTTTTATTACCACCTAAGTTTAAGATATATTCAGACCACTATCAATACATCTTTGTAAATTTTATTCACAAAACTTTCACTCAAGTTTTTAAATTTTTTACAACACTCTAACCCAACAGATCAGGCAAGTATGAACTTCTATCCTGCTTGGCTTGGTAGGGATCTGGCTTCATTAGTTGACTCTTGATCTTTTTGTCTGACATTTTCTTCACTGTTTAAAAAATAAAAAGCAGATAGACTGACAAGCAGAAATAAACCGCACAACGATAACACTACTACTTACTTTTTTGACTTCATGTCTTTACCCTATTCCATTTTTTGATCTATTCTAAATATATAAAATTTTAAATCTATAAAAAATGACAAAAAAGCACCCATCTCATTTGAGAGGGTACTTTCAAGCAGATTAGACCAAACTTAATCTCCATCAAGACAATCAAGTTTACACAGAACTTTGAATCTTTTATGTTATACAAGAACTGCTTCTTTTTTTATTACAGTATTTTGAAGAACGAGATTGACCGGATCTCCAACTTGAAAGCGGGAAGTATGTTGAATCAATTCATGTACCGTCCATTCTTCTTCACCTACTTGTACGATGTAATACATTTCTTTTCCTTGATATTGAACAAATTTTACCACCCCATGCGAAGAACCTTCTTTTGCTTTAGACAGCGCCCATTGATCCGGACGGACAGGATATAGACCCTTTTTTTTCAAATTAATAGATACTCCTATATCCGGCCATTTTTCATTAGGAAATGGCTTCGGAATAAACATTTTTTCCTCCCATTTACCTTGAATTAAATTGCATTTGCCTACAAAAGTTGCAACAAATTCTGTCTCCGGCCTTGTAAAAATCATTTCCGGCCGGTCAATTTGTTCAATTTTCCCATGATTCATTACGACAATTCGATCTGCCATCGCAAATGCTTCGCTTTGATCATGGGTAACATATACAATGGAAGCATTTGTGTGACGATGAATGTGTTGAATCTCCTTTCTCATTTCCATTCGAAGTTCAGCATCTAAAGCACTGAGAGGCTCATCCATTAATAAAAGACCTGGTTCTGGCGCAATTGCACGTGCTAAAGACACCCGCTGTTTTTGTCCGCCGGAAAGTTCATGAGGATATCGTTGGGCTAGCGACTCTAACCCAACCATTCGTAAAACATTTTTCACTCTCTCCTCCCGCTGCTCCTTATCAGCCTTTGGAGCAAACGAATGATGCATTAAAGGAAATTGAACATGCTCATATACTGTCATATGCGGCCATAAGGCAAACGATTGAAAAACCATCCCTATGTTCCTTTTTTCCGGCGGGAGGACGGCTTCCGCTGAAGCAACAACAGTATCATTTATCGTAATGGTTCCGCTTGTCGGTTTCATAAAACCGGCCAGTAATTTTAATAATGTAGTCTTTCCACAACCAGAAGGTCCCAAAATGGCGATAAATTCTCCATCCTTGATTGTTAAATCAATGGAATGCAAAGCTGTGACAGCCCCATATGATTTTGAAATCCCATCAAGCCGAATCATTTTGTTTTCAACACCTTTCGTCTCCAAACTTTTTCAAGACTGATAAACAAAAAACTGCCGAACAAAATTCCTAAAACAATTAAACTTGAAAATGCTGTGGAATAAGTGGTATATCCAGCCTGTTCGTAGTTGAAAATAACAACTCCCACCGTTTCGGCTCCTGTAGACCATAGAAGGCTGGAAACTGTCAGTTCGGTCAAAGAGGTTAAAAAGACCAACAAGGCTCCGCCAATGATACCCGGCAAAAGAAGCGGCATGAGAATTCGCCGCCATTTGACCAAAGGTTTAGCCCCTGACGTACGAGCAGCTTCTTCAATGGAAGGCTCTACCTGTGTCAGCGCCGTGTAGCTTCCCCTAACCTGTAAAATGATAAATCTTGTAATGTAGGCAATAATTAAAATCCAAATGGAGCCGTAGATACCCGGGTTCCATCCTGGCAACGGCTGCATCCATGAAAAGATCATACTGAGAGCAAAGACAGTCCCCGGCAGTGCGTAAGGTATCGTTACAAACAGCTCTACTAACTTGGTCCATCTATTTGGTGATTTATAGCGAAGATACGCAATGGCCGTTCCGACAATCAATGAGACAATTGTCGTTAAGATCGCAAGCTTCATGCTGTTGCTGATCGCTGACATTGTTTTTGGATCAGAAAATAGAATGTATCGATAGTTTTCCAGTGATAAATTTTCTAATTGAAAAGGGAGCCCGTAAGCTTTTATTAATGATGTCGTACCCATTGAAACGAACGGAACGAAACTCGTGAACAACAAAAGTGCCCAAACGGCTATTTCGATCAAACGCTTCCACGTCAACGACAAATGAATGCGAGGTTCTTTATCCCGTTTGACCGTTTCAATTACACGGCTTCGCCTTAAAAGAAGCCATTGAATAGACAGTCCGATTAAAGCAATTGCTCCCAACAAAATCGATAGAACGGCCGCTCTTGCAAAGGCAGCCGGTCCAAATCCGACGACTTCTTCGTAAATATACGTACTTAGCACACGAATGTTTGCCGGGATACCTAAAAAAGCAGGGATCCCAAAGTTATCAAGATTTGATAAAAAAGCGAGCATCCCGCCGCTACAAATCCCGGGCAATGCTAGCGGAAGGATGACCTTACGAATAATAGTTCCTCTTTTAGCACCGCATGTTTGTCCCGCTTGCTCAAGCTCCAGAGGAATTTTTCTAAACACTTCCACCGTTAGTAAATATACAAGCGGATAATGAGACAAACCTAAAATAAAAATGATTCCACCTATGCTATACAAGTTTGGCAGCTTCCAATCTCCCGGAAGCATATGAAGAACAGCTGCAATTGGTCCATTGCCGCTAAAAAACTGAACCCATGCAAGTGTTGTAATGTATGAAGGAATAATAAACGGAAGAAAGATAAACAGCTGCATCCATTTTTTCCCGCTAATGTTTAAATAGGCGATAACCCATGCCATCGCAATCCCTAAAATAAGTGAAACCAAAGTAGAACCGATGACGATATAAAGCGTATTTTTCACAGTGATCCATGTTTGTTCTTCTTTCAGCACTTCTGAGTAATTCGAAAATGAGACGGCACCCTCTTCTGTTAAACTTAATAAGATAAGGCGAAAAACGGGAACTATAAAAAATAAAATAATCAGTAAAAACCCGAAACCCATCCACAAGTTTTTCAATGGGAAGAAACGAGAAAACGAGGACGTGCTCCTCGTCATCCCTTTTGTTTGCTCTTTACCAGGAAACATCGTCCTCTCTCCTTTAATTATTGTTGACCAAATATTTCACCAAATTTTGCTTTATCTTCTTCACGAGATTGATAAAGCTCAGATATGTCTGCATTCAGTACGTTCAACTCATCAATCGTTTTTAATCCCTCTGGAGCATTAACGTCTTGGCGAATCGGTGTATATCCAAGTTCAGCTGCTAATTTTTGTCCTTCTTCTGATAAAACGAAATCTACGAAAGCTTTAGCTGCTTCTTCATTTTTTGTATCCTTCATAATACCGATCGGTTCAGTAATGACAGGAACGCCTTCTTTCGGATAGATGAATTCTACAGGTGAACCTTCTTTTTTGGCACGCGCAGCGAGATAATCAACAACGATTCCGTATGGCTTTTCCCCTGAAGCAACCGATTTTAACACACCGCCATTCCCTTTCGTAACAGCCATTCCGTTTTCTTTTAAACGCTTGAAGAACTCCCATCCTAAATCGTTTTGTCTTGTAAACACTCCAAGATTGTATGCAGCTGCTCCTGAATAAAACGGGCTTGGCATAATCGCTTTTCCTTTTGCGTCGCTTTCCGTCAATACATTCCAGCTATCAGGTATGTTTTGCACACTATTTGTGTTCACTGCAAGAACAGTTGCCATCACTTTTGTGCCTGTGTACATGCCGTCACTGTCAATAAACTGACCCGGAATTTGTTCTGCTTCTTTTGATTTGTAAGAAAGTAAAAGATCGTCATTTTTTAAACTTTCAAACGTTACAGCGTCTGCAACAAGCAAAACATCTGCTTGAATGTTTCCAGCTTCTTTTTCAGCTTGTAATTTTGCAATCACTTCTTCCGTTCCTGACCGGAAAGTATTGACTTTTACATCAGGATATTTTTCATTAAAAGCTGTCACTAATCTTTGAGCATCTTCATCAGGCTGTGAAGTATAGAAATTAAGTTCCCCTGAGACTTCCTTCTTTTGTTCTGACTGCGTTTCTACATCATGGCTTGATGAGGCATTATTGCTGCTGCCACAGGCAGCTAATACAAAAAGTAATGTGAATATAGTGAAAGCGGACAACCATTTACGCATTGGAATGTTCCTCCTTACCCTCTTTTAAGAAATTTAAAGAGCATTTTCGAAACCAGCGTTCAATCTGTTCCATTTTCCGTTTGTGATGAACGGGAAACTCCACAGGTGAAACGGTAATATAACCTTCCTTTAGCTTTAAATAATCACTGTTTTCGTTAAGGTTTACTAATTGGTTTAATTCATCCTTTAACCAAAAATATACTTGACCGTGCGGATCGTTTAGCCCTACGTATCGATAACGGGAAACTGTCAAATCTAAAGGAACTACCTCAACACCTTTACAAAGATAAATCGGAATATTCGGTAAATTGATGTTTAAAAAAACTCCTTTAGGAATTCGGTTTTGTAAAATAATTTCAACCGCTTTATACAAAAGCTGTTTTGTTTTTAAATAATTTACCTTCGCTTCATCAAATTCGTTCAACGATACTGATACGGCTGGAACGTTGTAAAGAGAAGCCTCAACCGCACCTGCCAATGTACCAGAGTAATATAAATCCCTTCCTAAATTCGGACCAAGATTAATACCTGAAAACAAAATATCAGGCGGAGTCTTTAACAGTACTTCCATCCCAAGTTTGACGCAATCGGCCGGAGTACCGTTTACGGCCCATGCCCCTTTCGTTCCAGAGAATATTTCCACAGGTTTCACTTTTAATGGTGTTCTGAGAGTAATGGAATGGCCGACTGCGCTTCGCTCTTGGTCAGGACAAACGACATAAACTTCACCAAAATGCTGAAGAACTTCTACAAGTGCTTCGACTCCTGGCGCAAAAATTCCGTCATCGTTTGTAACTAAAATTCTCAACGGACGACCTCCTTCAATCGATTTCCGTTCCGTTTTATATACAGTACATTTTTCTTTAACACCATCAAATCTTTTGAAGCATCAAACCCTTCAATAATTACTGGAATATTCTCGATAGTTAAAAATTTGTTTAATATTTCTTCTCCGATATCACCGTCACCTAACGGTAAATGAAGAATTTCTTTTGTTGCATCACTAATATGAATTTTGTTTACCTCCGGCATTTCATTCCAGATAGAAAAAATGTCTGCGTGTAATGGAATGTGGGCGACATCAAATGTCGTTTGAATTTGCGGGAAAAAAGGTACAATCACTTTTTTTACGGCGGCTGGTTTAATAATAAACTCTTTCGCCTTCCATTCCATCATTTCTAACGATAACGTGAGTCCTTCTTGTCTAGCTTTTCGATCAAGTTCTTCCATTGATTCGAACAAAAGCTCTTCATGGATAGAAACGTCTGAATCCGCAAGAGTCAGCTTTCCTGGATGAAATGTAATATTATCAGCCCCAATTTGTGAAGCCAGCTCAATAGATCGAATAATTTCATGAACGGACTGCTTGCGAATGCCATTATTTAGAGAGCTTAAGTTTAAATCCCAGCTTGCTGCGTGCATCGTCAGTTGCATGTTTGTTTCTTCTTTGACCTGCCGGATTCGTTTAGGCATGCTTTCATATTTCCACACATGCTCTGCCCAAACCTCAACACCGACAAATTTTAACTCTTTTGCCAGCCTAATCACTTCCTCAACCGGAAATGCCCATGCAAGTGTAGAAGCAAAGCGTATATTCATCGAACTGATTTCCTCCTTTCTTATTTTTTAATGAAATGGAGAGATTCATTTTTACATTGCCGATTAGAGAAAGATTTCGTGAGTTAAGTCCATGAAAATCACTTCCTCCTGAATCAACAATTGATTCTGACAAGCAATTGGAATATGTATGTCCACTTCCTTTTCATCTATCTTAAGTTTAGAAAAGATTTGTTAAGGAACACTTAAAGGCGGTTTGAACTTTTGTAAACATTCTGTAAATGAAAAAATAAAAATAAGAAATGAAAAAGCGGCTTCAAATCGCAATTATGCATCAATCCCAACTTAGAATGTAAATTGTTTGTAAATTTTTTACGATTTATTCATATTCTTTGCTAAATACACTCTTTTTTGTTTAGATATCACATGTGTTATCATATTATATAAATCATTGCGGACGTGATATTTTCCGAGTTTACTAGCAGTTTCCCACACAGATGAAAAAATTCAGTTTATTTTTCCAAATGAGATTGATCCCGGAAATAATCGCAAAATATTTTATATGCCCCTTTTGAGGACGCTAAAGGACATTTCGTTCAATGCGAAAATCCTTGCCGACAGTGGAATCTAAAAATTCTCTGCCTCTTCGGTTGTAGTACTTGAACTTAGCCTTCAATGCTGAATTCGCTGCTGATACAGCTTCAAAAAAGACAATGAAAAAGCGCTCAACACAATAAAATTTGACAGGCTCTGTTTGAGCGTGATATAGTTTGTTTTGAAAATACAGAAAATTTTTTAAATAATTAAAATTGTAAGCGCTTAAAGGGGGTAAAGATATGACAAGACAAGCAGTAAAGGATGCTCTCAAGGAAACTCTTGACAAGGTGTTGGATACCGCTGTAGGCAGGGCTGGAGGAGCCCCTGGTGTAGTTGCAATGGTAACTGACCGGGACGGAAACATCTATGAGGGGGCAGCCGGTGTACGCGATCTTGGAAAGAAAACACCGATGACCACCGATACAGTGTTCGCTCTTTTTTCGACCACGAAGGCCATCACCGGTACGACATTGATGAAATTGGTCGAGGAAGGAAAAGTCAGTCTCGACGATCCGGTCAAGAAGTATGTACCTGAGATTGCCGAGATTCCAGTTCTCGAAGGGTTTGACAAAGACGGGCAGCCAAAACTAAGGGAAGCAAAAACCGATGTTACGATCAACATGTTGATGCTTCACACTGCCGGCTTCGGCTACGAGTTCTTCAGTCATGAAGATCGAAAATACCGTGAAGCAAAGGGAGTACCTTCCATTCTCACTAGTACATTTGACTCTGTAAAGAGCGTGCTTCTATTCGAGCCAGGTGAACGCTGGAACTATGGCGTCAACATCGACTGGGTTGGTAAAGTTGTTGAAGCCGTATCCGGTAAACGACTGGGCGAAGTGATGGCAGAGCGTATTTTTGCCCCACTCGGCATGTCCGACATCGGTTTCACGTTATCACCTTCGATGATGGAACGCCGCGCAACCATCCACAACCGCAGTCAGGATGGTCAACTCACACCAAAACCTGAGCTTATTCTTCCGCAATCTCCAGAAATGGATATGGGAGGACATGGTTTGTATGCGAGCATTGGCGAATACACGAAGTTTATCCGAATGATTCTGAATGACGGTGCGGGTGTACTCAAACCAGAAACAGTCGCGCAAATGTCTCAAAACGGACTTGGGGAATTGAAGAGCGGCGGATGGATTTCGTCCGATCCAACGCTGGCTAATGACGGCGAGTTCTACCCCGGCGTACAAAAGTCGTGGTCTTATACATTCCAGGTAAACGATGAACCTACCCCTACAGGTCGTCCAGCAGGCCAATTGATGTGGTCGGGATTGGCTAACCTGTTTTACTGGATTGATCGCAAAAACGGGATTGGCGGATATTGGGCTACGCAAATATTTCCGTTCCAAGATGTGGGGTCATACTTGGGCTTCCTCGAATTCGAGTCAGCAGTCTATAGTACGTTGAAACGGTTCGGTCAGATTACTACTTAATCTAGGGAATGGAGACTATACAGATGACTCCCCCGCTTACTCCGTATAATGTCACAAAGTGCGGATGGATGATCATCTAAAGTATTTTCTTTCTAACATACACTTCAGCGGCGAAAGCCATAGCTTAAGAGTTTGTTAGAAATATATTCGATAGCGCTTTCTTTAAGAATCCTTTATTGTACTGCATTTATCAATATCAATCATTGAATATCGGAGATTTTCCGGGCCAATCTTTTTGCCTATCCAGCAAACTGAAACAAATTTTTAAGGGGCTTTCTAATAAGTCGATTTTCCGGCTTATAGACGCCCCTTTAATGTTTTAGAAACTTGATATATCAACGCTTATGATGTTTCGGTTTCAGTGGATTTTGACTTGCTGGACAGCCCCTGTTTGTGCTTCGAGCAGCTTTTATTGTCTTTTACATTATGGCTGCGGCGAAATCTGTCAGAAATGTATATTTCCATCAAAATCACGATTAGACTTCAATATATTAGATGAAATGAAAATTTGTGAGCGTCATAAGATACAGTCTTTACAACTTTCGTTAGAAATTCAACCTTGGAACCACCATATCGTAACTATAGTTAGAAATAAAAGATATATGAATGATATAATTCGGAAGAGCCTTTTTTTATTTTTAAACGGCGGCTTCCACATTATGACGATAATGGCAGGAGCAAACAGAGTGATTAAAATGAGTTTTATCTCAATAAATGCTATACATAAAGCTAATAATATGGAAACGTAAAAAACGGGTATAAACCATGTGCTTTTTTCATTTTCTTCATCATCTGACCCATTATTCGAATCATTCAGCAATTTTTCTAAGTTTAGTTTTTCCCATAGCATATGCTTTACACCTCCTCATGAAAATTGGGCATTAAATATGGAGTGATCTTAGCCTCTACACCTGCAGCGATAAATGTCAAAATGATCATTAGAAAAAAGAATGTAAAGATGTCCTTTAAAAAAACGGAATTTGATTCTCCCCTTATTTTGGCAATGACTGCATCAATCAGTTTAAACCCAATAGAACCCGCAATAATCATAGCAGGAATCTCAAATATACCATGTGGAACTAGGGCTGTTACAATATAAATTAGATCGTTCCCATGTTGAAGACTGTGCATGATAGATACACCAACTAAAAAACCATTGACTAGTAATAAAGCAGCAGTAAAAATTCCAAACGTAAATATAGTAAAGCTTATGAAAACATCCGCAAGTACGTTATGTATAAAATAATCAAATATAGTACGGCCAACGTTTGGTTCCTGTCTTTCTACAGGTAAGACATCGCTAAAAAAAGTGCCCATGATAATTCCAATCACGTATATTATAAACGCTACTGATAAAACCCGCTTATTTCGCAGTAGAACGTTTTTTATTTAACCAATCTCTTCCATATCATTAATAATCATATTTTCGAAATTTATTATGTTTTTCATGTTCGTGTATTCCTTTAATATTTCCCCATTGATTAAAACTCCTACACGATCGCATAGATTTTGAGCAACATGCACTAAATGAGTAGACATGAAAATAATTTTTCCACTATCTGCGTATTCCCTTAAAAACTTTTTCATAAACATTGTTGTCGGAGGATCAAATGAGCTTAGCGGCTCATCTAGTAAAAGCACATCCGGTTCATGAATGATAGCACCGGCAACAGACAGCTTATGCTTCATACCAAAGGAAAGAGTTGAAATCATTTCATTTTCCTTATCTTTTAGTGAAAAATTTTTTAACAACATTTGAATACGGTCAGTTTTTTGCGAATCGGGTACTTGCTGCAGATCAGCTATAAAATCTAAATATTCCTTTGGAGTAAGATAATTATAAATAAAAGGTGTGTCCGGCACATAACCTATATATTGTAAAAATTCAGATCGATCATCATCAATTGTCTTACCGTCAATAAATATTTTTCCAGAGTCTGGAGTGACCAATCCGATTATACATTTAAGCAAAGTGGACTTCCCAGCACCGTTTGGCCCTAATAATCCATATATTTCTCCTCTTTTTAATGTAATATTAATTGATTTTAATACATCATACTCCTTATACCTTTTTGAAACATTTTTAATAATCATCTGCTCATCTCCCAATGAGAAGTACCGACTCGTTTAATCCAAAAGTAAAAGAATATAAAAAAGCTTATGAATAGCAAGAAAGAACCTAAGATTGCCAACACATTAAAAAGAATGCTGCTGATATAGTTTTTCCAGTAAAGAACCCCCCAACAGCCCATATATTTCTAAATTTAATATTAAAACAATTCCAAAAATCGTGTGTTCAAAAACAGAAGCTTTAACGGAAGAGCCAACATCTTCAATATGTTCCCAATCCAGACGCGGATACAAAAACGTTCCAATAATTTGAGCACTGCTGATGATAATAGCGGTAGTATTTACAAGGACAAATATCATAATGACAGTACTTAGTTTCAGATGAAAAAACGATACAACACATATAAATAAAACGTTCATGACGATCAAAATAGGAATAACATGTAAAATCGCCTTGCTTACGACTAACTGGTTCAAAGAAGAGCCTGATCCTTTATATAAAAACAAGTTCTCCCTTTCAGCATCAGCTGATGTAATCCCTAATAATCCGTCTCCTAAAAACGAGACATTTATTGATACTGCAAAGATGATCGGATATATTACGAAAAAAGCCGGTAATTCAAACCAATTTTGCATCATTCCTAATCCGAGCAATAAACCGATTTCGGAAGCCAGCATATAGATAGATAAATAAAACCTCTTTTTTATTAAAAAGTTCGCTCGAGTGAAAGCGATGAAATCTTTTTTCATAACCGCCAAAACTTTTCTTGATAGAAGTTTTTTTAGTTTCCTATAAACAAAGTTGGGAAAAGATCTGTTTTTTATTATGTTGACATTTGTTTCATTGGAAAGCTGCGACATATCTTTTACGTCTAAATATTTATTTACAATAAGATACGAAATATAAATTAGAATGATTCCAATAATTAGCAACAACGGTTGATAATAGAGAAAGTATTCTACTTCCATTAGTGTATTAAATAACCAATTAGTAGGCAGCACATAACCAGTCAAAATCACATCAAGATTGAATATAGAAATAGAATGAACGATCGATTCTATAAAGTTTTCCTCATAAAAGTAGCTAAAGCCTAACCAGCCAAATACAGTCGTAGACAGAAATGATAGCAGCATAACAAAAACAAAAGAAAGTACACTTTTCACAGCTGACTGAAAAACAACATGCAAAAACTTTGAATATATTATGTATAATCCTGAAGAATAAAAACTGATGACCCCAATTAAAAAAAGAACATAAAATGGAAAAGATACAAATAACAATAGCCTAGAAGTTATTGATTCTTCTGCAAAATTTAAAACGTAGAACAGGATTGGATATAAAAAGAAAAGAGTCGAAAACAGTGACTTGAAAATGATTTGCGTAAAAAATCTTACCAATAATATATCATTTGGATCTGTTTTCACGGAGTATAGTAAGAGAAAATCTTCCGGATAGACAAACCTTTGCAAAATATCATGAGAAGAACGAAGATTGCTGATTAAATTCCATAATACTAGCAAATTGACTAACAAAACAGCTGCTTGAGAAAAATAAGGAATGATCAGTTCTACTAAATGATATAGGATAAAATTGTATACTCCAAAAATGAAAACAAATAAAACTAGTAATATTTTTTGATTCAATAAATTTTCCCCAAACGGAAAGAAAAAAAGAAATCTATTGACATAGCGTCTAAAATTTAATTTGAAATTAGAATAAAAAAGATTAGACTTTAACATACTGCCCCCTGAATTTAAAATCTAGGGCGATGGCAAAAACTTATTTCGCCATCACTCGATTTTTTTAATTTACCATTTCGAGCCCATTCTTCATCTAGATTGAATATATCATAAATAACAGAAAAAATTCCATATTCTGATAAATTTTATTTTAGGGGAAATGCTTGCGCTTTTTTAATAAGCGTCCATTTTACAGAGATGATTTGACGATTACATGAGAGAGTTACAAAAAGTGAACTTGAGCAGGTTGCCTTTTGCCGTTGAAGTAGCTTCAAGTGCTGAAAGATGAGAGGGAATAGATTGACAGAGCTTTTCTTTAACATGAGATTCTTTTACCAGCAATTTTGTTGAAGCCCTTACAGAAAATCATAATTGAAGGATGAACGCAAAACGGAATGTTTAATAAGTTGTCAGTTTCTGTATTCTATCTTCCAAACCGAAAAGCCGAAAGCCTAATGATAGGGAAAAGAGTAAAAATTGTCAAAAAAGCCGCAGTTATTGTTCTCATTGCTGAGGGATCTCTTGCACGCTGCAATTTGGCAGGAAAAATGAAAAGGGAGAAAAGAAATTGAATAAAGGACTTTTTTATATGTAAGTCCTTTATTCGTTCAAAACGATAATAATCGGAAGACAAAAGGCTGTAAATTGTTGTTAAAATAATCGCCGAAGTAAAGAATCAATTTAATATTCATCTGTTTCCCACTGTTAATGACGGAACATATTTTTTACACACTACAACTATTGAAAAGAGAAGCGTTTCTTGCCCGAATTATATTCCTAACTTGGCTCCAAAAAAATAAAAGTTGAGAGCTTCTTACATTTACGATAATGTTTTCTTGCTTTCACATAGCTTTTGATAGCGTTCGAGAAGTTTTTCATATCGAACCATTCCGGCATCTTTGCTGCCTAGTTCAAAATTTCCATAAAAGCCGTGAAAATCAGATCCTCCTGTTTCGATCAGCTCGAATTGGTCCGCATAATATTTGACAAGTTCTTCGTCCTTAGGTCCATGCAAAGGGTGAACTGCTTCGACGCCTTCTAAGCCAATCTCAACCCACTCGGGGATTGCATCAAAATTGTTAAATTGTTTTGGATGGGCAAGTACCGGCAGACCGCCCGCCTCGCGGATGGCAATAATCGCATCTTCCACATCGACATACTGTATAGGTATGTGCGCTAATCCTTGCGGCTTTCCTTCCCCGCCTTTTGAAAAAAGCTTATCATATAGATCGCCATAGATTTTGTCAGCGTATCCTTTGTTTATTAAAGCATGCATAATATGCTGTTTGTATACCCCTGTGCCGTCTTTGGCGAATTGTTCTACTTCTTCCCATGAAATGTTAAAACCTGCTTTCATAATTCTTTTCGTCATTTCATACGATGCCAGGTGTCTCATCTTTAACAGCGGGCTGCACAGGTTTTCAATCGCTTCGTGATGCGGTTCCACAAAAAAGCCTAAAATATGGGCTCTCCGTTGTCTTTTATAGTCATAAGCCGAAATCTCGATCCCTGGAATAATGGTTACTCCAAGCTGCTCTCCTATATATTTCGCTTCCTTTAATCCTTTTGTCGTATCATGGTCCGTAATTGCCAAATGGGTGATTCCTTTTTCTTTCGCAAGAGAAATTACTTCAAATAGACTCATTGAGCCATCTGATATATTTGAATGACAATGTAAATCAATCATTACGGTCAACACCTGCTTTCACTGTTTTTATAAAATAATTAATGAGTTTCACGCAAATTTACCTTCATTCTTGTCGAAACAAATTCGAAAATGATCGCTAAAACAAGAATGAAGTAAGTAATCATTCCGATTTCCCTTAAATCAAAATAAAATCCGCTCGCCATAAACAAATCAAATCCGATCCCGCCTGCTCCTGCGGCAGCCCCCATCGCAACAGCAACGGAAAAGTTAATCTCAAATCTCATAAACGTCCAAGAAATTAAATACGTCATTGATGAGGGGATTACCGTCTGAAACACAATTTGCCACCAATTGGCCCCGCAGCCCTTTAATGCTTCGATCACACCTTCATCCAACTCTTCGAACGATTCAGAATATGCTTTAATCAAATAGCCAATGGAGTGAAACGTCATGCCAATAACAGCTGCAACACTTCCTAGACCAGCAGCGACGGAAAAAATCAGCACCCACAAAACAGTAGGAACGGCGCGAATAAATGCAACAAAGGCTTTAATGGTATTGGAAACAACTTTATTTGATAAATTTTGCGCTGCCAACAGCCCTAGAAAAAGTGCAATAACAGCTCCGAACACTGTCGTCAAAAAAGCAAGCCCCAAGGTTATCAACACTTGATAAATTGATTCTGTTATAGTTAAACGCGAAAAGCTTGCTTCGAAAAACATTGTTTTAAAATTCGCAAATGTTTCTTTTAATCCAGACATGAAATTTGTATCGCCATAATCAAACATTGTAAAGCCATAAACAGTAATAACGAATAATGCTGTCAATGTCAGCCGGATGGCAATTGCCTGCTTCGTCAACGGTTTCACTTTTATTTTCGAAGAATGCGTTAATTTTCCGCTGTCTTTCAGAGTGCTTCCAGTTTTCATCAACCATTCATTATTCATATCATCACCCTTTCTTCCTTAAATTTTCATTCATCGTTATAAAATGACCCTTCTTATCAAATTCGAAAGATATTCAATGACAAATACCGTCAGTATGATAGTCATGACAACCAAACTCGCTGCACTATAATTGGAGCTTTTATAATACAAGTCAAAAGAAAAACCAATTCCAGTACCGGTTAAAATTCCAACTAAAGTCGCGCTGCGAATATTCGTTTCAATTTCAAATAATACCCAACTGATCATCTGGGGAAGGCTGGATGGAATGACCGACTGGAAGATGATCGAAAAAAATTGGGCGCCGGTTGCACGCAATGCTTCAACGGAACTATTGCTAACTTCATCGATCGTTTCTATAAATGCTCGCGTTAAAAAACCAAAGGAGGCGAAGAACAAAGCAAAAAATCCGGTAATGGAGCTTTGTCCAAAAGAAAAGAGCAGAATCAATGCCCATGCAGCTACCGGAATATTACGAGAAACAGTTGCAATTCCTCTGCTTATTGCACTTAATAAACCATTCACTTTCGTCGTCTTCGAACCGCATATTGCGAAAAAAGTTGCAAAAATAGCTGCTGTTGTCGTGGAAGCGACTGATATTAAAACTGTTTCTTGTAATTTACTTAAAATATCCGGAAGCTTTTCCATCGCTTTTGCATCAGGAAAAAAATTTGTCACTCCCCACTCTACTGCCTTTGCAACAGAGGCGAGTCCTTTCACAAGCTGAAAATCTGTTATAAACATAGAAAGATACGTTAACACAATCAACAATAAAAAAAATAAGGAGAAGCTTCTTCTTCTTTTTACAAAGATATCTGCTTGCATGATCTTCACCTACATTAAAGAATCAGATTCTTTACTTCAGACCCATAAATATTGCGAACAATATCTTCTGTTATTTGTTTCGGCGAGCCATCGTACACTTTCTTTCCATTATTAATACCGATAATTCGATCAGAGTACTTCAAAGCGACATCGACTTGGTGCAGGTTGACAATACAAGTAATTCCGAGTGTAGAAGAAATATTTTTTAAATGATCCATAATGATTTTGGCTGAGTTTGGATCTAAGGAGGCAATCGGCTCATCACACAATAGCATTCTCGGATTTTGAATTAAGGCTCTGGCAATTCCGACGCGCTGTTTTTGTCCGCCGCTTAGCTGATCACACCGTTTATACACTTGATCCTCCAGCCCCAACAATCCGAGAATATGAACCGCCTGCTTTTTCTCCTCCTCGCTGTATAAACCGAATGCTCCTGCCAAAGTTGACTTGTAGCCGAGCCTTCCGTGGAGCACGTTTTCAATTACGCTTAATCTAGTGACAAGATTGTAATGCTGAAAGACCATTCCAATGGTTGCTCTCACTTTTCTTAAGCTTTTTTTGCCAAGCTTTAAAATGTCGACACCATCAAATATGATTTCACCGCTAGACGCTTCGATCATGCGGTTAATACACCGGAGGAGGGTTGATTTCCCCGCCCCCGATGGACCAATGATCGAAACGAATTCCCCTTCTTTTACAGAAAAGTTCATGTCTTGAAGCGCCATTGTATTGGTTCCATAACGTTTTGACACGTTATTTAATGTTAAAATGGCTGTCATCGTTTATCCCTCACCAAATCCTTATTTAGACAATTCTCTGATCGGATCAAACCAAGAATCCTCTACTTCAACGAAACGCTCATTAGCTTTTTTCGTAAACAAACCGCTAAAATCAGAATCCTCCGGCACGAAAATCTTCGTATTGTTGGCTACTTCATCAGAAACAAAAGCTTCCACAAGCTTTTTGCGATCTTCTTCAGATACGGTTTCCGTATTGACAACAAACGGAGCATTCAATACCGGTGTGACTGAAATTAAGACAAATTCCTTTCCAGGCACAGTATGAAACGGCTCAGCAGCATCATTTTTGACTTTATATACCGCTCCCGGTTTATTTTGCTCACCGTCAACTAATTCAATATAGTTGTTCACACATGTGTCGCAAAATGCTGCTACATCTACTTTTCCAGACAGTAAGTTAACCGCAGACCCTTGATGAGAGCCTCCATATTGCACTTCGCTGAAAAACTTGCCCTCGCCGCCTTCTAATAAATCTTCAGCAGTTAAATCTTTGTACTCTTCTTTTTGGCTAAAGTACGAAACGATTTCGGTCGATGGAACTTTAAAGCCTGATGTGGAGCTGTTAGACACAAATGAAAATTTCTTTCCAGCTATATTATCAATGGAAAACCCGGAGCCGCTTTTGTACTCGTCTTCATCCCCTTTATTTACGGCAAGCCAGCTGTAGTACATGGCATCATCAAGTGTGCCGGATTCACCGCTCGGAACAACGAGAGGAAGCACTTTTTCATTTTTGTCATGAGCCTCTATGTATCCCTGTGCACCCATAAACGCTAAATCAGCATTTCCGTTTGCAATCGCCTCAATGGCAATAATGTAATCAGTTGTCGTCTTATGCTCGACTTTCTTTCCAGTTGCTTCTTCAATCAACTTAGCGATTTCGTCACGTGCCGCTTTCAAATCTTCACCGGATTCATTCGGGTACCATGCAATTGTAAGCGTATCGTCGCCGTTTTTTTGAGCGGAACCGCTTTCTGTTCCTGCAGATGATGAACATCCTGATAAAAAGATGACCAAGATGAAAGCGATGCTCATAAACCTTATCATTTTTTTCATATTCATTACCCCTTTTCTTGTCAAAATAGATTTTTTTCCATTTATAATTGAATATAAAGGATGAATGTAAAGGAACTGTTAATTCATACCGTTGAATTACTAAAGAATTTTTAATGTTTTGTAAAGGGATTTTTTTCAGAATACTTGATGATTTCCCCGTCCAGCATTCGGTATTCTACATCACATAAGTTTTGCATGAACAACATATCATGAAAAATTCCCAGCATTGTTGTCCCTTCGCGAACGAGCTGTTCCATCAATACTCTTACTTTTTCCTTCGATTCATCATCTAAACTTGCCGTCGGTTCATCCAATAAAAGTAGTCTCGGACGCTTTACCATTGCTCTAGCGATGTTCAACCGCAGTTTTTCACCCCCGGAAAAAGTAGCAACATAACTATCCCAAAGCTGAGGATCCAGTTCAAAATGCGTCAATATTTTTTCTGTCTCTTCCTCCGCATACTTATCGTTATGCCCCATTTCTAATATTGCTTGTTTGACTATTTCCCTGGCCGTTATACGAGGCAAAGCATTTAAAAACTGTGATACGTATCCGATCTCATGCTTTCGTAAATAAATCATTTCTCTTTCCGTCGCTTCTCGCAAATTGATTAGGCCAAACTTTTTTGAGTTGTACCAGATGTCTCCACTTTCAGGCAAATATGTGCGGTAGATGCATTTTAAAATGGTTGATTTGCCGCTGCCGCTTTTACCGGTAATACCGACAAATTCTCCTTCTTTTACAACAAAGCTAATCTTGTTAATTGCGCGGATTTCCTTGTTTACACTGTGCAATCGAAATGTTTTGGACAGGCTCTCAACCGTTAAAATGTTTTCCACTGAATTCCCTTCTTCCCTCATACTTATCTAGAAATGTTTCAATATGTTGAGACAAGTCGTCGATTCGTTCTTTCAACGTTTCATACGACCAATCCCACCACTTGATTTGTTCCAATCGTTTAACCGTTTGCTCATCAAATCGGCGCCTTAACGGTTTGGCTGGTATTCCAGCAACGATTGTATAAGGCTCTACATCCTTTGTCACAATAGCTCCGCTGCCGACTACTGCACCATTGCCGATTTTTACACCAGGCATGATGATGGCCCCATGGCCAATCCATGTGTCATGGCCGATATAGGTGATTTGTGCTTTACGCCATGATAAAAACGCTTCATCGTCATGAGTATCAACTCCATACATTTTTCTCCGATACGTAATATGGTGCAAAGTAGGGCGATTCATCGGGTGAGCGGTTGGACCGATTCGCACCATCGCAGCAATATTGGAAAATTTTCCAACTTCAACATTTTGCAGGATGCAAAACTGCCCTGTATAAGAAAAATCCCCCATTTTTACATTTTCTAAATAATTGTGAGCCCCTATTTCTGTGTATTCACCTAATTCTGTATGAAACAACTGGCAATGTTCATGGATATAAGGTTTTTTTGACAGCTTTTTCTCGATCATAGAAACTCCCTTTCCATCATCTTTAAATTCTATAATTTGTTTTCAAGATTAAACGGCCATCCACAAAACAAGACGTGATAACCGGAAAATCTAAGTCTATTTTTTCGATGATGACTATATCCGCTTTTTTTCCTTCCTTAATTGATCCAATTTGATCATCCAGTTTGACAGCTTTGGCCGGGTTAATCGTCACAAGCTTAAACATTTCAACTAGGTCGATATCGCTTTTTTCGCTCATTTTAAAAACAGCATGAAGCAGCGATGGAGGATAATAGTCACTACATAAAATATCGATACACCCGTGTTGAATGGCTTCTTGTGCAGATAAATTTCCGCTGTGGGACCCTCCCAAAAGAACGTTCGGAGCCCCGGCTACCGTCAGCATTCCTTTCTTTTTCGCATTTTTAGCAATTTCCAAGGTGATTGGAAATTCACTGATCGAAGCCCCAAAGCTTTGCACAAGCTCAAGTTTTTCCAACGTGTCATCGTCATGAGAAGCGATAGCAATACCTTTTTGTTGTGCCAGCGTTGCAATTTCCTTTATTCCCTCAAGTGTTAATTTTTCCTTATGCTGATGTTTTGTAATGACTCTATCAATCTCTTCATCACTGAGCTCTTGGTAGCCTTTTATCGTTTTTCTGTAAATTTCTAAATCTCTATATTGTCCTTGACCAGGGGTATGATCCATAAACGAAATTAAGTGCACCTTGCTCTCAGCAATGTACGATTTTAAGTTTTCAACTTCTTCGATGCTGTCAATTTCAAACCGTGCATGGAACCGATGTCGTATTAAATGCTTTGTATGATGAGTTTGGTGGATCATTTCAATAAATTTCCGGACATTTTCCGGCTCACGGATCGGTTTATGTGAAAATTCCGAGCTTTTATAAATAGAAAGTGAATGAAACATTGTTGTAATCCCATGGGTGATTAATTCTTTTTCCGCTTCGCGAAGACTTAAATGAAAATTCATTAACGATGTCGGTCTTGGTGCTGCCATATGTTCAATATAGTCAGAATGAAGATCGATAAACCCAGGAGAGACATATCCGCCCGCCGCATCGATTACTTCCATTCCTTCCTTCCAAGCGATTTTCCCTTTGCCATCAATTTTGCTAATTTTATCTCCTTCAATAAGAAGATCGTAACCATCGAGAATGGTTTCTTCCGTTATAATTCTTCCGTTTGTTATGAGATACACGTTTTTTCCTCCATTCTCACAAGTCCAAAAAATTGATCATAATAATGAATGGACGAGCTGCTGTGTATAAGGATGCTGTGGATCTTCCAAAATTTGATCGGTCAACCCTTGCTCGATAATTTTTCCTTCCAGCATGACGAACGTTCTGTCTGCAAGCATTCTGATAACGCCTAAATCATGGGAAACAACGATCATGCTTATCTTCAGTTCCCTCTGTAAATTCCGTATCAAATCTAAAACATTTGCTTGAACGGACAAATCAAGACCGGTCGTTACTTCATCGAGAAGAAGAATCGGCGGATTATTCGACAATGCTTTGGCGATTTGAACTCTTTGCTGCATGCCCCCCGAAAATTTTTGGGGCTCCTCCTTCATCCTAAATAGCGGAATGTTTACCTCCTCAAGCAGCACTTGTCCTCTTAACACCATCTGTCCAACATTCCTGTTCCCTGCCGCAATTAATTTTTCAGCAATATTGCCGATGGAGGAAAAGTTCATGCGCAAGCCGAGAAGCGGATTTTGGTAAACTTTCCCCATCAGATGGTTGCGAATGTACCGTTTTTGTTGGGAGGACTCGTTTAATACGTTTTTTTTTCCATCATGATAAAATCGGATATACACTTCACCGCTTGTGGCCTCTTGATCAAAATATAGCTGTCTCATTAATGTTGATTTACCGCTGCCGCTTTCACCTACAATGCCTAATACTTCACCGGGATAGAGATCAAACGAAATATCACGGCAAACATATACCGTACCGCAGACAGGGCAAAAGTTTTTCACCAAAACGGCGGAATCCGCCTTTCCGCATTGGCTGCATCCAGGTCCGAATTGTTTGTTTAACTTTTTGACCGATAATACTGGATTGCTTAAATCATCCATGTTGAACACCTCTTGATTCTGATTGCTCATTTAATCTTGATAAACAATAGCTTGTATCATTGCATTGGTAATAGGTTTCACCTGTTTCCTCATTAAACAATTCATCCAAATATACTCCCGTAGCGCCGCACAGTCTGCAATGTTTATCTTCAAAGCTCTCCACTTCAAACGGATAATCGTCAAACGCAAGTGAAACGACTTTCGTGTATGGTGGTACAGCGTATATCTTCTTTTCACGACCGGCTCCAAGCAAAATTAATGCCTTTGAATAGTGCATTTTCGGATTATCAAACCTTGGTATAGGACTCGGCGCCATGACATACCGATTTTCCACCATCACAGGATGATCAAAATCCGAAGCCATATGCCCGTATTTCATGATTTGTTCAAAAAGCATCAGCCATGCGCCGCTGTATTCTTTCTCCGCATGAAGCCTTTTCGTATTATATTCGCTCGGTTCATAATCGCGCAGCGGTTCAGGCAGTGGTACTTGTAATACAAGTATCTGGCCTTCTGTAAGAGGAATTTCTGGAATTCGATGTCTTGATTGAATGATCGTTGCTTCTTGCGTCTCCTCCGTCGTTTTAATGCCCGCCGTTTTCATCACCAATTTTTTAATGTTTACCGCATTAACGGATTCATCAGAGCCTTGGTCGATTACTTTTAAAACATCATCTTTGCCAATGAGAGAAAGGGTTAATTGCAGTCCACCTGTTCCCCAGCCGCGTGCAATCGGCATTTCTCTTGATGCAAATGGAACTTGATAGCCCGGAATGGCAATTGCTTTTAATGTGGCTCTTCGAATTTCCCGTTTGGAACCTTCATCGAAAAAAGCAAAATTATAATGGATTTGCATGAATTCCTCTCCTTTTTACATTTCTTGCTTGCTTTTTGATTTGCGTACAATATCAAGCTTCGATTGGAAAGTGACATAGTGAGGCAGCTTCAAATGTGAAATAAACCCGGTGGATTCAACCGAATCAATATGATAAAGGACAAATTCCTCGTCTCCTGTCGGATAGTCCCTATTTCCTTTCTCCAAACTATTGTCTAAAATTCCCATTGCGATTGCTTTCGTTTCATTTTGACCAAAGCAAAGACCATATCCGATTTCAAACTTAATTTCCTTTTTCCCGTCCCCGATCTCAACTGTTTCCGGAATTAACATTTCGACTTCGGTTGCTTTAATTTCCCCAATATAATAAGCATCGTCTTCTCTATTAAATGAATGAAAAGGGCTATCGATGTAAACCGGCAAATAGCCGACACGCAGTTCACCTACTGTTGGATGAAGACTTCCATATCCGCGAATGACGGCATAAGCTAATGAAGTCACCGCCCCTGTCTGGCCTCTTGTTAAAACTTGGAGACGCTGACTGCGGGTGGAAGGAAACGTCAAGCTTTTTCTCGTTACATCATCAGGCTCTGTATTGTCCATTACACACTCCGAGAACAAACCTTCTTTTCTTAAGTAATCACTTACTTTTGGCAGTTTGCCAAAATGTTTTTCATCCACTTCATCGAGCATTTCCTTCTCATAGGCCGAAAGCCAATTTACTGCATCTTCATCTGTTTCCTCCATGAGGTCAAAGTCGAGCAAACGATGAGTGTAGTCAGTTGTAGCTCCTAAAATTTGGCCGCCTGGTATATCTTTAAAACTAGCTGAAATCCTTCTTTCGATACTCATGTCCTTTGTATTAACTATTTGCGAATAATGCTTGCGCGGTAAAGTGGATCGATATGCACGAAGCAGAAAAACCGCTTCTTCAAGATTGCCTTCAGCATGTTTGATCGCTAGCGCCGCAAGGGTTTCGTCATATAGACTGCTCTCTGACATCACCTGATCAATCAATCCCCGCAGGCCAGCTTCAATTCTGCCAATGTCAAGAACAACTCCTTTTTTTAACCGCTCATATTTCAGCCGTTTAATCGACTCCTCAATGGCAATTGTTCCGCCTTTCACTGCCACATATCCCATCAAAGCTTCCTCCCTTCTGATAAAATTTGCGTCGTCCTTGGCAGACATAAGAGATGATGATTTTTGTCCACAAAAATTAAATCAACCCCCATTGGAAATTCAGCGTTTTGTTGCTGTCGAACTTCCATCCAATTCCCATTTACTGAAACATTTACATAATTTGCTTCTTCAATGCCCGGACCTGTTAATTTGAAATCGCATTCATCCGTAACAGCATCTGCCTCAACAATAATGGTTGCTGAATCATGGGGATCGATGAGACTGCCGGTTTTTACTCGCTGTAATATTTGCCCAAGTTCATCTTCAGCTTTGTCATAAAGTACAAAAACGAAATCAGCGCGTTCTGCTGCATCAGCTTTTGCATAGGTTAGTTGGTTTATCCAGCGAGTTGTCTCTTCTTCCTTCTCGGAAACTACCTTAAAGGTCACTTCAGTATCTAGAAGCATTGCAGCCAGAACAAGTGTCGAGGGAAAACAGCCAGCCTCAAGATCTACTTTGGCCGCCTCATCTTTTAAATTTGTTATCAATCCGGGCCTAGACATGGAATCAACAACTTTTCGATATGCACGTTGAATATCGTGAATAAAATCTAATTTCATTCAACCTCTGCTCCTTTTAAACATCCAT
Organism: Aeribacillus sp. FSL K6-1121; assembly: GCF_038003725.1. Classification (NCBI taxonomy): domain Bacteria; kingdom Bacillati; phylum Bacillota; class Bacilli; order Caryophanales; family Bacillaceae; genus Aeribacillus; species Aeribacillus sp. FSL K6-1121. The sequence goes on from NZ_JBBOPS010000001.1 coordinate 2,744,895, forward strand.
CGTTTCAAAATTTACTTTTGTCTTCAAAATTTTCATAAAGGAGTTCTTTCTTTGCTCATGAATTGCTGCTTCCTCCTTCAACAAAACTTCATTCCATCGTTCCGTTTCTGGCAATTGTGCATTGTAAGCTGCATCGACCACAGCCAAATGGTATGCTAATTCCGGCTCATGTCCTTTTAATATGCCGAAGCCGATATACCCGCTAATTTCCACTTTACATTCTGTTACAAAAACTTCTCCTAAGTAGAACAAACTGTTCTTTGCCGTTTCCCGAACTTTTACCATTACTAAACCGTTGTTCGGCTTTTCAATCGTTTTTACCTCATACTTAGCTAAAATTTGTTGTGCCAATGTGGCGGCAACGTTCTTATTTCCGTTGATTAAAATTTCTGTTCTTCGCCTTCTTTCCATTTCCGCCCCTCCATCATGATTTTTTGCTTCCGTTGATTTAAGCATATCTTGTTGCCAAGTGGAAAAAATTTAAAAAAAAGTAAATTCTATTAATTTTTTGCAAACGCATTTTTAAGAAAATGTTAATGAGCACACAAAAAAAGAGAGATTCCTTGAATGAATCTCTCAGCTGATTTCAGGCCAAAATTGAAAAACATATAAAAAAGAAGTAGGGGCTGTCCAAAAAGTCAGGGTAACTGACTTTTTGGAAGCCCCTCATTTTTTCACTTTTTAAAAAAAATGCACAAAAAAATCGTCCTTTCTAGTAAAATGAAGTTGCGACACAACATTACAGAAAGGACGATTTTTTATGAGCAATCAAATGATTACTCCTGAAAATTATAACACACAAATGACACTTCCTCTAGATGGAAAAGAAGAAAAAACTCCTGCTAAAAGAAATTTAGCCCCTACTTTCAAACCATATGACAACCGTCAAGTTCAAATGATTTATGATATTGAATCGCTCATACCCGAACATCACGTGGCACGTGTCGTGGACGAAATGGTGGAGGCGATACCAGATGAACAATTGTTTTCTCATTATAAAGGCGGCGGCAGAAGCTCCTATCATCCCAAAATGATGCTGAAAATCATTCTGTATGCTTATTCTCAAAAGGTTTATTCTTGTCGAGGAATCGAAAAACTCGTTAAAGAAAATATTCCTGCCATGTGGCTTTCAGCGATGCAACAACCAGATTTCCGGACAATCAACGAATTCCGAGGCGGACGGATGAAGGTCCTAATGGATGAGTTATTTGAAGCGATGATTCTGAAGCTGATTGAAGAAAATTACATCACGATGGAAAACTACTTTTTGGATGGTACTAAAATTGAAGCCAATGCCAATAAGTATTCTTTCGTGTGGAAAAAATCAACCTTGAAATTTGAAGCGAAGGTAAGAGAAAAAATTCAAGAAACACTTCAGTACATTCAAGAATTAACCCAATTAGAAGCAGGAACAGCACAAAAAGAGGCGAAAGAAGATCCAGAAATCACGGAACAGAACTTGGAAGCCATCGCTCAAAAATTAGAAGAAAAAGTCGAAATCCTAACAGAGGAAATCGAACAGGAATCTGATACAAAAGTTCGGAAGGAAAAACGAGCAGAACGCAAGAAATGGAAAAAACCTTTAAAACGGATTCGAGAAAATTTTTTACCTCGACTAGCCAAATACAAGGAACAGAATGAAATCTTTGGCGATCGTAACAGCTATTCAAAAACGGATAAAGACGCAACTTTTATGCGAATGAAAGAAGATCATATGAAAAATGGTCAACTGAAGCCAGGGTATAATGTGCAAATCGGGACAGAGAATCAGTTTATCTTGTTTTATACCATTCATCAACGACCAACCGATACACGTTGCTTTATCCCACATATGGAGAAGCTAGCCTCCACTTCATTACCGATGCCCCAAACAGTTATTGCGGATGCAGGCTATGGTAGTGAAGAAAACTATGTATATGCAGTTGGTGATGAGAAAGAGCCCCGGTTTGAGTTTCTGATTCCTTATGGGAGCTATGTAAAAGAACAAACACGTACATACAAAAAAGACATTAAAAATGCCAAAAACTGGACCTATTGTGAAGAGGATGATTGTTTTATTTGCCCGAATGGAAGGAGAGTAACGTTTAAAAAATACCAAAACAAAAAGAATCCATCTGGCTATGAACAAAGCTTCAAAATATACGAATGTGAAGATTGTACCGATTGCCCATTGAAAGCGAAATGCACAAAAGCGAAGGGAAATCGTCAAGTTCACTGGAATCCCATCTTCGAAGAAATGAAAGCAAAGGCCAAAACAGCCCTTGAATGTGAAGAGAAAGCCGCCATCTACGCTCGACGCAAAGTCGAGGCAGAAAGTGTGTTCGGTCACATCAAGGGCAATCGGTCGTTCCGCAGATTTTCTTTACGGGGGCTCGACAAAGTACATGTTGAGTTTGGGATTGTGGCATTAGCCCACAATCGAGTAGGAGGGGGTGACTAACCCCCGACCTCTCACACCACCGTACGTACCGTTCGGTATACGGCGGTTCAATTAAGTATGACGTAGTGCTTGATATCTTTCGAATAGACTTCTTAACCCTCGACGCTTCCAATAGGAGTTGTCGAGGGTTTTGTGTAGAATGGGACTGCAGGCAATCCGCCAATATTTCTTGCGTGTATTGCCCCATTCGAATGCTTTATGGCTTGGAACCCCTAATCCTCTGAGTTTCCGAATTCTTGTTTTCGGGGTTTTCCATTCTTTCCACAAACACATCCGAAGCCTTCGTCTAATCCATTCATCAAATTCTTTGAACTTACTTGGTGTTTCTGCCAAGGCAAAATATCCGCACCATCCCATTAAATACTTGTTCAGTTTCTCAATCCTTTTCTCCATTGGATACGGTTTCGATCTTGATGTAATTTCACGGATCTTGTTCTTCAAACGTTTCACACTTTCGTTCGCAATCCGTACCTTTGGAGTCTTATTGAGTGTGAAGCTGAAACCGAGAAACTTCCGTTTCCAAGGACGGTCTACCGCCGATTTCTCTCTATTTACCTTGAGCTTTAACTCCTTCTCTATAAAGTTCGTAATGGAGTTCATGACACGAATTCCTGCTTTCTTTGTTTTCACATAGATGTTACAGTCATCCGCATACCGAACAAACTTATGTCCACGTTTCTCAAGCTCCTTATCCAATTCATGAAGCATGACGTTTGATAAAAGTGGACTAAGCGGGCCGCCTTGAGGCGTTCCCATGTCCGTTTCCATTACCACTCCATTGATCATCACGCCTGATTGAAGATACCGGCGAATTACCTTCAGTAGAATTCGATCTTTGATCGTTTTCGCCAAGATCCCCATCAGTTTGTCGTGATTCACCTTGTCAAAGAATTTCTCTAGGTCTATATCGACTACCCAACGATATCCTTCTTTGATATAACCCTTTGCTTCCCTAACCGCATCATGTCCCCTTCTACCTGGGCGGAAACCATAGCTATGGTTCGAGAAGGTCGGATCAAAGATTTTCGTCAACACTTGGGCAATCGCTTGTTGGATGAAACGATCCGTCACGGTAGGGATCCCTAGAAGCCTTACTCCACCGTTCGGTTTCGGGATTTCGACTCGACGGACGGGTAAGGGCTTGTAGGTTCCTTCTCTCAACGACTGTCGAATGGAGTCCCAATTTTCGTAGAGGTGTCTTCGTAGGTCTTTTACGGACATGCCATCTACTCCGTGACCTCCTTTATTCTGTTCGACTCGTTTCAGTGCCGCCAGGAGATTTTCCCGTGACAAAATCATTTCCATCAACATTGATATCCTCTCCACGTGAACGAATTCTTCTATTTGTGCCATCTTCTGCTCCACCCTCTTGAAGTCCCCCGTGGGATTCACCACTTCCTCCTTCAAGTAAGTCCTATCGGATTGTCTGCTTCCACACAGAAGATGAACGCCTAGCGATTCGTTCTCCTTAATTGTTCAGTCCTTCCTCTTCCATCTCGAGCTTGAAAGAGTACTATGACTTCTGCTGACTTCTGACTGTTCAGCTATCTATCACTAGATAGGTTACCAAGGTTACTTGGCGTGCCAGCCAGACCTCCCCGGGTAAGAGTGTAATCTTTCCTTCCATCCATCTGCTTCATTTACTCTGTATCACCTTCGGCAGAAAGGGCTTTGTTTTGTTGTGCAAACTCACCCAGTGATACCTAGCCTCATATGAAGTTCGTGTTCCGAGAGACCCAAAGTTTGCCGCTCGCTTCCTTCAGATTCCGCGTCGCCACGGACACCCTTGCGTTAAGCTAACTGCTACTTCTGCCTTCGCAGCTCGGGACTTTCACCCTATAGATTACACCCATGCCGGGCGCACACATACTGAAAGTAGCCGGCATCCGCCAGCTACTTTCAGATAAAAATCGAAAAAATATAAAAGCAAGTGGAGAGAAACGAATTGTTTTTCTCCACTTGCTTCATTTTAGGGACTTATCGGACAGCCCCTACTTGTTGGATTTTAGGGACTTATCGGACATACCCAAAAGCAAAAGTTTTTTATATAACAAAGTTAAAGCAATCACTCCGATAAAAAATTTCTGTATGTTCAAGCACCGTTCCGGTTTTTTTATCGATACATCCTGTCTCCAACACTAAAAGCGGAATTAAACTGGTGCATTCAAGAATTTCCCATAGGAATTTAGTCGGAAATAAAACCTTTAACACGCTTGACTTCGATTCAAATTCAGTGAAGCCTTTCTTTTGATAATAATCAAACATGGACGTGATTTCCTTGCCATACAAATCAATATCATCAAATACGGATTTCGCCACGTAGGAAATATGCAAGGCAATTGGTCGATTATTGACAATGCGCAGCCTGCCTATTTTAAATACTCGATCCGTTTCCTCAGCACCGAGAGAATGAAAGATTGCTTTATTATAGCCGATTTCTTCGCAAAAAATGTTTTTCGATCGGAAATGGTGCCCAAGTCTAATCATTTTCCTGCTGAAGCTTTCATCCCCGGAAAGAACAAGCGGAATCTGCATTTGCCGATCTTTTACATAGCTGCCCTTTCCTTGTCTTGAATAAATATATCCCATCTCCTGAAGCCTTTCGTATACTTTGCGGATTGTCATTCGCGGAACGTTAAAATAGTCAGCAAGCTCATTTTCGGATGGTAATTTATCATTGGCCCCATACCTGCCAGAATGAATATCTGATATGATTTTATCAATGATCTCCATTTCTTCTGCCATCTGCATTCTACCCCGCTTTGAAATTGACCTGCTATTTTTTCACACGGCAGTTCAAAAACTGCGCTTTGAAAAATATTTTTTGCTACACTTTCTATTGGTTACATTCAGTATAGTTTAAGTAACTGGAACTGTCCAAGCCCATTTTATAGTCTATAGAGGATCCAACTGCTAATTTGCTTTAGATGCTGATAAATAAAGTTTTGCTGCATTATATTAATCTAATTTGCGAAGATGCTTGCTAATCGACGGCTGACTTATGTCAAACACTTCAAGAAGCTTGCAAACGCAATGTGTAAAACCCTCCTGGAAAGCATTAAGAACGTTTCAATCGAGTTGAAATACGTTCCTTCCATCCATGTTCCATAAAATTCCTTTCTGTTTCTTGTGTAGAGCCGGATAAGGTTTTGGCAAATATGAATCAAAAAATACTAAAATTTTCAAGCTCTTTGCTAAACCTATTCTAGTTAAACCTTATCGGTAAAGGTATTGATCAGTTTTCATCATTTTATTCCACAACTTACCACTATTCTTGAAACAACTTTACTTGATAGTTTTTTATTTCGTTCACCTCTTTGCATATTTTCATATCCAGTATAGTCAACGAATGATTCTATTAGCAAAGAAGCAAAAACTTGAAATAGTTTTTATAAAATATAGTGTTAAAATATTCTGAATTGTTGTATTATTATTTTAACAGCTAGCAAAAAAAGACAACAATGTTTCCAAAATGACGCACTTTTTTCTGTAAAAACCAAGAAGGAGGAATCGAAATGGGGGAGGCCGGGAAAGGAGCGGTTATGGAGACGTCCATTGATCACTTGTTGGTTGAAAAGCTTTCAGATCCGCGAACGATGGAGCAGCTAATCCACTTGCTTGATAAGCTGGAGAATGTAACGTTCCTTTTGGATATGCTGGAAAATTTTCTTCAGCGCGGACCGGAATTTGCTGATTCAATCAATGAACTTGTCGTTCTTTTGCGACAAAGCATATCTAGACCAGAATATGTTACGCGTTTTGAGAATGCTTTAACCGCGTTGCATAAAATGCAAGAATTCCTCGATTCTCCGCAAGTTCAAGAGCTGATCAAGTCCGATGTTTTAGACGTGCGCTCGTTGCAAGTAATTGGAAAGGTGTCGCGTTCATTGTATCAAGCCTCTAAAGAAGCAGCGGAAACGGGAACAAAACGTGTGGGAATTATTGGTCTGATGCGGACATTAAGCGATCCGGAAGTACAGCCTGCACTTAATTTCGTCCTTAATTTTGCACGAAACTTATCGAAGGAGATCAGCGATGCATGAGTTGTCTATTGCCCAAAGCTTAGTTGAATTGGCGGCAGAAGCGGCGGAAAATTCGGGAATAAAGAAAGTTAAAGCGCTGTTTTTAAAGCTTGGAGTATTATCAGGTGTCGTAAAAGAAGCCTTAGAATTTTCTTTTGATGTGGTTGTTCAGGGAACTTCGTTGGAAGGGGCTAAACTTATTATTGAAGATGTCCCCGTGACCATTTTCTGTCCCAACTGCCAAGAAGAGAGGATTTTGCCTGAACCGCTTCCTATGCGCTGTCCTACGTGCGGCACAAAAACTGGCCAAGTCCTTGCGGGACGAGAGATGGAATTGTACGCATTGGAAGGTGGAGAAGAAAATGCATGATTTGACCTTAAATCCTCGAATTGTTGAAATTCGCCAGAATGTTTTGAAGAAAAATGATCTCCTTGCTAGAGAATTAAGAAAGCGGTTTCAAAACGTGGGCGTTTATGTCGTCAATCTCGTTTCCAGTCCTGGAGCGGGAAAAACGACGCTGCTTACAGAAGTGCTTACCCGCCTTGGCAAACGCTATCGAACAGCCGCTTTAGTTGGCGATTTAGCAACTGAAAACGACGCGGACCGCTTGCGGCAAAGTGGAGCAAAAGTGCGCCAAATTACTACTGGCACAGTTTGCCATCTGGAAGCGGAAATGATTGAGCGAACGTTGCAAGATTGGGAGTTGGAAACATTTGATTTCCTTTTTATCGAAAATGTTGGAAATCTCGTCTGTCCCGCAAGTTATGACTTGGGAGAAAACCAGCGTGTAGTTCTTTTTTCCGTGACAGAGGGCGAGGATAAACCGGTAAAATATCCGACTATTGTCAACAGTGCTGATACGGCGATTATCACAAAAATTGATTTAGCGGAAGCGGTAGATTTTCAGCGAAAACGATTTTATGAAGCATTGAATGAGGTGCGCCCAGGCATTCGCATTCACGAAGTTTCTGCTCGCACAGGAGAAGGAATTGACGAATGGATTTCACAGCTGGAAGCGGATAAATCAGCATTTATTCATTCCTCCGGCTCTCTATAAGCAAAATTTTAGATGAATAGAACGCTGCGAAAGACTATGATTTTGAGTCGTTTGGTTGAAATAGAAAACGATTTGAATCAAGCCGACAAGTCGCCAAACACCAGTGAGACATCTAAACAGGAGAGCGTCTATACGAAGATGTATTTTAAAATATCAGAACCTTCTGACTTTCGTTGCGCAAAGGTATTGAAATTGAAAAATCTTGCCCAAAACTTTTTGGAGGTGGAGAAAATGGTGAATCTCCTTTGGATGCACGGCGGTGCGTGCAATGGAAACACTCAATCATTTTTAAATGCGGAAGAGCCAACGATCATTGATTTAGTAACCGATTTTGGCATTAACATTTTGTATCACCATTCTTTGTCGATGGAGTTCGGTGAGCAAGTTCGCCGCCTTTATGAGCAAATTCTCAATGACGAAATCCCGCTGGATATCTTGGTGGTAGAAGGGACAATTATTCAGGGACCTGACGGAACAGGGCACTATGATATGCTTATGGACCGTCCGAAAAAAAACTGGATTTGGGATTTCGCCCATAAAGCGCAATACGTTGTCGCAATCGGTGATTGTGCGTGCTGGGGTGGAATTCCGGCGACAAAACCGAATCCGTCTGAATCGATTGGTCTTCAATATATGAAAGAAGAACGCGGGGGATTTCTTGGTACACAGTTCCGTTCGAAAGGTGGACTCCCAGTCATTAACATTCCTGGTTGTCCGGCTCATCCCGACTGGGTGACGCAAATTCTTGTAGCCATTGCTACTGGCCGTTTGGAAGATGTTGTTTTAGACGATCTTCAACGTCCGCAAACGTTCTTTAAAACGTTCACCCAAACGGGCTGTACGCGTGTGCAGTATTTCGAGTGGAAAGAGCCGGTGGAAGAGTTCGGACAAGGTACGCGAAAAGGATGTCTCTTTTATGAGCAAGGCTGTCGAGGTCCAATGACTCATTCGCCATGCAACCGCATTCTTTGGAACCGTCAATCTTCCAAAACTCGGGCAGGAATGCCTTGTATTGGCTGTACGGAGCCTCAGTTCCCGTTCTTTGACCTAGCACCTGGAACAGTATTTAAAACGCAAAAAGTTCTCGGCTCAATTCCAAAAGAAGTACCACAAGGCACCGATCCGCTCAGCTACTCTGTGAATGCGGCATTGGCACGTGCTGTGGCGCCGAAATGGGCGAAAGAAGATATGTTTGTTCCGTGATATTAACGAAATTCGGATTTTTGTCATCAAGATGAAGTGGAATCAGATATGAGTGAAGCACCAATAAACCGTTTGTGATGTTACTTAACGGAAAAAGTGACATCTCCACAAAGACGTGAAGCTTGTTCCGTGATCATTAACAAAATTCGCAACTTTTGTCATCAGGATGAAGTGGAACCGGATATGAGCGAAGCACCAATAAACCGTTTGTGATCTTACTTAACGGAAAAAGTGACTATCTACACAAAGACGTGAAGCTTGTTCCATGATCATGATCATTAATGAAAATCACGACTTTTGTCATCAGCATCTAGTGGGAACCGAACATAGGTGAAGCACGAATAAGCCGTTTGTTGATGTTGCTTAACGGAAAAAGTGACCGTCTCGTCTACACAAAGGCATGAAGAAAGTTATTTTGTATGTTTGAAATCGACGATTTCCATTTACTGTGATTCAGATATCTTTTAATGGAAACCATTTTAGAAACGAGGTGCCTAAAGAACATGAAAAAGCAAGAGGCTATTGTAAAAACAAACAAACTGGAAATTAAAGTACATTCCCTCGGTCGTGTAGAAGGAGATTTGGATGTAAAAGTAGCCATTGATGATGGCGTTGTTGTAGATGCTTGGACGGAAGCAACGATGTTCCGCGGTTTCGAGATGATTTTAAAAGGAAAAGATCCGCAGGCCGGTTTGATTGTTACTCCTCGGATCTGCGGCATTTGCGGCGGCAGCCATCTCACGAAAGCAGTTTATGCGCTCGATACGGCTTGGGGGACGGAAGTACCGCCGAATGCTACGCTCATCCGCAATATTGCTCAAGCGGCGGAAACGATTCAAAGCATTCCGCGTTGGTTTTATGCTTTGTTCGCAATTGGTTTAACTCATCGACATTACGCTTCTTCTAAGCTGTACGATGAAGTGGTTCGCCGTTGGGCTCCTTTTGAGGGAGAGCATTATGAGATTGGCGTCACTGTTTCAGCTAAGCCGGTGGAAATTTACGCAATCTTTGGCGGACAATGGCCGCATTCCAGCTTCATGGTTCCGGGAGGCGTTGTCAGCTCGCCGACATTGTCCGATATTACTCGCTCTATCTCGATTTTGGAATATTATCGGGAAAACTGGCTGGAGAAAGTTCTTCTTGGTTGTTCCGCTGAACGCTGGCTGGAAAACAAGACTTGGGACGATGTTCTTGCATGGCTGGATGAGAAGCCGGAACATCGCAATTCTGATCTTGGCTTATTCATTCGCTATAGCATGGAAATCGGATTGGACAAATACGGAGCGGGGCCGGGCCGCTATTTAGCCACTGGAAGCTTTTTTAACCCGCAGCAATACCGCTATCCGACGATTGAAGGACGCAACGCAGCGCTGATTTCCCGTTCGGGAATATTTGATGGGGAAAATTTCCATGATTTTGATCAAGCACGGATACGCGAGGATCATACCCATTCTTTCTATCGCGGCAGCGGTTCTTACCACCCATTTGAAGGAGTAACCGATCCGGTGGATCCGATCGAAGGGCAAAAAGAAGGAAAATATACGTTTGCTAAAGCACCGCGGTATGATATTCCAGGCATCGGAGAAACTCCTCTGGAGGTAGGTCCGTTGGCCCGCCAAGTAATTGCTGGCCGCTCTGGTGCTGAGGAGTGGCAAGATTATGATCCTCTCTTTTTGAACTTGATTAAAGAAATCGGGCCAAGTTCGATGGTGCGTGTGTTGGCTCGCCTTCACGAAGCCGCGAAATATTATTTGCGCATGAAGAAGTGGTTGAAGCAAATCGATTTAAACGAAAAATTTTACATCAAGCCGAAAGAATTGCCTGAAGGACGCGGATTCGGAGCTACAGAAGCAGCCCGCGGCGCTTTGGCTGACTGGATTCAAATTAAAGATGGAAAAATTGAAAATTATCAAGTCGTCACTCCGACAGCATGGAACATTGGACCGCGTGATCGTCACGGTCAGCGCGGACCTATCGAAACAGCGATGATCGGCGTACCTATTAAGAATCCTGAAGATCCGGTCGAATTGGCTCATATTGCCCAAAGCTATGATTCATGCCTTGTTTGCACCGTTCATGCTTATGATGCCAAGTCGCATAAAGAGTTAGCCAAATATAAAGTGATAAATATATGCTGATATCTCTAATATGCAACTTTAAGTGACGTGTTTTTCTGCAGTGCAAGCATATCAGCAGACGTTTCATATACAACTGTAAAACTAATAGTCAAGTAAAACAGACAAAGAATGGTAATGGGAACGGTACGCCTGCAGAAGGAGGAATTTTGTATGAACGTTATGATTATTGGATGTGGCAATTTGCTGCGAAGTGATGATGGGGCGGGACCCATGTTGATCCGCAAATTGTGGGAACATGGGGTCCCACCGGGAGTCCGTTTGGCTGATGGCGGAACTGCTGGCATGGATGTAGCTTTTCAAATCGGGGATGCAGAGGAGCTGATTCTAGTAGATGCCTGTAAATCAGGAGATGAACCGGGCACGATTTTTGAAATTCCAGGTGAAGAGGTGGAAACTCCTCCGCTAAAAGATGTTAATCTTCACGATTTCCGCTGGGATCATGCGATTGCCTTAGGCCGATGGCTTTTAAAAAGCCGCTTCCCGAAGAAAGTGACCGTTTTCCTGATCGAAGCCGAAAACATATCGTACGGATTTGGATTGTCTCGAACGGTGGACAATGCCTTAGATCGTTTAGCGGATGAGCTGCTTCAGCGCTTAGGAGGGAAAAAAAGTGAAGCTTGAACTGACACCAACTGGCTATCTTCATATTCCCGCCGAAGAAACGGTGCGGTTTCCTACAGGAACAGCCATCGTTTTAATACGTGACGAAGAACTGTGGGTGATGCCGGTAAGTCATTTGGGAGCGGGCGGATTGCTGTTAAAACTGCGCAATTCTCGTGGAGATCGAAGCATGTTTGTCCAAGAAATTTTGCCTGAAGGTGTGCAGCCGGGAATTCGTGACGCTGTATGGGATGAACGATATGGAGCGCTTCGCATGCCACTTTTTTGTTCCTGTGCGATGTCGGAGAAGTAAAAGTATATAAGCCGCTTCATCCCTTGACTTGAATGGTCATGATGAAGAAACAGTTTTGGACCTGGCCGACAGGACGATAAGATGATATCCATACTAAATGAAACGAGAGTGAGTAATTGCACAATAATCGTTAGTACGTTAGAACATGCCGATCTTAGTTATTTAGAGGTTTCGTTGTTTTTCCAATTACAGTTTTTAAAAGGGGGAATAACAGTGCTGCAGCCACAGCCAATCGGTGTTTTTCCTGGAGCGGCAGGTTTTTTTCTTCTACCACCTGTTCCAAATGCAGATCAATTCATATCCCTTCTTCTCCGCGGACATTTTCCTGATCGTTGGCCGGAGAACTGGCGTTTTTTTGCTGCGGCGATTGAGGGAAAAAGCGAAGACGAGGTGCTAACATTATTGCCGGAAGGACCGGAAGCTGCTTATAACCGATTTATTTTAGATCCACAAACATATACATACACTTTAGCCAAAGAAGTGCTCCCAGACGATTTCTCCTTGCTTTTGGATGCAGCGGCGTGGCGCCTGAAACTGTTTGAAACTCCCCCACCGCTTGGCGATGCGTCAGGAGAAATACGGGCGTTTTTATTGGCGACTCAAGCGTACGACGCGTTTCAACAAAAGGATTGGCCGACTGGGCTTTCGCTTCTTTCCGAAGCCGCCGCTACAGTAGAAAACGTGTCACCTGTTTTTTCCGCTCGGCTTTACGCGGAATATGCGGCGACAAAACAAATGCTTGGTGATCGCGGGAAGGAGACAGTAGAAGGATACCGGAAAGCCCTCTCTCTTTTAGAAACCTCTTCCTTTCAGGAAGCAAGGGCTGAACTGTGGTTTCAATTAGGCACAGTACATCAAACTGGCGCGGATGGACGGAAAGGTTCTCTTCTAGAAGCAGTCAGATGTTATCATGAAGCACTAAAAGTATATCGGAAAGACACTTATCCAGAAGAGTATGCTACCGTTCATATGAATCTTGCTTTAGCGTATTTAGCCATTCCGTCTTTAGACCGCAGCGCCTATTTGCGCACAGCGACAGCGATCCAGTCATTAAGAGAGTCTTTACGCATTTTTAAAAAAGATAAACACCCTGAGCTTTGGGCAAGCGCCACGGTCAATCTAGCCAATGCGCTGCAACATGTAAAATCCTCTCATCTTGAAGATAATCTTTGGGAAGCAGTAGCTCTTTATGAAGATGTGCTCGAAGTACGCCGCTCTAAAGACGATCCAATAGCATATGCCCGCGTTTTAGCTAATCAAGGGAATGCGTTGGCACATCTAGGTGCGTTTTCCCGAGCGGTACCTCGGTTGGAAGAGGCCAGTCAATTGTTTCGTAAATATGGAGAGCATGAGGCAGCGAGTGCCATCGAAGACGTATTAGCGGAAATTGCCCTTAAGCGGAAGCAAGCAGCAGTCAATGAAAAAATGGAACAGTAAAATGTGCGAAAGAGAGGAAGGATTGCATGAATCCCCACGAACAGCAATATTTTAATCTTTTGTTGGGTATGGCGGTTGACCGCTTTTGTGAACGTATCATCCAGCGCAATGAAGGAGCTCAAAAAGCTCTGAACGGCTTCGCGCAAATCCTCAAAGTGAGGGAATTTGGCTGAACGAATTTGTGGACGCTTTCTTTCGCGATGCCCTTCTTGATAATCCAGCGGGCTCTTGCCTCATTTTGCAGGCTTTAGCCAATCATCGCGTCAATGATTTTATTAACATTGTTGACCGTAATACGGTTGAAGAAATGCTGCAGGAGATGGCCAAACAAACATTTGCCGCTTTATTATATCGGAAAACCGAAGAAGCTCTGGAGCAAACATTGGCTTTTGGAGGTGAGTGATCATGAAAGTTCAGCAGGAAGAGGATTTTCAAGCTTTGGCTGGACGGGTGGATCGCGTGCTGGACTCGATAAAGGGTCTGCCAGAAGACGCTCGGATGAAAGCAATGGAATTGAAAAAAGCCATTGAAGCCTTTCACGAACATGCTCTTAGAAAACTCGTTCGCACGTTTCGTGAAACGGAGGCGGGAAAAGAATTGCTGTTGAAAGCTGCAGAAGACCCTTCTATTTATGCGATGTTTTTGATGCACGGAATCATTAAACAAGATTTATTTACCCGTACCGCCGCCGCGTTAGAAGAAGTGCGTCCTTATATGCGTTCCCACGGAGGTGGCGTGGAGCTAGTTAAAGTGGAAGGAAATACAGTTTATGTCCGCCTTCAAGGAGCTTGTTCCGGTTGCTCGCTATCCGCTATGACGTTGAAAAATGGGATTGAGGAAGCAATTAAAGCCCGCGTTCCAGAAATTGAACATGTTGTCATGGTCGAAGAGGAAGTGACCTCCGGCTACATGCCATTTCACGCTATGAATGATACTGGAAATTTAGAACAAAACGGATGGGTGCAAGGTCCATCCGCTTCGGAACTGGAAGAAGGGAGTCCTGTTCGCTTTTCGCATGAGGAGCTCGATGTTTTGCTGGTTCGCTTAGAAGGAAAAGTAATGGCATTTCGCAATCAATGCCCTCATATGGGGATGTCTCTTGACGGAGGACTGGTGGACAACTCTATTATTACTTGTCCATGGCACGGCTTCCGTTTTGATTTATCCACCGGGGAATGCATGACGGCACCTCACGTGCAGCTAGAACCCTTTCCAGTTCGGGTAGAGGATGAAAAAATATGGATACGATTAAGTTAACCGCATATCCCGAACGGTGGTTAGGGGGACCGGCCCCAGGCGGTCTTGTGCTGCCCCCTGCCCATCCAAACAGGATTCATCTTTATGCACCAAGGGGAGTGTATGTAGACGATGATATTGTAGTGGCGGCCGACAGCGGCAACCATCGCGTACTCATTTGGTACAGTTGGCCGGAAAATGATCATGCGCCAGCTGACATCGTGTTAGGTCAGCCTGATTTTGAAACAGAAGGACCAAAGCTGTTTCATCTCCCAACTGGCGTTGCGGTCATTGAAGGAAAGCTATTTGTCGCAGATGCTTGGCACCATCGTCTGCTCATTTGGGAAACATTGCCGAAAATAAATAACCAGCCTCCCGATTATGTCTTGGGACAAGAGGATCTGTCAGGGACATCCCCGAATCGAGGAGGAAAAGTTAGTCCGACTGGATTTTATTGGCCATATAATTTTGCATACATTGATGAATGGTTTTACGTAGCGGATACGGGGAATCGCCGAGTTTTGGGATGGAAAGGTTTACCGGAAGATGGGCGTGTTCCTGATGTCATTCTTGGTCAACCGAATGGTTATGTAAACAGTGAGAATAGGGGAAAAGGCGTAGGAACGGATACGTATCGCTGGCCTCACGCTCTTGCCGGCGACGGAAATACGTTATACGTTGCCGATGCGTGCAATCACCGCATTCTTGGTTATACGCCGCCTCCAGAGACGGACCGCCCAGCTGAGTTAGTTCTCGGTCAACAAGATTTTACTCAGTCATTTGAACTTCCCCATGTACCGCAAGGACCCCGGCGCTTCCGGTTTCCTTACGGGATCGCACAATACGACAATTTGCTAGCGGTGGCTGACACGGCAAACAACCGCATCCTTCTTTTTACTGAGTCGCCGCGAAAAGGAGCGTATCATCCTGCTTCGTATGTTATTGGCCAAGCAGATTTCGAAGGAATGGGAGAAAATCGCTGGAAAGCCGTAACAAGGGATTCACTTTGCTGGCCGTACGGGATTTGGTGTCATCAAAATCGTCTGGCAATTGCTGATTCAGGAAATAACCGCGTCATCATTTGGCGCCTTGAATTTACATGATTGTTCTAAAGAATCTCTAACAAAAGTTTCAGTGTTTTAGTGTTCGAATGAACTTCTAGTTTTCTTTACGGACAATAAAATATCTAAATTTTCATATTTATTGCAAATCGGGGGGAGCGATTCATCCATGTGTTTAGCTATTCCAGGCCAAATTGTAGAAATGTTAGATGGTGACCGCCATTATGCTGTGGTGAATGTCTGCGGTGTGCGCCGCAAAATTAACATTGACTTATTAAAAAATGAACATCTCCTTCTTGGAGATTGGGTGCTTATTCATGTGGGATTTGCGATGAGCAAAATCAGTGAAGAACAAGCAAATGAACAATTGAATTTGCTAAGCATGTTAAATGAATCGGATGAAGCGATCGAGGAAGTACAAGGTTACCAATTTGATAACGAAAAAGTTTAAACATGTTAATACACAGCGCTGGAGACTTAAGGCAACAAAAGGCATATGATTGGTCAATCATAACCCGTTCCGAAAAAGACGATATGCATGCAGGCAGTCGTTGTTGATCTAATTTTAGGAGGTGCAGTTTAATGACGACGATGAAATATGTTGACGAGTTTCGCAATCCGGAATTAATCCGCAAAATATCGGAAGAAATCCACCGCCACGTCGATCCAGATTATCACTATCGTTTTATGGAGGTTTGCGGAGGACATACCTTTTCGATTTTTCGATTTGGATTGCAGAATCTGCTGCCTGAAAACATTGAGCTTGTCCATGGACCGGGATGCCCTGTCTGTATTCTTCCAATGGGACGTATGGACAATGGACTTTCGATTGCCAAGCAGCAGGACGTCATTTTTACCGCATTCGGTGATGTAATGCGCGTTCCCGGGAAACATGGAACGCCTCTCGAACTAAAAGCTAAAGGGGCTGATATACGTATGGTGTACTCCCCTTTAGATGCTTTAAACATAGCGATGAAGAATCCTGACCGGCAAGTTGTGCTGTTTGCGATTGGCTTTGAAACTACCGCCCCATCAACAGCATTGACGCTCATGCGCGCACGTGAATTGGATGTGCCCAATTTCTCTGTATTTTCCAATCACGTCCTAATTATACCGGCAATGCAGGCAATATTGGATTCTCCGGATATGCGCATTGATGGGTTTATCGGACCTGGTCATGTTTCATCTGTAATCGGCGCCCGTCCTTATGAAAGCATCGCAAAAAAATACCAAAAACCGATAATTATCTCCGGTTTTGAACCGCTCGATTTACTGCAATCGATCCTCATGCTTGTAAAACAAATGCGCGAGGGGCGGTTTGAAGTAGAAAATCAATATAGCCGCGTCGTTCCTTACGAAGGAAATATGTCTGCACTTGATGTAATGAAAGAAGTTTTTGAAGTCCGCTCTCTTTTTGAATGGAGGGGACTTGGGGCTATTCAGCAGTCTGCGCTCAAATTGCGGCCTGAATTCGCCAAGTGGGATGCGGAAGTTCGTTTCCAAGTCGAGGGAGCTCGTGTGAGTGATCCGCAAATGGCGCCTTGCGGACAAGTATTAAAAGGTATATTGAAACCGCATCAATGCCAGCTGTTTGGCAAAGAATGCACTCCGGAACATCCTGTGGGAGCTCTTATGGTGTCGTCAGAAGGGGCATGCGCCGCCTATTATCATTACGTTCATTTGCAAGAAGCAGTGGGTGAATAAAAAGGAGGAAATTATATAGATTGGTTTTCCCTGTTAGGTGAAATACAATGCGTTTCGAATTCGGGCAGTGGCAGGGTTCATCAGCTTACTTTCAGACGTTATATGATTTGGGAGACTCTCACTGAACTTCTTAATTAATCGTTGCATCAGGAAGAAAGGAAGGAACAAGCATGAAGACAGCCAAAGTGAATTTTACTGATTCTTATATCGAATTGGCTCATGGCGCTGGCGGGAAAGCAAGCAGAAGACTGATCGAAGGACTGTTGGTTCCCTATATGATGGGAGACAAACCAGCAGAATTAAATGATGCGGCATATGTTGAGGCAAATGGGAGCCGATTGGCGTTTACTGCAGACAGCTTTGTTGTCAATCCACTCGTCTTCCCAGGGGGATCTATCGGCGAACTTGCCGTCAACGGGACTATAAACGACTTGGCGATGGGGGGAGCAAAGCCGTTGGCTTTGGTGACAACACTTATTATCGAAGCGGGATTGGCAACGTCGGAGTTGGAACGGGAGGTGGCGGCTATCGCCAAGGCAGCTCAACGTGTCGGAGTGCCTGTGGTCGGGGGAGATACGAAAGTAGTGGAGCACGGAAAAGCGGACGGTCTGTACATCACGACAGCCGGTATCGGCCTTACCGATCCGCGCGTTTCTCTTTCGTCCAGAAACGTTCAACCGGGTGATCATGTCATTTTGTCTGGTGCAATTGGTGATCATGGGATTACCGTTCTCTTGGCTAGAGGGGAGTTGGATTTAGAAGCTGACCTTACTTCCGATACTCGGGCGGTTTGGCCGTTCGTATCGGCACTTATTGAGGCGGCGGCGCCGGGGCTTAGATGGCTGCGCGATCCAACCCGAGGCGGTGTAGCTACGGCATTAAACGAATTGGCAAGAGACGCTCAAGTAGCTGTTATACTCGATGAAGAGGCAATTCCAGTTCGCCCGGCAGTGCGCGGTGCCTGCGAAATTTTAGGATTGGATCCCCTTCATATTGCCAATGAAGGGCAGTTTCTTGCCGTCATTTCGCCTGAATATGCCGATATCGCATTAAAAACACTTAAAAGCATGCCGGGCGGGGAGAATGCGAAGTGCATTGGTGAAATACAAGCAGAGCCAAAAAAAGCAGTTTTAGCACGTTCTCAATATGGAGGTACACGCTTGATCGATATGCTGATTGGCGATCCGTTGCCTCGCATCTGTTAATCAATCATGAAAATGCTTAATAATAAATCATCTCTTTGGAGGATGAGAAATAATGCTGGAGCTTTATGGTGCGAAAGGATGTCCTTACACGAAGGAATTGCGGGAAAGTTTATTATGGGACGGAAAAGAATTTGTCGAGTATGATGTCGAAGAAGACAAAGCGGCATTAAAGCAGCTTGTTGTTTTGACGGGAGGAGGTACTGTTCCAGTCTTAGTAGAAGACGGGCAGGTCATTCAAATAGGAGTTTCCGGCCGCGGATGCATGGTTGCATTGCCGTCCGCAAAGGAGGAGAAGCCGTTATCTTAAACGGGCGCCCCCTCTCTTCTCTTTAGGTAAGATACATGCAAAATAAACGGATACATCTCTAGGAAAGTGGAATATGTCGGCATGAAAGGTTCTGTTATGTATACGCCTTCAGTTCAGAATGCGAGAATAAAGCTAAATGCCAGCGCATTAAGTTCAACGGACAATGTTTTCTTATTCAAAGTTCGGACGGTCCACTGAGCTCTATTTATCTGTTTGAAAGCTCCAAAATCTCCCGTTTTATAACGAAAGCAGGTGATTCATCATGAAAATAGCGCAGCGTATTCTAATATATGGTGTTGTGCAAGGGGTCGGTTTTCGTCCTTTTGTCTTTCGTAAAGCAAAGCGGTGGAAGCTCAGCGGATGGGTGCGCAATGGAGAAAGCGGCGTGGAGATTCATGTGGAAGGGGACGCAGATGCCATTCAACAATTTGTTCAAGACATTACAGATCGATACCCTTCCTCAGCTAAAATAACCAATTTGGAAATTAAAGATGCGCCTTTACAAGAAGCAGCTGATTTCGAAATTTTGGCCAGCACGCTCCATAATCGGCCGACAGTGCAAATTCCTGCTGATCTTGCGGTTTGTCCGAAATGCTTGTCAGAATTGTTTGATCCAGCTAACCGCCGATTCCTTTATCCATACATCAATTGCACGGATTGCGGTCCACGATATACGGTCATTGAGCGGCTGCCGTATGACCGGCCTTATACGACAATGCATATGTGGTCTATGTGTCCGGCTTGTTCAGCGGAATATTATGATCCGGCGGATCGACGGTTTCATGCGCAGCCAACTGCTTGCCCCGATTGCGGTCCTCATTATCATGTGCAGGGACAGGATGGAGAAATACATGGTGATGAAAAAGCGATCAAAAAAACGGCCGAGCTCCTTCGTTCTGGGCGCATCGTTGCGATCAAGGGGCTTGGCGGCTATCTTTTGGCGTGTGATGCTGAAAACGAAGAAGCGGTATGGGAGCTTAGAAGGCGGAAACGACGCGGGGAAAAGCCGTTTGCCTTAATGGTAAAAGATCTCGAGACAGCAAGGGCGTTTATCGATATATGTGCGGAAGAAGAAAATCTCCTTACATCTTCCGCCCGACCCATCGTGTTGGCACGGGCTCGCCGATTGCTGCCGGGAGTAGCTCCTGATAATTCCGATTTAGGAGTAATGCTTCCATACACCCCTCTCCATCATTTGCTGTTTCATTTCGACGCACCAGAAGTGCTTGTAATGACAAGTGCTAACCGTTCCAGTGAACCGATCATCTATGATGATGAAGAAGCGATCAAGGCACTTGAAGGCATTGCGGACGCATGGCTTATTGGGGAGCGCCCTATTGCCCGCCGCGTCGATGATTCCGTCGTTCGCGTCAGCCCATTTGGCCCTACTGTACTTCGGCGGGCGCGGGGGTATGCGCCGCTTCCTGCTGCCCAATTGCCCAGTGATCGGCCTGTTCTTGCGGTTGGAGCTGACCTAAAAAATACCATTACATTAGTGGTCAACGGACAGGCGATCATGAGCCAGCATTTAGGAGATTTGATGAAATACGAAGCATATATGTCATTTGAGCAAACGGTCCATGATCTTTTGTCGATGTATGATGTTCGATTGCAAGAAACGATTGTGGCGTACGATCTTCATCCCGACTACCAATCTACCGCCTTTGCTCACAATCTAGAAGCTTATCAACATATTGGCATCCAGCACCACCGCGCTCATGTGGCGTCCGTGCTGGCGGAGCGAAATGCATTGGACAAACGGGTGATCGGAGTGGCGTTTGATGGAACAGGTTTTGGCGACGATGGAGCGATCTGGGGCGGCGAGCTGTTTGTCGGAAGCGCTGCGGAAGGTCTAAAACGGCGCGGACATCTTCGTTACGCCATGCTTCCCGGCGGAGATGCGGCGGCACGCATGCCGCTTCAAGCGCTAGCTGGTTTCTTTGTGGATGATCCGAAATGGGCAATAAATGTCGGCAAGCAGCTTTCGTTTCCTGAACGATTTTTCACGGCAGTGAAGATGGTAGAGAAACAATTGCGCACCTTTCCAACAACGTCCGTCGGCCGTTTGTTTGATGCAGCAGCGGCCCTTTTAGGATTTACCGGTCCTATCTCATTTGAAGGACAAGCAGCCATTTGGCTGGAGCATTTAGCACGTACAGCTCCATTAGAGAAGGTATATTCTTTCCCGTGGAATGGAAAAGAGCTAGACTACCGTCCTTTTTTAAAGGAAATGACAGAAGACCGTCTAAAAGGAAAAGATGCAGCGGTGATTGCTCGCGCATTTCATCGAAGCGTCGCAGAAGGCATATTTAGAAGTGTTCGTTCTTTAGGAGCGGCCTATGAAATTGACACTGTTGTGTTGTCCGGCGGCGTATTTCAAAATTCGCTTTTGTTAGCTGATTTGAAAGAGTTATTTTATGAAAGCGATATGCATATCTGGATCGGTGAAGAAATTCCACCTAACGACGGCGGCATTAGTCTCGGGCAGGCAGCGCTTGTAGCTGCAGCGCATTCGAATTTATGAGTCGTTATTGCTTCAAAAGCTGTAAATATTTGTCTATCACTTGCTATGTTTTAATTGTTCTACATTCATTTTTCCATTCAATGTATTGTAGACCGCTGACTCGAATTCGAGGAAGCCCAAGTATGACCCCACATCAATTTATGTTTCATTCTTCGCATCGTCTATTAAAAATTTTTTACAAGACATCTTTCGGCGGCTGCACTTAAAGAAGGAAAATTCCTTTTCCGTCCAATTTGTAAAAATGAATAAAAAAGCAGATTCATCAAGGTCTGCTATGCCAAAAATGTGCAGGAAAGCTGTCCAGGCTGCTGCCCTAAACGGATGAATCTGCTTCTTATCTATTTGTCTTCCTTTTGCATTAGAACCGTTTAAACACCCATCGAAATATACTTAACTTCTAAATATTCGTCTATTCCATGGTGTCCCCCTTCTCGGCCTATTCCGCTCTCTTTCACGCCTCCAAATGGCGCTTGGGCGACAGCAGGAATCGAATCGTTCAAACCGACGATGCCAAATTCCAATGCTTCCGAAACTCTAACGGACCGAGAACAGACTCAATAGAAGGTCTTCCGTTATCCGGGCAATACAAATCCTTAACCTTTTCAGTGATATATGTATTGATCTATTTTTCGTAAAAGGTGATCTTCCGGTACAAGTTCCTCAATACAACAAATTTATATTCATTTTGACTCTCTTTATTTGTAGTTCACATGGTTATTATCCTAACTAATATTATAATAAATTAACACGGTAAACTGATAAAGATTATAAATAAAAATAATGGCTGTCGAAGTTTCTCGACAGCCTGAGGATAAGGAATTTTCTCCCTTGTCCTTTTCCTCTTCGAGCAGTGCCAGACATCACTTATACTGCTTGTTTTTGGATGTCAGCTCTAGGTTTTTCTCGTTTGACAAGTAACATAAAGAAAGCAAACACAAGTAAGCCGCTTAAGAAATACAACCCGGCACTTGTTCCTCCCGTCAAATCTTTCAATGCTCCTACTGCATATGGACCGATAAAACCGCCAAGATTGCCAATCGAATTTACTACAGCTATCCCAACAGCTGCTTTTGCTGGATTAAGCATTGTTGTAGGCAGCGCCCAAAAAGGACCTTTATAACAATACATGCCTGTAAGTGATAAAGTGATGAATAACATGCCCAATACAGGTTGGAGTGTTACTCCAGCGCCTATCAATGTTATTGCCCCTACCAAGAGCGGCAAGGCAGCATGAAGCCATCTTTCTCCTTTGCGGTCAGAGCGGGCTGACCACCAGTTCATGGCAATAGTAGCAACAATATAAGGAATGGTAGCAATTAGACCAATTTGTGTATTAGATAAAGACGCTGACATTCCATCAATAATTTGCGGCATCCAGTAACTGACACCAAGAGTACCGGCAATATAAACAAAATAAATAATGGCAAAGTACCACACTTTTGCATCACGAAGAGCTTCTATATGTCCGCTATGCTTTGCAGAACCCTTTTTGCCATCTGCTTCTTTTACTCTTTCCTTTTCCAATTCAGCAATTAGCCAATTCTTTTCTTCTTCGGTGAGCCATTTTGCATCCTCTGGTTTATCCGCTAAATAAAATAGGGTCACGATCCCAAAAATCACAGCCGGAGCACCTTCAATTAAAAACATCCAGCGCCAGCCTTCAACATTGAACCAATGAATGTTGTCCATAATCCATGTCGAAAGTGGAGCACCGATAATATATGATACAGGAATCGCACTCATTAACATGGCAATGGTTTTTGCGTGATCTTTTGCCCGAAACCAATATGTTAAGTACAAAACAATTCCCGGGAAAAAGCCAGCTTCTGCAACACCGAGCAAAAATCTAATAATGTAAAGATGACTTGCTTCCTGTACAAACCCAGTCGCCATCGATATAATTCCCCATGTAATGAGGATTCGCGCAATCCAGACACGGGCGCCAAACTTCTCCATCAAAATATTACTTGGTACTTCAAAAAGAAAATAGCCGATAAAGAATATACCAGTTGCCAGACCGAAAACCTGGCTGGTCAAACCAAGGGCATCATTCATCTCCAAAGCGGCATAACCAATGTTAGCCCGGTCCAAATACGAAATAATATAAAGGAAAAATACAAATGGAATAATCCTCCTTGTTACTTTTCGCACTGTTTGCTTTTCCAAAGATACTGCGTCATTCACCATACCCACTCCCCCTAAATTTAAAATGAATATAGAAAAAACTGTATAGATTGAATGAAGTAAATGTTCCGAAAATTATTGAAACGAAATTACTTCACTTTATTTACAATTAGGAATCAACACACCTTAAAGTGCACAGGCTGAAGGCCAAAAAATCTTATAAAATGTAAGTGTTTACATTTTCAGGCTAGAATAAAGGGTCCCTATTTTGTGTTGGATCCTAATGTAAATAACATGTTCTAACAACTTGTTATTTGTAATACAAATTAGTAATACAAATTTCACTGTATATCTTGTGTTTTTTATTTTTTTTGATTATTATAATCATAAAATAGTGTGTTGTAAATTAAAAATTCAAAAAAATACTGAAAAATTATTATAAATTTGTTATATTAATCAATAAATTTGTTATACAAATTTCGTCCATTCCCTATTTTAGAACGACGAAAGGAGAGGGAGTCATGGCCAAAAAAGAAAAAGTTTCGCAAATGATATCTCGTGAATTATTGAAACAAATTGAAATCGGAAAATTTCCACCAGGCTCTAAGCTGCCGACAGAAATGGAGTTGGCTGCTCAATTCGGTGTAAGTAGAGTACCTATTCGCGAGGCTTTAAGTATGCTGCGTGCAGCAGGTGTCATTTCCTCGCGTCAAGGCGGCGGGAGTTATGTAGAAGAATCAACAAATTCATCATTATTACAGCGTATTCGAATTGAGAGCGATGATGTGGACAGCATTAAATATTTATTTGAAATGAGAAAAATTTTGGAGCCGGAAGCAGCATATTTAGCAGCACTCCGACGTACACCTGAACAGCTAGAGCAAATGAAACGAATTTTAAAAACAATGGAAAATGAATCTTTAGAAGAAGGAGACATTTCAACAGAGGCCGATATCGAATTCCATCGTTCGATTATTTTGGCTACACATAATCCAGTTTTAATTCAAACACTTGAAAATCTATCCTCTCTTTATGAAAAAACATTAAAGATTACGTTGCGACCTAACGTGGAGTTAAAACAAAAACGAAAAGCTGTATATCAAGAACATTACAATATTTTACAAGCAATCGAAGCAGAAGAACCGGACCTCGCCAAAATCCAATGTCTCATCCATTTAAAAAATGCTGAGAAAAAATTAAGTCTGCTTTTAAGAGATTATACGATATAGAAAATTGGAAAGTGAGAGATTCATATGAAGGTAGTTACACCGAGTCATATTGAAGAGATTAAATCAATAGTTAAAACCGGTAAAGTACTCACTGATGAGAGCGACCGTTTCAGCTATTCATTTGACGGCTCTTTCGGAACATTTCTGCCGGATGTGGTCATTCAAACAAAGAGCGTGGAAGAATTAGCATCCCTTGTGAAGCTTGCCAATCGCGAGAAGATCCCAGTTTATCCTCGCGGTCAAGCCACATCATTAAGCGGCGGCCCGCTGCCTGTCAAAGGCGGTATGGTATTGGATTTATCGGTATTAGATGATGTACTTGAAATTCATGAAGAAGACTTAATCGCCGTTGTATCCCCGGGAGTATTAACAGCGGATATTCACAAAGCAGCCGAGAAAAAAGGATTAATGTATCCTCCAGATCCAAGCAGTTCACATGTGTCTACTATTGGTGGAAATTTAGCTGAGAACTCTGGAGGTCCAAGAGGATTAAAATACGGAGTAACGAAAGATTATGTGATTGGTTTGGAGGTTATCACTCCTGAGGGTGAAATCATTCATACTGGCGGACGCACTGTAAAAAATGTAACCGGTTATGATTTAACAAAACTCATTGTCGGATCAGAAGGAACCTTAGGCATCATTACAAAAGCAATTTTGCGCCTTCTTCCAAAGCCGCCCGCTTCCGAAACCATTATGGCGGTATTTGACAGCCTTGTTGATGCGGGAAGCGCCATTTCAAAAATTTTATCGTCAGGTATTTTGCCTGCCAAAATGGAGTTAATGGATCAAGCTTCGATTGTGGCGGTCGAAAATTACGAGCCTTTAGGCCTGCCTGTAGATGCAGAAGCGATTATTCTCATTGAGCTCGACGGCCATCCTTTAGCTTTAAAGGATGAGATCAAACAAGCAGCGGAACTATGTTATCTTGTCGGAGCAAGAGCTGTTCGCATTCCAAAAAATGAAGCGGAAAAAGCGGAGATCTGGAAAGCTCGAAAGCTGGTATCTCCGGCTATCGTACGTATAAAACCGACCAAAATTTCAGAAGATGCCACCGTACCACGAAGCAAAATACCTCAAATGTGCGCAAGATTGCAGGAAATTCGAGATAAATATAATATTCACCTCGTCGTATTCGGTCACGCAGGTGATGGCAACCTGCATCCAAACATTATTTGCGACAAAAACGACATAGAAGAAATGCGCCGCGTAGAACAAGCTGTCGCTGAAATTTTCACAGCAGCAGTTGAACTTGGCGGAACGCTTTCAGGCGAACACGGCATCGGAACTATGAAGGCTCCTTTTATGGAAATGGAATTAGGACCAGTCGGTCTGGATATGATGAAGCGGATTAAAAAAGTTTGGGATCCAAATAACATCATGAATCCAGGAAAAATTTTCCCCGAAAAGGGGCAGAAATTGGAGTTGAGTTAACATGAAAGAATCTCTAGAAGAACTAAGGGAAGAATTTCAATATAATAAAACGAACAGCTGTGTACAGTGCGGTTATTGTCTGCCCGTCTGCCCGACATATGTAACTACGCGAATAGAAACACATTCACCGCGCGGACGTATTAATTTAGTCAAAATGGTTGGCGAAGGAAAAATCACGGATCTATCAGTGCTTGAAGAGCCGTTGGATTTATGCCTTGGATGCCGGGCTTGTGAAACGGCTTGTCCGACTGGAGTGGAATATGGTTCCATCCTTGAATCAGCAAGGGCTGCACTTGTGAAACGCAAGAAATTTAAAGCTCCTGTTCGTCTGCTGAGAAAGACAATGTTTCAGAACGTATTCCCTAGTAAAACAGCCATGAATGTGATCGGCAATACGTTTTGGCTTTATGAGAAAAGCGGATTGCAAAAAGCGATGCGCAAAACTGGTATTATGAAAAAGCTGCCTTATCATTTAGGTGAATTCGAAGCGACAATGTCTCAGGCAGTTTCACCAGCAGAGCGTAAACAAGCTCCTTCCAAAGCGAAAGCAAAAGGTGAAAAAAAATATACAGTTGCATTTTTCACCGGATGTATCATGGATGCTATGTTCCATCGCATCAACCGGTTGTCTGTACAGCTGCTTGCAGAAGCGGGTTGTGATGTCATTGTCATCCCTAATCAGACATGCTGCGGCGCACTGCATGCGCACTCTGGTGAAATAGAGGAAGCCAAGCGTCTCGCAAAACAAAACATCGCCGCATTTGAACAAGAGAACGTTGATTTTATTGTGAATAATGCCGGAGGATGCGGAGCTATGCTGCATGAATATGACCACCTGCTCGCAGATGATCCAGAATGGGCTGATAGAGCGGCTGCGTTCACTGCAAAATCAAGAGATATCAGCCAAGTGCTAGTCGCTTGCGGCGGACTGCCTAATCTTCGGTCAAATCCGGAAGAACGAGTCACATATCAGCCTTCGTGTCATATGACCAATGTTCAAAAAGTGACTGAGGAGCCTTTAAACCTTCTAAAAAGTATTTCAGGAATTAATTTTGTTGAGATGGAGCAAGCAAACATGTGCTGCGGTTCAGCAGGAATCTATAATATTATTAACTATGATGCCTCAATGGACATCCTTGATGAGAAAATGAAGCATACGAAAGCGACCGGAGCATCAGTCGTGATTACGACCAACCCAGGATGTCTCATACAGATGAAGCTTGGTATCGAACGCGAAAAACTGTCTGATTCTGTGCGGGCATTGCATCTAGTCGAATATTTGGCCGAAGCTGCCGGAATTTCATAAATTTTGCTTACACTTATGCTGGATACGTGTTTATTGTACATTTGACAGAAGCATTAAAAATGACATTCCGCACCTGAAAGGAAAACTTCCATCTTTTTTTCAGGTGCGTTTTTTAAAAGTTTTCACTTATCATTTAATTCCTTTTTAATCGACTTCTTCCACCTTTTTTCGATAATTTCCATCGATCATCTATTTTACCTGCTCCGACACACGGATGGAAAGGAAAGATTATAGCCAGCCTCAAGTTCAAATAACCCTTTTGATTGTTAGCCGATGTAATCAAGTCAGCCGAAAAAAAATTCGATCCGCTAATACAATTGGATTTTCTTCACGCTGAAAATCTCCAAAATGTGTCCAGTTACATTGAATTGGACGATGTTTCAGAGCAACGTTTTTCGTATTGGCATAGAGAATCTGTCTGTAAAAGTAAGAACATGAAGCTTTATATGACGTTTTATTAACGTTTCTGTTTATTCATATAGGTTTGTAAATTCCGCATATCCGAGAACAGCCAAGTACGATTCATTACGAAGTCATAAACACCTTGATATTGCCATTCTCAGCCAAAGAATCCCTAGTTTGGTAACAAACTAAACCGGATATCCGGCAACAAATCCTTTAGCCGTTTGTAAATACGACCATACGCCAAATATTTCTCCGTAGTGCATTGGCTCTTCTTTTGGATTATCGCTTAAAATTCCCATAATAAACCTCCCTCTATAAATGTTGATATATCAACGGTTGTAGCCGTTTCAGGGGTGTCAAAAAAATTTTTTTCGACACGTTTTCTAACTTTGTTTCTCAAATCTGTATATATATGACATTGGGTGGGTGCGCTTCGCTGCCACTACTGGTTTAATTTGGTTGTAATGGTGGTAAATGTATGGAATGCACCTTGGATCTCTGCATCGCTGATGATGACGAACCCTCCCATGTCTCTGGGCATCCTTGTGCCTACATTCCTTCGTTCGGTCTAGTCATCAGGCAGAGGCTGGCGAAGCTCCTTTAGGGACTCAAGGTCGAATGGATGATATCGTGCCAGCTTCTCCGTGTCATCCTTGTTGTCTAGGGAATCGTAAGGCATGCAGGCATCAAGCCGCCGTTTCGAGACCAAAGATGTCCTGCATCATTCGCTTCGCATCGAACGCCTGGTGCTTCGTACACACAGCGTGCAGTACCTTCAGTAATTTCCCACATAACACCACAATGGATTGCTTCTTGCGCAACGGATGATCGGGCCGTGTCGTGTAATATTCATGTAACTGTCGAAACGCTTCGTTGTGGCGGATTATCGGCATCATCACGCGGAAGAGGAGGGCGCGCAACCGCCTTCTTCCACGCTTCGAGATCCGTTTTTGCCCTTTGTGTTGGCCGGAGGAGTTTTCCCGTAAGGTCAGTCCCGCAAGTTTCAATAATTGGCGCGGATCCTGATAGTGGGAAAAACTCCCGATTTCCGATAACAGTTCCACGATCGTCGCATCCCCTAAGCCCGGAACCGTTTTGAGCCATTCGTATTCCACGGATGTTTGCACAAGTTCCGTCAGTTGCTGGGTCAATGCCTCGATTTCTTTCTCCAATTGGCGGTACCGGCGGACAAGTGTGGCGATTTCGATACGGGCCATCTGTTGTCCTTCCGTTACGCCAATGGAGTGTTGGGCCAGTTCCATCAGCTTCTTCGCTTTCGGCTTTTGTGGCGATTGTAATCCCTCACTTTGCCGGTAAAGGGCCAGCACCTCTTCCAGCTCTTTTCCTGCCAGATCACTCGGAAATGGCGTATATTCCAGCACCGC
Source organism: Aeribacillus sp. FSL K6-1121 (assembly GCF_038003725.1). Taxonomy (NCBI): domain Bacteria; kingdom Bacillati; phylum Bacillota; class Bacilli; order Caryophanales; family Bacillaceae; genus Aeribacillus; species Aeribacillus sp. FSL K6-1121. The sequence continues at coordinate 2,774,026 of NZ_JBBOPS010000001.1, forward strand.
GAGCGCCATTTTCCCAAATGACGGGAAGACTTGGGAAAACTCCGGAAAATATCGATCAAGCCAGCGAATCATTTGATTTCGAATCGCTCCCTGTTCTTCCACCAATTTGGAGCGAAATGTCGCTCCAACGCGCAGTTCGGCCTCCATCCCTTTCAGAATGCGCGGATAGCTGAATCGGCCGTCTTTCACTAACCGGGCAATGACGAGCGCGTCTTTCGCATCATGCTTGGTTGGAAGATTGTCGTCCAGCTCTTTGGAGCGCTTCACGTGCATCGGGTTTGTCATGACGAGAGGAATGCCCTTCTCGTCAAGAAAATAAGCGAGATTGAGCCAATAATGTCCCGTTGGCTCGATGCCAACGATCACTTCCGTTTTTTCAAATTCCTCCATCGCTTTCACGATGCACTGGTACAACCATTCCAACCCTTCTCTGGATTGCGGAACGGGAAACGATTTTTTCAGCACCCTCCCTCGCTCATCCACAAAGCAGGCGTAATGCTTCTTTTTCGCGATATCCATGCCAACGACGAGCGTTTGATCGGTGACTTGATTAATCTTCTTGTTTGAGATAGAATTCATGTATAGTCCTCCTTGGTATCCAAATTAGGGGTCAATTCATCCGATTGACACCCCCGAATCATACCAAGAGGGCTTTTTTTATTCAAGTCCCCGAAAAAACTTCTAACAGGAATGCTCCTTTCTTCTTAGTAAGGAAGTAGTCCTCACTTATTCTATAGACCAGTTCTCAAAAAAGTGGTCAAATTTTATTACATGCACCCTACATATCCTTTTATTGTAATAATTTTACAGTTCCCTTTCGCTTTCGTGCATTTTGATTTTAGAGGGCAATGACTACAGTCTTCACATTCATAGATTTTGAAGCTTTGTTCATAACCAGACGGGTCCTTTTTGTTTTGGTATTTTTTAAACGCAACTTTCCTTCCATTTGGGCAGATAAAACAATTATCTTGCTCACAATACGTCCAGTTTTTCGCATTTTTGTGTCCTTTTTGTATTTGTGTGTTGTTCTTGTACATAGGTTCCATAAGGAATCAGAAAATCAAATCGAGGCTCTTTCTCATCACCAACTGCATATACATAGTTTTCTTCACTGCCATAGCCTGCATCCGCAATGACTGCTTTCGGCTTGGGTAAAGAAAAAGCCGCCAGTTTCTCAATATTTTCTTGGATGAGCTTTTCGATTCCCCGGCAGGAATAAATCTTTTGGGAATAAGCGTACAGAAAACTATATTTTTTGCATCAATTTTTCTATTCGATTGGAGCTTCCGAAAATCTCAATATGGTATTTGACATTTTCATATGCGGCACGGATAACATCTTGATGAAACACAAAATAATCTGTATAGCAAGAAGATTGGACATTTTTATTTATATGATTGATAACATTGTTGAAGGTTGAAGTAGCAACATTAATTTTTCTAATTCCTAACTTAATGCATTCTTTAAAATCATTCTCTTCGATTCCCGATCCACCGTGCAATACAAGCGGTATTTCAACTCGCTCATCAATTTCCTTCAAACGGTCAAACCGCAAATTTGGTTCACCTTTATATACGCCGTGGGCGTTCCCGATTGCAATTGCTAATGCATCTACTTTTGTTTCTTCAGCAAATTTCTCAGCTTCTTCAACCCCTGTAATAGTTATTTCGATATCTTCTGACCCATCTTCGCTTCCTCCGACTCTTCCAATCTCAGCTTCAACGGTTGCACCGTAGAAGTTCGCCAGTTTAACAATTTCTTTTGTCTTTTCTATATTTTCTTTTAAAGGTAAATGTGATCCATCATACATGACAGATGTAAAGCCGATATCAAGTGCCTGCTTGATTTTTTCATAAGTTAAACCGTGATCAAAATGAACTGCTACTGGGACAACAGATTGTTTCGCAGCTTCAACCATTAATGGGCCGATTAAATGAAGTGGAGAATGCTTCAAACGAACTTCGGCAATTTGCAATATAATGGGCGATCTTAATTCCTCTGCCGCTTGGATCGCCCCCATAACCATTTCCATATTTGCAACACTAAATGCACCGATTCCAAAATTATCCTCTTCTGCACTTGCGAAAATCTCTCGCATTGTCACTAAAGGCATTTATTCATCATCCTTTTCCTATACCGACTATTTTCTGGGGAAAATCTGTACTTGCTATTACGTTTTCTATACAAAATCTTCAATGAAAAACAACGAATTTTTTTCTTAAATGGTTTGTTAAAACTCGACTTTCACCGGTACTCCTTTTTCAAATGACTCTTGCGCAGCTTTGGCAATTCTTTGTGCTTGCAAGCCATCAAATCCACTGCACAAAACAGATTCATTATCCATGCAAGCATGAACAAATTGCTTAACTTCTTCAATATAGGCTTCAGAATAACGTTCAAGAAAGAAATAGAGCGGTTTATCCTTCACAACATGGTCAGATGTTGATAATTCAACTGTTGTCGGCCGGCAATTATCAGCAGTTGCCGCCCCTTTATCTCCAAAAATTTCTACTCTCTGATCATATCCATAAACGGCCTGTCTGCTATTATCAATGACACCTAATGCACCATTTTCAAATTTTAGTGTTACAACCGCCGTGTCGATATCACCGGCTTTGCCAATTTCTGAATCAATTAAAACGGCTCCTTGAGCAAAAACTTCAACTACTTCACTGTTTACAATATAACGAGCCATATCGAAATCGTGGATCATCATATCCATAAATAAACCGCCTGAAGTCCGCACGTAATCAATGGTTGGCGGTTTTGGATCCCTTGAAGTAATTTTTAAAATATGAGGTGTTCCAATTTGTCCTTGTTGAACAAGATCGTGTAGCCTTTTAAAATTCGGGTCAAAGCGTCTGTTAAATCCTACTTGAAATTTGACGCCAGCCTTTTCAACTTCCTTAATTACCTCTACTGTTTCTTCAACTGAAAAACTAACCGGTTTTTCACAAAAGATATGCTTACCGGCCGCCGCAGCCTTTTTAATAATTTCGGCATGCGTAGTAGTTGGAGAGCAAACAAAAATGGCATGGATTTCCGGATCACGTAAAAGATCCTCATAATTATCCGTAACTATTGAAATGTTCTTTTCTTTTGCCCAATCTTCCATTTGAGCAATCATTACATCCGATATTCCTTTAATCTTTACATTTGGTATATGCTGCATGTTTTCTGCATGCAGCCGCCCGATTCTCCCTGCTCCAATAATTCCAATGTTTATCATGTTCCGATCTCCTCCATTTTCACCAAGAAAATGACCATCATTTGGCATGATGAAATCTGCTTGCTCATCATTAAAAGTTTTTTATTTAAGTAAATAAAGGATCATTATATTAATGAGCTCGAGCTAAAGAAGCTCGAGCTATTTAATGGTTTTACGTGTCCGACACACTTGTTGTTGCGAACAACCATCTTTTCATCAGTTAACAAAAATTTATTCTTTCGTAATGCTTTTCAAGAATTCTAATTTTTCTTGCGCATTTTCTTTTGTGATGACATCAATGCCGCTGTCAATTCTTTTTTCAACTTTTTCACCTTTTATAGCTTTAATTGCATTTTCAACTCCTAAATATCCCATGTCATAAGGGCTTTGAGCAATTGTTCCGGCTAATTTTCCGGCTATAATCGATTCAACAGCTTCAACTGTACCGTCTGTGCCAATGACCGGGATTTTCATTCCTTTAGCTTCAACTGCCCGGAGCACTCCAAGTGCCATATCATCGTTTGCAGCAAATACACCTTTAATATTTTTATTGTTCTGTAATATATTCTCCATTACTGACATCGCTTTTGATTTATCACTATCTGCCGGTTGTTCAGCTACTACTTTCATCCCAGCATCTTCTAAAGCTTTTTTGGCTCCTTTTATACGCTCATCTGTTGCAGTGTTCCCAAGAGCACCGCTAATAAGAGCTACTTCATCCCCTTTATTCAACATTGATGCAAGCAATTTTCCAGCTTCCTGACCAGCTGTGAAGTTTTCTGTTCCAATAAATGTTGTTTTATCTTTCAGTTCTGCGTCTGTATCAATGAGCAATACAGGAATGCCCTGTTGTGTAGCCTGTTCTAGTGAAGGAACAACAGTTGAAGGCTGAGTTGGCGAAACAACTAATGCCCCCGGCGATTGATTGATTTGGTCCTCAATCATATTTACTTGTTCGATCACTTGAGACTCTGAAGCTGGTCCTACAACATTTACTTCAACACCCAATTCTTTTCCAGCTGCTTTCGCACCAGCCTCTACATATTTCCAATATGGGCTGCTTAACGTTTTTAAAACGACTGATATTGTTTTACCTTCTAATTCGTTGCCTTCTTTCTCACTACTTCCCCCTGAAGATTTTTCACCCCCACATCCGGATGCAATAATCATGCTAGCAGCCATTGCTACAACACCTAAAGATTTCACCCATTTTTTCATAAAATCATCCCCCTTGAATTTATAAATAAATTTTTTAATATTAACACTACTCAACTTTCGCAGCTCAATTTTGGTAAATAAGCCTTGATATAATTAGGCAAAACTACAATCCATTTACGTAATTGACTTTCGATGAATTTTTTAATCTTTTGATTTACATTTTGAAGTGCATCTTCAAGAATTTCAATGAGTAGTTGAAGTGCAAAGGCCCAATCTAGTTCATCGATTTCATCACAAAGTTCATAAAAAATGCCGCCTAATGTTCGATAATCTGTACTTACTCGGTTTTGCCAAGACAAAACAATGTACCTTGTAAACACAATAGTGGTATGGCTGATCATGGAATCATAAGATCTTCCTTGGAACTCTTTTTGGAGTTTCAATAAGGATTTGACTGTTTTGAAGAATACTTCAATATCCCAACGTATCCCATAAATACGAATGATTTCTTGATCCGATAAAGTACAGTCTGTACTCAAAATAGCTAGCCACTGTCTCTTTTTATTACGATTACGGACAAATACCACTTTAACAGGTACGCCATTTGCCATCGTTGTGTGAATAGAGCGCAAAATACCCTTTTGATGTTGTGATGGTTTAGCTGTTTGGTATAGTTTTTTTAGGCTCACCCATTCACCGTTCACTTGATATCTTTGTTTTGTATCCTTCACCATTCCAATAACATCCAACCCTTGATCCACAATGGACTTGATCAAAGGCTGTTGGGTAAACCATGTATCCATTAAAACGTATGAGGCATCGATTCCTTGAGAAAGTGCCCGTTTAATCATATTGGGAATAACTTCCGGCGCTTTTTGTAAAGCTTCGACACGCCGCTTATAACCGGATGTACGCTTATCGATTCGGTTATCAATCCCATTGATTTGGGAATTCGTAGAGCTTAATAAAGCAAAATCAATAGGCAAAAATGTAGCACCATCTGACCAGCCGAGTGTAAGCATACGAAATCCTTTGTAATAACGCATTTTTTGAGAAGAATGATCGAAACAGCGAGCAAGCAGTTCAACCTTTTTACTGCGATTTCGTTCATAAGATGAGTCGTCCACGATCAGCACTTTCGGACGGTCGTGTCTCGTTAAACTACTTACCTTCATAATGGTGAAAGTACTCAAAACAAGTAAAAACCTGCGCCAATTGTATTGAGGGTTATTTAAGAAGCGATAAATAGCGTTTTTTTCCGGCAAATCTTTAGCTTTTTTACTTTGAAGAAGTCGAAACAAATTTTTGCCTTCAAAAACTAAACTAAAAACTAGCTGGAATAAATAGGCGCAGGAATAACCGAAACCCTTGTTAATTCCCACTTTCCTTAAATATTTTAAGATTTCAAGTTCATCAAATATAGCTTTTACTTCTTTTGGTAGTTGATTGTTCAGTCTGTTATTCGTTATCATAATAAGAGACACCTCACCTGCTTTTGGTAATGTTTTTTCTGGACAATTAAACTATACCAAAAGTTGAGGTGTTTTTTTTTTGCAAATTTTTATGTCAAGAAGTATTCGAAACAACCAACAAACCCATTAACCGTAAGGCTTAGAAATCCAATTTACTGTGAGAAAGTTGAGTTAACACTATTTTTGAAAAAGTTAGTCTTTCTTGCTTTTTCTCTGTCTAATCACATCTACATAAACAGCCGCTATAATAACAAATCCTATGACTGCCATTTGAAAATCTGCTGAAACATTCAATAAGTTAAGGCCATTTCTCAACACAGCAATAATTAAAGCTCCTATCAGAGTTCCCCAAACTGTTCCAACTCCACCAAAAAAGCTTGCTCCGCCAATAATTACCGCTGCAATGGCATCCAATTCATATGATAAACCTGCTAGCGGGAAGGCAGAATTTACTCTTCCTACCATAACTAATCCTGCTAGCGATGCCATAAAACCACTGATCGTATAAACAATGACAAGAACACGATCAACATTGATTCCGGATAAATGAGCTGCTTCTTTATTTCCTCCAATTGCATAAATATATCTTCCGGTTTTTGTTCTAGTTAAAAATATATGGAAAATGATATACATCACGATAACTAGCAAAAAGCTCACAGGAATTGGACCGACAAATTCTCTCCCCAAAAATTGAATTAAATACGGAAATCCGGCAATAGGTGCAGCTGCTGTTACAATCAGCGCTAAACCACGTGCTATGTTCATTGTTCCAAGAGTAGAAATAAACGGATGAGGCAATTTAAGCTTTGTCAGCAATATTCCGTTTAGCCACCCAAAAAAACATCCTACTAATAAGCAAACAAGAATTCCTAAAATGGGATGCATGCCCATATTAACGGAAACAATCCCCATTAACATGATTGAAATAGCTAAAATGGATCCGACCGATAAGTCGATACCTGCAGTCAAAATCGGTAAGAGCATCCCTAAAGCCAACAATGCATTAATGGATGACTGTCTGGCGATATTCATGATGTTGTTGATGGTTAAAAACTTATCCGATAGAATCGTGAGAACTGTACATAAAATGATAAGCCCGATCAGAGCGCCAAACTTACTAAGGTAATGCTTGACAGATTTCTTTTCAACATTCGTTTCCGAGCTGTTCACCGCTAACTCTCTCATCAATTACTCCCTCCTGTAGCCGCTTTCATAATCTTCTCTTGCGAAGCTTCATTTATAGGAAAGTCTGCTGTTATTTTTCCTTCAGACATCACCAGTACGCGATCGCACATTCCCAAAATTTCCGGCAAATCAGATGAAATCATTAAAACGATGGCTCCATTTTCAACTAATTGATTCATCAACCGATATACTTCCACTTTAGCGCCAACGTCGATACCACGTGTCGGTTCATCAAATATAAAGACTTTCGCTTTTGTACAAAGCCATTTGGCTATAACGACTTTTTGCTGGTTTCCTCCGCTCAGCTTTCTTGCATTCAGTTCAATATTTCCCGGGCGGATTTTCAATTCTTTTACATAGCCCATGGCTCCCTGCTTGATTTTTTTCAAATCTATTAATTTGCTCTTTTTTCTAAAGTTATCCATATTAGCAAGGACAATGTTCATGTATAACGGTTGATCCAGCAGCAAACCTTCACTTTTTCTATCCTCTGTAATAAAGGCTATTCCGGCAGAGATGGCGTCCCTAGGTGATTTAATGTCGACTAATTTTCCGTCAACATAGATCTTCCCTTTTTCCTTTTTATCTGCACCAAAAATGGCTCTTGCCAGCTCCGTTCTGCCGGCACCAACAAGCCCGGAAATACCGACAATTTCGCCGCGGCGAATACTAAAGCTGACAGGTTCTTTAAAGCCGCTAACTTTTAAATCTTCGACTCGAAAGCCTTCTTCCCCTAACGTAAAGGTTTGTTTTGGATATTTTTCTTCAAGAGTTCTACCTACCATCAATTCAATCCAATGATCCGTGCTCGTTGTCTTTACTGGAAGTGTATCGATTTTAAAGCCGTCTCTTAAAATAGTGATTCGATCGCCAATTCGTTTAATTTCTTCAAGTCTATGAGAAATAAATATGATAGCAATTCCTTTTTCTTTTAATTGTTCGACCGTTTTATATAACTGTTCTACCTCCGACTGGCTCAAACTCGCTGTTGGTTCGTCCATGATAATTAATTTCGCATCTAAAGTAAGAGCTTTCGCAATTTCAACTAGCTGCTGCTGACCTATTCCTAAGTAACCGAGCGGCTGCTCTGCAATAGCTGGATCTTGTCCAAGCATCTGCAAAAATTGCTTCGCGCTTTCTTTCATTTGTTTGTGGTTGATAAATGAAAATTTTCCATTCCCTTTAATTTCCCGGCCTAAAAATATATTTTCATAGACTTTCAGCTCTGGAATCACGTTTAGTTCTTGGTATATCGTTGCTATTCCAAGCTGCATGGCATCCAAAGGTGAGCTGATTTGAACCGGCTGGCCTTCCCAATAAATTTCTCCTTCATCTTTTTGATAAGCTCCCGTCAAAATTTTAATCAACGTTGATTTACCAGCCCCATTTTCGCCTAACAGCACATGAACTTCCCCAGGTTTCACTTCAAAATCAATGCCCTTCAAAACATGATTATTTGAAAAGCTTTTTTTAATGCCCTTCATCACCAGTAAGCTTCCTTCAGCACTAGCCAATGTTTTTTCCTCCTTTCTCTGCGTATAGGAACTAATCTATTAAGAGAATCAACAGCTATTCTGAAGACAAAATCATAATATTTTAGATGTTTTCAAGGAAACTTTTTCTTGCTTAAAAAACGATTCTTGTGCCGCAACAGCAATTTCTTGAGCTTTTACTCCATCTTCAACAGTTACTTTAGGTTGATACCCCTCTAGTAAAGCATTGAAAAAGTCTTCCAGCTCGAGATAATAGGCGTCTTTAAATCTAGTCGGAAAATCTTGAACAATATCATGAACTGCGCCAGAACTGGTCAAAACTTGAATGTTATGTTGACGCAAGCCGCCAATAAAAATAGTTCCTTCCGTACCTATTACTTCCGCACGTATATCATAGCCATAATGGGCATTTCTGCTGGATTCAACGTCACCAACGGCTCCCGATTCAAATTCTAAATAACAGAGAGATTGATCCACATCTTGATATTTGGACATAAACGGATATTTTAAAACTTTGCCGTGAGCTGATACTGCTTCAACGTCTGATTCCATTAAATACCTTGCAATGTCAAAATCATGAATGGCCATATCAATAAATATACCGCCGCTATTTTTTATAAATTCTTCAGGAGGCGATGCTGGATCTCGGGAAATTCCCCGAAAATAAATTGGTTTTCCGATATCTCCTCTTAAAATTCTTTTTTTGGCTTCAGCGTACGCTGGATCGAACCGTCTCATAAAGCCGACCTGACAAATTGTGTTATGCCGCTTCATTATTTCAAAAATTTCTTTCGCTTCGTCTAAATTGCTGACAAGCGGTTTTTCAACAAAAACTGCTTTATTGCTAAAAGCTGCTTCCTTCAACAGTTCAAAATGCGTACTCGTAGGAGAAGCAATGATAACAGCCTCAATCCGATCATTTGAAAAAATATCACTTGGATTTGTAGTGAAGTTAGGAACATCTAATTCTATGGAAACTTTTTTGGCAAGCTCTTCATTTCTATCACAAATGTATACTAGTTCAGCGGATTGGATTTTTGTCTTAACGTTTACGGCATGCCAATATCCAAGACGTCCCAGCCCGATCACTGCACAGCGAATTTTTCTGTTCATTTTCATTACCTTCCTAAAATTTATTTAGACTTGCTACTACGGATTGATTGCGCAAAGATTCATAACCTTTTTCTATATAATGAATAACTTGAATAGAATTTCGGATTCCATAAACTGGTTGTTTTCCGTTGATAATGCAATCATTTACATGCTCCACTTGATTGAAATACTGATTATCTTTATATGTTTCAAACAGTATTATTTCGTTATTGTCATCTTTTACAATTACTTTGCCCTTTTGATCTGATGACACATCAGGCCGAAAAGAGGAATCTACTAAAATGGTTCCGCGCTCTCCTATAATTTCATACCGATTAATAAATGGCAGCTTCATGCTGGCGGTAATTTCGGCTGTTCTTCCAAACTCATCTACAAAAATACAAGTTGATAACATATCCACTTTATGTTCAGGGTCAACTTCCCCCAACATAACAACTTTCTCTGGTTTTATTCCGATGATCTGGCTCATCGCATGAACTCCGTAACACCCGACATCCCACATAGCTCCTCCGCCTAATGCGGGGTTTAAACGAATATCATCCCGGTCTTGCAAACTCCAAGAAAAATGTGATTTTACATGCAATATGCTTCCGATCATCCCCGAAGCCAATAAATCCTTTACACGTGCATGTTGTTTATGGAATTGATACATAAAGGCTTCCATAAAAATTACGTTGTTTTGCTCTACAGCTTCCTGAACCTTCAATAATTCTTTCGTACTAACAGCTGCAGGCTTTTCTACTAAAATATGCTTTCCCTTCTGTGCAGCTTTTATTGTCCATTCGGCGTGCAGGGCATTTGGAAGAGGAATATAAACTACATCAATCGATTCATCTTCTAACAATTGATCGTAATCACTATAAACCTTTGGAATATTGAATCGGGCGACTTTTTCTTTGCTTCTGCTCGCAATCGCTACAACTTCGGAACGAGAGGATTGTCTCAGGGCAGGAAGAAGCTGCTCGTAAGCAATATTAGCTGCACTCATAATTCCCCACTTTACTTTTTCCATTTTGATCACCTTTCACAAAATTTTCTGAACGGCAAAGGTAAAATCATGACCGCCCAGCATCCCATTACAATCAAAGTTACGAATCGATTGTTTCGATTAACGGGTGACATTTTTTTAAAAGAGCGAAACTGTTGTTTGTTTCATCCTCCATGCCCTGCTTAAGAGTTGTTTAATAATTTTTCATTTATATACTTACGAGCAATTAAAGCGTATTCCAATGGATGGGCTATTGACGGATCTTGTTCGGCTTCAACGATAATCCATCCTTTGTATTGATGGTCCAATAGTTTTTGATAAAGTACGGTAAAATCAATGCAGCCGTCCCCTGGTACCGTAAAGATTCCGCTTAAGAAGGAATTCATGAATGATTTTCCTTCTTTTTTGCACTCCTCCATTATCTTTTTTCTTACATCTTTAAAGTGCACGTGTTTTATGCGGTCAATATGCTTGTTTAATAGCTGCTGGCAATCTTCATCGGAAACATAGATGTGGCCTGTGTCATAGAGCAGGTGCACGTAGTTTGCATCAGTGTTTTCCATTAACCGATCAATCTCCGGAAGGGTTTGAACCCCCGTTCCCATATGATGGTGATAAACTAATTTCAAACCGTACTGCACAGCGATTTTTCCCAGTTCGTTCAGGCCTTCGCACAATTGGGTCCACTCGGCATCTGTAAAGTGCGGCTTTTCGGAAAAAACATTTTTATCGGTACCTTGAATGCTGTAAGTCTGCTCAGAAACTACTGCCACATCTGCATGAACTTCATACAAGTATTGACAATGCTGATGGAAAGCCCGTTTAGCTTCTTCTATGCCGTCGCGGATAATAAAACTGCTAAACCACCGTCCTGCTATTTTTAAGTTTCGCAGCTTCAATTCCTTGTTTAACACTTTCGGCTCAGGGAAAAAGCCGCCAACTTCGGTGCCTTCAAAACCTGCGACAACAATGTCGCTTAAAAGGTGCTGCAACGTATTTTCAGCTCCGATTTCCGGTATATCATCATTTCTCCAGCCGATCGGCGAAATTCCCCATAAGATGTCTTGCTCTCCCATTGTTTGTCTCCTTCTTTAATATTGTTTGGCAGTTTTTAAATTTTCTTGTTTTTCTTTAAATGCTTTTTGCACACTTTCCTTTTCAGAGACTTCCGCAACCCCGACATGCCACCAGCTTTCATAGCCATTTGTCATGGTCTTTGGAAGCACTTTCATTTCTATTAAAGTAGATACATTTTGTTTCTTGGCATCTTCTAATGCTGCTTTCAATTCTTCGACTGTATTGGCACGGTAAGTTTTGGCTCCGTAGCCTTCAGCCACTTTTGCATAATCAATGTTCATGATTTGATTGTCATGTGTTCGGAATTCGCAATAATAGCTTCCCATTCCATTGCCCATTTGCAGGTTGCTAATACAGCCAAATCCTGAGTTGTCAAACAGCAAAATATTAATTTTATGATTATATTGAATGGCTGTAACCAATTCAGAATGCAGCATGAGGAAGCTGCCGTCGCCCACCATGGCATAAACTTCTTTGTCAGGCTGCGCAAGCTTGATTCCTAAAGCACCCGACACTTCATATCCCATACACGAATACCCGTATTCCATATGGTATGTGTTAGGTTCTGTTGAATGCCATAAGCGTTGAAGATCTCCAGGCAATGAACCAGCTGAACCGATGATGATACTGTCAGGCGAAACCGCTTCATTAATCGCCAATAATGCAGTGGTCTGCGCCAATTCTGTATTTAACGCATCTGCATATTCATTCAGCACTTCTTGGGAAAACTGATCTTTTATTTCCGGTGTAAAGTTTTCCCTGTCAAACACTATCTTGCTTAAACGGTCGCGCTCTCTCAGCCACTCCTCTTTTAATTCGACAATTTGATCTCCGAATTCGCTTTTATACCCGTCCAACAGCGGGAATAACAGCTCCAAAGTTGTTTTGGCGTCTGCGACTACTTGAAAACCATCCATTTTATAGGCCTGCAAACGGCTGACATTAATGTTCAAAAACTTTGCCTGTTCAAAATTGAACGCTGTTTTCGACGAAGTCGTAAAATCTGTATATCTTGTTCCCACTCCAATAATCAAATCCGCTTCTTTAGCCGCTTTATTGGCAGCTAATGTTCCGGTTACTCCGATTCCGCCCAAATTATTTTTAAATGTTGATTCGACTGTCGATTTTCCGGCTTGCGTTTCGACAAGCGGAATATCGTGCTTCTCGGAAAGCTTGATTAAAATATCCCTCGCTTGGGAATATTTTGCACCGCCGCCCACAATGATAAGTGGTTTTTTGCTTGATTTTATTAATTCTGCAGCTCCCTTTAGCTCTCGATCGGTCGGCAATTTGCGGTCAAGATAGTGCACCCGTTTTTCAAAAAATTTCTCATCAAAATCAAACGCTTCCCCTTCGGCATCTTGCGAAATGCAGATGGTCGCAGGACCCGCTTTGGCCGGATCTGTCATCACTTCAAAAGCTCTGATTAAACTTGACATCAACTGTTCAGGGCGTGTGATCCGATCCCAATATCTTGATACGGGCTTGAGCGCATCATTGGTTGTCACCGCCGTACTATATTCATGTTCCACTTGCTGCAAAACAGGATCAGGCTGGCGGGTTGCAAAGGTATCTGCAGGGAGCAGAAGGACGGGAATATTATTGGAAAGAGCTGTACCCGCTGCCGCGACCAAGTTGGCCGACCCCGGTCCAACCGACGTGGTGACGGCAAATATTTTTTGCCGAAGCATTTGTTTGCTGTAAGCAATGGCTGCATGCGCCATTCCTTGTTCATTTTTCCCTTGAATTACTTTTAAATGGCCGGGATCTTGCTCAAGCGCCTGGCCAATTCCTAAAACATTGCCATGTCCGAACACATTGAAGATTCCTTCCACAAAGGGAAATTCTTTACCGTCAACGTGAATGTATTGTTGGTTCAAAAATTTGATTAAAGCTTGAGCTGTTGTCAACCGGATAGTTCCCATCTTTTTCACCCCTGATCGTATTCAATTATGATCTTTCGGCAATGAGTTGTTCGATTTCTTCTGCTTTCGGCATTGCATCAGAAGAGCTGTGTCTGCTGACGACAATAGCTGCTGAGGCGCTCCCGTATTTTAAAGCCGTCTCAATGTCCTTGCCTGTAATTAGCGCATACAAGAAGGCTGAAGCGTATGCATCCCCTGCACCGAACGTTTTTAATACTTTTGTCCGATAAGCATTCGCTTGAAATGTTTCACCTGATTTCGCATACGCATAAGAGCCTTCAACGCCATGCTTAATGATAATCAGGTCGGGCGAATGCTGAAATAAATAGCGAACGGTCTCCTCGTTTTTCCCGTCTTTTGTTCCTTCCATGATATCGTATTCGTCGCGGGTGCCGATCACAACGTCTGCCTTTTCCGCCACCAATGAATAATAAACAGAAGTTTCATCAGTAGATATCCAAGTGTACGGGCGATAATCCAATTCAAATATGACTTTCACATCATGTTTTTTCGCCAGAGAGATCGCTTTCAAAACAGCTTCTCTCGAAGGGCTTTTAGATAGCGCCGTACCGGAAACAAGCAAAATTTTGGATCTTTTGATATATTCCTCATCTACCTCGGACGGTTTCAAATAGAGGTCTGCTACATTTTCACGATACATTAAGATGCTGCAGTCTTCCGGACTTTTAATTTCTGTAAAAGTCAATCCGGCTTTATGCCCCTCCTGATCAACGACCATATGGGATGTGTCAACCCCAACATTGCGCATATACTGCTCAATAAAACGGCCATGCTGATCGTCTGAAATTTTTCCGATGAATCCAGCCTTCAGCCCTAATTTTGAACAGCCAATGGCAATATTAGCCGGAGAGCCTCCAACATATTTTGTAAAAGTCATCGTTTCTTCCATCGGACGGTTGTATTCCACAGCGTTTAAATCAATGCATGCACGGCCAATTGCAATGATGTCAAATTCTCTGTCAGTATTGAAATCATATCTCATCTTTGATAAACAGCTCCTTGTATTTTTTAACGTTTCAATATCCATTCATGATCAGGGTCATTGTAAAATTTCCAAATCCGTTTCGGGCCTGCCATAACATTTAAATAATAAGAGGTATAACCGTCTGGTACGCCGACCGGATGATATCCTTTCGGCACGATGACAACATCGCCGTTTTCAACTGTCATCGTTTCATCTAGTGAACGATCGTCCGTATAAACTCGCTGAAAAACGAATCCTTGAGGCGGATCCATTTCATGATAATAGGTCTCTTCCAATAGCGACTCATTTGGCAAGTTATCACGGTCATGCTTATGCGGAGGATAGCTTGACCAATTGCCGCTTTCCGTAAACACTTCCACCACTAAAAGACTATTCGCACTTGGATCTGAATCAGGCAAAATATTGTGGACAAAACGTTTATTGTTAAGTATCCCCCTATGCTCGATTCCTACATTTTCTGCTTTAATCCATTTCGTAGGCAGCTGACGTTCAGACGGGGAATAGCATAAGGCAACGCGCGCTTTTGTTACTCCTTCAACCTCAAAATGGCGCTGATTGGAAACATATACGCTGTCCGTCGGGATCTTTTCAAAAACACTTTCCCGCGTGCCTAAATTTTCGAAATTTTCATCACCGACTGAAACATTAATTTTTCCCGTTAAGGCGACGATGCAGCATTCTTGGTTTCCTAATAATTCCGAATATTTTGCGTTCGGATCTAAATCGATGACTTTAAATCCCACATATTCCAAAGGAGAGTTTTCTGATGTTACTTCATGAACAACCATTACTCCCTTTTCGATTTCTTTCTTGTTCGGTTTTCGCAGCAAATGACTCATATATACCTCCCTCACATGGCGGCGATTTTCTTTTTCTTAAAGGAAAAAAACCGAAAAAACAATTGTTTTCTTAAAGCTTTTGACAAAGCCGTCGCGCTCTCTTTTCCGATTCATTTTCAGGCTCATGAAGCTGAATAATGAGCCTGAAGGATGAATCTTCTATCACATTACCAATCTATTATTCAAAACTTGGCGTTTTATAGCGCGCTGTGACAACCTTTTTGCGCGTATAAAAATCAACGCTGTCTTTTCCGTTGGCGTGCAATGTTCCAAAGAACGAAGACTTCCATCCGGAGAACGGGAAGAACGCCATTGGAGCCGGCACTCCTAAGTTAACGCCTAGCATACCTGCATCAATATTTTCACGGAAATAGCGAATGGCTTGAGCGTTCGTTGTAAAAATACATGCGCCGTTGGCAAACTCAGATCTATTTGCAATTTCGATCGCTTCTTTTAAATGTTTCACCCGAATGATCGATAAGACAGGTGCAAAAATTTCGTCCTTCCAAATGGTCATATCAGTTGTAACATGGTCAAAAATCGTTGGTCCGATAAAAAACCCGTCGTCAGTTGCGCGATTGCGTCCGTCACATACCAAGGTTGCGCCTTCTTCAACACCCTTTTCAATATAACGGATCGTGCGTTTTTTATTTTCTTCTCGGATGACCGGTCCTAGCAAGACACCGTCATCAAGGCCGTTGCCCATTTTAATATTTTCTGTTTCTTCTTTTAACTTGGCGATAAATTGATCAGCAATTTCTTCCTCCACCGTCACAACTGAACATGCCATGCATCGTTCTCCTGCTGATCCGAATGCTGAAGAAATAATGTTGGTAACAGCATCATCCAAGTTGGCATCCTTTAACACAATCGTATGGTTTTTCGCTCCAGTCAACGCCTGAACACGTTTTAAATTTTCACTAGCCCGTTTATAAACGTATTCGCCAACCGGCTTGGAGCCAACGAACGAAATCGCTTTGATATCCGAATGATCCAAAATTCCATTGACAACATCATGCGCTCCATTTACCACATTTAATACACCTTTTGGAAGACCCGCTTCTGTAAACAAGTTGACTAATTTTTCGATTAAGAGCGGCGTTCTTTCAGATGGTTTTAATATAAAAGTATTGCCAAGCGCTATTGCCATTGGGAACATCCAGCAAGGCACCATCATCGGGAAGTTAAACGGAGTAATCCCGCCGACCACGCCGATCGGATAGCGGTAATTGGTCGCCTCAATATCAGTCGCAATCGTTGATAAGGAATCCCCCATCATTAAAGTAGGCGCTCCTGCCGCAAACTCTACATTTTCTATTCCGCGCTGAACTTCTCCTAATGCTTCAGAATAACTTTTTCCATTTTCAATCGTAATGATCCGCGCTAATTCTTCCCTATGCTTTATTAACAGCTGCTGAAAATTAAATAGAATTCTTGCACGGCGAGGAACAGGGACGTTTTTCCATTCCTCAAAAGCTTTTTTGGCAACTTCTACAGCTTCATCCACTTCCTCTTTTGTAGAAAGCGGAACTTGGCCAATTACTTCTTTTGTAGCAGGATTGTAAACATCTTCATATTTTGTTGCTTTACTTTCAACCCATTCGCCATTAATGTAATTTTTTAATTTTAATGCGTTAGACATTTTCTGTCCCCCTTAATTCATCAACACTAGTTGACCATAAATAGTTGGTATGTTTTTTAAAAAATTGATGATATTATTGTTATATATTAGTTATATTTTGGTTATATCTCGATTTTTATGATAATATTAAAAGCGTTTTCAGTCAACAAAAATTTAAAAATATTTCTGCGACTAATCGGCTAAATCTTCATTATTATTGAACTTATAGGGTAATATAGATATAATTAACGTTGATGGTTAAGTTTTGGTTAACTTTATAATTTGTTTCAAATATTAGCCAGTGAAAACTAAAGAAAGCAAGAGGGATCCACATGTTAAAATCTAAACGAATAGAACAAATAGAAAAATATGTTTTTGAACATCAAACCGTTTCGTTGGACGAACTTGTTAAGGAATTCAATGTGTCAAAAAACACCATCCGGCGCGATGTTCAACAATTAGTTGAACGGGGAACGATCAAAAAGGTGTACGGAGGAGTTGCTGTTAATCATACAACATTAGAATCATTTACGGTCAGACAAACCCGCAATCAAAAGCAGAAAAAAGCCGTTGCCAAAGCAGCCGCAAAATATGTTGAGGACGGCGATATTATTTATATTGATTCGGGAACAACAACATTGGAAATGGTGGAATATTTGCAAACAAAACAGGTTACGATCATCACAAACAATTTGGACTTTATCATAAATTCGTACCCTTATCCAAACTTAAACGTTCTGACAACAGGTGGAGTATTTGAACGTAAAACGAAATCGTTCGTCAGTCTCAAAAATATGGATATATTACAAAGCTACAATATTAATAAAGCTTTCATGGCATCAACCGGCATCTCCATTTCAAATGGCGTAACGAACTCTTCCCCGCTTGAAAGCGAAATAAAACAAACAATTGTAAAAAGAAGTGAACAAGTTTATTTATTGGTAGATCATGATAAATTTGATAAATACGCTTTAATGACTTATTGCCGTCTTGATGAGGTTGATTATATTATTACGGACACTGCTCCGAGCGAGCAATACCAGGAATTTGCCAAAAAACACAATATCCAGCTTGTCATTGCTGATAATGAAAATTAAACATAAAACATCGTTGACAAGCGGCTAGCAGCTTTTTCTTTTGTCAAATTGTTTTTGAGGTGACTGAATCCTTGTTCTCATCATGATTTCCTCAAGCTTGTTCACCTTTAACGATGGAGACATATTTTAATAGATTTTCGAAATCGTTCCTGCTATTCTATGGAACAGGAAGAAATTGATTCATTCAGTAGATAAGTGTAAATGTTTTTATTTTAACGGACACAACAGAGTGAAAGCCATTCGATTATTCTATTTTCAAGCTGCTGGTCGAACCAATTGGCAAAAAGGATTTAAACCTGCGGCTACAATTGGACAATTTGCAAACAAAGAAGCCCTCCCTTCAACACCGCTTGATCAAAAATCAACTTAGTTATGCAAAAACCCCCGCCTTTTTTTCGTTTTGGGAACTAACTGTTGCAAAGTATGTATAAAGATTTTTAAGGCAAATCATGAAAACCTCCTTCGGCAAACATAAAACCCTTGGACAAATCCTTTTACTGGATTGCCCAAGGGTTTAAGAATATTTGCGAAACGAATTCATGAGTTGAGGAGCTACACCACATGTCGCTCACCGCCGCATATTTGCTTAGCAAGTTCTTCCTGAAACATTCTTCCGGTGATTATACCCCAACAGCTTACGAAGCAATGTTTCCAACCACCTTTTCCTCATCTAAGAGATGGTTTCAACAAAAAAAGAGAATTGCCATAAGATTTCTATAATCAGGAACTGTATCATACGACTGGAATTTTTAGTAAATCCTCAAAACAAAACCTATCAAAGGAAAAATACCTCCTTTAAAGGCTCTGCCTTAGAAAAGGCTGGGACCATAAGATGCGAATGGGTAATTATAAGGGTAATGATGGTAATGATGGATATAATTTGGATTTTGGCGGGTCGAGCTAGTTTGATCATTTTCATATTTCTTACGTTTACAGTTTTTATGTGGGCCGATAAATGTGTTCGGTTGAATAGGAGCTATAGTTTTCTTCCATTCCTGTTCATTCAGGCAATAAGTATGCGCCATGATATTTGACGGAGTAAGCTTTAAGATATCTGAACCTAAAATCACCTCAGGAGTCGGGGCATCAAATATTGCCAGAAGGTGTGTATTATCCTTGGTTGCTACTTCGTAATGCCACCATGCTTGCGGAATATTTACCACCTGCCCCGGCTTAATTGGATAGTTATGAATTTGTTTTGTAAATGGGTTCAACATCGAGACAGTGGCAGCACCGGAAATACAATAGACCAGCTCAGCTGCATTTTGATGATAGTGAGGTTCTATAACATTATTTTTGCTTAAAAAAATATCCAATAAAGATATGTTTTCTAATGTGTTTAACTGTTTAATTCCCAAGATATTTATAAAGTTGTGTTTATCCTTTGTGAACGATCTACTCTTGTTGACATCGAAGGTGAATTGCGTTTTAGGTGATGTGTAATCCAAATATGCAACCATGTGCACTCATCCTTTGTGTTTAAATATTTCACCATAATCTATGCAGACACGTATTAGTAGTGCAAGTACCTAAATAAAAAAGCCAAAGATCTCCCTGTACCTAAAATATGGGCGATAAAAAATTAGGGATAATCTTTTCCGAAAGGGTAATATGCCGAAACTTCCTTGAGCTTTCTCGCAGCCAAAGGCAATTTTCCCCTTGACCGATTCGCTATATATGCAGGATGGAATTTTGTCATGAAGACGTACACATTAATCGGAGCGAAATAGTTGAACTTTTATCGTTGCAAAAACATCAGGCAGCTCAATATCAACGTCATCTCTATTTTGTGATTTGGCCAGTTATTTTTCAGTCAAAATCATTTTTGAAAACAATAATGACTTTGTTTTAATTCGAAAATAGTTGCACAACTGACCAATGTAAGACTATACTTTTTGGGATAAGCAAATCACATACTGCCTAAGCCTTCCTTGGTCAATGGTTATAAATTCAGCATTCTGTTTGAGAGAAGAGTACTTCCTAATTGTAA
This sequence comes from Aeribacillus sp. FSL K6-1121, assembly GCF_038003725.1. Lineage (NCBI taxonomy): Bacteria > Bacillati > Bacillota > Bacilli > Caryophanales > Bacillaceae > Aeribacillus > Aeribacillus sp. FSL K6-1121. The sequence goes on from NZ_JBBOPS010000001.1 coordinate 2,794,198, forward strand.
AAAATAAAATGTTAAACAATAACTAATTTACCAATATTCCAAACCATACTAACTTGATACTTGGTTTATTCATAATATTCATTTATATACCCCTCGTAAGAAGATGATTTATTAAAAAAAATGAGAGTATAAAAAGAAACAGAAATTCAAAGCCCCAAAAAATGAATTTTAACATTTTATTGTTTATCTTTCCTCCTAATTGCCAAGCAAGAATAAACATAGACAAAATTAAGGGGAATAAACCTAAATATAGATTTTTAGTTAGTACTATAACGATCAATGCTAAGAAAAAAAGAGCAGTTGATAGAAAATTTGCAAATTTTGCACTCATGACATGACCTCCAATATTATAATGGGGTTATATACCATTCTATTATTGCTGCCAATGTAAGGAAAATTAATATTATACTGGTTAATAGGGTTATTTCAAATAACGTCTGTTTTATTAGCTGTTTTGCACTTAAAGAAGTACGGAAATATTCAATAATAATTGATACGCCTTTTAATCCAATGATTCCACTTATTAATATCGCAGGTATCTCAAATATTCCATGCGGGATTAGCTTTACAAAAATACTTGAAATAGACAATCCAAGCTCCAATTGCTGCTGAATAGAGGAACCGACTATTAACCCATTAGTTATCAAAAATATAACAGTAGAAATACCAAGAGAAAGTAATCCTGAAGCAATAACTAGTGATGCCTTTATATTATTAAAAAGTAAGTTTTCTACATCAGAAGCCTGTATATAGTTTAAGTCTCCTCTTACTGCATCTATTCTAAACAAATACCCCCCTGCCATCCCCCCAAAAAATAAAAGTAAAGAAATGACAAACAATATTTTGTTATTAGATACAAGCTTACGAACAACATCTTTTATACCCCTTCCCTGAAAATTCATTTGCTCATCATTTCTCCAGAATTTTTACCTAAGTAAACTGATGTAATACGCTTTTCTATTGAATCGAGACTTAATTTATTGGTTGAAAATTCCTCGACAATTTTACCTTTATGTAAAATCCCTATTTTATCGCATAGAGAATGTGCCAATTCAAGTAAATGTGTCGTTAGAATAACTGTTTTATCTGCTTTTACAAACTTTTTTATATACTGTCTTATAATATGTGAATTGATTAAATCGATTCCTGTCAAAGGTTCATCTAATAATAATATATCTGGATCGTTCAATAATGCTGATGCAATAGATACCTTTTGTTTCATTCCGTGGCTATATGTCTTAATCAATTCATCTTTTGCTGATGTTAAATTGAAGAGGTCAATTAAATAAGAAACTTTATCTTTTCGCAACTCTTTCGGAACATCTAAAATAGATGCAAAGAACAAAAGATATTCTTCCCCGCTTAAATATTCATATAAAGAAGCGGAATCAGGAACAAAACTTATTTTTTTATTGCTTTTATTACCAACAGGATTCATATTATCAATGTATATTTCACCATTATCTGGTTTGGATAAACCTGCAAGGATACGTAGAAAGGTAGTTTTCCCAACACCATTCGTACCAACAATCCCATAGATACAACCCGTATCCACTTGGAAATTAAGGTTATCTAAAACGATATTTTCATCATATCTTTTAGATAAATTTTTCACCTTAATCATTTTTTAAGAAAACCTCCCTGACTGAAATTTGTTTAGTATACGCAGCAACGATGGCATAAGCGCAAAAGAAAAAAGCAACGAGAATTAATATAAGAATACATGCAACCATAGTGTTTAATTTTAATCCGAAAAATTGATCTGCGATCAGTAATCCTCCTATGAAAACCGTGTATAGATAAGTTAGACCATTATTTAAAATGCTTTCTATAAAATTAGCTTTATGGGATTCACCAATTTCATAGGGATGCTCCCAATTTATCCGTGGGTATAACGCTGTTGAGAATATTTGAAATAAACCACTCAGTCCACCATAGGTGAGCATAATAGTGATTGATAAAGCATACAGAAAAATATTTACATTTATAAAAACAGAAGATAATAAGACGACGAAAAAAGTGACTAGAAATGTAAAAATAAAATATATATACCATTTTTCTTTGACAATATCCCACATTGTATATTTGGTATAAACAAGCAAGTGTATATTCTTGGCCTCTGTATCAATCGCTAATATCATTTTTAGTGATTCGCCAACAATTTGAAATATGGCAAAAGCAAATACTGTTATAATGGATAAAAAAAACAACGGTGATGTTGAATCAATAAAATGTTGTACGACTGGCAAGGCAATTCCGATAAATACTAGCAAGCCTAATATAGTTTTTCCTATATGCCCAATAAACCATGAACTAACACGCTTAATATGAAGTATGTCTTTTACAAAAAAATATTTATTCGTATTTATGAACTTATCTTTATCAGATATAGAGTTTTTACGGGTACGAATTTGGTAATAAGGTATTAAATCTAAATGATTTAATGTTTTGATCCATATCAAAGTGAATACACCAGCTATGGATAGCATGAAAAGAAAAACGATGAAAAGTATATGAAATTCCAGATTATATATGTCCTTAGGCAGACCGAGTTCCATTAAAAAAGACTGATATTTTATCACAATATTTGCTAATTTAATTCCAAATTTTTGTGAATTGAATAACAGTGAAGCGATCGTGAAGGGTAATAAAAAAAATAAGAGCGCAACGACTATAAATAGAAAAAAGCGATTTAATAAACGCAGTGATTGTATATAAAAAAAATGGGCAAACAAAAAGCGGAAGTATGAAAAAAACATAGTCATTATTAAACTTAATAGACTAAATAGCGGAAAATAGTAAATCAAAAATTTCAGCTCAAAACTTGGGTAATTTATATGTATCCCTAAAACTACAGGCATTAACAAAACGAACCACATTATCACTGTATTTTTCAATGAGTCACCATAAATAGAAGCAATGACTTGCAACACTCTATAACTTTTTAATTGAGACAACATTTTTGTCGTGTCATAATAAAAAACAGAAGATTTTTTATTAAAGAAACTTAATGAGTTGAAGAAAGCAAGAAATATTACAAAGCTCAAAAAGGCATTTAACCATGTATTTGCATCTAGATCCTTGATGATATAACCAGTTAAAAATACTGTGAAAAAAAACAAAGCACTCATAATAAAAATCACAATGAGTGTAATCCATCTATATATCTTTCTAAGATCAATTTTATCCAGCTGCCAGTCTGCTAAAAATTTTCGCAGAGCAGATTTTCTGTTATATTTTATTATATTGATCATTTTATCTATAAAAGAAAAGACAGAATTACTAGTAAACATTATTGAATTGGCACCTCCTGACTAGGTAAACAGAAAAAAGAAGGGGCATGTTAATTTTAGTATTAGCTGCGAATACAAGTTTTGCCGGATTTCCGCAGCTTGTGCTTGTACTCTTTCAGCTTTAATTACCAAGCAATAGCATATTTTCTTCCTGAATTTTGAATAACGGCTTTAATTGCAGTAATACCTCCAATTGCGCCGCTAAGTCCAGCTACTGCCGCTACAATCGACCAAAGAGTTGAACCTCCAGAAACCAAATCAATAATAAGCCCTGCTGTAGCCTGTTTAATTCCGAGTTTAGTAGCTAATCATGCGAAAGATGAATTTACAGTTCCTATTTCAGTAGTAACTTGAGCTGCCATTAAACCTAATGCAAAAGTTAAAAGACTAGCAAGAAATCCTTTTTTTCAGGTCTACACATTGCTTCATTGATACTATCTCCTAAATTAGCAATTTTATACAAATACCTTCAATCCCCTAGATTACCATATATAGGGTTGATTGTAAATTAAATTCCATATAACACTTGTAAAATAGGAACTACTAACTATTATCATGCTTTCATCCTGGTACACAATTTTATTAATAGTTAACCGTGTCCGATTGTTCCATATAAGCCAAATTTTTTTCATATAAGGCCCCATTTCTCAAAGCCTTGTTGTATAAGACCTTCCATTAACGCTGCCAAGGGAAGAAAAAATACATAGAGCACAAACAGTATAAGACATATCTTTAATATCTCTTTTTTTGGAAAAAGGGCTTTTTTAATCACTTAAAAGTCACTACTGCAGGCTTTAGTGCGAATGCCCCAACAAGTATAATTGCTAGGATTCCAAAAACACATGAAAAATTGTATATTTAAATACAAATCAAAAAGAGAATGGGGGTGTTTAATAAGTCGTTTTTACGGCTTATTGACGCCCCCATTAATGCTTTAGAAACGTTAATATATCGGTGTTTATGATTTTTTATTTTCAATGGCGATTTGACTTTCAAAGACAGCCCCTACTAGTACTTAATAAATATCCTTGTAAAAGGATATACCAAAAAAACGAAACCAAATGAAAACACACCAATACATGCTGGCAATAAAATCATGAAATTATGAAAAAATATAGACTGCCACGTAAGCTCCTCATCATCGAGGTTTTCTGAAACTATTACTACAGCCTCCTGTTCCATGTCTGTTGCTTCTCTTACATCAGTTAACTGCAAATAAATCATTGGTCCACAAAAACTTATTAAAACAATTAAAAGTGAAAGTAAAAAAACATCTCGATTTCTTTCCAAAAATGCCATACCAAACGCCTTAAGTCGAAATATATTTTTCACGTTCATACCAAGTCCTTGATAAAGTTAATTCTTTTTTGGAAGGATGGATGAGTTTCTTTCCACTCTTTCCTTTTGAAGTCAAACTCGTCATTCTCTTTTTCACTGATTCGCTCTAACTTCATTAATGTTTGAATATATAACTCCTTATTCCCCAATTGCCTTACAGCAAATTCATCTGCTTGGTGTTCAAACATTTTACTAATTTTATTCGGAAGCCATTCTGTGAGCCCTATTAAAGCGATTATACCAACTGGGAAAATAAGGATATACTGTCCCCATCCAAATCCTAGCATAATTTTTCTAGTAAAGAACATCAGCAAACTAATAAGCGTCGCTACTCCAAAAGTAATAAACAGTATCCAACGACCATGCTTTCGTTTGATATGTCCAATTTCGTGAAATAACACTGCCTTTACCTCATCTAAAGTAAATTTTTTTATCAAACCTTCTGTCATGTAAATGTTAATGCTTTTTTTAGATGCAAAAGGAGTACTATACACCCAAGCATTCGTCTCATTCTCGGACTCTTTCTTCGTAAATAGGTTAACGTTTATACTACATGCAGCTTCTATCGTTTTTTTCAAAGAGTAAAATTGCTCGGTGAATCCCACATTTTCATAGTTCCCCATGAAACGATGTATTACAGTATAAACTAGCATTATAATAAGGGTTAACGATAAATACCAAGCAGCAAATAAATACCATTTGTCCACAATTTTTACATATAGGGATAGTGGAAAAAGGAAAAATGAGAAAAAGTAAGCAAGACTTCCTATGGTGAGTACAAAAATTATAACTTTTTCCCTTTTTGAAAATTCAAGGAAATCTGATTCCTCCATTTCAGACTCTCCTTCAATATCCTCATCACTTTTTATCGTCCATTGGTATATAGCAGTTGTCAATGAAACTGATAAAAACGTCGGGAGAAAGATACATAACAAAATGCTCCAAATGTATGATTTTGTTAAAAGTAGTGCGTAACCCATCGAAAAATGATAGTTTAATATCAATGGAAGGATTCCAGCTAAGATAAACGGAACAAACAATGTAAAAAGATTGCGGCATGGAAGAACCTTGTTAATAAACAATGCCAAAAGAAAAGGCAATAAAAATGAACAACCATATATCAAAAAAGTAAGAGTTTTACTAAACTCCGTCTTCAATTGGATGGAGAATGATCCATCATTTTTTGCAGCACGTATTATATATTCATTAAAAAAAAATTTCCTCTTACTAGACTGAATCGTCACTTCCTTACTAAAAGACGGTTTAACCCCTCTTCTCGTCATAACAGTCAGCTCTTCTCGAGCAGGTAAGATAATGTTTTCTGTATTGACTTTGGTAAATTGATAATCAATAGGTCCAATATGAAAAGCGAGCGGACGATTGGTAGAGTCTTCTTCAGTATTTTCAATATCTAAAAGATAGTCCCCTTGGTAGATGGAATAGCCAGTTAAAAGCTTCTGGACTCCTACATTTTTTTTTGAATCGAGAAGAATAAATGGCGATAAAACAGCTGAACGGATACTTAACTCAACCATAATAACCGAAACTGTAAAAAACGCCGTGACCAATAAAAATATGAGCATTCTTTTTTTCATAATAACTACTCTCCTTAATTTATAGGAAACTTGTCATAATCGATGGAATTGTTTTTAATGTCAAGTTTGCTACAAAGATAATACTTACAATAAGTAAAGGAGCAACCCGTCTTTCAGATTTCAATAATGCTTTAACACCAAAATACAATAAAACAAACTGCCATATTAAAAAAGGCTCAACTTGATTAAGAAGAGCAACAGCCACATCATGATCTAGATTTGGAACCAGAACCTGCAGTCCTACCGGTTCAAATACTTCTCCTGCAATTAAAACAAGTGTAGCAAAAGATATTGTTTACAGAAAATGATGAAGAGACGACAATTTTTTTGCATGCCCCTTTATTTATCAATTACCATATATAGGGTTAATTGTAAATTTTATTACAGGAAATACGTGTAAAACAGGAAATATTAACTATTGGAAAGAAAGATGAAATAATAGGCCGGAAGAAGCAGAAAATCTGATATAAGAAGAATTAGACTATCTTGTAAATGAAGAAAGAACAAGCTGAGGACTTACCTGTTTGAAGCTGCAAAACAATGAATGGAAGAAGGAATTAAAGTTATAGATTCTGAATCGGAAATTACTATTATATTTGATCCGCCAACTGTAAAACTAAGATAACAGGACTAGATCCGTTTCAACAAAATTGCAATAACTAGTATTGAATCTGTGAAAGCTTAACAGATTCAAAATCTTATAACTTATAGTATTCAGAATATTTCAGATTTTGATACAATCTATAAATAATAGAATTGTATAAATTACTACTTGCCGGAGGGAAAATAATATGAAAAGAGATTATGGTCTTTGTTTATGGACGTTTGGAGATATAGATTTTGAAGAGAAATGTAAAATATCCAAGGAGATTGGTGTTGACGGAGTGGAAGTCCAAGGGGATTTGTCACAATCTCCGGAAGAGTTAGCAGCGATTTTAAAAAAATATGACTTGAAGGTATTGTCCGTAACACCTGAAAATGTAGACATTTCCAGTTCTGATGAAAATATTCGAGCTAGTGCCTTACAATATTTTTTAGACCTAATCAGTTGGGCGAAAAATTTAGGCGCCAACAGAATCTGCTTACATGGTGATGTTGGGAAAATACATGGATGCGGAGATTTAACAAAAGACTGGGATTTGCTTGTAGCTAGTACGAAGGAGATTGTAAATAAAGCGGAGGAAGTTGGCCTTCAAGTTGTATTTGAAGTACTCAATCGGTATGAGAACCATCAAATCTTAACAGCAAAGGAAGCGATTTCATTAATTAATGAAGTAAAAAGCGACAACCTTTATATATTATTAGATGCATATCATATGAATATTGAGGAGGCTTGTCCAATTCAGGCAATCAAGGACGCAGGGAATAAGCTGGGTGTTTATCATGTCGCTGATTCCAATAGGCAAGCTATAGGTAACGGACACTCTGATATTAGAGGTCAAATAAAAGCTTTAGATGAAATTGGTTTCAAAGGACCGATTATAATGGAAATGGTCGCAGAAGGCCCCAATCCATTTACGCCGATTAAGCATGGAAACTATTTAGATGTGGTGGTCAATTACTATAAAGAATCTTTAAGACAACTAAAACAATGGGATGAAATGAAAGTTCAAGTATAAAGAAATCTCCTGACAGAAGTCGTTTTATTTCGATTGATATGATTTCAAAAACATTTTAATCCCTGTTTAGACCTTTTGAAATCACTTGTGAATCATTGAGTTTTTATACAATCAAAGCCTTGTACAGTGGCATCATATTCAACCTGTGGGGCGGGTGTGGTGATAGACTGGTCTGTATGCCGTGCAAAGTCCTATCACCTGCCCCTTTTTGCAAAAGCTCATGCCTGAATATAGAAATGAATGTTATACAGGAAGGGAATGTTTTTGTTTTTCAAACAGACTCCATACCAAGTTTATAGGAATCAAATGAACAGCATTTGCGGGCTAACTAAAAGCAATGGATTTCGTCGAAAGCGCCATTTGGTCATTCACTCCGTTTAAGCAGCCACATGAATCAATACGTTTTGAAATTTGATTCAAATTTCTATATTTTTAAGTATGCTGCTTCTCTGCAATCCGATTATTTGGCCTTTGCCGTAGTTTCCAATGTTATACATCATTGGCATAATCGATGTTTTTGCATCCGACCAAAACCCAATCGATGCAAGCGCAACAAAAATACTGCCGCATTTTGTAATCTTCCATATCACTATTAAACAAACTTCTTTCTGAAAAAACTAAATTATATCCAGAATTTCTTATCTAAACTATGCTAATAGATAGGCTACACGGTATTTTGTGTATGCTCTATCTATTATTTTTTTACATAAGTAAATATCAATACTGAACGCAAGTTAAAACGGGAAATGACAGATGCAAGCAAAGATGTCCTTATCATTGCTAAAAACAAGCGTATATAAGAGTTAGAGGAAGAAGTCAAACGGTTAATAGGTATTTTGGCACAGACATTGTGATGATTATGATAAAGGTATATAATGACAATAGTTAATGCATATTTATTGCGTATTAGCAGGAAATAGCGAAGCTATAAAAGGAGTGTGTACATAATGGTTGGAGTAGAAATTGATATGGTTGTTACAGACAGCTTGAAAGCATTGGAATTATACGAAAAAATATTCGATATCGAGCGTGTTGAGGTTACAGATTTTCCTAAAGGTGAAAATGAAGTCATTTTTACCCTATACGGAGTACGCTTTCACATGTTGGATGAAAACCCAAAATTCGGGTTGAAAGCCCCAAACCCGGATGAACCTAAAACGATTTGGTTTAACATCCTTGTTCCTGACATCAAGGAAACATTTTCAAAGGTGACCAGTGCGGGCTGTACTGAGGTGCAACCGGTGACTGAAATGCCTGATTACGGAGTGTCAAATGCCATATTTATTGACCCTTTCGGCTATCAATGGATGCTGCATCAAATACACAAAGAAGTGAGTTTTGAAGAACGCACACGACTTTGGGAGGAAAAAAGGGAAAATTAACAATTGGTGCATTATAAGCATAATACGAAGTTAAATTGGTTTATTGTACGAATCAAGTTACCCGCAAAGTTATACACAATTTATAGTAGAGTAGAAAACTGTGGTATGTCAACACTAAACGAGACACTTTTTTTGAGGTGTTTTTCTTTATACTCCATCGGCTCAAATACCCTAGCGTTCCATGGATTCTAATATGATTAAACCAATGAACATAATCATCTAATTCCATTTTGAGTTGTTCTACACTTTCGAAATATTTACCCGGTCTTCATGATTTTAAAGGTTGCTTCAGCTACTGCGTTGTCATAGGGGCAGCCTTTCATGCTTAACGACCGATTAATCTGAAAAGTATCTAGAGCTTCATCAATGGTCTTGTTTTTGAATTCGTTGCCTCTGTCTGTGTGGAATAATTGAATTTGCTGCAAATCAGCTTTCACAGTCGACAATGCTTCATAGACGAGTTAGGCATCTTTGTTGGGACCTGCACTATGGCCGATAATTTCTCGATTATAAAGATCGACAAATAAACAGATGTAATGCCATTTTTTCACTCTCACGTATGTTAAGTCGCTAACTACAACTGTTAATCCTCTTGTGGGTCAAATTCCCTTTTCAACACGTTTCTGTTTATTGCAGAAACGCACCCATTTGAAAAAAGAACATCGTTGCTATTTGAACAAAACACACCAAAATTTAATTAATGGGAATAGATACGTTGCTTAACTGATGACCTTTAGCATCATAAGCCACTTAGAAATATTTTGTCACGACCAAAGTATCGCCTCTTTGCAGTTCAGCAAGCAACTTCATGCTTATACACGTATGAGCCCCCAGCAGTTTTAAGGTATGTTAAATTTGTTGCTTTGTATGTTTTATATTTCATGTTATTTTCTCCTTTGATTTATGTCACTATGTTTTGACACCTTTTGAAGCCTTAATAATACTAGATTTTTAATGTAGAAGTTATTGTGCACCTATTTTAAGCATTATTTTATAAAAATATAGTTTTTATAAATTTACTTAATTCCGATAACTAAACTATCCCGTGCAGCTTCATGTATTTAAATTAACGTTACAGGTTAGTTGAACAAGTTGTAAATTGAATAGTTTAAGTTATAGAGTATTTCTTTGAAATGAGGAATGCTTTTTATTTTTGTCTAAAATTAAAAGGATATTTCTATAAAACAATAAAAATATAATAAAATTAAATAATAATTTATTGTAAAACGATAAAATGCGTATTAAAATCAAATTAACAATAAATAAGTGAGGTTGTTTTTATGAAACAAGGATCAACATTGTTTTTAAAAATAGCTGTTTTTATTATCGGAACTCCAGTTCTTGCTTTATGTATATTTGGGTTGCCTATGTTAGCTAAAGAAGCAGCAGAAAGTGATTCGGAGTTCGCTTATGTACTATATAGCTTATTAATAGTTATGTATGTATCGGCGGTACCATTTTTCTTTGCTCTGTATCAAGCTTTTAAACTTTTAAGTTATATTGACAAGAACAAAGCTTTCTCGGAATTATCTGTAAAGGCTTTAAAGAATATAAAATACTGTGCAATCACAATCAGTTTATTGTATGTGCCAGGTTTGCCATTCTTCTATATCGCTGCGAAGTTAGAAGACGCCCCAGGTATCATGCTAATCGGATTGGGCGTTATTTTTGCTTCAACGATTATTGCAGTCTTTGCAGCTCTTCTTCAAAAGCTTTTAAAAGCTGCCATTGATATAAAATCAGAAAATGATTTAACGATCTGAGGTGAATAACTTGGCAATTATAATCAATATTGATGTAATGCTGGCTAAAAGGAAAATGAGCGTTACAGAGCTTTCGGAGAGGGTTGGAATAACGATGGCTAACCTTTCTATATTGAAAAATGGAAAGGCAAAAGCGATTCGATTATCAACTTTAGATGCGATTTGTAAGGCTTTAGAATGTCAGCCTGGAGATATTTTAGAATACAGAAGTGACGAAGACACCCAAGGATAATAAAGCGGTGATATTTTACAGGATGTTATTGTTGACATTTTTTATAAGTACTAATTCTTTCAAAAATGGTGGCAGTAGGAGGGTTAACATTTCATTTTTTCGTTGGCAATCTCCTATTCCACCATGATATTCTGAGTTTCTATCATTGCTGTAATAATATCCAGTATCAAATGAATCAAATTTATAAGGGGAGTTACTCATGAGTTTAACCATTCATAATGTTTTGGAATAAAAAGGAATTAGATGATATAAATCTTCTTTAAACAGCCTTTTAAAATAAAAGAAATTATTCGGTGGTGAACCTATGTACATAACCCTAAATCTATTTAGCTACTATACTAAGCAGGGCTTACATATATTCAGAAAAAACCTTTGGAGGCACAGATCATGAGAGCCCTAAAACAACTCGTTCGTTTTGGTTGGGAGCAGGCTCTATCATGTTTGTTTCCTGTCGTTATTTTTGCCTCTTTGGCTTTCACAAAAATCATGCCACTTCCCTTCCTGCCACGGTATGACTGGCTGCTCATCATCTGCCTTCTGATGCAGTGGTGGATGGTGCGTTCTGGGCTTGAAACACGGGATGAACTAAAGGTTATCACATTGTTCCATCTTATTGGACTTGCTCTTGAACTTTTCAAGGTACATATGGGCTCCTAGTCTTATCCAGAGGAAGGATATTTCAAAATTTTTGGAGTGCCTTTGTATAGTGGATTCATGTACGCAAGTGTAGCGAGTTATCTTTGCCAGGCGTGGAGGAGGCTTAAGGTTGAACTGGTTAATTGGCCACCATTTTTGGTAGTTGTACCTCTTGCAGCTTCGATTTATTTAAATTTTTTCACCCACCATTATTGGATTGACGTTCGTTGGTGGTTAACTGGAATTGTAATGATCGTTTTTTGGCAATCATGGGTCGCATTCGAGGTTGATGGAACTCGTTACCGTATGCCACTCGTACTTTCTTTTGTTCTCATCGGATTTTTTATATGGATAGCCGAAAATATCGCAACGTTCTTTGGAGCTTGGGAATATCCAAACCAAACCGATGCATGGAGCCTCGTTCATCTAGGAAAGGTAAGTTCGTGGTTCTTATTAGTGATTGTTAGCTTTCTTATAGTAGCGACGTTAAAGCAGGTTAAGGGAAAAATTGTTTCACCCAAGAAGGATAAGGTTTAAAGAGGCGTTTGATAATCATTTAAAGGAACGAGATAGAGGTTCTTTTTAGGCTATACCCACTAATGAAAGCTCACGTGTTATTCAGTTATCGGGCGCCTTTTTGGAGTCACGATAAAAGAGGCTGTCCAAAAAGTCAGGGTAACTGATTTTTTGGACAACCCCGTGGAGGAAACAGTCCCTCTCTATTCCAAATCCATTTCAGCGATCCCCTATCTATCTTACATTACACAAAATTGTTGACGGTACCTAGTCAGTAAATATTGTCCCTATTAATTATCATTTCTCTACATCGTTATTCTATTAAAAAGAAAATAATGTTGCGCCATTAATAATAAAGAAGCTCCCCAAAAGCCCAGTGAAACTTATGAGAAGCTTTATAAAAATTTGTGATTTTTTCGTGGTCAAAATGTGGTCAAAAAAATAAGGAACACCAGGAAACCCTGGTGTTCCAAGATTTTTGAGCAATTATTACATCATTCCGCCCATGTCAGGCATGCCTGGGTTGCCGTTGCCTTTGTTTTCTTCTGGTTTGTCAGCAACAACTGCTTCAGTTGTTAAGAACATAGCGGCAACGGATGCTGCGTTTTGAAGAGCAGAACGAGTTACTTTTGTTGGGTCAACGATACCAGCTTCGATCATGTTCACCCATTCGCCTGTAGCAGCGTTAAAGCCGATTCCAACTTCTTCTTTTTTCAAGCGTTCAACGATAACAGAGCCTTCTAAACCAGCGTTGTGAGCGATTTGGCGAACTGGCTCTTCTAAAGCGCGAAGAACGATGTTTACACCAGTTTGCACGTCGCCTTCTGCTTCAATTTCAGCAACTTTTTTGTAAACGTTAACTAGAGCTGTACCACCACCGGAGACAATTCCTTCTTCCACTGCTGCACGCGTGGAGTTAAGAGCGTCTTCGATGCGAAGTTTACGTTCTTTCAATTCTGTTTCAGTAGCGGCACCAACTTTGATAACTGCTACGCCGCCAGCTAATTTTGCTAAGCGCTCTTGAAGTTTTTCTTTATCAAATTCAGAAGTTGTTTCTTCCAATTGAGCTTTAATTTGATTTACGCGAGCTGCAATTTTGTCGCTTGCGCCTGCGCCTTCAACAATTGTAGTTGTTTCTTTCGTTACAACAACTTTTGCAGCGCGGCCTAATTGAGAAATAGTAGCGCTCTTAAGATCTAAACCTAAATCTTCTGTAATAACTTCACCATCTGTTAAAATGGCGATATCTTCTAACATTGCTTTGCGGCGGTCACCGAATCCAGGAGCTTTTACAGCTACAGCATTAAATGTACCGCGAAGTTTGTTCACAACTAATGTTGCTAAAGCTTCGCCTTCAACATCTTCAGCAATGATTAATAAAGGTTTGCCTTGTTGTACAACTTGCTCAAGAACTGGCAAGATTTCTTGGATGTTAGAGATTTTCTTGTCAGTAATTAAAATGTATGGATTTTCAAGAACAGCTTCCATTTTATCAGAATCTGTTACCATGTATGGAGAAGCATATCCGCGGTCAAACTGCATTCCTTCTACAACGTCAAGCTCAGTAGTGAAACCTTTAGATTCTTCAATAGTGATAACGCCATCGTTACCAACACGTTCCATTGCTTCAGCAATTAATTTACCTACTTCATCATCCGCAGCAGAAATAGCAGCAACTTGAGCAATTGATTCTTTTCCTTCAATTGGTTTAGAAATTGCTTTTAATTCTTCAACAGCTGTAGCAACTGCTTTTTCAATACCTTTACGTACACCCATTGGGTTTGCGCCAGCTGTTACGTTTTTAAGTCCTTCGCGGATCATTGCTTGAGCTAAAACTGTTGCAGTAGTTGTACCGTCCCCAGCAACATCGTTTGTTTTGCTAGCAACTTCTGCAACTAATTTTGCACCCATGTTTTCAAATGGATCTTCTAATTCAATTTCTTTTGCAATCGTAACGCCATCGTTTGTAATTAACGGAGAACCGAATTTTTTCTCAAGAACAACGTTACGGCCTTTTGGTCCTAAAGTAACTTTAACCGCATCTGCTAATTTATCCACACCACGCAGCATTGCACGACGTGCTTCTTCACTGAATTTAATTTCTTTTGCCATGTTGCGAAAACCTCCTCAAAATTTAAATTGTCTATGATATTGGGCTGTCTCTATTAGCCGATCACAGCCAAAATGTCGCTTTCACGCAAAATTAAGTATTCTTTGCCGTCATATTTTACTTCTGTGCCGGCGTATTTTGAGAAGATAATGCGATCGCCAACAGCAACTTCAACTGCAACACGTTCACCGCTGTCTAATACACGACCAGTACCAACTGCTACTACTTTACCTTCTTGAGGTTTTTCTTTAGCTGTGTCAGGCAATACGATGCCGCTTGCTGTTTTTTCTTCTGTTTCAACAAGTTCAATTACAACGCGATCACCTAATGGCTTTAACAAGGGAAACAACCTCCTCAAATATCTTTTGAGATTTTCAAAATTTATTCCTTATTCATTATTAGCACTCATTGCTATCGAGTGCTAACACCAATTATTATATTAAAGAAACCTCCTCTATTTTTCAAGTCTCTTTTAAAAAAATTTTAACATCCTCCATTAAGTGCTTACCTTGTCAAAATTGTTTTTCTTTCTTAAAACCATTGTGTGTTAAAATAGTCATATGAATCTTTTATAAAGGAGAACTATTCGTGAAAAAGCAATATTGGTGGATCATCATTACGTACATCATTATGCAGCTCTCATCCTATATTGGAGTTCCCCTTTTTTATGAACTGGGTGTTGGCGACGATGAAAATCTCAATGCAGGACTTTTTCAAGCGCAAGCATATTGGTCGATTACAAGTTTTACTGCTGCGTTCGTCATTATTTTATTTCTCCTTCGTCATGAACGGAAAAATAATGTCCGGATTGAAAAAGCTTCTTTCGGCGAATCTGCCATATGGGCTGTTTTCGGAGTTTTTTTAGCTTTTTTCATTCAAACAATCGTTGGCAATATTGAAATATATGTACTTAAAGTTAATCCGATGTCGGAAAATACTCAAGTTATTATGGATTTAATTGAAGCAACGCCTTATTTGATTATTGTCACATCAATAATAGGACCGATTATTGAAGAAATTATCTTCCGAAAAATTATTTTCGGGGTGATTTATCAAAAAACGAATTTTTGGATCGGCGCGCTTGTCAGCTCGCTATTGTTCGGCATCGTGCATGGGGAACCTGAACTTTTATTGCGTTATACAGCAATGGGGTTTACGTTCGCTTTTTTATATTATAAAACAAAACGCATATTAGTCCCTATTTTTGCCCATACAATGATGAATACAATCGTAGTCATCATTCAAACAATTTATCATGATGAGATTGAAAACATGATGAAGCAAATGGAACAAATACAAATCATTATTGGAGGCAGCTAAGATTATGAATTTTCATCCCGTTTCCATGGGACTCTTCTATTTTATCATGGGAGTTCTATTTACATATTTAGCAATTCATCATGCTGAAAATGGTATGTGGACAGCTACAAATATGATTTTAATGATTTTAGCCACGTTTGATTTTGCTGTTTCCATCCGCATGTTCACTTTCTCATATAAAATTCGGAAAGCAAAAAACAACCGATGAGGTGTAATGATATTATCCCTCTTGTGTAGACAGTAGGAAAAAAGCCTATACTGTCTTCACAAGAGGGATATGTTTATAACAGCCCATCGGTTTTACTTTTGATCTGATTCTTTTATTTGAGAAGACTGTGCTTTTTTGTAAGCAAATCTTGAAACAATGATACTTATTTCATACAAAATGAATAGCGGAATCGTGACCATTAAATGCGACACAATTTCAGGCGGCGTAATAATCGCTGCGATAACAAGCAATACAAAATACGCATATTTTCTAACCTTTGCCAAAAACGCCGGATTGATGATCCCGAGTCTTGTTAAAAACATAATGACAACGGGAAGCTGAAACAACAGTCCGAAAGGCAATGTTAACTGCAGCAGGAAACGAAAGTATTCATTTATTCCTATCATTTGTTGAATGTTTAAATCATTGGAAAGCCGCCCCATAAAATCGATGACAAAAGGAAACAAAATAAAATAAGAGAAGCTTATTCCTAAAAGAAATAAAGCAACCGACAACGGTATATAGCTTAATGTGACCCGCCTTTCTTTTTCATACAGTCCTGGGCTGATAAACGCCCAAAGCTGGTACAATAAAACAGGGAAAGTTAGAATTAAAGCAATAATAAATGTAATCTGCATATAAACGATCAATGGATCTGCAGGACGAAAAGCATTTAAGGCGAATTGCTTTGCTTCATCAGTTTGCTGTAAAAAAACAATAATTGGCTTCGCTATGAAAAAGCCAGTAATCATAGCAACGAAAAAGAAAACGACTACAATAATCAGCCGTTTTCTAAGCTCCGCTATATGCTCCAACACGGACATTTTTTTTTCGCTCATCATTATTCATCCATTCTTCTTGCTATTCATTTTTCTTGTTTTCTTCATCATCGTCTGCTAAGCCCTTCGTGGCACTTTTAAACTCCTTTAATGATTCTCCTATAGCTTTTCCAAGCTCAGGAAGTTTTTTCGGCCCGAAAACAAGCAGAGCTGCAAATACAATCAACAGCAAGCTTCCAATTCCAATTGTTGGCATTTAATATCGCTCCTTCAATCTTCATTCGAATAATGTTTTAAAAAATATGCAAGAGCCTGAAGTTCAACAGATAGATCGATATGATGAATCCGAATTTTATCCGGAACATTTAAGCGAGCCGGCGTAAAATTTAAAATGCCTTTTATGCCTTTTTCCACTAACCGATCCGTTATTCCTTGAGCGGCAGTTGCCGGGACCGTTAATATCGCAACAGGCACATCATCAGGCAATTCACTTTCTAGCTGATCCAAATGATAAATTGGAACTCCACCAATTTTCATTCCTACTTTTCGTTTATTAATGTCAAATGCAATAACAATTTGTGTGTTGTTATTTTTTGTAAAATTGTAATTTAAAAAAGCTGTTCCCAAATTTCCGACTCCAATGAGGGCAACTTTGGTCAACTCATCTTGGTCAAGCGTCTTTCTAAAAAATGATAACAAATAATTGACATTATATCCATAACCTTTTTTGCCCAGCGCTCCGAAATATGAAAAGTCCCTTCTAATTGTCGCAGAATCTACTTTGACTGCTTCACTCAGTTCTTGAGAGGAAACACGTTGTTTTCCCGAGGCATGTAAATTTTGCAAAAACCGATAATATAGAGGTAATCTTTTTGCAGTTGCTTGCGGTATCTTAGATTGATCTTGATTCAATGCTCATCCCTCGCAATCCAAAACAACCTGACTAATTTTGTTTTTAACTATGTTTTCTAGCAAGCGGCTGCTCGCCTGTATGAAACAATATCAGACTGATAACGCTTCCATCCTGATCTTCTTCTCCGTCTACATTTCTTTTTATTTGTTTTTTCTCCAAACTCTCCTTATATAAAAACTATACACTATTTTTTTATTCGTGTCTTTTGAACGATTGTTACAATTTCTTGTCCTTTTGTTCATCAGGTCAGTTGCCTGCAGTCAAATATATAGGCTACACTTATTCTAGCAAAGATTGAGGTGAACTATGGATGATTTTATTGCAGTTAAACAAAATCACAAAATATTATGGTGCTGACCTTATTTTATCGAATATTAAGCTGGAAATCCAAACAGGAGATAAAATCGCCGTTGTAGGCCGCAATGGAGCCGGAAAATCAACATTATTGAAAATCATTGCCGGTGAAATGCCCTTTGATTCTGGTGAAATTGTGAAGCCAAAAGATTTAACAATCGGCTATCTGGCACAAAACACAGGATTAGAATCAACTAAGTCGATATGGGATGAAATGCTAACCGTTTTTGAAGAGCTGCGGAACATCGAAGCTGAGCTGCGAAATATTGAACAAAAAATGGCAGCTATCTCCTCAGCTGGAGATTCTCATGCTTTGCAAAGCTTAATGAAGGAATATGATTCACTCCAACATTTATATAAAGAAAATGGCGGATATCAATATGAGGCGGATATCCGTTCTGTGCTGCATGGATTAGGGTTTGCTGATTACGACTATTCAACTAAAATTTCGGTTTTGAGCGGAGGACAAAAAACCCGGTTAGCACTCGGAAAGCTCCTGTTGAAAAAACCGGATCTGCTCATACTCGACGAGCCGACAAACCATCTCGACATGGAAACATTAAACTGGCTCGAACAATATTTACAGCATTATAATGGAGCGGTTCTAATTGTTTCCCATGACCGGTATTTTTTAGATCGCGTTGTCAACACTGTTTATGAAATATCACGAACAGTTTGTACGAAGTATGTTGGGAATTACAGCGCTTATTTAAAACAAAAAGCGGAAGCGTACGAAAGGGAATTAAAACAATTTGAAAAACAGCAAGAAGAAATCGCGCGGATGAAAGATTTTATTCAACGAAACTTAGCAAGAGCATCGACAACGAAACGTGCGCAAAGCAGAAGGAAAATGCTTGAGAAAATGGAAATACTGGACAGACCCGCTGGGGACGAGAAGTCAGCCAGCTTTTCCTTCGAAATCGAAAAGCAAAGCGGCAATGACGTGTTAAAAGCCATTGATTTGTCCCTTTCCTACGATCAAAAAACTCCGATCGTGAAAAATATTAACTTTTCGATCAACAGGAAGGACTCAATTGCCTTAATAGGGCCAAACGGAGTTGGAAAATCTACCTTATTAAAAACGATCATCAACCGCTTAAAGCCGCTGAGCGGAAAAATTCAGTTTGGATCTAATGTCCAAATCGGATATTATGACCAGGAACAAGCGGATTTGTCTTCATCTAAACGGGTTTTAGATGAATTGTGGGATGACTATCCCGAAAAAACAGAAAAAGAAATCCGAACGGTTTTAGGGAATTTCCTTTTTTCCGGAGATGAAGTGCTGAAAACCGTTTCGTCTTTAAGCGGAGGAGAAAAAGCTCGGCTCGCTTTAGCGAAATTAATGCTAAAAAAAGCTAACTTTCTCATCATGGATGAACCTACGAATCATCTGGATCTCGACAGCAAAGAAGTATTGGAAAACGCTCTGATAAATTTTCCTGGAACAATCTTGTTTGTTTCGCACGATCGTTATTTTATCAACAAAATCGCGACCAAAATTTTTGAATTATCCACGGAAGGCATTGCCGAATATATCGGGGACTATGATTATTACATTGCAAAAAAAGCGGAGATGATCGAGCTTGAACAGTTGAAAGAACCAACTATCGAAACCAAAGAGCAAAAACAAGGAAAAATATCTTATGAACAAGAAAAAATATTGAAAAAAAAAGAACGGCAAAGACAGCGCCGCATTGAAGAACTTGAAAACAAAATAGCAGAAATTGAAGAAGCGATCGCTGAAAACAATGAAATGCTTTGCGATCCAAATATATACCAAGATCATGAAAAAGCTCAAAAACTTCATGATCAAAATGTCATGTTAACGGAACAACTAGAACAGCTGATGGAGGAATGGGAATCACTTCTTTCTGAATAACCGGCTCATGCCGGTTTTTTATTTATTTTGTTTCCTTCAGCATGTTTCTCTCAAACAGTTATCCACATCATTAGTTCCTTACCTTACAATATTTTTCTTATTTGTTCACATTATCCACAACAAACCCCTTTAGTTATCCACATGTTTCACCTTATTTTTTCTTCTTCTATTTCAACGTTTCGTCTTATTTATCCAAAATGAAGATTTTCTTTGTGGATAACCTGTGGTTAAAATAAAAAAATAGGGCCGCTGTTCATTCGACCCTATTTTGCCTATATATATGACGTTAATTCCAATCCAGGATGAGCATTCATACGATAATCACCGAAAATTCCTTTTTCATAAAGTACATCAGCGAAAGCTGCAATCATGGCCGCATTATCTGTGCATAAGGACAATGGTGGAATGACGAGGTCGATCCCTTTTTTCTTTTTGAATGCTTCCTCCATAGCAGTTCTTAATCCTTTATTCGCCGCTACTCCGCCTGATAAAAGAACTTGCTTAGCTTGATACTTCTCACTGGCACGAACAGTTTTTTCCACTAAAACTTCTACAACACTTTGCTGAAAACTTGCAGCCATATCTTTCGGATCTATCGTGATCCCTCTTTGCGCCGCGTTATGAAGAGTGTTAATCACCGCTGACTTCAGCCCGCTGAAACTAAAATGAAACGAGCCTTCTTCAAGCCATGCTCGCGGCAAATCAATGGAAGCAGTTCCTTCATGTGCTAGCCTGTCGATATGAGGCCCGCCCGGGTAAGGCAGGTTTAATGTTCGCGCTACTTTATCATAAGCCTCTCCTGCTGCATCATCAAGTGTTTCCCCAATCACCTCAAAACAACCGTGCTCCTTCATATAGACAAGCTCTGTATGGCCGCCGGAAACAACCAATGCAATCAGCGGGAAAGAAAATTCTTTCACAAGACGGTTTGCATAAATGTGTCCTGCAATATGATGTACTCCGATTAGTGGAAGATCATACGCAAAAGCTAAAGCCTTTGCGGCATTGACTCCAATCAATAATGCACCAACCAGCCCCGGTCCTTCTGTCACGGCTACGGCGTTCAAATCGTGATACGAAAGATTCGCCTGTTTTAACGTTTCTTCTAATACGAGAGTAATTTGCTCGACATGATGGCGTGAAGCGATTTCTGGAACGACTCCGCCAAAACGTTTATGGCTTTCAATTTGGGAAGCAACGACTTGTGCAACAATTTCTTTTCCGTTTTTCACAATGGCAGCTGCTGTTTCATCACAGCTTGTTTCAATTCCTAAAATTAATCGATCTTTCATTATAAATTCACCTGCATTAATATCGCATCTTCTTGGTTATCCGTATAATAGTTTTCCCGTATTCCGATTGGTTCAAAATTCAATTTCTTATATAATGATTGCGCAACCGTATTCGAAACTCGGACTTCTAATGTAACGGCTTTGGCTCCTTTTTCTTTTGCTACGTTTAAAACGCTTCTAAGCAGGGTCTCTCCCAGCTTTTTTCCCCGATACGCTGGAGAAATAGCAATATTGGTAATCTGCCCATCATCAACAATCACCCATAAACCGCAATACCCTACAACTTTTCCTTCATATTCTATTACTAAATAAGTAGCAAAATGGTTATGGACCAATTCCCGATAAAATGATTCCTTTGTCCAAGGAACCGAAAATGACAGCTGTTCGATTTCATAAACACGATGTATATCTTCAACTGTCATTTTTCGAACATTTACTTGATTATTAATCATGTTGACGTTTTTTGCTGCTCGATCCATTTCGCTTCCGCCTCTGCTAACCTTAAATAATTTGGCACAAACTGATGAACATTGACTGCTTCTCTAGTCATTCCCAGCAAACCTAGCAATCCCGGACGCGGCTGGTGCAATGACGGATCCCCGATGACTGCCAGCTCACCCATTATTTCTTTGATCAGATCTAAATGAAGAGAAACGTCATTCCCTAAAAAGAGCACCCGCTTTTTTAGCTGTTTTATTTCATTCAACCAATCTTCTAGCAGAATATTTTTGTCTTCTTTCACACAAAGTATGTTTTCTTTAAATTCATACAGCCCGGTATAAACTCGTCCTCTTCTTGCATCAAATAAAGGGCAAATCAACCCGTCAAAAAAACGCCCGTTCAGTGCAAGCACTTCAAGACTGGAAACGCCCGTTAAAGGAATGTTTCTAGCCCATGCAAGCGTCTTAGCAATTGTTACACCGATTCGCACACCAGTATAAGAGCCAGGACCTTGGGCAACCACAATCTTTGTTAAGTCGCTGGGCTGAACGTGGCACTCTTTCAAAAGATAATCAACTGCCGGCATTGCACGAACAGAATGGTTTTTTTTCAAGTTCGTCATATATTCGCCAATAATTTTAGTTTCGTCTACTAACGCAATGCCTAAACAGTCGTTTGATGTATCAATCGCTAATACCGTCATCAGTGAAAAACTCCTTACACAGCTTAATATATCTTTTTCCCTTCGGCCTAAAAATTAGAGATCTTGCATTGTCCTGAATGTAACGGATGAATATATCCAGTCTTTCCTCCGGCAGTTGATCTTCTATATAATGCGCCCACTCTACAACTGTTACACCGTCTCCATCAAAAAACTCATCAAACCCTAAATCCTCATCGCTATTTTCAATCCGATAAACGTCCATATGATAAAGCGGCAGTCTGCCGTCTGTATACTCCTTCATGATTGTAAAAGTAGGACTGTTCACTGTTCTGCCAATGCCCAAACCTTTTGCCAGTCCTTTCACAAATGTAGTTTTGCCTGCTCCAAGATCTCCTTCAAGCGTAATCACATCGCCCGCTTGTAAGTGCTGAGCCAGCTTCATCGCCATATTCCCTGTCTCTTCAGGATTTGTTGTTTTTATTTCAAATTGATCCAAATGAATCACCTTTTTTAAAATGATTGTAGCCTTTGCTTAATAGCCGTTTGCGAATATTTTTTTCTTGCAAATAAACCGATGGGCTGCCTTCAAATACTTCTCCGATCTTCGTTATGCGTATTCCTTCTTGCTCGCATTTTTTTTTCAATACTTCAAAGGAATGTTTAGAAGTCGTTCCTACCAGTTCAAAATCTTCTCCTCCAGTGATAGCCCACTCAAATTGCTTTTCTAACGGCAATAATTGTATTGAATCACTTAATGGAAGAAGATCTTTATGTACGACGATTTGTACGTTGCTCATGACAGCTATCTCATTCAATTCGCTTGCAATACCGTCACTAATATCATTAAGGCTCGCCCGATCCACTTCAGAAATAATCCTGCCCGCTTTTACTTGCGGCTTCGGACGTCTATGGCGAGATACTAAATATTGATAATCGTCCTCCGGCAAATTGAACTCATCGTTTAATAGA